>OY729431.1:300000-2908270 GCA_963422395.1 Vicinamibacteria bacterium | reverse complement strand
GGTGAACAAGCCGATGAAGTTCGAGTACACGAATGTGCTCACCGACAAGCTCTTCCTGAACCTGCAGCTGAGCCACTGGATCAACCAGTTCCCGCTCTTTACGACCACGACGAAGTCGGAGAGCGTGGAGGGTCTTTCTGCGGGCCGCGAGGAGCTCACGACCGGTGATCTGACGAACGCCAACGACTACTACCACTTCCGCAAGGTGACGAAGCCGCAGATCTCCGGCAATCTGACCTACTTCGCGGATGATTTCGCCGGGCAGCACACGCTCAAGATCGGGACCGAGATATACCGCGAGCGCCGCAGCTTCCTCCGCATGCAGCCGGAGGACATCTTCTACCGGGACCGTGACGGCCTGCCCTCCGAGGTGGACATCTACAACACCCCGAACACCGGCGTGAACGACATCCTCTTGACCGCTGCCTATATCCAGGGACTCCTGGACACTCAACGACCGCCTCACATTGAACCTCGGCGCGCGCTTCGACCGCTATGTGATGGGCTGGCCGGACCAGTCCATGCAACCCACGCATTCGGACATCTTCCCCGCACTCGAAGTGTCGCAAGCGGACGTACTGACCCTTTCGAACATCGGGCCGCGGCTCGGTGCCGCTTTCGATGTGACGGGCGTAGGGGCGGACGGTGCTGAAGCTGTTCTTCGGGCGCTTCTACTGGAACCCCAGCACCACGATCGTGGACGACGAGAACCCGGTGGGGCAGGCGGCGTTCCGGTACGAATTCAACGACCTGAACGGGAATCGGATCGTGGACCCGGGGCCGAGCGGCGGCCTCGCCGATTCCTCCGAACTCGGAAACAAGCTCAGCACCCTCGGCGGCGCCGGCTTCGTGACCGTGGATCCTGGCCTGACGAACGCTTACGGACACGAGGCGTCGGCCCACTTCGAGCAGCAGCTCGCCGACAACTTCTCCTTCCGCGCCTCTTATGTCCACAAGAACTCGCGGAACGGCTATGGGGTCGTGGACTTGAACCGCGCCTTCGCCTACGGCATTCCGTACTCCTATGAGGACCGGGGACCGGACAACACCGCCGGAACCGGGGACGACCAGGTCATCGGCCTCATGGACCGGCAGCCCGGAATTCCCGAGAATCGGATGTATGTGAACCCCGGCGCGCACGGCCTGCCGAGCCCGGATGCCAACTACCACACCGTCGAAGTGGCGCTGAACCGGCGCTTCGCCGACCGCTGGATGTTCCTGACCTCGTTCCTCCACACCTGGGCGAACGCCTACATGCGGACGACCTCCTCCACGAGCGTCGGGCCGCCGCCCGGTTCGACTTCATCGAGGGCACGACCTACGAGTGGCAGGCGAACCAGTCGCTCCGGCTCGGTGCGATCGACACGACCTACTGGAACTACAAACTGGTCGGCCGTTACATCTTCCCCTGGAATGTCGGAGTCAGTGCTTCCTACAAGCTGCAGAGCGGGTATCAGACCGGCCGCCGGGTCAGCGTCCGTCTCCCGAACGCCGGAACCGAGCGGGTGATGCCGGATGGCTACAACTCCCGCGCGCCGAATGTCGGTATCTTCGACATGCGCGCCGAGAAGTCCTTCGACCTGCCCCAGGGCGCGACCGTCGCCTTCCTGTTCGACGGCTTCAACCTGACGAACAGCTCCACGGTGCTGAACTACCGCACGATTTCAGGTTCCCGCTACAACGAGATCGTCGCGATCCTCGACCCGAGAGTCTTCCGCGTCGGCGTCCGCCTCGAGTTCTGATTCGCCCTCGGCGAGGGCTCCCGCTCGTCAGCCTCGGCGGTAGTGGCGAGCGGGGCGGAGGTGCTCAGTGTTCGGGCGGCTGCTGCAGCGGTCGGAATCCGCACCGTGCGTCTCGTTCTTCGGGAGATGACTCGAGTGGCAGAAGGTGGTGCATGCCCATGAAGTCGCGGGTGAGAGACTGAGGATCTTCCCCTGGAGGTGCTCACTATGGGGAAACGCGAAGTGAACAGCCCTCACGGATCGAAGCTGGGCTCTGCCCGCCTGTTGATTCTTGCGATGGAGGCTCTCCGCTCCACCGATTCGTTGCCAGTGTCGAGAGCGGCCATCAGAGACGCCGGATCAATTGGCGCCGCCCGCGACCAACAGCGGCTTGGGATGGCGCTAACGAATATCGTCCTCTATGTAGTCGTAGTCGAACTCGTCGTGAAGCACATCTGGGAGCAGGAGCACAGTCAGCCGGCCGAGCATAGTCATGATGTGCGCCGACTGTTCCAAGCGTTGAGTTCGCAGATCCGGTGCGAAGTCGAGGCCTTGTACGACAAATGTTGCGTCGCATACGAATCTGCTGCCGAAATCGGCAAGCAGCAGCACGGTGCTGAGACGGTCGCGGTCGACATGGCGAGTCTCGAAGATGCCTTGCGGTGGAACGAAATCGCCGTGAAGAATTTCAAGTACGAAATGAGGCCACGCGACAAGAGCATGCCCACCGGCATGTTCTGGAATTCAGAAACTCTCTGGGTCCTTCCTGGCACCTTTCCGAACTTCGCCATCGACTTGACGCGCTGGGCTGCTCAGCGCAATTTCAGGAAGTCGACGATCTAGCGGCTCGGGCCGTGGTTCCGGTCCGGCCCGGATGACCAGCGAACCGCTTGTGCAATCCTCCCGATGGCTGGGCGGTGGCGCTGCTGAGAACCAGCACTCCCGGTAGGCCTTGGCCCGCCGGAGCTCCGGCAGGCGCTTGCGCGATGGGCCGATGGCCACCGGTCGCGCCTTTCGAAATAATGATTCAAACGATTTTTGCAGTGTTATTGCAATTTTTGCGATGCGCCACAATCGGCTTGGAGGGCAGAACGGGCTCTCTGTCAGCCCGAGCGGGGTCCGGCGATATAGCGCGCGCCCCCTCGATTCCCGGTCATTCGCAGCAACCCGTCGGCGCTCAGCCCGCGCAGGAGCGAAAGCGCCCTGAAGCGGGACATGCCGGTGAGCCGCCGCACATCGGTGTTCGTGATGGTGCCGCGGTCCGACAGCAGATCCAGAATCTGCTCGCGCATCGCCGCATCGGCAACCCGCCCATCCGGGTCTAGGGGCCGCCAGAGTCGCTTCAAGCGGCCGGCGAGGCGGTACTTCGTTCCGCGGCCCCGTCCCACTGGAACCAGATAACCGCGCTCGCGCAGGGAAACGAGGCGTTCCGAGGCCGGCCCTTCTTCGATCTGCAAGCATTCTGCGGCAGTCCAGCGGTCGAGCTCGGGGTGCCGGGTGAGCGCTTCCAGCACCAAGAGGTCGTCGAGTTCCAGCTCCCTGCCGCCTTCGCGTTCGCCGGTGACGAATGCAGCGAAACCAGGGTCGGTCCGCGTTGGAAGGACGAGACGGACATAGGTGGAGTCGGCCTCGTACCGCGGCGGGCGTTTCCCGGCCCGCAGGGCTTCTTCGTGGAGCCGGTCCACTCCCAAGCCTGCCCGGTTGACGAGACCGATGGCCTGAAAGACGCCTGCGAGCAGCGGGTTCCGTCGGACGGGGGGGTGGCGCATCACATTGGTGGCGTCCACCCCTCCCACGAAGCCGCCTGGACTCTCGATCTCCAACCGGTCCGGGTGGAGGGATACCTGGACGGACTGGTTCACGAACCAGTCGCGATGGCACACTGCGTTGAGGATCGCTTCCCGCGCTGCCCAGCGGGAGACATCCGGCACTTCGAGATCGCGGAGCCCGTCGAGAGCGACCGTGGTCAATCCGGTGTGCGCCGTCAGAAGCGTCAACAACTCGTCGAGCTGTCCGAGCAGGGGGCCCTTCAGATCGTGGCGAGCGTTGTAGAGGGTTCGGGCCGACGCATGGCGGGTGAAGATGATTTCGCTGTTCGAGCAGCAACGCGCCAAGGCGGTCGGGGCGCCCAGTAGCAGAATCGCTGCGAGCGTCGTCCCGCTGTCCGTGATCAGATCGAGCGCCCCGAGAAGATTTTCGTCCGAGAGCTTCGTCAGTTCGGGTGCCCCGCCCTCGATCTCGATGACGCGCCGCAAGTGCAGTATCTGTTGCGGGTCGAGATCGGAAAGGCCCGCCCCGGATGCGGTTTCGGAAGTCAGGTCGTGCCGTCCCCGACCGATGAGGACCTGAGCGAGATTCGAGCCGGTCAGCGGCTTGGATTCTTTACCGACCCGAAGTCTCGCTACGCCGTCGGTCGTAGTGTGGAGTCCGAGCCCCCGCGGAATCCGGATTACGAATACGCGGCCCTCGGGTTCTTCCAAGGGTTCGATGCCTACCAGGATGTGTGGATCCGTGCCGTCGTAGATGTCGCGCCGCAGGCCTTCCGGATCGAGGTCGCCGACCCCGTGGATCGCCTCCGCCCGGGTGTGCTTCCGGTCGGCGACGCCGAGCACCAAGACGCCGCCGCGCGCATTCGCGATGGCCACCGCCGCTTCGCGCAGGATCCGGATCTGCGATTTATAGGCGTTCCGATCGGCGATCCACGGCTTGAACTCCACCGTTTCCGACTCCATCGCATCGGCCGGGGCGCCATCGAGGCGAGCGAGGAGATCGCGGATATCAAGGCTGGACGACATTCCCTAAATAATGCCACAAACAATGTTGCTTGATTATTTCAATCATTGCGGTCGGTCGCAAACCAGGAGGCAGAACGAACGGGAGTGGGAAGTCACCGGAGAATCCGGCAGCAGTGTGTCGCCGTGCCGCATCCGGTCGCGCTCTTCCCAATAATGACGCAAACGATTTTTGCATCGTTATTGCAACTTTTGCAAAGCGCCACAATCGACTTGGAGAGCAGAACAGACTCCCGGTCAGCCCAGATGAGGTCCACGCGATAGCGAAATTCCCGACAGGTCGTTCGCCCGGAAGGATGTGTCTTCCAGCCGGCCCTCGCCGAATTCCGCGAGGACCAGGCTGCGAAACAGGGTGTCCGGACGGTGGGCGAACCACTTGTGGACGCCGATGACGGGGCGGTAACGCTGCTGGATCTGTTTCCCTAACAGTCCGTGGATGAAGTGGCGCGAGCACCGAGACCGGGGAGGCGCCTGGCGGACAAGGCGCGAATCGGGAGGCATACCGGGCGTATTCCGACTGATTTGCAACGAAGAGCGAAGCGGTTCAGCCGGGGCCCCACCGGGAGGACTGGGCATCGCCGGTCGCTCCGAGCGGGGCCGAATATGGCCCCGCGAGCACGCCGGAGAGTGAGGGGCTCCCGGTCGGGGAGGCTCGACCGGGAGCCCCTCGCTACTCGGCAATGCCGTGTGACTTTGTCCACGGGCTGCTAAGTGCAGTCCTGGCGATCAGCGAAACATCGAAGCGCTGCTCGATGTCATGCTCGGCGGTGCGCTTGTCAGCCTCCGTCCGCCGCGTCCGCGGTGAACCGGGAGAGGGCGAAGAAAGGCTCCTTCTCCCGCTGTCCGAGCACCTGCTCCGCGAGCATCTCGCCGAGTGCCGGTCCGAGCTTGTAGCCGTGCCCCGACCCGCCGCCGGCGATCCAGACATTCGATGCCTCGGGATGGGTGTCCAGGATGAGGTGGCCGTCGGCACTCTGCTCGTACTGGCACACCCGCGCTTCGAGCAGCGGGGCGCCGCGCATGGCCGGGAACCGGCGCTCCATGTACTCCCGGGCCGCCCGGATCGCCTCGGGTGACGGTGTCCGGTCCCCGTCCGTGGGATCGAAGGGCGCCCCCCGGGCGTCGTCCGCCACCTTGAAGCCTCGGTAGTTGCTCCCCGGGATCCCATAGAACAGGTTCTTTCCGGTCTCGACCCACACCGGGAGTTCGCGGTCGGTCAGATCGGGGCGCCCCGGCGGAGTCCCGAAATAGAGGATTTCCTGCCGGGTGGGTTTCACGAGCGGCGGATCGAACCCGGGGAAGAGATGCGCCAGCCAGGGGCCGCCGGCGAACACGAAGAGGTCGGCCTCGACCCGTTCGCCGCCGACCCGGAGGTTCTGCATCCGGCCGCCGGCGATGGTTCCCGCAGCCGCCTCCGCCTGGCGATATTCGCCCCCCTCGGCGAGGAAGCCCTCGAAAACCCGCTGGCAGCCCCGCCGGGCGAGCAGATAGCCGGCGCTCTTTTCGAAGAGCGCGTAGGCGATTCCCTCGGGGTGGACCTGGGGATACCGCCGGCCGAGTTCCTCGCCGGTGAGTTCCTCGAATTCGATGTCGAGTTCGCGAAGGATCGGAACCGCATCCTTCGCGTAGCGGTCCTCGTCGTCGCTCATCCACAGCGCTCCGGTTTCGAAGAACAGGCGGTCGCTCCAAAGCTCCTCCTGCTCTTTCCAGAGCTCGAGGGCGCGCCGCACCATCTCGCTGTAGATGCGGTGCGGCCCGTAGGTGGCGCGGATGACGCGCGTCTCTCCCCCGGAGCTCGCCCGCGCGTTCCCCGGCCCCCAGGCGTCGAGAAGAGTCACCCGCGCTCCCTGGCGCAGCAGCCACAGGGCGGTCCAGCCGCCGAAGGCTCCGGCACCGACGACCGCTGCGTGGACGCCGCGACCCGCCTGAGCATCGGGAGCTTCGGTGCGTGATCTCCCCGGCGCCGGTCCGGAAGCAGGAGCGCCGGGAGCGCCGCAGCCGGTACCGAGCCAGCCCGCAGTGGCTCCGGCGCCGGCGAGCCCGGCGGCGATGGCCTGACGGCGCGAGAGGCGGTGGTCCGGGTCGGTCATGGGTTCCGCATCGTAAGCCACGGTCCCGCGGGATTCCCCTGCGCGATGTGGACGGCGTCGCGCAGCATCGCCGCCGCGGTCGGGACCGCGTCGCCCTCGGTACAGGAGAGCCGCTGGACTCCGTAGAGATCGGTTTCCCACTCGACCGCCATGTCGAGGCTGCCGATCCCGCCGAAGAAGCTGGCGCGCGGCACGGCGACGGGAGAAACGGAGAGCCGGACTCCGCGGTCCTCGATCACTGCTTCTCCGAGGAGCCGGATCGCTTCGCCGTTCGCCGGGCGGCCCGCCCCTTCGATCCCCACTCGCTCCACATCGGCGAACGCGGCCGGTCTCCCGAGCACGGTCCGCACCAGGATGACCAGTTTCGCGGCGGTGTCGGCGCCGCTGAGATCGTTCGTGGGGTCCGTCTCGGCGATCCCGCGCCGTCTGGCCTCGGCGACCGCCTCTTCGAGCGGCCGTCCGGCGCCGAGTCCGTCGAGGACGAGGTTGCTCGTCGCATTGAACACGCCGCGGAGCCGCCGGAACGCGGCGGCGACCAGATCGCGGCGGCCGGCGTTCACCACCGGAAGCCCGCCGCAGACGGTGGCGCTCCAGCCGATCCCGGCCCCCTGCGCCGCCGCGAGGGATTCGATCTCGTCGAAGGCGAGTGCCACCGCCGATTTGTTGGCGAAGACCACCGAAAGCCCCCGGCCGAGTGCCTCGCGGGCGACCCGGAGTCCGACGCCTCCGGTCGAGAGGTCCATGGAGGCGGCGTCCAGCACGATACCGCGCGGCCCGGCCAGCGACAGCGCCTCGGCGAGAGAGATCCTTTCCGCCCCGGGAAGTTCTCCCAATCGTTTCCCCCGTTGGCCGCCCCCTTCCCGGACGGCTTCCTTGCCGGCGAGAATGGCGGCGTCGGTGAGCCGACTGCCTTCGGCGCCGGGTCCGCGGACGAAACCGCCGCGGTCACCGCAGGCGGCCACCGGGAACGCGGCCCCGTAGCGCCGCGCGAGGTCTTCGGACTTTCGCTGCAGAATCCGGAGCAGCGACCGGTGGACCTGCCCCATTCCCAGCAGCACGAGCGGGTGCACCGAGCCGCCGCCATCCGCAGGCTCGCCCGACGGTGGGGTCTTCATCCTTGAAGAAGCGTAGCGGTTAGGACAGGATCTGTCCTGATCTCGCCAGATTGCCGCCGGCAGGGAAAACTGGCGTGTCCCTGGACGAGGTCAGGAGAGGCGAATGGCGGGCGCGATCACCCGGGCGGCATTCCTGTTCCGCAAGCTGCTGAGCGGAAAACCGGTGACCTATGCGGCTCTGGAAGAAGAGGCTGGAATCAACCGGCGGACTGCGCTTCGCTGGGTCAAGGAAGCCCGATACATCTTCGGCGATCAGCTCAAGGAGCATTCGCGGGAAAACGGAGAAAAGGGGTTCTGGCTCGACAACGGCATGATCTGGATGCGCAGGTTCCAGCAGCAGCCGCCGACGAGCGAAGAAATGGCGGCGGTGGACGCCGCGCTCGAGTCACTCCTCGAACACCGGATGCTGCCCCACCACGCGCAGCTGACTGCTCTTCGCAGTCGGCTCCACGGAGTTTTGCAAGAGCTGGAACGCGCCAGGCAAACCGGCACCGATACCGATGCCCTCACCGACGCGTTCGGGATCGGTTCGCGGCCGGGTCCGTGCATCCCCGTATCCCGAACCATCACCGAGTCTTTGCGCCAGGCCATTCTGGAGCGGCATGAGGTGCGTTTCCGCTACCAGAACGAAGCCGGGCGCATCTCGCAGAAGCGGGCGGCGCCCGCCGGTCTCGTGTACGGTGGAGCGGTGCGCCTGGTGGCGAGATTGCATGGTGACGACGACCTGATGCAGTTTCGCCTCGATCGGATGAGCGAGGTGGAAGTCCTCGAGGAACCATATTTCCTGGCAGAGGATGCGTTGTCCAACTACCTGATGCAGTTCTTCGGGTCCTATGCCGAGAAGCCGGTCCAGGTGAAGTGGAGGTTCCACCCGCAGGCGCCCGAGCCCTGGAAGTGGAAGTTCCATTCGACCCAGAAGATCACGCGGGAGCCCGACGGTTCGACGGTAGTGCGCTTTCGCGCCGGCGGGCTGGACGACCTGGCCCGCCATGTCATCGGTTGGTGGGACTGGATCGAGGTCCTCAGGCCGAAGCGCCTCCGCCGGAGAGTGCTGGAGATGAAGCTCGCCGGTCTGGCTCCCTTGCTCGCGGAGTTCACCGATCAGCGGACCGCGAGCCGCATCGGGAACCTCGCCGCCGGTCTCGGTGCGAACCGGGTCGAGGCTATCGAGTAACCCGAACGGTTCAGCGTTTTCCGGGCACCATGGGGACGAAAGCGACCCCGCCGTGGTCGGCGATCTCGATCTTCCCGCTTTCGTTCCGGACCGCCACCAGCAGCCTTTGATTCCAGGGGTCCTCTCCGACCGGCGCGACGAGCCGCCCGCCGGGAGCGAGCTGGTCGAGGAGCGCCCCGGGGATTTCCGGCGGCGCCGCGGTCACCACGATTCGATCGAAGGGAGCGGCTTCCGGCCAGCCGAGGTACCCGTCGCCTACCCGGAGACGGACCCTGTCGTACCCGCCTTCCCGCAGCACTGCCTCGGCGCGCGCGGCGATTCCTGGGAGCCGTTCGATGGACCACACCTCCGCGCCGATTTCGGCGAGGATCGCTGCCTGGTAGCCGGAGCCGGTACCGATCTCCAGCACTCGGTCGCCCGGCCGGAGCTGCGCCAGCGTGCTCATCAGCGCCACGATGTACGGCTGGGAAATCGTCTGCCCTTCCCCGATCGGCAACGGATGGTCCGCATAGGCATTCCGGCGCTGGGGCTCCGGGACGAACCGCTCGCGGGGGACCGTCCCCATCGCCGCCAGCACCGCCCGGTCGCGGATTCCGCGGGTTTCGATCTGGTTTCGCACCATCAGCGACCTTTCGTGCCGAAAAGGGTCGTCCTGCCCGGAACCCTCCGAGAGCCCGCCACTCCCGCAAGCCGCGGCCAGCAGCAGCGCCAGCGCTCCCGGGATCATCATCGTCGGGTGCCGCATGCCGCCCTTCCCCCTCCCGAGCCGCCGAGTGTAAGCCGCTTCCGCGCGGCGGCCCTGCTGCTGGCGCTTTCGGGATGCTCCGCCGGCGTCGGGCCGCCGGGGACGGTGTGGATTCCCGCCGGGGACGGGATTCCGGCTTTTCGCCTGGATCGGAATGAGGCCACCACCGGCGAATTCGCCGCCTTTTCGGCGGGTGCCGGCCACGCCACCGACGCCGAGCGTCTGGGATGGTCGCTCGTCTTCCACGCCCCCGGAACCGCACCCCCCGAGGCACCCGTCGTCCCCGGGGCTCCCTGGTGGGTCATGGTCCCCGGCGCGGATTGGCGCCGTCCGCGCGGCCCCGACCGCCCGCTTCCGGCGGACGATCACCCGGTGGTGCAGGTGAGCTGGAACGATGCTGCCGCCTTTTGCCGGGACGCCGGAGGAAGGCTGCCGACAGGGGCCGAATGGGAACGCGCGGCCCGGGGCGGGCGGGCGGGGAACCCTTTCCCGTGGGGAGAGCAGGCGCCCTTCGCCGGACCGCCGCGCGCCAATCTCTGGGACGGCCTCTTCCCCCTCCACCCTGCTCTCGGCGACCGCTTCCCGGGCCTCGCCCCGGTGGGGAGTTTCGCTCCGAACCGCTACGGCCTGTTCGACATGGCGGGGAATGTGTGGGAATGGGTGGACGGCGGAGGCCCCGACGACCGCCGCCTCCGCGGCGGATCGTTCCTCTGCGCGGAGAACTCCTGTCGGGGCTACCTCATCGGCTGGGAAAACCGCGCGGCCGCGGACTCTGCCTGGGACCACACCGGTTTTCGCTGCGCGTACTGAGCGAGATCCGAAGCGTCGCTGGTACACTTGCCCGGCGGTGCCGGCGGTCGCGGGAGTCCTTCCGAAACAACAGGGATTCGGAGTCACACGGAGGCGAGACCGCTGGTGGGCGGTCCCCCTGACCACTTTTCTGGTGCTGTCCGGGTTTCTCATCTACTCCACCTGGGCGGCGTTCCAAAACGCCCACTACGAACTCGGCAACTACCTTTCGCCGATGTATTCGCCGGTACTCTTCGGGGATTCGCATCACGCTTGGTTCGGCCCGAAACCGGGCTTCTGGCCGGCATTCCTCCCCTGGTCGCCGGCTTTCCTGATCCTCTGGGCGCCGGCTGGGTTCCGGCTCACCTGCTACTACTACCGGGGTTCCTATTACAAGGCGTTCTGGGCGAGTCCTGCGTCTTGCACCGTCGGCAAACCCTGGAAGACCTACCGCGGGGAGAACAGCCTCCCGCTCCTCCTGCAGAATATCCACCGCTACTTCCTCTACCTGGCGGTGGTGTTCATCGGCATCCTCGCCTTCGACGCTTGGAAGGCGATGTGGTTCCCCGGTCTCGCGGCCGGCGCGGAGCAGTTCGGAGTCGGGGTCGGCACCCTGGTGCTGACGATGAATGTGATCCTGCTCGGCGGGTACACCTTCGGCTGCCATTCGTTCCGCCACCTCGTCGGCGGGTTCCGCGACCGGATATCCGGCAGACCGGCGCAGCGCTGCGCGTACGACTGTTCGAGCTGGCTCAATCTCCGCCATATGAAGTTCGCCTGGTGCAGCCTGTTCTGGGTCGCCTTCTCCGATCTCTATGTCCGGCTCTGCTCGATGGGCGTCTGGACCGACTACCGGATCTTCTGAATGCTGGTCTCCGAGCACGATGTGCTCGTCATCGGCGCCGGCGGCGCCGGCCTCCGGGCGGCGATCGAAGCGTCGGCTGCGGGCGCCCGGGTGGGCCTCGTCACGAAATCCCTGCTCGGGAAGGCGCATACGGTGATGGCCGAGGGCGGGATCGCCGCTGCCCTCGGCAATGTGGACGGCCGGGATGACTGGAAGATTCATTTCGCCGACACCATGCGCGGCGGCCAGTACGGGAACGACCCGACGATGGCGGAACTCCATGCCCGTGAGGCGCCGGTCCGCGTTCGGGAACTCGAGGCGTGGGGCGCGGTCTTCGACCGCACCCGGGATGAGCGAATCCTCCAGCGCAACTTCGGCGGCCACAAGTATCCGCGCCTGGCGCATGTGGGCGATCGGACCGGCCTCGAGATGATCCGCACCCTCCAGGACCACGGAGTGCATCTCGGGATGGACATCTACATGGAGTGGACGATCACCCGACTGCTCACCGACGGCGGGCGGGTAGTGGGCGCCTTCGGGTACGACCGGGAGAAGGGACGGTTCCGCCTCTTCCGGGCGGCGGCGGTGGTGCTCGCCACCGGCGGCATCGGGAGGGCGTTCCGGATCACCTCGAACAGCTGGGAATACACCGGGGACGGCCACGCGCTCGCCTACCACGCGGGCGCGGAGCTGATCGACATGGAGTATGTCCAGTTCCACCCTACCGGGATGGTCTGGCCGCCGAGCGTGCGCGGCATCCTGGTCACCGAGGGAGTCCGGGGAGAGGGCGGCGTGTTGCGAAACAGCGAAGGGCGCCGTTTCCTGTTCGACGACATTCCCGATCTCTATGCCAACCAGACGGCCAGCGATCCCGAGGAAGGCTGGCGTTATACCCAGGGCGACAAGGAGGCGCGGCGCCCCCCGGAGCTCCTGACCCGCGACCATGTGGCCCGCTGCATCGTCCGGGAGATCCGGGAGGGCCGGGGCAGCCCGCACGGCGGGGTATTCCTCGACATCGCCTGGATCCGGGAAAAGCTGAAGGACGGCGAGGGGCATATCCGCCGCAAGCTGCCGAGCATGTATCACCAATTCCGGGAGCTGGCCGGGATCGACATCACCGAAGACCCCATGGAGGTGGGCCCGACGACCCACTATGTGATGGGCGGGGTCCGGGTGGACGGCGAGACCCAGATGTCGCGGGTTCCGGGTCTGTTCGCTGCCGGAGAATGCGCCGGCGGACTCCACGGCGCCAACCGGCTCGGCGGCAACTCGCTCTCCGACCTGCTCGTCTTCGGCAAGCGCGCCGGGGAGCACGCTGCCGGTTTCGCCGCTGCGAATCCGCGGCCCGACTGCACCGCTGCGGAGGCCGATCAGGCAGAGTCGGCGGAGCACGCCGCCCTCGTTCCGTTCGCTGGGCAGGGCGGTTCGGAAAGCGGCGAGGGTCCCTTTGCGATCCAGAGCGAGCTGCAGGACCTGATGCAGGAGAAAGTGGGGATCGTGCGTCGGCAGCAGGAGCTCGAGGAGGGGGTCGATGGCGTACTCGCACTCCGGGAGCGCTCGGGAGCGGTCCGGGTGACCGGCAACCGTTCCTACAACCCCGGATGGCATACCGCGCTCGACCTGCCCAACTTGTTGCTCGTGTCCGAGGCGGTGGCGCGCACCGCCGCCCTCCGCAAGGAAAGCCGGGGCGCGCATTTCCGCGAGGACCATCCCGGCAAGGACGAGAAATGGGGGAGGACGACTCTGGTGGTCTCGAAGAGCGGGGATGGCGCGATGGAGATCGCCGAGACACCGGTCATCCCGCCGCGCGAAGAACTGCAGCAGATCATCGAGGAGAACCGCTGATGGCGACCCGGACCTTCCGCATCTGGCGCGGGGAGCGCGGCGGGGACGGCGCTTTCGTCGACTACGCCACCGACATCACCGAAGGCATGGTGGTTCTCGACGCCGTACACCAGATCCAGGCAGAATCGGCGGGCGACCTCGCCGTCCGCTGGAACTGCAAAGCGGGTAAGTGCGGCTCCTGCAGCGCCGAGGTGAACGGCGATCCACGGCTCCTGTGCATGACCCGGATGAGCGATCTCCCGGCAGACGAGCCGGTGACCGTCGAGCCGATGCGAGCCTTCCCGCTGGTCCGGGATCTCGTGACCGATGTCTCCTGGAATTTCGAGGTCAAGAAGAAGATCCGGAAGTTCCGCCCGCGCCCGCCCGACGCTCCCGACGGGACCTGGCGGATGGACCAACGCGATGTGGACCGGGTGCAGGAGTTCCGGAAGTGCATCGAGTGTTTCCTGTGCCAGGATGTCTGCCATGTACTGCGGGATTCGCAAAAGCACGGCGAGTTCATCGGCCCCCGGTTCTTCGTCCATGCCGCGGCGCTCGAGATGCACCCCTTGGACACCGAGGACCGGCTCGGGGAACTCCGGGAAACGCAGGGTGTCGGTTACTGCAACATCACCAAGTGTTGCACCCGCGTGTGTCCGGAACACATCACGATCACCGACAACGCGATCATCCCGTTGAAGGAGCGGGTCGTGGACCGCTTCTACGACCCGGTCCGGAACCTCTTCCGCATCATCAGCGGCCGCTGATTCGGGCGTCGGGCCCGGCCTTGCCGGCTGCGGTCGGTCGTAACCCGGCCGCGGTTGCAACCCGGCCGCGGCTGCCGGCAACATAGGCACCCCCTCTCGATCGTCGATCGGAGAGGATGAGGAGAAAGACCATGAACCTTGCGGGAATCATCAAGGGCGGGCTCGTTGCCGGGCTGCTCATCAATGTCAGCGAATTCATCCTGAACATGTTCGTGATCCCGATGCCCGAGGGGGCAGGCGGATCCATGGGGCTTTGGGTGGTGTACGCCTTCGTGCTCGGCATCCTGGTCGCCTATATGTACGCGGTGGCGCGTCCCCGTTGGGGGGCGGGCGCCAAAGCGGCGGTCTGCGCCGGAGTCATGGTGTGGGTCCTCCACAACCTGCTCCCCGGGATCGCCATGATGAACATGGGGATGGCGCCCGACGGCATGTTCCTCGCCCTCGTCTGGACTCTGGTCGAGATGGGGATCGCCGGTTACCTGGCCGGAATGCTCTACTCCGAGGCCTGATCCGGAAACCGGGACCCGGTACCTCGAGTCGCTTTCCGGCTCGGGCGGGACCCGCTTCGCCGCGGACCGCTACCGCAGGGATCCGCTTCCGAGTACCGTCTGCGCCCGCCGGACCGCTTCTGCGTCCGAGGCTCGGGTGGCCGCGGTGAGGAGGCCGCGGTAGGCGGTGAGGTTCGCGGGGTCGCGGTCCACTGCCTCCCGGTAGAGGCGCAGCGCCTCGGAGAACCGCCCGGCGCGCTGCTCGAAGGCCCCCGCGTTCGCCCAGTGGATCGAGGAGTCCGGGGCCCGGCGCACGAGCTCGGAGAATGCATCTCGCGCCGCCGCTTCCCGTCCGAGTTCCGCCAGCGCCACCGCGCGGATGCGGAGCGCCCGAACCGTTTCCGGCCGCTCGGCGAGGATGGCGGCGGCCCGCTCCGCCGCCCGGGCCGGATTTCCCTGCCGGAGGCTGAGCTCGGATAGCCAGGCGGCGGCCCCGGCGTCGCGCGGGTTCCGGCGCAGCACTGCCAGCACGAGCGCTTCGGCGGAGTCCAGGGCGGCGCGTTCCACCTGGATTTCCGCCGCCAGCAACAGCGCCTCCCGGTCCGCCGCCAGCGCCTCGGGTCCGGACTCGAGCGTTGCCGCCGCCTCATCGAGCCGCCGGGCTCCGAGCAGCAGGCGCGCGAGCGAGACATGGAGCGGGATCGCGGCCGGCCCGTCCGGCGCGGCCGCCGCCGATACCCGGCGGAGGATCCTTTCTCCTTCGATGATTTTTCCGTGGGCCAGCGAAGCCCGCACCACCGTTTCCGCGGCGCTGCTCTGACCGGGGTCGATTTCGAGCGCTCTTTCGGCCAGTTCGAGCGCCCAATCCGGATTTGCGGCGAGGAGAAGCCCGGCGGCGCGGTCCGCCAGCGCGGCCGCACTCGGCGGGATCGCCGGTCCGAAAGGGCCGAAATCGGGTTCTGCTTCGAGTTGCTCCAGCGTGCGGCGGTTTCGAGAGGCGGTGGCGGCGTGGACCGTGAGGGGCGTCCGGAATTCGAGGATCGGGTGGTCGTCCCGGTGCCGGGGAGCCCCGAGGGACCATTCCGAGAGCCCGGGAGCCGTCGCGGTGAGCCAGCCGCGGAACGCGGAGAAGTCGTTGATTCCGTAAGGGGCGAGTGCGTCGGCCATGCGCGTGATCCGCCGGTCGATCTCCGCCGGCGGGAGGACCGGGAACCGCCCCTTCGACCCGATCAGCAGGGCATCGCCGTCGTGGAGGACGAAGAGCGCGGTTTCGGGGAAGACATCGGTGAACCCGCCGATCAGCGTTCGCAGGCTGTCCTCAGCGAGGTTGTAGAGATGGACCCACTGGCAGAACAGGCCGCCCGCGGCGAGTCGGGAGCGGACGAGTTCGAAGAACTCCACCGTGAAGAGCGGAGACACCCCGCTCATCCAGGGGTTCGAGGGTTCCGAAATGACGACTTCGAAAGTCTGGTCGGTGAGCAGCAGGTGGTTTCGGGCGTCCGTTTCGAGGAGCGAGAACCGCTCGTCGCGCCACGGAGCACCGTTCGCGGCCTCGAAGAGGTGCGAGGCGCGGGCGACCTCGGGGGAGATCTCGGCGGCAGTGACCCGGGATACCGGATGCCGGAGGGCCGCCCCGGCGGTGACCCCGCTGCCGTGCCCGACGATCAGCACCGATGCGGGCCGGGGGGAGAGGAGGAGCGGGAGGTGCGCCAGCATCTGCTGGGTGAGCATGTCCGCGCCGTCGGTCGCATCCACTTTCCCGTCGATGGAGAGCGACAGCTCTCCCGCCACCTCCTTGACGGAAACGGTGGCCGCCGCGCCCTGCTCCAGGAACCGCAGCCGGCCGCGGCGGAGGAAGTCTCGATGGCGGGTGGTTTCGATCTGGGGCGCGGTCTTGTAGAGCCCGCCGGAGAGCAGCTCCCAATCCCAGGACCTGGTGGCGGCCGCGCCGCCGACGGCTACCGCGAGTGCGGCCGACAGGAAGAGCACCCGAGGCGCCGCGAGGAGCGCAGCGGCGAGGTGGGCGAGAATCGCCGAGAGCAACGCCGCCTCGATCCCCAGCCAGGGGATGACGAGCAGTCCCGCTGCGAGCGCCCCGGCGGCATTCCCTCCCGCGTTCCAGGCGTAGATCGTCCCGGTGGCCCGGCCGGCCCGCTCCCCTCCGGCGCCGGAAGCGCCCGCGACCGCCAGCGGGAAGGTGGCGCCCAGGGCGAGGCTCGGCAACAGGAGCGCCGCTGCGGTGCCGAGGAGCTGGAGGTCGAGGAGGCGCCCGATGTCTTCCGCGTTCTGGGTGATGAGTTTCCCGATGGGAAGGACCAGTCGGTCGCCGAGCGCGGCGACCGCCGCCGAAACGGCGGCGCCCCCCAGCTGGATGCTGGCCAGCCAGCGATGGGGAGCCGGGCGCCCTCGGAGGAACCGCCCGACGGCCGCGCTGCCGAGCGCGCTGCCCAGGATCACTGCGGCCACGACGCAGGCGAAGGTGTAGATCGTCGGGCCGAACAACAGGGCGGCGAGACGCGCCCAGCCGATCTCGGCGGAAAGCGCCGCGAAACCCGAAAGGGCCGCAATCCCGCCGAAGCGCAGCCGTCGTGAAACCGGCTCGGGGTCCGGTGTCGGTCCGAGGGCCGGTCCGCAGTCCCGATCGGCGGGCGGCCGCCTCGAAGACGGCCTTCCGAAGCGGATCCACACCAATGCCGCCGCCGCCAGATTCGCTCCGACCGCGCAGCGGGAGGCGCCGGTGAGCCCGAATTCGGGAAGAAGCACCCGAGCTGCCCCGAGGCTTCCCAGCAGCGCTCCGGCAGTGTTCGCCGCATAGAGCCAGGCGGCCGTTCTCCCCTCTCCGCGGTCCCGGACGCGCCGGGCGAGCGCGGTCAGGGTCGGCAGCGCCGCTCCCATCAGGGTGGCGGCGGGAAGGAGAAACACCGCGGCCAACCCGCCGGTCCAGAAAAGCGCACCGCTCCGGAAGGGAACGGCCCGCAGCAGCGGGAGGGTCATGTCCAGATAGAGCGGAAGCACGACGGCGAATCCGACGGTTCCGAGTTCCAGCAGCAGGAATCGGCGTGCGAGCTGGGCTGCTTCCAGGCGGCTTCCCGAGCGTCCGGCGAGTACCGCCCCGAGGCCCAGTCCGCCGAGGAACATCGCCAGCACCAGCGTGACCGCGGCGTTCGTCGTCCCGAGAACCACCGAGAAGCGGCGCACCCAGACGATCTGGTACGCGAGGGAGGCGAAGCCGGACAGCAGCATCGCGGCCAGCGGCAGCGCGAGGGATTCGGGAAGCGGGCGCCGGCGGCGGAATCCGCCGGATGCCCGCGGTTCAGGGAGAGTCATGCCCGCTGCACTTCCTCGACCGGCACCGCCGAGAGCAGCACCGAATTACCGAGCGCCGCCCCCTCGGTGCGGCCTGCGGCGGGGGAATGGATCGGGCGGCAACCGAAAAACCCTCGGCGAAACCGCGCGCGGCCAGGTCGGATTTGCGCCCTTGCCAAAACGCCCTTGCCAAAACCCCTGCCAAGCGGCGCTCATGCCGGGCGCGATTGTCCCATTCGCCGCCGATTCCCGTGGCTAGCTGTGACCTTGCGGTAGGTTGTTCACACGAACCCGATGCCCGGAGGCCGGGCGGTTCGGGAACGGGCGGGTAAAGTGCGGCTGGTATCATCGCGGGTTCGCAAATTTCCCGTTTTCCCGCGGCAGCCCTATTGCGGCCGCAAGTCTGGAGGTTCCATGTCCCTGAAACTCTGCCCCTTTCGGTTTTCCAGTGTGTTGCCTGTCCTCCTGCTCGCCGCGGTGCTCGTCGGCTGCGGCGAGCAGGAAGAAGAGCTTGCTTCCCCGACGGAGGAAGAAATCCTCGCTGAAGCCCGCCGCATCCACGATGTGGTCCTCACCCTGGACACCCACATCGACATCCCCTTCGACTATGCCACCGAGGAAGTGGACCCGGGAAACCGTAACGAAGACTTCCAGGTGGACTACCCGCGGATGCGCGAGGGCGGTCTCGACGCCGGATTCTTCATCGTCTATTACGGCCAGACCGAGCGGACGCCCGAGAACTACGAAGCGGCGAAAGCGGGCGCGCTGACGAAGTTCGATGCGATCCACCGTGCCGCCTCGATGCATTCGGACACGATCGAGCTGGCCCACCGTGCCGCCGAGGTGGAGCGCATCCACGCCGCGGGCAAGCTGGTGGCGCTGATCGGCATCGAGAACGGCTATGTGATCGGCAAGGACCTGGCGCTGCTCGCGAAGTACCACGAGCTCGGAGCCCGGTACATCACCCTGGCCCACAACGGCCACAACGACATCGCCGACTCCTGCAATCCGAGGGAGGATCTCGGCGACGCCGAGGAAGAACACGGCGGCCTGAGCGCCTTCGGCCGCGAGGTGGTCGTGGAGATGAACCGCCTCGGCATCCTGGTGGATGTGTCTCACATCTCGAAAAAGGCGATGATGCAGGCTGCGGAGCTCTCGGCCGCTCCGGTGATCGCCTCCCACTCCAGCACCAAGGCTCTCGCCGATGTCTCGCGCAACATGGACGATGAGCAGCTGCGGGCGCTCGCCGCGAACGGCGGGGTGATGCAGACGGTCGCCCTGAGGGGGTTCGTCCAGGTCGACCCCCCGGAGAAAGTCGAGGCGATGGAGGCTGCTTTGGCGGAGTTCGGGATTTCGTCCCGCTCCGAATTCGGCTCGCTCAGCGAGGAAGACGCGGCGGCGCTGCGCTCGCGGATGGCGGAGATCGGCGACCGTTTCCCGGTCACGGTGGCCGACTTCGTGGATCACATCGACTACGCGGTCGGGGTCATGGGGCTCGACCATGTGGGCATTTCGTCCGACTTCGACGGCGGCGGCGGGGTGGACGGCTGGGACGACGCTTCGGAGACCCTGCAGGTGACGGTCGAACTCGTCCGGCGGGGGTACACCGAGCCGCAGATCGCTCAGATCTGGAGCGGAAACACCCTGCGCATCCTTCGTGAGGCGGAGCGAGTCGCCGCCGAAATGCAGTCCGCCGGCTCGTGAACTCGCGGGCCGGTTTCCAGCAGGGAGTGTCCGCCGAGTTCAACCAGGAGCTCGGGGCCTACGAACAGGTCACGAAGCTGCAGCGCTATCGCCTCGCCGAGGGTGCCGACGAGGAATTCGATGAGGAATTCGTCCTGAATCCCTGCGATCTGTCGCTGCTCCGCTCGCCTCGCGCCTCCGACCGGGAGCGGTTGGTCGGAGCACTCGGTGAGTCCCTGGAAGACACCGGGTTCGCCGTCCTCACCGGCCACGGGGTGGACCCCGCGCTCTACGAGGAGGCGCACCGTCGAACCCGGGCGTTTTTCGAGAGCCACCCGCTCGGCGAGAAGCTGCGTTACCGGGCTCGACGCTGCGGCTCGGTGAACCAAGGCTATTTCCCCATGCGGGAAACCACCGCGATCCACCCCGATCTGGTGGAGGGATGGGTGTTCTGCCGGCAGGCGTTCGACCTCGACGGGATCGCCGGCTGGAACGAGGCGTCCTTTTGGCCTTCCGCGGGATGGGAACCGTTTTTTCGGCGAGTGGTGCGCGCGCACGAGCCGCTGATTCAGCCGATCATGCGTGCGGTGCTCGCCTATCTGGGTGAAGCGCCGTCGCTCTACGACGAAAGGCTCGCCGGAACGAACTTCGGTTTCCGGCTGAACTACTACCCGCCGCTGCCCGCCGCCGATTCCGGGAGCGGCGCGCGGATGCTCGGCCACGAAGATGTGGATCTCTTCACGATTCTTCCGGCGTCGGAAGTGGAAGGGCTGCAACTGCTCCACCGCAAGACGATGCGTTGGGTACGGGTCATGGCGCCCCCAGGAACGATCATCCTGAATACCGGGGATTACATGCAGCGGATCACGAACGATCGGCTGCCCTCCACGACGCACCGGGTGAGCGCGCCGCGCGACCCCGAGGCGCGAAAGCGCCCCCGCACCTCCTTTCCGATGGCGGTCTATGTCTGGGAGGACGAAGTGCTGCGGGTATTGCCGAACCAGAGGGAGCCGCGCTACCCCCCGGTTCGGGCCGAGGATTTCCATACCCGGATCACGAGCAAGTACTACGGCGACAGCTACCACGAGACCGGCGAAGAAGGGGCGGTCTCCCGCCGCACCCCGGGAGTATCCGCAGTGGACGGCGGCGCCTGAACCGGCCGACGAGGGGTCGGCGCTCTCTCCACCAGCGAGTGAGAGTGTCGAGCGCGCCGCCAGCATCCATCGTCTCGGCCGGCGGCGCCCACCGCCTCCCCAGCGCAAGCGCCCGAAGTTCGCCCCGATGACTCGTTTTCTCGCCGCTTTTCAGGCCGAGTTGCGCCGCGTCGTTCCGGCCGGGTACTCGTTCTCCGACCTGGGCGCGGACCTGGGCGCCGGCCTCACGGTTTCGGTGGTGGCCTTGCCGCTCGGTCTGGTGGTGGCGATCGCCGCCGGCGCGAGCCCGGACAAGGGCCTCGTCGGCATCATCGTCGGCGGGCTGGTCATCGCGCTCGTCACTGCGAGCCGCTTCCAGATCGGCGGTCCCACCGAGGCATGCATCCTGATCGCGGTCATGGTGATCGAACGCTTCGGCTATCAAGGACTGCTCTCGGCGACGCTGCTGGCCGGAATCTTCCTCGCCGTCGTGGCGATCTCGAGGATCGGCCTTCTGATCGAGGCCATGCCGCAGGCGGTCATCACCGGATTCGTGACCGGGATGGGGCTCATCGTCTTCACTGGCCAGATCGTTCCTTTGCTGGGGCTGGCAAGAACCGTTCACGCCCACGACCCAGGCGGAGCGGACCACTCGCATTCCTTCCTCTTCATTCTCGAAGGAATCTGGAGCCGTCTGGATGCGTTCGACTCCACCACCTTCCTGGTGGGATGCGTTTCGCTCCTCGTCGTGCTGCTGACCCGACGATTTCTTCCCCGGCTCCCGTCCTATGTGATGGGTCTCGCCGTCGGTGCGGCGACCACTGGATTCCTGGAATTGCCGGTCGCCACCATCGGCAGCGTCTTCGGTGCGTTGCCCAACCGGTTGCCGCTCCCGCTCTTCCCTTCGCTCGAGCTCGCACTGACCCTCGCGCCCTACGCGGTTGCGATCGCCTTTCTGTCGAGCACCGAATCCCTGCTCGCCGCCTCCATGGCGAGCCGTTCGCGCGGGGTGCCCAGCCGTCCGAACCGCGAGTTCACCGCCCTCGGACTCGGGAACATCGCAACGGCCGTCTGGGGCGGATTTCCGGTGGGAGGCTGCGTGGCGCGGACGGCGACCTGCCTCGCCTCGGGAGCTCGTTCTCCGCTCGCCGGTGCTTTCCACGCCCTGTTCGTCGCTGTCTTCGTGCTCTTCTTCTCATGGGCTCTCGAATGGATCCCTTTCACCTCGCTCGCTGCGGTGCTGCTCGTGGTGGCGAGACGGATGATCGAGATCGAGCGAATCGAAATCCTTTGGAGGGCCCCGATCGGGGATCGGGTCACTCTGGTCGGTACTCTGGCAACGACCCTGTTCTGGGACCTTCGCTATGTGCTGCCCGTCGGCATCGCCCTGGCAGTGATCTTCAACTGGCGGGTTTCCGGCGAGGCGGCGAGGCGTTTCTGGGCTCGGAAGAACGGGCTCCGCCCGCGCCTCTTCCGACCGTGATGCCGGAGGGAGTCGAGAAGGCTGCTACTTTTGCGGATTCCGACCCGAAGTGGAGGAAGTCGTGCGCGCCACCGATTCCAACCGGGAGGAGGCGCCGCCTTCTACCCGAACGCCGCGAGCGCCGTTCCCGCAGCTGCTCGCCACGCTGCCGAGGTCCGCGCTTCGGCCTGAACCGAACGAAGGAGATCTTTCGATGGAGAGACGGATTTTTCTAGGCCTGCTGGCCGCTTCCTTCGCAGCGCGCCCGTCGCTCGCGTCTCGCGTCCGGATCCCCGCCGGCAGCCGCCGACAGGAGACCTCCGGCCAAAACCCGCCTCGAAATCCAGGGATCGATGCTCTCTACGACCGCTCGGTGGTGATCGATTCTCTGGCCGTCGGGCACGAATGGGACGAGGTGGAGTACGCCGCGGTCGAGCGGTCGGGCTACACCGGGATCCAGAGCACCCTGCCGAGCACGAATTTCCAGGTCGCAGCGCGGGCCCTCGCCGAATGGCGGCAGCGGATCCGGGAGAACCCGGACAAGCTGGTGCAGGCCACGAAAGCGGCGCACATCGAGCAGGCCAAGGCGGAGGGGAAGATGGCGGTCGTGTTCGGGTTCCAGAACGCCACCATGCTCGAGGGAGTGCTGCAGAACCTCGACCCGCTGTACGAACTCGGGGCCCGCTGTATCCAGCTCACCTACAACACGCAGAACCGCCTCGGCAGCGGCTGCACCGAGCGCGTGGACGGCGGCCTTTCCGATTTCGGGGTCGAAGTCGTCGGCCGGATGAACGAGCTGGGGATCATCGTGGACCTCTCCCACTGCGGCCGCCAGACATCTCTGGACGGAATCGAAGTCTCCAACCGGCCGGCGGCGTTCACTCACACCTTCTGCGAAACGCTCTATCCGAATCATCCGCGCGCCAAGACCGACGAACAGATCCGGCGGATCTCGGAAAAGGGCGGCATCACCGGCATCGCTAGCCTGGGCTACTTCGTCGGCCCCGACCCCGACACCTCGCTCGAGGATTATGTGGACCATGTGGTCCATGCGGTCCGCATCGGCGGCATCGAACATGTCGGCGTCTCGACGGATCACGCGATTCGCGGGCTGAAATCCTGGGCCACCCGGGAGAACTGGTACGAGCCTCGGCTCCGCAACTTCAAGCCCAGCTACCGCGTGCGCTGGCCTCCCTTCATCGAAGGCCTCGACGAACCGGAGCGGTTCCGCAATGTCGCGCACGCTCTCGACCGGCGGGGATACTCAGAGGGGGATATCACCCGAATCCTGGGAGGGAACTGGCTCCGCTACTTTCGCGACATCTTCGGAGGCTGACTTCTCCGACTGCTCGCCTCTCCGCTTTCCGCGTCGACTGCTATACGCGGGATCGGCGGCCTCGAACTCGGGGAGATCGCTCCGGTGAATCTCCTGACCGGGCCGAACGGCGTCGGCAAGACTTCCCTCTTGGAGGCGATGCGACTGTTCCAAGGTCGGTCCAACGCCGCGAACCTCTGGACCCAGAACATCCAGCGGTCAGGCTGCTAGGCGGCCAGTGTCTCCGGTGTGTCGTCTTTCGTCCGAAGGCGAAGTTCTCATTCTCGACGGCGGGCTCGCGACCGAACTGGAAGCGGATGGCTTCGATCTGAACCATCCGCTCTGGTCCGCCCGGATCCTGCTCGAGGCGCCGGAGGCCGTCCGCGCGGTGCATGCGCGCTTCCTCGAAGCGGGGGCCGACTGCATCATCGCCGCCACTTACCAGGCCAGCTTCCCCGGGCTTGCGCGGGCGGGGTTCACGGGCAGCGCGTCGGAGAGCGTGTTCCTCTCCGCGGTGCGCCTCGCGGTCGAGGAACGGGATCGGTTCTGGAGTGATCCGGCGAACCGGACTGGTCGCCGCCAGCCGCTGGTGGCGGCGAGCGTAGGCCCTTACGGAGCGTTCCTGGCTGACGGGTCGGAATACCGGGGCGGCTACCGGATGGACGACGCCGGTCTCGCGGAGTTCCACGAGCGGCGGCTCGCTGTGCTCGCCGGAGCCGGGGCCGATCTGCTCGCGGTGGAGACCATCCCCTCTGTCAGAGAGGTGCGCGTGCTCTCCCGCCTTCTCGAACGCCTCGAAACCGCGCCGCCGGCGTGGGTCTCGTTCTCCTGTCGGGACGGCGAGCGCCTGTGTGACGGTACGCCGGTGACCGGGGCCGCCGCCGATCTGGCGGGCTGCTCCCGGGTCTTCGCGGTGGGGATCAACTGCACCGCCCCGAAACACTTCGCCTCGCTGATCCCGAAGATCTACGCGGTGAGCGGAAAGCCCGTGGTGGCCTATCCCAATGGCGGAGGGACCTGGGACGCGGTCCGGAAGATGTGGACCGGCCCGACGGGGAATCCGGCCGATGCGCTCGACTTCGCTGCTCCCGCGCTCGAGTGGCGGCGGCTCGGCGCGGGCCTCGTCGGCGGCTGCTGCCGGACCGGCCCGGAGGACATCCGCGCCATCCGGCAGGCATTCGCCGGGGAGTTCGCTTGACTCGCGGTCCCGGCGTCCGAAGGATCCGCCCCGCTCTGGAAATCGGCGAGAATAGGAGACCATGACCGTTGCATCCGATCCGTCCGGCCGGCGCTCGATCCAGGTCGAAGTCGAAGTCCCGGGAACCCCCGAAGAAGTCTGGGAAGCTATCGCCACCGGCCCCGGGGTGTCTTCCTGGTTCTGCCCCACCGAGGTCGAAGGCCGGGTGGGAGGCGTCGTGAAGTGCCGGGCGCCGCATCACGAGGTTCCGAAGATGGAGGAAGTCGGCAGGGTGACCCGGTTCGACCCCCCGCGGCGCTTCGCAACCGAGAGCCCCTTCGGCCCGGACGCGCCGGCCCTGGCCGCCGAGTGGACCATCGAGCCGCAGGCCGGCGGTCGATGCCTGGTGCGCGTGGAGCACCATCTGTTCGCCGAAACCGACGCGTGGGACGGTCAGCTCGAGAACATCGAGATGGGCTGGCCCGCCTGGTTCACTGTCCTCGGGCTCTATCTCGCCCACTTTCGAAGGCGGCCTTCCGCGGCGGTCCAGACTCTGGTCCCGGTCGGAGGATCCGCCTCGGAAGCGTGGGACGCCTTGTCTCGGGCCCTCGACTGCGGCGGTCTTTCCTCCGGCGGGGGTCTCGACTTCGAACGGCCCGGCGCCCCCCGCCTCAGGGGTGTGGTCGAGAAGACGGTTTCCGAGCCCTGGCCTTACACCGTGTTCCGCCTCGACCGCCCGGCGCCCGGGCTCGCCATCGCTGCCGCTTTCGCCATGGGAGGCCAGGGAATGGCCCACCTCACGATCTTCCTCTTCGGCGGGGACGCCGCCTCCCTCGCCGCCCGCGACGAGCCCCGCTGGCGCGAATGGATCGGGCGGGTTCTCGGTTGATCTCCCTCGTTTGCGGCCTGTTGTTCGCCGTGACGGCGGCCTGGCAGGCTTTCGAGGCGGTGGACCTCGAGAATGCCTCTGAGACCAGCGCCGGTGCGAGCCTCGGCGACCTCGACGGCGACGGCGATCTCGACATCGTCCTGGCGAAGGGGCGGCACTGGCCTCTCGAAAATCTGGTGCTGTTCAACGACGGGCGCGGCGGCTTCGAAAGGCGTTCGCCGCTTCCGGGACCGGCGGACCGCACCTACACCGCCGCTCTCGCCGATCTCGACGGCGACGGCGACCTCGACCTCGTGGTCGGCAACGACCGCCCCGACGAAAAACGCATCCACCTCAACGACGGCGGGGGCGGGTTCCGGCTTGCCGGCGCTTTCGGCAGTCCCGACTGGCCGACGCGGAACATCACGGTGGCCGATCTGAACGGCGACGACCGGCCCGAGATCGTGGTCGCCAATCGCGGCGGGATCGAAAATCGGAGCTCCAACTACCTGTGCGTCAACGACGGTGCCGGCGGGTTTCCCTCATGCGAGGTGTTGTCCGGAGAATCTGCCACCACGATCGCCGCCGGCGATCTCACCGGTGACGATTTCGCCGATCTCTTCGTGCCCCACCGGGACGGAGGGCAGAGTTTCCTGTTCGTGAACGACGGCAGCGGCGGATTCGAAGAGCGCCGAGCGGTCGGGCCGTCACACTCGGCGGCCCGTGCGGTGGTTCTGGGCGATCTGAACGGTGACGGCCGACGCGACATCCTGGTTGGAAATCAGCGGGAAGGCGGGGTGCGGCTCTTCTTCGACCGCGGGGACGGGATCTTCGAAGCGCCCCAGGAGATCGGCGATGCCGACGACGATGTCTATGCGCTGGCGGTGGCTGATCTCGACGGCGACGGCGACCTGGATATCGTGATGGGGAACTCCGGTACCCCGGGTGCGCTGCTGATCAACGACGGAACCGGAGAGCGCTTCCGGCGGACTCCGTTCGGCGACGGCGAAGGCGCCGCCTACGGGCTCGCGATCGGCGATGTCGATGGAGATGGGATTCTCGACATCGTGGCCGGCCGTTCGAATGCCCCGAACACGCTCTATCGTGGCCGGGTCCGCCGTTGATCGCTCAATGCTGCGGCTGCCCGTTCCGGGATTCCCAGGCGCTCCGGCCGTAGAGCGTGATCTCGTCCACCTCGAACCAGAACGACCCGAGCCCCCCGGAGGAGACGCCCCGGCGCGACAGATAGAGCCCGGTGCATTCGGCCCCGTTCCAAGCGGCCGTCTCCGGCGCTCCCGCGAGCGGCACCATCTCTTCGGCGCCGATCTCGATTCGCCGCCACTCCTCGGAAACCTCGAGTTCCCTGCCGAATTCGCCCCCGGCACAGCGAATCGTCAGCTCGAAGGGGCGGCTGCCCCGGGCATGGAGGGCGACGCCGCCCAGCTCCCGGAGGTCGATCGGCAGCGCGCCCCGGTCGAACGGCTGGTACATCTGGGCCAGCGGGCCGCGAGCAGCTCCGGCGGCGAGTTCGCCGTCCACGCGGGCGGCGGCCCCGGGGGGGGTTCCGCCCCGGACGAGCCCGAGTTTCGCCGTGGAAACACCGTTGGTGAAGGTCTGCCAGCGCACGCCGGTATGCGCGAATAGATCTCCGTCCTCGAAGTCGTCGAACGGCAGCACCTGCGCGGTGCCGAAGACGGCGGGAAACGGCTCGTGGGAAATCGTGGCGGCCGCAGTGGCGGGAGCGATCCCTTCGACCGCTGCCACCAGGCGGTCCGTCGTACGGATGAGCAGCTGCCCCTCGGAGATCGCTGGGGTCGCCAGGCAGACTTCGCCCATGCTGTTTTCCGCGAGCAGTTCGTATTCGAGTCCGGCGCGGATCACGAAGACGTCGCCGTCTTCGCTCGTCAGGTAGATGCGGCCGTCGGCGGCCACCGGCGAGGCAGTGAACGCGCCGCCGCGCTCGGCGACCCGGCGCTTGTAGAGGCGCTCCCCGGTGACTGCGTCGAAAAGAGTCAGCACGCCGCCGGCCGAGACCACATAGAGGTGGCCGCGGTACACCAGCGGCGACGCCATGTAGGGGCCGTCGCGCGGTGAGCTCCAGGCGACCTGGGGGTTCGAACGGACACCCTCCGCGAGCGAGATGTTGCCGCTCGCTCCGGTGCGGACTGCGAAGATCGGTCGGGTGCGATAGCCGCTGGTGAGATAGATGAGCCCCTCGACCACCACCGGGGTCGGGGTGGTGTTGAACGAGCTGCCTGCCATCCGCCAGAGTTCCCGGCCGGTCGCCGGGTCGTACCCCTGCATGAGTCCGGCGCCGTTCGTGATCAGCTCGGTTCGCTCGCCGCCGGCATGCACCGTCGGTGTCGAGAACGAGGAGATCAGATCGCGCGGTGTCCGCCAGACCTCCTCGCCGGAGCGGATGTCGAAGGCGGCGAGGAACGAACTTCGTTGCTGGTCCGCCAGCACGATGGCCAGACCCCGCCAGATGATCGGCGAACTGGCGGCTGCCCACTGGTAGCTGTCGTCGTAGGACGCGCCGGCGTCCAGCGGTCCGAGATCCACCTGCCAGAGCAGCGAACCCTCGAAGTCGTAGGCCAGGAGTTCACCGGTGGCCAGGAGGATCACTACCTGTTCGCCGTCGGTCGCTGGAGTCGCCGAAGCGTAGCTGTTCTTCGGGTGCCGCTGGATCTGGGGCGTGCTTCGCGCCGCCTCGCGCACCCAGGCCACCTCTCCCCGGTCGCGGTCCACGGCATAGAGGAACCAGGCGTTTCGGGACCGGTCCGAGCGCCGATCGATGCGGCCGTCGGTCCCGTAGCGGAAGACGGGGTTCGGATCGTCACTCCGCGCGCTCGTCACGAAGATGCGGTCACCCCAGACCACCGGGCTCGAGTGCCCGAGCCCCGGCACCTCGAGGGTCCACTGGATGTTGTGCCCGGTCTCCGCGTCCCAGGAGGTCGGCGGGTTCTGTCCGTCGGCGATCCCGGAAGCCGAGGGACCGCGGAACGACGGCCAGGGAAAACGCTCCCCGGCGCTCTGCGCCCGGGAGGCTGGTACTCCGATGAGGAGCAATCCAGCGCAACCGGAAAGAAATGCTATCGAAGGATTCATCGGCCGAAGCCTCTCACGTTCTGCCCTGCTGATCGTATCTGTATGCCGCGGCCCGTCAGCCGACACAGTACCGTTTCGTTCCTGGCCGCCGGATTTCTGGTGACGGGTTTCGTCGGCTGCCGCGTATATGGTTCGGCCGCGATGGCTGTCTGTCGGGAGTTCGCGCAGCGAACCCCCCAGCCTCCCTCGACCGGCCTCCCTCGACCAGCGCTCTCGACTTTTCGCGATCTCCGGTGGCGAGACACCGTGCCGGCACCTATGACCCGGGACGAACGAGGGTACCTGGAACGATGCGAATGACGGACCCGGCCTTCAAGTCCCGATACCTGAAGGCACTGCAGGACTCCTACGCCTTGTTCAAGGAACACGGTCCGCGATCTCCCAAAAAACTCGCACCGCTCCACGGCTGGGTACAGACGGAGCTGTCGCGCAATCTCCGGGATCCTGCCTATTTGCTCGTTGGCCAGAGCGAGACCTCGCGGGAAGAAGCTCAGGTTCATGGGGAGTACTACCCCAAAGCGGTCGATGTGCTTGTTCGAAGCGAAGCGGAGACTTTGGCGGTGATCAGCGTGAAGTTCGTGATGTCCAACTACCATCAGAACGCCGTCAACTATTTCGAACAGCAGCTCGGGGAAACTGCGAACCTCCGCCGCCAGAACCTGGTGTACGGGAATCTGTTCTTCGTGACGAATCCGATTCCCTACAAGGATCGACAGGGTCAATTGAAAAAGACCGAGCAGATTCGAGATCGGGATATCGAGCGCTACGCGAAACTCCGGCGGGACCACCGCCACGCGCATGCGCCGGATGAGATGGCAGTGGGGCTTTTGGATCTCGATCCCGAGTATCAGAAGATCGTCGGCAGCTCGACCCCGCAGACGCTGGAACTCGGCGAGCGCTCCTGGTGTCTGCTCGACCGCGAGCTGAGCGTTCTACGCTTTTTCGATCGCATGGCGCTTCGCATCCGCTTGCGCCACCTCTCTCCCTGACTTCCCCATGATCCCTTCCCGCCGCAAGCGGAATGGCGTGGTGTACACGCCCCGGCCGGTGGTCGTCCGCATCCTGGACGCCGCCGGTCTGGATCAGGCGGCCAGTCTCCGAAGCGCCGCGGTCTGCGACCCTGCCTGCGGCGACGGGGAGTTTCTGGTCGAAGTCGCGCGCCGGAGCCTGCGGCGGCTGCCTCGTACTGCAGCGCTCGGGACGCTGCGGCGCCTGGCCGGCTACGACATCGAAGGCTCCGCGCTCGCCGACTGTGGCCGTCGCCTCGACGCTGTGCTTCGGGAGCGCTATCCCCGGGCTCGGGTCCGCTGGCGGCTGGAGGAGCGCAACGCGCTCGACCGGTCCGGATTCGCCGACACCTCGGGCCGCTTCACCCATGTAATCGGGAATCCGCCCTATGTCCGGGTGCAGCACCTCGAACGCACCGGACGCGAGCGCGCCGGCGGCTGGTCACTCACGCACGGAGCGACCGATCTGTATGTGGTGTTTTTCGAGCTGGGGCTCGAACTGCTGCGGCGCGGAGGAAGCCTCGCCTACATCACCCCTTCGAGCTGGCTGCGGTCCCAGGCGGCGGGAGCGCTGCGGTCGCACCTTTCGACCGCGCACCGGGTTCGGCGGATCCTGGATTTCGGCGCCCATCAGGTATTCCCGCGGGTCACCACCTACACCGCGATCACCGTGATCGAACGAGACGGTGCGCCGCGGCCGATTCCGACATGGCGCTTCGAAGACGGCCGATTCGCCCCCGCCGGCACCGTCCGGGGGGATCCGGAGCGTCCGTCCGCGCCCTGGATCCCGGCGACCGCTGCCGAGTGGCGCACGATGCGCGAGCTCGCCGGGCGAGGGCCTCGGCTCGACGAGATCGCCGACATCCATGTCGGCGTCCAGACGCTCGCCGACCGGGTGTTCATCCTGTGCCGGCGGGAACCGGCCGTTGACCTGGGCGATGCCGATCTCGTGGACTGCTTCGTCGAAGGGCGCAGCGAGCGGCTCGAGAGCTGGGTGCTGCGTCCCATCGTGAAGGCCTCGGTGCTCCGCGGCGGCCGCGATCCGGCGCGCCGGGTCGTGGTCTTCCCCTACGACCGTGAAGGGCAGCTGCTGCCTGAGGCCGAGATCGCCGATCGAGCGCCGCGGGCCTACGCCTGGCTGCGGCGGAATCGAGCGCGGCTGCTGGCCCGCGACAAGGGGCGCACCGATCCGCGCCGTTGGTACGGATTCGGACGGCAGGTCTCCCTGGTGTCCGGTTTTGGCGACAAGTTGTTGACTTCGGGGATGAATCGAGTTCCGAACTTCCAGCGCTGCCCGGAACCGCAGGCGACCTTCTATTCCGGGTACTGCGTGAAACCTCGCGTTCCGCTCGACTGGAGCGCGCTTCTGGCGGCGCTCAACTCGGAAGCGATGGCGGCGTTCATTCGCACCACCAGCCGACCGTACCAGGGAGGCTGGTTCTCCTACGCCAAGTCCTTCATCCGAAGCTTTCCGGTGCCGCAGGCGGTGCTGGCGGCTTCTGCAGCGCGGTCCGCGCGCTTCGCATCCGCGAAAGGCGCCGGGTAGGGCGCGCTGCTCCGTCTGTCGGGCGGCGCGGTCAGCTCTGTGGGTCGAGCGCTTCCCGCGCCGCGCGGGCGACGATGTCCCGGGGGGAGGCCAGGCGCGCTGCCTCTTCGAGAACCGCGCGGACCTCGCCGGCAGGAGGGCCCGGGAGCTCACCGAGTGCGGCGACTGCCGCTGCTTGGACACGGTAACTGGAGTCGCTCCGAAAGCGTCGGATCGAGAACTCGGCGCCGGCGGAACCAGCCAGCCGGGTGAGCGCCGCGGCGCGGACCGCGGATCGGGCATCCTGCTCGGCGGCTCTTCGCAGCGCAAGAGCGTCCGCGGCATCGGTCGGGTCGAGCCCGCCGACGGCCGCTTCGCGGACCGCCCAGAAGCGGTCGGAGGCTGCCGCAGTCCGAAGCGCGGTGCGGGCTTCCTCACCGCCCATTCCCGCGAGCGCGGCCGCCGCCCGGCGGCGGCCGGCGCCGTCGTCGTCCGCGAGCTGTGCGACCCATTCCGCTGCCGGTTTCGTGATCCGCAGCTCCCCGAGCAGGACATCGTCGGCGTCGAAGCGCATATAGTGCGGCTCTCCGGCAGCTGGAAAGGTCAGGGTCTGTTCGCGGCCTTCGAGGGTGAAGCGGTGGATTTCGGAACCGGATCCGGTGACCACCCGCACCGCGAGCGGCGCTCGGTACTCCTCCGGGACGGTGCCCATGCTGGCGGCCGCGGTCTGGACCTGCCGGATTTGCATCACCGCGGCGCCGTCGCCGAAGCTGCTCTCGATCTCGAGGATCGGATGCCCGGGGCGGCGGAGCCAGAGGTCCACGAACCAGCGAATGTCCACCCCTGGGGTCTCGGCGAAAGCGGCGATGAAATCCTCGGTGTCCACCGGCTCGAAGGCGTGTTTTTCGAGAAAGTGCCGTATTCCGGCGCGGAACTCCGCGTCCCCCACGATGTGGCGGAGGAGGCGGAGGAGAGCGGCGCCCTTCGGGTAGGTGTGCGCGTCGAAGTTGTCGTTCGGGCGCCGCCACCGGTTCGAGACCACCGGGCGGAGGACGGTCCGCGCCTGGCGCAGGTAGGACTCTCGTTTTCGGCGCATGTTCTCGCCGGCCTCGTCGGCTCCGAGTTCGTGGGCGTGCCAGAGGTACTCGGAGTAGGTGGCGAAGCTCTCGCTGATCCAGGTTTCGCCCCAGTCGCGGTAGGACACCAGATCGCCCCACCAGTGGTGAGCGGCCTCATGGGCCACGAGCCCGTGGCTCGGAAAGTCCTGCTCGGCGCGCTCGTCGTGGATCGTGCTCTCGCCGAGTACGGTGGCGGTAGTGCTCTCCGCACCGCCTCCGATCCCGGGAATGGTGATCTGGTCGTACTTGTTCCACGGGTAAGGGACGCCGAATTCCTCCTCGAAGAAAGCGAGGATCGCCGGGGTCTTCTGGAAGCTGCGGTCGGCGTCCGGGACATCCCGGGGATAGACCCAGTAGTGCACCGGGATCGCTCCGTGCCGGTCGGCGATGACCTGGTAAGGCCCGGCGACCAGTACCGAGAGGTAGGTCGGATGGGGTTCGTCGAGGCGCCAGTGGTGGGTTCGGACGCCCGGGCGCGGTCCCTCACGGATTTCCACCAGGCGTCCATTAGAGAGGACGCGCCAATCCTCACGCACGGTGGCGAGCAGCTCGAAGGTGGCGCGGTCTGCCGGGTGATCCACCGAGGGATACCAGTGCCGCGCCCCCTCGGGGAAGGAGAGGGTGTTCACCAGCTCCGGGTTGCGGTCGGTCGCCGGCTTGAAGTCGAGACCCAGGTCGTAGCTCGCAGGCATTCCGAAGCGGGTGGCGTCCACATCCACGCCGGAGCCGCCGTAGGCGATCTCGAGCACGAGGGTCTCGCCCTCCGGGACGGATTTTCCGAGTTCGATGGCCAGGTTCCCGTCTTCGTGGATGAAATCGAGTTCTTCGTCCCCAGTGCGGACCGAGCGCACCTCGAAAGTCTCGGCATCGAAGCGCAGTTCCGAGATCGCGGCTTCCGTCCGGAGGTGGATCCGAGCGCTGCCTTCGAGGCTGCGGGTCGTCTCGTCGAGGTCGAGAGCGATCCGGTAGTGGAGGACATCGAAGGGCTCGTCGCGAAGCTCCTGCAGCGGCCAGTCGGAGCGGTCTTCGAGAGCGGGAGGCTCGGACGGTCCGGCGGTGCAAGCGAGCAGGAGCGCCGGGAAAGCGGCGAGAGCGCGCCAGCGAGGCCGGTTACCGCGCATGCTGCGTGGGGTCACACATGCACTCCGACCAGGACGAGAGGGCGAAACCGAGGTGCTTCACGAACAGGTCGTGGGCCGCGAAAGCGGCCTTGTCGAACTGCGGTTTTCGGGGAGGCGAGGGGGAACTGTCGAAGGTGTTCCATCTGCTTGGAGAATCAGGAGCTCTGTTCAGCGGGACAGGTCGAAATCCACCCCCAGCTGGACCGCGCGGGGAGTGCCCAGGGTCTCGATGGGGGTGCGGGCCGAAACGATCTCGGCGTCCGTGAGATTTTCGCCGGCGACGAAGAGGCTCAAGCGCTCGTTCACCGGATAGGAGACCCGGAGCCCGAGCGAAACGAAGCCGTCCATCGGCAGCTCGTTGCGGTCGTCCTCGAACTGGCGGCCCAGGAAGCGGAGGTCGGCCCGGACGACCGCGGGCCCGCGCCAGGTGATGCCGAAGGCGCCCTGATGCAGCGGAACCTGGGGCAACCGCTTCCCGGTATCTTCGACGGAAGTCGAGGAGAGGAGGTAGGACGCGAAGATCTCCGTCCGACTGTCGGGGTAGAGGTACGCCTCGGCTTCGATCCCGCGGGCGCTCGCCCGGCCGATGTTCTGGCGCTGCCGGAAAACTCCCTGGTCGTTCACCTCGAGGGTGACATTCCCGACCGTATTCCGAAGGGAGTTCCAGTAGCCGTTCCCCCGGATCAGCAGGTTCCGCGAGGGATAGAGATCGACGCCCGCCTCCGCACCGTAGAGCGTTTCCTCGCCGAGACCGTCGTTCGCGGCGACCCGGACATTGCCGACCCGGAACGGACGGTACAGCTCGTTGAGCGAGGGAGCGCGGAAGCCTCGGTATCCCGAGGCGCGAAGCGTCGTATTCTGGGAGAAGTGGTAGCGAAGGCCGACGCGGGGATTGACGCTCGCTCGGGTGCCGGCGTTCTGCCACAGGTCGAGGCGGCCGTCGGCGAGCAGCTCGAGGTCCGGGTGCAACTCCATCCGCTTCTGGAGGAAGCCGCCGAAGCGGTTTTGGCTGTGGTCTCCCCACGCGGTCCGCATCCAGTCGGCGCCGGCGAGGAGTCCGGCGCCGAGCCGGGTGGTGACGACTCCACCGACTCCCGAGTACTCGTACCGCTGCTCGGAGGTCGGGATCTCGCGGTTCCGGCCGGGAAGGATGCGTGAGAAGTCGCTGTTCAGCCGGGAACTCTGCCCGAACACCCGCAGGTCCCAGGTCTCTTCGGTGATGCCGCCGGAGGCCAGCACCAGCCGCGAATCGTTTCTCTGGATCGGAGTGCCGTTTCGACGGTCTTCCGCGTAGTAGTTGATCGAGAAATGCACCGGCCCGGCTTCGGCCCGGCCCACGACCGAGCGGAAGTCCACCCCCGCCGGCTGATCCACCGAACCCCGCTCGGCCTCGCGGATGCGGTGATACCCGTCACTGCGGAACATCCGGGCGGCGCCGATGACGGCGATGCCTCCCGCTTCGTGCGAGGCGACCACTTCACCGTCCTGGATCCCGAGGTTGCCGAGGCGGCCTCGCGCTCGGAAAAGGCCGGCCTCGGGGCGGCGGGAAAGGAGCTGGACGGCGCCCCCGAGCGCCGAGCTGCCGTAGAGGGGGCTGCCCGCTCCGCGCGCCGCCTCGATGCGGTCGAGGTACAGCGTCGGCAGGCGGTTCCAGTACACCCAGTTGCCGAAGGGGTCGTTGATCGGCAACCCGTCCCAGAGCACCAGCGATCGGCTCGCGCCGCTCGGGCCGATCCCTCGCAGGGAAACCCCGGTGGTGGTGGGGTGCGCGATGAGGCTGGAGTTGCGGCGGAAGAGTCCGAATCCGGGAATCCGTCCCAGCGTCTCGTCCAGGAGCGCCGCCGGCGATTCCGCAAGGTTCTCCCGGTCCAGCACCGTGACCAGCGCCACCGAGTCCACGAGGGTTTCCTCGGCGCGGCTCGCGGTCACCACCACCGTCTCGGTGTGCGAACTCTGGAGAGGGGGAGTGGGCGCGGTCTCTTCTTCTTCCTCCTGCCCCGCCGTGGGACGAATTCCCTCCGGCGGCTCGCCGAAGGCGGGAGGAACCGCTGCCCCCAACAGGAGAACCAGCGCGAACAGGCGAGCCGTCAGGTCCATTACGGGGCGCGGATGATACCCGGCGGGGAGAGCTGTTCCCGGCCTGCCGGACGCACCATCTCGCCGGCGAACCGCCGCAGGAGGCTGGTCGCTCCGGGGGTTTTCGGGGTGATGACGCGGAGCTCTTCGAGAGAACGCGCCCCGGTCAGGGGCAGATAGGGCGGGTAGGCGGCGATGCGCTCGATGAGCCCCTCGCGGTCGAGTTCCGGATGGAACTGGGCGGCGTAGATGGGTTTTCCGCAGAAGGCGAAGGCCTCGTTGGGGATGGTCGCGCTCGAAGCGAGACAGGCCGCTCCGGGAGGCAGATCGGTGACGATGTCCTCGTGGCCGAGGATCGCCGGGAACCGGGTCCCGAGCGGACCGAAGACGGGATCCCGTTGACCGGCCGCAGTCAGTTCGAGAGATACGACGCCCACTTCGGCGCGCGTCCTGTCGGTCACCACCCGGCCGCCGAGCGCGCAGGCGAACGCCTGGAAGCCCCAGCACGAGGCGAACGCCGGCTTCGACCGCTCATAGAGCGTTTCCATCGCGCCGAGCGCGCCGGCGAGCCAGGGACCGCCCCGAACCACGGAATGGTCCCCGCTGCCGCCGATCAGCACGGCGTCGCTGGCATCGAGCACCGCCGCCGAAGGCCGCGCCGAAAGCAGATCGTGGACGCAGAGCTGATCCTCACCGATAGCGAGCGCCTTCCGGAAAGAGAGCACCTCGTGTTCCGCCATCGGATCCTCGGGTTCGCGCACCTGCAGCAGCAGGTAATGTGGTCGCGGGCGGCTCACGGTTCCGGCGGGGTCGGGAGGGAATGGGCCGACGAGCGGATTTCTCTGGTTTTCCCTGCGGCTCGCCCGCCCCGCGAGAGGCGGTTACTCCGAGGTGTAGCGGCCGAGGAGCGGCTTTCCGGGGAAGACGCCCGGAACCAGGGCGCCGTCCCGCACGACCGGAACGCCGTCCACCACGACATGGGTGATGCCTTCGGAAAAGCTCAGGTCGTCCTCGAAGGTCGCAGTGTCCACGATGGTCGCCGGGTCGAAGATGGTGATGTCGGCGACAGCACCGATCTGGATCCGCCCCTTCCGGCGCATCGACGGCGCGACTTCCTGAAGGCGCTCCGCCGGCAGCAGAGTGATCCGCCCGATGGCGTCCGGCAGCGCTGCGACCCCCTGGTCGCGCACATAGCGCCCGAGGAACCGGGAAAAGGTGCCTGCCGACCGCGGGTGTGCGCCCGGGGCGTAGGGCATTCCGTCGGAAGCCACGATGACGAAGGGCGTCCGCATGGCGAGCTCGATGAACTCCGGCTTCATCATGTGCATGATGACCGTGCCGCCTTCCTCCTGGAAGAACTCGAAGGTCTCTTCGGTGAGCCGCTCCCCGGTGTCCTGCCACTGGATGTCTCCGTAACTCATTCCGAGTTTTTCCTGCCAACCTTCGTCGAAGATGGAGGAGGAGATGCCGGTGGAAGCAGCGGTGTAGGGGTAGGCCTCGGTCGTGACATCCACCCCCGCGGCGCGCGCCCCTGCGATCAGGTCGAGGGTCACCGGAAGGTGGTGGAGGCTCGAACTGTTCAGATGGACGATGTGCAGCGGCGCTCCGGTGGCGAGGGCGTTGGCGAGCACTTCCTGGATCGCGGAGACCGCCATGTCGCGCACATGGGTGTAGATGGGAACCTCGAGTTCAGCCGCCAGTTCGAAGACTCGGTAGATCTCGGTGTGGGTGGCGCCGGGGTAGTACTGGTGCGGCAAGCCGATTCCGAGCCCGCCGGCGCGCATTTCGGCGGCGATGGCCTCGTGCACCGAGGAACGGAGATCCGGGTCCACCGCGGTGTAATTCGCCTCGCGCAGCAGGTTGGCGTGCTCGATCACGAGTTCGGCGCCGGTGCTCTCGGCATCGAGGATGGCCGCGGCCTGTTCGCTGATTCCCGGGATACCGAGCAACCGCAGCCCGCCGTGGGAAACGGAGGCCCCGTAGTGGAGGATCGCTTCCCCGGCGCGGCTTTCCAGGAAGCGCGCCATCCGGGGAACACCCCCTTCGAGCTCCAGCGCCGTGGTCACCCCGTCCATCGCCTGGTACCGATTCGCCTCGGCGGACTGGCCGTGGGCGTGGAGGTCGATGAACCCGGGGCTCACCACTCTCGAGGCGGCGTCTAGCAGCACCCCGCCCTGTTTCAAGCGGTTGGTGAGCACCTCGCGGGAGATCGCGACGATCTCGTTCCGCACCACCCCGATGTCCCGGGCCGCATCGAGGCCGGTTTCCGGGTCGAGGACGCGCCCGCCGGTGATCACCAGATCGAGATCGCGTTCCTGGGCGAAGATCCCCGCGGGAATGAGTAGCGCAGCGAGAAGAGCAGCGGAATGCTGTATGGATCGGTCGAACATCGGTCACAGCCTCCTGCGATTCCGCTGGGCGCAATGATGGCAGATGTATGGCTCCCGGGAGTGGCTTTGCTCCCAGGGGTCCCGGGAGCGCGCCGTCTCCGGGTTCCGGCTGGGGATCACTCGGTCGGCATCAGGATTCCGTGACGACGTTCCGGCCATTCGAAGAAGTCGCGGTTGTGCACGCTGTGGAGGGTGACTGCGTGAAATCGATCGATCGATTCCGCCGGTGCGGAATGCTCGACCATGTATTCGAACAGGTCGTCGAGATAGTCGTACGGCGCCGCTACCGCATCCAGGAAGTTTTCGAACCCCGGGGCGAACTCGGCGAATCTCCAGCAGGAGTACAGATAGTTCGCCTGCATGGTCCCGGTCCGAATCATGTCGTTCCTCGAATACTCGTAGCGGAGCTGCCTCAGGTCGAGGCGCGCCGCGAGGACCTCTCTGAGACCGTAGAGTCGGGAGAACAGTGTGTGGTACTGCTCTTCTGGGTCCGTTTCTCGATGTTTTTCCATAGTCCAGCGGTCCATCCGATAGCCGCCGTTCGTCAGGTCCGAGGCGATGTAGTAGCGGGAATATCCGCAGAAGTTCTTCAGATCGGAGAAGCTGCCCTTGTTGCACGGGCCGCCCATGTCGATGACTCCGAGGTGGCGACCGAGGGCGGCCGTCCAGGAAGCGAGAAACCGATTCGCGTCCGGGGGGCGCATATGGGCTGCGAAGAGAGCACCGCCGGGTCCACCGTGTCCGGAATACATGAAGTGATGATCGGAATCGGGATAGCGCGCGGCGAGGATCTCGGCGAAGCCGGTGAAGGCCTCCTGGAGGAAACGGCTCCTCGCTGGCGAGCCTGCCGGGGGCAATCCGGTCGCCCGGCTTATCCGGTAGGCCTCCCGGTGCGCTACGGCCCGCTCCGGGGGCATACCCGGCTGCCCGCCGCGTAACGGATCGAAGTCGCTGTCGAACTCGTACAGGTGGACCGAATCCGTTTCTTCCCAGATCGCGGCTTCGAAGTACTTGAGCCACTCGCTCTCTCGGATCCGAACTGCGGAGGGCCAGCCTCCGTAGGCCGAGTGGTACGACGTCCAGTCCCGTACGACTCGCATGATGATGTTGTGCGGGCGGTCCGGGTTGGACACCTGGACCCGGACGTCGTCGGTTTCGGAGGCCCCGTCGTCGTCCCGGACTTCCAAGTCGAACACGAACACCGCGTCCTCCATCACATCCGGCACGGTGAAGCTCGGCCTGACTGTGTTGGATCCCTCGAGAGCGACGGGGGGAGCATCGCTCGGGCGCTGGGTCCAGCGGAAAGAAACGATCGTGCCATCGGAGTCGGTGCTGAGGCTCGCGTCCAGCGAGACCCGCTCATGCTCGTTGGCGAGGGTATCGGCGCCGGCGTCGGCTACGGGCGCGGTGTTCTCGAAAGTTCCGGCGGTCGGTTCCGGCGGAGGAATCGCGGGAGCACCGGTTCCCGTTTCCGAAGCGCATGAGAGGTGGGAGACGGCGACCGGCAGCGAAACGGCACAGAACACAACCGACGGGAGGAACCAGGTGGGCCTACTAGCAGTGCGGCAAGTCATCGCGGTCTCCGGGGGACAGCGGCCAGGTGAGAGGGAGCACGGTCAGCTTCCTTTCCAGGCCCCGATGTTCTCACGGGCGGGGTCGGAGGCCGCGAAAACCAAGGAGGGTGGCGCGCCCTGAGGGATTCGAACCCCCGACCTACAGGTTCGTAGCCTGTTGCTCTGTCCACTGAGCCAAGGGCGCCAGCGACCCCAACCGGCCAATCTAACACGGGAGTCAAGCTGCCGCCGAGGGTTCCTCCATCCCTTCATGAGACCAGCCGCGGGCCAGCCGCGAAGTATTCCAGGCGCTCACCAGCCGGGAGTCGGGGGTCACGATCACGATCCCCGCAGTCCCGCCGACCCGGGTCCACAGCACGCTCAGGAGCGCGGCGGCGGCGGCGGCCGGATCCTCGCCGGTTTCGATCCGGGCGAGCACTGCCCGGGCCAAGGCGAGCCGGGCGATCCCCTCGCCCCACCCGGTGCACGCCACGCCGGCGACCCGGGAGTCGGCATAGAACCCGGCTCCCGGAAGCGGAGTGTCTCCGACCCGACCCGGACGTTTGCCGAGCGTTCCCCCGGTGGATCCCGCCACCGCGATTCGACCCTTCCGGTCGAGCGCCACCGCTCCTACGGTGTCGGACGGCGCCGCCTGCGGCCTCTCCGGCGAGCGCCTCGCCTGCCGATACCGCGCGAGCCGCGCCACCTCGCGCGGCACGACGAGCTCCTCCGGGCGAATCGGGGGAAACCCCTGCGCTTCGGCGAATTCCTCGGCCCCGCGGGCGGCCAGGAGGACCTGCCCGGTGGCTTCCAGAACCCGGCGGGCGACCTGCACCGGGTTTCGGATCGTCGAGACCGCTGCTACCGCACCCGCCCGGAGGTCTTCGCCGTCCATGATCGAGCCGTCGAGGACCGCTTCGCCGCCCCGATTCAGGGTCGATCCGACGCCCGCATTGAAGGCCCGGTCGTTCTCGAGGAGCGACACCACGGTTTCCACCGTGTCGAGTGCCGAGGCGCCGCCCCGCAGCTGGTCGAAACCGAGCCGGGAAGCGGCGAGCGCGCCGAGGCGGTGGGGTTCCCGTTCGTCGTCCGGGATGTCCCAGGCGCCGCCGTGGGCGAGGAGGGCCGGTCCGGTTCCCCGAACCACCTCACACCGAATTCGGGGCTCTTTCACCGCGGTGCGACCCGGTTCGGTACTCCCCACCGGCTGGTACCGCTACGGGGATTCGAACCCCGGTTTGATGGCTGAGAACCACCCGTCCTAACCCCTAGACGATAGCGGCGCCAGCGGCTTGTAGGATCGTATTTTACCATGGACTTCCCGGAGGGAGGCGGATCCGGGCCGGTGCGGTGAGGTGCCAGCCGGCGGTCTTCGGCGCCAGCAGGTCTCGCGCGCCGCCTTGCCGGACGAGGATGCGGGCGCGGGATTTTCGGGGCAGGAAGCGCGCGAGCAGCAGCCCCCTGCCGAGGACCGCGTGGCTCGTCTCGAACCGGATTCCCGCTGCGCCTCCGGCAGCGGCGGTCCGAAGCGCTTCCCCGGCGAGCACTGCGGCCAGGTCCGCTTCCCCCGGCGGGGCGAGCCAACCGGTGACGGTCGCCGTCCCGGCCTCGTCACGACGCCAGCGGGCGCCGGCGACCGGCTCTCCCCCCCGCAGCAGCGTGATCCCGGCGGAAGCGGGGTCCGCCTCCGCTTCGGCAAGAGCGCCGAAGCCGGACGCGAAGCGGTCCCGGAGAGCCGAGTCGTTCGCCGCCGAAAGGGTCTTGGGAATCGCCTGCAGGCCGTCCGGAACCCGCGCTGCGGGCAGCAGGGTCTCCGTCAGGAAGCGGCGCCAGAGAGGTGGCCGGGCCGGGGCGAAGTAACGGGGCATCGGGCCGGCGTCGTCGAAACCGAGCGCGCGGAAATCGGCGAACAGCGGCCCGGCACTCGTCGGCACGACGGCTACCGCGAACCCCGCACCCCGGGCCCAGTGGTTCAGCGAGGCGAGAACCTCCCGGCGGGAGGCGGCCGGGTCCGGTGCGAATCGGGTCAGGAGCCGTGCCGGAGCGCTGGGCCCGTCCCCCCCGAGCCGCAGCGCGCTGTCCCGGATGCCGGAGTCGATGTCTTGTGCCCCGGGGGGTCCGCCCGCAGCCTCTCGAGCGGTACCGAGGGAGCCGCTCCTCAACGGTCCCCGCGTCCGATCATTCCGCCGGAGGCATCAGGATCGCGAGGACGAGGTAACAGAGGATGCCGGGGAAGGCTGCCGAGCAGACGCTCACCAGCACATAGAGGACCCGGAGGAGGGTCCGGTCGATGTTCCACCAGTCGGCGAGCCCGGCGCAGACTCCGAGCAGCAGCCGGCCCTCGTTCGCCCTTGCGAGTTTGGCCAATCGTTCCTCTCCGGTTCGTTCAGGCGGACGCGGAAACCCTGACCACCGAGAGCAGGATGGCGAGAACGCTGAGCCCGAGGAGCCCGAGGGCCCACAGGGCGTGCTTTCCGCGCTCGGGAGTGAAGGCTCCGAAACAGGAGGCCGTCAGATAGCCGCCCGCGAATCCGCCGAGGTGGGCGGCGTTGTCGATGCCGGGCACGAGAGCGCCGAAGATCCCGATGAAGATCACATAGCGCCCGATGGTGCGGGCGAAGTCGGAACTGGTGCGTCGTCCATAGTAGAGAAGGGCTCCGAGCAACCCGCAGAGGGACGCCGAAGCTCCGACCGTGATCCCCGGCGCTCCTCCGAGCACCGGAATCGAGATCGCGGACGCTCCCAGGAACGACGAGAGCAGGAATCCGGTTCCCGCGGATACCTGGTAGATCACGAGCGACCGGCTGGCGCCGAAGGCTTGGCTCGTCAGGGGGAACAGGTTCCACAGCCAGTACATGTTGAAGAAGATGTGGAGGAGGCCGCCGTGGAGCCAGCCGGCGCTGAACACCGCATACCACTTGCCGACGCCGAACACCGGAATGCCCCCCGCCGCGCCCAGTCGGTAGAGGATCCGTCCGTCCGGGCTCAGGAAACCGAGCAGCCCCCGCATTTCGATCGCGCCGACGCTCAGCACGAGAGCCAGCAGGAAGAGGCCGATGTTCGCCCCGAGCAGGAGCTTCATGCCGCCGCCGCCGTCGAAACGCAGCAGCCTGGCGAATCCGTAGAGCCCCGGATTCCGGCGCCCGCAGGACAGGCACTCCTGGTCGCGCGCTCCCACCAGCTGCCCGCAGCTCGGACAGAGGACGGCGCCGGTATGCCCGATTCCCATCGGCCTATTCTGCCATCCGCGGCGCCGCCGGAGAGCCGGCGAAGAACGAGCGCACCGACGCCGCGACCCGATCCACTTCCGCGTCGGCAAATCCGGGGTGGAGGGGCAGGCTGAGTACTTCTGCGGCCGCTCGGGAAGCCTCGGGGAACTTCTCCGGCTCGGCCCGGAACCGCTGAAACACCGCCTGTTCGGAAAGCGGAACCGGATAGTGGACGAGAGATTCGATGCCGTCGTCGGCCAGGTGCTCGCGCAGCGCGTCCCGCGCCGGGCTGCGGACCACGAACAGATGGCAGGCGCTCTCGACTCCGGGGCCCGGGGTCACGAAACCGAGACCGGTCCCGGAAAGCGCCTCCCGGTAGCGGCGGGAGAGCCGCCGGCGTTCGCGGTTCGCTGCCGCAAGGCCGGGAAGCCGCTGGGAAAGGACCGCCGCCTGGATTTCATCGAGATGGCTGTTCCAACCGATTTCCTCGTGATGGTGCCGTGCGGTCTGTCCGCCGGACCGGAGTCGCCGGACCCGGTCGGCGAGTTCCGCGTCGTCGGTGGCCACCAGCCCGGCGTCGCCGAGCGAGCCGAGATTCTTCGTGGGATAGAAGCTGAAGGCGGCAGCGGCGCCGAAGGAGCCGAGCGCCCGCCCCTCGAAGCGAGCCCCGTGCGCCTGGCAGGCATCTTCGATGATCGGAATCTCGCGGCGGGCGGCGGCCTCGAGCAGTCGTTTCCAGCGAGCGGCGGCGCCGCCGAACAGATGGACGGGGACGATCGCGGCGATCTCGCTTCCTTCCAGCACTCGTTCCGCTGCCGTGGAGTCCAGGCAGAGGCTCTCTCGCTCCACATCGGCGAAGACGGGGGAGGCTCCCGCGTGGAGGATGCCGAGCCCGGTGTATCCGGTCGAGAACGCGCTGGTGAGCACCCGATCTCCGGGTCCGATGCCGGCGGCTCGGAGCGAGAGGGTGATCGCGTCGGTCCCCGAGCCCACTCCGACCGCGTGGAGGACGCCCAGCGCCCGGGCGAAAGCCCGCTCGAAGGCCTCGACTTCGGGCCCGAGCACGAAATAGCCCGACGCGAGCACCCGATCGAGTGCCCTGCGGAGTCCGGAATCGGATCCGGCGGCGAGCTGCTGGAACCGAATTCTCACCGAGCTGCCGGGTGCTCCCGGAACGCCCGTACGGTGCCTCGGAGCCCCCGCTCGAGGTCCACGCTCGGTTCCCAGCCGAGCTCGGCCCGGATCGCCGACCAGTCCGAGTGGAAATCGCCGATCGCGAGGGACTGGAAATCCTCGGGAAGGGGCGCCGTGCGGATCTGCGGCGGCTCGTCCAGGGCGCGGAAGATCGCTGCCGCGAACTCGCCGAGGCTCACCGGCGGCGCCCCGAGATTCCAGAGTCCGGCCGGAGCTGCGGGCATCGCGCAGCGGAGGAACCCATCCACTGCATCGTCCACATGGACGAAGTCGCGGAGGAGGTTCGGATCACCGAGGATGGTGATGCCTTCGCCGTCGAGCGCCTGCCTCAGGAACCGTCCCGTGAGCCCGGCCGCGGGGCCGCGGGTCGGCTGAGCCGGCCCGTAGAGATTCGTGAGCCGCAGGGCGGTGAACGGGATGCTGCGCTGCTTCGAAAAGTGCCGTCCCAGGTGTTCGGCGGTCTCCTTGTGGACGGCGTGAACATCCGGGGGTTCGACCGGATGGTTCTCGGGCGCCGGCAGACGGTGCGCCCGCCCGTAGAGCTGACGAGTGCTCGCGAAGACGATCCGCGCCGCCGGGGCGCGTTCCGCAGCGGCGCGAAGCAGGCGAAGGGTCCCCAGCACATTCCCCTCGAAGTCCGCCAGCGGGCGTTCCATGCTCTCGCGGTGGCCGGCGGCGGCGGCGAGGTGGAAGATGACTTCGGCGCCATCGAGCGCTTCTCCGAGCGCCGCCGGATCGGCGAGATCCCCGCAGACGAAGACGGCATTCCCGTTCTCCCGGGCGCCGGGGGCCCGGTCGAACCCCACCACCCGTGCTCCCAATCCGACGAGCCGGTCCGTCAGCCGTGCGCCGAGGAATCCGCGGGCACCGGTGACCGCCAAGCGGCGCCCGGCGAACGCCGTCTGGTAGTCCAACGGGGTTCTCATGCGGCCATTGTCGCCGATGACGATGTGCGGCGGCACGGGGATACGGGGGATACGGTTCGCCGAATGGACGAGCGCCCGCCCGCTGGAAGCCTCTTCGTCGTCGCGACCCCGATCGGCAATCTCGACGATCTTTCGCCGCGGGCTCTCTCCGTACTCCGCGCGGTGCGGTGGATCGCCTGCGAGAACAGCCGAGCGGCGCGCCGGCTCAAGTCCCGGTTCGGGTTTTCGGCGCGGCTCGTCGCCTGCCACGACCATAACGAAGTCTCGCGGGCGCGATCGCTCGTCCGCCGGCTCGAGGCTGGAGATGATGTCGCGCTGATCTCCGACGCCGGAACGCCGCTGATCTCCGACCCCGGGTACCGCATCGTGCGCGCGGCCCGGGCCGCGAACCTTCCGGTGCGGGCGGTTCCGGGCCCCTCGGCGGTTACTGCCGCCCTCTCGGTATCCGGGCTGCCCACCGATCGGTTCACCTTCTTCGGCTTTCCTCCGGCGCGGCGGAGCGCAAAACGACAGGTTTTCCTGCGGCGAGCGGCGGAGGCGCCCGGATCGCTCGTTTTCTTCGAGTCGGCGCGGCGTACCGCTCGTCTGCTCGGGGAACTCTCCGAGCTGCTGGGGCCTCGGGAAGCGTCGCTCTCCCGTGAGGTGACCAAGATCCACGAGGACCACTGGTTCGGCCCGCTGCCCGAGCTCGCGGTGCGGGCGGAACGCGAGCCGGTGCGGGGGGAAGTGACCATCGTGGTGGCGCCGAACGGTCGGCAGCGCCTTGGGCGGGCGTAGAATCTCCGGTCGGGGTTGGGCTGCGTCGCTGGTCGGAGACTCTCCGGCCTCCTCGTCCCGAGTCGAGACCGTGATGGATTTCGTGGTTGTCCGTGCTGAAACTTCGTCCATCGCGGACGCGCCGTTCTTCGGCGCCACCGTCGCCGAGGCGGGATCTGCCGCCACGGCAGCGTTCGCGGCGGCGGCCGGAGCGCGGCTCGTCGCTGCTCCGGAAGGCCCGGCTGCGCTGAACGGCCTTCCCCGCGGAGCTCGGGGGCTGCTGCTTCCCGGCGGGCTGGTTTCCCTGCCGACGGAGCAGCTTCAGGAACTCGTCGGCAGGGCCGCTCCGGCTCCGCTCCGGCTCGAGAACGACCGAAGTCAGGTGATCGCAGTCGCCGGAGCGGCGGCGGACCTCGCCCCGGCGCTTCGTCCGACCTTCGAGAGCTGTCTGGACGCGCTGGAACCGGCCCCGGCGCTCGGCGGAACGGTTCGGCGCTGTTCGCGGGTCGCAAACGCCGCCGGTTGGTCCGCCGCGGTCCGCGAAGCGCAGCGGTGCACCGCCGAAGGGTTCCTCGCTGGCGGAGTGCTCGTAGAGGATCCGGACAGCCTCTGGGCCGATCCTTCCTGCCGCGCCGAACCGGGAGCCCGGATCGGCGCTTCGGTGCATCTCGAGGGAGACACCACCATCGGGGAGGGAGCCCGGATCGGGAGTTTTTGCCGGCTGAAGAACGCGGAGATCGGCGCGGGCGCGAAGGTGCTCAGCCATTCCGTGATTCTCGATAGTTCGATCGGGCGGGAGGCGAGGGTCGGCCCCTTTGCCCTCCTGCGCCCCGACACCCGGCTCGAACCCGGTTCTTTGGCGGGAAGTTTCGTCGAGACCAAGAACGCCGTGCTGGGTCGGCAGGCGTCTCTCTCGCACCTTTCCTATCTGGGGGACGCCGAAGTCGGCGCTCGGGCCAACCTGGGCGCCGGGACGATCACCTGCAACTACGACGGACGCGCGAAGCATCGGACCGTCGTCGAACCCGGCGCCTTCGTGGGCAGCAATGCGCTCCTGGTGGCTCCGGTGACCATCGGACGGCGGGCTTTCGTGGCCGGTGGGTCGGTCATCGTGAAGGATGTTCCAGCCGGGGCGCTCGTCATCGCCCGGGGGCGCCAGGTGGTGAAACCGGGTCGAGCTGCGGGCCGCTTCGAAGGCGCCGACGAGATCTGACCGATCGTTCTTCGTCCGCAGGCCGGGAGTCGCATTCCGTCCTCGACGGCATGAACCCATCGCAGCGCGAGGCGGTTCGCTGTCCGGGCGGTCCTACGCTGGTCTTCGCCGGCGCCGGGTCGGGAAAGACGCGGGTGATCACCCACCGGATCGCCTGGAGGATCGTCGAGCACGGCGCGCCGCCGAATTCCATCCTCGCCGTCACCTTCACGAACAAGGCGGCGAAAGAGATGCGCACGCGGGTCGAGCAGCTGAGTACCGCCGCCGGCGTCGGGGTGCCGGGGCTCTGGCTTTCCACCTTTCACGCGTTCGGTCTCGCACTCCTGCGGCGTTTCGGCAGCGACATCGGATTGTCTGCCGGCTTCCCGGTGTTCGGCGCCGACGAAAGTCGGGCGCTCGTCGCCAAGATCGCCCGCGAGATCGCCCGCGAGCGGGAGATCGAATTGGAGCAGCGCCTGCTGCGCCGGCTGGCAGGACAGGTCTCGCGGCTCAAAAACGCCGAAGCGGGGGGAAGCGCCTTTCGGCGGCCGGAGGACCCGTCGTTCCGCGGGATGGGACGCGAGGTCGCCCGCCGCTACCAGATCGAGCTCGACCGGCAGAGCGCGGTGGACCTCGACGATCTCCAGATCCGCGCCTTCGAATTGCTCGGAGCTTCCGAAAAGGCCCGCTCCTTCGTCGACCGGCGGGTGCGCCACCTGCTGGTGGACGAATACCAGGACACCAGCCCGATCCAGCTCCGTCTGCTGCGCCGCCTCGCTCCCCACCGGGATGTCTTCGCGGTCGGCGACGACGACCAGTCCATCTACTCCTTCCGGGGCGCGGATTTCCGGAACATGCTCTCGTTCCGCGACGACTTTCCCGGGGCTCGGGTGTTCCGGCTCGAGGACAACTACCGCTCCACGGCAGCCATTCTCGAGGCCTCGAACGCGCTGATCCGCCAGAACCGGAGGCGTGAGGGCAAGCAGTTGCGGCCGACGGGTGCAAAGGGAGAGCCGGTGCACTTGCGCACCTACCGCGCCCCGGCGCCGGAAGCACAGGCGGCCGCCTTCGAGATCGCCCGCGAGGGCTCGGCCCGCGGCTCGACGGCGGTGCTGGTCCGGACCCGTGCCCAGACGCGGGCCTTCGAGGAAGCTTTCGTCGCCCATCGGATTCCCCACGCGGTGGTCGGCGGTCTGCGCTTCTACGAGCGGCGGGAAGTCCTCGACGCGCTGGCCTTCGTCCGGTTGGCGATGAACGAACGGGACGATTCGGCGTTCCTCCGCGCCCTCGGCGCGATCCCGCGGGGTTTCGGCCAGCAGTCCCGCCGCCGCATCGAGGAGCGGGCCGCCGATGCCGGCCTGCCGCTGCTGGCAGCGGCGCGGAAGATGCATGGCGACGGCAGCTTCCGCGGCAGCATCCGCAGCGGGCTTCGCGGTTTTCTCGACGGAGTCGCGAGGGTGGAGCGGGCGGTTTCACAAGGGCCCGAGGCCGCGGTGGGATCCGCGATCGAGGACACCGGGCTCGGCGCCCGTCTGGAGGCGGACGGGCGCGAGCGTCTGGAGAACCTGGCGTCACTGCGTACCGCAGCCGGTGAATACGAGCGGTCGAACTCCGGCGGAGCGGTCTCCGGTTTTCTCGACCAGGTGAGCCTGCTCTCTGCCGAGGACCTGATCCCCGATTCCGAGGGCGAAACGGCGGCGCCGCCGGTGCTGGTGATGACCGTCCACGCCGCCAAGGGGCTGGAGTTCGATTCGGTGTTCCTCGCCGGCCTTTGGGAGGGGCTCTTCCCGCACTGGCTGTCGCTCGATTCGGAGGCGGGCATCGAGGAGGAAAGACGCCTCTTCTATGTCGGGATGACCCGGGCGAAGAAACGGCTGCTGCTCTCCGCTGCCCCCGGAGCGGTCTTCTTCGCCCGGGACCGGGATCGGGGGCGGCCCTCGCGGTTCCTCCAGGAGATTCCCTCGCAGCGGCTGGCCGCTGCGCCCGCCGATGCCCCGGCCCTCGCCGGGGAACCGGCCGCGGCCGCCGGAGCGTTCCGGAAGGGACAGCGCGTGCGTCATCCGAAGTTGGGCGTCGGTTTCGTGGAATCGGTGGATCGGGACGGCGAGCGTCTGTCGGTCAACTTCCGCTTCCACGGGCGGCGCCGGCTGGTGGTCCGTTACGCCGGCCTCACCCCGGCGTAGCAGCCTGTACCGCGGAAAGATCGGGGCGGCGCGGAGCGCCGGGCGGTTCGGGAGGGGGGCGTTCCACTCTTCCCACGAAGGTCCGAAACGCGACCCGACTTCACGCCTTCCTGAGAGAGCGGCGACCCCCGACCGTGGCCCGAAAAACACTTGTTGCGCCCGAGGCTGTGGTTCGGGCGCGTCGGAGCGGGGGAAAGTGTGAAAGGGGGTTTTACCCCCGTTCACAGGATGGTGACTTCGAATCGGACTCGCTGCCGCCCCGGTTCAGCTTGGACGCGACGGGGTGTGGGGAACTCGTTGTGCGGCAGGAGTGCGATTCGCGGCGCGGAGCGCCGGGCGGTTCGGGAGGGGGGCGTTCCACTCTTCCCACGAAGGTCCGAAACGCGACCCGACTTCACGCCTTCCTGAGAGAGCGGCGACCCCCGACCGTGGCCCGAAAAACACTTGTTGCGCCCGAGGCTGTGGTTCGGGCGCGTCGGAGCGGGGGAAAGTGTGAAAGGGGGTTTTACCCCCGTTCACAGGATGGTGACTTCGAATCGGACTCGCTGCCGCCCCGGTTCAGCTTGGACGCGACGGGGTGTGGGGAACTCGTTGTGCGGCAGGAGTGCGATTCGCGGCGCGGAGCGCCGGGCGGTTCGGGAGCGGGGCGTTCCACTCCTCCCACGAAGGTCCGAAACGAGACCCGACTTGACGCCCCGCCCGAGAGAGCTGCGACTCCTGACCGTGGTCCGAAAAACACTTGTTGCGCCTGAGGCTGTGGCTCGGGCGCGTCGGAGCGGGGGAAAGTGTGAAAGGGGGTTTCACCCCCGTTCACAGGATGGTGGCTTCGAATCGGACTCGCTGCCGCCCCGTTCAGCTTGGGCGCGACGGGGTGTGGGGAACTCGTTGTGCGGCAGGAGTGCGATTCGCGGCGCGGAGCGCCGGGCGGTTCGGGGGCGGGGCGTTCCACTCCTCCCACGAAGGTCCGAAACGCGACCCGACTTCACGCCCCGCTCCCGGACCGCTCGGGATCAGAGGAGGGGTTTCGGTTCTCGGGGGTTTTCGCGGGCCAGCCGCTCGATCTCCGGCCAGGAACGCACCAGCGCGTCGTAGGCGAACGCCTCCCCCGCTCGACCCCTCCGCTCCGCCGCCGCGTGCAGCCCATACAACAGCTCCCGCACCCCCTCCACCCGTCCCGTCAGCCGACGCAGCAGCCGGCCCGCTGCCACCTCCCCCTGCTCCCGTACCCGCACCAGCTCGTGCGCCACCCTCCACCCCGTCAACCGCCCCTCCCCCTCCGGCGCCCATGCCTCCCCCCGCTCCCGACTCTCCCCCAGCTCCTCCGGGCGCAACAGCCGCACCCGCCCCCCTCCCGAACGCACGATCCCCGCCTCCACCAGTCCCGAAACGCTGGTGTTCCTCGCCTTCGACAGCGTCTCCGCTTCCCCGTACTCCCCCGTTCCGAACCCATACTGCTCATACCACTCCGCCGCCCAGCGCGTCTCCGCGTCGTACTCCCCCGTGAGCTCCGAAAGCGTCTCGCCCAGCACCTCGTTGATCTGCGCGAGCGCCTCCCCGACCGCCACCGGCCTCCCCCCCGCCTCCAGCACCTGCGGGGTCCGGGTGAAGATCGCCATCCCCGGCCCGATCGCCGCCTGCGCCAGGTCCACCGGGGCGATGTGCGCCCGCCGCAGCGGCGCGAGCGCCTCCGGCAGTTCCCGGCGCAGCGCCGCCGCGAACTGCCGCCGGGTCGCCGGAGCGGTCCCGGCGGGCCGCCGTCGGCAGGCCAGCACCACCGAAGACGCCAGCGCGTTCGTCCCCATCCCCACCATCCGATGTTTCTGTTCGGTGCGGATCGGCCAGGTGCCGGTGATCGAAAAGCCGGCGCCGATCACCGCCTCCAGGAAGGTCTCCCAGCCGGTCCGCACCGTTGCCCCCTCCCCCTTCGTCTCCGCCTGCTTGAAGGCGTAGTAGAGGGTGACCGGGAAGGCTGGGTGCGCCTGTTCCGCGAGGCGTTCCAGGGCGCGCCGCATCCCGTCCAGGAAGAATGCCTCCGTCCCCGTTCTCCCCCCGTGCCGGTGCGGTGCGGCCACCAGCTCCTCGTCCTTCGGGGTCGCCAGGGTGGCGAAGAGCTCGGGGAACACCGGGCGCAGCGTCCGCCGCAGCCAGACATAGAAGAAGTCCGACAGGTCGGCATACGCCACATTGTCGTAGTAGGGCGGGTCCGTCGAAACGATCCGGTCCTCGGGCGAAGGGGGCGCTGCTGCGTCGCGCTGTTCCGCGGTTCCGACCGATGGTTTGCTCGGGAGGAGAGCCAGGCAATCGGCGATGAAGCGGGTGGCCGGCGCGAATCCGCCGACCGTGTCGTGGAGGATCGCCGCTTCGGGGAAATCCCAGGTCATCGGGATCGCCTGCTTGCCGAACAGATTCATGACCTTCTGATTTCCGGGAACCCAGCGAGTACACGAGTTCGAGAAATCGGCGCACCGGTCCAGTGCGAAGGCGAGATAGACGGAGACGGCGTCGGCGTAGGCGCGGGGGCCGCTTCCGCCCTCCCGCAAGGGGAGCCCGTCCTCGGTCAGGCTGGCGGCGAGGGCGTCTTCGCGCATCCGCACCCGCGCCTCGGCCACCAGGTCCGAAAAGGTGGTCAGCGCCGCCAGCTGCCGCTCCGTGAACAGATCGCCCCACTCCTTCATGCCATAAGGAACACAGGTCCCACCAGTGAGTCTCGGCGGCACCTCCCCATGCGGTTTCCAGGCCGGGCGAGCCCGCAGCGCTGCCGCTTCGTGTTCCGGGGTCGGCGGCAGGTACACCCGCTCCCGGTCGCCCGCCGCCACCACCGCCATCAGTCTGACCCCCAGCCTCCCCGCCTTCCCCTCGGCCTTGATGTATTCCGGCGGGATCGGCACCCCCGACACCAGGCAGCGGAAGTTCGCCCCCCGCCCGAGCTTCGTTCCCCGCTTCACCGTTTCCGTCTCGGGCGGGCTCCCGGTCCGCACCTCGAAGCGGTATTCGCGCCCGGAAACCTCCGGTTCGACCCAGGCCTGTTTCCCCTTCTTCTTCGAGGAGAGGAGGAAGGAGGAGACGAGGGGGACTTCGACTTCGGCGAAGGCGGGGTTGGGGCTTTTCACCGTACGCGCCCAGAGCCAGGCGATCACCGGCAGCTCCCGACCGCCCTCCGTTCCCCTCTCCTTTCCCGGGCCTTTCGCGGTTGCTCCGGCGTAGCGGGCGAGGTCGGGGCGCCCCTGCAGGAGTTCGGGGGAGATGCGGGCTTCGGGGTAGAGGTGTCCGAGGCGGCGCCGGGCCTCATCGCGCATCCAGGCTCCGTAGAAGCGGACATCGGCGGCGAGTCCGGAAGCGCCGGGGAAGGATCGGGGGGTGGTCTGCTGTCCGCTTCGCTGCTGCCAGTCGGGGTTCACCGGAGGCGTTCCGGCGAAGCGGGGAGGGATCTCGATCATCGTCTTCGTGATGAGTACCGCCACCGGGTTGAGGTCGGCGGCTCGGGCGGCGAGGCCGAGGCGCTGGGCTTCGAGGGGGATCGCCCCACCGCCGGCGAAGGGGTCGAAGAAAGGGGGCAGTTCCTCCCCTTGCGCACTCTCGGCGCGGTTCCGCCGCCAGGACTCCCGGATTTCCGCGCGCGCCGCTTCCAGCACTCCCTCGTCGGTGGTGTTCTTCCATTGGACCAGTTTCCGGAGGATGCCGAACAGCCGCTCGCGCTCGGCGTTCTGCTCGGTTTTGGTGGGGAAGCGCTCCGGCCAGTCCGCCGGGTCGTCCACCAGTTGGGCGAAGAGGACGGCACGTGCGGCCGACAGCGGGCGCCGCGCCCACCATTGGTGGAGACCGCGGGGATGCGCTCCGATCCCCGGCATCTTCTCGTGCGCCGCCGCTTCGTTGATGGCGTCGAGGGGCAGGGCCACCTCGATCAACTTCCGCCGGAGGAACGGCGATGCCTCCTCCACCGTCCGCCCGACTCCCCTACCGGGCAAGCCTACCGACCCCCGAGCCGGCGAAAACCCTCCCCCGGTGGGCGCAGCCCCCAGACCACCTGGACCGAGAGATGAGCCGGCTCCCGTCGGCGGCCAGAAAAACATCGGTTGCGCCCGAAGCTCCGGCTCGGACTAGCGTGGGAAGAAAACGATCGGAATTCCGTCTACAGGAATGGGGAGCGCGTCGAATCGCCGCACGCCCCCCCGGTCCGAAAAAGGAGAACCCTCCCATGTCCCCGAACCCGAAGCAGACCCGCTTGGCCGCGGCGGCGACCGCTGTGAGCGGCACGACGAGAGGTGTTGCGGAGCCGATAGCGCCCCCCTACACTCGCTCCCGGGATGTGGGGAGGGCGCCGATGAGCGGAGTCGAAGAGGCGGCTGCCCGACCTCCGGAGCAGGCTGCTCTCGGAGGACTCGGGGGAGATCAGGCCCCGGTGCTGCGGGAGCTGGCCGGGATTCGCGGGGACATCCGAGAGATCCGCGGGGACATCCGGGATATCCGCGGGGAGGCGCGGGCCGACCGGAAGGAAGCGGCCGCGGCGCGTGAGACCGACCGGAAGGAGGCGGCCGCGGCATGTGAGGCCGACCGGCAGGAGGCGGCTGCGGCGCGTGAGACCGACCGGAAATGGGCAGAGGAGAAGTTCCAGGGAATCGATGAGAAGTTCCAGCACCTCCTGGACGCCATCGGCGATCTGGCGGTTTCCCTCGCCGCACTGCGGGAGCGCAGTTCGTGGACCCGCCGGCTCGCCTGGGGAGCGGCGGGCGCTCTGCTGTTGGCGGCGGGTGCGTTCGGCAAGCCGATCGCCGCCTGGCTGATCACCGCGCTGCTCGAAAGCTGAGCTGCCCGCGGCCCGTAAAAAGATCTGTTGCGCCCGAGGTTACGGTTCGGGCGCGCCGCAGCGCCGGGCGGTTCGGGGCAGGGCGTTCCGGCCTGCCCCCGAACGGATCAACCCGACAACCCGCGGGCGGCGATCGGCCAGACGGCCTCCACGATTCCGTCGCGCACGGCATACATGCGGTCATGGAGGTTCACCACCGGGTCGCAGTGGGAGACGATGAGCTCGAGCTTGTCCCCGACTTCATAGGTGCGGCTCGGGTCCTCGTAGCGGATCGTGCCGAACTCGTCGGATCCCGAGGTGTAGCGCATGCCGGTCTCCCCTTTCACGATCGCCCACGGTCTGTTGATGGTGCATGCCTTGGCGCCGGCGTCGGTGGTGGCGCGGCCCTCGTACCGGGCGTTCAGGACGGTGGTCAGAATGGTCAGCGAGGGGGTGAAATCGGAATAGACCTGGGGGTCGGTCTTGCCGCCGATGGCCAGATACTGCGCGTCCATGAAGACATAGCTTCCGACTTGCACATCGGTGAGCCCCGGCGTCTGGTGGTCGATGTTGTAGGTGCCGGTTCCGCCCCCGCTGAAGATGCCGGTGTCGAGCCCGGCGGCGCGCATCCGCTCGCAGGTTTCGGCGGCGGCGGCGAGCCGCTCGAGAGTCTGCGCCTGCCGCTTCTCGAACCCCGCCACATGCTGCGAACCGCCGTCGTAGCAGAGGAGCCCCCGCAGCTTGAGCCCGGGAAGCTGGTCCACCAGCCGGGCGAGCCGGAGCGCGGGCTCGCCCGGAGGGATGCCTGTGCGGTGCCCGCCGGGATCCACATCCACGACCACTTCGGCGGCCTCTCCGGCCTCCACGGCGGCGGCCGAGAGGTCTCTGGCGTTGGCTTCGGTGTCGGTGGCCTGGATGAAACTGCGGCACTGCTTGCGGAGCGCCATCGCCCGCCGGATCTTGAATGGCGTCACATTGCTGGTGGTCATCAGCAGCGGTTCGATCCCGTGATCGAAGAGCGCCTGCGCTTCGCTCACCTTCGCCACCGACAGACCCACCGCCCCTGCTTCGAGCTGCAGCCGGGCGATCGCCGGGCACTTGTGGGTCTTGGCGTGCGGGCGTGCCGCGATGCCGTTCTCGCGGGTGGTCCGCGCCATCGCCGCGAGGTTCGCATCGAGCGCGTCGAGGTCCACGACCAGCGCCGGTGTGTCGAGATCCCACAAGGAGATTCCGTACTCCGCGACCGGGCGGGCCGCGGCGCGCGCCTCGATTTCCGCTCCGGTCCACCCTTTGGCCTTCGCCTCCGCGAAAACAGCCGCGGAAGCTCCCGCAGCGCCCAGAAAACCTCGTCGGGACATGGCTGGACTCATCCCGCAGGTTGTACCGGAAACCGCGGCGCGCCGCCAGCGCCCGGTCCTTCCCGTCCGGGGATCGCCGAAGCTCTATCATTCAGCCGAATGCCTTGGTGGCAATGGGTCGTCCTCGGAGCGGTGCTTCTCGGCTCCGAGTTGTTCGTCGTGGATGCCGGCTTCTATCTGGCGATCCTGGGTCTCGCGGCGCTGCTCGTCGGATTCGGAGCAGGGGTCGGACTCGCTGGTCCGCTCTGGCTTCAGTGGGCGATCTTCGGCGCGCTGGCGCTGGCGCTGCTGGCGGGGGTGCGGCGGCAGTTCTACCGCCGGCTTCGCGGCGCTCCGGCCGCCGGGTTCGAACCGCTGATCGGTGAGACTGCGACCGTGACCGACGCTATCGCGCCCGGAGGCATCGGCCGCGCCCAACTCCGCGGCTCTGACTGGACGGCTCGCAACATCGGCGAATCCCCCCTCGATCCGGGCCGGCGCGCCCGCGTCGAAAGCGTGCGCGATCTCGTGATCGAGCTTCGTGCCGAGGAGAAGGCAACATGAGTTCCGTTGGATTCCTCGCCGTTCTGGCGTTGGTGTTGCTGGTGGTCCTCACCATCGCCAAGACCGCGAAGATCGTTCCGCAGCAGTCCGGCTATGTGGTCGAACGGCTGGGCCGTTACAGCCGCACGCTGCAGGCGGGCTTTCATATCCTGATCCCGTTTCTGGAGCGCATCGCCTATCGGCATTCGCTGAAGGAGCAGGCGATCGATATCTCCGAGCAGCTTTGCATCACCCGTGACAATGTGCAGGTGGGAGTGGACGGTGTGCTCTACCTGCAGGTGCTGGATCCCCGGCAAGCCTCCTACGGGATCATGAACTATGTATTCGCGATCTCGCAGCTGGCGCAGACCACGCTCCGCAGTGAGGTCGGCAAGATCGATCTCGACCGCACGTTCGAGGAACGCGCCGCGATCAACGCCGCGGTGGTGAGCGAACTGGACAAGGCGTCCGCACCCTGGGGGGTCAAGGTGTTGCGCTACGAGATCCGCAACATCAACCCTCCTCACGATGTTCTCGCGGCCATGGAGAAGCAGATGCGCGCCGAGCGGGAGAAGCGCGCCGTGATCCTGAACTCCGAGGGGGAGCGCGACGCGAAGATCAACGAGGCCGAGGGCGAGAAACAGCAGGTCATCAAGCAGTCCGAAGCGGTGCGCACCCAACAGATCAACGAGGCTCAGGGAGAGGCGGAGGCCATCCTCGCCGTGGCGACCGCCACTGCCGAGGGTCTGCGTCAGGTGGCGGTGGCGGCCAGCCTCGAAGGAGGCATGGACGCTGTCCGCCTTCGGATCGCCGAGCAATATGTGACGCAGTTCGGCGAACTCGCCAAAGCTGGAAACACTTTCGTGGTGCCTGCCAACCTCGGCGATCTCGCCTCGATGCTCACCCTGGCCACCACCATCGTCAAGGGCGGCGAAACCCCCAGCCAGCAGTGACCGGCGGTTGCTACGCCCTCGAGTGCCTGTGGGCACTCGGTGCGGGCGAGCGAGCTTCTCCTCTCTGGCGGTGGCGCTGCCGGAAGGGAACCCTTACCATGGGCAGTTCCATATGCGGTCTGCTGTCTGCGGCAGCGCTTCCATCGCTCTTTCGCTCGCCGCTCTCTCACTCTCCGGGCCGGCCGGTGCGGCGGAAGCCGATGACGGCATTCCCGTTGCGAGCGCGCTCGTCGAGGCGGCCTGCGGCGCCTGCCACGCGACAGACGCTCGGGGGCGGATGTCCCGGATCTCCTTCCAGCGGAAGTCGGCGGAAGGCTGGCAGATCACCATCCTGCGGATGATCCGCACCGGGAATATCGATCTGGGTCCGGAAGACGCGCGCGCCGTGGTGCGCTATCTCGCGGATCATCACGGCCTCGCTCCCGAGGAGGAACGCCCGATCTTCTATCTGGCGGAACAGCGCTCCTTCCAGGAGAGCTTCGCCGCCGGCGAGGAGCTGCTTCGCGAGACCTGCTCGGGGTGCCATCTCACGGCGCGTTTCCGCGCCCAGCGCCGGACCGCCGAGGAATGGGACCTGCTGAAGGGAATGCATGTCGGTTACTTCCCGGTCATCGAAGGGCAGACCTTCCGGGGGGAGCCGGGCGCTGAGCGTTGGGCGGTGGACCGGGTCCTCGATCAGCTCAAGGAGCGGTACCCCTTCGAAACCTCCGCCTGGAAGAACTACCGCGCCAAAGGGCCCGGGCCGGGCATCGCCGGGCGCTGGTTCTTGAAGGGCAGCCAGCCCGGCAGAGGCCCGATCGCGGGAATCGTCGAGTTCCGGCCCGAGGACGGCGAAAGCGGCGACTACGCCTACGAAGCGAACCTGACCCACGCCGACGGAACCGCCGAACGCCGGCTCGGTGCGGGGGTGCTCTACGGCGGGTATTCGTTCCGCGGCCGCTCGCAGGGCGAGCGGCTTCAGGAGCGGCGGGCGGCTCTCCTTCTCGATGCCGACGGGCAGACACTCCGCGGGCGGCTCTTCCGCGGGCGTTTCGGCGAGGACGGACTGGACGCGACGCTCACCCGCGTCGCCGGAGGAGTGCAGATCGCAGCGGCCTGGCCTCCTGCGGGCCGGATCGGGAGCACCGTCTCCGGGTTGAGGATCCTCGGAGCCGGATTCGGCGAGGACGCTGCGGATTCGCTCGACTTCGGCTCCGGAGTTCGGGTCGCGGGTGTCCGGAGGATCTCCGACGGGGAACTCCAGGCAGATCTCGAGATCGGTCCTGAAGCCCTGCTGGGCTACCGCGATGTCTCGATCTCCGGGATCCGGCTGGTGGACGGTTTCGCGGTCCACGACGGGGTGGACTACATCCGGGTCCTGCCGGAAACGGCGCTCGCCCGGGTGGGCGGCGCGGTTGCGCCGAAGCAGTTCGTGCAATTCGAAGTGAACGGCTGGCACCGAGGGCCCGACGGTGAACGGCTCACCGGAGACGACCTCGCACTCGGACCGGTCGCGGTGTCCTGGACTACCGAGGAGTACTACATCCGCGACGAGGATGCCGACACCCGCTTCGTCGGCAACATCGACGAACGCGGCCTCTTCACGCCCGGGCTCGACGGTCCGAACCCGGAACGCGAGCTGGATGCCGACAACATGGGGGATGTCTGGGTGGTCGCCGAACACCAGGATCCGGCGAGCGGCGAGACGCTGCGCGACCGCGCTCGGCTGGTGGTCGCGCCGCCGGTCTTCCTCTACTGGGATCTGTTCCCGCAACGGGCGGCGCCGTGAGCGGGCTCTCTTCCGCGCCTCCGCTCGTGGAGGCGAGCCAGATGCACCGGTTCGCCGGCGGCGATCGGCGCTATGCCTTCCTCGTTCCCTCCTCGATGATCTTCGAGCTCGATGCGGCGAGCGAAAGGGTCCTCGACCGGCTCGAAGCCGGGCCGAAGCCCCCGGAAGCGGTCGCGACGACGCCCGACGAGAAAGCGGCGCTTCGGGAACTCGCGGAGGTCGGAGCGGTCGCGCGGCAAGGCGCACCGTTGATTCCCATCGGCGGCCTCCAGGAAGTCGCCGAGCCGCCGCCGATCCGCACCGTGGTGTTGAATGTCACGAACTCCTGCAATCTCGCCTGCCGCTACTGCTACGAGTACGGCGACGATCGGATCGCGGCTGCCGAGATTCCCCAGGCGATGACCGCGGAGGTGGCGCGCCAGTCGGTGGACCGGCTGCTCACCGAGTCGGGAGCGGCGAAGGATCTTCAGATCACTTTCTTCGGCGGCGAGACGCTGCTCAACTGGCGGGTCATCCGGCCGACCGTGGAGTACGCGAGGAAAAAGGCCCGGGACGCCGGCAAGCGGGTGGATTTCAGCCTCACCACGAACGCCACCCTGCTGACCCGTGAAATTTCGGAGTGGATCGCCGAGAACCGGATCGGGGTCACCATTTCGGTGGATGGTCCCCGGGAGTTCCAGGACTCCATGCGGGTGTACCGGAGCGGCTTGGGGAGCTACGAGGTGATCGCTCCGCGGATCGCCGAATTTCTGAAGCTCCAGAAGCGTCCGGTGGGAGCGCGGGTGACCGTCACCTCGAAGAATCTCGATGTGCCCCGGATCTTCGAACACCTGATCGGGCTCGGCTTCTACGAAGTGGGATTCGCCCCGGTCACCTCTTCACCCGATCAGGACTACGCCCTCGGAGAGGGCGGTTTCGACGAGCTGCTCGACCAGTTCCGGGGGCTCGCCGACGACTATGTGGAGGCGGCCGCCGAAGGCCGCTACCTGGGCTTTTCCAACCTCAGCGACCTGCTCGGCGAGATCCACGAGGGAGTGAGCAAGGCGTACCCCTGCGGCGCCGGGCTCGGCCTGGTGGGGGTGGCCCCGGGCGGAGAGGTCGGTCTCTGCCACCGCTTCGCCGGATCGGGCGACCACGATCTCGGTCATGTGGCCACCGGAATCCACCACGAAAAGCGCGTCGAGCATCTGGAAAAGGCCCACATCGACGCCCGCACCGATTGCAGCCAGTGCTGGGTGCGCAGCCTGTGTTCCGGCGGCTGTTATCACGAAGCGCAAGTCCGCTACGGCGACCGCTTCCGCCCCAACCTGCACTACTGCGACTGGATCCGCGACTGGACGGCGCTCGGCCTCTCGGCCTATGGTCGGATCCTCGACCGGCGCCCCGAATTTCTGGCCCGTTTCGAGGGAGCGGTCCGCGTGGAACGGCCGACTCCGTAGGACACCGTATGCAACATCTCGCCCCGAAGAATCTGAAGGCCCGTTTTGCGACCGAGTGGCTCGAAGGCGGTGGATCGGCGCGCGCTACCGCCGAGGACCCCGGGCCCCATTACCCGTCTCAGTGCACCACGATCTTCTCTCCGGGCTGGGAGGTGGATTCGACCGGAGGCACCGCGGCGCTCTGCCAGCCGATGGAGCGGGATCTCTACGACTGCTACAAGACCTGCTACTGGCCGGCCCAGGTCCCCGACTACCTGAACAACAGCCCGGACTGGCACAAGAACTGTGCTTCGGCCACCCAGGATTGGCGCGAGATAGACCTCGTTTTTCCATGAGACGGCTGCTTTTCGCCCTCGGAGCCATCGCGCTCGGAACTGTCGTGCTCGCTGCCGTACCGGCGGCGGCCGGGGAGCCGAACCGGTTCCTAGCGGGGATCTGGCCCGACGAACTCCTGACCTTCGATCAGGAGACGCTGACCTTCGAGAAAATCGGCAGCCTGCGGTACGGCGCCGCCACGAACCACCGAAAAACCGCCGACGGCCGCTATCTCGCCATCGTCACCGAACGGATGGAGTCCGTCGAGTTGTTCGACGCCGAAGCGATGGCGGTGGTGGACGACTTCCGACTCAGCACCGAGACCACGCGCGTCCGTTTCATGAGCGCGACTCCGGGACCGGGAGCGAAGCGCATCTTCCTGGTGCCGGTGGTGGTGGCCCTCGAGCCGGACCGCTTCCTCCACGAAACCCCGTCCGAGATCTGGGTCTTCGACCGCGAACGGCGCGAGGTGACCCACCGCATCCCGCTCGGCGGGGCGGACGACTGGCGCCCGAATATCCACTTCAGCCCCGACGGTTCTTCGATGTACCTGGTGAACGAGCAGGTCGTCGAACTCGACGGCGAGACCTTCGAGGAAACGGACCGGGTCGCGCTCGACAGCCCCCTCGCCCCGGGGTACGGCGGGGTGCGGGGACACCGCCTGCAGGAGATCGAGCCCGGGCGCCTCTTCGGCATCTATCGAACGACGGAGCCCCGGCAGGGGATGGACCTCTTCGGCGTGCTCGAGATCCGGCTGCCGCAGAAGACCGTGCGCCACTACGAGGTCGGACCCCAGATGCAGCTCGCCCACTTCGCGCTCTCTCCCGACGGAAAGCGCGGCTACGCCGGGCTCGGCGATGCTGCCGTCCTGGACATGGAGAGCCGGCAGGTGATCCTGCGCCGGAAGGGCTTCGAACGGGGTCGGACGAACACCTCGCTGATCGTTTCCGCCGACGGGAAGCGGCTGTTCGTCTCCGGAGTCGGCGACACCATGTATGTCTATGACGCCGAGACGCTGGAGCGGGAGACCGAGATCTTCGCCGGCGGCGATTTCATGATCGCCCCGCTGGAACTCCGCTTCGAGTAACGGACGGTCGCCCCGGCGGCACGCGCCGCCTGGCGTCCGGGGGTTTCATCGCTTGGGCAGCCCGGATGACGAGCGGTTGCCCGGTTCTTCTACCTGCGGAAACTGATGGCGATTCGATGCGGGGGCGACAGCGGGATCTACCGTCGGGCTTTCCGGCTGACGCTGCCCTACTGGCGGCGGCTCTCCGGCGTGCTCGGGCTCTCGTTCCTCGCCGGGCTGCCGGGCCAGCTCTGGCCGCTGCTGCTCGTCCCGCTGCTCGACCGTGCTCTGCTCGGCGGCGACTTCGGCCTCCTGCTCCGGCTCGCGGCCCTCATGGCGGCGATGCAGATCGGCGGGCTGGTGGTGACTTCCTTCACCGGCTACCGCTATGTGGGCATTTCGGCGCGGGCGCTGTTCGATCTTCGCCTGACCGTGTACCGGCGGCTGCAGCGGCTCTCGCCCCGCTTCTTCGCCGGCGCCCGCACCGGGGACCTCCTCTCGCGGCTGAACACCGATGTCTCCGAACTGCAGCGGACGGCGGGTGATCTGCTGCTCTCGCTGGCCTCTAACCTGGTGGCGCTGGCGGTGGCGCTCGCCTTCGTCGCGATCCTCGCTCCGGTGCTGCTGCTGCCCGCGATTCTCCTCCTCCCCTTCGCCGCACTCTCGCTGCATCGGCTCCGCGGGCGGGTCACCGACCAGAACCGACGACTGCGGGAGGCGGGCGCGTCGGTCGGGAGCGCCCTCGTCGAGTCGGTGCTCGGCTTGCGGCAGACGGTCGCCTTCGGCCAGGAGGAGCGGGAAGCCAAGCGGTTCCGGTCGGAGAACGACCGATTCATCCGCTCTCTCCTGCTCGCCCGGCGTACCACCTATGTGGCATCCGGAATCCCCGCCTCGCTGGTTGCGGTCGCCGGCGTCGCCGCGTTCCTCTACGGCGGTCATCAGGTGATCGAGGGAGGGATGACCCTCGGAACCCTCGGAGCGGCGATGACCTATCAGATGCGGCTTTTCGGACCGGTGCAGGGGCTGCTCGGGCAGTACCTGGGGCTGCGCGCCGCCCGCGCTTCCTTCGAGCGGGTGTTCGAGCTTCTCGACCAGCCGTCCGGAGTCGAGGAAACCGACGATCCGCTCGATCCGACACGACCGCGCGGGCCGCTGGTCGTGGAGGCGGTTTCGCTGTCTTACGGCCGCGGCGACGCCCCGGTGCTCCACCGCGCTTCGCTCACCCTGCCCGAGCACTCGCTCTCGGTCCTCACGGGGCCGAGCGGGGTGGGCAAGACCACGCTCGCCGACCTGATCCTCCGCCGCCTGGATCCGGACGAAGGGCGGATCTCCTGGGGCGGCGCCGACATCCGGCGGTTTTCGCTCTCCGCGCTCCGCGGCCCGATCGCCGTCGTGGAACAGGAGCCGTTTCTCTGGCATGGAGAAATCGGCGAGAACATCCGCTACGGAAATCCCGGCGCAAGCGGTGCCGCGGTAGAACGAGCCGTGCGGCTCGCCGCGCTCGACGGCTTCCTGGGCTCCCTCGAAGACGGGCTCGCCACCGTGGTCGGGGAGCGGGGGCAGCAGCTTTCGGCCGGACAGCGTCAGCGGATCGCCATCGCGCGCGCGGTGCTCACCGATCCGGCGCTCATCCTGCTCGACGAACCGAGCTCGGCGCTCGACGAAGAGACCGAAGCGCTGCTGATCCGCCGGCTGGTTCCCTGGCTGCGCCAGCGGATCGCGCTGGTGATGACCCACCGGCGGGCCTTCGCCGAAGCCGCCGACCGGCGGTTCGCATTCGAAAACGGTTGCATCGAACCCGTGGACTGAGCGGATGGCCGGAGAGGATGGGAAATCGGTCGGCGGCCGCCTGCGGATCGCGATCCTGGACAGCGGAGTGAATCCCCGGCACCGGCAGGTGGGGCCGGTGGCAGACGGTGTGCGCATCCGTCTCTCCGAAGGGAGAGCGGGTCTCATGGAAGCCGGCGCTGCCGCCTGGGCCGACGAGATCGGTCATGGCACCGCAGTGGCTGCCGCCGTCTCCGAGGGGCTTCCCCCAGACCGTTACGCTCTTCTCTCGGTGCGAGTCTTCGGCCGCCGGCTGGACGCTCCCGCGGAGTGCCTCGCCGCCGGGATCCGCTGGGCGGCCGAAAACGGCGCGCAGCTCGCGAACCTGAGCGCCGGCGTTCCGGCGGGGAGCGACCCGGAAGGGGAACAGCTCCTCCGCACGGCTGCGGTCGAAGCGGGGGAAGCGGGATCGACTCTGATCGCTCCCCGCCGCAGCCAGGGAGTGTTGCTGATCCCGGGCGCGCTGCTCCGGGTTCGGGGGCTGATCGGGGTGGAGGCGGACGCGCATCTCGAGCGCGGTCGGTTCGCCCGGCGGGGGCGCGTGCTGCTGGCCGCCCCCTGGGCCCGACCCTTGCCCCCGTTGCCCCGCGAAAGGAATTACTTCGGGGTGAGCTTCGCGGTCGCCGCGGTCACGAACCGGGCTGCCCGCCTCCTGCTCTCGGAGCAGATCTCGGAGCAGTCCGGGCGGCAGGCCTCTCCGGCGCCGGTCGAAGCCGAGCTGCTGCGGCGCCGGATCGTCCTTCCGCAGCGGGACGAGGCCGGGGCTCGATCCGGGCCCGCACCGACTTGAAGGCGGGGGTTCCGGACCGTCGGTCCACGCGCCGCGGCACCAGCGCGTTGGCTTCCGGGTAGTACATGGCCAGATTCCCGGAGCGAATGTCCACGATGGCGACCACCACTTCGAGAGCCCCGGTCTCGGTCACCACCCGAACCGCGTCCCCCTCCGAAAATCCCCGGTCGGCGGCGTCGGCGACGGACATCATCACCACATCGCGGCGGGTGTTTCCCCGGTAGAGGTCCTCTTCTTCGTACACCACGGTATTGAACTGTCCTTCGGACCGCAGCGTCATCAATCGGAATTCGCCGGGCGGCACCCGGAACGCCGGAAGCGGCGTGATCTGGAAACGAGCCCTGCCGTCGCCGGTCCCGAATCGGGGTTCGTGGAGGGTCCGGCCCCCGATCTGGAATTCGCCGCCCCGTCCTTCGATCTCGGCGATCTCTTCGTACCCTGGCACCACGCGGGAGATCGCAGCGCGCAGCTCTCGGTGGGAGCCGAGAGCGTTCCAGTCGAACCGGTCCTCCGGCAGGATTCGGCGCGCCAGCGAGGCGATGATGTCCACCTCGGAGCGCATCTCCGCGCTCGCGGCCCGGTGTCCGCCCGCAGACAGGCGCACGAAGTTGAACATGGATTCCTGCGTGGTCGCCTGCGCTTCCTCGTCGCGTGTAAGCGGCGGGAGGATCAGGGTTCGTCGGCCGCGGCCGTGTACGTGGCCTTCGTTCATCTTCGTGGACACGAAGACGGAGGTCTCGATGCGGCGGAGACTCTGTGCCGCCCACCGCCGGTCCGGGTTGCTCGCGAACAGGTTCCCTCCGAGCAGGAACGCCGCCCGGATGCGTCCCTGAGCCGCCGCCTCCATCGAAGCGAAGGTGTCCATTCCCGCCTGTCCGGAGGGCGCGATGCCGTAGAGTCTTTCGAGGTTTCGGGCGAAAGCCTCCTTGAGTACCGGGGTCACGCCCACGGAGCCGACCCCCTGGACATTCGAGTGGCCGCGGATCGGCAGGAGGCCGGCGCCCGGCCGACCGAGCCAGCCGCGGGCCAGCGCCAGGTTCGAGAGGGCGAGCACATTGTCCACTCCGTGCGTGTGGTGGGTCAGGCCCATCGCCCAGCACAAGATCCCCCGCCGGGATCGAGACAGCATCCGGGCGGCGGTTTCTACTTCGGTGCGATCTGTCCCGCTGGCAGTCAGGAGGGCGCTCCACGGCGTTCCTTCGATATCGGCCCGAGTCTCGTGAAAGCCGTTCGTGAAGCGGCGGATGTAGTCCTCGTCGAGGCCCCCGCTCTCCAGGATTCCCTTGAGCAGAGCCTTGAAAAGCGCGACATCGCCCCCCACATGGGGTTGGAGATAGAGATCCGCGACCGTCGAACCGAAGAGCAGACTCTTCCAGTCCGAAGGGATCCGGAACCGCGTCAACCCGAGTTCGCGCAGCGGGTTCACCACGATCACCCGGCCGCCGCGCCGCCGCACGCCGACGAGCTGGGAGATCAGCCGCGGGTGGTTGCTGGCCGGGTTCGCTCCGGCGATCAGCACCAGATCCGCTTTCGCCAGATCGTCGAGGACTACCGAGGCGGTTCCCGATCCGTAAACGCGGGAAAGGCCCACGCTGGAAGCGCTGTGGCAGTAGAACGAACAGTTGTGGATGTTCGCGGTGCCGTACGCTCGGGCGGCGATCTGCATCAGGAAGGCCGCCTCGTTGCTCGACCGCCCCGAGGAGTAGAAGAACACTTGCTCCGGAGGCGCGGATCGAAACGCTTCCGCCGCCAGATCGAGCGCCGCATCCCAGCCGATGCGGCGAAAACCCTCGTCCCCCTCGTCTGCGATCAGGGGAAAGGCGATCCGGCCCAACCGATCGAGGGCGGCGGAGGGCAGCGTCGAAAGCCGGCGGAAGGGAAGGGCTTCGAGCGCGGCCTCCGAAATCGGCCGCTGCATGTCGCCGGCCTGAGCCTGGACCGACTTCTTGCAGACCTCCGGAAAATGGCCGGCTTCGTTCACCATGCCGCCGTTTCGGCCGCCCATTCCGAGCGCGCAGGTCTTGCAGGTGTTCCGGCTGCGCATCCGCCGGTAGAAATCGAGCGGGTTTCCGGCCGAGAGAGCCTTTCGCACCGTGTAGCCGATGGCCGGCCAGCCGCCGCCGGCAGTTACCCGGGGCTCAGCCACCGCGGGGCTCCTGATCCCGGGGCCGGTTCCGGTTGACCAGTTGATCCCAATCCTCGGGCACCGGCAGAACCGCGCTCGGAACCCGGTCGAACAGGTGCTGCATCTTGAGATCGCCGGCGTGGATGCTCTGCCGGACTTCGCCCGCCGAGCGGCCATGGTACAAGGCGAACAGCGGGTGGTATCGGTCTGAGCGAAAGACGACAGCGGAGACATCTTCCCGGCGCGCTTCGAGGAGGGTTCGGGCCCAGGAGATGCGAATTCCCATCAGGTCGCACGCTGCGAGGAAGATCCATGCCGTTGGACCGGCATCTTCCAGGGCGGTGAGCAGCCCGCCCAGCGGGCCCTGGTCCTGGACCGAGTCCGCCAGCGTGCGGAGACCCAGGTCGTCGTAGGCGTCGGTGGACCGGGCGACCACGCTGACCGCCGAAGCGATCGCCGCGAGTTCGCGTGCTACCCGAAGCAGCAAGGGCTGCCCTCCCATCGGGATGCGCGCCTTGTCGCTGCCGTATCGGCGGCTCCGGCCACCGGCCAGGATGTAGGTCGGTATGCTTTCTTCCATCCCGCGGAGCGGAGCCCCGTGGGGTGGATCTCCTAACGCCCGACATCCAGTCCGGATCGACCGAAGCATCGGTTCCGGCGCCGATCGGGTATCGGTGCATGGTCGGCCCGAGGAAAGCGGCAGCAGCTCGCTGCCGCCACCCGATCCGAACCGGAAAGCCACTCTCGATCTTCTATCATCCGCTCCAGCCATGAGTGCGTCGGCTCTTCCAGATCGGCGCGGAGGCTCTGTCTCACCAGGGAGCGCTGACCGGCGAAGCGAAGACGCTGCCTTTCCCCGGATATCGGTCCTCCTCCCGGTCCGGAACGGCGAAGCGACCATCGCCCAAGCCCTCGATTCCATCGAGGGTCAAGACTACCCGGGACCTATCGAGGTGGTCGTCGCTGACGGTTCCGAGGGTCCCGCCACCGCCGAAGTGATCCGGCAGGGCTATCCGAAAGTGCGGCTGGTTCCCAATCCGCAGCGGATCATCGGATACGGGATCGCCGCCGCGATGCGGTCGGCAACCGGGGCGATCATCGTGCGGTGCGACGCGCACACTTTCCTGCGGCCGGGATACCTGCGGCGTGCGGTGGAAACGCTTTCGCGAACCGGGGCTGCGGTGGTCGGAGGCCGCCAGAACCCGGTCGGCTCCACGCTCTTCGAGCGTGCGGTGGCGATGGCGATGAGCTCGATGCTCGGCGCGGGCGGGGCCCGCTATCGGCTCGGCGGCCCCGAGGGGCCGGCGGATACCGTCTTTCTGGGCGTGTTCCGGCGCGATGCGCTCGAGGCGGTGGGAGGAGTGGATCCCGATCTCGTTCGCGGGGAAGACTACGAACTCCACTGGCGGCTCCGGGAGCGCGGAGAAACCGTGTGGTTCGACCCCGAGCTGGTGGTGGAGTATCGACCTCGCGGCACGCTGAAGACACTCGCCTCGCAGTTTTTCGACTATGGCCGCTGGAAGCGGATCGTGCTGCGGCGGCACCCCGGAGCGACATTGCTTCGCCATCGAGCCGGAGCGGCCCTGGTCGGGGCGCTGGCCATTTCCGCGGTTTTGGCGCTGGTCGTCAGCCCCTGGGTCGGCGCGGTGGTTCCGAGCGTCTATCTCACCGCCCTCGCCGCCGGTTCGTTGGTGGTCGGAATCCGTCGACGCACCTTCGTTGCGGCGTTGCTCCCGCTGGTTCTGGCCGCCATGCAGCTGAGTTGGGGGATCGGTTTTTTCTTCCCTCCCCGCGATCGAACCAGCACGGACAGTTTCCCCGCGGGCGAAGAACGCCCCCGCCGCGAACAGTCCTCGCCTGGATGAGCACCAAGCGTCCACCGCCGAGGATTCTGTTCATCGCCCCGCTGCCGGGGAGAGAGTCCACGACCGATGTGATCGGCGGAACCAAGGTGCTCGCTTCGGAAATGCTCGTCGAGCTCCGCGCCCAGGGCTTCGAAATCGATGTTCTCGACAATCGGGCGTCCGTCACGAACCTGTCGCCCTGGAAACGGCAGGCCGTCCGCTTGGCGAGGCTTCTGCGAGTGCTCTTCGAGACGGCCCGGAGAATTCGGCACGCCGACCTGGTAGCGCTCGTTCTGGCGCCCTATGCGGCGAACATCCTCGCCTCGTCGATCTGGCTTCTCGCCAAGGCGGCTCGCCGGCCGCTGGCGTTGCGGTTCACCGGGTCCGACCTGGACCTGGTGTACCGCCGCTACAGCTTCCTGGCCCGCAGCTTCGCCCGCTCGACCTGGCTGCGCTCCGCACTCGTATATGTCGAATCCCGTTGGCTGCAGCGCCATTTCGCCGCCAGGACCAACTTCCGCTGGTTCCCGAACACGAGGAACATCCAGGGGCCGGTCCGCATCCGGCGCGGGGCGCCGGCCCGGCTGGTCTTTCTGGGCCGGCTGATGAAGGACAAGGGATGGGCCGAGGCGCTCGAAGCGTGCCGCGGTCTGCCCGAGGATTGCCACTTCCAGGTCTTCGGGCCGTACCTGCCAGAAACCGACCTGTCGCTGTTCGAAGGTCATCCGCGGGCCAGCTACGGGGGCCCCCTGCCGCCCGAAGAGATTCCGCGCATCCTGCGTGAGCACGACCTGTTGCTCTTCCCCAGCTACTGCGAGGGGGAAGGGTACCCGACCGTCGTCCTCGAAGCCTTCCAGTGCGGCCTCCCCGTCGTCGCGGCCCGTGCGCGGATCATCCCCGAGCTCGTGGAGCACGAGGAGAACGGCCTGATCGTGGAACCCCGCTCCGCCGCGGCGCTCCGCTCCGCGATCGAGCGTTTGCGGGAAGATTCGGAGCTTTACCGACGGCTCTGTTCCGGGGCGAAACGGCAGGGCGAGCAGTTCCGAAGCCCCTATTGGTACGGCCGCATGGCCTCCGAGCTGCGCAGCGTGTGCCGGAGCCGGAAGATGGGCTTCGAGGAATCGCCGGCCGCCGCAGGCGAAACAGCGGGCCGGTGAGGAGCAGCCATCTGATTTCGTTCTTCGCTTCGCGGCTGCGGGATGCCCTGGCCTTCGGGCGGTTCTCCCGTTCCCGGCTCATCGCTTTCGGATTCTGGATCCCGGCGGCCATCCTGCTGGTGAATCTCCAGTATCTGTACCTGTGGGGAGCGCCGCTGGTACGGAGCGTCGGTCTTTCCATCGTGCTCGTCGGCTGCGGCCTGCTCTTGCTGGTTCTCCGCGACCGATGGCGGGAGACCTTCTGCGCTTCGCCGGCAGTGTGGATCGTCGCCGCGTGCGTGTCCTATCTGGTCTTCGGGACGGCCGCCCTCTTCCTCTCCGATACCGCATGGCAGGCGGACACGACTCGGGAGATCGCGCGCCAGGTCTTCTTCTTCATCGTGCTGCTGGCCGTCATGCTCGGCGGGCGCGCCATCTCGCAGCGAATCGGGATTGATGCGCTCTCGAAGGGGGTGCTCGCGACCCTGGTCGCGAGTTGCCTCCTCGTGTTGGCGTCGACGCCGCTGCGCGATATCGAGGTGCTGCCGTTCTACCGATTGCCCGACCGCCTGACGGGGGCCTTCACCGACGCCAACGATGCGGGATTCATCGGGTGCGTCGCCGTGGTGTTCGGTCTCGCGTTCCTCTACCGCGGCGGTGCCCCCCGACGAGCCTACGCGGGAGTGGCCCTGGGGTGCGCTGCGGCCATGACCTCGTTGTCCACTACGGGAGCCTTGGTTTGTGCGGCGATTCTCCTTCTGTTCTCGTTCCGGGTCCTGCTCCTGCGGAACGGTTCCGGAAGACGCCCGAGCCGCAAGCCGCTCTGGCTCGTCGTTCCCTGCCTGATCGTGATGGTCCTGCGTCTCGCTCTGCTGGGCTCCGGCATGGAGGGGACCGGACCAGCCGAAGAGGTCGAGCCAGAGGCGGATTCGCTCCAGGCCTCGAGCGCGAACGAAGATCAGGAGCCGACGCCGGCTTCCTCGGGAGAACTCGAAGGATTGCGAAACAGGCTGGCGGATTCGAGAGGTGAGAGCACGACCGAATCCTCCCTGCCGCTGCGTTGGCGCCTGTGGAGAATGAGCATCGACCAATTCCTGGAATCCCCCCTGGTCGGAAACGGGATCGGTACGCACACCTACCTGGAAGGCGCTCCACGCATTCACGACGGCAGTCCGTCGGGAGTCCACAATCTGTTCCTTCTCCTGCTCGGCGAGGCCGGCCCGGTCCCGTTCGTCTGCTATCTGGTGTTTCTCCTGTCCCTGATTCGATTGCATTGGACCGCGCCGCCGTCGACCACCCGAGATGCCGTCGTCGGGTGCGCCATCGTCATCGGAATCTTCAGCGTCTCGTTCCAGCATCTGCTGACCCTCGGGGCAAGCGTGTTCCTCATCGGTCTGCTGCTGGCGTTCGTGACCGCGACCCGCACGCCGCGGGAACTCCCGGCCGCTTGATCGTCGGTCGTCCGCCGCCGGAAGAGCCCGGTGAGGGTGCTCGACTTTTCGGTTCAGTTCGGGCCGAGAGCGTCCCGGAGGATCTGGTGGACCCGGGTGTTCACGCCGATTCCCAGGACCGCGCTGGCGCCGGGGCCGAAACCGAGAAGAGGCACCGGTTCCGAAGTGTGTCCGCCGGTGGACCAGACCACCTGCGTGTGTTTCGCCAGCTTGCGGGCGGCGAGCGCCGCCGGGATTGAAGTCCGGTCGAGGTAGAAGGCAGAGAAATCCCGGGGAGCGAGGGAATCCTCGTTCAACTGGCCGGCGAGGTCGAGGGCGTCCGCCTCGGAAAGCCGAACGCCGGTGGCGTCTTCGATGGCCTTCCGCACCGCTGGCGCAGCGGTCGGCAGGGCCAGCTCCGAGAGTGTCTCGATCAGCGAACGCCGCTGGCGGATGAGCATCTCCAGATGCCGCGTTCCCGGCATCTCGCTGCCGGCGGCGTAGTCCCAGGCCACCGCGGCAGGCAACGGACCCGGCCCGCCGGCGGTGTAAGTGAAGGAGAATCCGCCGGTGCCGTGATCGGCGGTCACGAGGACCAGCGTGTCGTCCCGTCCGCGGGCGAAGTCGAACGCCGCGCCGACCGCCGCATCGAAGTCGAGGATCTCGGCGAGCAGCGCGCCGGCGTCGTTGTCGTGGCCGGCGTAATCGATCCGTCCTCCCTCCACGACGAGGAAGAAACCGGCGTCGTCCGGGGCCAGCGAGTCGATCGCCGCCTCGGTGAGTTCGGCGAGGGTCGGTAACGCGTCGTCGAGCCCTTCCCACGACCGGTCGAGCACATAGGGAAGGTGGCTCGCCGCGAAGATCCCGAGGAGGCGTTCCGCCCCGCGCGCCGCCAGGAGGCCGGCGCGGTCTCCCACGATGGTGAACCCCCGCTCTCGCGCCTCCGCGATGAGGTTCCGGTCGTCTGCGCGGTTCGAGGGGCCGTCGGTGCCGGCCGGGACGCTCGGGGCCGACTCTCCGAGCTTCGAGCCCGCGGGCACCATCGCCCGCCCGCCGCCTCCCAGCAGCACTTCGATCTCCGTCTCGCCGAAGAGCTGGTCGGCGATTTCGGACTCGGGGACATAGCGCGACTTCGCGTGGACCGCGAAGGCTGCCGGAGTCGCGTGGGTCAGGCGCATGTTCGAGACCAGGCCGGTGGCGAGCCCGCGTTCCTCGGCCCATTCGAGGATGGTCGGAATCGGTTCACCGGTCTCGGGGTCCACGCTGAGAGTCTCGGTGAGCACCCGGTGTCCGGTGGCCATCTGGGTCGCGGCCGCGGCCGAATCGGTCACGATCCGGCCGTAGGAGAAGGGGATGGCGAAGCCCGCGTGTCCCGCGGCTGCCAGCTCTGTCATCCGCAGCTCGCGGCCGCGAACCTCGGCGGCGTAGGCGAGCCCGAGGGCGAACTGATTCATTCCGAACCCGTCGCCGATGAGCAGGATCACATTCCGGGCGCGCCGACTCTCCCCGCCGCCGCAGCCCGCGCTGCCCGCCCCGAGAGCCGCCAGCATCCCCAGGATGCCGATTGCCGCGAGTCGTCGTGAGGCGGCGCCGGGCCGATCTTTCCTCACTGCGGATCGGTGAGTGCTGTGTAGTTGTCCTTGCAAAACCGTTCCAATTCCTCTGCCAGGTGACTGGCGGCATTGCGAAGGCTGGGCCCGGTGTCGCGCTCGTCCAGCCCGGTCAGGGTTTCTCGAACCGACCCGACGACGGCCACCGCGTCCACATAGTGGAACTCGAGCACTTCGCTGCGCTCGACCATGGTGACCCTGCCGTTGAGGATCTGTCGTTCGAGCTTCGGATGCATCACCTGCGCCGTCCGATAGTTGGTGACCCGCAGTGCGATATCTGCAGCCTCTGCGGATGGGGCGAGTTCGAACCAGTTACGCCGCCGCTGGACACGCTCCCGGATCGCCGGAACCGCCTTTTCGAGCTGGCTCTTGAGTTCGGCGTCCTCCGGGTCGCTCGCCTGGACGAAGACCCGAAACGGCTCTGGCGGGCGTCGGGGCGCTGGCTGTTCCCCGGCACCCGCCGAAACGCCGGACGAAACGAAAAGGCCGACTGCTAACAGTCCGTGGATGAAGTGGGGCGAGCCCCAAGAGCGGGCCACTTCTCCCGGTGGGGTGGGCGTGCGACGCCGGGCCATCCCGAGGAGGAGCTTCATGATGCCTCCGCATGCGCGCCCCAGAAACGGTAGCCGGAGCCCGCTCGGCGATTGTACCTGCGCCGCGCGGCACGGGAGAGCGTCGGGAGAATCCGGAACGACCGAAGATCGAGCGGCGGTCTGCGGGGTGAGAGCAGGTAGTCAGGGAACCGGAGGGGTTGCCGGTCTTCCATCCTCCTCGGCGCCGCGGTCACGGTTCGGGTTCTGCGGGCGGCGCTCGCCGGGCTTTCGCCGGCGCGAACCGGTCGCCGGCAGGACGGAAGGGCTCCGTTTCCTTTCCCCCGTCGAACGAGCCCACCAGCGATTCCCCGAGTGACGACCGGATGAGCTCGGCGGGGTCGGGAATCAGACGGAACTCCGAAGCGGAGACCCTTCCGGGCTCGGACCTGGTGCGGGGTGCTCTGGCGATCAGCGCGCAGCAGTCCTTGGCGGGAATCGCCGAGATCCCCCAGGTCCCGATCTGCCGGGCGCGGTTCATGATGGTGATCTTGTCGATTCCGATGAGTGGGCGGAAGACGGGCAGTGAAACGGCGGCGTCCACGCTGATCAGGTTTTCGAGCGTCTGCGAAGCGACCTGGGAAAGGCTGTCTCCGGTGGTGAGCGCGCCGGCCCCGAAGCGGTGGGCCACGACCTCCGCGCAACGGAAGGCGAAACGGCGGAAGAGGAGCGCTTCATAGCCGGTACGGCTCCCGGTCAGGCGCAGATCGAAGTGGGCGGAGGGCACGAGCACCAGCCGCGCCGGGCCGGTGTAGCGGGAGAGCTCCCGTACGAGCTGCACCGCCTTGCTCGTCGCGGGCTCCTCGGGATCCACCCGTGAGGGGGCGATGTGAACGAAGTCCAGCGACGCCCCCCGGCCCGCCATCATCCAGGCCGCCACCGGCGAGTCGAACCCCCCGGACAGGAGCGCTACGAGCCGTCCGGCAACTCCGACCGGGAGCCCGCCCGGCCCCCGGATGCGGCGGGTCCAGACGAAGACCGCTTCCTCATGCGGTTCGATGAAGATCGTGAAGGCCGGGTTCGAGAGGTCCACCCGTTCCCACGGCGTCCGGTCGAGGATGGCCCGCCCCACCACTTCGGCGACGGTCTGCGACCGAAATGGGAGGCCCTTGTGCCGCCGCCGTACCCGGAGAGCGAATCCGGCGCCCGGTATGACGGCGGCGGCGGCGAGTCGGCAGCAGAGCGAAGTCGTCTGCTCCAGCAGGCGGTCCGTCGGCACCGGTTCTCCGGCAACGGAGTGGGGCAGGGCGAGGGCCGGCAGCGCCAGTTCGACCCCGAAGACTCTGGAAGCGGCTTCGAGCGCCCGATCCAGCTCGTCCGAGGCGTTCTCGGGAACCTCGATCCAGATCCGGTCCCCGGTGGAGCTTGCATGCCAGTCGAGGCCGACCCCGCGCAGCTGTCGGCGCAGGTTGCGCTTCAGAGCCTCCCGGAAGGTCGCCCGGTTCCGGCCCTTGATCCGGATCTCGGGGGCGCGGATCAGGATGCGGCGGCGGATGGGGGGGCACCCTCCTTCCGCAAGGGGAGAATCCGTAGGGCTTCCCGGTTCCATCAGGGACGCCGTGCGTTTTCAGGTCTTTCCTCTTTTCGAGGAAGTCGAGTGGTGAGCCGTGAAGGAATCGAACCTTCAACCTACTGATTAAGAGTCAGTTGCTCTGCCTGATTGAGCTAACGGCCCACCCGGCGGAAGTGTCGGACCCGCTGGTACCAGCCCGTGGACGAAGACGCCGCTTCATCCACGGACTGGTACGCCTGAGAGGATTCGAACCTCTGACTTCTTGCTCCGGAGGCAAGCGCTCTAATCCACTGAGCTACAGGCGCTCCCAGCCGGACCAGAAAGATTAGCAGATGCCGAGCTGCTGGCTGATGTCGTGGTAGGTGCGGCGCTCGCGCCGCAGTTCGACGACTCGGGTGCGCCGCGCCTCGCTGGTGCGGTGGGGGCAGCGATGCGGGCGCGAGGAGCGGTCCCCGAGGCCCGGCAGGCCCTCCTCGCGCCAGCGGGCGAGCCACTTGTATGCAGTGCGCACGCTCACTCCCGAGGCCTGGGCCGCCGCCTCGACGCGGAGGCCTTCCTCGGTGATGCGGCGAACCAGGATCTCTCGACCGAGCGGGGTCAGTTTGGCCGACTCGTGGATGTTCATGCGGGCTGCTCCTCGTGCTGAGGGGTTGTGGATGCCCATGAGTTCCGGGCATCGGGTTCGCGTGAACAACCTACCGCAAGGTCACAGCTAGCAGCCGTTTCGACTGCGGTCAGGCGCCCCGGCCTCCAGCGAGACGCCGGAGCAATTCGTCCTTCAGCTCCGGCTCCGGCGTGTGGCACCAGGTGACCGGCGTACCGGCGCCGGTCTCGACCCGGACGAGCCACGGCTTCGACCCGCCGCTGCCCCGGTCGGTGTCCGCGGGTCCTTCCCGGAGGACCACCGTGGTGCGGTCGCAGCGCAGGAGTTCGGGGGCCGCGAGCCACGACACCGCGAAAGAGTCGAAGGGATAGGTCGCGCGCCGGCCGGTGTGCTCGCTGAACCAGTCGAGGTAGTCCTCGATCGGTTCGAGAAAGTAGTTACCGAAGGCGGTGTTCCGAAGCCGAGCCCACTCCTCGTCCTCGACGGGCAATTGCACTGCGAGTTCGAATGGGACGAGGACCACGGGAGCTCCACTCCGGAGCACGATCTCCGCTGCCTGCGGGTCCATCTCGAAATTGAAATCGGGCAGCCGGGCGGTACTGCCCGGAAAGGTGAGCGGCCTGTCCGGCCGCCGACCGATCACCAACACCACCGCCTCGAGGCGCCGGGCAAGATCGGGACGCTCCCGGAGGGCGGCGGCGATGTTCGTCGCCGGGCCCAGCGCCAGCACGGTCAGGGGCCTCTCGGCGAGCGCCGCGAGGAGCGCTCGGGAAGCCGGCGTCGGTTCGGGCGCAGGGGCAGCGGCGCCCCGATGGACACCGAGCCCCGGCGGTCCGAAGCGGGCGGCGATCTCCCGGGCGATCGCATGGCCGGTCTCGACCGGAGCGTTTCCGAACACTGTGCTCACTCCGACCACTCGAAGTTCGGGTGAATGGAACGCCTGGACCATGGCCACTCCATCGTCGGGTTCGTGGCCGCCGCGCATGACTGCCGGATCGACATCGAGCCAGATCGGGCGGGGGGCCGGAAAGGGCGCCTTTCCGAAACACCCCGCCGCGAGCCCGCCCGCCGCGAACGCGATCAGGAAACCTCTCAAACGAGGAGGGAGCTTTGGGGTGTTGCCTCTCGAGACGGCTCTGCGGGCGGGTCGTAGCGATTCGGGACCCGGCCGTCCAGCAGGGTGGGGAAACCGTCCTTGAGGACCTCCTGGGCGAGGTCGTAGGTCTGCTGGTCGAGGTTGCGTCCTAGCCCGCGCCGCAGCTCTCGGGTCCGGGCGCGGGAACCGGCGCAGAAGTTCTCGACCAGCGGCAGGACATCCGCATCGCGGGCTCCGCGGGCGAGGAGCGCCTCGGCGCGCACCACGGTCGCCACCTGCGCGTACAGCTCGGCGCCGTAGTCCACGAAGCGCGCGAGCAGCACCTGCCGCCGTTCGAGATCCGGTCCGAAGCGGAGCATGGCGTGGAAGAGGCTGCGGGCCAGTCGGCGGCTGTCTCTGGCCACGAAGCCGAGGTGGCGCCGGGCGAAGGCGCGGCCGCCTCGGGGAGCCCGCACCGGGAGCCACTGCCGGAGATACCAGGGCACATAGAAGAAGGCGCCGCGCACCGCGGCACCGAATCGCTGTGCGAGCGGCAGCGAGGGATTCAGCACGGCACCGGCCCGGCGGAGGTGGGGATCGAGCACCTCGCGAGCGATGAACAGGCGCAGGATTTCGCTCGACCCCTCGAAAATCGTGTTGATCCGGTTGTCGCGGAGCGTCCGTTCCGCGGGAAAGGGGCGCTCGCCGCGGGCCCCGAGCGAGGCGGCGGTTTCGTAACCCCGGCCGCCGAGTACCTGCACCGTTGCATCGGCGATCCACCACGCTGCCTCGCTCGCGTAGAGCTTGGAGATCGCGGCCTCGATGCGGATGTCGGCCCCCCCGATGTCCACGAGCAGCGAGGTCAGGTCGGACATCGCATCCATGGCGAAGGTGGTGGCCGCCATCTTCCCGATCTTGTCGGCGATCGCTGCGTGTTCCCCGATGGGAGCACCCCACTGGACCCGCTCCCGCGCCCAGGTCTTCGCCATGTAGAGCGACCGCTTCGCGGTGCCGATGCAGATCCCGGGCAGGGTGAGCCGCCCGGTGTTCAGAGTGGTCAGGGCGACCCGCAGCCCCTTTCCCACCGGTCCGAGGACATTCTCCCGGGGAATCCGCACCCCGGTGAACCGCATCACTCCGTTGTAGAGCGCCTTGAGCCCCATGAAGCGGCAGCGGCGAACCACCTCCACTCCCGCCCAACGGGTGTCCACGATGAAGGTGGTGATCCCCTCGCGCCCCCCGGAGCTCTCCGCCGGGGTGCGCGCCATCACCACCAGCCAGCGAGCCTTGGTGCCGTTCGTGCACCAGAGCTTCTCGCCGTTCAGGAGGAAATCGCGGCCGTCCGGAGTGGGCTCGGCGGATGCCCGCATTCGAGCGGCGTCGGAACCGACACTGGTCTCGGTTAGGGCGAAGGCGGAGATGTCGCCCGCCGCCACCCGGGGCAGGAATTCCTGCTTCTGCGCCTCGGTCCCGAACATCAGGATGGGCTGGGCGATGCCGATCGATTGGTGTGCCGAGAGGAGCGAGGCGAGGCTGCCGCAGTGGCTTCCGAGCAGGATCGCCGAGCGGGTATAGGTGCGCTGTGAAAGACCGAGCCCCCCGTACTTCTTGGGGATCTTGATCCCGAACGCCCCCATCGCCGCGAGCCGACCGAGCACTTCGTCGGGGATCTCCCCGGTCTGGTCGATCTCGTCGGCATCCACCGATTCCAGGAGAAATCGCTCGAGCCGCTTCAGGAACGCCTCGCCCTCCGGCTCCGAGCCGGCGTCGGGATACGGCCGCACCATCCCGGTGGACAGCCGGCCGAGAAACAGCCCCCCCGCAAAGGTCGGATATCTCCACCCGGTCTCGCGGGCCGCTTCCGCCAACTCGAACGCCGCCCGCTTCCCGGCGGTCATCCCGGAGGTGTCCATGGGGGAAGGCACGATCGATGATTCCTGCGTCCGGCGATTCTACGCACCTGCCCGGCGGGTCCCGCTCCGCACCCGAGACAGGCTGCGGGGGAACCGCGAAGCGATTCCCGACCGCCGGTTACCGAGGGTGGCGGCGGCCGCCTTCGAAACTGTCCATGGCGGCGTGGATGCCGAAGAAGGCGGCGATGGGGTCCAGCCAGCGCACCGGCAACAGGCGGAGAAGTTTGAGCGAGTGGACGAACCGGGGAAGCACGACGGCCGCGCGGTCCTTCTCGATTGCGCGCACCACCGCACCACCGACCCGCTCCGAATCGAGGATCGGGAGCAGGAACGGAAACCGAGTGCGTATTCCGGCGAACATGCCGGTGTTCACGAAATAGGGGCAGACCAGGGTGGTTCCGATGTGCGGCGCGGAGTGGCGGAGCTCGGCGCGAAGGGACTCGTGGAAGCCCACCGCTCCGAACTTGGAGGCGCAGTAGTCGGAGAGTCCGGCAACCCCGATCAGCCCGCCCGCCGAGGCCATCGTCACGATTTGCCCGGTCCCGCGTTCGATCATCTCCGGCAGGAAGGCGCGCACCGTCCAGAAGTGGGCGGCGAGGTTCACCCGCAGCGTGCGCGTGACCTCGTCCGGCGAGAGATCCGCGAAGTGTTTTCCCGAGACCACGCCGGCGTTGTTCACCAGCACTTCCACCGCGCCGAATCCGATGCGCAGCCGCTCGGCGGCGGCCGCTACTGCATCGGCGTTCCCGACATCCACGGTGTCCGCGGCCACGATCTGCTCCGGGCTTCGCCGGGAGGCCCGGATTCGCGCCGCGGCGTCGGCGAGAGCGCCCTCGTCCAGATCCCAGATCGCCGCGTGCGCCCCCCGCGCCGCCGCGCCGCAGGCGATCCGCAAGCCCATGCCGCGCGCCCCGCCGGTGACCAGGAGGCGGCGGCCCGCGAGCTTCATCCGGAGTCTCCGGAGCCCTGTCCGAAATACGGGCGAAGCGCGGATTCCGGCGCTTTCGGCGTAAGCCGGCTGACCACCACTCCGAGGAGGACCGAGATCAGTACCCCGGGCGCCGCCGAGTGGACCGATTCCGGCCCGAAGCCCGGCCAGGGGAGCACCCCGCTCTGCCAGACGAAGACCGCGGTGACTCCGCCTGTCATGGCGGCGAAAGCGCCCTCGCGGGTCAATCCGCGCCAGAGGACCCCAAGCACTACCGGGACGAAGAATGCGCTCGCCATGATCGCGGTGAACAACAGCACGATGAACTGGATGAGTTCCCCTTCTCCGACCCCGCTCAGGATCAGCACCAGCGGAGTGATTCCCACGAAGAAAATCCCGGAGCGCGCAGCCAGCATCCTGGCTCGAGGACTCGTGCAGGGGCGCAGGACGCCCAGCAGATCGTGCGAGAGGGCCGATCCCGCGACGAGCAGCAGCGAATCCACGGTGGACATGATCGCCGACATGATGGCGGCGAGCAGGAGGGCGCCGAGCACCGGAGGCAGCGCGCTGCCGGCGATGAGCGGCATGGCGAGATCGCCGCTCGGCAGCAGCGGGAAGAGCCCGATGGCGGCGAGGGCGATCAAGAAGACGAGCAGGTTCACCGCGGTCGCCAGGGTCATGGCGAGCAGCAGGCCGCGGCGGATCTCCCGCTGGTCCCGCATGGTGTAGAGGCGGACGAGCTTCTCCGGAGTAGCGACGCCGCCGAGCAGGAACGAAATGCCCATCGTCAGCAGCAGCGCTCCCGGGAGGGAGCCGAACGCGAAGGTCTCGGGCCGGAGCGCCTCGACGGCGGCGAAGAGCGGCGCCGGGCCGTCGAGCAGGCGAAATACCATCGGCGCCGCGAGGAGGGCTCCGACGACCATGACGACCAGCTGGACCAGATCGGTGTACACCACCGCCACCATCCCGCCCACCGCGGTGTAGGCGAGCAGGACCGCGGTGAAGAACACCATGCCCCGCACCGGCGGAATTCCGAACACCGTTTCCGCGATCAGGCCGCCGGCGATCACTTGCGCCTGGATGTACACGGTGGAGGCGATCAGGATGACGACCGCGGCGAGCGCGCGGGCGCGCCGGCTGTAATAGCGCCGCTCGATGAACGCCGGCAGGGTCAGTTCGCGGGTCCGGGCGAAGCGAGGCGCCAGCACTCCCGCCATGAACCAGTAACTCAGCGGGATGAAGAGGACCAGCCAGGCGAATTCCCAGCCTGCCGTGTGGATCACGCCCACCGTGCCGATGTAGGTGCCGGCGCTGGCGTGGGTGGCGGCGAGGGTGGCCCCGCCGAGGAACCAGCCGAGCCGTCCGCCGGCGATCCAGTAGTCCCCCTCGGTGCGGGTGCGCCGGAGCGCCACCGCTCCGATGGCGAAGATGGCAGCGAGGTAGGCGCCGAACACCGCTGCGGTCAATCGCGGGACTCCTCGCGGCTTTCGCGCCGGCGCATCCAGATCAGATAGGCGAAGAGGATCGCTCCGATGACGACGAAGAGGCCCCAGAACGAGAACCGCGTCACAGCGAAGCCGGGACCCCGGGGCGGAAGAAACGAAGAGCTCCGAAGGCGGCGAGTCCGAGCAGGAGGAGGACCACGATCCCGTCCACGATCACCGGGAGTCCGAAGCCGCTCGCCCCGTCGGGGATCACCCGGAAACGGAGGAGCGAGGGCGGCGCGGGAAGCGCCATGGCAATCTCGCCGCCGCTGTTCTCCGGCCCGGCCCGCGCGGGAAATGGGTCCGCGATCCGGTAGCCGATCGGAGGGGTGATGGTCGCGCGGAACGACAGGTCGGTTCCCGGCGACGGAGAGGAATCCGGCAGGGGGATCGGAATGCGGAGCCAGCCATCGGGGTCCGCCGCTGCTTCGCCCCGAAACACGACGGTGCCGGCCGCATCGCGTTCGAACGCCATCTCCGCGCGCCGCCAGCCGGCCGCTCCGCTGCGGGAGAGCCCGTGGAAAGCCGGCGACCGGGAGATCGCCGCGGACCGGATGCGGGTTTCCACGAGCGCCCGCTCCGGCCCCGACATCCTAACGGTCGTCTCCACTGCCGGCGAATCCGCGGCAGCGGGGACGGCAGGGGCCAGGAGAAGGATCGGACCGACGAGCAGCGGCCGGATCATGCCCAGACTTCCCGCAGGACCCGCAGCGCGTTTTCGCCCATCACCTTCCCGATGTCCTCGTCGGAATACCGGTGTTTCACCAACCAGCGCAGGATGTTCCGCGAACCCTCGACCGGATTCTCGATCCCGGCGACATAGGGCACTCGGGAGAACGGTGGGGCGCCTTCGCCGGCGCTCGCCTTCCGCAGGGAAAGCGCGGAGGCGTACACCCGATGGAGTCCCGCATGGTCGCCGAAAACCGTGTCCGGGCCGAAACCCACATGGTCGATCCCTACCAGATCCTTCACGTACTCGAAGTGCTCCATGAAGGACTCCAGATCATGCCGAGGATGATGTTTCGTGAGGGTGGTGTGCGGGGCGGCCTCGATTCCGATGATCCCGCCCTTGCCGGCGCAGGCCTGCAACACCTCGTCTGGCGCCATCCGCCGGGTGTTCCAGAGCGCCCGCGCGCCGATATGGGTGATGGAGACCGGTTTTTCGCTCGCCGCGATCACTTCGAGAGTCGTGCGGTCGCCGCAGTGGGCGGTGTCGATCAGCATTCCCACCTGGTTCATGCGCTCGACCACCAGGTGCCCGAAGGCGGTCAGCCCGCCGTCGTTCGTCTCCTTGAGACCGCTCCCGAGAGCGTTCGATTCGCTGTAGGTGATGCCCATCTCCCGCACTCCGAAGCCGTGGAGGACCTCCACCCGATCCAGCTCGTTCTCGATCGGCGCCGCCCCCTCGATGGCTGCCACCCAGGCGATCCGTCCCTCGGCATGGGCGGTGAGGATGTCGTCCACCGTCCGGCAGGGGACGAGGAAGTCCTGATGGGCCAGATCGGCGAGACGCATCCCGAGGTCGTGGAGGACTTCGTTCCATTTCCAGCCGCTGCGCGACTCGATCCGACAGATCCCGTCGAGCAGGTTGTCGAAGACGCAGTCCCAGTCGCACCCGGCGAGTGCCTCGAACGGGGTGAAGACCCGTCCCTCCCGGACATAGGCGGGTGTCTCCTGGATGTCCTTCGGGAAGCTGCCGAGATGCTCGTGGAGGGAGACCAGCACCAGCTCGCTGGCGAGACGCTCTGCCCGGGCCTCTTCGCCGGGAGTGAGGGGAACCGGGTGCGCCGGGAAGAGGTCCGTATCCTCGGCGAGCTCGAAGGCGCGGTAGTCCTCGCCGGGCGTCAGATAGCCGAAGGAGCGGTAGCCGCGGACGCCGGTCTTGTTCCTTCCCATGACTTCTTCCTCCGGAGGAGGCCGATGCTAGCCGCCCGTGGACAAAGTCACACGGCCAAAGGTCGGCGATGCCCAGTTCTCCCGGTGGGGGCCTCGGCTGAACGCTTCGCTCGGCGTTGCGATTCCGCCGGAATACTCCCGGTATGCCTCCCGAATCGCGCCTTGTCAGTCGGGCGCCTCCCCGATCTTGGGGCTCGCGTCACTTCATCCACAGGCTGCTAACAATCACTGCATCGGCGTCGATCAGCGGGGTGTGCCGGAGGAACGGGCGCTGCTGGTAGCGTTCGGGGTCTGCCTGCGGGAGGTCGCCATGAACCCCAGCCATCGATTCCGTTTTCGGACCGAAATCCGCTCCCTCGGCTTCGCCGCCGTCTTCTCGACCGCGCTGGGGCTCGCCGCGGCGCAAGAAGCGGGGGAGTACGGGAGCCGGGGCAACCTCGAGGCGAACGCCACGGCTGCCGAACGCGCGGAGATCGAGGCCCTCTATCGGCGCTTCGCGCCCTATATCGATCGGGCGCGGACCGAGCTCGCCATGGTCCGCGAGACGGTGGCCTACGCCGAGGAGCGCGGGTTCCGCGAGTGGAATGCGGCGGTCCGCGAGGGGAACCCCGGCGACCGTTTCTACGCGGTCAACCGCGACCGAACGATGCTGCTCTGGGTGGTCGGCAGCGAACCGCTGGCTTCGGGGATGCGCCTCATCAACAGCCACATCGATTCGGTGCGGCTCGAGCTGAAACCGCACCCGCTCGCCAGGAAGCAGGACGCCGCCGCGCTCGACACCCTCGTCCACGGCGGGCTCAAGGCTTACCAGTGGGTGAATGTTCCCCTCGGCCTCACCGGCCGGGTGGACCGGAAAGACGGCTCCGTGGTCTGGATCGAATATGGCTTCGAGGACTCCGACCCGGTGCTGCTGATCCCCGACCTCGCGCCGCATGTGGACCGCGACTTCCGCGGTCGGACCCGCGCCGAGGCGATCGGGCGCGAAGAGCTGGACCCGCTGATCGCATCCGCTCCCACCGGCGCCGGGGAAGACGGCGAGGGGGGGATGGACTCCATGGAGCGCGCCATCCAGCTGATTCGGGCCGAGTTCGGTATCGAGCCCGAAGACTGGGTGAGCAGCGATGTGCAGATCGTGCCGGTCACCAAGCCCCGCGAAGTGGGCATGGACCGGGCTCTCTTCGCCGCCTTCGGCCTCGACGACCGGCTCACCGGCATCGCGAATGTTTTCGCTCTCGAAGAGATGGAGATTCCCACCCACACTGCGATGGCATACCTGGTCACCGACGAGGAAGTCGGGAGCGGCTCGAACATCAGCGTCGGCTCCGAGTGGTTCCGCCGCATCGTCGCCGAGATGATCCGAGCCGAGAAGGGCTCGGTGAGCGAACTCGAGGTGATGGAGTGCTTCGGCAATACCGACATGATCACCGCGGACACCACCACTGCGACGAACCCGCTCTGGCCTTCCCCCCAGGCCCCGGACAACGCCTCGCTCCTCCACCACGGCCTGGTCCTCAAGCTCTACGGCGCCGGCCGCAGCGCGAACAGCGAGTTCGTCGCCCGTCTCCGCCGGATGCTCGACGACGAAGCCGTGGCGTGGCAGAGCCATACCTACAAGGCCGGCTACGGCGGCGGCACGATCGCCCGCTACTTCAACCAGATGAACATGGAAGTCACCGACTGGGGGGTCGGCATCCTCTCCATGCACTCCACCTACGATGTCGCCTCGAAGGCCGACCTCTGGGCGCTGTACCGGGGCTTCCTCGCCTTCTTCGAAAGCTGATGGGTGGCAGCAGAAACGGACGATCACTCCCTCGGTCGGGCGTCCGCGATCGTGGCGCCGGCGATCTCCTCGCAGTAGCGGGCGATGGCGGCGTGGTCTTCGGCGGCGTGGCCGTTGTCGACCAGCGTCTTCACGAACTGGCGGACGACGGTGGTCACCGGGACCGGGCTTTCGCGATCCCGGGCGGCGGCGAGGGCGTTGTCGAGGTCCTTCAAATGGAGTTCGAGGCGGAATCCGGGTTTCCAGTCCCCGGCGATCATTCGGGGCGCCTTGGCGCTCAGGACCGCGCTGCCCGCGAGGCCGCCCTGGATCGCTTCCACCACGACGCCCGGGTCGAGCCCGGAACGGACGGCGAACACCAGTGCTTCCCCCACCGCCTGGATGTTGGCGGCCACGATCATCTGGTTCGCGAGCTTCACCGCGTTCCCCGCCCCGGCGCTGCCGCAGAGAACCGCGCTCTTTCCCAGCACCTCGAACAGCGGGCCGAGCGCCTCGAAGGCAGCGGGCTCGCCTCCGGCCATGATGGCGAGTTCGCCCGCTTTCGCGCCCGGCTCCCCTCCACTCACCGGGGCGTCCACGAACGCGACTCCCCGCTCCCGGGCGGCGGCGGCGAGCCGGCGGGACACTCCGGGCTCGATCGAGGACATGTCGGCGACGAGCGGCGGGGGGTCCTTGGCCGCCAGCACTCCGGCATTCCCCAGCATCACGAGTTCGGAATCGGGCGAATCGGGGAGCATGAGGACGACGGCTCCCTGCCCGCTGGCGCAGGCTGCGGGAGAGTCGGCGCGGCGCGCCCCGGCAGCGACGATTTCGTTCACCGGTCCTGGAGAGCGGCTGTGGACGGTGAGATCGAAACCGGCGGCGAGGAGATTCCCCGCCATCGGCTTTCCCATGACCCCGAGGCCGATGAATCCGATCCGATGGAGTGCCATGGCCGGTGAGGCTAGCCCGCGCAGACCGGGTGGGGAAAGGCCGCGGCAGTCTTGGCTGCCTTGCGTAGGATGAAGGCCCCACGACTGGAGAAACCCTGAGCGGAATCGATTCGGACCGCTGGGATTCGCCCCGCCGGTCGAAGCGGATGGCGCGGGCGGTGGTAATTCCTGCGCCCGGTCGTCCCGCCGAGATCCGCGAGTTGCCCGTCCCCGATCCGCGGCCAGGCGAAATCTTGCTGGAAACCATCGCTTCCGAGGTGTGCGGCACCGATGTGCATCTGCGCGATGGCCGGCTGGCGGGCGTCCCCTATCCCATCATCCCCGGGCATGTGAGCGTCGGCCGGATCGCGGCGGCGAACGGGGTCGCGCGGGATGCCGCGGGCCTCCCGATCGCCGAGGGCAGCGTCGTCACTTTTTTCGATGTCCACGCGACTTGCCACGCCTGTCATCAGTGCCTGGTGGCCCGCCAGCCGAACCGGTGCCCGCAGCGGCGGGTGTACGGGATCACGTATTCCGCCGACGAGGGTTTGCTCGGCGGTTGGGCGGAGAACATCCTGCTCCTTCCCGGAGTGAGGATCCTGGCCGTGCCCGGGGAGCTCGCGGTGGACGACTTCCTCGGGGGAGGTTGCGGACTCTTCACCGGATTCGCGGCGGTGGACCGCGCCGACATCCGCCTCGGCGACAGCGTGGTGGTGCAAGGCGTGGGGCCGGTGGGGCTCTCGTCCATCGCCTTCGCCCGGATCTCGGGAGCGGGCTCGATCTTCGCCGTCGGCGAGCCCGCGGCGCGGCGCGCCCTGGCGCTGCGCATGGGTGCGGATGAAGCGCTCGCTCTCGACGGGGTGGACGAAGCAGAGCGGACCCGGCGAGTACGGGCGGCCAGCGAAGGCCGCGGCGCCGATGTCGTGATCGAGGCGAGCGGAAACCCGGCGGCGGTACCCGAGGGATTCGCCCTGCTCCGGGACGGCGGGCGCTATGTCATCGTGGGGCACTACACCGATGCGGGAGCGGTCGCGGTGAACCCGCATCTCGACATCAACCGCAAGCATGCTGAGATCCGCGGGCAGTGGGGCAGCGAGTTCCACCACTGGAAGCGTGCGCTCGACACGCTCGTCCGCTACCGGGAGCGGATCCCGTTCGCCGAGGTGATCGGGAGGCGCTACCGCCTCGAGCAGGCGAACCAGGCTCTCGCCGATGTCGCGGCGCTCCAGGTCACGAAAGCACTGATCGCCGCGGCGGAGCACGCATGACCGAACCGGATTCCGGACCCCGAGCAGGGCGCCGTCCGAAGACCCTCGCTCCGTTGCGCGGCAGCCGGACTGCAGCGGCGGTGGCGGCGGTCCGTGCGCTGCACTTCCGCCGGCACCCGCCCCCCTGGATCGTCGAAGACCGCTTGGCGATCCACTTCGCCGGGAAGCGCTGGCGGCGCATCATCGAGTCGAACCCGCTCGAGTGGATGTACTCCCGGGTGGTGCTGCGAGGGCTCATGCCGATCACCATGCAGCCGCTGGTCCGGGCCCGCTTCGCCGAAGACCGGATCGTTCTGGCCGCCGGCCGGAGGGTCTCCCAACTCGTGCTCCTCGGCTCGGGCTTCGAGACGTTCGCATTCCGCCGGCCCGACCTTCCCCTCACCGTGTTCGAAGCGGATCTCGAAGCGACCCAGGTGCTGAAACAGGAACGGATGGCGGCTGCCGGAATCGCCCGCCCGCCGCGGCTGCGGTTCGTGCCCCTGGACTTCGAGCGCGACTCCCTCGGAGAGCGGTTGGCGTCCTCGGGTTTCGACCGCGGGAAGCCGACCTTCTTCACCTGGATGGGAGTCACCTGCTATCTGACCGCCGGCGCCATCGCCCGCACCCTGGACGAGCTCGCCGAGATCGCAGCGCCCGGTTCGGAGCTCGCCTTCGACTACCTGATCGCAGGAGACCGGCTGGCCTCCGAGGATCGGGTGTTGCTGCGGAGGATGCAACGGTTCGTGGCGCGCCTGGGAGAGCCCATGCTGTCGGCTTTCGATCCTGCCGCGGTGCTGCGCGAGTTGGCTCTCGAAGAGGATTGGGAACTCGTGCAGCACGACTCGCCGGCCGACCAGACCGCCCGCTATTTGGCCGGCCGCTCCGACCTGCCGCCGCTCGCGCCGCTCTTCGGCTGCCTCCACCTGCGGCGGGAGCCCGGTTCGCCGCAGTTCCGGTCGGGCTGCCCCCCGAAGCGCCGGGGTGGATGAGGGGACTCGAACCCCCAACCACCGGAACCACAATCCGGTGCTCTGCCATTGAGCTACATCCACCAGCGACGGAAGAGAGATGCCCCCGGTCGGCGCGCCAGGGAGGATTCGAACCCCCGACCCGCGGCTTAGAAGGCCGCCGCTCTATCCTGCTGAGCTACTGGCGCTCCCGCGCTCCGTCGGATCCGGCTGCGGAGAACTGCCGTCGCCGAGTCGGCCCGCCCTCTGGTCGGGGCGAGAGGATTCGAACCTCCGGCCTCCTGCTCCCAAAGCAGGCGCGCTGCCAGACTGCGCCACGCCCCGAGAATCTCCGGGAATTATAGGGGGCTCGGCGAGGGTGGCGGCACGGAGGAATTCCCGCACCGGCCGCAACGCGCGCCCCCGATGGCTGATCCGCTGCTTCTCGGCCAGGCTCAGCTGCGCCATCGTCCGGCCGCGCTCCGGCAGGAAGAACACCGGGTCGTAGCCGAATCCGCCGCTCCCGCGCGGAACGGCAGTGATTCGCCCTACCACCACCCCGGCGGACCGGAAGACGATCCTGCCGGTCGCCGCAATCGCTACCGCCGAGCAGTAGCGCGCGCCCCGCCGCTGCTCCGGATCGATCGCCACCTGTTCGAGCAGCGCCCGGTTCTTTTCGACATAGGGGGTTTCCCGGCCCAACCAGCGGGAGGAACGGACTCCAGGCCCACCGTCGAGCGCATCGACCTCGAGGCCCGAGTCCTCGGCGAGCGCGGGGATCCCCGTCGTCGCCTCGTAGCAGAGGGCCTTGATCGCGGCATTGGCGAGAAAGCTCTCTCCGGTCTCCGGGGGCTCTTCGGCAGGCGCGCCGTCGAGGTCCCCGAGAGACACCAGCCGGACGGGCGTCCCGGCGAGTGCCGCACGCATTTCGCGAACCTTCCCCGGATTCCCGGTGGCGAGTACCAACCGCGGCTCCCCGCCGGGCGGGATCATCCCCCGCCTCAGCTGCCCTCGGGCAACGGAATGCCGGCGAGCACTTCTCGCTGGCGGCTGGTGAGACGGGTGATCCCGACGGCGGCGGTGTCGAGCAGGTCGTCCAGTATCCGCCGACTGAAGGGTGCCGCCTCGGCGGTGCCCTGCACTTCGATCAAAGGGCCGTCGGCGGCCTGGACCACGGTGAGATCCACCGAGGCGCGAGAGTCCTCGGAGTAGTCGAGGTCCAGCAGAACCTCCCCGTCCACCATCCCGACACTCACCGCGGCGAGCTGCCGGCGGAGCGGCGAAGCCCGGAGCACCCCCTGCTGCTGAAGCCGGTGCAAGGCCAGCGAGAGGGCCACGAACCCTCCGGTGACGGCTGCGGTCCGGGTGCCGCCGTCGGCCTCGATCACATCGCAGTCCACCCGCACCGTGCGCTCTCCGAGCGCGGCGAGGTCCACCGCCGCCCGCAGGGCGCGGCCGATGAGGCGCTGGATCTCCGCCGTGCGGCCGGGGACTCCATTCCGGTCTCGCCGGATCCGTTCTCCCGAGGAAAGCGGCAGCATTCCGTATTCGGCGGTGATCCAGCCGCGGCCCCGCCCCCGGATCCAGCCCGGAACACTGTCTTCGATGCCTACCGCGCAGACCAGCTGCGTATGCCCCTGGCGAACGAGCACCGAGCCGGGAGTGCGGCGCAGGAAACCGGGCTGGAACTCCAGGCGGCGAAGTTCCCGCGCTCCGCGCCCGCCGCTCCGCTTCACCCGCCGCCACCGTCGGGATCGGCGAGCAGCCGGTCCGGAGCCCTGCCGAAACCGGCCCGGAGATCCAGGTGCCCGGCGAGGGTTTCGCTCTCCCGCCCCTCGACGAGCAGCCGGACCTGAGCGATCGCCGGAAAGCTCGAAAGCAGCGCGTGGCTGAGGCTGTACACCGTCAGCTCCTCGGCGTGGATGCCCCCGGGATGGTCCTCCACCAGGTCGAGGGTGAAGTCGACCACCGCCATTCCGCGGCCGCTCACGAACACATCCAGAACCTGTACCTCGTCCGGAAAGGTCCCGGATTCGTTCACCACTCTGCGAACGAGAGCCTCGGCGCGCTCCCGGGTGGTGGGCAGATCGGGAAGCTCCACCTCTCGGAATCGAAGCCGCCCGTCGGGGCCGGCCTCGGGGATCTTTCCCGTCGGGGGGAGATGGTCCGGCGGCGACTGCGCCGTCGCGGATGCCATCGGGACCGGCGTTTCTTCGTTCTCCTCCTCCGCGGCGAGAGCGTCGTCGGCTGCCGGAGACGCTGCAGAAGCAGCCTCCGGGGCGCCGCCGCAGCCGGCAGAGCCCGCGGCGAGCAACAGGGCGATGAGAGAGAGCGATCCTGGCCGAGCACGTGCGGACGCGGAATCGCTCTTCGCGGTCATGATCCCGTCCGTCGCATGTCGTTTCCGCTCCTCCGGTAACGGAGGATCCCCGCGGCCAGGGCTGCGGCCGCCTCGTCGGCGAACCCGGGCCGCATCAGGAATTCCCGGTCCGGCGCCGAGGTCACGAATCCGAGTTCGATCTGCACTGCGGGCATGGCCGCACTGCCGAGAATACGCAGCGGGGCGTCGGCGATTCCCCGGCTCGGGATCGCGAGAACAGCGAGTTCTACCGCCAGCGCTTCGGCGAGGGAACGGGACGCGGGAACGAACGGCGCCTGCGCGGCGTCCCAGGGGACGAAGGACACCGCGCTCTCGGCCGCCGGCCGCGGCGCTCCGCCCGGCGAGCGGTAGTACACGAGGCTGCCCGAGGAGGCAGGATGGGGTGAAGCGTTCAAGTGGATGCTCACCAGCAGGTCGGCCCCCGCGGCGTTTGCGGTGACGGTCCGGTCGTCGAGATCCATTCCGCGGTCGCTGCTCCGGGTCAATACCACCTGGAGGCCGTGATCGTTTTCCAGCCGGTCGCGGAGCGCCAGAGCCACGGCGAGTGCTACATCCTTCTCCGCGAACCCTCGGGGGCCCCGGGCTCCGTGGTCCGGGCCTCCGTGGCCGGCATCGATGGCCACGGCACGGATGGCCCCGGGCCGCACTGGGTCTCGGCGCCGCGGCCCCGGCGGCTCTCGCCGCGGAGGAAGGACTTCGGCGCCCGATTCGGCCCGCATCCCCGAGCGGACGAGATCGATCGACAGCCGCCCCCGCCCCCGATCCTGGAGCAGGCGGCCGTAGTTGCGGCCGGTAGTGATCTCGAGGAGGTACCCCTCGCCAGCGCGAGACAGATCCACCCGTTCCACGACTCCGTCGCGGGTCGCCTCGCCCAGGAAGGCGGTCTCGAGGAAGCCCACCCGCAGTTGGACGAGAACGCGGCCTTCTCTCTCCTCGATCTCCATGGGCACCGGCGGCTCGCTCGCGAGGGTGATCCGGGTGGCGCTCGGTCGGCTGTCGATGGCCACCGCGAGCTGTGGATACCCCTCGCCCACGGCGAGGGTCCGTTCCGAAGGGTCGTAACGACTCTCGCCGGGCAGGACATCGGGAAGCACCCGAGAGACGAAATCGAGGGGAACGAACCACTCCCCGCCTCGGCGGACGCTCGGGCTGCGCAGCAGGCGCGTCGCCTGGCCCACGATCACGAAGCTGCGCCCTGCTTCCACTCGGAGGGTCTCACCGCTCACCCGCAGCACCGCCTGCCGTTCGCTGGCTCCGGGCCGGAGCGAGCCTTCGAGAGCGTCGGCGATCCGCGAAAGGCGCACCATCTCGACCCCGCCGAACTGGCGGATGGCCAGCTTCGAGGCATCGCCGTGATGGATCACCCGGAGTTCCCGGAGAGGCTGCCCGGCGGCGGCGGAGGCAGAAAGCGAAACCACGGCCAGGAGTCCGCAGAGAAGCCGAATGACGCTCGGGCGCATGTTGTCGAGCGACCGGGAACCCGGAGGCGACATGTTGGAGGATAGCGTTTGCGGGATCCGATTCGGGGTGGTCCAGCGCGGTCCAGGAGGCGCCGGCCTCCGGAATCCCCGCCGTGTTCTAGACTTCGCTGCCCGTTATGCCGAAGCAGCGATTCGAGGTGGCTCCTGCCGAAGGCGGGCTGATGGTGCTGTTGCCGGGTCTCGGGGCGGTCAGCACGACCTTCATCGCTGGAGTTCACGCGATCCGCAAGGGCCTTGCGGCCCCGATCGGTTCGGTGACGCAGATGGGCGCGATCCGGCTCGGGCGGCGCACCGAAGGGCGTGCTCCGCTGATCCGGGATTTCGTGCCGCTCTGCGCCATGGACGATCTCTCGTTCGCCGCTTGGGATGTGTTCGCCGACGATGCCTACACCGCCGCCCGGAAGGCCGGGGTTCTCGAACCGGCGCTCCTGGATTCGGTCCGGGAAGAGCTTTCGGGGATCCAGCCCATGGAGGCCGTTTTCGACCGCGAATACGTGAAGAAGCTCGATGGGCCGTTCGTCAAGAAGGGCGCCAACCGGATGGATCTAGCGAAGATGCTCATGGAGGACATCGAGCGGGCGCGGGAGGCGTCGGGCGCCGCGCGAGCGGTGATGATCTGGTGCGGCTCTACCGAAACCTTTCTCGAGGAATCGGAGGTCCATCGGGATATCGAGAGCTTCGAGCGCGGCCTGCGGGAGAACTCCCCCGACATCGCTCCGAGCATGATCTATGCGTACGCCGCCTTGCGCTGCGGTATTCCTTACGCGAACGGCGCCCCGAACCTGAGCGCCGATATTCCGGCACTCCGCCAGCTCGCTTCGGAGCGCGGCGCGGCGGTGGCCGGCAAGGACTTCAAGACCGGGCAGACGCTCATGAAGACCATCCTCGCGCCGGGGCTGAAGGCGCGGATGCTCGGTCTGAGCGGCTGGTTCTCCACGAACATCCTCGGCAACCGCGACGGCGAAGTGCTGGACGATCCCGGCTCGTTCCGAACCAAGGAAGAGAGCAAGCTGAGCGTGCTCGAGTACATCCTGCAGCCCGACAAGTACCCGGATCTCTACGGCGACCTCTACCACAAGGTCCGCATCAACTACTACCCGCCGCGGCGCGACAACAAGGAAGGCTGGGACAACATCGACATCTTCGGCTGGCTCGGGTACGAGATGCAGATCAAGGTGGATTTCCTCTGCCGCGATTCGATCCTCGCGGCCCCGCTGGTCCTCGACCTCGCGCTCCTGCTCGATCTCGCCGCGCGTGCCGGCCTCCGCGGGGTGCAGGAGTGGCTGTCGTTCTTCTTCAAGAGCCCGATGAGCAAGCCGGGGGTGTATCCCGAGCACGACCTGTTCATCCAGCGCAAGAAGCTGACGAACACCCTGCGCTATCTGATGGGAGAGGAAGTCATCACCCACCTCGGCGAGTACACCCTCGAGACCAGGGATTCGGGGGAGAGCTGACGATGCGGATCTCGAAGAGCCGCTGCGTCGGCTGCGGGAACTGTGTCGCCGTCTGTCCGGTCTCGGCGATCCGCATCGAGGACGATGGTCGCGCCGCGGTGGATTCGGACCAGTGCGTCGAGTGTTTCAGCTGTTATCGCGGCCTCAGCACCGAGCGGCTGAACCCGACGCTGCTCCGCGCGGTCCGCCGGGTGCTCGGCTGGCTCCGGCTGCGCTTCGACCCCGAGCCGGACATCTGTCCGACCTCGGCGATCGAACCGCAGGAGCTGACCTGGCCGCGGGTCGTGCGCCGGGCGTTCAGCGACCCGCTGGTCTCCCACGAAGCCACCGGAGTCCACGGCCGAGGCACCGAAGAGGTGAAGACCAACGATGTCACCGGGAGGGTCTCGGTCGGTGAATGCGGGATGACGGTGGAGTTCGGCCGGCCGGGGGTTACCGCGACCTTCGCCGACATGGACCGGGTTACGCAGCGGCTCGCCGCTCTCGGGGTTTCTTTCGAAGAGAAGAACCCGGTGACCAACCTCATGAGCGATGTGGCGACCGGTGCGATTCGGGAGGACCTGCTCGGGGAACGGGTGCTCTCCGCCATCGTGGAGATCAAGGTGGGCATGGAACGGGTGCCCGAAGTGATGGAGGCGGTCGAGGCCGCTGCCGCCGAATCGGAGACGATCCTCTCGGTGGGTGCAGCCACCCGGTGCCGCGAGGACGGCGAGGATGCCCTCGGAGCCCTGCTGCGGGAACATGGGTACCGCTCCTTCCGCGGCAAGACGAACCTCGGACTCGGACGCCCTGCCTCGACTTCGACTGCCTCCACTAGCGGGTGAGGCCGGCGAGCCTTCGGGCAGGCGCCCCCACGCCGCTTCTAGGCACTGCTCCCGTCAACAGGGAGATGCAGTCGGCAGGGAGCCATCAGGGGCGTTGTTCGGCTCGCTCCAACCCGGCAGCGAGCTCTTCGTCATCGGCGAGATACCTCCGGTTGCGCACGCCGAGGGCGCTGTCGAGCCGATAGACGAGCGGGATCGCGGTCGGGATGTTCCGTTCCCGGATCGCTTCCGGACCGATGCCCTCGAGGTGCATGGCGAGCGCCCTGAGGCTGTTGCCATGCGCCACCACCAGAACGGGTCCGGTTTCGAGAACGGGGGCGATCACCCGCTCCCAGTACGGGACGACCCGGCGAAGGGTGGCTTGCAGTGACTCGCCTCGGGGCAGACTGTCTTCGGGCACTCCGGCATATCGCCGGTCGAAACGAGGATTTCGCGGGTCGTCTGGCGCGATGAGCGGAGGGGTCTCGGCGAAACCGCGCCTCCAGGCAGCCGTCTGCTCCACGCCGTAGCGGCGTTCCGTCTCCGCCTTGTCCTTCCCCTGCAGCGCGCCATAGTGGCGCTCGTTCAGTTCCAGGGCGAAGCGGGTCGGGAGCCACGGGCGATCCAGCTGGTCGAGCACTTCCCGCAGCGTGTGGATCGCCCGCTTCAGCATGGATGCGTAGGCCGCCACCGGAGCGATCTGCGCCGCCAGGAGTCGTTCTCCGGCCCGGCGCGCCTGCTGGGTGCCCGTTGCCGTCAAGGGGACATCCGCCCAACCGGTGAACCGATTCTCCCGGTTCCAGACGCTTTCGCCGTGGCGGAGAAAGACGAGTGTTCGTTCGGACCGGTACACCCTGATCAGATTACCAACAGACTTGTGGATGGAATGCCGCGAGCCCCGAGCACGGACCCGTTCTCCCGGTGGTGGCGGGTGCGCGGCGGACGAGGTGCCATGCAGGAGGGATATCGGATGGATCCCGACCGGGAGCCCTCACTCTCCGGCGTGCTCGCGGGACCATATTCGACCCCGCTCGGAGCGACCGGCGATGCATCCCGGCTGACTGCTAACGGTGCCGAACCTCGAATTCTAGTCGAGGTCCGAGGCCCCTGCGGATCCTCCTCTTCCGAGGCCGCTCCCGATCGCGCGGCGCACCTGGTCGCTCAATTGTGTTACCTGGCGTCGATCCTTCGCATCCAGGCCCGTCGTTTCCACCGGGTCGTGATAGCGCACTTCGATGATCCCGGGGTACACGAGCCGCGAACCGGGCGGCATGGTTTCTCTTGCCCCCCGCACGGTGATGGGCGCGACGGGGACTCCGGCCTCGATGGCGATCCGGAACCCTCCGACCTTGAAGCGGCCGAGCCGCCCCGTTCGGCTTCTCGTCCCCTCGGGTGCGATCACGAACGATCTCCCCGCGATGACGGCTTCTACAGCATGGCGCAGGCTCTTCTGTGCGGCCACTGGGTTCTTGCGGTGGACGGGTGTGAAGCCAACCGCCCGGAAAGCCCAACCCACGAGAGGCACCCGGAACGCCTCCTGTTTGATCAGGGTGCCGTTCGCGCCGGGTAACAGGTAGAGCACCTGTGGCATGTCCAGCAGAGATTCGTGGTTGAGCATGTACACCCGGGTTTCCATGGGCTCGATCCGCCATCGGTCCCGCTCCACCATCTGGATCCCGACGATGCGCCAACACACCCCGACGATGCGCCGGCCGATTTCATAGCCCAGCCGGCGGCGGCCGCTGAACAGATCCCCGAGGGGGATGAGAACGAGCCCCGCGATGAGGAGCAGAGGCAGCGTCAGCGCGATTCCGAGGGTGCCCACCACCGCCCGGGCGGTCCGGCGGATACTCCGAGCCGAAGCCACGGCCCCACGGACAGAGACGAGCGGTGCGGTCGCGTCGGCAGACTGCGATGCAGGACCCCGGGCTCCGTGACGGGATCTCAGTACCGATTGATCGAGATAGATACGGGGCGGCGGCGCCCTTCCGCACCCCGGGCGGACCGTCGTCGCTTCGGAGGCTTCGACGGCACCACGCTGGTCGCTCCGTGTCCTCCGTTTTCCTCCCGCGACGCAGCGCCCTCCTGCCCCTGGCGGCTGCGGCGGAGCGCCTCGACGACTTTCCGCTCGACGTCTTCGAGAGTCTCCCTGGCCACTTCGGCGACTTCGGTAACGGTGAGCTGATGGGCGCGGTCGAGCATCCGCTTCTCCCGAAAGGAGAGCGTCTTCCGTTCGCTCAGGTAGAAGAGGCCCTTGAGAACTCCGGCCACCTCGACCGGAGATCCGCTCTTCATCCGGTCGGAGTTGTCCTTGTACCGGGTCTTCCAATTCAACTGTTCGTTGACGGCACCGTGCTCGAGGACATCGAGGACCTCTTCCACATCGCTCTCACTCATGATCGGCCGCAGGCCGACCTCGTCCACTTTCTCGATGGGGACCATGACCAGAGTGGACTTCGCCAGCAGGCGCAAGCGGTAGAAGCTCATACCGGAAGCGCTAGGCGACAACTCGATGCTCTCGACGACGCTGATCCCCTGGTTAGGGTAGATCACCTTGTCTCCCACTGCGAACTGCATGGACGAGCAACGCCTCCGTGAATATCGGGGTGACGACCGACCTAGAAGGATACCATGAGCCTGCGGGTTGTTTTCGTGCCGTCCGCGGGGCGGCGCGCTGATGAGACCGTGGGTACACTTGCTCCCATCGAGGCTGTCGAGCAGCGACGGCGCCCGGGGCCTGCCGGAGTGGCGGAATGGCAGACGCACGGGACTCAAAATCCCGCGGCCCTTGGGGCCGTGAGGGTTCGACCCCCTCCTCCGGCACCAGGAGGGCGCCGGGACTGACTGCCTCGTTGCGATGATCCATCCCGAACTTCTCTCGATCCTCTGCTGTCCCGAGACGAGGCGGCCGGTTCACGAGGCACCGGCGGCGCTGCTGGACCGGCTGCACCGGGCCGCCCGGGCCGGCGCCCTCACGGGAGCCGCAGGCACGGCGGTTTCCGAGGTTCCGGACGCGGGCCTGGTGACGGAAGACCAGAGATTCCTCTATCCGATTCGGAATGGAATCCCGATCATGCTCGTCGAGGAGAGGATTTCGATTCCAGCAGCAGCGGCGGTCGCTGGATCAGAGGAGAAGGTTGCCCAGGACGGCGATACCGATCATCATCAGATGGAGCCCGGACCCCGGACCTGAAAACAGGGCCTGCCGCAATGCGTGCGGTGGTTCCGTCGGCCGGTCCGCAACGACTGTTTCTTCCCCTGGGAGCGGAGGGGGAATGGTTCCCTCGAACACGGTGCGGTAGAGAGTTTGCAGGCGGCTGTCGGCCCGGGTGAGGGCAGCGTCGCCCCACCAGCAGAGCAGGGCCAGCGGGACGGCGCTCAGGTGAAGAAGCGGCCATCCCTGCAGCACCCCTACCCCAATGGCGAGAGCGACCCCTCCGACGCTCCCTCGCTTCCACCAGAGGGACTTCCCGGCCACTGCGGCGCGCGCGGCCTGGATCCGGTCGAGCGCTCCGTCGCGTTCGGTCCTCCTCCGGGGCGGAGCGTTCGCGGAATCAGGACGTAAGGGCTCCCGCGCCTGCATCGGTCCGCCCGCAGCCTGTTTCCGAAGCCCCCCGGCCGTGCCGCGTAGCGAGGGGGCCCCGATCGGGGAGACCCGACCGGGAGAACGGGACCCCTGTCGGGGCGTGCGCCGCTTCATCTACAAATTGCTAGCAGCCTGTGGATGAAGTGGCGCGAGCACTGAGACCGGGGAGGCGCCCGGCGGACAAGGCGCGAATCGGGAGGCATACCGGGTGTATTCCGACGGAATCGCAACGCCGAGCGAAGCGGTTCAGGCGGGGCCCCCACCGGGAGAACTGGGCATCGTCGGTCGACGGCCGTGTGACTTTGTCCACAGGCTGCTAATGCACCAGCGAGAAGTCGGTGCCCCGGGAAGGCGGCGGTTCTTCGTTCTCGGCCTCTTCCACCGCTCGCATCTGGGTCTCGAGCATCTTGATCAGAGCGGGGACGATCCGGAACGGAAGAGTTATCCGGGTCTTGGGATCGGCCCGAACGACCGCCTCTCCCGAAGAGTCGGTATTCGCGAGGTCTTCCGGCTGGATTCCGGTGAGATTGCAGAAAGTGAGCGTCAGATCGAAAGGTGAATGGGTGGCCTCACAGAAATTCGCGTACACCTCGGGGCAGGACACCCCGCGCCGAGCTTTGATCTTGAATGTTCGTCTGGTGCTCATGACCTCTCCCTCGGGGCTCTCCCGTTTCCGGGAGCACCCGGACCGGGCCGGTAGCGGGGGGCGGACTCGAACCGCCGACCTAAGGGTTATGAGTCCTTCGCTCTAACCGGCTGAGCTACCCCGCCGACCGAATTTCGCCGTAACCGATCTAGTGTATCACCGGGGACTGCGGCGCCGGCGACGAGGCAGTCACTGCGGACGAGTTCCCGGATGGTCTCGCGGGCGCCTTCGCTCAGGTCGGCCAACCGGAGTTGGCCAGCAGGGCGATCTCGCTGCCGCCGGTCCGCTCGACGGCGACGCTCCGGACCTCACCGGGAAGATCCTCCCCGGGATCCGGGCGGGTGCCCGGAAATTCAGGCGCGGACGCGCTCTTCCTCTTCTTCCTCTTCGAGTGCGTCCACTTCCTCGTCCGTCAGCACCCCGGCGATCTTCCACACGGGCTCCTGCGGGCCGGGCACGATCCCCTCGAGGTCCCGATCTCCGGCTCCGTGGCTGGGGACCTCATGGACCTTCCCGACCGCCCGCTCGCGGCGGCGCATTTCCTTGGCCCGCTGCCGTGCGACCCGCTCTTTTTCCTTGCGGCGCTTCAGGAAAGTCTGACGGGAACGATTGGCCACGGAGGCGGAAGCCTAGCAGTCTGTGGATAAAGGCTTCCAGCCATATGCTCCCCGCCCGAACCGCCCGGTGGCGGCGCTTCCCCCAGGAGGGTTTCGATGAGTCATCGCCGATACGGCTTCCGCTGGATGCTGTTCCCCTGCTTTTGGATCCTGGCGCTGCCGGCAGCCGCTCAGGGCTCTCGTCCCGAGCCTTCGCAGATCCAGACCCTGGCGTGGCGCAACATCGGGCCAGCCCGCGGCGGGCGCTCGCTCAGCTGCAGCGGAAGCCCGGGGCGGCGTCACGAGTATTACTTCGGTGCGACCGGCGGCGGTCTGTGGAAGACAGAGGACTCCGGAACCACCTGGGTTCCGGTGACCGACGGGCAGATTTCGAGCTCCTCGATCGGTGCGGTGGCGGTGTCCGAGACGAACCCGGACATCCTCTTCATCGGCGGCGGGGAAACCCAGCTTCGAGGCAGCATCACTCAGGGCGACGGGGTGTACCGGAGTTCCGATGGCGGCGCCACCTGGCGTCATGTAGGCCTCGCCGACACCCAGGCGATCTCCCGGATCCGGATTCACCCGGTGAACCCGGAGATCGTCTATGTCGCAGCGCTGGGCCATCCGTACGGAGACAACGAGGAGCGCGGAGTCTTCCGGTCGCGTGACGCCGGGGCGAATTGGGAGCGGGTGCTGTTCGTCGGTCCGGGGGCGGGAGCGGCGGACCTCATCATCGATCGGACGAACCCCGAGGTGCTGTACGCGAGCCTTTGGCAGGTGTACCGCAAGGCCTGGAAGATGTGGGGCGGCGGTCCCGATTCCGGTCTCTACCGTTCCGAGGACGGCGGAGACACCTGGACGGAACTGACCGGGAACCCGGGCATGCCCGAAGGGCCGATCGGCAAGATCGGGGTCACGGTCTCTCCGGCGAATCCGGATCGCGTCTGGGCGATCGTCGAGGCCCCGGAGGGCGGCGTTTTCCGTTCGGACGACCGGGGAGCCAGCTGGCGGCTGACGAACGACGAGCGCAAGCTGCGTCAGCGCGCCTTCTACTACTCACGGGTGTACGCCGATCCGGTGGACGCCGATACGGTGTACGCGCTGAACACGGGGTTCTACAAATCGGTGGACGGCGGGGAGACCTTCGATCAGGTGCTCCGTCCGCCGCACGGCGACCAGCACGATCTCTGGATCGATCCCAACGATCCTCTCCGCATGTGCAACTCGAACGATGGCGGGGGCAATGTCAGCGTCAACGGCGGAGAGACCTGGACCGACCAGGACTATGTGACGACGCAGCTCTATCGTGTGAATGTAACGAACGACTTTCCCTACCATGTGTGCGGGGCGCAACAGGACAACTCGACGGTGTGCGTGCCGAGCGAGGGCTGGGACCACATGCAGGCGCGGGGTCCGGGGAGCCGCTGGTACTACGCAGTGGGGGGAGGAGAAAGCGGGCACATCACCCAGCATCCTTCACAGCTCGATGTCTTCTACGCCGGCAGCCAGGGCGCACTCCTGACCCGCTACCACCGAGGGAGCGGGCAGATCCGTGACATCCAGGTCTATCCGCGCTTCTTTTCCGGCGAACCGGCCAGTGCCTTGCCCGACCGCTGGCAGTGGACTTTCCCGATCGTGTTTTCTCCGCTCGACGAGGATCGGCTCTACACCAGTTCCCAGTTCCTGTACCTGACGACCGACGACGGCCAGTCCTGGAAGAAGATCAGCCCGGATCTGACCTACGCCGATCCGGAAACACTCGGCGAGACCGGCGGACTCATCACGATGGACATGAATGGGCCGGAGATCTACGCGACGATCTTCGCGGTGGCGCCGTCACGACACGACCGGGACACCATCTGGGTGGGATCCGACGATGGGCGCATCCATGTGACTCGGGACCACGGAGCGACCTGGAGCGACATCACGCCGCGGGACCTGCCGAAGTTCAGCCGCGTCAGCCTCATCGAGGAGTCCTCGCACCGGGAAGGCACGATCTTCGCCGCCGCGAATCGTTACCAGGTGGATGACCGCGAGCCCTATGTCTTTCGCACCACGGATTACGGAGCGACCTGGGCGGCGATCGTGGACGGGATCCCCCCCGGACACTTCGCCCGCGCCGTCCGCGAGGACCCCGTCCGCGAGGGGCTGCTGTTCCTCGGCACCGAGCATGGGGTGTACGCCTCGTGGAACGACGGAGACCGCTGGATGTCCCTCCAGCAGAACCTGCCGGACACCCCGATCCGCGATCTGGTCGTCGAGGGAAGGGATGTCGTACTGGGCACGCACGGGCGGGGTTTTTGGATCCTCGACGACATCGAGCCGCTCCGCCAGTGGACCCCGGATGTCCCAAGCGCCGCCTTGACTCTTTTCGAGCCCGATCGGGCCGTGCGCGGGGTGCAGGACGCGGTGATCCAGTACTACCTCGCCGAGGAAGTCGATCGGATCGTCGTGTCGATCTTCGACACCGGCGGAGAGCTGGTGGATTCCTTCGAGGGGACGGAGCCGGTCTCGAAAGCCGAACCGGACTTCTCCTTTTTTCGTGCCCGCCGGTCGTCCACTCCCACGACCGCCGAGGGTCTCAACCGCTTCGTCTGGAACGGCCGCTACCGGGGGGCCGTCGGGTTCGACGGGATGATCCTCTGGAGTGCCCGCGCGGAAAGCGGCCCGAAAGCACCTCCGGGCCGGTACCAGGTGCGCGTCGAAGCGGGGGGGATGACGGAGACGACGGATCTGACGCTGATCGCCGACCCGCGGCTCGAGGGGGTGACGACCGCCGATCTCGAAGAGCAGTTCCGTCTTGCCGAGCGCATCCGGGAACGGACATCCATGGCGAACGAGGCGGTGATCCGGATCCGTGCCCTGAGGTCCCAGATCGAGGAACGGCTGGAAGGGACGAACGATCAGAGCCTGATCGCCGACGGGGGACAGCTCATCGAGGAGATGACCGCTATCGAGGAGGCGCTCTACCAGACGAAGAACCGTAGCAACCAGGATCCGCTGAATTTTCCGATCCGCCTGAACAACCGGCTGGCCTCCCTTCGCCGAAGCGTGGAAACCGGCGATGCGAAGCCGACGGACGGCGCGTATGCCGTGTTCGATGAATTGTCGGGCGAACTGGACGAGCTTCTCGAGAAGCTCGACGCCCTGCTCGGGGGACGCCTGGATGCGATCGGCGAACGGATCGTCGCCGGAGGCGGAAAGCCGTTCGAAAGGAACCGTTGAACGAAGCGGGCGGCCGCACTCCGATCAAGTCTCGAGTTCTTGCGCCACCATCCGTTCGCCGTCGAAGACGAAGCGCCCCCGGAACGGCTGGTTCTGTAGCAGGAGCGGCAACCAGACCGCGTCGTCTTCCCACATGCGCCCGTACGGAATGGCTTCGAGATCGAACCAGATCGGTGTCGCCTCGGGGGTAGGCCCCGGTTCTCCCTTGAAGTCGTCGGCCCGAAACACGAAGACGCGGACCGCGTAGCCGCTCACGAACTGGAAGCAGAGTTCCCCGCTGAGGCGAACTCCGGTCGGGCGAATCAGCACTTCTTCCTCGGTTTCCCGGATCGCTGCTTGCCGGGGAGTCTCCGCGGGTTCGATGCGTCCCCCGGGGCCGTTGATCTTTCCCTTGCCGAGGCCGCGGTGTTTTTCGATCAAGAGGATCCGGCCGCCGCGGATGAGGAAGAGCAGGGTGGCCTTCTCGTCGGGGGTCCAGTCGTTCCAGGAGAAGCGAGCGAGGAAAGCCTCCGCTTCGCCGCTGCGGGCGCTGGGCAGCGCCGCCGGAGCGGGTTCGCTCAACCGATCACCCGTCCCAACCGACCCCCGAGATGCGGCCGAGGATCGAGCCCTCGCCCTTTCCCCCACCGCCGGTTTGCGGCGCCGCCTGGTGGATCCGTCCGGCGAGCCGACTGAACGGCAGCGACTGGAGCCAGACCCATCCCGGACCGGTCAGGTTGGCGAAAAAGAATCCTTCACCGCCGAAGATCGCCGACTTGATGCCCCCCACGAACTGGATGTCGTAGTGCACCGAAGGGGCCAGCGCCACGAGACAGCCGCTGTCCACGCGCAGGTTTTCGCCGGCGGCCAGTTCCTTCCTCACGACCATCCCCCCGGCGTGCAGGAACGCCAGTCCGTCTCCTTCGAGCGACTGCATGATGAACCCTTCGCCGCCGAAAAGCGCGGTTCCGATCTTGCGCTGAAAGGCGATCCCCAGAGAGACGCCCTTGGCTCCGCAGAGAAAGGCGTCCTTTTGTGCGATCAGCCGTCCCCCGAGCTCCCTCAGCTGGACCGGGAGGATCTTTCCGGGATACGGGGAGGCGAACGCCACCTGTTGCTTTCCCGCCCCCTGGTTCACGAACTCGGTCATGAACAGACTCTCGCCGGTCAGAAGCCGTTTCCCGGCTCCGAGGAGCTTGTCCATGAAGCCGCGCTCTCCGCCATCGCCGAATATCGTCCGCATTTCGATCCCGGCGGTCATGAACATCATCGCTCCCGCCTCGGCGATGGCCCCTTCGCCCGGATCGAGTTCCACCTCCACGAATTGCATCTCCTCGCCGAAGATGCGGTAGTCCACCTCATGCATTCGCGTTGGCGGGCGGGGAGCGGTCGAGCCCGCTCCGATCCCGATTCGGAATTCCGGCACCTCGGCGGCCGGTATCCATTCAGCGCCGCCTGCCGGACAAACCTGCGTGGAGCGGCTCCAGCGGCCGTTGTGGAGAGCGCGGACGATTTCGTCGGCGGGATAGGGGCCGAGCGTGCGCCCGCCTTCGGCTACATACCATTGTCGTTCCGACATGTCGTTCTCCTTCGTCCTCGTCGAGGAGCCTCGGGCTCCGGTGTCCTCAGCTCCTCGCGCAGTGGAACGCGAAGAGGCCGGCGAGTGCGAGGAGCGAGATCGCGATAGGGGCGAAGGCGGCGACGAAGTGCCATCGTTTCGGCTGTGTCACCTCGGGCGCCGGCGGCGGATCCACCGGGCAACTCTACCCGCGCGGCGCGGAAGTCCCGCGGGAAACGCACTGTGAGAGGGCGTCCCTCGATCCGCGGCGCCGCTCCGGACGGGGAGAGAATTCCGCCGATCGTTGCCGGCCTGAGGAGCGATCTGCTCACGATCTACCGCGCCGCGCTGCGAGCTGCGCAACCCGGGCCCATCCTCGCGCAGGACATCGAAGGGGATCCGGACGCAGGGTGGAAGTTCCGCGGGAGCCCCCTGCTCCCGCCCCGAGCCCACGCCGGGGATCCGGTCTTCCTGTTCGGCGCCGGAAAGGCGGCGTCCGCTCTCGGCTACGGGGTGGCGCGCCGATTGGCCGGCGAGACCGTCAGCGGGCGGATCATCGTCAAGCGCGGGCACGGGACCGCCATTCCCGGGGTGGCGGTCGAGGAGGCGGGACATCCCGTTCCGGACGCCGATTCCGTGGCGTCCACCCACCGGCTGCTCGACGAACTGCGGGACGTCGGAGAGGGGGGCCGCATTCTCTTCCTGCTCACCGGGGGCGCCTCGGCACTCCTCGTCTCTCCGGCTCCCGGAATCACTCTGGAACAGAAATCGAAGGTCAGCTCCCTGCTGCTCGCCAGCGGGGCGGACATCCACGAGATGAACGCCGTCCGCAAGCATCTTTCTGCGGTCAAGGGCGGCCAGCTGCTCCCCTTCTTCCCTCCGGGCCGAAGCAGCGCTCTGGTGATTTCCGATGTGGTCGGCGACGATCTGACCTCCATCGGCTCCGGCCCGGCAGCTGCTGATCCGACGACCTTCGAGGACGCGCTGCAGGTGCTTCACCGGTTCGATCTGATAGCGCGGGTGCCGGGCCCCGTGATCCGCCGGTTGCAAGACGGCGCTGCCGGGCGGCTGGCGGAGACTCCGGCATGTCCGGAAACGGTCGTCCCCCACTTCATCGTCGCCAGCAACGCGCGCTCCCTCGCGGCCGCGGTCCGAGCTGCGGAGCGGCTCGGGTACCGATCCGAAATCTTTGGACGGGATCTCGTCGGAGAGGTCCACGATGCGGCGCGCCGTTTCGCCGAACGGCTGGCCGAGCTGGCGGCTGCAGACGGCCGCTTCGCATTGCTCGCGGGGGGCGAGCTGACCTTGCGGGTCGTTGGCGACGGCCGCGGAGGGCGCAGTCAGGAGCTCGCGCTCGTTGCGGGCGGCGCCCTCGAGGGAGTGCCGCAGCTCGCGCTACTGGCTGCCGGGACCGACGGGACCGATGGGCCGACGGACGCGGCCGGCGCGTTCGCTGACGGCAAGTCCTGGCGGCGCGCCCGGATGCGGGGTCTCGATCCTGCCGCCCACCTCCGGCGCAACGATGCGTGGACCGTGCACCGGGAGACGGGTGATCTGTTGGTGACGGGCCCTACCGGCACCAATGTGATGGACCTGATCGTCGGGCTGACCGGCGGGGGAGAGACCAGCACCGGGCCCGGCACGATGCCCTCCGGGACCTGAACCGAAGGGCGAAGCGCCCGCGCAGGCTTTAGCAGCCTGTGGACGAAGTCGCAGCTAGCGTCGCTTTCGTTCGGCGATCGGCTCCCGCCGGACCAGCTGCCCGGTCGGGGAGGGCCGCCGGCGATGCTGGAAAGCTCTTTGCAAAGCGCTCCGCATGTTCCGGATGCGGCGGCCGACCGAGGAAGCGCTGAGGGTTACCGCGCGCAACCGGGCGATCTGCGGGATACTGCAGCTGTCCAGGAAATAGAGCCGGAACAACAGGCGGTTCATGCCCCGCTGCCGGGCGTCGAGAGACATCTCCCGCAGGGTCTTCTCGACGATCTCCCCCATTTCACGAAGGTGCACTCCGGTTTCGGGGCTCGCGCTGCCGTCCACCGACGAAGCGTCGACGAGCAGGTCGTCGAGTCGGCGCAGGTCGTCGAAGGGCAACAGTTCTTCGAACTGACGCCGATTCACTTCGTGGCGGATCCCATCGAACAAGATGTTCAGCGTGATGCGGCGGATGTATCCGTCGAAGGTCTCCTCGCTGTCTCCCTGGAAACGCGCGAGACCCTGGCGGCCCCGGGCGAGCAGCCGTTCCATCACTTCCTGGCCCATGTCCTCGAGTGGCGGGGCGTTGCGGCGTTCCCTGCTGATCCGCCACCAGAATGTGGTTCGGATGAGCGCGAGGCAGCGCTGGAACAACTCTTCCCAGAGCGGGTCGTCCGGACGAGCTGCGACGAGGTGGCGCAGGAGCTCCCTGGAGTCCATGAGCAGGCGGACCGGAGATTCTAAGCGGTTCGGCGCCTGGCCTACCGGGCGGTGCCGCCCCCCTCTTTCACCGACGGTTCTCTCCGGGAGGGCTCCCGGAACGATCCGATGACATCGGCCCGCGGACGCGCTCCCCCGGATCTCGAATTGCAGGTCGTTCTGGATCCGCCCGCAGGAGTATGAAGACGGTAGCTGCCGCCAACCCCGCGTCAGCAGACGCGAACAGGAGGAAGATCGGCGGCGAACCGCGCAACAGGAAGTCCAGTGCGAGCAGCAGGGCCCCGGCGCCCTTCAGGAACGGACCCATGATCCACAGGTACCAACGGTGCTTCCAGGGGTCTCGCAGCACCGCCAGGTAGCCGACTCCGATCGCCATGGCGAACAACCCGTTCAGATTCGCGTTGATCGGGAAGAGCGGTTCCCCGAGGCCCAGCAGTTGCTGCACATCTCCGAGCGCGAAGAGCAGCGCCCCGCCGAGCAGGAGGTCATAGGCGGCGCTCGCCAAGACGACGGCCGAGAGGAGTTTCATCAGGCCAGCGACCGCGCAACACGGAGCCCAGACGCAGCGGTCAGCCCGGCTATACTAGCAGGCCGGCATCGACACTGAGCTTGTGGCGGCCACCGGCCTTCTTTCAGGCTGGTCGGGCCACTCCCGGCCCCCCGCTCGGCCTCCTTTGAGAGTCCATTGCACTCCGCGGGGGCCGTCGTGGCTCGATCCTTGGTCGGGGGGAGCGCGCAAAGCTGCAAGTTGGTGCTCCCCGTTGCTCTGACTGTCGCTCTGCTTGTTGTTCTGTGCGGCCCCAAAGATCGCGTTCTACAACGGTGCTGGCCGTCCGCCGGCGCGGGAAGACGACCTTGGCTGCGGACGGGCAGGTGACCCTCGGCGACATCGTCGTGAAGCACGGCGCCCGCAAGCTGCGCCGGATGTGCGAGGGGACGGTGCTTGCCGGGTTCGCCGGCGCCACTGCCGACGCCCAGGCTCTCTTCGCGAAATTCGAGACGAAGCTGGAAGCACACCGGGGCAACCTGGAGCGGGCTTCCGTGGAACTCGCGCAGGATTGGCGCACCGATCGAGTGCTGCGTCACCTCGACGCGCTGCTGCTGGTGGCCGACAAGGATCATGTATTCCTCCTGTCAGGGGACGGCGACCTGATGCAACCGGACGATGGAATCATGGCCATCGGCGCCGGCGCTCCTTTCGCGATGGCGGCGGCGCGGGCGCTGGTTTCCCGGACTCGGCTTTCGTCCCGCGAGATCGCCGAGGAAGCGATGCGCGTCACCGACAGTATCTGCATCTACACGAACGGTGAATTCCTCTTCGAAGAGGTGTGACTCCTGGTCGAGTATCTCCCTCCCGTCGGAAAGGAGCCCCCGGCACCCTTCGAGGATCCCACGCCGCGTGAAATCGTCGAAGAACTCGACCGCTTCGTGGTGGGGCAGACGGGCGCCAAGCGCGCAGTGGCGGTGGCGCTTCGAAACCGTGCCCGCCGCACCCACATCGAACCGGAACTCGCGGACGAAATCGCACCCAAGAACATCATCATGATCGGGCCGACCGGAGTGGGCAAGACCGAGATCGCCCGTCGGCTGGCCAGGCTTTCCCGCTCTCCGTTCGTCAAGGTCGAGGCGTCCAAGTTCACCGAAGTCGGATATGTCGGGAGGGATGTGGAATCCATGGTGCGCGACCTCGTCGATGTATCCGTGGAGATCCTTCGGGAGGAACTGATCGAGGAAGTGCGCGAGCAGGCAGATCTGAACGCCGAAGAACGCCTTCTCGACCTCCTGCTGCCGCCGCAGGCGCCGAACCTCGTCCAGTACGGGGCCGACGAACGATCGCTCGACGAACGGAACGCGGCTTCGTCCGAAGATCCGGAGGGCGGTGTTCTTCCGGAACGCGACATCGAAGACGCGAAGCGTGTCCGCCGTGCCCGGGAGAAATTGCGCCGCCGACTGCACCGGGGAGACCTCGGCGAGCGCAGTGTCGAGGTCGAAGTGCGGGAGCCGCCGGCGCCCTTCCTCGAAGCCCTTTCCGGCCCCGGAGACGATCTCGACACGAACACCGCCGAGATGCTGCGCGGGGTTTTCGGGCCCCGCTATCGGAAGACGGAGATGCTCGTCCCCCAGGCGCTCGATTACTTCGTGCAGGAAGAAGAGGATCGGCTGGTGGATCGTCGGCAGCTGTCGCGGCTTGCTCTCGAAAGGGCAGAAGACCACGGCATCATCTTCATCGACGAACTCGACAAGGTGGCGAGCCCCAACGATTCTCCCGGCCCCGATGTTTCGCGGGAAGGGGTGCAGCGGGACTTGCTGCCCCTGCTCGATGGGTCTTCGGTGACCACTCGCTACGGGGCCTTGCGCACGGATCACATCCTGTACATCGGCGCCGGTGCGTTCCAGGAAAATCGCCCGTCCGATCTCATCCCCGAACTCCAGGGCCGTTTCCCGCTTCGGGTCGAACTCGATCCGCTCTCCGTCGAGGACTTCGAGAGGATCCTGACGGAGCCCGAAGGCGCCCTGCTCAAACAATACGAAGCCCTGTTGGCCACCGAGGGCCTCAGCGTCTCTTTTCGCGAGGATGGAATCCGGGAAATCGCCGACATGGCTGCCCAGGTCAACGAACGGATGGAGGACATCGGGGCCCGGAGACTCCATACGATCCTGGAGAAGGTCCTCGAGGACCTTCTCTTCGACGCTCCGGAACTCGAGGAGAAGAACTGGACCATCGACAAGGAGTATGTCGTCAGGATGTTGGATGGAATTCTCGAAGACGAGGATCTTTCCCGCTTCATTCTCTGATCTGCAAGTTCGCTGTTCCCAGCCGATTTCGTGCGCGTGACCCGGGAGGGCAGGTTTCGCGTGAGAGCGTCCGGCGGGGCCGCTTCGCTCTTCCCTGCGAACTCCTCGGAATACGCTCGGTATTCCTCCGAATTCGCGCTTCGCCCGCCGCGCGCCACTCCCATCGGGAAGACGGGAGCGGCCTTGGAACCCCCGCCGGAACCCGCGCCGCTCCGGAAACGGACGGCTCGCGTTCTCGGGGGCTCGCGCCGCCTCGTCCAGGCGCTGTTCGGGTCCGCGGTGGTTCTGGTTGCGGCGTCCTGCGGCCGCCGGGGGCCTCCCCAACCGCCGATCCGAGTGACTCCGGAGGCGCCGCGGCTGCTCCCGCTGCGCCAGGAGGGCGGGGAGATCGCAATCCGCTGGGTTGCCCCGCGCCTCGCCGAGGGCGGTGAGCCGGGCGACCTCCGGTTGCGAAAAGCGCTCGTTCTCTACCGGGTGGTGGACATCCGCCAGCTGGCTGCCGAGCAGCGCGCTTCCAGCCGCTCCGAGATACGCGAAGCGAGTGCGGAGGCGGCGCCGGACGGAGCCGGCCCGCTCGAAACGGAAGCGGGCGAAACGGCGCCTGGGGGCGAAGCCGGAGAAGGAGCGGTGTCTCCCGAGACTGGCGAGGAGGAGGCCGGAGCCCCCGGGACTGGCGTTGGAACCGAAGACCCGCCGGTCGATGCGCCGGAGGTCCCGTCGCCGACCGCGACGGAGAGTGCCGCCGCCGCCGAGCCGCCGTTGCCGGCGCCGCCCGACCCTGCGGTCCCCGAAGTACCCGGGCTCGTCGGAGAAGGATCCCCTTCCGGCGAAAGCGGAACCGAGGCAGCAATTCCTTCGATTCCGGAATCGGAGGAAGGAGGATCCGAAGCGCCTGCTCCCTCGGAACCGGAAGCGGAAGTGCCGCTGGCCGCGAAACCCGCGCCGGAAACGGCCGAGCCGTCGGCAGACTCTCCGGTGGAATCGGTGGAAGACAGCGATCCGGCCGAGATCCAGCTGCAATACGAAGAGATGGAGTTCGAGGTTCTTGCCGAAGTGGAGTCGAGGGTTGCCGGCGAGGAGCGGTCCATCGAGTGGCCCGTGGACCCTGCCTGGATCGGCCGTCGTTTCGAGGTGGAGGTTCGATACGAAGCCCGAGGAGGTCCGAGTGAGGCGAGCGACCCCCAATCGCTCGATCTCACGGAACGGTTGCCGGCCGCCGAGGGAGTCGAAGTGTCGATCGGCGAAAAAGCCCTGACGGTGCGCTGGTCGGATCCGCGCCCGACCTTGGGGAACGCTGCGGAGCTGTCCGACCCCCTCTTCGAGGTGTTCCGGCGGCGTGGGGATCGTCGGGAGCGAGTGGGCCGATCCGTCGGCCCGAATCTGTCCGACCCGGAGGTGGTGTGGGGAGAGGAAGTCTGCTACCAGATCCGGGTGCTCTTCGCCGGCGATGACGAGGAACGGGTCCTGCCCGACCCCGGCCCGGAATTCGCCCCGGCGCTCTCCGGGAAGCCGGAAACGGAGACCGGAAGCGGCGGCGGACCCGAGGTCCCGGTCTCCACGGAGCAGCGAGCGGCGCCCGTTGCGGAGGGAGCCCCGTCGGATGCGCCGCCGGTCGGCCCCGGGGGTCCCGAAGGGGCAACGGATATCCCCGATTGGACTCCGGTGCTGGTGCGGATACCGCCCACCAGCTCCCGGGCGCTCAGTGTAGGGCCGTTTTCCGAAGAGGGGTGTGCGATTCCGAGGGATGTCTTTCCGCCGTCGCCGCCGACCGATCTTCGTCTTTTCTGGCGGCCCGAGAGCACGGAACTCCTCTGGAAGGAATCGATCTCCGACGATCTGGCCGGGTATCACATCTACCGGTCTGCCCCCGACGGATCGGGTTCCGAACGACTCACCGACTCACCGCTCGAGCGCACCACTTTCCGGGATTCGGAGCGGGACCCCCGCGCCCGGTTCCGGTACTCGGTGACGGCAGTGGACAGCGCCGAACCCGCGAACGAAAGCCCGCAGACAGCCCCGGCGTTGGCTTCCCCCCGGCGCTGATTCCGTTCACGGGCTGCATGCGGCTCGCCGGGGATCGGATGCAGCAGGCCGACGCGGCATTCGGCAGGTAGAATCGGCGCCGGGATCGGGGTCGTTCAAGTAGTCCGCGCCCGGGCGGCGGACGGAGAAGGGGAATGCAGATCTTTCTCGACACCGCCAACCTCGACGATATCGCCCGCGCCGCGGCGATGGGTCTGGTGGACGGGGTCACCACGAATCCATCCCTGATGGCGCGGGAATCCGGTGATCCTCGGGAAATCCTGAGGAAGATCGCGGAGCTGGTGCCCGGCGATGTTTCCGCCGAGGTTCTGGCGGCCGATGCCCGCGGCATGGTGGCGGAGGGTCGCCGGCTGGCGGAGATCGCTCCCAACATCATCGTCAAGTGTCCGCTTACGGCGGATGGATTGCGCGCTGTCCGCGAGCTGAAGGAGCAGGACATCCGCGTCAATGTGACGCTCTGTTTCAGCCTGCCGCAGGCGCTCTTCGCTGCCAAGGCCGGGGCCGCCATCGTGAGCCCCTTCGTCGGCCGTCTCGATGACATCGCCGCTCCCGGCATGCAGCTCGTCGCCGACATCCGGGAGGTCTTCGACAATTACGACTACCCGACCCGGATACTGGTGGCGAGCATCCGCAATCCGCTCCATGTGGTCGAAGCGGCCCGTCTCGGGGCCGACATCGCCACCATGCCCGCCAAGGTGCTCGACCTGCTCATCAGGCATCCGCTGACGGATCTCGGTATCGAGCGTTTCCTCACGGACTGGGAAGCTGCCCGAGTATCTTGATCCGGTGCGCCTGAGGCCTCGCTGAGGTGCCCGCCGAAGAAAAGGATCGCTCCGGGACCTTCGCCGAGCTGGAGTCGCGCGATCGCCGCGCGAAGGCGGGAGGAGGGGCGGCCCGCGTCGAGCGGCAGCGGCGTTCCGGACGACTTACCGCGCGGGACCGGATCGCCGCGCTCGCCGACCCCGGTTCCTTCGAGGAGACGGGACGCCTGGTGGAGCACCGGGTCCGCGGCTTCGGCCTCGAGGAGCACCGTTATCCCGGGGATGGGGTGGTGACCGGGTACGCCCGCATCGAGGGGCGCCTGGTGTACCTGTTCGCCCAGGATTTCACGGTTTTGGGAGGCTCGCTCAGCGAGGCGTGCGCCGGCAAGATCTGTCGGATCATGGACCTCGCCGTTCGTCAGGGGGCGCCGATCATCGGTCTCAACGACTCCGGTGGAGCCAGGATCCAGGAGGGAGTCCTTTCGCTGGCCGGCTACGCCGACATTTTCCTGCGCAACACGCTGGCGTCAGGAGTCGTCCCTCAGATCTCCGCGATTTTGGGTCCCTGTGCCGGCGGAGCGGTCTATTCGCCGGCCATCACCGACTTCACGATCATGTCCCGCGGGACGAGTTACATGTTCGTCACCGGACCCGAGGTGATCCGTACGGTCACCCACGAAGAGGTGACGATGGAGGAACTCGGTGGAGCCGAAACCCACAACACCGTCTCCGGGAATGCCCATTTCCTCGGCGAGAACGACGAGGAATGCCTCGACCTGATCCGGCGGCTCCTGTCGTTCCTGCCTTCGAACAACCTGGATCCGCCGCCGCGGCTGGAAACCGCCGATCCGGCTGATCGCGAAATCCCGTCGCTCGACCGACTGGTCCCCGAAGAGCCGGACCGGCCCTACGATGTGAAGGATCTCCTCGGGGAAGTGTTGGACGACGGCCTCTTCCTCGAGGTCCAGCAATTCCATGCTGCCAACCTGGTGGTCGGGTTCGGCCGACTCGATGGGGCTCCGGTCGGGGTGGTGGCGAACCAGCCATCCGTCCTCGCGGGAGTTCTCGACATCCACGCTTCGGTGAAAGGCGCGCGTTTCGTCCGGTTCTGCGACGCTTTCAACATCCCTCTCGTCGTCTTCGAGGATGTTCCCGGATTCCTCCCCGGGACGCAGCAGGAGTGGGGAGGGATCATCCGCCACGGCGCCAAGTTGCTCTATGCGTTCTGCGAGGCCACGGTACCGAAGGTCACGGTCATCACCCGCAAGGCGTACGGCGGGGCCTACTGTGTCATGGCGAGCAAGCACATCCGCACGGACCTCAACTACGCCTGGCCGGGAGCAGAAATCGCGGTGATGGGGCCGGAAGGTGCGGTCAATGTGTTGTATTCGCGCGAATTGGAAAATTCGGAAGACCCCGGCGAGGCGCGCCGCGAGCGGGTCGCCGCCTATCGGGAACGTTTCGCGAACCCGTACGTGGCAGCGGCGCGCGGCTATCTCGACGAGGTGATCCGGCCGAGTTCCACGCGGCGGAAATTGGTCTCCGCCCTGGCATCTCTCTCGACGAAGCGCGACCGGAATCCGCCGCGCAAACACGGAAACATCCCGCTCTGACACGGTCCGTGCCGAAGCACCCTGCGTCTTGGCTTCGGCCCCGGCCGCGCCGAGTACCGGAGTTTGGCGATGCAGCACCTCGCTGAGGCCCAGGGCTTCGGCCAGATGTTCCGGGGCGGCCCCGGGGCGCCGGTTTGCTGCAGCGCGAGGGCCGGCCGCTGAACCCCCGATGTTCGATCGGGTCCTGGTGGCGAACCGCGGTGAGATCGCGGTGCGGGTGATACGCGCCTGTCGCGACCTCGGGATTTCGCCGGTCACCGTCCATTCGCAGGCCGACCGCGGCGGACTCCATGTCCGGCTTGCGGAGGAGTCCGTCGAAATCGGAGAGGCCGCCTCGCGGGACAGCTATCTCCATGCGGAACGAGTGCTCGACGCTGCGGCGGCCCTGGGCGCGCAGGCAGTCCATCCGGGGTACGGATTTCTCGCCGAGAACGCGGCGTTCGCCGCGCGCTGCGCCGAGCGCGGCCTGGTTTTCGTGGGCCCTTCTCCGGAGGCGATGCGCCTCATGGGAGACAAGGCGGCCGCTCGGGCGGCCGCTCTCCGCTGCGGTGTTCCCGTGGTGGCTGGCTCCGCAGTTCTCGAGGAGATTCCCGAAGTGCGAACCGCCGCCGCTGAGATCGGATTTCCGCTCCTCATCAAGGCGGCTGCCGGCGGGGGCGGAATGGGGATGCGTCTCGTGCGCGGGCCGGACGGCCTGGAGAGCGCCTTTGCCGAAGCCCGCTCCGAAGCCGAATCGGCGTTCGGGGATCGACGGGTGTTTCTCGAACGGTTCGTGGACCGTCCCCGGCATGTGGAGGTCCAGATTTTCGGGGACGATCACGGAGGCCTCGTCCATCTCGGGGAACGGGACTGTTCCATCCAGCGGCGCAACCAGAAGCTCCTCGAGGAAAGCCCCTCTCCGGTTGTCGGACGCGAGCTCGGAACGGAAATGAGTGAGGCCGCATTGCGCCTCGCCGCCGCCGCGGGATACCGGAACGCCGGAACCGTCGAGTTCCTGCTCGACTCCGGGGGGCGGTACTACTTCCTCGAGATGAACGCCCGGCTTCAGGTGGAACATACGGTGACCGAGGAGCGCACCGGACTCGACCTGGTGGTTCTCCAGTTGCGGGTAGCTGCCGGCGAGCCTCTCGGGTTTTCCCAGGACCAGGTGAGGTTTCGCGGCGCGGCGCTGGAACTGCGGATCACCGCGGAGGATCCATTCGCCGGATTCCTTCCCGCCACCGGTCGGATCCGGGAGTTCCGCCCACCGGGCGGTCCCGGCGTGCGCTGCGATGCCGGGATCGCTTCGGGAAGCGTCGTCTCTCCCCATTACGACCCTCTCCTCGCCAAGATCATCGTGTCGGGTCCCGACCGCGAAGCGGTGCGGAGTCGGGCTCTGCGGGCGGTCCGGGAAACCCGCCTCACCGGGGTGGCTTCTACGCTCCCCTTCTTCGAGCGGGTATTGGCCGGGGAGCCCTTCCGCAGCGGGGAGTTCGACACCGGGTTCCTCGAGAATCGATGGCAGCGCTCGCTGTCCGAGTCCGGAGAGGAGGGATCCTCTCCTCGTGCTGCCCTTCGAACCTTCGCTGTCGCCGCCGCGGCCGCCGAGGTCTGCCGCAGCGAGGGTCGGACGGTGCGCGTCCCTGCAGCTGCCGTTTCGAGATGGCTCGCCGCCAGCCTCTCCGAGGCGCATCGGGGCCGGCTCTGATGCGCCTCGTCCTGTCGCTCGAAGGGCGCGAATTCCGAGCGGAGGCGTTTCCCGAAGGGGACGGCCTTCGCCTTCGGCTCCTCGGGGACGGGGTGGATGTCGTGGCCTCCGCCTCTCCGCTGCCGGGCGGCTTCTGTGTCCGTCAGGGAAGGCGCACGCTGGAAGCGGGAGTTACCCGGGACCGTTCCGGAAATGTGATCGTCCAGATCGAAGGAGAGTCCTTTCGATTCGACTCTCGGCGCGCCGGAGCCGCTTCCGGCTCCGGGGGACCGCTCCGCGCCCGCGGCGGCGCCGCCGGTGGGAACGAAGTGCGGACGCCGATGCCCGGAAGAGTGGTCCGAATTCTGCGCGCTGAAGGAGATTCGGTCGAGGCAGGAGACGGCGTCCTGGTCCTCGAGGCGATGAAGATGCAGAACGAGATCCCGGCGCCCGCGACCGGTGTGATCGCTACCATGAAGGTTTCCGCCGGAACCCACCTCAAGGGCGGCGAATCGTTGTTCTCCGTGGAGCCTGTCTCGTCTTCGTGACCGATTCCGGGAAGCCGCAGCGCCGCTTTCGGTGGTGGGCGGCGCTCTTCCTCGGCGTTTTCGCCTTGGTGGTTTTCGCCTTCTTCCTCGGCATCCGCGGTTTCCAGGTGGACTCCCCCTGGCTGACAGGATTCATGAGCGCGAGGCTTTCCGCTGCGTTCGGACGCCCGGTCGCCCTGTCCGGCGTCACGCTTTCGCTGCCAGACGGCCGGTTCGCGTTTCGCGGCTTGCAGATCGGCCGGGACCCCTCTCCGGTCGGGCCGCCGCCGCCGGCTTTTTCGGTGGATGCGGTACGGGGCCGTCTGAGTTGGCGGTCGTTGATTCCCACTCGCCTGCATCTCGAGAGTCTGGCGGTGGAGGGAGTCGGCCTCTGGGGACTGGATGACGGCGGTCGTCCCGCACCCGCCGGACCGCCGCTCGGCCAGGGACTCCAGGCGCTGACGGCTCGGCTCTCGTTTTCCTCGGACCGCATGTCGGTCTTCGGCAAGACCGTCGGCTACCGGAATCGCCCCACCCCGTGGGAGATTCGGGCGGACGATGTCGCTCTGGATTTCCGCGCCGACGGAGCCGGCGGCGTGGACGGAGGCATCCGCTCCGGACGAGGCGTCATCCGCCTGTGGGAGCGGTCGGAGCTTCCCCTGGAGCTGACGGCTTCTTTTCGGATTCGGGGAGATCGGCTCTACCTGGACCTCGTGGACCTCCGCTCCGATCTCCTCGAGGTAGCCATGGAGGGCACCCTGGATTTCGGGGGCGATCTAGCCGAGCCGCTGAAGATGACGGGCAGCGGCGACGCGGGCGGACTCAGCCGGTTCCTCTTCGATTTCAGCGGGCTCGACACTGCAGGAGATCCAGGGTTCGCCTTCGAGGGAACAGCCCGATTCCAGGAGAACGGCCTGGCGGTGGATGGTGATTTCGAATTGCCGGCGGGTCACTTCTACGGCGTTCCCCTTCAGGATTGGCGCGGGGTGCTGCACTGGGATCCGGACCGCATCGAGATCGTGTCGTCGGAAGGGTTGCTGGCCGCCGGAGCCGCCCAATTGAGCCTGCTCCAGCAGCAGCCGCGAGAAGAGAACCCGGCAGTCATCGGGCTTGCGGTCAGCGATGGATCGCTTGCGGCAGCGATGTCGGGGCTGTTCGGAACCGAGACCACCCTGAGGTCCCGAGTTTCGCTGGACGCGGAGCTCCTGCTGCCGCTCGCCGATCCGCTCCTGATGACCGGAGAGATTCAGGCGACCGGCACGAGCCCGGCTGGAGTCCCGTCCGGAGCTCCCGGCGAGTTGCCCCTGGGGTTTTCGGTCGAACTCCTCGTGGACCAGGAGGGGGCCGCCGTCGAACAGTTGATGGTCGAGGGGGAGGCCTTTCGCGGGTCCGTCCGAGGAAACTACCCCCGCGTGGGCCCCGCCCGTTTCTCGGTGAGTGCGCTGGCCGGCGAATCCGCGGAGCTGGATGCGCTGCAGCAGGAGATACGGCGGGTGCTATCCGGTGAGGAACCCGAAACCACCCAGTGGGATGTCTCCGGTGGTGGAGGCTTCGAAGGGACTGTCGAAGGCCGCTGGCCGGATCTGATCATCGAAGGCGAAGTCGAAGGACGGCGCATGCGGTTCTCCACGATCCACACGGACACCCTCCTGGCGATCGGCCGGGTCAGCCGCGATCGGATCTGGCTCGACGGGCTGCGCGCCCGCCGCGGGGAATCCCGGATCGCCGCTTCCGGGATCTTCGCCCGGGGGCCCGACGAGTTTCCCGACATGGAGTTCGAAGCTTCGTGGGAAAGTTGGGATGCCCGCGAGCTCATCGACTTCCTGGAGTGGGACCTCGAAGTGACCGGGATCGCCAGCGGTCGAAGCGAAACCGTGCGTACCGACGAGCGCTACGCCGGCGGCGGCAGGGTGGCTGGCTTCGACACCACCGTTCTCGAGCAGCCCTTCGACGAAATACAGGTCGCGTGGAATCTGGACGGCGAAAAGGCGCGGCTCTCACCGATGCGCGGAATCTTTCGCGGAGGAACGGCGGAGGGGGCCCTGGACATCGGGCTCGTGGCCTGGGAGTTGGACGGCCGCATCACCGGCAGCGATTACCCGTTGACGCCCGGCCTGGCGCCCGAGTGGATCTCCATCCGCTCCGATTTCCGGCTGGTCATCGGCGGCGACCTGCTGGCCCCGGAGCTCCGTCTGGAAGCGCGCGCCCCGGCGGCTTCGGTGCTCGACCTGCCGCTCGGCCCGGGCACGATCTCCGGTGCGGTGCGGGGGGGCGCTTTCGAGGGCAGCGGCTCTCTGGATTCGGGTGCGGCGTCGTTCCGGATGGCCGGAGTCGTGCCGTTCGGGACCGATGGGGCCGGAACGGTGACGATCCGGGAAGTGGAGGTAGCACCGCTTCTTTTCGACACCGCAGCGGAACGCGGCATCTCGATCGTGGTGAGCGGCGCGGGAGACTTCCATATCGAGGATCCCGGTGACGAGTGGATGACCGGTACGGCGGCCCTCGAGGAGCTCCGGATCTCGACCCCCGGTTTTTCGGCGGCCACCACCGGACCGGCGGAGATACGGCTCGAGGACGGGCGCGTCCATATCGAGCGGTTCGGCCTGGTCCAGGGCGAGAGCCGGGTGGAGCTCGCCGGCACCGTGGGGCTCGATGACGAATCGCTGGACCTGAGTCTGTCCGGGCAGACCTCGTTGCTGGCCGTTGCGCAGTTCGTCCCCGGGCTCACCGCCGAGGGCCAGTTCGATCTCGATGCCGAGCTCGTCGGTCCCTGGTCCGCTCCCGAAGTGCTCGGCCAGGGGAACATCCGGAACGGTGCTTTTCGCATCGAGGATTTTCCGCACGCGCTCCAGGAAGTGGAGGGGTCGATCACTTTCGATCAGCGGACGCTTCGTATCGCCGAGGTGATCGGGACGATGGGCTCCGGCGACGCTGTGGTATCCGGTTCGATTTCCATCGAAGATGCGGCATTGGGCGTCATGGACCTGCGCGTCCAGCTCGCCGGTTCGAGGCTCCGCTACCCTCGTGATCTGAGCGCCACGGTGGACGCTGATCTGCGCGTGGTGGGTGATCGCGGGGGGCGGCTGCTCTCCGGAGAAGTTCGGCTCGATGATGCCGTCTGGAGCCGGGAGTACGAACTGTTCGCGAGCATTCTCGCCGACATCGATACCGTGGCCGGGCCTGCCGAAGCCGGCGGCCGCACATTTCTGAACGATCTGCGGATGGATGTACGGGTGGAAACGGACTCGCCGTTCGCGGTGCGCAACTCCGTCTTCCAGCTCGACGCCATGGCCGGTTTCGGCCTGCGCGGCACTGCCGGATCGCCAGCGGTGCTGGGCCGCGCCGACCTCGTCGGGGGCGAGGTGTATTTCGGAGCCCACCGTTTCCAGGTCACTTCCGGGCGTGCTGACTTCATCGATCCCGAGGGGATCGAGCCGGTGTTCGACATCGAAGCCGAAACCAGCGTGCGGAGCTATCGGGTTCGTCTGCGGGCCTCCGGGAGCGTGGAGCAAATCGACGCGAACCTGAGCTCCGACCCCCCGCTCCGCGAAGCGGACATCCTCCGTCTGCTCTTGGGGGCTCCCGAGCAGGATCTGCTCACTTCGGCGAGCGACGACGATGTCGCTGCAGCTTCCGCGGCGAGCCTGCTCGGGCAGCAGTTGAGCAACATGATCGGCCGGCGGGCCGGCCGGGTGTTCGGAATCGATCGGCTGAGCATCGATCCGTTCCTGATCGGCCGTTTCAGCAACCCCACCGCTAGAGTGACTCTGGGCAAACAGATTTCCCGCGACTTGAATGTGCGGTACTCGTCCAGCCTTTCCTCGGCGGAGGAGTCCGTCATTCTGGTCGAATACACGCCCCGCGGACCGGTCTCGTGGATCTTCTCCCGCGACCAGGATGGTTCGCTGAGTGTGGATGTCCGTTTCCACCGCAGCTTCTGACCCGCCCCGTCTGCGGGCGGGCGCACTGTCTGCGGGGGCCTTCGTCGCGGTGTTGCTGGGTGGCGGGTTGGCGAGCGGCGGGCCGCCCGCGGGGTTCGGGCAACTGCCGAACGATCCGGCCTCGCGCCAGGTGGAGTCGGTCACAGTCGTGTGGGCTGACGGGAGCGTCGAACCAGTGCCGGAAGCAGTCTCGCGACTGATCTCGGTGCGGCCCGGAGCGCGGCTCCGCCCTCTCGCCGTGCGAGAGTCGGTGAAACAGATCTTCGCTCTGGGCCGTTTTCGAGATGTCCGGGTGCTGCCCCACACCACTCCGGCGGGCAGACTCGGACTGGTGTTCGAGCTGGATCCGATTCCGAGGGTCGCGCGCATGGAGATCCACGGCGCCCCGCGCGGCGAGATCGAGGATCTCACCGCGGCGCTGGCTATCGAGATCGGAGAACCCCTCCCTGATCTGCGTCTCCGAGCCGAGGCAGCCGAGGCGTGGCTGCGATCCATCGGGTACCTCGCGGCCGAAATCGAGATTCGGTCCACGGCTGCGGGCCGGGATCTGGTCCTCGAAGCGTTCCTCGACCCGGGCCCCCGGGCACAGGTCGTCTCCTTGCGCGTCGAAGGCGTCCCCCCGGCGCTCGGCGGCGAGCTGCGTCGGACCCTCGGGATATCCACCGGACGACCCTGGTCCGAGGTGGAGATCGAAGCGCGGCTGCCCGCGGTGCAGCAGCTCCTTCGGGACCGGGGGTTTCTCGCCAGTACCGCGCGCCTCGATTTCGATGTCGTGAACCCCGCCGAGGTTCGGCTTCGGCTCATGGTCGATGCGGGGCCCGAGATCCGGATCGCCCTCGAAGGTCCAGGCTCCTCGGACCGGAGAGAACGTGCTGCGGCTGCTCGCCTGTCGGAGCGACGGCTCACTCCGGACACTCTCGAAGAGACTCGCCGGGAACTGCTGGACGACTTGCGGCGGGACGGACACCGGAGGGCGCGAGTGGAAGTGCAGAGCACGGACCTCGAAGAGGGCCGGCTGCGCATCATTCGGTTTTCGTTGGCGCCCGGCCCCCGATTCTCGATCGGCACGGCGTCGGCACGCGGCGTTCCTCCTGGCGAAGCGGAGACCGTATCGGCCGTACTGTCGCCGCTACGCGCCGGCATGCCGTTCCGCGAGCGGGAATGGTCCGCTACGGTGGACGGACTCCGCCGCGCCCTGCGGCGGCGTGGTTTCTTCCAGGCCGAAGTGGAACCGGAGATCGTTCCGGCACCCCCCGAAGCGGGCACGCTCCCCCTGGAGCTGATCGTCCGGATCGACGCGGGTCCCGCGGCTACCGTCGGCGAAGTCCGGTTCGAGGGCCGCGGCCCGTTCCCGCCCGCCGAGCTTCTCGAAATTTCCGGGTTGCAGACGGGCTCGCCCTATGTGGCGGAGGAGATCGTGACGGCGCGCAAGAGCCTCGAGTCGTTCTACCGGAATCGGGGGTTCCTCGAAGCGGTCCTCGAAGTCCAGGTTCCCGTGGATCCGGTTTCTCACCGGGCCGAGGTCCGGTTCCAGATCCACCGGGGCGATTACTTCACCGTCGGCGGCATCGTGATCGCCGGGCTCGAAGCGACCAGGGAATCCGCAGTGCGCGGGCGGCTTCCCTTCGAGGAAGGCGACCCCCTCGGCCGAGAGGACATTCTCGAAGTGCGTCGGCGTCTCGTCGCCATGGGCATTTTCCGAACGGTGGAGGTCACCCTTCTCGATCCGGAGGAGCCGGTCAGTGAACGCAATGTGCTGATCCGCGTGGTGGAGGGGCCGCGCACCAGTATCGGTTACGGCGCTGGTTACAGCGAGCGGGAACAGATTCGCGGAGAGGCGGAGTGGACCCGAAACAACCTCTTCGGCCGGAATCACACCCTGAGCCTTTTCGCCCGGCTCTCGCTGAAGGGGAACCGCATCGTCGCCACCTATCGGGGAGCCGAAAATGTGGCCGGCAATGTTCCGGTGTTCATCAGTGCCTTTCGGGAAGCGCAGGATCGGGAGAGTCTCGACTTCGTCCGGACCGGTGTCGGGGTGCAGTTCACCCGTCGCGTCCTGGGCCGTGATCTGTTCTTTCGCTACGATTTCACGACGAGCGAACTCTCCGACCTCAAGATCCATCCCAACCAGATCGATCGCAGCTTCGCAGATGATCTCTGGCTTTCCTCGATCTCGGTGTCGGCGGTTTCCGACACCCGGGACGATCCGGTAGATCCCCGGGAGGGGCGGTTCGGGATCGTGGACCTGAAATGGTCGTCCGCACTGTTGGGATCGAGGGCGCCCTTCATCAAGGGTCTGGGACAGCAGTATCTGTTCTTTCCGCTCGGCGGGCAGGTCGTCTTCGCTGCCGCAGGCCGTCTGGGAATGGCTTGGACGATGGGGGACGATGCGCCCGCCCTCGTTCCGATCACCGAGAGATTCTTCGCGGGAGGCGCCACCACGCTGCGGGGTTTCCGACTGGATCGAGGCGGTCCGCTCGACGAAAGCGGGTACCCGCTCGGCGGCAACCTGCTGATCATCGGAAACCTCGAAGTGCGATTCCCGATCTTCGGCAGCCTGCGGGGAGCGGTGTTTTCCGATCATGGCGGCGTGTACGGGGAGGTTCGAACCTTCAGGTTCCGCGACCTGCGCCACGATGTCGGCGCCGGCCTGCGCTGGAACACCCCGCTGGGGCCGGTTCGTTTCGATTACGGGATACGGATCGGCGACATCGGAGATGGCCGGCGCGGACAGTGGCATTTCACCATCGGTCACGCTTTCTGAGTGGGGCGAAACCCGTGCCCGTGATGCCATCGTGCCGCCGAGGGGGCCGGAGGCGGCCCTGCTGGCTGGTTCCGATGCTGCCCCTGCTGCTCGGCGCCGGCCCGCCGCGGGCTCTCGCTCCCGGCCCGGACGCCCAGGATCGGCAACCGGTCCAGCGACCGGCAGAGGTTCGGCCGCTCGACAGCGTGCTGGCTGTCGTGAACGGAGAACCGATCACCCTTTCGGAGGTCTTCGAGGTCATGACGCTTTCGCCCGGGGCGTCGTCACCGACTCCGGCAGCTGCTCTGGAACGGCTGATCGACGCCCGGCTCATGGAGCGGGAGGCCCAGCGTTATCCGATGGAGCCGCCTTCCGAGGCGGAGATCGGGGAGGCCCTCACGGCACTCAAGGATCGGTTCGCGACTCCCGATGCCTATCGCGCAGCGCTCGGCCGCCTCGGGATCGCCGAGGATTACCTGCGGAAGCGAATTCGGCGGGAACTCATCGTGGATCACTATCTGGATCGTCGCTTTCGGCCGCTGGTGCAGGTTGCCCAACGGGAAGTGGAGGAGTACTACCGGACGGTGCTGCTGCCCGATCTCGATGCCGGCTCCCCTCCGCCCCTCGATGTGTGGCAAGGCCTGATCCGCGGTATACTGGAGGAACGAGATCTGAACCGGCGCATCGCTGTGTGGGTGGACGAGTTGAAATCCACCGCCCGAATCCGGTGCTTGCCGCTTGGGGCCGTTCTTCCGGCGGGCTGATTCCCTCAGGTCCCTTTTCGGCGGGACCGATCGGGGCATCTGAGGTGAGGGAACGATAAGCCGGGGAGTGGCGTTAGAGGCTCAGAGTTTCCGTCTGGCGGCGGGCCTAGTGGAGAACTGGCACGCCGTCTGCTTGCGTTTCGGTTTCAGACCGACAGGATTACCTGCGGATTCAACAGGAGGGTGTCATGGACACCACGAACACGGACTACGAAACGATCGAATTCGTTGACGAATCCTTCGATGCGGAGGAAGAAGAGGAGGAATCCGGAGAGGAAGAGGCTGCCGAGGCAGCCGTGGCGTTGGGACTCTCTCCAAACACCCACCAGACCGGCGACCTCGACTCGATGGGCCTCTACCTTCGCGATACCCACCGGCACCGCTTGCTCACCAAGAACGACGAGCAGCGTTACAGCCGGGCGATGCGGAAGGCCATGGCGCAGATCGAGGATTCCGACAAGCCGGCGGACGAGGATCTCGACACCTTCTACATGAACCGCGAAAAGATGATCGAGGGAAATCTACGCCTGGTCATTTCGATCGCCAAGCAGTCGCGGGGCAAGGGTCTGCCGCTCGGGGACCTCATCCAGGAGGGCAACATCGGTCTCATGCAGGCGGTTCGGAAGTTCGAGCCCGAGCGGAATCTGAAGTTCTCGACCTACGCGACCTGGTGGATCCGACAGGCGATCTGGAGGGCGCTTTCCCAGAAGTCTCGCACGATCAAGGTTCCGATCAACAAGCTGGATCTGCATCGCAAGGCGGCCAAGGTCCGGGCCGAGCTCGAGCAGCGGTATCGGAACGATCCGTCCCGGCGGGGGCGACGGTTGTACCCGACGAACGACGATGTGGCCCGCGAGATCGGCGTGGCCCCGGAAAAGCTTCGGGACTCGCTGCGTTCGGTGCCCCAGATCGATTCGCTCGACGCTCCGCTGGTGCCCGATGGAACCCCGCGCATTTCGCTCACCCCGGACCCGCAGCAGCTGAATCCGATCGAGGGAGTCACCGACGCAGAGCAGCGCCGCCATGTCCGGGATGCGATCTCCGACCTCCCCGATCGCTTGCAGCATGTGTTGAAGCGGCGCTTCGGAATCCTCGGCGGCGGCGAAGCCAATCTCGAAGAGATCGGGCGCGAGCTCCATCTGACTCGGGAGCGTGTGCGCCAACTGGAAACCGAAGCGCTTTGCCGGCTTCGTCAGGATCCGCGGCTGCGGGTTTCGGTTGGGTAGCGTCCGCCGGTCCTTTTTCCGGATAGCATGGGGCGCCTTGCGCCCCCTTCGCCGAACCGCGGTAGCTTCGTTCGCCGCCCTTGGACTGTCGACGGTCCTGGTCGCAGCGAGCGCTGCCGGACGAGCCCGAGAACTCGAACTCACCTCGGCGACGATCGATGAGATCAACGAGGCTCTGGATGCGGGTGCCCTGACTTCGGAGCGGCTCGTCGAGCTGTGCCTCGCCCGGATCGCCGCCTACGACGACCACGGGCCGCGGATCAACGCGGTGATCACCCTGAATCCGCAGGCGCTGCAACGCGCCCGGGAACTGGATCTCGAGCGGCTTCGCTCGGGGCGCCGCTCACCGCTCCACGGCATTCCGATCGTGCTGAAGGACAACTTCGACACGGCGGACCTGCCCACGACCGCCGGATCGTTCCTGCTTCTGGATTCGCTTCCTGCGGACGACGCTTTCGTGGTCCAAAAGCTACGGGAGGCGGGGGCGATCGTCCTCGCCAAAGTGAACCTGAGCGAATTCGCTTCGGGTGGAGCCATGAGTTCCGTCGGCGGTATCACCCGCAACCCCCACGACCCGACCCGGACCCCTTCGGGTTCGTCGGGAGGTACGGGGGCGGCGATCGCCGCGGGTTACGGCTTCCTCGGCCTCGGGTCGGACACGGGCGGCTCCGTTCGCTGGCCGTCCACCGCGAACGGCGTCGTGGGGCTGAAGCCGACCCTGGGTCTCCTGAGCCGTGATGGCATCGTCCCTCTCGCCCTGTCGTTCGATACCGGGGGGCCGATGGCCCGGAGTGTTCGCGATGTGGCGGTTTCGCTGGGGGTGATGACCGGGGTGGACGAGGCCGACCCGGTCACCGAGCGAAGCCGGGGACGCTTCCATACGGAGTACCGCCATTTTCTCGATGCGAGCGCCCTCGAGGGGGCTCGGCTCGGGATCGCCCGTGATTTTCTGGGTTTCGACTCCGAAGTGGACTGGACCATCGAGGCAGCGCTCGACGCGATGAGAGGAGCGGGCGCGGAGATCGTGGAAGTGCGTTTTCCGGCGTGGCTGCTCGAGGTGGAGCGCTCTCTCTACACCGCGGTCCGGTGGCCCGAGTTCCGCCAGCAGATCGCCGAATATCTGGCAGATCTCGGCGATGGCTACCCGAAGACCCTCGACGAATTGGTGGACCGCTCCCGGAAGCTGCCCGCCCGTCGGAACGGTCACCGGCCGAATCCCGGTCGCTGGAGTCTGTTCCTCCGTGAGAACGCGAGCGGAGAAGTGACCGACGCCGGCTATCGGGCGGTGCGGGAACACGGCCTGTCCCTCGTCCGCGGCCTCGTGGAGGGGCTCATGGACGCTGATGAACTCGACGCGCTCGTCTATCCGACTTCCTCGACGAGGCCGGCTCTCCTCGCTCGCGATCTCCGGGCCGGCGATGGGGCGAGGTCGGCGGTCCGTCTCGCCAACCTGAGCGGCTTTCCCGACTTGATCGTTCCCGCCGGATTCACGGGAGAAGGCCTCCCGGTGGGCATCTCCTTTCTCGGGCGAGCGTTCAGCGAACCCCGTCTGCTCGCGATCGGTTATGCCTTCGAACAGCTGGTGCAGGCCCATCGGGTTCCGGCACACACACCCCCGCTTCCCGGAGAGCGTATTTCCTATCGCTGACCGCCAGCGGTCAGGGAACTCGGAGAAAACCTTCGGCGAACTCGATGGCCTGGCCGCCGACCCGCACCAGGGACGGTCGTCCATCTTCTCGTTCGACCTCTACATGGATCGAGCTGGGCCGTCCCATCTCGTACCCCTGCTCGATCACCATCCGCACCGGATCCCGGTCGCCGGGGGAAGCCAGCCCCCGCGCGACCAGCCCTCGCGCGACCAGCCACGCCCCGAGCGCGCCCGCGGCGCTTCCCGTCGCGGGGTCTTCGCTGACGCCTAGTCCGGGGGCGAACATCCGGGCGTGCGCGGCGCTTTCCCGGTGCACGCATTGGGTGGAGAAGACCATCATGCAGTCCGATCCGATGTCCTCCCGATGCAGCACGATCTGCGCCGCGGCGGGGTCGAATTCCAGGCGCTCGACGCTGCGGAGAGACCGGACCGGCACCATGAGCTGGGGAAGCGCGGTGGAGACGACCTGCGCCGGGGTGCCGTTCGGCAAGAGTTCATCCACACCGAGGCCCAGACAGGCCGCCAGGGCGGCGCGGTCGTGGCACTCCGCGAAGAATCGGGGAGGCGCCTGGGTCATCACGACCTGTTCCACCGCACCGCCGCGCACCCGGATATCCACCGGAAGGACGCCGGCCCCGCACTCCTGATGGATTCGATGCACTCCGTCTCCGACTGCGCGCAGCGCTTCGCCGAGACCGAGTTGTCCGCGTTCGGCCAGCAGGAAAAAGGCACCTACGACCGGATGCCCCGCCAGGGGCAGCTCGGTGTTCGGGGTGAAGATGCGCAGTCTGCAGAGTGCATGCACATCGGTGGGCCGCAGTACGAACACCGTCTCCGACAGATTCATTTCGGCGGCGATGCGCTGCATCTCCTCGCCGGAGAGCCCGTCGGCCTCGGTGACGATGGCGAGCGGGTTGCCGGTGAACGCGCGGTCGGTGAAGACATCCGCCTTCAGGAATCGATACTCGCGCACAAGGCGTTCCGAGTCTATCCGCTGGATCGCTCCGCGCCGGACACCGAGGCGTTTTCCCGTTCAGCCGCGCAACGAACCGGACGCGTCCGCGGGCGTCCGTCGTTTCGCCTTCTCGGCAGCGGCAGCAGCGAGCTCATGGGCTCTCTCGTTGGCGGCGTGCCCCGCATGGCCGCGAACCCATTGGAATTGCACCCTGCTGCGGCCTTCATGCGCCGCGGCCAACCGCCGCCACAGATCGACATTCTTCACGGGGTGTTTCCTGGCGGTTTTCCAGCCGAGCCGAATCCAGTTGGGGATCCACTCGGTGATTCCGCGAACGACATATTGGCTGTCGCAGAGCACCACCGCTGCCGTACCCGGCGGGAGGGCTTCGATCCCGCGGATGGCGGCGGTGAGTTCCATCCGGTTGTTCGTGGTGTGCGGCTCCCCGCCGGTGAGGACCTGTTCTTCGCCGGAACCGGAGAAGATCACCGCCGCCCAGCCGCCCGGCCCCGGGTTGCCGAGGCAAGAGCCGTCGCAGGCGATCCGGATCATCGGGCCGGTATCCTAGTAGCGCTTCGCCGCCGGGCTCCACGCCCGGAGTCGGAGTCCTCCGATGAGCTGGATTCGCACCGTCCGTCCGGGTGATCCCGAAGCCCGCAGTGATCCTCTCGCCTCTCTGTACCGCAGGCATCGGCGTCCGGATGGGTTCGTGGACAACATCGTCGCCGCGGGGAGCCTGAACCCCGAAGCGCTCGAACACCACCTCGCCCTCTACGAGCACCTGATGCGCGGGGAGTCGGGGCTCCCCCATGCGGAGCGGGAACTCATCGCCGTGGCGGTCTCCGTGGTCAACGAATGCCACTATTGAATCGAACATCACCGAAGGGGTCTCCTCCGGCTGACGCGGGATCCTGACCTCGTCGCTGCAGTCACCCGAGACCCCGACCGGGCACCCCTCCCTCCCCGCGGGCGCGCTCTGCTCGACTACGCGGTGAAGGTTGCGAGACGGCCTGCCGCTGTCGTCGAGGGGGATCTCATCCCCCTTCGCGCTGCCGGGCTCTCCGACCGGGACATCCACGACGCCTGTGCAGTGGCGGCGTACTACTGCTTCGTCAACCGGATGGCCAACGGCCTCGGCGTGGAACTCGAAGGCGATCTTCGGGAGTCGGGAGATCGGGTTCCGGCCGACTCGCGCGCGCCGTCCGGCGAATAGACGGGTCCGACCTCCGCGTCGAGCCGTTCCAATTCCTCGTAGAGACCTGGCAAACGCGCCGTCAGATCCTCGTGGGTGGCTGCGATCTCGCGGGATGCTTCCCGATCGTCGAAGAACCCGGGCGCCGCCATCCGCGCTTCGAGGCTCTCGACGGCAGTCTCCGTGTCCGCCACTGCTTCGAAGGCTTCCCGCCACTGCCGGCGTAGTTGACGAATCCGGTTCTTGCCCGGTTTCTTCCGGTCCTGCTGCGGTCTGCCGGAAGCGGGCGGCGGTTTCCGGTCTCGAACCGGTTTTCGGGGGACTGCGGAGGCCGTCGTTCGCTGCCCGCGGCGCAGCTCGCCACGGTCGAGATGGTCCGAATAGTTGCCCCAGTGGAGCTCGGCTTCGCCGCCGCCGATCACGGCGACGCGCGTGGCCAGTGTGTCCATGAAGTACCGATCGTGAGCGACGAACACGATCGTGCCGCGGTAGGTGGTGAGGGCGCTCAGCAGGGCTGCCTTGGCTTCCAGATCGAGATGGTTCGTGGGTTCGTCGAGAAGCAGCAGGTTGGCTGGCCGGAGGAGCAGCCGCGCCAGCGCCAGCCGGCTGCGTTCCCCTCCGGAGAGAACACTGGTCTTCTTGTCCACCGCGCCACCGGAAAACAGGAACGCTCCCAGAATGTTGCGGATCTCCGAAAGCATGGAGAGCGGCGCCGCGTCCGCCATCGTCTCGTGCACGGTGCGGGAGGGGTCGAGGTCGTGCCGGTCCGGTCCGTAGTAGGCGATGCGGACGTTGTGGCCGGGCTCGCGCCTCCCTGATTCCGGAGTCTCCTCACCGGCCAGCAGCCGGATCAGGGTGGACTTGCCGACGCCATTCGGTCCGACGAGCGCGAGGCGCTGACCCCGCTCGACTACCAGGTCCACGCTCCGGAAGACTTCGTGGCCGCCGAAGGATTTGGAAACCTGCCGCAGGGTCACGAGGACCCGCCCGGAGCGCGGCGGATGCGGGAGCCGGAGTGTCACCCGTTGCCTCTCGGGCGGTGCTTCGATGCGTTCGACTTTCTCTAGACTCCGAATCCGGCTCTGCACTTGACGCGCCCGGCTGGCCTGATAGCGGAAACGGTTGATGAACCGTTGGTTCCGCTCGATTTCCGCCGCCTGCTCGGCAGCCCGCTTTCTCAAATCGGCGATCTCGGCGGTTCGCTGCACCTCGTAGCGGCTGTAATCGCCCGGATAGTTGCCGAGCCGCCCGAAACCGATCTCGGTGATCCGGGTGACGACCTGATCGAGGAAAAACCGGTCGTGCGCTACCAGCACCAGCCCGCCGCGATGGCGGGCGAGGAATCCGAACAGCCAGGTGCGCGCTTCGATGTCGAGGTAGTTCGTGGGCTCATCGAGGAGGATGAGATCGTTCGCCTCGATGAGCAGCCGCGCGAGCGCGATCCGCATCTGCCATCCCTGGCTGAAGGTCTCCACCGGTTTGGGGTGGTCGCTCTTTTCGAAACCCAATCCGGAGAGGATCTCGCTCACTCGGGCGTCCAGTTCGTATCCACCGCGCCGTTGCCACTCCTCTTCCATCTCTCCGTAGCGCTCGAGGAGATCCGTTCGTTCGGGAGAACTGGAGAGTTGCGCCGCCACTGTCTCCTGTTCCCGGCGGAGCCGGACCAGGCCGGATGAGGCAGCGCGAACCTCTTCGAACAGGCTGCGGCCGCTCGATCGGAGTCCGTCCTGGGGGAGATGACCGATCCTCTGGTCGCGAGCCCGGATCACCTCTCCGGCATCGAGAGGCACCTGCCCTGCGAGGATTCGAAGGAGTGTGGACTTCCCGGAACCATTGGCGCCGACGAGCCCGATGCGGTCGTCGCTCCCGACCTGCCAGGAAGCCCTTCGCAACAGCACCTGTTCGCCGTACGCTTTCGAAGCCTCGACGAGTTGGATCATCGTTCCCGTTCCACAGCCGGCGGGGGCCGGCAGCGTACATGCTACGGACTAGCAGCCGAAGCTTGGTCATAATGACGACAGCAATGTTCCTCGGTCAGAAAGTTCGGCGATACATTCTGCTCGTCTTCACCGTCGGGAGCCCTCTGACGGCGGCCGGCCAGGAATCCCTGGGCGAGGCGGCGACCCGGATGAGCCGCGGCGTCGCATTTCTCGAGCAGTTCCGGTTTTCGGACGCTGCAGCCGAATTCGAACGGGTCGTCGCGCTGCGGCCCGAGTCGGCGGCGGCTCACCTGAATCTGGGGATCGCCTGGTTCAACGAGCGGAACTTCGGCGCGGCGCGCGCGTCGTTCACCAGGGCCCGCGACCTGGATCCGGAGGGGCTCCCGGCGCACTACAACCTGGGACTCATCGAGAAGCTCGAGGGGAACACCGAGGCAGCGCTGGACTCCTTTCTGAGGGTTGCGGCGCGAGATCCCGATGACTCGATGACCCAGTACTACCTCGGATCTGCCTATGCCGCGCTCGGCCGCCTCCAGGAGGCGGAAAAAGCGCTCCGAGCGGCGATCCGGCTACAGCCCGAACACGAGTCGGCCCATTTCAGTCTGGGAAATGTCCTGGTGCGCGCCGGCCGGCGCGAGGAGGGCCGGGCGCAGCTGATGCGATTCCAGGAGCTCCGGGAAGGATTCTCGGGAGGAGGGGTCTCGGCGGGGTTGCAGTACACCGAGCTGGGGCCGTACGCGGAGGCCCTGGAGGATCCCCCGGCGCCGCTCCACCGGGAGCAGACCGAGCCGCTCCTGTCCGGCGCCGGCGCTTTCCGGGAAGCCACGAGCGAGTGGGGCATCGCGCTTGCGGCTCTCGATCCGCCGGCGGACCCGCCGGCAACCCTCTCCCGCGGGGACTATTCGCCCGAATGGATGGCCCGGCATCTTCTGCCGGACCTCGGATCCGGCCTCGCCATCGGCGATCTCGACGCCAACGGGCTTCCGGAACTGGTCTTCGTCCGGGATGGGGCGCTCGTCGTCTTCCGCAACACCGGAGACGGTTTCGAACGCTGGGAGGGTTCCGGGATCGAAGCGGCGAACGCGGTGAGCGCCACGATCGGCGATTTCGACCACGACGGCGATCCCGACATCTATGTCGCCGCGGCCGGACCGAATGTGCTGCTGCTCAACGGAGAGGGCGAGGGGGGAGCCGCGTTCGCTCCCGAGCCATCCTCCGGGGCCGAGGGCGAAGAAGTCTCGGTGGGAGCGACCTTCGCGGATTTCGACCACGACGGCGACCTGGATATCCAGGTCTCCAACTACGCTCCCGCGTCGCTCGGCGGGTCCGGCACGGAAGCGGGGCCGATCCTGGTGCCGGAGGAAATCCCCGGAGCCCCCAACCGTCTCTATCGCAACAACGGGAACGGGACCTTCACCGATGTCGCGGCTTCGACCCGGACGGACGGCGGCGCGCGGCGCAGCCTCTTCTCGCTCTTCGGAGATTGGGATGACGACCGGGATGTGGACTTCCTGGTCGTGAACGACGGCGCTCCGGTACAGGTCTTCTCGAACGATCGTGTCGGGACCTTCACCGAAGTGGAGAGAGCTTGGGGGGTCGAGACGGCATCTCGGATGCGGGGTGCCGCCGCCGGTGATTACGACCGCGATGGATTCTCCGATATGGCGTTCACCGCGGAAGGCGGTGCGCTGAACCTGTTGCTCAGGGGCGCTGCCGCTTCCGGTTTCTCACCGGACACCGGGTCTCCCTTCCTGCTCCGGGCCGGAGTGCCCGGCGCCCGCTACGGCGTTGCCTTCCTCGACGCCGATCACGATATGGATCTGGACCTGCTGGTCGTCACGAATGAGCAGGAGACCCCGATCTCGCTCTTCGAGAACACTCCCGCCGGGTTCGTCCGGGCGGCCGGGCTCCCCGCAGACCTCGAACCCGGGGAGCAAGCGCGGGCGCTGGCGCTGGGAGATCTGGATGGAGACGGCGACCTGGACGCGGTGGCGGGCACGACCCGGGGGCGCCTCCTCGCTTTCTCCAACGACTTGGAGAGGGCGGGGAACTGGATGGCGGTTCGCCCGCGCGGCCTGCGCAGCAACCTGGACGGGATCGGGACCAAGGTCGAGATTCGGGTCGGCTCGATCAGCCAGCGGCGCCAGCTCCGGACCACTTCGGGATACCTGTCGCAGAACGATCTTCCCGTCCATTTCGGGCTGGGGGACGCGGCGGCCGCCGACTATGTGCGGCTTCTGTGGCCGGGGGGGGTGAAGCAGATCGAGCTCGAGGTTCCGGCCTCTCGGGTCGCCTCCGTCGAGGAACTGAACCGGAAAGGCACATCCTGCCCGGTGCTCTACGCGTGGGATGGAGAGCAGATCCGGTTCGTGACGGATTTCCTCGGCGGCAGCGCGCTCGGCAATCTTCTGGCTCCAGGGCTTTTCAACACTCCGGACACCGCCGAGGTGGTCAAGATGGAGGCCTTTCCCCTCGTTCCGCGAGACGGAGCTTTCGAGCTGCGGTGGGTGAACCAGCTCGAAGAGGTGATTTTCTACGATCGGGCGGCGCTTTGGATCGCAGACCATCCCGAAGAGGTGGATGTGTTCCCGAAGGAAAGGCTCATGCCCAGTCCTCCCTATCCGCCGCCGGGCTTGCTCGCAGTGCGGAAGCGGCAGCCGCCCTCCCGGGCGTTCTCTTCCACCTCCGGTTCGGAGCGTGAAGTGACTCGGGAACTGGCGAGAGTGGACCGCGACTATGTGGACGACTTCGCGCTCCTGCCTTTCAAGGGGTATGCCGAGGACCACGCGTTGACGCTCCATTTCGACGGAGCACGCCCGGGAGCGCAGCACGCTCTCCTCCTCTACGGATGGGTGGACTACGCCGATTCGAGTTCCAATCTCGCTGCCTTCCAGGCGGGCATTCGGGCGCAGCCTCCGGTGCTCGATGTCTCCGCGGAGGATGGATTCCGCGTTGCGGTAGAACCCATGGGGTTCCCGGCGGGGCTTCCCAAGACGATGGTGGTGCCGCTTGGAGAGACGCCGATCGAGGTGGACCGGCCGCTGCGGATCCGGACCAACATGCGCATCTATTGGGACCGGATCGAGCTGGCCGAGATCGCCGAAGAGGTGGAGATCGCAGTCCGCGAACTCGATCCGATCGTCGCCGAGCTCCGCTTCGCCGGGTATCCGGAGCCCCATCACCCCCGCGGACTGCCTCCGACGGAATACCGGTATGCGACCCGCTCGGCGCGCGATGTCTGGGGCGCTCATGAGGGGGGGTACACCCGCTACGGAGATGTACAGCCCTTGCTGACCGGGGTGGATGACCGCTATGTGATCGCCCGGCATGGCGACGAGATCCGGCTGCGGTTCGACGCTGGCGGACTCTCCGAGCCGGCACCGGGTATGCGCCGGGCTTTCTTCGTCTTTGCGGACGGCTTCGGGAAGGACATGGACCTGAACTCGGCCCGGCCCCATACCGTCGGACCGCTTCCCTTCCACGGAATGCCGGGATATCCGTACTCCGAAGGGGCGTATCCCGAATCGGCGGAGCTGGCCCGCTGGCGCGAGGAGTACAACACGCGCCGGGTCGGGCCTCGGGGACGGGACGGTTTTCTCGATTTCGATCCGTCGGACGATCCCACCGACACCCCCGGGGCTCGGCCGCGCGTCGGGGGAAAAAGCCCGCGCTGAATCCCGAGTCTGTGCGATGGCACGAGAAGTCCTGCGCGCCGAGCTCTACCGGCTCCTGCTCGACGATGCGGCAGGGGCCGCAGCATCGCTCGCTCCCCGAATGCTCGCGGATCCGCAGTCGCTGACCCCCGAAGTGCGCTGGTGCCTCGTGTATCTCCTTCGCGGCGTGCGTTCGCTGGCGGCCTCGAGCCGGTTGCTGGAACCGGATTCGGTGCTGCATCTGGTGGCCCACACCGTCGAAGCGGCCCGCCGGGCTACCGCTGCCGTGGATCAGATCTGGTTCGAAGTCGCGAAGGAGCTCCCCGGGCATTGGTTACACCGCTACGAGCAGAGCGAAATCCGCTATTCGCTCGAGGAGCTGCGGTACCTGAACCTGCTGCTGGCTCGGATCTGGGTGGTGGAACGGCAACGGATCGCCCTGATGGATCCACCTCTCCTGCCGCGGTACCTGCGGCAGCCGGCGAGGAGTGCGCGGCCCCGGCACTGAGAGATGCGGTGGGCGCCGCCGGCTGCTCCGGCGGCGCTCTCCTTCGGGTTCAGGCTCTCCGAATCAGGCAGCCGGCTCGCAGAGGCCGTCCTCGATGTCGAGGAGCATGTCTTCCACATCGGCCCGCCGCGAGTCGTTGCCCGCAAGCCGCAGGAACCGCGTGAAGTAGCGCTGCGCGGAGTTGCACTGGTTGCGGTTGAAGGTGATCACTCCCAGCGAATAGTTCGCTTCCTTCGCCCGGGGATCATCGGGGGCACCCTCGACGGCGCTCCGGTAATGGCCCACCATGCGGCTTTGATCTTCGTCGCGGCCGGCGATGAAACCCAGCATGTAATGGCTGTCGGCGGCGCGCTCGCCGTCCGGTTCCAGCTCCAGATACCGGCTGAGCCGTTCATCGGCCTTCGCGTAGTCCCCGGCGTTGAAATTGAGCTGGCCGGCGAGGTGGAGAACCTGCGGAAGCTGGGGGATGTCCGGATCCAGGGCGATGACGGTGGAGAACGCCTCTTCGGCCCCCTCGGTATCTTTCTCCTGGAGGAGGGCGAAGCCGAGTCGAAAGGAGCTTTCGGCATCCGTCGGATCTTTGGCCGCGACTTCACGGAGGAGCGGAATGGCCTCCACCCGTTTTCCGGCGGCCAGATAGCTGATCGCGACATTCTTCTGGGCGAGGGCGATCTGTTCCCCGAGCTGTGCCGCCATCTCCGGATTCGCATCGGCGGCGGCGAGGAAGTTCTCGAAGGAGCCGGTGGCCAGTTCCGCATCCCCCTTCGCCTGGTGGGCGAAACCGAGGAACAGATGGCCGGCGAGGAAATCGGGGAAGGCGTCGACCGTCGGCGGGCAGGCGCTGAGGGTGGTGTCCCAATCCGAAGCCTGTGCCGACTCCACGCACTGCGTCTGGAGGGCGTAGGCGATGGTCTGGTGGGCGTAGTCCACGTTCTCCTTGAAGAAATCCCAGTCCGGATGACTCTCGTCGAGGAGCAGCGGTTCACAGAACTCGACGACATCCTCCCAGACTTGGCTTTCGATGGCCGCCTCGCAGGCTTCGTCCTGCTCCTGGGCGAGGAGCAGCCCGGGGTGCGGCAGTCCTGCTGGTGAACGGGCTTCGAACGCGAATCCGCTTGCCGTCGCGGCAAGCACGAGAACGACTCCAGGGAAGATCAGCGCTGGCATGGGAGAACTCTCCTCGGTGGGGTTGGGGACCACCCGCGGCTGCGGCTCGGCGCGCTCCGTCGGACCCAGTCCCCACTGGTGGAACGAAACAGCCTAGCATAACGGGAAAGCGGCTGGCCAGAGCCGCCGATGCCCGCGCCCCGCCGCCCGAAATCGAGGTGGGCAAGTGCTCCCCCCAGAGGAGCCGGCTGGGCAATTGCGATGGGAGATTCTGGAAAGTGCCGGATCTCCGGCGGACCCGCGGGAAGGGTCTTCCGGGAACGGAGGGTGTCAGTTGCCCTGACAGCCGCTCTCCGCGATCGCCGCCAGGATCTCCGTCACCTGGGCCGCGTTCTGGTGGTCCGGCGCGAGTTCCAGGAAGCGGTTGTAGTGCGGCTCGGCGCTCGAACAATCGTCCTTGTTGAAGAAGATCGTTCCCAGCGCGAAGCTCGCGTCCGGTACCCGGGGATCCTCCGGGCCCACACCGCCGAGAAAACCCTGATAGTGGGTGATGGCGCGATCTTCATCGGAACCCTGGAGGGCTAGCGCCAGCATGTAATGGGCTTCCGGGGCGCCCCTGCCGTTCGGTTCGGCGGCGAGGAAAGCGCTCAGCCGTTCGTCGGCCTTGGCGTAGTCGCCGGCGTTGTAGCTGAGTTGGCCGGCCAGGAACACGATTCCGGGGGCCGGGTTGGGAGCTTCCTCGATATAGGCCGAGAGCGCCCGTTCGGCGCCTGCTTCCTCACCGGTTGCCAGGAGTGCGCGCCCGAGGCGGAACTGCACTTCGACATCCTTCGGGTCGGCCGCTGCGGCCGCTTGCAGGAGCGGAATGGCATCCTGGACAGCGTTCGCGCGGGCGTAGGCGATGCCGCCGACCCGCTGGGCGAAGGCCACCTGGTCCGACAGCTGGGCAGCAGCTTCGGAATTCCCCTGTACCCCATTCAGGAACGAAGAGAAGTTGACCGCCGCGCGCGTCCAATCCTGCTTGGCGGCATAGGCACGGCCCAGGAAGTAATTGAAGATGAAAGCGTCTTCGTTGGCCTGCAGCGCCGGTTCGCAAGTCGCGATCACCTGGTCCCACTGCTCCGCCTCGCCGGCTCCGGGGCATGCGAGCCCGTAGGCGTAGTTCACCGATTGGGTCCAGCTCGCATAGTACGGGTGGTCCTCGGGTAGTTGGGCGAGGACCGCCGGGCAAGCGCTCATCACCTGGTCCCAATCCTGGCCGTCCACTGCCTGGCTGCAGGCGAGCGCGGCCTGCGGATCCACATCCTGAGCCGCCGCGGCTCGACCGGCGAAGAGAGCGGCACCGGCCAATATCAGCGGAGTGAGGAATCGGGTCTTCATGGCAACGGGTCTCCTTGCCGGGCGGCCGGATGCTCCGGGGTGCGGATGCGCGCGGTTCGCCACCGCGGCGCGGACGGAGTGCGGAAACTAGCACAGCCGCGAAAGCGCGATTCCCCCCGAATGCGGCAGTCGTCGAGACCTCCTTCGAGGTACGACTCCACGGCTCGCGCCCGCTCGTGGTTCGGCGCGATCTCGAGAAACCGTTCGTAGTGGAGGCGTGCGGTCTCGCATTCCTCGCGGTCCGCTGCGACGGTCCCGAGGAAGTAGTGGGCGACCGCGGCTCGAGGACCGTCGGGCTCGGCTTCGAGGAGGGCGGCGAAGTGGCTCATCGCTTCTTCCCGGATTGCGGTCTCCTCTTCTTCAGCCCCGGAAGTCCGCAGGGCGATGGAGCCGGCCATCCAGTGCGCTTCGGTCCGAAACGGCCCCTCCGGGTCGGCGGCGAGGTAGGCGGCGAGCCGGGTGCGCGCCTCGGAGTAGTCCTCGGCGTCGAAGCGGATGCGGGCGAGGAAGAAGTGAGCTTGCGCGATGTGCGGCGCCTCCCGGACCACCACGGAAAGAGCGGCTTCGGCCCCGTTCGGATCGCCTTCGTCCAAGAGGTTCATGCCCAGCCAGAACGACACTTCGGGATCCTCGGGATCGGCCGCCGCGGCCCGCTGCAGAAGCGGCAGGGCGCGTTCTCGGTTCCCGGCCCGAAAGTGCGCGATGCCGGCGCTCCGCGCCGCGAAGGCGATTTCCGTGCCCATCCGCGATCTCCCGTCGGCGCTGGCTTCCGCAGCGGCGAGGAAGGCCTCGAAAGCCGCTGCGGAAGCAGCCCAGGAGCTGCGCCCCTCATGGGCGAAGCCCAGGAAGTAGTGGATGCCGAACGAATCTGGATTCGCGCGGATCGCCGCTTCGCATCGGGTGACGGCTTCGTCCCAGTCGGAAGCCTGGACGGACGCTTCGCACTGCTGCGCGGCGGCGTTCTGATCGGGCTGTCCGGCGGCCTTTCCGGCCGGGAGGAAGAGGAGGACCGGGAGAAAGGCTGGGAGGAGCGGACTCCGACGGAGAGCCCCCGCCGCCCGGATGCCGGGCATGCAGAACCTTCGGTCAGGACGGAGATCTGGCCCGTGCATCACCGGCCGCGGAGGGCTTGGCGGCGTCCGCCGCTGCCTTGCCGCTGTCGGTGGTCTTCCCGGCGTCGCGCTTCGTTTCGGATTCGCTGCTCGGGGTCTGCCGCGGGGCGGACCCGTCCTTTTCGGAGCCCTCCGACTGGGCTCCCTTCTTCGCATAGTCGTTCACATACCAACCGCTCCCCACGAAATGGATCGCGGGGCTGGAGACGATCCGCTTCGCGGAGCCGCCGCAGTGGCGGCAGGTTTCGAGCGGATCTTCGGCGACGCGCTGGAGCGCCTCGAACACTCGTTCGCAATCGCGGCAACGGTATTCGTAGATGGGCACGACGGATGGAAAAACCAGCGCGGGAGTCTAGACGATGGTCAGCGCGGCAGCTCGGGCGTCCCTGACGGAGCCTGTCGATGCCTGGTCCGCTGTTCGTAAGCGTAGGAAATCCGGAACAGCGTTCCCTCGCGGAATGCGTCGCCGAGGAGCTGGAGGCCGGCGGGAAGCCCTGCTCCGTCGAAACCCATGGGGACGGTGACGGCCGGCAGTCCCGTGGGAGGCGACAGCCGGTGGGAGTTGTTTCCGTCGGGAGAAGTCAGGTCTCCGAGCAGCCGGGGGGGATGGGTCCAGGTCGGATAGACGAGGGCGTCCAGCTCGAGTTCCCGGTAGAGGCCGCGGACTTCCTCCCGCAGCGCGCGAGCCCTCCGGTTCGCCGCCGCGCATTCCTCTTCGGGAGAGCCTTCGACTTCCAGGGCGGTTTCGAGCCTGCCGGCGATCGAGGGGTGGAAGTCGCCGCTTTCGACGATTGCTGCGAGGGATTCGACCGGAGCGTCAAGGCCGAGGGATTCGAGGTAGGCGTCCAGCTGGCTGCGGAACGGGTTGCACCACAGCGATCCCTCGAGTTCGAGGCCCTCGATGGCGACCGGATCCACGATCTGTGCCCCCAGCGCCTCGAGATCGGCGACGGCGGCATCGAAGAGCCCCCCGATTTCGCCTTCGGTGTCCTGAGGGTCCACGAGCTGGCGGACGACGCCGATTCGAAACTCGGGGAGCGGGGCATCGTCCAGATACGCGAGATATCCGGATTCGCGGGCGGTGCCCAGGGTCGCGGTATCCGCCGGGTCCGGGCCGGCGATCACATCGAAGACCCGAACGGCGTCTTCCACGGTGCGGGCCATCGGTCCACCGATGTCCCGGAAGAGATTCAGGGGAACGATCCCGTCACGGCTGGTGAGCCCCATCGTGGACCGGATCCCGAAGAGCGCGGTGTGGGACGACGGCCCCCGGATCGAGTTGCCGGTGTCGGTGCCGAGTCCGACGGCGCCGAAACTGGCCGCCACCGCCGCGGCGGTGCCGCCCGAGGATCCGGCAGGTACCCGGTACGGGTCATAGGGGTTCCTGGTGTGTCCCGGGACGATCGAGCCGAGTGTTTCGTACGGACTGAAGGCGAACTCCGCCATGTTCGCTTTGGCCAGTACGATCGCTCCCGCTTCGCGGATTTTCCGGACCTGGAACGCATCGTCAGGCGGCATGGAATCGCGGAGGGAGCCCGACCCGGCGGTCGTTGGCAGGTCTGCGGTGTCGTAGTTGTCCTTCACGATCATGGGTACGCATTCGAGCGGCCGCGGCGAAGTCAGCCCCGCGCTGTCGATGCGCGCATCGGCTTCCCGGGCGCGCGCCGCCGCCTTCGGATTCACGGTCACGATCGCGTGGAGTGCCGGCCCTTGTCGGTCGTATGCCTCGATCCGCGCCAGGTATGCCTCGACCAATTCCAGGCAGGTGAAGGCTCCGCTCGCGAGCCCGGCGTGGATTCCGGCGATGTCGAGCTCCACGACTCCTCCCGAGACTTCGAGGCCGCGATCGTCCGGCAGCGGCTCGGGGAGGCCGCAGGCGGCGAACGCCGACGCGAGTATCGGTCCGCCCGCCCACCATCGCCGGTTCGAGGGGCGGGCGCGCTGGACCTGCGACCCGGAGAACCGGAGAGGCGAATCCATCAGGCAGTTTCGCTTCGGGGCCCGGCTGGCGAACTCTGGAAACACCCTGCGAGGACTGACGGGGCGTGCCGAAATCCAGATCCGAGAGGCCCGGAGCTTGCGAAGGCCCCGGATGGTAACAAGCCGAATGGGTGTTAGCTGTGACCTTGCGGTAGGTTGTTCAGCCGCGAGTCGACGAACGCCGATTGCACCTCGCAGATCGTCCGGTGCCTCGGGATTCCGTAAGTGTATGATATACAATGAGTTATATGCCAAGCAACCGTGTCGCCCCCCGGTCCGAACTCTCGAGCAGCCCGACCGTCCGCTCGTCGCCACCACCATATGGCCCGCCCCGTTTCTGCGGCGCAGGCTGCTAGGGCGCCTTCCCGGGCTGTTGAAGCGGCGCGGGTACAATGCCCTGCTGATCACGATGCGTTGCGAGTCCCCGCGCCCTGGGCACTCGTTCTGGCGATGGCGATTTCGAAGCAGGCCAGGCTCGTCTCGCGCAGCAAGTTCCGACTCGCCCGTCCTTCCCTGAAGTCATTCCCCGATTCCCGGCGGGAGGCGGCTCGTTTCCGGGGCGCCTCCGGAGCCATTCCTTGTTCCTCGTGAAGAGCGCGCGGCGCCGCGGGGTGCCGACGGTTCCCGAATCGCGCCTCGTCCGCCGCGCGCCTCCACCGGGAGAAACCGGACCGCTCGCTGAGCTCGCGCTACCTCCTCCACAGACTGTTGATCCGTCGAACCGCCGTTCCCTCTATCAGGAAGGAGAAGGCTCTTGATCGCCCCGCTTCTCGAAACTCTGCTCGCCGGCGAATCGGCGGACTCCGGCGCGCTCGAAACCGCCTTGCACCGCATTCTCGCCGGAGAAAGCGATGTGGCCCAGACCGCCGGGCTGCTCGTTGCCCTCCGGGTCAGCGAACCCGATGCCCCGACTCTCGCTGCCTGCGCCCGGGCCATGCGCAGCCACCGGAAGGCAGTCGTCTCTCAGGTTCGTCCGCTGGTGGATACCTGCGGGACCGGCGGAGACCGCAGCGGCACGTTCAACATCTCCACGGCGACGGCGCTCGTGGTCGCGGCAGCCGGCGGTGCGGTGGCCAAACACGGCAACCGCAGCGTCTCCTCGATCACCGGCAGCGCCGATGTGCTCGAGGCTTGCGGTGCCCAGCTCCACCTCGAGCCGGCTCAGGCCGCCCGGATCCTCGACGCGACCGGATTCGTGTTCCTCTTCGCTCCGGCCTTCCATCCGGCGATGGCCCATGTGGGCCCGGCCCGGCGCGCGCTCGGTATCCGCACGCTGTTCAATGTTCTCGGTCCGCTCGCCAACCCGGCACTCGCCGACCGCCAATTGATCGGCGTTTACGACCCGTCGCTCACCGAGACGGTCGCCGCCGCGCTCGGTGAACTGGGTTCGACGGGCGCGCTGGTCGTGCATTGCGACGGGCTCGATGAGATCGGCCTCCATGCTCCCACCCGCGGGCACCGCCTCGCCGGCGGCCAGGTGAGTCCGGTAGAAATCCGCGCTTCGGATTTCGGCCTGCAACCGGCTCCGATCTCTGAGCTCGCCGGCGGCGCCACGAGTGAAAATGCGGCGATCCTCAGGGCGGTGCTCTCGGGTGGGGCGGAAGGTCCGAAGCGGGATGTGGTCGCGGCGAACGCAGGCGCGGCCTTGACCGTGGCCGGGCTCGCTCGGGATCTCGACTCCGGGATCCGGACCGCCGGTGAGATTCTCGAATCCGGACGCGCGCTCCGGTCGCTCGACCGCTACATCGAGACGAGTATGCGGATCACCGGGTAGCACCCGGTGGGAGAAGTCATGCAATGCCGGGAAGCGGCGCGGCGTACGGCGAACATCGGTGCCGGCAGGCATGCCGATATGGGGCGCCGGGGAGAGGATTCCCCCTTCCTGCGGGGAAGGTGTGGATGGGTCGCGAAGCGATCCGGGCTGGATAGCCGGCCATGAGCGGAGGCGTGCTCCCCGTACTCGTGGGCAAGGCGGAACAGCGCGCGGCGCGCCTCGAGTCCCGGTCGTTCCCGCCGCCCGCTGTTCCGGCGCCTTCGTTCCGGGACGCGATCCGCGGCCGGAAGACCCTCTCGGTGATCGCCGAGTTCAAGCGTCGGAGCCCCAGCGCAGGGGCGCTTTCGGAAGCGGATCCGGGAGACCGGGCTCTCGCTTACCGGGACGCCGGCGCGGTTGCGCTTTCCGTGCTGACCGATCCGTACGGGTTCGGGGGCTCCCTCGAGGATCTGACTCGTGCCTCCCGCGCCGCCGGCCTGCCCGTCCTGATGAAGGATTTCGTGGTGAGTCCGGCGCAGGTCCGGGCTGGATGGTCCGCCGGGGCCTCTGCGGTTCTGCTCATCGCCCGCTGCCTCGGCGACGTGAAGCTGCGCGGGCTTTCCGCCGAAGCCGCCGGTCTGGGGCTCGACCCGCTGATCGAGGTTCACGACGATTCGGAGATCGAGCGGGCGCTCCGGCTCGAGGATGCGATCCTCGGGATCAACAATCGGGACCTCGACACCCTTCGCACCGACCGGCGCCGGGCGGTCGACCTTCTTCCACACATCCCCAGGGACCGGATCGTGGTCGCGGAGAGCGGCTATCTCGAACCGGGGCACCTTTCGGAGGTGCGCGGCCGCGCCGACGCGGTGCTGATCGGGACGGCGCTCCTGCGGGCTGCCGATCCGTCGCACTTCCTGCGGACCGCCGCTGGACTCTCCGGGGGCGGTTGAGAGCCGGGCGTGGAAGTCAAGATCTGCGGCCTTCGCCGCCCCGAGGACGCCCGGCTCGCGGTGAGCCTCGGAGCCCGCTGGATCGGGATCGTGCGGGCGCCCGATTCGCCCCGGTCGGCGACGATCGAGGAAGCTCGCCGGGTCATCGCCGCCGCCCGGGAGGTGGATCCGGCAGTGCGGCCGGTGCTGGCCACCGGACGCCGCCGCCGCGCCGAGGTCGCCGCCGATGCCGCCGCGCTCGGGGTGGTGCGGGTGCAGCCTCACGGACTGGCCGATTCCGGCGTCCACGCCCTGCGAGCCGCGGGATTGATCGTCCACCGGGTGGTGCCCGTTCCGGAGGCTGCCGCCCGGCTGCCTCGTTTCGTGGCTCCGCGGGAGCCGGAAGGCCCGCTGGTCTTCGATGTGGGGGGCGGCGGCAGCGGCCGCTCTTTCGATTGGCGCATCCTGGGCGAGAAAGCCCCTCCCCGGGCGTTCATCGCCGGCGGGCTCCGCCCCGAGAACATCGGATCCCTGCTCCCGCACCAGCCTTGGGGGGTGGATGTTTCGAGCGGGATCGAGTCCGCGCCCGGGATCAAGGACCCCGAACGGCTGCGGTGGTTTTTCGAGAACCTCGGAGTCGGCGCTGCCGCATGATCCGCGCCCCTCGGCCGCGCCTCGGCGCCTTCGGTTCCTTCGGCGGTCGTTTCGCCCCCGAACTGTTGACTCCGGCCCTCGAAGAACTCGAGACGGCCCGACGGGAGATCGTCGGAAACGCCGACTTTCGGCGGGAGCTCGACCGGGAAGCCCGCGAATGGGTCGGACGTCCCACTCCGATCACCCGGGCGCCTCGGTTCTCGGAGCGTGCGGGGCTCGAAGTCGTCTTCAAGCGGGAGGACCTGCTGCACGGCGGGGCGCATAAGGCCAACAATGTCCTGGGGCAGGCCCTGCTCGCCCGTTTCATGGGCAAGACCCGGCTGATCGCCGAGACCGGCGCCGGGCAGCACGGTACGGCGACCGCGATGATCGCTGCCCGGTTCGGGATGGAGGCGGTGATCTACATGGGGGAAAAGGACATGGAGCGCCAGGCCCTCAATGTGAAGCGGATGGAACTTTGCGGCGCCGAAGTGATCCCGGTGACAACGGGCGCCCGCACCCTCAAGGACGCGATCAACGAGGCACTCCGCGATTGGACCCGGAGCCTCGCATCCACGCACTACCTGCTGGGAACGGCTGCCGGACCGCACCCGTTTCCGCGCCTGGTCCGCGGCTTCCACGCCATCATCGGCCGGGAGGCCAAGCAGCAGTGGCGCCGCACATTCGGCGGCTTGCCGGATGCGGTCGTGGCCTGCGTCGGAGGAGGAAGCAATGCCATCGGCATCTTCCACGCCTTCGTCCCGCATGGATCGGTTCTTCTCTTCGGAGTCGAACCCGGCGGCGCCGGCCTCGACAGTGGACAGCATGGAGCGACCTTGGTCCGCGGCAGCCCCGGCCTGCTGCACGGGGCGCGCACCATGGTGCTTCAGGACGACGAGGGGCAGATCCGCGAACCGCACAGCATCGCTGCCGGCCTCGACTATCCCGGAGTGGGCCCGGAGCACGCGCATCTGCAGGAGACCGGCCGCGCCCGCTATGTGGCGGCTACCGACGAGGAGGCTCTCGACGCGTTCGAAGTTCTCTCGGCGACGGAGGGGATCGTGCCGGCCCTCGAACCGGCGCACGCTCTGGCGTTCGTCCTGCGTGCCCGGCGGACGGGAGAGATCGCGGAAGGGACCCGAGTGTTGTTGAACCTTTGCGGGCGCGGCGACAAGGACCTGCCGATCTACTTCTCGCTCGACCGTCCCGTTGTCGGGGGGAAACGGTGAGTCTGCAGGCCCTTCACGCCACCTTGGCCCGCGGACGGTCGGTTTCTCCGTTCCTCGTCCTCGGAGACCCGACGCTCGAACTCACGCTGCAGCTCGCCGAGGCCGCCGTCTCCGCCGGAGCCGGAATGCTGGAAATCGGATTTCCCTACAGCGATCCGGTTGCCGACGGCCCAGCCATCCAGGCATCCCAGCAGCGGGCGCTCGAGGGGGGCGCCTCGACACGATCCGCCTTTCGAACGCTCGCCAGAATTCGGGATGCGTGTCCGGACACGCCGCTCAATCTCCTCGTGTACGGCAATCTCGTGCACCGATGGGGGTACGAGGGCTTCGCCGCCGAAGCCGCTCACTGCGGGGCCTCTTCGCTTCTGGTGCCGGACATCCCGCTGGAGGAATCAGCTCCGCTCCGCCGAGCCTGCCGTCAGGCGGATCTCGGCCAGGTACAACTGGCGGGTCCGCTGACCCCCGAGTCTCGTCTGCTCCGTCTGGCGAGTGCCTCCTGTTTTCTGTACCTCGCAGGGTTTCAGGGGGTTACCGGGGTGCGCGGCCACGGTTTCGCTGCCATGCTGCACCGGGTGCAGGCCGTTGCCGGAAGTGTCGAAACGCCGATCTGCCTGGGGTTCGGTCTTTCCCAGCGAGAGCAGCTCGTCCGTGCCTTCGAGGCCGGCGCCCGGATCGCGGTCGTCGGGAGCCATCTGGCCCGCCTCGTCGAGCGCGCCTTCCGCACCGCGGGTGACGCGGCCGATCTGATCTCCCGCTACGGAGCTGCCGTACGGAACCTGGCGGGGAACGAATAGGGAGACCCGGCGCCGTGCTCGTCATCATGACCCCCGGACCGACCGAGGAGCAGTGCCTTCGGGTCGAGGGGGCGATCCGAACCATGGGGTTCACCCCGCTTCGGGTTCCGGGCGCCGATCGGACCGCGATCTGCGTGACCGGCAACCGCGGCCCGGTGGATGATTCGTTCCTTTCACGGCTGCCGGGAGTGGTCCGTTGTATTCCGGTCACCAAGCCTTTCAAGCTGGTCAGCCGCGAGGTCCATCCGAACGACAGCGTGGTCCCGGTCCGCGGCGCCGCGGTGGGAGGGTCGGCCCCCGTGCTCATCGCTGGCCCGGGCAGCGTCGAGACCGAAGCGCGCACCCTGGAGATCGCCCGGGCGGTCCAGGCCGCCGGGGCGGACCTGTTCCGCGCCCGGCTGTGGTCCGAAAGGGTCGGCCCCTACCATTTCGCCGGTCTCGGCGACGAGGGACTCCACACGCTGGACCGGGTGCGGGCCGAGACCGGGCTTCCGGTCGTCTCCGAGATCGTGGATCCGAGGTCCGCCGAGCGGGTCGCGGAGCATGTGGATGTCGTCCAGATCGCCGCCCGGCACATGGAGAACGAACCGCTGCTCGAGGTAGCGGCATCCCTGCCGGTTCCCGTCGTTCTGGAGCGGGGGCGGTCGGCGACCATCGAGGAATGGCTCATGGCGGCGGAGTCCCTGCTGGCCCGCGGAAAGCGGGAAGTGATCCTCTGCGAACGCGGAATACGCACCGGGGGACAACGCCGGACCCTGCTCGACCTCCATGTGGTCCCGGTAGTGCGGCGCATATCCCATCTGCCGGTGCTGGTGGACCCGTCCCGCGCGGTGGCCGAGCGCGACCGCGTCCGCCCGCTGGCGCGCGCCGCCCTGGGAGCCGGCGCTTCGGGGTTGCTGATCGAGGTACATACTCACCCGGACACCGCCTACACCGATCCGCTCCAGACCGTGGATGTTCCGACCTTCGAGGGGATCGTCCGAGATCAGCGGGCGATGGCGCAGCTGGAGCGGTTGTAGGAATCCGCTCTTCGAAAACCTCCCCCGTGCCCCCGGACTCTTCGCCCGTTTCCGATCCCGGACAGGTCTCGTTCGGCCGGACGCTCCTGCAGTTCTTCGTCATCCCGATGCTGGTCGTGGCACTGGGCGTCGGCATCTTCCTCGGGTTCACCTGGCTCGTTGCCGACGACACGACGGCCAGCGACTATCTGCAGCGCATTCGAGCCGGAGGACACCGGGAAAAGCGGCAGGCGGCTTTCGAACTCGCAAACCGCATCCAGCACGGTGAGCCGGGGGAATTCGCGGCACTCGGCCCGGATCTGATCCTGGCCTTCCAAGAGGCCATCTCGCCCACGGATCCCTGGGTGCGCCAATACCTGGCGCTGGCGCTCGGAACCCTGGCCGAACCGGCCGCGGTCGAAGTGCTCGCGCCGGCGCTCGGTGACCCGGACGAGACGGTCCGCGTCTATGCGGCCTGGGCGCTGGGCGCAATCGGCGGCCCGCGGGCGGTGTCCGCGCTCGTCGAGGCCAGCAGTGCGGAGGACGCCGGTCTGCGCACCATGGCGGTCTATGGACTCGGGGCGCTCGGGGATCCCTCTGCCTCCGCTGCGCTCCGCCGGGCGGTCGAGGATCCGGTCCTCGATGTCTCGGTGAATGCGGTCGTCGCCCTTGCTCGGATCGGTGATCAGGCCGCGGCCGAGCGGTTGCTCGGAATGATGGAATCCGGCTACTGGGCGCGGGCGCCCGACATGCTGGAGAACGAGCGCGCGCTGGCGCGTCTGACCGCGGTTCAGGCTGCCGGAGTGCTCGACAGTCCGGTGGTCCAAGCCGCGCTTCGAGGGTTGGCCGCTGGCGATCCGGACCTCCGGGTGCGCCAGGCGGCCCTCTCGGCCATCGAAGACGGCGGCCGGGGAGGGCCCTCGAGGGATCCCTGAGGAAATCCTGCTGCCTGCCGCTCCCGCCGAAAAAGTCGTCCAAAGCCGATTCCGCCGCCGTTTTTCGGACTCGTTCCGTTAGAATCGCCGCCCTCCCCGAGCCCGACCTCCCCTCGTAGAAAATGTCCGAGAATCCGGAACGCCCGCCCGCGGCGTCCGGTTCGTCCGGTTCGTCCGGTGCGGCGCCGGCCAAACGGACGCCAACCGAACGGACTCCTGTCGGCCCGAAGATCGCCGGCGCGAAAAGGGCAGCTCCGAAGAAAACCGGTGCGAAGCAGGTCAGCCGCCGCGAGTTCCCCTTCCTGATCGTCGGCTGGAGCGTCTTCACCGCTGCGATGGCGATGGGGCTGACTGCGGTGGGGCGGTTCCTCTTCCCGAATGTGCTGACCGAGCCGCCGTCCACATTCAAGGCCGGTTTCCCCGACGATTTCTCGATCGGGGTGGTGGACACCCGTTTCAAGGAGCGGTACCAGGTGTGGATCGTTCGGGATGAGGAGAAGATCTACGCCCTGTCCACGATCTGCACCCATTTGGGGTGCACTCCGAACTGGTTGGAGGCGGAGAGCAAATTCAAATGCCCCTGCCACGGCAGCGGCTTCTACGCCACCGGGATCAACTTCGAGGGTCCGGCGCCGCGGCCCCTGGAGCGGGTCGGGGTGAGCCTGGCCGACGACGGGCAGCTCCTCATCGACAAATCGCGGCTCTTCAAGTTCGAAGCCAGCCAGTGGGAGGATCCGGCGTCCTTCCTCGCCCTGACCTGATCCGGAGAGGGGCGCCGTGCTGAACCGCATCCTGGGGCCCCTTCGCGGCGCGTGGAAGGAGGCGACCGACTCGCAGATCTGGTCGTCCATCTTCCGTCACGGCAAGCCGGTCAGCAACCGGAACCGGGCGCTGGTGATGATGAGCAATGTGTTCTTGCACTTGCACCCGGTCAAATCGCGGAAGGCGGGGATCAAGCTCCGCTACACCTGGTGCATGGGGGGAATCACCTTCTTCCTGTTCCTGGCGCTCACCTTCACCGGGCTGCTGCTGATGTTCTATTACCGGCCCACGGTGGAGTACGCCTATGCCGACATCGTGGACCTCCAGGAGCATGTTCCGCTCGGCATCATGCGTGAACTCCATCGCTGGGGAGCGCACGCGATGGTGATCACGGTGTGGCTCCACATGCTGCGCGTGTTCATGACCGGCTCCTACAAACCGCCCCGAGAGTTCAACTGGGGTATCGGCGTCGTCCTGCTGGTCCTGACTCTCCTGCTTTCGTTCACCGGCTATCTGCTCCCCTGGGATCAGCTGGCGATCTGGGCGATCACGGTGGGTTCCAACATGGCGCGAGCGACGCCGCTGCTCGGCACCGAGGGGCCGCTTTCCGCGTCGCTGACGCTCGGCGACATCAACCTCATCAATTCCGGGAACGACGCTCGTTTCGCCCTCCTCGGGGCGCGGTCGGTGGGTCAGCCGACCCTGCTCCGGTTCTATGTGCTCCATTGCGTGGGGCTGCCGTTGATCGCGGCGTTCCTCATGGCGGTCCATTTCTGGCGGGTCCGCAAGGACGGGGGGATTTCCGGGCCGCTATAGGCCCGCCCGGAGCCCGCAGGATGACGACTTCCGACAGTTGCTAGGGAATGATCGCCGTTTTTCAGGACCTCGTGAACTGGGCCTCGGGGCCCACAGTCCTCTTCACGATTTCCACGGTCGGCCTTCTGCTCGCCTTCCGGTTCACGAAAGTCTGGAGCAAGACCTCCGCGAAAGTCTTCTTCGCGCTGCTCGCTGCCTTCTATGTGGCGAGCATGTGGAACCCCGATTTCTTCCTGATCGTCGCCAAGGCAGACAATATTCCGATCACCGGGGTGATCTTCCTGGTGTTCTTCTTCACCTGGTATGCGATGCACCAGGCAGTCGAGAACGACCGGCGAACCGAAGCCGAAGAAGAGGTTCTGGAGAAGAAAGAATCGGAGAAGGTCTGGGTATGGCCCGATCTGGTCTATACCGAGATGCTGGCGATGGTGCTGCTCAGTGTCGTTCTCGTCGTCTGGTCCATCCTGGCGGCGGCCCCGCTCGAGCAGCCGGCGAACCCGGCGGACTCCCCGAATCCCTCGAAAGCGCCCTGGTACTTCCTGGGACTACAGGAGATGCTCGTCTATTTCGACCCCTGGCTTGCGGGGGTCGTCTTTCCGACTCTCATCATCGTGGGGTTGATCGCCATCCCCTTCATCGATACGAATCCGAAGGGAAACGGCTACTTCACCTTCAGGGAGCGAAAGGCGGAGATCGTGATCTTCCTCTTCGGCTTCCTGATCCTCTGGTGTCTGCTGGTGATCTCGGGCACCTTCCTGAGAGGGCCGAACTGGAATTTCTTCGGCCCTTATGAGTACTGGGATGTGCACCGGGTGGAGCCGCTCCTGAATGTGAACATCTCCGACTTCTTCTGGGTGAAGATGCTCGGACGACCGCTGCCTTCGGGTGGATTCTTCGCCGCGTTGCTCCGCGAGTGGCTGGGCATCCTGATGGTGGGTTTCTATCTGTTCGCCCTGCCGTTGATCATGGCCTGGCCGAAGGCCCGGTTCCCTGCCGGGCTCCGATGGCTGAGTCTGCACCACTACTATGAGAAGATGGGCGCGCCACGGTATTTCGTGGGGGTCAGCCTGTTCCTGATGATGATGAGCTTGCCGATCAAGATGTATCTGCGGTGGGCTTTCAATCTGAAGTACATCGTCGCCTTTCCGGAGATCTTCTTCAATATCTGACCTCCCGGACCCAGACACTCCGACGAATACCTCGCCGTTCGAGCCGAAAAGAAAACCCCCTTGTCCAAAGTCGCACCCGGCCACGCCCACGACATCGGGCGGCTGAATCTCATCTTCGCCGTTTCGAGCATCCTTCTGCTCGGTTCGGCGCTCTGGATGATCTGGGCAGACTATTCCAGGGAGTGGAAGGGGTATCAGCGCCAGTTCTTCCAGATGGAACGCGAGCTCGCCGCCCGGCAGATGCAGGAGGCCCGGCAGACCATCGATCAGGCGGACCTTCAGAGAGTCGAGTCGGAACTCCAGGAAGCCGAGAACGCCCTGGCGGCCGAACAGGGTCTGCTCGATGGCGTGGAAGCCGAGATCGCGGCTATCGACGAGCGCCGCGCGTTGGCGGACATCCGGGAGCGCGAGATCAAGGCGGTGTACGACTCCGACAAGTTCTACTACGAGGAGACGCGCGAGCGCGGGACGCCCCTCGGGCGGGCGGTGAGCGACGAGGAATTCACCGCTCTCGAGGCGAGCTTCTTCGAAGCTCGCGACCTGCGGGTCTCGCTCGACTACGACCTGGCCGCCAAGCGTTCCGAAATGCGGGAGCTCCGATCGAGCGTCAGTGAGCTGACCGCCGAACGCGAACGGCTCACCCAGTCGGTGACGCTCGCCCGCCGCAAACTGGACACCCTCGCCGAGAACTTTCCGAATACTTTCCGCAATCTTCCGCTCGTGGATTTCATCGATCCGTCCATCGAGGTGCGGCAGGTCCTCGTCCGCAATGTGACCGAGGAACTCAACTTCGCCCAGGTTCCTCGAATCGACCGATGCCAGAGTTGTCACCTCGGAATCGACGATCCGGAGTACGCGGACGCTCCGCAGCCATTCACCGCGCACCCGGAGCTCGAAACCTATGTGAGCCGCGAGTCCGCACATCCGCTGGATGACTTCGGATGCACCTCCTGCCATCTGGGGCGGGGCCGCAAACTGACCTTCAGCGGCGCTACCCACACGCCCGAAACGGAGGAGGAAGAGCACGAGTGGGTCCGGAGGTACGGCTGGAAGGAAGACCATTACTGGGACAGCCCGATGTACCAGGCAGGCCTGACGGAAGCCGGCTGTGTCAAGTGTCACCGCGACCAGGTATTCCTTCCGCAGGCGGTGGACCTGAACCAGAGCCGACTGACTTTCGAACTCGCCGGGTGCTGGGGATGCCACAACACCACCGGTTACGAAGACGCGCGGAAGCGCGGGCCCTCCCTGAAACGGATCCCTGCCAAGACGGACCGGGACTTCGTGGCGCGTTGGGTGCGCGACCCCCAGGCCTTTCGGCCCTCGACCTGGATGCCGCGCTTCTGGAACCTCGAAAACAATCCCGATGCGGCGCAGAAGCGTCGGAACGACACCGAGATCGCGGCCATCGTCGAGTACATCTTCGATAGCGCCGCGAGTGAGTCCTCCTACGCGCCGCCGCCTCGGGGCAATCCTTCCCGCGGCGAAGATCTGGTGAACGAGATCGGCTGCCAGGGCTGCCATCTCCTCGACGAGGACGACTACGAACAGGCGAGCATCTATCGGCGCCGCGGTCCGGCGCTGACCGGCATCGGGAGCAAACTCGAAGCCGGGTTCCTCTACGAGTGGATCAAGGAGCCCCGGCACTACTGGGAAGAGACCTTCATGCCCAGTCTGCGCCTCACCGATCAGGAAGCGGCGGACATCACTTCGTGGCTGATGGTGCGCGAGGCTCCGGCCTTCGACGCCCTGGAAGTTCCCGCGGCGGATCCGGAGCAGCTCGACGACATCACCCTCGAGTTCCTGAAAACCGGCCTTCCTGACGCGCTGGCCACCGAACGGCTCGATCGGATGCCTCCGGAGGAGAAGCTCCTCTACTCGGGCGAACGGCTCATCCGACGATATGGCTGCTTCGGCTGCCATGACATCGCCGGTTTCGAGGAGGCACAGAAGATCGGGGTGGACCTCTCCACTTGGGGCTCCAAGATGGTTACCCGGCTGGATTTCGGATATGTGGACATCTCCCACACCCGGCAGTCCTGGCTGGAACAGAAGCTCGCCGCTCCCCGGAGCTTCGACCGGGGGAAAGTCAAAAGCCCGGGCGAAAAACTGCGGATGCCTTCGTTCGGCTTCTCCGACAGCGATCGGAAACATGTCGTGCGAACGGTCCTCGGGCTGGTACGCGACGAATTTCCGCTGGAAGGGGTCAAGACGCTTTCGGCGGCCGAATCGGTTGCCGAACGGGCCAGAAACCTGATCCACGACTACAACTGCCGCGCCTGTCATCTGATCGACGGCGTCGGCGGCGGGATCTACGAAACCCTGGAAGACACCGGGATGCGCCCGCCGAATCTCAACACCCAGGGAAAGCGGACCCAGGCAGATTGGCTCTACCACTTCCTTCGAGAGCCGGAAGAGGTCCGCTTCTGGATGAATGTCCGGATGCCGACCTTCGGGTTCACCCCGGGCGAGGCGAACACCCTGGTCTCCGGCTTTCTCGCGATGGACGGAGCCCAGCCGTTCGACGCCGAGCAGGAGCGGGTCCATGACCGGATGGAGCTGCGGTTGGGGGCGAGTCTGCTCGACCAGCTGCAGTGCGAGCTTTGCCATCTCGCTTCCGCCGAGGGCACGATGGAGGCTTCCCAGCTGGCTCCGTCCTTCCGCCTTTCCGGCGAACGGCTCACCCACGACTGGATCGTGGACTGGCTTCTCGATCCGCAGTCGATCACTCCGGGAACCCAGATGCCGCAATTCTGGCCCACAGACCAGGAGGGGAATCGGTTGACGGCGCTTCCGGATGTTCTGGACGGCGACCCGATGGCACAGATGCGCGCAGTCGCCTCCTACATCATGAATTACGAGCGTTGATCGCAATGGCACCCCCATCGGATTTCGCTCGGGATGTGGAAGTGTCCGGATGCGGAAGTGTCCGGATGCGGAAATGCTCGGGTTCGGAAGTGTCCGAAAGGAATCGGGATCGCAGCGGCGGCGGCGGCGTGTGATCCGGAGCGTCAGGAAACCCCGCTGCGGCGAAAAGTCACGGTCGCGGTTCGCAGGAGAAGACTCGAATGGCCGATGAAGCGCGAGGGAACCGGGGAAGTCTCCAGGGCATCGCCATGGCGGTCGCCATCTGGTTGATCGTCCTGGTCTCGGTGTTCTATTTCCTGCGCTACGGCGTCCCCGAATTGGCGTCGGACCGGGAGTACCTGGACACCCTGTTCTATGTGATCCTGGCGATCACCGGAGTCGCCTATGTGCTGTTCCAGCTTGCGCTCGGATGGGTGATCTATCGCTATCGGGGAGATCGGCCGGGGGCCGAATCGAGTCACTGGCATGAGAGCCGCTGGCTCGAACTCACCTGGACCATCGGTACCGCGGTCATCCTCGTCCCCATCGTCCTCACCGGACTCGCCTATTGGGATCGGGTGAGGGCGCCGGCACCGGAGGATGCGGTCACCGTGATGGCGGTCGGCGCGCAATTCCAGTGGGACTTCCACTATCCCGGTGCCGACGGAGAGTTCGGAAGGTTCGATCCGCAGCTCTACGCCATAGACAACCAGGTCGGACTCGACGAGAGCGACGCTGCGGCCGACGACGACTGGGTCCTCACCAACCAGCTGGTCCTGCCGGTGGGGCGCCCCGCCCGCATTCTGCTGCGGTCGAAGGATGTCCAGCATGCTTTCTTCCTTCCGAACTTCCGCGTCAAGCAGGATCTCGTGCCGGGAATGACGACCGAGGTATGGTTCACGCCGATCAAGGTCGGCAGTTACGAGGTGGCTTGTGCCGAGCTTTGCGGGCTTGGCCATTACCGGATGCGGGCTTTCCTGGAAGTGATGGAAGAGGCCGACTACGAAGCTTGGTTCACCGAAAACGCCCCGTTGCCGCCGGCGGCCTCGCCGGCGCCCGGTGCGGACCTCGGGGGCGGGCTGGATGGGAGTGGAGACGTTTCCACCCCGGCGGCGAGGTAGTGGCGAGGCAGTAGGGAACGGCGCAAGCGCAAGGATCGAAGGACCGGCAGAGACCCACGAGAAAAGGCGACTGGAGAAGAGCGATGGAGCACGGCGGCAAGCAAAGCTTCGTGAGCAAGTACATCTTCAGCTTCGATCACAAGATGATCGGCAAGCAGTACTTCACGCTCGCCATGACGATGGGTTTCATCGGCGGAATCCTCGCGGTGCTGATCCGGCTTCAGCTCGGCTTTCCATCGAAACCCTGGCCATTCCTCGAGAACCTGTTCCCGGTCGGCATGGCCGGCGGGATCATGACTCCCGAGTTCTATGTGTCGCTGTTCACGATGCACGGCACGATCATGGTGTTCTTCCTCCTCTCGCTGCTTCCGGTCAGCGGTTTCGGAAACTTCCTGATACCGCTGCAGATCGGCGCGCGGGACATGGCGTTTCCGTTTCTGAACATGCTGTCGTTCTGGACCGTGGTTCCAGGGGCGGTCATCATCATCATCTCGTTCTTCGTCGAAGGCGGCGCCGCCGCCTCGGGGTGGACCGCCTACCCTCCCCTTTCAGCGATCCGAAGCGCCATTCCGGGGTCCGCCGCCGGGCAGACACTCTGGCTCGTCGGGATGATCTTCTTCGTGGCGTCGTTCACGATGGGCGGTCTCAACTTCGTGGTCACGATCCTGAACCTCAGGACGAAAGGCCTCCGGTTGATGCGGATGCCGTTGACCACCTGGGCGCAGTTCGTGGTCGGGATCCTGGGCCTCCTGTCCTTTCCCGCGCTCGCGGCCGGGGCCATCCTGCTCACCTTCGACCGCTCCCTCGGTACCAGTTTCTTCCTTCCTGCCGGGATCTTCATCGGCGACACGTTGATGCCGCACGAAGGCGGCGCCCCGCTTCTCTGGCAACACCTCTTCTGGTTCCTCGGCCACCCCGAGGTCTACATCATCATGCTGCCGGCGATGGGTTTCACCTCGGACATCTTGGCGGTCTTCTGCCGCCGGCCCATCTTCGGTTACCGCTCGATGGTGTACGCGATCATGGCGATCGGCACGCTGAGCTTCCTGGTCTGGGGACACCACATGTTCGTGAGCGGGATGAGTCCGTTCCTCGGCAGCCTTTTCGTGGTGACCACGCTCGCGATCGCGATCCCCTCGGCAGTGAAAGCGTTCAATTGGCTGTTCACCATCGCTCGGGCGAAGATCCGTTTCACCAGCGCTTCCCTGTTTGCGCTGGGAGTGGTATCGCTGTTCGTGACCGGCGGCCTCACCGGCATCTTCCTCGGAACGAACGCGGTGGACATCCAACTCCACGATACCTATTTCGTGGTCGGCCACTTCCATTTCATCATGGCGGGAGCGGGCCTCTTCGGCGCTTTCGCTGCGGTGTACTACTGGTATCCCAAGATGTTCGGCCGGCTGTTGAGCGAGCGGCTCGGCAAGCTCCATTTCTGGATCACCTTCATCGCCTACTACGCGGTCTTTTTCCCCATGCACTACCTCGGAGTCTCGGGGATGATGCGGCGCATCTACGACCCGAATGTGTACGAGTATCTGCAGCCGCTCCAGCCGGTGAACCTGTTCATCACGATCGCCGCTTTCGTGCTGTTCGCCGGCCAGTTGCTCTTCCTCTACAACTACTTCGCGAGCATGTGGCGGGGCCGCGAAGCCACGGGGAATCCCTGGGATTCCGCAGGCCTCGAGTGGTCCACTCCGGCGAAACCGGGACACGGCAACTGGGAGGGGGAGATCCCCGAGGCCCATCGCTGGCCCTACGACTACAGCCTTCCCGGCAAGAAGCGGGACTTCACTCCGCAGTGGGAAGCCTGAGGGGAGCCGTGTCGGCGTGACCAGTGCGAGCCTGACACCGGTCGCTCCCGCGGCGGGTGCCGCGGTGGAATCGTACGGAGACCGGTCCCACATCAACCGTCTCGGTCTGCTCGTCGGGCTCGGCGGGATCACGATGCTGTTCGCAGCCTTCACCTCGGCCTACCTGGTTCGGAGCGGAGGGGGCGACTGGGTGGCGCTCGATCTGCCTCCGGTGCTCTGGTTGAGCACCGCGCTGCTCCTGGCGAGTTCGCTGACGCTCGAGAGGGCTCGCCGCGCCTTCCAGCGCGGCCGCCTCGTGTCGTTCCGCTCGTGGAGTGCTGCTACCGCAGCTCTTGGAACCGGCTTTCTCGCCGGCCAGTTCGCCGCCTGGATATCCCTGAACGAATCAGGCGTCTATCTTCGCAGCCACCCGAAGAGTTCGTTCTTCTTCGTGTTGACCGGCGTGCACGGAGTACATCTGTTCGCCGGCGTCGCGGCGCTGCTGGTCCTGTTCGGACTCGCTGCCGCCGGCCGCCTGGTTCCCGGACGCTCCGATGCGCCGACCTTGACCGCCATCTATTGGCATTTCGTAGGATGCCTGTGGATCTATCTGCTGGCCATCCTGACTTTTTTCGGTTGATGGTCGCGCACCGCCGTCATTCGCCGCTCGCCCGCGGCCCATCCGGAGAGGAGGACGCATGAGCCAGACCGCGATCGCCCAGGCCGACTGGGGGGGCGCTGCCAGCCCCTTCGGCGTGACCTGGCAGAAGATGATGATGTGGTTCTTCATCGTCACCGACGCCCTGCTGTTCGCCGGCCTGCTGGTCAGCTATGGGGTAGTGCGCATCGCGACCGGAGATTGGCCGATACAGAGCGAAGTCTTCAGCCTGACGTACATCGCGGCGATGACCTTCGTTCTCATCAGCTCTTCGGCCACCATGGCGTGCGCGGTGGCGGCGGCGGAGCTCGAGCGGCGCAAGACCGTGACCCTGTGTCTGTGGTTGACCATCCTCGGCGGGTTCGGATTCCTGGGGATGCAGGTATACGAATGGACGCACTTCATCCACGAGGGCGGAGGGATCCACGGGAATCCGTGGGGCTCACCCACCTTCAGCCAGTTCTTCTTCATCATCACCGGTTTCCACGGATTTCATGTTCTCACCGGAGTGACCGTGCTCCTGGTGGTGGCGATCCGTTCGGCACTGGGCCGGTACTCGGCGGCCGGGGTGGAGAACGCCGGTCTCTATTGGCACTTCGTGGACCTCGTCTGGGTCTTCGTTTTCGCCCTCTTCTATCTGGTGTGAGCGGGCACTCCATCCACCACCCACCAGGAGACGCCTCGTGACCACCGAAACGGCTCACCCTTACCGGGGTTACTGGATTCTGTGGGCGGTTCTGCTGACCGTTACCCTGCTCATGATCGCGATCGAGGGAGCGGCTCTACCGGCTGCTCTTGCGGTCGTCCTGCTTCTGTTCGGCTCGGCGATCAAGGCGACGCTCATCATCTTCTATTACATGCACTTGAAGTTCGAGCACATGAGCCTGATCCTCACGATTCTGGTGGGGCTCTTCGTGACCAGCATTCTCATGTTCGTGCTGCCCGCCTACGATGGAACGCACATCCTGGCGAGCAGTACCACCCCCTGACGCGACGCGACCTGACGCGAGCAGCGGACTCGATGCTTTCCCGAACCGCCCGTTTCCTCACCATCGGCACTGCGGTCGCGACCGCAGTGCTGCTCTCGGTCGATTCCGGATTCGCCCAGTGCTCCATGTGCCGCACTGCGCTCGAACAGAACCCCGAGGCCGCCGCCGGTTTCAACCGGGCGATCCTGTTCCTGCTGGCGGCTCCGTATGCCGTGTTCGGATCGGTGACGGGCTATCTGGTGGTCTCCCGCCGGCTGCGGACGGGACCGGACGGCAGCCGGGCGCTGGATCGGCCGGACTACTCTTCCTCGGGAAACGCGTAATAGCCGCTCCGGGTTCGAGCCGTCAGATCCCGCCGATTCGGGATCGAGACCTCGATCCGGCGCCACTCTCCTTCCCGTCCGGCGTTCTTCGGGATGTAAGCGAGGCGGTATCGGGCGTGCATGTCCGCTTCGATCCGGGTGAAGCTGCCGATCAGGTCTCCGGTCCGTTCCGGAAACAGCGCCTGCCCTCCGGTTTCCTCGGCCAGACTCCGCAAGAACCGTTTGTTGACTCGCGCTCCGTTTCCTTCGAAACCGATCGCATAGACCACCGCGTTCGTCGCCCGCGCGGCTTCGATCGCGTCGCCCGCACTCGCCTCGCTGCCGAACCCCATACCGCGCGAATCGTCGCCGTCGGTGAACACGAGCAGTGCCTTCCGGTCTCCATCAGCGAAGTGGAGCCGATCGAGCGACAGGATCGAAGCGTCGTAGAGCGCAGTGGGTCCTAAAGGGTTGAGAGCGAGGATGCTCGAAGTGAGCCGAAACTTGTCCTCGGTGAACTCGCCTCCGAAGTGCACCCGATCGTTGAACTCACCGATCATGGCGCGGTCGCCTTCCCAGAGACGATCCACGAAGGTAGCGGCTGCCTCCTTCACATAGTCGAGACTCGCTCGCATACTGAGCGAGGCGTCGAGCAGCACGAGGATGGTGAGCGGTGCAGCCTCGGCGGCGAAGAAGGTCAGTTCCTGGGGAATCCCGTCTTCCCGCACTTCGAAGTCCGCCGCGTTGAGGCCGGAGACGAAGCGGCCTCGGCCGTCGCTGACTGCGACCCCGAGGTGGACCGCTTCGACCTGGACCTGGATGCGGAACGGATCCTGACCCGGCGTCGGGATCCCTTCCTGGGCGGCGAAAGCTCCGGTGACGCCGAAGTCGAGTATCGCCGTGAGGACCGCCATCCGGGCGAGCACGATCTTCATCATGCTCCGGCGGCGGGTTGCCGGCCCCCTCCTGCCGCCGTAGAATTGCGGCCGCTCTGGTGGGGATCCGCTCTTCTGCGTCGGAATCCCAGCTCTGATCCGCGATCCGAACCCGTTCGATCGGCGAGCACCGGGCGCTTCACAACCACTGACGGAACGGAGGTTCCCCGGAATATGTTTCAAAGAGTCCCTCGTTTGCTCTTCCAGCTCTCGATTTTCTTCGTTTTCGGTGCGCTTGCCGCTTGCGGCGGCGGCGGCGATGACGCAGGCTCCGACTTGGACGCGGCTTCGCCTGCGGCCACGGTGGACCCGGCGACTGCCGGCACGATCACCGGGAAGATCATGCTCGACGGCGAGGCGCCGCCCGCAGATGCGATCCAGATGGCCGCCGACCCGAATTGCGCCCGGATGCACGAGAGCGCGGTGATGACCGAGTTCGTCATCACCGACACGGAAGGCGGGCTCGGAAACGCCTTCGTCTATGTCAAGAGCGGCCTCGAGGGGATGCGCTTCCCCACCCCGACCGAACCGGTGACGCTGAACCAGCAGGGTTGTGTCTATGTTCCTCATGTGCTCGGCCTCCAGGTAGGGCAGCCGCTCGAAATTCTGAACAGCGACATGACGCTCCACAACATCCACGCGACGCCTGTCAGCAATCGGGAATTCAACATCGGGCAGCCGGTGCAGAACATGAGCACCACGCGCACCTTCGATACCGTGGAGGTCATGGTGCCCTTCAAGTGTGATGTGCACCGCTGGATGAACAGCTACGCCGGCGTTCTGGACCATCCGTATTTCGCGGTCAGCGGTCCGGACGGCTCCTTCAGCATCGGGGATCTGCCTCCCGGGGAGTACATCGTCAGCGTCTGGCATGAGCGTCTCGGGGAGATGGAGATGCCGGTGAGCGTCGCGGAGATGGCGACCGTGGACGCGAGTTTCACCTTCAGCGCCGAGTAGGTCGGGACCTCCCGCCCGGTGGCGGGCGGACCATTCCGCGTTCCGGATCACGGAGGCGCGGCTCCTTCCGGGGCACCCTCGGGCCAGGGGGTGCTCAGGAGACGCCCGGCCCATTCGCTGAGGACCTCGTCGGCATCGAGTCGGCGAACCTGTAGATAGTCACGGAGGCCGTCGGACCGGCGCCCCATTCCGTCGAGGGCGTTGCCGCGGCGGAAGAACAGCATGGCCGAAAGTTCCGACAGCGGGGAAGCAGCGAGCCCGAGGCCGAAGGCCTTCTCGGCAGCTTCCCAATTCTCCTCGAAGAGATAGGCCTCCCCGAGGCGCAGTTCAGGGAGTCCCGCCGCCGCCAGGCGGTAATTCCCGAACCCAGCGTCTCGACGCTCCATGAAGGTGCGCACTTCGACCCGCGCCTCGCGAAAGTCTCGCTGGGCGATGAGAAGGCCCATTTCCTCGAGGGCGTAGTCGGGGTTTCGGGGAAACCTCTTCCGGAGTTCCCTCACGGCGGTGAGCGCTTCGGCGAACCTCTGTTCGCGCTGCAGCAGCACTGCCAGGGTCCAAAGCGCCCCCCAGCGCGCCCGGACCCCCCGAGTGGCGACGGTTCGGACTCCATCGATCCCGCGTTCCTTGTCACCCGTGGCTCCGAAGAGCGAAGCGATCACCCGGAGTGCTCGCGGCAAGGTGGCCAGGCCGTAGTCGTAGGCCCCGGGAAGGGCCTGCGCATCCAGGAAATTCGGATCCTCCTCGAGGAGGCGGCGGTGCCGGTTCACTGCCCTCCGGATCGAGAGGAAACCGCCGAGGTAGGAACGCTCGACGATGATCTTCCAACCGGACTCCAGCGCCTCGGTGGCGCCGCGGTAATAGCGGGCTTCCCGATCCTTCGGATTCTGCTCGATGGCCCGGTCGGCGCGGGCGAACGCCTCGGCGACATGCTGGCGGAACCGCTCCTCTTCTCCGGCGCGCAGCTCCGGTGTTCTGGTTTGCGTCCAGTAGCGGTCGCCCCGGTGGGTGGAGCCGCGCATCCCTCCGCTTCGCTGGGCGAGCCGGGTCCAGATGACCGCAGCCCGGTTGTAGGGTCCTGCAGGATGCTCGGAGAATTCCTCGCTGAGCTCCCGGTACACCCGCTCGGCCTCCGCGAAGTCGTAATCGAAGAGGAATTGCGCTCCTTCTCGATCCAGGTGCGCCACCCTGCGGTCCGTCGCCGTCGGAGCCTGTCCGTGGAGAAACGCCGGAGAAAGCGCGCCTGCCACTGCGCAGGGAAGTGCGAATCGCCTGAGGAGCGCCACCATCGATCGAGGGGCGGCGTATTCTCGCGTAACCGCCTGTGGATGAAGTGGTCCGGTTTTGCACACAGGCTGCTGAGGGCAGCGCCGTTACACTGCGAAACGCGATGGACGGCTCGTTGTTCTTCGGTCCGGGCGCCGATGGGGGAATGCGGGAGGAATCCCGGAAACCGGCGGCGGTGCGTTCTCCCGGCTCGCAACGCGCTTGTGCGGTTCCGCACCCCGTGTGGGTTGCGGCGATCCTCGCGCTCCTCTCGTTCGCCGGGCCCGGTTGCCACGGCAGACCGGACCCTCCGGCGCTCGGGGCGAAGGCGCCGTCATTCGAACTGCGGGATCTCGAAAACCGCCTCCATCGGCTGGAGAGCTTCGCCGGCCGGGTGGTGGTGCTGAATTTCTGGGCCACCTGGTGTCCGCCCTGCGTGGAGGAAATGCCGTCGCTCCAGCGGCTCGAAGACATCCTGGGGGACGAGGGGCTGGTCGTCGTCGGGGTGTCGGTGGACGAGCGCTACGCAGACATCGCTCCGTTCGTCGCCGAGCACGAACTCCGTTTCCTGGTTCTCCACGATCTGGGGAAGCGGGTTTCGCGACGCTACGAGGTCTTCCAGTTCCCCGAGACCTGGATCATCCGGCGCGACGGCCGCCTCGCCTCGCACATCGTCGGGGCCCGTGACTGGGCGGCTCCGGAATCCCTCGGCATTTTCCGCGAACTCCTTGCCGAACCGAGAGGCGGCGCTCCCCCGTTGGCAGAAGCAGATTCCCCGTGATGCATCGCCGGCCTTTGGTCGGGTGTTCCATGCGGGGCTCCGCGAACACGCCGGAGACTGAGAGGGTCTCCCTGACCGGGGGCCGCCCGCTACCCGGGACGGCCGGGGGACTTCGTCCACAGGCTGCTAGGATTCCCGGTCCGGTGGTGATGGGAGCGAGAGGAAGATCGTGAAAATCGAGGATGCCAGCCAATTCCTGCAGGCGAATGCCGTGGCCCAGAGGGTGCGCCAACTGATCCTCGGTGCGGCGCCGAAGGTCGAGACCAGCTGCCGCCGATCGACCGCGATCGCGCTTGCCGAGCTGCGGGCCGGCAAAATCGAGGTGTACGACCCGAAGGAAGCGGCGGAAATCCTCTCCGACGACAGCGAGGAGCTGACCGAGGAGCAGCGCGCGGCCAATGAGCTGGCGCGGGCGACCTTCGAGGAGATGTTCGCCGAACCGGAAACCCTCGACCAGGACTCGGAACTTCCGGACGAGAAACCGACCGCCGGTGAGGTTTCCGGAAACGAAGGAAGCCCGTACCGCTCGGACATGCCGGGAGGCGACTGAGACTCCCTACGGTATCTCTGCGGAATCCCCTACCGAGATTCTCCGCCGCTCGGCGGTGGACGGATCATTCGCGCCTTTCTGGAGGGAGTGGAGAGATCACCGGTGTTCCCGCCCGGAGAACCGGTGCCGAGCCGACGAGGGCATGCGTGACATCGTCCTGCAGATTGCTGATTCCGGGAGGAAAGCCATGAGTTTCGTCATCCATCGCCGTTCGGCTGCGGGCGCCCTTCTCGCTCTGACTCTCCTCCCGGCGGCTGCCGGGGCGAAGACCGAGGCCCGCATTCGCTGGGAGCGCATGTGTCAGATCCGCGCCGACAAATTCGATCTCGTACTGCCCGAGGCGATGCGCGGGAACGGTGTGGACATGTGGATCACGGTCATGAAGGAGGGGCTCCGCGATCCGCTCTGGGAGGACCTCGGCCGGGGCTACATCGGCAGCACCGGTTACTACATCTTCACGGACCGCGGCGGAGACCGGATCGAGCGGGTGGCCATCGGCGTCTCGGGATACAAACTGGAACGGTGCGGGGTGTACGACGAGGTGTCCGGTAATGTCGATCTCGCCGAATTCGTGCGGGAACGCGACCCGCAGGCGATCGGCGTCAACATGTCGCGCAGCATCGGCGCCGCGGACGGGCTCTCCCATACGAGTTGGCTCCACTTGCGGGAGACCCTGGGCGAGCCCTACCGGGACCGGCTGGTTTCTGCGGAAAAATTGATTTCCGATTTTCGTTCCCGCCGGGTGGCGAGCGAGATCGTCGCTTTCGGTGAAGCCGGCGAATGGTCGAGGAAGATCGCCGAGCGCGCCTTCTCCAACGAAGTCATCACTCCCGGAGTGACCGCGCTCGAAGATGCAGCGTGGTGGATCGAACAGCAACTGCTGGAGAACGGACTCGACACTTCGTTCGGGATGCCGTCCATCTACATCACCGGCCCCGGCGGTATCGAGGCCACCTCGAACGAACGGATCATCCAGCGCGGCGATCTGCTGATGATCGATTGGGGGGTGGGCTATCTGAACTTCTATACCGACATGAAGCGGATCGCCTATGTGCTGCGGGAGGGGGAGGTCGCCGCTCCACCGGGGATCCAGAACGCCTTCGACCGGGGCCGCGCCGCACGCGAAGTGATCCGGCGCACCATAAGGCCGGGGCCGACGGCAGGAGCGATGCTCGAACGGCTCGGCGAAGCGCTCACCGAGGCCGGATTCCAGATGATCGAATTCAACCAGCCCACTATGGAGGAGACCACCGACATCGCGATCGGCTGCCACTCGGTAGGCAACCTCGGCCACGGCATCGGCCCTTCGATCGCCTGGTTCAATCCGACCCGCCTCGAATACGAGATCGTGCCCTCCAACATGTTCTCCATCGAGCTGTTCGCCTATACGAAGGCGGAGGAATTCGGGGGGGCGAAAGTGCGCATTCCATTGGAGGACGACGCCATCGTCACCGAGCGGGGGGTGGAGTGGCTCTATCCAGCGAACGATCGGATCCTGCTGATCCGCTGAGCCTGAAGGGGGCCCGATATGCGGCGACTCCACCAGACCGATGCAGCTCTGCTGGGGGCAGCGCTGCTGTTCTTCCTGGGGGCGGCGCCGGTGTTCGGCCAGCTCCGCTCCCAGTCCGAGCTGACCTCGGCGGCTGCTGATCCCGACTTTCGACTCACCCTGGATCATCTGGCGGGCGGGAACCGGGTCTTCGGACTTCCCCCGCGGGAGCTGCGCTGGGCTGACTCCGGCGAGGTGCTCTACTTCCGTTGGCGCGAGGATCCGGCGCCCGGCCAGCTTCCGGAGGATGATCCGTGGTTCGCGGTGGACCGGGAGGGGCTGGGCCTCCGCGAGCTGACCGAAGCCGAGATCCGCCTCGTGCCCGGCGCCGATCGGGTCCGCTCCCTGGCTGGCGGCACTTCCGCATGGAGCCGGGAGGGGACGCTCTTCGTTTGGACCCGCGGAGAGGGTTCACGGCCTGTCTATTCGGGCGCCGGCGGGATCGGCTCCCTGCGCCTGCGCCCCGACGGCAGTGCCGTTCTCTTCGCCACCCAGGGGCTTTCCGCGAACTCTCCGGAAAACGGAGATCTCTGGGAATACGACATCGGGGCCGGGCTTCTCCGGCAGGCCGCGGTCGTCACCGCCGCCGAGGAAGACCCGAGCGAACAGGATGCATGGCTCGAGGCGCAGCAGAACGAACTGGTGGGCGTGGTGCGTGAGCGGAAAGAGCACGAAGAGCGGCTCGCCGATCTGCGCCGGGCGCGCCGGACCTCGCTGCCGCAGGCGATTCCGATGCCGAAGGGAGAGCGCGCCGTGGACCTCCGTCTCTCCCCCGACGGCCGTTTCGTCGTCTTTCGGGCCAGGAAGGGGCCGGAGGAGCCGAACCGCACTCATTTCATGGAGTTCGTGAATGAAAGCGGGCAGGCGACGGACGAGTCGGCCCGCCCGAAGGTGGGGGAGGCGCTTCCCTCCTGGAGGATGGGGATCGTGGCGGTGGACCCCTCGGTGCGTCCCGAGGACATCGAGATCCGCTGGGTCGAGGATGGGGTGGACGAAGACACCGTGATGCACGGCCCGGTGTGGAGTCCGGACGGCGAACACGGGGTGGTCCAGGTGCTCTCCATGGACCACAAGCAGCGCTGGATCTCCCTGCTCGACCTGGAAACCGGCACCCTCCGCCACCTCGATCACCAGCGCGAGGAAGCCTGGATCGGCGGTCCGCTGGTGATCGGCCGCTGGTCGCCGGGCTTCGTCGAATGGCTCCCCGACAGCCAGGCGTTCGCGTTCGGGTCCACCGCCAGCGGCTTTGCCATGCTGCTGCTCGCGAACCTCGACGGCGAGGTCGCGGCCTCGACCGAAGGTGCCTTCGAGGTGCGCCGCGCCGAACTCGCCCCCGGCGGGGACTCCTTCCTCGTCACCACCAGCCGCGAGCATCCCGGAGAAGAGCACCTCTACCGGCTGCCGGTGCGCGGCGGCGAGCTCGAACGGATCACCTGGGGCGAGGGGATGCATTCGTGGGCGGTTTCCCCGGACGGCGGCCGGGTCGCGGTCGTCCGGCAGTCGCTGACCGAATTCGGCGATCTCTTCCTGATGGACACAGCATCGGGCTCCGAGCCGGTGAGGATCACGAAGAGCGGCACCGACGCTTTCTACCGGACCGCCTGGGCGAAGAGCGAGATCGTCGAATACGACCTGCCCGACGGCAACACCGCTTGGGCCCGGATCTGGGATCCGCCCTCGGGGAGGACTCCCGGGGAAATCCCCGCAGTGGTCTATGCGCACGGCTGCGGCGAATGCGCGCAGGCAGTGGTCAAGGGCTGGGCGCGCCTCGGCAGCATCGTCTATGCGAACTATCTGATCCAGCGCGGCTACGCTGCGGCTTCCGTGGATTACCGGGGAAGTTCGGGGTACGGCCACCGGAACCGCACCTACGCCTACCGGCAGATGGGAGTCTCCGACATCGACAGCGCCCTGCCTCTCCTCGACCTGCTGGTCTCGGATCACGGGGTCGCCCGCGAGCGAGTCGGGGTGTACGGAGGTTCGTACGGCGGCTTCTTCACCCTCATGTCGCTCTTCAGGCACCCCGGCCGTTACGCCGCCGGGGTCGCGCTCTACCCGGTTACCGACTGGGCCCACTACAACCAGGGATACACCAGCCGGATCCTGAACGGCAGCCAGCTCGACGATGAAGAGGCCTACCGGATCTCGAGTCCGGTCTATTACGCAGACGGGCTCCGAGACGCCCTCCAGATCCAGCACGGTCTGGTGGATGGCAATGTCCAGATCCAGGACTCCTTCCGTCTCGCCCAGATCCTCATCGAGAAACAGAAGGACTTCGACCTCGTCGTCTATCCCGTCGAAGACCACGGCTGGGACGAAATCCCCACCCGCCGTGACAGCTACCGGCGGATGACGGCCTTCTTCGACCGGCATCTGGACGGGAAGGCGGACGAGGCCGGCCCCCCGACCGATCCTGGATGATCTGCGGATAGCCGCGGTCGTGCCGGATTTTGTCACCATACGCCGGTACCATCCGTGCGGTGGACGAGAAGATGCCCGATTTGCCTCGGGGCCTGCCCCGCCTGTTGGGTGAGGACCCCGACCTTCTCAACCGAATCCTCGGCTTGAACCGGCAGGCCCGACTGCGCGTCGTGAGCCGCATTCCGCGGGAGGCGCGAAGCCGGATCGAGGCGGAATTCAAGGCCCGCGAGCCGTCGCCGCCACCCGGTGCCCTCGACCGCCGGCTGGTCCAGTGGCGCTACGCGGATCCAGGGTTCCGACGAGCGGTGTGGGAGAACCGTTTGCTGCACGGTCCGGGCGCAGTTCCGTCGTTCGAAGCAGAGGTGCTCGCCGACTTCTTGGAGCCGGAACCCGGGGCCTCCCCGAACCGGGCTTCGGAGTCCTCGGGCGAACGGGCGAAGACGGAGAAGACGCAACGGATCGCCGAAAGGGCCTGGTCCGGGACGCGGGAATCCCTCGCCCGCTGGGATTCGCTCGACGAGGCGGCCCGCGAGCGCTCGGTGCTGCGAACCTTCGCGGTCGCCACCCTGCGGAACGATCCGGGAGTCTTCGCCGAAGCCGTCCGGATCGCTCCCGATCTCCGGGACCAGTTCCGCGGGCTCCTGCCGAACGACCGAGCTGCGGCGGGAGCCGCCGAACCGACAGCCGAGGGAGAGGAAGAGTCCTACGGAGAAGATGCCGGCGAAGAAGAACCGGGCGCCGTCGAGCGGTGGACCGCCCTCTGCCGGGCGCTGGCGGAGCTCGGGGAGGCTGCCGCCGGCCCTCCTCCCGACCCGGCCGGTCTCGACGAAATCCTCGACGAAATCACCGAGACCGTCGATGAGCTGCGGAAGGCCGCACCCGCGGTCCAGGCCGAACTCTCTGCCGAACTCTCTGCTGCGGCTTTAGAAGGGCTTTTGTCGGTGGTTCGGCGCACTCTGGACGAGCTCCAGGCGGATGGGAGCTTCGCCTGGCTGAACGCGGACATCCGTCAGCGGCTGGAGACCCGCTGGAGCGCTCGCGCCGGGTCCCTGGCTCTCGCCCAACTGGAGGCGGAGCGGGCTCGATTCTTCCCCGCCGTGCTCGAAGCGCGGGAACAGGTCCATCGCGCGGCGAAAGAGTACGAGGGTTCAGGGCAGCGGATCGCGGCGAAGCGGGCGGAACGCCCGGACGGTTTCCTGGCGTTGCCGGCATGGGACGCCTCCCTCGAGGCACTCCAGGCGGAGGAGCGTGCTTGCCTCGCGAGACTCCGCACTGTGCAATACGCCTTCCTCGGGGCGCTTTCCCCGCTCGGAGAGGCTTTCGATGCCGCCGAGGAACCGCCCCCGTCCCCGGATTCTCCTTCCCCCCCGCGGACCAGTGGAACTGCGTCGGGCGGTGGTGAGCCATCCCCCTCGGGAGACAGTGACGAGCGCGGCTCCGAGCCGAATGGGGATATCCCAGTCGACCGAGATGCCGACCGAGATGCCGACCGAGATGCCGGCGGGGAGTCCGGTGGAGAGCCCGGGGAGGCCGCAGCGAACGAAAGCAGCGGTGGTGAGGAACTTCGAGAAGACGCCCCGCGAGAGCCGGAGCGGGATACGGCCGGCGAAACCTCGGCGCAACCCCTACCGGAATCCCCACCGTCCGAGACCGACGACCGGTTGGATGGTCGGTTGGACGGCGCCCGGGATCGCGAGGATGTGCAACCGGCATCCGCTCGAACGGTTTCCCCTTCTCCTCCCGAGGAGCTTCCAGAGCCTCCGGAGTCGCAAGATTCGCCGGAGCCGACAGATTCCCTTCCCGATCCATCGCCCTCCCGGGCGGAGGAGCAGATCTGCGCCGCGCTGCTCGAAAAGCCGCCGCGCCTCCCCTTCGCGTTCCAGGCGGTCCGCTTGCTCGCGAGCGCGGCGCCCAGTCGAGGAGAGCACCGCGCCCGCCTGCTCGAGGCGGCGGCGCTCGCCGATCGGCTGCTGATCGAGGGCGGGTCCGAGGCGCTCGCGTCGCGCCTCTCCGAGCTCTTCCGAAGTTTTCCTCGGCACGATCCGGAGTGGCCTGACGCGGAGCGCTCCTTCTACGCAGCAGCGGCGTTCGCCGCCTCGCTGCCCCCGGCGCTCTTCGCCCCCGACACCGGGGCGATTGCGATCCTGGCCAACCTCCCGCATACCCGTCGGTTCTCCGAGCTGCATTCACTCTCGCAGCGCATCGCCGCGCATGCGGCGAAGGTGCAGCACGCACGGACGGATCCAGCCCTGCTGAGGGCCATGCGATCCGATACGGAACGGGCCGCCGCGCGCGAGCAGTGCACCCAGGAAATCCGGGAATGGCGCACGAACGCTCCCCGCCGGACCCTTCTCTTTCAGCCTGCCTCGGCGGTTCGGATGCGCTGGCTCGATCCCGAAGGTGCGATCGGGCGCATCATCGAACGCATCCTGTCGCAGGCCGCAACCGGGCGGAGCGAAGAAAGCGACGAAGCGGCGGTCCGCACCGCCGTCGCCGCGTGGAGGGATCCCAGGAAGCTGAAGGAGCTGATCCACCGAACGGATCGAGAGATCCGGGGGCCCCGCCGATCCGCGGAGCGCATCCACACGCGGGCGTTCGAGAAGCTCGTCGAAGAAGCCGGGAAAGCCGCCGACCTGGTCCAGAGGCATCTGGATCTCGCAGCGCCTTCCGTCGGCCGCCCCGATTACCGCGTGAGGGTGTTCTCGGAATTGCGCCGCGATCTGGAGGACTCCGCCGCAGCGGCACTGCGCGAGCTCGGGGCGACCTGCGAAGGGGGCCTCGGCTGGCCGTCGGCCGGCGCCGGAATGGCAGCCCACGCCATCGAGCGCCTCCGGGCACTCCTCGATCCGGGGGGTCCGGTTGCGGGTCCGAAGACGGAAACCGATCCGGAAGAGTTGCTGGCATCCGGCTTCTTCCGTTCCCGAATTCTCTTGGACAGCGGCGGCGGACCGGTCGGTGAGCCTCGGGAAGTGCTCGAATCGTTGCTCGGCGAGCCCTCCCTGAACGAGTTCGAAGCGATTCGCCATCACCTCGACCAGGGCAACCTGGAGATGGCGCATCGGATCCTCGACTGGGTCGGAGACGACGAGAGCGGCGAGCTTCGCCGGGAGCTCGGAGAGATGCGCGCGCGAAAGAGGGACGCGCTTCGGAAGAAGCGCGAACTACTCGCGGATCGGGTCGAGCAGGGCCTCATGCTGGGCAGCGTGTCCGCCGACGAGCGGGAGAAGCACGAACCGGACCTCGCCGAGATCGGCCGCCGGTTGTCGGACTCCGAATTTTGGCGATTCGGTGAGATTCGCGATCGGTTGGAAAGCATCGAGTCCGAACTGGACCGGATCACGGGACGGCACCTCGAACAGGCGAAGCGTGATTTCGACGAACTCGACCTGCCGCCCGACAGCCCCCAGACGCTGGCGATCGGGCGCGCCATCGAGCAGCATGACATCGTGACCGCGAACGAGCTGGTCCAACAAGTGCGCGACAATCCGCGCTTCGCGGTGCCAGAAGCCCGGGGGCGCGTCGTCTTCGACGAGTTCTTTCCCGTCGGTGCGAAGGCGATCGCGGAGGAGCTCGAAGCATCGCACCCTCGCGCCGTCCTCGAATCGATCCGGCAGGGGAAGAAAGGCTTCGGGAAGCTCACCGGCGAGCGCCGGCAATCGGCGGCGCGGATGCTCGAGGCCTGGCTCGGACTCAAGGATCGGAGCAGTCTGGGACGGGACGGGGCGCGGCAGATCGAGCAGCTCTTCTCGGAGATCGGCTTCCGCGGGGCGGAGGTTCGATCCTTCGAGAAGGATGCGGCGATGCTTTACACGGCTCCCCTCGAAGGAAAGGAACAGAGCCCGGTTCCGGCCTGCGGCTCCGCCGCCAATGGGCGCTACCGGGTGATCTGCCGCTGGAACCGGCCGCCGGTGGCAGACCTGATAGCGGATGCGAGAGGGCGAGGCGGCCCGCCGCCGATCGTCCTCTACCTGGGCCGGTTGAGTGCGAGACAGCGCACCGAGCTGGCCGTTGCCTCGCGCGAATGCGCCGCGACGCTCCTGATTCTCGACGAAACGCTCCTCGTGTTCCTCTGCGGCGAAAGGGGATCCCGTCTGCCCGTCCTCTTCCACTGCGCCCTGCCGTTCACTCATGTACAGCCCTATGTGACGACGGGAGGCCTCGTCCCTCCCGAGATGTTCTACGGACGGGTCGGGGAGAGGGAAGCCGTAATCGACCCCTACGGCCCGTGCTTCCTCTACGGCGGCCGGCAGCTCGGGAAGACGGCGATCCTGCGCGCCGTCGAGGCAGATGCACACCGCCCGCAGCAGGGCCGCCATGTCTTCTTCGTGGACTTGAAGGCGTACGGCATCGGTGCGCACCGGGACACCGCCTACATCTGGCCGGTGATCTGGCGGACGCTTCGCGACGGGGGCGCGATCCCGGAAGATGTCCGGGAGCCGCCCACCGCGGGGGGAAGAGGCCGGATCCAGGCATTCCTGGACGCGCTGATCCGGCATTTCGCCCCCGATACCGAACGGACGCTCCTGCTGCTGCTGGACGAGGCGGACCGGTTCCTGGAAGTGGACTCGCGCGAACAGCAGGCGGGAGTGGCGGCGACCGGATATCGGGAGTCCATCCTGATGAAGAAATTGATGGACGACACCAGGCGTTCCATCAAGATCGTTTTCGCCGGCCTGCACAATGTGCTGCGGACGGTCGAACTCGCGAACCATCCGCTCGGCCAGTTCGGGAAACCCATCCAGGTGGGGCCCCTCCTCCGGAACGGAGGCATGCGGGCGGCGCAGGAGCTGCTGACCCGCCCGCTGCTCGCCGTCGGTTACCGGTTCCGATCCCCCGATCTCGTCACCCGCATCCTCGCGCAGACGAACTACTACCCTGGGCTGATCCAGGCCTACGGCGCCGAGCTGATCGGCACGATGCGCTCGAAGCCCCGCAGCGAACCGCCGCTCCATGTCGTGGACGAGGAGATTCTGGATGAGACCTACCGGACGGGCGGCATGCGCGACTTCATCCGCGGGAGGTTCCACCTGACCCTCGACCTCGACAAGAGGTACGAAGTCATTGCGTACACGATCGCGTACCGATGCACCCTGCACGAGGAGGCGCTGGTCCACGGGGTTTCCCGCACTGAGATCTACCGGGAAGCGAACGAGTGGTGGCCGAAAGGGTTCGCCGAGTCCAGCCCCCGCCGATTCGAATCCCTGCTCGACGAGATGGTGGGTCTCGGCGTGCTCCGGAAGGTCGAATCGGAGGGTGAGGCCGAACCGGAGGGATATTCGCTGAGGAACCCGAATGTGCTGCTCCTGATGGGGACGAAGGAGCAGATCGAGGAGAAGCTGCTCGAAGAGCGGGAGCCGCCGCGGGAGTTCGAGCGAGCGACTTTCCGTGCCCGGCGCAAACCGGACGAACCGGAAGACCCTTCACGAAGCCCGCTGTCGTTCCAGCAGGAAGGACAGCTGTTCGCCGAGAAGAACGGCGTCGTGCTGCTTTCCGGAGTGCCCGCCGCCGGATTCCACCAGGTGATCGATGTACTCAACGGGTTTCGCGGGCGGGGGAAAAACGAGATCGTCCCGATCGAGGGCACCCTCGACCGCGGCTCCTTCCTGGCCGAACTGCGAGAGGCCGTGGACCGCCAGCAGGACGGCGTGGGGGTCTATGCAGTGCCGGCGGAGGCCTCGTGGGCTCGGGAATGGCAGGAATGGATCCGGGCGGCGCAGAGCTATCTGGGGCGCCTGAGCAAGGAGCACCGGCAGGTTCGGGTGCTGTTCCTCGCGGAGGGTTGCTCGCTCTACTCTTCGACGCTCGATCCCGCCGCTCTCGACTCCGACAACCGGTTGGATCTCCTCTTCCTGGAGCCCTGGCGCGACGGGTACCTCCGGCAGTGGATGGAGGATGTCGGCATTTCGGATTCCGCGGGACTGCGCGGCGAAATTCTGGAAAAGACCGGAGGTTGGCCGCGGTATGTCCTGCGCTTCCATTGGCTGATGAAGAAAAACGAAGGCAGTGCCGAGGCAGGCCTCGAAGCGCTCGAAAGCGAACTCTCGGACGGTTCTCGGCTGGAGGAACACCACCGCCAGCTCTGTCTCGATGATTGGGCGATGCGCGCTGTTCTGCGGCCCCTCGCCGCCTATGGCGGCCTGCGCCGGGATGAGGTCGTCGAGGAAGCAGTCGAAGCCGGGATCGACCGAGAGGAAGTGGTGCGGCGGCTTTCGTGGGCGGAACGCCTCGGCTTGGTGCGGTCGCGTGATGTGTGGAGCATCGACCCGGTGGCGGCGAGGCTGGTCGGGGAGCGCGAAGCCTGACGGGGTTTCCCCGGACGTGAACAGCAAGCCGGAACCGCCGCCCAGTCGAAAGCAACGTTCGATTGCGGCGGTCGAGAGCAGTGGTCAGGCGGAGCGGCGGAGGACCCGGCCGGGGAGGGCGCCGGTGAGGCGGCCGTCCCGGAGGACCGCCTGACCGTTCACGAAGACGGCGCGGATGCCGGTCGCGCGCATGCGCGGCTCTTCGAGGGTGGCGTGGTCGGAGATTCTTTCCGGGTCGAAGAGCACGAGATCGGCGGGAAGGCCGGGTGCGATCCGCCCCCGGTCTTCGAGGCCGGCGACGGCGGCAGGGAGCGAGGTCATGCGGCGGATGGATTCTTCCAGCGAAAGCAGTCCCTCTTCCTGGACATACTGGCGCAGGACGCGCGGGAACGCCCCGTACGCCGCGGGGTGGCATGATCCCTTCCCGTAGTCGTTCGCGTCGGTGACGAAGGCGACTTCGGGATCTGCCGCGAGTTGCCGCAAACCCGGTTCGCCGCTGATGTCCAGCACGAACTGACCCACCGCTCCGTCCTCTGCGAGCATGAGGTCCGAGACGGCGTCGAACGGGTGCGTGCCCGCCCGTTCTCCGAGGGCGGCGAGCGAAAGACCCACGACCTCCCGGCGGTCGGAACTTCCGACGCTCGCGACCAGGATCCGCTCCCAGCCCACCGCGGAGACGAGGTTGTGCGGCCACCCGCCGGGCTCCCAGGGCGGCCAGCGCGGGGTGTGGGTCTCCAGGTCCTCCCGGATCCGGGCCCGCTCCGCCGGGTCTCGGAGGCGGACGAGCAGCTGCTCCGGGCCGCCTTCCAGCGACCACGGCGGATAGATGGCGTACATCATCGTCGCCGCCACTGGGTAGGGGAACATGTCCGCCGAAACGCGCACTCCCTGCTCGCGCGCGGTGCGCTCCAGATCGAGGAAGGCTTCCAGCTGCTCCCAGTGGCGCCGGCCGACGGCTTCGGCGTGACTGTGGTGGACGCGGATGTCGGCAGCCCGGCCGATTTCCAACAGTTCCTCGACCGCGGGGAGCAGGGTTTCGCTCGATCCGCGGAGGTGGGCGGTGAACACCCCGTCCGCGGCGCGCAGTCCGCGCGCCAGCCCGAGCAGCTCGTCGGTGGTGCTGAACATGCCGGGCGGGTAGATGAGGCCGCAGGAAAGGCCGAACGCACCCTCGTCGAGACTCCGTTCGAGTTCGCGGGCCATGGCGGCCCGTTCCCCGTGATCCGGCGCCCCGGGGCGGAGTCCCATCGCGCCCAGCCGCAGCAGCCCGTGGGGAACGAGCGCCGCGACATTCGAGGGCAACCCCGCGGTCTCCAGGACGGCGAAGTACTCCCCGAGCGAGCCCCACTGCCAGGAAACGCCCGTTGGGGTCATCCAGGCGTGCACTGCGGGAGCGAGGCCGTCGGCCTCGCCGAACTGCGGCGCTGCTCCGAGCCCGCAGTTCCCGATGACCTCGCTGGTGATGCCCTGCGCGAGTCGTCCGGCGAGCAGCTCCGCGCGGCGGCCCGGATCGCTCGCCAGCACCAGGTCTCCGTGAGAGTGGATGTCGACGAATCCCGGCGCCGCCGCCAGCCCGGATCCGTCGAGTTCGCGGAGCGCCGGGCCCTCGGCGGACGCGAAAAGGCCCTTTCGGATCCCGAGGTCGCCGATGCGGGCAGGAGCTCCCGAACCGTCCACGATGCGAGCGTTTCGGATCCGCAGGTCGAGGCTCTCTCGGCCCTTCGGAGCACCGTCCCGGCAGGCTCCGCTCAGCCCCCCGCTGAGGGCGCCGGCCGCCAGCACTCCGAAGCGCCGTCGGGTGATGAGGCGTTCCGGAGAGGGGATCACCTTTCCTGGCAGATGTGCCGAACGATCGCCTCTCCGTGGAAACGGCCGTTCTCGATGAAGATGCGGTTGGTGCGGAGGCCGGCGACCACTCCGCCGGCCAGGTAGAGGCCGGGAATTTCGGTGGAAAGGGTCTCCGGGTCGGTGACCGGCACCCGGTCGGGTCCCTCGCTCCGGATTCCGAGCGACTCCAGAAAGCCGTAGTCGGGCCGGTATCCGATGAGCGGGAGCACGAAGTCGTTCGGGATCTCGCGCACCTCTCCCCGGCGGTCCCGCACGGTCAGCGAATCGGGATGGATCGCTTCTACTGCCGATCCGAGGTGCGAGGCGATCTCGCGCCGTTCGATGCGGTTCTCGATGTCCGGACGCACCCAGTACTTGAGATGCGGGGACAGCGTCTCCCCTCGGTGGACGAGGGTGACTTCGATGCCCGCCCGGTAGAGCTCGAGCGCGGTCTCGGCGGCCGAGTTGCCTCCGCCGACGACCGCGACGCGCGATCCGAAGTAGGGATGGGTCTCGGAGAAGCGATGGGAGACCTTGTCGAGATCCTCGCCGGGCACTCCGAGTCGGTTCGGGTTTTCGAAATAGCCCATCGCCACCACGAGGTTCCGCGCCTGGACCGGTCCCGGATCGGGAATTCCCTGCCGCTCGCTCTGCAGATGTAGCGTGAAGCCGTCCCGGCCGTTCCCGGCGGGGAGCTCCACTCGGGAGACCCGGGTGAAGAGGTGCGGCCGCAGGTCGAAGTGCTGCGCGACTTTCCGGTAGTAGGTGAGTGCCTCGTAGCGCGACGGTTTCTCCCGGTGGGAGACGAGCGGCACCCCTCCGATCTCGAGCAGTTCCGGAGTGGTGAAGAACACCATGTGAACCGGAAACCGTCGGATCGTGTCCACCAGGCCTCCTTTCTCGATCACCGCGTAGCGGAGCCCCTGCCGCTGGCACTCGATCGCGGTGGCGAGGCCAGACGGTCCGGCCCCGATGATCGCCACCTCGAGGACGCCGGCGGAACTCATTCGAAGGGCTCGACCCGCGCCCGAAGGATCTCGATGCGCTCGAGGGGCGCCTCGTCGCCGCCAGCCGGCAGCGCCTCGACGGCCTCCACGGCTTCATACCCGAAGACCACGCGGCCGAACACGGTGTATTCCCCGTCGAGCGCCGGAGCCCGCCCGGTCATGATGAAAAAGCTGGTCATCGCGCTGTCGGGCGCTTCTAGCCGGGCCATGGAGACGATCCCGGGCTCATGGGCGATATCGCTGAACTCGGGCTGCAAGTTCGTGATGTGTTTTTCGATGCTCTCCGGCGCCGGCGGCTCGCGGGTGTCCATCCAGCCGGTCTGGACCATGAAGCCGGGGACCACCCGGTGGAACGCCGTCCCGTCGTAGGCGCCGAGCGCCGCAAGCCGCAGGAAGTTCCGCGCATGGTTCGGCGCCGTCTCCGGGAGCAGTTCGATCCCGATTTCTCCGAATCGGGTTTCCAGAACGACCCGAAACGCCGCGAGTTCGGCGTCGATCTCCGTCGAGAACGGAGGGGGCGATTCCGGAGGACGGTCGCGGACCGCGGCGCGCGCGATCTCGATGCGCTCGGTCGGCCTGCCCTCGGCGTCGGCAGGCAGTTCCGAGATCGCGGTGACCTCGTGGATCCCCTCGACGACGCGGGCGAACACCGTGTACGCCCCATCGAGGGCCGGCTGGTCGGTGATCACGATGAAGAACTGCGAACCGGCGCTGTCCGGCTGTCCGGGAACCTGCACTGCCGACACCGTGCCCCGGACATGCGAAAGGTCGTTCGGCTCCCGCGCGAGCCGTCCGAGTCCTCCGGTCCCGTAACGGCCGGATGCGTCCGGATCCTTGGAGAGGGGATCCCCGCCCTGCACGATTCCGCGCTCGATCAGCCGGTGGAACGCGGTGCCGTCGTAGTTCCCCTGCTCGGCTTGCAGCAGGAAGAATGCGGAGTGGTTCGGGGCTTTTTCGGCGAAGACCTCGACGACGAAGGTTCCGTGGCTGGTCTCGAAGACGACCTGCTTCCCCGCCATGGCCTCGACGGCCCGATCCGCGGTGAAAAAGTCTTCGGGGAGGAAATTCCCGGTCTGGGCGGCAGCGGCAGACGACCCGCAGAGCGCAACGGCGAACGCCCCGACCGATATTCCGACCAACATTCCAACGGGCTTTCCGGCCGGCTTTCCAAGCGGGGTGCGTCTTGCGGCTTCGGACGAGATCACCCGGCCCATTTTCCACGAGAACCCAGAGAAAAAACCGCGCGCCGGGGACAGTATATTCCGCGCCTCGCGTGCCGAATCCGATTTTTCCCTCTCGACGACCCGGGCTTGCCCATGGGCTTCCCGCCCGCACCGGAATGGCCCCGACTATCTCGGTTCCTTCGACGCTGCGCACCCTCGGCAACGGCCTTCGGGTGCTGTTCCACGAGGATCGGCGCCTGCCCGTCGTTCATGTGGCGCTCTGGTACCACGTCGGCTCCCGGAACGAACGGCCGTGGCGCACCGGGTTCGCCCACCTCTTCGAGCATCTGATGTTCGAGGGCTCGCGGCACAACGACACCCACTTCATCCGCCTGATGGAGAAGGCGGGCGCGAGCGTCGCCGCCGGCGATGTGAACGGCACCACGAGCCACGACCGAACCAACTATTACGAGACCGTTCCCCGCGAAGCTCTCGGACTCGCATTGTGGGCAGAATCCGACCGGATGGCCTACCTGCTCGAAGTGCTCGATCAGTCGCGGCTGGACACCCAGCGCGAGGTCGTTCGCAACGAGCGGCTGCAGCGCATGGACAATGTCCCGTACGGGACCGCCTGGGAGAAGATGTTCCACGCGCTCTTCCCGCCAGGCCACCCGTATTCGTGGGATGTCATCGGCGACATGGCGCATCTCGCCGCCGCGGAGCTTTCCGAGGTCCATGACTTCTTCCGCGATTGGTACGCGCCGAACAACGCGGTGCTGGTGGTGGCCGGCGACTACGACGAGCGGCGCGCCCTGGAGCTCGTCCGGCGTTACTTCGGGCCGATTCCGGCGGGCCCGGTTCCCGGTCGGCCGCCGACTCCTCCGGCGGCGCTCGCCGCTACCCGGCGGATCGTGGTTCCGGAGACCGTGCCGCACTCCCGGATCTATTGTGGTTGGCCGACAGCGCAGTTCTTCCATGAGGACGAACCGGCTCTCGACATGCTGTCCGATGTCCTTTCCGACGGGCTGAACTCGAGGCTGTACCGCCGGATGGTCTATGAGGACCGCACTGCGTCCGATGTCAGTGCGTTTCACTATGCGCTGCAATCGGCCGGGATCAGCGGGGTGGTCGCCACCGCCCGCCCGGGAGTGCCTATCTCCCGGCTCCGCGGGCAGCTGGACGAAGAGCTCTCGCGGATCGCCGACGAGGGGCCCGCCGACGAAGAGCTGTCCCGGGTGAAGGCAGCGACTCAGGTAGCTTTCGTCGGCGCCCTCGAGCGGCTTTCGAGCAAGGCGGACCTGCTGGCTCGCTACACGACCTTCCTCGGTGATCCGGCGAAGCTTTCCGAACACTGGGTTCGCTACCGCGAGGTCACGACCGGGGATCTCCGCCGCGCCGCCCGCCAGTACCTGTTGGCCCCGCGTGTCGAACTGCTCTACGGCGAGCCGGACGAGGCGGGCGAGCCGCCGGTGGTTCCTGCGGTGATCGGCCCGCAGGACTGGCAGCAGCCCGCGCCCGCTCCGTGGCGTCCCGATCCCCGACCGCCGGAGGAACCCGACCGCAGCCGGACGCCTCGCCGCGGCCGGGCCGGGACCTTCGTCCCTCCCTTTCCCGAGGTCCGCCGGCTCGCGAACGGCCTCGCCCTCTACCTCGTGCCGCGCCCGGAGCTGCCCCGGATCGTCGGAACGATCACGATGCCGGGCGGCCGGGTGGACGAACCCCGTTCCCTCGCCGGCTTGGCGAGCCTGACTGCGGAAATGATGAGCCGCGGGACGAAGACGCGCGATGCGCGCGAATTCGAGGCGGAAGCCGACCGGATGGGGTCGGGGATCGGCGCCGGCGCTGGGACCGAAGGCCTCAGCGTCTCGTTCTCCTGCCTCTCCGAGCATCTGCGGCCGACCCTCGAGCTCACTTCCGACCTGCTCCTGAACCCGGCTTTCCCCCTCGAAGAGCTGGAGCGTCTCGTTCCCCTGCGGCTCGACGCGCTGCGGCAATCGCGCGCCGATCCGAATTCGGTGGCCCGCCGCATCGTGCGGCGGACGGCGTTTTCGGACGATCACCCCTACGGCTGGCGCGGCGACGAAGCCTCGCTCGCTGCGATCGGGGCCGGCGATCTCACCGCCTATCACGAACGCCGCTTCGTTCCCGGCGGGGCGTCACTGGTGGTGTGCGGCGACATCGATCTGGATCGGGCGGCGGATGGCTTCGAGGAGTTCTTCGGCAGCTGGACACCGTCCGGCAGTCCCGAGCCGCCGGAGCCGCCGGAGCCGCCGGCAGCGGAAACCGGAGTGCTGCTCCACGGCATGGAAGTCGAGAGTCCGCAGGCGGTCGTTTGCTGGCGCAAGCAGGGAGCAGGGCGCGGCGCTCCGGACCGCTACGCTCTCCGCCTCGCGCTCTTCATCCTGGGCGGCGGCTTTTCCAGCCGGCTCAACTCGAACCTGCGCGAACGCATGGGTGCGACCTATGGAGCCTTCGCCGGCTCCCGCCAGTTCCAGCACCGCTCGCTGCTCACCGCTTCTTCCGCGCTGAACATCGAACAGGCGGAACCGGCGATGCGGGAACTGCTTGCGGAAGTCGCCGGGATGGCCACCGGCAGCCGTCCGGTGAGGCTGCGCGAACTCCGGGAGGCGAAGCTCGCGCTCCGGCGCGACTACGCGCAGCGATTCGAGACCGTCGCCGGGGTTCGCGGGGTGGTATCCGGGATTCTGCGGCGCGGGGACCCGCTCTCTGAAATCCGCGACTATCCATCGCGGATCGAAGCGGTGACCCGGGAAGAAGTGGCCGCGGCCGCGGCGCGCCACTTGGGTCGCTCGGGCAGCGCCCTCGTGGTGGTCGGAGATGCGAGCCGGATCGAGCCGGCGCTCGGAAGACTCGATTTCGGGCCGGTGACCCGGGTGGACGCCGACGGTGCGCCGCTCGACGGGGCTCGCTGAGTCCGCTCGCGGAGCTCGGCTAGCAGCGATTCTTACCGAACAGGCTTCCCGCCCGTTCCGGCTCTGGCACCGGCAGCGGGTAGTTCCCGGAGAAACACGCGGTGCAGTAGCGGCCGCGATCTTCTTCGACGGACGCTTCGAGCGCCTCGAGCGGAAGGTAAGCGAGCGAGTCGGCCCCGAGAAAGCGCCGGATCTCTTCGACGCTCTGCGAAGCGGCGATGAGTTCGGAACGGAGCGGCGTGTCGATCCCGTAGTGGCAAGGTCCGGTCGTGGGGGGCGAGGAAACGCGGAAATGGACCTCGGAGGCGCCGGCGTTCCGCGCCAGCTCCACCAGCTTGCGGCTCGTCGTTCCCCGGACGATGGAATCGTCGATCAGGACGACGCGGCGCCCCTTCAGGACCGAAGGGACGGGGTTCAACTTCACTCGGACTCCGAAGTTGCGGATGGACTGCCGGGGTTCGATGAAGGTTCGGCCCACATAGTGGTTCCGAATGAGCCCCATCTCCATCGGGATTCCGGAAGCCTGCGAGTAGCCGAGCGCTGCGATCAACCCCGAGTCCGGCACCGGGACGACGACATCGGCCTCGACTCCGGCGGATTGCGCCAGGCTCCGTCCGAGAGTGATCCGGGTCCGGTACACATCGCGGCCGAAGATCCGACTGTCCGGGCGTGCGAAATAGACCTGCTCGAAGATGCACTGCGAGATGGGCTGTTCGTCGAAGATCTGCAGCGAGTGGACGCCGTCCCCGTCGATCCGGAGCAGTTCTCCGGCCTCCAGATCACGGAGGTATTCCCCGTCCACCAGGTCGAGGGCACAGGTCTCGGAGCAGACCACATATCCCTCGGCGGCCTTGCCCAGCAGCAGCGGCCGAAAACCCCGCGGGTCCCGCACTGCGTAGAGCGCGTCCTGGGTCAGGAAGAGCAGCGAGAACGCGCCTTCTGCCTGGCGGACCGCCTCCACCACCGCTTCGAGTTCTTCGGTCTGTCCCGACTTGGCGAACAGATGGACGAGGACTTCGGTGTCGCTCGTGGTCCGGAAGATGGAGCCGCGCTCCACCAACTGACGCCGCAGCAGATGCGCGTTCACCAGATTTCCGTTGTGACAGACCGCGATCTGCCCGAACTTGCACTCGATCTGGATCGGCTGGGTGTTCTCCAGATTGCTCTCCCCAGCCGTCGAGTAGCGGGTGTGCCCGATCGCCGCCTGCCCGGCGAGGGCATCGAGCGCCGCCACATCGAAGATCTCCGCTACCTGCCCCGGACCGTTCACTCCGACGAGGCCGCCGCGGTTCGGAGACGCCGCGACGATCCCGGCCGCCTCCTGTCCCCGGTGCTGCAGAGCGTAGAGGCCGAGGTACGCCAGCCGAGCCGCCTCCGAATGGTTCCAGACCCCCACCACTCCGCACTCGTCCCGAAACCCTCCGGGGCAGGCATCGCTCCTTGAGTTCGCGGTCATGCGCTCGACCGCGAAGCTTCCCGCACTCTCTCGGCGGTTCCCTTTACATCGGGCACCAGACATCCCGCGGCACCCGATAGCCTGTGCGGTTGCCCCAAGCCGGAATCCCGCCCACCTGGCCGTTGTCCAGGATCCACTGCGGCTCGATGAAGCCGACTCTTTCCTCGGCTGCGGCGATGTAGAAGAACTCGCGATCCGTATGCGGAATCACGACTTTCTTCTTTCGTTTCCTGACCTTGGACAGTTTGAAGTCGAAGAACTTCAGGTTCTCCTCGACGGCTATCTGGAATTCGTAGAGACGGCAACCCCCTTCCCACACGGAGGGGGGCGGCCGGAGTCACGACGAGTGACATCGAGTCGGAGAAAAGAGTCGCGGGCATCGGGTTCGGCAGGAACGCGAAGCGCCCGGCCGATGCCCGTGGATGTTCGCGCACGAGAGTGCCAGGAATCGCCGCGGGGCACTGCGTGCAGGGAAGGAAATCCGTCATCGACGGTCCGACACCGCGCGTTCGAGGCCGTGGCCGAAGGCGGGCCAGAGGTCGTCCACGGTGAGGCGGATGATTTCGACGCCGTTCGCCCGGATGGCGAGAGAGTCCCCGCCAGCGGTGCCGAGGGCGGCGAGGGGGACGCCGTGGACGCTCGCCAGCTCCGCGAAATCGTCCGCGTCTCGGGGCCGGACGCTGAGGAGGGCGCGGGCCGGAGCCTCGCCGATCAGGGCTCCGAGCGGCGCGCCGGCGAACTCCAGGTCGAAAGCCGCGCCCTGGGCGCTTCCGTCGGGGGCGAAGAGCGACTCCACCGCCGCCTGGATGAGACCGCCCTCGGAGAGGTCCCTGGCGGACCGGGTGAGCCGCCGTGCGGCGGCGGCGCGGAGGAAAGCGCCGAGGCGGACTTCGGCTTCGAGATTCGGGGCCGGAGGGCGGCCGCCGGTGCTCTGCTGGAAGACCTTGAGGTACTCGCTGGCGCCCAGCGCATCGCTCCCCTGCGGTCCGGCGAGGAAAAGCAGGTCGCCGGGCTCGCAGAAGTGCTGTCCCACGAGGGTGGAAACATCGTCGAACACGCCGACCACACCGACGACCGGGGTCGGGAAGATGCCCTCCTCCTCGGTCTCGTTGTAGAGGCTGACATTCCCTCCAGTGATGGGGACCGAGAGGGCGGTCAGCGCCTCGCACATTCCCGAGACCACCTCCGAGAGCTGCCACATGACCTCTGGCTTCTCGGGGTTTCCGAAATTGAGGCAGTTCGTCGCTCCGACCGGAGTCGCGCCGACGGCGGCCAGATTCCGGCAGGCCTCCGCCACCGCGAGCGCTCCCCCGCGCCAGGGGTCACGCGCCGTGTATCTCCCGTTTCCGTCGAGGGACATCGCGATGCCGAGCGGGGTTCCCTTGATCCGCACCACTCCCGCGTCCCCCCCCGGCCGGGCGAGGGTGTCGCTCCCCACCAGGTGGTCGTACTGCTCGTACACGAAGCGCCGACTCGCCAGACCGGGCGACCCGACGAGCCGCAGCACCGCCTCGTTCCAGTCGTCCGGTTCGGGGAGGTCGCCGTCCCGGACCTCCGGCTCCGGCCACCACTGCGGCGTCTCCCGCGGCCGGTCGTACACCGGAGCGTCTTCGGTCAGGGCCCGGCAGGGAATCGTGGCGGCGGGGCGGCCCGCGTGACGGACCCGGAGCAGGCCGTCGGCGGTGATCCTCCCGATCGCGGCCGCATCCAGATCCCATTTGGCGAAGACTCGCTCCACCTCGGCCTCCCGGCCCCGCCGGACCACGAGCAGCATGCGTTCCTGAGATTCGGAGAGCATGATTTCGTAGGCCGACATGCCGGTTTCGCGTTGCGGCGCGAGATCGAGATCGATCTCGATGCCGGAGCCGCCGCGGGCGGCGATCTCGGCGGTCGAGCAGGTGAGTCCGGCGGCGCCCAGGTCCTGCACCGCGGCCAGCGCCTCGCCGGCCATCAGTTCGAGACACGCCTCCATGAGGAGTTTTTCCAGGAAGGGGTCGCCGACCTGTACCGTCGGCCGTTTCGCCTCCGCCTCCTCGTCGAACGCAGCAGACGCCATCGAGGCACCGTGGATGCCGTCGCGTCCGGTTTTCGCCCCCACGCAGAACACCGGATCCCCCGGAGTGTCGGCGCGGGCGCGGAAGATCCGATCCGCCGGGGCGATTCCGAGGGCGAAAGCGTTGACGAGCGGGTTGAGGGAGTAGCAGTCGTCGAAAGCGACTTCACCGCCGAGGGTGGGGATCCCCATGCTGTTCCCGTAGTTCGCGATCCCGGCGACCGCTCTACCGAGGAGCACTCGGTTCTTCCGGACCGCCGGGGGGCCGAAGCGGAGTGAATTCATGAGCGCCACCGGCCGGGCCCCCATCGTGAAGATGTCCCGGAGGATGCCGCCGACCCCGGTTGCGGCGCCCTGGAACGGCTCGATGAAGGTCGGGTGGTTATGGGATTCCACCTTGAACACCGCTGCCAGCCCCTCGCCGATCGCCGCTGCCCCGGCGTTTTCCCCGGGACCTTCGAGGACTCGCGGCGATTCAGTGGGAAACCGGGCGAGCTGGCGCTTCGAGGATTTGTAGGAGCAGTGTTCCGACCACATCGCCGAGAACATGCCGAGTTCGGTGGGATTCGGAGAGCGTCCGAGGCGGCTCTCGATCTTTCGGTACTCGTCGGCGGTCAGCCCCGCCGCCAGGGCGTCCGGAAGACCGGCTTCGCATTCGGAATCGCTCATGACTCCATCCAGCGGATCAGGCTGTCGAACACCCGGACGCCGTCGGTGTTCCCGAGCACCGATTCATAGGCCCGGTCGGGGTGGGGCATGAGCGCTGCGACATTGCCGCGCCGGTTGCGGACTCCGGCGATGCCGTTCCGCGATCCGTTCGGATTCGTTCCGTCACGGGTCCTGCCCGCTTCGTCGCAATAGCGAAAGAGGACCTGCTGCCCGGACTCGAGGGCTTCCAGTTCCTCGTCGTCCGCGAAGAAGTTGCCCTCGGCATGGCCGACGGGGATCCGCAGCTTGTCTCCCTCTTCGAGCGCGGCGGTGAGCGGCGAGTTCCGGTCTTCCGCCCGAATCCACACATCCCGGCAGACATAGGTGAGCGAGCGGTTTCGCAGCATCGCGCCTGGAAGGAGCCGAGCTTCCTGGAGGATCTGGAAGCCGTTGCAGATACCGATCACCGGCCGGCCCGAACCGGCCATCGCGGAGAGCGGCGCCATCACCGGGGAAAAGCGTGCCAGACCGCCGGCCCGGAGGTAGTCGCCGTGGGCGAAGCCTCCGGGAACGACCGCGGCGTCGAAGCCGGCGAGCGACCCCTCCTGGTGCCAGACGAGTTCGGCGTCCTGTCGGGTCACGGTACGGAGCGCTTCGAGGACATCCCTCTCGCAATTCGTCCCGGGAAAAACGAGGACCGCGAACCGGTGGCGGGGCATCAGCCAGAACAGCCCGCGAGCACCTCGACGGTGAAATCTTCGAGCACGGGGTTCGCCAGCACTCGACCGGCGACCTCCCGGGCTTTCGTTTCCGCTTCGGCCGTCGTGGATGCGGTGATCTCCAGCTCGAACATCTTGCCCTGCCGCACCGAGCGCACTCCGTCGGCGCCGGAACCGACCAGCGCGCGGCGGATCGCCTCCCCCTGCGGGTCGTAGATCTGCGGACGCAGCCGGACCAGCACCCGGATCCGGTGGGTCACCCCGGCTCCTCGGAGAACATCCGATCGAAGATCAGGTCCAGGTGGCGGAGATGGATGTCGAGGTCGAAAGCCGCATCCAGCACGGCGGAATCCAGCACGTTCCGGATCTCCTCGTGTGTTCCGAATTCTTCGCGGCACGAGGTTCCGTGTTCCCAGACGCGCATCGCTTCCTCGTACACCAGGTTCTCCAGCACCGGCATCAAGTTCTCCCGTTGGCGCACTCGATGCATACGCGGCCCTCCGGCAAAATTCGGGAATTCGCCGCCTGCGATGAGATCAGTTGGACCCCTCCGTTCGCGAAGCTTCTTCGAGAAAGCCCCGATAGATTCTTCGGGCTTCGTCGAATTGCGCAAACACATGCGCCTGTTCTCTCTCGGAGCGCCATCCCGGCCATTCTTCCGCCAGGGCTCGAAGTTTGTCGATCCACCGGATCGAGTACTCGGCTGACGCCCGGTCGCGCACCGGCTGTCCCTCCACGATCACCCAAACGGGATTGGTGAATCCGAGAGCGAAGTGCGCGTCCAGTGGAAAGCGCTCTTCGTTCCTGCCTTCGACTCGCAGGTGGAACCAACCGCTGCGGCTGACGGGATATGACCTGGACATGTCGAGATCCCTGCGCTCTCCAGTAAACGGAATCTCCTCGATGACCTCACCGTTGAAAACGATGAAGGCCTTTTCGAGCGGCGTGATGCTTCGCACTCTTGCCTGGAGTTCTACCGTGCCGCTCGAAGTGAGCGCCACTTCCTCGCCCGGAATGCGGCCGTTCACCTTCATCTCGACGAGCGGTCCGGTGCTGACGAACGCGTTTCCGCTGCGAAGTCCTTCGAACCACGCCTCCATGGTCAACCCTTTCTCACCGGTATGGACATACGTCCTCACCGAGCCAACGAGCTTGCTCCGATGGAGATTGCTGATGGAGTCTTCTCCGCCTGTTGCAGTAACTCTCAGCCCGTTGTTCAACGTCGCATACCACGGATAGAAGCCCGCGCGCGACGCCTGAGACCACTCCACCGCGTCCGTCGTTTCGAGAGCGGCATCCACCATGTAACCCTTCCCGCCGCCAAGGTTTCCATCCAACGGATCGTTATCGCCGCCGAACGCATGCACATAGCCTACGGTTGCACCCTGTGCCTTCGCCTTTCGGAACATGTCGGTGTTGCTTGGATACAAACTCTCGATGGCGGTTCCTTCGTATCCCGTCGTGAAGGGTGAGATGAGGTGGTCTCTCAAGCCGAACATGAAAACATGCCCGTAGAACGGGGGGCGATACTCCTGACCCACGACGAGTATGCGGTCTTCCGTCGAAATCGGATGCGCTCCACCACCAGGGACGAAGAACTGATAATCGAGGATTCGATTGTCCTTGTTGGCGACCTGTTCGAGGACGATGTCCTGGTCTTCGGCCTCCGACATCATCATCAGGTTATCGAGCGTGTTGTGCAGGTTCCCCGCGTAGTTCATGTGCACGTGCGTCGAGCCGCCGTACCAGCCTTTGGCTGCCATGTCCGTCATTCTCTGGAGCTCGACTGTCATGTGATGAACTTCTCCTGCCTCGATCTCTGCTTCCTCATGGACCGGCCAGAACTCGAATCCCTTGACGATCTCCATCTGGACGGTGCCGACGGGCAGTTCCACACGAAATTCACCCGCATGATGAAACATCGGATCGTTCACGCCGCTCAGGCGCGCATACGCGTCCGCTGGAGCATAGAATTTGCCGTCGGCCGCTGTCAGGTGCACGCGCGAGCCGGTGACTCCGTTCGAGTCCGCTACTGTGGTTCGAACGGAGAGGATGCCTGTCGAGCGCCGCCAGCGCCGGTCGGTGACCTGAACTGTGATCTGCTTGCCGCCATAAGTCTCCAGAAGTGCCAGTTGCGGGAGTCCGTCTCTGTTCGCGATGTAGGTGATCCATTCACCATCCGGTGAGAACCTCGGGTGGAACGCGTCGTGATCTAGGAAGGTCATCTTGTAGGGTTCGCCGCCATTCGTCGGCTGCACATAGAGGTTGCTGAACTGATCTGCAGCTCCCGCAGTCGACGAGTAGATGAATCGCTTCCCATCCGCGGAGACGTCCGGTCGAGTCCGATAGAGCGTCTGCTCGGACAGCACCGTCCTCGCCGTCAGGATTCCGTCCTCCTCCGCTGGAACTCGCAGTACGTTTCCGGAACCGAGCGGCACTCCACGGTTGGAAATGATGAGGAGCTCGCCACTGCCCGGAAGCCAGGTCGGTGTGATTGCCATGTCCCATTCGCCGAAATAGAGCCGATTGTTTCCGTAGCTGTTGTCCCTCGTGATGGCGACCTCTTCTCCCGCCCACCGTCCGTTCTCGAACGCGCGTACGTATACGTTGAAGTAGCCGTTCGGCTTCGTGGACACATAAGCGATCCGGCTCCCGTCCGGAGAGAAAACGGGGTCGACGTAGATATGATCGTCAGTGGTGAGAGCGTGGCCCTCGCCAGTTTCGAGGTTCAAGATCTCCAGCTGAATCGTCCTCCCTCCGTCGTCGGCGGTATAGACCAGCCACTTCCCGTCTGGAGAGATATCGGGGAGGGAGTGGTATTTCTCGTTGTAGGTGAGTTCCCAAGCCTGTCCCGTCGCCGGATCGACTCTCCAGATCGACCCGCTCATCGCCACCGCGATCCACTTTCCGTCGGGAGACCAGTCCGGCGCCCAGGGAGTCGAGCTCGGTGCCGGAGGGAAGTAGAAGTTGTGCATGTAATTCCCGCCCTGGCGCGACGCAGGATAGCTATCTGTCGGTTGGGTGAACCCTCCAGAGGCAAGGACGATCGCGGCTGCGAGTAGTAGCAACACACGCCGGTTGTGACTTCTAGACATCATGCATCCTCCGCAATCGTGTCAGTTCGAACTGCCGGAAACGAGCTCGGCAAGGCGCTTTAGAATGTCGGGCTGTTCGGGGTCCATGGCCACGGAGCGTTCGAACACGTCACGCGCGCTCTGTATGTCTCCCAACTGAATGTACGCATCGCCCAGCGTGTTGAGCATGCCCGGCGGTGGCGGTCTGAGCGAGATCGCCTTCTCGAGGTGAGCGACGGCTCTCGTCAGATTCTTTTTCATGTAGAAGCCAAGACCGAGGCCGACGACCACCTCGTAACGCTCGGCATGCTCGAATTCGAGAGGCAGGAGAAGACGCAACGCCGACTCCACTTTCCCCGAGCGAAGATACGAAGCGGCGAGTTTCCATTGGGCTTGCGGGACCTCCGGATCTTCTTCCGACACGGCACGCTCGAAGAAGCGTTCCGCTTCGGTGAAGTTCCCCATGGCCCAGTGCTGGTCCCCGAGGATGACCGAAAGCAGGGCGCGCTCGTCCGAATCGAAGCTCCGGCGAGCGAACAACCCGGCCCTGAGAATACTGGCTCGTGGAGAAATCTGGAGCGGCGCTGATTTCTCGGCCAGCACGCGCTCTTGAGCGTCCTGAAGGCGAACTCGGAGCTCATATCGATCGGGAATCGCGTCGTGCGAGCTGAACTGCTCCTCGGTGAGAGCCGGCTCCGTCTCGAGGACGCGGCGGGTTCGCTCCGCCACGACCTCTCCTCCACGGAGGAGAGCGAAGTTCAATTCGTGCGACGGATCGGCGGAGAGCACCTGAAAAACGAAGTGCACGGTTTCGCCGGCGGCAAAAGCTCCGCCAGCGGCCGGGTGGACTCGCGCGGAACCGGCTTGGAAAGTTTTGAACGCGTCGTGCCCGTCTGGCATCACTTCGGTGCGGAAACCGACCACGATATCGCTCAGCGCCGGTCGATCGAAGGAATGGTCGGCGACGCGAACCGCGTGCTCTGCCACCGTGTATTGATGGGACACCCGGTTGCGAAGAATCAACATCACTTCGTAGTCTCCCGGCACCAGAGGAACGCCGTCCTGGTAGGCGAACTTCGATCCCTGGATTGCGTCCAGTTGCGACCGTTCGAGTTGGAGAAATGCCTCTCTATCGTCCATCAGGATCAGATTGCCTTTCCGGTCCCGTACTTCCAGGCTGGCGTCGAGCGTCGTGTATGAGCGCGATCCATCGGGATCCGTTTCCATGCCGAGGTCCCGCAGGTCGAGTTCGGTGCTGAAATGGAGATAGGTCGTGCGATCCGGGCCGATGAGTACCGCGAAGCTGCTCTGGCTGGGTACGAAGTTGAACGAATACTCCGAAGCAACCCGGTTGCCGTAGCGTTCCCAGGTGTCGAGGTAGTCGGTGCGGATCGCGTACGTCGGTGACGCTTCGATTCGCGCGATGGCGAGCTCGGACCCGAGACCGACGTTGCCTCGCATGATGTCTATGGGCTCCGATGCGTCGACTGCGAGCGATGCCCGCGCCAGCTCGGGCGAAATCTGGAGGAGTTGCTCCATGTCGTGTGCGGGAAACGAGCGCGCGGGACCGCGGAGCAGATCTCCCGGAGTGTCGACTCCCGGAGTGAACAGGCGATATCGAGCCGCATCCTGCTTCTTGAAGAAGAGCAGATAGAAGAAGGACGGCAGATTCTTGTATCGGTTTCCCTGATAGAACCACAATTCGCTCGTATAGAGATTGTTGTAGTTGTCGAACGTCTCGATGCCTCGAGGTGGCCCCAGGATGATGTACATCCGGCCCCGGTCCGTCTTCCACCCGGGCGCGAAGGCTTCGCCCTGGAGCTGATGGTTGGCGTACTCGAGACGGCGGTAGTGTTCTTCCTGAAACTCGTTCGCGGGAGTGCCAGGTATCGAGTCGCGTTTTCTCCAGAACGCTTCCATGAATCGGTTGCGCTCCTCCACCGTACCGAGCGAGACGAAGACGTCCGCTTCCCGTTCGGTGATGATGTAGGTCACCTCTTCTTGCAGCCATCGGCGGTGTTCGACAGTGAGCTTTTCCACTCGATCGTCGGCGGAGGCTGCGGCCGCCGACAGAAGGAGGACGAGCGCTAGCTGACGGATCGGCAACGGTGTTCTCGGAGCTTCTCGCCCGGAAAGTAGCAGGGAAAGGAGGGGCAACGCAAAAGACGGGGACAGGCGCCCCGGATCGGGGAGTAGGAGCCGTCGAGCGGCTGTTCGGGGTTCCCTGCGGGTGAGGGAGGTTGCCCCGTAGTGGAGTTTTCGGGGGCAAGCGGTTCGCGAGACAGGTGGGGCGCACGAGCCTGCGAAAAGCACCGCCCGGGAGGGAACTGCCGAGTGCTCGACGGGTGGGGGTGCGGGTCCATCGGGTCGGAGGGGTCGATTTCTCGATGGCTTTGGAGCGCGCGGGCGCGTTTGGACCCTTCCCACCGGCTATCGAGACGAAGTCGGCTTCTTCCTTTCGGGACGGCGGAATTCCAGCCGAGACGGTGAACGCGGCCGCGGGCTTCCGCAACGCCCACCAGATCGTCACCAGGGAAACCAGGCGGATCGGCGAGGGCGAGAGCGGGCTGCCGCAGCGGGGAACGGCCGGTCCGGGGGTCGCTCGCCAGAACACAGTTGCGCGTGGGTTTCCGATCTCCGACGTCCAATCGCGTGGAACGAACGATCCAAGCAAGCGTTCCGATAAAGACGCGGAGGAAGGAGCGACACTGCAATTCTTCGATTCAGGTTGGTTTTATTGAAATATCCGCCACGGAAATGGCGGCACAGATCTTGCTCGCATCATATATAGCCTGTTCCTTGAAGATCGTTTTGCTCTTGCTCACCGAGCCGCATGCTCATCCGTACGTTCCCTGTGCGTCCTGAGGGGTCGGGCTTCCTCCAATCTGGCGCTTCATGCTCTGATCCCTGGCTGAGGTACCCATAGAAGTAAGGAGAATCTCATGCACCGCGTGGCCGCGCTCCTGCTTGCGAGTTTTCTATTGCTGCCCCTGGCCGCCCTGGCACAGGAGTCCGCGACCCTCTCCGGGACCGTGGAAGACACTTCCGGAGGCGCTCTACCCGGGGTGACGGTCATGGCCGTGGAAAACAGCACGGGGCGGCAGGTCTTGGCCGTGACCGATGGCTCAGGTGTGTTCCGGGTGCCCACCTTGCCGCCTGGAACCTACCGAGTGGAAGCGACGCTATCCGGCTTCGCCAACATGGTCCTCCCGGAGATCGAGCTCCTGGTAGGCCAAAACGCCAGCATCACGATCCAGATGGCGCTCGCGGGGGTCGAGGAAACGATCACCGTCACCGCGGAATCACCCCTCGTGGATCTGGTGTCGTCAGAAGTAGCCGGCAATGTGGATCGCCGCATGATGGACGATTTGCCGGTGCAAGGACGCAACTGGATGGAGCTCGCCCTGTTGGTGAAGGGCATCACTGCCAACGACACCAACAACAATCGCCCGGGCATCACTCGCGACGAAAGTTTCCAGCTCAATCTGGACGGTCAGCAGATCACCCAGCAGGTGGCGAGTTCCGGCTTCGGTCAACCCAAGTTCAGCCGTGAGGCCATCGCCGAGTTCCAGATCGTCACGAATCAATTCGACGTTACCCAGGGCCGATCCTCCGGAGGTCAGGTGAACGCCATCACCCGCTCCGGGACGAACGACTTCACCGGCAGCCTCTACGGGTATTTCCGTGACGATCGCTTCAACGCCGAGGACCACATCGCGAAAAAAGTGCTGCCGTTCGAGAATCAGCAGGCGGGTGGAGTGCTCGGCGGCCCCCTCGTCCTCGACAAGATCCATTACTTCGTGTCTTACGAGTACGAGCGACAGCCGGCCAGCGTTTTCGTCCAGCCGGCTCGCCTCCCGAATCAGGAATGGGTGTTCGATACGCCAGAAGCGCAGAACAGCTTCACCGCCCGCGTGGACCACACCGCCTCCGACAGCGATCAGCTCTCCTACCGGGTCTCCTACTGGGACTTCGAAACCGCGTTCTCCATGACGAGCTCACAGCACCCCTCGAACGCCCGGGCGCGAACGCAGGATTCCCTGAACGTTCTCGCCACCTGGAGTCGTCTGTTGAGCCCCCAGGTCTTTACCGAGCTGAAAGTCGGCTACAACGGCTTCGAGTGGACGAACTCGCTGGCCGATGGTTCGGTTGGCGGTTGTGATCAGTCTTTCGGCGTAGCGCAGATCGATCAATCGAACTGTCAACCGAACTATGTCTTTCCCGGGATCACATTCGGTGGGCCGCGAAATTACCCACAATTGTTCACTCAGGATGTTCTCTCCACCCGTTTTCAGTTGAACTGGAACAAGACGGAACATGACCTGAAGCTCGGCGCGGAGTTCCTGAGCTGGAAGGACGGCGGCGAGTGGCATCTTCTCGAAAGGGGCGAATTCATCTTCAACGAACGCCCCGCTGATCTCGAACGCCGTTTCCCGCAGGAGTGCGCCACCACTCCGAGCTGCTGGGATGTGAGCGGGCTCGACGCGACGGTCGCGAGATTCAGTCAGAACGTCGGTAACTGGATCATCGATATCCCCCGGCCTACATTTGCCGCCTGGGCCGGCGACACCTGGCGGGTGAACGACAACCTGGTCCTGAATTTCGGCCTCCGCTACGATCTGGACTGGGGTGCTTTGGCCCCACCGGGCAACGACATCCAGACCCCGTTCGCTGGATCGAGTGCGGGCCGGGGAGCGGGAGACTCCCTGTTCAAGTGGGACATTCGCGACACGAACAACATCGCGCCTCGAGGCGGATTCGCATACGACGTCGGTGGCAGCGGCGATCTGGTGATTCGCGGCGGGTCGGGCATCTATCACACGATCAGCTCGTCGAATGTGACGTTCAGCCAGCAATCCTTCAACGGCCAGCGCATTCTGGTGAACTCGTTCCCGAACGACGGGATGCCCGGCTTCTTGCAAGATCCCACCCGGGGAGTGACACCGCAGCAGATCCTGAACGGCGAAGTGCCGGTGCCGCCGCAGGCGCCACGGACGATCGCTCACGATTTCGCCATGCCCTACACCTGGCAAACCTCGATCGGTTTCCAAAAGCAGCTCGGCACGGTGTGGGGATTCGAAACCGATCTGCTCCATTGGAAGGAGTACAACACCCCCCGAGCCACTGATCCGAATCAGATCTTCGATCCGGTGACGGGCTACACCGTGCCTGGCCGGTTGGATCCCAACTTCACTCAAATCCGCTACATCGAGAGCACGGGAAAGCAGGACTACCTGGCGCTCTCCAGCGGGCTACGCCGCCGGTTCCGGGACAACTTCCAAGTCAACATGACGCACACCGTCATCTTCTTCAAGCGTGATGACACTCGCGGCTGGTTCGACTTCCCCAACAACACATTCGACCTGGACGCCGAATGGAGCAACGCGCTCGATCTTCAGCGGAACACTTTCCGTATCAATGGGATCTACCAGCTCCCGTACGACTTCTCGATCTCGGGCGCGTACTTCTTCGGCTCCGGAAACCGCTACCGGACTTCAGTCGGGGGCCGGCCGTACGGAAAGACGGCGAGCACCAATCGCCTGAATCTCGGAGATCCGATCCCCGTGAATCCGGACATTCTGCCTCGCTTCGACGGACCCTCCACGATCGGGACCGGCCCCGGCAACGAGGCGCCGAGGCATGCGCTGAAGGGCGAAGCGCTTCACAAGGTCGACTTCCGCCTCTCGAAGATCTTCAACTTGGGACCGGTGAGAGTCTCTGCGATCGCTGAAGTTTTCAACCTTCTCAACCATGAGAACTACGGCAACTACAACGGGACCATCGACTCGAGGACCCTCTGATTTATTGATTTCGTTTGGGGTATTCTGCTTTGTATCGTCTGAGGAATGGCGGTGGGGGTTGATATGCGTCAGATGAGCTTTGCGGAAGCGGGATTCGACAGGTTTCGGAAGAAGACGAGGCGGCGTCGGTTTTTGGAAGAGATGGACCGGGTGGTGCCGTGGGATGCGTTGTGCGCGGCGATCGCGCCGGTGTATCCGAAGCGGGGGCGTGGGCGACCGCCGGTGGAGCTGGAACGGATGCTGCGGATCTACTTCTTGCAGCAGTGGTTCGACCTGTCGGACCCCGGGGTGGAGGAGGCGCTCTACGAGTCGGATTCGATGCGGCGCTTCGTGGGGATCGACCTGGGGCGGGAGAGGGCGCCGGATGAGACGACGGTGTGCAAGTTCCGGCATCTGCTGGAGCGTCACGACCTGACGGAGGCGATGTTCGAGCAGGTCCAGGAGTATCTGGCGGAGCACGGGGTGCGGGTGCGGAACGGGACGATCGTGGACGCGACGATCCTGACGGCGCCGAGTTCGAGGAAGAACCGGGCGAAGGCGCGGGATCCGGAGATGGGCTCGACACGGAAGGGGCAGCAGTGGTATTTCGGGATGAAGGCGCACATCGGGATGGACTCGCAGACGAAGCAGATCCATTCGGTGGTGGCGACGGCGGCGAATGTGCACGACTCGCAGGTGTTGGCGGAGCTGCTCCACGGAGGGGAGACGCGGGTGTGGGGGGACAAGGCGTATTGCGGGCAACGGAAGGTGATTCGAGAAGTAGCGCCGCGGGCACAGGACTTCACACAGCGGAAGGCGTTTCGGAATCAGCCTCTCACCGAGCAGCAGCGGGCGGCGAACGTCAGGAAGGCGCGGGTTCGGGCTCGGGTGGAGCATCCGTTTCAGGTGATGAAGCGGGTGTTCGGGTTTCGGGAGGTGCGGTACCGAGGCATCGAGAAGAACTGGCATCGGGTGGTGGCGACTTGCGCGCTGGTGAACCTGTTCCAAGCCAGGAGAGTGGTGATACGGGCGCAAGAGCGCTGCGCCTGCTGAGAAGACTCGGGGAGAGAGCCGAGGGGGCTGCCCGGAGCCTGACTCTCTTGCCCGGCGCGGGGGAATACTGCCGATGAAGGTCGGCACTCGAGGTTTCCTCACGAATCGTAGAAGCCGAGCTCCATCCGATATCGAGAATCCGACTAAAAAATCATCTTGATCAGACCTTCCTCGAGTAGCTTCGGCGCTCCGAGGCAGGTGACTTCCACGGCGTACGGTCCGAGGGCCGCGCAGTTCGCTTTCCGAGTGGAATTCTAGATTTACGCCGCAAGCTGGCCAGCTAGGCCGCGAGGTGGTGCGCCGGAGCCGATCAGCGGGCAGCGGATGGCTTCTCCCTGCGGGTCGTAGATCTGCGGACGCAACCGGACAGCACCCGGAGCCGATGGGTCACCCCGACTCCTCGGAGAACACTCGATCGAAGATCAGGTCCAGGTGGCGGAGATGGATGTCGAAGTCGAAAGCTGCATCCAGCGTGGCCGAATCCAGAATGCTCCGGATCCCCTCGTGTTTTCCGAGTTCTTCGCGGAACGAGGTTCCATGTTCCCAGACGCCCATCGCGCACGACTGCACCATCCGGTAGGCGTCTTCCCGCGCGACGCCGCTGCCGGCGAGGTCGAGCAGCACCTGGCCGCTGAACACCAAGCCGTTCCGGCGATCCAGGTTTTCGAGCATCGCTTCCTCGTACACCAGGAGGCCGTCGAGGATCGCGGTCATCCGCAGCAGGATGTGGTCCGCGAGCAGGAAGCTCTGCGGAATCGTCATCCGTTCCGCCGAGGAATGGGAGATGTCCCGCTCGTTCCACAGGGCGATGTTCTCCAGCGCCGGCATCAGGTTCGCCCGGATGACCCGGGCGAGCCCCGAGACCTGCTCCGAGCCCACCGGATTCCGCTTGTGAGGCATCGCCGAGGATCCCTTCTGCCCCCGTCCGAAAGGCTCTTCGACCTCCCGGATCTCGGTGCGCTGGAGAGTCCGGATCTCGGTGGCCATCTTTTCGAGGCTTCCGGCGAGAATGGCGAGCGTGGCGGCCAGCTCGGCGTGTCGGTCGCGCTGGATCACCTGGGTTGCGATCTTCGCGGGCACGAGCCCCAGCGCCTCGCAGACGCGCGACTCGACGCTCGGCGGCAGATGGGCGAAGGTGCCGACGGCCCCGCTGAGTTTGCCCACTCGAACGGCCTCGCGGGCGGCGGCGAGGCGGCGCCGGTTCCGGCCCATTTCCGCCCACCACAGGGCGAGCTTCATCCCGAAGGTCATCGGTTCGGCGTGGACGCCGTGGGTGCGGCCGACCATCAGCGTCCGCCGGTGCTCCTCCGCCCGCCGCCGCAGCACGAGGCGGAGCCCGTCCACCCGTTCGAGGAGGAGGTCGCACGACCGGACCAGCCGGGTGGCGAGCGCGGTGTCCACCACATCGGAGCTGGTCAACCCGAAGTGGATCCAGCGCCCCTCGCTTCCCACCCGTTCGGCCATGGACTGGGTGAAGGCCACCACATCGTGCTGGACCGTCTTCTCGATCTCCCGAATCCGGGAAATATCGAAACCAGCGCGTTCCCGGATCCCGACGGCCGCCTCGGCGGGAAGGATGCCTTCCGCCGCCATCGCCTCGGCGGCAGTGACCTCGACCTCCATCCAGGACTGGAAGAGGGCTTCCTCGGTCCAGAGCGCCCCCATTTCGGGGTGGACATAGCGGTCTGTGAGCATCGGCGTCTCAGGCCGGATGGAACAACGAGCGCGTCCCCGTAGCGAGCGGGTTCGGGTGCGGCAGCGGCGAAGGCTCGCCAGTTCCGGTCCGCACCTCTTCGGTGAGGGCACTGCGGTTCGCGACGAGGAGGCGCACATCGGGCCGCCGGGCGGCGTCGAGCGCCGTCCTCGCCGTACGCAACGCGAGCTCGGGAGTGTTCGTGTTCGCTGACAGGTGGGCCAGCAGGACGGTGTGCACCGAAGCGGGGAGCCGACGCCGCAGATAGAGTGCGAGGGCACCGTTCGAGAGGTGCCCCCGCGTGGAGGCGATTCGCTGCCGGGTAGAGAACGGATACCGGCTCTCGTAAAGCTGTTGCTCGTCGTAGTTGGACTCGATCAGAAGTACCGATGCTCCGGAAACGGCCTCGGCGACCTCCGGGGAGAGATGGCCGAAATCCGTGACATGGACCAGTGTTGCCTCTCCGGTATCGAGCCGGAAGCCGATCGGTTCCCTGGCGTCGTGGGGAATGGAGAAACCGGTGACGGCCATCGTTCCGATCTGCCGGGGCTGCCCCGGCTGCAGGGGAATCCACTCCGGCGCTTCGCTGCGGTCCCGGAGGGCGAGACCGTTCCAGGTGCCGCGGGTGCAGGCGATCGGGAGGCGGTGGCGGAGCGCGAACGGCGCTGCTCCCCGGCAATGGTCGCCGTGTTCGTGCGAAAGGAGGACGGCGGCGATTTCTTCCGGAGTCCTTCCGGCCGCCTCGATGCGGGCTTCGAGGCCTCGGCGCGAAAGTCCCGCCTCGAGGAGCAGAACCGTCGAACCCGCCGCGGCGAGCGCCGCATTTCCCGAGCTCCCGGAAGCGAGAACGCGAAGACCGATGTCCGAAACCAAGCGAATTAGGAACCCCGCGCCAGCTGTGGATGCCGCAGGCTCAGGGGGCGCGCCCATCCGGCCGGGGCAGCGGGCGAGATTAGCATCAGGGTGCGAAGAGGGTCAACGCCCTACCCCAAGATGTTGGGGTATGCGGACTCCCACCCCACAACCGGTTGTGGTGCGGCCGGCGGCGGGGGTTCCGCCCGCGCCTGTTTCCGAAAGGATCGCGCCTCGTCCGCCGGGCGCCCTCCACCGGGAGAATCGGGCTTGGCTCGGCGTTGCGATTCCGTCGGAATGCGCCCGGTGTGCCTCCCCGAATCGCGCCTTGTCAGCCGGGCGCCTCCCCGATCTTGGGGCTCGCGCCACTTCATCCACAGGCTGCTAGCATCGTCGCCTTTCTCTGCTGCCGGATGCACGATCGAGAGCCCGGGTCTGCCGCTCCTCCCCGCCTCGCCCTCCTCAGCGTGAGCCGCAAGGGCGGTCTCGATGCCTTCGCCCGGGGTCTGGCGCTTCGCGGTTTCGAGATCGTGGCGAGCGGCGGTACGGCGCGCTTCCTGGAAGGCGCCGGAATCTCGGTCACCCAGGTCTCCGAAGTGACCGGGCACCCCGAGATCCTGGAAGGCCGGGTCAAGACCCTGCACCCGCGCATCCACGGGGGCATCCTCGCCCGCAGGTCGCGGCCGGAGGACATCGCCTCTCTCGAAACCCTCGGGATCCGGCCAGTGGATGTCGTCGCGGTCAACTTCTACCCGTTCGGGGAAACGCTCGCCCGCGGCGCGACCGAGGACCAGCTGCTGGAGAATCTGGATATCGGCGGCCCCTGTCTGGTCCGGGCCGCCGCCAAGAATTGGCCGGATGTGACGGTGGTGGTGGATCCTGACGATTACCCTGCGGTGCTCGCGGCGATCGATGCGCCGGATCCGGCAGCCGCCCGGGATCAGCGCCGCCGTCTCGCCGCGCGGGCCTTCGCCGCCACCGCCGCCTACGAGACCGCGATCTCCGGATTTTTCGCTGCCGGGGAGAGCGAGTCGGACTACCCCGAGCGGATTTCGTTCGACTTCGAACGGGTTGCCGCTCTGCGTTACGGAGAAAATCCCCACCAGAGCGCGGCTCTCTACCGCGATCCGGGAGAGCACGCCGGAATCCCGGGAGCCCGGAAGCTCCACGGCAAGGAACTCTCCTACAACAACATCCTCGACCTCGATGCGGCAGTCCGCCTGGCGGCGGATCTGGCCGATGGCTCGCTCCGTTCCGGCAGCGGCGCCGCCGCGGTGGTCATCAAGCACGATACCCCGGCGGGTGCGGCGGTGGCCGGGACGCTTTCGGAGGCGTACCGAAAGGCCCGCGCGACCGATCCGGTTTCGGCGTTCGGAGGCATCGTGGCGCTCACCCGCGAAGTAGATCTCGATACCGCGCAGGAGCTGACCTCGACCTTCCTCGAAGCCGTCGCCGCCCCCGCGTTCGCGCCGGACGCCCTCGACCGGCTTCGCCGCAAGAAGAATCTCAGGTTGATCGAAATGGAGGATCTGGGAGGCCTCGTGCTCGGGGGCCGCGATCTTGCCCGGGTGGCCGGGGGACTGCTGGTGCAGGACTGGGATGCGGGAGACGACGACGAGACCGGGTATCGAGTGACGAGCCGGCGCCGCCCCACTTCCGGCGAGTGGGCGGGCCTGCGCTTCGCCTGGCGTGTCGTGAGACATGTCAAGTCCAATGCCGTGGTGGTCGCGCGGGAGGGCGTGCTGCTGGGAGTCGGTGCCGGACAGATGAATCGCGTGGACTCCTGCCGGCTCGCGGTGCAGAAGGCCGAGACGACGCTCGAGGGCGCGGTCGCGGCTTCCGATGCCTTCTTTCCCTTTCCCGACGGACTCGAGGTGCTGGCGGACGCCGGAGTTTCGGCGGTGATCCAACCCGGCGGATCGGTTCGGGATGCGGAAGTCCTCGCCGCTGCCGACGCCTGCGGAATGGCGATGGTGCTCACCGGCACCCGCCACTTCCGGCACTGATGCCACTTCTATGATTCCGGACATGGCGCGGACAGCGTTTCCGATTCTCCTGGCCCTCATGGGGTCGGGGATCGGCCTGCAGGAGGCTCGGGGAGATGAGGGTGCCGTATCGCAGGCGCCGGAAGCAGCCGCCGGCGAGGAGCCCATCGCGGTGGATGAGGTCGCCGAGGCGTACCGGGTCTTCAGCGAAGCCCGGCTCGCCCAGCTGGCATCCGAGCGGGAAGCGGCGGTGCTCACCTATCGGCGCGCTGCCGCCCTGGATCCGCAGGCGGCCGCGCCTCTCGTCGCGATCGCGAATCTGAGTCTCGCGGCTCGCGATCTGGAGGCGGCGGAGTCGGCGGCCGCGGAGGCCCTGGAGCGCGATCCGGAGTCGGCGGCCGCCCACCGCATCCTCGGCGCGGTGTATTTTCGGCGGCTTCGCGCTGGAAACGACCCGGAAACTGCCGAACGCGCGATCTCCGCGCTTCGGGAAGCGGTGCGGCTCGATCCTGAGGATCTCCAGAGCCGCTCGGAGCTCGCGCGGCTGCTGGCGGCCTCCCAGCGCGGGGAAGAGGCGGCCGCCCACTTGCGCGAGCTGGTGCGTCGGGCACCCGACGCCTTCGGCGAGCTCGCGCTGCTCGCGCGGCTTCGGCTGGCCGCCGGCGACCGCGAACAGGCGTTCGACTACCTCCTGGATTCGCTGCGCGTCGAGCCCCGGCAGCCCGAGGCGCGCGAGATGCTGGACGACTTGCTCCGGGGCGGCGGCATCCCCGGCCGTTCGGAGGGAGAGGCGCTGGCCCAGGTGGCGGAGCTCTACGAGACCGCTGTTGCTGCCTATCCGAACGATCCGTCGTTGCGGCTGTCCCTCGCGGATGCGCTCGCTCGCGCCGGCCGGCTGGAAGACGCTGCCGGGGCCTTCGAAGAGCTGCTCGCCGCCGAGTCCGAGAGCGAAATCGCGCTCATGGGACTCGCCATGGTACGCCGGCAACAGCAGCGTCTCGAGGACGCCGAGGACGCGCTCGTCCGGCTGCTCGCCGTGAACGACCGGAGTGTGCCCGCCCGGCTCGCCCTCGGCGGAGTCTTCACCGCGCGCTGTGAATTCGAACGGGCTGCCGGACAGTTCGAAGCTCTGGCGGGGCTGCCGCGGGACAGCTACGGGCTCGCTCGCCGCCGAGAGGTCCTCGCCCGCCTGGCCCAGTCTTTTCAGCGGTTGGGGCGCCACCGAGAAGCGTACGAAGCCCTCGAAAGGGCAGTCCTGCTCGCCGGGGACACCTCGGATGGAATCCGTTACCGAGTGGCGCTGGTGCGGAATCGGCTGTCCGCCGGCGCGGTGGACGAGGCGGGCGCGCTTCTCGGCGAGCTGACCCGCGAACATCCCGAGGATCCGGGGCTGCAGACCCTTCATGCGCAGGTGTTGAGCGCTGAAGGGAAGCCGGACGCTGCCCTGGTCATCCTCCTCCGCCTCGCCGACCAGTATCCGGATACCGCCGGCGCGACCCACGCGCTGCTCCGCCACCTCGTGGAAGTCGGGAATCTCGTCGATGCCGAGGAAACGGCGCGCCAGTGGCTGCGGAAGCGACCGGAAGACGATGCGTTTCGTTTCCAGTTGGCCGCACTGCTGGAACGCCAGGGGCGTTTCGAGGAGGCCGAAGCCGAGTTGCGCGGCGTCATCGAGGCGGTTCCGAACCACGATCTCGCGCTCAACTACCTCGGTTACATGCTCGCGGACCGGAACGACCGGCTCGACGAATCCGAGGCGCTGATCCAGCGCGCGCTCGCAGAGGATCCTTACAACGGCTCCTATCGGGACAGCCTCGGATGGGTGCAGCTCCGGAAGGGAGAGCTCGGCCTCGCCGAACCGAATCTGCTCCGCGCGAGGCAGTGCATGCCCGACAACGGTGTCGTCCTCGACCATCTCGGGGACCTCTACCAGGCGAAGGGAGACCTGGAAGAAGCCGTCCGCTTCTGGCAGCTGGCGCTCGACCAGGAGGGAGAGGAAGAGATCCACCGCGAGGCGATCGCGCGTAAGATCGAGGAAGCAGGCAACGAGCCCGAGTAACTCGCTGCCGAGCTGTGAGGGGAGATCCGCCGGGATGCCCCCGCCGGGCGCCCTTCCTGCTCCGGCGGGTTCGCCGGGCCGGCATCGCGGAGGGAGGTCCGAGGGGCTCCTGATCGGACGGCGCGAGGGGCCCGGGCCCCGTGGCGGGAGAACCGGACTTCGGAGCGTTGCGCTTCGGGGCTTCGTCCTCCTGGGAACGACGCTCGCCTGCGCCCCGAGAAGCCTGCCGCCCTCGGCCCCGTTGTCGGAAGCGCGAGTGTCGGAGCGACTCGCCGCGGCCAGCACCGCCGCGGGTGCCGTCCGCCGTTACCAGGCGGTTCTCGGCGTGCGTGGCAAGGGAGCACGGGGCGGCTTTTCGGGCCGCTTGCTGGTGGTGTTCGAGCGGCCGCCAGTGCGCGGTGATCCGGCCGCCGTCGCGTCGCTTCGGATGGCGATCTTCGCCGCGATGGGCGGCCCCCGATGGACACTGGTGGCGAGGCCGGAAGGCGTGCGCGCGGTGGTCCCCGCCGAGCGCGCCTACGCCGACGGATCGGAGCTCGGGCAGTTCACCGAGCCGTTCCTCGGGATCCGGATCGGCATCGAGCAGGTCGCTGCGCTCGTCGTCGGGACCGGAGTGCCGATCCGCGGCGGCGCCGCCCGAATCACGCCCGCCGGCAGCTCCGCGGTTCTCGCAAGAGGCGAGGAAATCTGGTGGGACGGCGGTCGAGGCAGCGCCGCCCAGATCCGCCGGGTGATGGCCGGCAGCTACGAAGTGCGCTATCCGGGGAGTTATCGCCGCGACGGGCGTCAGGTGCCCCGGAGGATGGAGATCGAATCCGATCCAGTCAGCGCCACTCTGATCGTCGAGGAACTGCGAGTGAACGCTTCGCTGCACTCCGATTCGTTCCGGCTGCGCATCCCATCCGGCTTTCGCCTAGCAGCGGTTTCCGAACTCGCCGCTGCTCTGCGCCTTCCGGATCGCTGATCCGGAGTTGTGACCTTGCGGCAGCAGCCTGCGCGTCGAAATCCCGGAGGTCCGGGATGGCCGGTCGCGTTGCGGACGCCCGCCAAGATCAATCTCGGCCTCTTCGTTCAGAGCAAGAGGTCTGACGGGTACCACCAGATCCGCACCGTGCTGGCCTCGATCTCCCTGTGGGACACACTCCGGTTCGAACCGACGGAAGGCGGAGGGGTTCGCCTCCGGTGCGAGGAGCCGGGCATCCCGACCGACGACAGCAATCTGGTCCTCCGGGCTGCCGCGCTCCTCGGGGAAGGCGTTCCCGGTGGTCTTCCTGGGGTCCGGATCCGGCTGCGAAAGCGGATTCCGGCGGGGCGAGGGCTCGGTGGCGGAAGTTCGGATGCCGCGGCGGCTCTGGTCGGGCTGAACCGTTGCTTCGGCCTGGGCCTCTCACGCGCGGCGCTCCACCGATCGGCGGCCAGGATCGGGATGGATGTTCCGTTCTTCCTGTACGGAGGTCTGGCACTCGCCACTGGGCGGGGCGATCAGGTCTTCCCGCTGCCGGACGGCCCGGAGGTGGAGATCGTCCTGCTGATTCCGAGCTTCGAAATCCCGACGGGAGATGCCTACCGCTTGCTCCCCGAGAGTGCGGCGCTGACGCCCCAGGACCACGAAACCGATGGAGGAACCGACGGGATTGCTAGAATCTGGCCCCTGATGGGGCCCGGTTCGCCCGAGGGCCGCTTCGCTCCGGAAATGCTCACGGGTCGTTTCGCGAACGATCTGGAGCAGTCCGAAGTGCTGCGGGAGACCCGGACATCCGATGCCCTCTTCGAAATGCGCCGCGCCTTGACGGCCGTCGGTGCTGTGGAGACGGCGATGTCAGGGAGTGGTTCCGCGGTGTTCGGTGTCTTCAGGGATCGGGAGGCGGCGGAAACTGCGGCCGCGCGACTGTCGGGCGACAGTTTTCGCGCAGTTGCGACCCGCACGATCTCGCGGGCGGAACACCGGGCGGCGATCTTTGGAGAGGAAGCACTGCATGGGGCGTGGCCGAGGGGCTAGGCGCCGGATTTTGGTTCCGGTTCACGAGGGTTCGAATCCTTCCGCCCCAGCCGGCACCCGGATCGGGACTCCGGTAGCTCGTGGGCGAACGCCCGCGGTGCCCGCGAGCCGTGAGGAGTTCGTCGGGGGCCGGCGATTCCCCGAGAGGCCCGGACTCGAGGCCTCCGGTCGCTGATGTCGGCACCGAACGCTGCCCGAAGCGGGAGCCGATCCCACGGGTTTGCCGGCGAGCTGAAAGTCATCGGCGGCTCATCGAACCCGAACCTCGCTGCCGAAATCGCGCGACATCTCGGGATTTCCCTCGGGGCGGTCGCTCTGGGGCGCTTCGCCGACGGGGAGATCCGTTTCCAGATCGAGGACAACGTGCGGGGCGCCGATGTCTTCGTGATCCAGTCCACCTCGCCGCCGGTCAACGAGAACCTGATGGAACTGCTCCTGATGGTGGACGCGCTGAAGCGGGCTTCCGCGGCCCGGATCAACGCAGTGCTTCCGTATTACGGATACGCGCGGCAGGACCGCAAGGACCGCCCTCGGGTCCCCATCTCCGCGAAGCTGGTGGCCGATCTGCTGACCGTCGCCGGAGTCCAACGGGTGATCGCCATGGATCTTCACGCCGGCCAGATCCAGGGCTATTTCGACATCCCGGTGGACCACCTGTACGCCACTCCGGTCATGCTGGAGGTCTTTCCGGGCCTTCGCCTCGGTCGGCCGATCGTGGTGTCTCCCGATGCCGGAGGTGTCGAGCGGGCGCGCGCCTATGGAAAGGCGCTGGGTGTGGGCATCGCAGTGATGGACAAGCGCCGTGGCGCCGACAACGAAGTGGAAACCATCCATGTGGTCGGAGATGTGCGAGGGCGCTCGGCGGTCCTGGTGGACGACATCGTGGATTCCGCGGGCACCCTGGTGCGGGCTGCCGAGGCACTTCGGAAGGCCGGCGCCATCCGGGTGCTCGCGGTCTGCACCCACGCCGTGCTTTCCGGCCCGGCGGTGGAGCGGATCGAGCAGGGTCCCGTCGAACGGCTCATCGTCGGCGACACGATCCCGCTCTCTCCCGAGGTTCGCGGCAGCAGTGCCAAGATCCAGGTGCTCTCGGTCGCCTCGCTCTTCGCGCGCGCCATCGAGAGCGTCCACGGAGAAGCGTCGGTGAGTTCGCTCTTCGTCTGACAGACCGCTGCAGCTGCTGATAGACTGTCCCGCCCAGAATTCCGCAGCGAGCGGGGAGCTCCAGGAGGCGCTTTCCGTGGGACCCGTGAGGCCCCCGCCGGTCGGCGATCGGCAGCCAGGCTTCTCTCCCGCCAGGGAGTTTTCTCCCCCTGTTCTTTTTTCAGTCCTCCCTCATCGAGATCGCCTCCCCCTCCCCATGCCTCAGGTCAGCGTTTCGGCAACCGTGCGCACTGCTATCGGAAAAGGTCCGAGCCGGCGGCTCCGGGCTACGGGGAGGATTCCCGCCGTGGTGTACGGCGGCGCCGGCGGCTCGCGCGCGCTATCGGTCTCGCCGCGGCGGATCACCGAGATCGTTCGTTCGCCGCGCGGCGTCAACACCATCCTGGCGCTCTCGGTCGAGGGAGACCTCGACGCCGAACAGGTGATGATCCACGACTACCAACTGCACCCGCTCGACCACTCCGTCCTCCACGCCGACTTCGTCCGGGTGGATCTGGAGCGGGAATCGGAATGGCAGGTGCCGGTCCACCTCGAAGGGGAGTCGGTGGGAGTGAAACGCGGGGGGAATCTCGACTTCGTGTCTCGCACCCTCGCCGTGAGCTGCCTCCCCCACGACATTCCCGAGCGCCTTCCGCTCTCCATCGCCGATCTGGACTACGGCGATACCGTGCGGGCGGGGCAGATCGAGTTGCCCGGAAGCCTGGTGCTGGCCACTGCACCGGAAGTGGTCGTGGTCCAGGTTTCGGCCCCGAAGGTCAGTGCCGAGGCCCCCGAGGATTCGGAGGAAGCGGCCGTTGCGGGGGAAACTCCTGAAGAGACTGCTGCCGAGTGAACCGTTGGCAGCCTGATCGAAGACGGTGCTCCCCGTTCTTCTGGATCGTGAGCCGGCGGCGGTTCGTTCTCCGGAAACGATCCGGACGCCCGACCGAATGTCGGACCGGACGCCGATGCGAAACCCCGAGATGCACGCCCCGGAAAAGCACGCCTCCGAGGTTCGGATCCCCGAGATTCGGATCATCGTCGGTCTCGGAAACCCTGGTGCGCGCTATGCCGGCACGCGGCACAACATCGGGTTCGAAGCGGTTGCGGCACTGCTCGATGGTCGGACCTCACGGCGGTGCGCTTTCGCTGGCGGGACTCTCCTGGAAGCCGGAATCGCCGGCCGGGAAGTGGCGCTGCTCTGCCCGACAGGCTTCATGAACCGCAGCGGCGGGCCGCTGCGCCGCCTGCTCGAGATCCGGCGAGTGCCTCCTGGTGCGGCACTCGTGGTGTGCGACGACTATGCGCTTCCCCTGGGAGCCCTCCGGACCCGGCGGCGCGGAAGCGATGGCGGGCACAATGGTTTGGCCTCCGTGTTTCGTTCCCTGGGGACGATCGAAGTGCCCCGGATGCGGCTTGGAGTCGGCGCCCCCCCGCAGGGCGGAGACCCGGCCGACCATGTGCTTTCCCCGTTCGAGCCGAGCGAAGTCCAACCGGTTGCAGCGTTGTTGGCCCGCGCGGTGGAAGCGATCGAAACCGCGGTCGGACAGGGCCTCGAAACCGCGATGAACCGGTTCAACCGGACGCCCGCATGATCAGGAATCCCGGCCGGCTGTTCGCCGGGAATGCCCCGTCGCGAGGCGGCGCAGGAGACACCGTTCGATGAGTGGCTACGAATTCATGTTCCTCTTGGACCCGACGCTGGACGATGCCGCATCGCTTGCTGTCGTCGAGCGGGTCGAGGAGATCCTCAAATCCCAGGGAGGGCGGATCATCAGCCTGAAGCCGTGGGAGCGAAGGCGGCTCGCCTATCCGATCGCGGGGCACCACGAGGGCCTCTACATGCTCTGCTATTTCGATGCTCCGCCGGACTCGATCCAGGGGATCGAGCGCCGGGTGCGGCTCGCGGAAGGCGTTCTCCGCTTCCTCGTCCTTCGCACCGACGAGGAGACCCGCGAACAGGACCAGGCTGCGGACCGGCGCCGCCGGGAGGAACGCGCCGCGCGCGCGGCGGCGGCTGCCGAGGCGGCCGCCAAGGCGGAAGAGGCCCGACAGACACGAGCCGAATCCGATCAGGAGCCGCCCGCCGGTGACGGGCGCGCCCCCGCGGATCTCGAAACGGCCGCGACCACCCCATGAGAAGGAGTCTTCGATGAGCGAAAAACCTGCAGCCCCGCGTCGGCGTCGGCGCTCCGGCCCACGTCGGGTGAGAGTCAACCCCGTTCTGAGCGGCGTGGGTCGGGTGGACTGGAAGGATGTGGATTTCCTTCGAGAGTTCCTCGGCGATCGGGGGAAGATCGCGCCGCGACGGGTCTCCCGTGCGAATGCCCGTACGCAGCGGCAGATCCGGGTCGCCATCAAACGTGCCCGCCAGATGGCTCTGCTGCCCTACGAGTGAGGAGGGATCGATGCGCCTGCTGCTGCGACGACCGGTCGACTCCCTCGGAGAACCCGGGGACGAGGTGGAGGTCCGCGCCGGTTATGCCAGGAACTATCTTCTGCCTCGCCGCATCGCCGTGCCGATCACGGAGGACAACCGTCGGGAGGTCGCCCAGGCCCGAAAGTCCTGGGCCGTCCGGAGGGTCGAAGAAGTGGAAGCGGCGCGTGCCCTCGCGGCGGCGCTCGAGGGACGGACTCTCCGCTTCGAACGTCGGGTCAAGACCGATTCCGACGAGTTGTACGGCTCGGTTTCGATCCAGGACATCGGCCGCGAATTGGCGGAAGCCGGGTTCACCATCGCCCGGAACCGCATCGTTCTCGGCAGCCCGATCAAGAAGACCGGCGATTCGTCGGTGCTGGTGCGGCTCCACCCGGAAGTCGGGGTGAATCTTCAGATCCAGGTGGAGCCGGCCGCGGCGGCCTCTCTCGGGCTGGACGCTGCTTCGGCGATCCCGAGCGAGGCGCCTGCCGCTGCCGAAACGGCGGCAGCAGGGGAGGATGGCGGTTCCGTCCCCGGCCCGCCGGCCCCGGAAGACTGACCCGGAAGACTGGCCCGAATTTCTTCGCGGTGTCCGGCCCTCCCCGCCGCTGCGTTCGACGCCGGGCAGGGTGATAAGGGCGGCGGCGGTCCAGGGGTTCGGGATCGGCCGAGGAAAGTAGGCAAAGGATCGGGCAGTGGCGGAAGCAGACGGACAGCTTCCGCATGATCCCGGCGCGGAGCGGGCGGTGCTCGCTGCCGTCCTGGTGGACGATCGACAGCTCGATACGGTGCGGGAACTCGTCGCGGCGAAGGATTTCCTCGACGCGCGGCACCAGCGCATCTTCCAGGCATTTTGCGCCCTGGACGATGCCGGCGAGAGACGCCGGATCGACCTCGTCACCGTGCGTGCGCAACTGGAGCGGGAAGGGCAGCTGGCAGCGGCGGGCGGCGCGGCCTATCTCGGCGAGCTCATCGGGGGAGTGGCGCGTTCCTCGAATGCCGAGGACTACGCCCGGGTGGTGCGGGATCACTCGCTCAGCCGCCAGCTGCACCGGTTGGGGAGCCAGCTGGCCGGCGAAGCGGTCCGGGACCCCCCGAAGCAGGTCATGGCGGCTGCGGAGAAACATCTCTTCGAGATCACCGAGGGCTCCTTCGGTTCCGGCCCGGTGCGGATCACCGAAGAAGTCCGCCGCATCGCCGCTGAGTCCGAGCAGAAGCGGGAGGACTTCGCCGGGATTCCAACCGGATTCGAGAAGCTGGACAAGCTGATCGGCGGACTTCGGAAGTCGGATCTCATCCTTCTCGGCGCCCGTCCGGGAGAGGGGAAGACGAGTCTGGCGCTCAACATCGCCCTGGCGGCCGCCGGCCCCGTTTCCAGAAAGTCGGTGTTGATCTTCAGCCTCGAGATGCCGCTTCGGCAGATCGCTATCCGGCTGCTCTTTTCCCATGCGTGGGTGAACTCGCAGATGTTCTCCGGCCGCGAAATGCTCGGTGAGCGGGATCGGAAGCTTCTCCGGCGCTCGCTGCCCGTCCTCCAGGACATGCGCATCCATGTGGACGACTCGAATGTCACGCCCGTGGAACTTCGCTCGAAAGCGCGGCAGCTCCTTCGCGAAGAGGGGCTCGACCTGATCATGGTGGACTACCTGCAGCTCATGCGCGGGGCCGAGGCCGGAGAGCGGCGTTTCGAAAACCGGAATATCGAGATCGCGGAAATCAGTCGGTCGCTCAAATCGCTGGGCAAGGAACTCAAGGTCCCGGTGCTCGCGCTCTCCCAACTCAGCCGGGCCCCGGACAAAAGGGAGTTTTCGCAGCCCCAGCTCTCGGATCTCCGCGAATCCGGTGCGCTGGAGCAGGACGCCGACATCGTGCTGTTCATCCACCGCGACGGGCGCAGAAGATCTGCCGATTCCGGCGGCGAGGCGGCGAGGCGGCCCCGCCCGAGCCGCTCCGCAGGCCCCGCTGATTTCACCGGGCAGGATGAGGAATCCCCCGTCCGAAGGATCATCGTGGCCAAGAACCGCAACGGGCCAACCGGTTTCGCGCGGCTGGCATGGATCCCGCAGTACACCCGATTCGAGACCATGGTGGACGAGAGCGGGCGGGACGAGGACGAGGAGTCCGAATATCCGGTGTCGGACTATCCCCTGGAACCGGGGATCTGATCCGGTGGCCAGGAAGTCCTCCGTCCGCTTCGCCTGTAGCGAGTGCGGCCAGGACTACTCGCGCTGGATGGGGTACTGCCCCTCCTGCGAAAGCCAGTCCCCGCTCGTCGAGCAAGCCGCCGCGTCGGCGGATACCGGTCCGAAGGGTGGCTGGCGCGCTTTTGCGGCGGCAGCCGCGGGAGGAACGACATCTCCGGTCCGCTGGGACGCGGTGGACACCGCCGCCGCGCGGAGGCGCCCGGTGGGAATCGGGGAACTCGACCGGGTACTGGGCGGCGGAGTGGTGCCGGGATCGGCGGTCCTGGTGGCGGGCGAGCCCGGCGCCGGGAAGAGCACCCTGCTCTTGCAGCTCGCGGCGGCGGCGGCGGCGGAGAACGGCAGCGACGCTCCGGTCCTCTATGTCAGTGGAGAGGAATCCGAGCTTCAGCTGAAGCAGCGCGGCGAACGGTTGGGTCTCGATCCGCCGTCCCTCGTCCTCTATGCGGAGACGGACATCCCCCGGATCCTGGAAGCGGCGCGCCGCCTTTCCCCGCGGCTGGTGATCCTCGATTCGGTGCAGTGTGTCCACTGCCCGGACATCAGCAGCGCCCCGGGGACGGTCTCTCAGGTGCGGGAATCGGCGGCGGCGCTGGTTCTCTACGCCAAGGCCACCCAGGTTCCAGTCTTCCTGATCGGCCATGTGAACAAGGACGGAGCGATCGCCGGACCCCGCACTCTCGAACATGTCGTGGACACCGTTCTGTACTTCGAGGGCGACCGCCGGCAGTCGCATCGCTTGTTGCGCGCCGTCAAGAACCGCTTCGGCGCCGCGGGCGAGCTGGGCGTTTTCGACATGACGGCCCAGGGACTGTTCCCGGTCGAAAACCCTTCGCAACTGTTCCTCGCCGGCGGCGCCCCGAAACCGGGTTCCGCCGTGGTCTGCACCCTCGAAGGGAGCCGTCCGCTGCTCGCCGAAATCCAGGTGTTGATCGCCGAAAGTCCGCTCGCCTACCCGCGGCGGGTCACGGTGGGCTTCGATAGCGGCCGGCTCGCAGTGCTGCTGGCGGTGCTGGACGCGCGCGCGGGCGGCGGACTGGCGCGCAGCGATGTGTATGTCTCCGTGACCGGGGGGCTCTCGGTGACGGAACCTGCCGCCGATCTCGGTCTTCTCGCCGCGGTGGCATCCCGTCGGCGGGCTGTTCCACTTCCCGAAGGCTCGCTCTATATCGGTGAAGTCGGGCTTTCGGGAGAGGTCCGACCGGTACATCAGGCAGGTCTCCGCCTCCGTGAAGCTGCGAGGCTCGGGTTTCGCCGGGCCATCCTGAATCCGGACGGTATCCACGGCGGTGAGCGTCCGGTGGACATCGACCTCGTTCCCGTCCAGACGCTGGGGGATGCCCTCGCCCTGTTTCCAAAGTCACGCGGCGATTCGGAGCGCGTTCCGAAGTGACGGTCGGGGGAGTCGTCGTCGCCGCCGGTTCCGGCAGCCGCTTCGGCGGTGACGGAGAGCCGAAGCAGTTTCTCCCGCTGGCGGGCCGCCCGCTGGCAGTTCGCGCCGCGGAGGCGGTGATCGCCCATCCCGAAGTCGAACGTGTGGTGCTCGTGCTTCCGCGGGAGAACTTCGAACGATTCCGGGAACGGGTGCATCCCTTCCTCGCTTCCCACGGTTCCCGGGTCTCGTTCTTGCCGGGGGGGAAGACACGGCAGGAGTCGGCTCGCCGGGGGCTCGCAGCTCTCGAAGAAGTTTGGACCCAGGCGAAAGGAGGCGCCCCCGAATTCGTCCTGGTCCACGACGGCGCCCGTCCGGCGGCCCCGGAATCGCTGATCGCCCGGGTGATCGAAGCCGCCGCCGCTCATGGCGCCGCAATCCCTGCTGTCCGCCCGCCGGACACCCTCTGGCGTTTGGATGCCGAGGGAGCGGCCGACGCCGTTCTGGACCGTGAACGGACCGCTGCGGCCCAGACCCCCCAGTGTTTTCGTCGGGACCTCCTCGCGGACGCCCTGGCCCGCGCTGCGTCCGTCGGATTCGTCGGCACCGACGAGGCTTCTGCGGTGCGGTGGGCGGGCCATCCCATCCACATCGTTGCCGGCAGCCAGCGGAACCTGAAGGTCACCGAACCCGCCGATCTGGAGTTCCTTCGGAGCGGTTTCGGCGAGCGTCCGCGCATGCCGCGTCTGGGCATCGGATGCGACGCCCACCGTTTCGGCCGAGAAGGCACCCTCCTCCTCGGAGGCACCCGGTTCGAAGGAACCTCCCGACTCGAGGGGCACTCCGACGGCGATGCGTTGCTCCACGCCCTGGCCGATGCCATTCTCGGGGCGATCGCTGCTCCTGACCTCGGCTCGCTCTTTCCGTCGTCGGACGAAGCCCTGCGGGGGCAGGCGAGCCGGCACTTCGTGGAGCACGCCCGCGAAATCGCCGCCGCCGCCGGATATCGTCCCGGGCAGGTGGACTGCACGGTGATCGCCGAACGGCCGCGGCTCGCGCCGCGCGTTCCGGAGATCCGCCGCGTACTGGGCGAACTTCTGGCGATTCCCGTGTGTGCGGTCGGAGTGAAGGCCACTACCACCGACGGGATGGGTTTCGCCGGCCGCGGGGAAGGTCTTGCGGCGCAGGTCCTGGTGCGCCTCGATCCGTTCTCCGAATACCCGGCGGCGGAAGGATGAGCGCGGCTGCCTCGCGGGGCTCTCGGCCGGTCGAAAGACCGGCCGCCGCGCCCCCGGAGCGGACCGGGGCCACCTGGGTTTTCGGTCCTGCCCGGGTGGAAGAAGTTCTCGGAGCGACTCCGCATCAGGTCCGGAGGGTGCTTTTACGCACCGGACGGCTGGAGCGTCGTCACCAGGTGTTGCTCCAGATAGCCCGCGCCCGCGGGGCTCCGGTCCAGCGGGTACCGAACCAGCAGCTGGAACGGATCGCCGACGGGGTCCGGCACCAGGGCGCGGCGTGCGAGGTTTCCCCGATCCGTTGGCTCGGGCTCGGCGAAGTGATCGGCGGAGATCCTCGGCCCAGCCTGCTGCTGTTGCTCGACCGGATCGAGGATCCCCGGAATTTCGGAGCGTTGGTCCGCGCTGCGGATGGGGCCGGGGTGGATGCGGTTCTCGTGCCCCGGCGCGGAGCCGCTCCGCCCTCGCCGGCCGCGATCACCGCCTCTGCGGGCGCCCTCGCCCAGGCGCGCCTGGTGCGGGTGTCGGGCGCTGCCGCCGCCCTGCGGGCGCTACGCAGCGCCGGATTCTGGACCGTTGGACTCACGCCGCGCGCATCCACTCCGTGGCACGAGTTCGACTGGACTCAACCGGCAGTCCTGACGGTGGGTTCGGAAGGTCGGGGGCTCCGCGCCGGAGTTTCCAAGGAGTGCGAGGCGCTGCTTTCTCTCCCCCAGCTCGGCAGCGCCCGCTCTCTGAATGTGGCGGTTGCCGCCGGGATCGTTCTCTACGAGGCGATTCGCCAGCGCGGGCGAGAAAGCCCGATCCGGCCGCCGGCCCCGGCGAACCCGGCGAACCCGGCGAACCCGGCGAACGAACTTTCCCGCATCGCTCCGGAAATGCCTGTTGACACCACTGGCGCAGAATCTCTATAATCGTCTGTTCGCCGGTGCAGGCTGGCGTAGCTCAGGAGGCAGAGCAGCTGATTTGTAATCAGCCGGTCAAGGGTTCAAGTCCCTTCGCCAGCTCCGGGTCGGGCCAGACCGCACCGGGTTGAGCTGGATCGGAGAGATTCGGACCGGATCCCCCGATCCATGGACCGGCTGGTTCGGGTAGAGCTGTTTCTGACGACTGGGGAGTCGCGGAGCGTTCTCCGGGGAGTGGTAGCGAAGCGGCCAAACGCAGCAGGCTGTAAACCTGCCGGCTTTACGCCTTCGGAGGTTCGAATCCTCCCCGCTCCACCTTCGCTTTCCATGAAGCCCTGTCCACCACGAATACCTACCATCTTGATCCTTTTCGACGGTCCGATCCGGGCCAGCGTCCGAAGTTCGGCGGTTGACGGGTCTTTCAGAAGCCACTCGGTGGATACCGCTGCCTTTTCGTCATCCATGACTGCGGGAGTAGCTCAGTTGGCAGAGCATCAGCCTTCCAAGCTGAGGGTCGCGGGTCCGAATCCCGTCTCCCGCTCCAGGAACCAGGCGTCGAGATGCACGCTTTCGTCTCCTCCCTCGCCTTCGCCCACGTGGCTCAGTGGTAGAGCACTTCCTTGGTAAGGAAGGGGTCACCGGTTCAACCCCGGTCGTGGGCTCCACTTTTCCTTTCGTTCCCAAACACAGACAGGTCCCGCAGGGGACGATCGATCCCTATCCAGAGGTCCAGTAAACCCCAGTAAACCAAGGAGAAACCCGATGGCCAAGGAGAAGTTCGAACGCACGAAACCCCATGTCAATGTGGGGACCATCGGTCACGTGGATCACGGCAAGACGACCCTGACCGCGGCGATCACGAAGGTCCTCGCTGCCGAAGCCGGGGGGCAGTTCCGCAGCTTCGATTCGATCGACAACGCTCCCGAGGAGCGCGAACGCGGCATCACGATCGCGGTCTCTCATGTGGAGTACGAGACGGCGGCGCGCCACTATGCCCATGTGGATTGCCCGGGGCACGCCGACTACATCAAGAACATGATCACCGGCGCCGCGCAGATGGACGGCGCGGTACTACTGATCTCGGCGCCGGACGGGCCGCAGGCGCAGACCCGCGAGCACATCCTGCTCGCCCGTCAGGTGGGCGTTCCCCGCATGGTCGTCTTCTTGAACAAGGTGGACATGCTCGACGATGAGGAGCTACTCGAGCTGGTCGAGCTCGAAGTCCGGGAACTGCTGTCGGACTACGACTTCCCCGGTGACGACATCCCGATCATCCGCGGGAGCGCGCTCAAAGCGCTCGAATCCGACGACCCCTCGGACTGGAAGCCGATCCGTGAATTGACCCAGGCGCTCGACGAGTATGTCCCCGTGCCGGAACGGGCAATCGAAAAGGACTACCTGATGCCGATCGAGGATGTCTTTTCGATTTCCGGGCGCGGCACCGTGGTGACCGGGCGTATCGAGCGGGGCCGGGTCCGCATTCAGGACGAAGTCGAGATCGTCGGGATCCGCGACACCCGCAAGCGCATCGTCACCGGCGTCGAGATGTTCAAGAAGCTGCTCGACGAGGGAGAGGCCGGCGACAATGTCGGAATTCTCCTGCGCGGCACCGATCGGCGCGAGGTGGAACGCGGGATGGTTCTCGCCAGGCCCGGTTCGATCACACCGCACACTCGATTCCGTTCCGAGGTCTATGTTCTCTCGAAGGAAGAGGGCGGCCGCGAGAAGCCGTTCAAGAGCGGCTACCGGCCCCAGTTCTACTTCCGCACTACGGATGTGACTGGGACCGCCACCCTGCTCGGCGACCAGGTGGTCGCCATGCCCGGGGACAACATCCAGCTCGAGGTGGAGTTGATCACTCCTATCGCGATGGACCGGGGTCTCCGTTTCGCCATTCGCGAGGGTGGAAAAACCGTCGCTTCGGGGATGACCACCGAGGTGCTCGAGTAGCCGCGCGAGCGGATCGCGGCAGGCGACACGAATACGGATGGCATCGGCTCGGTTGCGGCGAGGAGTCACCGCCGAGCCTGATGCTCCGGGAGAGATTTTTAGACTAAGGCACTACCGCCGGGAACCCGAGCCCCATGGCGCGCGAGAAGAAGCGGCAGATCGTCACGCTGGCGTGCACCGAATGTAAACGGCGCACCTACTCGACGACGAAGAACCGTTCTACCCACCCGGACCGTATGGAATTGCGCAAGTTCTGTCGCTTCTGTCGCGGACATGTGCTCCATCGGGAGACCCGGTGAGCACGCGAGGCTTCCTTGCGGCAGGCAGGAGGCGTCAGACGATGATCGGTTTCGAAGCGGAACCGCCGCGGTTCCCGGATATCGGGGATGCGAAGGCCAGTAGCTCAATCGGCAGAGCACCGGTCTCCAAAACCGGGGGTTGGGGGTTCGATCCCCTCCTGGCCTGGCGTCCCTGCGCCGTCGCGATCCGCAGCCGCCGGGAGTGCAGATCATCATGAGCCTGCTCGAACGAGTCGGAACGGTGCGCGGCTTCCTGGGAGAAGTCCGCGTCGAGGTCGGCAAGGTAACCTGGCCGACGCGCAACGAAGTGCGGGGAACCACCATCATCGTTCTGATCACGGTGTTCTTCTTCGGCTTCTATCTGTACGGCCTCGATGTGGTGATGTCCTATGTTTCCGCATTCATCACGAATCTGGTCAGCGGGTGATTCCATGGCGAGAGAGTGGTTCATCGTTTCTACGCACTCGAAATTCGAGGAGAGTGTGAAAGAGGCGCTCCGCCACCGGGCGAATGCGTACGGGTTGGGAGAACAGATCGGAGAGATCTTGATCCCTACCGAGAAGGTCGTCGAAATGCGTGGCGGAAGACGCGTGGTTGCCACCAAGCAGGTATATCCGGGATATGTCCTCGTGAATATGGAGATGAATGCGGATACCTGGCAGGTCGTGAAGAACACCGAAAAGGTCATGGGATTCGTTCCGCCGCATCGGCCGCAGCCGATGCCGGAAGACGATGTGCTGCGAATCCGCGCTCAGATGGACGATGCCGGTCAATCGCCCAAATTGCGGCATACCTTCCAGGCAGGCGAATCTGTGAGGATCATTCACGGACCCTTCAACGGCTTTCAGGGGATCGTGGATGAGGTGCATCCGGATCGAAACAAACTGAAAGTCATGGTCACTATTTTCGGCCGTTCCACTCCGGTAGAACTCGAGTTCCTCGAGGTGGAGAAGGTCTGATCGGAGCCGTTCGGCGTTCCTGGAAGGTCCTCGATGAAAAAAATTCTCGCAGAAGTGAAGATCCAGCTTCCCGCTGGGAAAGCCACCCCCGCTCCCCCGGTGGGGCCGGCACTCGGGCAACACGGGATCAACATCATGGATTTTTGCAAGGCTTTCAACGCCAGGACACAGAACGAGGGCGGAATGATCATTCCGTGTGTGGTCACGGTGTATCAGGATCGGTCGTTCCGCTTCGAAACGAAGACTCCTCCGGCTGCAGCCCTCCTGAAACGCGCTGCGGGAATCGCCAAGGGCTCGGGAGAACCCAACCGGAATCGAGTGGGAGGTGTGACTCCGAGTCAGGTCGAGGAGATCGCTCGGATCAAACTTCCGGATCTGAATGCCGAGGACATCGCTGCGGCCTGCCGCATCGTAGAGGGGACCGCCCGGAGCATGGGCATCGAGGTCGGCTGACGATCCCGGAGGAGCTGCTGCGGGATCACGCCACGAATTACGCTATGGGACAGAGATACGCTACTGCCAAGGCCGCTTTGGCCGAGGCTCATCCGGAAACACTTTCCGAGGCTTTTACCGCCCTCAAGAGCGCGAGCTTCGCCGGTTTCGACGAGACCGCCGAGATGGCGATGCGGCTCGGGGTGGATCCCCGTCATGCCGACCAGATGGTGCGGGGTACGGTGGTGCTGCCGCATGGGCTCGGTATTTCGCGGCGTGTGGTCGCGATCGCTTCCGGTGAAAAGGCCAAGGAGGCGGAAGACGCCGGTGCGGACGAGGTGGGCGGAGAGGACATGGTTGCTCGGATCCAGGGTGGGTTCCTCGATTTCGAAGCCGTGGTGTCGACGCCGGACATGATGCGGTCGGTTGGCAAGCTCGGCCGAATTCTCGGGCCGCGAGGATTGATGCCCAATCCCAAGTCGGGGACGGTCACCTTCGATGTAGCGAAAGCGATTCAGGAAATCAAGGCCGGCAAGGTCAACTACCGCGTGGACAAGACATCCAACATCCATGCGCCCGTCGGCAAACTCTCGTTTTCGGCGGAGAACCTGGCGGAGAATGCGCTCGCATTCGCTTCGGCTGTGATCCGCCAGAAACCGGCGGCAGCCAAAGGCCGATACATCCAGAGCGTCGCTATCAGTTCGACGATGAGTCCCGGACTCTCGATCAGTCCGGCCATGGTGGGGGCCAAGTAGGGCGTAACCGCTTCGATGAGGACCATGGGCGATGCAGCGATCTGAAAAACACCACGCCGCCGAAGCGCTTGCCGAGGCTCTGCGCTCTCCGGCAGCAGTCTTCTCGTTCGACTTTCGCGGCTTGACCGTGGCGGAAGTGACCGACCTCCGCCGACGGGTTCGAGAGGCCGGCGGGCAGTACCGAGTGGTCAAGAACAGTACCGCTCGTTGGGCGCTTCGGAATGCCGGCATCGCCGGTCTCGACGATCATCTCGTCGGCATGACCGGTATCGTCTGGTCGGTAGGGGATCCGGCTTCCCTGGCGAGAGTACTCCGTGAGAGTTCGCAGGACTTCGAGGCGCTCCAGTTCAAGGGAGGGATCGTTGCCCAGCGCGAGTCCATGCGGCCTGTGGATTCGGAACGATTCGAAGCACTCGCCAAACTGCCCGGCAAGGAGACCCTCCAGGGGCAACTCGCCTCGGTCATCGCGGCTCCGATCCGCAATCTGATGAATGTTCTCGAGGGCGTGCCGCGCAATCTCGTCCTCCTTCTGAAGGCGGCCGAGGAGAAGGCCGCTCAGAGAGGAAGCGAATGATGCGGTTGAGTTCGGCGGATGCCGGCAACCCGTATCTCGCCCCGATGCTTTCTTTACCAATTTCGATACTCGAGAAGGAGTAGAAATCAAGATGTCCGCACTCACGCAACAGGATGTCGTAGCTCACATCAAATCGCTCACCGTGCTCGAGCTCTCCGAGCTCGTCAAGGCACTCGAAGAGGAGCTCGGAGTTTCTGCAGCTGCGGCGATGCCGGCAGTGGTCGCCGCGGACTCCGGCGGGGCCGCCCCGGTCGAGGAGCAGACCGAGTTCGACGCCGTTCTCACCGACTGTGGCCCGAACCGCGTGCGAGTCATCAAGATCGTTCGCGAACTGACGAGTCTTGGCCTTCGGGAAGCCAAAGGACTCGTGGATGAAGCCCCGAAGGCGATCAAGGAAGGAGTTCCCATGGAAGAGGCCAAGAGCATCCAGGAGCAGTTCAAGGAGGTCGGCGCAACGATCGAAATCAAGTAGATCGGATGCGTTCTTCTTGCTGCTCTCTTCTTCCCGGATTCGTCAGGCCCGAAAGCCGATTCAGGCCGGAGGTCCGCCCTCTGCCGTCTGTGCGGCCATCTTCCGGATCCCTCTTCGGTCTCCCGCATCGCTCGATCGGTGTTTCCGAGACCGCAGCCGGTGTTTTCGCCGTAACGAGCTCTCTACATGCTGCATTCCATGCTGAATCCTGATGTCGCCCCGAAGCGCATGCGGCACGATTTCTCCCGCATTCGCGCCTCCATCCCTCTGCCGAACCTCATCGAGGTCCAGCACCGTTCTTATGATCGGTTTCTGCAGAAAGGCATTCAAGCTCGGAATCGAGAAGAGATCGGTCTGCAGGCCGTGTTCCGCTCGATCTTTCCAATCCGGGATTTCCGAGACAACTGCGAGCTCGATTTTCTCGAGTACTCGGTAGGCCGCTGGGCGTGCAGCTGCGGAGACCTCGAAGGCATCGAACACACCCGTAACGGTGAGCCCTGTGAATACTGTGGGGACCGGGTGCATCTCAAGGTCGAACACGACGTCGAACAGTGTCAGCACCGCGGAAAGACCTACGCAGTGCCGCTCAAGGTCAAGATCCGTCTGACGGTCTGGGATCGAGATCCTGAAACCAATCAACGATCGATCCACGACATCAAGGAGGAAGAGGTCTTCTTCGGAGACATTCCGTTGATGACCGAGAACGGGACCTTCATCATCAACGGTACCGAACGGGTCGTGGTGTCCCAACTGCATCGCTCGCCGGGCGTGTTCTTCCACGAGGCCGATCGTAACTGTTATCTGGCTCAGGTCGTTCCTTACCGCGGCTCGTGGCTCGAATTCGAGACCGATGCCAAGGGGCTTCTGCAGGTTCGCATCGACCGGAAGAAACGTTTTCCAGCAACGATCTTCCTGAGGGCTCTCGGTCTCGGGAAGACGGAAACCATCCTCAAGCGTTTCTATCGAATCCAAAGAGCGATGCCAGCGGGCGAGCGTGTCCGATTTGCATTCGATGAAGCTCTCCAGGAATTGTTGCTCGACGCGCGCATCGAGCGAGACATCGAGTCCGACGGGAAAGTCGTCATTCCTGGGGGAAAACGCATCAGTCGTGGAGATTTGCGCAAGCTGGTGCGGCGGAGTGTTCGCCATCTGGACTTTCACATCGACGCGCTGGGAGGATTCCGGCTCGCGATGCCGGTCGTGGTGCCCACGACCGGCGAGGAAATTCCGGCGAACACGCGTCTGACGGCAAGCCTGTTGGCGGAGTTCCAGTCCGCTCCGGAACCCTCCGAGGATGCGCCGCAGCAGACTCCGGCCGCGAAACTTTCGAGTCTGCCCGTGATTCTTCCCGGTGCCGACCCGGTGGGTCCGGTCCTGGCCGACACGCTGGACAAGGACCCGCTCACCCGGCAGCGCCAGGTGGACGCCCCGAATGTCGAAAGCGTGGAAGGCGCGCTCGTCGAGCTATACCGGCGGCAACGCCCAGGAGATCAGCCGACCGTCGAGAGTTCTCGGAACCTCCTCAACAATCTGTTCTTCAACGAACAGAAATACGATTTCTCCCGAGTGGGGCGGCGGAAACTGGCAACCAAGCTCGAACGCGAAATGGATCCGAATCGGACTGTTCTGGCCGAAGAAGATTTCATTCTCGTCCTCGACTACCTGCTGCGGCTCACTCGCGGCGAGGCTGGATATCGGGCGGACGACATCGATCACTTGGGGAACCGTCGGGTCCGTTCCGTAGGCGAACTGCTCGAAAATCAATTTCGGCTGGGGTTGGTTCGGATGGAACGGGCGATTCGAGAGAAGATGAATGTGTATCAGGAAATGACGACAGCGATGCCGCGTGACCTGATCAACGCCAAGCCGGTCACTGCGGCCGTGCGAGAATTCTTCGGAGCATCGCAGCTTTCCCAGTTCATGGAACAGACGAATCCGCTTTCGGAGGTGACGCACAAGCGGCGGCTTTCGGCACTCGGCCCCGGCGGACTTTCACGCGACCGAGCGAAGTTCGATGTGCGAGATGTACACGCTACCCATTATGGTCGGATATGTCCCATCGAGACCCCAGAGGGGCCGAACATCGGTCTCATCAGTTCGCTGTCCTGCTACGCCACGATCGACAATTACGGTTTCATCCAGAGCCCTTATCGGAAAGTCGAGGATGGTCAGGTCGTGGACTATGTGCGTGTCGCGGATCCAGGAGACACCAAATTCGAAATCGACACCATCGTTCGAAAATCAGAGGCCGAAGCGAAGAACGCGAAGCTCGGGCGAAGAAAGCAGAAAGCGGCGCTGATCCCACACGCCTTCTATCTATCGGCTCTAGAGGAAGAGCGTCACACGATCGCCCAGGCCAACGCGCAGGTCGGAGAGGACGGGAAGCTGCTCGACGACTGGGTCAACTGTCGTCATGAAGGTGAATTCGTTCCATCTCCCCGGAAGACTGTGGATTTCATCGATGTATCGCCCAAACAGATCGTTTCGGTCGCGGCGTCGTTGGTCCCTTTTCTCGAAAACGACGACGCGAACCGAGCGCTCATGGGATCCAACATGCAGCGTCAGGGAGTACCTCTGATCACGGCGGAGGCTCCGCTCGTCGGGACAGGCATGGAGCATGTCACTGCGAAGGATTCGGGTTCCGTGGTCGTTTGTCGAGACAATGGAGTCGTGGACCGCGTGGATGGACGGCGGATCATCGTCCGCAAGGAAGGTTCCGCAAGCGAAACGGAGATCGGCGCCAGCATCTACCGGATGAAGAAGTTTCGCCGGTCGAATCAAAACACCTCGATCAACCAGAAACCGTTGGTAGACATCGGTGAAAAAGTTCGCCAGGGGCAGGTCATCGCTGACGGACCCTGCACCGACGGTGGAGAATTGGCTCTTGGGCGCAATGTCCTCGTGGCCTTCATGCCTTGGCGCGGGTACAACTTCGAGGATGCGATCGTGGTCTCGGAGCGGCTCGTCCATGACGACATATACACCTCGATCCATATCGAGGAGCACACGGTCCAGGCGCGAGATACGAAGCTGGGTCCAGAAATCATCACCCGCGAAGTTCCGGGAGTAGCGGAGAATTTTCTCCGCAATCTCGATGAATCCGGCATCGTGCGGATCGGAGCTCGTGTCGCTCCCGGTGACCTTCTGGTCGGCCGCGTCACACCCAAGGCCGAAGCACAGCTGTCGCCCGAGGAGAAGTTGCTGCGGGCGATCTTCGGAGACAAGGCGGGCGATGTGAAGAACTCATCGCTCAAGTGTTCGTCGGGTGTGGAGGGAGTCGTCGTGGACGTTCGGGTGTTCCACCGCAAGGATGCCGAGCGCGACGAGCGGGCACGTTCGATCGAGGATGATGACATCGCGGCCATCCAGCGAGATTACGAGGACGAAGAGCGAATCCTGAGGAAGGAATGCGACAAGAGGATCGTCAAGCGGATGGTCGGCTGTCGTCTGATCGAAGATTGCATGAACCCTGCAACCGGTGAGGTCGAGCTGCCGAAGGGGACGCGGTTGACGCAGAAGTTGCTGTCGTCTCGTATGGATTTCGTTCCGCTCCTCGAGACCGATCTCCCGGATGAGGTGCGCGCGGAAATCCAGGAGATTCAGGAAAAGACAGAAGAACAGCTGGACCTGCTGTCGGCACGCCGAGACGAGCAACAGGGAATCCTGCGCCAGGGCGATGAACTTCCTCCCGGTGTCATCAAGATGGTCAAGGTGTACATAGCGATGAAGCGAAAGCTCAGCGTTGGCGACAAGATGGCAGGCCGTCACGGCAACAAGGGCGTGATCGCCAAGATCGTTCCCGTCGAGGACATGCCGTTCCTTCCCGATGGATCCCCGGTGGACATCGTTTTGAACCCTCTCGGCGTTCCGTCTCGCATGAACATAGGCCAGGTTCTGGAAACCCACCTCGGATGGGTGGCGCACATTCTCGGCCGGCACTTTGCCACTCCGGTCTTCGACGGAGCACGAGAACAGGACATTCGATCTCTACTCGAAGAAGCGAATGAGATAGCCCGCAAACAGGAAGGGTTGCGGCCGAATGTGTTCGAGGACGGAAAGAGCGTGCTCTACGACGGCCGAACGGGAGATACCTTCGAACAACCAGTCACCTGCGGCTACATCTACATGTTGAAACTCGGCCATCTCGTGGACGACAAGATGCATGCGCGCAGTATCGGTCCTTACAGCCTCATCACGCAGCAACCACTCGGCGGAAAGGCACAGTTCGGAGGACAGCGTTTCGGCGAGATGGAGGTCTGGGCGATCGAGGCATATGGTGCTGCCCACACACTCCAGGAACTGTTGACGGTCAAATCGGACGATGTGAGGGGGCGGGCGAAGGTGTACGAATCCATCGTGAAAGGGGACACGAGTTACTCAGCCGAAGTCCCGGCATCTTTCAAGGTGCTGATGGCGGAAATTCAAAGTCTCGGACTCGACATCGAACTCATCCGCGCGAAGAACTGAAGCCCAGGACACTCGGCAACGGAGACCAAGAAAATGCAGATCACCAGAGACACCGCCGGTGTTTTTCCGGATCTCGAAGAGCGCGAAACCTTCAGCTCCGACTTCGATGCGATCAAGATATCGATCGCTTCTCCGGAAAAGATCAGAGCGTGGTCGCATGGAGAGGTCAACAAGGCGGAAACGATCAACTACCGGACACTCAAGCCGGAGCGCGGCGGTTTGTTTTGCGCGCAGATCTTCGGTCCCATCAATGATTGGGAGTGTCTTTGCGGCAAGTACAAGAGGATGAAACACCGCGGGGTGGTTTGTGACAAGTGCGGTGTCGAAGTGACCCAGGCGTCGGTTCGACGCAGTCGGCTGGGACACATAGATCTCGCCTGCCCGGTGTCCCATGTCTGGTTCTTCAAGGTGCCGCCGAGTCGGATCGGCCAGGTACTCGATCTCACGCCGCGAGAGCTGGAGCGGGTGCTCTACTACGAGTCCTACATAGTGCTGGATCCAGGCGATGTGGACATTGCACTGTTGCGCGAACGAAATGTGCGCATCACTACTGACGACAAGGAGCTCTTGCAGCAGCTCTTCGCTTTTACTGCCGAAGAAGGCGACGATGGATGGTCCATCGGAACGGTCCGTTTGGGCACATTGCGCAAGGGACAGGTGGTTACCGAAGACCAAGACCGCTTGTTGAAACGGCTGTTCGGTCGCACCGACAACGAATTCCGTGAGAAGATGAAACGGAACGGCAAGATGTACAAGGCTGACATGGGTGCCAGCGCCGCGAAGGAATTGCTGCAGAAAGCGGACCTGGAGAAGCTGGCTGTGGAGCAGCGTTTCGCTATGCGAAACGAGCGTTCGATCCAGAAGCGTGCGAAAGCGGCGAAGCGTCTCAAGGTCATAGACGCATTCCGCAAGTCGGGAAATCTTCCGGAATGGATGGTCATGGATGTCATTCCAGTGATTCCTCCGGATTTGCGTCCGCTGGTGCCTCTTGATGGCGGCCGTTTCGCCACGAGTGATCTGAACGAGCTGTATCGAAAGGTGATCAACCGCAATAATCGGCTACGACGATTGCTCGAACTTCGAGCGCCGGATGTGATCGTCAGAAACGAGCAGCGAATGCTGCAGGAGGCAGTAGATGCTCTCTTCGACAACGGTCGGCGGGGGCGAGTGCTGAAGGGGACGAACAATCGACCGCTGAAGTCACTCTCCGACACTCTGAAGGGCAAGCAGGGCAGGTTCCGTCAGAACCTGTTGGGCAAGCGCGTGGACTATTCCGGACGATCGGTGATCGTGGTGGGCCCGGAACTGAAAGTCCACCAGTGCGGTCTTCCCAAGAAGATGGCGCTCGAGCTGTTCAAGCCTTTTCTCTTCAACCGACTCGAACAAGAAGGCCTCGCCGCGACCATCAAACAGGCGCGCGAGCTAGTCGAGGAGCAACGACCGGAGATCTGGGACTATCTCGAGGAAGTGATCAGTGAACACTCGGTGCTGCTGAACCGTGCGCCTACGCTTCACCGGCTCGGGATCCAGGCTTTCGAACCGGTCCTCGTGGAAGGGAAGGCGATCCGCATCCATCCGTTGGTGTGCAGCGCGTTCAATGCGGATTTCGACGGCGATCAGATGGCAGTTCATGTGCCCCTCAGCCCCGAGGCCCAGGTCGAGGCGGCGCTGCTGATGCGCTCGTCGCGGAACCTCCTTTCGCCTGCGCACGGCGGGCCTATCGCGGTTCCGACTCAGGACATGGTTCTCGGCATCTACTATTTGACGAAGCCGCAGGTCTCCCCACCGAAGGTCCGGAAGGCGTTCGGCTCGGCCGAGGAAGTACTGCTCGCTCGGGACAGCGGAGAAGTGTCCACGCTGACGCCGATCCAGCTGCAGTACCGCGGCGAGATTCTCGATACACACGACAGTCAGGATCTGCTCCGTATCGAGACGGCCCGGGTGGACCGCGGACGAATCGACACCACGGTCGGACGAGTGATCTTCAACGATCATCTGCCGGCAGGGATGCCGTTCGTGAACGGCGTGCTGAAGAAGAAAGGAATCCAGAGTCTGGTGCGGCTGGTGTATTTGCGGCATGGACTCGAAGAGACCGCGAGCGTTCTGGATGCGCTCAAGGATCTGGGCTTCGAGTACGCCACCCGCAGCGGCACCTCGATATCCGCCCTCGGAGATCTGGTGGTTCCTCCGAACAAAGAAAGTCTCGTCGGGCAGGCGAAGGCCGAAGTGGCCAGAGTGGACGCACAGTACCAGGAGGGTGCGATCACCCACGGCGAGCGATACAACAAGGTCATCGATGTCTGGTCGAATGCGACGAACAAGGTAGCCGATGACATGCTCCGAACGATGCAAGAGCGGGAGAAGGAGACTGGCCGGTTCAGCCCGGTGTTCATGATGGTGGACTCCGGTGCGCGCGGCAGTGAAAAACAGATTCGGCAGCTCGCGGGGATGCGCGGACTGATGGCCAAGACCTCGGGTGCCATCATCGAGACTCCGATCACCAGCAACTTCCGCGAAGGCCTGAGCGTGATCCAGTACTTCATCTCCACGAACGGAGCGAGGAAGGGGCTGGCGGATACCGCGCTCCGGACGGCGGACGCCGGTTATCTCACCCGGAGACTCGCCGATGTGGCCCAGGATGTCATCGTGACTTCGCGCGATTGCGGGACGCTTCGAGGAATCTACGCGGAGCCGATCATCGAGGCGGGAGAGGTGATCGAGCCGCTTCGGGAACGGATCGTCGGTCGAGTCAGTCTCGAGGAAGTGAGGGACTTTCGGGGCGATCGAATCGTGGATGCCGGGGAGGAGATCAGTGAGCAGATCGCGATTGCGATCGAGGGCTCGGGTGTTCCCCGGGTCAAGATCCGGTCGGTCCTCACCTGCGACGCCCGGCGCGGCGTCTGTGCCATGTGCTACGGGCGCAATCTCGCGACCGGGAAACTCGCGGACCTCGGCGAAGCGGTCGGCATCATCGCGGCACAGTCCATCGGGGAGCCAGGCACCCAGCTGACCATGAGGACCTTCCACATCGGCGGCACTGCCAGCGTATTCGAGAATTCGGCGATCGATGTCCGCCACGAAGGGACGGTGCGGTTTTCCGAGAATCTGCGGACGGTCACCGACCGCCACGGCAATCTCGTCGTCATCAATCGCGCGGGTTCCGTGGAGGTGACCGACAGCGACGGCCGGGCGAAGGAGAGCCACCCGGTGGTGTACGGCGCCCGGATCAAAACGAAACCGGGTTCCCCGGTGAGCGCCGGCGATGTGCTCGTCGAGTGGGATCCCTACAGCTTCTCGATTCTTTCCGAGGAAGGCGGAGCCGTCGTCTTCCACGACATCATCGGCGATGTAACGATGATCGAGGAAGTGGACGATGTGACTTTCCGTTCACAGCCGGTCATCATCGAATCCCAGGACGACCGATTCGAGCCTCGTATCGAGATCCGGGATTCCGAGGGGCAGGAACTGCGGACCTATCTGATGCCTTCACGGGCGCATCTCGAAGTCGAGGAGCGAGCCCAGGTCCGCCCGGGGGATGTCCTCGCGAAGATTCCCCGGGAGACGACCAAGACCAAGGACATCACCGGCGGCCTGCCGCGGGTGGTGGAACTCTTCGAGGCCCGTCCGCCGAAGGCACCGGCGTTGATCAGCGAGATCGATGGCCGGCTCCGTTACGGCGAAGTGCGAAAGGGGAAGCGAGTCGTCAGCGTGCGCTCTCAGGTCAGCGATGATGTGCGGGAGTACGAGGTGCCGCGGGGAGTGCACATCAGTGTGCGGGAAAACGAGGAAGTGCGGGCTGGCGATCCGCTCATGGACGGCCCCCGGAATCCTCACGACATCCTCCGCGTCCTCGGCGAGGGGGAATTGCAGCGGTATCTGGTCCACGAGATCCAGGAGGTCTATCGGCTTCAGGGGGTGGTGATCGACGACAAGCACATCGAGGTCATCATCAGTCGGATGATGCGCTGGGTTCGAGTCACCGATGTCGGCGACACCGAACTCATCGCGGACTCGACGGTGGACCGTCACGAGTTCGCCCAGTCGAACCGCAAGGCACAGCAGGAAGGTGGGCAGCCCGCCCAAGCCGAGCCCATGCTGCTCGGTCTGACCAAGGCGTCGCTGGCGACCGACAGCTTCATCTCTGCCGCGTCGTTCCAGGAGACCACCAAGGTCCTGACCGAGGCTTCGCTGCAGGGCAAGGTGGATTACCTTCGCGGGCTCAAGGAGAATGTGATCATGGGCCGGTTGATCCCGGCCGGCACGGGGCTTCGCGAGCACCAACGCTTCGTGCTTCCGGAGGAGATCGAGTCCCAGCGCCAGGCCATGCTGCATGATCGGGAGGCCGAGGGGGCGGCGGTGGGCGACGAACGGACGGCTGGTTCGGACTACCCCCGAGACCTGCAGTAACCGGGTCCGGAGTCGCCCTGCCTCGCCGCCGATGGCGGCCCGGGTGCCGGCTCTGGCTTGGGCGGGTTGCCGGCAGTCTGTTTCCGAAATCGCACAGCGGTGCCGAGTAGCGAGCGGCTCCCGATCGGGAAGATCCGGCCGGGACCGATCTCACCCTCCAGCGTGTTCGCGGGGCCAGGCTGGCCCCGCATGGAGCGACCGGCGATGCTGCCCCTCTTGGGCCATCCATCCGGCTGGCCGACGGGGGAAGTCCCGCTTCCCGGGGCTGGCGGACAAGGCTCCGTCGTTGTGCCGACTGGCTTTTCCACCCCGCCCCCCGCTCCCCAACAGCTTCATCCAGGAGGGGGCGGTTCCCGCGTTTGACTCGAGCAGGGCTCTGGATGTATAGTTGACGGTTCGCTCTGCGCCTTACCTAGGCTCCGTTTCGGGGTCATGAGCGCCGTCGTCTTCTTGCGGAACAGATGCCGCTGATCGGTATCCTGAGCCCCAGAGAGGTGGGCGGTGGGTGCTCGCTTCCATCCTCATCCGTGAGGATTTTCCGCCTTCGGATCAAGACTTTCCATGCCCACGATTCACCAGCTCGTCCGCCGAGGAAGGAAACGGGTGACCCCCTCGACCGATTCCCCGGCGCTCCAGCGATGCCCGCAACGGCGCGGGGTGTGCGTCCGGGTATTCACGATCAACCCGAAGAAACCGAATTCAGCCCTTCGCAAGGTCGCCCGCGTGCGACTGACCAATGGGATCGAGGTCACCACCTATATCCCGGGAGTCGGCCACACTCTGCAAGAACACTCGATCGTGCTGATCCGCGGCGGGCGGGTGAAGGACCTCCCTGGCGTTCGGTATCACGTTATTCGCGGTGCTCTCGATGCCGTGGGCGTGGATGGGCGCAAAAACGCCCGCTCCAAATACGGCGCCAAGCAGCCGAAGAACTGAACCGCCGGATCGAGGCTTCGGATCAGAGATCGAACGGCGAGAATCGGAGAACCAAAGCATGTCTCGCCGACGCGAAGTACCGAAGCGGCAGATCGCACCGGACCCTCGCTACCAGAGTGTTCTCGTGTCTTCTTTCATCAATAAAGTGATGCTCGACGGCAAGAAGTCCACTGCCGAGGCGATCGTGTATCGGGCGTTCGAACGGGTTCAGGAAAAAATCGAGGGAGAACCGCTGACCACTTTCCGAGAGGCCGTCCAGAATGTCAAACCGACTCTTGAAGTGAAGAGCCGTCGCAAGGGCGGATCGAATGTGCAGGTCCCCTACGAGGTTCGTCCCGAGCGACGGACTTCGTTGTCGTTACGCTGGATTGTGGGGTACGCCAGGAAGCGCCCCGAGAAGACGATGGTGGAGAGACTCGCCGGAGAGATTCTGGATGCATCGCATAACCGAGGCGGAGCGATCAAAAAACGGGAAGACACCCACAAGATGGCGGAAGCGAACAAGGCGTTCGCCCACCATCGTTGGTAAACCGCTGGAGGAACGCGATCGATCAGAACCCGATTTTCAGGGGGTGACTGCGATTCAGGAGAACCGTGCGCATCGCCAGCAGGCAGCTCGGCAGGGATCGAATCCTTCGTTCGCCGCCGCTTCACTGTCTGAGCGTTCCCAACCGAGTATTCCGATTCGCCGAAACGATTCCCCAGGAATTCACGATCACTGTCTTTCGCCCAACGATTCCGATGCCCCGAAGAGTCGCTCTCTCCGACACCCGAAATATCGGGATCATGGCCCACATCGACGCTGGGAAGACGACTACCACCGAACGAATCCTCTATTACACTGGTATCACCTACAAAATCGGAGAAGTACACGAAGGCACGGCGACGATGGATTGGATGGAGCAGGAGCAGGAACGGGGGATCACCATCACTTCGGCTGCGACTACCTGCTCCTGGAAAGACCATCGCGTCAACATCATAGATACCCCGGGCCATGTGGACTTCACCGTCGAGGTGGAGCGGTCGCTGCGAGTTCTCGATGGAGCAGTCGCAGTGTTCTGCGCGGTCGGCGGGGTGGAACCACAGTCGGAAACCGTTTGGCGGCAGGCCGACAAGTATCGAATCCCAAGAATTGCCTTCGTGAACAAGATGGATCGTACCGGCGCTGATTTCGATCGGGTCGTGAAGAGCATCGAGGAACGCCTCGGCGCACGAACGGTGGCGATCCAGCACCCCATCGGAGCCGAAGAGGGGTTCGAAGGCGTTGTGGATCTCGTCCGGATGAAGGAGATCCGGTATCTGGGCGACGCTCTGGGCGCCGATTTCGAGGAAACGGAGATTTCGCCGAAACGCGAAGAGGAGGTCGGTCGGGCCCGGGAGGCGATGCTCGAGCGGATCTGCGAACGCGATCTGGACGCGCTCGAAGCGTGGGATCGGAACGGCGACCTGACGCCGGCCGAGTGCGAGGATGCCCTGCGGCGTTCGACGCTCGACCTACAGTTGGTTCCCGTCGTGTGCGGTTCCGCGTTCCGGAACAAGGGAGTGCAGCCACTCCTGGACGCGGTGGTGTCCTATTTGCCAGCCCCGACGGATGTGCCAGCCGTAACCGGGGTTTCCTCGCTTGCAGACGGCAGTGATGTCGTCCGGGAAGCTCGGGACGATGCTCCTTTCGCGGCTCTGGTTTTCAAGGTGGTGGCCGATCCGTTCGTCGGACAACTGTCTTTTTTCCGTGTGTATTCCGGGGCATTGAAGATCGGCGACACCGTGCTCAATTCCACCCGTTCCGTTCGTTCGAGGATCGGGCGTATCGTGAAGGTCCACGCGAACAAGCGTGAGGAGATCAGAGAGGTGTACGCCGGCGATATCGCCGCTGCGGTCGGTTTGAGGAACGCCCGAACCGGCGAGACCATTTGCGCCACTGCAGCCCCGGTCGTGCTCGAGGCGATGGAGTTTCCGGAGCCGGTGATCTCCCGGGTCATCGAGCCGGCTACCAAGGCGGACCAGGAGAAACTCGGCGTCGCACTCGGCAAGATCACTCACGAAGATCCGACATTCCGAGTCGTGAGTGATACAGAGACTGCCCAGACGATCATCAGCGGAATGGGTGAATTGCACCTCGAAATCATCGTGGACCGACTGCTCCGCGAGTTCCAGGTGGGCGCCGTCGTCGGCCGGCCGCGGGTGGCCTATCGAGAGACGATCCGCGAAAGTACGACCGCCGAGGGGCGTTATATCCGACAGACGGGAGGGCGCGGCCAGTACGCTCATGTCCGGGTCGAGGTGATGCCGAGCGCTGATGAACCTTTCGAATTCGTCAATGGCATCGTCGGAGGCGCGATCCCCCGCGAGTTCATCCCGGCGGTCGAGCAAGGAGCCCGCGAAGCGCTCACCGCCGGCCCCTTGGCCGGATATCCGGTCACCGGTGTCGTGGTGCGTCTCTACGACGGCTCGTTCCATACCGTGGATAGTTCCGAGATCGCCTTTCGGATCGCCGGATCCATGGCGGTCAAGGACGCGCTGCGTCGATGTTCTCCCGTCATCCTCGAGCCCGTGATGAAAGTGGAGGTCGTCACTCCCGAGGGATACACCGGCGAGGTGATGGGCGATCTGAATGCGCGCCGCGCCCGGATCAGCGGCTTGGCGATGCGGGGAAATGCGCAGGTCGTGGATGCGTTCGTTCCTCTGGCCGGCATGTTCGGCTACGCAACCGATATTCGATCGGCAACCCAGGGAAGGGCCACATACACCATGCATTTCGCTTCCTACGAGGAAGCGCCGGAAGGCGTCATGGCCGAAGTCATGGCGAGCGCCTGATGCCGACGAGAGTCCGAGCCCCACGATTGAAATGAACGAAAAAATCCGTATCCGGCTCAAGGCCTTCGATCATCGACTTCTCGACCAATCCACGAGTGAGATCGTCGAGACTGCGAAGCGCACCGGTGCTACCGTCGCCGGGCCGATTCCGCTTCCCACGGTGAAAAATCGATACACGGTGCTCCGGTCTCCCCATGTGGACAAGAAATCGCGTGAGCAGTTCGAAATGCGAACCCACAAGCGGTTGCTCGACATTCTGGGCTCCACGCCGACCACCGTGGATGCGCTTTCGCGCCTCGACCTTCCCGCCGGTGTGCATGTAGAGATCAAGGCGATGGTTGCCGGCGAGCCCCATCCCGAGTGACGAAGGAGCGAGGGAAGATTCGATGGATGGCCTGCTGGGAATAAAGCTGGGAATGACTCAGCGTTTCGCTGCCGATGGCCGCGTCGTGCCGGTGACGCTGATCCGAATCGGCCCCTGCGTGGTGTTACAGAAGAAGACAGTGCCCAACGATGGGTACTCGGCGGTCCAGATCGCTCTCGAACATGCACTCTTCGGCAAGAAGTTGCCGAAGGCGGCTGCAGCGCGTATCGAAGCTGCGGGTGCCGATCGGTCGGCCACGGTTCTCGGTGAATTCCGAACCGGACCGAACGACGATCTCGAAGTCGGTACCCGCCTCGGTGCGGAGGTCTTCGCGGCGAGCGGCCGAGTGCGCGTCACGGGGTTGAGCAAGGGAAAAGGATTTTCGGGGGTCATGAAGCGGCACGGTTTCCATGGCGGCCCGAAGTCCCATGGCTCGAAGTTCCACCGGGCTCCCGGTGCGATCGGAATGTGCGCCACTCCTTCGCGCGTGCTTCCGGGAACCCGGCTTCCCGGGCACCAGGGACATGCCCGGGTGACGGTGCGAAATCTGCGCGTCGTGGAAGTCGATGAGGGGACGAATGTGGTGGCGGTGCGCGGCGGAGTGCCAGGGCCCTGTGGCGGTGCCGTGGAGGTCCGCAAGGCGTGAAGTCGGAGATGTCGAAAGTGACCGAGGAACAGCCGGCCCCGACGGGGTCGTCGGATTCCGGCTCGCTGGATCTCGTTTCTGAGGGGGAACTCGATGCCGCTGCCACTGGTGCTTCCGATGCTCCTCCGCCATACGGTCCGAGTCCGGATCGCCGCCCCGAGAGTCCAAGGGTTCGGATGCCCGGAGGGGACGAAGTGACTCTGGACCCGGCAGTCTTTGCGGTGCCGGTCCATTCCGGCCTCCTGTACGACGCCGTGCGCCAATATCGGGCTGGCCGGCGCGCCGGAACCCACGCGACGAAGAGCCGGGGGTTGGTCCGGGGTGGCGGACGGAAACCCTGGCGGCAGAAGGGGACCGGCAACGCTCGCGTCGGCAGTCGCCGCAACCCGCTCTGGCGGGGGGGCGGAACGGTTTTCGGTCCCGAGCCGCGGGACTACAGCTATCGACTGCCTGGTCGGATGCAGCGCGGGGCGCTGCGCTCGGCGCTGTCGCTCCGAGCCGGCGAGCGGAAAATATGCGTCTTCGAGGATTTCGGGCTGAGCAGCCCTTCGACGCGCACCGTGTGGAAGCGGCTTGCCGAGTGGAATTTTCAGGGGCGCCGGGCGCTGATCATCGAAGCGGCACCTTCCGAAGTGCTCTATCGCTCGGCGCGCAACCTGCAATCGGTGGAGGTCGTCTCGGTGACGGCTCTCCACTGCTATGAAGTCCTGAAGGCATCGACCGTCTTCATTCGCCGCTCGGCACTCGACGCGCTGTCTGCGAAACTGGCCGAGAGAGGGGGCGAGTGATGGAAGCCGACCAGGTGATTCTCGAACCCATCACCACCGAGAAGGCGGAACGCCTTCGTGAGAAGGAGAATGTCGTCTGTTTTCGGGTCCGGCGCGGGGCCAACAAAGTGCAGATCCGGCGAGCAGTCGAGACCCTTTTCGAGGTCGAGGTGAAGGGGGTTCGCACTGCGAATTTCACTGGCAAGAACAAGCGCTGGGGCCGCTTCTTCGGGAGGCGTCCGGATTGGAAAAAGGCGTTCGTGACTCTCGAGGAAGGGCATTCCGTCGAGATCTTCAAGGGCGTGTAGATCATGGCGATCAGAAAATCTCGGCCGACTTCCCCCGGGCGGCGGTTCCACACCGTGCAGACCTTCGAGGAGTTGACGACCGACCGTCCGGAGAAACGGCTCACACGGGGGAAGAGTCAGAGCGGAGGCCGCAACGCGCATGGCAGGATCACGGTCCGTTTTCGTGGCGGTGGCCATAAGCGGCGCCATCGTGCAATCGATTTCAAACGAGCCAAACCAGGGGTTCCTGGTCGCGTGGCCTCGATCGAGTACGACCCGAATCGGTCGGCGCGTATCGCTCTGCTGCACTATGTCGATGGAGACAAGCGCTACATCCTCCACGCAGTGGGTATGAAGGTGGGCGATATCGTAGTGGCGAGTGATACGGCTGAAATACTCTCCGGAAACACCCTCCGGATCGAGCGTATTCCCCTCGGTGCGACCATCCACAATGTCGAGTTGCGGCCGGGAGGGGGTGGCAAGATGGCGCGGAGCGCCGGTGCTTTCGTTCAGTTGGTCGCCAAGGAGGGGCAGTACGCGCAGGTACGCCTCCCTTCGGGCGAGGTGCGTCGCGTGCTGCGCGAATGTCGCGCTACGATCGGTCAAGTATCCAATGTGGATCATGAGAATGTGAAACTCGGGAAGGCCGGCCGAAAACGATGGCTGGGCCGCCGGCCGCATAACCGCGGCGTGACGATGAACCCGGTGGACCACCCTCATGGCGGGGGTGAAGGCAAGAGCTCGGGAGGGCGGCATCCGGTCAGCCCTTGGGGCGTGCCGACGAAAGGGCACAAGACACGAAACAACAAGCGGACGGATTCCATGATCGTGCGCTCTCGCAAGCGCCGTAGAAAGTAGAGATATCCGCGAGGAAAACGGCATGCCGCGTTCGGTTCAGAAAGGTCCCTACATCGAAGAGAGCCTTATCCGCAAGGTCGAAGATGCGCGTGTGGCTCGTCGCCAGAAGATCATCAAGACCTGGTCCCGGCGATCCACGATCGTGCCGGAGATGGTAGGACTGACCTTTGCGGTCCACAATGGCCGCAAATTCATTCCTGTGTATGTCACCGACAACATGGTGGGGCACAAGCTCGGCGAATTTTCCCCGACGCGAACCTTCAAGGGACACAAGGTGAAGACAGAAAGGTCGGGAGGACGACGATGACACCCGCCGGCAGAGCGGCGGCCCGGCGACAGAGGCCTATGCGATGATCGAAGCGATTGCCAGGGCCACTGCTGCACCGGGATCGGCGCAGAAGGCGCGGCTCGTTCTGGATCTCATCCGGCGAAAGCCTGCGGCAGATGCCATCGCTTTGTTGCAGAACACGAATCGTGCGGCTGCCAAAACGATCGAGAAGGTCCTACGCTCGGCTATCGCCAACGCACAGATCAGGGCGCTCAGCGAAACCAGGCGGATCGATGAGGATCAGCTGCTGGTTGCCGAGGCATTCGCCGATGAAGGGCCGGCCCGCGCGATTTCTCGAAGCGGTCGGCGGGCTCGCATTCGTCGAATTCGACGGCGAACCACCCACTACACGATCCGCGTCACGGCGGTGGAAGGGGACTAGCCATGGGTCAGAAAGTACATCCGTACGGATTCAGACTCGGATACAGCAAGACCTGGCGTTCTCGCTGGTTCGCATCGGGTTCCTACCGCGACTCCCTGCATGAGGATTTGAAACTTCGGCGTCTGCTGAAGCGGCGCCTCTATCACGCCGGGATTTCTCGCGTGGAGATCGAGCGTCCGGGCAACAAATTGAACATCTACATCCACACCTCGAGACCGGGGATCATCATTGGTCGAAAAGGTACCGAAGTCGAGAAGCTCACTCGCGATTTGCGGAAGCGGACCGGCAAGGAAGTCCATATTCGTCCTCTCGAGGTCATCAAACCCGAACTCGACCCGCAGTTGGTGGCAGAGTCCATAGCCCTCCAGCTCGAGAAGCGAATAGCCTTCCGCCGAGCTATGCGGAAAGCCGTGGAGAACACGATGCGCAATGGCGCCAAGGGAGTCAGGATTCGATGCGCCGGTCGGCTGAATGGAGCCGACATCGCTCGGTCTGAGTGGTATTTGGAGGGGCAGCTTCCTTTGCACACGCTTCGGGCCGATATCGAGTACGGCCTTGCCGAAGCGTTCACTACCTACGGCCAGATCGGCGTCAAGTGCTGGGTTTACCGCGGAGTGAGCGATATGGTCAGCCGGCCTCGCCGAGGGGAACATCCGGGTCGTCCGGCAACGCCTGCCGCGGAGGAGTCGGCGCCGTCGGCCTGAGCCGCGGCGAGGAGTAATGTCATGTTGACGCCCAAGAAGACTCGGTACCGCAAGCAGCAGCGCGGTCGGATGCGGGGGAAGTCGTGGACCGGGCAGTTGGTGTCCTTCGGAGATTTTGGACTCAAAACGCTGGAGCCGGGATGGATCACGAACCGACAGATCGAATCCGCCCGGGTTGCGATCACTCGATTCGTACGGCGGACCGGGCGCGTCTGGATTCGAATCTTTCCAGACAAACCGCTCACCAAGAAGCCTCAGGAGACCCGAATGGGTAAGGGAAAGGGTGGGCCCGAATCGTGGGTGGCGGTGGTGCGGCCCGGGAGAGTGCTCTTCGAGATGGAGGGAGTTTCTCGAGATCAGGCCGTGGAGGCGATGCGGCTTGCCAGCCACAAGCTTCCAGTGCGAACGCAGTTCGTCGGTCGTTTCGAGGAGAATCCGTCATGAAGGCAGTGGAGATTCGGGATTTGAGCCACGAAGAACTTCTCCGGAAGGAACAAGAGGTTCGTCGAGAGCTGTTCGATGCGCGTCTCGAAGCGGCGACCGGCCAGCTCGGGCACACCCATAAAGTGCAGTTGCTCCGGCGCCGGCTAGCCCGTTTCCGCACCATTGTCCGCGAACGGGAACTCGAACCGGCTGCAGGAGAAAGGAAAGCTGCTGGCTGAGGAGCGACTCACGCAACCGAGGAAGTCATGCCAAAACTGATCAAGACCGGAACCGTGGTCACCGACCGTGCGGAGAAGACGATCAGCGTGCGCGTGGAGCGTCTGGTGGAGCACCCGCTCTACAAGCGGCGCTACAAGAAATCCACTCGCTTCACGGTCCACGACGAAAAGAACGAAGGGAAAGTAGGTGACCGGGTGATGATCGAGGAATGTCGGCCGATGTCCCGGACCAAACACTTTCGGCTGATCAGGATCCTGGAGCGAGCGACATGATCCAAATGCAGTCCGTGCTTCAAGTCGCTGATAATTCGGGTGCCCGGCGCGTCGTATGCATCCTGCCGCTCGGTGGCGGTGTGGGGCGTATCGCGCGTCTCGGTGATGTCATCACCGCTTCGGTCCGAGAAGCAGCACCAGGAAGCGCAGTGAAGAAGGGCACGGTGGTAAGAGCGGTCATCGTGAGAACACGGAAAGAGCATCGGCGCGCTGACGGCTCCTATATCCGTTTCGGTGACAACGCCGCGGTACTGATCAACGAGCAGCGTGAACCCACCGGGACGCGCGTGTTCGGACCGGTGGCGCGCGAGCTGCGTGAGCGGCAGTTCATGAAGATCATTTCCCTGGCACCCGAGGTCTTGTGAGAGTGGCCCGAACGAAGGGGAATGCAGTCCCCCGGAGAATCCATGTCCGGAAGAACGACCTGGTGCAGATTCTCAGCGGAAGTGATGCCGGCAAGCGAGGCAGGATTCTTCGTCTTTTTCCCGAAGCGGGCCGTGTGCTCGTCGAAGGGATCAACATGATCAAGCGTCACACGAAGGCCAATCCGCGCCAGAACATCAAGGGAGGCGTGGTGGAGCGTGAGGCGGCGATAGCGCTCAGTAATGTGATGATCGTGGATCCGGAGACGAACCTCCCCACCAGAATTCGGCGTACTCGACTTACCGACGGACGCAAGGTTCGGGTCAGCGTTCGCTCGCAGGGAGTGATCGACAGATGAGCCGCCTGCTTTCCCGTTACCGCGAGGCTATCGCTCCCGAGCTCAGGACGGAACTCGGTATCAGCAGCGTTCATGCGGTGCCGAAGGTCACCAAGGTGGTCATCAATATGGGAGTCGGCGAGGGGGCACGAGAACACAAGTTCATAGATGCCGCTCTCGATGATCTGGTGGCGATCACTGGGCAGCGTCCGGTTGTCACCAGGGCCAGGAAATCCATAGCGAATTTCAAGATCCGTGAAGGGATGCCCGTTGGCGCTCGGGTGACCTTGCGAGGTGTGCGGATGTACGAATTCATGGATCGACTCATCAATATCGCACTTCCACGAGTGCACGACTTCCGCGGGGTATCGGAGCGCAGCTTCGATGGCCGGGGCAACTACACACTAGGTCTGACAGATCAGTCGGTATTTCCGGAAATCGACTATTCCAGGGTCGAGAAAACTCGTGGAATGAATGTAACGATTTGCACTACGGCGACCCGCGATGAAGCAGCGAAAGCACTGCTTCGTGCGTTCGGAATGCCGTTTGCGCGTCGGGATGGTTGATTTTTCGGACGAGAAAATTCGAGAGGGACGGTTGTGGCAAAAAAATCTCTGATCGCCAAGGCCAAGGCTCGACCTAAGTTCTCGGTGCGGCGTTACAACCGCTGCCTGAGTTGCGGTCGGCCGCGTGCTTATTTGAGGAAGTTCGGACTTTGCCGCCTCTGTTTCCGGAAATTGGCACTCGCCGGGGAAATCCCGGGAGTGATCAAGGCGAGTTGGTAAGGGAGGCTCGAGGTGTGGTCTGATCCAGTCGCTGACATGCTCACCCGACTTCGCAACGCGGTGATGGCCCGGCACGATTTCGTCGAAATCCCGGCTTCGAAACTGAAGCAGGAAATCGCCCGGATTCTTCAGGAGGAAGGCTATGTGGATCGTTGGGAACGCCGCTCGGCGCCTCCGCAGGACACGATCCGCATCGGACTGCGGCGTCTTCCGGGGAATCGGGATGCTCTGAGCGGTCTGAAGCGGGTTTCGAAGCCGGGAACGAGGGTGTATGTCTCCCACGCTCGGATTCCGAAGGCCCAGGGTGGCCTCGGAGTTACTGTCCTTTCGACTTCGCGCGGAGTGATGACCGGGCGGCAGGCGCGCAGCCTCGGGGTGGGCGGCGAAGTGTTGTTCGAGGTCTGGTGACCTCTGATCGGTGATCGGAAAATGTCCCGTATAGGTTCGAAACCGATTCCAATTCCGGATGGCGTCGAGGTCACTCTCGGAGCCAGAGAGGTCCGGCTCGAAGCGGGGAAACACACGCTCGACACCCCGATCCTTTCGGGAGTGGAGGTTCGACGGGAAAACGGCGTGCTCCGCGTACTCTGCTCAGCGAAGGATGCACAGAGCAGAGCGTATTGGGGTCTGACCCGGGCGTTGCTCGCCAATGCCGTGATCGGACTCTCCAAGGGGTTCCGGAAAGAGTTGGACATCGTGGGGGTCGGATACCGGGCGCAGATCAAGGGCAGGACTATCAACTTCTCGCTCGGCTACTCTCATCCGATCGAATTTCCACTGCCCGACGGAATCGAAGTCCAGATCGAAAAGAACACGCACATCGTTGTATCCGGATATGACAAACAGGTAGTCGGAGAAGTTGCGGCCCGCATTCGGGCGCTTCGAAAGCCAGATCCGTACAAGCAGAAGGGTATTCGTTATACCGGAGAACGCCTCATCAAGAGGGCCGGCAAGACGGGCGCCTGAGAGCTATGAGGTAGAGAAGGACATCATGCGAATCGAAAGCCGTCGCGGTGCGCGGCGGCGTATTCACGCCCGCATCCGCAGGAAGGTCGTAGGGACGATCCAACGTCCGCGCCTCGCGGTCTTTCGATCGCTGAACCACATCTACGCACAGGTCATCGACGATGCAGCAGGGCGAACCCTGGTTGCCGCAGGCAGTCGAGAGTCCGAAATCGAGGGCGGCGGCAATGTCGAAAGCGCCGTCCGCGTGGGGCAGGCGCTCGCCGAACGCGCGCGGGCCGCCGGGATCGAGGTCGTCGTGTTCGATCGCGGCGGTGCTCGATACCACGGCCGCATCAAGGCTCTCGCCGAGGCAGTGCGGGAAGGAGGCATCCGGTGTTGAGTATGGATTCCGCCGGTCGGCGGCAACCGCGCAGCCCCCGAAACATGCAGGTGGAACGCACGGGAGATCCGGACCTCAAAGACAAGGTGGTCTCGATCAACCGGGTCACGAAGGTAGTGAAGGGTGGAAAGAATCTTTCCTTTTCGGCGCTGGTGGTCGTAGGAAACGAGGATGGCCGCGTCGGATTCGGACTCGGGAAGGCGCGTGAAGTGCCGGCGGCGATCAAGAAGGGAATCGAGATCGCCAAGAAGAATCTGACGGTGATTCCCCGGGAGGGATCGACGATCGCGCACCAGGTGGTGGGAGTGTTCGGGGCGGGGCGGGTACTGCTGAAGCCGGCTGCCGAGGGAACGGGAGTCATCGCCGGCGGCCCGGTGCGGGCGGTGATCGAGCTCGCGGGGATCAAAAATATTCTGACGAAGTCGCTCGGGACCGCGAACCCGAAGAATGTGGTCGAGGCCACGATGGCCGGGCTGCTCTCGCTTCGATCGAAAGCGGGAGTGGCGGAGCTTCGGGGCAAGGATGTGAGTCATATCGAGGCGGAGATCTCCGCCTAGGTTCAGGAGTCATGGAAGGCAACAAGGAAATATCTCGTGAAATACACAGTCTTGGAACCCAGGCCTCGATCACGGTGCAGCTGGTGCGCGGACTCGCAGGTACTACGCACTATCAGCGCGAAGTCGTGCGGGGACTCGGTCTCCGTCGGGTGGGCGCTATCGTTTCTCGGCCCGATACCCCGATGATTCGCGGGATGGTGCGGCGTGTCGCCCACCTCGTTCGCATCGTCGAGGCGGCGAAAGAGCAGAGCGGCGCGTGAGCGGCGGTTCGGAAACGGAGAGCAGTTCGGGAGGACAGCCGTGAGTCTTCATGCACTGACGCCGCCTGACGGAGCGGTTCGGCCGAGAAAGCGAGTTGGCCGCGGCCCAGGCTCTGGCACGGGGAAGACTTCTGGTCGTGGGCACAAGGGCGCCCGGTCTCGGTCGGGGTATTCGCGGCGCCGTGGTTTCGAAGGCGGGCAGATGCCGCTCATCCGTCGTGTTCCGAAACGAGGTTTCACGAACATCTTTCGGCAGGAGTACGAGGTAGTGAACCTACAGGATCTGAACGGATTCGAGGACGACGCAGTGGTGGGGGAAATCGAGTTGGTCGCGGCTCGCCTGGTTCGAAACGGTCGGCTCTACTCGACCGGGCCCGATCGACCTCCGGTACTGATCCGCCCGCGCCGCGCGCGGATCAAGATTCTGGGTGGAGGAGCGATCGAGCGGCGGCTGACGGTCCGCGCCCACGCCTTCAGCGCCTCTGCGCGTCAGAAGATCGAAGCAGCGGGCGGTTCCGCCGAAACCATCGTCCAGGCTGCGGTCCAGCAGACAGTCGGAATTTCAGAGTGATCAATTCCATTCGCAGCATCGTTCGGATTCCGGATCTGCGGATCCGAATTCTGTTCACGCTCGGGATGCTTGCGGTGTACCGGCTCGGAAACCATGTGCCAACACCCGGAGTCAATCCGGCTGCGTTGACCGCGTTCTTCGAGCAGAATCGGGCGACCTGGTTCGGATTCGTGGACATGTTCTCGGGGGGGAATCTGTCGCAGGTCACCGTGTTCGCACTCGGCATCATGCCCTACATCAGTGCGTCCATCATCTTGCAGCTTCTGACCCTCGTCTGGCCGTATCTCGAAAAGCTCAGCAAGGAAGGCGAACTCGGTCGCAAGAAGATCACCCAATACACTCGCTACGGAACCGTCATTCTCGCCGTCATCCAGTCGGCCAGCATCGCAGTCTTCTTGCAGAGCCAAAGCCTGCCCGACGGGATGAACCTGGTGAACGAACCGGGGCTCGGATTCACCTCGATGACGATCCTCACGATGACTGCCGGGACGGTTTTCATCATGTGGATCGGCGAACAGATCACAGAGCGGGGTATCGGCAACGGGATGTCGCTCCTGATCTTCGCCGGAATCGTGGTGATGTTTCCGTCAGCGGTCATGACCACAGTCCAGAACATCCGAGTGGGGCAGCAGACCGTCTTCGGCGTCATCGTACTGATCATTTTCATGGTAGCGGTCCTTGCGTTCATCGTATTCATAGAACGCGGTCAACGGAGGGTTCCCGTACAGTACGCAAAACGTTTCGTGGGCCGCCGGATGTACCAGGGCCAGTCCACCCACATCCCGCTGAAGATCAACACCGGTGGAGTGATCCCGGTGATTTTCGCCAGTTCGATCATCGCTCTTCCGCAGACTTTCGCCTCTCTCTTCACCGAGAGCCGTTGGATGGCAGCGATAGCAGAGCAGTTGCGCTGGGGGATGCCTCTCTACACGCTGCTCTATGTGACGGCGATTTTGTTTTTCTGTTACTTCTACACGGCAATCGTATTCAAGCCCGCCGATGTGGCGGACAACATGCGGAAGAGTGGCGGCTACATTCCCGGGATTCGGCCGGGACGACCGACTGCGCGCTACCTCGATTCGGTGCTGGCCAAGCTCACCTTCGTAGGTGCGATCTATCTCGCCGCGGTTGCGGTTCTTCCGGAGTTCCTGTTGAACGGTTTCACCGTGGCGCCGATTCCGGTGATCGGAGCTTGGCTCGATTCGGTACTGCCGGCCTTCGTTACCGAGGGACTCGGCGTGACCTTCTATTTCGGCGGAACCTCCATCCTCATCGTCGTCGGAGTGGCGATGGATACGGCACAGCAGGTGGAAAGCCAACTCATCATGCGCAATTACGATGGATTCTTGCGCCGGGGGCGCGTCAGAGGACGGCGCTAGAAGGTCTCGCTGCACTCTGTGATTTCCATGAATGCGATCATTCTTCTCGGACCTCCGGGTGCCGGGAAGGGCACCCAGGCGGCTCGGCTTGCGGAAGCGCTATCGGTGCCGCACATCTCGACCGGCGCCATTCTCCGTAAGGCCGTGGAGGAAGGGACCGAGTTGGGACGAGCCGCCCGCGAAATCATGGAAGCAGGCGGCCTGGTGAGTGATCGGATCGTGACCGGCATCGTCGAGGAGAGGCTCGCCGCCGCCGATTGCGGCCGTGGCTTCATCCTCGATGGATACCCCCGGAACGAATCGCAGGCGACGGCCCTCGACGAAGTTCTGGAGCGTCTCGGCGCTATCGGCAGGATCTTGAACATCGCGGTCTCCCACCAGGAACTCATGGCCCGGGTGCGCGAAAGGCGGCAGCAGGACGGTCGTGAAGACGACAAGGAGGACGCTTTTCGCCGCCGCCTGGATGTCTATGAGACGGAGACGCAGCCGCTGCTCGACTACTATCAGGACCGGGTGATGCCCGTTTGCGGCCTCGGTTCCCGAGAAGAAATCTACGATCGCGTGATGACGGTGCTCACGGGCAGAATGGCTGAGGTGGCGGCATCGTGATTTCTCGTTCGGAAGCCGAGCTCGACAAGCTCCACCAAGCGAATGCCATCACGGTAGAGACGCTGGAGCTTCTGCGCGGCGCCGTAGAACCCGGAGTAACTACCGCTCATCTCGACCGCATGGCGGCCGAAAATCTCAAAAGACATGGCGTGGAACCGGCGTTCAAAGGGTACAAGGGATTTCCCGCCACGCTTTGTGTCTCCATCAACGACGAAGTGGTGCACGGGATTCCGTCGAGATGGCGGAGGCTCTGTGATGGTGACATCGTGAGTCTCGACTTCGGATGTATCGTGGACGGTTACTACGGTGACAACGCCATGACCTTCCCGGTGGGAGAGGTGGCGGATCACACCGTCCAGCTCCTCACGGTCGCCGAACAGGCACTCTATGCCGGGATCGACGCCGCGCGGCCAGGGGGTCGGATCTCCGATATCGGACATGCCATCCAGGTCCATGTGGAAAAGCATGGCTACTCTGTAGTGCGCGAGTACGGTGGCCACGGTATCGGTACGAGTCTGCATACGAAACCCTGGATTCCGAATTTCGGCGACCCGGGAGAGGGAGTGCGCCTGATCCCGGGCGCGGTGATCGCCATCGAACCCATGGTGAACCACGGTGGTCCCGGTGTCCGAGTGAAGCGGGACCGCTGGACGGTCGTTACTGCGGACGGCAGTCAGTCCGCACATTTCGAGCGCTCCATCGCTGTCACCAACGGGGAACCGTGGGTGCTGTCGGAGCCGAGAGGTCAGGACGCCTGACCGCGGCGCCCTTCGGAGAAAACATGTCCAAAGAAGATTCGATTTCGATGGAAGCAATCGTCATGGAGCCTTTGCCCAATGCGATGTTCCGCGTCAAACTCGACAGCGGCGACCACAAGGTGCTCGCACATGTTTCGGGAAAGATGCGGAAGAGCTTCATCAAGGTGTTGCCGGGAGATCGAGTCCTGGTGGAGCTTTCCCCATACGATCTGACTCGAGGCAGGATCGTATATCGATGCAAGTAGTGGCAGAGTGATGAAGGTTCGGACCTCCGTGAGACGCATGTGCGTCAAATGCAAAATCATTCGTCGGCGAGGCGTCGTGCGGGTGATTTGTGAAAATCCAAAACACAAGCAGCGCCAGGGATGAACTTTCGGGCGGCTGTTCGAATCAGAATTTCGACGCGGCGAACGAGACGCGTGAGAAGACGGGAGGGTGTAATTCATGGCTAGGATCGCCGGCGTTGACTTGCCGCGCGCCAAGCGGATCGATATCGGCCTCACTCGTATATACGGAGTGGGATTCGTTCGCGCAAGCAGCATTCTTTCGAAAGCCGGTATCGAGCCGGACCGAAAGGTGAGCGAGCTGACCGAGGACGAGGTCAGCCGCATCGGACGGGTCATGGACGACCAAGGCGGGGTCGAAGGTGATCTGCGCAAGCGTGTCGCGATGGATCTCAAACGTCTCATGGACATCGGCTGTTATCGGGGGCTCCGGCATCGCCGTGGGCTGCCAGCTCGCGGGCAACGCACCAAAACGAATTCGCGCACGCGCCGCGGCCCGCGCCGCGTCGGAATGAGACGCCGCTGAGGATACGCTCGTTCCCTCCCAAGAGAGAATCGGACCAGGAATCCAGAGTAACATGGCAAAAAAGAAGACCGCAAAACGACGAACCGGCAAGAAGCGTGAAAAGCGCACCCTGACCGCCGGCGTCGTTTCGATCCATGCGACATACCACAACACGATCATCACTTTCGCTGATCCGGCTGGCAATGTCGTTTGTTGGTCGAGCGCCGGGTCCCAGGGATTCAGCGGCTCCCGGAAGCAGACGCCGTTTGCGGCCCAGCAGGCGGCCGGCGCGGCATCGCGCGAGGCTCGCTCGCTCGGCTGCACCCATGTGGATGTACGGGTGAAGGGGCCCGGCGCGGGGCGCGAAGCTGCGATCCGTGCCGTGGCTGCTGCCGGGATCGAAGTTCGCTCCATTCGGGATGTCACTCCGATTCCCCACAACGGGTGCCGGCCCCCCAAGAAACGCCGGAACTAGGAGAAAATCGTGGCGAGATACCGTGGTCCCGTGTGTCGACTCTGTCGCCGGGAGGGAGCAAAACTCTTCTTGAAGGGTGAACGATGCCTCAGTCCCAAATGCGCGATCGACAAGAGGAATTTCGCTCCCGGAGCGCACGGCAAGGCGAGGCGCAGCCGCGTCCAGGGATATGGGCTGCAGCTTCGTGAGAAACAGAAGGCCAAGCGTGTCTATGGCTTGCTCGAGCGGCAGTTCCGTCTCTACTTCGAACGGGCCGAGCGTGAACGAGCGGTGACCGGCACCTACTTGCTGCAATTGCTCGAACGACGTCTCGACAACACGGTGTACCGACTCGGGCTTTCTCCTTCGCGTGCGGCGGCGCGCCTTTTCGTTCGTCACGGTCATGTGGAGGTGAACGGAAAGCGCGTGGATATTCCATCCCGCATCATCGATCAGGGAGATGTGGTCCGAGTTTGCCAGAAGACGCGGAAGAAGGATTTCTTCAAACAGCTCATCGAAGCGGCGGAAGCCCGTACGGTCCCGGACTGGCTCGAGCGCGAGCCCGAGGATCTGGCTTCGGGACGCGTCGTGACTCTTCCCGCCGGCGACGATCCACAGCTCAAGATTCGCGAGCAACTCATCGTCGAGTTGTACTCACGCTAGCGTGAAGAGAGGAAAGAACGGCGCAAATGTCTGAACTTCAACGGCCGAGCGGCCTTACCGTTGAGCAAAGCACTCGATTCTATGGGCGTTTTTCTGCCCATCCGTTCGAACGTGGTTACGGAGTGACGATCGGCAATGCCCTTAGACGACTTCTGATTTCGTCCATCGAGGGTGCTGCCATAACGGCGATCAATTTCGTTGGCATACCACACGAATTCTCTGCAATTCCGGGAGTCAAGGAAGACACGCTGGACATCATCCTCAACTTGAAGCGCGTACCATTGATCCTTCACGGAGATTTGCCGAGAACGGTCCGGCTGCGAACGAAGAAACCGGGAAAACTGACAGCAGCCAACCTCGAGACCGACATGAATGTGGACATCCTCGATCGGGATGTCTATATCGCGACGATGACCCAGCCTGGCGAGCTCGATATCGAGATGCGTGTTAAGAACGGGCGAGGGTATGTGGCAGCTGAGAAGAATCGGGACCTGGATCTCGAAGCGGGCTACATACCGGTGGATTCAACGCATTCTCCGGTGCGGAAAGTCAACTACGAGATCAAACCGGCACGAGTCGGACAAGACACCGATTTCGATCATCTCGTGATCGAAGTGCACACGAATGGTGCCGTGGTACCACAGGATGCGATCACTACGGCTTCCCGACTCCTTCGGGAGATGTTGGGAATTTTCGTGGGTTCCGAGAACGAGACGACGGATGATGTAGTGATCAGCGAAGAACAACGAGCGTATGATGCGTACCGGATGACAGCGATCGATGATTACTCCGATCGCCTCTCGGTTCGTGCGTACAACGGTCTCCGGAATGCGGACATCGCAACGATAGGAGACCTCGTGGTGAAGAGTGAACAGGATCTGTTGAAGGAGCGCAACATCGGACGCAAGAGCATCGAGGAGATCCAGCGGATCCTCCAGGAGCTGGGCCTCAGGCTCGGAATGGGAGCCGGCTGAGATGCGACACCTGGTCGCACACCGCAAGCTCGGCCGCAAGTCTTCGCATCGGCGGGCGTTGCTTCGGAACCTGGCCGCCACCCTGATCGAGCACGGGCGTCTCCGCACCACTCTTGCCAAGGCCAAGGAGGTTCGACCTTTCGTGGAGCGGCTCGTTACCCTCGGCCGACGGCAGGATCTGGCGGCTCGCCGTCGTGCCCTCCAGATCCTGCCGCGGAAGGCCGTCGTCGGCCATCTCTTCCGCGAATTGGCCCCCCGGTTCGGAGAGCGTCCAGGAGGGTATACGCGAATTCTCAAGCTCGGTCCGCGCAAGGGCGACGGTGCTCCGATGGCCCGGATCGAGTTCGTGGACTAACGACCCGCCCGCCCCGTCGGCCGTCGGCGAGCAGCGCCTCGCTCGGCGGACCTATTTCGTCTTCGCCTGATGCGCTTCGATCAGCTGTCTGGCGATGTTCGTCGGCACGGGGTCGTAGTGTGAGAACTCCATCTGGAAACCGCCGCGGCCTCCGGTGAGCGAGGTGAGAGTCGGTTCGTAGGTGAGCATCTCCGCCATCGGCGCCTGGGCGGTGATGGCGGTGTGATCTCCCTTCTTGTCCATCCCCTGGGTCCGCCCCCGCCGCGCATTCAGATCGCCGAGGACATCTCCGGTGGTCTCGTCGGGAACGGTGATCTCGACTTGCATGATCGGTTCGAGGAGGGTGGGCCGACACTTGGACATCGCGTCCTTGAAGGCGAGCGAGGCGGCGATCTTGAAGGCGATTTCCGAGGAGTCCACGGTGTGGAACTTGCCGTCGAACACCGTCGCCTTGAAATCCACCACCGGATACCCGGCGAGCGTGCCTCGTTGCCGGGCCTCCTGGAAACCCTTTTCGATAGCAGGGATGAACTGGCGCGGGATGGTGCCGCCCACCACCTCGCTGGCGAACTGGAAGTCCTCGCCGCGGGCGAGCGGCTCCACCCGCACATGGCAGTCGGCGAACTGGCCGTGGCCTCCGGTCTGTTTCTTGTGGCGTCCGTGCGCCTCTGCGCTCACCGTGATCGTTTCGCGGTACGGCACCCGCGGCGGTTTCAGTTCGACCTCGACCCCGTACTTTCTTCGAAGCCTCGACACTACGATCTCGATGTGGAGCTGTCCGGTGCCGGAGAGCAGCAATTCCTGATCGCGCTCGTAACGAAGCGTGAGGTCTTCCTCGCCGAGGCGCTGTAAGGCATGGGAGATCTTCTCTTCGTCGCCGCGGGACTTCGGCTGGATCGCGAAGCCGATGACCGGGTGCGGGACCTCGGGCCGGAGGAAACGGATCGTGTCGTCCTCCGCGAGGGTGTCCCCGGTGCCGGTGTCCTTCAACTTGGCGAAACAGCCGAGATCTCCGGCGCTCAGCGAGGAGACGGGATGCATCGCCTTTCCGTGCATCACCTGGAGACCGCCGATCCGCTCCGTGGATCCGCTCCTCAGGTTGCGGAGCTGGCTGTCGGCGCGAAGCTCCCCGGTCATCACCCGGAACAGGCTCAAACGTCCGGCGAACGGATCGGCGATGGTCTTGAACACATAGACGCTCACGGGGGAGGGCGTGGAGAGATTGCGCTCGATCGGTTCGCCGCTGGAGCCGATACCACGCGCCGATCCGCGGCCGGCTGGATCGGGGGCCGCTTCGACGAGCAGGTCGAGGAGCGCTGCCGTTCCGAGGTTGCGGGCTCCCGAAACCACCACCACCGGGAAGATCGCGCGGGCGGACATGGCGGCGCGAAGGCCCCGGGCCATGTCCTCGGCGGTCAGTTCTCCTTCCTCGAAGAATCGATCGAGGAGTTCCTCGTCCGATTCCGCGATCATCTCCATGAGTTCGTTGCGGGCGGTGTCCGCGGCTTCGCGCATCTCGGCTGGGATATCGGTTACTTCCACCGGCTCTCCGTCCGGCCCGGGCCCCAGGATCGCCTTCGAGGAGATCAGGTCCAGGACTCCCCGAAATCCGGACTCGCTGCCGATCGGCAGCTGGATCGGTACCGCGGTTCTCCCGAACGATTGCCGGATTCCTTCGAGGGTTCGTTCGAAAGATGCGCGATCACGATCCATCCGGTTCACCGCGATGATGGCGGCAGCCCGGTTGTGTTCCGCGAAGCCCCATACTCGTTCCGTGCCCACTCCGACGCCGTCCACGGCGCATACAGAAATCAGCGCAGAATCGGCGACGGGCATGGCCAGCTTCGTTTCGGTGAGGAAGTTGCCGTAACCCGGCGTGTCCAGCAGATTGATCTTGATCCCTTTCCAGGTGCAGTGGGTGATCGCCGTACTCAGGCTGATCCCGCGGTCGATCTCGTCCTCGTCGAAATCAGTCGTGGTGTTTCCGTCTTCGACTCGGGCCAGCCTGGTGACGGCACCGGCGGTGTAGAGGAGAGCCGAAACGAGGGTGGTCTTGCCGGAGGTGCCGTGTCCGGCGACTGCCAGGTTACGAATGTTCGCTGTCTGATGGTCGTTCATATTGCTCCCGGATCGGGATCCGTGCCCGGGAATGTCCCCGGTTCTTTCTTCGATGTTCGGGGTTCTGTCTGCAGGCGTCAACGATGGAAGATCCCGCAACCGGCGCGAGACTTCGGCGTCTCGCTCCGGATGGTCTGCGGCAGCGCCGGACCGTAGAAAGCACCCGCGGCCGCAACCTCTCATCGTACCATCGGGGACCGAAGCGGCCCATCGGATGGCCCACCAGAGCGTCTGCCGCTACGCTGGAAATCGGAATCCGGCTCCGGGCCGGTTCTTCCGAGACCGTTCCCGCCTCTCCCGTTCCTCCCTGTGCTGCCGCTTCTTTCCCGTCGACTCCGCCCCCGCCGGCGGGTTGCTGTCGGGATCGCCTTCCTGGGGGATCACCTGCTCCTGCGGGCGAGCGACGGCGGCTGGACTCGCGTGGCTCTGCCCGGGGATTTCGTGACCGCCTCTCCGACGGAGCCGAACCTCGCATCTTCCGCCGAGGCGGCGCGCGCGGTCCAGGCGGCGCTCGCCGCGCTCACCGCAGGAGGGGGGCGTGCCGAGGATGCGGTGATCGCGCTTCCGGATCGGGCAACCCACGCCTCGCTCCTGAAGACTGCCGGTTCGAGGAGCGTCCGCAGGCTGCGCGCCGAGCTGATCCAGGGACTCGCGGCGGGCGCTGGCTCCGGATTCCCGGAGCGGGATGGACGATTCCGGTTCGGAACGCTGCAGACGGGTCCCCTGCGTCGCCGCTCGGCTCTCGGGGCAGTCAGCGGCACTCTCGTCGTGCGGCAATACGAAGCGGCCGCCGAGGCCGCCGGACTTCGGGTGCGCTGGGTGGACGCGCAAAGCCTTTCGCTGCTGCCGGAATGGCTGGCCACTGCCGACGCCGCCGTCGGAGAGCGGATGCTGCTGCTGCTCCACCAGCGCCATTTCGTGCTGGTCGCCGCCGCTGGCCGGCGGCTCTCGGGTTTTCGCATGAAGCTCCGCGCCCGGCTCGACCCCGATCCACCGGTTCTCGCCGCCCGAAGGCTCGCCGAAGCGGGAACGCCGGGGATCCAGGTGTGGGGGGACGGCGCCATCGAAGTCGCGGAAGCGCTCCGCTCGGCGGGTCATCCGCCGCGAGAAGTCCGGGAGACCGGAGAAGGCGAGGATCGGGCATCGGTCTCTCCCGTCACCGGGCGGGCGCTCGCCGCTCTGCTGCGTCGGATCGGAGCCCGACCGGCGCCGCTTTCGGCCACTCCGGCGCGCGCCGCTCCCTCCGCAGACTAGAGTGCCTCGGCCTGTCCCTGGCGTCCAGCTGGGCCGCACCCTGCCCCAGGCGCTGCTGCGCGCCTTCGAGTTCGGCTTGGCGGCGCTCGGTCTGGTCGTCGTCTGGGGGGCGGTGTCCCTTTTTCGCACGCGCAGCGAAATGGCGGCCAGTCCACCGTTCGGAGAGCGGTCCGTCGCCGCGGAAGCTTCGAGCCCGGGCGCGCCGCCACAGCGCCGAGATGCTGCGCTGGCCCCGACACTGGTTCGCGAAGCCGCGGTTCTGCTCGCCTCCGGGGCGCTCGATGCCCCTGCGTACGGCGCCGCCTTCGAGACCGTGGAGCGGGCGGCGGCTTCGTCCGGCGGCAGGATCGTCGGGATCGAGGTGCGGCCGGCGGTCGGTGGCGGGCGGCAGGTGGAGGCGGCGATCGCGGCCGAGGCGGTTTCAGGTGCTGCGATCGCCCGCCTGCTTTCGGCGCTCGCCGCCGAGGAACAGGTTCTTTCCAGCGAGGTCATCAGCGAAACCCGTCAGGCGGACGGCGGCGCGGCGGTCCGCATCACCGTCCGGCTCGAAGCCGGTCTCCGACTCCCGAGGATGAGTCGATGATCGGCGATCCTCGGCTTCGCCGCCGGTTCCTGTTGCTGGGGCTGTTCGGGCTGGCCGCCTGGTTCGTCTGGGCCGAGCAGCGGGCGGTGAGCGCCGGGCGCGATGCGCGAAACGAGGCGGCTGCCGCTTCGGCGCGGGCCGCGTCCGCCGCCTGGACCGAGCGCGCCGGGCGCGAGCGGCTTCTCGGGATCACGAAGCGGCTCGCCGAGCGGGATGCGCCGCCGCAGAGCGCGAGAGCGCTTCGGGAGGCCCTCGTTGCGATCGCGGAGGATCAGGGGATCGAACTTTCGGCAGTGCGGCTTCAGCCGCTGATCCGTCCACCCTCCGGGACCGCGGGCAGCGAAGTCCGGATCAGCGCGCGCGGAGAGCCGGCGCGCCTCGGGCGGTTTCTCTCAGCGGTGGAAGCGAAGGGTTGGCCGCTCCGCCCGGAACGGGCGCAGCGCACCGTTCGCGGCGGGGTGGGGAGCCTCAGCCTTTCGATCACCGTTTTCTGGCCGTCACCGGTGAGCTCCTCCACCGCCGGCGGCGGCGAGCGGCTCGCAGCCGACCCGCGTCTCGAAAGACTGGCCGCCTGGCTCGAAGCGGAAGCGGTGGAACCGGCCCACTCTCCCCGCTCGGGCCGGGCGGCTCGGGCCGAAGATCCCGGCGAGCCGCCTGCCCCCGTGCCGGAGTCCACCCCGTCCGACCTTTCCTCTCTCTCGGCTCCTCCCCCGGAGCCGCTCCCGACGCCGGACTCCAGGGTCGGCATGCCGCAGCTCCACGGCTTCGTCGACCCCGGCGGCGGCGCCCCGGTGCAAGCGGCACTCTTCTACCGGGGAGAAACCACCCTGGTGAGCGCGGGGGACCGACTCGGGGAATACACCGTCATCGCTATCGAGCCGTCGGAAACCGTCCTCCTCTCCCGCCCCGGAGACCCACCCCTCCGCCTCACCCTCGAATGAGCGGGATCGCCGCGAAGCGGCGGGCAGGGGCCGCGGCATCGAATTGGCGGCGGCGCCGGGGCAGCGCGGCCCGTCAGCCGTGGCGCGCGTGGCGGGCGATCACCGTCGCCACCGCCTCGGTGAGGCGCTTGGCATAGGTGATATCGAGGAACTCGTTCGGTCCGTGGGCGTTCGAGCCCGGGCCGAGGACGCCGGTGATGACGAACTGTGCCGCGGGAAAGCGCTCACCGAGCATTCCCATGAACGGGATCGAGCCGCCTTCGCCCATGTACATCGCAGGCTTGGCGAAGGCGCCCTGCGAGGCCGCTTCGAGGGTCTCCTCGAGCCAGGGAGCGAGCGGCGGAGCGTTCCACCCGGGCGCCGGAGCGTGGAAGTCGAGGGTGATCTTCGCTCCGAAGGGCGGGTCGGATTCCACCGCTTTCCGGAGCGCCCGCTGTGCCGCCTGGGGATCCACCGTCGGTGGGAGCCGGATCGAGAGGTTCAGGGTGACCTGCGGCAGAAGCACATTCCCGGCCTTTTCCAGCGGGGGCAACCCGTCCTGTCCGGTGACCGCAAGCGTCGGCCGCCAGGTCCGGTTCAGGATCCGTTCGGCGGGGTCGGACTCGCCCGGCCCGGTGTTTCCGGCCCAGGGAAAGCGGTCGAACATGCCGGGCCCGAGCGCTTCGGCGGCGGCCCGCGCTTCGGCGGCCCGCTCCGGCGGAATCTCGGCGTGGAGCGCCTGAGGGACGATCCGATCGGTTTCGGGTTCTTCGATCCGGTCGAGCAGCTTCCGCAGCACGAGGAACGGAGGCGGCACCACCCCGCCGGCATCTCCGGAGTGGACCCCTTCGGTGAGCACCTCGGCGCGGAGCGTGCCGGCGACCATGCCCCGAAGCGAGGTGGTGGACCACAGCTGGTCGTAGTTTCCGGCGCCGGAGTCGAGGCAGATCACCAGGTCGGGGCTGCCGATCACCTCGGCGTATTCCGAGAGATAGGCGGGGAGGTCGGGCGAGCCGCTCTCCTCGGAGAACTCGACGAGCAGCACCACCCGGGCGCGCTGTCTCCCCTCGCGGGCGACGGCGAGCAGCGCGGCGATGGCGCAATAGAGCGCGTAGCCATCGTCAGCACCGCCGCGCCCGTAGAGCCGCTCGCCCTCCCGGACCGGGTCAAAGGGGCCGAGCCCGTCGCGCCAGCCCACCATCTCCGGCTGTTTGTCGAGGTGGCCGTACATCAGGATCGTTCCCTCGACCTCTCCCGGACAGTCGAGGAGGAGGAGCGGGGTACGCCCTGGCAGGCGTCCGACATGGAGCGTCGCATCCGCGGGAGCGTGCCGCTCGATGAAAGCCTTCCCCAGTTGCAGCGCGTCCTCCAGGTGGCCGTGCTTTTCCCAATCGGCGTCGAACATCACCGAGACACTCGGAACGGCGATGTATTCGGTCAGGCCGGGGAGGATCTCCTGCTCCCAGAAACGGTCGAGGAATTCTCGGGTATCGCTCATCGGGCGAGATTGTAGGGTGCGGGTGCGGTCTCCCGGAGCTCACGGTCGGGGGCGGGATCCGCCGGGGCGTGAAGCGGGTCCGTCTCGGGGCGTTATCGAGCGCCGGGCTCACGCAGTACCACATAGAGTGCGCCCCGGCCGCCGTCCTCTCGTCGCGCCGTGCCCCAGGCGTCCACGAGTTCCGCTCTCCATTCCGCGAGCCACTGGGGGACGCGGTGCGCCAGCACGGAGCGGCCGCCGGGTGAGCCGTATCCCTGGCCGTGGACCACCCGCGCGAAACGCGCGCCGGCAGCCCGCTGTGTCCGCAGGAACCGCAAGAGCGCGGCGCGTGCCTCTTTCTGGGTGCGGTGGCGCACCGAGAGTTCGCCCGACTCCGGCACCCGGCGCCGGCCGTGCTGCAGGTCCCGGAGGAGTGCCGACGGCGAGGGAGGCGGTGACGCGGAGGACGGGCGGCGGCTGGCTGCCACGGCATCCGGGGAAAGTTCGGCGAGAGCGCGGGCGAACGCGGCGCGGTCCGCTTCGGTCGCGGGCGACGGCGGGGAGTGCCGCAGGCGGGGCGGCCGGCGGGGACGGGTCGGATCGGGCATCCAGGATCTCGGGGGGAATGGAGGATCGGGAGCGGCGGGGCGGGTATTCTCCACCGTCGCGCCGTTTTCGTCGGTGTTCCCTCCGCGAGCCCGCGCGCCGACCGGAAACAGTTTCGCGAGAGCGTGCTTCTACCGGAGTGCGTCATCCAGGCAACGGCCGAAGGAACGGCGATTCGCAGCGATGACGCAAACGAGCGGCGGCAGGGGGAAGGACGGAGGAGGAAATCCCATGATGATCAGCAAGACGAAAGCCGCGGCGCTGCTCCTCGGCGGACTCGCGGCCGGTTACGGCTGCGCCCCGGGCAGCCCCCGAACCTCGGAACCGACGATTCCCGACGGTTACGGCATTCCGGATTCCCGCGAACGGTTCGAGATCCAGCGTGAAGCCATCGCGGAGAAGCTGCAGACCGCACTGCTCCCGGCGATGCGGAACCACGGGGTGGACCTGTGGGTCGTTCTCGACCGGGAGAACAACCCGGATCCCCTCCATGTCGAGCTCGGCGGCGGTTTCTCCGGAGTGCGTGCGGCTTTCCTGTTCTTCGACGACGGGAGCGAGACCGTGGAAAAGCTCTACTACGGCTCGCACGAACAGCCGGCCAACTCGGTGATTGGCCAAATCTATGACGAAACGATCTACTACGGATACAGCCGCGAAGGGCTGACTCCGCACCTGCGGAAGGCGGTCCATGATCGCGACCCGGCGAGGATCGGCGTGAACACCTCCCATACCCTGCCCGAAGCGGACGGTCTGACGGTAGGGCTGCGGGACTTCCTCGTGGACGCCATCGGGCCGGAATACGCCGACCGGATCGTCCCCGCCGAGCTGGTGGTGCGCGATTTCCGGCTCCACCGCACTCCGCGGGAGACCGCGCTCTATACCCGGCTTCTCGAATGGACCGCGCGCTGGATGACCGAGGCACTCAGCAGCGAGACCATCGCGCCGGGCGTCACCACCGCCGAGGATGTCGCCTGGTGGCTCGAAGACCGGGCGATCGAGCTGGGGCTCAGCGGTTCGGGTACGGTGCGGGTGGTCCGCGAGGGTGCGCTGCTGCCCGTCCACGACCCGGATCTGCCGCTCGAGCCGGGCGACCTCCTCAGCATCGACGGCGGGCTCCGCTACCTCCACTACGCCGTCGATATCAAGCGCGCCGCCTACATCCTGCGCCCCGGTGAAACCGCCCTGCCGGAGAGCCTGCGCGAAGCGTGGCGGACCACGCACGAGATCGGCGGTCTCTATGCCGGCCTGATGCTGCCCGGCGCCATCGGTTTCGAGACCTGGGCGGCGATCGGCGCCGCTACCGAGGCGATGGGATACCGGGCGGTCGGCCCCGACGCCGGCGGCGACGCGGTCACTACCACCGAGCCGGAAGTCGGGGTCTATGGCCATTCGGTCGGCAATGTGAGCCATGACATCGGAGCGCGCATCGCCGCGGACATACCCTTCGCCTACGGCGACCGGGTCCGGTTTCCGCTCCAGGTGAACGAATGGGTCTCCATCGAGTTCCATGTCAGCACGCCGATCCCGGAATGGGACGGCAAGACCTGGTATGCCCGATTCGAGGAGACTGCACAGATCACCGAAGAGGGCGTCGCCTGGCTCCTTCCTCCGCAGCAGGAGCTGCTGCTCATCGACCCCTGATCGTGCGGTCCGAATTCGGAATGCGGCCTGTCGGACGCCCCGCCATCCTCCTCGTCGTCCCTTGAAAACCGAGTGTCACGCCGGAACTTCCCGATCGAATCTTCGATTCGAATTCTGGTTCGCCCAACTGCCTCCGGCCTGATGCGCCCTTGCGCCTGATCCCCCCCGAAACATGCGTTCTCGGCGGCGACGGCAAACTCGCCGGTTTCGGTTTACTCGTTTTCTCTGCCTCAACCTGCTTTTCTTCAGCTACCTGAATGTCGTCGACCCGTGGGGTCACGACATGCTGAGCCGGGAAGACGGTTTGACGGAGAATCTCACCGCTGCTCTGCTCTTCGCGAGCAGTTTGCCGCTGTTCGCCACGGCCGGCTGGGCACGACGACCCTCTCGCCGCTAGCTCTATGTTTTCGGCGGTATCGCTTTTCTTTTCGCTGCTCGAAGTGCATCTCGACGGCAGCGGGCGGCGGCTCCTCTACCTCGGTGATTGCGTAGCTGCCGATGTGGCCGCCCCGTTCTTCTTGCACATCTTCCCGAAAGATCCGGCCGGCCTCCCCGAGCATCGCCGGCAATACGGCTTCGTGAATCTGGATTTCGACTTCTACGAACAAGGATTCCTGGTGGACGGGAGATGCGCCGCGGAGCGCACGCTTCCCGACTATCCGGTCTCTTTCATCCGCACCGGCCAAGACGCCGGCGAAAAACTACTGTGGATAGAGTATGCGCGCCTTCCGTAGCGGGGCGGTCCGCCGGGGCCCCCACCGGGAGAACTGGGCATCGCCGGCCTTTGGCCGGGTGACTTCGTCCCCGGGCTGGTAGGATGCGGAATCGGCCCCGTTTTCGTGTCCTCAAGCCGATTCCCGACCGCGCAGACGGCGGCGTTCTGCCTCGCTGCGGCCGCTTTGGCGAGTCCGGTGGCACTTCCCGCCGCCGGCCAGTCCCGCTATTTCCCCGACCAGCCCGAAGCGGTGTCGGTGGCCGATCTCGCCCGGCTGCCGGGGAGGTATCACGAGACCGCGGTGCTGGTCCGGGGGCAGCTCGGCTTCTCCTTCGGAAGCGATCACCGGGTTCAGGTGTTGGAAGATCCCGAAGAACCCGGCCGGGAGATCCTGATGGCCGAGGCCTTCATCAGTTCGAACCGCCTTTCGTTCCTCGGCGGGGGTGAGCTGGAGGTCGAGGGCTGGTTCTTCTCGACCCGGATGCTCGATGCCTACACCTTGCGGATGCACCCCATCCTGCGGGATTACCCGGTGGACCCCTCCTGGTTCCGCGACTCGCTGGATCCGCGCACCCAGGGTTTCCTCGCCGTCGTGGCGGTCACCCCCATCGGAGCCAGCGAGGACCTGGCCTCGGAGCGCGAACGCGAGACGAAGGCCGCCATGGAGGCCGGGTCCGCGATGGACATCGAACCCGGCAGCGCGGTTCCCGTCGGCCTCGCCGAGTTGACCGCCGCACCGGACCGCTGGCTGAGCCGCCGGGTGGAGGTCGTCGGCAAGTTCCGCGGCAACAATCTGTTCGGTGATCTCTCGATCCGAGACAAGCGCACCCCCCGCGACTTCGTGATCAAGACCGCCGAGGATGCGATCTGGGTCACCGGGATGCGTCCGGCGGGGGAGGGATTCCGGCTCGACCCGAAGCGCCGCCGCGACACCGGGAAGTGGCTCCGGGTGTACGGCAGGCCGTGGAGGCGGGAGGCGATGGTGTACCTCCGCGCCGAGCGCATCGAACTCGCCGAGGCTCCGGACGACGACTCCCTCGAACCGGTGGACATCCGCGTCGCCGAGCGGGAGGCGCGGGAGAAGGAATACGGCCCCCTGCGGATCGTTTTCTCGCTGCCGCTCGACGGCGAGCGCGAGATCCCGCTCGACAGCAGTTTCCGGGTGCAGTTCTCGAACCGGATGGCAGCGGGGAGCTTCCACGCCGCGGTGGATCTGCTCTATCCCGACGCCCCCCATGCCAATCCGTTCCCCGACCTCGAAGTGACCTACGACGACGGCAGCCGAACCCTCGTCGTCCTCCCCCACGCCGCGCTGGACCCGGGCCGCGAGCTCCACCTGGTGCTCTACCGCGAAATCGCGGACGAGCACGGGCAACATCTCGATCGGCAGCCGGCGGCGGCCGTGTGGGGGGAGGATGCGGTGGCGGTGCTCTCGTTCCGCTCCGCTTCCTCGTGAACCGCGCTTCGGGGCGGCCTCCGGGCGGGCCGAGCCCGGTGGCCGCCCCGATCGGTCCCCCGCCGGCCGGTTACACGCCGGCCGTGCTCACGATCGCCGGGTCGGATTCGGGCGGCGGGGCCGGCATCCAGGCGGACCTCAAGACCTTCGCCGCCCACGAGGTCCATGGAGTCTCGGCGGTCACCGCGGTCACGGCGCAGAACACCGTCGCGGTGACCGGGATCCAGGAAATCACGCCGGAGCTGGTCTCGGCCCAGATCCACGCGGTGATGAGCGACTTCCCGGTGGCCGCCGTCAAGACCGGGATGCTCGCCTCGGCGGCGATCATCGAAGCGGTCTCCGAGGCGCTCGGAGAAAACTCACCGCCGATCGTGGTGGATCCGGTGATGGTCGCCAAGACCGGCGACCGGCTCCTCGCCGGCGATGCGGTGCGGGCGGTCCGGGAACACCTCCTGCCGCGGGCGGCCCTGCTGACTCCGAATCTCCCCGAGGCCGCCGATCTCACCGGGGCGACGGTGGAAGACGAGGCCGGGATGCGCGCCGCCGGCGAAACCCTCCTCGGTATGGGGGCGGCCGCAGTGTTGATGAAGGGCGGACACCTCGCGGGAGGCGAGATCGTGGATCTGTTCCTCGACCAGGAGGGGAGCCAGGTCTTCCGCAGCTCCCGGATCGAGACGCGGGCCACCCACGGAACCGGGTGCACACTGTCCGCGGCGGTGGCGGCGAACCTCGCCCGCGGCCGGCCGCTTCGAGAAGCAGTGGAGCGCGCCCGGGAATATCTGCGCGAAGTGATGCTCCGCGCGGAACCGCTCGGACGGGGCCGCGGGCCGATGGCCCATCTTCCTCTCGCCCGCTTGCCGTTGCCTGCCTGATGGAGCGGTTCCGCATCACCGGCGAGCCGCTCGACGAGCGTGCTGTCGGGAGCGGTCTGGCGACCTTCGAGGACGGCGCGGTGGTGGTGTTCTCGGGCGTCGCGCGCGGCCGGAACCGGGGCCGACAGGTGCTCCACCTCGAGTACGAGGCTTACGAGGCGATGGCTCTTCCGGTGCTCCGGGGGATCGCTGCGGAGGTGCGCGAGCGGTTCGGGGTGGAACGGCTGCGCATCCACCACCGCGTCGGTAGGGTCGGGATCGGTGAGCCCAGCGTTGTGGTGGCCGCCGCCGCGCCGCACCGCCGCAGCGCCTTCGAGGCGGCACAGCACGCCATGAACGAGATCAAGCGGATCGTGCCGATCTGGAAACGGGAGTTCTTCGAGGATGGCGAGGTCTGGGTGGAAGGGCCGAAGGAGCCGGTGACCGGATGACCGAACTCGCCCGATCCCGCGGGACGCCGCTCGTGAGCGTGCTGCTCTTCGCCGCCGCCCGTGAAGCGGCGGGCCGAGGGCGGATCGAAATCGGGTACCGCCCCGGACTCACCGCCGCCGCGGTCTGGGAGCGGCTGATCGGCGAGCATCCTGAGCTCGAGCCGTTCGCCGCCTCGATCAGCGTAGCGGTGAACCACCGCTTCGTCCCCCGGGACACGCTGCTCGACCCCGGCGACGAGCTGGCGTTCCTGCCTCCGGTCAGCGGCGGCTGAGCTTTCGCCGCTTTCCGCGCAGCCGACGGGCGCGCTCTTCGAGTTCGAGCCGAAAGCGAGTCTCCGTTCCGAACTGCATCCCGACGCGGGGAAGGAGCTCCAGCGCGTCTTCGACATGCGCGAGGGCAGCGGCAGGGTCCTTTCGGCGGTGCTCTTCCCACTTGGCGAACCAGACGAGGGCTTCGAGCTTCTCCCGGGTGTCGCCGGGCCGCACCTGGTCCCAGAGCCGCAGCGCGCCCTCCCAGTCGCCGCTCCGTTTGCGGTGCTCGCCGAGGTCGAGGAGGCACCGCTCGCGGCTCGGGCCGGTGAGCCCTGCTTCGAGGGCTTGCGAAAGCAGCGGAATCGCTGCCTCCGGCTCGCCGCGCCGGAAGAAGTGGTGTCCGACGCCCTGCAGATAGGCTGGATCGTCGCTGTTCCAACCCGCCGCAGTGTGCTCGGCCGCCCGCAACGCGAGTGCGGCGAGGGTGCGCAGGTCGTAGCGGTTGTGGGCCAGCACCGATTCCATGGCCGGATGCGGCCCGTTCCGCAGCGAGGCGAAGAAGATGCCGGGGATCTGGTCACCGGGGATGTCGTCCTCGCGTTCCACGCCGAGCAGCTCGCGCTCGAGGACGCCGAGCCGCGCGCTCTCGTGGCGCCCGAAGAAGAGCCGCCGTGCCGGGTGGAGCAAGTCGAGGTGGCGCGCCCCGGCGAGCGGATTCGGAAGGCCGTTCAAGGCGAAGCGGGTATCGAGCAGCGGCAGGTCGAAGCCCTTCCCGTTGTAGGTGACGAGGTCCGGTCCGTCGGCAGCGAGGGCGGCGAGCTGTTCCAGCATGGCGCGTTCGCCGCCGGGATCTTGGAGCAGGAGCTGGGTGATCCGGAACTGCTCGCCCACGACCCGGCCGACGCCCACCAGGAAGGCGAAGGTCCCGGTGCCGCCGGCGAGCCCGCTGGTCTCGGTGTCGAGGAAGAGGGTTCGCGCGAAGTCCACCCCCGGCTGCTCCCGGTGGATCTGGAGGCGGGCGGTCGCCGGTTCGCCGGTTTCGGCGAGCCCCTCGAGGGTGGCGCCGCCCGCGGCACCGCCGTAGCGGGCGGCGAGCGGGAAGTCGTGTTCCTCACGGGAAAACGGTTCTTGGTGGCGGCCGGCAGGCGGAAGGCGGGTGGATGCCGCGTGCCGGGCGGACTCTGATGTTCGGGTCGTCGGGTGTCTAGCCGGAAGGGACCCAGCCGGAAGGGGCTGGGCAGGACGGCGGTCCTTCCAGCCTCGTTCCGTATTCCGGAGCAGCGCGCGGGCCCGCCGCAGCCGGGCGGCTTTCGTCTCGTCGGCAGAACTCTCCTCTCCGATCCCGATGCTGCCCCCGCCTCCGCCGGGATCTTCTTCCCCGGGCGGCGGGAGCGATCGTTCCTCGCGGGCCGGTGCTGATTCCGCTTCCTCCCGCCGGTCCACCGCCGGCAGGAAGCGTGCCTGGCGGCGGGCCAGCCGTTCGGCGAGCGAGCGGCGGCCTTCGGTCACGGGGCAGCGGGATCTGCGGCAGGGGCGGATCCCTTCCCGGCTGCGGCGATCCCCCGAGCCGCCGCTTCGCCAGCCGGAAGTTCTTCGGCCGGCTCGACCTCGTTGCCCGCTGACTGCTGGTTTCGAAGGCCCCGCAGGATCGCCACTGCCGCCCGCTTCCCGTTCCGCCCCACTTCTCCGACCGGCCCGACGCACGACGGGCAGCCGGCCTGGCACGGGCAGCGTTCGATGAGACCCAGTGTCTCCCGCAGCAGCGCTGCGCGAGACTCGTAGAGCGGTTCCGAAAAGCCGATGCCGCCCGGATAGTCGTCGTAGATGAAGATCTGCGGCGTCCCGAGCAACCCGCCGGCTCCTTCTGGAGGATCGTCGGCAGCGAGGTCCTCGTCCGCCCGGCTCCCGATGGCGGCGCCGAGGTCTCCGGGCTCGCACATGAGGAAGGTCGCCGCGACCGCGCGCAGGGCGCTTCGGATTCCCTGCACGCCGTCACGCCGGTCCTCGGGGCCGAAGGGGATGGCGTGCAGCACCTCGATTGGCGCCTCCAGCCAGAACGCGGTGGTGTGCATCTCCACGGCCGGCAGGTCGAGCTCTCCGGAGCCGACGATCTCCCCCGTGAAGAATCGGATCTTCTTGAAGCCCACCACCTGTTGCAGCACATGCACCTCGCCGTGCGCGGCGGGGGCGGCCGATTCGGAGGAGGCGGCGAAGCGGTCGAGGACGCTCACCCGGGTGTGGGTTACGGCATCGGTGTAGTAGTCGCTCTCGATCTTCCGCACTTCGGCGCGGCGCCCCTGATGGTCGAGACGTTCGACGAACCAGGTCTCGCTCTCCACCAGGTAGATCGCCTTTTCGTGCAGTGTCGAATGGGCGCTCACGAAATCCACTTCTCCGATGATCCGGCCGCTCTCCCGGTCGTGGACCACGAAGTTGTCGGAGCTGATGGAGCGGAGGCTCACGCTGTTCGCCGGATAGGAGTCCGCAGTCCAGAACCAGCGCTCACCGGACCGATAGAGGATCTCCTCTTCCTCGAGCACCTCGAGCAACCCTTCGAGATCCTCCTTGCCGAAAGTCTCGCCCTTCTGGAAGGGCAGCTCGAACGCCGCGCACTTCAGGTGTTCCAGCAAGATCGACAAGTTGTCCGGATCGATGAGGCCGCGTTCCGGGCTCCCTTCGAAGAAGTAGTCGGGGTGCTGGATTACGAACTGGTCGATGGGAGCGGACCCCGCGACGAGCACTGCGGCCGCCGTCCCGCCCCGGCGGCCCGCCCGTCCCGCCTGCTGCCAGGTCGAGGCGATCGTCCCCGGATAGCCGGCGATCACCGCCACATCGAGTCCGCCGATGTCGATACCGAGCTCCAGCGCGTTCGTAGAGACCACTCCCAAGACGCTGCCCCGCTTGATCCCGTCCTCGATCTCGCGCCGCTTCTTCGGCAGATAGCCGCCGCGGTAGCCGCGGATGAGGCCGCTCCGGTCGGGCCGGGTCTCGAGATCGCGTTTCAGGTATTTGACGAGGATCTCGGTGTGGCTGCGCGAGCGGGCGAAGACGATCGTCTGCAGGTTCCCCTTCAGGAAGCCGCGGGCGATGCGCCGCGCTTCCTCGAGGGCGGAACGGCGGATGCCGAGCTCGGCGTTCACCACCGGCGGGTTGTAGAAGACGAAGAACCGCTCCGGCCGCGGCGCGCCGCTCCGCGTTACGAGCGAGACCCGCCGCTCGGTCAGCCGTTCGGCGAGCTCGCCCGGATTCGCGATGGTGGCCGAACTCAGGAGGAACTGCGGCTCGGCGCCGTAGTACCGGGTGATCCGGCGAAGCCGGCGCAGCAGGTTGGCGAGGTGGCTTCCGAACACGCCCCGGTAGGTGTGCATCTCGTCGATGACGATCAGGCGGAGGTTCTCGAACAGCTTGGCCCACTTCGTGTGGTGGGGCAGGATGCCCGCGTGGAGCATGTCCGGGTTCGTGATCACGATGTGCGCGCGCGCCCGCAGGCTGCGCCGGGCATCGGCCGGCGTGTCCCCGTCATAGACCTCGGCGCGGATGTCCTCGCCGAGCAGGTCCTTCAGCTCGAGGAGTTCCTTCCGCTGGTCGCGCGACAGTGCCTTCGTGGGAAAGAGATAGAGCGCCCGGGCGTCCGGCTCCCGAAGGATCCGGTTCAGGACCGGCGCGTTGTAGGCGAGGGTCTTCCCCGAGGCGGTCGGAGTGACCACCGCGACATCCTCTCCGTCCTCCACCCGGTCGAGCACCTCGCGCTGGTGCGAGTAGAGCTGTTCCACGCCCTTTTCTCGGTACGCTTCGCGGAGCGGCGCCGCGATGTGTTCGGGGAAGTCGCGGTATTCCGCGGGCTGGGCGGAAAAGTGGCGCAGCGCGGTGATCCCGGAGAACAGGGCGCCCCCGCCGAGCTCGGCGACCAGCGAGCGAATGGCGGAGCGGCGCTCGGGAGCGGTGAGGGAAGTCTCTCCGGGCGGTAGTTTCTTCGGGCTCCGGCCGGCGTTCGGATCGGAGTCCATTTCGGGAGTCACACCGGTCGGAGTTCGGGTCGGGACGCCGTGTGCACCGCCCTGCCCGCAGTCCCCCGGCGGAAGCGTGTGGGAATCGAACCCACCATCCCGGGGGCTAACCCGGAATCAACGGATTTGAAGTCCGCGGAGGCCGCCAGACCCCATGCGCTTCCCTTGCTCGCGGTTTCGACCCCCGCGGTTCTGACCCCCACGGCCTGGGCCCTCGGGATTTCGGGCCGGTTCGCCGCCGGAAGGCATCCGGTGGAGCTGACGGGGATCGAACCCGTGACCTCGTGAATGCCATTCACGCGCGCTCCCAGTTGCGCCACAGCCCCAATCCGGACCTCGCTCCCTCCGACTCTTCGCCGATGCTGCTACCGGAGAAACCTCGCCGATTCTAGCAGCCTGTTCCCGAAGTCACCCGGTCGTCGAGTCGGGGCGGCTCAGTTTCCGGGGCCGCCGAGCAGCAGGTCGGGCAGCAGCAGGCTCACCTCGGGCCAGCAGGTCACGATCGCCAGCACGACGAGCAGCGCCGCGATGAAGAACACATTGAACCGCATCACCTCCGAGATTCCGGTCTTGGCGATGGAGCAGGTGGTGATGAGGACCGAGGCGACCGGCGGGGTCTGCTGCCCGACTGCGAGGCTCACCGTGACCATCATCCCGAAGTGGACCGGGCCGATGCCGGCGGACTCGGCCAGCGGCAGCAGGATGGGAACGAGCAGCACCACCGCGGCGGCGCTGTGGAGGATCGTTCCCGCGAGCAGCAGCAGGCCGTCGAGAACGATCGCCACCATCCAGGGGGAGTCGGCTCGCGAGAGGACGAAGGCGGCGAGCCGCTCGGGTGCCTGCTGGTTTGCCAGATACCAGCCGAGGATGGCAGACCCGGCGACGAGCAGCATGACCACTGCGGTCTGGCGGGCGGATTCGGTGAAGGCGCCGCGCACCTGCTCGAGTCCGACGCTGCGGTAGCCGGCGGTCCCCATGAGGAGCGCGAGCAGAACCGCCACCGCCGCCGCTTCGGTCGCAGTGAACCAGCCGAGGAAGATGCCGCCCAGGATCACTGCCGGAATCAGGAGCGGCCATGCCGCCCTCCGGGAGGCCGCCGCCGCCTGCGTCCAGCGGAAAGGCTCCGAATCGCCGAATCCGCCGCGCCGGGCGAGCGCCCGGCTGACCGCCATGATGAGGACGCCCGCGAGGAGCCCCGGGACGACTCCGGCGAGGAACAGCCGGGCGATGGAGGCGCCGGTCACCGCCCCGTAGAGGATCATCGGGATCGAAGGCGGGATGAGGATGGCGATCGTCGCCGAGGAGGAGAGCACCGCAGCGGCGAAAGGCGCCGGATAGCCGCGGTCCTTCATCGCGGGAATCAGCACGCTGCCGAGAGCGGCGGCATCGGCGACCGCCGAGCCCGACATCTCCGAGAAGAGCATGCTGGAGGCGGTGGTGGTCATGGCCAGCCCGCCGCGCATCCAACCCACGATCGAGGCGGCGAAGTCGGTGAGCCGACGGGAGATCCCGGCGTGGTTCATCAGCGAGCCGGCGAGGATGAAGAGCGGGATGGCGACCAGCGGGAAGGAGTCGGTTCCGTTGAAGAGGCGGAGCGGAACGACCACCAGCGGGGTGTCGGTGGTGAGCCAGATGGCGGCCACCGACGCCGCGATCAGCACATAGCCGATGGGGATCCCGACGAGCAGGAGCCCCGCCGCCGCGATCAGCGCGACCAGGATTTCCATCGGAGGATTTCCGTCAGGAGACCCCCATCGGGGGGACTTCGGTTTTTCCGGAACCGCGGAACGCGGCGAGCAGGCGGCGTGCTTCGAGAAGCGCCGTCATGACCGCGAAGAGCGGCAGCACGAAATAGAAGAGGCCCATCGGCGCCGCCATGGTGATCGCCCGTTCGCCCGCGAAGCGCAGTACCAACACCGCGCCGAACCAGGCGAGGAGCAGGTGGAGGCCCAGCAGCACGGCGTGTTCGAAGATCTGAGCCCGGCGCTGCGCCCGCGGGCCGAGTCTGCGCGTGAAGTCGCGGATGCCGATGTGGGCGCGGTCCCGCCGTGCCAGCACCGCGCCCAGGAAGGTCAGCCAGACCAGCGAGAAGCCCGCGAGCTCGTCGTAGAAGCCGAGCCCGCCGCCGAATCCGTAGCGGAGCGCGACCTCGACGAGGCAGAGCGCGGCGATCCCGCCGAGGAGCAGTGAACAGGCCGCGGCGAGCAGATCTCGGCGCGGCGGGGGTTCCGGGGGGTGGGACAGGTGCGGGTCTGCCGACAGGTTACGGCGTTCCGGCGGCGGGCTCAGCGTTCGAGTTCCCGGACGGTTTCGATCCAGTCGGCGCCGAAGCGCGCCTCGTAGTGGTCGAAGACCGGCACCGCGGCGGCGGCGAAGGCCGCCCGGTCCACCTCGTTCACCGCGAGCTGCCCCTGGAGTTCGGCGAGCAGGCGGGCATCTTCCTCCCGCAGGAACTCCCGCAGCCAGCTTCCCGTCGCTTCCGCGGCTTCCCCGATCCCGGCTTGGAGGTCGGCGGGCAGCGCCTCGAACCAGCGGGTGCGGACCACCGGATAGGAGGGGGTGTACACATGGTTCGAGAGCGAGAGATAACGCTGCACCTCGTGGAAGCGCGCCGCGGTGAGCTGGGCGAGCGGATTCTCCTGTCCGTCCACCACCCCCTGCCGGAGCGCCGAGAACACCTCGCCGAAACTCATGGATGCCGGGCTCGCTCCGAGCGTCTCGAACAGGCGTACCCGTTCGGGGTCCTTGGGAGTCCGGAGTCGGATACCCCGGAGGTCCGCCGGGGTGACCACCGGGCGCACATCGTTCGTGATGACCCGGAAACCGTTCTCCCAGAAGGCGAGGAGCGTCAGTCCCTGCTCTTCCCGGAGGGTCTGCCGCAGGCTTTCGCCGATCCCGCTGGCCGCGATCCGCTCGAAGTGCTCCCGGTCGCGGATCAGGAACGGCAGATCGAAGAGGCCGAATTCGGGCACCACCGAGTGGAGCACCGAGGACGGGAGGTGCATCTCGAGGGTGCCCAGGCGCAGTCCCTCGAGCATCTCCTTGTCCTCGCCGAGCTGGGCGGTGCCGAAGATCCGGATATCGATCCGGCCCGGAAAACGCGACTCCACGAGTTCCTCGAAATGCCGCGCTCCGTGGTCGAACGGCGATCCGGGGAACCCGATGTGCCCGAGCCGAACCACGATGACTCCTGCGTCGTGCGTTGGGGTGCATGCAGCGAGGCCGGCAATGCCGAGGCCCGCTGCCAGGCGCAGGATCGATTGGATTTCAGGCATGCTGTATGTCGCCGGTATCCGGCCACGATTTGAAAATCTTCAACCTGAGATTCGTCAGCATGGGGTCCGTCTTCTTCGGCGGCTATGGGCCGCCGCCGGCCCGTCGGTCATTTCTCTGTCCCGGCCCTCTCAGGGGGAATCGGCGGTTTCCGCCGGGCCCAACACCTGGTCCCAGAGGGCGAGCGCGTGGCGGGTCAGCGCGGGGAGATCCTCGCCGAGGAGGTAGCCGGATTCGATGAGGTCCAGGGCGGCTTCGGTGAACCGGCCGAGGTAGTCCTCGCGGCTCGCATAGCGCTCGGCCACCGATCGGCGCGGGTCTCCCGACGCCTCGCGGGCGGCGGCGTCTTTCGGAAACGGCAAGAAGGAGCCGACCATGCTCGCCAGTTCGTCAGGCGGGCCGGAGGCGGCGTCGAAGAGGTTCCAGCCGGTATAGGTGGCGAGCGGAACCGCGACCTCGGGCATCCGCACCCCGGCGAGCTCGTTCCCGTCGGCGTCCACCGAGGACACCCGGATCGGGAATCGCCGTCCGATGACCGGAGGCTCTTGCGTGACGATCCCCTCGGTGGCGAAGTCCGGTCCGTAGTCGGCGCGGTAGGCGTAGTGCACCCGGTCCGAGGTGCGCACTCCGGGAATCGACGGGAAACCGAGGTCTGCCGCGGCGACGGCGGTGCCCGCCTCGACGCTCGGATACCGGCTCGGCGGCGGGGGCGCGCCGCCCCGCGCCCAGCGGTCCATCGCCAGCAGTAACGCGCGCTGCCCCCATCTGAAGTCGTTGGGGTTGGCCCGCTGCTGGCCGAGGGTGATCCCGGGCGGGAACCCGGCGGGGCCGTGCTGGCTGCCGGAGTACAGGTAGATGCGGACATGGTCGGGGATCCGGGCATCCTCGCGAGCGTCCACCGTGGTGTGGATCAGGCTGGCGGCGCGGCCCCAGTACTCGTAGGACGAGTTCGTGTAGAAGACCCGCGGGTAGAACGCCTCGCGCTGCCGGCTCAGCAGGCCCGCGGTGGTTCCGGTGTCCGGATCGGTCTGCTCCACCTCGGTGAAGGGGAAGATGTCCGTCGGGTGGAACTGATTCAGATAGGGGTGGGCGTCCCGCGAAGCCTGCGCGAACCGGTGGTTGAAGCTGCCGCGGCCGCCACCTGCCACATCCGAGATCACCCCGTCGAAGACCCGGCGGTCCCGCTCGTCTCCGTTGAATCCGTAGTAGAGAAAGGTCCTGAGGAAACGGCCGCTCTGAGAGATGCCGAACCCGAGAGCGTTGTCCAGGTCCCCGGCGGCGATGCCGAGCGGCTCGGCCCCGTCGTGACGGAGCCGGCTCACGAAATCGCGGATGCCGGCGGGGCCGAGCCCCACGAGCGGCGGATTCTCCGAGCGGTACACCACCTCGTAGATGCGGTGGGGCTGGAAACCGCCCTTCAGATACACCGAGCCGTCGTCGGCGAGGACCGCGCCGTCCTCGACCCGGCCGAACCCCCATTCGCTCCGCGGGACGACCTCCCGCTGGTCCTCGACCCGGCGGCGCACGGTCAGCGTGTTCGACGGGTCGTCGGGGTCGGCGACCCGGTAGGGCCGGTGGTTGCGGTCGGCCAGCGAGTGATGGCCGCTCGCGCTCCGGACCACGAAGTCGGCCCGCACCAGCCCGGTGATCGCGGAACCGTCGGGGTTTCGCGCCACCGGAGGAAACATCCGCATCCGCAGCGGATCGTCGTCGGGAACATCCCACTGCCAGCCGAGCCAGAGGAGGGTGAACCCGTGCCGCATCAGGAAACCGTCGCCGAAGTGCTCCTCCGCCTTCGGCGCGAGACTCCCCTCTCCCCGGTTGAAGTAGCGGAGCAGCCCCTTGCGCCCCCGGTTGTTCACCTCGAGCAGCAGCGTTCCCCGGCCCTTCTCCATGACCTTCGGCCGCAGCAGTTGGAATCGGGCGGACATCTCCACCCGACCGTCGGCGTTCTTCGGGGCGAGGTCGATGTCGGCGATGATCCGGTTCGCCGGATTTTCGGGATCGAAGGCGAAGTGGGCGACTCCCGCGAGAGTCTCGTAGGCGCCGGCGAGGCCGAACGGTCGGCCGTCGAGCACCTCGGAGCGCTCCAAGATCTCGAACCGCGTGAGTTCGGCGGCTGCCGAGGCGGCGAGGGCAGGGATCGCCAAGCCCGCGATGGCTATCGCAACGAACCTGTCTGCTGTTGCCCGGCTCGTCTTCGCCCGGTTCCTTTTCGTCATGCTCGGATCCTCCCGCAACGGCCGCCCAAGATACCCCAGCCCGGCCGCAACGAGGTCCGCGGTCAGGCCTCCTGGTAGCGGAGCAGCGAGGCGCGCCGCCGCCGGCTGGGGCTGCCTCCGAGGCGCTTCGACAGGTACACCTTGGAGTCCCCGTTGTGGATGGGGTGGGGCTCGTAATGGATGACATCGAAGTTCAGGTGCGTGAGCGTGCCGCGCATTTCGTAGAACCGGTTCTTGGTCTTCGCCACGATTTCGCGGAATCCCTTCTCGACGGCCCACTCCTCCTGGAATTCGTGGAGTGCCCGGAAATGCCCCTGCCCCCGCCAGTCGCTCCGGGTGCCGCCCAGCCAGGCGTAGAGCACCCGTTGTCCCGAAAACCGCACCACCCCGCGCAGCCGTTCCACCAGATCCGCCAGCTTCGGGTCGGTTTCCCCGGCCCGGAGCTCGTGCGCCACCCGGTAGGACACCGGCGCGAAGCGGGTCGGCTCCTCGGGAAGCCGCGCCTCGACCATGAAGATGCCGTGCTCCCGGTCTTCGAGCCGCTGCCGGATCTCGGTCGAGGTCTTCTTCCGCTCGAACTCGCCGAAGAATTCCTCGAGGAACTGGATCTCGAGGGAACCGCTCTCGAGCGGGTACTGCCGGATCCGGTACGGCCGGCTCGCCTCCGGCGCCTCGGGGATCACCCCAGACCGGCGAGGCGAGGGTTCGGGGCGAGGCGCGCCCGGGCTCCGAGGTCCTCTTCGATCCGCAGGAGCTCGTTGTACTTGGCGACCCGCTCCCCGCGGCAGGGCGCCCCCGCCTTGATCTGCCCGGCGTTGGTGGCGACCGCGAGATGGGAGATCGCGGTGTCCGAGGTCTCGCCGGAGCGGTGGCTGAGCATCACCCCGAATCCCGCCCGCCGGGCGCGCTGGACGACGCGGATCGTTTCGCTGAGGGTGCCGACCTGGTTCGGTTTGATGAGGACGGCGTTCGCGGCGCCCTCCCCGATGCCCCGTCCGAGCCGGTCTTCCCGGGTCACGAAGAGATCGTCGCCGACGATCTGCACCCGCTGCCCCAGAGCCTCGGTGAGCGCGGTCCAGCCGGCCCAATCGTCCTCGGCGAGTCCGTCTTCGATGGAGAAGAGCGCGGGGAATCGCTCCACCCAGCCGCAATAGATCTCGATCATCGCCTCCGCGGGGCGCGGACCGGCTCCGGACGGAAAACGATAGCCGTCCTCGCTCCAGAATTCGCTCGCCGCCACATCGAGGGCGATCCCCATGTCCTCGCCGGGCCGCAGTCCGGCGCTCCCGATGGCTTCGAGGAGCAGTTCGAGGGCCGTCTCCGCCTCATCGAGTTTCGGGGCGAAGCCGCCTTCGTCGCCTACGGCGGTGATGTGGCCCCGCCGGGCCAGGATCTCGCGCAGCGCTTCGTACACCTCGGCGCCCGCCCGCAGCGCTTCCGAGAAGCTGGGGAAGCCGAGTGGCGCGACCAGGAACTCCTGGACGAGGAGTGCGTTGTCGGCGTGCGCGCCTCCGTTCAGCACATTGAGGAAGGGAACCGGCAGGGTCTCGGCGATGGCGCCGCCGAGAGCGCGATAGAGCGGCAGCCCGGCGGCGGCGGCCGCCGCCCGGGCGTTCGCGAGCGAGACGGCGAGGATCGCATTCGCGCCGAGCCCGGAACGGTCGGCCGTTCCGTCGAGCTCGATCATGAGCTCGTCCACGGTGGACTGATCGCTCGCGTCCTCGCCGAAGAGTTCGGGGCCGATTCGCATCTCGATGGCCTCGACCGCCGAAAGCACTCCCCGCCCGCGGTACCGTCCGGGGTCCCCGTCCGAGCGCGCGACTGCCTCGTGCCGTCCGGTGGAGGCCCCGGACGGGGCGGCGGCGCGCCCCGAGGCCCCGCCGTCCAGCCAGACTTCGGCTTCGACCGTCGGCCGTCCCCGCGAATCCAGGATCTCGCGCCCGACCACCCGATCGATCGTGGATTCCATAGCTCCGCACCTTCGTGATCGTCGAATTCTAGGGCCCCCGCCCGGTCCTCGGAAAGCCGGCGCCGATTCGGTGAGGATCCATCCGGATTCGGCGTGGCGTTTGACTCCGGGGCGGGGGCGCGATTGACTACCGGGGTATGTCGGTCTGGGGTCTCGGCGGGAATCTTCGGTTGCGGGCGATCCGTTCTTCCGGGGCGGCGCCCCTGCTAGCAGCTCCGGTCCTCGGTCTGATCGTCTCTCTGGTCGGGGCGCCGGCCGTCGGGGCGCCGAATCCGCCGGTTGCACCGTCCGTTTCGTCCCCCGCCGCCTCGCTTCCCGAGGCCAATCCGGTTCCGGGCGGCGGCGCCGGCGTGGTGATCCTCGCGCAGATCGCGGGGGTCGTCGCCACCCAGGACGGACACCCGCTCCCCGGGGCGCTGGTTTCGGTCTTCGCCGCCGATCAGGAGGACGAAGCCCAATTCGCGGTCACCGACGAGGAAGGCCGCTTCGAAGTCGGCGAGGCCTCCCCGGGCCTCTACAGCCTGCGCGCCTATCTCGCCGGCTTCCTCCCCTCCCCGCGGGCCCAGGTCCTCGTCGAAAGCGGCGCCTCGATCGCGGACACCCTGCTCCTGCAGATGGCGGCGATCTCGAGCGAGCGGGGTTCCGGCACCCTTTCCGAGTTGCGCTGGCTGCTGCAGCGGGGCCGGCGGAATGTTCTGAAGGACCGCCGCGCGGTCGTGGATATCGAGGAACCCTGGGGGGGCGAGTGGAAGGACCGGCCGCGCCTCCCGAGGCTCGCTTCGATCGAAGGTGAGATCGGCTTCTTCGCGGCGTCCGGGAGTTCACTCGGCCTCTCCGAGAGCCGGGGAGTGGACTCGGGGATCGCGTACACTCGTTTCGAGCTCCCCTCCACTGCGCGCGGACGCTGGGAGGCCGAGGCGCGGCTCCTGGAGTCGGCGCTCGCCTCGTGGGCGGCGAACCTCTCGTATGCCATGGAGGAGTTCGACGGCCATCAGTTCTCTGCCGGGATGGGCTACCAGCGCCATCTCTACGGCGGCGCGACCGGCTACCGGCCTCCCGCCGCGCCGATCCTGAACGCCGAGCTGCTCCACGAACCCCAGGCGGCCTGGGACGGAGCAGCCTTCGTCTCCGACGATTTCTCCCTCGGCCCCGCGAGCCTCAGCACCGGGCTGACCTACCGCCGCTTCTCTTACCTCAGCGGCCACCGCGGCCTGGCGCCGCGAGCAGTCCTCGAAGTCGAGGCCCACGAGGACTGGACGCTGGTCGGCGGGATGGCAGTCCGGGTGGACGGCCCGATCGGCGAGGACGCCGCCCTGCTCTCCCGAGTCGCTCACGGCGACCTGCTTTCGCTCGATCCCTCCTGGTTCCACTCCGAGGCGGCTCAGCGCAGCACCCGCTACCAGGCCGGCCTGGAGTACCAGGCGTCCCCGAGCGCGGCACTCGCGGTGCGGGTCTTCCACGAGGTCACCACCGACCAACTGCTCCGCTCCTTCGAATCGGGGCCGATCGCCGGAGGGCGGTTCGAGGTTTCGAACGCCGGGGATTACCGCATCCGGGGGTTCGCGGTGGGCTATCGGCGGGATCTGGAACCGGTGACCCGCCGCCTCGATCTCGGCGGCCGCGTGTCTTGGCTGCTCGCCCGGGTGGAGAACCCGTCCCCCTCCGCTTTCGGGCTCTCCGTCCCGGACGCGGGCGAGCCGGGGCGCATGGAAGGAGCGCCCGCCGCCTTCTTCGTGCCCGCCGGAGCTCCTGCCGCCATCCACGATCTGTCCGTGGCTCTGGTAGCCCGACTGCGCCCGTCGGGAACGCGGTTCCACGCCGCCTACCGTCTCATCCGCCATCCCGGCCTCGCGCCCGCGCGCGCTGTCGGCACCGGGGGCAGCAGGGAATGGGAGGGCAGCGAGCGGACGGTCCGCTTCGACGCGGAGCTGGTTCAGGGGATCCCCTTCGCGGACTGGAGCGGCACCGAATGGGAGCTGTCGCTCGCGGTGCGCGACCTGTTCTTCCGGGACATGATCGGACGATCCCTCCTCGACGAGATCGCGGTGGCGCACGCGCCCCGGCGCATCGTCGGCGGGCTCGCCGTCCGTTTCTGACCGTCGCCCCGGGCGGGCGGCTCGGGGGGCTTCCTCGGCATCCAATGTGTTGGATGTATCAGGTGGTCATCCGTCGCATTGGATAAAATGCGAACCTCGAGATGCTCATCCGACGCGGCGCCACCCGGTCCACCCTCGCGGTGGCAGCGACCTCCCTGCTACTGGTGCTGGCGGCGTCCAACATCGCCCGGCAGGCGTCGTCCGGGGTCATGGACGACGGCGTCCTCTGGGGCGACGAGCTCGGCCGGGTAGTCGCGCTGCGGGTGGAAGCGGGCGGCGCCGGCGACCAAGCCGGAATCGAAGCGGGAGACGCGCTCTCGGCGATCACCGACCGGCGGACCGGCTCGGTGGTCGCAGTGGATACCGCCTCCGAAGTGCGCCGGGTTCTCGATGCGGCGGCTCCAGGCTCGCAGCTCCGCTATGTGCTCGTCCGCGAGGGAGAGCGCCGCGGGATGACGCTGTCGGTCGCTCCCCTCCCCGGCGGCAATGTCTCGCTCTACCTGTTTCTCGCGGCGGTGGGCATCTTTTCCGGCGGGGTCGGCACCTTCGTATACGCGTTCCGGCGGGGTGCGTCGTCCGCCGCCCACTTCTACGGACTTTGTCTGCTCTGGCTGCTCGCGTTCTCGTTTTCGTTCACCGGCGAGCTCGATCTCTTCGACCACCTGTATTTCTGGCTCGACCGCATCGGCGTCCTGTTCTTCCCGCCGGTTTTCCTCCACTTCGCCCTCACTTTCCCGAACCCCACCCGGTTCCTCGCACGATGGCCCCGGATGCTGCGCTGGATCTACGCGCCGTCGTTCGCCCTCTTCGGGCTCTCGATCGGGTCCCGCCTACTCTATTTCTCGCCGCTGAGTCCGGGGCCCGCAACCATCACCGGCAGCGAAATCGTTCTCGACCGCGTCGAACCGGTGCTCTGGGCGGTCTATTCCCTCGCGGCGTTCGGGGCCTTCGGGGACGCCTACCGGAGAGCCGAGAGCGTCACCGTCTCGAAGCAGCTCAAATGGATCGTCTGGGGGACGGGTGCAGGGATGCTTCCCTTCGCGCTGATCTACGCAGTTCCCTACTTCGGCGGCCTTCCCACCAGCCCGGAGATGGAGCTCTCGCTGGTACCGATGGCGCTCGTACCACTGTCGTTCGCCTACGCGATCGTCAAGTACCGACTGATGGATGTCGAGATCCTGTTCAAGCGCGGCATCCTGGTCGCCTCGCTGATGCTCGGCATCGCCGCGATCTACCTCACCGCCTTCCTGCTCGGCACTTCGTGGTTGGGCGGCGACGAGCACTCGCTCATCATCGCGGTGCTCTCCGCGATCATCGCGGCGCTCGTGGTGCCGGCGTTCCGGGCCCGAACCGAGCGGTTCCTGGACCGGCTCTTCTACCGGGAGCACTACGACTTCCGGCGTGCGCTCGCCCGCCTCGCCGGAGAGATGAACTCGCAGCTCGACCTCGTCCCGCTCGCCAACCGGCTCGTGGAACGGATTGCCGAGACCTTCCGGATCCAGCGAACGGCGCTCCTGACCACCGGCCGCTCTCCCGGCGAATCCGCGCTGCAGATCGTCGCTGCCCACGGGCTCGACGACCGGGAGGCGGCGGTCGCGGAACGGTTCTCCGCTTCCGCCTCGGTGAGAAAGCGTCTCGGCGCCGGAGCGGTCGTTCGTACCGCGCTGATGCCGCCGGCAGTGCGGGAAGGGGTGTGGGTGGTGAACGCGGTGCCCTGCTTCGCCCGCGGCGAAGTGGTGGGAGTGTTTTTGCTCGGTGCCAGCGCGGACGGCGAGAATCTCTCCTCGGAAGACCTCGACCTCATGCGCACGGTGGCCGCGCAGGCGGCCACCGCGCTCGTGAACGCCCGCCTCTACAGCTCGCTCCAGGCGAAGCACGAGGAGGTGGTCGCGCTCCGCGAACAGAGCGACGACACCATCGAGTCGCTCGCCGCGGGGGTCGCGGTCCTCGACCTGCAGGGCCGAGTGGTGCGCTGGAACCGCTCGATGGAGCGGATCTGTGGGCGGAGCCGGCACGAGGTCTCCCATTCCTCGTATGCTGCGGTTTTCTCGGCGCCGCTCCTGCGGGCACTCGATGCCGGACTCGGTGAAGGCTGGCTCGCGAGGGGCGAGGGCGGCGGTATCTCCCGATTCCACCTGCGCGCCGCCGACGGGTCGGAGCGGGTCGTGAATGTGAAGGCCTCTCCCTTCGTCTCCGGCGCCGGCCAGCATCACGGCGCGCTCCTCATCTTCGAGGACATCACCGAGCGCGTCGGGATGGAGAATGAAATGCAGCTTCGGGAGAAGATGAGTTCGCTCGGGGTGCTCGCCGCAGGAGTCGCCCACGAAGTGAACACTCCGCTCGCCGGCATCTCCAGCTTCACGCAGATGCTCCAGGACCAGACGGATCGGCGCGATCCGCGCCGTCCGCTGCTCAACAAGATCGAGAAGCAGACCGAGCGGGCCTCCCGGATCGTGAACGGCCTGCTGAACTTCGCCCGCCACAAGAAGACCGATTTCCAGCGGGTGGATCTGAATCGGGTGCTGGGAGAGGTGCTGTCGCTGCTCGACCACCAGATGCGCAGCTCCCGCACCCGCATCCGCCGAGATCTCGACCCGGCGCTGCCGCTCCTGCGCGGCGACGAGAACAAGTTGCAACAGGTGTTCGTGAACCTCGCGGTGAACGCCTTCGACGCCATGCCGGCCGGGGGCTGGCTCACGATCACCACCAGGAGCGAAGGCGGACAAGTGATCGCCGAAGTCGCCGACACCGGTGAGGGAATCGCTCCCGAGGACATCCGCCGCATCTACGACCCGTTCTTCTCTACCCGGAAGAAGAGCGGCGGGAACGGACTGGGCCTCTCGATCAGCTACGGCATCGTGCAAGAACACGGCGGAACCATGGAGGTCGAGAGCGGACTCCGCAGCGGAACCCGGTTCCTGATCCGCTTCCCGGCGGACGAGAGGACCGAAGATCGCCCGGGGGGCGACCCCATGCCCGCGGTGTCCGACGCGGGCCGTGCGCAGCAACTGGAGGCCGGGCGATGAGTCGGGCGCGGGGGACCGTCCTGGTGGTGGACGACGAGCAGGTGATGCGCGAGATCCTCGAAGTGCTGCTCCGGCAGGCGGGCTATTCGGTCCGCCTCGCCGAGACCGGGGAGCAGGGGATCCGCATCGTGGACCGCGAGCCGATCGATCTCGCGGTGGTGGATGTGATGCTTCCCGATATCTCCGGACTGAAGGTGCTGGAGCGGATCCGCGAAATCGACCCGGAGATCACCGTGGTGATGCTGACCGCATTCGCCTCGGTGGAGACCGCGGTGGCCGCGATCAAGTGCGGGGCCTTCGACTATCTGACGAAGCCGTTCAAGAACGACGAGGTTCTGAACCTGGTCGGCAACGGCATCCGGCAACGCCGCCTCGCGCGCGAGAACCGAAGCCTGCGCGAGGAACTCGTCCGCCGCGAACAGTTCGATGAACTCGTCGGCAAGTCGGCGAAGATGCAGGAGGTCTATGCCCTCATCGAGCAGGTGGCGGGGGCGCGCGCCAATGTGCTGATCACTGGCGAGAGCGGAACGGGGAAGGAACTCGTCGCCAAGGCCATCCATCGGCGCAGCCCGCGGCGGAAACAGCCTTTCGTCACCGTCCACTCCGGCAGCCTCCCGCCGGAACTCCTCGAGAGCAACCTGTTCGGCCACCTCAAGGGCGCGTTCACCGGCGCGGTGGCGCCGAAGAAGGGTCTGTTCGAGATCGCCGACGGCGGCAGCATCTTTTTCGACGAGATCGGCACCGTGCATGCGGACACCCAGGCGAAGTTGCTCCGGGTCATCCAGGAAAAGGAGTTCATGAACCTCGGCGGAGTGGAGACCATCAAAGTGGATGTCCGGGTCATCGCCGCGACGAACACCGATCTGAAGGAGCTGGCCGACCAGGGCAGGTTCCGCGAGGATCTCTATTTCCGGCTCGATGTCATCGGCATCCACCTGCCGCCTCTTCGCGACCGCCGCGAGGACATCCCGCCGCTCGCCCGGCATTTCCTCAAGAAGTACGCCAGCGAGAACGGAAAGCCGCAGCTCGCGTTCTCCTCGGAGACGATGCAGGTGCTGCTCGACTGCCGCTGGCCGGGGAATGTGCGCCAGCTCGAAAACGCCGTGGAACGCGCGGTGGTGCTGGCGGGCGGCCCTCGGATCGATGCCTCGCTGCTGCCCGACGCGGTGAGAATCCGCTCCTCCCGGACGCTTGCCGCCCCGGCGGCGCCGCTCGAGGCGGGCGTTACCTTCCGGGAGTACATTTCCGAGGTGGAACGCCAGCTACTGATCGAGACTCTCGACCGGGTGGACGGGATCCAGAAGCGTGCCGCCGAGGTGCTGGGCCTCAAGCCCACGACGCTGAACGAGATGCTGAAGCGCCACGGGATCCGTTACCGCCGGCGGGGCTCCGGGGAGCTGGCACCGCCCGAACGCGAGGTGCCGATTCCATGAACCGCGCGGTCTTCCTCACGGCCGGTCTGACGATCGGCCTGCTCGCCGTTTGCCGGCCCTCCGGAGCCGCCGCGGCCCAGGAAGAGCTCAGCCGGGACGAGCAGCTCGAGCGGCTGCGCGAGGACCACCGCCGATGGCTCGAAGCGGAGGTGGTGTACATCATCACCGATCGCGAGGAGGAGGTGTTCCTCAGCCTCGAGACCCTCGAGGAGCGCATCCGCTTCATCGAAGTCTTCTGGGAAAAGCGCGATCCCTACCCGGCGACTCCAGAGAACGAGTTCCGCGACGAGCACTACGAACGGATCGAGTACGCGAACGAATACCTCGGGCGGGACACCTTCCGCGACGGCTGGCGTACCGACCGCGGCCGCTACTACATCCTGCTCGGCGAGCCCCGCGAGCGGCACGCCTTCGACGGCTACAACGAGGTCGTGTCGAGCGAGCTCTGGTTCTACCAGGGGGATGTCCAGCGGGGACTGCCTTCGTTCTTCTACCTCCTCTTCTTCAAGCGCCACGATGTGGGCGAGTACCGGCTCTACCACCCGGTGGTGGACGGCCCGGAATCGCTGGTGCGGGGCCAATACACCCAGGGCGGCGGCCCCGAGGGGAATGTCCGGGCCTACGAGGTCTTGCAGCGCGTCGATGTCGAGCTGGCGAACGCCTCGCTCTCGCTCGACCCTTCGGAGCCCGGCGACTGGACCTCCGGACGCGCCTCGCTGTCGAGCGATCTGCTGCTCGCCCGCGTCGCCGATTCCCCGCGGCGGGCGATCCGCACCGACTACGCCGACGCCTGGCTGCGCTACCGGGACCGGGTATCCGCCGACTACTCCTTCAATTTCGTGCCGAGCCGCGGCGTCTTCGGCATCACCGGCGGTCCCTTCCGCACCCCCTTCGTCCACTTCAGCGTGGAGATCGATCCGCAGAACTTCACCCTCGAGACCGATGAGGACCAGACGAAGTTCTACACCACCCTCGATATCTCGGTGGAAGCGGTGGACGAGAACGATGTGACGGTGCTGGCGGTGGACCGGCCGGCCTATCTCGAACTCACCCGCACCCAGGTGGATCAGGTTCGCGGCTCGCCCTTCGCCTACCAGGACAGCGTGCCGCTGCTTCCTGGCCGATACGAGCTGAGCATCGTCGTCCGGAACCGCGCCGTCCAGCAGTTCACCGTGCTCGAGGAGAGCCTCGACACCACCCGGTTCGCAAGCCCCGACGGGGGGGCGCCAGGGACACCTCGTCTCGCCGATGTGATCGTCGGGTTCGAGAGCACCGATCTGGAGGAGGCCCCGTTCGCCGACGCCATCCGCACCTTCCAGGTGGGACATGTGCGCGTCAAACCGGCCGCCGACGGGCTCTTCGCGCTCGGAGAGACGCTCCACGCCTTCACCCACATCCTCGACCCGGCGGCGGGGCAGCAGGTTCGCTTCCAGGTTTTCGCGGATGCCTCCGGCGATCCGGACGGCGAGCCGCTGGCCGAGGTCTCGGTCGCGGCGCCGGCTTCGGGCGCGCTGCTCGGCCGGCTGCCGCTCGATCTGGGCGTGGGCGGCAACTACTGGCTGCGGGCGAGCCTCGAGGACGCTTCCGGGGCGGTGCTCGATCGCAAGGAGCGCCGCCTCCAGGTATCCCCGCGCGCGGGGGTTCCCCGGGCCGGCTTCGTGTACCGGCGCGGTTTCAACCCGGAGACGCCCGGGCTGCTTCCCCTGGTGCGCGGCGATCAGTTCGCGGCGATGTCGCGCTTCGACGAAGCGCTCCGGGAATACGAGAACGCGGTCGCCGCGGGAAACCCGCAGTTGCCGGCGGCGCGCTGGAAGCTGGCTCACGGCTACTTGCAGAAGATGCGCATCGCCGAGGCGGCGGCGCTGCTCGACCCCATGGCCGAGGAATTCTCCGAGGTCTTCGAAGTCGTCAGCGGACTGGGATTCGTCCGCTTCTTCGAAGGGGATTTCGCCGCGAGCGTGGAGCACCTCGAGCGCGCTTCCGGGCTCCGCACCGCCGACCCTCCGTTGCTGAATGTCCTCGGTGACGCCTACGCGCGTACCGGACGGATCGAGGAGGCGCGGGCTGCTTTCGGTCGCTCCTTGGAGCTCCATCCGGACCAGCCCGCGCTCCGGGAGCGCTTGAAAGCGATCGGCGCCCCTCCGGAGGGACCGCACGGTCAGTAGGCCGTCAGGCCGCTGGCAGCCGGTTCTCTCAGAAGCGCAGGCGGGCGCCGACGCGAGCCACTCGCGGCGGGAGGATCCCCACCACCGCGCCGAAGGAGTCGTCTCGGGAGCCCTCCCCGACGACATGGTTCCAGTTCAGCGCGTTGAAGACATCGAAATAGGTCGAGAGTTCTGCGGAACCAGGCAGATCGAGCCGGTAATCGAGGCGCAGATCGAGGAGTGGAACCGCCGGGGAACGCGACGCTCCCGGCGGCTCGACGATCACTTCGGTCATGCCCTGCGGCAGTGGCCGGCCGTCCAGGGTCCCGGTGAAGACCACCGAGCGGTAATTGGGCCAACCCGAGTGGGCGCGAAAGGAACCCGCCACCGCGAACCCCCAGGGAAGGCGGTAGCTGCCGGAGACCCGCGCCAGGAAGGGGCGGTCCCAGAAGGTGCGCCCCTGGTGCAGCTCGCCGTGGTTGGGGTTGTCGAAGAGCACCCCGGGGAACCCGGTGGCCTCGTTCGTCTGGTCCCCGGGGCCTGAAAGCCAGCCGACGGAGCGGCTTGCGGTAACCGACGCCAGAAGCTGCCAACCCGAGGAATACCGCTTCCGCGCCTCCAGGATCAGTCCTCGGTAGCTCGCGCCGATCCCCGGATTTTCGAGCCGAAAGCGGCTCTGCCCGAGCGTCGTCGGATCCTGCAGCCAGAGGGTGATCGGGTTATCGTCGTCGCTGCCGCGGACGAAGTCGCGGCCCGGGTCCAGATGGGGGACCGGATGCCAGGCGCTTCCCGGAACTCCGATGTCGGTGTCTTCGATCAGGTTCCGCTCGGAGCGGAGGATCCCGGTGAGGCCGAGGGTGATTCCGAGGGGCAAATCGCGCTGGATCCCGAAGGTCAGCTCGTGGGTCACCGGCTGCGCGAGGTCCGGGGCCACTTCGTTCCGCACCGGGATGAAAACGCCGAGCGGCGAGGCGAAATCCACCTCGCCCTCGTCCACCAGCCCATCGAAATTCCGATCGTCGAAGCGGAAGGTCGCTGAGGCGCGGGCGTTGGGGTTCCCGAACTCCGGCACGCTCAAGCCCAGTTGGTGGAGATAGCGCCCTGCGCTCAGCCGGACCAGCGTCCGGCCGTCGCCGGTGAGCTGATAGTTGACCCCGACTCGGGGGGCGATTCCGAACCAGGAGACGAGCCCCGAGGCGCCGGAGATCTTCTGCGGGATGCCGAAATTCCGGAAGGCCGCGTTCCAGGCGCCGGGTTCGTTCTGCTGCTCGGGGTATCCCGCCCTCCACCAGTCGGCGCGGAGGCCGAGTTCGAGAGCGAGGCGTCCCCGGACCAGGCTGTCCTGCGCGTAGAGGCCGAGATTGCGGGTGAAGTTCTGCACCGCGACCGGATCGTTGTAGAGCCGGACTTCGATGGGGCGAACCCGGTCGTGGATGTAGAGGATGCCGCCGTGCAGGTCGTAGGTCGTCCGGGCCGGGTTGAGGGAGGCCTCGAAGCCCGCCTTGAACTCGTGGGCGGCGCCGAACAGGCCGTCGCGGAAGAGAGTGGCTGTCGCTCCCGCCTGCCAGCGGTCGCGCTCGTAGTGGGTGTTCGTCCCGGAACCGCCGTACCAGACGCCGGTGTTCAGTTCCCAGCGGGAGAAGTTCGGATCCACATCGGGTTGCTGTCCGAGAGGGAAGTCGAGATCCACCCGGCTGATGCGGGCCTCCACCAGCAGCGACTCGTCGAAGACCCCGGACCAGGAGAGCTGTCCGAGCGCCATCACCGAATCCTGGTGGAAAGTCGTTTCGGGACGCGGCCGGAAGAGGCTCGCGCCGCGGTAGGGCCGATACTTGGCGTTTCGGTAGTAGAACAGGCCGATCTCGTGCCCCTCGGCGACCTCGAGGCTCGTTCGGGCGAGGAAGTTGTCGAGTTCCGTCAGGTCCACTCCGGGTTCCCCGTTCTCGAGGAAGAACCCCGGTAGATACGGTTCGACGCGGAAGCGCGAGAGGTTCAGATAGAACCAGGCCCGGTCCCGGAGGATGGGCCCGCCTAGATCGCCGCTCCAGTCGAGGAGCTGATGCAGTCGGTTCGCCTGTCCCACGCCGCGGGCGCGGAGGGCGTCGTCGAGGTTTTCGGCCTGGAAGCGTTCGTGCTCGAAGAAGAGGTTGCCGCTGCCGGCGAAACGGTTGCCGCCCCGGTGGGTCACGATGTTCAAGAACACCCCCGGGGTCTGGATTTCGGCGCGATGGCCGGCGGTCGAAACCTCCACCTGCTCGAAGCTGTCGAAGGCGTAATAGGTGATGGTCGCGCCCATCGCCGCCGGGTCCGTCACATTCACCCCGTTCAGGTAGTACTGGTTCTGGGTCCATGCCGAGCCCGCCGCCGAGAAGAGCGATTGCTGGCCGCTCTCGGCGCCGCCCACATTGATCTTGGACATCAGGATGCCCGGTGTCTGCTCGAGCACCGTCCAGAGGTCGCGGGTGTTCGGCAGCTCCTCGAGCACTGGCCGATCCACGGTTTCCCGAACTCCGCTTCCCCGGAGATCCAGCGGCCGTCGGGAGACTGCCGAAACGCTCTCGGTGATGCCGGCGAGCGCGAGCTCGAGACGGATCTCCACGACCGAGCCGGCCTCGACGGCCACTTCCGCCGGCGGCGAGTCCTGAAAGCCCGGATGAGTAGCGGAAATGCGGTAGCCGCCGGGGGGCAGGCCGACGAATCCGAAGCGTCCCGAAGGGCCGGCGGCCTGGGTGCGGCGGGTGCCGCGGCCGCTGAGCACGAGGGTGACCCGGGCGCCGGGGAGCACCGCGCCAGTGGCGTCGAGAACCACCCCGTCCACCCCGCCGGTCGGCTGCGCGACGGCGGCGAGTCCTTCGACGGTTGGCAGGAGGCAGAGCCCGGCGCCGAGCAGCAGGCACCGGAGCGCCCGCAGAACGGCGGAGAGGGAGGGATTCGAACCCTCGGCGCGGGTTCCCGCGCAACTGCTTAGCAGGCAGCCCTGTTCAGCCACTCCAGCACCTCTCCAGCGCCCACTCCGGCGAGCTTTCCGCCAGAGGCGCCGGGATGGTACACGGTGGGGGCGGGCGGCCCGGATCCGACTGCCGATCCTGCTATTCTCACGAGTCCGTCCAACGGGTCCGCGCACTGGGAAGTCGTCCAATGGCAGGACACACGGCTCTGGACCGTGGAATCGGGGTTCGAGTCCCTGCTTCCCAGCCAGCCGACCGTCTGTGGAAGGGATCCTTTTTCGGGTGCGTTCCCGAGGATGGACCCGGAGCGAACGGGGCCAGAGGAGGCCTCGAAGGAGATTTCCGATGAGAAAGTGCACCGTTCAGAACACCGGTCTCCCGGCCCATGGTCTCACCAGTCGTCTCGCCCCTGGTTTCGTCGTTGCTGCCGCTCTCGTTCTGCTCGCCCAGCCGGTGCTGGCGCAGATGGGAACGGGCCGCGTTTCCGGGACGGTGAAGGACCCGACCGGCAACCCGATCGAAGGCGCCAACGTAACCGCACAGGCGGGAGATTCGTCGCGAATTCTCGAAGCCACCACGGATGACCGGGGCCGCTGGGCCATCCTCGGCTTTCGCAGCCGGGCGTACGACTTCTCGGTTCAGGCGCCGGGATACATGCCCTACAACTACCAGGCGCCGATGAAGCAGGCGGGGAAGAATCCCGACATGGACCTCGTCCTCGAACCGGCCCAGATGGGCCAGTCGGCGGGCACCGGGGGCGGGCTCCTGGCCGAGGCCCAGGAGCTTCATCAGGCGGGTCGTTTCGAGGAAGCGCTCGTTCGGTACGACGAAGTGCTGATGCAGGATCCGACCATGTACCAGGTGCATCTGAACCGCGGCGCGGCGCTTCGCGAGCTGGACCGGCCCGACGAGGCGAGGGCTGCCTATGAGCTCGTGCTCGTTCAGGAGGCCGAAAACGCTGGAGCGCATGTTTCGCTCGCGGAGATGGCGGTTGCCGTCGGAGATCTCGAAACCGCCGTCACCCATTTCGAAGCGGCGGTGGGTGCCACCGACGACGAGGTGATCCCGTTCAATGTGGGCCAGATCTACTTCAACAACGGGGAGATGGACAAGGCCATCGAGTTCTACGCCGAGGCGGCCGATCGGCGTCTGGACTGGGCCGAGCCCCACCTGCAGATCGCCATGGTGCACCTCAATCAGGGGAACATGGACTCCGCTGCCGAACACCTGCAGATGGCGATCGAGGTCGAGCCGGACAGCCCCGCTGCGGCACAGGCCCAGGCGATGCTCGACGCTCTGCCGAAGTCGGAATAACACACCACCGGGCGAGGCTGCCCTCTCTGGGGGCGCCTCGTCGGGCGGGCCTGTCGAGGGTTGGTTGGCGGCGGCCGGCGGCGGGGTTGGGCACCGGAGGGATGGCCGAGCGGCTGAAGGCGGTGGTCTTGAAAACCATTGACCCGAAAGGGTCCGGGGGTTCGAATCCCCCTCCCTCCGGCTGAGCGCTCCGGGTGCGGGGCATGATGTCGTGTTGCGTCATACGCTCTGGTGGGAAGAGCGGGACGCCCCGCATCCGAAGCGCCCGGCGCTTCGCGCCGGGAATCGCACTCCTGCCGCTCGCCTGGTTCTCCGGACTCGGTTCGCGGTCAGGCTGGGATGGTGCGGCAGCGGGCGCGATTCGAGGTACCAATTCGTGAAAGGGGGGGATCCCCCCCTTTCACCCATACCCCCGCTGGGCCGCGCCCGAAGCGGAGCTTCGGTCGCAACAGGTTGTTTTTTAAGCCACGGACGGGGGTCGCTCTCGTCTCGGGGCGTGATGTCGTGTCGCGTCTCGCGTTCTGATGGGATGCACGGGGACGCCCCGCTCCCGGACCGCCCGGCGCTCCGCGCCGGGAATCGCACTCCTGCCGCTCGCCTGGTTCTCCGGACTCGGTTCGCGGTCAGGCTGGGATGGTGCGGCAGCGGGCGCGATTCGAGGTACCAATTCGTGAAAGGGGGGGATCCCCCCCTTTCACACATACCCCCGCTGCGCCGCGCCCGAGCCGGAGGCTCGGTCGCAACAGGTATTTTTTAAACCACGGACGGGGGCGCACCCTTGCGAGAGCGAGATATACCTCTGCACTTGCCGATGGTGCTTTTCCCGGCCACGGGCCAGATGCTTGAGATGCGCCTCGGGCCTGCCGGAGGCAGCGGCGGGTTCTCGACGCCTCAGTTCGGTGCGCGTTCGTACTTCGTGAGCCCGCCGCCGGCGAATGGGCGGGAGGCTGGACCCTCGGCGACGAAGATCTGGCCGTCGGCGTCCACCGCTACCCCTTCACCGGCGACCCCCTGAAGCATCCGTCCCTCGGTGGGGGTATGCGGCGGGATGAATCCGGTGACCCGGTCCTCGCCCGCGGGACCGATCCGCACCCCGTTCATCCAGCCGTAGTGGCTCTGCTCCTGCGATTCGGAATCGATCGCGTAGAGGGTGTCGTCTTCGGTGATGAACAGACCGCTGATGCGGCCGAACTGGTGGTAGGTGTCGAGCAGGTTGCCTTCCTGGTCGAAGATCTGGATCCGGTGGTTGCCCCGGTCGGCCACGAAGAGGCGGCCAGCCGAATCGAACTCCAGCGCGTGCGGGGTGCGGAACTGGCCCGGGCGGAATCCGATGCTCCCCCACTCCATGAGGAACTCGCCATCCGGGCTGAATTTGAGGATCCGACCGGTGCGCCCCGCGGGCGGGTCGGGATTCTGGCCGCTGTGGCCGTCGGAGACGAAGATGTCGCCGTTCGGCGCGGTGATGACATCGCAGGGCTCGTTCAGCTGACCGGGCCCGCTCCCGGGTTGCCCGGCGGTCCCGAGACGCAGCAGGACTTCGCCCTCGGGGCTGAACTTGATCACCTGGTGTCCCTTGGTGCCGGCTTCGTTCCCCTGGGAATCTGTTACCCACACATTCCCTTCGGCATCCACATGGAGTCCGTGGGGGAGCACGAAGAGTCCGGCGCCGAATTCGGCGAGCACTTCTCCGGTGTGGCGGTCGAACTTCAGCACCGGATGCACCGTGGGATTCTCCTCACAGCCTCCGGCGAGGGCGTTCGCGCCGCAACGGTCGTAGGCCCAGACATGACCGTCGGGGCCGATGTCCACTCCGGCGGTGGAGCCCCAGTTGCGTCCGTCGGGCAGGGCCGCCCACTCGGTGATCACCACCGGATTCGGGTTCGGCAGGATTCGCTGGACCAGATCGGCGTTTCCAGCAGGGGCCGGGGCTTCGGGCGGCGGGCCGCTACCGCCGCATCCGGCGGCGACGAGAGCCAAGCTACAACAGAGGGCGCTCGAAAGCGCGAGGGGTCTCGGGTCGGGAATCATGGATGTCGCTCCTGGAGGAAGGTCTGCGAAGGGCCGCCGGCGCTCGACAGGCGCCTCGACGGCGCAGTGTACCCGCGGGTTCGCCGCTGCCGGACCGTCCGGAAACGAAGCCGGAAACACCCCGGGGAAGAAGCCGCTCGCTCGCGAGGCCGATCCGAAATGTGTTCGACGGCTGGGATTCCGGTCAGCCGATCGCGCAGGGCGCTGGAGCGTTCCGGCGGCAGACGCACGAGTCGATCCTGGCGGGTCAGAGCGTCGCTTCCGAGATCGGCGCTCCGCGAGCCGGCGATTCAGGGGCGGGATCGACCGGGCGCGCCCGCTGGCAGCGGGCCGATATACGGACGCTGCACGCGGTAGAGCGCGAGGCGCTGGCGGATGGCGGCGGCCTGATCCAGGGCGCCCCCGGCGGCTGCCAGCTCGGCAGCCCGTTCCGCCGCTTCGACCGCGCTCCTGAAATCTCCGACGGCGGCGTAGGCGGCCCCGAGGACATCCAGCGAACGCGGCTCGCGAAACGAGAACCCGCCCGCCAGCCGTTCGGCGAGGCGGACCGCTTCTGCGGGGTTTCGCAGCGCGCGCTGCGGGTGGGCAGCCAGGATCCCCGCGAGCGGGCCGAGCGCCGCAGGCGCATCCGGGTCCAGGACGAGGGCTTCCCGGAACACTGCGACGGCTTCTCCGGGCCGGCCGGCGCCGGCCAGCGCCGCGCCGAGTGCTGCCCGGACCCCGGCAGAGTCCGGGCTCAGCGCGGCGGCGCTTTCGAGAGGTTCCACAGCGCCGCTGAAGTCGCCGGACTCGAGCAGCAGGTCCCCCAGTTCGTAGAAGGCGTGGGGCGTCTCGGGCTGTTCATGGGCGGCCTCTCGGAAGACCGCGACGGCTTCGGTGCTTCGTCCCCCGTCGCGCAGCAGCGCGCCGGCTTTCATCCGCGTCTGGTAGTCGGCACCGAGTGCGAGCACCTCCCGAAGGAGGCCCTGCGCTTCGGCCCGTGCTCCCCGGAGGTGCAGGAGTTCCGCCAGTCCGGCCCGAAGCCGCGCCGCCTTTCGTGGTGGATGCTCTTCCAGCACCCGTTCCGCGTAGAGCTCTTCGAGCCAGGCGAGTTCGGCGCGCCCTGCGGGCGAGTGCGGGGGCGGCGGATCGCCGGGCTGTCGAATCCAGTGATCGGTGAACGAGGAGCCGTGGAAGGCCTCGCTCTCGGTCGGCAGGTGGCATCCGGCGCAGTCGGAAACCTCGGAAACCCTCGTCCGCGAGTGAAGGGCGGCCGGGTTTTCGTGACACTGGGCACACACCGACCGGGTCCGGTCCGGACCCGCGGCCTCTGCGCGATGGGGGTCGTGGCAGTCGGAGCAGGCGATCGTCGCCGCCGCGGGCGACTGTCGGAAACAGGCGCTCATCATCAGGCTCGCTCCGGCGTGGCGGGCGAGGCCGGGATCGCGGGCCAGGATCGCGCGGGGCTCGAAGTCGGTCGGCTGCCGGTGGCATTGGCCGCAGAAGGCGACCTGACCCCTTCGGGAGAGCCGTCCCGGATGGAAGATGGGGCCGGGGACGCCGCCGTCCGACGAGGCTTCCACATGCTCGAGTCCCGACCCGTGGCAGCGCTCGCAGGAGACGCCGAGCACCGCGCGATGCGGGTCGAAGCGGCCCTCGGCGTCCCAAGCGGCTGCGGTGGCATGGCAGCCGATGCAGTCGGCGCTCGCTTCCGGGTGGTCGAGGTCGCCCAGCGGGTCTTCGTCTTCCTCGCTCCCAGGGGTCGGAATCCAGCCGTCGCGGGCCCTCGAGAACGAAAGGCGCAGTTCCCGCAGCTGCCCTCCACCGGCGAAGGACACCGGGGTCAGCCCGCGTAGCCCGGATCCGAACACGGCGTCCACCGGAACCGCCGACGCATCCTCTCCGGCGGCCCCGAAGCGAACCTCCCCGGCCCCCTCCCCTTCGGCCCCGCTCCTGTAGGACGGCTGGGGGCCGAGGCTCTCCGGCCAGAAGACCGGGCGGTCGAGCATCGCTTCCGAGAACCAGCGCTCCCGAGTCGCCCCGGTCACTGCCGCAGCAGTGCGGGCCATCGGGTGTTCCACCTGCGCCGCCGCGATCTCGGCGTGGCAGGCGCCGCAGACTTCGGCGCCGACGCCCTGCGATGCGTCGTCTAGCGGACTGCGGGGAGGTGCTGCTGTCTGGGCAGCTGAGAGTGCTGGATCTCGGTCACTGCCACAGGCCCCCGCGAAGCCGAAAACGAGGAACGCGAAGGGTCGAAACCGGTTCGCACGGCGGCGCACGAGGCAAGAGTACTCCCGCGCCATTCCGACAACGGAAAAGGCCCGCCGGCCCCAGATGGAGCCAGCGGGCCTCATGCTCCCGTTCGGAAGCCTTTCAGCAGATCAGAAGGTAAGTCGAGCCGAAAGTCCGATGGTTCGGCCTTTTAGATAGTCCACCACCCTCTGATACGGCGTCACCGAATCGAGAATTTGGAAATTCGTGATCGTGTTGGCGTTCAGGGCGTTGAACAGATCGAAGATGAACTGCGCGTTCATGCGCTCTCCGAGCGCGAACGCCTTGTCCAGCCGGAAATCCACAACGGTCACATTGTCGGATCGGTTTTCGTTCATGAATCCGAGCCACGTGTAAGGTTTCAGCTTGCCGTCATAGAGGTTGAGCCGATGGGTGGGCGCATAGTTGAAACCGCTTATGAAGCGATAGGTGCCCGCCAGACCGATGTCATACGGCAGAACATAACGCGCCGAAGTCTTCATTTGGAAGGTGCTGGTGTTCTGGACGGTCGGGATGTCCTGATCGTAATTGATGAACCACCCTTGGGCAGTGGGATCGGCCGACAGCGGATTGCTGGCCGCCCACGATGTCGAGGATGTACCGGGGCTCCGCGGCTCGGAGCGCCATTGATAGTCGAAGTAGATGTTGTAGAAAAGATTGTTGCGGAACCGCTTGTTCAGAGCTAGCGATAGGGTATGGAAATCCATGTCGCTCTCGCCGTCCGGGTGATTCATCGTCAGATTGTCCGTCTTGGTCACCAAGTCTTCGGGCACGACCATCAAATTGAAGGACCGGTTGTAGCCGGCCGGACAATCGACGCACTCCGTTACCGTCAGTGGCGTGTTGCGATTGTTGAGGTCGATGAGATCCACGTTGCTCCAAGTGTTCCGCATCCGTTTGTACACATAGGAAACCCGCGCCCCGAGATCAGTCGTCAATTCGTGCTCCACCGAGGCGCTGACCTCATCGGCATAAGCCAGTGTCCAGTCGGAATCGATCGGAGTGCCGGAACCGGCGCCGGCGGCGAAACCGAGTCGCTCGCCCAGCTCGGAGGAATCATCGAGAATTCCGTTCTGGTTCTGGTCGGTGAATCGCCAAGTGCCGGACGCCTGCCCGCCAGGATTCGCCGAAAGGAGGCCAGTTCCGACATTCGAGAAATAGCGTCCCGCGTAAGCCTTGAAAACCGAGGAACCCTCACCGGTGATGTCGTAGGTGAAGCCGATGCGTGGTGCGAAGTTCCAATGATCCTGAACCGTGCCTCCGGGAATCGTGCCTCCGGCACCGAACTGGTCGATCAGGATTTGCCCTTGCTGCGAGGGAAGCTCGAACTGACAGCGCAGCACGTCCGCACAGGCGCTACCCGGGGAGCTATCGGAATCCAGATAGTGGAGCCTCTGGCTGCCGACCCGGACCCCGGCCATGAGCGTCAGGCGGTCATTGACGGTCCATACGTCCTGTACGAAAAAGTCGGCGTGCATGTTCCGATTATCCGTGAGATTTGGAACTCCGACGAGAAAGACTCTGTCCACATTGTTGGGCCTGCCCTCTGAAGCATCGTCGAGATACCGGACGCCGCCCGAATTCGTGTTGTTGCCGCGCAATTCGCTATCGATCTGCCAGTCCCATCCGAACTTGAAATCGTGGCTACCACTACCGATCGGAACATAGTAGTTGAACTGCGCGGTACTCTGCGGCTTCCAACGCGTGCGCGTGAACGGTTGCCAGCCTGCGCCAGAACGGATACCGGTGGTCGCCTCGATGCGCGGCTCGTTGCCGCTGACCGGGTCGCCCTTCGGCACCATCGGCCAGATCGTTCCCATGTGACCGATCATGATGTTGCTGTAGAGCCGGTCGCTCCACACCCGTTGCCATTCGGCCTTGTGCAGCCAGATCCAGTAGTCCTGCGCCAGCACCGATTCCGTCGGGATGGTGCTGGAGATGGAACGGTTCGGCTTTCTCTTCCACGACCAGGTGGAAAAGCCGATGAACTGGTCGCGCTCGGTGATCTGATAGTTCACTTTCGCGGTGAAAATATCGAAGTCGCCGATGTCGGTACCGGTTTCGATCGGCTGGCCGGAGACCGCCGTGTCGATGTAGAAGTTGTTGTAGGCAGCGTAGAACCAGGCCTTGTCGCGGACGATCGGGCCGCCGAGGTCCAGATGGAATTCATAGAATTTGAGCACCGGGGCTGCGGATGCGTCACGCGCTTCCAGAGCACTGTCGAAGTTGTCGGCGATGAGATCCTCCGGATTCCAGGCGCCGCTCTGGAGTCCGGAGAATTCGTTGCCGCCGCTCTTCACGGTGGTCTGGATCTGCGCACCCGGTGTGGACATCTCCACATCGGCGCCTTGGGCGGAGACCTGGAACTCCTCCATCGCGTAGTAGTCGTAGTAGCCGCCGGCGCTGCCGGTGCCCTCGGTGGTGTTCACGCCCTCGTAGAGGACCCGGTTCTGGCTGCGCACGCCGAAGGTCTCGTACATGGACTGCTGGCTCTTGTGCGAACCGCCCACATCGTAACCCTGCACCCGAATGCCCGGGCTCTGATGGAGCACTGCCCACATGTCAGTCGCGGTCGGCACTTCGTCGAGTTGCGTCTTGTCGAAGGTGGCGGCTACGCCAGTGGACTTCACATCCACCACCGGCGATTCGCCGGTGACGGTGACCGTTTCGGCGACGGTCGCGATCTGCATGTCAGCGTCCACCGAGAAGGTGGCGCCGGTGACCACCCGGATGTCCTCGAACAGGACGGTCTGGAAACCGCCCAGCTGGAACTGGAGCAGGTAGTCGCCCGGAGGCAGCGCCTGGAACCGGTACGAGCCGTCCACATCGGTGGTGGCGTTGCGGCTGCCGATGATGGCCTCACCCGAGAGGGTGACGGAAACCCCCGGCAGGGCGAGCCCCTGGGCGTCGCGCGCGGCGCCTTCGAGGCGGCCGTACTGCTGCTGGGCGAGCGCCGGTACGGCGACCGCCAAGAACAGGAAAGCGAGAAGTGTTTTTCTCATGGTCCCTCCTTGTCAGGGGAAAAATAGAAACGAGTCCTACTATATTCGCAACGGATATGCCAGGTGGAACAATCCCCATATATGTTAATATAGTCAAGGGCTTGAAGCCTCGAAGCACCGATCTGGAACCGCCCTTGCCCTTCAGCAATTCCAAATATTGGACCCGATCCGATGCCCGCGGTTCGGAGGCGGTCCCCGGCGCCCGCTGCTTCGCGCCGCAATTCAGGGCTCCGCTGCGGGATCGGTTTCCCCTATCGGGGACCGGGATCGGGCATCGCCTGCCGGAGCCTGCCGAGGAAGTCCTCGGGAAGCTCGACGCCGAGCCGCCGGCCGGCGTGGGTGACGGTCCAGGCACCCGCAAAATCGCCGAGAGCGGCGAGTGACGCCGCGAGGCCCAGCCGGTAGTCCCCCCGGAACGGCTCCTTCGTCACCGCGATGCGAAAGTGCCGGACCGCTTGGTCGAACCGCCGATCCGCCGCGAGCACCTGGGCGATCGAGTCGTGGGTTCCCGCCCGCTCCGGCTCCTGTTCCAGCGCTTGGCGAAACCAACCGACCGCTTCGACTCTGCGGCCGCCGAGCGCAGCGATGCTGCCGAGGCTCGAGAGCGCTCCCGGATGGTCGGGCCGGAGTTCCAGCACCCGCCGGCAGCGCCGCTCGGCCTCTTCGAGATCGCCCGTCTGCGCGAGCACGATGGCGGAGTTGACGAGTGCCGCCACATGGTCGGGATTACGGGAAAGCGCCGCCCGCCAGGCTTCGAGCGCTTCGGGGTTTCGCCCTTGCCGCGAAAGGTTGTTGCCGAGGTTGTAATAGAGGTCCGCCGCCTCCGGCCGGGTCTGGATCATCTCCCGCAGCAGGCGCTCGGCGACTTCGGGGCGGCCCGCTGCCTCGGCGGCGAAGGCCCGGCGCTCCTTCCCGACCACCGACGCCGACGCCCGATGCACTGTCTCCATGAGCGGATCGCTGATCGCGAGTTCCTGATCGAGACCGCGGGCGCGGTTCGCGGCGGCGCGCGCCTTCGCTTCGCTCCCGGTCCGGCGGTAGAGCCGTGCGAGGGCGGCGGCGACTGCTCCCGATTCCGGAGCCAGCGTCTCCGCCCGCTCCAGGAGCGGCAGAGCTGCTTCCAGGTCGCCGGCTCCCGCGAGCAGCCGGCCGAGGCGGAAACGAGCCGCGGCTTCGTTCGCCGGCGCGGCGCGGTGCTCTCCGAGCTGGTCGAGGAGGGAGCGGTAGCGCCCGGCTGCGGTCTCGAGATCGCCCCGTTCCTCCGCCAGCTGACCGGCCAACAGCTGGGCGGGGGCATAGTCCGGGTTCTCCCGGACCGCTGCCAGCGCTGCTTCTTCTGCCGCCGCCGGATCCACCCGCCAGCGGGATCGCGCCAGCAGGTAGGACCAGCGGTAGTCCCCGCCGGCCAGCAGGTTCGCGGCGCGGTACGCCGCCGCCGCCTCGGGGTGGAGCTCGTGGACCAGGAGTGCGGCGCCCAGCCCGGCCCAGCGGTCCGGCGAGCCCCGGTCCTCGAGGACTCCGTTGCGGGCGCGCCGGATCGCCTCCGCCACTGCGGGTTCCGCCTCGGTGAGATCGGGGTTCGGAGGGTCGGGGGCCTCCACTCCTCCGCCCAGCCGCCAGAGGATCAGGGCGGCGGCGGTGCCCGCGCCTGCAAGCGATGCCGCGAGCCAGCGGCCGCGCCGCCGGCCAGCAGCCTTCGCAGCGGGGGTCGCGGCGCCGGGGGGGCTGGCGGTGCCGGGGGATCGGCTCCTCCCGGACCGGCGTCTCCGGCTCTTCGGCGGGTGTGGCACCGTCAGCAGGCCTCGCCCCGGCCCCGGCGGAGCGTGGCCGCGCCAACCGCCGCGCCGGGGAAGGCTTCGCAGGTCCCGTCCGGCCAAACCGCGGTCAGCGCACGCACCGTCTCGCCCGCCGGAATGCCGAAGAACGCCCGCGGGTCGCCGGCGGCGAGATAGCTGCCTCCGGGATCGGCGTGCCGACGAAGCCGGCGCCCTCCGGAAAGCGTGGCGGTGACCACGGTGGGGAAGGAGAGCCGCCCCGCGGCGTCGCGGGTGCTGACCCGGAGCGGCGAGCCGCGCCGCTCGAAGTCGTTCCGGTAGAGGCGCGCCGGGCCTTCGGCGTTCGCGAGCAGCAGATCGAGGTCCCCGTCCTCGTCGTAGTCGGCGAGGGCGAGCCCCCGACTCACCTCGACCGCTGCGCCGAAGTCGCCGCTCTCCCGGATCTCGGTGAAGGAAGCCTCTTCTCCGGGCAGCCCGGTGGTCGGCCCGCTGTTCCGAAACAGTTGGTTCGGCTCCGCGAACACCCTCCAGAAGGAATCCCCGGAGGCGCCGGGAAGGGCGGGCTTCCGCTGCACCCGGCCGTTCGCCACCACCAGGTCGAGGGCGCCGTCGAGGTCGAAATCCAGGAATCCGACCCCGAAGCCGGTCTTCGCCATGCTCGCGGGGCCGAGACCGGAGGGACCGGTGCGGTCGGTGAAAGCGAGTCCGGGCGCGGCGCCGTCGCTCCGGTAGAGCGTGTTCGTCTCGTCGGCGACATGGGTGAGGAAGAGATCGAGGTCGAGATCGGAGTCCACATCGCCGAGGGCGATCCCCATGCCCGCCTCGGGGCGGCCGGCATCGTTCAGCGCCACGCCCGAGAGAAACGCATCGTCGGCGAAGACGCCGTCTCCCCGGTTCAGCCAGAGCTGATTCGCCTCGCCATCGTTCGCCACATAGAAGTCGAGCCGTCCGTCGCCGTCGAAGTCGTGGCAGACCACTCCCAGACCGGGGGCGTGCACCGACCGCAGCCCGGCGGCGAGGGAGACCTCCGCGAAAGCACCGTCTCCGAGGTTCCGGTAGAGGTAGTCGTGGGTTCCGGGGAAGACCTGCGGGCTGCAGTAGTCGCGGCTGCCGTCCTGCTGGGTACAGTGCTTCTCCGGGTCGTTCCGAACATAGCGGGCGACATACAGATCGAGCCTGCCGTCACTGTCGTAATCGCAAAACGCCGCGGACGACGACCACCCTTCGCCGGCGACCCCGGCGGCGGCGGTGACCTCCTCGAAACGGCCATCTCCGAGGCTGCGGTACAGCACATCGGGGCCGTAGTTGCTGACGAAGAGGTCGGTCGAACCGTCGCCGTCGAAGTCTCCGGCGGCGAGCCCCATCCCGTACCCGGTGTCCGCGACTCCCGAAGCCTCGCTGGCGTCGGAAAACCTCCCCTCTGGCCCCTGGAGGTAGAGGGTGTTGCCGGGAGCCTCCGGGCTCCTCCCCGGCGGGTCGGCGGGTCGCCCGCCCTGGAGCAGGTAGATGTCGAGATCGCCGTCTCCGTCGGCGTCGAAGAACCCGGCGCCGGCGCCGGTGATTTCGGGGAGCGAGAGGTTCCCTCGGTCTCCGGCGTCGTGGACGAAACGGATCCCCGCTTCCCGGGTCACATCGGTGAATCCCTGCGCCGCCCCGGCGGCGGCTGCTGCGGCCCAGCAGCAGACGGCCTTCGCGGCGAAGCGGGTCCTCGGCCGACGGCTCAAAGCGCGGCCAGTATAGAGAGCGCCGCTGCCGGGAGCGCTTCTACCGGAAGAACGCTGCGCGGGGCTCCCGCATCCGGCTAGACTTTTCTCCGCGATGTCGAAGTCTCCTCCCGGTTCCGACATCCGTATTCGCGCCGAGCCGCGCGATTCCTCGACCTGTCGCTTCGTGCTGGATCGACCGGTCTTTCCGGGCGGCTCGGTGTACTTCGATTCGCTGGACCGGGCGCGCGATTCCGCCTTGGCGCAGGCGATCCTCGGGGTTCCCGGAGTCTCCGGAGTGCTGATCCAGGAGAACCTGGTCACGGTGAGCGCCGAGACCCAGGGGAGCTGGATGCCGATCGGTCAGGAGGTGGGCCGACGGATCCGGGGCGTCCTCGGAGGAACGGAGCCCGCGGTGGATCCCCGGGTTCTCGACGATCTCCCGGCGCCGGACGCGATCCGGGAGCGGGTGGAAGCGGTTCTCCGGGAAGAGGTCAACCCGGCAGTGGCTGCCCACGGCGGCGTCATCGACCTCGTGGGGGTCGAGCGGAATCAGGTGTTCCTGCGGATGGGGGGCGGTTGCCAGGGCTGCGGGATGGCCACCGCGACCCTGCGGCAGGGCGTGGAGACGATCCTCCGCCGTGCCGTCCCCGAGATCGGCGCCATCCTGGACACCACCGACCACGCGGCCGGAACGAACCCGTACTACGAGCCGGCCCGGTAAGGGAATTCGGGGGGCGAAAGGCCCCGGAGGGGGCTTCCGGGATGCATCCACCCCGGTTGCCGGCCCGACTGCAGGCGACGCGGCCCGCGCTCTTCCGCCGCGGTTTCCTCTGAATGCTCGGAATCGGGGCGCCTGGAGTCGTGCTACTCGCTGCCCTGGTTCCGGTCGAGGCCGCGGGCGGCTCGCAGTTCGGACAGCGGCACGACCGGAACCTGGACGAGGCCCCGCCGGTGGCCTGGCAGCACGATCCGCCTCCGGCCGGGACCATGCTCACCCGCGCCGAGCGGGTGGAGCGGAATGGTTCCCGAGTGATCCTCGAAGGCTACGCGCAGCTCGCCTACGGCACGCTCCGGCTCCAGGCGGACCGGATCGAGATCGACGAGGATGCGCTCACCCTCACCGCCGCGGGGAATGTGGTGTTCGAAAGGCGGAACGAGAAAGTGGTCGCCGAATCGGTGACCGCCGACCTCGAGCGGTCGACCGCAGTCTTCGAGAACGCGCGCGGCATTCTCGGACAGGATTTCCACTTCGTGGCGGAGCGCCTCGAAGAACTCGAAGACGGCGCCTTCGTCATCGAGCGCGGCGCCTTCACCACCTGCGCCCAGCCGACGCCGCGCTGGAACTTCACCGCGAGCCGCGCCATCGTCCGGCCGCAAAAGCATGTCTGGCTGCGCAATGTCTCCTTCCGGTTGATGAACACTCCGCTGTTCTTCTTTCCGACGCTCTATTACCCGATCGAGGAGGATCGCCGGCAGACCGGTTTCCTGATTCCGCGCTACAGCCGCTCGGATACCCGCGGCCATCTGATCAGCCAAGGGTTCTTCTGGGCGATCAATCGTTCCATGGACGCGACGGTGAGCCTCGACCACTTCACCGTAGCCGGGACCGGCCTCGGTCTCGACCATCGGTATCGCGGCGACAGCGGCTCCCGGGGGAATTTCCAGGGGTTCGTCATCAACGACAAGACCACCGAAAACCGCGAATACTCGATCAGCTTCGATGTGGCGCAACGGCTGCCGGCGAGGTTTCGACTCAGCGCGAAGGGAGACATGTTCTCGAGTTTCGACTTCAGCCAGCGCTTCCAGGATTCGTTCTCGCGTTCCACCCGGCGTTACCAGCGCACCCGGCTGGATCTCGGCGGCCAGCTGTTCCGACATCGGCTCAAGTTCCGGATCGACCGCAAGGAAACGCAGTACACGACCAGATCCAGCCGCCGCCAGACGCTGCCGCAGTTCTCGATTTCGCGCCGCAACCTGAACCTGCTGGGCCGGTATGTGCAACTTCAGTACGAGGCCAACTATGTGCGGGTAGGCAGGTCGCGCCGCGGCGAGTTCCAGGAATGGAACCGGCTCTTCTTCGGCCCCACCCTGGGCTTTTCGATGCCCGAGCTCCCGTTCCTCGAATTGCGGGCCGAGCTCGACACCGGCTATCTGCGCTACGGCGGCTCGAAGGATCCCGAGACCGGCGATTTCGACCCCGAACGACGGCTCGCCCGCCGTTACTACGGGGCCTCGGTGCAGCTGGCGGGTCCGAAGTTCGAGCGGATCTTCGAGACTCCGGAGAACTCCTACGCCGCCCGCTTCAAGCACCTCATCGAGCCGGAAGCGGCTTGGGACTACCGCAAGAGCGACGACCTGTTCGAGCTGGTCAACCGGTTCGACCGCTACGACAGCTCGACGCTGGCGAACGACATCAGCATCGGATTCGTGAACCGGCTGCTCGCCAAGCGCTACCGCGACGGCGTCGAAGAGTCCTCCGTCACCGATGTGATCACCTGGCGCATCCAGCAGAGCTTCTATTTCGACCCCCTGGCGGGGGCTTACGACTCCAGTTACAACTCGTCCTCGTTCGAAGAAACCGAAGTGGAGAAGTCTCCGATTCGCTCGGACTTCCGGTTCACCCCCAGCGAATCCGTGAACGGGGACTGGACGATGGAATGGGATCCCGACGAAAGGCTCTTCACCTCCATTCGCACCGGGTTCCGGTTCGGCGACCGCTTCGCGAACCGGCAGTTCCACTTCAACTGGTCCCGGCGGGCGCGCCGAGTCGGCGGCGAGGAGAGCGAAGAGGTCGATGCCAGCAGCTATCTGCGTGCCGGCACCGACTTCTTCCCCACCGAGGTGATCCGCACCGGCCTCGACATCAACTACGACATCACCGAACGTCAGCTTTCGAATCTCCGCCTCCGCGCCGACTTCCTCTTCCAGTGCTGCGGGCTGAATGTGGAGTGGATCCGCTACGACCTGGGCGGCCGGAAGGAGAACATGTTCCACTTCGGGATCACTCTCGGCGGGATCACCAGCTTCGGTTTCGGCGCCGGCGGCGAGCGCGACCGCTACTACTGACGCTCCCGCTTTCCTCCGCTTCGTGCCCCTCCCGGCGCTGTTGGCCCTGAATGCGGTCCTCGCTTTCGCCGGGCGGCGTCTCGGCGCCGTTTCCCGGTCGGGCGCCGCGGCTGGGTTGGTGGTGGGCGCCGCCGTCGCGGTCGGCCTCGGCTGGCCGGGGTATCTGCTGCTGTGCCTCGGCTTCGTGCTCGGCGCGGCCTCGACCCGGGTGGGCTGGGAGCGGAAAGCGGCCCGCGGCGTCGCCGAAGCCTCGGGCGGGGCCCGCGGCGCCCGGCAAGTCTTCGCGAACGCCGGCCCGCCGGCGCTCTTCGCCCTCGCCGCCGGCGGGCTGTCTTCGGGACTCGGGGAAGAGCTCTGGGGGGGCATCGCCGCGGCCGGGTTCGCCGGCGCGCTCGCCACCCTGGCCGCGGACACGGTGGCGTCCGAGATCGGCCAATGCTCGCGGGGACGGACAATGCGTCTCACCGACTTCGCCCGCGTGCCGCCCGGAACCTCGGGCGCCGTGACCGTCCTCGGCTCGCTCGCCGGCCTCGCCGCTTCGTTCGCGGTTGCTTCCGCCGCCGCCGCGCTGTTCCTCCCGCCGCGCCTCCTCCTTCCGGTGGCTGCGGCGGGGTTCGCGGCCGCCTTCTTCGAGGGCCTGCTGCAACCGCTCGAGGCGCGCGGCTTCCTGAAGAACGACGGGGTGAACGCGGTCTCGGTGCTCACCGGCGGTTCGCTCGCCAGCGGCGCCGGATGGTTCCTCACCGGCGGCGCCGGATGATTCCCGGCCGCCCGAATCGGGTGATCCGGCCGCTCTTCCGGCGAGCGGCGCGGTACCTGGAGTTCTCCCGTCCGTTCACCCTGCTGCCTCCGCTGGTCGGCTTCCTGAGCGGAAGCATCACCGCGTTCGGGGCTCCGCCCCGCCTCGAAGCCGTTCCCTGGGCGGGCGTGCTCCTCGGCGCGGTCATGGCGGCGACGCTGAACGCCGCGAGCAACGGGCTGAATCAGATCTGCGATCTCGACATCGACCGGGTGGTCAAGCCCGGACGGCCGCTTCCCTCCGGTCGGCTGGGGCTCGGCGAAGCCCGCTGGTTCACCGCGGTCTGCTGGCTCGCCGCGCTCGCCGCCGCCTGGTTCGTGAACCCCGCCGGCGGGCGGGAGTGTTTCCTGATCGTGCTGGCTGCGAGCGTGTTCGTCTGGATCTATTCGGCGCCACCGCTGCGCAGCAAAAGGCTCGGGATGCTCGCCAACCTGACGGTGGCGATTCCCCGGGGGGTGCTGCTCAAGGTGGCGGGCTGGTCGGCGGTGAAGAGCGTGCTCGCGCCGGAACCCTGGTTCCTCGGACTCATCTTCGGGCTGTTCCTGCTCGGCGCCACCACCACCAAGGATTTTTCGGACATCGCCGGCGACCGTGCCGGAGGCTGCCGGACGCTGCCGGTGGTTCACGGCCCGCGGGGCGCTGCCTGGCGGATCGCTCCTTTCTTCGTTCTGCCCTTCCTGCTCCTTCCCGCAGGGGTGCGGCTGGGGGTGCTGACCGGCCAGCCGCTGCTCCTCGACCTCCTCGGCGGCGGGCTCTGCCTCTACGGCGTCTTCACCGCCTGGCTGATGCTGCGCCGCCCCGAGGAACTCGCCACCGACAGCAACCACATTTCCTGGCGCCACATGTATCTGATGATGATGACGGCGCAGGTCGGCTTCGCCGCCGCCTATCTCTTCTGACCTCCGGGCCGCCGCTTCCGGGAGAGCGGTCCGGGGGGATCCGCGGCAGAGCGCTTCCGGTCTTCCGCGGGTCCTATACTCGCGCCGGCCCCGGGGCTTTCTCTCCTCTTGACCATCCGTTTCTCCCGCCGCCCTTTCGGGCCCCGCCTCGCCGATCGGGATCCCGATATCGCCGCCGCGATCCAGGCAGAGGAGGTGCGCCAGTCGTGCGGCCTCGAGCTGATCGCCTCCGAGAACTTCGCGAGCGAAGCGGTGATGGAAGCCACCGGCTCGGTGATGACGAACAAGTACGCCGAGGGGTATCCGGGGCGGCGGTACTACGGCGGCTGCGCCCATGTGGACGAGGCGGAGCGGCTGGCTCGAAACCGCGCCAAGAAGCTCTTCTCGGCGAACTACGCCAATGTCCAGCCCCACAGCGGTTCGCAGGCCAACATGGCCGCCTACCTCGCGCTGCTCGATCCCGGTGACAGTTTCCTGGGCATGGCGCTCGATCAGGGGGGCCACCTGACCCACGGCCATCCGCTGAACTTCTCGGGCCAGTCCTACCGTCCGATCGCCTACGGGGTGCGCCGGGAGGACGAACGGCTCGACCTGGACGCCATGCGCCGGCTGGCCCGGGAACACCGTCCGAAGATGATCATGGTGGGCGCGAGCGCCTATCCGCGGCTCTTCCCGAGCGCGGAGATCCGCGAGATCGCCGACGAAGTCGGAGCGAAAGTCGTGACCGACATCGCCCACATCGCGGGGCTGGTCGCCGGGGGCGCCGTCCCGAATCCGCTGCCGTATTCGGACATCGTCACCACCACCACGCACAAGACGCTCCGCGGGCCGCGCGGCGGGCTCGTTCTCTGGAACGAGAAGGACTACGGAAAGGCGATCAACCGGATCACCTTTCCCGGAATCCAGGGCGGGCCGATGATGCACACGATCGCCGCCAAGGCGGTCTGCTTCCGCGAGGCTCTCGATCCCGCTTTCGCCGCATACGCCCGGCAGGTGATCGCCAACGCGAAGCAGCTCGCGGAGGCTCTCGCCGGGCTCGGTTTTCGGCTGGTTTCGGGCGGCACCGACAACCATCTGGTGCTGCTCGATGTCTCGGTTCGCGGCGTCACCGGGCGCGATGCCGAGGTCGTGCTCGAGCGCGCCGGCATCACCGCGAACAAGAACACGATCCCCTTCGATCCCGAAAAGCCCATGGTCGCCAGCGGGATCCGGCTCGGAACCGCGGCCCTCACCACGCGCGGGATGGGCGAAGCCGAAATGGTCGAAGTGGCGCGCCTCCTGGACCGGGCTCTCCGCTCGGTCGGCGATCCGGCGGCGCTCGCCCGGATCGCGGCAGATGCCGCCGAACTCGCCTCGGGCTTCCCCCTCTACCTCGCGGCCTCCGCGTGAGGAGGAGGGGCGCCGGCGGGTCGCGGTGAACCGAACGGCGGTGAACCGGACGGCAGGGAGTCAGGCGGCCGCCTTCCTGCGGCCGGGCGGGGCGCTCGCCGAGGCGATCCCCGGTTTCGAGCACCGGGAAGGGCAAGTGGAGATGGCGGTCCGCGTCGAGGAGACGCTGCGCCGAGGAGGGGCGCTCATGGTCGAGGCGGGAACCGGGATCGGGAAGTCCTTCGCGTATCTGCTTCCGGCGCTTCTTTCCGGAAAGCGGGTGGTCCTCTCGACGGCGACGCGGAACCTGCAGGACCAGCTCTTCGAAAAGGATCTGCCGCAGCTGCAGGCGATCCTGGGAAGCCGGGTTCCGGCGGCGCGGATGAAGGGACGGGAGAACTATCTGTGCCGCCTGGAGTGGGGGAAGTTTCGGGACCAGCCGGAGCTTCCCTTCCATCGCCCGCACCGCGGCGATCTGGAAAAGATCGCGCGCTGGGCGGAAAAGACCAGGACCGGCGACCGCGACGAGATACGCGGCCTCGCGGGACCGCTCGACTTCTGGAGGGGCGTCTCCACGATCTCCGAGAACTGCATCGGCCGCCGCTGCGGGCTCTACGACTCGTGCCACCTGACGACGCTGCGCAAGCAGGCTCACGCCAGCCAGATCCTGATCGTGAACCACCACCTGCTCGTCGCCGACCTGATCGTGCGCCAGACCGACTACGGCGGGGTGCTTCCGGAATACGACCACCTGATCGTCGACGAAGCGCACCGCCTCGAAAACGCCGCCACCAGCAGCCTCTCCACCACCCTTTCTTCGGCGATGGCCGACCGGCTCGCGACCGACCTCGGCAAGTTCTGGAAACGAGCCGCTCCGGGCCGCCCGCCCCATCCGGCGGTGCGGCGGCTACGGCGCTCCTGGCGGGAACTCTTCGACAGCCTCGCTCCCGACGGAGAGGACGGCCCCCGGCTGCTCGATCCGGCGGGGTTTCCCCAGGAGGCCCGCGAGTCCGGGGAGTCGGTGTCCCAGGCGCTCGACACCCTCGAAAGCGGCCTCTTCGACCTTCGGGAAGGGCTCCCGAAGAGCTCTCCGCCCGCCGGAGCCGGCGGCAGCGAAGGGGATGACGGCAACGACGGCAAGGCCGGCTGCGACCGGTTCCTGAAACGGATCGCCGAGCTGCGCGGGGAACTCCACACCCTGCTCACGCCGCGCCCCGACTTCGTGTACTGGAGCGCCTTCCGCCAGGAGAGCGGGGAGCGGACCTCCGGCCCCCGGGCCCGGAGCGACGGAGCCCGGCGGACCTGGTTCGCGAATGCCGCACCCGTGCATCCGGGAAAGGAGCTGCAGTCGCATCTCTTCGGGCAGATGAGAGCCTGCGTTCTCACTTCGGCCACCTTGGCGCTCGACGGGGGTTTCGATTACGCCGCGGATGCCCTCGGGGTGGAGACGACGGACGAGGCCATCTTCCCCACGCCCTTCCGGTTCGCGGAACAGGCCCGGCTCTATGTGCCGCGCGATCTGGTGTCTCCCCGCGGACCGGGCTTCGGAGAAGCGGTCGCCGCCCAGGTGGACGCGCTGGTGCGGGCCAGCCGGGGCCGGGCACTGATCCTGTTCACCAGCTGGGGGAACCTCGACCGGGTCGGCCGGGCGCTCGAGCCGGTATGCCCGTTCCCGCTGCTGCGGCAGCAGCGCGGCGGCGGGCACGCGGCGCTGCTCGATACCTTCCGCAACACTCCGAACGCGGTGCTGCTCGGAGTGCGCTCCTTCTGGGAGGGGGTGGATGTTCTGGGAGACGCGCTGACCCTGCTGGTGATCGACAAATTGCCGTTTCCGGTTCCCTCGGATCCGCTCCACCAGGCGCGCGCCGAGCGGGCGGAGGCGGCCACCGGCGACGGTTTCTCGAACTACTCGGTACCGCAGGCGGCGCTCACGCTGAAACAGGGACTCGGTCGGCTCATCCGCTCCCGGCGGGACCGGGGCCTCGCCGCAGTTCTCGACTCGCGCCTCCACCGAACCGGCTACGGGCGCCGCATCCGCGCTTTGCTGCCTCCTTTTCCTTCGATCACCGATTTGGAGGAAGCGACGGATTTCCTGAGGTCGCTTCCATGACCGCCGGTGAGAAACAGCCGCCGCTGGCCGAACGAATCGCGGCGGTGCGGGACCGGATCGGGGAGGCCTGCCGCCGGGCGGGGAGGGATCCGGCCGGCGTGCGGCTGGTCGCGGTCTCCAAGACCCGAGCCGTCCGCGACATCGAAGCGGCCGCCGAGCTCGGCATCACCGACTTCGGCGAGAACCGGATCCAGGAAGCAGCTGCCAAACTGTCTGCGGTGCGGGCCGCGATCACTCCCCATCTGATCGGTCATCTGCAGAGCAACAAGGCGCGGCTCGCTGCCCGTCTCTTCCCGGTGATCCAATCGGTGGACAGCGCGGCACTCGCCGCCCGGCTCAGCCGGATGGCCGCCGAGGGAACCCCCCCGAACTCGGAGGGGCCGATCCGGGTGTTCGCGCAGGTGGATCTCGCCGGGGAGGCTTCCAAGTTCGGGATTCCCGAAGCTGCGCTCGGAGAGGCGCTCGCCGGGATGGCCGGGCTTTCGGGAATCCGGCTGGCGGGGCTGATGCTGATCCCGCCCTTCGAGTCCGATCCCGAAGCCGCCCGCCCCTGGTTCGCCAGGCTTCGGGCTCTCGGCGAGCGGTTTTCCGAGCGCGGCTTCCTGCCGCCGGAACCGGAACTCTCGATGGGCATGAGCCGCGACTACGAAGCGGCCCTCGCCGAGGGAGCGACCACCATCCGCGTCGGAACGGCGATCTTCGGCCCGCGGGGCGCGGCCCGCGGCGTGGAGGACGCGTGACGGGTCCAGGCGCTCGACTTCCCCCTGAACAACCTGGTGAGCTTGCACAGCTAACGGCCGACGATGATCAGGTAGATCCAGTTGGCCAGCAGGACGAGCGCCGCAGACCGCATCACCATCGGTTGGCGCTCCGATTCGAGCCAGGGCGGCTCTCGGCCGAGCACGAGCAGAGAACCGGTCAGCAGGAGCGCGCCATGACCGAGGGCCACCGCCGGGTTCCAGAAGAGCGCCTCGCCGAACGCGCCGGCGCCGAGCGCTGCACTGGCTCGCACTCCGCCGCAGAGAGGGCAGGGCAGGCCGACCAGCGCCTGGAAACCGCAGAGCGACAGCCCGGGCGCGGCAGCGAACGCCCGGTCGGACAGGCCGGATGTGGCCAGGGCGCCGAGCGAAACGCCGAGGAGGACGAGCCCCGGGACCCGCCGGTTCATCACGGCGCCCATTCTCGCCGTTCGGGATCTCCTCGGGGCGAACTGCTGCCGCGGTTCTCTCCGCCCTTCTCCGCGGGGGTGGGGCAACTCTTCCCCGGCATCCATCTTCGCGCGCCGAGCTGCACGACCGGCTACTGAAGGTATGGGCCGCAAGGATCGCTCGATCCTCTCGTGGGACGGGAATCCGGAGGCGGGAGCGGCGCCGGTGGACCTCCGGGAGGTGACCGGCGACCGCTACCGGATCTATGCGCTCTCGGTGATCGGGAGCCGGGCGCTGCCCGATGTCCGGGACGGTCTCAAGCCGGTGCAGCGCCGGATCCTCACCACCATGTGGCGGCAGGGCCCCGGCGTCTCGGGACGATTCCGCAAATGCGCCAAGGTGGTCGGCGATGTGATGGGTGCGTATCACCCCCACGGCGACGCGGCCATCTACGAGGCGCTCGTCCGCATGGCGCAGCCATTCACCTCGCGGCTGCCCCTGATCGAGGGCGCCGGCAACTTCGGCTCGCTCGACGGGGATCCCCCCGCCGCGATGCGTTACACCGAGTGCCGGCTGGCGGCGTCCGCCGAGGAGGTTCTCGGGGAGATCGCCGCCGAGACCGTGCCGCATCGCCCGACCTACGATGGTTCGCGGACCGAGCCGGTCGTGCTCCCGACCCGGCTGCCGCTGCTGCTGGTCAACGGCTCCACCGGGATCGCCGTGGGGGTGGCGACGAGCATCCCGCCGCACAATCTGATCGAGGTGGTCCGCGCGCTGATCGCGCTGCTCGACGACGAAAGCCTCGATTCCCGGGCGCTGGCCCGGATCGTCCGCGGTCCGGATTTCCCCACCGGCGGCGAGATCCTCGACCCGCCGGAGCGGATCGAATCGATCTACGCCGAAGGCCGGGGTTCCCTCCGGGTGCGGGGGACGGTCGAGGACCTGGGGGTGCGCCGCCAGGTGCGAACCCTCCACATCACCTCGATCCCCTACGGGGCGAACAAGGCGCAGCTGGTCCAGCGGCTCGGCGAGATCGTCGCCGACCGTTCGCTGCCGGCACTCCTCGAGGTGAGCGATCTCTCCACCGACGATGTGTGCATCCGGCTGGAGGTGCGCAAGGAGGTCGACCCGAAGAAGGTTCTCGCGTTCCTCTACCGGCGTACGCCGCTCCTGTCCTCGGTCCCGGTGGACCTGACCTGCCTGCGTTTCGCCCGCTCGCCGGGAGGCGCGCCGGAGCGGGTCGGGCTCCGGGTGCTGTTGCTCGACTTCCTCGATTTCCGCCGGGAGGTGGTGCGCCGGCGGCTCGAGGACGAGCGACGCAAGCTGTCGGCGCGGCTACATCTGCTCGCCGGTTTCGCTGCGGTCTTCGAGGTCCTCGACCGGGTGCTGGCGCTCGTGCGGGCTTCCGACGGGAAACGGGACGCGGCGCGAAGCATCATGGCCGAGCTCCCGCTCGATGCGGAACAGACCGACGCGATCCTCGAGCTGCGCATCTACCGCCTCGCGCGTCTCGAAATCCGGGTGATCCTCGAAGAGACGGAGCGGCGGCGGAAGCGGCTCGCCGAAGTCGAACGGCTCCTCGCGAGCGACACCGCGATCACCGGCCTGGTCCGCCGGGAACTCGAGGAGGTCCGGGACCGCCCCCGCCCCGGCCAGGAGCGCCGCACCGGGTTCGTCAGTGCGGACAGCGAGGCCGATTTCTCGGAAGCGGACTTCCTGTTCGCCGAGGAAGCGGTGGTGATCCTGACCCGCGACGGCTGGATCCGCCGGCAGCGCGAAGTCCGCGAACTCGAAAGGCTCCGGCTCCGCGAGGGAGATGAAGTGCTGGCCCTCGCGCCCGGAAACACCCGGGCCGCATTCGTCCTGTTCTCCTCTTTCGGAACTGCGTTCACCGCCCGGATCGCCTCGGCACCGGCCACCTCCGGCTACGGAGATCCGGTCCAGAAGATGTTCGCGTTCCGGGACGGGGAACGGATCGTGAGCCTGGAAAGCCTCGATCCTCGGGCGCTCGGCGGCGAAAGCGGCTCGCCGGCGATGTCCCATGCGATCGCGCTGACCCGCAATGGCTACGCGCTGCGTTTCCGGCTCGACGGATTCGCCGAGCCTTCGAACCGCAACGGGCGCCGCTTCGCACGGCTGAAGGACGGGGACGAGGTGCTCGGCGCCGTGCTCACCAGCGGCGAGGAGACGCTCATCCTGGCGACCCGCAACGGCCAGGTCCTCCTTTGCGATGTGGAGGAGGTGAATCTGCTCTCCGGCGCCGGGCTCGGGGTGAAGGCGATCCAGCTCGGGCCAGGAGACCAGGTCCTCGGCTTCCGCCTCGCCCGCCGCCGGAACGAACCGCTGGTGGCGGTGACCCGGGGCGGGCAGCCGCGGCTCATCGCCGCGAACCGCTATCCGGTCGGCGCCCGGGGCCGCCGCGGCCAGCTCGTGACCAAATCCGGCTTCGGGAGTGTGCGGCGGGAAGTGCGGCTTCCCGAGCCGCTTCCGTGAGCGGGAAGCGCCCCCGCGAGGGCGCCTATACCGCCCGCGACATCACCGTTCTCGAGGGCCTCGCGGCGGTGCGCAAGCGGCCCGCCATGTACATCGGCGGAACTGACGCCGCCGGCTTGCACCACCTGGTCTGGGAGATCCTCGACAACAGCGTGGACGAAGCGATGAACGGCCACGCCTCGAGCATCGAGGTGACGCTCCACCGCGACGGCTCGGTGCGGGTTCGGGACAACGGGCGCGGGATCCCGGTGGACCTCCATCAGCCTTCGCGGAAGCCGGCGATCGAAGTGATCCTCACCACCCTCCACGCCGGAGGGAAGTTCGACCGCGGTGCGTACCACGCCGCTGGCGGGCTCCACGGAGTGGGGGCGTCGGTGGTGAACGCGCTGAGCGCCTCGCTCACCGCCCGGGTGCGCCGCGGCCGGCGGGAGTGGGCGATGCGCTTTCGCCGCGGCGAGCCGCTCGGAGGGCTGGAAGATACCGGGCCGGGAAGCGGAACCGGTACCGAGATCACCTTCCTGCCCGACCCCCGAATCTTCCCCGACCCGAAGCCCGACCCGCGGCGGATCGCCGCCCGGCTTCGGGAGGCCAGCTACCTCCACCGCGGCCTCACCCTGACCTTCCGCGACGAGGCGGCCGGCGTCCGCGAGAGCTGGCGGCAGCAGCGCGGCCTCGCCGACTACTTCGATGCGGTGATCACGGAGCGGAAGCGCACCCTGGCGCACGAAGCCCCCTTCGAGCTGCGCCGCGACCCCCTCGACGGCGAAGGCCGGCTCGAACTCGTTCTCGGCTGGACCGAAGCGCCGCGCGAGGAGTTCCGCAGCTTCGTGAACGGGATTCCCACCGGCGCCGGCGGCTCCCACGAAGCCGGGCTGCGGGAAGGCCTGGCGAAAGCGGTCCGCAACTACCTCGAGACCCATTCGCTGACCCCGCGGGGACTCACGGTGGCGGCCGAGGATGTGCGCGAGGGCGTCCTGGCGATCCTCAGCGTGTTCCTCCCGAACCCCCAGTTCCAGGGGCAGACGAAGGACCGGCTGAACAATCCCGAAGTGCGGGCGCCGGTTCTCGGCGCAGTGCGGATCGAGCTCGAACGTTGGCTCAACCAGTCGCCCACCGCCGCCGAGCGGATCGCGGGCCGGGTGCTGCTCGCCGCCCGCGCGCGGGAGGCTTCGCGGGCGGCCTCGGCGGCGGTGGCGCGGAAGGCGGAATTGCGGACGAGAAGCGTCCTGCCCGGGAAGCTCAGCGACTGCGCCCTCCGCAACCCGGAGGAAACCGAGATCTTCATCGTCGAGGGGGATTCGGCAGGAGGGTCGGCGAAACAGGGGCGCGACCGGATGCGGCAGGCGGTCCTGCCGCTCCGCGGCAAGATCCTGAACGCCGTCCAGGCGAGCCCGAAGAAGGTCGAAGGGAATGCAGAACTCCGCAACATCGCGCTGGCGCTCGGCTGTGGGACGGGTGAAGACTGCGATCCCGACCGGCTTCGCTACCGGCGGGTGGTGCTGCTCGCCGATGCCGACGCCGACGGCCACCACATCACCACGCTGCTGCTCGCCTACTTCGTGAAGTTCCTCTGGAAGCTCCTCGAGGCGCGGCGGGTCTTCGTCGCCCAGCCGCCGCTCTACCGGCTCGAGCTCGGGGGGAAGACGCACTGGGCCGCCGACGAGGCCGCGAAAGAAGCGGTCCTCGAGACCCGGGCGCGGACCGGCAAGCCGCCGGTCATCACCCGTTTCAAGGGTCTCGGCGAAATGCCGCCCCAGGTGCTCTGGGACACCACTCTGAACCCCGAGACCCGCAGCCTGCTGCGCGTGGAGATCCCCGACCGGCGCAGCGCGGACGACTTCATCGTCTCCCTCATGGGGAAGGACCCCCAAGCGCGCCGCCTCCTCATCGAAGCGGGCGCCCCCGACCCCGCCGCCCTGGATCTCTGAGGACTGCGCTTCCAGCTTGCTGTTTCCGTGGTGCTTCCGGGAGCGCGGTCCAGGGGATCGGAGCCTGCCGCGCCCATTCGGGCCGGTAGGTAGGATGCCCGTTCTGTGCGCGCCGGAATCGTTGGCTTCGCCGCTTCCGGCAAGAAGACCCTCTTCACGCTCCTGACCCGGATCGCTGACGCCGGCTTCGCGGCCGGCGCGAGGCGGGGGGTGCTGTCGGTCCCCGACGAACGGCTGGAGACCTTGGCGCGCCTGCACCAGTCGAGGAAGACCACTCCCGCCACCGTCGAGGTGGTGCTCCTTCCCGCTCTCCGGCGCGGAGCCGGCGGACAGACGGAAAATCTGGCCGCCCTCCGCGAGGTGGACGCGATCGTCCATGTGGTGCGCGCGTTCGAGGATCCGACCGTCCCCTCGCCCTTCGATTCGGTAGATCCGGCCCGGGATGCCGCGAACCTGGAGTTGGAGCTGCTGGTTGCGGACCTCGCGGTTCTCGAAAAGCGGATCGCCCGCCTGGACCGCGACCGCGCGCGCGGCAAACCGGAGGCGGTTCGGGGGGAACGCGAGCTGCTGGATCGAACCCGAAAATCGGTGGAGGCGGAGGTCCCCCTGCGAGAGGCGCTCTCGGCTGCCGAGCGGAAGCGGCTGGCCGGCTACGGGCTGATGAGCGCCAAGCCGCAACTGGTCGTCGTGAATGCCGGCGAGACCGAAGCCGGCAGGGACCCCGCGAGCTGGCCGGGGTTCGAAACTCCTGCCGGCCGGCCCGAAACGAGGCTCGCGGTCGTATCGGCCCGGATCGAAGCGGAAATCGGAGAACTCCCGGAGGAGGATGCGGCAGCCTTCCGCCGGGACCTGGGAGTCGATGCAGGCGCCGCCCGGCGCGTCGTCCGGGCCATCTTCGCCCTGATGGACCGCGCCACCTTCTATACCGCCGGGGACACCGAGTCGCGCGCCTGGCTGATCCGCCGTAACACGCGGGCGCAGGAAGCTGCCGGAGTCATCCACTCCGATATGGAGCGCGGCTTCATCCGCGCCGAGATCGTCCCGTACGACACCCTGGTGGCGTGCGGCTCATGGGACGCCGCCCGGAAGCGCGGAGCTCTCCGGCTCGAGGGCAGGGACTATCCGGTCAAGGACGGGGAGGTGCTGGTGATCCGGTTCCAACGGGGCTGACGCGTTTCCGCGAGGCGCCGGCATGAGGCGCTGCTGGGGCTGAAGCTGCCGTCTCCCCTTTCCGGGTGTCGGTAGCGATGGTGGTAATTTGTGGCCAAAAGTGGTAAGAATAGATTGACTCTTTCTCTCTTTCGCTCATCGGTTCGACACTGCGGTTCCGAGGCAGTACGGGAGGGGACCCCCTACCGATGCCCGGCACTACCGATCCCAGATTCCGCGGCAACCACCCGGCCACCGTGGACGCCAAGGGGAGGCTGAAGGTTCCGGCCGCGTTCCTGGGAACCCTGAGACGGCTCGGAACCAGCGTCTTCGTCACCAGTCTCGACGGCCGGTGCGCCGCGATCTACCCGCTGCCGGTCTGGGAAGACATCGAATCCCGGGTGCGAAGGCTGGGGGAACTCCATCCGACGCGCCAAAGGTTCTCGCGGATCACGGCCTTCTACGGGCAAAAAGCCGACCTCGACGCCCAGCACCGGCTCCTCCTTCCCCAGAACCTGCGGAGTCTGGCGAACACCGTCGGAAAGGTGGATGTCCTCGGACTCACCCGCCACCTCGAAGTGTGGAACCACGAAATCCTGTTCTCCCGGATCACCGACGACCCGCTCACCGACGAGGACCTGGCTCTGGTACAGCCGGGGGGAACTGATCCCGACCCCTCCCTTCCCGAACCCCTCACCGATCCCGGACTGCCGACGCGGTGATTCCCCTCTCCTCCCCGCATCCGCCCGATCGGCGTTTCCCTCAGCTCCCCACCGCCTCGCCCTCCCCGGCAACGATGCTTCCCGAAGCGCCCCTTTCGACTCCTTTGCCGACCCGACTGCCGGCCCACCTGCCGGTACTGCGGGACGAAGTCGTCCGCTTCCTCGCTCCGCGCCCGGGGGGCCGATACCTCGACGGCACCTTCGGACGGGGCGGCCATACCGAAGCGATCCTGCGGGCGGCGTCCGGTGCCGAGGTGCTGGGCCTCGACAAGGACCCGGCCGCTGCGCCGGCGGCCCGGGCGCTCGCCGCCGCCGAACCCCGGTTTCGTTTCCTGGCGGCGGACTTCGGGGATCTCGCCGCCGCCCTCGACCGGGCCGGCTGGGATCGGGTGGATGGCATCGTGCTCGATCTGGGCCTTTCGAGCCCGCAGCTCGAAACCCCGGAGCGCGGCTTCTCGCTCCGCAGCGACGGCCCGCTGGACATGCGCTTCGACCCCTGCTCCGGGGAGACCGCTGCGGCTCTCCTGGACCGCCTCGACGAAGGGGAGATCGCCGACCTGCTGTTCGCCATGGGCGAACGCCGCTCGCGCGCCATCGCCCGGCGGATCGTGAACCGCCGCCCGCTGGCGACGACCGGCGACCTTCGCCGCGCGGTGATCGCGGCGATGGGCCCCCGCAGGGGACGGCTCGATCCGGCGACCCGCACCTTCCTGGCGGTCCGGTCGGCGGTGAACGGTGAGCCGCAGGCACTCGAGACGGCGCTCGATCAGGCGCCCGCCCGGCTTCGCGCCCCCGGGATCCTGGCGGTCATCGCGTATCACTCGGTCGAGGACCGTCCGGTGAAACACCGTTTCCGCGCACTGGCGGGCGAGTCGGCGTTCGAGCTCGGAGTCCGGCGGCCGGTCCGCCCCGGCGAAGCGGAACGCCGCGAGAACCGCCGGTCCCGAAGCGCCCGGCTCCGGATCCTGCGGCGGGTCGGCGGCGGCGGCGAGGAGGGAGGGGAAGGATGAGCGCCGGACGCTTCGATCTCGCCTACCGCCCCGACGGCCGCTGGCTGCACCGCAAGCTGGACCGGGCGCGCTACCTCCTGTTGTTGCGCTATTGCGCCGTGGCCCTGGTTCTGCTCGCCGCCCTCGTCCTGGCGGCCTGGCCCCGACTCGAAGCGGTCCGGCTCGGATACCGCGTGGAGCAGCTCCGCCTGGAGCGGGACCGGCTCGAAAAGGACATCCAGCGCTACCGCCTCGAGTGGAGCCAGCTCACCGACCCGCGGCGGGTGGAGCGCGCCGGGCGCGAATCCCACGGCCTCGAACCGCCCGAAGAATTCGTGGTGCTGGAGGTTACCGGCGCGGGCGCGGCTCCTCCCCCCGGCTCCGATACGCCCCCGGCCGATTCTCCCGGGGGCGGCGCTTCCTCCGGGAGCGGTGCCGGCGAACGATGACCGACCCCCGGCCCCCCACCCTCTTTCCGGGTCTCCTTCCATCCCCGCCGCCCGGTTCCGGAGCGCGCCCGGCACCGCCGCGCCGCCGCCGCCGGACGGACCGGTCGTCCGGCCGGAGGCCCCCCCGGGCCGTCCCGCCGCGCTTCCCGCCGCCCCCCCCGACCGTCCGCAGCGGCCCGAGAGAGCCCGATCGGACCCCGCGCCTTCCCCAGGTGCGGCGCCGGGTGATGGTCGGAGCGGGTCTTCTCGCCGTCTGGAGCGCGCTGGTCTTCGGGCGGCTGGTCCAGACCCAGGTCTTCCAGCACGAGGTGATGGCGGGGCGAGCGAACGCCCAGCACCGATACCAGCTGACCATCCCGCCGTTCCGGGGAACGATCCACGACCGCCGCGGGCGCCCGCTGGCGCTCACCATCGCCAGGGATTCGGTGTACGTGGTCCCGCCGGATTACCGAACGCTCGACATCTCCGCGGCCGCAGCGCGGCTCGCCGACTGCCTCGAGGTCTCGCGAGGTCTGGTGGAGACCCGTTTGCGGCGCGATTCGCGGTTCTCCTGGCTCAAGCGGAAGGCCTCGCCAGCCGAAGTCGCCTGCGCGAAGGCGACCGGCCTGCCGATCAGCACCCTCGAGGAATACGGGCGCTTCTATCCGGGCGGCCCGCTGGCGGCCCCACTGGTAGGCCATGTCGGCGTGGACGGTGACGGCCTCGGCGGCATCGAACACGCCCTCGATGCGGTGATCCGCGGCGAGCCCGGACGGCGCACGGTCTGGACCGACGGCAGGCGCACCGGGCGCGGCGGCCGGGTGGTGCGGGAGCCGCGCCCCGGAGCGGACCTGGAACTGACCCTGGACTCCGATATCCAGGCAGTCGCGGAGGACGAATTGGCCCGCGGGATCGCGGAGACCTCGGCGGCCTCGGGAGCGGTGCTCCTCGTCGAGCCCGCTACCGGCGAGGTGCTGGCGATGGCCAGCGCCCCTTCGTTCGACCCGAACCGGATCCGTGATTTTCCGGCGGCGGCTCTGGTCAACCGGACGATCACCGATCCCTACGAACCGGGTTCGGTGTTCAAGATCTTCACCGCCGCCGCGGCCCTCGAAGAGGGCGTGACCGAAGAGACCGAGCGGTTCTCGACCTTCGGCGGCCGCTACCGCGTCGGGTCCCGGTTCGTCCGAGACTGGAAGCCGCTCGGCCCGCTCGACTTCGCCGGAGTGATCCAGCACTCATCCAACATCGGGACCCTGCAGGTCGCCTCCCGGCTCGGAGCGGGCACTCTCCGGGCGTACATCCGCTCGTTCGGTTTCGGCGAGACCACCGGGCTTCCCCTCGGCGGCGAGAGCCGGGGGCTCGTTCCTCCCGCAGGCCCCTGGCGGCCGATCCGGCTCGCCACGGTGTCCTTCGGCCAGGGAATCGCCGTGACTCCGGTGCAGCTGGTGCAGGGGGTGAACGCGATCGCGAACGACGGGGTGCTCGCGCCCCTCCGGCTGATCCGGCGTGTGGGCGGCGAACCGGCGCCCTTCGAAGAGCCCCGGCGGGTGGTGACCCGGCGGACCGCCGCCCGGCTCCGGGCCATCCTCGCCGGAGTGGTGGAGCAGGGAACCGGGAGAGCGGCCGGAGTGGAGGGATTCCGGATCGCCGGCAAGACCGGAACCGCGCAGAAGGCGTCGCACGGGGGCTACTCGCCCACCGACTACATCGCCTCCTTCGCCGGGTTCGCTCCCGTCGCCGAGCCGCTCTTCACCGGGGTCGTGATCCTCGATACCCGGCGTCCGAACCACAGTGGGGCGAACGCGGCCCGCGTCTTCTCCCGGATCGCCGCCCGGGTCCTTCGGCGGTACCGGGAGGTGGGGAGCGGGACCCTGCGGCTGGCCGCCTCCGGCGAGCGTTTCGGGGCGGGTGACTGTTTCGGGCCTGGCGGCCGTCTCGGAACTGTCGGGTGTCCGCAGTGGATCCCGGCCGCAGACCGCGTCGGTGCGCCGCCGGACCGAAAGCCGCGAAGCCCGGTTCGCCCCCTCCCGGCGCGCGACCGGGCGGCTCTCGCCCTCCGGAGGGGTTCAGCGGGAGGGGCCGCGCAACCGGCCCGGGATCCCGAGCAGTGAATCCCTCGTTGGCCGGGGGGCGAGTCCCAGGGATCGGCTCGCGGCACTCGCGCTACTCCATTCCCGGGCTGCCGAGTCACGAGGTCCCTTCCGCCAGCGGCCGACGGCTCGCCGATTTGCTCGCGGGAACCGGAGCGGAGCCGGCTCCCGAAGCGCTTGGCCTGATGAGGGTGTCCCAGGTAACGAGCGATTCCCGCCGGGTTCGCGCGGGCAGCCTCTTCGTGGCGATTCGGGGTCAGCGTTTCGACGGCCACGACTTCCTGCCCGCGGCCGCGGCGGCGGGTGCTGCGGCCGCCCTCGTGGAACGGCGTTCCCCGGTTCCGCTCCTTCCCGAGGTCCAGGTGCCGGATACCCGCCGAGCCGCCGGGCCGGTAGCGGCGGCCTTCCACCGACAGCCTTCCCGCCGTCTGCGGCTCGCCGGAGTCACCGGCACGAACGGGAAGACGACGGTGGCCTGGCTCCTCGCCGAGGTGCTGCAGCGCACCCGGGGGGCGAGCTTTCTCTGCGGTACCGTCGGGCACCGGATACGGATCGGGAAGGAGGAGCGCGCCCCCGCCGGTCCCTCGCTCACCACCCGGGAAGCTCCGGACTTCCAGGCATTCCTCGCCGAGGCATGCGCCGCCGACTGCGGCTTCGGTGCGGTGGAATGTTCCTCCCACGGCCTCGCCCAGGGCCGCCTCGACGGAACCTCGTTCGAGGTTGCGGTGTTCACGAACCTGACCCGCGACCACCTCGACTTCCACCCCGGCCTGGAGGCGTATTTCCAGGCGAAACGCCGCCTGTTCACCGAACTTCTCCGTTCCGGCGGCGCTGCGGTCCTTCCGGTGAAGGATCCGTTCGGGGAGCGCCTGGCGGCCGAACTCGCGGCGGCGCACCTCGACCGGAACCTCTGCAGCTACGGGTACAGCTCGCAGGCGACGGTCCGGCAGGCGCTGGTCCGCTCCGGCCTCGACGGAATCCGGGTGCGCCTCGAGACGCCCACCGGCGCCCACGAGATCACGAGCCCGCTGCTCGGTGGTTACAACGCGGAGAATCTCGCGGCGGCCTGGGCGGCGGCCGCAGCGCTCGGCGTCCCCGGCTCCGCCGCTGCCGCGGCGCTTAGCGAAGCCGGCGGCCCTCCGGGGCGGATGGAGCGGATCGCACCGGAGAGGAGCGGTGCCGGCCCGGAGTTCCAGCCGGCGGTCCTCGTGGACTACGCCCACACCCCGGACGCGCTGGCGCGGGCGCTCGCCGCGGCGCGCGGCCTCGCCGGCGCGCATCGGCTCACCGTCGTCTTCGGCTGCGGCGGCGGCCGGGATCGTCCCAAGCGGGCGCTGATGGGAGCTGTAGCCGCCCGGCTCGCCGACCGCGTGCTGCTCACCTCGGACAATCCGCGCAGCGAGGATCCGGAGGCGATCATCGCCGACATCCGCCAGGGGACGGACGATCCGGCGCTCGACGCCGAGGTCGGGGTCGAACCCGATCGCCGGGCCGCCATTTCCCGGACGGTGGAGTCGGCGGCGCCGGGCGAACTCGTGCTCCTCGCCGGGCGCGGACACGAAACCCATCAGGAGAGCGGCGGTGGGCGGACCCCGCTCGACGATCGCGTCCTGGCCCGCGCCGCGCTCCGGCAGCGGGCCGGGAGGGGTCCCGCGGCATGAGGCTCGACGGGGCTGCCGCCGCGCACGCCATGGAAGGCGAGATCGAGGGCGCAGCGTCGGTGGTGACCGGGGTTTCGATCGACAGCCGCACCGTCGTTCCCGGGGATCTCTTCTTCGCTGTCCGGGGCGCTCGCCACGACGGCCACGCATTCCTCGCCGGCGCGTTTCGGGCGGGCGCCGCCGGAGCGGTGGTGGCGAGCGGCCACGGGCCGCCGGAAGGCGTTCCCGAAGAGGGTTTCCTGATCCGGGTGGCCGACCCGACCCGCGCGCTCGGCGCGCTCGCCCGCCGCCAACGGCTCGAAAGCGGCGCCCGGATCGTGGCGATCAGCGGAAGCCTCGGCAAGACCACCACCAAGGAGGCGGCCGCAGCGGCCATCGGCTCCACCTGCTCCGTGTTCCGCTCGCCGGGGAACCGCAACAACCACTGGGGGCTGCCGCTCTCGCTGCTCGCTCGCGAGGACGAGTCGGTCGGCGTGGTGGAACTGGGGATGTCCGCGCGCGGAGAGATCCGGGAGCTGACCCGGATCGCGGTCCCCGACTGCGGGGTGCTGACCACGATCGCCGAAGCGCACCTCGAATCCTTCGCCTCGCTCGACGAGATCGCCGAGGCGAAGGGCGAGCTCTTCGAGGCGCTGCCGGCGGCGGCGACCGCGGTGGTGAACGCCGACGACGACCGGGTCCGGGCTCAGGCGCATCGCTTTCCGGGACGGCGGGTGACCTGCGGTTTCACCGCCGGAGCGGATGTGCAGGGCTCCGGCTACGCACCCCGCCCCGCCGGCCTCTCCTTCACGGTGCGCGCCTTCGGCGGACCGCCGGTAGCGGTTTCCTGCGGGCTCCGCGGCCGTCACAACGCGGGCAATGTGCTCGCCGGACTCGCGGCGGCCGCGGTGCTCGAAGTGCCGCTCGCCGCCGCCGCCGCCGCCGTCGCCGGCCTCGCGCCGCTTCCCGGACGGGGACGGAGAGTCCCGCTGGTCGGCGGGGCGGCCGCGGTGGACGAGACCTACAACTCGAGTCCGCGGGCGCTCCGGGCGGTTCTCGGCGAGTTCGTCCGCGAACCGGCCGAGCGGCGCATCGCGGTCATCGGAGACATGTGCGAACTCGGGGAGGAGGCCGGGCGGCTCCACCGCGAGTGCGGTGTTTTCCCCGGAAACCGGCACCTCGACCTGGTGGTCGGAGTGGGGGCGCTCGGGCGGGTGTTCGCCGAGGCCGCCGCTTCGCTCGGCGCCGGAGTCCGGTTCGCCGAAGGGCCGGAGCAGGCCGCCGCGCTGCTTGGAGAGGAGCTGCGCTCGGGCGATCTCGTCCTCTTCAAGGCTTCCCGCGCCGTCGAACTCGACCGCGCCCTGCGGGAGCTTCGCCCGCCACCGGCTGGAGACGCCTGATGCTCGCCGAGTTCCTCCACTCGTTCGCGGACGGGATCCCCGCCTTCGATGTCTTCCGCTATGTGTCGGTGCGCACCGCCGGCGCCGCAGTCACCGCGATCGGGCTGAGCCTCGGCCTCGGGCCGTTCCTGATCGCGCGTCTGGAAAAGCTGCGCATCGGGGAACAGATCCTGGCCTACGCCCCACCCCGGCACCGGGCCAAGGCGGGCACCCCGACGATGGGAGGGATCCTCATCGTGGGAGTGGTGATCGTCTCCACCCTGCTCTGGGCGAATCCGGGGAATGTCCTCGTCTGGGTGGCGGTCGGAACGATGTTCGGCTACGGCGTTCTCGGCGTCTTCGACGACCTGCGAAAGCTCCGCCGCGGCGGCGGTGTCGGTTTGAGCGCGTGGTCCAAGTTCGTCGGCCAGTTGCTGCTCGGCCTCGCTGTCGGCGGGTTCCTGCTGTGGTACTCCGCGGACGGGTCGTTCACCACCCGGGTGGTCTTTCCGTTCTGGAAGGAGATCCAGCCCGAACTCTCCTTCCTGCTGGTCCCTGCGGTCATGCTGGTGCTCGTCGCCTCCTCGAACGCGGTGAACCTCACCGACGGCGTGGACGGCCTCGCCACCGGCTGCGTGCTGGTGGCCGCCACGGTGTACACCGCGCTCACCTACCTCTCCGGCCATGCGGTGTTCGCCGAGTACCTCGACATCCTGAATGTTCCCGGGGTCTCCGAACTGACGATCTTCGGCGCCGCCGTCGTCGGAGCGGCACTGGGGTTCTTGTGGTTCAACGCCCATCCGGCGCGGATCTTCATGGGCGATGTGGGATCGCTCGCGCTCGGGGCCGCCATCGGCATCCAGGCGATCCTGATCCGGCAGGAACTGCTGCTGGTGTTCGTCGGCGGCGTATTCGTGCTCGAGACCGCCTCGGTGATGGCGCAGGTCTCCTGGTTCCAGCTCACCGGGCGGCGGCTCTTGCGGATGGCCCCGCTCCATCACCACTTCGAACTCTCCGGCTGGTCGGAAGCCCAGGTGAGCATCCGATTCTGGATCCTGGCCGTCGGATGTGCGCTCGCAGCGCTCACCACGGTGAAGCTGCGATGAACGATGGCGGGTCGGGAGTATGCGATTCCGGGGCCGGGAGTGCTCGTGCTCGGCGTCGGCGCGAGCGGCCTCGCCGCGGCGAGGTTTCTCGCCGGGATCGGGCGCCGGGTGCTCGCTGCGGACTCCCGGCCGGAATCCGAGATTCCGGCTGCTGCCGCCTCGCTCTCCGGGTGGGGCGTGCCGCTCCGGGCGGGAGGCCATCCGCCGGTGCTCCTCGAAGGGATGGCGCTGGTGGTTGCGAGTCCGGGAGTGCCCCGAAAGACGCCCGTTCTCCGGGCGGCGCGCGCTGCGGGGGTGCCGGTCTGGGGCGAACTCGAACTCGGCTACCGCGCGCTCGGCGAGCCCGCGGAGAGGATCGCGGCGGTGACCGGCACCAAGGGGAAATCGAGCGTGGTCACCCTGCTCGGCGAGGCGCTCCGGCGCCATGGAGTCTCCGCCCGGACCTGCGGCAACCTGGGGACACCGCTCACCGCCCTCGTCGGAGACTTCGGTCCCCGGCAGGTGGCCGTCGTCGAGGCGTCCAGCTTCCAGTTGGCCACGATCTCCAGGTTCCGGGCGCGGGTCGGGGTGATGCTCGCAGTGGGCGAGGACCATCTCGACTGGCATTCCGACCTCGCCGACTACCGGAGCTCCAAGGCCCGCCTCTTCGAGAACCAGACCGCCGCGGATTGGGCGGTGTTCGACGGAGCTGACCCGGTGGCCGCCGCGATCGCCGCTGCCGCCGCCCGGGAGAGCGGCGCCCGGCGGCTGCCCTTCGGCGGTGCTCCCGGCACCGCGGATCCCGAAGTGGTGGTGGAGCAGGGCTTCCTGGTCCGGCGGCATAGCCCCGAGGTCGAGCGCCTCGCCGGCCTCTCCTCGCTTCGAGTCCCGGGAGCCCACCAGCGGCGAAACCTCGCGGCGGCGGCGGCGGCGGCGAGCGTCTTCGGCGCCTCCCGGGAGGCCATCGAGGCGGCGGCCCGCAGTTTCGTCGGCCTGCCGCACGCCCTCGAGGAACGGGGGGTGGTGGGCGGCGTCCGCTTCCTCGACGACTCGCGGGCGACCAGCCTCGCGGCCACCGCTGCCGCGCTCGCCGTCGTCGCCGAATCCGCTTCCTCCGGATCTTCCGCCGCCCGCGTCCAGCTGATCCTGGGCGGCATCCTGAAGGGCGGCCGCTTCGAGGATCTCGCGCCCCGGCTGGGCCCGGTGGCCGGGGTCTGGGCGATCGGGCAGACCCGCCGTCAGATCGCCGCCGCCCTCCCGGAGGTTCCGGTCACGATCTGCTCCGGCCTCGAAGACGCGGTGGACCGCGCCTTCGCCGCCGCCCGGCCCGGCGGAGTCGTCCTGCTCTCTCCGGGCTGCTCCAGTTTCGACCTGTTCCGCGACTACCGCGACCGCGGGGAGCGGTTTGGGGCGAGGGTGGACGCCCTCGCCGCGGCGCATCGGGAGGATTCGGGATGAGGAGCCGCCGGGCCGCGCCCGACGCGCTGCTCTTCGCCGGAACGATCGTCCTGTTGCTGTTCGGGCTGGTGATGCTCTACAGCGCCTCGGCCATCGTCGCCGATGCGAACTCTCGCCATCCGTTCTTCTTCTTCGGTCGGCAGGCGGTCTTCGCCGTCTGCGGCTTCGCCGTGATGCTGATCGCCGCCCGCTCCGATTACCGGGTCCTGAACCGGCCCGCGGTCGTCTGGGCGGTTTTCGGGGCCTCGATCCTGCTGCTGATCGCGGCGCTGCTCGCGGAGCCGATCAACAACACCCATCGCTGGGTACGGCTGTTCGGTTTCACCCTCCAACCCTCCGAGCCGGCCCGGCTCGGACTGGTGGTGATCCTCGCCCACCTGTTCGCAGCGCGGCGTCCGGATACTCTCGGGAGCCTCAGCGCGCCGCTCTTCGTCACCGCGCTGTTCGCGGGGCTGGTGTTCGTCCAGCCCGACCTCGGCACCGCCACCGTGCTGGTGCTGCTCGCCGTCTCGATCCTCTTCGTCGGCGGAGCCCGCCTGCTCCACCTCGGCGTCCTCGCCGGGCTGGGTGTTCCCCTGTTCGCCGCCGGTGTCCTCACCGCGGACTATCGGGTGGCCCGGATCCTCACTTTCCTCGATCCGTTCGCCGATCCGCTCGGAGACGGGTTCCAGCTCAGCCAGTCGCTCATCGCGCTCGGAAGCGGCGGCGTAAGCGGGGTGGGCTTCACCGCGAGCCGCCAGAAGCTGTTGTATCTGCCGGAACCACACTCCGACTTCGTGTTCTCGGTGATCGGCGAGGAACTCGGCCTCGTCGGCGCCGCGCTGCTCGTCCTGGTGTTCCTCCTCTACGCCATCCGCGGCCTGCTGGTGTCGTCCCGTGCTACGGACCGTTTCGGGCTCTTCCTCGGGGTGGGTGCCACCCTCACCGTCGCGGCGCCGGCGCTGCTCCACATCAGCGTGGCGACCGGCCTCTTGCCGACTGCCGGCCTGCCGCTGCCGTTCGTATCCGCCGGCGGTTCGTCGCTGCTGACCACCCTGCTGGCAGCCGGCCTGCTGCTCTCGGTCTCCCAGAGGACGCCGTGACCCCGCGCCGCCTGCTGATCGCCGCCGCCGGAAGCGGCGGCCATATCTACCCCGGGCTCTCGGTGGCGCGCGCCTTCGCCGCCCTCGGTCCGGCGGAGGTCCGCTTCGTGGGAATGCCGGGCGGCCTCACCGAGCGTCTCGTCGCTGCGCACCGGTTTCCGCTCGACCTCCTCTCCGTGCCGCCGCTCCGCGGCCAGAGCCCCGGAGCTCTCCTCGGGGCCTCGTTCCGCCTCGCGCGCTCCTACCGCCGGATGCGCCGTCTGCTCCGGGAGTTCCGGCCGCAGGTGGTGTTCGGAACCGGTGGTTCGGTTTCCGGGGTCGCGGTGCTGGCGGCCCGGGCCTCTGGCATCGCCTCGCTCATCCTCGAGCCGAACGCCGAGCCGGGGTTCGCAAACCGCTGGAGCGCGCGGCTCGCGACCGAAGTCGCGGTGGGCTGGGAGGCAGCCCGCTGCCGTTTTCCCCGCAGAGTCTTCGTTTCCGGCATCCCGGTTCGTCCCGGGTTCTTCGAGCTGGCGCCTCCTCCCGGAGTCGTGAACGGTTCCATGTCGGTGCTCATCACCGGCGGCAGTCAGGGCGCCTCCCGGATCAACCGGATGGTGATCGAGGCGCTGCCCGCGCTCCGCGAGCGGGCGCCGGGGCTCTCCTTCACCCACCAGACCGGTCCGGCGGAGGAAGATGCGGTGCGCGCCGCCTACCGGGAGCACGGCGTCCGGGGCCGAGTGGCGGCCTATCTCGACGACATGCCGGAAGCGGTCGAGGCGGCGGACCTGGTGGTGGGTCGCGCGGGCGCGCTCACCTGCGCTGAAATCGCGGCGGCCGGCCGGCCGGCGATCCTGGTCCCGGCACCGGTCGCCGGCGGGCACCAGCGCACGAACGCGGCGCTCTTCGCCGGCGCCGGCGCCGCGCTCACCGTCGAGGACGGTGCCTCTGGCGAAGAGTTCGCCGCCATGCTCGCAGCACTGGTTGCGAACCCGCACCGCCGAGAGCACATGGCGCGGGCGGCGCAGGGCCTCGCCCACGGCCGCCCTGCCGAGCGGCTCGCCGCCCGGCTCGGGAAGCTCGCGGAGCCGGCGCGATGAGTCGGAAGGATCCGGCCCCACAGCAGCACTCGGCCGGAAGCGGTCTGCTTTTCTCGAACCGTACCCGGGTGCACTTCGTCGGCATCGGCGGCGTCGGCATGAGCGGCATCGCCGAAGTCCTGCTGAATCTCGGCTACCGGGTGAGCGGTTCCGATCTGAAGTTCGGCCCGAATGCCGAGCGGCTCGCCGAACTCGGCGCCATCGTCTTCGCGGGACACTCCCCCGAACCGGTGGATTCCGCCGATGTGGTGGTCCTCTCCTCGGCGGTCCCGCAGGACAACCCGGAGGTCGAGGCGGCCCGCAGACGGCGCCTGCCCATCATCCCCCGCGCCGAAATGCTCGCCGAGCTGATGCGGATGAAGTTCGCGGTGGCGGTCGCCGGGTCCCACGGCAAGACGACCGCCACTTCGATGACCGCGGTGCTGCTCGACCACGCTGGACTCGATCCCACGGTGGTGATCGGCGGGCGGGTCGCCAGCATCGGCGGCGGCGCCCGTCTCGGCAAGTCGGAGATCCTGGTGGCCGAGGCCGACGAGTCGGACCGCACCTTCCTGCGCCTGCTGCCGGTGCTGGCGGTGGTGACCAGTATCGATCGCGAGCACCTCGACGCCTACGACGGCATGGACGACCTGCTGGAGTCCTTCCTGCGCTTCATCAACATGACCCCGTTCTACGGCGCGGCGGTGCTCTGCCTCGACGATCCGAACATCCGCTCGCTCCTGCCGCGGGTGCGGCGCCGCTTCGTCACCTACGGCCTCGAAGACGGTGCCGAGGTCTCCGCCAGAGACATCGAGATCTCCGAGAGCGGCTCCCGCTACCAGCTGCGGATCCGGGGCGGCATGGCGGGCGCGGTGCAGCTCTGTCAGCCGGGGCGGACCGCGGTGCTCAACAGCCTCGCCGCCGCCGCAGTCGGCCTGGAGTTCGGTCTCGGGACGCTGGCTATCCGGGAGGGGCTCGAGGCTTTCTCGGGCGTCGAACGTCGTTTCGAGAGCCGCGGCGCGGCCGCCGGCGTGCGTTTCGTGGACGATTACGCGCACCATCCGAGAGAGATCGCCGCCACCCTCGAAGCGGCGCGTTCGGCCTTCGGCAGCCGTACGGTGGCGGTCTTCCAGCCGCATCGCTACACCCGGGTGCGCTTGCTCTTCGATGATTTCTGCGGCGCCTTCGGTGCTGCGGACCTGGTGGTCGTCACCGAAATCCATCCCGCCGGAGAGACGCCGATCCCCGGAGTGGACGGGGCGCGGCTCGCCGAGGGGATCCGGCAGCACGGCCACCCGGATGTCCGTTTCTTCTCCCGGCTCGACGAAGTGCCCGCCCGGCTGGTCCCCGAGCTGCGGCCCGGAGATGTGGTCCTCACGCTGGGTGCCGGAACGATCACCGAACTGCCCGACCTGCTCGAAGAGGCGCTCCTTGATCGGGTTTCCTGAGCGGCGCTCCCTCCGGGTCGGGCCCCGGGTCGGGCTCTGGACGGGGTCGGTCGATGTCGAGGGGCCCGCCGCGCCCGACGGGCTCGGAGAACTCCGCCGCTTCGGAAGATGGGGCCTCTGGCGCCCCTTCGCTTCCGCTCCCCATCTGCTCATCCCGCGAAAAGGATGGCGGCGCCCGCTGCGGCTTTCCTTCGGGACGCTGTTCAGCGCCACCCTCGGTTCGCTGGCGCTGGCGCTGGTTCTGGGGATCGCGATCGGGCGCGGAGCGGCGGGAGGAAGGGCTCGGCCCGAGGTCCTGATTTCGGGGGCGGGACATCTCGCGGCGGGGCTTGCGGAAGCTCTCCTGGGCAGCGGGGGCTTCTCGACCGACCCGAAGGAGATCCGGCACCGCTTGCTCGCCACCGGAATTCCCGAAACGGTATTCGTGGAGCGCGCCCTGTTCGCGATTCCTCGGGTCGAGGTGCGCGAAAAGCGCGCCGTCGCGCTGCTGTCGGGCGATCCGCCCGAGGCGCTCGCCGGCGACGGTACCGTCCTCGGCCCGGCGACGGTCGCCGACTTCCGCTGGGCCGGGGCGCGGGATCTGCCGGTGATCCGCGGCGCCGGCCGGGGGGGGCCCGATTTCGCCCGGCGCACGGCCCTCGCTGCCCGGCTGGCGGCCGCGCTCCAGACCCGTCCCGAGCTGGACGCTCTCGTCTCGGAGCTGCTGGTGGACGCCGGACCGCTCCGCGTCGGGGTGGTGCTTCGCGTTCCCGAACTCACGATCCTGCTGACGGAATCTCATTTCCTCGAACGGTTCGAGTTCGTCGCCGGGCTCTTGCCCGACCTCTTGGGGAGTTGGCCCGGGACCGAGCGCATCGACGCCCGCATTCCGGACCGGCTGCTGCTCCGGCCAGCCCCGCGCCCCCTTTCGCCGCCTCTCCGTGCCCCACTCCCCCGGGCGCTGCCACTCGGTTTCGCGCCGAGTCTGGAGATCTCCCAGGGAGAGACCACCTCGTGAACAAGCCGACCGATCTGCTGTGCGGGATAGACATCGGTTCCGACGCGGTGCGCGCGGTGCTGGCGCGCGCGCCCGAGAATGCCGTTGCCGGGGGCGCCGCCGCGCCGATGGAAGTGGTGGCGGTGGGGCACGCCGAAAGCGCGAACGCCGTGCAGTACGGCGAAGTCGTCCGCCGGGAAGCCGTCACGCGGGCGGTACGCCGCGCGGTGGAGGAGGCGGAGCAGAGCGCCGGAGCGGATGTCGCATCGGCCTGGGTTTCGGTGGGTACCCGGGCCCGGCGCAGCATCAACTCCTCCGGGGCGGTCTCCATCTTGGAACCGGGCCGCACCATCGGCGAGCGCGATGTGCGGCGGGCGGTGCGGGCCGCGATTCCCGGTGAGGGCGGGGGCGCTTGGCTCCGGCAGCCCTACGAGCTGCTGCACGCCCTGCCCCAGGAGTTCTGGGTGGACGATCTCGACCCCACCGACGATCCGACGGGCTGGACCGGCTCGAACATCCAGTCGTTCGTCCATCTGGTGAGCTGTCCCCGGTCCAGTCTGAACGCCATCGAACACGCGGTGAACGACGCCGGGGTCGCGGTGGAGCAGCTGGTGGTCGCGCCGCTGGCCGCCGGCTACGGAGTGCTCGACCCCGAGGAGCGGAAGGAGGAGGTGGTGCTCCTCGACATCGGCGCCATGATCACCGATGTCGCGGTGTTCCGGCGAGGAGTGCTCTGGCACTCGGACCTGATGCCCAGCGGGGGGCGCGCCTACACGAAAGACATCGCGCTCGGGCTGCGGACCTCCCAGGCGGCAGCCGAGGAGGTGAAGCGGCGCTACGGTGCGGCGCTGGTGGAATCCGTCGGAGAGGACGCGCACTTCGAGATGCCGCGGCCGGGCGGAGCCCTGCCCCAGCTGATGCCGCGGCGGCTGCTCGCCGAAATCGTCCAGCAACGGGCGGAGAGCGATCTCACGAAGCTCCGCGATCAGCTGCGGAAGGCGCTTTCGACATCTCTCCCCGGACGCTTGGTGCTCACCGGCGGGGGTGCGAATCTCGATGGGTTGAGCGAGGTGGCCCGGTTGGTGTTCGGCGTCGAGACGGAGACCCGCGGCGCCCTCTCGCTCACCGGACTTCGCGACCTCGCCCAGCGGCCCCACTTCGGCTGCGCCGTGGGACTTTGCCGCTACGGCTGGAAAGTGCGCCGCCAGGCGGCCGCCCGCCGGCTGGCGATGCCGGCGGCCTTCGCCCAGGTGCGAAGCTTTTTCGACGGTTCCCTGCGCCGGGTCAGCGAGCGGATCCGAAAAAACCGATGAACGACTCGAACCGAACGAACCGAAAATCCTCCAGGAGATGATTCCCATGATCCTTTTCGCTGAAGAGCCGAAATCCGAGGCGAGCGATTCCCCGAGCGGGCCGGAGCGGGCCGCGGCGGAATCCGCGCCTCCTTCCGAGCCTCCGGTCGGGGTTCCGGGTGCTCCCCCCGAGCCTCCGATCGCTGCCGCCTCCTCCGCTGCGGCTCCCGCTGCCGAGGAACCTGTTGCCGAGGAACCCGGTCCGAGGGCCGATACGGCTTCGGCGGAGCGCCGAAGCCCGCCGCGGGAAAGCCCGGCGGGCGACCGCAGCGGAAGTGGTGGGAGCCTGGGGGATCGGGCCAGGATCAAGGTCATCGGCGTCGGCGGCGGGGGCGGCAACGCCGTGAACCGAATGATCGAGGCGGGCGTACGGGGGGTGGACTTCATCGCCGCGAACACCGACGCCCAGGTGCTCGACCGCTCGCTGGCGCCGGTCAGGATCCAGCTGGGGCGGGAGCGGACTGCGGGGCTCGGCTGCGGGGGCGACCCCGAAGTGGGCCGGCTCGCGGCCCAGGAAGACATGGACCGGCTCATCGAGGCGCTGGTCGGCGCGGACATGGTGTTCCTCACCGTCGGCCAGGGCGGGGGCACCGGCACCGGCGCCGCTCCGGTGGTCGCCTGCGTGGCCCGGGAGATCGAAGCGCTCTGCGTCGCGGTGGTCACCAAGCCGCTGCGGGTCGAGGGGCGCCGCCGCCGGGCGATCGCGGACGACGGAATCCGGGAACTCCGGGAGTTCGTGGACACCCTGATCTGCGTCCCGAACGACCGGGTCGTCGAGGTGTACGGGGACAAGCCGATCCGCGCGGCGTTCCGCGACGCCGACGATGTGGTGCGCCAGGCGGTGCAGGGGATTTCGGACCTGATCCAGGTGCCGGGGGAAATCAACCTCGACTTCGCCGATGTGCGGACTGCGATGCGTGGTCAGGGAGATGCCGTCATGGGCATCGGGACCGCGAGCGGCGAGCACCGCGTCGAGACCGCCACCAAGGCGGCCATCTCCTCACCGCTGCTCGAGGACACTTCGATCCAGGGAGCGACGAGCATCATCGTGAATGTCTCCGGGGGAGAGGGCCTGACCCTCAAAGAAGTCGAGCGGGCGGCGGAAGTCGTCCGGGAAGCGGTGGCCCGAGACGGCGCTGCCGGCTCCTGGGAATCGGGCGCCATCGAACCCGGCGACCACATCCTGCTCGGCACCGCGCTCGATCCGGCACTCACCGCAGACGCCGAGGTCGAAGAGATCAAGGTCACCGTGGTGGCGACCGGATTCCCGCAGCGGAACCGGATCGGCGCCACTCCCCAGGATTTCCAGTCCTATACCCAGCGGGGGAGCGACGCCCTCTCGGGCCCGGCGGTCTCGCCGGGCGGCGGGAATGGCGCGAGGCTCCCGGGACCGGCGGGGGGGAAGGAAGCCGGAGAGAGCGTCGGATCCGACCGGCAGTCCGACCGGAGCCGAGGCGCTGCGGGGCGGTCTGCTGCCTCCGCCGTATCCGGACCGGATGTTCCTCCTGGCGTTTCGCCTGCGGTCTCAGCTACCGCCGCCGAACCCGCTGCCGCCGCCGAACCTGCTGCCGTTGCTGCCGGAGGAGCCTCCGGCGGCCTCCTTCCAGGGATCGTCCCCGAGGGCGCCGGCGATGCCGGTGGTGTGGGCGATGAAAGCGATGACCGCTGGGGAGATCTGGAGACGCCGCCCTTCCTCCTTCGCCGGCGGGCGGGCTCGAGGGGTTGATCGGGCGGATCGGCGGCTGACTCCGGGAGACGCTTCCGCAGCCGCTCGACCGAAGGTGGATTCTGCGCCCGCTTCGCGCCTCGGCTTTCCCGTGCCGCCCGCCGGTTTCCGCTGGCGGGTGTTCTCCCCGGCGGGGGCGGGGTCCTGCGCTCCCCCGGCCGCTGCCGTAGCGGCCGCCGCGGCGCCCGGCGTCGAGGCGATCGAAGCGGAAGCAGTCGAAGCACTCGCGGCCGCCGCCTTCCCGGCGACCCACGGCTTCACCGCCCGCTTGCGCTGGCGTCCTCCTGAATCGTCGGCCGAATCATCGCCCGATCCGCCCGCCGAATCTCTTCTTCTAGGTGTGCGCGAACGAGAAGCGGCGGACCTCCGCTTCCTCGCCCGCGCCTCCGGCGCGCGTTCGCTCGCTTCCATGCGGCAGGTGCACGGGGACCGGGTGCGGTTGGCGGCTGCCCCGACCCCCGACCCGCTGCCCGGCTCCGCCTTCCTAGCCGCCGCCCCACCGGAGGCCGACGGGCTCATCGCGATCTCTCCCGGCGCCGGGGTGGCGGTCAAGGCTGCCGACTGCGTGCCGGTGCTCCTCTCGGATCCCGTCTCCGGCGCGGTCGCAGGGGCCCACGCCGGCTGGCGCGGCACCGCCGCGGGAATCGCCGCCAAGGCCGCCCGCGCCCTCGCCCGCGCGGCCGGCGCCCCGTCCGCGCGTCTCCATGCGGTCCTCGGTCCCGCGATCGGCGCCTGCTGCTTCGAGGTAGGACCCGAAGTGCCCGCCGCCTTCGCCGCCGCCGGACGCGACCCGGCCCGGATCATCCGCGGGTCCGAGCGGCCCGGCACCCGCCTCCGCCCCGAAACCAGATTTCACCTCGACCTCCCTCTAGAAAACCGCCTCCAGCTGATCGAGGCCGGGCTTTCGCCGGACGCCGTCTGGAGCGCCGGCCTCTGCACCCGCTGCTGCCCCGTCTTCCACTCCTACCGCCGCGAGGGCCCCGGGGTCGGCCGCAACTGGGCCTTCGTGATCGCGGCGGTCGGAGGACCGGCAAGGAGGGTCAGGCCCGCGACCCGCCGTCGTTCAGGTCCGGAAGTAGCGGGTCCCGCGGGTGCGGCCGGTCGAGCGCACCAGACCGGCCCGCATGAGGTCTTGCAGCAGCTGCCGCACCTCCGGCACGCTCTCTTCGAGGAGTGCAGCGCCTTCCACACTCGAAAGACTTCCTCGGGAGTCCATCTCGTCGAGCAGTCGCTGGCGCCTCCGGCTCTGGGCCTCGATGCCCCGACTGCCGGCCCGGAGGACCATTTCGTCCGAGAGTTCGTAGCGGGAGCCGCCCCGCTCGCCCAGCCGAACCAGCAGGCCCTTGGCGACGGCGCTGCGCAGAGTGCTTTTCAGGTCGTACTCGGGAAGAAGGGTGCGCAGCCGCCGCGGCGTCACACTCTGCTCTCGGTGGACCGTCGCCAAGATGCGGCGCTCGGCCACTGTCAGGTCCTGCCGGCCCAGGAGGGAGAGCCACACCTGGTCTTCCACCCCGACCCGGAAGCGGTTTCGCAGGGTGACGGTCACTGAACTCGAGGTCGCGGCGAAGAGCGGCGGCTCCATCAGCCGGGCTTCCATGGCCTCGATCATCCGGTCCACCCCTTCTCCGTACTCCTCGACGAGCCCCATCGTCTTGAGCACCCGCATGATCCGGCGATTGCGGCTTCCCGGTCGGTCGAAGGCCCCGGCCCGATCCCCGTTCTGCGGACGAGCTGTACCCGGCTCCCGGGAGGAACCGCGCCGGGTCGGCGGAACCCCCCGCTTGAAATCGAGCGTTTCGTGCTCGACGAAACCGAAAAGATCTCGGAATTCCTCCTCCGAGAGCTGATCTGGGAGTTCGTCGAGGCGAAGGATTGCGGGCATCGAGCGGCAAGATAGAACTATTTTGGATTACAAAGAAGAAAATCGATATATCCGTATAAAGATAGAACTATCTTGAATCCCGAATCGGAGCGGCGCTGTCCGGGTATCGGGTTCTGACCTGGTGGTCGCTTAGGATGCCACGCCCGGGGCCGCAGGTCCGGATTTCCATGAACGCCGCCGCGCTGCTCGACGCCCTCGTCGGCGAGGGGGTCGCCCGCGAAAAGCCGGTCCCGCCCGGTGGGCGCGAGGCGGGCTGCCAACGGGTGGCCGCCGCCTTCGGCATCGAGATCGAGCACACCGGCCGGACGAACGAGAAAAGCCTGGGCGCCCGCTGGAAGCAGCGGGTGGGGAACTCGGCGCTCGCGCTGCTGCTGGTCGCCGACGACCCCGAAGAACCCGGCTCGCTGTTGGTACGCGGGCCCGGGCGGCACTCTCCGCTGCGCGGGGTGTCCGCGGCGGCGCTCCTCGGCGTTCTCCGGTGCAGCAGCACCCGGCCGACGGTGCTCGAGGCGGTCCGCGAGCTCGACGGGGGACTCGCCCGGCTCGACCGGGCGACGATCCCGGGGGTCCTCGTCCGCGGCCTGCTCACCCCCCACACCCTCGAACAGCGCTTCCGCAAGCGGCCGGAGTGCTGGGAAGCCGCCCGGCGAGCGGTCGCCGGACTCCCGGCGCGGCCGGACTGGCGGGAGCTGGCCGGGACCCTGGGGTATCGGTGGGAACAGCTCCCGGTCGGCTACCGGCTCCGCGCCGAAGCGAAGGGAGAAGTGGGGAAGGGCGAAGGAAAACCCGATGGGAAACTAGAAGGGAAAGTCGTTGCGATGGTCCATCCGATCGCCGACCCGGCGGCGTTCGGCAGAGCCGACGCCGAAGGCAGGCTGCCCGAGGGCCGGCTGGTGGAAGCTTGCCGGGACGGGGGCGCCCGCTACGGCCTGCTCGCCGCCCGCGGCCGCTTCCGGCTGTTCGACGCCGAATCGCCGGCGGCGGTCTCGGAGTGGCTCGAACTCGACGCGGAATCGCTCGCTCCCGAGTCCCGCCCCTTCTTCGCGCTGCTGGGCCCGCGCTATCTGGCCCAGGACGGTTTCGCCGAACTACAGCAGGAGGCCCGCGACTACGGAGTGAAGCTGTGGCGCCGCCTCGACCAGCGGATCCGGCGCTCGGCGCTCCCCGCGCTCGCCGCCGGTCTCGACCGCTGGGCGGAGCGCGCCGGCTTCGACATCGGCGACGAAGAGCAACGGCAGGAGCTCGAAGCGGCTTCACGCACTCTGTTGTTCCGGCTCCTGTTCCTGCTCTACGCCGAGAGTTCGGGTTTCCTGCCGGTCGGCAACCCCATCTACCGGAGGAAGTCGGCCACCGGTCTGGTGCACGAGGCCGGAGCGACCCGCGAGCGGCTGGCCTCTCGCTCCAGCGCGCTCTGGTCGTCCTTCGTCATCCTGACGCGGGCGATGCGCGAGGGCAACCCGGCCTGGAGTGTCCCGGCCTACAACGGCGCCCTCTTCCATCGCGTGCATCTCCCTGGGGCGGAGCTTCTGGAGAAGATCGAGCTGGACGACTTCTCGTTCGCCCGAGTGCTGCTCGCGCTCGGGCACGATGACGAGGAACAGCGCGGGGTGGATTACTCGACGCTCGAGATCGGCCACCTCGGCCACCTCTACGAATCGCTGCTCGGCCTGAAACTGTCGTTGGCCGACCGGCCGGTGCGCTACGACCAGAAGAACGACCGCTATCTCCATGCCGGAGCGCCCGGCGCCGCGAACGGCGCGACCCCGAAGGGGGCGCTGCTCTGGCAGACCGACCGGGGCGGCCGCAAGGCGGGCGGGGTGTACTACACCCCGGCGCTGCTGGTCCGCCAGTTGGTGGACCGCGCCGTCCGCCCCGCCTTCCGCGCCCACCTCGCCCGCGTCGAAGAGACCGCGCAGGCCGACCGCGCGGAAGCGGCGCGCGAACTGCTGCGCTTCGCGGTGGTGGATCCGGCCTGCGGCAGCGGGCACTTCCTGGTCGCGGTGGTGGATGCGCTCGCCGACGAGACCGTGCGCTTCCTCGCCCGGGTTTCGCTCCCGGCGCTTCGTGAGCGGCTCGACCGGCTCCATCCGGGCAGCGGCTGGACCGGCTCTGCCGGGGCTGCCCCGGTCGAGGACCTGGCGCTGCTCCGCCGGGTACTGGTGAAGCACTGCGTCTTCGGGGTGGACCGAAGCCCGATGGGGGCCGAGATCGCCGCGGTGTCGCTCTGGCTCGCTTCCTTCGTGCCCGGCCTCGCGCTCTCCTTCCTCGGCCGGAATGTGATCGCCGGAGACTCGCTCTTCGGAGTGGCCGACCGGGACGAGGTGATCGCACCCCACACCTTCGCGGCCGCCGGGCTCGGGAAGTGGCTGGAACTCGCTGCGGCAGCGGCCGCAGTGGTGGCGGCGGGAGAAGACCGCACCCCCGAGGAGTACGAGGCGAGCCGGTCGGCGGACTGCAGCGCTCGCGAGGCGGTCGAAGGACTGTCCCGGGTCTTCGATCTTTGGAGTGCGGAACCCTTCGGGCAGCCGGGGAACCGGGAGCTGGTGACCGGGCACGGCGTCCGGATCGCGGGCGGGACGCTCGACCGGGCGGGAGAGGCGCGGATCGCGAAAGCGCGGGAAACCGCGGAGCGGCACGCCTTCCTCCACTGGCCGCTCGCCTTCCCCGCGGTGTTCCACCGGGAGCGGCCCGGTTTCGACGCGGTGGTGGGGAATCCCCCCTGGGAGGAGTTGAGGGTCGAGGAGCTCTCGTTCTTCGGCCTCTACCTGCCGGGGATCCAGAGCGCTCCCGAGCACGAGCGGGCGCGGGCGGTGGCCGAGCTGGAAGAGCGCCGCCCCGAGCTCCGCGCCCGCCTGGAATCCGAGCGGGAGCGGGTGCGGGAAGAGCGGACGGTGCTCCGCGCTGCCGGTTTCGCCTCGACCGCTGGCGACTCCGACCTCTACAAGTGCTTCTGCCGGCGCTACCGGGCGCTGCTGCGCGAGGGCGGCTTCCTCGGGGTGGTGCTGCCGCGCTCGGCCTTCAACGCCAAGGGTTCGGCGGGCTTCCGCGAGTGGCTCCACCGGGAGACGACCGTGCGGCGGGTGGACTTCCTGCTGAACAAGGGCCAGTGGGCTTTCGACATGGAGCCGCGCTATTCGGTGGCACTGCTGGCGGCACAGCGGCTCGCGCCGCTCCCCGGCCACCGGATCGAGATCGCCGGGACCGCCGGCTCGGAGGCAGCGTGGCGCGAGCAGACCGCGGCGCCGGGAGTGGCGCTCGGCCCCGCCGCCTACGGGCCGGGCCGGCAGCTGCCGCTGCTCCGCTCGCAAGCCGAGGCGGGTCTGCTGGAGAAGCTCCGCCGGGGCACCCCCTTCCCGCTGGGGCCGGGCGGCGTCCGGCAAGATCTCTCTCTCTCTCTCTCTCTCTCTCTCTGCGGCCGGCCGCTCGCGGGGGAGCTCTGCGACCGGGGAACCTCTCGATGAGGTCCTCTCGCGGCAAGGCCGTTGGCAGTGCTTCGCGGTCGCCGAGCTCCACGAGGCGAACGATCGGCATTTTTGGCGCGGCGATCCTCCGAAGACCGGGAAGCGAGAACTCCGGAGGGAGCTCTGGAAGGGGGCCAGCTTCGACCGGTACGACCCCAAGGGGGCGCTAGTCCGGTGCTGCCCGGAGAGCCCGGCGCTCCGCGAGCGGCGGCTGAAGCCGAATCCCGGCAGCGGCCAGCTGCTGCGGAGCTTGCCGCGGGAAGCGCGGCGCGCTGCCGTCCGGGACGAACTGGAGCGCGCCCGGGTGGCCTTCCGGGATGTCACGAACCGCACGAACTCGCGGACGGTGATCGCCTGCCTGGTTCCGCCGGGGGTGCTCCTCACGGACAAGGCGCCCTATCTGGCCTTCCCCCGGGGCGGGGTGCGGGGGCAGGCGGCGGCGCTCGGGGTGCTGAACAGCCTCCCCTTCGACTGGCAGGCGCGCCGCTTCGTGGAGACCAACCTGGGCTACTTCCTGCTCGACGGGTTCGTGGTTCCCGCTCTGGACGACCCCGCCTTCGAGGCGGTCGCTACCGCCGCCGCCCGGCTCTCGGTGGTGGACGACCGCTTCGCCGTCTTCGCCCGCGAAGCCGGAGTCGCCTGCGGCCCGCTCGACCCAGCAGAGCGGGCGCGCCTGCGGGTGGAGATCGACGCCCGGGTCGCCCGCGCCTGGAACCTCGACGCTGCCGATCTGGAACTCCTGTTGGCCGACTTCACCCACCGCGCCGTTCCCTCCGCCTACCGCAGCGCCCTCCTCGCCCGGCTGCAGGAGCTGCCCTGAGATGGCAGCCCGCCCGGAGCTCCTCGACAACCGGAGCGAGGCAGCCACCCACGCTGCTGCCCTCGCTGCCCTGGCCGCCGACCTTTCGGCGGAACACCGGCTCTCGGTCGCCACCGGCTATCTGAACCTCGCCGGCCTCCACTGCCTCGCATCGGTGAGCAGCGGCGGGCGGGCGGTTCGGCTGCTGCTCGGCGCCGCGCCTCCACCCACCGCCGCCGGCAGCCTCGACTCCGGCAGCTTCGATCCTGCCGGGAACGACGCCTTCGAGGCGATGCTCGCCGGGCTATCCGGCGACCGGAACTTCGCCGCCTTCCCGCCCAGCCGCGCCGCCCGAGAGCTCGAAGCGGTCGAGCGCTGGCTCGCCCGGCCCGAGGTCGAAGTCCGCCGCTATCGGGAGCGTTTCCTCCACGGGAAGGCGTACCTGTTCGGGAGCGAGTCCGACGCCCGCGCCGCGCTCGTCACCTCGGCGAACCTGACCGCCGCCGGCCTCTCCCGAAACCTCGAGCTCGGCCTGGTGAACTACCAGCCGCGCGCCAGCGAGGCGGCGCTTCGCTGGTTCGAGGCGCTGTGGGAGGGCGCGTCCGATTTCGAGGCCGAACTCGCCGACCGCCTGTTCTCCACCGCTCTCGAGCTCGCCGATCCCGAGCGGGTGTTCCTGCGGGCGCTCCTCGAGCTCTTCGGCGAAGACCCCAGGTTCGCTGCCGCTTCCGGAGGAGAAGGGGAAGAGGGGCTGCCTCCGAGGGTGACGCTCGCCGACTTCCAGCGAGAGGGATACCAACGGGCGCTCCGCATCGTTCGGAAGCACCACGGCGTGATCTACGCCGACGGAGTGGGCAGCGGCAAGACCGAGATCGGCCTCGCCTTCATCGAGGAATACGCGCTCCATCGCGGGCAGCAGGCGCTGGTCATCGCCCCGGCCCAGCTCGTTCGCTACTGGCAGGAGCGGATCGACCGGGCAGGCCTGCCGGCCCAGGTGGTGAGCTATCGAAGCCTCGCCACCGACCGGCAGCTGTCGCCGGCGGATACCGCGCACCGCGGCCAGCACCTCCACAACGACAAGGAGGCCTACCGGTTGGTGGTGGCTGACGAAGGCCACGCCTTCCGCAATCCGGGCACCAGCTGGTATCGGGCGCTGTCGCGGCTCTTGGGGGGCGAGCCGAAGGACCTGGTGCTGCTGACCGCCACCCCGATCAACAACGGCCTCTGGGATCTCTACCACCAGGTGATGGCCTTCGCCCGCCACGACCGCGCTTTCGCCGGGCACCGCATCCGTTCGCTGCGCCGGCTCTTCCTGGATGCCGGCGCGAACGCGCGTGATCCCGAGAGCCTGGACCCGGACATCCTGTTCCCGCTCGCCGACCTGGTGAGCGTTCGCCGCGACCGGCGTTTCATCGAAGAGCACTACCCGGGCGCGGTTTTCCCCGACGGGACGCCGGTCCGCTTCCCGAAGCCGGAACTCGCAACCGAGCGCTACGACCTCGACGCGGCCTATCCCGGCCTGGTCGCGGCCATCACGGGCGCGATCGAGCAACTGACCATGGCCCGCTACCGCCCGAGTGCCTACCGGCTCGTCGGCGGGGAGTCGGCGAATGAAGCGGCGCTCGCCGGCCTGCTGCGCTCGGGAATCCTCAAACGTTTCGAGTCGTGCTTCGCAGCCTGCCGGCTCACCGTGGAGCGGATCCTGACCGCGCACGAAGTCTTCCTCGCCGCCTGGGAAGAAGGATATGTACCGGGCGGCGAGGCGCTCTCGGAGGCGGCGGCGAAGGAGATCGAGGGAGCGGGACTCGCGGAGTCGGTCCTCGAAGCGCTTCCCGAGGATCAGCGGACCCCGGTCGGAGAGTTCGACCCGGCCTACGAACGGGATGTTCGCCGGGACCGCGACACGCTCCGCGGCATTTTCGGCCGGCTGTCGCAGCCGAGCCCCGCCGACGATCCCAAGATGGGACTGCTGGCGCGTCTCGTCGAGAAGTCCCGGGAGGAGTCCCGGTCGCAGAAGATCGTCGTCTTCTCCGCCTTCGCCGACACCATCCGCTATCTCGACGAACAGCTGCCGGAGGAGATCGCCGGGTGCCGGCGGGTCACCGTGATCGGCGCGGAGACCGATCCCGACCAGCGGACGCGACTCCTGGGCCGTTTCTGCCCGAAGACGGTCATCGCTCCCGACCATGTTCCGGAAGAGGGAGAAGTGGACCTGCTGCTCACCAACGATGTCCTCTCCGAGGGGCAGAACCTGCAGCAGGCGGCGGCGGTCATCAGCTACGACATGCCCTGGAACCCGCAGCGGGTGGTCCAGCGCTTCGGACGGGTCATCCGGCTGATGAGCGAGCACCGGCGAGTGTATCTGACCACCATGCTTCCCGAATCCGGCAGCCTCGACGCGATCCTCCGGCTGGAAACGACCATCCGCCGCAAGATCGCCTCGGCCGGGGTGTACGGGATGGAGGTCGAGGTGATGGAGGGAGAACTCTCGGCGGTACGGGCTTTCGCCGACCGGCTCGCCGGCGGCGACTCCACCTTGCTCGACGAGACGCGGGTGGTGGAAGCCGGACAGGCGTTCAGCGGCGAGGGGCTGCGCGCTGCGCTCGCGCGCTGGATCCACGAGGAGGGGGCGGCCGATCTCCGGGCTATGCGCTGGGGAACCGGCGCGGTCTTTCGGCAAGGCTCCGGCGTGCCCGCGTCGGGCGAGCCGGGAGTCTTCTTCGCCTGCCGGACCCGGAAAAGGGACGGCTCCCCCAGCGAACGCTACTGGCGCTTCGTGAAGCGAAACGGCGAAACCGGCCCCGAGCCCGACGCCGCCATCCTGCGACGGATCCAGCCGGGGGACGCTCCCGGGCTATCCGCGCCGGCAGGAGACCTCGAGGCCGCTTGGCGCGTCGCCGTCCGCTCCATCGTCGAAGAACACAACCGGCGGGCCGAGGCCGACGCCGCGGGCGAACCCGAGTCGCTCGGTCCGAACCAGTCGTGGGCGCTCGGGCTCCTCCGCGACCCGGACATCCCGCTGGGCCCGGGGGGGCCGGCCGCCGCCGAGGCGCTCGCGGTGGGACGGGGAAGCATCGTGCGCCGGGAGCTGGGCGAGATCCGCCGCCGCCGCACGAGCGAGGAGATCGCTCCCTCCGAGGCAGCGTCTGCGATCGTCGCCCTGGTCCGCGGCGAGGGCCTCCGCCCGCTGCGGGACTCGTCGTCGGATGCGACTGACCCGCCGGCGCCCCTCGAACCGATCAGCGAGGCCGATGTCGGAGTCGTCTGCTGGATGGAGGTCCTCCCCCCGAAGCCCGAGAGCTGCTGAACCCCGAACATTTGCTGTTCGAAGACGAACGGTCCTGGATCGCGGACCTCGCCGCCGAGATCGAAAGCTTGGTAATCGAAGGGGGCCAAAGGGTCGAAATTTTGCCTCGAGCTGGCAGGACTGTTGCGAGCTGTGCCGGCGTAAGCAGGCCGCGCTCCGTGCGAAGCGGCCCGCCGCCGAAACCGGGAGCCGCTCGGCGACGGAAGTCTGGCGCCTCGTCGAGCGGCTCGATGCGCTCGCTGCTCCCGATGCTGCCCCGCCGGCGGGGCTGGAGATCGTCGGACGACGATGATGTTGCCGAGATGGGAAGCGGCGCTCCGGGGGCGGGCGATTCCCTCCTTCGGCTCGGGTGCCGTCGGGCGCTCACGACCTCATCCGGTGCGGGGACGAAGAGGTGGATCTGCCCGATTCGGCCTGAAGGGGGCTGGGGCGCTTCGCCCCGTCAGTCGCTTCGCGTAGTCAGGCGAGGAGGCGGTCGGCCTTTTCGAGCTGGTCCTTGAGCAGGCTGTCCTTCATGCCGGTTTCGAGGAAGCTCCAGGGGAGTTCCTCGTCGAGGCCCCGCTGCCGGTAGAGGTAGAAGTCGAGCGATAGCCCGGCGGCCTTCAGGCTGCGGTGGAGGCCGCGCCCGGCGGCGAGGTCGAGGAGGACCGGGGCCAGGCGCCGGTCGCCGGCGGAGAGGAGCGCTTGGAGCCGTTCCATCCGGGGCGACTTGCAGTGAGCCTCAACCCCTGAGAGGGCGCCGAGCTCGCGCTGCAAGAAGCGCATCCGGGCGGTGAGCAGGGGCAGCGGCGCCATCGGACGCCACTGGAAGGGGGTTCCGGGTTTCGGGAGGAACGGGTTGACGCTGGCGATCGTCCGGCCGCGGCGGCGGCGGGCGCGCACATGGTCCCGGATCCTCCGGGTGAGCTGCGCGATGCCCGCCACATCCTCCTCGGTCTCTCCGGGGAGGCCCACCATCAGATACAGCTTCAGGTTCTCGACGCCCGCGTCCAGCAGGACCCCGACCTTGTCCAGGATCTCGTCGTTCCGGACCCGTTTGTGGATCGAGAGCCGCAGCCGGTCGGTGCCCGTTTCGGGGGCGATGGCGACGGTTCGCTCCCCGCTCTCGGCGAGCGGGCGGGCGAACTCGTCCCGTACATCCTCGAACCGGATCGAAGAGACGCTCACTCGATAGCCGTCGTCGCGCAGCTGGGTGACGAGCGGCACGATCTCGCGGTGCGCCCCCACTGCGGTGGAGACGAGCCCGATGCGGTCGGTGTGCCGGCGCGCGGCGCGGGCCAGCGCCAAGAGCCGCTCCACCTCGAAGGACCGCTTGGGCAGGTAGTTGTAGCCGGCCCAGCAGAACCGGCAGAGCGTCGGACAGCCGCGGGACACTTCGACGAGGAACTTCCCCGACATCTCGGTGTCGCGGGTCAACAGGAAGGTGGCCGGCGGTGGAAACCGCGAGTCCTTGCCCATCCGCGCCCGCACCACCCGGGGCGCGCCGCGCACCGTCCGCCGCCGGATCCGTCCGTCGGGGCGGTACTCCACGGCGTGGTTCGCCGGCACATAGAACCCGGCTTCTTCCGCGAGTCCGGCGAGCCGTTCTGCCCGCGTTTCCGCCCGCAGGCGTTCGAGGAGCGCGGGGAGCAGCGCTTCCGCTTCGCCCACCCCGAAAGCGTCCACGAAGGGGGCGATCGGTTCGGGGTTCAGGAAGGCTACCGGCCCGCCGACGAGCACCAGCGGATCGCCCGCGCTGCGGTCTTCCGCGAGCGGAGGGATCCCGGCGAGCTCCAGCATCTCGACGAGCCGTACCGCGTCGGGCTCGAAGGTGATCGAGAACGCCACCACCTCGAAGCTGCGCACCGGGCGCCCGCTCTCGAGCGTTCGGAGTGGCAATCCGGTGCGGCGGTACTCGGCGTACTCCATCCGGTCGGGCAGGAAGAACCGCTCGCTCACCGCGTCGGGCAGGAGATCGAAGAAGCGGTGCACCGCCTGGAAACCCACATTGGACATCCCGAGCGCGTAGCGGTTCGGGTAGCCCACCGCGACTCGAAGCCCTGCCCTGCCGCGACCTCCCGCCGGGGTTTTCGGGGTCGCACCCTCCGGGTCGAGCCGCACTTCACCGGCGAGCCGCCTCGCCGCCCGCTCCGCGAGGAACCGGCTCATGCGGGGGAAGCGGCGGGTTCCGGCTCGAAGAACAGGATGCGGCTGCAGGATTCGCAGTTGAGGATCGCTTCCCCGGTCCGGACTTCCTCGAACAGCTGGGGTCGGAGCCGCACATTGCAGGCGCCGCAGCGCTCGCCCTGGGCGCGAGCTATCGCCAGACCGTGCCGCGCCTGCCGAATCCGCTCGTAGCGGGCGGAGAGTTCCGGAGAAAGACCGGAACTCCGGGCCTCGCGGTCGCTTCGGAGCGTCTTCCGCCTTCGCTCCTGCTCCCGGGCTTCGGTCCGAACGCCGTCCTTTCGCGTCTCGAGTGCGGCGCGGCTCTGTTCGAACTCGCGTTTCTGCGCTGCCGCCCGTTCTTCGAGCCGGTCTCCGTCGTCCAGAAGGCCGAGGATCTGCTCTTCGAGGTCTCCGATCCTCTTCTTCGTGGAGGCGATCTGCTGCTGCAGCCCGCTGTATTCGACATTGCTGCGCGCTCCGAGCAGCTGATCGCTGTACTTGGAGACCGCGGCTTCGGCGTCTTCGAGCTCTCCTTCTGCGCGCCTTCGATTCGCGCTGGCTTCGGCCCGCGCGTCCTCGGCGGCGGTCCAGCGCGCGCGCACCGCCTCGATCTCGCGGTCGATCTCCGCGATCTCTGCGGGGACCCGGGAGAGTGCCTGGTCACACCCGGCGATCTGCATGTCGAGGCTCTGTATCCCCCGGAGCGTTTGCAGCTCGGGGAGCATGGCCTCAGCCCCTGGCTCCGGCTGCGGCAGCGCGGCGGCGGCGGGAGCGGCCGCATTCCTCGTTTCGGAGGGAGCGAATCCGGGTGGGCCCACCAGGACTCGAACCTGGGACCAACCGGTTATGAGCCGGCCGCTCTGACCACTGAGCTATGGGCCCGGCCGCCGCCGCGCACGGCCCGCTCATTCGGAGAACTGCCGCAGTTTCCGGGTGCGGGCGGGATGCCGCAACTTGCGGATGGATTTGGTTTCGATCTGCCGGATGCGCTCCCGGGTCACATCGAACTGCTTGCCCACTTCTTCGAGCGTCTTTTCCTGGCTGCCGCTGAGGCCGAAGCGGCTCTCGATCACCGCTTCCTCGCGCGGGGTGAGCGACTTCAGCACTGCCTCGATGGCTTCCTGACGGCACTTCGCGATCACCGTTTCCTGCGGGGATACGGCGTTCGGGTCCTTGATGAAGTCGCCGAGATGACCGTCGTCGTCCTCACCGATCGGCGTTTCGAGCGAGATCGGCTCCTGAGCGATCTTCATCACCTTTCGAACCTTGTAGGAAGGCATCCCCATCCGTTCGGCGATCTCGTCGTGCAGGGGTTCGCGTCCGAGCTCCTGCACCAGGCTGCGGTGGGTGCGATGCAGTTTGTTGATCGTCTCGTGCATGTGGACGGGGATCCGGATCGTCCGCGCCTGGTCGGCGATCGCCCGGGTGATCGCCTGGCGGATCCACCAAGTGGCATAGGTCGAGAACTTGTAGCCGCGGCGGTACTCGAACTTGTCCACCGCCTTCATGAGGCCGATGTTGCCCTCCTGGATGAGATCCAGGAACTGCAGGCCGCGGTTCGTGTACTTCTTGGCGATCGAGACCACGAGTCGGAGGTTCGCTTGCACCAGATCCGACTTGGCGAGCTGGGCCCGCTCTTCGCCGAGGTCTATGTCATGCACCGCCGCTTCGAGCTCGGGCAGGACCTCGCGGAAGGCTCGCTTCATCTTCTTCGGGCCGCCGAATTCGGGCATGACATGGCCCGCGCGGTCGAGCGTCTGCTGCGCCGCCCGCTGCCGGCGCAGAACTTCCCGACGCAGCGCGGTCTTGTCCTCGGCGGTATCGATCTGCTTTCGCAGCGCGACGCAGGCGTCGAGTTCGCGGGTCGCGAAGCGCGCCTGCTCGGTCAGTTCCTTCAGCTCGTCCATCCAGCGGCTGAGCAGTCCGTCGGTCGGCCGCATGTTCCAGATGACATGACTCATCCGGATGCGGGTCCGCGCCGCCGCATGCGCGCGGCGGCGGTACGCCCGCGTGCGCCGGGGGACCTGGCGCAGCAGGGAGACCCGCCGACGGTACAGCTTGTATTGGGATTCGAGGTCTAGCAGGACGGCGAGAATGCGTTTGCGGTGCTGGTCGTGGCGGATCGTCGTTCCGCCCTCGGCGACTTCGAAGTGCTCCCGCAGCTGCATCGTGTCCTTTTCGATCTGCGGCCGGAAATCGAATAGCAGCTTGTCGATGATGTAGAGCCGCCGGGTGATGGCCCGCTTGGAGCGGTTCTTGCCGCGCTCGATGCGTTTCGAGATGCGCACCTCTCCTTCGCGGTCGAGCAGCGGCACGACCCCCATTTCGCGGAGGTACATCCGCACTGGATCGTTCGTACGCTCCGTGGCGCTCGGAGTCAGATCGAGAGCGGCGCCCTGCGCGTCTTTGGCTTTTTCGTAGTCCGCTTCGGAGTCGTAGATCTGGATTCCCCACTCCGAAAGGGTTTCGAAGAACTCCTCGGGTGGCTCGTCGTCCCAGGCTTCCTGGATCTCTTCGGCAAGCAGATAGCCCCGCTCCTTGCCGAGCGATACCAGGGCCTTGACCTCGTCGGTCTGCGCCTCGACTCCGAAGTCGCGCAGTCGGTCGATGTCGAATCCGGGTGTTTCTGCGTGTTCTATGGTCATACTCGAACGGTCATCCTCGAACAGTCGGGTCAGCGGTCAGAGCAGGGCGTCTGACACGGGGTCCGGCAGGCGTCCGGCGCGCGGTTTCGGTATTCGGTCCGGCAGGCTCAGAGCAGATTCGACCGCACGTTCAATCGGGCGGCGGTGCCAGGGACCGGTTTTCGACAGAAACGGCGTCGGCCTGAAGACTCCGCAGGGGAACGGGTTCCGCTTGGAGCGGGCTCGCCGGCAAAGAGCCGCGGAGGCGGTCTTCAACGGGCTCTGCCGATCTTCGACGAGCTCCCCGCCAGCGGGGAGCCGTGTTGCCGGCTGCGGACCGCGGGCGCCTTTCCGAGTGCTCCCCGTCGGGAGCGGAAAAGATACGCGGACAAGGTGGAGTGGGTCTGGTGCATTCCCACGGGAATGCACCGAACAGCAACGAGGCATTCTAGCAACCTGTGGACAAAGTCACACGGCCAAAGGTCGGCGATGCCCAGTCCTCCCGGTGGGGCCCAGCCTGAACGCTTCGCTCGGCGTTGCGATTCCGTCGGAATACACCCGGTATGCCTCCCGAATCGCGCCTCGTCAGCCCGGCGCCTCCCCGATCTTGGGGCTCGCGCCACTTCATCCACGGGCTGCTAGTTGTGACCTTGCGGTAGGTTGTTCACGCGAACCCGATGCCCGGAACTCATGGGCATCCACAACCCCTCAGCACAAGGAGCAGCCCGCATGAACATCCACAAGTCGGCCAAACTGACCCCGCTCGGTCGAGAGATCCTGGTTCGCCGCATCACCGAGGAAGGCCTCCGCGTCGAGGCGGCGGCCCAGGCCTCGGGGGTGAGCGTGCGCACTGCATACAAGTGGCTCGCCCGCTGGCGCGAGGAGGGCCTGCCGGGCCTCGGGGACCGCTCCTCGCGCCCGCATCGCTGCCCGCACCGCACCAGCGAGGCGCGGCGCACCCGAGTCGTCGAACTGCGGCGCGAGCGCCGCACCTACCACGACATCAGCCAGCAGCTCGGCATCTCCCCCAGCACCGTAGGGCGCATCGCCCAGCGCGCCGGCGTCAACCGCCTCTCCCAGCTCGAACCGCCCCCGCCCCCCAATCACTTATGTCTATCCAGATCCCGGGGGCCTCCTCCACCTCGACATCGAGAAACTCGGGCGCTTCCGGCGCCCCGGACACCGCGCCACCGGAAACCGCCGCTCGACCAGCCCCCGCGCCGGCTGGGAGTTCGTCCATGTCTGCGTGGACGACCACTCCCGCCTCGCTTTCTCCAAATCCTCCCCGACGAATCCGCCCGTAGCGCCGCCGCCTTCCTCACCGACGCCCTCGCCTACTTCCAAAGCCTCGCTATCCCCGTGCAACGCCTCCTCACCGACGATGGCGGCTGCTACCGCTCCCGTGCCTTCAACGCACGATGCCAACAGGCAGGCATCCGACACCTCTACACCCGTCCCTTCACCCCCCGAACCAACGGAAAAGCCGAACGCTTCATCCAAACCGTTCTCAGAGAATGGGCCTACGCACACACCTACCAGAGCTCCGAACCGCGCGCCGCCCAACTGCCCGCCTGGCTCCACCGATACAACTGGCACCGGCCTCACACCAGCCTCCATCACCGACCCCCCATCCAGGCCCTCGACTTCCCCCTCAACAACCTGGTGAGCTTGCACACCTAGGCAGGAGGGTGGGCTCCGAGAGGCGGACTTCCCCACGGGTCGGCATTCTCTTCGGAGAGGCGCTTCGGGCCGGCCTCGGGTGGTCTCCCGGAGTCCCCGCCGCGGCGGAGGGCGTCCATTTCCGCGCCGACCCCCTGCAGTTCCTCGAGGAGGGTGCCGACATCGACGCCCGCGTCCCGAACGGCGTCCCGCAGCCCCGAGAGTCTCCCTTCGAGCACCCGGAGCCGGAGGGCGTCGAAACAGTCCTGCGGCGTCTGCTTGCGGGTGTTCAGAGGGACTGGTTCCGCCTCCACTCCGATCAGCAAGCGCCGGATCGCCTCGCGCCCGGAATGCGGATCTCCCCTCCCACCCCTGTCGTTCCCATCCCCGCCGCCATCCGCCGCGATCCCGTCGAGCAGCGCCTCGAGGTCCTCTTCGGAGTCCGCCGCCTTCTTCATCGCGAGCAGCAGCGGTGAGCTCGCGAAACCCTGTAGGTCGGTGCTGTCGGTGCTCCGCAGGATCTCCGCGACCTCCGCCGATCTCTCCCGGGTCCAGCGGATCAGATCGCGCTCGGCGGGTGTCGGGTCTCGGGGCGGCTCCGCCGAGTCCCGCGATCCTTCGGGCCGGGCTTCGCCTGGAGACGGCTTTCCCGGCTGGGGAGGCCCCGCCTGGATGTTCCCCGGTTGGGGGCGGGCCTGCTGGCTGGGTTCCCGGCGAATCCGCGCCATTTCCTCGCGCGCGGCCTCGATGGAAAAGCCGAGGGGTCCGGCAGCCTCGGCGAGCCATTCTTCCCGGTCGAGGGGGCTCGGGACGCGGGCGAGCACCCGGAGAACCTCGCGGAGCGCATCGGCTCGGTCCCCCCCCGCAGCGCCGCTGCTCGTCCGGGAGAGCGCGTCGTCCACGAGGAAGCCGAGGAAACCGGGCGCCTCCCCGATCGCCCGGCGAAAAGCTTCTCCGCCCTCGGCGCGCAGCACATCGTCCGGATCGCGCCCGGCGGTGAGCGGCAGCACGCGCACGCGCAACGGCGCCTCGAGGAGGATCGGCAGGGTCTTGCGGGTGGCGTTCCTGCCGGCGGCGTCGCCGTCGAAAGCGAGGACCACTTCACGGGTCAGCCGGGAGAGGAGCTGCGCGTGGTCCGGGGTCAACGCGGTCCCGCAAACCGCGACCGCTCCGCTGACGCCGGCCTGCCATGCCGAGAGGCAGTCGAAATACCCCTCGAACAGGATCGCCGACCGCTCCCGCCGGATCGCGCTTCGCTGATGGTGGAGTCCATACAGGACCGACCGCTTCTGAAAGATCGGGCTGTCCGGGCTGTTCATGTATTTGGGCTCCGCACCGTCGAGAGTTCGCCCGGCGAAGCCGGCGGCGCGTCCGTGGCTGTCGAAAACGGGCACGATGAGCCGGTTCCGGAAGAAGTCGAAGAGAATGCCGCGTTTCCCTTCGCGCGCCAGCCCGGCCTCGGTCAGCGCCGCCTTCCCGATTTCCGCCTTTTGGAGCGCTTTCGAGAGATCGTCCCAGTCCGCAGCTGCGAAACCGAGCCCGTACTCCCCGATCGTCTCGCGGGAAATCCCCCGTTCCCGGAGATAGACGGACGCGCTGCGGCCGGTCTCGCTCCGGAGTGCGCTCTGGAAGTGAGCGAGCGCCTTCCGGATCACCTCCCGCAGCTGTTCGTCGCGGGAAGCCCGCGCGGGGTTGCGTTCGAGAATCGGAATCCCGGCGCGGCGGGCGAGCAGCTGGAGCGCCTCCACGAAGGAGAGCCCCTCCCGCTTCATGAGAAACCCGAAGACATCCCCGCTCTCCTTGCACCCGAAGCAGTGGAAGAACCCGCGCTCCGTGTTCACCTGGAACGAAGGGGCCGTTTCGTCGTGGAAAGGACAGAGCCCGGTGTAGCGCCCGGGCCCCGCCGGGCGGAGGGCCACCCGCTCGCCGACGATCTCGGCGATGTCGCTCGCTTCGCGCACCCGCTCGCGAAAATCGTCGCGAGAGCCGTCCCCGAAACCAGCCATCGAGCCCGCATGATAGGCCCCGCACCCGGGGCGGCGGATTGCTGTGCCGGGGCGCAGATCCGGGAGGAGGCTTCCCGGACCCCGCAGGGTTAGGCCCGATCGATCAGACCCGGGGCGCCGGGTCGGGGCGGGCACCGCGCCGGGCGGCGGCTCGCTCCACGAGATCGTCGAAAATGCGCTGGTCCCTCCCCGGGTCCATGCGTTCCGGGTGCCACTGTACGGCGAGCGCCGGCCAGGGCGCCGATTCGACTGCAGCTTCGACCGCCGACCGAGCCGGCGGTTCCGCGCCTTCGTCTTCGGAGTCGACGCGTTCTTCCCCGCGGGAATGGCGGGACTCGCAGTCCTCACGATACTCGAGGCCCTCGACGGTGCCGTCGGGGGCATGGGCCACGGCGACGAGCCCCGCACCGAGCCGATCCACCGCCTGATGGTGGATGCTGTTGACGCTGCGCTCGGTGATGCCGAGAACGCGGGCGAGGCGGCTCTCGCCGGCGATCGTCACCGAATGGCGGAACGCCATCACTTCCTCGGGGACCCGGGAGATCGGCGGGTGGCTTTCCCGGCCGCAGATGTCCTGGTGCAGCGTGCCGCCGAGCGCCAGGTTGAGCGCCTGCAGGCCGCGGCAGATGCCGAGGAAGGGCACCCGGGTTTCGCGCGCCGCCAGAACCAGCGCGAAGTCCCAGGCGTCCTCCTGGTGGTCGATGTCGTCGCTCACTCCTTCGTCGCGAGCCGCATAGCAGGAGGGAGAGAAATCGCCGCCGCCGGTGAGCACCAGCCCGTCCACCGAACGCACCGCCTCCTCGGCGGCCGCGAGCGGGGCGGGCGGCAGGATGAGCGGCACTCCACCGGCTCTCCGGACCCGGTCCACATATTCCTCGGCGAGGGTGTAGAGCTGTTCGGGATCGCCGACCATCGTCCGCACCGCGCGTCTCCACGAGGTGAGCCCGATGCGCGGTCTGTCGGGCAGGCAGCGGTCTTCGAGAGGGCGCTGCCAGGGGGAGGCCCCCGCCGTCATCGATCTGCCCTCACCGCTTCGCCGCCTCCAGCGGCGGCCGCGGCGGACGGATTCCCCGAAACTCCCAGTCGCCCCCGAGAGCGGTCGAGCGGACTTCTTCGGATTCGCTCGGCTGGGCGCCGTACCCCGCCGGGATCTCCCGTTCGCCGGCGACCACCGGATTCACCAGGCGCCCGAGCCCTTCGACCTCCACCGCTACCTCGTCGCCGGGTTCCACCGGCCGCGAACCCGCCGGGGTTCCGGTGAACACCAGATCGCCGGGCAGGAGGGTGTGGGTCCGGGACAGGTCGGCGACCAGGTAGTGCGGATCCCAGCGCATCTCTTCGGTGTTGCCGGCCTGCCGGACCTCCCCGTTCACCAGAGTGCGGATCGCGCGGCCCCGGAAGTCCCAGTCCGCGGCCACCAGGTCGAGCACCGGGCACAGCGAATCCGCTCCCTTCACCCGCAGCATGGAGCCGGCGTCGGTGTCGCGGAAGTCGTGGAGGCCGAAATCGTTGCCGATGGTGTACCCGGCGAGGAAGCGTCCGGCGTCCTCCGGTGCGATCCCCCGGCAGCGCCGCCCGACCACCGCCACGATCTCCCCCTCGTAGTTCAGATAGCGGCAGCCTGGCGGCCGGACCACCGGTTCGCCGTCCCCGATGAGGGCGCTCGGGGGTTTCAGGAAGTAGGTGGGGGCTCGGGGAAGCCGGACCCCGAACTCTTCCACCCGGCTCTCATAGTTGAGGTGTACACAGAGGATCTTTTCCGGGCTCATGGAAGGCGGCGCGGAGGGTAGCAGTCGGTGGATCCGAACTCGGTCGTCCGGGCCGGCCCCGGAAACGAGCCGCGTCCCGGCGTACCATCCGGTCCGCGGCGATTCCGATGACGGCGGATCCGATTCCCGGGCGCGCAGGCGAAGCCTCGCCGTTCGGGGCCATCGTCTCTCACGACACCTACACCGCCGGGGTCCCCTGGAAACTCTTCGACCGGATGCGGCGCTGCGGTACGCCGGTCCGGGTGGAAGAGTCGGACGGCGCCGGATTCTGGGCGCTCACCCGCTACCGCCATGTCTTCGACGCCAGCTCAACGCCGCGAGACTTCTCCTGTACGCGCGGGATCCGACTCGAGGAGCTCGACGACGACGAGCTGGCCGCCCGCCGGACGATGATGGAGTACGACGGAGCGGAGCACGCCCGGCTGCGCCGGTTGGTGGGGGCGGGGTTTTCCCGCAAAGCCATCGCGGCCTGCGAGGACTCGGTGCGCGGGCTCGCCGCCGGAGTCCTCGACCGCACTCTCGATCTCGGGGAGCTGGACTTCGTTGCGCGAGTCGCCCGCGAACTGCCGATCCGGATGCTCTGCCGCATCCTGGGAGTGCCCGAAGCCGACGCCGGCGCGCTGGTGGAATGGGGCGACGCGCTGATCTCGAACGCCGATCCGGAATTCTCGATGGCGGTCATCGACCGCGACGACACGGAACCTTTCCGCCTGCTGCCGTTCCGCAGTCCGGCGGCGCGCGCAGTCTTCGAATACGCGAGCCGGCTCCGGCGCGAGCGCCTCGCCCGCCCTTCCGGAGACATCCTCTCGGGGATGCTCACCGCGGACGCTTCCGGGCGGCCGCTGACCGAACTCGAATTCCAGAACTTCTTCCTGCTCCTTCTCGTCGCCGGGAACGAAACCACCCGCCACACGATCTCGCTCGGCCTGCTGGCGCTGCTCGAACACCCGGCCGCCTTCGAGGCGCTTGCCGCCGCGCACGGAGATCGGGCGCTCTTCGAATCGGCGACCGAGGAGATCCTGCGCTGGACTTCGGTGACGATGCACTTCCGCCGCACCCTGACCCGCGATCTCGATTTCGGCGGCGCACCGATGCGCGCGGGCGACAAGGCCGTCCTCTGGTACATCGCCGCGAATCGCGACCCGGACGCCTTTCCCGAGCCCGACCGCTTCGATATCCGCCGGGAGCCCAACCCGCATCTCGCCTTCGGGGCGGGCCGCCATTTCTGCCTGGGGGCCTGGCTCGCGCGCCTCGAAGTCCGGGTCACTCTGGAGGAGCTCTTCCGCCGGGTGCGCGCCATCGCCCCCACCGGCCCTCCGGACCGGCTCCGCTCGAACTTCATCCACGGGATCAAGCACCTGCCGGTGCGCTTCATCCCCCGCTGAATCCGGCATCGAGACCGTGTTGGCACCGGGCGCCCGACCGAAGCCGAGGGTGTCGGAAGCGCCCTCCGTTCCTCGCTCGGCGCGGCGGGAACTGTCCGGCGCGCCGCTTCCGGATCCCGCGTCTGGGGATACGGTGTACGAGCGCCGGCGATACGCGGTCACCACCGTCGCGCATGCGAAGCGGGCGGCGCGAGACATCTGGGAAAAGCCCTCCGGGGCGGGCTGGGCGACCGGCCGCGGCCGTAGATTCGCGGCGGATCGCCACCCGCTCCAATACAAGGCGGTTCCAGTAACGGAGTATGTTCTGGTCTTCTGGAAGCTTACCGACCGACTGATCGACTGGAACATACGCTGCCATCCCGATGCTAGCGCCGTTGCGGCATCGCGCGTCGGCGACGACTACGAGCGCACGAATGTTTGGAAGATTCCGCCCGCTTCGTCGAAGGAACATCCGGCGGTCTTTCCGAAGGCTCTGGCGGATCGGGTCGTGCAGTACTACTCGTTCCGGGGGGGTGTCGGAACTGGCACGGGAGATCGGAGGCACCGTTGTTCAGATGAGCGCATCTGATTGGGTGAAGACGTTGGGCGGGGAGCTCTCTGAAATATTCGACGGCTACCGGTCGCCGCTCGAGGGGATGGATCACGCGCAATACGAAGCAGCGATGGACGAGGGAGTGCGTCGGGCACCGTTCGACCGTACGCTCGACCGCCCCGTCGATTCCACGGGCAGCCGTTCGCGTCCGAAGGAGCCAACCGAATGAATCTCTCGACTTCCCGAACCCTTCGCGTCCTCTCGGCGCTGCTGGCCGTTTCGGCGGCGGGGCCTGTCGCTTTCGGGGCCCAGGCGCCGACGCCGGCCGAGGGTCCGTTCTCCCTGGAGCAGGTCCTCTCGGCGCCGTTCCCGAGCGGCCTCACCGCCTCTCCCGCCGGCCGCCGGGCCGCCTGGGTGTTCGACGAGCGCGGAGCCCGGAATGTGTGGGCCGCCGACGCGCCCGGGTTCGCCGGCCGCCGCCTGACCTCCTTCGCGGGGGACCGCGGGACCACGATCGGGAGCCTCGTCTTCAGCCGCGACGGCCGCCGCCTCGCCTTCATCCGGGGTGACGGGCCGAATCGGGCGGGCGAACTGCCGAACCCGACGAGCGATCCCGCCGGGGTGGAACAGGCGCTCTGGCTCCTCGAAGAGGGTGCTGCCCCCCGTCGACTCACCGAACCCGCCGCCTCTCCGCTCTTCACCGCCGACGGCGGGTCGATCCTGTTCCTCCGGCGGGGCCGGGTCTGGCGGATCGGACTCGAAGCGGACGCCGAGCCGCAGCAGCTCCTCCGGGGCCGGGGCTCCTTCGGGAACCTGCGCCTCTCGCCGGACGGAAGCCGGCTCGCCTTCGTCTCTTCCCGCGGCGCCCACTCCTTCGTGGGGCTCTACGACTTCGCCGCCGAGACCGTCCACTACCTCGACCCGGCGGTGGACCGCGACGGCTCGCCCGCCTTCTCCCCCGACGGAGCCGCGGTCGCTTTCCTGCGCCAGCCGCCGGTGCTGCGCCCCTACCTCTTCGTTCCCCGGCGCGAGGGGCCGCCGTGGAGCATCCGGGTGGTGGAACTCGGCGACTCCGGTGCTCCCGGCGCGGCGCGCGAAATCTTTCGCGCCGCTTCGGGGCGGGGCAGCGTCTTCTCCGGGACCGCTTCGGCGGACCAGCTCTTCTGGACGAACGACGGGCGGATCCTGTTTCCCTGGGAGCGGGACGGTTACCGCCACTTCCACGCCGTTCCCGCATCCGGCGGCGGGACCCCCGAAGCGCTGACCTCGGGCCCCTTCGAGGTCGAGTACGCAGTCCCGGACGGGAGGGGCGGGCTGCTCCTGGCCTCGAACCAGGACGATCCAGACCGCCGCCACCTCTTTCGCGCCGCTCCCGGGGCCGCTGCCGCCGAACCGCTCACCTCGGGATCGGGCATCGAGACCCTGCCGGCGGCGGTCGAGGGCGGGATCGCCTGGCTGGGCGGCGACGGCCGGCGCCCGCTGCAGCCGATGGTCCGGCTCGGCAGCGGTGAAGCGCGGCCGCTCGCTCCGGACGCCTTTCCGGTGGACTTCCCGCTCGAACATCTCGTCGAGCCGGAAGCGGTCGTCTTCCCCTCCGCCGACGGCATGGAGATCCGCGGGCAGCTCTTCCGCCCGGCGGCGGGCGGCGATTCCCCGGGGCCGGGGGTCCTGTTCCTCCACGGCGGTTCGCGGCGGCAGATGCTGCTCGGCTGGCACTACATGGGCTACTACTCGAACTGTTATGCCTTCCACCAGTACCTGGCGAGCCGCGGTTTCACCGTGCTCTCGGTGAACTACCGAAGCGGCACCGGCTACGGCATGGAGTTCCGGGAGGCGGAGAACTACGGCGCGAGCGGGGCCGCCGAGCATCGGGATGTCCTCGGTGCGGGCCGTGCGCTCGCCGACCTGCCCGGCGTGGACGAGAGTCGGATCGGGCTCTGGGGCGGCTCCTACGGCGGGTATCTCACCGCGATGGGCCTCTCCCGGGCGTCGGACCTCTTCGCTGCCGGCGTGGACATCCACGGCGTCCACGACTGGAACCGCACCATCCAGGGCTTCCTCCCCGAATACGAACCCGACCACCACCCGGAGCAGCAGCGCCTCGCCTTCGAGTCCTCCCCTCTCGCCTCGGTTTCCGGCTGGCGCTCTCCGGTGCTGCTCGTCCACGGCGATGACGACCGGAATGTGCCCTTCGCCGAAACCGTCGAACTCGTCGAGAAACTCCGCGAGCTCGGCGTCGAGCACGAACTTCTGATCCTCCCCGACGAGGTCCACGGTTTCCTCCGCCAGGCGAGCTGGCTGGAAGTGTTCCGGCGGAGCGCCGCCTTCTTCGAGCGCCACCTGGGCGAGTAGGCTCGCCGAATTTCGGGACGGCCGGCCGCGCCGCGGTCCCGGTATCCGCGCCGACCCGGAAGCGCCGATCCCTGCTGCGGCATCTTCCCGGGGCAGGCGTGATACAACCGGTGCCTATGCCGGAGACCCCCGTCCGCCGCATCCGGGCGCTCTGGCCGGATCACCTCGGGCTCGCCCGCGGCAAGTTGCTGCTGCCCAAGGCCGCCGCCACCGGCCACTGCCTCGCCACCTTCGCGCTCGGTTTCGACCGCGAGATGCAGCCGTATCGAGGATCCGGCCTCCACGAGGGCCTGCCGGACATGCGCGCCGTCTTCGACCCGGCTCGGGTTCGGCGGGGCTGGAGCGGCGGCGCGGAGGTGGTGGTGGCCGACCTCGAGCACCGAGGCAAGCCCCTCGAACGCTCTCCGCGTCAGATCCTCCGCCGGGCGATCGCGGGGCTTCCCGGCGGCCGTCCGCTCGTCGGGATCGAGCTCGAGGCGTTCCTGCTCGAACCCGACGCCGCCGGCGGCTTCGCCCCGATCCACACTCCGGGTTCCCATGTGTACGGTGCGGGCCCGCTCATGGACCCCGGTGGAGTCCTCGAGGCGGTGCTGGACGCCGCCGGGGGTGCCGGGATTCCGGTCGAGTCCTTCCACAGCGAATACGACGACGGCCAGTTCGAGCTGACCCTCGGGAAGAAGGACGCTCTCGCCGCCGCCGACGAGGCGTTCCTCTTCAAACTGCTCGCCCGAGAGGTCGCGGCAGCGAAGGGCTTCGCCCTCACCTTCTTGGGCAAACCCTTCAGCGACCGGGGCGGTTCGGGGCTCCATGTGAACCTGAGTCTCGAGCGGGACGGAACGAATCTCTTCGACGATCCCGGAGGGGAGGCGGGCTTGGCGCAGCCGGCCTGGGCGGCGGTCGCCGGGCTGCTCCGGCACCACCGCGGGCTCGCCGGCGTGGTCGCTCCCACGGTGAACGCCTACAAGCGGCTCCGTCCGGGGCAGATGAGCGGCTACTGGGCGAATTGGGGACACGACCACCGGGGCTGCACGGTGCGGATTCCCCGAGAACGCGGCGAGGGGGCGCGGATCGAACACCGTCTCGCCGACGGCGCCTGCGGCCCGCACCTCGCGGTCGCCGCGACCCTCATCGGCGCGCGGCTCGGGATCGAACGCGGCGACGCGCCGCCGCCGGAGGAGACCGAGGACTGCCTCGAGCGCTCGTCCGCTTCGGTCACCGTCGCTGCGGATCTTCCCCGCGCCCTCGACGATCTCGAAGCGGATCCGGATCTCGTCGCCGCCTTCGGCGCGGACTTCGTCCGCATGCAGGCCGCGGTGAAGCGCGCCGAGTGGGAGCGCTTCCGCGCGCACACCACCGACTGGGAGAAGCGTGAGTACCTGCCGTATCTCTGAGCGGCGCCACCGCTCCGCGGCCCGGTGAAGGTGCGCGTCTTCTGGGGCGTCTGAGTTGGCCGCCGGATTTCTCTTTCCCCGCACGCCTTCGGGCCGCGCCTCGCTCGTTCCTTCTCCCCCCTGGCACTATTCGGGAGAGATGCTCACCATCGAGTATCTCGCCGAACCCGGCGCGGTGGCGGCGCTCCTGCCTCCGCCGCTCCATCCGGTCGCCGACCGTCCCGACGCGGTGGCCGCCATCTGGGCGGAATGGCAGTGCGCCAGCGAATCCGGCGAAGAGCTGCTCGACCCGGTGCGCGCCCAATACAAGGAATGCCTGCTGGTGGTCCGCTGCCGCTTCGGGGACCGCGACTGGTCGCGGTGCGTCTTCATCTGGGTGGACAGCGACGCTTCGCTCGCCCGCGGCCACTTCCAGGGCTACCCCAAGAAGCTCGGCGATATCTGGATGACCCGGCCCGCCCTGATCGGCCGGGCGGGACCTCGGCTCGCGCCCGGGGGGCAGTTCGGGGCCACGCTGGCCGCCGGGTCGCGGCGGCTGATGGAGGCGGGTTTCACGATCACCGGAGAGGCGGCGGCGGCCGGATTCGTGAATGCGCACCCGATGCTGCACCACCGCCTGCTGCCCCGGGTCGAGGCCGGCGGCGGCGACGCGCTCCACGAGCTGGTCTCCGTCGCTTCCGAGGATGTGGAGCTCGAAACCGCCTTCACCGGAACCGCCGAGCTCCGGGTCTTTCCTTCGCCGACCGAAGAGCTCGAAGCGCTCGCCCCGCGAGAGATCCTCGGCGGCTGCTGGCGGCGGGTCGGCTTCACTTTCCGCGGCGGCCGGACGCTCGCCGAAGGCGGGGAGTGACCCGATGGCGGTCGTCGGCTTCGGACTCGTCTCCCATGTCCCGACGATCATGCTGCCCGAAGCGGAACGCCGGGCGCTGAACGAGGGGGAGGAGATCAGCCTCGTTCCCGGCCTCCACCGGCTGCGCACCGAAGCGCTCGATCCGCTGGCCCCCGAGACGCTCGTCGTCTTCGACACCCACTGGGCGAGCACGGTGGAGCACCTCCTCTCGGCGCACGAGCGCCGCTCGGGGCGGTACACCTCGGACGAGCTGCCGCGCGGGATGCACGGCCTGCCCTACGACTTCCCCGGCGATCCCGAACTCGCCCGCGCCGCCGAAACCGCCGCCGGGCGCGCCGGCCAGCCCGCCCATGCCTCCGCGGACCCCGACCTCCCCATCCACTATCCGACGACGAACCTGCTCCACTACCTCCATCGGGGCGAGCGGGTGGTTTCGGTCAGCTGCGCGCAGACCGGGACCACTCCCGACTTCCTCGCAATGGGCCGCGCGATCGGCGAGGCGGTGGAGGAGACGGGGCGCCGGGCCGTGCTCCTCGCTTCGGGCGGGATGAGCCACCGGTTCTGGCCGCTCCGGGAAATTCCCCGCCGCGAGGCCTCCGACCCGAGGAATCTCCGCACTCCGGAGGCCCGCGCCGCCGATGGAATACGCCTCGGCTGGATGCTCGCCGGCGGCCACCGTCGGATCATCGAGGCGATGGACGACTACGCGCGCTTCGCCCCCGAGGGACGCTTCGGCCACTACCTGATGGCGGTCGCCGCCGTCGGCGGGGCCGACTGCGCCGCTCGCGGCCGGATGTTCTCCCGCTACGAGAGCGCCATCGGCACCGGCCAGGTCCATGTCTGGTTCGACCGCCCCGAGGGCGGTTGGACGGCCCCTCCGCGGCAGGCGTCAGCAACCGCTCGAATCCCGGGCCGTCACCGCGGATCGCCCGCTCCGTAGGAGAGCCCGAGCTGCATCATCAGGAACGCGGTCTCCATCGCCCGGTCCTCGACCCGCCGCCTTCCGCCCGCATGTCCGGCCCGCGGGTGATCGCGGAGGATCACCGGCAGCCCGGAAGCAGTCGCCGCCTGCATCCGCGCCGTCATCTTGCGGGCCTGGAGGGGCGGCACCCGGGTGTCGAGATCGCCCTGGGTGAACATCACCGCCGGATAGTCGGTTCCGTCGCGCACCGCCTGGTAGGGGGAATACCTGCGGAGGAATTCGAACTGCTCCGCGATGCCGGCGTTTCCGTATTCGAGCAGCGCCGGCAGGTTGTTCGTCTCGGTGAAGGTGAAGAACCGCACCATGTCGAGGTCGGGGAAGCCGCAGAACACCGCGCGGTAGAGGTCGGGCCGCTGGGTGAAGGCGCTCGCGACCAACAGGCCGCCGTTGCTCGCCCCGGTGATCGCCAGCCGGTCGGGGTTCGTGATTCCGTTTTCGATCAGCCACTCGGCGGCGGCGATGAAGTCGTCGAAGACATTCTGTTTGTTCTCGAGCATTCCACCGCGGTGCCATGCCTCACCGAACTCGCCGCCGCCCCGGAGGGTCGCCACCGCGAACACCCCTCCCGCCTCGACCCAGACCGCCGCCTGGGGGCGGAAAGCGGGCGTGAGGCTCGCGTTGAAGCCGCCGTAGCCGTGGAGCAGCGTCGGCAGCTGCCCGTCCGGTTCGAGGTCTCTCCGCCGCACCAGATACATCGGCGCCTCGGTGCCGTCTCGGGAGCGGAACCAGACTTGCTCCACCAGGATGTCCTCTCCGTCGTACTCGGGGCGGGGCGGCTCGATCGGCTCGCCCCCGAAGGTTTCTCCGAAACTCTCCCCGAGATTTTCGAGGTCGAGGTGGTAACGGGTTTCCGGGGTGGTGAAGGAGGAGAGCGTCAGCACCGCGCTCGCGCCGTCTCCGCCCGCCTTTTCGAGCGATGCGGTGTGGTGCGCGGGCAGGGGCACTTCCCCCACGCGCCGGAGCGGCGCGTTCTCCCCGTCCCCTGGCTCGAAGACGAGGATCCGCGAGCTGACCTCCGCCAGCAGGTTCGCATAGATGCGTCCGCCGATGAGGGTGTAGCCGCGGAGCAGGTGGTCCTGCTCGGGGATCCGTTCGATCCAGCGCGAGCGGTCCGACCATCGGGAGGGATCCACTCCCCGGATGGGGATCTCGAGCAATCGGTAGCGGGGCGCGTCGAGATTCGTCAGCAGGAGCAGTCGTCCGTCGTCCGGGCGGGCGGCGGCGTGCGCCCTCCTGCCTTCGAGCACCGGGTGTACCTCGCCGGTGTCCATCTCCATCACGAAGATTTCGTTCCGCATCCAGCCGTGCTGGACTCCGAGGAGCAACAGCTGTCCTTCGTCGAGTTCCTGGAACTGCAAGAAGGTCTCCGGTCCGTATCCCGCGCCGAAGAGCTCGCGGTCCGCTTCCCTCGAAGTTCCGATGCGGTGGTGTCGAACCCGCGGCCCGTCCTCGCGGGAGCGGTGGACATAGTGGAAGCCGCCGCCGCTGCCGTCGAAAGCGATCCTGCCGTAGAGGGCTTCGGGCAGGCGGTCGGGCCGGTGTTCTCCGGTTTCGAGATCGAAGAGGCGGACGCTGATCTCGTCGAGCCCGCCGTCCCGGATCCGGTAGAGCAGCAGCGACCCGTCGGGCGATACATCCACGAGGTCGAGGCTCGCGAACTCGTCGAAGCCGAGTTCCGCGGGATCCAGTAGCAGCTCGTACTCGCCGTCCGGATCCGGCCGCCGGCCGGCTCCCGCTGCATCCGCCGCCTGCGGACGCCGGTAGATGCGGGCCTGGGATTCGCCGGGCCGGCGCAGGGTGAAGATTTCGTGTTCGCCGGCCGGCCGCGGCGCGGAGACTGCCGCGACCTCCATCAGCTCCCGGAGGCGGACTGCGATCCGAGATTCGAGCGCGGCGTCGGACACCACCCGGCGGGCGTACTCGTTCTGCGCCTCGAGGAATGCGCGGGTCTCCGGGCGGTCCTGGTCCTCGAGCCAGCGGTAGGGGTCCGCGATTTCGACCCCGTGGAGGGTATCGGTGACCACCTCGACCCGCGTCTCGGGCGGCGTCGGCCAGGCGGCGGGAGCCGCGCAACCGGCGGCGAGCGCCCCCGCGGCGAGCATCGCTGCTGCAGCGAGCACTCTGGGGGAGAGCCCCCGGCGGGGCGGCGGGGAAGATGGCCTGAGAGACGGCCGGGAAGGTGGAGTGGAAGAGGCGAAGCGAGAGTGCATGGGGAGGAACCTCCGTTCGTCGCAGCATTCTGACTTGTACGGCTGGCGGTACGGGCTGGTTTGTGACGATGCCGGCACGGGATGTCCGGATCGGCTGGGCAGGGACGGTGAAGCGCCGGGCCGAACGCCCTCGACCAGAAGCGATCGGGCGGAACCGCCCGGCTAGTGTTCCCGCTGCGCCGCGTGCCGTTCCGCTTCCCCTCCGATCTGTCGTTCGATCCCGAACGCGGTTTCCGCATCTACCAGGGAGTGGTGGCTCCCGACTGGACCGACCGGAACGGGCACATGAATGTCGTGTACTATCGGCGGGCTTTCGATCAGGCTACCCAACACATGCTTTCCAGCATCGGGCTGTGGGACAACGACAACGACCGCGGTTCGACATTCGCGCTGGAAGACCATGTGGTCTATCAGAATGAGCTGCACCCCGGACGCGCTTTCTTCGTCAGCTACCAACTGCTCGACTACAGCGAGAAACTGGTCCACGCTTTCCTGCGTCTCTTCGGTGCGCCCGAGCGTCCCGGCAGCGAACCGGTTCAGGCCGCCACCTGCGAGCACATCGGCTGCTATGTGGACATGCGGACCCGCCGCTCCACCCCGATGCCGGCGCAGTTCTCCGCGCTGCTCGCCGAGCTGACCCGGCGCCAGGGAGACTTCCCGCGGCCCGCCGAGCAGGGGCGCGTCATCGGCATCCGGCGCCGCGCTCCGAAGTCCGGACGCCGAACCGATTCCCATGACCGTCTGACCGGTCCCTGACAACTTCATCTGCCCCCTACCAAGGAGTTTTCCCCATGAAGATTCACTATTTCGCCGGCATCCTCGCCGGAGTTCTGCTGGCCGCCCCGGCGGCTCTCGCCCAGAGCCCGCGCGGAACCGCCGAAGCCACCGTCGGTGAGGCGTCGATCTCCATCGACTACGGGCGTCCGAGCCTGAAAGGCCGCGACATGCTCGGTCAGGCCGCCGACGGGATGGTCTGGCGGCTCGGCGCCGACCAGGCCACCACCCTCACCGTGAGCGGCGCCGATCTCCAATTCGGCGGCACCTCGGTGAGCGCCGGCTCGTACAGCCTCTTCGCGCGGAAATCGGGAGACGGCTGGGTGCTCCTGGTGAATTCCCAGACCGGGCAGTGGGGCACCGATCACGATGCCTCCCTGGATGTGGCCGAGATCCCCATGGGAGTCGGCAGCGGCGAGGCCGCCGAGCAGTTCACCGTTTCCATCGGCGCCAGCGGAGATCACGACGGCGAGCTCCACTTCGCCTGGGGCGAAACCGTGCTGACCGCCGGGTTCCGCGCCGAGTAGTCCCGGGGGCCGCGGCGGCGCTTCCTGGCGTCTTTCTTCCTCTCTCTGCTCTTCGTCCGGCAGCGCAGCCGGGCGTCTTCCACTCGCTCTCGAAGGAGGGCCGCCAAGATGGCCAACACGACGACATCCCGCAGACCAGACGAGTCCGCCGAGTCCGGGAGAACTCCGGGCGCTCGGGTCTGTTCGGGGGCGGCCGTCCTGGCGGCCGCCCTCTTCTTCTTCGCCGTTCCGGCTTTTGCCCAGTACGGGCAGATCGAAGGGACGGTGGTGGACGCGACCGGCGCGGTCCTGCCCGGCGCCGCCGTGACCGCGACGAACGAGGAGACCGGCGTCTTCCGCTCTTCGGTCGCGGACGCCGGAGGCGGTTACCGCCTGCCGGCGCTGCTCCCGGGGCCCTACACGGTCACTGCCGAACTGAGCGGGTTCTCCACGGTGCAGGCCACCGGGGTGATCCTGAGCATCCAGCAGACGATCGTCATGGACATGGAGCTCGCGCTGGCCCAGGTCGAGGAGATGGTCACCGTGACCGGGGCCGCGCCGCTGCTCGACACCCGGCGCTCCGACATCTCGACTTCGGTGTCCGATCTCCAGATCCAGGACCTCCCGGTGGCCTCGCGGCGCTGGGTGGACCTCGCCCTGCTCACTCCGGGCACCAGCCAGGACGCGATCCGCGGGTTCTACTACCGGGGCAATGTGAACATGGGCGCCGGCGGCCGCTACTACGCGAACGCCTTCATCGTGGACGGGGTGAACAACACCTGGGCCGAGATGGGTGAGGCGCGTCAGAACTTCCCGATGGACGCCATCGGCGAGTTCCAGGTCACCACCAGCAACTTCAAGGCGGAGTACGGCCTCGCCACCGGCGGGCTGATGACGGTGGTGACGAAGTCGGGCACGAACGACCTCGCGGGCAGCGCCTTCGTGTTCTTCCGCGACAAGGCGCTCACCGCGCTCACCCACCAGGACCGCGAAGCCGGCCGGGAAAAGCCCGACTACCGCCGCTACCAGTACGGCGGCTCGTTCGGCGGCCCCATCGTGGAGGATCGGACCCACTTCTTCTTCGCGTTCGAGCGCACCGACGAGGAGCTGTTCTACACGATCTCGAACGGCGGCGTATTCCCCGAGGTCGAGGGAACCTTCCCGAAGGACGAGTGGCGCTACATGTGGCTCGGCCGGTTGAACCACCAGCTGAACGAAGACCATTCGATCTGGCTGCGGGTAGCCTGGGAGAACGAGTACCGCCCGAATCTGAACGCGCGGGGGATCACCGTGGACGGTTTCGACTTCGCGGTGCCGCGGAACGCCGAGGTATTCGGAGTCACTTCGGTGACCGGCGCGAACTCGCTGAACGAGTTCCGCTTCCAGCGCGCCTTCTCGAAGTACGAAGTCAGCGAGGCGTTCTCCCACGGTTCCTGGGATCCCGGCGATTTCAACTCCGAGCGCCTCGCCCTCTGTGAAATGAACATTCGGCGGCCCACCCTGCGCACCGGATCCTGCAACGACCAAATGGGCCCCGAGACCCGCTGGCAGTTCAAGGACGACTTCACCCTCTTCCAGCAGGGGTTCGGCGGGGATCACCAGATCAAGTTCGGTGTGGACTACAACTGGATCGATTTCGCGGCGGACAGCGTGGGCAACTACTCGGGCCGATTCACCTTCGACACCGACGAGGCGTTCGATCCGAACGATCCCGAAACCCACCCGATCCAGTACACGCAGACCCAGCCGCGCTACGACCGGGTGCCGGTGCACCACTTCTCGATCTATACCCAGGACGACTGGAGCACCGACCGCCTCACCCTGAACCTGGGGCTCCGCTACGACCTGCAGGTGGGAACCTTCAACGAGGACATCCGGGACATCCGGTTCCCGCTGCCGATCCCGTTCCACGAGGGTGCCGACGCCAGGGGCGACCGGAACAACTGGGGCCCGCGGATCGGCTTCGTGTACGACCTCTCGGGCGACGGCACCGGACGCACCACGGTGAAGGGCGGCTACGGCAAGTTCTTCGAGAACATCCGCACCCTCACCAACTTCGGCGAACGCTGGTGGCACCAGGGGCAGACGATCATCATCGACGACCCCGACTTCCTCGACCCGCTCGGCGGCCGTTCGCGCGAGGAGTTCCTCTCCACGGCGCCGCCGAACATCACGACTCTCGACAACGGCTACCAGCAGCCCTACGCCCACCACTTCAACCTCGGGCTCGCGCATCAGTTGCGGGACGACATGGCGCTCTCCCTCGACCTGACCCGGGTGGCCACCCGCGCCGACGCGATGCGGAACGTGAACATCAACTACCCGGTGGACGGCGTGCGGCCCTGGCCCCAGTTCAACCGGGTGAACGCCTCCTATTCGATCCTCGATCACGACTACCAGGCGTTCTACGCCAAGTTCGAGAAGCGCTATGCGGACGGCTGGCAGTTCCTCGTCAGCTATACGCTCGCCAAGACCGAGACCACCGAACTCTGGACCCGGAACACCGAGCCCTCGAGCTGGGACAGCAGCTTTCCGGGGTACGCGTGGGCGACCCACCCGGGCGGCACCGACCGGCGGCACCGGCTGGTGAGCAGCGGCATCCTCGTGCTGCCGGGAGACATCCGGGTTTCGACGATCCTCGACTACCGCTCACCGCTTCCGGTGCTGGTGAACTCGGGAACGAACCTGAACGGCGACGGCTACTCCGGGGACCTCGCGCCGGGCTTCACCGCCGCCAACGCCTATGGATGCCGCAATCTGGACCTCGGCCTGGCGAACTCGTACCGCGAGTCCACCGGTCGGGCCCCGGTGGGATCCTTCACCTGCTCGCCTTTCCTGAATGTGGATTTCCGCGCCTCGAAGAATTTCTACCTTTCCGGGACCCACGGGATCGAACTGGTCTTCCAGGTGCTGAATGCCTTCGATCGGGTGAACTTCGATGTCCCGAACGGCAACCTGCGGTCAGCCAGCTTCGGCAACAACGAGAACTCGCTGGCGGCGAACATCAACGCGCCTTCCCGCCAGATCGAGCTGGCGGTCCGCTACTCTTTCTGATCTTCCAAGACCCGGGCGGGCGCCCTGCGCGCCCGCCCCCGGGCCGCCCGAGCGTGGCGGTAGCTGGAGCATCGCGCGGGTCGCGAAACGCGCGGTTATCGGATCGAGAGCTTCCGCGAGGTTGATGAGGCCGCCTGCCGTTTCCTCCCGAAGCCGTACCACACTGCCGTGCCGGGTGCGGGGTACGGCGGGCTGATCGCTTCGCTCATCGGCTTGCCGCAGAGGCCGCGTGCCGCGCTTTGTTCGTCGGTGAGGAAATATCGTGGATATACATCCATACATTCGTGTCGAACAGAAAGAGAAATTCAGGGAGGAATTCGTAATCTTGGATGTCATGTATCCTGTTCTTCATGACACATCCGGCTCCTCATCCTCCGGCCCGATCTCCTCTGTCCACGCCCGGTCGTAGTCGAGTGGATTGCTGAAGTATTTCTTCGCATTGTCCACGACTCGTTTCAGCATATCCAGATCATCCTTCTGCAGACCCTCGTAAGAAAGGAATTTCCGAATAGTCTCTTCGGGAAACTCGCCGTAGAGACGCCCTACGGAAGCGTTCAGGAAAGCAGAAATGATGATTTCCACATCCTCGAACGAGAGCACCACCAGCGTTTCCTGAGCGAGGAGCGGAACGATCTTCTCGTAGAGATGCTCGCCATCTTCCGCAGCGGCCCACCTATGAAGTCATGGACCGGAACGACGATCGGCTTCGACATGGATCGGATCACGCCCTTCTCCGTGGCAAATCATCCGGGACCGGCCCCTCCCGTGCGACGACATAGCGAGCTGTGTCCGAGGTATTGACCTCGATCGTGACGGCCGTGCCGGGATAGTCTGCAGACATCTTCTCGAAACGATCCTCGGAATTTCGAAACTGGCAGTCCGTGGACGAGGGCGCGCGCCATTTCATCCACGGACTGCTACCGGACGGTCTGCCCCAGCAGGTCGCCGTTCCCGAGGCTTTCGAGGAAGTCGGCCACCGGCAGGATATCGATGCCGTCGTCGGTCACGAGCGCCTGCGGTTCGAGGCAGACGGCGATGCGGCGCCGAACCTCGGGATGGTCCTCGGCGAGTGCCCGCAACCCTTTCAAATGGCGGGAGCCGACACGCGCTGCCGCCTTGGCCTCGATGGCGATTCGCATGTCGCCGACGATGAAGTCCACTTCCGTCCCGCCAGCGAGGCGCCAATAGGAGAGCCGCTCGGGCGAACCCCCATAGCTCAGGCTCGCGTCCAGTTCGTGGAAGACCCAGTTCTCGAACGCCTTTCCGAAGAGTTCGGAACCCGGCTCTATCGCGCCGCGGCGCGCGAGCCGATTCACGACGCCGACATCGGCGAAATAGAACTTGGGAGCGCGCAGCACGCGCCGCTTCGGGCGTTTCCGGAAGGCCGGAAGCCACCGCCCGAGCAGGGTGTCTTCGAGAATGCCGTAGTACGCCTTCGCCGTCTGGCTGCTCACACCGCAGTCCTGCGCCACATTCGAGAAGTTGACCATCTCGGTGTCCGCGATCGCGGCGGCCTCGAGGAAGTCCGCGAAAGCCGGCAGGTTGCGAACCAGTCCCTCGGCAGCGACTTCTTCCTTGAGATAGTCGGCGATGTACGACTCGACCAGCAGCACGGGCTCGGGGTCCTGATGCACGCGGGGCAGAAATCCGTGGTTCACCATGCGCCGGAGATCGAAATCGCCGCCTAGTTCTACCGCAGTGAGGCCGCGCAGCTCGTGTCGCACCGCCCGCCCGCCGAGGAGCCCGGCGGTGCGGCGACGCACCTTGCGAGCGCTCGAGGCGCAAAGCGCGAAGCGGAGCCCGAGGTTCTCGACCATCCAGTGCACTTCGTCGAGCAGCGCGGGAACCTTGAGCACTTCATCCACCACCACCTGCCGGGCCGGGTCGGCGCCCTCCGCCTGCAGCGACAACCGCAGGGCCTCGGGCCGGGTCGCGTATCGTCGGAACTCGTCGGCCTTCAGCAAGTCCACCCAGCGGGCTTCGGGATAGCTTCGCCGCAGCAATGTGGTCTTGCCGACCTGCCGCGGCCCCCAGAGGAAGAAGGTGCGCGCTCCGGGAGGTGGGAGGTCCAAGCGTCTGTCATACACATGCTGCAGATTATCATGTAATATTCAAGCGGCGCTTCAGATCATCACAATCCGACTGCCGAAACCGCCGCTGGATCCGGCGGCTCATGCGGTGCACCGCCGCTGGTCGGGGAATGATGGCCGAGTTCAGCCGCCGCGGCGGATGACGACTCCGGCCAGCGCGCCGGTGGCTCGGCCGTTCTCGATGGCGACCTCACCGCCCACCAGCACCCATGGGATGCCCGTCGGAGCGGCGGCCGGATCGAGGATCGTCGCGCGGTCCTCGACCCGTTCGTAGTCGAAGGCCACGAGGTCGGCCTTGCAGCCGACCCGGAGGCATCCCCGATCGGTCAGCCCCACGATGGCTGCCGGGAGGCTCGTCGAGGATCGAATCATGAAGGGGAGGCTGATGATCCCGCGCTCGCGGACATAGTGGGCGATCTTCCGCGGGTAGGTCCCCCAGTAACGGGGATGGCGTCCGGGAGCGGCCTCGAGCGCGACCCCGGCGTCGGTGGAGGTCGCGGTGTAGTCCTGGACCATGTAGGTCTCCACATCGAAACGGTGTCCGGCGATCGGGCGGATCAGCACCCCATGGAGCAGTTCCTGATTCCCGGTGCGGGCGAAGTCGATCAGGGTCTCGGTGACGCTCTTGCCGGCGTCCGCCGAGACGGCCGCGACCGTCCGCCCCACCAGCGAGGGTTCCTCCGGAAAAAGGACGATGACCAGCCGGTCGGCGCCCCCGAAGAGGTCGAGCTGCTGTTCCAGATCGTGGAGCAGTTCGGTGCGGATCGCCTCGTCGGCCAGGTTCGCTTCGAGGTTTTCGAGGTTCAGGAGACCCGGGGTCCGCCACTTCGGATCGTCCAGCCCGCCGGAACGGTCGGTCCCCGGCGGCGCGAATCCCCAGACCGGGATCACCCCGACCGGCCCGCCGCCGAAGGTTTCGAAGGGGTATTGATCGAGATAGACCTGCACCCCCTGCCGCCGGGCCTCCCGGATCGCCTGCACATCCTTCGCCGCTTGGCCCCAGCTCGACGGTCCCTTCGCCTTGATGTGGGTCCCCACCACCCGGATCCCCGTCTCGCGCCCGATGTGGATGGTCTCGGCCATCCCTTCGGTCCCGGTGAGGGTCGGCCCATCCACGATACTCGGTACTTGCCAGCGGGGCATCGGCGACTGGCTGCGCTGGTGGGAGTAGTAGAAGCCGTCGTACTCGGCGACCACCTGGGCCAGAGCGACGATCTCGCTGGTCTCGGAGAAACGGGCCGGGCGGTACTCGGGGCCGGCGCCGAGGCCCCAGGCTCCGTCCTCCATGCCTTCCCGGACCAACTCCGCCATCCGGGCGACCTCGTCCGCGGCGGCGGGGCGTTCGTGGTCCGCGCCCATCACTTCGAGCCGCACCGTCGAATGTCCCACTACCGGGACCACATTCAGTCCGATCCCACGGCTCTGGTAGGCGGCGATCTCGTCCCGAATCGGCCAGATCGGATTCCGCCCGTCGGCGCCCAGAACCACCGTGGTGATCCCCTGAGCCACCAGATTCAACGCCTTGCGCGCTTCCAGATCGTCGCCGACCAGCGACCGGTCGGCGTGCGAGTGCAGGTCCACCCACCCCGGAGCGAGGAAGAGTCCGTCCACCGCGATGGTGCGTGCCGCCCGGTGGCCGGGTCTTCCCGCCAACCGGCCGACCGCCGCCACTTCATCGCCCCGAATTCCGACATCCGCGCGGACTGCCGGGTTTCCGCTGCCGTCGAACACCCAGCCGCCGGTGAGCAGCAGGTCGTAGGCGGGTTGTGCCGAGACGGCCGCCGCCGAGAGGCAGGCCGCGGCAAAGAGAGGAAGCGTCGAGTATCGAGGCATCGTGTTCTCCTCCTCCAGCAGGTTTCCTGCTGCTGGCCCATCGTACTCGCCGGGAACCCGCGAGAGCACCGTCCGGGGAACGGACTGCTACCGTTCGGCCATGCGCGCTGCCTGCCTGCTCATCCTTTTCCTCGTCCCGCTGCTCGCCGCCCCCGGATTTGCCCAACCGCCGATCAGCGAAGAGACCGCGCCCGCCCTGAAGTGGCGGACGATCGGGCCGGACGGAAACCGACTCAGCGCGGCGGTCGGGGAGTGGGGAAACCCCGAAGTGGCGTTTTTCGGGGCGGCTTCGGGAGGGATCTGGAGGACGGACGACGGTGGAACGAGCTGGAAGCCGGTCTTCGACGACCAGGACGCCGCCTCGATCAGCGCGCTCGCGGTGTCGCCCTCGGATCCGGCGCAGGTCTGGGCGGGGACCGGCGAGACTTTCATCATCCGTCCGGCGCTCGCCATGGGGAACGGGATCTACCGCTCGACCGACGGCGGCCGGTCGTTCCACCATCGTGGGCTCGAAGCCAGCGGGCGGATCGCGCGCATCCTCGTCCACCCCGGCGACCCGGACCTGGTGTACGCCTGCGCGCTGGGCCACTCCTACGCGCCCCAGCCCGAGCGCGGGGTCTATCGCACGACCGACGGCGGGGATTCGTGGGAGCTCGTGCTCTTCGTGGACGAGAACACCGGGTGCTCCGATCTGGCGCTGGATCTTCGCCACCCGCGGCGCTTGCTCGCCGGGATGTGGCAACTCCAGATCGATACCGGGGGGCTCTCGAGCGGCGGGCCGGGCAGCGGGGCGTACCGAAGCCTCGACGGCGGAGACACCTGGGAGCGGATCGCGGCGCTTCCCGGTGGGGAGGAGCACGAGGTCGGAAAGATCGCAGTCGGGATCGCCCCGAGCGACCCGGATCGCTGGTACGCGCTGATCGAAGACGAAAGTCCCGGCTTCTACCGCTCCGACGACGGCGGCGCCTCCTGGCGGCTCACGCTCACCCACCACGATCTCGCCGAACGCGCTCCCTACTATGTCCGCTTCGCGGTGGATTCCAGAGATCCGGACCGGATCTACTTCGCTTCGGTGCTGTTCAGTACCAGCGTGGACGGCGGGCGGAGCCTGGTCGAGACCTCCTACCGCGCCGGAGGCGACAATCACGATGTCTGGGTGGACCCCTACCTGCCGGAACGCATCCTGGTCGCCCACGACGGCGGCGGCAGCCTCTCGACGAACCGGGGTGCGAGCTGGCGGCGGATCGTCCCCCCGGTGGCCCAGATGTACCAGGTGAGCGTGGACGACCGGATCCCCTACCGGGTGTACGGGAATCGCCAGGACGGCTATTCCTACCGGGGACCGAGCCGAACGAGCGGGGGCGGCATCCCGCTCGGTCTCTGGCAGGGGGTCGGCGGCTGCGAGAGCGGTTGGGCCACCCCGGAACCGGCCGACGACGACATCGTCTGGTCGGGCTGCTACGACGGTGGCCTCGAGGTGTACGACGACCGCACCGGGCACACTCGCGATGTCCGGGTATGGCCGGAAGCTTCCTACGGTTGGGCTCCCGTGGAGGTGAAGTTGCGCTGGCACTGGAACTTCCCGATGGTGCTCTCGCGTAACGAACCGGGGACGACATGGGTCGGCAGCCAGTTCGTCCACGAGAGCCGAAACCGCGGCCAGTCGTGGCGGCAGATCAGCCCCGACCTCACCACCGACGACGAATCGCGTCAGCAGGACTCCGGCGGGGTCACGGTGGACAACCTCTACACCTTCGACGGCTCGGTGCTCTTCGCGCTGGCCGAATCGCCGCTCGCCCGGGGCCAGCTCTGGGCGGGGAGCGTGGACGGCCGAGTCCATCTCACCGAGGACGGCGGTGCGAACTGGCGCGATGTGAGCGCAAACGTCCCCGGGCTCGACATCGAAGGCTGGGTCAAGTCCATCGAGCCCGGGCGGCACGACCCCGAGACCGCATACCTCGCGGTCAGCCGCCACCAGTCCGGCGACTTCCGCCCCCACATCTTCCGCACCCGCGACCTCGGCGCGAGCTGGGAGCGGATCAGCGGCGGCCTCCCCGAGTCGCCTTTCTCCTTCGTCCATGTGGTCCGCGAGGACCCGCAGCGGGCCGGGATGCTCTACGCCGGGACCGACAACCAGGTCTGGGCCAGTCTGGACGACGGGGAGTTCTGGTTCTCGCTCCGCCTGGGGATGCCTCCGGCCCCGATCTACGGCCTCGTGGTGCAAGAGCGCTTCGACGACCTGGTGGCGGCGACCTACGGACGCGGTTTCTTCATCCTCGACGACATCGGCCCGTTGCGGGCGCTGGCCGATCCGCCCTCCGAGCCGCTCCGGGTCTTCGCGCCCGCGGCGGCCTATCGCTTCCTTCCCCGCCAGGCGATCAAGTCGGAGCCCGGGAGCCTCGTCACCGGGCAGAATCCGCCCTACGGAGCCGGCATCTCCTGGCGGCTCGCCGAGGAGGCAGGGACGGGCGCGGTCATCGAGATCCTCGACGCTGCCGGCGAGGTGATCCGCGAACTCGAAGGATCGGCGCAGGCCGGCCTCCATCGGGAGTACTGGGATCTCCGGTACGAGGCGGCGGAGCGCGCCACGCTGCGTACCCGCCCCCCGGACCTCGACTGGGTGCGGCTCGGCGAAGACGGTGAGCGGCGAATCCGTACTTGGGATCTCGATATCTTCCCCGGCTACCGCGGTCCGTTGGCGCCGCCGGGCAGGTACACCGCCCGGGTCACCGCGGGCGAGCACTCCGCCGAGGTCTCCTTCGAGGTCCGAAAGGATCCGGCGTCCGCCGGGACGCTGGCGGAGATCGCCGAGAAACACGAATTCCTCATGACGATCCGAGAGCAGCTGAACGAGCTGGCGGCGATGGTGGACGAGCTGGAATGGATGCGCCGCGAGCTCGAGGGTCTGAGGGAACGCCACCGAGGGGATGAGGTATTCGAGGCGCTGCTCGAGAGCGCGGCCGAGATCGAAGGCACCGTGATCGCCGTGGAAGGACGGCTTTTCGACACTGGTCTCACCGGTTCCCGCGAGGATGCCTTCCGCGCGCCGATGCGTCTCTACGGGAGGTTCGGGGCGCTTGCGAACGACGCCGGTCACGACGGCGCCGATTTCCACCCCACCGATCAGCAGCGCGAGGTCCATGCGCTGCTGAGCGAACGGCTCGATACGGCCCGCGAGGAGTTCCGGCGCCTTCGCGACGAGACGCTGCCTCCCTTCTGGCGGGCTCTGACCGAGGCGCGCTCTCGCTGAGTGGTGGAGGATTCCCGGGTGGAAACCACTCCCCCGCGGTTCGGGTTCAGGAACCTCGGCGCGCTCCTCGGGCTCGCCGCCTGGTGCTGGTACGCGTCCTCGGCCGGGCCCGAGCTCGGCTTCCCCGGACAGGACCTGGGCTCGCTCACCTCCGGGCTCGCGCGGCAGGCGCTCTGGTTCACCCCGATCGGTCTGCTGGTTCCGCTCGCGCTCCCGCGGATGCGCGGCATCCTCGCCGTTTTCTTCTTCGTCCTCCTCCCTTCGCTCGCGCTCGGGGCGGTTCTCACAGTGCTCGTCGCCCTGAGTTCGGCCGACACGTCCTGGTGGGCTTTAGAGGCGTTGGACGTTCCTGAGCTCCTCTCGCTGCTCGTTCCGCTCGCCGGCATGTTCCCCGGGGTGCTGCTCGGTACGATCCTGGCGCGGGGCCTCCGCTCGGCGCTGGTCACGCTCGCGGTGGTTGCGGCCATCGGCGCTGCCCTGCTCGCCATCGTCGCGGTCGCCTTCCTGCTGCTCACCGACCAGACTCCGGTGGCGGCCCCGCTCGGCGCGTCTGCCGCAGAGGCGGAGCGGCGGACGCTCTCCGTCGAATCGCACTCCGCCGATTCGCTCATGGGGGCCCGGATGGCTGCTGCCTGGCCCGAGGTATCGGCGGCCTCCGGATTGGACCCCGGCCTCCGTCTCGAGTTGGCGATGCTCGACGACAACCTCGAGGTGCGGGCGTCGTTTCCGTTTTCGGCTCCGCTCTTCGGAGAGCGCTTCGTGAACCTGATCCTGGCTTCCCAGCCCTCCGTCGAGGACGGAACTTTCCGCGCCGGCTTGCGCTCGTTTCGGGTGGGAGTGATTCCGTTCCCTTCGGCCTGGGTGCGCGGGGCGTCCCGAGCCTTCTCCCGTTGGCTGGACGACTCGCCGGTGGGTCCGATGATCGAGGATCTGGCTTCGGCGCATGGCTGACCGCGCGTCGCTCCGGGAGAGCTGGGAGAGCGAGGTCCAGGCGGCCTGGCTCTACCGGGTGCTCGCCGGAGTGGAGACCGGAGAGAAGCAGCGCCTCTTCGAAGCGCTCTCGGAGGACGCGCTGGAGCAGAGCCAGGCGTGGGTGCGGGCGATCGCAGAAGCAGGCGATCCCGCACCGGGCCCTTACGAGGCCTCTTTCCGGGTGCGGCTGGTGGGGGCTCTCGTCCGCTGGATCGGCCCGCGCTCGCTCCTTCCCGCGCTCGCCGCGCTCAAGGTGCGGGGGCTCTCGCTGTACCGCGCGGCGCCGTCGAACCTCGAAGCGCTGCTGGAACGGGAGGCCGACGCCCCCGAGCGGACCGGACCCCGCCATCACCTGCTCGGCGAAGAACAGCGCCACCTGTACACCCGCGGGGTGGTGGCCCTCCACGCCGCGGTCTTCGGCTTGGGCGACGGGCTGGTGTCGAATACCGCGCTCGTGCTCGCGGTCGGTGGGCTCGGTGCCGAACCGCACACCGCGCTGCTCGTCGGCGCCTTCGGGATGCTCGCCGGTGCGGTGTCCATGGCCGCCGGGGAATACTTCGCAGCGCGCTCCCGGGTCGAATTGTTCGAGCGGCAGATCGCGCTCGAAGAAGAAGAACTGCGCCTCTATCCGGACGACGAGGCCGAGGAGCTGGCGCTCATCTTCGAGGCGCGCGGCTTCGAACGGGAACAGGCGCGGACGCTCGGCAAGCGGCTGATCGACGACCCGGCGAAAGCGCTCGATGTGCTCACCCGGGAGGAACTGGGCCTGAATCCGGACGACCTGGGCTCACCGTGGGCGTCGGCGCTCGCTTCCTTCGCAAGCTTCGGCGCCGGCGCTGCGATTCCGCTGGTCCCGCTTCTCCTGCTCCCGGAGGGGACGGCCCTCCTCGGCGCGTCGGCGCTCGCGGTACTGGCGCTCTTCTGCTCGGGAGCCGCGGCGAGCCTGTTCTCCGGATCGAGCGCTCTTCGCAGCGGAGGCCGTCTCGCCGCGATCGGAGGCCTGCTCGCGGCGGGGCTCTACGGGCTCGCTCGAGTGATCAGGGATTCGATCGGTGATGGGATCGGTTTCTGAGCCTTCCGCCCGCGCGCGGGGCCGGTGAACAGTCCCTGGACGAAGCCGCACGGCCGTGCCGGGTATGCGAGCGGCATCCGTCTCGGGGGTCGCGCCGCTTCCTCCACGGGCTGCCGAGGGGTCTGTCGATGACCGGTTTGCTGCCGATCGTTGCCGCATTGCTGCCGGTGATGATCGCCGCCTCCGGCTGCGGACCGGACGACCATCCTGGACCCGCGACCCTGCTCCCGCCGAAGCCGGTCCCGGGTCCCCTGGGGTTCGATCTGCCCGAAGATCCCGGCGTGATCTTCCTCGAAGTGCAAAAGACGGGCGGATTCATCCCCATCGAGTACCAACTCGGTCGTCCTCCGCTGCATGCGCTGACCGTCTCTGGAGTCCTCTACTCGGAAGGTCCGATCCTGGAGATCTATCCGGGGCCGATCCTCCCGAACATCCTGATGACGCAGCTTGCGGCGGCCGAGCTCGACTCGGTGGCCGCGGCGGCGGCGGCCACCGTGCTTCCCGAGGTGGAAATCCTCCACATCCCAGCCGAGCACCGGGCCGATCATCGCCGACGCACCGAACCTCCAAGTGGTCCTGCGAGAGCGCGGCGGCGTCCACCGGGTCTCCATCGAGGCGTTCGGCGCCGTCCGACACACGGACCCGCGGGCCGCGCCCATCGAGGCACTCGTCCAGCGGCTCGGCGACCTCACGGCCGCTGCGGCCCCCTATGAGGGCGACCGGCTGCAGGTGTACATGATCTCGAACCCGCATCCGGCCGATCCGACGGTGGCGAACGAGCTTCCCTGGCCATTGCCCGACCCGCCGACCGGCGGCGAATCCCGGATTTCCTGCAGCGTCCACGAAGGCGTCGCCGCCGCTCGCCTTCTCGAGATCTTCAGCACCGCGAACCACGCGACCCGCTGGAACCATCGGGGGACGCTCTACCAGCTCGCTGCCCGCCCGCTGTTGCCGGGAGAGGAGGGCTGCTCCCCGTGATCCGCTTCCCGTCGTTCCCCCGGCTGCTGCTGGCGATCTTCCTCGGGTCCGCGCCCGCCGCCGAGGCGGTTCCGGGCGCGAGGAAGCCCGCCTCCCCGCCCCCAGAAAGCGAAACCGGACGAGAATCCGGTGCTGTCCATGAATCCAGTGCTGCTTTCGATGCCGAGGCCTTCCACGACTATGCGGCCCGGGCGGTTTCGGACTGGGGCGCCACCGGGCTCGCGGTCGCCGTGGTGCGCGGAGACGAACTCCTCTTCGCCCGCGGCTACGGAGTGCTGGAACTCGGAAGCCCGAACCCGGTGAACCCCGACACCCTCTTCGCGATCGGCTCCACCACGAAGGCGATGACCGCCGCCGCGGTCGGCATGCTCGTGGACGAGGGGAAGCTCGCCTGGGACGATCCGGTGCGCCGGCACCTCCCCGAGTTCGCGGTTCGGGACGCCTGGGTCAGCCGAGAGATGACGGTGCGCGATCTGCTGACCCATCGCGGCGGGCTCCCGAATACCGATGTCTTCTGGTACGGACAGGAGACCGACATGGAGGAGATGCTCGAACGGCTCCGACAGGTCGAGCCGGCCTACTCGATGCGCTCCGGATTCGTGTACCAGAATGTGCTCTACGCGACCGCCGGCGAGGTCGTGAAGCGGGTCTCGGGAATGCCGTGGCACGACTTCGTGGACTCCCGCATCTTCGACCGGCTCGGCATGGAGCGGACCGCGCCGCTGCTTTCCCTGGCCCGCCGCCGGGCCAATGTCGCCTCGCCGCACCACCTCGTGGACGGCGAGACGGTGGTCATCGAAAACGCCTCGGTGGACTCCGTTGCCGCCGCCGGATCGGTGTGGAGTTCGGTCCGGGAGATGTCGCTCTGGCTCCGGATGCTCCTCGCCTCCGGAGTCGCTGCCGATGGAACCCGGATTCTGAGCGAAGCGGTGGTCGAGGAGATGTTCCGGCCGCAGTCTCTCGTGGACCGGACGGGCTTCTATCCGACGGAGCGGCTCACGAAGCCCCATTGGGTGACCTACGGGCTCGGCTGGTTCCAGCAGGACTACGGCGGGCAGGCAGTGGATTTCCACACCGGGAGCATCGACGGCATGGTGGCGATCGCGGGTCTCGTCCGCGACGAGAAGATCGGGGTCTTCGTCCTCGGGAACCGCGATCATGTGGAGGTCCGCCACGCGCTGATGCTGCGCGCGTTCGACGCGCTGCTCGGATCGCCGGAGCGTGACTGGAGCGCCGAACTCCTCGCGCTCTACGACGGCCTCGCCGAAGCGCAGGCGGCCGCCCTCGAAGAGATGCGCGCCCGCCGGATCCTCGGCACGGCACCGAGCCTCGATTCCGCCGCCTACGGTGGGACCTACGAGCACGAACTCGGCGGCACTGCGGTGGTGCGTCTGGACGGCGAGGCCCTCCGTCTCGATTACGGTCCGGGCCTCCGAGGACCGCTCAGTCATTGGCACTTCGACACTTTCCGGGTCGCCTGGGACGCCCGCTGGCGCGGCGAGGCGCTGATCAGCTTCCGGCTGGACGCGGCCGGGAAGCCTGCCGGTCTCCGGATCGGCGACACCGAGTTCCGCCGCGTTCGTTGACCCAGGGCGCTTGACCCAGGGCGGGCCGCAGGATGTCGGCAGCCAGGCTCGCGCGCCGAGCTGGCGTTGACCCGTGAGCCGTGCGCGACTAGCCTGCCCGGACATGGAATCGAAATCCGGTACCGGAATGTGGGGCAGGTTCCGTAACTCTCGGATCGCCAAGCGGGCTGCGGGCGCCGCCTTCCTCTTCTTCCTCGTCAAGGGTCTCGTCTGGCTCGGGATCGCCGCCGCCGCGGCGTGGTCCGCTTTCCGTCTCTCCTGATGTCGAGCACGAACGGCGCCTCCGTGACTCCCCTCGCCGATCTGCTGAAGCAGGCCACCGCCGAGGACCACGCCGCCGCCGAAAACCAGGCGTTCCAGCGCTCTCTCGTCCGCGGCGAGGTGTCCCGCCCGGCCTTCGCCGCCTTCCAGTCGGGGATGCTGGAACTCTTGAGCGCCCTCCATTCCCGGCTCCCGCAGGAGTCAGGCGAATGGAGCGCGTTCCGCCGGGCGGCTGCCGCCCACGCTTCCCGCCTGGCGCAGGACCTCGAGGGCCTCTCGGATGGTGAGGCGCCGAAGCCTTCCGCAGCGGTCGCCGCTTTCGTGGAGCGGCTCGGAGGGGCCGAGTGGTCCGCCGGCACCGCGCTCGGCGCCTTCTATGTGGTCGAAGGCTCGATGAACGGCAACCGTTTCATCCGCCGCGCCCTGGAGGCCGCCCGTCCGGAGTTCGCCGGCAACCTTCGCTACTTCGATCCCTATGGGAGCCGGCAGCGGGAGTGCTGGCAGCAGGCCCGGAGCGGCATCGACCGGGTCGGGGAGACTCTCCCGACTCCGGACGACGCACTGCGTGCTGCGCACGAGACCTTCACCCTGTCGGCCGCCCTCGGCGCCGAAGTGGAAGAGCAGAATCAGGCCGAAGCCGCCTGAAGGCGTCGGCGCGCCCCGCTCGAAGCAACGGAGCAGCTGCACTCCCCAGGGTCTCCGATGTCCCGGCGATCCAGCACGGCGAGTGCCGACCCGGCGAGGGCATCCAGTCCCCCGTCCAGCGGGCCGGAGACCTGGCTGGCGCTCACCACCGCCCCTGGCCGGAAGGAGGCGGAGCGGCTTGCGGAGGCGCTCGTCGGCGAGCGTCTTGCCGCCTGCATCAACATCCTCTCTCCCATCCGGTCCGTCTATCGCTGGCGCGGCGAGGTCGAGCGCGAGGACGAGGCGCTCCTCCTGATGAAGACGACGGGGGAGCGGCTCGAATCCCTCCGGCAGCGCCTCCTCGCTCTCCACTCCTATGACACCCCGGAGTTCCTCGCCTGCCGGGCTGGGGCCGGCGACCCCGACTACCTCCGCTGGATCACCGATTCGGTAGGGTAGGCAGAATCCGGGCGGCGCTCTTCAGTGCCCCGTTTCAATCCGCGCCCCCCGCGCGGGGGGCGACGGGAACACCGGTTCCTCGGCGCCAATCCATGGAGTTTCAATCCGCGCCCTCCGTGCGGGGGGCGACCGCGGGCTTCGCGAGCGTCAGCGATGCTTTGGCGTTTCAATCCGCGCCCCCCGTGCGGGGGGCGACGCAGCTCGTCCCCACTAGGGACAGACACGCGCGCGGTTTCAATCCGCGCCCCCCGTGCGGGGGGCGACAGGAAACACGGCATCATCGCCGCGAATCCAGGAAGTTTCAATCCGCGCCCCCCGTGCGGGGGGCGACCCAGGTCCTCAAAGCACTCCGGCAAGGTGCACTTGGTTTCAATCCGCGCCCCCCGTGCGGGGGGCGACGCGAATCAAACCGGCGCCTAACCCGGCGCCAAAGGTTTCAATCCGCGCCCCCCGTGCGGGGGGCGACGCCGCCGGGGGCGGTGTTCGGTTGCGATGAAGGGTTTCAATCCGCGCCCCCCGTGCGGGGGGCGACCCGATTCGAGCAGACATACTCCACGAATCGCAACCGTTTCAATCCGCGCCCCCCGTGCGGGGGGCGACTCAAACACGGAGGCCGCCGGCCGCCGAAAGGAGGTTTCAATCCGCGCCCCCCGTGCGGGGGGCGACGCATGCAAGGAGCTTTGGTCCGGGCCGCATCCAACGTTTCAATCCGCGCCCCCCGTGCGGGGGGCGACCGGCGGCGGGAGGCGCAAATCCAACGCCCGCCTAGCGTTTCAATCCGCGCCCCCCGTGCGGGGGGCGACTCAAACAACACGGCGGCCGCCGGCCGCCAAAGGAGTTTCAATCCGCGCCCCCCGTGCGGGGGGCGACGTCCTTCGCCGATGGGCGGAAATCGAGGAGGAGACAAAGTTTCAATCCGCGCCCCCCGTGCGGGGGGCGACCAAGATGCCGACTGCCGCAGTCAGCAGGAAGTGGTTTCAATCCGCGCCCCCCGTGCGGGGGGCGACTCAAGGCGGTGTCGGACCAAGTCCGGATGGAATAGTTTCAATCCGCGCCCCCCGTGCGGGGGGCGACCGTGAAGGCCTGCGCGGAATGCGATGCGGATATGGTTTCAATCCGCGCCCCCCGTGCGGGGGGCGACGCATGGGGTAGGGCAGCGTGGCAGTAAGTGGGGTTTCAATCCGCGCCCCCCGTGCGGGGGGCGACGCGGCAGACTGCCGATGATCGCGACCAGAGAGGGTTTCAATCCGCGCCCCCCGTGCGGGGGGCGACTTTGCGCGGACTGCGCGGCGGCGGCACCCCACTGTTTCAATCCGCGCCCCCCGTGCGGGGGGCGACGCTGGGCTGGGCGGGCTGACCAGCCCGTACACGAGTTTCAATCCGCGCCCCCCGTGCGGGGGGCGACGCTGCCCTACGGGCTGCCCAGCACGCCGTACAGACGAGTTTCAATCCGCGCCCCCCGTGCGGGGGGCGACTCGGCTGCCTACGCGAATGGCGTTCCGTTCACTCGTTTCAATCCGCGCCCCCCGTGCGGGGGGCGACGTCGCGCAGTCGGCTAGCGATTGTCAATCCTGATCAGTTTCAATCCGCGCCCCCCGTGCGGGGGGCGACGCCGGCAGCCCGCCGGCAAAGGAAAAACACGATGTTTCAATCCGCGCCCCCCGTGCGGGGGGCGACTTTTTCCTTTGGGGGGCTTGCCCCCGGTTCGATGAGTTTCAATCCGCGCCCCCCGTGCGGGGGGCGACATAGAGCTCTTCGGCTTTCCTGCCCCAGCGTGCGTTTCAATCCGCGCCCCCCGTGCGGGGGGCGACAAAGAGCGACGCGAGGAAATGCGCGGACTGCGATGTTTCAATCCGCGCCCCCCGTGCGGGGGGCGACTCCAACATCAACCGCCGGCAAGCCGGCAAAGGAGTTTCAATCCGCGCCCCCCGTGCGGGGGGCGACCATACATAGCAGGAGAGATCCTGGACAGCCTCACGGTTTCAATCCGCGCCCCCCGTGCGGGGGGCGACACCGCATTCAATGTCTCCAATGTGCGATTCCAGAAGTTTCAATCCGCGCCCCCCGTGCGGGGGGCGACCGCAGGAATATATCTGCTGGTGGCTCTTGGCAGATTCCGCCTCTTTGTGCGAACCTGCTCCAGCCGTTGGAGTCTAGCTATTACCAGGGTGGAATAGCTCGTCTAATTCGTTGAAATATAATGATTTTCGAATTGTGCGAAAGCTTTGGTCAGTGGCTACCGCTACGGGTTCGCACCGATCACATCACCAATGGGGCGTCGGGGTCGTAGGATCGCTTGGCCCCCACATGCTCGATCCGAGGTCTCCAGTTCGACCCCAGTCGGTAGAACCGAAGGCTGTCTTCGGCAGGATCCATCTCGGCGAGGAGGGCCGCCCGAAGGGCGGTCCACTGAGCCGGGTCCACCAGACATTCGAAGACGGAATACTGGACGCGCTGCCCGTAGTTTTTGCAATGCCGAGCAATGCGGCGCAGGCGCCGTCGCCCCTCGCTGCTCTGAGTTGCAACATCATAGGTGACCAGAATCAGCATGATTTGTATTACTTCCAGAGGAAGGGAGGATAAGCGTCTAGATCTCCGCGCAGACAGCGTGCCATTATTGTTGCTTGCAAGAATGGAACGAGTCCAACAGTGGTCTTCTCACCGAGGAATGGATGGGTGATTTCGTCACGCTTGCGTTCTTGGTAGGCAACGAGTAATACCTTGCGAGCTTTCTCGCTCATGTTGACCGCTCCGCTGACTGCGGTCTCGAAATCTCCCGGGAGAATTTGACGCCGATTGATCATGGACAGAGCAAGGCGGTCGGCGATGACTGGACGGAGCTCCTCTACCAGGTCGAGTGCGAGACTTGGTCGTCCGGGTCGATCACGGTGCAGATAGCCGACTGCGGGATCGAGACCCACGGATTCGAGTGCCGAGCGACAGTCGTGGACCAGCAGTGTGTAGAGGAAGGAAAGCAATGCGTTGACCGGATCCATTGGCGGACGGCGAGAGCGACGAGCGAATGTGAGTGATGATCGGTCGCGCAGAATCAGACATTCGAACACGCCGTAGTACGAGCGCGCCGCTTCTCCCTCGATTCCCCTCAGAGAATCTGTATCGGTGCCTTTCGATGCGCGCCGAATCGAGCCGGTGAGTCGTCGTTCGCAGGTCACCAGTCGTTGTTCGAAGTCCGCGGTGAGTTTCGACCGATGGTCACGAAGGGCTCGCCGAATTACAGCCCGCTGGTTGACCAGTTTGCCAGTCAGAAAACTTCTCACCAATGCGGCCGTTCCTACAGGGTCGTCGGCACGCCGATACTGAGTGCGTCGAAGTAACACATTGCCCGATACCGGCCCCTCGACCCGAGCGGAGAATCGGCCAGTCCAACTCAGAAAAGACAGGGTTATCCCGAATTTCGCGCAGTGTGCGATCAGAGATGGGGTGACGCCGACGGCGCCGAAACAAACGATCCCATCCACGATGTGAAACGGTACGCGACATCGTTCTTCCCGTTCGACGCGAACGACGACGTTCTCTCCGTCCTTGTGGAGCATCGCCCCTTCGGTCGTGACATAGAGCGTGTTCAGATGGCGGCGCACTGTGGTGCTCAGTCAGCGAGCGCTTCCTCCAGCCACGATTCGACTGTGGCGGTCTGCTGCATTTTTTCGGGCTTACAGACGACCTTCAGCGAACAAGGTTCGCACTTCCAGGATTCATAGATCGGAGCGGGCGTGACCCCGGTTGCGATCATTTTTCGGGCGCCCCTGGCTGTGCGCTCGGTGAGGCCTCGGAGTGCCGCATCGAAGACGACCGGCGTCCGGCGGCGGGTGCGGCCGTAGAACAAGGCACCTCCGGGAATCTGTCGATCCAGCATCTCTTCGAGACAGATCGCCTGTGCACAGAGTTGCACTTCATCGGCGCGATGCTGCTTGGGACGGCCTCGCTTGTACTCCACGAGAAATACGCACCCATCGTCGTGAACTTCAACCACATCGGCGATCCCGAAGACGCCGAGGCGCCAGGATCGCAGGGGAACGCTGCGCTCGGTTTGGACGCCGAAACGGCGATCCGAAGCGGCTTTTTCGACCTTGTTGTGGAGGATGCGACCCTCGGCGGTGAATCGATTCTCCATCCACAGGCGCTCGACATGGATCAGCGCGCACTGCCGGGGACAGTAGAGCAGGTGTTGAAGAGCGGAAATCGGGACGAGTTCGTTCTCGGAGATGGGCGCCGCGGCATCGGTGTCCTCGCCGCACATCAGATCCGATCCAGGATCGTGATCCCTTCAGGAAGGTTTTCGGCATCCACGACAACGGAGTAATCGGAGTACGACCGTGCCGGGGGCAGGCTCCGTGAAGCAGGTGCACCGAGGGAGGCTTCCTGCTCCTCGTGGATCCGCGAAACCCGGACGCGGTCGAAGAGTCGGTGGGCGGCGGTGTTGCCGAGCGTGCTCTCGTGGCGGAATATGATGAGACGGCGGGCTGTCATCTCGCCCCTTGCCGCGGAGCGGTCGTGATCGAACATCTGTTCGAGGGCGGTCCACACCAGATCCAGGTCTTCTTGCGAGAAGCCGGTTCCCCCGGCACCGTTTCCGGCCAGGCATGCCGAGACGAAGCCGTGGGCGCGATACAGACCGTACGGCACGATGTACTTGCGCCCCATCGTGCGAACATCGCCCTTCTCGTCGGCGTCCTTCTGTGTGGTCGCCGCCATCCTGGTGATCGAAACCTCCAGCGGGACGATCGGTTCAACGGATCGGCCGAACGAGAACTGGACTGGCCCCCGGACCTGGCCGCAGTTGGCGCCCTTCGTGGACATCACCGCGCCGAATGTCCGTACATCGAAGAAATTGTCGCACATCCATCGGGTCAGTTTTCGCGCCTTTGCCTCGTCTTTCGGCAACTTTTTCCGAGCTTCGTCGCTGGCGTCCGGGACGATCGCATCCCAGGCACGCTGCTGCAGCCGCTCCAGCACGGCACGCTCGGCGATATAGATTCCATACGGTGGTTCGCCCCCCTTCGTCATCGTGACGAAATTTCGAATCTTTCGCTTGAGGCACACATCGGTGACGAGACCCTGGTTGGTTTCTGGATCGAGCCGGGGCAGGTTTCCGGCATCGGGATCTCCGTTGGGGTTTCCGTTGGAGATGTCGAACAGATACACGAAATCGTATCGGTTACGGATTGCTGACATGATGTTCATTCCTCCGGCGTCTCGACGCTGTCGTTGGCGGGCTTCCCTTTGAGGCTTGCCCGCTGGTGGTAATAGCCGATGGTGAAGCGGCCCTGTTCCTCGATCCCGAGGCTGCGCGGGAACGCCGTCTCGAAGCCATCGAATACCGCGTCCAGGTGTCGTTCGTACCAGACGGCCAACCCCCCTTTGTCCTTGCGAAGGGATCCGAGGTGGTGGGCGGCCTTCCGGTTGATTACCGGAAAGACCGCGGCCGGGGTGGCGGACGCGGATCCGTAGAACTGATCCTTGATCGTCACGTTCACCCGTCGTCCCATCGCGGCCTGCTGAACGCCTTCATAGATGGCGAACAGTCTGCCGAGGCGATAGGCCGGGTTTTTTTCGTCGGGGTTTAGACTCACGGGGAGTGCCTCCTCTTCGAGACCGAAGCGATGGTCGCGGGCGAGACATGCCTTGCAGATCGCAGCACGCAACCCATTGATGTTGCCGTCGGAGCGCATCCGCAGCAATACATTGGCCAACAACGATCGAGGGTATCTGCTGCCCCGGAGGATCGCGCTCATGAGCGTGCCGCTGAGCACTGGCGGTATTTTCTCCGACTTGCCCTGAATGGCGGTCTCGCGCAGGAGCCGCCAAGCATCCGGGGGCGTGTGCCAAGGGACCGGTTCGATATGAAGATCGCCCCAGTGCTCTCGAAGCCGTTCTCCCATGCGGCCGATCGTGTCTTCATGCCAGAATCGGACGGAAAGGCGCGCCGCATTGGGTGCGAGACCAAGAACGAAGAAGCGCGTGTCCTCCTGAACGCCCGGCTCGACAGATTCGACCGGACGCCCGGCTTGAAATTTTTCGACTTTGTCCCGGACCACTGCTGCCTCTTCTTCGTCGGTCGGCGGCGCGCCCATGAGCGCAGAGAACAGGCTATCGGCGGCTTCGGCACTCTCTGGATCGTCTCCGGAGTCTGCCCAGAACACAGTCGTCGTATCGCCGATCTGGATTCGATTGCGGCTGCCTCGGGCGAGAAGGGAGTTCAGTGAGGTGGTGTATGCGAAAGCAGCGCGATCCGAGATCGGCGCGTTCCCGCCCTGTTCCTTTCCGAAAGAATTGAATGCCTTCTGGTTGAAGGAGACGATCGATGCCCCGGAAGTCTGGGCGCCCCGGACACCCTTGATCTTGGAGTGCACCCGGGCTATCGAGAGTTGCTCGCCGGTCACCAGGCACAGATGTCGCTCGGTCTCGTTTCCTGTCAGAAGTCGCACCCAGATTTCCCGCGCCGCCGGGCGGTCGTGCAAGAACGATTTGGAATCGGCTTCGAAACGAAAAACGACATTGGTGTCCAACATGTCGTCGCTGTTCCGGAGGTCACTGTAGCGATCGGGCCGCCAGTTATCGAGGAAGGCGAGAAATGCCTGGAGCCCATCATCTTCGGAACAGGAGAGGAGTTTCCGATGGCAGGAAACGAAAGCATCGTACTCTCCCCGTTCGGCGGGGACTGCGGAACCTGTTTGGGCTTTCTTGACTCCAAGGGCATAGGCAGTCTTGTCCCACAGGAATTGGGGTTGGATTTTGGCGGTACGGACTACGGGATTCGGCACTTCGCGTTTGCTGGGCCGCGGCTTCTTCCCGCTCGTATCCCTCAGATCGATCGTGTCGATGGCCTGACCGCTCCGATCGATTACTATTGCATAGGAAATTTTCTGCTCCGAAAAGCCGTACTTCGGCGCCTGGTCGCGTGCTGCCTGTCGCTCATAGCGCTGGATGAGTGCTTGGAGGATGCTCATCCCTTGACCTCCTCTGAATCAAGCGGCGGGACATGCACCACGCCATTCCGGAGCGTTGCGCGGAAGAATCTGGGCGACGCGGCATTCGCGTAGTCGAGGTCGTGCAGCATCCAGCCTAGATCACGATCACACTGATCGGTCGGTAGGGAGGATGATGGCGGCGGATCCGGGACCGGGGCGAAGTGGGCCGGGAACTCGCGGGTCCCCAGATACGGTCGGTGGAAGCACTGCCCTCGAGCGGCGCGCCGGTGGAACATCGCGGCGTGTTTCGCCGGAGTATCGTCTGGGTTTGCAACGGGTGTGAGGATGAAGTGCGCTTCGATGAGATAAGCGACATCGCGCAGTACGGTGGCGGCGCGCTGCTGCCGGTCGCTTTCGATCGAGACGGCGAGACCTCCGGTGTCGCCGCGCTGCATCGCGACGCTGATGTTTCCTGCCGGAATCTTGCTTCCGAGTTCGTTTCTTCGAATCGTTTCGAACCGGATCCGTTTCAACACCTGGATCCGATCCACGATCCACCGGATCGCCGGCTTCCAATGGATCGCTTCCAGAATTCCACGCGCTGCCGACGGTGTCATGACGTCGTAGGAGACGCGCTCGGCCTTCATCTCGGGGCGAGTGAAACATGCGTAATCGCCCCACACATGGAGTCTTGCTCCGTACGACATCAGGCCGCCCCGGCGAGAAGTCCGCCCCGCATCAGCCGCTCCGGGGTCGTTCCCGGTACGCTGCAGTCGAGGCGGCGGCAGTGGAAAGCTCTCTTGGTGGTAGCAGGTCGAAGGAGACCGCCACCGGGGTTCCCTTCCGTAGCTCGTCGCCTTATTTCCCGGCGACTGTCACCCGTTCGCTGCCTCTGGCAGAGGTTCGAAGGATGCGGTGGCTTCCCCGCCGGCGCACGCATTCGAATCCTTGGCGCTCCAGAGTCCGAAGGACTTTCCGGCCATTCATGAGTGGAGTCGGGCATCGTCTTCCTCCCCCGAACTTCTGTACTCTCCGTCGATCCGAGTCCCCGGGCGAGCCGGGGACGACAGTCCTCATCGGTACTCGCCATCCGTTTCAGTCCCCGTGCTGCGACTCGTTGGGAGCGGGTGGCCCCCGTCATGGCTGGGAAGGATGGCTCTTTTCGTTCGCATGGTGAGGAACCCGAATTCCAGGAGGTCTCCGGGGAAGCCGCAACTCCACCTCGCTGCGTTGGAACGGATCCCTGCCGGTTCAACAGATCAGCCCCTCGACGCTGTGAAAGCTTGGATCGTCCCAGGTGAGGCCGATGTCCGCCCGATAGATGTCTCGGTTGTCGAGGACGACGAACTGTTCGTCGAAATCGGCCTCCCGGATGATCCGGGCGGCCCTGGAGTCCAGTAGAGATTTCCGGCCGAGCAGCGGAACGGGGACCGTGTACGGCTGCAGACTACGCGCCAGCCAGCCGGGGCGCTCTTCATGCTCGAGAGCGGCGATCAGGCGGTCTGCGGTTCTGTCTTTCCCCTCTCGGCCTCTGTAGGGGACGATCACCGGGGCCATGGGTGTTTCGATCAGGCAGAACGCACGAGAGATCGTTTCGAAAGGAAAGTCGAGACTCCTTTTCCGTTCACGGAGCATGGGAAGGATCCCCTTGGTGTCCAAGGCATTATCTCCTTCGATCCAGTAGCGCGTCTGGAAATACTCCTGGATGGCGGGCAGAGACATGGGATCCTGGTGCTTCCGGAGGACCTGGCGCGCAGCGTCTGCGGCCTTCCGTATCTCGGGCAATCCTCGACCACCGGCTTGCGAACGGAACACGATCACATCTCCGGACGGCGCTTTCCCTTCCCGATTGCATCGTCCTGCCGCCTGGATGATGGATTCGAGGCCTGCTTCCTCACGCCAAACGACCGGAAAATCCAGGTCCACCCCGGCTTCGACCAGTGAGGTGGCGATCAACCGAATCGGTTCACCGATCGTCAGCCGGGAGCGGACTTCTTCCAGAATCTCCCGACGGTGACGGGCGCACATCGAAGTGGTGAGGTGCGTGGCCCCATCCTGATCTTCGATTGCTTCGTACAGAGCCCGTGCGTGGGCCCGCGTGTTGACGATGCAAAGTGCCTGCGGCGTTCCACGCAATCGTTCGGTGATCTCGGAGTCCTCCATCGGGCCTTTTTGGTGGATACGAGTTCGCTTTAGGCTTCGCTGGAGCCGAGTCGGTTGGGGTGCGAGTTCACGCACTTCGCGCAATCCGCCACAGAAGCCGCTCTCCTCGCGCAGCGCCGGCTGCGTGGCACTGCAGAGGACGACGGTGGCGCGCCAATTCCGCGCCAGCTCATCCATCGCGGCGACGCAGGGGCGCAGGAATTCGAGGGGAAGAGTCTGCGCCTCATCTAGGACGACGACGCTGCCAGCGATGTTGTGCAGTTTTCGGCAGCGGGACGGGCGGTTCGAGAAAAGGCTCTCGAAGAACTGGACGGCGGTGGTGACCACGATGGGAGCGTCCCAATTCTCCATCGCGAGACGGAGTTTCTCTTTACCGGAACGTTTCTCGACTCGCTGCTCGTCGAAGGTGCTGTGATGCTCGATCACGAAGTGCGGCCCCTCGGATTCGTCGTCTTGCAGGACATCGCGGAAAACAGCGGCCGTCTGTTCGATGATGTTCATGTACGGGATGACATAGAGGATCCGGTCGAGCCCGTGGTGCACGGCGTGGTGGAGGGCGAACGACAGTGAAGTGAGGGTCTTGCCGCCGCCGGTAGGTACCGTGAGAGTGAAGAGGCCGGGCGTGTCCACTGCCCGTTTTCTGGCGTGGTGCAGCACTTCGCGGCGGAGCGCGTTCACTTCGCTGGCCGAGGCCCGCGCGGTGAGCCCTTCGAGGTGGGCATCGAGGCGGTCGCGAAGTATTCCGAGTGAGGGGTGGCCTCCGCGACTCGGACTCGTTTTCTCGATTCTTGCGTAATAGGCCTCGGTATCGAGATAGTCTGCGTCCACCAGGGCCGAGAACAGCAGGCGGATCAGGAACGACCCGGAAAATCCGGCGTTCTCCCGACTGCGGCTCTGGATCTGCGGTGGACCAAGCGGCGGGAGTTGTATTTCCTGGCTCCATAACGGGTCGAGTTCGGGGGTGTTTTCGCGCAACCGATCGGCGAGGGCAGTGATTTTCTCGCCGTTCACACCATTCGCAAGTCCCGCGTGATGGCCGGCAACACCGAATGCCAGCATTTTTCCGATGATGCCTGGATAGCGTTCGCACGCGATTTTGGCTCCGGCTGTCGAATGATTCACGCGCGGGCCGCCGCGGAGCCTCTGCTGGAACTTCTCGGTGTACTTGCCGAGGTCATGGAGGAGCCCGGCGGCCCGACCGAAGTGGGCGAGCCCGACCCGTTCGAGGAAGCCGGCGGCGCGGTCTCCGGTGTGCCGGAGGTGGTCGTCCAGCCGGTGCCACGAGGACGGGTTTTCGGAGGGGGCGCTGTGCGCGAAATAGTGATCAGATCGAGAAGGCATCGCAGAGAGGGTCTGAAGCAAGACAGGATACTCGATCACCTGGACAAAAATCGTCATCCATGCGGGGACACCCATCGAGCCCCTGCGAAGCAAGCGCAACATCCTCTTCTATAGGCGGGAAGAGCAGCTTTCCGTGGGGCCTCGGTCCGCTCCCCTGCGACCGCCTGTCCGAAGCTCCCCCGGCGCAGCCCCCGAGTGGCCATTGACGGCTCGGCTCGCGAGCGGATAGCGTCCGGGGCCTCTCCGGTTCGCGGTGCTCGCTGGTCGGTGCGCTTCCCGGAGATCCTGAGGAGACCCTGACATGCCGAACCCGAAGACCCCGAACCCCGAAACGGACGGCGCCGCCGGCTGGACCCGCCGCGGCTTCCTCGGCGCTTCCACTGCTGCTGCTGCCACTGCCGCCGCCGCGTTCGCTGCCCGCCCGGCGCTCGGCGCTGCGAACCCCGATCCGTCGGTCGCCGGCACCCTTCGGGACCTCGTCCCTCCCGCCGGAGCCGTGGACGAGGCCTACTGGTGGAAGGTTCGCGGGCAGTTCAATGTGCTCGACGGCATGACCTTCATGAACAACGGCACGCTCGGGCCGTCGCCTCGGGTCGTGCTCGACACGATGGAGCGGGTCGCCCGCGAGGTCTCCGAGGATCCTCGGAACGGCTACCGCTTCGCCGATCGGGAGGTGGTGCGGGGCCAGCTCGCCGAGTTCCTCGGCGCCGACATCTCCGAGATCTCGCTGGTCCGCAACACCACCGAGGGCATGCGCGTTTTCGCCATGGGGCTCGACTGGCGCGAGGGCGACGAAGTCCTCATGAACCCGCATGAGCACCCCTGGCCGATCCAGATCTACCGCGGCCTCGAAAAACGGCACGGCCTGCGGATCCGATGGGTGGATGTCCCCTGGCCGCCGGAGAGCCCGGAGCAGGTAGTGGACATCTACCGGAAGGCGATGGGGCCGAAGACCCGCGCCCTCGTGGTCAGCCACGCCATGTACCCCACCGGCGCGATGATGCCGGTCCGTGAGCTCTGCACCCTGGCGCGCGAGCACGGAGTGCTCAGTTCGGTGGACGGCGCCCATCCGGTCGGCATGGTGGATATCGACCTCCGTGCGATGGGCTGCGACCACTATGCCGGTGCGGGGCAGAAGTGGCTGCTCGCCGGCACCGGAACCGGGATCGCCTATGTGCGGTCCGATCTGCAGGACCGGATCTGGCCCGACTGCTGGGTCGCCGAAGAGGAGAAGGGGGAATACCAGCAGGGCGCGCGCATCTACGACTTCGGCGGGCAGCGGAACGCGGCTTCGTCGCTGGCCCTCGGCGCCGCGGTCGAGCTGCAGCAGACCATCGGCATGCAGAACATCGAATCGCGGATCCGTGCGATGAACGACCGCCTCCGGGAGGAGCTCTCCGGTATTCCCGGGGTCACCCTGCGCACTGCGGCGGACCCGCGGCTCGCGGCGGCGCTCACCGCCTTCAGCATCGGCGAGGTCCCGCCCGAGAACATCGTCGCCGGAGTGATGGACCGCGAGCGGATCTTCATCCGCACCGTGGAGAAACCCGATCTCTCCGCGGTTCGTGCTTCGGTCCACTTCTACAACATGCCCGGCGAGGTGGATGCCCTGGTCCGCGCCGTCCACCATCTCGCGACCCATCAATCCGACTACATGTAACGGCGCGCCCGGCGGCGGCGCCGCGAGGGGCGGCCGTGCAGGCTGCCGGTCCCCTGCGCAGCTAGTGGTTCTGCCGGGGTACCGCTGCGAGCTGAGCCCGCAACTCCTCGTTTCCGGGGGCCTCGAAGAACTCGTCGAACTCGATCGTGTAGTTCGCCGGGTCGTAGCCGACGAAGACCTGCACCCGGTCGCTCTCGGTGAGGATCCCGGTCCGCCGGCGGTAGCCGGGGAAGGACGAGAGGCGCGCGAACCAGGGCTCCACCGCATCCACGAAGAAGCTCACCGTGACCGCCTTCTCCTCGGTGAAGGAGTGCATCCCCCGATTCGAGTCCACGAGGCCGACGAATCCGGCGTGCGAAGTGCGCAGGATCTTCACCCATCCCTGATCCACGGTCTGCGGCAGCCCGAACCCCTGTCGATAGAAGTCGAGGAGCGGCGGGATGTCCGGGTAGTAGAGCCAGACGATCATGGCCTCGAACCCCATGCCCGGTCCCGCCGCCGCGCCGTCCCCGCCGAGCGGCTCGGTGGAATCGAGGATCGGCATCAGCTCGGTGTTCTCTGGGTGGGGCAGGAATCGCTCGAACTCCAGGAGGTAACCGCCGGGGTCGTACACCGTGAAGCCGTGATGCGGCGCCTCCGGGTCGGCCGTTTCGGGGTCGAAACGGCTGCGGAAGTCGGCGCCCGCCGCGTCGAGCCGCTCCTGCCAGGCGGCGAGCCGCTCGCTGATCAGCGCGAAGGCCACCGTCTTCGGCTCGTCGGCACTGTGCATCCCCTCGGCTTCGTCCACGAGGGTCAAGTACGCCGATTCCGCAACCCGGAACATCTTGGCGAACCCGAAGTCGGCGGCGAGCGGCAATCCGAGCACTTCTCCGTAGAATGCCTCCGCACCCGCGAGGTCGCGGTAGTAGAGGAAGGCGTTCTGGGCGAGGATGGGCGGCAGGTCGGTCTCGGGCTCACCCGGTGGATCGGCGATCTCGGGCGGCGCCGAGCAGGCGGTGGCCAGGAACAACATGGGAACGATGCGTCGCATCGCCGGAAGGTAACACCGGGGACGAACGCTCTCCTTCATGCTCCCTTTCCATCCTATCCCTATGTCGAAGCTATCTATATAGAGCCGCGGCAGTGCTAGCGTTCACCGCTGGATTTCGACTTCGGCGGCTTCTCCGAGTCCCAGGTAGATCCGCACCCGCACCAGTTCCCCGCCTCGGATTCGGAAGAAGGCCGCTCCCGGAACCTGCCAGCGGGTCTCGTCGGCGACGCGGGTGCCGGTGATCGTGAACTGGACGGCGACCAAGGGGCCGCCCCAGGGGCCCGGGGCCTCGGCCCAGACCGTCTCCGAGACCTCGGCGGCGGTGGCCACTTCGGGACGGATCGAGTGGTCCGTCCACTCGGCGAGCAGCCGGTCCACGAGGAGGCCCACCTTCTCCCGTCCCCAGTAGGCGGCGCTTCCCCGCTGGTGCGGTCCGGAGGGTCCCTGGATATGGAGCGCGTCTTCGGCATAGAGAGCGAGGAACGCTTCCCGGCTCGCCTCGCTCCCGTCGAGTCCCTCGACGAGCCGGAACCACCGGGCCGCGACCAACGCCTCCTCCGATTCCTCATGGGCCGCCGCTGTACCCGGGAGGAGCGCGCCCAGGAGGATCGGGAGCGCGGCGATTCCCCGGGAAAACCTCCGGCGGATGTCCATGCCGCCGAGCATAACGGCGAGGCCGCGGCTCGATGAACCTCCAGCCAGCCGGAATCGTTCTATCTGGTCAACGAGAGGCGCCCCAGTGAAATTCCCCGCCGTTCGCTCGCTGTTGAAGAACCCCGGCTACGCAGCCTTCGCGGTCCTGGTGATCGCTCTCGGCGTCGGTGTCAACACCGCCGTCTTCACCGTGGTGAACACGGCGCTCTTCGCCCCGCTGCCCTACCGGGCGCCCGACGATCTGGTCCGGGTCGCGACGCAGTTCCCCACCATGGGGTTCGACAAGTTCTGGATCTCCGCGCCGGAATACCTCGAATACCGCGAGTGGAGCTCCTCTTTCGAGGAGGCCGGGGCCTTCAATGCCGGGATGGCCTCGCTTCAGGGAGGCGGGGCGCCCTTCCGGGCCCAGGAGGCGGCTGTCACTGCCAGCCTCTTCCGCACCCTCGGCATCTCGGCGGCTCTCGGGCGCGTCTTCGGCGAAGAGGAAGATCGCCCAGGCACCGAACCGGTCGTCGTCCTCTCTCACGGTCTCTGGCAGCGGGCCTTCGGCGCCGATCCGGGGGTGCTCGGAACCCGACTCCTGGTGGACGGGGTGCAGCACACCGTCATCGGTGTGCTGCCGAAAGGCGTGGACCTGCTCGACCACCGCATCGAGGTCTGGACTCCGCTCGCGCTCGATCCCGCCGACTTGCCGGGGCGGGGATCCCACAACTACATCATGGTGGCCCGGCTCGCCGAGGGGGCCGGGCTGGATTCCGCCCGCGCGGAGTTGCCGGTGCTTCTCGACCGTTGGAGATCGGAGTCGCAGGACACCCACGCTCCCCATCCCGAGTTCCATCCAGTGATCCTGGTGGATCTGCATGAGGAGGTGGTCGGCGAGCACAGCGCCCGACTGCTCGCGCTGCTGGCGCTCTCCGGGGTGTTGCTCTTCGCCGCCTGCGCGAACCTCGGGAATCTCGTTCTCGGGCGGGCGGAGGCGCGGCGCGGCGAGATCGCCGTGCGCACCGCGCTCGGCTCGGGGCGCTTCCGGAGTGCCATGCCGTTCCTGGGCGAGGGCTTCATCGTCGCCGGCCTCGGCGGCGCCCTCGGCGTGTTCCTCGCCGCGGCTGCCACCGAAGCCCTCGTCGCCGCCTACCCCGGCGGGATCCCCCGGATCGCCGAGATCGGAATCTCGTGGCCGGTGCTGGGTTTCGCCGTCGCTGCGGTGCTGATCACCGGTCTCGTCAGCGGAGCGGCGCCGGCGGCCTACCTCGCCACCGGACGCCAGGAGGCGCAGCTGCTCGCGAGCCTGCAGTCGGGCGGGCTCCGCACCACCCCGAAGCGGCGGCGGCTGCGTCAGGGGCTCGTGGCTTTCGAGATCGGCCTGTCGGCAGTGCTGCTGATCTCCTCCCTGCTGCTGGTGCGAAGCCTCTTCGCTCTCCAGGCCGAGGACCCCGGCTTTGCGCCGTCGGAGCTTTCGGCCTTCCAGACCTTTCTACCCGAAACCGATTACCCGGAGTCGACGGACCAGTTGGCCTTCCTCGACCGGCTGAGCGCCCGGATCGAACGGATTCCCGGGGTAGAAGCCGTCACCATGATGAGCGGACTGCCGCCGCGCCGGCGGCTGAACGCGAACGACACCCTGATCGAGGGCCTGCCCGAGAGTGAGGGGTATCCCGAGCAGAACATGGATTACTGGCAGTTCGCCGGGTCGGGTTACTTCGAGACCATGGGGATCCCGCTGCTCGCCGGGCGCGGCTTCACTCCCTCCGACGACGGCGGGGCGACGCCGGTCGCGGTCGTGAACCGGACGGCAGCGGAGCTGTTCTGGCCCGATCAGGATCCCATCGGACGGCGGCTGAAGCCCCCCGGCTCCGAGATCCCCTGGTTCACCGTGATCGGCGTAGCCAAGGATGTGAAACAGGGCGGACTCGGGGCCGAGACCGGCACCGAAGTCTATTTCCACTACCCGCAAACGGCCGCTGCCGCCGGTTACGCGCCGCGCGCGATGCATGTGGTTCTGCGCTCGGAGCTGCCGCCCGAGGCGCTGGCGGTGCCGGTGCGGGAAGCCGCCCACGAGCTCGATCCGGCGCTTCCGGTGGACGGCTTCCGCAGCATGGAGGCAGTGCTCGCCGACTCCTTGCAGGACTCGCGCTTCCTCGCGCTGCTGCTGACGGTGTTCGCCGCCCTCGCGGTGGCGCTCGCGGCTGCCGGGTCTTACAGCGTGGTGTCGGCACTGGCTGCGGAACGGACCGCCGAAATCGGCGTCCGGATGGCCTTCGGCGCCGGCCGCGCCGAGTTGACGCGGCTGATCCTGAGCGAGGGGATGCGTCTCGCCGCCATCGGGCTTGCGGCCGGGCTCGTCGGAGCGCTGTTCGCGAGTCGGCTGCTCCAGAGCCTGCTCTTCGGAGTGCGGGCGTCCGACCCTTCGTCCTGGGTCGCAACCCTCGTCATCGTGCTCGGCGCCGCGGTGCTAGCCAGCATCATCCCCGCCCGCCGGTCCGCCCGCATCCAACCCATCGCCGCCCTTCGCCACGGATAGCCCCGGGCGGCAGCGGTTCGCCTTCCCGGCGAGGCGGGCCCTGTCCGGCCGCAGCTTCCTGGGCTCGGCAGCCGGTATCCTCGGTGCCCGCCCCCCGGCCCGCCGATGCGAAACCCCCTCCGTTCCAACTGGTTCCGAAGGATTCTGCTGCCGGGATTCTGCTTCCAGTCCATGATCATCGCCGGCGGGTACGGCACCGGCCGCGAGCTGGTGGACTTCTTCCTGAGCAAGGGAGTCCTGGGGGGCCTGCTGGGGATGCTCCTGGTGACCGTGCCGCTCTGGTCGGTGGTCTGCGCGCTGACTTTCGAGATCGCCCGGCGGGCCCGCGCCTACGACTACCGGAGCTTCGCCCGGGAACTCCTGGGCCGGGGGTATTGGCTCTACGAAGTCACCTATCTCGCCGCCATGCTGGCGGTGGTTTCGGTGGTGGCCGCCGCCGGCGGCGAAATCGCCTCCCGCTCGCTGGGCCTTCCCTATGCCGCCGGGGTAGCCGGCATCATGCTGGCGGTGGGCTGGCTGGTCCTCCGGGGTACGGCAGCGGTAGAGAACTTCCTCTCCTTCTGGTCGCTCGCCCTCTATGCCGTCTATGGGGTGGTGCTGTTCGCCGCCTTCCGCTCCTTCGGGCCGGACATCGCGGCCGCCCTCCGGGACGGCGCCGCGACCCGTGACTGGGCGCTCGGCGGAGCGGAATACATGGCCTACAACGTGGGCACGCTGCCGGCGGTGCTCTTCTGCGGCCGCCATCTGGTGACCCGGCGCGACGCGATCACCGCCGGAATCCTCGCCGGGCCCATCGGGATCCTCCCCGCCGTGCTCTTCTTCGTGGCGATCGCCGGGCTCGGCTCGGGAATGCTTGCGGAGACCGTTCCCTCACTCGTGCTGCTGGAGCGAATCGGCTCGCCGCTGCTTTCGGCCGCCTTCCAGTTGATCCTGTTCGGCACCCTGATCGAAACCGCGACCAGTCTGATCCACGCAGTCAACGAGCGGGCCGCCCGCGCCATGGAGGAGAGCGGCCGCGCCCTCAGGCCCTGGCTGCGGCCGGTGACTTCGACGATCGTCCTGCTGGCCGCCGTCCTGCTCGCGCAGGCGGGACTCGAGGGCCTGATCGGGATCGGCTACCGGATCCTCACCTACATGTTCTGGGCGGTCTTCATCCTGCCGCTCCTCTGGTTCGGGATCCGCCGGCTTCGCTGAGGAATCCGCGCCGCCGGTGGAGTTGGAGCGGTGGCTGCGGATCTGCTCCTTGCGGCAATGGTTCGACCTGTCGGCCCCGGGGGGAGGAGGCGCTCATGCCCGGCTGCCTCGGATGGCATCCGTAACTTCCCGAGCGAACCCCCGAAAAGACTCCTAGAATGACGGGTCCGGCGAATCGACCGGAAAAGGAGCCTTCCATGAAGCGCATCGCACTGCCCCTGTTGGTCGCCACCGGCGTTCCGGCGCTTTTCGCATTTTCCTCGGGGAGCCCGGAGACGGCGCGTGTTGCGCAGGAGGAGATGACTTTCTTCCTCACCAGCCGTGGTCCCGGCGACGGCGCCGACCTCGGCGGGCTCGAAGGCGCGGATTCGCATTGCGCGCTGCTCGCTTCCGAGGCGATGGCCGCTGACGGCCTCACCTGGCGCGCCTACCTGAGCACGACCGGCAGCGGCGCAGTGGACGCCAGAGACCGCATCGGCGCGGGCCCCTGGCACAACGCGAACGGGGTGAGGGTCGCGGCGGATGGGGCCGGCCTCCACAGCGACGCCAACTTGCTGAGCAAGGAGAACTCCGTCTCCGAGAAGGGCGAAGTCATCAGCGGCCGCGGCGATGAGGTGAACCGCCACGACATCATCACCGGGACCGCCGCCGACGGGACCGCTTTTCAGGGGGAAGGGGACACCACCTGTGCCGACTGGACGAGCAACGCCGGCGATGGCAGCGCCCGGGTGGGGCACCACGACCGGGTCGGCGGGGGCGACGACGGCTCTTCGTGGAACTCGGCCCACGGCTCGCGCGGCTGCGGGCAGGCGGACCTCCAGGGAACCGGAGGCGACGGCCTGTTCTACTGCTTCGCGATGCGGTAACCGCGCTGCCCCCTTCTCGTTTCGCTGCCGGGCCTCTCGACGCGGCGGTGCCCGCTCCTCGGCTTCCCAGCGATGACCGTCGAGGGGCGACCGCCGAGGGCCTGCTCGAAACGAACGCCGATCGACTGCTCGAAGCCTTCCAGGAGGTCGGGCGCAGTCTGGAGATCGGGCGCACCGCGGACACCGTGCTCGCCGGGCTGCGCCAGGTGCTGCCGGGTTGCGACCGCGCGACGCTCACCATCGTCGGCCTCGACGGAAGCCTGATCTGCAGGCGGGCGCGTGGCCGCGCCAGCGAGCTGGTGGATACGGAAATCCCGGATGGCTGCGAGATTCCGGCGGGCGGGGTCGTGGCTCAGGTCATGGAGAGCGGTCGGCCGGAGCTCGTCGGGTCGGCTCAGGGGGGGATGGCGTTCGAAGATCCCGACCTGAGCCCGGAAACCGGTTCGGCGGTCGTCGCCCCGCTCCTCGGGGCGGGCGGCCGCCGCCTCGGTGCCGTCGTCGCCGAATCGCAGCGGCCGGCGGCCTTCGGCGAGCGCGACCGAACCGCACTCCGCGCCTGGGCGGCCGGAACCGCTCCCGCCATCGAACGCATCCTCTTCTACGAGAAGGCGGTGGAGGGCCGGAAGCTGGTCTCCGAGATGGAAGTGGCGGGAAAGGTGCTGCACGACCTGCTGCCGCACGACAACCCGTCGCTCGTCGGCCTCGAAGTGGCGGCGGTGTACGAGCCCTGCTCCCAGGTCGGCGGGGACTACTACGACTTCGTTGCGCTCGGCGAAGATCGCTGGGGGATCGCGGTGGCCGATGTAGCGGGCAAGGGTCTCCCCGCCGCGCTCCTGGTCGCGGCGCTCCGCGCCTCGGTGTTCTCGCTCGCCCACTCGAACTTCTCGCTGCGGACGATCCTGGGACGCACGAACCAGCTCCTCTATGAGAGCGTCGGCGAGAGCCGGTACGCCACCCTGTTCTACGGCGTGCTCGATGTCCCGCTGCGCCGCCTCATCCACATCAATGCCGGCCACCCGCCGCCGCTGCTGATCCGGGCCGATGGCTCGGCGGAGGAGATCCCGGCCGGGGGCCTCCCGGTCGGTCTCTTTCCTGCGCCGCGCTACTTCGAACAGGATATCCAGCTCGAGGACGGCGATCTGCTGGCGCTCTACACCGATGGGATCACCGAGTCCTCGGACCGGCGGGGAGAGCTCTACGGCCGCAAACGGCTCGCAGCGCTGCTGCGTCGGGAACGGGAACTCGGCACTCCGGCGGCGGAGGTGTGCGACGCGGTGGTCCGCGCCGCTCGTCGTTTTCGGGGGGGCGCCCCGGACGACGACGCCACTGCAGTCGTCATCCGGGCGATCTGAAGGGCGGCGCTCCGGCGAAAGGGGCCAAAGCGGTTCGAGAGGGCCGACCTCGGATCGGTTCCGTGCGCGCGGCAGAAGAAGCGTGGATCCCACGAAGCAGGCGCAGCGCTCGGCGCTGCAACTGGCGAACCCGCTCGGCGGAGAGTCGCACTTCGCGTCCGACCTTCGCCAAGCCGGCTTCTTCTCCGCCGGAAAGCCCATAGCGCCGCCGCACGATCCACTGCAGGCGGGGCGGGAGTTCGGAAACCGCGTCCCTGACTCGCTGCTGCTGCTCCGCAGCCGCAGCCCGGTCCGCCGGATTCGGCGACTGGGGGTCTGGCAGCGACGCCAAGAGGGATGGCCTGCCGCTCGGCCGGTCCTCCAGCGGATCGATGTCGGGCACCAGCCGGATCGTCGTTCGCAGCACTTCGGCATCCACTCCGAGTTCCCCGGCGTCGTCCTCCAGGGTATGCGCCCGGCGAGAGCCACCGCAGCACGCCTCGTTCCCGTACCGCTGTTCTATCTCGTCATGCACTTTAGCCGCTCGGCGGCGAATCGCCAGTTTGTCGAGCGGAATCCGGATCGTCCGGGACTTCTGGGAGAGCGCCCGGCAGATCGCTTCTCGGATCCAGGTCACGGCGTAGGTCGAAAGCCTCAGGTTCCGCTCGGGGTCGAACTTGTCCACTGCCGCGATCAGCCCGAGGTTGCCTTCCTGGATGAGGTCTTCAAGCGGCAGACCCAGGTGTTCGTATTCCCTTGCGATCGCAACGACGAGTCCGAGGCTCCCCTCGATCATCCGGTGGCGGCTGGCATGGAACGCGGCCGCCTCTGCGGCCGACTGCTCGGCTTTTCGATTTCCTCGCGCGTTCCTCCGCATGGAGCGGGCGCACCGCTGTTCATCTTTCCCGGTAAGCCGACCACACCGGCGGGTGTCCCGGAGATAGAGGCCCACGATGCCCAGGTCATCCGCCCCGCCTACCGGGACCGGCGGCTCCGGGATGATGTCGCCCGATTCCGGCAGCCCCTCGGTCTCTCCGGGGAGCCGTTCGTCTTCGTCTTCGACCGCATTCTCACCGGCAGCGCCACGGAACCAGCAACCCCGATCTTCGAGATCCGAAACCGCCACTCGCGTCCTTCTTCGAGGTCCTCACCTGCAGTCTTGCGACAACCAGACCGAAAGTCAAATCCATACGGCGATCCGGTCCATCCCGAGCCTGAAGGATATTTTCGGGGGATCTGCTGTTGAAAATTGGATTGGGGCACGCTAAACCAGTTGGTACTCGTAGAGACCCAACCGAGGACGCACGAGGATGGGTGATTCTTCGCAACCGTTGTCCTCGACTCGGCCGGTTTCTCGAACTATCAGCAAAGGCTTGACACTTTCCATAGAGGAGACCCTCGTCATGTTCCGAAAGAACCCCCTCGTCCTTCTCGTTGCGATCTTCGCGGCGCTGTCGGTCGGTTCCGGTTGCGACAGTACCGGAAACACCTCGACCCCTTCGGTCGTGGCACCAACCATTGCGACTGTCGATCAGAGCCAGGCGGAGGCCACTGCCCGGACGTACGCGCCGCTGGTTACGGAAGCGTCAGTTGCCTTCGATGGACCAGGTCCTCCCCTCGTCCCGAGCAGAAGGAGTGCCGAGATCGACCTCAGAGCCCTCTATGAAACCAGATTCCGCGAAATCGAGTCGATGCTTCGCACGCGTGGAATGCAAGAAGAGGATTTGGCTGAGCTGATGGCGCGTCTTGCCAGCCTCACGGAGGCGAAGGTGAAACGATTCGAGATGCTGTCGCAGCGGCTCTCGACTGAATAGTGATTCCCGCTGTTTCCAAATGGATCATCGGAAACTGCCTAACAGGAGAACTCTCATGAAGACTTTTCGAATTTTTCTATTCTCCCTCACATATGTCGGACTTCTTCTTCTTCTCATAATTCCAGCTGTCGGTCGTGCCCAACCCAATCCGCAGGACTGTGTGGCCGAGTGCAGCGGTAATCTTTCCGACTGCCTTCGGACAGCGGAAGATGACCTTGAGACATGTGCACGCCAATGCGGGTTCTGGGGTGCGAAAAATTGCTTGGAACAGTGCTACGACAGACACCTCGAAGAAGTGAACGCATGTCTGAATCGATTCAGCAACTGCCTTTCTACCTGTTGGATCTGATGGCGGTAACCGAAGTAGCGCCAAGTGTCGTGAGGCCAGGGGTGAGCCTGGCGTTGGGCTTCTTCATCGGGCTCGTTCTGTGGGGAGTCGCCGTAGAGCGTGAGTCCGTGTGGGATGTGCTGCGGATGGGTTTCGGCGTTTCCTTCGGGATACTGCTCGGCTTCCCGGTTTGGGTGCACATCGGAACTCGGCTGGGGACTCTCTTCGAGTCGAGGTTTCGAGACTGGCTCGTTCTCGGTGGCGGGCTCGGAATCACATTCGGAGCCGGCGCCTGGCTGATCACGGCGATCCTCACCGGGCGTCTGAACGGCCCGTTCCTCCTTCCGATCGAGGGACTTCGTCTCCCTCTGGCACTAGGACTCTGGACTTCCGTCCCCCTCGGGGTCGGAGTCGGGGTCGGTCGTGCTGCGCGCTCGAAAGGGTCTGGTAGCGAGTGATGGAAAAGAGCGCGGCGCGCCCGAGCGGTCAGTCGGCGTAACGGCGCAGGTATGCGCTGACTCCCTCCTTCATGGCGGCGAAGCTCGGTGCCACGAAATAGAACGGCTGGAAATCCGTTGGGTCGAACGGGGTCTCCGCCATCGTTCGGCAGTCGAAGCGGCGCAGCTCGACCTCGGCGAGTCGGTCCAGTTCGCCGACCGAGGAGAGGAGGCCGGCGCCGTAGGCCTTGGGGGTACCGTCTTCGAGAGCCGCTCCGAACTCCAGGGTGAACCAGTAGAGCCGGGCGATCCGCTCGACCTCCTCCTCGTCCGCCGCCCGCGCGGCGCGGCCGAAGTGTGCGCTCAACTCGGAATACGCCGGATGGGCGAACGATGCGGCGTGCCCCACGAGTTCGTGGATGACATCGGGCTCCGGGGTATAGAGCGGACGGCTCGGGTGGCGGATGTACTGGGTGGCGAGGAATATGCGGTCCGCCAGGCACGAGAGGAAAGCGCGCGCAGTGACCAGCCCCGCCACCGGCTGCATCCGGAATCCACTGATCGCACGGATGCGCGCGTTCACTTCTTCGAGTTGTGGAATCCGCTCCGGATCGAGCGCCGCCGCGGCCGCGCACTCGAGGTATTCGGAATTGGCGGAGACGCGGTGCCGCGGGTCGAGCAGCTCCCGCACCTGCCGCCAGACGCCGTGCTCTTCGTCGGTGTAGGCGACCGTTGGGGCCGGATCCCCCGGTGTGTGGCCGAAGGCGAGGCGGGCGATGGCATTCCGGCGCGCGCGGTAGGCCGGGTCGCGGAATCCCGGGTGCTCCGGGTCGAGGGGGACGAGTTCGGGGCCCTCGCCGTCTTCTCCGGAGATCAGGGGCCGGGCCTCCTCTGCCAGAGTGTCGAGCAGGGTGTTTTCGGGCATGGCGAGGGCGGAGTGTACGTCCGCCTCAGGTTAGCAGCCTGTGGAAAAACTGCTGTAATCGGTGAGGATCAGCGGCCCCGGAGGGGGTGCCGTGATCGGCGCAGTACGGCGTGCGGGCGCGGTCTGCGCGGGAAAACCGCCCGACAGGGCGCTATCCAGGCCCAGGCGGGCGTTTCCCGGCTCCGGTAGGCGAAAAGCGCGGCGCCGACCGCCGCCGCGCGCCCCTGCAGTCATCGCGGGGGCAAAGGTTTAACCAGAGGTATCAGGTAGGTCTGGAAGTAGTGGTCGTTGTTTCGATTCAGCTTCAGTTTCGCTTCCGATACCAGAGTTACCGGATCCATATAACCGATGTGCGCTCCGCGCAATCCATCGAGGCGCTTTTTCGTCTCCTCGACTGATTCCTCTGCTTCGATCGTGTCTCGGAGCCTGCGCAGCCCGGCCAGCACCAGGATGCTGAGAGTGGTCAGGCGCTGCTGACCGTCAATGACGTCGAAGCGTTTCTCGTCGTCGGTGCGCAGAACCAGGTAGCCCAAGTAATGAGCCGGTTCGCCTCCCGGTGCGACGGTGGCGAGGATGTCCTGCCAGAGATCCTCCCACTCTTCCGGGCCCCAGTTGTAGTCCCTTATGGAACCTCGGCACCCGGTAACTCAAGCCGTTCGCCATCAGTTTGCGCCAAGTGTCGTTGCGGGTGTTGAAGTTGGTAGCGGACATGCGACTCGGGCAAGGCTATACCAGACAGAGGGGCCCTTCGAGAGAGATGAAGAGCGATAGCGGTCAAACCACCCTCCCGCTTCTCACTTCCGGATCGAGAGCTGGTTTTCCGAGGCGGCGACCACCGAAGCGACCGTCAGGTCACCGGTGACATTCGTAGCGGTCCGCATCATGTCGAGGATGCGGTCCACTCCGAGGATGAGCGCCACCCCCTCGGTGGGCACTCCGATGGCCTGCAGGATGATGACCAGCATGATGATCCCCGCGCCCGGGACCGCCGCCGTCCCGATCGAGACGAGCACCGCGGTGAGCACGATGGCCAGCTGCCCCTCGAGACCGATGGACATTCCGAGAGACTGCGCGATGAAGATCGCCGCCGCCGCCTGGTAGAGCGCGGTGCCGTCCATGTTGATCGTGGCTCCGAGCGGAAGGACGAACGACGAAACCTCCTCGGACACTCCCAGATCGCGCTGGGCGCGATCCATCGTCACCGGGAGAGTGGCGCCGCTGGAACTCGTCGAGAACGCGACCAGCTGCACCTGGCCGGCCGCGGGGAAGAAGCGCCGCCAACGGATCGGAGTGAAGAGCTTCAGGATCAGCGGATAGACGACCAGCATCTGGGTCGCGAGTCCGGCGATCACCACGAAGCAGTAGAACCCGAGCGCGCCGAGCAGTTGCGCGACCTGCTGCGGGTCGTCTCCGGCCATCCCGGTGATGGCGCGGGCGATGAGCGCGAACACTCCGAGCGGCGCCATCCGCATCACGATTCCGACGAATTCGACGACGACCGCTTCGAGTCCCTTGAAGAAGCCGATCAGCGGCGCTGCCTTCTCCTGCGGGATCCGGAGCAGCGCGATGCCGAACAGCAGCGCCAGGAACACAACCTGGAGCATGTTCCGGTTGTTCGAGGCCGAAGACACCGCGTTCGAGGGCACGATGTCGAGTAGGAAGCTGAGCGGACCGCGCTCTTCCATCAGGCGGGCCGCCTGGCCCTCCCGCCCCTCCGCGGCCTCCCGGTACTGTTCGGAGAGTTCCTGCTGGAGCGCTTCCGGCACCTGGTCGCCGGGCCGCAGCAGATTGGCGTAGGCGAGGCCGATGGTGACCGAGATCGCGGTGGTCGCCACATAGATGGCGATCGTCTTTCCGCCGATCCGGCTCACCTTGCGCATGTCGCTGAGCGAGGACACCCCGATGATGAGCGAGGCGAGAACGAGCGGCACCGCGATCAGCTGCAGGCCGTTGAAGAAAACCACCCCGAACGGCGCGATGAAGTCCTCGGTGAACTCCGTCCAGCCGGCGGCGGCGGCGAAGGCGCCGTACACGACGCCCAGGGCGAGACCCGCGAGGATCTGCACCCACAGCTTGCGGTACCAGGGAGTGTTCTTCATGATGAAAGCGGAGCGGGAAGAGGCTTCGCCGTTCTGCGGTCGACAGCGGCGAGAGCATGGACTAGCAGTCTGTGGATGAAGTGGCGCGAGCCCCAAGGTCGGGGAGGCGCCCGGCGGACAAGGCGCGATTCGGGAGGCATACCGGGTGTATTCCGACGGAATCGCAGCGCCGAGCGAAGCGGTTCAGCCGGGGCCCCCACCGGGAGGACTGGGCATCGCCGACCTTTGGCCGTGTGACTTCGTCCACAGGCTGCTAGGGCCGGTGCGAGGATCGGGGACAGCTCGTTCATCGGGGCCCATTCCCTTTGCCGTAGTCCCGGAGGACGAACCGGCCGAGGCGGCCGAGACGCGCGAGCCGGATCGGAGGCCGCTCGCCGGGCTGTTTCCCCTTGGCGCCCACCTGGATGACCGCCTGTCCGGAGAGAATGAGGAGCAAGTCGTTGCCCAGGACACGGCGGCGGTATCCGGTGAGCGGCCGCGCACTGGGAGGCTCTTCCGGCCAGGCGGCAGCGATGGCGCGCAACTCCTCCTGGGTGGCCAGCAGTTCGGGGGCGACTCCGTGCTCGGCGGCGCGCAGCTTGAGCCAGGTCTCCAGCAACAGGGCCAGCGACTCGGGAGCGGAGCGGCGCTCCTGTTTCCCGGTTCCGGTGAAGGGAATCGGGCAAGAAGCGCCGGCTTCGAGCAGGCGGAGTACCTTTTCGGCGTTCTTTTGCAGAGCCCCGCGCGTCTGCTGGACGGTTCTCGGGTCTCCCTTCGGCGGCCGGCCGCCGGTGGATTCGTAGGGTGCCAACAGCTGTTCCCGGTTCCGTGGCTGGCGGCGCGCCAGGTCGCGGACCGCTCCGTCCTTGAGGATCCAACCGCGGGGTCGGTTGGAAGCCCGGGCGCGCCGTTCTCTCCAAGCGGCCAGTTCTCGGAGCGAACCGCGCTGCGAGGGCGTGAGGCCGGGCGCGTCGAGGGCGCGGTAACACTCCTCGACCGGCGGCAGCTGGTAAGCGGACTCGATAGTCAGCGGCTTCATCTCCTCGTCCAACCAGTCCTGTCGGCCGAGCGCGGTCGCCCGCGCGATGAGCTTGGCCCGAAGCGGCAGGAGATAGCGGACATCGGCGATCGCGTACTCCACTTGGCGGGGCGTCAGCGGACGCCGCAGCCAGTTGGACATCTGCTCCTGTTTCGAGAGCTCGCGGCCCACGAAACCCGCGACCAGCGTCCGGAGCGCAACCTGCACCTTCTTGCCGTGGCCGATCACCGCGGCGGCGATCTGGGTGTCGAAGACATTCTGCGGCACGACCGAAGCCAGCGCGTAGAAGATGTCGAAGTCGTGCTTGCCCGAATGGACGACTTTCTGGATCGCGGGATCTGCGACCAGCGCGAAGAGCGGACCCAGATCCTCGATTTCGAGTGGGTCCACGACCGCTTCCACCCCTGGCGAAGCGATCTGGACCAGCCCGAGTTCAGGGAAGAGGCGATTCTCCGGGATGAACTCGGTGTCGAGGGCGAACTCCCCCTGAGCACGCACCTCGCCGATGAGCGTCTCGAGCCCGGCCGCATCCCGAACGATGCGTACCCCGTCGATCTCAGCCGGAGACGGTCCGGTGGGGTGTGGTCCTCGTCCTCCGGCGCGTTCCCGGCTCGCCTGCCGTTTCGAGTCCCGGCGCGACTCCGGCGATCTCGCTTCACCGGCGGGCTGCCTACCTGCCTGCCGATCGGACCGCCGGACAGGCTCGGTGTCGGAAGCCCCCCGGTCCCTCCCCGGCCGTAGCGTCTTGTTTCGTTCTTCCAAGGATCTCCGTCGCCGAATCGTCCGGAAGCGCCGCCCGAAGGAGGCGGTTCCGATCCGCGGGAGAGTGTACCGTCGCCGCCATGCAACGATTGCCGCCCGCGGACAACGCCCCGCCTCCGTGAAGGTGGGCAGGCGGCCCGCCGACGCTCGGCCGCTCGGTGCGGGCCGTAGCGCGGATTCCTCTCTCAGCCGTACCCGAACGAGAGGCTGACTCCGCCAACCAGACTCGAAAAGGAGTTCCCCACTCGTGGACGACCTCGGCTTCCTCAGCATCCTTCCCCCGATCCTCGCGATTCTCGTCGCCCTGACAACGAGGCAGGCGGTGCTGGCGCTGCTGGCCGGGGTGGTGTTCGGCGAGCTGCTCCTCGTTGGCGGGAATCCCTTCTCGGCGCTGGCCGCCACCGTGACCCGGATCACCACCGCATTTTCCGAAAATCCGTCCATCCTGCTTTTCAGCACCCTGGTCGGTGCAGTGCTGGCGCTCGTCGGACGCACCGGCGGGATCACCGGCTTCGTCCATTGGGTCACCTCGCGCCGGCTGGTCAGCGGGCCGCGGGGCGCCCAGGCGCTCGCCCTGCTGCTCGGACTGGGCATCTTCGTCGAATCGAGCATCACCTGCCTGGTCAGCGGCACGGTGTCGCGGCCCCTGTTCGACCGCTTCCGCCTCTCGCGGGAGAAGCTGGCCTATCTCACCGACTCCACCTCGGCGCCGGTTTGCATCCTGATCCCGATGAACGGCTGGGGAGCGCTCGTGATCGGCGTCCTGGGGACGCTCGGAGTCGAACGCGGCGTTTCAGTGCTGGTGAGCAGCATCCCGTTCAATTTCTACGCACTCGCCGCGCTCGCGCTGGCCTTCGTCTTCGGCCTCTCGGGGCGGGACTTCGGCCCGATGGCGCGCGCCCAGCGGCGGGCGCGGGAGACCGGCCAGGTCCTCCGGAAAGGCGCCCGCCCGCTGGTTTCCACCGAAGTGCTCGCACTGCCCCCCGGACCTGGCGTTCCCCATCGGGCGCGAAACCTGGTCGTTCCGCTGGCGATCCTGCTCGCGATGATCTTCCTCGGGCTCTGGATCACCGGGGAAGGGGACCTGCTCGCCGGGGACGGGGGCGTTTCCGTGCTCTGGGCGGTTCTCGCCGCCGTCGCGGCCGCCGCCCTGCTCGGGCTCTTCCAGCGGGTGCTGCGGCTTTCCGAGAGCGTGGACCTGGTGGTGCAGGGAGCTTCCGGAATGGTGCCGGTGGTCACGGTGCTGCTGCTCGCCTTCGCGATCTCCGGGGTGGCGCGGGACCTCGGCGCCGGGGTCTATCTCGCGGAACTCGCGGGAGCGGCGATGCCCGCCTGGCTCCTGCCGGCGGTCCTCTTCGCGGTGAGCGCGGCGACGGCCTTCTCGACGGGGACCTCCTGGGGCACCTTCGCTATCATGCTGCCGCTGGCGATCCCGGCGGTTTCGACACTCGGGCTCGACATTTCGCTGGTCACCGGCGCGGTGCTCTCCGGCGGCATCTTCGGTGACCACTGTTCGCCCATCTCCGATACCACGATCATCGCTTCGATGGCCTCGGGCTCCGACCTGGTGGACCATGTGAATACCCAGCTGCCTTACGCGCTGCTGGGAGGATTCGCCGCCGCCGCGGCCTTCCTCGCTGCCGGCCTCCTGGCAGCCTGTGGATGAAGTGGCGCGAGCCCCAAGATCGGGGAGGCGCCCGGCGAACCAGGAGCTCTCGACCGAGCGGGGTCAGTTTGGCCGTATGTGTGTATGGCTATGGGATTGCGTCGGGTTGAGCAGCGCCGGACATCCTGGACTTCGACGGCGAGTCTTCCTCGAAGCGCGGGGGATCCGTTCTACGAGCGGCTGAACCGGATTCTGGAAGAGTCCGGATTCGATGCGGTTGGACCGGGAGAGCGGGGCGCTGGCGTCGGCGGTCGGGGAACCGGCTGGTCCGCGAGAGCTGGTGTGCGACAAGGAGTATCACAGCAACGCGACGCGGTTGCGTCTGCGGCGGGAGGGGGTGCGTTCGTATGTATCGGAGCCGAAGCGAGGCCTTTGGAGCTGGCGGGGGAAGGAGGAGGAGCGCCGGGCGGTGGTTGCGAATCGGCGGCGCGTTCGTGGTGAGCACGGGAAGCGCCTGCTGCGCCGGCGGGGCGAGTTGGTGGAGCGCTCGTTTGCGCACGGTTACGAGACCGGGGGGATGCGGCGGCTGTATTTGCGCGGACGGGGGAACATCGGGAAGCGGCTGTTGATCCAGGCAGCGGGCTTCGACCTCGGGCTGCTGATGCGCCACCGGTGCGGAATCGGCAAGCCGCGACGACTGCAGGGGCGCGCGGCGGCGTTCGGCGGCGCGCTTTTCGCTCTCATTTTCGCCTACCGGAGCCGGGAACCGCCCGCCTGGGCCTGGATAGCGCCCTGTCGGGCGGTTTTCCCGCGCAGACCGCGCCCGCACGCCGTACTGCGCCGATCACGGCACCCCCTCCGGGGCCGCTGATCCTCACCGATTAGGGTAGTTTTTCCACGGGCTGCTAGGCCCCCTTTCACACTTTCTCCCGCTGCGCCGCACCCGAAGCTTCGCTTCGGGCACAGCAGGTGTGGAGCCGCGGGGCGGAGGCCGCAGCTGCCGGGGGCGCGGCAGCGCCGCGGTGTGGGTCAGTCGAGGGTGCCGTTCTCGAGGAGTTTGCCGATCTCTTCGTCCAGGGTCTCTCCGACCGCACCGAAATACCGCTTCACGAGCTTTCCGTTGCGATCGATGAGGTACTTCGTCGGATAGCCGAGGAAGGGGCCGAAGGCGTCGCGGGCCTCGTTGGACCCCATCACGTTCGGGTAGCTGAGGCCCTTCTCCGCGATGAACGGCGCGACATCTTCGGGGTCTCCGGATTCCAGCACGATGCCCAGCATCAGGAAATCCTCCTCCGGCAGCGACTCGGAGAGCTGTTGCAGGTGTGGGAGTTCGGCGACGCAGGGAACACACCAGGTCGCCCAGAGGTCCACGAGGACCACCTTTCCGCCGCCGTCCGCGAGCAGGCTCAAATCCCGGCTGCCGTCCACGAGCATCAGCGTCAGATCGGGCGCTTCGGCGGCCATTCCTCCTCCGCTTCCTCCGCCTCCGGGAGGAGGAGCGACACAGCCGGCGGTCAGAAGTGCAGCGCCGACGAGAAGCGGGTGGGGGAGTCTGGCAATGGACATGAGACGTTCTCCTTTCTCGGACTTCCGGGGTTTCACCGGAGCGGTTGCAGCGTCCGAAGGTAGTGGACCACCTGCCAGCGTTCCTCTTCACTCAGGGTTCGCGCCATCCCGGGCATCGGTTTCCTGCCTTCGGTGATCTTGTAGAACATCTCGCCGTCGGTCATCCGATCCCGAGCCTCGGCGGTGGAGATGTCTGCCGGCGCGGGTTTGATGAACCGCGTGGCCTTCCCGTCCCCCTTGCCGGTGTCGCCGTGGCAGGAGGCGCAGCGAGCGTCGTAAGCGGTCTTGCCGGCGGCAACGGCCGCCTCGCCGCCCGGCACCGGATTCGGAGTCGTGCGCGCCTCCTCGGGAACCTCCCAGGGTTCCTGAGCGGTGAGCCCGAAGGCCAGCAGAGCGGAAAGAGCGAGCAGTTGCGGCATGGAATACCCCCGAGGAGAAGGTTCAGCCGAGGACGGGCAGGAAGGTGAGGTAACGCGAAAGCGCCTGCAGGCTGTCGGTGAACACCAGCACTCCGATCACGATGAGCAGCGCGCCGGCGACGATCTCCACTACCCGCAAGTGGCGCTTGGCCCGAGCCGAGAGGGCGAAGAATCGGTCCACCGCGATGCCGGTGAGCAGGAACGGGATTCCGAGCCCGGCGGAATAGACGCTCAGCAATACGATGCCCTGCCCCACGGTCTCTCGGCTCGCCGCCAGCACCAGCACTCCGGCGAGGATGGGGCCGATACAGGGCGACCAGCCGAAGGCGAAAGCCAATCCGATCCCGAACGAGCCCAACAGGCTGACCGGCTCCCGGTTCGAGTGGAAGCGCTTCTCCACATTCAGGAACGGAATCTTGAAGAGCCCCATGACATGGAGCCCGAACACCACGATCACCGTTCCGGCGATCCGGCCGAGCAGCACCCGGTTCCCCGCGAGCCATTGTCCTGCGTAGGTCGCCGAAGCGCCCATCGCGACGAACACGAGGGAAAACCCGAGCACGAAGGCGACGGTGTTCCGGATGACCCGCCGCCGGCGCCCCCGAGCGGCGGCGTCTTGAGCGCCCCCCGCCAGATCGCTCAGCGATGATCCCGACACGAACGAGATGTAACCGGGAACCAGGGGGAGCACGCACGGCGAGAGGAACGACAGTACGCCGGCGCCCGCGGCGGTGAGCAGAGTCAGGATGTCCATGTCGTGGCGGGGGTCGTGGGCAGGGACCGCCGGCGAGGGCCGCGCTCCGGCAGTCCCGCCGCCGCTCTTCGAGAGCCCGGGTTCGCGCCTCCGTGCCCGAACCGCCGACGGGACCGACTCCAGTGAAGCGCCGCCCCGCCGCTCTAGAGCGCGACCGCAGCCGCCTGCAGCAGCAGCGAATCCTATCCGCTGCGGGAACGCGGCTGCTCTCACACAGACGACTTTTCCCGACAACCGAAAAAAGTGGGAAGAAATCGCTCCGAATCCCGTCTATGTTCCTATGCGCTTCGATTCTTCGCACCCCGACTCGGGCGAGATACCGCCTCCGGCCTCCTCGCCGGACGGCTCCCCCGGCCCCGGCGGCGGGCCCCGGCCGCCGCGAACCGCCGCCGAGGGCCGCCTCCTCGCGGTCACCCGCACCGGGACCGTTCGCGGGGTGGATGGTCTGCTGGTTCGGGTGGAAGTGGACCTGCAGCCCGCCGACAAGCCGAGCTTCCACATGGTGGGCCTTCCCGATCCGGTGGTCCGGGAAGCGCAGCAGCGGGTGCGGACCGCTCTGCGTAACGGAGGATTCGATCCCGGAAATGCGCACATCGTCGTGAATCTGGCTCCCGCCGGAGTGCGCAAGGAGGGTGCGGGGTTCGACCTGGCAGTGGCGGTCGGGATCCTGGTCGCGAAGGGGATGGTTCCGCGCCGCCGGCTGTCCGAGACGGTGCTGCTCGGTGAAGTGGCGCTCGACGGCGCTCTCCGACCGGTGCGCGGCGCGCTGCCGATCGCCTGGGAGGCTGCCGCTGCGGGGATGAGCATGGCGATCCTGCCTCCTGGAAATGCGGATGAGGCGGCGCTGGCCTCGGGGCTCCGGGTCTATCCGGCGGAAAGTCTCGGCGCTGCGATGGATTTGCTCGCCGCCGAAACGCTTCCTCCGGCGCATGTGCCGCGGCGGCAGCCGCCGGAGCCTCGGTCCGGAGTGGACCTCGCGGAAGTGCAGGGGCAGCCGCGCGCCCGGCGGGCGCTCGAAATCGCCGCTGCGGGCCGGCACAACCTGCTCTTCATCGGTCCCCCGGGGAGCGGGAAAACCCTGCTGGTCGGCATCCTGCCCGATCTGTTGCCGGAGTTGACCCCCTGCCAGGCGATGGATGTGGCGCGCATCCGCTCGGCGGTCGGCGAGGTATCGCCGCGGATTCGCAACCGTCCGCCGTTCCGGGCTCCCCATCACACGATCTCGTATGCGGCGATGGCCGGCGGCGGGCCGGGTCCGAGCCCGGGCGAGATCACCTTCGCCCACCACGGCGTGCTGTTCCTCGACGAACTCCCCGAGTTCCAGCGCCCGGTGCTCGAATGCCTGCGGCAACCGCTCGAAAGCGGAGACATCCAGGTGGGACGGGTTCGGCATTCGTTGCGTTTTCCTGCTTCCTTCCAGCTGGTGGCGGCCATGAATCCGTGCCCCTGCGGTTTTCACGGCGATGGCGGTCGGCCGTGCCGGTGTACCCCGGCGGCGGTGGCCCGGTATCGAGGGCGCATTTCCGGCCCGCTCCTCGACCGGATGGACATGCACCTGACAGTGCGCCCGGTGCGTTCGCGCGATGTGCTCAGCGGCGGCCCGGGCGAGTCGAGCGCCGTGGTCCGGGAGCGGGTGCGGCGCGCCCGCCATGCCCGCGACGAGCGATTTCGGGCGGCGAAGGCGCATCCGTGGACCACGGTCGCGGAAGTCAAGCGCGCCTGTGGCGCGGGCCCCTTTCGCTCGCTGGTTTCCTGGGCGATGGACGGCCTCGGCCTGTCCGCGCGCGGCGTGACCCGCGCGTTCCGAGTGGCCCGCACGATCGCCGATCTCGCCGGCGATACGGTCCTCCAGCCGGCGCACTTCGAGGAGGCGCTGCAGTTCCGAGCCGCTGCCGATGTCCCGTCTCCGGAGGCTTTCGGCACTCCCGCCCCTCCTTCCCCGGACAGGCGGGAGTGAACTTCCCCTCGGGTCGCGCCGCGGGTGACCTTTTTTCGCTGTCGTCACCGACCCTCGGGCGCAGTTTCGAGGGAGCGCTGCCCCGGAGGATGAAGGCAGCTGCCCTGTCCGAAACTTGAATTGCCAGGGTCGATTTGTTACAAATCCTGCCGAAGTCCATGTTCCGAGGAAAGTCTTATCGGGTACGGGAGTTCTTCCGGCGTCTGCTGCCTCTCCGTACCGGCGGCGGTCCCACCCGGTTCATCGTTTTCCGGGCGGGAACGCACACCCCCCGCGAGATCCAGGTCGCCGGCTGGAAGCGATGGGCGCTGCGCCTCGCTGCTGTCGCGGTACTCGGCGGAGCCGTCCACTACGGGTGGCTCCTCGTCCGCCAGAGTCCAGCGTCCCGGGCGCTGACCGAGGAGCGGAACCTGCTCCGCCGGCTGAACCGCGGGTATGCACAGGACACCGAGCGGATGGCGGGTCGGCTCGAATCGCTCGAGGCGCAGATGCGAAAGCTCGCGGTGCTCGCCGGCGCCGAACCGATTCCCAATCCGATCGGCGGTGTCGGCGGCTCGGGGACCGCTGCGGGATACGACTATGTGAGTGAACGGATCGACGACCTGTCGGGCCGGATCGCATCGCTGGACCAGCAGGGAACCGCCCTCGAACGGATGATGCGGGAAAAAAGCCGGTTGCTGGCGGGAACTCCGTCCATCTGGCCGGTTCGCGGGTACCTGTCCTCGGGGTTCGGGCGCCGCAACGATCCGTTCACCGGCGATCTGGAATGGCACTACGGAGTGGATATCTCGGCGAATACCGGAACTCCGGTGCGGGTCACCGCAGATGGCTTGGTCATCGAGACCTCGGCTTCCGCGACCTACGGAAAGTTCGTGGTGGTTTCCCACGGGTTCGGCACCGTGACCCGCTACGCACACCTGTCGCAGGTCCATGTCCGCCGTAATCAGCGCCTCCGCCGGGGACAGCTGGTGGGGCTCGTCGGGAACACCGGCCGGAGCCGCGCGCCGCACCTCCACTACGAGGTCTGGTTGAACGAGCGGGCGCAGAACCCGCTCGACCACATCGTGGATTACGCCCCGTAGCGGTCCGCGGTAGAAGCACGCCGCTTCGCCTCCGGAAGCGGCTCGTGGGAGCGGTCTCGCTGGCAGCGGCCGCCCCGGAAAACCGCCGGGTACCGCGCGGCGGCTCCCATCGGGAGAACGGGTCCGATCTCGGGGTTCGCGCCTCTTTTTCCACAGGCTGCTAGAATTCTCCGGTTTACCCGGCATCGTTACGTGTTCCAGAAGGTCCTCACCAGCATCGTCGGGAAGAAATCGGAGCGCGAGCTGAAGCGGCTGCGGCCGCTCGTCGCCAGGGTCGGTGCTCTCGAGCCGGAACTCTCCGGGATCGAGGACCGGCAGTTCCCCGAACGGATCGCCGCGCTGCGGTCGCGGGCCGAAAACGGCGAGCCGCTCGACGATCTGATGCCGGAGACTTTCGCGGTCTGTCGGGAGGCGGCGCGGCGCACCCTCGGGATGCGCCACTTCGATGTGCAGTTGCTGGGAGGCGCCATCCTGCACCAGGGGCGGATCGCCGAGATGAAGACCGGCGAGGGAAAGACCCTGGTGGCCACTCTGCCGGCCGTCCTCAACGCACTCTCCGGGATGGGAGTCCATGTGGTCACCGTGAACGACTACCTGGCCCGGCGCGACGCGGACTGGATGGGCCGGCTGTATCGGTTCCTCGGGCTGGAGGTGGGAGTCATCCAGCATGACCTGGGCGACGAGGAACGACGCGCCGCCTATGGCTCGGACATCACCTACGGCACGAACAACGAATTCGGATTCGACTATCTGCGCGACAACATGAAGTTCCGCGCCGAGAACTTCGTCCACCGCATCTTCCCCCGTACCGAGCGGGGCCGCGACGGCAAGGAAGTGGAGCGTCTGTTCCATTTCGCCATCGTGGATGAAGTGGATTCGATCCTGATCGACGAGGCGCGGACACCGCTCATCATCAGCGGCCCGGCGGAGCAATCCACCGATCTCTATTACACGGTGGACCGCATCATTCCCCGGCTGCGCCGCGATGTGGACTACACCGTGGACGAGAAATCCCGCTCGGTCACTCTGACCGAAGAGGGTGTTCCGAAGGCGGAAGAGCTGCTGCGGGTGGACAACCTCTATGAGCCCGAGCAGATGACCTTGCTGCACCATCTGCTGCAGGCGCTCCGTGCCCACGCGCTCTACAAGCGGGAAAAGGACTACACGGTAAAGGAAGGCAAGGTCGTCATCGTGGACGAGTTCACGGGGCGTCTCATGCCGGGCCGGCGTTGGTCCGACGGCCTCCACCAGGCAGTCGAAGCGAAGGAGAATGTGAAGATCGAGCGGGAAAACCAGACGCTCGCGACGATCACCTTCCAAAACTACTTCCGCATGTATCGGAAGCTCGCGGGCATGACCGGAACGGCCGAAACCGAGGCCGCCGAGTTCGAGAAGATCTACGAGCTCGAAGTCGTTCCCATTCCCACGAACCGAGAGCTCGTCCGCATCGAATATCCCGATGTGGTCTATCGCACCGAGCGCGAAAAGCTGAATGCCATCGCCGAGGAAATCCGGGAAGAACAGCGCCGGGGCCGGCCGGTGCTGGTCGGCACGACCTCGATCGAAAAGAGCGAACGGCTCGCGCGGCTGCTGAAGCGCCAGCAGGTTCCCCATGTGGTGCTGAACGCCAAGTACCATCAGCGCGAGGCGGAGATCGTGGCGCAAGCAGGCCGCGCCGGATCGGTGACCATCGCCACCAATATGGCCGGCCGCGGCACGGACATCCTGCTCGGCGGCAGTCCCGAGGAGATCGCCAAGGCGCGGCTCCGCAAGGAAGGGGTGGACTGGACGGAGGCGCCCGGCGAGGTCTGGGAAAACGCGGTTGCCGAGGCCCGGGAAGAGACCCGGGCGGCGCACGACGAGGTGGTGGAGCTCGGCGGTCTGCACATCGTGGGGACCGAACGCCACGAGTCCCGGCGGATAGACAACCAGCTGCGGGGCCGTTCCGGACGGCAGGGAGATCCGGGGAGCTCCCGGTTCTTCCTTTCGCTCGAAGACGATCTGATGCGCATCTTCGGCAGCGGCCGCATGAGCGGGCTCATGCAGCGGCTGGGAATGGAGGAAGGAGTTCCCGTCGAGGCGGGAATGGTTACCCGGGCGATCGAACGAGCCCAGAAACAGGTGGAAGCGCAGAACTTCTCCTACCGGAAACACCTGCTCGAATACGACGATGTGATGAACAAGCAGCGGGTCGCCATCTATGGACTCCGCCGCCGCATCCTCGAAGGGCAGGATCAGCGGGAATATGTTCTCGATCTGGCGTCGATCGCCGCGGAAAACCTGGTGGACTCCCGGCTCTCGAAGGAAGTGGATCCCGACGATTGGGATTACCCCGGGCTGCGCGAGGCAATCCGCGGACAGTACGGCTTTCTTCCGGAACCGAAAGACGACATTCCTTTCGACGAGCTCGGGCGCGGCGAGGTCGTAGAACTGCTCGCCGAGGCGATTCCCGCGCGGTACACCGAAAGGGAACAGGAGATCGGCGCGGAGCTGATGCGCATCCAGGAGCGTTACATCATGCTCCACATCCTCGATGCGCAGTGGAAGGACCATCTGTACTCGATGGACCACCTGAAACAGGGAATCGGCCTTCGCGGTTACGGCCAGCGCGATCCGCTCATCGAGTACAAGAAGGAGTCGTTCTCGCTGTTCGAGGAGGTGTGGGACCGCATCGAGCGGGAAACGGTGCGGCTGCTGTTCGTGCTCAAAGCGGTTCGCGCCGCTCCGACGCCTCCGCCGGCACGCCCCGCGCCGCGCCTGGTCCTCAGCGGAGCGGGAAACGGAGCCGCTGCGGACGCAGCTGCCGGTTCGGGAATCGCTGCGGTTGCTCCCGGTGGAGGCGGGCTGCGGACGCCGGCGCCTGCCGCTCCGCGTGGCGGGCGAGTGATTCCGGTCCGGAGCGGCCAGAAGAAGGTGGGAAGGAACGAGCCCTGCCCCTGCGGCAGCGGGAAGAAGTACAAGAAGTGCCACGCCGCCTGAGCGATCCGCTGTCCGTGCCGACCTCCGATCCGCAGGGTTCGTCAGACGCTCTCGAACCTCGTGAGCTGCCCCGGGAGCCGGCTCGAGGTCCGGCCGTCGCGCTCACTTTCGACGATGTTCTGCTGAAGCCGCGGTATTCGGAGGTGCTGCCCGCCGCCACCGAGGTGAGCACTCGCTTCAGCCGCCGGATCGGCCTCGCCATCCCGCTGGTCAGCGCTGCGATGGACACCGTCACCGAGGCGAGGCTCGCCATCGCCATCGCTCAGCTCGGCGGCATCGGCGTGATCCATCGCAACCTCTCCGCCGAAGAGCAGGCCGACGAGGTGGCCAAGGTGAAGCGCTCGGAGAGCGGCATGGTGGTGGATCCGGTCACCGTTCCCCCCGACGCTCCGGTCGAGCTGGCGCTCGGGCTCATGGAGCGCCACGGGATTTCCGGCCTGCCGGTGGTCGAGACCGGTCGGCTGGTGGGTATCCTGACCAGCCGGGACCTGCGCTTCGTGACCCGCGGCGATCTCCTGGTGGCCGAGCTCATGACCCGCTCGCCCCTCCATACCGCCCCGCTCGGCACCACCCTCGACGAGGCGAAGGCCATCCTGCACGAGCACCGGGTGGAAAAGCTGCCGGTCCTCGACGAGCACGGGACGCTCGCCGGCCTCCTCACCGTCAAGGACATCCAGAAGGCGATGGCCTACCCCGACGCCACCAAGGACGACTTCGGCCGTCTTCGCTGTGCCGCCGCAGTGGGCGTGGGGGAGGCTGCGGTGGCCCGCGCGGAACTCCTCGCCGAGCGCCAGGTAGATGCGATCGTGGTGGACACTGCGCACGGTCACACCGGGACCGGCCTCGGTACCGTGCGGCGGCTTCGGGAGCGCCTTCCCGAGGGCGTGGACCTGGTGGCCGGCAACATCGCCACCGCCGAGGCTGCTCGCGACCTGGTGGAGGCCGGCGCCGACGGAGTGAAAGTGGGCATGGGGCCCGGCTCGATCTGCACCACCCGAGTGGTGGCCGGAACCGGAATGCCGCAGTTCTCCGCGATCCGGCAGGTGCGCCCGGCGAGCGGTCCGCCGCTGATCGCCGATGGCGGCATCCGCTTCAGCGGCGACATCGTGAAAGCCATCGGCGCCGGCGCCGATTGCGTGATGGTGGGCAATCTGTTCGCCGGAACCGACGAGAGCCCCGGCGAGACGATCCTCTACCAGGGGCGCACCTTCAAGGGGTATCGAGGGATGGGGTCGCTCGGAGCGATGAGCGGCGGGTCCGCGGACCGCTACTACCAGACCGGCCGCGAGCCGTCGAAGCTGGTCCCCGAAGGGATCGAAGGGCGGGTTCCGACGAAGGGGCCGCTGGCCGGGGTGGTGGAACAGCTCGTCGGCGGACTCCGCTCGGGGATGGGCTACACCGGATGCCGCTCCATCGCTGAACTCGCCGAGAGCGCCGAGTTCGTCCAGGTCACCGGGGCCGGGCAGCGCGAAGGGCATGCGCACGATGTGGTGGTCACCAAGGAAGCGCCGAACTACCGGCTGGAGTAGTGGTTCGGTGGACGATGTGAGTGAAGTCACGCGGCGTCCGCGGCCCTTCCCGATTCGGTTTCGTCTCGCGCCCGCGGCGCTGTTGCTCCTGCCGCTCGCTGCGCTCTCCTGCCGCGATCCCGCGAAGCAGCGGCTCATCACCGTCTATGTGCCGGACATCGCGGTGTCGCTGCCGCTGCCGCAGGGCTGGAGCTCGGCGGCGGACCAGCAGGGCGGCTTTCGCATGACCACCTTCACCGGTCCGTCGGTGGATGTCCCGGAGCGAGACGGCATCCAGGTCCAGGTGATGGCCGGTCCGGCGCCCGCCGGACAGTCGCTGCGCGAGCTGGCCGACCGGTTCTACATCGGAGAGCAGAAGGTGCTCTCGGAGAGGTCGTTCCGGCTCGGCGCCGCCGAGGGGTTCTTGTGGAGCTTCGAGTGGGAGCGGCGGCCGCAATCCGGCCGCCTGCTGTTGATCGAGGTCGAAGAAGTTCTCTACGGCGTCTTCGCCACCGGGGAGGCGCGGAGCGTGCTCGCCTACGGGCCCACGCTGGACCGCATGTACCAGGGTTTCTCGATCGAATCCGCCAGCCATTTCGATCTCTACGAGGATGCTGCGTTCGAGCTGTCGCTCCGTTACCCACGAAGCTGGACGCGCTCGCACTTCCTCCGCCAGGCCGGGGAGACGCTGTTCGTCGGTTTCCGTAGCGGGCCGCTCGCGGTGGACAGCGACGGGGCGACCGTGCACGCCACGCTCGAGGTCACCGTGAACCAGGCGCAGCCGGGAACGACCCTCGAGGGTTTCTACAGCGCGGCGGCGGCGGGTCTCGGCGAGAACTACCGAATGCTCCGTCACGACCTCCTCGAGGAGGGCCGGGGAATCGCAGTGCTCTACTCGGTCGAGACCCAGCTCGCCGATTATCTCGAATGGGTGATCTACAACTTCGTGGACGGCCGCACCTACCTCTACCGTTTCCACTGCCGCGACGGTCTCTACGGCGCGATCCAGCCGTGGTTGGCCGAGATCGCCACCGGTTTCGCGCGCACCTCCTAAACCGATTCTTCGGGATGCCGACGCGGACCCTTTCGCCCGGGGGTGCCGCAGCGCGCGCCGTGCTCGCTGCTGCTGCGGTCCTGGTCCTGGCCGCTGCGGGAGCCGGTCAAGAGCGGCCGGGGCATTCCGAGGCGGGTCAGGATCGGGAGCGGGTCACCGGCGGCGGCGCGGGCCGCCGCAGCGCCGCCGCCCTGCTGCCGGCGCCGCCGGCGGTCTCGCCGACTGCCGCCGAGCTGCGGCAGCTGAGCCGCGAGGATCGGGTGCGGGTGCTCGAGGCCAGGAGCTGGGAGATCCATGCCGAGCGCATCGGCGAACGGATCTCGGTGGACGGCTGGCTGGACGAAGCGGCCTGGGAGCGGGCGCGCCCGATCGGCGATTTCTACGAGCGCGAGACCGACGAGGGGTTGCCGTCCACCGAATCCACGATCGTGCGGGTGCTCTACGACGACGAGAATCTCTACTTCGGTTTCTTCTGTACGGTCGGTGAGCACCGCATCCAGGGACACGAGGTTCCCCATGCGGAGCGCTCGGCCGAGCGAAGCCGTCCCCGGACGATGTTCCGTGACGAGAACATCGGCAGCGACGACGCAGTGGCGATCATGCTCGACGCCTACGACGACCAGCGGAGCGCGGTCTTCCTCGCCACCAACGCGAACGGCATCGTTTTCGACATGAGCCAGAACGGGCAGGGGCCCGAGACCCGGAACCTCGACTGGGACACCGTCTGGGAGTCCCGCGGCCAGTTCGTCCCCGGCGGCTGGACCGCCGAGGTGCGGGTGCCGTTCCAGTCGCTCCGTTTCCGGCCGCCGCTCCCCGGACAGCCGCTGGTCTTCGGCATCGGTTTCAAGCGGAACATGCCGATGAAGACCGAGGAGGTGTACTGGCCGTTCGTCTCGAACGACTCCACCTGGTACCGCCCCGCCGAACTCGGCAAACTGCGCGGGCTCGAGGGCATCCAGCCGGGGCGGAACATAGAGATCCGGCCCTACGCGCTCGGTGCGTTGTCCGGCGGCGCGGCGTGGGAAGGAGAGGCCCGCCGCGCCGACGGAGGACTCGATCTGAAGTGGGGGGTAACCCCCGGCCTCACCGCCGACTTCACCTGGAACACCGACTTCGCCCAGGAGGAAGTGGACGACCTCCAGATCAACTTCAGCCGATTCTCCCTCCGCTTCCCCGAAAAACGGCAGATCTTCCTCGAAGGGCAGCGGAACTTCTCCTTCGGCGAGCGCCGCGACGCGGACATCGTCTTCACCCGCCGAATCGGGCTTTCCGATGAGGGGCAGGCGGTCCCCATCCTGGGCGGCGGCCGGCTCTCCGGCCGACAGGGCGCCTACACCGTGGGGCTCATGGGAATGGCCACCGCCGCCGCTGGCGGCGCTCCCGGAGAACGATTCACCGTGGCGCGGGTGCGCCGCGACCTGTTCTCGCGTTCGACCGTCGGCGCCGTCTTCACCGACCGGAGCAACGGTGTCCGCTTCAATCGGGTCGCCGGACTGGATACCAGCCTGTACTTCCGCGATGTCTGGACCTTCGAGGGCGTCTGGGCGCGGGTCTTCGAGGAGACGGGCCAGAACAGCACGGGCCTGGCCAGCGGGCGGCTCTCCTACGACGACGACCGGTTCGGGGGAACCGTGAAGTTCATCGAGATCGGGAAGAACTTCGATCCTGGAGTCGGTTTCGTCCGGCGCCGCGGCATCCGCAAGTCCTTTCTCTCCGGGCGGGTCTCACGGCGCCCCGACATTCCCCGGGTACGGCAGGTGCATCTCTCGGCGAACCTGAACCGCACCGCGAATCTCGAGGGTGTCCTAGAGACCCGCCGCGCCACGCTGAACGGACGGGCTGCCCTCGAGAGCGGTGACGAATTCTCCTTCGAGATCACCGACCAGTACGAGTTCACCTCCGATGACTACTCGATCAACGGAGTCCGGATCCCCGCTGGGGAGTATCCGTTCCGGCGCTACCAGTTCTCCCTGAACACCTACCGCCGCCGCTACGCCTCGCTCCGCACCGATTACGAATTCGGTAGTTTCTGGGGTGGAACGCGCGACCTCTGGTCGCTGGGCGGCAATTACCGGATCACCCGGAACTTCGGAGTGAGGGGAAGCTACGAGTACAACCGGATCCGGCTGCCCGGCGGCGATCTGAACACCCACCTGATCTCGACCCGGATGCGGCTCGCCTTCCGGAACGACCTGGTCCTCCTCGGCCTCTTCCAGTACAACGACGCCACCGACGACCTGGCCTCGAATGTCCGCTTCCACTGGATTCCGAAGCCAGGCACCGACCTCTTCCTGGTCTATACCGAGATCGACGAGTGGTCGGACGTCTTCTTCGTCGAGAACCGCAGCCTTTCGTTGAAGCTGAACTATCTCTTCCGCCTGTAGCGAGTCGGCCTCGACGGGCGCCCCTTCCGCCGCCCGCTTTGGGTTTCGCCGGATGCGGTTTCGTTGGCGGTCATCGTCGGGCGGAATCCGGTCGAGTGGAAAAGGGCGTCGAGAGCAAGCAGTCTGTGGCTCCGGCGGGAGCTCTGGCCCTGATCCGGAACCCGGTAGGACCACGCGGCATCTTCGGTCGAAGGCTCGTGATACCGCCGGCCGCCTCGTGCGCGGCATACATCATCGACATCATCGGCATGTCCAAACCCGAGCCAGGAGTCACGCCTGCCGAATTGCGGCCGATACGACGCCGAGACGCGGATCGGGGCGAGGAGGATGGCGAGGTAGGAGGAATGACCGGTCGCTCACGGCTCGGTCGCGACCGCCGAGCGCGACCCGAGGCTGAGGAGGTTCGCGAGCAGCCGGTAGGCGCCCGGAGTGCCGGCGGGGAGCTGGCGCCAGATGCCGAGGCCCAGGTAGAGCCAGCGGCCCGCGCCGTGCCGTGCTTCGACCAGGAGGCCGCGCTTTTCGCCGGCGTTGTATTCCACGGGGTCTTCGGAGGCGAGCAGGTCCCGATAGGCGGGATCGCCGCCCGGCGCCAGGAAGTAGAGCCCGCGCTCCTGGACCCAGTCGTCCCAGTCGGCGGCGCCGATCCGGTTCGGCGCGAGGAATACCGGGTGGTCGGGAACGAGGACCTGCATCGGGGCGTCCTCGACGGTCACCCGGCCGCGTCCGACGGAAACGGGGTAGGGCCCCCACTGCGCGGCGTTGAACTCGAACTTGTGGTATTGGACGAGCAGCGTGCCTCCCGCTTCCACGAACTCCAGCAGGCGGTCGTTGTGGGTCCGCAGGTCGGGGCGGGCCAGATAGGCGCGAACCCCCAGCACGATCGTGTCGTAAATCGAGAGGTCGCCTGCAGCGAGCGCTTCTTCGTCGAGGAAGGTCAGCGGGACGCCGAGCTGAGCGATGGCCTCCGCCACCTCGTCCCCGACTCCTTCCACATAGCCGACGCGGACCGGCGCGACCGCCGCGTCGAGCACCCGCGCTCCGGCCTCGGCGCGCCGGAAGAGGTAGCGGGTTTCGATGTGGTGGTAGGCGATGGTTTCGACGGTCTCCCGGAAGGGCGCGCCGCCGGAGGCGGGCTGGGCCAGGGCTTCCAGCGGGTAGCGGCCGGCGGCGGCGTTCGGGGGCGCGCTCACCTCGAACTCCAGACGAGTTTCGCCGGGGCCGGAAAAGGAAACCGGTCCGCTGGCCGGGCTCACGATCCAGCCCTCGGGAGCGCGCAGCGCGGTCTCGAATTCCGCGGACCCCGATCCCCGGTGGACGACGGAAACGGTGAGCTGCCGGGGGCCGCCCCCGCGGGGGAACACCACGATCTCCGGCGTCACCCCGACCGAGACCCGCGGCAGGACCGACACCTCTTTCTGCTTTTCGGTCCCGACCCACTCCCCTTCGTAGCGGTATTCCAGCGGCAGCCGCACCGAAGCGGAAATACCCCCGGATTCGAAGGAGACCCGCGCTCTCACCCGCGGCGGCCGCACCGGCAGCCCGAAGAGCGCTTCCGTTGCCGGCGCGAAGCGGTCCTGTCCGGAGAGCTCTCGCCAGGGCTGCCGGCTGAGCGCTGCGCCCTCGGGGACCGAGACGCCGAAGACTGTCCGCAGCGGGGTTCCGGCGCCGGCTGGCCGCGGGAAGTCGCCGGGTCCGAGCGCCGGCGGCGGGGGCCGGCGGCGGGGGCCGGCGCCGCGCGGGGGAGAAAGGACATCCTGCGCCATCGCCACCCTCCATCCCTCGGGGACTTCGAGGTCGACCCCGGTTACGGTGACCGGGTCGGCGGCGCTGCCGCTCACGAAGACTTCGGCGCCAAACCGGCCGCCAGGGACGACTTCGCCGGCATCGGCGACCGCGTCCACGGTAAGCCCGTGGGCGAGCGCGAGCGCTTCCCCGAGCTGCCGCTCCCGGAGCGCCACTCGGTGTTCGATCTCGTGGCGGCTCTTCTCGGTCAGCCCCTCGGGAAGCGCCCCCCTCCGCAGTTTCCGTGCCGAGGCGAGCGCCCGGCGGAGGCCGGGAAGCGAATCGCCGGGTGAGACCGCCGAGAACGCGGCCTGGGCATCTGCTACTGCTTCCTCGAGCGTGTCGAGGAAGCCCCCGGCTTCGGCCATCGCCTCGGGCGTTCCGTCGAGGAACGCCTCCAGCCGCTCGATCCCGGTGGGAATGCCGGCGAAGATTCCCTCCCCGCTTTCGGTTTCGGGACCCGCGGTACGGGTTTCGACGAGGCGGGTCGGAAACCCCGCTGCTCCCCGGACCTGCCCCATCCCCTGACAGCGGTGGGCGGATCGCGCCTCCTGTCCGAGATCATCGTAGGTGCGGCCGAGGAGCGGGTCCCAGATCGAGGTCTCGATCTCGACCGTCCGCCCGTCGGCGGCGCCCGAACCCCCGCCCACTCCCCCCACGAAGAGGCGCAGCGGTTGCCAGGGGAGGAGTCCGAGGGCGGCGTGCTCCGGGAAGCGATCGGGGTCTCCCGCCGCATCGAACGCGAGGTGCGCGAGCCGTCCGGCGGCCTGATGGTGCTGGCCGCCGCCGGTGCCGAAAGGCGGCAGGGTGAGGACGACATCGGGCCGGATCGCCCGGATCATTCGCACTACCTCGCCGAGCGTCTGCTCGCGGCCCCATTTCTCGAAGGTCTCCTCGACGCTGAACGAATAACCGAAGTCGGACACCATCCCGAAGTACTGCTCCACTTCGTCGAGCCGGTGCGAAGCGCGGAGTTCCTCGGTCCGGAGCAGCCGCAGGCCATCGCCGAGCTCCGGTCCGATCTCGTTCTGGCCGCCGCCGCCGCGGGTCAGCGTCAAGAGCGACACCCGCGCCCCCAGCCCCCGGCTCAGCAGCGCGTGGAGGGCGTTGTTCTCGTCGTCCGGATGCGCGGTGATGGCGAGCACCGAGACTCCGCTCGCGATCTTGCGCAGCTTGAGACCCAGACCCGTCGCGCCGCGGTCTTCGGCGAGGGGGCGAAGCTGGGCGCCGGCAGGGGCCGCCGCTCCCAAGAGCGCCCCGAGCGCGAGGAACAAGCCCAGGAGGGGGCCAACCGGAAAAGTGCGCGGCGTAAGCGCGGCTCGCTTCGCCTGCGGCGAGATGCTCATGATTCCGTCCTTCGCCACCCCTTGCTTCGCCATTCCGTACTTCGCCGGGACCGCCAAGGATCCCGCGATTCCGGACAGCTCCCTAGAATCCTCGGCACGAGCCGGCCGGCGGCCCGGTATCGGCCGGTGAGTCTAGCCGCCTCTTCGATACTCCCCTGATGGAAAACGCGCTGCGTGCCTCGCCTCTCCTGACGGGAGTCCGCCGGGTGCGGCGTTCGCGCCCGCTGGCGTCCGAAACGGTCTTTTGACGGAGAACGCGGAAGGCCCGCCTCCGGCGGGCAGCGGCTTCTTCCGCTCCTGGAGGCGGCTCTACGCCGCGGTCTTCATGACCGCGCTCGCCAGCTACCTCCTCCTCTTTCTGTTCTCCCGGGCGTTCGCGCCCTGATCGGGGGGACGGTGCAGCTCCTCGACTGGATCGTCGTCGCGGCCTACTTCGGCCTGATCGTCGCCGTCGGCGCGCTCACCGGCCGGGGGAACCGGGGGCTCGAAGACTACTTCCTGGCCCGCCGTTCCATGCCCTGGTACGCGATGGGCCTCTCGGTGATGGCGACCCAGGCGAGCGCCATCACCCTCGTGGGCACTACCGGGCAGGCCTATGTGGACGGGATGCGCTTCCTCCAGATCTACCTGGCGCTGCCGATCGCCATGGTGATCCTGTGCGTCACCCTGGTGCCGCTCTTCTACCGGGCGCGGGTGTTCACCGCCTACGAATACCTGGAAAAGCGGTGCGGACCCGGAACCCGCTCCCTCACCAGCCTTTTGTTCCTGTTCGGCCGGGCGCTCTCCGGCGCAGTGGTGATCTACGCCCCGTCGGTGGTGCTCTCGGTGGTGTTCTCGCTCGACGAGACCCTCACCGTGCTCCTGATCGGCGGCTTCGCCACCATCTATACCGCGCTCGGGGGGATGCGGGCGGTGATGTGGGTCGAGACCTGGCAGATGCTCATCATCCTGCTCGGCATCTTCTTCTGTCTCGGATCCGTCGTCTTCGGTCTGCCGGAACAGGTCGGCCTGGGTGACGCGCTCCGGCTAGCCGGGGCCACCGGGCGGCTCGAGACCCTTTCCTTCGATCCCGATCCTCGGCTCACCTACACCGTCTGGACCGGACTGCTCGGCGGGCTCTTCCTGATGCTCTCCTACTTCGGTTGCGACCAGAGCCAGGTGCAGCGCTACCTCACCGGCCGCTCGCTGCGCGAGAGCCGGCTGTCGCTGCTGTTCAACGCTTTCGCCAAGCTGCCGGTGCAGTTCGTGATCCTGCTCACCGGGGCGCTGCTCTTCGTCTTCTACCAATTCGAGAAGCCGCCGCTGCTCTTCGATCCGGTGACCCTCGCCGAAACCCGCGCTGCCGATCCCGCGGCGATGGCGGAAACCGAAGCCCGCTACGACCGGGCTTTCGCCGAGCGCCGCGACGCCGCGCTCCGCTTCGCTGCTGCTGGAGAGGCGGCTGAGCCGGCGGTCCGTGAGCGTTACCTGGCCGCCGACCGGGCCCTGCAGGAGAGCCGCACCGAAGCCGTTCGCGCTGCTTCTGCGGCGCGCGGCGAGCCGTGGAGCGATACGAACCATGTCTTCCCGACCTTCGTTTTCACCCAGCTGCCTCCGGGAATCGTCGGCCTCATCCTGATCGCGGTGCTCGCCGCCGCCATGTCCACGGTGGAATCGGAACTCTCGGCACTCTCCACTGCGAGCGTGGTGGATTTCTACCGCCGTTTCCGGGAACGCTCCGGCGTCCGGGCCGCTTCCGAGAAGCACTACCTGCGAGCCGGGCGCCTGGGCATCCTGTTCTGGGGAACGGTGGCCACCAGCGCCGCGCTCTACATGGGCCGGCTCGGCTCCGCGGTGGAAGCGGTGAATCGGGTGGGGTCGTACTTCTACGGACCGATCCTCGGGGCGTTCGTACTCGCCGCCGTCTTCCCTTCCCGCGGTGCCCGCCGCGCATTTCCGGCGGTCCTCGGCGGCGTCGCCGCGGTCTGGACCGCCGACCTCGTCCCCCGTGCGCTCGGCGTCGAGGGGATCTCCTATCTCTACTACAACCTGATCGGCGCCGGCGTGACCGTGTTTCTCGGTGTGGCGCTCCACTCGCTCCCGAGAGCACGCTCCCCGGGGAATGCCCGATGAAGCAGCGCTTCATGCCTGCCGCCGGCCGCGCTGTGGGCTGGCTTTCTTCGCGGGACCTGGTGGAACGCCCAGGATTCTTCACCGGCCTGACGCTCGGGATCGGGGCGCTGGTGGGCGGCGTGGTGGTCGCCTTCATCGTGGTGACCGAGCGGCTCGCCGAGGCGGTGGTGCACGGGCCGGCGCTCGGAGCAGCGCGCTTCGCCGCTCCCTTCCTCGCCGCCCTCGCCGCCGGTTTCCTCATGCATCGCTGGTTCGGCGAGGCGCGGGGAAGCGGCATCCCGGACACCAAGGCGGCGCTCGTCGCCCGCGACGGCCGGATCCCCTTCCGGGTTCCCTTCGGGAAGTTCCTCTGCGGGGCGCTCACTCTGGGGAGCGGGATCCCCCTCGGCCGAGAAGGACCCTCGGCGCAGATCGGGGCGGGGATCGCTTCCTCGGTGGGCGAGGCCCTGCGGCTCGACGCGGAAAAGCGGCGGCAACTGATTCCGGTGGGCACGGCGGCCGCCATCGCCGCCGCCTTCAACACTCCGATCGCCGCGATTCTCTTCTCGCTCGAAGAGATCGTCGGCAACCTCCACGCCCGCGTGCTCGGGTCGGTCGTGCTGAGCGCCGTGGCCAGCTGGCTGGTGCTGCGGCTCTCGCTCGGCGACGAGCCGCTCTTCGCGGTCCCGGCCTACCGGCTCGGGCATCCGGCGGAACTCCTCATCTACGCTGTGCTCGGGGTACTGGGCGGGCTCATGTCGGTGGGTTTCGTCCGGTTGCTGCTCTGGCTGCGTGCGGTGTTCCGCCGCCTCCCCGCTGCGACGCGCTGGTTCCAGCCGGCGCTCGGCGCGGCGGCGGTCGCGGCGGCGTGGTTGATGCTCCCCGGACTCTTCGAAGTCGGCTACGGCCCGGTCGGCCGGGCGCTCGCCGGCGAACTCCCCATGGGCGCCATGGCTGCACTGCTCGCGCTCCACCTCGGGCTCTCGGTGATCGCCTACGCCTCGGGAAACGCCGGCGGCATCTTCGGTCCGAGCATCTTCCTCGGCGCGATGCTCGGTGGAGTGGTCGGCGGGCTGGCCGACCTGTGGTTCGACTTCACGGCCGGTTCCGGGGCCTACGCGCTGGTCGGGATGGGCGCAGCGTTCGCCGGCATCATCCGGGTGCCGATGGCGTCGGTTTTCATGATCTTCGAGATCACCCAGAGCTACGCGGTCATCGTGCCGCTCATGATCGCCAACCTGACTTCCTTCTTCGTCTCGCGGCGGCTTCAGCCGGTCTCGGTGTACGAGGCTCTCGCGCTCCAGGACGGCATCCGGCTCCCGCCGGCGGAGGGGGAGGGCGCCCACCCGGTGGTACGGGCGGCGATGCGGCCCCCGCGCGAGCTGCTCCCCCCCGACCTCACTGTCGAGGACGCGATCGAACGGGTGGCGCTCAGCGGCAAGCGCTCCTGGCCGGTGGCGCGGGGGAACCGGATCTCGGGCCTCATCACCCTCGCCGAACTCGAACGCTGGCACAGCTGGGGACAGGACCAGGAGTTCCTCGGCGACCTGGTGCGGGGGCGGAGTTTCCCCCATGCGCATGCCGACCAGCCGATCGATCATGTGCTCGCCACCATGGGTCGGATCGGGATGGATTCCCTGCCGGTAGTGAGTCGGATCGATCTCGGCCAGCTCGAGGCGGTGGTCACGGTCTCCGACTTGCTGCGGGCCTACGGCATCCCTCCGGGCGCCGGAAACGGCCCCCCGCGCGGCGTGCCCGTGTAGTCCGAGCGGTCCGGGAGCGGGGCGTCCGGGCCGGGCTGCCTGGTAGCGTTCCGGCCCGATCCTTCCCATGCTCGCGGTAGTCCAGCGCGTCGCCTGCGCTTCGGTGTCGGTGGACGGCGCATCCGTCTCCGCGATCGGCGCCGGGCTCCTGGTGCTCCTCGGGGTGGCCCGCTCCGACACCGGGGATGCTGCCGCCTGGTTGGCGAGGAAGATCGCCGGGCTGCGGGTGTTCCCCGGCCCGGAGGGAGCCGCGGAGCAGAGCGTGCTCGAACGCGGCGGCGCGGTGCTCGCAGTCTCCCAGTTCACTCTGTTCGGGAACTGCAGCAAGGGAAGGCGGCCCTCGTTCTCCCGCGCCGCGCCGGGTCCGGAGGCTCGGACCCTCTACGAAGCGTTCTGCGAGCGGCTCCGGGACGAAGGGGTCACGGTGCGCACCGGACACTTCGGGGCGAAGATGGAGGTGTCGCTCGTGAACGACGGGCCGTACACGCTGCTGGTTGCGAGCCCGGCCGCTCCGGAGCGGGGTATCCTCTCCGATCCGGGCGCCTAGCAGTTCGGCGGCAGTCGGGCCGCTTTTCCAATTGGGCTGCTGGCAGCGAGCGGGTCGTTGCCGCCCCCGCGCGGCCGTTTCCTACCGAGGTGTTCCCATGCGCAGATTCTTCAGTCGGAGCGCTCCGCTCCCTGTCGCTGTTTCTCTTCTCTTCACCGCCTTCCAGCTCGCCGCCGCTGGTTGCGGCGGTGCGGCGGCGGATTCCGGAGATCGCGCCGGCTCCGCCGAGTCGCTCCTGCCGGCGACGGTGGACTCGCGGGTGCTCGGGATTCTGAACGGCGAGGAGCTCACTCTCGACGCCCTCCCGGACCAAGATCGCTGGCAGCTCGCGCAGCTCAAGAACGAGTACTACACCGAGGTCCACCGGCTTCTCGAACGGGGAGCGATCCGGGCGGCTCGGGAGCGGCTGCTGACGCAGGCGGCGGATGCCGAGGGATTGACCCTGAACCAGTACTACACTCGGGTGATCGGCCTGCCCGAAGTTTCGAACGAGGAGCTCCAGCAGGTGTACGAGCAGAACCGCGGGCAGTTCGGAGGGCGGCCGCTCGAGGAGATCGCCGTTGACCTTCGCCGGCAGATCGCCAACCAGAAGCTGAACCGGAACATCGAGTTCGCCGGGGAGCAGTTCCTCAGCGAGGCCGAGTGGGATCTCACGGTCCCGGCGTACCGGGTCGAGATCGATACGGCGGGGCACGCCTCGATCGGCCCCGAGGACGCTCCGGTCGAGCTCGTGGTGTTCTCCGATTTCGAGTGTCCGTACTGTCGGCGTTTCAACGAAGCGGTGGATCGGATGCGCGAGACCGAGGAGTTGGCGGAACAGGTCCGGCTCGTCTTCCGCCACTATCCGCTGCGCAGCATCCACCCGCGGGCGCAGAAGGCTTCCGAGGCTGCCCTCTGCGCCGGGGACCAGGGCAGCTTCTGGGAGTTCCACGACGCGCTCTGGGCCGACGAAGACCTCTCGCCGGACACCCTGGAGCAGCATGCCAGGCTGATCGGGCTCGACACCGACGAGTTCGATGCCTGCCTGAACAGCGGCCGTCACTACGAGCAGGTGCAAGCGGATCTCGAAGCCGCGATGGGATTCGGGCAGACGGGGACGCCGGCGGTGTTCTCGAATGGGCGCTACATCGGCGGCGCGATCTCGTTCCAACAACTCCAAGCCGAAATCGAAAGGGAACTCGCCGAGCTCGAGTGAGCGTCCGGAGCCGCACCGCCATGCCTAGAACCGACAGCCTCGCCCCGGAGATCCGGGAGCTTTTCGCCGCGAAGGCCTTCGCTCACCTCGCCACCCGGATGGAAGACGGCAGCCCGCAGGTCTCCCCGGTGTGGGTCGAGACCGATGGAGACCTGATCGTGGTGAACTCGGCGGCCGGCCGCTTGAAGGACCGGAACATTCGCCGCGATCCGCGGGTGGCGGTTTCGGCGACCCACCCCGACGACCCTTACCGGGCGGTCATGATCCGGGGCCGAGTGGTGCGTATCACCGAGGAGGGCGCCGAGGGCGGCATCGACCGCCTCGCCCGGAAGTACCTCGGCGGCGAGCGCTACGAGTGGCGCCGGCCCGGAGAAGTTCGGGTCCTCTACTACATCCAGCCGGAAACCGTCGCCACGCTTTCCTGACCGCCTCGACCGGCCCCTCCCTCGCTGCTCAGCCCGGCGCGTCCACGATGGCGCCGGTCATCGCTGCCGGCGCTTCGCTGCCGAGCCAGACCACGACCTCGGCGACTGCGGCGGCGGTGGACCTCGCCTTCGCCCCCGGCATCGCGGTCCGGTAGGTCTCGGTGTCCACCGATCCCGGGCAGACGCCGAAGACCGAGATGCCCGCCGGGCGGAGCTCCTCGGCGCAGGCCTTGGTGAACCCCACGACGCCCCACTTGGAGGCGCAGTAGGCCGCGAGCCGCGGCGCGCCGATTCGCCCGGCGACTGCCGCCAGATTCACGATCCGTCCGCTCTGCCGACGAGTCATCCCGGCGAGCACGGCGCGCGTACAGAGGAAGACGCCGCGCAGATTGACTCCGATCATGCGATCGAAGGCGGCGTCGCTGGTAGCGGTGACCGGCGCGCGATGCGCGGTGCCGGCGGCGTTCACGAGCAGCGATATCGGACCCAACCGGCGCTCGGTCTCCGCGACCAGTTCCTGCACCCGGGCGGGCTCGGTGACATCGGTCGGCAGGACGAAGGCGTGACCGCCGCCGGCGCGGATCCGGTTGTGCACCGCTACCAGCCCCATCGGCCGCCGGGCCGCGAGCGAGACGGCGAAACCCCGGGCCGCCAGCTGGACCGCTGCCGCTTCCCCGACCCCTCGACTGGCTCCGGTGACGATCGCTGCCGGCGGTCTGCCGGCGCGAGACAGCCCGCTGCTCTCCGGCGCGGCGGCGGGGTCGGACTGGCTCAGATCCCGATGAGGTGGACGCTCACGGTGCGCTGGCGCGGGCCGTCCAGTTCCGCGAAGAGGATGCTCTGCCACTGCCCCAGGGTGATTTCCCCCTCCTGGATCGGAACGGTCACATTGTGGCCGAGCAGGGTCGCGCGGAGGTGGGCGTCGGCGTTCTTCCGCTCGCAGTCGGAGCAGTCCTCGCAGTTGTGGAGGTAGCCGGCGTCCTGGGCCACCAGCCGTTCGAGGACCTCGGTGAGGTCCGCCATCAGCGCGGCCTGGAACTCGTTGAGGAAGAGCGCGGTCGTGGTGTGGAGGGTCGAGAGGATGAGAAACCCGGCCCGAATCCCCGAGGCGCGCACCTGGTCGCGGACCCGGTCGCTGATGTTGTGGAGCTCGACGCGGGAGTCGGTCACCAGCTTCAGCGTACGGTGCAGGATGCGCATCTCGCCCCGGAGCGCCTGCCCCTCCGGTTGCGTTTCGGAGGCGGTGTCGACCATGGGTCGGGCCAGGGTGCTCGGCATGGATCTCCTTCGGAGGGGATCCCCCTTCGGGAAACCTCCCTGAACACGGTCCCGCCGCCGCGGAACGCAAGAAGCCGATTATATCAGGCTCCAGAAGGGTCCCGCGCCTGCTGAGCCGACCTAATATCCTCGCCGTTCTCAGCTAGACCGCCGGGGTTGACTCCTCATATCCAGACCACTCTTCGATGCAGGTGGCGCAGCCCCGCATCCATGCATCGGCGATGAAGCCTTCGCCGCCGCCGAGTTGCTGGAAGCCGAAGTAGAGAGGCACCATTTGCATTTTCATCACCTGCGACCCGAAAACATATCCATGGCTGAGTGTATCGGCTCCGGATTCATGGCGGCTCCGGACCTCGGGGCTCGTGTGCGGGCCAGCGCGGCTCCCGTCGGGCGTTCGGGATACCAAGCGCCTGCGGTTCGTCGCGTCCGGCTTCGACTCCCCGGATTTCGATGCCGGATTCGGTGATGGAAGCGCTGGCCCGCGAACTCCGCCCGCTGCTCGGTGAGCACGGATTTCTCCTGCGCCCGGAGCACACGCTCCCCTACGAATGCGACGGGAGCACCGCCTGGCGGAACGCTCCGCACGCGGTTGCGCTGCCCCGCTCCACCGCCGAAGTCGCGGCGGTGGTCCGGGCGTGTTCCGCCGCCGAAGTCCCGTTCACCGCCCGGGGTGCGGGGACCGGGCTTTCCGGCGGAGCGACCCCGGTCGAAGGCGGGGTGGTGATCTCGCTGGCGGCGATGCGCCGGATTCTGCATCTCGATCCGGAGGGGCGCACCGCCCGCTGCCAGACCGGGGTGGTGAACCTCGAGATCTCGCGGGCGGCGGAGCCCTTCGGGCTCTTCTTCGCGCCCGACCCGTCCAGTCAGTCGGCCTGCACCCTCGGGGGCAACATCGCCGAAAACTCGGGCGGCCCCCACTGCTTCAAGCTGGGCGCGACCACTTCGCACATCCTCGCCGCCACCGTGGTGCTCGACGACGGGGAGGTAGTGGAGCTATCCGGGGACGCCGCGGGGTACGACCTGCTCGGATTGTTCGTCGGTTCCGAAGGCACGCTGGGGATCGCCACCGAGGCGACGGTGCGCCTGCTGCCGCTCCCGGAGACGGTGGAGACGCTGCTCGCCCCCTTCGTCGGCCTCGTTCCGGCCTGCGAGGCGGTCTCGCGGATCGTCGCCGCCGGCGTCGTCCCGGTGGCGATGGAGATGCTCGACGCCGCCGCCATCCGGGTGGTGGAAGCCGGCGTGGGCGCCGGGTACCCGCAGGACGCCGGGGCGGTGCTCCTCCTCGAGCTCGACGGAGCGGAGCGGACGGTCGCCCGGCAGCGCGGCGAGGTGGAGCGAATTCTGGGGAACTGCGGCGCGCTCGAGATTCGGGCGGCGCAGACTGCAGAGGAGCGCGAGCTGCTCTGGCTCGGCCGCAAACGGGCATTCGGCGCCATGGGCCGCATTTCGACCGACCTGTATGTCCAGGACGGGGTGGTGCCCCGTTCCGCGCTTCCCGAAGCGATCGCCGAGGTGGAGCGGATCGGGAAGCGCTACCGGCTGCGGATCGCCAATGTCTTCCACGCCGGGGACGGAAACCTCCACCCGTGCATCTCCTACGACGGGCGCGACCCGGCGGAACGCGCGCGGGTGCTCCAGGCGAGCCACGAGCTGCTTTCGCTCTGTATCCGGCTCGGCGGCGCGCTTTCCGGGGAGCACGGGATCGGGATCGAGAAGCGTGACGCCCTCGACCTGATGTTCGGGGAGGACGACATCGAGGCGATGCGTCGGGTCCGCGACTGTTGGAATCGCCGCGGACTCCTCAATCCCGGCAAGATCTTCCCCGTTCGCTCCGGCTGCGGCGAAGCGGCCCCGGCCGCCGCAGCGGTGTTGCCGGGCCGGGTCGCGGCGGTCCCGGGAGCATGGATCTGATCCCTTGAGCCGAGACGACTGCCTGCTCGCGGTGGACGGAGTGCGGGTCGGCCGGGTGAGCGATCCGGCGGACGAAGACGAGCTCGCTGCCGTTCTCGCCGAAGCATCCCGCGCGAACGAGGCGGTGATCTTCTGTGGCGGCGGCACCCGCCTCGGCCTCGGCCAGCCGCCGGAGCGCGCCGACCTGCTGGTCCGCCTCGTCCGGCTCTCGGGGGTCATCGAACACCATGTCCGCGACCTGACCGTCGAGGCCTGGGCGGGAACCACCGTGGCCGAACTGGATCGGGGGCTCGCGAGACACGGTCAGTTCCTGCCGCTCGACCCTCCTCTCCCGAATCGGGCGACGCTCGGCGGGGTCATCGCCGCCGGAGAGCCCGGTTTCCGCTCGGTCCCCGGCGCCCGTCCGCGGGACCTCCTCCTCGGGATGCGGGCGGTGCTGGGCGACGGCTCCCGCATCCGATCGGGAGGCCGGGTGGTGAAGAATGTGACCGGTTACGAGCTGACGAAACTCTTCACCGGTTCCCTCGGAACCCTGGGAGCGATCACCCGGGTCACCCTCCGCCTGCGGGCGCGCCCCGAGGCGTCCGAGACCGTGATGGCGGCGCTTCCCGCAGCAGATTCCGCCGAGCAGTTCGCGGATCGCGTCCTCGCGGCGGCGGCCGCCGCCCCGTATGCGGCGGCGACGGCCGTCGTCCCTCCGGGCAGCGGGCTTCCCGGCCTCCCGGACGACGGGGGGTTCCGGTTCGCCGCTCGCTTCGAGGGTCTCGTCGAGGAGGCCGCCGCGCCGCTCGCGGCGATCACCGAGGCCGTCGGCGAGGCGCCGCAGGTGCTCGGGGACGCCGGGGAGGCGGCCCTTTGGGAGGGAGTCCGCGATTTCGCTCCGAAGGTTCCGGAGGCCGCCGGTGCTCTCGGCCTCGTGGTGCGCGGTCCGAAGAAGCCGCTGCTGCGGGCCGCCTGGCGGCTGGCGGAGTTCGGTCCCTCCCTCGCCTTTCCCAACCAGCCGCGAGTGCTGGCGAGCCTCCCCGCGGACCGCTTCCAGGCCGCTCTCGCTGCGGTCGAAGCGGGTGTCTCGCTGGCCGTCGAGACTGCTCCGCCCGGCTGGAAATCCGCCAACCCGGTCTTCCATCCGCCGCCGCCGCCGGCGATCCGCGCCCTCTCGCGCCGGATCGAGGCCGCTCTCGATCCCGCGGACATCCTCGCGCCCGGCCGTCTGCCGCGGTGAGGCGCGCGGCGGGCAATGCGGCTTCGTCCACAGGCGGGTGACGCCCCGTTCCAGTGCGGGGGCTGGTAGATTCGCTTCGTATGACCGCTCAGGCCGCGGCCGAGAGACGACGGATCCACGAGAAGACCCTCGCTTGCGTTCATTGCGGCCTCTGCCTTCCGGCGTGTCCGGCCTACGAGAACGCCCCCCGGGAATCGCTCGCTCCGCGCGGCCAGGTGTTCAACGCCCGCGCCCTCCTCGAAGGCCGGCTGGCGCCGACCGCCGGCCTCGCGGAAGACCTGTATGGATGCCTCGCCTGCCGCGGCTGCGAAACGGTCTGCCCGGCGGGAGTCGAGGTAGGGGCGATCGTCGAGGGGGTGCGCGGCCTGCTGACCTCGGAGCGGGTGGAGCCTCTCCTCGCCCGTCTGTCGAAGCGCTTCGCCCTCTCCACGATCGTGGCGCGCCCGCGCGTGCTCGCCTCGGTCATGGCACTGGTCCGCGTTGTGGAACGGCTCGGCCGGCGCCGCCTGCCGCAGCGGCTGCTCCGTCGGCTGGCGCCGCGCCTTTCGGCGCGCATCCGCCTGCTGCCCGAGGTTCCGGCGAGAGCGCGGTTCCCCCGCCGCACGCTGCCTTTCGGCCGGTCGCGGCGCGGAACGGTGGCCCTCTTCACCGGCTGTGTCGCCCCGTATCTGCGGCCCCAGACAACTCTCGCCGCGGCCTTCGTCCTCTCCCGAAACGGCTGGGAGGTGCTGGTACCGGACGGGCAGGGGTGCTGCGGTGCGCTCCATCTCCACGCGGGCCTGCCCGACCGTGCTCGGGGGCTCGCCCGGCAGAACGCCGCTGCCTTCCCGGATGGGATTCCGGTGATCACGACCGCCGCCGGCTGCGGCGCGGCGCTCTCGGAATACGGCGAGCTGCTTCCCGGAGAGGAGCGGGCTGCCGGCTTCGCCGCACGGATCGCCGATGTCTCCGCGTTTCTCGAACGGAGCGGATTCGAGCCGCCGGCGGCCGGGCCTGCGGAGGCGCCGCTGCGGACGGTGTACGACGCGCCCTGCCATCTCTTCCATGCGCAGCAGGTCCGCGAGGAGCCTCTCCGGATCCTCGCCAGCCTGCCCGGAGTCGAGCTGCTCACGGTGCGCGATGCGGAGCGCTGCTGCGGTTCTGCCGGGATCTACAACATCAGCAGGCACGAGACATCGATGGAGATCCTCGACCGGAAGATGGCCGAAATCGCCCCGGCCCGCCCCGACTGCATCGCTACCGGCAACATCGGCTGCCAGCTCCAGCTGGCCGAAGGCGTCCGCCGCACCGGCATCACCGCCGAGGTGACTCACCCGGTGGAACTGCTGGCCCGCGCCTACCGCCGCGAGGCCTGACGGGGATCCCTGATCGGGAGGCCTGACCGCCTCTGCTCCCCGGCGCCCCGCGTCGGAGAATCCGCGCAGGAGCTTCCGGGATGGAGCGGCGAGACCGCGAGCCGGACTGCTGCTAAGGGAGTTTTGGGCCCTTGCGGGGCAGCTTCCGATCGGCCATCGCCGCGTGGTACGCGAAGGCCGCCACCACCACCGCGTTCTTCTTCAGGTCGTCGAGGGGCAGAGTGTCCAGGAAATCGAGATTCGTGTGGCCTCCGGTGCCGCCCACCCGCGCCTGAAGGAACTGGAAGCCCGGCAGCCCCGCGTCGTCGAACGGCACATGGTCGGTGCTCCCCACGCTTCCGGGCGCCAGGGTCGTCATTCCGAAGTCCTCGAACGGCGCCATCCACGCTTCGAAGATCGAGCGCACATGCTCGTTCCCCTGGAGCCAGATGCCGCGGTACCGGCCGGGCCCGTAGTCCTGGTTGAAGTACACCGAAAAGTTGCCGCGGTCGGGCCCGGCCGGCGCCTCCGGATCTCCCGGATCGCCGAAGTGTTCGCGCACATACGCGCGGGACCCATAGAGGCCCTGTTCTTCCCCGGACCAGAGCGCTATCCGGATCGTCCGACGCGGCGTGACGGCGGCCGCGGTCAGGATCCGCATCGCCTCCAGCATCACCGCCGCCCCCGAAGTGTTGTCGCTCGCGTTCGGGCTGGCGTGCCAGGTGTCGAAGTGCGCGCCGATCATGACGAGCTCGGCAGCCAGGTCGGTCCCCGGGATCTCGCCGAGCACATTCTTAGCCTCGGTAGCAGCCTCTCCGTGCCGGTTCTGCACCTCCAATTCGATGGTCACCGGAAGACCGCGGCGCAAGATCCGGTACATGCGGTTGTAGTGCTCCGGGGTCACGGCGACGATCGGTAGCGAGGCGAGAGTCGCCTCCCGGTCCCAGCCGTCCTTCTTGGCGCCCGGCCGGGCGAAGCCCCGTACCGCGCCCGGCCAGCCGCTTCTCGATTCGAGCACCGCGGCGGCTCCTTCCTCGAGATAGAAATCGAGCCGTTCCTCCGGAGTAAGCAGTTCCGGATTCTCCGGCGGGTCGGCGAAGGGACTCTCGAAGATCGGGCTGACCGTTCCCGGCGGGACCACCTCCCCAGCGAGGCGCCGCAGCTCCTCGTCGCTGCGTTCCGGGGTCCCGAAGGCGAAACGGGCGCGGTCCACTGCGGCGGGCGGGGTTGCGAGCACTGCCATCCCCCGGAGCCGTCCGCGCAGGCTCTCGAGGTCGCTCCGCGAGCGCACATCGGCGATGGCGACCTCGAGTTCCCGAAGGCCGCCGGTCCCCGGGGTGTGGGCGATGGGGTAGCCCACGAGCGGTTGGTAATCCGGTGCGGTCAGGTGGAGCGAGAAGTACTCGTTGTCCCAGCTCGCGCCATAGTCCATGAACGGCTCGCGGACCACCTGCTGCAGTCCGATGCGGGTCATCTCCGCGACCGCCCATCGCTGTGCCCGTTCCATCGCCGCCGAGTTCGTCAGCCGGGCGCCGAGCACATCGGTCAGGTAGGAGAGCGTCTCGGGCAGCTGCGATCGGTGGAGCCCTTCCTCTCGGATCTTCGCCACCATCTCCCGGTCCAGCGGCTGCCCCGCCGCGGCGCCGCTGCAGAGCAGGGCCGCGGCGGCGAGGGTCGTTCGCATCCCGGCGGGCATGGATCGCGGTGCTATTCGACGGTGACCGACTTGGCGAGATTCCGGGGCCGGTCCGGATCGATCCCTCGAATCGTGGCGGAGTAGTAGGCGAGCAGCTGCACCGCCACCACCGCCACCATCGGACTCAGCAGGTAGTGGGTTTTCGGCAGGAGCACCGTTCGGACGGCCGGGTCCGATAGCAGTGTTTCGTCGCAGAACAGGAAGACCCGGCCGTTGCGGGCGCGAATCTCGCGGATGTTCGCCTTGATCTTCTCGGTGATGGATCCGCTGCTCGCGAGCGCGATGACCGGAGTCTCCGGATCCACCAGAGCCAGCGAGCCGTGTTTCAGCTCGCCCCCGGCGTGTGCTTCGGCGTGGATGTAGGAGGTCTCCTTCAGTTTGAGGGCGCCTTCGAGCGCGATGGGCAGCAGGATGCCGCGGGCGATGAAGAGCATGTTCTTCGTGTCGGAGATCTCGTCCGCTATTTCGAGGATTCGCTCTTCGGCTTCGATCACCTCGCGCATCCGGTCGGGAATGCGGAGCAGCTCCTCCCGGAGAACCTGCAGTAGCTCGTCGGAGTCCGGATCGCCGGACGAGCGCAGGGTTCGCAGCGAATGCGCCAGGTAGAACAGGTGCAGCAGCTGCGCGGTGAAGGTCTTCGTCGCGGCGACGCTGATCTCCCGGCCGGCGCCGAGGAGGATGGAATGGTCCGACTGGCGCGCTATCGAGCTGTCTTTGGTATTGCAGAGGCTCACCGAGGCTTCGTAGCCGCGCCGCGCGCTTCGGATGGCGGCCAGGGTGTCGGCGGTTTCGCCGGATTGGGAGATGGAGAGGAGCGCACTCTTTTCCCGGAGGATGCTCGGATTGAAGACGAACTCGCTGGCGATCTCCGGCTTGAAGGGAATCCCGGCGAGCCGCTCGAACCAGTACCGGCCGAGGAGCGACGCGTAGTAACTGCTGCCGCAGGAAACCGAATGGATGCCGCCGGTCGCCTGCGCGAGGGAAAGGGTGGTGCGGTAGTGGTCGCCCTCGCCCCCGGCGGAGGCGAGCAGCTGTTCGACGATGCTCCGCGCGATTTTGGGCTGCGACAGGATCTCCTGGCGCATGTGACAGATTTCGCCGGAGTCTGCGGCGTCCTCTTCGGCGGTCAGTTCCCGGACGCGGTAGCCGGAGTCGTGAGGCGAACGGCGGTCGCCTTCGGAGACTCGGATTCCCTCGGGGGTGATCACCAGCAGCGTCTCCGGCTCCACGAAACTGGTCTCCGCGCAGAGCGGGGCCAGTGACCAGGAGTCGGAAGACACGAAGAAGCGGCTGCGGGTTCGGTCTCTTCCCGCGACCAGGAACTTGTGCGAGATGGCCAGGATTTCGTGGCGTTCGCCGTCCCAGACGAGGACGCACATGCCGTTTTGCCCATCGACCTTGGCGAAGACCTCCTGAAGTGCACGGTCCGCGTCCCAGCCGCGGTCGAGGAATGCCTCGATCATGACGGCGAGAAGTTCGGAATCGGTCTCCGAGCGGTACTCCCTCCCGGAGATCCGGTACTGCGCCGCGAGTTCGTCGTAGTTCTCCACGATCCCGTTGTGGACCAGGGAAACCCGGCCGCAGTTGTGAGGATGCGCGTTGGCCCGGGTCACTCTCCCCTGGGTGGCCCAGCGCGTGTGGGCGATTCCCATGCCGGCTTTGAAGCCGGTGGGGATGCGGCTCACGAGCCGTTCCACCTTTCCGACTTCCTTGATCGTCGTGATACCGCCGTCCTGCACGACGGAGATTCCGGCGGAGTCGTATCCGCGGTACTCCAGCCGGCGGAGGCCGGCGATCAGGTCCGGCGCCACATTGGACCGTGAAGCCGAGCCGATGATCCCGCACATTTCGATCGGAAGCCGGTCAGGGTCCGGAGTCTATGGCGCCCGCCGAGTGTATGCATGCATACATAACCGTATACGCACATTAAGGGGGGGGGGTAATGAGTGATGAGAGCGCAGCCGAGGGTCGGAACGGTGTGGAGCCGCCGATTCGGGTCGGAGGTTCAATAGTCGGGACACGGATCGATTCAGGGGCGGAGGAGGAGCTTGCCGCTGGTGGCCCGGCCTTCGAGCAGCCGGTGCGCCTCCGCCGCGGAGGCGAGCGGAAGCTCACGGTCGATCGTCAGCCGAAGCTTCCCGGCGGCCACGCTCTCGAGCACCTCGCCCGCCCGCCACCGGAGTTCGTCCGGGGTGCGGGCGTAGTCGCCGAGGGTCGGACGGGTGAGGAAGACCGAGCCCGCCCGCGAAAGAAGCAGGGGATCGATCGGGGGCACCGGCCCCGAACTCTGGCCGTAGAGCACCAGCATCCCCCGCGGCCGCAGGAGGCCCAGGCTCTTCTCCCAGGTCGTCTCCCCCACCGAGTCGTAAACGACCGCGAGCCCATCCTCGTCCCGCTCGTCCAGCGCGGCGCGGACCACTTCGGCGAAGTCCTGCTCGGTGTAGCGGATCACCAGATCGGCGCCCGCGGCCCGCGCCGCCCGCGCCTTCGCCTCGGTGGAGACGGTGCCGAACACCCGCGCACCGAGCGCGCGGCACATCTGGCAAAGCAGCAGGCCCATCCCTCCGGCGGCGGCGTGGACCAGCACCGGCATCCCCGACTGCACCCGGAAGGTGGAGCGGACCAGGTAGTGGGCGGTCATCCCCTGGAGCAGGGCGGCAGCGGCCTGAGCCGTCGTGACTTCCGCGGGCAGGATGACGAGCCGCTCCGCGGGGAGCACCGCCCGTTCGGCGTAGCTTCCCAGCTGCAGGACCCAGCCCACCCGGTCCCCCGGAGAGACGCTTGCGACTCCAGCGCCGACCGCTTCCACCACCCCGGCACCCTCGACGCCGGGAGTGAACGGAGTTTCGACGGGGTAGAGCCCGGTTCGGTGGTAGGTGTCAATGAAGTTCACCCCGGCGGCTTCCACCCGGACTGCCGCTTCCCCGGCGCTGGGACGCGGCGCGGCGGCTTCCCCGAGGGTCAGGACCTCGGGGCCGCCGAATCGCTGGATCCGGATAGCTCGCGGCATGGACCGGGAATTCTACAATCTGCGTCCTACGATCCGATCGGTCGATCCGATCGGTGGAGAGAGCTCCGTTCGACGAAGGCGGCGGGGCGTCCGGAGGTGCGGCTTTCGCAGGGAGGCGCGGGATCGTGACGATGTCGGGTCTTCCCGCGGTTCTCGAGAACAAGGTCGCCCGGCTGCCCGAGAGCGCCGGGGTGTATCTCTTCCGCTCGGCGGAGGGGAAGACGCTCTATGTGGGCAAGGCGGCCTCGATCCGGGCCCGTGTGCTCTCCCATCTGCGGACTCCGCCGGGCGACGCGCGCAAGGACCGCCTCCGGTCCCGGATCGCCGATGTGGAGGTCGTGCTCACCGACTCCATCAGGGAAGCGCTCCTGCTCGAGAACAACCTCATCAAGACCCGTCGGCCCCGCTACAACATCCTGCTGCGGGACGACAAGAACCCGCCGCTGGTGCGGCTCACGATGAACGAGAGATACCCGCGGGTCCACATCGTGCGCGGCGCCGGCGCCGACGGCGCGGTGTACGCCGGGCCGTACTTTCCGGCCAGCCTCGCCCGCCGAAGCATGAGCCTGGTGCACCGGCTGTTCGGGATCCGTAATTGCCGCGAGCAGCTCGACGGCAAACGCGCCCGTCCTTGCCTCCAGCACCAGATCCGCCGCTGCGTCGCTCCCTGCGTGGATTCGGTCTGTTCCGTCGAGGAGTACCGCAATGCCTCCGAAGCGGCACGGCTCTTCCTGCTGGGTCGGGCGAAGGAGCTCACCGGCTCGCTCACCCGGCGGATGAAGGAGCAGGCCGAAGCGGAGAGGTTCGAGGAGGCGGCGCGGCTCAGAGACAGCCTCCGGCTGCTCGCCGAGCTGAACGACCGCCAGAAGGTGGCAGTGACGGACGGCAGGGCGCGCGATGTCTTCGGTCTCTACCGGGAAGGCGACCGCGCCCAGCTCCAGGTGTTCCTGATCCGGAGCGGCAAGGTCGTGGACCGCGATGCGTTCTCCTTCTCCGGCCTGCCGCCGACCGACGATGCGGGCCTGATCCAGGCGGCGATGAAGCAGTTCTACGAACTCGGCCGGAGGCCCCCGCCACGGATCGAAACCCCACTCGATTTTCCCGAGCGCGCGCTGGTGGCGGACTGGCTCGGCGACAAGCGCGGCGGACGGGTCGAGATCCAGGTGCCGGCGAAGGGAGCCCGCCGGCGGATGGTGGACATGGTGAACCGGAACGCCCGCCTGGCCTTCGATCTGGACTTCCGGGAGGCCGGGCGGAAGGCGGCGGCTCGCGTCCGGGCGCTCCGGGAGGCGCTCGGGCTCGCGGTGGAACCCCGCCGGATCGAGGCGTTCGACATCTCGAACCTCGGCGGGGGGCAGGTCGTCGCCTCGATGGTCGTCTTCGAGCGCGGCGAGCCGCTGCCCTCGGCCTACCGGAAATTCCGCATCCGAGGCCTTGCGGGGAAGCCGGACGACTACGCCTCCCTGCGCGAGGTGGTGCTCCGCCGCTACCGCCGGGTTCTGACCGAGGGACAGGAGCTCCCCGACCTCATCCTCGTGGATGGCGGGCGGGGGCAGCTCGGCTCGGCGGCAGCGGCGCTCAGAGACCTCGGTCTGAGCCACATTCCGCACGCGGGGCTCGCGAAGCGCGAGGAGGAGATCTTCCTGCCCGGCGCACCGGAACCGCTGCGCCTTCCCCGGAACTCTCCGGCGTTGCAGCTGCTGGCGCGGGCTCGCGACGAAGCCCATCGTTTCGCGGTCACCTTCCACCGAAAACGCCGCCGGACGGAGACGCTCCGTTCCGCCCTCGACGCGGTGCCCGGGATCGGTCCGCGCCGAAGACAGGCACTCCTCACCCGCTTCGGTAGCCTCCGCCAGGTGGCCGAGGCCTCGGAATCCGACCTCGCCGCCGCGGTGGGCCCCGCGCTCGCTGCTCGTCTCCACGCCCGCCTCCGGACCGACCCTGCGGTTCGCGGTCCGTAGAATCGCAGCCGCTCCATGACGAAACCCCCTACGAACCAGCGCCGCGTCCGGCCCCGCCTCCTTTCCGGAATGCGGCCCACCGGTTCCTCGCACCTCGGGCACCTGGTCGGCGCGTACCGCAACTGGGTGGCGATGCAGGACGAGTTCGACGCCTACTACTGCATCGTGGACTGGCACGCGCTCACCACCGACTACCGCGACACCAGCGAGCTGGCCGCCCATACTCTCGACATCGCCACCGACTGGCTGGCGGTGGGGCTCGACCCGGCGCGATCCACCCTGTTCGTCCAGTCGCAGGTGCCCGAGCACGCCGAATTGCACCTTCTGCTCTCGATGGTGGTGCCGCTCGGCTGGCTGGAGCGGGTCCCGACCTACAAGGAGATCCTCCGGGAGTTGAGCGAGCGGGATCTCCACACCTACGGCTTTCTCGGCTATCCGGTACTGCAGGCGGCGGACATCCTCATCTACGACGCCGCGGTGGTCCCGGTCGGAGAAGACCAGCAGCCGCATGTCGAGCTGACCCGCGAGATCGCCCGGCGTTTCAACGCCGTATTCGGTCAGGTGCTCACCGAGCCGGAGGTCCGGCTCACCCCGTCGCCGCGGCTGCCGGGAACCGACGGCCGCAAGATGTCGAAGAGCTACGGCAATGTGATCGGGATCGCCGAGGACGAGTCCACGGTCCGGTCGCGGCTGAAGACGATGCAGACCGATCCGGCGCGGAAGCGGCTTCGGGACCCTGGCGACCCGGCGAAGTGCCCTGTCTTCGACCTCCATCGGATCTTCTCGGACCAGGACACCCAGGACTGGGCGGCAGCCGGTTGCCGGAGCGCCGGGATCGGCTGTATCCAGTGCAAGAGCGCCCTCGCCGACCACCTGGCCGCCGCCGTCGCCCCGATCGCCGAACGTCGGCGCGGCTATGAGAAACGGCCGGACGAGGTGCGTGATGTGCTGGCTGCCGGACGGCGGGAGGCGGCGGAGGCGGCCGGGGCCACCATGGAACGGGTGCGCGCAGCGGTGCGCCTCCCGAGCCGATGACGGCGGTCCTCTACCGGCAGGAAGCCTCGGACTCGGGGGAGGGGGCGGCCTACCGCATCCGCTGGGACGGCGGACCCGGCCCCGGCGGCGAGCCGGGGTTCGACGGCCCCCTCGAACTGCTGCTGCGGATGGTGCGGGACGGCCGGGCGGACCCGCTGCAGATCGAGATCGGTTCCATCACCCGGCAATACCTCGAGGCCCTCGAACTGATCGAGATGCTGGACTTGCGGGTGGGTTCCGAGTTCCTCAAGCTGGCCACCGCGCTGCTTCGCATCAAGGCGCGGCGGCTGTTGCCGAGCCCGGCGCCCCCCGGCTCCCCCGGCGAGGATCCCCAGGCGGAGCTCGAGGCGCGGCTCCGGGACTATGCCCGTTACCGGGACGCGGCGCACCGGCTGCGCCGGAGCCTGGAGGCCCGCAGCTCGGTCTGGGTCCGAGGGCCGTCGCTCCCGGATGCGCGGGGGGAAGGGAACGGGGCCGGAGCAGCTCCCGAAGGAGAGTCCATTCCAGTGGACCTCTTCGCGGTGGTCGAGGCGTTTCGCCGGGTAGTGGTGCGCGCCCGTTCCCGTCCGCCGCCGCCGTTGCCGAGGTCCCGGATTTCCCTCGGGGTGATGATCGGACGGATCGAGGAGGCCGTCCCGACCGGAGCAGCCCGCGACTTCGAGGAGCTGCTGTTCGAAGTCGTGGAAGGGCAGGTGGATCGCTCCACGCTGGTGGCGGCGTTCCTCGCGGTGCTGGAACTGGTCCGCCGCTGCCGGGTCTCGGTCGTGCAGGAGCAGGATTTCGGTCCCCTCCGGATCGAGGGGATCGAGCCCGGATCGCGGCCGGCCTCCGGGCCCGCTTCCGGCTGACGGAACGGAAAGGATGCCGGACGCCTCCTGCGAACCCGCCGCCGCCGGTCTGTCGCCGGATGCAGTCGAGCTTCTGGCGGCGGGCGTGGAGGCGCTGCTCTTCTCCCACGGTGCGCCGGTCGCCGCGGGATCGCTGGCCCGCGCCCTCGACGCCGACCCGGCGGCGGTTCGGGCGGCGCTCGCCGCCCTCGAGGCGCGCTGCGCGACGGCTGGCTCCGGGCTCTGTCTGGCGCGTGTCGCCGGCGGCTTCCAGCTGACGACCGGCGAGGACTGGCGGGACGCCATCGAGCGCCTGCTCGCTCCGAAGCGGGAAGAGCGGCTCTCGGAGCCCGCCCTCGAGGCGCTCTCGGTCATCGCCTATCGCCAGCCGATCACCGTGCCCGAGCTGAGCGCGCTGCGCGGGGCGAACTCGGCGAGCGTCGTCGGAACCCTCTTGCGGCTTCGGCTGGTCCGCTCCCGGGGCCGCAAGAAGGTGGTGGGGCGGCCGCTCCTCTACGGCACCACGCAGGAATTCCTGGAGCGGTTCGGACTCGACCGCCTCGAAGACCTCCCCGAGCTCGGGGAGCTCCAGGACCCGGCCGTCGGGTCCGGATGATGGCGGCAGAACGCCTCCAGAAGCTGATCGCCGCCGCCGGGATCGCTTCGCGCCGCGCCGCGGAGCGGATGATCGCCGAGGGCCGCGTTACCGTGGATGGACAGGTGATCCGGGTTCCGGGAGTGCGCGCCGATCCGGAGGCCAGCGAGATCCGGGTGGACGGGGCGAGGCTCCGCGCGCTCGGCCGCGCCCGCCGCTACCTCGTCCTGAACAAGCCGATCGGGTATCTCACCACCCGCTCGGACCCCGCCCGCCGTCCGACGGTCATGGAGCTGCTGCCGCTCTCGTTCCGTTCGCTCGTTCCCGTGGGGCGGCTCGACGGGCAGAGTTCGGGGCTTTTGCTGATGACCGACGACGGCCAGCTCGCCGAACGTGTCGCCCACCCCCGCTACCGGGTGCCCAAGACCTACCTGGCGACCGTCCGGGGGCTTCCGGAGCCGGCGGTTCTGGATCGGGCGCAGCGGGGTCTCCGGGTGGATGGCGAGTCACTCCGGCTGGACCAGGTGGAATGGATCGCCGGCTTCCCCCACCGCGCGGCCGCGAAGCGCCGCTCCCGGTTGCGGGTGACGCTGCGGGGTGGGCGCAACCGCGAGATCCGTCGGGTGCTGAGCGTTCTCGGACACCCGGTGCTGGAGCTGCACCGCACCCAAATCGGGAACCTCGCCGATACCGGGCTGGCGCCCGGGCGCTGGCGGAAGCTCCGGGCGGAGGAAGTGGCAGAGCTGCGCGCGGTGATCCGCCGGTCCTCGGGAGAGCGGGACGAAGCGGGCGTGCCGGCGCCCGCCGCTCGTCCGGCGCCTCTTTCCGCACCCGTTTCCGATGCCCTCGTCGTGGCGCTCGACGGGTCGGCTGGTGCGGGGAAGAGCTCGGTCGCCCGCGCGGTGGCGGAGCGGTTCGGCCTGGGCTGGTTCAACACCGGCGCTTCGGTCCGGGCGGTCGCTCTCGCCGCCATGCGCGCCGGCGCGAGCCTGGACGACGGCCCGGGCCTCCGCGCCTTCGCCTGGCGGGTGATCCTCGACCCCGAGGGCCGGGTCTTCCTCGACGGTGAGGATGTCTCCCGGGAGGTGCGGGCGAAAGCGGCCTCCCGCGGCGCGTCGCGCATCGCCGTCCATCCGGAGCTGCGCGAAGTCCTCGTCGCGCGCTGGCGCCAGGCCGCCGTGGCGGGCGGTGTGGTCGAGGGTCGGGACATCGGCACCGTGGTCTTCCCCGAGGCGGCGGTCAAGGTCTTCCTGGAAGCCCGCCCCGAGGTCCGCGCGAGCCGCCGTTCTGCCGACGAGGGAGATCCCGACCGGCGAGCGGTGCAGTCCGACCTCGAAGGCCGCGACCGCACCGACGCCGGTCGCGAGATCGCTCCGCTCCGCCGCGCCGAAGACGCGCATCGTCTCGATACGAGCGAGTTGAGCCTCGACGAGACCGTGGACCGGGTGGCAGCGCTGCTGCGGAAGGCCGGACTCCGCGAGCCGGCCTGAGGGCACGGGATTCCGCGAGGGGGAGGAGATGGGAAACCCGTCCTCGGTCGGAGGTGGGCTATGTCGTACACATGCGTTTACACATCCATATCCAGGGTGCGCTGATCGCCCAGGTGGATGAGATCGCCGGGCCGCGAATGCGCAGCGAGTTCGTCCGGAACGCGGTGAAAACGGCGGTTGCGCACTCGGCATTCGCCGTTTCGGTGACGGGGAACCCGAAGGACTTCCCCATGGAGGAAGTCCGCGTCGAGCACTGGCCCGTCGGCGAATAGAGATCCCCACCGCCTGACTCCTCCGCCTCTGGAGAGGCCGCCAGCTCCGGCCAGTCCGATGGGCTGATCCGACCGGTGGGTCAGTCCGACCGATGGGTCGGCCCGACCGGACCGATCAGGGGCGGGCGGTGCGCCAGGCGTCCACGCAGGAGCGGTAGTTCGCGGCGATGCGGGTGACGGCCTCGGCCTCGGAGGTCTTGCCGGAGAGGCGGTCGGCGAGCGGCCGCGAGAAATTCGTGCGTCCCACTGCGAAACCGATGAAGCCGTCCACCGGAGCGGCGATCCGGAGCCATTCGTGGACCTGCGCCGCATCGGATCCGCGGCCCAGCACGATGGAGCCGACCCGTTCACGGCCGGAACCGCGGCGGACGGCCGCCGCGATCCGAGCGGCGTCCTCGCGGGAGTCCACTCCCTCGATCTTCCAGATGTCGGGTTCGATGCCGAAGTCCTGGATTCGGTGGATGGCGCGCACCATGTGCCCGGGGCGCAGCTCCCGGTCGTAGGCGGCGCCCGCCTCCCGATCTTCGGCGGTGGCGGCCGGGACCAGCAGCTCGAACATGAAGAGCCGCCGCTCCGGGCCGTGGAGATAGTCGGAGACGAGCTTGAGCCGGGTGAGCTGTTCGGCAGTTCCTTCCGCGGGGTCGTCGGGGTGGAGGCGGACGAGCACCTTCACGATGTCGGGGGCGTGGAAGCGGAGGTGGTTGACCCAGCCCGCGCCGTATTCGAAATCGAACACCGCCTGCCCGCTCTTCTCGATGCAGACCGCCCGCGGGATGCCGCGCCGGGCGGCGTCGGTGAGGACCTGGCTTCCGAACTGGGCGTCCACCAAGATCCCCACCTGCTCTTTCGGGACGCCTCCCTCGATGGCCTCGAGCAGGCCGCGGTAGATCAGGCTCTTCGCGGCTGCCACCGGAGCGAAACCGTCTCCCGCGGGGCTGATCTCGGGGGCGCCTTCGATGCCGAAGAACGACTTCGTGAAGCTGCCCCGGTGGTCGAAGGGCTGGATGAAGAGGGGCTGGTCGTAGCCGAGGGGGGAGGGTTCGTTCATGGTCGGGAAGCGCCTGCTCCGGGAAGAGTGTATGGGCGTTTACCCCTTCCGCGGCCCGTTTCCCGGCCGGGAGGGGGGAGGCCTTTCCGGCGCGGCTCGCGCCACTTCATCCACAGACTGCTGGGAGCGGAGGCTTCCGGGACCGGGATTCCTGTTTAGACTCCAGGCCACCCGATGGAGCCCGACAGCATCGTGGTGCGGGGCGCCCGGCAGCACAACCTCAAGAACATCACCGTTCGCATCCCGAAAAAGCGCCTCGTCGTCCTGAGCGGGGTTTCGGGGTCGGGTAAGTCCTCGCTGGCGCTCGACACCCTCTACGCCGAAGGCCAGCGGCGTTATGTGGAGTCGCTGTCCAGTTATGCCCGCCAATTCCTGGGGCAGATGGACAAGCCGCTCTACGACACGATCCAGGGCCTGTCGCCCACGATCTCGGTGGACCAGAAGTCGGCGAGCCACAACCCGCGTTCCACCGTCGGAACGATCACCGAGATTTCGGACTACCTCCGGGTGCTCTTCGCCCGGATCGGGGCGGCGCATTGCCCCCGGTGCGGTCGCGCGGTCAGCCCCCGGAGTGCGCAGGAGATCGTCGAGGAGCTCGCCGCCCTTCCCGTCGGCGCTCGCTTCCTGATCCTCGCACCGGTACTGGCGAACCGCCGCGGCGAGTTCCGCGGCGCGCTCGAGACGATCCTGCGCCGGGGTTTCTCGCGGGCCCGGATCGATGGGGAGATCCAGCTCGTCGAGGAGGTTCCGGCACTCGACAAGCGCCGCAAGCACGATGTCGAGATCGTGGTGGACCGGCTGGCCCGCAAGGGACCGCCCACCGACGAATGGCGCAGCCGGGTGACCGATTCGGTGGAAACCGCGCTTCGAGAGGGCGACGGGGTGCTGATGGCCGCCGTCGAGGGCGAAGCCGACGACCGCATCTTCTCCGAGAAGAACGGCTGCCCGAACTGCGGCGTGGGGTTTCCGGAACTCACCCCGCAGCTCTTCTCCTTCAACAGCCCGCAGGGGATGTGCCGGGACTGCAACGGGCTCGGCGCGAGCAGCGAGGTGGACGAGGAACTTCTGGTCCCCGATCCGTCGCTGAGTGTGAATGAGGGAGCGGTGGCGCCCTGGGGCCGCTTCGCCGAAAAGGAAGGCTGGGAGTCGCTGATCGTGCGCGGGGTCGCAAAGCGGTACGAGGTGGATCTCGACCGCGCCTGGTCCCGGCTCGCGTCGGCGAAACGGGAGATCCTGCTCCGGGGTGCCGGCGAGGAGCGGGTCGCGGTGCGCTACCAGGAAACCGTGCACCGAGTGCGATGGGAGGGAGTCTCGAATGTCCTGACCCGCCGGATGCGGGAGACCACCTCCGACCGGGCGCGCCGCTACTACTCCCGCTTCTTCTCGAGCCGGGCCTGTCGGGCGTGCGGCGGCCGCCGGCTGCGGCCCGAGGCGCTGGCGGTCGAGGTCGGCGGCCGGACGATGGCGGACATCTCCGGCATGTCCATCGGGGACGCGCTGGAATTCGCCCGGAACCTCGAACTCGAGGGAACCGCACGGGTCATCGGCGCGGAGATCCTCAAGGAGATCGCCGGCCGGCTGCGCTTCCTCACCGATGTGGGCCTCGCCTACCTGTCGCTCGACCGGCTGGCGCCGAGCCTCTCCGGCGGGGAATCCCAGCGCATCCGGCTCGCCAGCCAGATCGGGTCCGAGCTCACCGGAGTGATCTACATCCTCGACGAGCCCTCCATCGGACTCCACGCCCGCGACAACGGGAAGCTGCTCGAAGCACTGCACCGGCTCCGGGACCTCGGGAACACCGTGGTCGTCGTCGAGCACGACCGGGAGACCATCGAATCCGCCGACCATGTGCTCGACTTCGGCCCCGGAGCCGGGGTGTACGGGGGCGAGCTGGTGGCCTCCGGACCGCCGGCGGCGATCCGGGAGCAGGCGCGTTCGCTGACCGGCCGTTATCTGCGGGGGGATCTCGAGATCCCGATTCCGAAGCAGCGGAGACCGGCGCCGGCGGTGATCCGCATCGTCGGCGCCCGCGCGAACAACCTGAAGAATGTGAGTGTGCAGATTCCGCTCGGGTCTTTCGTCGGAGTCACCGGGGTATCGGGCGCCGGCAAGAGCACTCTCGTCTACGAGGTGCTCTACCGCGCGCTCGCCCGCGCCCTGCACCAGGCCGAACGGCCGGTCGGCGCCCATACCCGGATCGAGGGGATCTCGCGGGTCGGGCGGGTGGTGGACATCGACCAGTCCCCCATCGGGCGCACTCCCCGCTCCAATCCGGCGACATACACCAAGGTCTTCGACGGCATCCGCACCCTCTTCGCCGCTCTGCCGGCGGCGCGCGCCCAAGGGTACCGGCCGGGCCGATTTTCCTTCAATGTGGCCGGCGGGCGCTGTGAGCACTGCCGCGGGGACGGCGTGATCCGGGTCGAGATGCACTTTCTCGCCGATGTGTTCGTGTCCTGCCAGGTCTGCAAGGGGCGGCGGTTCAACGATCAGACCCTCACCGTGCGGTACCAGGGCCGTTCCATCGCCGAGGTCCTCGACCTCACGGTGAGCGAAGCCATCCCGGTGTTCGGATCGCAACCAGCGATCCTGCACATCCTGCGCACCCTCGAGGATGTGGGGCTCGGCTACCTCCGGCTCGGCCAGCCTTCCCCGACGCTTTCGGGCGGCGAAGCCCAGCGGGTGAAACTGTCCCGCGAGCTGGCGAAGCGCGGCGGCGGCGATACGCTCTATATCCTCGACGAGCCGACCACCGGCCTCCACTTCGACGACATCGCCCGGCTGCTGCGGGTACTCGACCGGCTCGTCGAAGCCGGAAACACCGTAGTGGTGATCGAGCACAACCTGGATGTGATCAAGACCGCCGACTACCTGGTGGACCTCGGTCCCGAGGGCGGCGAGGCCGGCGGCGAGCTGGTGGCGGCGGGTCCACCGGAGGCGGTCGCCGAAAATCCCCGTTCCTGGACCGGGCGCTACCTGCGCGGCATCCTGGAACCGGCGCCGGCGGCGCGGCGCGCTTCCTGACAGCCTGACAGCCCGTGTTCCGGCCCGGCACTTCGGCCCTCGGCGGCCCGCAGCTGACGGAAGCGGTCAAGCACCTCATCCTCATCAGCGGCGGGGTGTTCCTGGTCCAGGCGGTCGTCCCCGCGGTCACCGGATTTTTCGGACTGATCCCGACGGCGGTGCTGCAACTCCAGGTGTGGCGCCTGTTCACCTACATGTTCTTGCACGGAGGGCTGTTCCACCTGCTGCTGAACATGTTCGTCCTCTACATGTTCGGTTCCCAGCTGGAGCGGGTCTGGGGCCGGCGCCGCTTCTTGCGCTACTACCTGCTCACCGGAGTGGGGGCCGGGCTCTTCACCCTGCTGCCTCTCCCGGCGTTCTTCCACGCGAACCACATCGGTGCCTCGGGTGCGGTGTACGGGCTGTTGCTGGCGTTCGGAGTCCTCTTTCCTCAGGCTCCGGTGTACATCTTCGGCCTGATCCCGATGAGCGCCCGCCACCTGGTGATCGTCCTCGGCTTCATCGCGCTCGCGAGCTCGCTCTCCGCGGCATCCGACGGCGTGTCGCACATCGCGCATCTCGGCGGGTTGGCGGTCGGCTATTTCCTGCTGCGCCGCGACGGTCTGATCCGACCGGGGGGGGCGCGCCTCCGGCGGGCGTGGAACGACCTGTTGCGGCGCCGCCGGCGGGCGCGCTTCGATCGCTACTCCGGACCGGGACGCCGCGGGAACTCCGAGACCCTGCACTGAACCAGCCGGCGGCAGGTCCGGCTCGACCCGTCGAATCGGAGAGCCCGAAGGCGGGGTCCGGCTCGACTCGTCCGTCCGGCTTTTGACTCGGAGGCGGTCGTCTTGTTACAAACAGGGCCCTGCCGGTGTGATGTCCCGCCCGCAGGATGCTGGAGGCCCTTGCGGGCCGAGGGAGGCAGTCATGAGATTTCGCTTTACGCTCTCCGCGGCGACCGCCGTAGGGTTCGCTTTCCTGCTCGGGACCACGGCGCTCGGGCAGGATCCGCCCGCCGAAGAAGAAGAGTTCATCGAACCGAGTGAAATCACCGCCGAGCATGTCGGCGAGTCGCTGGTCGTTCGGGGCCAGGTTACGAGGGTGGACCGCAACAACGACGGGGTGCACATCTTCTTCCACGGCGCCACCCTGAACTTTCCCTTCCAGGTGCTCATCCCGCTGAGCGACCTCCACAACTGGACGGGAACCGACCCCGTGAAACGCTACTCGCCGGGGCGGATTCTCAAGATCACCGGCGAGCTCGAGCAGCAGGCCGAACTCCTCTTCATCCGCGCCACCGAGCGCAGTCAGATCGAGATCATCCCCCGGCGCCGGCGTCGCCGTCGTTAGCCTACGGATCCGCCGGGTTCGCCGGCTGGAGTTCGGAAGCAGCGGCAGCGCGTTCTGACCGCCCGGCCGACCACTTCGCCGGCCGCGGACCGCCGTCCTCCCCGCCCCCGAGCAGACGGTCGATCCCGACCTCGCGGAGGGCGCTCTTCAAGACGGCATCCTCCGGTTCCGCGAGCCGGTCCACCACCTCGCGGAAGATCTCCCGCTTCGTTTCCAGTATCCGCAGCAGCCGCTCCTCGATCGTGTCGAGGCAGCAGAAGCGGTGGACGCGCACTGCGCGCTGCTGCCCGATCCGTACCACCCGGTCGCGGGCCTGGTCGTTCGTGGACGGGTTCCACCACTGGTCGAACATGAAGATGTGGTTCGCCTCGGTGAGCGTCAGTCCCTCACCGCCGACCCGGGTCGATGCCAGCAGCACGAACGCCTGTTCGTCGGAGCGGAAGCGTTGGACGCTGCGGTCTCGCTCCTCGGCGTCCATCTCGCCGACGAGGAGCACCGCCGTTCCTCTTCCGAATCGCCGCGTGAGGCGCCGGTGGAGCTCCCGGAGCGGATCGAGGCGGAGGGAGAACACCACCGCCTTCTCGCGCTGCTCCCGAATCCGGCCCAGTCGGGACTCGATCTCGTCGGCCTTCGAGCTGGCCCGGCTTTCGGGTTCGATGCCGCAGAGCCCGAGCAGGCGGGTCAGCAGCGAGAGTTCCGTTTCCGGCTCCTGTCTGAATTCGCGCACCGCCTTGCGATAGGCCTGCTCCTGGAGTTCGGTGAGCTGCAGCATCTCGGTGGTGTCGAACACCGGCGGCAGCTGATCGAACACCTCCTCCTTCCGCCGCCGGAGGATGAACTGGCGCCCTCGGCTCCGCAGCGAGGAGGGATGGAGTTTTGCGTCCGAAGGGTTGAACCGGCTCGGTGCTACCAGGGAGAGGAGGGTCGCCAGGTCCTCTTGGCTCCGTTCGAGCGGCGTTCCGCTCAGCGCCCAGAACCGGCCGGGCCGCAGGAGGAAGATGCCGGAAGTCACCTTCGCCTCCCGCTTGCGCAGATGGTGCGCCTCGTCGGCGACCAGTACCTCCAGCGGGCGCTGCTGCAGGACTGCGGGCGGCTCCCGGAGTTGTTCGTAGTTCGTCAACAGCACATGCCGCCGCCCGGCGACCGCCTTCCACGCCTGCTCGCGGATCCGGGCGGGCGGGGTCATCACCGCGCCGGCGAGCTCCGGAGCCCAACGGCCGAATTCTCGCTCCCAGGTCCGAAGCAGGCTCTTCGGGCACACCACGACCACGCTGCGGACCTTGCCCCGATGGAAGAGAACCCGCAGGGCGGCGATGACCTGAACCGTCTTGCCGAGGCCCATGTCGTCGGCGAGGATGGCGCCGGAGCGTTCTGCGAGCCAACGAGCGCCTTCGCGCTGGAAGGGATAGAGCGCCTCCAACGCTTCCAGGTCGTCCGGGGTATCGAGGAAGAGGGGGCGCACCAAGCTGCCGACGCCGAGCCGCAGCCGGCGATATTCGGCCAGCGTGGGGTGCATCGCCCGGGTGAAGGCCGCTGTCAGCCGGGAGGGGACTTCGACCTGCGGGCTCTCGCCTCGGGAAGTGCGCTGGGCCAGCCCGGCGTCGAGAGTTATCGCCCAGTCCGAGGCGATGCGGCAACGCTCCGCGGTGACTCGTGCCGGAGCGCGGCAGCGGAAGACGATCTCGCCGCGGGTGCGCTCCCTTTCGGGCGCCGATCCGTCAACCGCCTCGGACAACGATTTTCTGCCGTGCCGCCTCGACCCGCTCCCACATCTGCGACGCTTCCTCGGGGGCGTCACCGGTCGGTTCGGGCGACCGGTAGAGCAGGTTTCGCCAGTCCTTCTGGAGTTCCCCCTCTTCTTCTTCGTTCAATGGGTCGAGGCCGCAGAGCCAGCGCAGCAGCCGTTCGGCCACTTCGAGGGCCTTCTTGCGGCTCTCGCTGCGCATGCGCCATACACTTGGTTTCGTTTCGTCGGGCACCAGCAGGAGATACCGCCAGGGGGGCTGGTGGAGATCCCACGGCGCGTCCGCGAGCGGCCGCAGTGCCTCGACCATCGGCGCCGGTTCCTCGTCCGGGTCGGCTGCTGCGCTGTCGAGGAGAGAGCGGGCGATTTTCGCCAGCAAGCTCTGCCCGATGGGCCAGAACGCGAGGTGGTCGGAGAACCCGTCGGGGTTCGAGTCCGGCGGCTGGTGGGTCCGCATTCGTTCCGGAGGGGTGCGGAGGTCGGGCATCGCCTCGAGCAAGGAATCCCAAGTCTGTGCGAGTTTCCGGTAGCAGGTATCGATCTCCTCCTCTTCGGGCCGGAACCGCAAGTACACCTTCACGTCCCGGGGCTGGCCCCACCGGGCTTGCATCTCGGCGTCCGTCAGCAAGATCTGGTTCATCTCGTAGAGTGTCTGCAGGCTGGTGAAGTGCGGTGCTCCCGCCTTCAAGTTCTTGCCCCTGGTCTGCACCCGGAAGGACTTCTTCTCCGGAGCCGACACCTGGAAGAAGGGGTGATCCGCGATCAGCCGCCGGGTGACGATGGCGAACACATCGTCCTCGTCCATGATGATGTTCGTGTCCCCGTCGGTCGGTTTCGCATATCGGTTCAGGCTCGAGAACAACCGCCGGTAACGCTGTTTCCACAACCGATCGTCTCCGTCGGCGGTCTGGTGCTCGCGCACCACGACGATCACCGAGAGCTGCTCGCTTGCGAATCTCGGGGGCGCCCCCGAAGGGTCCGCCATGAGCTCCTTGATCGCCTTGAGCCGGTGCTGCCCGTCGAGGGCGTAGTACCGCGGATCGACCTGGAAGGCGAGCTCCCCGAAAGCCTCTTCGAATCGCGAATCGACCGGCTTCCAGCTCGGGTTCCCGCCGATGGCGGCCACCACCAGCGACGAGAAGAACCGGTCGTCGCGCCGGGAGAGGAACTTCACGAGTTCCCTCTTCACTCGCGATGCATCCACCGTCCGCTGGATGGCGTCGCTCAGGGTCGCGTCGGTCCACAGTTCGCTGGCGAGCTGCACCTCGTGCGCCACCTCCCGCATCGTCATGCGGACGATGTAGTAGGTCCAGTCGCCCATCGAGGCGCGCATGGCGGGATACAGCTGCATCGTTTCTCCTCGGTTCCGGCGCCGTTCAGACGCCCTGGTAGCTCTTCCGCACCCGTTTCACGGCCTGCTCGAATCTCCGGATATGGCGCCCGGCCAGCCGCTGCGCCTCGTCGTTCACGGCGTCCGTCAGATCGCGTCCTCCCTTGGGGTACTGCTCTCTCAAGCCCGGCCTCACCTGCCGCCTGTAGCCCCGCACGAGCGTCGCTTCGAGACGGTCCATCAGGGATTCGCGCGGGGCTGCCCAATCCTTGGTCCAGGACTCCGGCCATTTCCCCCCATAGGCCGCCGCCAGGATTCCCAGGTAGGCCCCGAGGGCATCCGGGACGGCGTCGATCCGGTAGTTGACGATTTTCTCGTCGTGGTCTTCGACGAGGTGCCGGAGGTGCTCCCGGTACGCGTTCTGCCGTGAGGTATCGAGCCAACCGTTGTTGTAGAGCTGGTTCAGTGCTTGGGTGAACCGCTCGGCGTACTCCACCCAGGGTGGATGGCCGAACGAGGCCCGCAAGCTTCCGAACGCGGCCATGACGCCCCGCATTCCGATGTCGAGTCCCACCGGCGCCCGCAGGTGCTCCTTCCGGAGATTCGCTACCCGGTCCTTGATATCCACCAGCGTTTCGCGAACCTGATCCTGCACGGCTTCCTCGGGTCGGCTCGATCCGAAGCGGAGCTGACCGAAGGCGTGGCGGCCGATGTCGGGGCGCGCCGGTCCGCAATACGTCTGTTCCAGGTCCCGCAGGCTCTTCACATAGGCCCGGTAGGGGGCGAAGTTCTGCAGCACATGCTCGACTGCCGGGAGTAGATCCTGCTCGAAGCGTCTTCGGAGAAGACCGCTGGTCTCGTGGTTCAGTCGGCCTTCGACGAACGCCGGGTGGAGCCGGTCGGTGGACACGATGCCGAGGGCGTTCCTGACTTCCGTCGTGAACTCGTTGCGGTCGCCGTTCTTCGACTCGATCCGGCAACCGAGGAGGTAGTGGAAGAACCAGTCCCGGACTTCCTCGATTCCCATCACCGCCGCGGGGGCGTGCTCCCGCCGCTTCTTGCTCTCCTCTCCGCGCCAGTCGTAACACAGGAGCGGCACCCGCTCCGCTTTCCGCTGCGCCAGGGACAGGAAGTCGTTTCCGTGCGACCGCTGCAGAAGCTCCTGGGTGCAGACCGCCGAAGGACTCTCGTCCGAGAGCAGGATCGCGCGGGCCGTGCTGACTTCCTGAGCGGTGGTGTTGATATCGACGAAGATGTTGCGGACCACATCGACGAGCGACGGCAGGTGCTTGCGCTTGTGGTCTCGCCGGAAGGTCACCACGACCACCGGAATTCGCCATTCGGCCAGCCGTTTCCTCGCGGCAGTGTCCTGATCGGTCCACAAGCGCTTGAGCGCCGAGAGCCGGTGCTGGCCGTCGATGGCCACGATCCGGGTTCTGGAGTCGTTCCACTCCATTTCGGCGAACTGCGGGTTGCCGCGGATCCACGAGACGCGGTAGTGGGGGGCGTGAGACCGCATTTCCCAGGTGATCGCGGGGGGGCCGTTTCGTTCCTCGGTCTCGACTTCGAGGTTCGGGATCTCGAGGTCCGCCACCGCCGCGTCTCGCCCGATCGGGAGCAGGGTCAGAGTGAGCGGATTGAAGAACTTGATCCTGTCGTTCGAGGACAGGTACGGCAGCAGGCCGTGAGTCACCCGCTCAGTGTCCACATCGCGCTGGAACAGGTTGCGCACCGGCCAGCGCTTGGAGTCTTCGATTTCGCTGATCATCGAGATGCGTTCGAGCTGGATCGGCTCGATGGCGGACTGCAGATAGAGCGCGCAGACCCCGGAGCCGGCGCCGAATTCGCCGTAGAAACCCTGCAGTTTCTGGTTGTACGGATTGCTGGTTATCGGAGGAAGGATCGTCATGGTTTCGGTCATTCGATGCTGAATTGATCGATATGGCTGTGTGGAGGCGGCCTCTTCACAGATGCAGAAGGTTTTGCAAGACCATGACTATCGGCAGCTTCCGGCATGAGGTTTCCCAGCACTTCCAACTGTTCGGAGTGCATGATCAGTGGATACCAGCACGATGACATGGAGCTCGTTCTATATTCAGAGTCCGATCGGATCGGGCAGCCGATATTCGGCCGCCTCTGGCTCGGCCAGGTTCGATTGGATCTTCTTCTCGAGTTCCTTCGCCTCGTCGTCGGTGAAGTTATTCCCCGCCACCATGTAGGCGATGAGGTCGCCGGCGAGGACAGCCGCCGTTCGCCCAGACTTCATCTTCGTTCCGCTCCTCAGGACGCCCTGCCAAACCGAAGCATCGGGGTCCCATGGCACCCGGTTCAGGCCAGCGATCACTTTTGCCATCGGCATCTCGAAACGACTGTCGTGCCGAAGCGTCATGGCGGCCCGAACGGTCGCGAGCTGGCCGATCGGCCTTCCGAGGATGGAGTCCTTGCGGATCTCCCGTCGTTTCTCGTCCCCGGCTTCTCCTGGATCGGCTATGGCGAGCCGAACGACATCCATCCCTTCGAACAGTGCCTTCCAGGTATCCACGATCTCCTTTCGGAAAATCTGTTCCTTGCTGGAATCGGGCCTCGACTTGTCCGGCTTGTGTCCTTTCGCTTTGAGGATCGACTGACTCCCTTCGTACAGGGTGGATAATGTGGTGAATTCCCTGGCCTTCCTGTTCAAGCTCGATGATCGGAAACTCACCAGACGAGGATCGATGAGTTCTCCCACGACATTCCGACGCACGATGACCGCCACGACATCGTCGTCGTCGGTGATGAGATTCTGCCCTTTCGAAGTGGGCCGCGCGTACCGGTTGACCTTGTTGAAGATACGGCGAGAGACTTCTGGATCGTACTTGACGAGAATGATCACGATGTCGTCGCGCGCGATTTCTGAATTTCCGTCGATCCTGTCGAGGTCGTTGTTGTTGTCGTCCCGTCCGGTGATCGCATACTTGATGGCCTTCGTACGGTGCTGGCCGTCGAGAGGAACGAGGATCTCCCCGCCGGAAAGCGTCAGCAGGCCGAGCCCTCTGGCCGACTGCTTGTACAGGGACGGCATATTCGGAGCCACTTCCGTTACCTCTTCGAATTCGATTCCATCAGGATTCTGAATGGCAACGATCAGAGATCCCGTGAAACGATTCTCGTCGTTGGCGAAGTACGGGGCGATCTCCCGACGGACCCGCGCCAGATCGATGTCTCTCTGGTATCTCTCCTCGAGAGAGATGTCCTCCCATCCCTCCATTTCCTTGGGGATCACGAGCCGTTCGCACATCTCCTTGGCCTTCATCGTAGTGACCCAGTATTCGGTCTTGCCGATTCGTCCAGCGATCGCTGGAATCGTGGTAGGCATCAGGAATCTCCTTTTCTAAGTTCTGTCAGAGCGATATTCACTTCAGGTCGGAGTTTCAGGATTCGACGACGCTCTTCCTGCTGACGGTGATCGAATGGACAAATGGAGTACTCGAATGACAGGTCCTTGCCGTAGGCCTCGATCCAGAGCCGAAGATCGGCGTTGTGGCTAGCGTTCCAGTGCTGCAGCAAACGACCTCGGACATCCTTCGACTGTCCGACATAGAGGCATCGCCGCCTGAACCAGAATTCATAGACGCCAGGCTCGCGCGGGGAACATTCGATGTTGTGATAGGTGAACGCGAGGGGTCCGGTTCTGCGGCGGTCGAGTGCGATAGCAGCCACTTCTAGAGCGGCGCGCCGGGGGACGAGGCCAAAAGACGGCGCAGCGTTCGAATCGCTCCGGTGATTCGGTCGGCGATTCGGTCGACGGCGCTGTCGGCTCGGGGGCTGTCGGCTCGGGGGCGGTCGAGGGCGAGGCGGACGGTGGCGTAGGCGTCTTCGCGCGACAAGCCGATGGCGCGGAGGACATGCGACGGCTCCGGGATTCCGGCGTGGCAGGCCGAAGCGTTCGAGATGTCGAGATCCGGGAGATTCGCGATCAGGGCGTCGGCGTCGAGGCCCGGGAAGGTGATCGAGGTGGCGCCGGGGACCCGGTGGCCGACGGCGCCGTTGACCCGGGCGCCGGGCGCCCCGTCCAGGATGCGGCGTTCGAGCCGGTCGCGGAGCCGGGCGAGCCGCGGGGCTTCTTCCGGGAGCCGGGCGGCGGCGCGTTCCGCTGCTTCGCCGAAGCCGGCGATGGCGGGGGTGTTCTGGGTGCCGGGGCGGAGGCCCCGTTCGTGGCCGCCGCCGAAGGCGATCGGGGCGATGGGGGCGCGGCGGACGCCGTGGCGCACGAAGAGCGCTCCCACCCCCTTGGGACCGGCGCACTTGTGCGCGCTCAGCGAGGCGAAATCGAGGTCGAGCGCCTCCACTTCGAGCGGGGTCTTTCCGAGGGCCTGGGCCGCGTCGCAGTGGACCAGGACGCCGTGCTTCCGGGCGAGCGCCGCCGCTTCCGCCAGCGGCTGGATCGTGCCGATCTCGTTGTTCGCCGCCTGGATGCTCAGCAGCAGGACTCCCTCGTCGAGCTGCTCTTCCAGCGCTTCCAGGATCACTCTTCCGTCGCTCCCGACCGGCACCAGCCGCAGCCGGAATCCCTGCGCCTCCAAATGGCGGGCCGGAGCCAGGACCGAGGGGTGTTCGACCGGCAGGGTGACGAGGCCTCGGCGAGAGCCGCCCCGTTCGAGCGCGGCGCGGGCGGCGCCGAGGAGGGCGAGGTTGTTGCTCTCGGTGGCCCCGGAGGTGAACACGATCTCTTCGGGGAGTGCGGACACCGCCTCCGCGACCCGGGCGCGCGCCCTTTCGACGACTTCGCGGGCGCGGCGGCCCGCGAGATGGGAGCTCGACGGGTTTGCGTGGAAAAGCGCAGCGGTGTGATGCATCAGCGCGAGCGCCGACGGGTCCATCGGAGTGGACGCCTGGTGATCGAGGTAGATCCGCCGTTCGAGCACCGGATCGATTCCTACTTGTGACACATCAGGCATATGTCTTCTTCGTCATCGTCGGGTTCTTCGTAGCCGAAGGCCTGGCCGAGGGTCTTCGGCTTTCGGCGGGCGGCGCGGCGCGCCCGTTCGGCCTCATCCCGCTCCTGGATCTGCTTCCGGCGGGCGGGGTCTTCCATCCGCGAGAGGCTCTCCTGCGACACCCAGGTGTATCCCTGCTCTTCCTTCTCGTAAGCCTTGGCCTTCTCGAACAGCTCCGGGTGCCGCTCCCGCAGCCGAACCCATTCGCCGCGCTGCTGGAAGAAGCAGAAGTAACAGCCGGACCGGGAACGCCACTCGTAGTAGCGGGGCAGCCCCACGCCGCTCCGCTCCAGGATCCGCAGCACCTCGCCGCGTCCGAGGCCGTCCTCCCGGAACGGAAAGACCGCTTCGATGTTGGGTTTCGTGGAGATGTAGCCGCTGCGGTTCTCGTCGGCGCGAATCCCGACATAGAGACGGGTCGGGTCGTCGCCGACGTACTGCTCGAAGGGCTCGATCTTGAGCCTGCGGGTGCACCAGCGGGCGCTCGGCGACGGGAGGAACCCCCCGTACAGCTTCAGGAAGTGGTCGAATCCGCGGTCTCCGTGGGCGGAGGCGAGGCGGACGATCGGCTGTTCGAGCCGGGCCTCGATCCGCGCCAGGTACTCGTAGGTCTCGGGGAGTTCCTTGTGGGTGTCGCAGAAGAGGTATTCGTAGGGGGTGTCGGGGTTCTTCTCTCGCAGATAGAGCGCGAGAGCCGTCGAGTCCTTGCCGCCGGAGAGCGTCACGATGTGGCGCGGGCTGTCGGCTGCCCTCCGCGCGCCGCCCTCGATCATGCTGTCGGTCTCGATTCGGCCGTCGGGTACCGCCTGCCGAGGAACGCCGCGAGCTGCTCGGCGGCCTTCCGGCATTCGCCCGGCGGCAGCCCGCTCACTCCGGCGGCTTCGACATCCCGGCGCCAACGCTCGAAGAGGGCATCCGCGTTGGCCGGCCTCGAGAGTCGGACGGCGCCTTCGATCCGCTCGACCTCGCCCGCCAGCAGCCGCAGGCGCGCCTCGGCGGCGGCGGCCAGATCGTCGGTCCAGCGCTCCGGCGGGAGGCCGCCCGCGAGCGGCAGCGCGAGCACCGCCCGCCAATCGCCTCCGGGCCCTCCGCTTCTCCCGGGCCTTGCGCTCCTCCCCTTCCCCTCGGTCCGACCGGCGGCTTCGAGGAACTGGCGGAGCCGGTCGTCGGTCGCCCGGCCGGCGAGCTGCCGCGCCCGTTCCCGCAGTGACCGCCGCAACTCCTCTCCCCGTTCGGGGATCCCGAATGCGTCGCCGAGCACCGCTTCGATCCGCTCCAGCAGCTGGGGCAGAGCCTCGCGGCACTCCTCCGCGGCTTCCCGAAGCTTCGACGCGAATTCGCCGCCGGCTGCCTCGTCTTCGCAGCGAATCCCGACGGCGGCGGGCAGGTCGCGCAGCAGCAGATCGCGCGGGTCCCGTGCCGTCAACAGCTCGTCACGCACCCGGCGGGCGGCGTCCGAAATCCGTTTCGTCTGCCGCGCGTAGGGCGAAAGCCGAACCGCCCCGCCGACGAGGTTCCTGGCGAGGAGAACCAGAGATGGCGCGCAGTCGAACTTCCGGCTCACCGCCCGGAGCACTGCGCGCTCTTCCCGCCCGAAACGGAACGACCGGATGGCGAAGGTCTCGGGCCGCCGGGTCAACCGCTCCAGGGTCTCGATCCCGGTTCCGGGGACGAACATTCCGTCCTCGTAGAGGGCCGCGCTCGCGCCCCGGGCCTTGAGGAACAGGGTCATCCACACCGGGAACGGACCCCGGGGGAGTCCGAAGGGCGGGGACTCCAGCCGGACGACCAGTTCGGAGAGCGGGCGGGGGCGGTCGCGGGCATCCTCGACGAAGTCGGAGATCGCCTTCCAGACCGGCTGCCAGCCGGGTTCCCGAGGGGCGCCGAATTCGAGAGCGCCGTGTTCCCCCCGGCGCCTGAAGCCGCCGGCCTCGACCAGCGAGCAGAACATGCTGTACTCCGGCCCGAAGCCCTCGATCGAAAGCCGCTCCTGCCCGGTGTCGGAGACGATCCGCTCGATCAGATTCCGGCGCCCGGCGGCGGCCGCCGAGGAGAGGTTCCGCCGGGCCAACAGTTCGTTGTGGAGCGGAGGGGCCTCGTCGTAGGCGTCGTCGAAGATTCGGGACAGCAGCTGCTGCAGCCGGCGCGGGGCCGCGATTCCCCGCTTCTTCTCTCCCTTCACGAACCAGTCGCACCGTGAGGGATCGAGGACATGTCCCCCGAGGCCGAGGGTCGGCCCGGCGTTTCGCTCGAATCGTCGGCGGGCCGCTTCTTCCCGGGCTTCGACCTCGCGGCGGGCGGTGTCGTCGCCGCCGAGTTCGGGGGTGTTGTCCCGTACCCATTGCCAGCCCTCGACCTCGTCGAGGCAGTCGGCGAGCGCTTCGGGGGAGTGCGGCGCCGCGGCCAGCACCGGTTTCTGACGCGGCCGGTCGGCGGCCCGGCTCGCTCGGCGCGCACTTTCAGCAGCCTCCGGCTGTCGGCCGACTACGAACAGCAAGAGGCCGTCGGCCTCGGTGGGCGCCTCGACGGCTTGCGCCAGCTCCGCTTCCGAAGGCCCGCTGAGGCGCGTCTCGAACCAGCGGAGCGTTCCACCCCGAACGCTGTGCGCCCGCGCCGCGACTGGGCGCGGCTCCCCCACCCGCCGCAGGCGGCGGAAGAGGGGCTCCGCCCCCTGGTCCCGGATCGCCCGTTCGAAGGCGGCGTCGAGGTCGATGTCCGATCCCTCCCAGAGGCCGAAGGCGTGCCGATGCCGCCGGAACAGCACGATGGATGCTTCGCTGAGGGCTTCTATGGCGGTGGTCACCGCTTCCTCTTCCCGGTCGTCGAAGACCGCCTCCAGGGTCTCCCGGTCCGCTCGGAGCCCGGCGGCTTCGCCGTAGAGGGAGAGCAGACCGACCGCCTTCACCAGTCCGGCAGCGAGCGGGGGCGCGTCGGCCGGCACTCGTTCCAGCGCCTGGGCCATGAGACTCCAGTGGCGGGCGCCGGCGCCGGTGAAGGCGGCCGAGCCGAGCGCGTCGGCGGCGTAGTCGTGGAGCTCGGGCAGCCGGAAGAAGGGAAGCGGCTTCCCCGGGGCTGCGGTCTCGCGGTGCAGGAACTCACGAAAGCCGAAGGGCTCGTGGCTCGTCAGGAAGGTGAACAGCGAGCGTTCGTTCTGGGCCGCCTTGCTGCGGAAGAGCGGCCAGAGCAGCAGCGCGGTGATCGGGTGGAGGGGAGCGCAGGCGGCGAGTCGGTTCGTTTTCCGGCCCCTCCGAACTGCCGGGCCGATCGCTGCTGCGATCCGGGCGGTCCGTTCTGCGTAGCCGCGGCGCAGAGTCTCGGCGCCGCTCCGGAGCGCTTTGCCCACCAGATCGAGGACCTGTTCGTTGGGCAGTGCGAACGGCAGGTCGTGGAACCGGCCCTGCACCTTCTGCCATTCGGCGCGCTGGACGGCCGCGTCCGCGCGGCTGCCGGAGAGATAGTCGGAAAACCCGGAATGGAGGGCGCCGATCAGGAGCAGCGGTTTCTCGCTGCGGGCTGCTGCTTCGGCGAGTTGCTGCAGCAGGAAGATGTCTTCCTCGTTCCTTCCGGCAGCGTGTTCGAGATACTTCCCCAGTTCGTCCACTGCCACCATCAGCCCGCCGCCGCTCGCTGCCGCGGCCTCGGCGAGCAGTCCGGCGCATTCGCTGCCCGAGGGTTCGCGCCGGCGCGAGAGGGCGCGGGCGCGGCCGCTGACTTCCCCGATCCCCGAATCCGCGAGAGCGGCGGTGAGGGCCGGAGCCAGCGGAGCGGCCTCCGCCTGGAGCAGGATCGGGCGGAGTGCGGGGCTTTCGGGAAGCCGTTCCCGCCGCAGCGAGCGCGCCTCCGGATGGTACGGGTCGCGGCTCGCCAGCAGGTCGGTGAGGAACAGCAGGAAGGCCGACTTCCCCGAGCCGTACGGGCCGGTCAGGGTCCAGGCGCGGGTCCCTTCCGGACGGGAGAGCTCGTCCAGGATCTGGCCCGCCGTCTCGGCGATGGCCCCGGTGACCAGGTATTCGGCGGCGCCGCGCTTCCGCTGCCGGTCGCGGGACAGGTGCACCGAACGGTGGAAGCGGTTCGGAATCCGAAAGAACTCCGAAAGCGGCCGGGCCTCGACGGAGGCCGGCATCTCCTGACTCATCGGCGCTCCTCCGGTCCTGCTGATCCTCGGCCCCGGTACCAGGCGGAGAGGAGGGTCATCGGTTCCGGGGCCTGGGGCCTTCGCCGCAGCTGGCGGAGGCCCGCGGTCTCGTCGTATTCGAGACCGATGTCCTGCCGGGAGAGCCGTTCGAGGGCGGCGGTCAGGCTTTCTCGGTCGAGCCGGAAGGCAGCGCCCGGGCTTCCGGGCCAGAAGAGCAGTCGTTCGACGGTCAGCGTCTCCTGCGAATCCGCGGAGCGCTTCCAGAAGTCCAGGACGGCGAAGGCGAGGACCTCGTCGGGGAGGCTTTCGCGGGGCCCGCGCGGCATGGCGAAGGACCGCCCGCCGAGCGGGCGGATCAGACCGAGTTCGGCGAGGGGGCAGTCGAGATCGTTCTCCGGAGGGCGGCGCCGGTCTCGGCGCGGGGGCAGGTAGGTGCGGAGGAAGACCTCCACATCCCGCCGGATCACCGCCGGGGAACGCCTGCCCCCAGCGGGAGAGCGCCTGCCCCCGGATTCGTTCCCGGCGGCAGTCCGCAGCAGCCAGTCGGCGAGTTCCTCGCGGGTGAAACGGGCGCCGGAAAAACAGGTGAACGCCAGATACCAGGTCGAGGCCGGCGTCGGGCGTCCGGTCAGCTGCCACTGGAGCAGCCAGAGGGTTCCGGGGTCCTCGAGGTAGGGGTCCGCCCCCGAGACCGTCCCCGAAACCGTCGCTGCCGCGCCGCCGGCGCGGCTCAGCAGTGATCGATTATTTCGGGGGGGGGGGGGGGGGGGGGGGGGGGGGGGGTAGGAGAGCCCAGTAGCAGCCCCCCCAGTTCGGTGAGTGCCGCCTTGCTGCCGAGAGCCTTCGATCCGATGGTCATCAGTCCGGTGGCCAGGCACCAGTGGCGGATCGAGCCCACCATGTTCTTGCCCACTCCGAGCCGGGCGAGAGCGTCAGGCCGAACGAACAGGCCCGGGTCCGCCTGGATCTGCCGCGCTGCCCGCACGAACCAGCCATAGCGGAAGGGGAAGGTCTGGTGTCCCGAGAAGCGAAAGGCCGCATTCCCGACGGGAGCCGCGGAGGGACCGAAGGGCAGCGTTGCGGGGGGATTCGGGAACAACGGGAACTGTGGCGTCGGAGGGGTGCGGGCGTCTCGGCGGCGACCCGTTGGAGTGCCATTGTACCGGCCGGCCTTCCGGGCCCCGCGAGAAAGACCCTACCGCGGTCGGATGTCAGAATCCGTCGCTCCATCGGCGACGATCCCTCGGGAGCCGATTCCGGTAGAGTCGCCCCCCCGATGAACGGGCCGATGAAAGAGGATGAGGTCCTCCGGTGCCTGTCGGAGCTGCGGATATGGAAGCGTGGCGGTGAGCGGGCGCCCCACAAGCCGCTGCTCCTGCTCTGGGCGATCGGGCGCGCGCTGCGGAACGAGCCTCGGCTAGTCCGGTTTCGGGATGCGGAGGAGCCGATCGGAGAGCTCCTTCGGCGGTTCGGCCCTCCGCGCCAGACGCTCCACCCGGGGATGCCCTTCTGGCGGCTGCGGAACGACGAGGACCTGTGGGAGATCCCCCGCGCCGTCTCGGTCCCCCTGACCGATTCAGGGGATCCTCCGATAGCCGACCTGCGCGCCGTCGAAGGGGGGCTGCCCGAGCCGCTGCACCGCTCGCTGGCGGCGGACCCCGGGCTCGCTGCGCTCCTGGCGCAGCGCCTTCTCGAAGAGCACTTCGCCGAGTCCTTCCACCGGGACATCCTCGAAGCGGTCGGGCTCGATGCAGCGGCTGGAGAGGCGGAGATCGCCCTCTGGCAACCGGGCCGCCCCCGAGTCTCGAATTTCCGGACCGAGGTGTTCTCCGCCTACGAACGGCGCTGCGCGGTCTGCGGCTACGACATCCGTCTCGGCGACGACCTCCTCGGTCTCGAAGCGGCGCACATCCGCTGGCATACCCATGGGGGCCCCGACGAAATCCCGAACGGCCTCGCGCTCTGCGTCCTCCACCACCGGGCCTTCGACCGGGGGGCCATCGGCCTCGAACCCGAACCCGCCGCTGGCCGGGTTCGGGTGATCGTCTCCCGCGAAGTTAACGGGCATGCCGATTCCACCGGGCACCTGCTGCGCTACAACGGGAGGGATATCCGGCTGCCGGTGGACAGCGCGCACGAACCCGGGCATGAATACATCCGCTGGCACCGGAAGGAGGTCTTCCGGCCGCCGGCGCGCGAGGTCAGGGCTGAGCGGTTCGGGAACGGGGAGTGAGGTCGGCTTGCGTCTCGCACCCCTCGGGAAGAGCGTGACGCCCCGCCCCCGAACCGCCCGGCGCTTCGCGCCGGGAATCCGAACTGCCGGGGGCAGCGAGTTCGGATTCTGAGTCACCTCCCCCGCTGCACCGCGGACGAGGGGAAGCCCTGTCCGCGGCAGCTCGGCGGAAGGTGGGGTCAGCCGGTCAGCGGCGTTCGTCGAGGCTCCACTTTCCGGCTCCGGTCATGGCGATGAACAGGAACAAGAAGCAGTAGAGCACCGCAAGCTCGCCCCGATTCTGGATCGGTAACCAGCCGAGCATCGCACCCGCCTCGTCGGCGCGGAACTGATGGGCCATGAAGTAGGCGACCGCCATCTGGCCGCTGCACACGAATGCGGTGACGCCGGTGAGGAATCCGAAGATCAGCATCAGGCCGCCGACGAGCTCGATCACTCCGGCGAGCCCCATCAACGACAGGATCTCACGCTGATTTCCGCCCATCACCCCGAAGAGCTTCTGGGCACCGTGGCAGAAGAACAGGAAGCCGGAGACGATGCGCAAGAGTGCGTATGCGGTGTCCCGGTGGCTTTCGAGCATGGTTTTCATGGGGTTTCTCCTTCCCCCGTCGGGGGTGGAATCGCTGGATTCAGAAATCCATCAGGATCGTGTACTTGGCGATCAGCGCGCGGTCGAGGCGGTTGCCCATCGGGTCGCGCCGGTCGTTGAGCACGATGAAGAAATCGGACAGCGGTCGGTGGATGAGATTGAAGCGGATGTTGGAGCTCCAGTCTTCGGTCACGCTGTTGTACTGGATCAGCGCGTTCAGGAACATGTTGGTGGTGAAGGTCCAGGTGAGCCGCGCTGTGAGCAGGTCGGTGACGAACTCCCCTTCGGGAAGCGCGATGTCGTTCCGGCTCCAGCCGAGATAGGCGGTCAGCTTGCCCCCGGCGCGAGCCACCGTGCTCAGGTTGAGTGCTTTCCGGGTACCCGAATAGAACCCGCCCCAGTCGTAGCGCGCGTTCAGCGACAGCGGTCGGCTGGGATTCGAGAACACCATCACGAACCACTCGTCGTAGTGGTGCTCGCCGGGCTGGACGACGGTCGTCGGGTGGATGTCGAAGGCGTCGAAGGTGTTCTCGACGCTGTCGTTGTAGCCGAACTCGAACAGGGAGCCGTTCTGGTGGCGGAAGGCGAAGTGCCAGTTGACATAACGGCTCACCAGCTCGCCGTCGCTGTTCTCGAAGTCGTTGAACTCGAAGTGCGGGTTGAACTCGCGCAGGAAGTCGCTCCACCAGGCCGGGCGGTAGTGGTACCCGGCGTATCCCAGCAGTCGGCGGATGCCGACCCGCGGAGCGAAGCCCATCTCCGGGTCGAAGTCGTCGCCGAGGACCGACCAGGCTCCGCGAAGCTGCCAGAGCCGCCCGTCGTAGTTGGCCGCGACCCGGGCGGCTTGTTCGTGACCGCCAGGGTCTACCGCCGGCTCCGGGTTCGCCGCCGGGCTCATCGTGCGCGCCCAGTAGGAGTTCAGCTCCAGCTCCGGAGTGATGCGGAGGTTGGCGTCGGCGCCTACCGAGCGGTTGAAGTGGTCGCTGCCCGACCCGGCCTCCCGATTCAGGAAGATGGCGCCCACATCCGAGTTTCCGCCGATGTTCCGGCGCACCCGGACCGCCGAAAAATTCTCGGACCGAGGGGCATCCTGGTGTTCGCCGGTCTGGATGTTCAGTATCCCGAGTTCGTAGGGTCCCGCCCGCCCGGTGAGCCTTCCGCCTCCGAGCACCGGGATCGGGGTCCCGGAAGCGGAGAGGCCGATCCGACGGCTGAAGAAGAGGTACAGGTCGTCGCCGCGGCTCTGGCTGGATCGCAGGACCGACGGATTGAACGCCTGCCCGAAGTCGGCCCGGAACTGGTTGAGCCGGGAGTCCGAGGGAACCCCGAATCGGAAGATGCCCGAATTCTCGATGAAGAAATCGCGTTTTTCGGGGAGGAAGAGGCTGTAGCGGGTGAGGTTCACCTGCTGGAGGTCCGCCTCCACCTGCGAGAAATCGGTGTTCACGGTCAGGTCCAGATTCAGCCCGGTCCCCAGGAGCACCTTCGCATCCACCCCGGCAGCGGCGGAGAACTCCGCGCCGGCATCGACCTCGGCGGCGCCCTGACTGGTGTCGGCGCCCAGATAGGGGGTGATCTTGAACCGTCCTCCCGCTTTCAGGTCCAGGAGCCCTTCGAGGGTCCCCGAATAGGAGACGCGGGCGAAGTTGAAGAACCGGGGAATGGGCGCCCAGAAGGCGTCCTCGTTCAGACGGCGGACCCGGCGCAGGAAGTTGATGCCCCAGGTCTGCTCCGGGTCTTCCCGGAAGCGCAGCGTCTTGAACGGGATCGCCATCTCCACCTGCCAGCCGCCCGCGACCCGCCGGGTGCGGACGTGCCAGACCCCGTCCCAGTCCCGGTTGAACTCGCGGCCCTCGTTGAAGACCTGCCCGTCGAACTTCGCGCCGGCGGGGTTCGTCTCGAACATGTAGCCGTTCCGGCGGTCGTGGAAGGTGTCCAGCACCACTCCGAAGATGTCGCCGGCGCGGGTCGAGAAGTCGCGCGACAGATCGTTCACGATGATCTCGTCGGGGGCGTCGTCGTAGGCGAAGGCGCCTATGTAGAGGGATTCGTCGTCGTATAGCACCCGGACTTCGGTCTCGAAGGTGGCGGGCATCCCTTCGTTCGGGTTCCCCTGGGTGAACCCAGAGACCAGCGCGGCGCCCGCCCACTCGTCCTCACCGAGAACTCCGTCCACCTCGATGGGTCCGGCGGCGCGGACCGCCGTCAGCCGGCGCTCGAAACGGACCGTTTCGAAATCGATGGCCCGGGCAGCCGCTAGCTGCTGCGCCGCCGCTGCCGGCGGGGCGGCGAATCCGAGGAGCAACAGGGGCCAGGAGCCGGCGATCCTCCAGCGGAGAATTCGGGCGCTTCTGCGGGTTCGGATCCTTCCGCCGGACGGGGGCCTTCCGCGAGGCGAGGCCGCGACCATGCTAGCGGACGAATGTACCACCGTCCGGGGCTGCCGAAGGGACCGGAATCAGCCGAGTTCCGGTGCGCCGAGAAGTCGCCGCGCCGTCTGCCGGTAGCCGGCGAGGGCGCGCAGAGTGAGTGCGCCCGGCTTCCCGTTCCCGATGATTCGCCGGCTATCGCCGATGTCCTGCCGGCGGCTGCCGGGAGCTGCGACCCAGGTCACCGGCAGCACCTCGCGCGACGAACTCGTGAGAAAGGCTTCGTCGGCGTCCTCCAGACGCGTCGTCGGCAGCCGCGCTTCCTCGCACGGGATCCCGAGTTCGTCCAGCACTTCGAACACGAGGGAGCGGGTGATCCCGGGGAGCAGACCGGCGGACGCCGGCGCGGTGCGGACCACTCCATCGTGGACGAGGAACAGATTCGAGGTGGCTCCTTCGGCGAGGCCGCCGCCGGGACTTCGGAACACCGCCTCGTGCGCTCCGGCAGCATGTGCCTCGCGGACCGCGAGCCGCCCTCCCAGCAGGTTCGTAGTCTTCACATCCGCTGGCAAGCCGACCGGCGCCGTCCGCACCCGGTCGAAGAGCAGCACGCCCACTCCCTCCCGCTCCGGATCCACCGGCAGCGGCGGCAGCGGCCGCACCAGGATCACCAGGGACGGGACGCCGCCCTCGGGGCCGGCGGTGAGGATCAGCCGCAGCGAGTGTTCTCCGTCTTCGCCCCCTCCGGCTGCCGAGAGGGCTGCTCGGAGCCGCTCGCCGATCTCGGCGTCGGAGAGCCGCAGCGGAATCCCCAGGTACGCCGCCGAACGGCGCAGCCGCCCGAGATGGCGGCCTTCGAGGAAGGGTTCGCCGCCGTAGGTCCTGAGGTTTTCGTACACCGCCTCGCCGTAGAGGAAACCCCGGTCCAGCGGGCGCACGCTCGCCTCCTCCGGCGGCCCGATCCAGCCGTCCACACTCACGACCGCACTCGACCCTCGCTGTTCGCCGCTCGACCGCGCGCGTTCCGGACCGGGGCCGTTCGATTTCATCTCGGATCGAATCCTGGATGCCGAATGGGATCACCAGCGATGATCGAGTCAGGATTCGATATAGCATATATCTCATACATGGCAGATCCAGAGTCGATTTCGGCCACTCTGCGCTCCATCCGCGCCACCCTCGACCTGACGCAGGAACAGTTGGCCGAGCGGCTCGGAGTGTCCTTCACGACGGTGAACCGTTGGGAGGGAAGCGTGACGCGCCCGCAGAAGGCGGCGCGGCTGGCGATCGCCGCGCTGGCTGCGAAATCCGGGATCGATGCTGCCGAATTCGATACCGCGCCGGCGAGAGCGGCGGCGCGGGTGACGCGGCGGCGGAGTGGGCGCCGGACCACGGGCGTGGCCGGCGGGTCCACGAGATCGATGGAGCAGATGCTGTGGGACGCCGCCTGCTCCATCCGCGGCGAAAAGGATGCGGGGAAGTTCAAGGATCACCTGCTGCCGCTCCTGTTCCTGAAGCGGCTGTCGGATGTCTTCGACGACGAGATCGAGCGCCTGGCCGAAGAGTACGGCGGCGACCGGGCGATAGCCCGGGAGATCGCCGAGAACGACCACGCACTGCTCCGCTTCTACCTTCCTCCGGAAGCGCGTTGGGGCGTCATCAGCGGCCGGGAAGCTTGCGACTGGCCGCTGGACGACGCCGGCCGGAGTACGCGCCCCCGGGACATCGGAGCGCACCTGACGACCGCGGTGCGAGCGGTCGTTCGGCACAACCCCGCGCTCTCCGGCGTCATCGATCTCATGGACTTCGCCGCCGAACGAAACGGGGAGCGCGACATCAACCCGGCGAAGCTGAAGGCGGTCGTCGAAACCTTTTCCGACAGACGGTATCGGCTCGGCCTCGCCGATGTGCAGCCCGACTTCCTCGGCCGCGCCTATGAATATCTGCTGCGCAAGTTCGCAGAGGGATCCGGGCAGAGTGCGGGTGAGTTCTTCACCCCGACGGAAGTCGGCTTTCTCATGGCGCACCTGATGCGCCCGAAACCCGGCGACATCTGCCACGACTATGCCTGCGGCTCCGCCGGGCTGCTCGTCAAACTCCAGCTCGTGGCCCGCGAACTCGATCCCACGAGCCGCGTACCGCTCAAGCTGTGCGGGCAGGAGCTGGTGGCCGACAGCTACGCGGTCGCCCACATGAACGCGATCATCCACGATATGGAGGTCCGGATCGAACGGGGCGACACGATGATCAACCCCAAGTTCAGGACCCCGTCCGGCCGGGTCGTAACCCACGACATCGTGATCGCCAATCCGATGTGGAATCAGCCGTTCCGCCAGAACATCTTCGCCGATGATCCGTTCGATCGTTTCCGCACCCGCGGAGGCGTCACCAGCGGCAAGGGCGACTGGGCGTGGCTGCAGCACACGCTGGCCTGCATGGACGAACGCGGGCGGGCGGCGGTAGTGCTCGACACCGGTGCGGTGACGCGGGGTTCGGGAGCGAAACACGAGGACCGCGAGCGCAACATCCGCCGCTGGTTCGTCGAGCGCGACCTGATCGAGGGCGTGATCCTGCTGCCCGACAACCTGTTCTACAACACCAGCGCCGCCGGGGTGATCGTGGTGCTCTCGAAGCGCAAGCCGGCGGCGGGTAAGAATCGGATCGTCCTTCTCGATGCCAGCCGGCGGGTACGGAAGGGGCGGCCCAAGAACTACATTGCGGAGGAGGACATCCGCCCGCTGGCGGCGGCCTTCCTGAAGGGCGAGCCGGTCGAGGGCGAGCTCACCGTCATCACTCAGCAGCAGGCGAAGGAAGCCGACTACAACCTCAGCCCCAGCCGCTGGGTGGGAGGCAGCGGAAACCGGAGCTCGGTCACCCTCAAGGAGCTCATGGCCAGGTTCGACGCCATGCTCGAAGCGGAAATGGCAGTATCCGCCGACCTGCAGACTGCACTCGACAGACTGAGGCCGTTGACATGAACTTCGCTACGACGACGCGCCTCGCGGACCTTTGCGACCTCGCCGCGGAGAATGTCGATCCCCGCGACCGGCCCGACGCCGTCTATATCGGCCTTGAGCACCTCGCGTCCGGACGGTTTCTTCCCGTGGGGACGGGAAAGGCGTCGGAGGTGCGGAGCCACAAGTCTGCTTTCCGACCCGGTGATGTCCTCTACGGCAAGCTCCGTCCCTACCTGGACAAAGCAGTGCTCGCTGGGAACGAAGGTGTTTGTACCACAGAACTGCTGGTGCTGCGGGCGAAAGAAGGCGTCGATCCGCGCTTCGTGGCCGGCGTCGTTCATTCGCCGGCCTTCGTAGAGTACGCCGTATCCGGCGTAACCGGAGTGCAGCATCCCAGGACATCCTGGCCGCACATACGCGAGTTCGTTCTTCCCGCGTTCACGCCCGACGATCACCGGACGATCTCCGACTTCCTGTGGATCATTCAGGAAGCGATCCGAGCATCCGAGAATTTGATCGAATCGGGGCGGTCCCTCAAGCGCGCCGCGATGGGAACTCTCTTCACGCGCGGCCTGCGCGGCGAGCTGCAGAAGGAAACGGAAATCGGGCCGCTGCCGAAGAGCTGGGAGCTGGAGACTATCGGCAGTCTCTTCGACATCGAGCAGGGGCTTTCCCTGAAGGGCAACCTTGCAAGCGGGGACACCGGATCACCGTTCCTCCGCACCTCGAATGTGTATTGGGGACGCATCGAACTGCAGACCGTCAGCCGGATGCGCCTCGACAACGGCATTCCCGAGAAAAAGATGCTTCGAGACGACGATCTTCTGGTCTGCGAGGGCGGCGAGATCGGTCGCGCCGCCGTTTGGAACGGCGAGATCGAACGGTGTCTCTTTCAGAACCATCTCCACCGCCTGCGCTCTTCGGACTCCTCCTGGACACATCCACGCTTCGCGATGGCATGGCTGGAAGAGGGATTCAAGCACCGTGGAGTTTATGAGGGAGCCGGGAACCGCACGACCATCCCCAACCTCTCCCGTTCCCGTCTTGCTGAGTTGCCGATTCCGCATCCGCCTCGAGACGAACAATGCGAGATCGTCGCCATCCTCGACGCCATCGACCGGAAGGTGGAGCTGCATCGGGGAAAGCGCGCCGTCCTCGATGACCTGTTCAAGACCCTCCTCCACGAGCTGATGACCGGCGAGATCCGCGCCGCGGACCTCGACAACGGATCGGACGCATTCCCTGGCAACCATACTGGTAGGGTGACGGCTCGTGTTCCGGATCGGGAGTAGCCGATGGCTGTGACCTACACCGACTGTGACATCGAGGGGTTGCTACAGGAGCCCAAGGAGCTGCCTGCGGACTGGCGCCGCCGCGTGCAGATGAAGCCGAAGCGGGGGCACGAAGAGCAACAGTTGGATATCGTCGGGATGCACGGGAGCGAGTTCCGGGTGATTCTCCGAAAGAACAGGATCGATTCCATGGATTTCTCCGTCATCCTCGCTGTACTCGTTCCGCAATCGACGCAGGTTTTTCGGCTCCGCCGCTACAACGGCAGAAGCCATGAACACACGAATCCCATCGAGGGCAACACCTTCTACGACTTCCACATCCACTGCGCGACGGAACGCTATCAGGATCTCGGCGCAAGAGAGGATTCCTACGCCGAGACCACCGATCGTTACGCCACAGTTTTCGAGGCCCTGCGCTGTCTGTTCGCCGACGCCGGCTTTACGGCGCCGCAGGAGTTGCCGCACGGTCTCTTCGGGAGGAAGTAGATGTCCATCGAAACCATGGTGCGGGATTTCCACTGCAAGGTGTCGGCCAAGGTGCGGATCGAGCCCGAGGGGGTCGACCGCTTTCGGGTGTTCACTCCGTTCCTGTTCGACGACGGCGATCATCTGGATATCGTTCTGAGACGGGAGGGAGCGGGGTGGGTGCTCTCCGACGAGGCGCACACCTACATGCACCTCACCTACGACATCGCCGAGAGAGATCTGCACCGGGGAACGCGTCAGACGATCATCTCCAATGCGCTGTCCACATTTCAGATCGAGGACCGGGATGGAGAATTGGTTCTGGGCATTCCGGACGGACGCTACGGTGATGCGCTGTATTCCTTCATCCAGGCCCTGCTCAGGATTGCGGATGTGTCTTATCTGTCGCGCGAGCAGGTCCGGTCGACATTCCTGGAGGACTTTCGGAATTTGTTGAGCGAGGTCGCGCCGGAAGAGCGACGGCGTTTCGACTGGAACGATGCCGAACGCGATCCAGAGGGAAAGTACTCCGTAGATTGCCGAATCAACGGCGCTTCGAGGCCACTTTTCGTGCATGCCCTCCCCAACGACGACAGAACCCGCGATGCCACGATCGCGCTGCATCAGTTCGAGAGATGGGGAGTCTCTTTCCGGTCCGTGGCGATCTTCGAAGATCAGGAGGCGATCAATCGAAAAGTGTTGGCGCGCTTCAGTGATGTGTCCGATAAGCAGTTCTCCAGTTTGCCCGCGAACCGTGACCGCATCATCCGATTTCTGGGCGAGAGCCTTTCGGGGTGACCCAGCGGAAGGTCCGGTCGTGAGCGATCTCCGGATCAGCGAGGCGGGTTCGGTGCAGTTTCCGATGGTCCGCCATGCGGCGGAGATCGGCTGGGCGCCGCTCGCGCCGAAGGCCGCGATCGGGAAGCGGGGCGGTGTGGACCGGATGCTGTTTCGCGATGAGGTCGAGGGAGCGCTCCATCGTTTCAACCCCTGGATGATGGACGATTCGGTCCGCTCGGTCGTCGAGAAGCTGGAAGCCATTCCGCCGACCATCGAGGGAAACCGGGAAATGCTCACCTGGCTGCGGGGCGAGCGGCAGTGGTACGACGAGGCCGAAGAACGCAGTCGGCATGTCCGGCTGGTCGACTTCGAGACGCCGGGAGCGAACGCCCTCCATGTCACCTGGGAGTGGAGGATCGAGCCTCCGGCCAGGAAGGGAAACCGCGCCGATGTGATGTTCGTCGTCAACGGCGTGCCGGCCGCCATCGTCGAGCACAAGAATCCGGCCGATCCCGACGCCGTCGGGCGGGGAATCAGGCAGCTGCGGCGCTATGAGATCGAGACGCCCGAGCTGATGGGCGCAGCGCAGCTCTTCAATGTCACCGATCTCCTCGAAACCCGGTACGGCGTGACCTGGAACGCCACGCGCCGCTTCGCGGCGCGCTGGAAGGAGCCGCGGGAAGACAGCTACCGGTTCGCCGTCCAGTCGTTTTTCGAACCGACCGATTTCCTGCGCACGCTCCGGGACTGGATCCTCTTCTACATCGAGGACGGCGAGACCCGGAAGTCGATATTGCGCCAGCACCAACGCCGCGCCGCCGAGCGCATCGTCGAGCGCTGTGCCGAGCCAGCGAAACGGCGCGGACTCATCTGGCACACCCAGGGTTCCGGCAAGACATTCACGCTGCTGACCGCCGCCCGCCTGATCGTGCAGGACGGCGCGAACCGCTTCGGAAACCCCACCGTGATCGTCGTGGTGGACCGGAGGGAACTCGAGGGGCAGCTGGCGGGCTGGGTCGAACGGCTTCTCGGCGAAATGCAGCAGCAGGACATTCCGGTCGGGCAGGCGGAATCGAAGGCCGAGCTTCGGGATCTGCTCCACACCGACAGACGCGGACTGATCCTCTCGATGATCCACAAGTTCGAGGGGATCGAGAAGGACGCCAACCTCCGCCGCAACATCTTCGTGTTCCTCGACGAGGCGCACCGCTCGGTCGCCGGAGATATGGGCAGCTATCTGATGGCGGCGATCCCGAACGCCACGATCATCGGTTTCACCGGCACCCCGATCGACCGGACCGCGCACGGGACGGGCACCTTCAAGATCTTCGGCGCCGACGATGAGCAGGGGTATCTCGACAAGTACACCATCGCCGAGTCCATCGCCGACGAGACCACGCTGCCGATCCGCCACACCATGGCGCCGAGCGAAATGACCGTTCCGCTGGAGCGGCTCGACCGGGAATTCTTCGAACTGGCCGAGGAGGAGGGCATAACCGACATCGAGGAGCTCAACCGGGTGCTGGATCGGGCGGTCGGCCTGCGCTCGTTCCTGACCGCCGACGACCGCATCGGGAGAGTGGCGGCGTTCGTCGCCCGGCATTTCCTCGAGAATGTGGCGCCGCTCGATTACAAGGCGTTCCTCGTCGGAGTGAATCGGGAAGCCTGCGCCCGGTACAAGCGCGCACTCGACCGTCTTCTGCCGTCGGCATGGACCGCTCCGGTCTATACCGCGAGTTCCGGCGACATCGTGGACCGCCCGCTCGTCGCCGAGCTCCAGCTCTCTCCGGAGCAGGAGGCGGACACCCGCCTGAGATTCCGGAAGGCGAACGAAAACCCGAAGATCCTCATCGTCACCGACAAGCTGCTCACCGGTTTCGACGCACCGCTTCTCTACTGCCTGTATCTCGACAAGCCGATGCGCGATCATGTGCTCTTGCAGGCGATCGCGCGGGTGAACCGCCCTCATGCGATCGAAGGCGGCGCCCGCAAGCGGTTCGGCCTCGTCGTCGATTTCATCGGCGTCCTACGAGAGTTGAAAAAGGCCTTGCGGTTCGATTCTTCCGACATCAGCGGCGTGATCGAAGACCTCGATCTGCTGATGCAGGACTTTCACGGGAAGATCGCCCGGGCGAAGGCCGACTGGCTCGAGGACGAAAGCGCCGGCGGGGAGGACGAGCGCCTCGAGAAGGTCGTGTACGGGTGTTTTCTGGACCCGGTGCGGCGACGCGAGTTCTTCGCCGCCTATCGGGAGATCAGCGATCTCTGGGAGATCCTGTCGCCGTCGGCGGCGCTGCGGGACTCGATCGCAACCTACCGGAGGCTTTCCCGCCTCTACGCCACTGTGCAAAACGCCTACGCGCGCCGCTTCGACTACCCAGCGGAGCTGGGCGCCAAGACGACGGCGCTGGTGCAGGAAAGCGGGGTCCAGGAGGGGTTGGGGTTCGGTGTGCGGAGCGTGGACTTCGACCTCGAGACGCTAGAAGCACTTCGCGGGCAGTCCAGATCGGACGAGAGCAAGGTTTTCGATCTCGTGCGCGGATTACGGAAGGAAATCGAGGAGCAGCCGGAAGCGCAGGTGATACTGCTGCCTCTGAAAAAGCGCGCCGAACGGATCCTGCAGGACCTGGAGGAGCGCACGACCTCCGCGCTGGCCGCACTCGACCGGTTGGCCGACCTCGCCCGGGAAAAGGCGGCGGCTATCGAGGCCCTGGAGAAAAGCGAACTCTCGCCGCGGGCGTTCGGGATCTCGTGGACGCTGAAGGACGATCCGGGTCTTCGCGCCGCCGATATCCAGGCGGCGGAGCTGGCGCGGGAGGCGGAGGCGCTGCTGGCCCGCTTCCCGGGCGCGGCGGACAATCCCGAAGAGGAGCGGCGGCTCCGCGCCGCCCTCTATCGGCCGCTGCTGCGACTCGGAGGGAAGGAACGAGCACCGGTCGTGAAGCGCATCCTCTCCATTCTGCTGGCCGCGAAGAGCGATGGAGGCGGCTGACGAGCGGCGCGAGGCGCTGCGGCGCCGCGTCGAAATCTGGTCGCGGCGGCTGCGGGTCCGACCGCGGCTCGTGCGGGTTCAGCGCATGGTGCGGAAGTGGGGCTCGTGCTCGACTTCCGGGACCGTGACTCTGGCCGGCGACCTCGCCGATCGCGAACCGGACTTTCAGGACTTCGTCATCGTTCACGAATTGCTCCACCTGCGGGTGCCCAACCACGGCAAGCTGTTCAGAGCGTTGATGACCGCTCATGTTCCGGGCTTTCGACAACACCAAGTGGGCCGGTGTGCGAATGACCTCGCCGGCTCCGTAGCTGGCGGCGACCGCCGACCTCTCGGCTAGCTGTGACTTTGTCCACAGGCTGCTAACGAGTGCCTGGTCGGAATGACGCTCACGCGCTGACTTCGCAGGCGCGCCGCGGATCTTCGGTCGAATACCTGTCGGCGCGACATTCGCCGGCCGACTGTCGTTTGGGGAGACCGGCGTTTTCGGGAGGTTGGATCGGGTGCCGGAAACCTCGTCCTGTTATCCGAGCCGATTCAGGAAATCGGCTTCGCTAGACGCCGAAGCGGCTGCCGAAAGCGTGGCCGCGTCCGAAGCCGCCGAAAGGGCGGCCCGGTAGCCCGCGGGCGGAAAATCCGCGGCTATCTCGATGCCCCGCGACGCCAGGATCGCGCGCACCATCCCGGCCCGCCCCTCGATCCGTCCCTCGACTCGTCCCGCTTCGCGTCCCGCCGCCTGTCTCCGGCGGCCGAGGGAAGCGAGCAGCGGGTGATCTTCCGGCCCGGTTCCCTCGCGCTCTCCGAGGGCGCGCCCCACCCGCGAAAGCACCGCCGAAGTCTCCTCCGAGATCACCACCTCGTTCAGCGCCCGGTGGATCTCCTCCGCCCGCCAGCCCGGAAACGCCCGGCTCTCCGCCGCCATCGCGTACCGCTCCCCCTCCAGCAGGTAGATCCTGAGCTCCGCTTGCAGCCGCCGCGGCCGGCTCCGTGAATACACGTTCGGAACCTCGACCCACAACTCCGGAAAGCCCCACTCCTCATAGAGCTTCAGCTTGCCGCGGCGGATGTCGCAGGTGTGGTCCACCTCCAGCACCACCTCCGGGTAGGAATCTTTCCCCGCCGCCAGGAACTCCGGGTCGGCGGTATGGGAGCGTTCCGGATGCAAGAAGACCATCTCGTCCGGGTGGAGGGCCCGCATCCGCCGTGAATCGGCGTCCCGCAGCTGCAGCGACCCCGCGCCGCGGCACCGAATCGGCGATCCGCGGGTGATGGCGATCTCCTGCACGAGCGCCACCAGCCTGCGGACCGGGTCCTCGTGCGGGAGATTCGGCGAATCCTCGACCATCCAGGCGAGGCCTGCCGCCGAATCGAAGAACTCGATCTTGCGCCCGTCTTCGGGGTCTTCGGGGTAGTTCTCGTACTCCGCGAGCGTCATCCGGCAGGACTCATAGCCCACGAACTCCAGGGCGGACACCGGAGTCCAACTCTCGCTGTGCCGAGGCGCACCGACCGGTTTCGCGTCGGCTCGTTTCGCACCGGTTCGGAGCTGCTCCAGCACTGCGGTTCCCGTGCCTCCCACCTCACGCATGCCCGGAATTCTATCGCCGGGGTTCGGAAGCGGCGGGGCCCCGAGCCTTGCGAGGGCGGGATGGCGATCGGGGCACTCTTGCCAGCAGGCTGCTATAGTCGGTTTCCGGGCGGTATGGAGGGGAGAGTGAGCCGGAGAGTGCTTGGGGAACCCCTCGGGGAAGGATCCGAGAGAGGAGTGGCCGCCGTATTCCTCGGTGCCGCTTCGTTTGCGGCCTCGCTCCTCGCGGCGGCAGGCTGCGGCCCGGCGGGCACCGAGTCGGGGCTGATCGCGATCACCGGCGGGCTCGTGTATCCGGTGAGTTCGGATCCGATCCCGGGGGGCACGGTGCTGATCCGGAACGGGAAGATCGAGGCGGTGGGCGGTGCGGTCGCCGTTCCCGCCGGAGCGCAGGTCGTGGACGCGACCGGGAAGAGCGTCATCCCCGGCCTGATCGAGACCCACTCCCACACCGGCTTCAAGGTGCTGAACCTGCCCGCCACCGGCTCGAACAACAACGAACTCTCGGTGCCGATCAACGCGCAGGTGCGGGCGATGGACGGGCTGGACTCGGGAGATCCGGCGTTCGCGCTGGCGGTCGCCGGCGGGATCACCTCCCAGAACATCACCACCGGCAGCCGGAGCCCCAACAGCGGGCAGTCGGTGCTCTTGAAGATGCGCGGCGGCACCGTGGAGGACATGTTCCTCGCCCCCGGCGGGATGAAGTTCGCGATCCGGGCGACGACTCCCTATCCGGGGTTCCCGACCACCGAGGAGGGCGTCTTCGAACTTCTCGCCGCCGAACTAGAAACCGCCCGCGAATACCTCGACGCCCTCGCTGTACACCATGCCGATCCGCAAAGTCCGAGACCGCCGCGGGACCTCGCGCGCGAGGCGTTCGGAAAGCTCCTCACCCGCGAGTGGGTCGTCGGCGTCCATTCGAGCAGCCGAGAACAGATGGAGTACGCCCTCGAGCTGAAGCGGCGCTTCGATCTCGACCTCTACATCCACCACGGCGGCCGGACCACGGACCACGCCGAGGAGATGGCGCGGCTCGGAGTTCCCGTGAGTTTCGGGCCGGTCCTGCCGCAGGACAGCCCGGAGGGCGCCGATCTCGCCGGTCCGGTCCGGCTCGCAGAGCTCGGCGGGGTGGTCGCCTTCCATCAGGATCCCCCCGACGGACATGCGTACTTCCTGCGCCACACCGCCGCGCTGTTCGTGCGGCGCGGCATGCCGCCCGAAGCAGCGCTGCGCGCACTCACCCTGAACGGCGCCCGCATCTTCCATCTCGAAGAGCGGATCGGCAGCCTCGAACCGGGCAAGGACGCCGACATCGCGATCCTCGGCGGCGAGGACCCGCTCGCCTGGGAAAACCTCGTCATGCAGGTGTTCGTGGACGGAGTGGAGGTCTTCAACCGCGATACCGGATTCAACATCTTCGGCGACCGGGTGCCGAAGGGCTGGTGATGCCGAGTTCGCCGGCTTCCGAGTTGCGGAAGCGCTCGTTCGCCGTCCTGCTCGCCGCCGCTGCCGTTGCAGTTTCGGCCCCGGCGGCCGCCCGGGCGCAGTCGGTCGCGATCGTGGGCGGCGAGGTCCATACCGGAACCGGCGAGGTGCTGCCGGACGCCTCGGTGCTCCTCGAGGACGGGAAGATCACTGCAGTGGGCGGAGGAATCGAGGTTCCCGAGGGCGCCGAAGTGATCTCTGCCGCCGGGATGGTGGTGACCCCGGGATTCCTCGATGCGCAGACGCTGCTCGGTTCGGTGCCGGGATCGGGCGGTTCGCTCGTGAATCTGGCCGGGGAACCCGGTGAGACGATCCTTCCGGCGGCCCGCGCCGGAGACCGTTTCCGGGAGGGTCTGGCTCCGGAGTGGCTGTGCGCCGGGGTCACTGCGGTCTATCTGGCCCCCGACCCGCGGCTCCTGCTCGGCGGGACCGGCGCGGTGGTGAAGCTTTTCGGCCCAGCCGAGACCGCTGTCCTCGCCGAAGAGGTCGCGATCGCCGCCTCCTTCGGGGAATCCGCAGTCGGGGACACTCCGCCGGGCGCCGAGGCCCCCCGCGGGCGCACCACCCGTCAGGGGATGATCTTCGACCTTCGGAACACGCTGGTGCGCGCCGGCGAGGACGCCATCTCGGGCGAGGCGGGCCGCACGCTCGGGCGCCTGCTCGCCGGAGAGTTGCCGCTGCGGATGCTCGCCAACAAGCCGGACGACATCGAGACCGCGCTGCGGGTGGCGGGCGAATTCGACCTTCGCCTGGTGCTGGACCAGGCGGCGGGGGCGCCGGCGCTGGCCGGCCGGCTGGCCGAGGCCGGCATTCCGGTGGTGGTGGGGCCCTCGATCCTCGCCATCGGCGACGGCGGCCCGATGGAACTCGCGGGGCACACTCCGGCGGCCGCCGGGATCCTCCACCAGGCCGGGGTGCGGATCGCGCTTTCGACATTCGACTCCCGCGGTCGTTCCGTGGCGGTGGAGGCGGTGATCGCCTGGGCGCACGGGCTGCCGCGCGAGGCGGCGCTGACCGCGGTCACCGCCGATGCGGCGGCGATCCTCGGGGTGGCGGACCGGATCGGAACCCTCGCCCCCGGCCTCGACGGCGATGTGGTGATCTGGGACTCCCACCCGATCGGCACCTACGCCCGGACCGCGGTGGTGCTGGTGGATGGGGCGGTCGTCTTCCGCCGCTGAGGCGGCTTTTCGGGTCGGAGCGATGAAACCGAAGAAGATCACGATCGCGGCGCTGCATCGGTTCGCGGCGGCGGCGCTGCTGACGGGCGGGTTCGCCGTGCCGCTGGCTCTCGCCGCGCCGCCTTCAACCGCATGGCCAACTACATGGCCGGCCGCCGGGTCCGCAGCGGGCGCGTCTGCGGAAGCGAGGGACGCGAAGGTCCGGGCGGGGATCACCCTGCTGGACGAGTGGATCCGGGCGCAGCTCGAGTACTCCGGGCTCCCCGGTCTGGTGATCGGGATCGTCCACGACCAGGAGGTCGTCTGGCAGCAGGCGTACGGGCACGCCTCGCTCGATCCCGAGGCGCCGATGACCGAGGACTCGATCTTCCGCATCGCCTCGCATTCCAAACTGTTCACCGCGATCGCGGTGATGCGGCTGCGCGATTCCGGCGCGCTCCGGCTCGACGATGAGATCACCCGGCACCTCCCCTGGTTCGACATCGAAAACCGCCATGCCGAAGCCCGTCCGGTGACCTTGCGGCACCTGCTGACCCATACCGCCGGCCTCCCCCGCGAGTCGATCCATCCGGCATGGACCGACTTCGAGTTCCCCGAGCCCGAGGCGGTGCGGAACACGGTGTCGGACCAGGAGACGACCTACGCGACCGAGACGAAGTGGAAGTACTCGAACCTCGGGTTCACCCTCGCGGGGATGGCGGCCGAGGCCGCTGGCGGAGCGTCGTTCGAGGAGCTCGTGAACTCCGGCATCCTGGAGCCGCTGGGCATGGATTCCACCAGCGTGGGGCCGGTTCCGGCGGGCCAAGCCGCCCGCCTCGCCACCGGCTACGGGCGGCGAATGCCCGACGGCAGCCGGGAGCGTTACCCCTTCGTGGACGCCCGCGCCTTCGATCCGGCGACCGGGGTGTCCTCCACGGTGCCCGACATGCTGCGCTTCCTGAAGTGGCAGATGCGGGTCCGCGACCGCGAGAGCGAAGAGGTGTTGTCCTCGAACACCCTGCTCGAAATGCAGCGGGTCCACTGGCTCCAGCCCTCCTGGGAGAGCGGCTGGGGGCTCGGCTTTTCGGTGCGCCACACCGAGGACCGCGACCTGATCGGCCACGGCGGTTCCTATCCCGGCTACCGCACCCAGACGCTGCTCAGCCCCGAGGAGAAGGTCGGAGTCTCCGTCTTCACGAACGGTGGCGACGGAAACCCCGGCCGCTTCGTCGAAAAGGCGTTCGAGTGGGTCGCCCCGCACCTCACCGAAGAAGAGGCCGACGACGAGGAAGCGACCACCGCCTTCGAACCGGAATGGGAGATCTATCTGGGGACCTACCGGAGCCGCTGGGGAGACACCAGCGTGCTGCGATTGGAAGACGAACTCGTCCTCCTCTCCCCGCTCTCCGAAAACCCGGACCGCTCGCAGGGCATCCTGAGACCCACCGGCGAGCCGCATGAGTTCCGGCTCGAGAGCGACGGCTTCGGCGCCCACGGCGAGCTGGTGCGTTTCGCGGTGGATGAAGAAGGCGCGGTGGTGCGAGTCTTCGTCGGCGTCAACTACTCCGAAAAGATCCGCTGAAGGCCGAAACGAGAGGGAAGCCCGCCGGACAGCACGACCGCTCGCTGGGGTGAGAGCGGCGCCCCCGCCTACGCAGCCTCGGTGGGCTCTGCGGCGGAGCGGGAAAGGCTCCGAATTCGGGCAATGGACGGGGTGGCTTCATTTTGTCGCTCCTCGGGGATATGGTGGATATGTGGCCAGTTTTCGCCGCCCCCGATCTCCATGGCGTTCGGACTTTTGAGCTGGGCGATCCGGGCGCTCCGCCAGGGGGTCCGGACCTGGCGGCGCAGAGGGCGCAGACGCTCGCCGAAACCCGTCGGCTTAGCCGGTGGCGGTGTAGCACCGTCTTCTCCGGTCGTCGTCGCCCCGAAGTCGAATAGAGGGGGCGGGGAGGAAAGTCCCCCGCTGGAGCCGGATCAGAAGGCCGATGGAGAAACCGAGCCGGGAGGTCGGAAACAGGCGGTAGAACCGCGTTCAGAGGAAGACGAGGAACCGGAGAAAGGCGAAGAAGCAGAGGAAGAAGAAGGAGCCGCCGGGCGGCCTGGACAGGAGGACGAGGGGGCAGGGGTCCTCGAGGCCGATGGCGAGGGAGACGCGCCGGCGCCGGGCGCGGGGAACGGTGATGAAGCGCCGGGCGGGAATGGCGATGCGCCGGGTGGAGTCGGCGAGTCGCCCGGGGCGAGTGGCAGCCCGCCTCCGGAGCGGCCTCCGGCGCCATCCGATCCCTCGCAGAGAGATGGTGCGGAGGGCGGGGATCCGGAGGACCGATCCGCATCTCCGTCTCCGAAATCGGACGAACCATCGGACGAACTGCCGAAAGGCGAGTCGCGGACGGAAGGTGCCGTCCCACCCGAGGCCGCACTGCCTCCGAGGCCACCCCCGGAACCCGAGAGGCCGCGGGAACCGGGGGAACCCCGCCGGACCGGCGGGCGGCGGGGTTCGTCAGGAGCGATTGCGCCCCGGTCCCGGCCACCCGACTCTCCGCCGGAACTCCGGTGCCGAAGAACGCCCGGCTCCCACGAGTGGGAGATCGTGCTTTCCGTCGATCCCGAGATGGGGGTTACGGCGATGCGTCATGGCGAAACCGACTTGAAGTCTCGGGACAGCGAGTATCCGCTGGCGTCCTTCTCGGGTAGGTTGTCGCTCGCTTGGGGCGACGGGGAGTCGGGCGGCATCCCGCTGTTCGACGACGGGAAGACGCCGCTCCGGTTCCGGCTTTCGGGCTCTGAGGACTTGCTGGTGGGGCGGCAATGCGAGCGGATCACCGTCGGACGCTACCTCGTGATCGCCCCTGTCGCTTGGCCTCGAAAGGGGCACGAGTTCCGGGAACCGGAGCCCTGTTCGGATCCCGATTTCCGCGCTCATTTCTTCACCACTTCGAAAGACGACTCTCCGGACTCTCTCGGTTCCATCGGGGATTGGCGGCCGGGGGCCAGTCGGAGCGCCTGGCTGTGGGGGGAGTCTCTCTTCGAGAGCTCGGACGAAGGGGAGCTCTTCGTCGGGGAACCGCCGAGGCTGGATGTGGGGGAAGGCATCGAATGGGCGCGCGTCGGGGAAGAACGCCCGGGTGGTTGGAAGGGTCAGAACTTCCGCGTAGCCGAGAGATCGATCGCCGAAGTGCTGAAAGGGAGGAAGGGCCGGTTCTTCCTGCGCACCTATCCGCTGGGCGGAATGGCTCTCGTGGATAGCGCCGCCTTCCGCTACTGGCCCGGCCTCGAGGGGATCCGAGTGAACGGCGAGCCGTTCCGGGAGGATCTGGTGCTGGCGCCGGGGGCGGATTCCCGCCGCAGCGATACCGTTTGCCTCGTCGGGCGCAGCGGCCGGCTGCGTCCCGAGGTATCGAGTCTGCATGCCTCCTTGAGCGCCGACGGAGCGGTGAGAGTCCAGTCCCGCCCCGAAGCCGACGAAGTGCGCTTGCTCCTCCGCGAGGGAAAGTCGGAGATGGGTGTCTCGGTCCACCTGCCGCGGGTCTGGTGGCGCCTCTCGGGAAAGGGAGATTGGGCGGGTCGAACCCTTCTTCCGATGACGCGTACGCAATTCCGCAAGACAGGGAAGGAAATCGAGGTTCTCGTGCCAGAGACAGCGAAGTCTCTCGAGGTCGGCCTGGGGAACGGATTGGATGGTGGCGAATATCAGTCCTTCACTCCGAAACGGGACGAAGATTTCCCGAGCAAGCGCCGCTCGGTCGTTCCACTCGAGAGTTTCCGCGACTACGCTGCCGTCGGTCGGGACATGAGCGAGGCGTGCGCGCTTCGGCTCCGGCTGCCCGGTATGGATTCCGATCTGGAGTTCGACTTGATCGAGGTGACACCGGATCCACCGCCGCTGAAACCCGAACCGGCCAGAAAGCTCCGGCCGCGGCCGCCGCGCGACCCCCGGAATATCCAGGTGGAACGCACGGGAGCCCCGGACCTCAAGGACAAGGTGGTCTCGATCAACCGGGTGACGAAAGTGGTGAAGGGCGGCAAGAACCTTTCCTTCTCGGCGCTGGTGGTCGTGGGGAACGAGGATGGCCGCGTCGGGTTCGGGCTCGGGAAAGCGCGTGAGGTGCCGGCGGCGATCAAGAAGGGAACCGAGATCGCCAAGAAGAATCTGACGGCGATTCCCCGGGAGGGCTCGACGATCGCGCACCAGGTGGTGGGGGTGTTCGGAGCAGCGCGGGTGCTGCTGAAACCGGCATCACGGGGAACCGGCGTCATCGCCGGCGGCCCGGCGCGGGCGGTGATCGAGCTGGCGGGGATCGGGGACATCCTGACGAAATCTCTCGGCAGCAAAAACCCGAAGAATGTGGTCGAGGCCACGATGACCGGACTGCTCTCGCTTCGCTCGAAGGCAGGCGTGGCGGAGCTTCGAGGCAAGGATTTGAGTTACATCGAAATGGAGTTCGAAGGAGAACGCGCCGATGCCCACTCCAAGTGAGATCGACCGTTGGGTCGATATCCTGCATTCCCGCTATGTCAGCTACCTGACGACCAGTTTCCATTTCCGCGACCCGACGCTGCGCCAATCTTTCCGGGAAGCGCTTGGCAGCGAGGGCGAGAACCTGCTGCGGGGACCATTTCCGGAGCACGGACGACGATTCCCCCCGGGGATCGAAGCTCGGGAGCTCGCGCGGGAAACATTCCCCGAAAAGGCCGAGGCACTCTTCCCCGCACTCTTGAAGGGAAACCTCCATTTTCATCAAGAGCACGCCATCCGCGCCGCCCATTTCGAGGACCGGAATGTCGTCGTCGCGAGCGGTACCGGGAGCGGCAAGACGGAGTGCTTCCTCTATCCGGTCCTCTTCTACCTCTTCCAGGAACACCTCGCCGGGACGCTCGACCGTCCCGGGGTTCGGGCGCTGGTTCTCTACCCGATGAACGCGCTCGTGAACGACCAGCGCCGCCGACTCGGCGGCCTCTGTGGGGATTTGGCAAACTCCGGTTCCGATTTCCGTTTCACTTTCGGACAGTACATCGGACAGACGCCCAAGAACGCGCAAGACAGGAGCCGAAACGGAGCAGAGCGCGGGAGGAAAGCGCTTCCCGGCGAGAAGGTCTTCCGCGAGGACATGTTGGAGAGCCCTCCGCACATCCTGTTCACGAACTACTCCATGCTGGAGTACCTCCTCATCCGCCCGCAAGAGAGTGCGCTGTTCGACGAAGGGCGCGGGGAACACTGGCGCTTCCTGATCCTGGACGAGGCGCACGCCTACCGCGGCGCGAAGGGCATCGAGATGGCGATGCTGCTCCGCCGGTTGAAGGAGCGCCTGCGAGAAGGAGGAAGGCGAAAACCGTTCCGCTGCCTCGCCACCAGCGCGACCATCGCCTCCGGCGGTACCGAAAACGATCGACGGGCCGTCGCCGACTTCGCCGGGACCCTGTTCGGAGAGCCGTTCGAACCCAGCGGAGTCGTTTTCGGCAAATACGAGGAATCCGGATCGAAGGCCGAATGCGCGTCGGATGTGCGGCGCTACCACCTGTTCGTCCGGGCCCTCGAGGGAGCCTTCCTGCTCCACGACCGAGGGCAGGACCGCGTCGTCCTGAACCGCGTCTCCGGGGATCCGGGAGGCGGGCCGGCAGCGGAACCGCTCGAGATCGCCCTCTGCCGGGAATGCGGCCAGCACTACTATGTCGGCAAAGCCCAGGGCGGGAAGCTCGTGGAGGCGGTCCGGGATCCGGCCCGGCACGATTTCGGCGTGGACTTCTACCTGCCGTCTTCTGCTGAGACCGCCGATACTGCCCGCGAAACCCTGTGCCGGCGCTGCGGCGCGATCGGCCGCGGGGCTTCTGCTTGCGGTTGCGAGGCTTCGATCCCGATAAAGAAGGGTAAGAACCGGCCGGGTCACTCCGATCAGCTGAGGGAATGTGCCCGCTGCGGTTATCGGCGCGGCGGCGTCGGTGATCCGGTACAGGAGATCGTGCACGGCGCCGACGGACCGAACGCGGTCCTGGCGACTGCAGTCCACGGCCTCCTGCCGAAGGAAGCCCGCAAGATCCTGGCGTTCGCGGACAGTCGGCAGGACGCGGCGTTCTTCGCCTGGTACGCCGAGGACTCCTACACCAGGGTTCGGGACCGAAACCTCATGCTGCGAGCGCTCTGCTGGACCGGGAGTGCAAACCCGGTTCGCCGAAGCGCGCTGTCCGTCGAGGATTTCGGGCACCGGCTGGTGCGCGTCCGGCGCGATGCTGGCGTGGATGCGGTTTCGGACACCGCCGAGACCGTCCTGCGCCGTGCGTATTCGGCAATTCTCACCGAGGCTCTCACGGAGGAAACCCGACTGTCGCTCGAAGGTGTCGGGATCGCGCGGTGGTCGGTGCAGCTGCCGGTCGGCTTGAAACCGCCGCGGGAGATGCAGCGCCCGCCCTGGAACTTCACGCCGGAAGCAGCAGCGGCGCTGCTGCAGTTCCTCCTGGCCCGATTTCGGGAGGTCGGGGCGATCGCGCTGCCCGATGGCCCGGAATTCCCGGACTGGAAGGGAGTGAGCCCCCGCCCGCAGCGGCAACCGGCTTTCGCGGGGAGTGCTCCGCGCGGGAGAAAGCAAGTCTCGGAATGGGGCGGCGAGACGAGTTCGCTGGTGAAGCACTTCCTTCCCCGACTCCTCGGAGATTCGGCGTTACCGAAGGGTGCTAATCGCGAGGAGGATGCGCAAAGACTGATGAAGGCGGTATGGGCCGCCATCAGGGAGCACGACGACGAGGTGTCCAGCGAGGAGCGCCTGCTGGAACGCGCCGGAGGAGATGGTGCCTTTCGGCTGAAGGCGGGATGGCTGCGGGTACGGGCCGTCGAGCTGCCCGAACTCCGGGAATGCGGCACCTGCGCCCGGATCACACCCCACGACATCCGGAGGATCTGCCCCCGCAGCGGTTGCCGAGGTGCCCTGAAACCAGTAGATATGGAGAAGCTCTCCGAGAACCACTACCGCACGCTCTACGAGCTGAAGGATCTTCCAGCGAAGATGACTACGGCGGAGCACACCGCCCAACTCGCGGACGACGAGGCGCGCAGGCGGCAGGCGGAGTTCCAAAGCGGGGAGGTCCATCTCCTCAGCTCCTCCACGACCTTCGAGGTCGGGGTGGACCTGGGCGATTTGGAGGTGACCTTCCTCCGCAATGTCCCGCCGGAACCCTTCAACTACGCCCAGCGTGTCGGCCGCGCCGGGCGCCGGAAACGGCCCGGCCTCGCGCTCACCTACTGCCGGAGGGGGCCACACGATCTCCATTACTTCCAAAATCCCAAAGACCTGATCGCCGGAACCGTCGTGCCGCCGCGCCTCGGAATCGCGAATCCGAAGATCGTGACGCGCCATCTGACGGCCGTCGCGCTCTCGGCGTTCTTCAGGGACCCCCGCCACTGCAGCCGCTCGAAATCCGTCGAAGCGCTCGTCGGCGGAGACTGGAGCGAGCCCTCGGCGGCGGAATCCTTGAAACGTTTCTGTGAGGAGAACCGCCGGCTCTCGGAGACTCTCCGCAGGATCGTCCCGCAGAGCCTCTACGAAGAGCTCGGCCTGGGGAACGGAGGCTGGATCGATCGAGCCGCCGGGCTCGACAGCCGGCTCGCCGAGGCGACCTCCGAGGTCTGCGACGAGTATCGGCTGATGAAGCGGATTGAGAATCACAGCTTGAAAGATCGAAAATTCTGGAGAGTGAGCCGTGCAGATGACAGGATGCGCACGATCTCCAAGGAAGGCGCGGTGACTTTCCTCGCTAGACGAGCCGTCATCCCGAAGTACGGATTCCCGGTGGATGTCGTCGAACTGCACACCGGGATGTCGCAGGAAGGCGAGAAGATCGAGCTCTCCCGCGATCTCTCGCTGGCGATCGCCGAGTACGCCCCGGGAAGCAGCGTGGTGGCGAACAAGCTGGAATGGAAGTCGGTAGGCATCCGCAAGATCGAAGGTAAGGAGCCGAGGGAGCGGTCCTACGGCGACGACGAAGCGGGAGAACCGGATTTCACAAGCCCGAGTTCTGAAGCGGGCGGCCGCAAGTATCTCGTGCCGGAATTCGGTTTCGAAACGAAAATTTGGGATAGACCCAAGGCGCCGGAGAGGCGCAACAAGCGTCTCTACTCGACGCGCCCCTTCTTCCGAGGATTCACCGGCACGGGCTCGCCGGACGAAAAGGACATCTTCGGGATCGGGGTAAGCGAAGCGGTTCCCGGAGAATTGGTCGTTCTATGCGAGGGGTCGGGGAGGAGAGGTTTCCTGTTGTGTGGAGTGTGCGGTAAGCACGAGGCCGGTCCGAAGTCTGAACACTTTAGGTCAGACGGGCAGCGATGCTCCGGGTGCTTTCGCAGGTTCTCGCTCGGCCACGATCTGAAGACCGATGTGGTAAAGGTGTGTTTCCCGGAACCGCTCGACCGGTGGGGTCGTTACTCGGTGGGCTACGCCCTGCTTCTCGGAGCTGCTGACGCGGTGGCGGTACCCGAGCGCGATCTGAATGTGACGCTCGCTCCGGGTGCGGTCGTCCTCTACGACGATGTTCCCGGCGGGGCGGGCCTGGTGGCGCAACTGACGGACGAACGCAGCTTTCGCCGGGTCCTCGAACGGGCGCGGGATCGTGTCGCAGGCGGCTGCGGCTGCGACCGGAGTTGTTACGGATGTCTTCGGAGCTACCGCAACCAGTTCGCCCACCCGCATCTCGCCCGGCGGGTGGCGCTCGGGGTCCTGGAAGCCGCGCTGGAGAGAAAAGGATCTTGAGCAGGGAGCGTGAGCGTGATTCGAGGGGATAGCGGGGAAGCGTTTTCCGGGGTCCAGTTTCCTTGAGGTGTCCGGCAGGGGTCTGATCATCGCCCCTTCGTCCGTGCGGTAGGCTGCGGCGGTCATGGGCGCGGCAGTCGGGGAAGCGGGGGCGCCGGAGGGTGGACTGGATAGCAGCCGCTTTCGGGTCCTCTGGATTCTGGCGAGTGCGGCGGGGATGGCCGCTGCCGCAGCGGTGGCGCGGCCGCTCTCCTATCTGGTGGGAGGCGCGGCGCACGGGGCGCTCGGCGCCGTCGTCGGCGAGGCCGTCGTCGGTGCAGTGGCCGGGGGTGGGGTGCTGGGCGGGGTCGCGCTGGCGCAGTGGCCGCTGCTGCGCGGCCGGGTCTCCTGGGCGGCTCGCTGGCCGGCGGCGGGTGCGGCGGCGGGTGCGGCGGCGGCCGCTTCCGCCTTCGCCGTGCTCCAGGGGATGCCCCCCGCTGGAAGCGGGGCCCCGGGTTCGGCGGCTGCTGTTGCGGCCGCGGCTGCCGTCGTCGTCGGGCTCGCGGCCTTCCTCCTCGCGCACTGGGGGGTCCTGCGGCGGTGCGTCCCGGGGGCAGGCCGGTTAGCCGCCGCCAGCGCCGGGGGGTTCGCCGCAGCGGCGGTGGTGACGGCGGCGGCAGGGGCGGCCTTCCGATTCGATGGGGGAACCCCCTTGTTCGGCGCCCTCTTCGGGGCGTTGCTGGGCGCTCTGTACGGGGCGGTCGTGGTTTTGGTGCTCGGGCGGCGGTTGTCCGCCGCTGCGAGATAGCCGTCCCGCTCCCCACCCGCCTGCCGCCACTTCGCCCGTGCCTCGGGCATGCTGGGTAGGCTTCGCTCATGGTTCGGGCGGGAGCGCGCGAGAACCCGTTCCGGCCGGGCGCTGGCCAGATGCCCCCTTTGCTGGCGGGGCGCGACGGCGAACTCGCGAGCGCCGAGCAGCGGCTCCGGCAACTCGCCGGCGGGACGGCTCCGCCGCAGGGGTTCCTCCTCTACGGGCCGCGGGGGAACGGCAAGACGGTGCTGGCGGAGCGCATCGCGGAGCGCGCCCGGGAGCTGGGGATGCGGGCCGAGCGCCTTCCAGCCGCGGCGCTCCGCAGGGAAGAACGGCTGGTTCGTTCGCTGCAAGAACGCGCCCGGCTTTTGGAGGGCCGGCTGACCGGTATGCAGTTGGGTCCCCTGGGCGCAGCTGCGGAACGGGCGCCTCCCACCGGGGAGGTGTCTCGGCTGTTCGCGGCCTGGGTGCTGGTGGAATCGCCGCCGCTGGTGGTCGTCCTGGACGAAGTCCAGACCGCGGCTCCCGAGGTGGGCCGAATGTTCTTCGAAGCGGTCCAGAATTCCGTTGCCGACCAGCTGCCCTTCTGGGTCGTCGCCGCCGGAACGCCGGACGCACCGAGGAGGATTCGGGGTGCCGGGACCTTCGCTGAGCGCGCTTTCGAGCGGTTTCCGATCGGCCGGCTCGACGCTGCCGCCGCTGCCGCCGCACTGGCCAAACCGGCTGCGGCCGGCGGCTGCCGGATCGCCGAGGACGCACTGGACTTCCTGGTGGAGAAGTCGCAGCGGTATCCCTATTTCGTCCAGCTGTTCGGGAGTGCCGTCTGGGAGGCGGCTGCCCGAAACGACGAGGCCGGGGTCGGCCCCCGGGTGGCGGAGGCAGCGGCCGCCTCGGCAGCCGCCGCCGTGGAACGGTTCTACCAGGAGCGGTTCGATGAGGCCCGGGAGCGCGAAGTCGCCGAAGCTCTCGCCCCGCTCGCGGACCGCATCCTCCGCCGCGGCGGACGGCTCGGCGACGGCGAGCTCATGCCGCTCCTTCGGGAGATCGCCGCCCGGAAATCCGTCCCTCTGGACTGGGTTTCGCTGCTCGCCCGCCTGCGCGACCTCGGGGTGGTGTGGGAGACCTCGTCGGCGGTCTGGGAAATGGGGATTCCCAGCTTCGCCGACTACCTCCTCCTCCGCACCCGAGGGTCTGCGGCTCGTCCGAACACGCTGCGGTAGGGCGCGAAAGGGGCCGGGTCCACGCTCGGCGCCGTGCCGTCGGCGAGTTCCCGGACCAGCGATCCGGTGCCGAGAGACTGGGTGAAGCCGAGCATTCCGTGGCCGGCGGCGATCAGGAGCCCGGCCCGGCGGGGTGGACGCCCGATGATCGGCAGGCTGTCCGGAGTGAGGGGGCGGAAGCCGATCCAGGGCGTTTCGTCCCGAAGGGGGATCTCTGCCGCGAGGGCGGCCTGGGCTCCGGCGAGGACCGCCTGGTAGCGGCGCGGGTCGAGCCGGGGGTCGAATCCGGCGAGTTCGAGGGTTCCGGCGAAGCGCACCCGATCCTCGAGGGGAGTGATGATCATCTTGCGTTCCGCTACCGTGATCGGGAGGGACGGCGCCCCCGCGAACCGGCGGACCGTCGCGCTGTACCCCTTGGCGGGCAGGATCGGCAACCGAACCCCGGCGGTCCGGGCGAGTTCCGGCGAGCGGGCGCCGAGCGCGAGGATCGTCTCGTCGGCGAGGCGTTCCTCACGAGCGCCGGCTTCGGTCACCACTTCGGCGCCCCGCACTCTTCTTCGGTGGAGCAGCAGTCGTTCGGCCGATAGCCCGATCTCGAAGACGACCCCCTGCCGCCCGAGCGTCCCGGCCAGCGACTCGGCGAACCCCAGGCTCAGCCCGTGGGCGTCGCCGGGGAGGAAGACCGCGCCGCGCACCGCCGCGGCGAATGCGGGCTCGCGCTCCCGGAGGGCCCCGTCTTCGAGGAGCTCCACCGGGAAGCCTCGGCGCCGCAGTTCTTCCGCCTCGTCCCGTCCGCGGGCGAGCCCCCGATCGGTCAGGAACGCCAGCCAGCCGCCCCCCTTCTCGAAGAAGAAGTCGGCGTCGCCGCGCCCCAGGACCTCTTCGAAGAGGCGCAGGCTCGATGAGGAGAGGGCGCAGGTGGCGGTGAACCCGGCTCGCGAGCGGGCGCGGGTCGAGGCGCGCGCGAAGCCTGCCAGCCAGCCGAGGAGCCGAGGATCGGCGCGCCAGCGAATGTGGAACGGGCTGTCCCGGCGAAACATCCAGCGGAGCGCCTGGAGGAGGACCCCGGGCCCGGGAAGCGGCTGGGAATGGGCCGGGCACAGGAGTCCGGCGGTGCCCTCGGTCGCGCCGCGCCCCGGCTCGCCCCGGTCGAGGACGGTGACTTCCCAGCCGGCGCGCCTGAGGAAGTAGGCGCAGGAAAGTCCGATCGCCCCGGCCCCGAGGACGAGCGCGGTTCTGCTTTTCGTTTCCGCTATTCGTCCCGTTCGTCGGCCGACGGCCCATAGGGCCCCGGGACCGGGATTCCGACGAGCCGGTAGTACACGCTCAGCTGGCCGCGGTGGTGGATCCCATGGCTCAGGATGAACTCCCGCACCGCGGCTTCGCGGGTCATCTCCATGAGCACCTTTCCGCCATGCAGCAGTCGCCAGTTCTGGCGCATGAACTCGTCGGACTTCCCTTCGAGGTGCTTCAGGAAGCCCGCTCCGATCCGGTCGTGGTTTTCGACCAGCTCGGCTGCCGTCTTCCACTGGCCCGGCTGGTAATCGCCGGAAGCGAAGTCGTAATGATCGGCGTCCAGCATGCTGACGCCCCAGTCGGGGCACTCCACCACATGGCTGGCCAGCCGGGACATGGACATGGACTTTTCGTGGGGCTTCCAATCCGCATGTTCCGCTTCGAAGCGTTCGAGGAACTTGCGGGTAGCGGCTGCCTCCCTAGAAAACTCGACGGCGAATCCTTCGGCGATCGTCATGGTGGAGAATTCTAGCCTCGCGGCGGCGGTCCGAACCTGGTTTTCCGAAGCGGCTGGGACCGAGGGGAGGGGCCGACGGGAGGGCTGGCAGCGGTAGCATCCACGAGGATGCGTCTCGTCGCCGCCGGGCTCGTTCCGGGTCTCCTGTTGACCGGGGCGGCGTTCTCCCGAGAGGGCCCCGAAGGGAGTGCCGAACCGGGCCGGTTCCTCTCTCGGACCACCGAGGTGGAAGGCAGGAGCCACCGCTGGCAGGTCTTCGTGCCCGGCCGGGTTCTCTCGGGAGAAGAGACGAACCCGCCGGTCGTCCTCTTCCTCCACGGCGCCGGCGAGCGCGGCGTGGACGGCGAGCGGCAGACCTCGATCGGGCTGCCGGCGGTCCTGCGGGAGCAGCCCGACTTTCCCGCGCTGGTGGTCCTGCCGCAGTCCCCGCGAGACGCCTGGTGGGGGAGCCCGGAGATCGAGGCTCTGGCGATGGGCGCGCTCGAGGCTGCGGTCGCCGAATTCGGCGGGGACCCGGACCGCACCTACCTCACCGGGCTCTCGCTCGGCGGTTACGGGACTTGGGCGTTCGCCTACCGCTACCCGGAGCGATTCGCCGCTCTGGTTCCGGTCTGCGGCGGCGTTTCTGCGGTGCGCACGCGGCTTCCGGTGCCCGATTGGCATCCGGCGGCGGTTCGTCCGGAGGATCCCTGGGCGGAGACGGCGCGGGTGGTCGCCGGGATTCCGGTCTGGATCTTCCACGGCGCCGAGGACCGCCGGGTGCCCGCCGACGAGTCCCGCCGGATGGCGGAGGCGCTCGAAGCGGCAGGAGCGGCCCCCCGCTACACCGAGTATCCCGGCGTCGCGCACGATTCCTGGGTGCCGGCGTACCGCGAGCAGGGCCTCTACGAGTGGCTCTTCACGCAGCGCCGGAGCCGCTGATCTCCGGCGAGCGGTTCTCCGGCGGATGGGCCGCAGCCACATCCGCAGCCGGCGGGACGCCGACCCGACCGGCTACGGCTTCGACCTCGAGGAACTCGCGCGGCCGCTCGACCGGGAGCAGCTCTTCGGCCGCGGCCTCGCCGGCGGCCCTGCGGCTGCCCCTGCTGCTGCTCCCCTCGAACTCGAGATCGGCTCCGGCAAGGGTTCTTTCCTGATCGCCGAGGGAGAGGCCCGCCCCGACACCCTCTTCCTCGGAGTGGAGCGGGCCCGCCGCTACTGGCTCTACGCGGCGGACCGGCTGCGGCGGCGGGAGCGGCGGAATGCCCGGATCGTCCTGGGGGAGGCGACCGGGACGCTCGACGCGCTTCTTCCCGGCTCGCTGGCCGCGATCCGGGTGTTCTTCCCCGATCCCTGGCCGAAGCGGCGCCACGCCCACCGCCGGCTCCTGCTCCAGCCGGACTTTCTCGCTGCCGCCGAGCGGGCACTCGCTCCCGGGGGGGCGCTCTATGTGGTGACCGACGACGCCGACTACTTCGCCCGGGTCGAAGAGGTTCTCGCCGCCCGCCCGCGTCTCGCCCGCCACCCCTACGAGCCGCCGGTATCGGCGCGTCAGGACCTGGGCGAACTCGCGGGATCCAACTTCGAGCGCAAGTACCGGCTCGAAGGCCGCCGGATCCAGGCGCTGGCGGCGGTCCGCTCAGCGGACGAAGACGACGCTCTCGCGGGTGAAGAGTGATGCGGCGAAGCGCAGCAGGCCCCAGGCGGCGCCGAGCGCCAACGCTCCGGCGAACGCCAGTTCCCAACCTGCTGCCGGTTCGCCGGCGACCACGCCGAGGATCATCAGGTGCTGGCCGAGGATCGGCAGGAAGGATGCCCAGGATCCCTGCTCCACCCACTGGAAGGTGACCGCGAAGAAGGGGAGCATCGGCAAGAAAACCAGATAGCCGAAATAGGTCTGCGCTTCCTTGTAGGACTTGGCGTAGGTGGCGACGACCACCTGCAGCGCGGAACAGAAGAGCGCGAGAGGGGTCGCCAGCAGCGCCACCATCAGCCAGTCGGCCACCGTTGGGGAGATGTTCAGCGCGCCGGGCAGGAACCGCAGCACCACGACGCAGGTCAAAAGGCCGAGCAGGGTCAGGAAGACCGCGAACGAGGAGGCGGCCGCCCACTTGCCGAAGACCAGCAGGCGCGCCGGCGCGGCGTTGATGAGCAGCGCCTCGATGGATCCGCGCTCGCGTTCGCCGGCGATGGCGTCGGCAGAGATCTGCATGCCGCCGAAGAAGGCGTTCATCAGCAGGAACATCGGGATGAATCCCAGCGCCGAGAACACCGCCCGCCGCCGCTCGCTGAAGACCTCGGCGCGTTCGACCGCGATCGGACGCGCCAGCAGAGGGCTGACACCGCGGCTGATCAGCCGCAGGGCGGCGACCTCCTGTCCGTAGGCTTCGAGGAGCCCGGTGACCCGCCGCATCTTGACCGAGCCGGTGGCGCGCGAACTGTCGGCGATCAGCTCGACCTCCGCTGGCCGGCCCTCGGCGAACTGCTCCGCGTAGTCGTCGGGGATCCGGAGCACCAGGTCGGTCTCCCGGTCCCGCACTGCGGTCGCCGGGTCCCCCGGCGCCTCGTCGATCGCCAGACCCGGCTGCCGGTCGAGCCATTCGACGAGTGCGGGGGCGCGCTCCGCGCCCGCGACGGGGAGGGTCAGGTTGCGCGCCTCATCGCGGACTCCCCGGCTGAACCGGCCCATGAACAGCACCAGCACGGGGAAGATGCTGATCGAGAGGACCACGGCGACGAGGGCCCGCCGGTCGCGGATTCCTTCGAGCAGCTCCTTTCGGAAGACGACGCCGGCGGTTCCCATGGTCCGCTGTTCCTCAGGCGGCCTCGGACGCCGATTCGGACGCCGATTCGGACGCCGGTCCGGTGAGCTGTACGAACGCCTCCTCCAGATCTTCGCGCCCTGCCGCCCTGCGGATCTCGTCCGGGGATCCCTCGGCGACCACCCGTCCGGCAGCGATGATCACGATCCGGTCGCACAGGAGCGAGACCTCCTGCATGATGTGGCTCGAAAACAGCACCGCGCGGCCCCGGTCCCGCAGCTGTCGGATCATGCCCCGCATCCGCCGCGTGCTCATCACATCGAGGCCGTTCGTCGGCTCGTCGAGAAGGACATTCCGGGGCTCGTGGATGAGCGCCCGGGCGAGCAGCACGCGGGAGCGTTCGCCGTGGGAGTACCCCTTCGCCCGCCGGTCCACGAAGTCGCCCATTTCCAGCAGGCGGATGTACTCGTCGGTTCGCGAGGCGGCGTCCTCGGGCGGAATCCGGCGCAGCTGGGCGAAGTAGCGGATGTTCTCTCGTCCGCTCAGCCGCGGGTAGAGCGCGTGGGTATCCGGAAGCGCCCCGATCGTCGCCTGGGCGGCCAGGGGCTCGCGCCGTCCATCCACGCCGTCCACCCGAACCTCGCCGGCTTCGGGGGTCATGAGGCCGTAGAGCATCCGCAGGGTGGTGGATTTGCCGGCGCCGTTCGGGCCGAGGAGCCCGGTGATCTGTCCGTCGCCGGCGCGGAAGCTCACCTCGTCCACGGCGACCACGCTGCCGAAGGTCTTCCTGAGACCGGAGACTTCGATCATGGGTCGGAGCGGCGATCCCCAGTCGCTGGCCCGCCGGTCGCTGGCTCGTCGGTTGCCGGGTTTTCGCTTTCGGGATTCCCGGAGACCGCGGCATCCGGTCCGGTGGCCGAGCGCCAGAAAGGGGGGCGCCCGACCTCGGAGACGCAATCGGTGCTGAGACCCGCAGGGTCGGCGGAGTCGAGGAACCCGGCGATCAGTTCCGGCACGCACCCCGCCGACAGAGTGCCGTGACCCGCGCCGGGGACGATCGAATGCCGAGAATTCGGAAGGGTCGCCGCCGCATGTTCGCCCCAGCGGGGAGGAGTCACCGGGTCGAGGGCCCCCGACAGGATGAGGACCGGCGCTTCGGAGCGCACCGGTTCCCGGTATCCCGCCGGCAGCTCGCCGCGCGGCCAGACCGAGCACGCCGAAAGGATCTGCTCGACCATGAATTCGTCGAGGAAGCTCTCTTCGGCGGCGCGTGCGGCTTCTTCGACGGTCAGGAATGGAGCGTCCTCGGCGCATACCACCGACAAGAACATGCCGATCGTCATCCGGGGTCCGACCGCGGGGTCGGCGAGGGCGATCATGGGGCCGAAGTCGCCGTCGAGCGCACTTTCCACCAGCAGCGGCACCAGTGCCGCGTAGGCGGGGCGGTAGAGCAGGAAGCGCAGCACCCCGGCCGCCAGCTCGCGCCGGATGGGCACCTCCTCCCAGTCGCCGGTTCGGGGATGGCGGACGCGGAAGCGGCGCGGCGGGTCCTGGTCGAGGCTCGCGAGCAGTGTTTCGATGGAACCGGCGAGTCCGGGGAAGCGCGCCGCACAATCCGCATCCGCGGCGCAGTCGTCGAGAAGCAGGTTCAGTGCCCGCTGCCCGTCCTCGGCGAAGGAGAGCGGGATCCGCATGTCCACCGGGGCCATTCCGTCGAGGACCACCGAGCGCACGCTCTCGGGATGCCGGCGGAGGAAGACGGTGGCGGCGCGGGTGCCGTAGGAGCCGCCCCAGAGGTTGATCCGGCCGTAGCCGAGCGCCTTTCGAACCTCTTCGAGGTCGTCCATGGCGACCGGGGTGGTGTAGTGCTCCGGGCTCGCGTCGAGAGAGTCGAGGCACTCCTGCCAGTCGGCCTCGGACAGTTCCGGAACGCTCTCGAGAGACCCCGCATCCTCTCCTTCGAGGAAGTCGCAGGTCAGCGGGTTGGAATCGCCGGTTCCCCGCTGATCCACGAACACGAAATCGCGCTGCCGAAGCACATCTTCGAGAGCTCTTCGAAGCCTCGGCGCCAGCTCGGTGGCGGCCTGTCCCGGCCCACCGGCCAGGAAGAACACCGGATCCGGCGCGCCGCCCTGCTCGCTGGCCGGGAGGACGAGAACGGAGAGCGCGATCGAACGCCCTTCGGGGTCTTCGCGGTCCTCCGGGACCTCGACCACTCCGCAGAGCCCGCCTTCCACTCTCCCGCCGGGGGAGTCTCTGTCGACAGAGCAGGGGGAAAGCAAGCTGTCCGTTTCCTCGGCGTCCGCCGCCTCCGGGGACCCGCCGCCCCCGAGCCGCAGCAGGATCAGGATTCCGGCGGCTCCGCCGCCGAGCAGCCATCGGGTACGGGGGGAGAACTTGGCCACCGAGGGATCCTAGAGAAATTCGTCAAGCGAAGCGGGGCCCGGAGCTGCGCCCCGCCTCGGTGCGGAGCGCCTGGGCGACATCGAGGCGGGCGGCGGCGGCGGCCGGCTGCAGTGAGGCCGCCAGCACCGCGGCGAGGAGACCCAGCGGGACCAGCAGGAACACCACCGGGTCGAGGGGAGTGATCTCGAAGAGCAACGGGGAGAGGTCGCTCGCCGCAGCGCGGGAGAGGGACCAGGCGAGCAGCATGCCGGGAAGCAGCCCGAGTGCCGCGATCCGGAGCCCGCCCCGCAGGACGAGCCGCCGGATGTCCCCGGGAGCGGCCCCGAATGCCATGCGGACTCCGTGGGCCGGGATGCCGGTGTTCGCCCAGAAGCTGACGACGCCGAAGACGCCCCAAGCGGCGAGGAGCGCCGCGGCGGCCGCGAAGCCGCCGAGCAACAGCGCGTAGAGCCGCGGCTGCGCCACCGATTCCCGGATTCGGTCCTCGAGAGTTCGCGGGTCGAGCGCCGCCAGTTCGGGGTCCAGTTCGCGGACGCGGGCGGCAGCCGCCTCGGCCACCGCGGCGCCCGGAGCGTGGCGCATCACCACGCTCGCGCGGACGACCTCGCCCTCCGGAGCGGACATCGGGAGGGTGCCGCGCAGCAGGTAGAGGATCGGCTCGGCCGGCGTGTCGACTCCCGCTTCGAGGACATCGCCCGCCACCCCGATGACCTCGCCGAGGCCCCGCAGCTCGAGGCCGACCGGCGGATCTTCGAAATAGCGCGCAACGAGAGCCCGGTTCACGATGGAAACCCGCGGGCCGGTGCGGTCGGCTTCGGAAAACGCCCGGCCTGCGGCCAGCGGAATGCCCATCGCCCGGAAATAGCCCGGCGAGACCCGGCGCAGCAGCGCGCGCGGCACGGCATTGGGATCCGTCTCTGCTTCTTCGCCGAGACGTTGGAAGCCGATCACCGCCCGTTCTCCGCTGAGCGGCAGGGTGTCCACGATGCCGACCTGGAGAACGCCGGGGACCGCGGCCAGCGTCTCCCGAACCCGGTCGAACAGCGCTTGCCGGGCTTCCGCGTCGGGATAGCGGTCCGGGGAGAGCTGCAGATCGAAGACCGCAGTGTGTCTCGGCTCGTACCCCGGCGGCACCGCGACCAGGGCCAGAAAGCTCCGAAGCAGCAGGCCGGCCCCGAGGAGCAGCGGCAGAGTGAGGGCGAGCTGCAGCGAGGCGAAGAGGCCCCGGGCTCCGAAGCTGCGGCCCCTGCCGCCCAGCCCGGCGCCGTCGCCGCGCCCCGAGCCGCCGAGCGCCGCCGCCGGGTCGCGGGAGGCGGCGCGGAGTGCGGGGAGGGTGCCGAAGAGGACCGCCGCGGCCCCCGCCGCCGCAATGGTGAAGGCGACGACGGCGGCATCCACCCGGGCAGCGGCGAGTTGCGGCAGCCCGAGGACGGTCAGCGAGCGCACCAGGGCTGCGCCCCCGCCGGCCAACAGGATGCCGACGGCCCCGGCTCCGGCGGCGAGCAGCAGGCTTTCGAGGAACAGCCGGCGAACGAGCCGCGGCCGTTCCGCGCCGAGGGCGCTGCGGACTGCGAGTTCGCGCTCCCGCCCGGCGGCGCGGGTCAGCAGCAGATTCGCCGCATTGCCGCAGGCGATCAGCAGTACCAGCAGGGTCACCCCGAAGAGCGCGACCAGTGGATCGCGGATGCGCCGGGTGGCCTGCTCGGTGAACGAAGTGAGATGGACCGTGACTCCATCGTTGAGCATCCGCTGGATATCGCTCTCCTCGCTCAGCCGGGAGATGAGCGCGGCTGCCTCGGCCTCCGCCTGCTCGATGGTGACTCCGTCGCCGAGCCGGCCCACCACCTGGACGAGCTCGAGGCGCACCTGCCCGGGCTGGAGATCGGCGGGCGGCTCGAACGGATAGGGAAGGTAGAGGTCGGTTCCGGGAACGGGAAAGCCGAACCCGCGGGGCATGACCCCGACGACTTCGAAACTCTGGTCGTTCAGCCGGAGCGCCGCGCCGAGGATGCCGCGGTCGCTCCCGAACTCGCGCCTCCAGAAGGCGTCCCCCAGCACGACCACGCCGTCTCTCCCCGGAGAGCCTTCCTCGGGCCGGAACCCGCGCCCGAGCGCGGGCTGGACGCCCAGAACCTCGAAGAGCTCCGGCGAAATCCGTTCGGCCGAGAGCGGACGCGGCTCGCCGGGGTCCGCGGCGAGTCCCCGGTAGGCGATCGGCAGGTCGCCGTACATCGCCATGCCCTCGAACACGGTGTTCGCTTCCCGCCAGCGCCGGAAGTGGTCCGTCGAAAACGCCGCGGCCTCCTCCGGCATCGGCAGGCGGGGGCGGTGCTCCCAGATCTGCACCAACCGGTCCGGTTCGGCGAACGGCGAGGCCCGGAGCAGTACCCCGGAGACCGCCGAGAACACCGTCGAGGCAGCCCCGATGCCCAGCCCGAGCGGGAGGCAGACCAGCAGGGTGAACCCCGGCCGCTTGGCGAGGCTCTTCAGCGCTTCGATCGTTTCATGGAACATGGAGCGTCCTCGGATTGTCTCTTTCCGACTAGATGGTAGAGGCGCGCGTCCCGCCGGGGGGCCGGCGAGCGGTGGGGGGTGAACGGCCCTTCGTTCGATCCGCCCCTAAGATGACGGTCCGCGCATGATCCGTTTTCTCCAGGTCCTGCTGGTCCTGCTGCTGGCCCGGGTGGGGTGGCGGATCCTTCGGGCCCTGTTCGTGAGCCGCGCTTCCCGGGAGTTCCCGCCCCGAACCGGACCGCCGGGCGGGGCGGCGGAGCTGCGCGGCGAAGTCGTACGCTGCGAACGCTGCGATCTCCATGTCCCCGGGAAACGGGCGGAGATCCGCGGCGGCCGCACCTTCTGTTCCGCCGCGTGCGCGGATCGGGCGGCTGCGGAAGAAGAGGCGGCTGCGGATGGGGGAAGCGCCTGAGCGGCGTACCCCGAAGCGAGGGAGAGTCCCATGCGGTCGAAGCGATTGATCCAGGCGGTGGATCTCCATGCCGGCGGGGAGCCGGGGCGGGTGATCGTCGGCGGGGTGCTGGATGTCCCCGGTGAGACGATGTTCCGCAAGATGCAGCATCTGGAGCGAAACGCCGACGGGCTTCGGAAGCTCATGCTCCGGGAACCGCGGGGCTTTCCGGCGGCCAACTGCAACCTGATCCTCCCGCCGACTCATCCCGATGCCGACGCCGGCTTCGTCATCATGGAGCAGACCGAGTACCCGCCGATGTCGGGCACGAACACCATGTGCACGGTCACCGCGCTCCTCGAAACGGGGATGGTGCCCGCGCAGGAGCCGGTCACCGAGCTGGTCCTCGAGACCCCGGCGGGGCTCATCGAAGTCGAGGCCCGCGTCGAGGGCGGCAAGGTGACGCGGGTCACCTTCGAGAATGTGCCGGCTTTCCCGGTCCACCTGGGGGCGAAGATCGAGGTGCCGACTTTCGGTGCGGTGGAAGTGGATGTCGCCTGGGGCGGGATGTTCTATGCGATCGCCGACGCGGCGCGCTTCGGCCTGGAGATCGTTCCGGAGAACGGGCGCGAGTTGGCGCGGGTCGGGGCGATGGTGAAGCAGGCGGCGAGGGAGCAGATCGAGGCGGTCCACCCCGAAAACCCCGAGATCCGGCGGGCGAGTATCGGACAGCTGGCGGGCCCCTGGGACCCGGGCACCCGGACCGCCTCGAACGCGGTGTCGGTGGCGACCGGCGAGCTCGACTGGGAGCGGCCCGAGACCTGGACCGGAGCGCTCGACCGCTCTCCCTGCGGTACCGGCACTTCGGCCCGGATGGCGGTGCTCCACGCCCGCGGCGAGCTGGAGATCGGCGAGGACTTCCACAACTTCGGCCCGGTGGGCACCGAGTTCGTGGGCCGGCTGCTCCGGGAAACTACCATCGGCGGCGTGCCCGCAGTGGTCCCCCGGATCAGCGGTGCCGCCTGGATCACCGGGATCGCCCAGTACTCGGTGGACCCCTCCGATCCGTTCCCCGAGGGCTTCACCATCGGAGACATCTGGTAACCCGTCCCCTCCGCGAGCGCGCTCCGGCCAGCGGTTCGGGTCCGCTAGCGAAAAGGATCGATCACCTGCAGGCCGCCGTAGTCCTGCTCGTCGCTGAGATCCTCGGAGTACACCGCTTTACAGCCGGACTCGCGCGCCGCCGCCAGAATCGCCCCATCCCAGTATGAGAGTCGGAATTGGCGGCTGATCGCCACCACGGCTCGAAACACGGCGAGGGTGAGCTCCTGGACGGGGAAGGCACGGATCGAATCGAGGAAGCGCAGCGCCTGCGAGGCGGTCAGCGGCTCGGTACGGGTCGGCCCCGTGATCTGGGAATGGAACTCCTTAGCAGCCTGTGGATGAAGTGGCGCGAGCCCAAAGAACTGGGCATCGCCGGCCTTTGGCCGTGTGACTTTGTCCACAGGCTGCTAAGCACCTGGACCGAAACGGCGAGGTCATCTCGCCTCAGCAGTTCGACCGCAAGCCGGCGCTTTTCGGCCTCTTCGGGCGACGGACTGACCGCATAGATCAGGTTGCTGCTACCGGGCGAAGAGGGCAGCGATCTTCTCTCGCAGCAGGTCGCGGGTCTCGCGGAACCGGTGGAGCATCTCCCCCTCGCCGATCGCTTCCGCCGGGTCGGCGAGGGGCCAGTGCAGCCGGCGAACCTCCGGAGGCACCCGGGGACACACTTCCTCGACACAGAGCGTGACCACCAGGTCCGCGTCCTCGATGGGGATCTCGTCGACGCTCCGGGCTCGCGCCTCGGAGATATCGATTCCCTGCTCGGCGAGCACCTGGACCGCTACCGGATGGACTCGCCAAGGATTCGATCCGGCACTCATCACCGAGATTCCCGGGGGAGCGAGCTGGCGCGCGATCCCCTCGGCGAGCTGACTGCGCGCCGAGTTGGCGACGCAGAGGAACACGACCGAGCGCGGCTCGCGGGACCCAGCTTCGGCCATCGGCGGTGCGGATTCTACGGGGGTATTCTTCGCCTGCCTTCGTCGGGAGTTCGCCGGGAACCGCCCCGGGAGGCACCCCGGGGGTGCTGCCCGTTCGCCCGCATTCCGCGATGGGTCCGAGGCGTTCCTAACCGTTTTTCCCCGCCCCCGTGTTTCCGCCTCCCTCCCACCGCCGGCTGCCCCTCGCGGCCCTGCTCGCCGGACTCTTCGTACCGCTCGCGGGGAGCTGCGGGGAAGCGATTCCGCCTCCTCCCGAAGAGCGGTCCCCGGGGGGCAGGGCGGCGGCTGTTCCCCCGGTTCCGGAAGCGGATCCATCGGACCCTCGTCCGGTGCTCCTCGCCTTCGGAGACAGCCTCACCGCCGGGTACGGCATCGAGGCAGCGGAGGCCTGGCCGGCGCGGCTCCAGCGGCTGCTCGACGACTCCCGGTTCGGTTACCGGGTGGTGAATGCCGGAGTTTCCGGGGAGACGACCTCGGGAGGGCTCCGCCGCCTCCCCTGGGTGCTCGATCGGGAGCCCAGCGCCGTGCTGATCGTCATCGCGCTCGGCGGCAACGACGGGCTCCGCGGAGTGCCGGTTCGGGTGATGGAGGAGAGCCTCCGGGGCATGATCGACGAGGCGCAGGAACGCGGTCTCGGGGTGCTGCTCGCCGGAGTTCCCGCGCCCCCGGAGCTCGGCCGCGACTACGAAGCGGAGTTCGGCGCGGTGTTCGCTGCGGTGGCCGCCGGGACTGGAGTGCCGCTGCTCCCGAATCTCCTCGAAGGAGTGGCCGGAATCCCCGAAAAGAACCAGCCCGACCGGATCCACCCGAATCCCGAGGGCGCCCGCCGCCTCGCCGCGAATGTGCTGGCGGCCCTCCGCCCCCTCCTGCTCACGGAGCCGGAGAGGCCCTGACCAGCGGTGGCGAAGGTCGGCAGTCCGGGGAGAATCGGGGCAGCACGCGAAGCCGCACCCGCGTGGAGGCTCGCGCCGCTCCATCCACGGGCTGCGGCGGCGGCGCGGAGCTCGGGGTGGGTTTCGGGGGGGAGGGATGTCCCTTTTTTAGAAGAGGGAGGTGGCTCGAATCGATCCGCGATTCGAGATATCGGTCCGGTGGGGGGAGTACCGTGCGGGGGTATGACGAAGAAAAGAGGCCTCGAGTCGAGATCCCGGCGCGCCAGTGCGGACGCGGGGCGCTTTTTCCAGGGGGATCGAGGAAGCGGCGGGGAGTGGCGCTTCGTAGAGGGATGTCCCTTTTTTCGAGAGGGAATTGGCTCGAATCGCGGAGCGATTCGAGCCATCAGGCCGGTGGGGGGAGCGTCTTGGCAGGACCCACTCGTGGCAAGATTCCGGTGAGCCGGTGCGGACGGGCGCTTCCCCACCGGCTCGTCACTCATGATCCAGGCGGAAGGCCTTCGGAAGACCGTTCGGAGCGGGGACCGCGATCTCACCATCCTGAGCGGGCTCGATTTCGCGGTGGAGGCCGGCGAGTTCGTCTGCGTGCGCGGCCCTTCCGGGAGCGGCAAGTCCACGCTGCTCGGGCTGCTCGCGGGCCTCGACCACCCCACGGCCGGAGTCGTGCAAGTCGCCGGAGTCGACCTCTCGACCCTCGACGAGGAGCGACTGGCGCTCTTCCGCTCCCGCCACCTCGGCTTCGTCTTCCAGTCGTTCCATCTGCTCCCCAACCTGACCGCGCTCGAGAATGTAGGGGTTCCGCTGGAGATCGCCGGAGTCTCCGGCGCCCACGAGCGGGCGCAGGCGCTGCTCGAATCCTTCGGTCTCGCGGAGCGCGCGCACCACCTCCCCTCGCAGATGTCCGGGGGCGAACAGCAGCGGGTGGCCATCGCGCGGGCGATCTCGAACGAGCCGCGGCTGGTGCTCGCCGACGAACCCACCGGCAACCTCGACGAGGAGACCGGGGCGCGGATCGCCGAACTCCTGGTCGGAGTGCGCGAGCGGACCGGAGCGGCGGTGGTGGTGGCGACCCACGACGCCGAGCTCGCCACCCGCGCCGACCGGCGGCTCTCGCTGCGGGGAGGACGGCTCCACGAGGAAACCGCTCCTCCCCTCCTCTCCCCTCCTGCGCCGGCGCTCGCCAGCGCCTGATCCCCCAGAGTTTCCGGAAGCCATCCGATGCGTTTCGCCCTGCGGATGGCGGCGCGCGAACTCCGCTCCTCCGCCCGCCGACTCTCGCTCTTCTTCCTCGCCGTCGGGATCGGGGTGGCGGCGATCGTGGTGCTCCGCTCGGCGGCGGACAGCCTGCGGGCGGCGCTCCGGAGCGAATCGCGCTTCCTGATGGCCGGCGATGTGGCGGTTTCGACTTCCGAGGGCTTCGACCCCGAAACCGAAGCCGTCCTCGACGACGCGGCGGGGGTCCACCCGCTCACCGGGGTAGCGCGTTCGGCCCAGATCGCCACCTTGGCCCGTTCCGCCGCCGATCCGCTCCGCGCGGCGATGGTGGAGCTCAAGGGAGTGGACGACGCCTTCCCGCTCTACGGAGAGATGGAGATCGAGGGCGCCGCCTACGGTCCCGACCTCCTCGTCGGGCGCGGCGCGCTTGCGCGCCCTGAGGTGCGGACCCGCCTGGGCCTCGAGATCGGGGACGCCATCCTCCTGGGCGGCGAGCCGTTCGAAATTCGGGGAGACCTGCTCCGGGAGCCGGGGGCGGGGCTCGACTTCTTCCGCCGCGGCCCCCGAGTGCTCGTCTCCCTCTCCGACCTGCGGGGAACCGGTCTGCTCGCGGGGCCCTCGCGCGGCCGGCGCGAGGTGCTGTTCGCCGTGGAATCGGAGGCGGCGGCGTCCGAGCTGGCGGCGGACCTGCGGAGCGCGCTCGACGACCTTCCGGTTCGGGTCCGCACTTTCCGCCAGACGGGGGACCGGCTTGCCCGCCGGATTCGCCGAGGGGAGGACTATCTGAGCCTCGCCGGTTTCGTGATCCTGGTGCTGGGCGGGGTGGGCGTCTTCAGCGCCGCCCGCGCCTTCACCCGCCAGAGCCTGCCTTCGGCGGCGACCCTGCGCTGTCTCGGGGCCTCCTCCCGGAGCATCCTGTCGATCGCTCTGCTGCAGGTGCTGGCGCTCGCCGCCCTCGCTGGTGGCTTCGGGATCGCCCTCGGGGCGGCGGCGCTCGGGCTCTTCATCCCGGCGGTGGAGATCAGCGGTGTCCAGGTGGCCGCGCGGCTGACCCCGGCCGCCGCTCTCCAGGGGGTCTTCACCGGAGCCCTGGTGTCCCTGTTCTCGGCGGCTTTTCCGCTGCTGCCGCTCGGTCGAGTGCGGCCGCTCGGTCTGCTGCGGAGTGGGGAGATGCTCGACGGGGAGGCCGGCTCCTCCCGAACCCGCCCGGCGGAGTGGGCGGTGTTCGCGCTCGCCGCAGCGGCCTTCTTCGGTCTCGCCAGCTGGCAGTCCGGTTCGCCCGCGATCACTCTGGCGGTCACCGGAGGCTTCCTCGGGGCGGCCCTCGTGCTGTGGGTTCTGGGCGGACTGCTGCTCCGGGTTCTCGCGCCGCTCGCGAACGCCCGCGCCTTCGCGCTCCGCCATGCGGTGCGGACCGTCCTCCGCGGCGGGCGGCAGCTGCGGGTGGTGCTGGTCTCGCTCGGCGTGGGGATCTTCCTGGTGCTCACCGCCGTGCAGATCGAACGCAACCTGCGGCGCGAGTTCGCCTTCGAGGCGGACCGCGAGGCTCCGGATCTGTTCTTCCTCGACATCCAGGCGGACCAGCTCGAAGCCGTTCGGGCGAGCGCGGCGGCGGGCGGAGCGCCCGACATCCGGCTGATCCCGGTGATGCAGGCGCGGATCCACGGCATCTTCGGCGAGAACATCCGGCTCGCAGACCGCGCTGCAGTGCGCTCTGCCGGGGGGCTCTCCCGCGAGTACACCGTCAGTTCCCGGTCCTTCCTGGAGGACAACGAATCGCTGATCGCCGGCGAATTCTGGGGTGAGCGCTCCGCTGACGGGATCGAGGTGTCCGTCGAGAACTGGCTGATGGACGACTACGGCCTCCGCGTCGGAGACACGATGCGCTTCGAGATCCTCGGGGAGATCCTCGACGCGACGGTGACCTCGATGCGCGATGTGGAGTGGAGAAACGCTCGGAACGGCGGGTTCACCTTCCTCTTCCATCCCGACAACTTCCGGGGCTTCCCGATGACCTACGCCGGCTTCGTCCGGGGCCCCGACGGCGCCCTCGAACGGGCGCGCTTCCAGGGGGCGCTGGTCGGAGAGTTCCCCAATGTGACGGTGGTGGATCTTCGGGATGTGCTCGACACCATGCAGCAGGTGGCCGACAGCGTGGCGCTCGCGATCCGGATCGTCGGCCTCATCGCGATGGCCGGCGGCCTGCTCATCCTCATCGGCACCGTCGCGGTGCACATCGGCGCCCGCCGCCGCGAGACCGCGGTGCTCCGGGTCTTCGGAGCGGGCCGCCGGCGGGTGCTGGCGGTCACCCTGCTCGAACACGGCGCCATCGGCGCGCTCGCCGGGGGCGCAGCCGGGCTCTTCGCCGCGGTGACCGCGCTCTTCGTCGTCCGGCAGGTCATGAACCTGCCCTTCGAGGTGGAAATGCGGCTCGCCGGGCTCGCGATCCTTCTTCCAGCGGCCGGGGCTGCCGCAGTGGGGGCGCTCGCCGCCGCCGATGTCCTCCGCAGAAAGCCGCTGCAGGTCCTGGCCGACTAAAGGCTGTCGACTAAAGACTGTCGTTCGCCTTCTCGCCCCGCCCCCGGAGGGGGCTTCGGTCAGGAGCGGTCCGGCCCGCGAGACCGCCCGTCCCCCGACTCGCCCCTGCCGAGGCTATCGAGCCAGCTCTCCGGAATGCGCACGGCGACCACCTCGCCTTCGGCGGTCACCATGCCGCCGGCCTCCACGGTGATCCGGACCCGCACTCTCCGCTCGGTGATCTCGGCGGCGCGGGCCCGTAGGACCAGTTCCTCGCCGATCGGTGTGGGCCGCCGGTAGTCCACCCGGAGCGAGCCGGTGACGAAACGGAGCGGAGGCTCGCTGCCCAGGGGCCGCCCGGCCGCGCGATAGGCGGCTTCGGCGGCGGCCCCGGTGCCGTGGCAATCCACCAGCGAGGCGATCAGCCCGCCGTACACCGCCCCCGGTACCGCCGTGTGGAAGGGCTCCGGAGTGAAGCGGCAGACCGTTTCGCCGCCCTCCCGGAAACTGCGGATCCGATAGCCGTGCGGGTTCTCGGAGCCGCAGCCGTAGCAGTGCTTCGTGGACTCGGGGTAGTGGTCCTGGATCGCCTGCCGGTCCGCGGCGAGCGTCATGCGGCGCGCTGCGGCTTCCGGGGCGGGGGCCTACCGCGCCGTCTGTCCCAGGCGGAGCGGCCGCTGCGGCTCCCTCGGCTCGTCCGGGTAGAGCGCTGCCACCTGCTCGGCGTAGCCGTTGAAGAGCGGGGTCGGGAAGGGCTCTCGGTCGTCGAGCCAGTAGGACTGCTCCTGGCTCCAGCGCGGGTGGGGGATGTTCGGGTTGATGTTGGACAAGAACCCGTACTCGTGCTTCTGCATCTCCCAGAAGAAAGGCGGTTGCTCCCTGGTCAGCTCGATCTTCACCACCGCCTTCGGTCCCTTGTAGCCGTACTTCCAGGGAAGGGCGAGCCGCACCGGGGCGCCGTGCTGGCGGACCAGCGGTTCGCCGTAGATTCCGGTCGCCACGAAGGCGAGCGGGTGCATCGCCTCGTCCATCCGCAGCGCTTCGTGGTACGGCCAGGGATACCAGTCGCTCGAGGCCAGCCCCGGCATCTCCTCGGGGCGGTCGAGGCAGGTGAAGGCACAGAAGCGGGCCTCGCCCGTCGGCTCCACCGCGGCGATCAGCTCGGCCAGCGGGAACCCGGTCCACGGCACATTCATCGCCCAGCGCTCGACGCAGCGGAAGTGGTAGATGCGCTCCTCGTGGTCGAAGCCGAGCAGCGCGTCGAGGTCGAAGGTCCGCGGCTTCGCGCACTCGCCGGTCACCTCGACTGCCCAGGGCACCGGCTGGTACTCGCCGGAGAGCCTCCAGACCGCGCCGCCCCGACCGGCGAGGAACTCGTAGAAGTTGTTGTGCGATCCCGCCACCTCGCGCGCCATCAGCTCCTTTCGCTCGATCTCTGCGGGGACGGTGTACGCTGCGTTCCGCGACGCCGGAAAGACATCCGGGCGTGCATACGGGACTTCCAGCATCTCGGCGCCTTCGGCGGGCGTCCCGCAGGCCGCCGAAACGGGGCCGATCAGCGCGGTGCTGCCGATGGCGCGCAGCAGTGCCCGCCGTTCGAAGAAGACCGCCGGGTCGGTGATCGAGCCGCCGACCGGACTCTTCTCGTAGCGGAGTCGTTTCGAGGTTTTGACCAGCTGGCTCATTGGTACCCTCCGCATCCTCATCATGCTTCGTCAATGGTAGCCGGACCCCAGAGCAGTCTCCGCGCCGGAAAACGATGAGCTGGCGCCTCTGGCCCGCTCCGGGAGCGGTGCGGACGGGCGGCCTCACGGAATCTCGCGAGGCCGCTGCCGCGCTCTGGGCCGAGGGAACGCCGCCCGGAAGGCTCGGGCGGACGGGGATGCGAACGAGTGCCGACCGGTTGGGCTGGGTGGATCTCCCCCTCGCCGCTGCCGGTTCGCTCCCCGCTTGGCGGACGCTCCGCCGAGAGCTCGTCGAGGACGGCCTCGACCGCTTGGTGGTGGTGGGGATGGGAGGATCGGGGCGTGCTGCGGAGACCCTGTGCGCTCTTCTCCCGCGGGATGTCGATCGCGAAACTGCCCTCGAAGCCCGTTTCCTGAACACCCTGGCACCCGAGGCGGTGCGCGCGGCGCTCGGTGCCGAATCGCTGCCGCGCACTGTCTTCCTGATCGCCTCGAAGTCGGGGACCACGGTGGAGACCAGAGTGCTCGAAGCGCTGATCGTCCGGGCTCTCGAGGTTTCGGGAGGCACTCCCGGCCGGCAGCTCATGGCGCTCAGCGACCCCGGCTCGCCTCTCCTCGCCCATTCCGCCGCCGCCGGATACAGGATGGCGTTCGCCGGGATGCCGAGTGTGGGAGGCCGCTTCTCCGCGCTCGGCGCCTATGGGCTCCTGCCGGCGGTACTCGCCGGGTGCCGGGTCGAAGCCGGCCTCGAGGCCGCGCGCCGAGTGCGCGGCACTCTCGACGCTCCCTCGCTTCCGGCGGAAGACCCCGGGGTGCTGCTCGGAGTCTTCCTCGCCCGGCTCGAAGCGGCGGGGCGGTGCGAGGCGCACATCTCTGCTGCTGCGGAATTTTCGGCGATCCTGCCCTGGCTCGAACAGCTCTTCTCCGAGAACACCGGCAAGCAGGGGAGAGGAATCCTGCCGGTCCTCCTGCCGCCGTCGCCCCGCCCGCCCACTTCGGGAAGCCGGGTCTTCTCGATCCATCTGGGGCCGGCGGAAGGCGAAGACCGGGAGCGTCTCGACCGGGCGGCGGCCGCGGGGCTCCCGGTGGTCCACGCGGCGCTCTCCCGCGCAACCGTCCTCGGCGAGCTCTTCCGCTGGCAGGTAGCGGCTTCGGTCGCCGCCTACCGGATGGGGGTGGACCCCTACGACCAGCCGGATGTCGAGGGAGCCAAGGCGGCGGCACGGCAGCTCATGGTGGACCCGGGCTCGGCGCCAGCGCCTCCGCCGGTGGAAGACCGCCGACTCGCCGAGTTCCTCGGCGCTGCGCGGGAGGGAGGGTTGGCGATCAACGGCTTCGGGCACCGCAGCCCGCGCGCCGAGGCGGCGTTCCAGCGGACAGCGCGCCTCCTCGCGGACCGGTTGGGCGTCGTCCCGGCGGTCGGGTTCGGCTCCTCGCTGCTCCATTCGCTGGGACAGATCGAAAAAGGCGGGCCGCCGGGCCTGGGCGTCCTGATGCTGAGCTGGGAGCCGGAAGCGGACCTCCTCCTCCCGCCCGCCGGAGCATTGCCGCCGCCGGCGGTCGGCCTCGGCGCGGGAGCCTTCGCCCGGCTCCAGGCCGCTGCCGACTACCAGGAGCTGCAGCGGCGCGGTCGGCGGGTGCTCTGGCTTCCGGCTCCGGTCCCCGGCGAGCCGGGGCTGTCCGCGCTCCTCGCCCGCCTCGACGCTTGCTGCTGACCGGTTGAAGCGGCGCTGAGCGAGTCCCGGAAGCTTCGGAGGCGAGTCCGGCGGCGCTGCTGCAGCGAAAGGCGCCGCGCCCCCTGCATGTCCGATCTCTGCCGCCGCGGGGCAGGGGAGCTCGCGGGGCTCATCGCCCGGCGAGAGGCGTCGGCGGTCGAGGTGATGCAGGCCCACCTCACCCGGATCCAGGAGGTGGACCCGCGCCTCAACGCCATCGTCACCCTGCGGCCGGAGAAAGCGCTGCTCGCCGCCGCGGAGCGAGCCGACGAGGCCGCGGCGCGGGGCGAGCCGCTCGGACCGCTCCACGGGCTCCCGGTCGCCCACAAGGACCTGACCCTCACCCGCGGTCTCCGGACGACTTTCGGATCGCCGATCTTCAGCGACTTCGTTCCCCGGGAAGACGCGCTGCTCGTCGAGCGGACCCGGGCCGCCGGCGCGATCACCGTCGGCAAGACGAACACCCCCGAGTTCGGCGCCGGCTCCCAGACCTTCAACCCGGTGTTCGGTCCGACCCGGAATCCCTGGGACGAGGCGAAGACCTGCGGCGGCAGCAGCGGCGGTGCGGCGGCGGCGCTCGCTGCCGGAATGGTGCCGATCGCCGACGGCAGCGACTTCGGAGGCTCGCTGCGGAACCCCGCGAGCTTCTGCGGAGTGGTCGGGCTCCGCCCCTCGCCGGGGCGGGTTCCCGTCTGGCCCGACGAGACCCCCTGGTTTCCGCTCCCGGTCCAGGGACCGATGGCGCGAACGGCAGCCGATGCGGCGCTGCTGCTCTCCGCGATCGCCGGTCCGGACGACCGGGCGCCGCTTTCGCTCGCGGACTCCCCGGAGCGTTTCGGGCGGCCGCTCGAACGCGATTTCCGGGGGGTGCGGGTCGCCTGGAGCCCCCGTTTCGCCGGACTTCCCTTCGACCCTCGGGTCACCGAAGCGCTCGCCCCGGCGCCGGCAGCGCTCGAAACGCTGGGCTGCGTCGTGGAGGAAGCCGAGCCGGACCTGACGGGCGCCGACACCGTGTTCGACCGCTGGCGGGCCTGGTATTTCGAGCGTTGCTACGGACGGCTGCTCGACGAGCACCGGGAGCGGATGAAGGACACCGTGGTCTGGAACATCGAGCAGGGCCGCGCGCTCTCGCGCGACGAGCTCGCCGAGGCCGCCCTGCGTTGGACCGCGCTCCGCGGCCGGGCGCGCCGCTTCTTCGCCCGCTACCGGTTCTGGGTCCTCCCGGTGTCGCAGGTTCCGCCTTTCGATCTCGAGATTCCGTATCCGCGAGCGATCGCCGGGGTCCCGATGCGGACCTACACCGAGTGGATGGGGTCTTGCGCCTTCGTCTCCCTGCTCGGCCAGCCGGCGGTCTCGGCGCCCTTCGGCCGCACCCGCGAGGATTCGGGGGAGGGGCTCCCGGTGGGCCTCCAGATCGTCGGCCGGGAACGCGATGATTTCGGCGTGCTCCAGCTTGCCCACGCCCTTGCGCCGCCCCCGCCGTTGGCGGCTTGGCCTTCGTCCCCGGAGGCTGCCGGCGAAGAGAATCGCCCCGCCCCCTGATCGGCTAGCTGTGACCTTGCGGCAGGTTGTTCACGCGAGCCCGATGCCCGAAGCTCATGGGTATCCACGATCTCTCAGCATGAGGAGGAACCCGCATGAACATCCACGAGTCCGCCAAACTGACCCCGCTCGGTCGAGAGATCCTGGTTCGCCGCATCACCGAGGAAGGCCTCCGCGTCGAGGCGGCGGCCCAAGCCTCGGGAGTGAGCGTGCGCACTGCATACAAGTGGCTCGCCCGCTGGCGCGAGGAGGGCCTGCCGGGCCTCGGGGACCGCTCCTCGCGCCCGCATCGCTGCCGGCCTCACACCAGCCTCCATCACCGACCCCCCATCTAGGCGCTCGACCCCTGAACAACCTGGTGAGGTTGCACAGTCCGAGGCGCCCCACGGGTGGATCAAGGAGGTGATGGGGTTCCGGCGGTTCAGCTTCCGGGGGCTGCGCAAGGCGCAAGGAGAGTGGGACCTGGTCTGCCTGGCGTTGAACCCGCGACGGCTCCCGGGGTTGCTGGCAGCGTAAACGCCTGCCCCGCCCCGCCCTGGCCCCATCAACCCGCCCAAAGGCCCTCCGGAGCGCCTTCCCGAACTCCCCTCCCGCCCGAAAACTGCGCGATCCCGCCCCATGACTCCGATCACGCGCTCCCGAACCCCCGATCCGCCCCAACCTTCCTGCGGCGCAGACTCCTGGCACGACGCTTGGGGCGACCGTTCCCGATTCGGATCGCTCCGAGAATACGGGGGCGAGGAAGCAGGAGCGCGGAAGCGCTGGGGGCTCACTCCCCTCGGCGGCGGGCCCGGAGGTGTTCGTACATGTACCAGACGCCGATGCTGCGGAAGGGGCGCCAGCTGTCGCTGATCCGGAGGTAAGCGTCCCGCGGCGCGTCCTCCGGCAGCTCGTAGAGGTCGCGCATCGCCGCGAGGACGGCGGCATCGCCGGGGGCGAAGACATCGGGTCGGTTCAGGGTGAAGATGAGGTGCATGTCGGCGGTCCAATTCCCGATGCCTTTCCCCCGGGTGAGCACGGTGCGGACCGCGTCGTCGTCCAGGGATTCGAGGGCTTCGAGATCGAGATCCCCGCTCTCGATCCGGGAGGCGAGGTCGCGCAGATAGACGATCTTCTGGCGCGAGAGGCCGACCCGCCTCAGGGTGGTGTCTCGGCGGCGGAGCAGGTCGCGCGGGGTCGGCGGCTTTCCCCGGGTGAGCGCCCAGATCCGGCGGTGGATGGTTCGGGCGGCGGCCGCCGAGATCTGCTGGGCGACGATGGAGCCGACGAGGTTCTCGAAGGAGTTGGAGCGGGGGACGAGAGAGCAGGGGCCGATCCGCTCGATGAGCTCGCCGAGCTTCGGATCCTGGCGGGCGAGGCGCCGGGCGGCAGCGGACCAGTCCGGTGCTGCTTCCGTTTTCGTCTCCGCTCCGGAGCCCCAGGGTCCCTCCTCGGAGGGCTTCATATCATGCTGGAGTCTAAGCGGAGAGGCTCTCCCGCAAGAACGCCGGCCAGAAGGACTTTGCCGTTCTCTGCCCTGTGTTAGGATATACGACCGATTGGGTCGCATTTAGCGGAACCGCCTGTTTTCCTCCCGGTTCTTTTCCGGGCCGCCGCGCCGGGCGCGGGTCGAATCCCTTCGAGGGATGCCGTTCGAGGAAGGAGCCGCCGAACCGACGCCTCGTCATCCGCTGTGATCCGCCTCTCGAAGAGCACCGACTACGCCCTGATGGCGCTCGCCGATCTCGCATTCCTGTCCAGCGGGGAGACGCTCAGCGCGAGACGGGTGGCGGAGGGCCACAATCTGCCTCCCGAACTTGCCGCGAAAGTGCTGCAGAGCCTCAAGAAGTCCGGCATCGTCGAGACCCGGCAGGGAATCCGCGGCGGCTACCGCCTCGCGCGGCTGCCGGCGGAGATCCCGATCACCGAGATCATCGAATCCGTCGAGGGTCCGTTCGCGCTCATCGAATGCGTCCTCGAGGACCACAACTGCCTCCTCACTTCCACCTGCTCGGTGCGCACCCCGCTGACCCGGATCCACGAGCGCCTCCTTTCGACCCTCTCCGATCTGACCCTCGCCGAGATCCTCGCCGACTCGGCGATTCCCGGCCGCCGCCCCGGCGGTCCGGAGCTCCCCGTTCTGCAATAGCGACCTCCTCCATGCCCGAACCCCAGAGAACCCTCGGCAGCGCCGAGGTCGAACGCCTCGTCCAGCGCGAATACGCCTACGGCTTCGTTACCGACATCGAGACCGAGCGGGCGCCGCCGGGCCTCTCGGAAGAGGTGATCCGGCTGATTTCGCGGAAGAAGGAGGAGCCCCGGTGGCTCCTCGACTGGCGTCTCCGCGCCTACCGGCTGTGGCAGGGGATGACCGAGCCCCGCTGGGCCAAAGTGTCCTATCCGCCGATCCGCTACGACGAGATCTGCTACTACGCCGCTCCCAAGAGCGCCGTCGCCGAGGGACCGAAGAGCCTCGACGACATCGATCCCGAGCTCCGCGCCACCTACGAAAAGCTCGGCATCCCGCTCGTCGAACAGCAGCGCCTCGCCGGGGTCGCGGTCGATGCGGTGTTCGACAGCGTCTCGGTGGCCACCACCTTCAAGGAGAAGCTCTCCGAACTCGGCGTCCTCTTCTGCAGCTTCTCGGAAGCGGTGAAGGAGCATCCGGAACTCGTCCGCAAGTATCTCGGCACGGTCGTCCCGCATTCCGACAATTTCTTCGCCTGCCTGAACGCGGCGGTCTTCTCCGACGGCTCTTTCGTCTATGTGCCGAAGGGGGTCCGCTGCCCGATGGAGCTTTCGACCTACTTCCGCATCAACGCGTCGGAGACCGGACAGTTCGAGCGCACCCTCATCGTCGCCGACGAGGGCAGCCAGGTCAGCTACCTCGAGGGCTGCACCGCGCCGATGCGTGACGAAAACCAGCTCCACGCCGCGGTCGTCGAACTCGTCGCCCTCGAAGACGCCCGCATCAAGTACTCCACGGTGCAGAACTGGTATCCCGGCGACGAGAACGGCGTGGGCGGCATCTACAACTTCGTCACCAAGCGCGGCAAGTGCGCCGGCGCGCGCTCCCGCATCTCCTGGACCCAGGTCGAGACCGGCTCGGCGATCACCTGGAAGTATCCGAGCTGCATCCTGCTCGGCGACGACTCGGTGGGCGAGTTCTACTCGGTGGCGCTCACCGCGAACCGCCAGCAGGCCGACACCGGCACCAAGATGATCCACATCGGCGAGAACACGAAGAGCACGATCATCTCCAAGGGGATTTCCGCCGGACACGGACAGAACACCTACCGCGGACAGGTGAAGATCCTCCCCGGCGCGCGAAACGCCCGGAACTTCTCGCAGTGCGATTCGCTGCTCATCGGCGCGGACTCGGGCGCGCACACCATTCCCTATATGGATGTCGCGAATCCCGAAGCGCAGCTCGAGCACGAGGCCTCCACTTCGCGTATCGGCGAAGACCAGCTCTTCTACTGCCGCCAGCGCGGGATCGATCCGGAAGAAGCGGTTTCGCTCATCGTGAACGGATTCGCTCGCGATGTGCTCTCGGAGCTGCCGATGGAGTTCGCGGTGGAGGCGCAGAAACTGCTCGGAGTGAGCCTCGAAGGGGCGGTGGGATGACGAGCCTGCTCGAAATCCGCGGCCTCTCCGCCGCCGTCGAGGGCAAGGAGATCCTCCGCGGCCTCGATCTCGAAATCCCGGCCGGCGAAACCCATGCGGTGATGGGTCCGAACGGTTCGGGCAAGAGCACCCTCGCGCATGTGATCGCGGGCCGGGATGGATACGAGATCACCGCCGGCGAGATCCGCTACCGGGGCGAGGACCTCGGCGGGCTGGCCCCCGAAGAGCGGGCGCGGCGCGGCATCTTCCTCGCCTTCCAGTATCCGGTCGAGATTCCGGGCGTGAACAACACCTACTTCCTGAAGGCGGCGGTCAACGAGATCCGCAAGCACCGCGGCGAGCCCGAACTCGACGCGGTGGACTTCCTGAGTCTGATGCACGACCGGGTGCAGCTGCTCGACTTCGATCAGGACCTGGTGAAGCGGCCGGTGAACGAAGGATTTTCCGGGGGCGAGAAGAAACGCAACGAAATCCTCCAGCTGACGGTGCTGGAGCCGACCCTCGCGGTCCTCGACGAGACGGATTCCGGTCTCGACATCGACGCGCTTCGCATCGTGGCCGAAGGAGTGAACCGGATGCGCTCGCCGGACCGGTCCTTTCTCGTCATCACCCACTATCAGCGGCTCCTGAACCACATCGTTCCCGATCGGGTGCATGTGCTTCGAGAAGGGCGGATCGTGGAATCGGGTGGCCGGGAACTCGCGCTCCGGCTCGAAGCCGAGGGGTACGCGGGGGCCGTGCCCGCCCCCGTCTGAGACCGAAGTGCCCTCTGCCGCCGCGGTCTCCGAAGCGCACTACCGGAGGCAGATCCCACAGTTGGCGGGCAGCCCGAACGGGCGCCGGCGTGCAGAAGTCCTCGGGGAGTTCTTCCGGTGCGGGGGGTTCCCGACCGGCGCCGACGAGGAATGGCGGTTTTCCGACCTCGATGCGCTCCGGCGAACCGAGTATCGTGCCTACCCGCCGCTTTCCGGGCCCCCGAGGGCGGAGCGCGAAGAAGGAGTTCCCGCGTGGACGCGCGAGTTCGGACATCGGGTGCTCTCGTCGGAAGGACGCTGCTTCGACCTCGCCGCGGGGCGGCGAAGCCCCGAACTCCACTTCGCTGCGCTGACGCTGCCCGGCAGCGAGGACGGCGAAGCCGCCGAAGCAGCGGTGCTGCCGCCGTGGTTCGGGCCGGGATGGCCCGGCGGCGGAGAGGCGGCGAACGGGACCGGTGCTGCTCTCGGAGCTTCGCTGCGGCGTTCCCTCGATCGACATCCGCTCGAGCTGCTGAACGCCGCGCTCGCAGGCGGCGGCTTTCGGGTCTCGGTCGGGGCGGGGGTGGAGGAGGCAGAACCGATCCTCCTCTACTCGAAGCGGCGGGATACCGGAGACGGGCATCCGCGGATGCTGCATCCGCGTTCCGTCATCGAACTCGCGCCGGGCAGCCGGGCCACCGTGATCGAGGCCCACGACGGGGCTTCGGAGACCGGCGGCTGGACGAACCCGACGACGCTCTGCCGGGTGGGTGCAGACGCCGAGCTCCACTTCGTCCGTCTGGAGCTGGAAACCGGAAACCTCATCCACACCTCGCGGACGACATTTCGCCTGGGGAGGAACGCGCGCGTCTTCTCCACCGTACTCTCGCTCGGCGAGGCCCAGGTCCGCGACGACCAGGCCGCGGTGCTGACCGACCCGGGTGCGGAGGCCGACTTCGCCGGCCTCTTCCTGGGGCGCGGGATATCGAAAGCCGACCAGCACACTCTCGCAGTCCACGTTGCCCGGAACTCGGCGAGCCGTCAGCTCTTCAAGAATGTGCTCACCGACCGGGCGCGCGCGGTGTTCGACGGCCGGGTGGTGGTCGCTCCCGGCGCCATCGGAACCGACGCCCGCCAGACGAACCGCAACCTGCTGCTCTCGGACGCCGCTCGGGTGCACACGAAGCCCCGCCTCGAAATCAACGCCGACGATGTGCGATGCGCCCACGGCGCGGCGATCGGACGCCTGGACGAGGAGGCGCTCTTCTACCTGCGTTCCCGCGGCCTCGGCCGGATGGACTCCCGCCAGCTGCTGCTCCGCGCCTTCGCCGGCGAAGTGGTGGAGCGGGTCCCGGTGCCGGCGGTCCGCGAGCTCGCCGAAGCGGGGTTGTCCCGTCTCCGCGAAGACCGGAGCGCCGCCACGGGCGCGCTTTCGCCATGACGGCGGCCCCCGGCTACGACCTCGAGCGGGTCCGGGCCGACTTCCCGATCCTCCGCGAGGAAGTGGGCGGCCGGCCGATCGCCTATCTCGACAACGCCGCGAGCTCCCAAAAACCGCAGCGGGTGCTCGACGCGGTGAACCGGGTGTACGAAACCGGCTACGCGAACATCCACCGGGGCGTCCATGTGCTCTCCGAGCGCGCCACGGAACGCTACGAGCGCTCCCGGCGCCGTATGGCGGATTTCATCGGCGCCGGATCGGCGGACGAGGTGGTCTTCGTCCGGGGCACCACCGAGGGGCTGAATCTGGTGGCTTCCTGCCTCGGCCGCTTCGCGCTCGGCGAGGGCGACGAAGTGCTGCTGACCGAGATGGAGCACCACTCGAACATCGTGCCCTGGCAGATGGTGGCCGAGCGGACCGGCGCCCGGCTGGTGGCGGCTCCGGTCACCGACGAAGGCGAGATCGATCTCGACGGCTTCGCCGCCCGGCTGACCGACCGCACGAAGATCGTCTCCGTGGTGCATGTCTCGAACGCCCTCGGCACGGTGAATCCGGTGTCGGAGATCGCGCGGCTCGCCGCAGAGCGCGGCGCCTACTTCGTGCTCGACGGCGCGCAGGCGGCTCCGCACCTCAAGATCGATGTCCGCCGCCTCGGCTGCGACTTCTATGTCCTCTCCGGACACAAGATGTACGGCCCTTCCGGGATCGGCGTGCTCTGGGGCCGGAAGAGCCTGCTCGAACGGATCCCTCCCTACCAGGGAGGCGGCGAGATGATCCGGACCGTTCGCTTCGAGCGCAGTACCTACGCCGATCCCCCCGCCAAGTTCGAGGCTGGGACGCCGAACATCGCCGGGCCGGTCGGCCTCGCGGCCGCTGCCGACTATCTGGAAGATCTCGGATTCCCCGCGGTCGGCAGCCACGAGTCGAGCGTGCGCGAATACGCGGAGGAGCGGCTCTCGGAGATCTCTGGCCTCCGGCTGATCGGGACCGCCCGCGAGAAGGCGGGAGTGGTGTCCTTCGTGGTGGACGGGATCCACCCGCACGATCTGGGCACCGTGCTCGACCGGGAAGGGGTCGCGGTGCGCACCGGACACCACTGCGCTCAGCCGCTCATGGAGCGCTTCGGGGTGCCGGCGACTGCGCGCGCCTCCTTCGGGCTCTACAACACCCGGGCCGAGGTGGACCGGCTGGCGGCGGGCCTCGGCATCGCCCTCGAGGTCTTCCGGCCGTGAGCGCGGACCGCGGATCGGTCCGCGACCTCTACCGCGAGGTCATCCTCGACCACAGCCGCCGCCCTCGGAACTACGGCGCGATGGACGGCGCGAACCGGAGTGGAAGCGGCTTCAACCCGCTCTGCGGCGACCGGCTGCAGCTGTTCCTGCGGGTGGAAGACGGGACGGTCCGGCAGGCCTCGTTCACGGGGGACGGCTGCGCGATCTCGACCGCCTCGGCCTCGCTGCTCACCGAGGCGCTCGCCGGGCTCTCCGAGTCCCGCGCCCTCGAGCTGGTCGACCGGTTTCGCAGCATGGCCGCCGGCCGATCCGAGGCCCACGAGCACACGCTGGGAAAACTCGCGGTGTTCGCCGGAGTCCGCGACTACCCGGCGCGGGTGAAGTGCGCGACGCTCGCCGGGCACACCCTGCGCGCCGCCCTCGAGCAGAGCGGAGAACCCGCCCGGACCGAATGATCGAGGGAACGGCCTCGAGGAGACGACGATGACCGAAGAACCCGACCCCGCCGAGGCCCAACCCGCCGAGGCCAGCCCCACCGGCGCCGAACCTGCAGCTTCCGGACTCGAAGCCGAGAACCCGGCCCCGGAGCAGGTCCGGGAGCGGGTGGTGGACGCGCTGAAGACCTGCTACGACCCCGAGATCCCGGTGGACATCTACGACCTCGGGTTGGTGTACCGGGTGGAGGTGGACGACGCCGGCAGCGTCGAGGTGGACATGACCCTCACTTCGCCGGCGTGCCCGGTGGCGGGGACGCTGCCTCCCGAGGTCGAACAGAAGATCGGCCGCGTCGCCGGGGTCTCGTCGGTCCGGGTGGATGTCGTTTGGGATCCTCCCTGGAATCCGGACCGCATGACCGACGCCGCGAAACTCCGCCTCGGCCTCCTGTAACAGGAGGGGGCTCCGCCGATCGGTTGGCGCGCTCGGAACGGGACTTGCTGCCGCTCGGATCGGGGATCGAACCACAGGGATCGCATCATGCGCCGGAAAATCCGTTTCTTCCGCCTCTGCTGCCGGCTTTCGCCCTCTTGGCGCCGGCTCGCGCTCGCGGGCCTCGCGGTCTCCTTCGCGGGCCTGGCGGCGGCAGCGGGCCAGTCGTTCCGGTTTCGCGCCGCCGCGACCCGGGTTCTCGTGGATGTGCTCGTTCTCGACGAGGACGGGAATCCGATGCCCGGACTCACCGCCGCCGACTTCGAGCTGTTCGAGGACAGGCAGCCGCAGCAGGTCCTGAGTCTCGAGGTGGTGGACTGGGAGCGCTACGGGCTCGAAGGCGCCGCCCCGACCGAGGAGGAGGCCGGGGTCCCGGCAGCGGATCCGGCGGCTGCTGCCGGCAATGTCTCGCCCCGCCGCTTCGTGATCGTCTTCAACCGGCGGCGCGCCGACCCGGTGAACCTCCGGCGCGCCAAGCGCGGGCTCGAGGAGTTCGTGAGCCAGAACATGGTGGACGGCGACGAGACGATGATCCTGGAGTTCGCCGCCTCGCTGCGCGTCCTGCAGGAGTTCTGGCCCGGCAAACAGCAGACGCTCGCCAATGTCCGGCGGATCGTGCCGGGCACCTACGAAAGCCCCGTCGGCCCCGAAATGGACGCCCGTGATTCCTTCCGGATGCTCTACGGGCTCGCCGAAGCGCTCGAATCGGTGGAGGGCCGCAAGATCGTGGTGTTCCTCTCGGTGGATCTCCAGACCTTCGCCGACCCGCGGCAAGTGGTCGGAGAGATCGCCGGCGACGAGGTGGACGAATTTCCCGGGCGCCGCGCCTTCGATGAGACGCACACCCTCCGGGATGCGATCCGCCAGCTGAACCACGCGAACGCCACCCTCTACTCGGTGGACCTCGCCGGGGTGTACGGCAACGAGAACCGCATCCTCAGGCCCAGCCTCAATGCCTTCGATGTGCTGGGGAATCCGCTGCCGGTGGAGCCGAACGACCACCCGCTGACGCGGATGCAGACCGCCGCCGATATTCCGGCGGAGGGAGGCACCGCCTCGCTGGCGGTCGCCACCGGCGGGAGCCACTTCCCGAACCAGACGAACTTCGCGGTGGCGCTCAACCGGATCGGGATCCAGAACGAGCTCTACTACCTGCTCTCCTTCTCCCCTTCGGAGAGCGAGCTCGACGGCGAGTACCGGAACCTGGCGGTGCGGGTGCGCCACCGGCCCGAGCTGCGGGTGATCGCCCGACCTGGGTATTTCGCCCGCGAGCGGCGCGGCGAGGCTCTCGAAGCGGCGGCCCGGGGCGACTACGGCTACGCCTTCCCCGACAACTTGCACACCTACGCCTATCTGCTGCACCCGAGTCCGGGCGGCGTTCTCACCGTGCTCGCCGCGGCCCTCCCGGAGGCGTATGCGGAGGGCCCGGCCGCGCTTCGCCTGTGGGTTACAGCGGCGGACGGAACGCTGCTCGCGGAGGCGGAGTCCACCGTGGACGACCGGCGCTTCTGGCTGTCCACGCCCGCCGAGCTGCCCGTCGGAGAGCACCGGCTCGAGGTGGTCTTCGAGCGGGGAGGCGAGCCGGTACAGGTCGGTTCTTCGGCGCTGGTCGTTCCCGAAGGGCTCGGGGAGTCGTTTTCGCTCTCGAGCGTCTTCCCGTTCGTCGCCGAAGCGCACGCGCCCGAGGCGGTCGGACCTCCGGTGCGGCCGGTGGCCGCCTTTGCCCGCGCCGAGGAAGCGCGGGTCGCCTTCTCGGTCTTCCCCGGACGGAGTGCCGGACGGGATGCTCCGGCCTCGCGGGTGCGGATCGCCTACGAGATCCGAAACGAGGCCGGCGAAATCGCGGTCGAGGCCGAACGCCCAGGGGTCTTCGAACTCGATCCGGGGCGCCCGCAAGGCACGCCGCTGCTGCTGTCGCTGCAGACGGGCGCGCTGCGCGCCGGACGCTATACCGCGGTGATCCGGGTCACCGACGACCGCCGCGACCGGACGGCGGTGGGGGAACTGTCCTTCCTGATCCGCTGATCATCCGGCGAGGCGTGTCTCGCCGGCGAGGACTGAGTGCCGGGAGGACGGACGCAGAAACGCGCTCCATCAGTCGGGGAGCGGTGATTCTGAGGGTGTCGCGTTCCAGCACGGCGAGCAGGCCAGCTCTGCCGAGCAAGGCGGAGAATCCTTCCCATCGCCGGCAGCGGAGCTCTCTCGGGTGCGGGCAGCCACGCTTCGTGTGCCGGAGTCGGGAATACGAAACGCTTGGGCATCACGCCGATAACTCCATGATTTCGGTTCTCACCAGCCGGCGGCGTGGCCCTCGCGGCGCTGGTCCGGCCCTCCGGAAAGCACCCCGGACCGGGGGTATATCTTGATGGCGTTGAGCATTCCGATCCGGCTCGCCGGTTCACGGAGGCGGTGGCCGCGTGCCCGGAGCGCCTCGCGCACTTCCTCCGGAAAGTCCTTCTCGAGCACGAGGTCGGTCCCCGGGAGGTAAGGGATCGAGTTGCCCAGGTAGCGGACCGCGAACCGCGGCGCGTCCACCGCTTCCGCCGCGTCCATTCCGTAGTCGAGCGCCCGGACCAGCACCTGCAGGATGGTCTGCGGAATCGTCCAGCCGCCGGCGGACCCGAGCGCGAAGTAGGGCTTGCCGCCGCGGGTCACGATCGTCGGGCTCATCACGAATCGCGGACGCTGGCCGCCTTCGATGCGGTTCACATCCTCGGCGTCGAGACTGAAATAGGACATGCCGTTGTTGAAGATGACGCCGGTCGCGGGAACCACCACGCCGGCGGGCAGCATGAGTGTCTGGGTGATCGTCACCACATTGTGGTCTCGGTCCACCACGGTGTGATGGGTGGTGTGCTCGACGGAAGTCGCCGCCGGTTCGCTCCGGCGCACCGGATCGTGGAAGCGCGCCCGCGCCCGGTCCAGGCGGGTTGCCTGTTCGGCGGCGTACTCCTCGGAGAGCAGTCGGTCGAGCGGAATCTCGGCGTAGTCCTTTCCGGTGTTGAAAGTGTCTTCGTCCACGAAGGCGAGCTTCAGCGCCTCGGCCACCAGATGGACGAACTCCTCCGCGTTGTGTTCGAACGCCGCGAAGTCGAAATGCTCGAGGATGTTGAGCGCCTGCAACACCGTCATGCCCGAGCCGCCGGGAGGTTGGCTGTACACCTGGTACCCGCGGTAGTTGGTCGAGAGCGGCTCGCCCCATCGCGCCCGGTAGTTCGCGAGGTCCGCCACGGTGAGGATGCCGCCGTTTCGCTGGAAGAACTCGGCGACCGTCTCCGCGAGCGGTCCGCCGTAGAAGACCTCGGGCCCGGATTCGGCGATGGCCCGGAGAGTCGCCGCCAGATCGGGCTGGCGCAATATCTCGCCCACCGGCCACGGTTTGCCGCCCTTGAAGAAGATGCCCGCGCCGTAGGGGTAGCGGGCCACTTCGGCGCCGAATCCGCTGGTGCCGAAGGGCCGGCTGACCGCCGGCGTCACCGCGAATCCTTCGTCGGCGTAGCGGATCGCCGGGGCGAGCACCTCCGGCCAGCCCATCGAGCCGTATTCTTCGAGCAGCGCCGCCCAGCCGGCCAGGTTCCCGGGAACGAGCGGGGCGAGGAAGCTGTCGCGCGCCGGATGGGTCCGATCCCAGAGCCGGCTGCCGCGGGTGAACGCCGAAGGCTCTGCCGCCGCCGGCGCGGCGCCGATGAAGTCCAGCGAACGGACGACGCCCGTCCCGGAATCGTGGATCAGCGCGTACCCGCCGACCCCGCCGAGACCCGACATCAGGGGTTCGACCACCGCCAGCACCGCGGCGGCGGCGACGCCGGCGTCGAAGGCGTTTCCGCCGGCCTGCAACATGGAGAGCCCGGCCTGGGCAGCGAGCGGGTGGGAGGTCACCACCATGCCGTGGACGCTCATTCCAGCGCCTGCGGCTGTTCCCCCGGGGCTGCGGGCGGAACCGGAAAACACGAACCAGGAAAGCCCGAGCGCCGCCGCGAGTCCGACCGCTGCGATCCGTCGTTTCCTGCTGCTCATCGGTGGGTCTCCTCTTCGGTGCTGCCCGGGCGCCTGCCGGCCCTGCCTGCCTGCCTGCCCCGAACCGGAAGAGCCGATCATAGGGCGAGCGCCGGTCGTTTCGGTGGTTTTCGTATCCTCGCCTCTTCGGGGGGTGGTTTCCGGTGCTTTTTTTACTGCTCTCGACGCTCGCTGCCATTGTTGCTGCTGTCGCTGCCGCCGCTGTGCCCGCTCCCCCCGCCTCCTATCCGAGTCTCCATACCGCTGCCGCTCCGGAATCCCTGCTCTCCCCCGAGTCGCCGGAGTGGCAGGAACCGGCGGTCGCCTCATGGGGAGCTTCCCCCTACCGCACCCGTTTCCGGGCGCTCTGGAGCGAAGCGGGCCTCCACCTGCGGTTCGATGTCGAGGACGACGCACCCTGGTTCACCATGACCCGGCGCGGCGACCCGCTCTGGGAGGAGGAAGTCGTCGAGATCTTCCTCGACCCCGAAGGTGACGGCCGCTATATCGAAGTCGAGCTGAACCCGGCCGATGTGGTCACCGACCTCAGGCGCCTGGCTCCGGGCGAGACGGCGTCCGACGCGGTGGGGCTGATGGACCGCGGTTTCTCGGTCGCCGGCTTGCGCAGCGCGGTCGCCGCCTCGGAGGACGGCTGGATCGGGACCCTGTTCCTCCCCTGGGAGGGGCTCGGCCTCGCCGGGCCGCCGCCGGTCCGTGAGGCGGGCGAGCGCCAGATCCCGTTCAACATCTTCCGGATCGAGCGTCCCGGAGGGCCGGAGGCTCCCGCTGAGGGCGCGGTGTTCGCCGCCTGGTCGCCCACCGGCAGCCCGAGCTTCCATGTCCTGGAGGCGTTCCGCCCCCTCCGCCTCCTTCCGCCGTAGCCACCTTCCATAGCATCCTCCCTCGTAGCTTCCGCTCCGTAGCGGGAGCGCCTCGCAGCCTCTTCGAACCGCCCCCGAGGAAATCGCCCGTGCCGAAACTCCGAACCGCCGTTCTCGCCGCCGTCGCCGCCGCGGCGCTCTTTCCGCGCGTTCTCGCCGCCCAGACGGTACAGGTGTGGGAAGGCGAGCTCGTCCTGCCGACCTATGCGCTGCTGCCCGACGATCCGAATCCGCAGTTCCGGGAGACCGACGATTCCATCGTCTATCCCTACTCGATGCAGGACAACCTCGGGAGCGAGCGTGCCGACCGAGCCTGGCGGGCCTTCTTCCTCGAGAACGAATACCTGAAGCTCGCTTGCCTGCCGGAGATCGGCGGACGCATCCAGTGGGTGCTCGACAAGCGCCGGAACGAGCAGATGTTCTACGACAACCGGGTGATCCGCCCTGGTCTCATCGCCCTCCGGGGCGCCTGGGTCTCCGGCGGGATCGAATGGAACCGGGGGCCGCAGGGGCACACGGTCACGAGCTTCTCCCCGGTGAATGTGGCGGGAGTCGAAAACCCCGACGGCTCGGCGACGCTGGTCATCGGCGAAGTGGAACAGACATTCCGCACCGGCTGGGAAGTCCGGTTGACGCTGCGGCCGGGAACCGCGCGCCTCGACGAGGAGATCCGCATCTTCAATCCGACCGACCTGCCGCATCCCTATTACTTCTGGAACAACACCGCGTTTCCGCAGCGGGACGGCACCCGCTTCGTCTATCCGATGTCGCTCGCCAGCGACCACTTCGGAACCACCTTCTACCGTTTCCCGGAGGAGGACGGGGTGGACCGGACTCGTCTCACCAGCTATCCCGAACCGACTTCCCTCTTCGCTTACCGGGCGGTCCACGACTTCTTCGGCGCCTACGACGCGGGAACCGACCGGGGGATCGTCCAGACCGCCGACCATCGCGAACTGCCGGGCAAGAAGGGATGGACCTGGGGGCAGGGGGACGACGGGATGATGAGCCAGCGGGCGCTGACCGACGAGGACGGCCCCTACATCGAGGTCCAGAGCGGTCCGCTCCCCACCCAGTCGGACTACGCCTGGCTCCACCCCGGGCAGACGGTCGCCTGGCGGGAGCAGTGGACTCCGGTGTTCGGGCTGGGCGAGGGTTTCGAATACGCCACCCCGGAACTGGTCGTCGAGCGGGTCTCTTCCGAAGCGGGGACGCGGTTTCTGTTCCTCGCCGCCGAAGCGCTCGCGGGAGCGCGGATACGGCTCGCCGGCGGGGGCGTCGAGCACGCCGTCTCGCTCGATCTGACTCCGGAGGCGCCAGCCTCGGTCGAGTGGCCGGGCGATCCGGACGCTGCCCTGCAGGTGGAGGTCTCGGTGGAGGGCAGGAAGGACGGTGGGGAGCGCCTCGTGCTCGGCTACCGCTCCCCGCTCGAAGTCCCCGCCCGGGAGCCGCCGCCGCTTGCCGACGAAGCCGAGCCGGCGACTGCGGAGGCGGCGTTTCAGCGCGGCGAGCGCGCTGCCAAGGATCTCGACCGGGCCGAGGCGCGCCGCCGTTACCGGCAGGCGCTCGCGCTGGCGCCGGATCATGTCGGGGCGGCGATCGGTCTCTCGTTGCTGGATCTGAAGGCCGGGCGCCACGAACCGGCTTCCCGGAGGCTGGCCCGAGTGGCGGCGGCCGCTCCCGAGAACGGCATCGCCCGCTTCCTTCACGGGGTCGCCCGGTTCGAGCTCGGCGACGATCGGGGCGCCCTCGACTCCGCCTTCCGGGCGACGAAGCTCGCCGGAGTCCGGGAGCCGGCCTGGCGGCTGGTGGGCCGAGTGCGGATGCGGCAGGGAGATCCGGAGGCGGCGATCCCCGCCTTCCGCCGCGGGAGTCCGGCGCTCCTGCCGCTCGCCTGGCTGGCCGCCGGGGACCCCCGGACCGCAGGCGAGCTCGCCGATCGGGAGATCGCCCGCGGCACGGTGGAGCTGGTGCCCTGGGCGGTCCGCCTCCACCTCGCCGAAGGCGAAGCGGAACGGCGGGATGCAGCGCAGGCGATGCGCGCGCTCGCCGGCGAGCCGGAGTTCGCTTTCACCGAGCTGCTTTCGACGCTCGCCGAACTCGGGCTCCCCGACCTGGCGCTCGAGGTTTTCGAAGGGCTTCGGGAAGCGGGGTTCGCGCCGGGCCCGGTGCTCTGGTTCCACGCTGCCGGTTGGGCTGCCGGCGAGCGGGCGGAGCGCTATCGGGAAGCGGCGCTCGCGGCACCGCTCGACTACGCCTTTCCCTCGCGGCCCGAGACCCTCCCGGTGCTTTCGGCGGCAGTGGAGCAGCTCCCGGCCTCGGCGGCGCCGAGGCTGCTCCTCGGCCACCTGCTCGGCGGTCTCGGCCGGTTCGAGGAGGCGGCGGCGCCCTGGGAGGCGGCGGCCGCGCTCGAACCCGGGCTCTCCACCGCGCACCGGGCGCTGGCGATGTTCCACTGGAAGATCGAGGGGCGCAAGGCCGCAGCCGAGTCCCGCTTGCGGCAGGCGGTAGCGGCGCGCCCCGAGGACCAGACCCTTCTCCGCGACCTCGCCCGGCTGCTGCTCGAACAGGGGCGCCCCGCCGAGGCCGTGGAAGCGCTGCTGCAGGTTCCGGCGGCGAGCCCGGCTTCCGGAGTGCGGCGCCGCCACGATGTGACGATCGAGCTGGCGCGGGCACTTTCCGCCACCGGCCGCTTCGCCGAGACCGCCGCCCTGCTGGATGGGACCGAGGTCGCCTTCCGGGAGGGCGACCAGACCGTGTGGCGTCTCTTCTCGCGAGCGCAGGTGGAGCTCGGACGAAGAGCGCTCGCCGGGGGCAGTGCCGAAGCGGCCCTCGTCCACTTCGATCGGGCGCTGACCTATCCGGAGAATCTGGGAGTCGGGAGGCCGCACCGCCCGAGCGAGGCGCGCGCTCTCTGGTTCCGCGCCGAGGCACTCGCCGCGCTCGGCCGCCCAGCGGAGGCCGCCGCTACCCTGGCCGACTGCGCGGCGAACGCGCCGACGGACGAAGAACAGGAGCACTTCATCGCCCGCTGTGCTGCCACCCGGTAGAGCCGCAGGGTCCCGCGCGGATTCTGCCGGAGGCTACGCTCGGATGTCGATGCGAGCGCCCTCATCGAAGACACTCTCTATGGCCCGGTTGGCCGTTCGCCGCGTCACCGACCTGGTGTCTTGGAACTGAAGCGTCGGGCCGTTTCGAACGGTCGTTCGGCTGAGGTCGCCTGCGATACACCCTGGCCCAGGGTTGCTAAACTCGCTAACTGATCATGACTCGCGGCGATTTCGTGCTGGCCGCTCTGGCTGCGGGAGGAGAGGGAGCCTCCCTGGACCCGTTTCGGGTGCAGAAACTCCTGTTTCTTTTGGATCGGGCGGTCTCACAGAAACTGGGCGGTCCGTATTTCCGCTTCGTCCCTCACATCTCGGGGCCGTTCGACCGGGCGGTTCAGCAGGAGCTGGACCGGCTCGCGGCGGCCGGGAGAGTCCGAATCAAGGCAGCTGACGAGACCGGGCGCGGCGGAGAGCAATACCGATTGACTCGCTCCGGAAGAACCGAGGGGCTCGCCGCACTCCGCTCGACCGGGGAAGCGACGGCCCGGTTCATCGCCGAGTGCAGCCGTTGGCTGCGCGAGCGTTCCGTGCGCGAGATTCTGCGCGGTATCTACGCCAAATATCCCGAGATGGGGAGGAACAGCGTCCTGCGGGGTGTGGGCCCCTCTGAGGGGCCCGGAAAAGAAATGGCGCGCCGCCTGGAGTGGCTCCGCTTGGATTACCCCATGGGTGCATCCCTGATGGGCCTCTCCCACCCGGTGGATTTCGAAGAAGGACTGTCCGATCTGCGTTCTGAAGGAAACGGCTACCAGGCGGATGCGGAGGCGCTTGCTTCGGATTGGAGAGCGGTAGGTGAAGCCCTCGAGACCGCGATGGCGGAATGGTCTGCCGTCGAGGGGCCGTCGCACCGGATTCCGTAGGTCCCGTAACAGCCAGGCGCCGCGGCCTCGGCATGTCCGGAACGAGCGACGGTCCCCGAAGGGCGGCCTTGCTTCGACTGGCCCGAAGGGGAATCTCGTTCGATCACCAGCAGTAGGCCGCTCTGGTGAAGATCTGCCTCCAGCGGATGGGTCGGAAGCCGATCTGTTGGTGGTTCAACGGAAAACTCGATTCGAAGGGCCGATTCCCCGACCAGAAGACCTGGCTGCCTACGGTCGAGTCCGGAAGGATGCCCCCGACCGCATCATCCGAATGGCGGAGCGTCAGGTGGATCACCGAATCAGGACCGAGCGCCGAATGTTAGAGGGGAGCCTCCGCTTCGCCTCGCGCGGTCAGGGGTTCGGGTTCGCACTCAGCCTGACAGCGATCCTCGGAGGCTTCTACCTGATGGTTACCGACAAGGGTGTCCTCGGTATGACTTCTCTCATCATCGCCGTGGGCGGATCCCTCCTCGCACCGTCGGCATACCGTGCCGTCGTGCGGCGCCGACGTGGATCCGCCATGCGGAATCGCCCTCCCGAGGATTCCGAGCTCCCGTCTTCCCCCGCCTCTGCGGACGACTGAGGTTCGGGCGCAGAGAGGCCGGGCCTAACAGTCTGTGGATAAAGTGGCGTGAGCCCCAAGATCGGGGAGGCGCCCGGCTGACGAGGCGCGATTCGGGAGGCATACCGGGAGTATTCCGACGGAATCGCAACGCCGAGCGAAGCGGTTCAGGCGGGGCCCCCACCGGGAGAACTGGGCATCGCCGGCCTTTGGCCGTGTGACTTCGTCCACGGACTGCTAGGCCGGCGGGTGTTTCGGGAACTGATTCCACACCCTTCCGTCGATCGTGCGCCCGGTGCGCTACACCGGCGCTGGTCCGGGTCCCCGACGACCAGGCTCGGCCCCCGATGGCCGCGCTCGGCGTCAGGCAGGCGGTGAGGCTCTGGGAGTTCAGTTGGAAGTCCCGGTTGCAATGGAGGCGGCTCGCGGTTCGCCACAGCGAGGCCGCATCCGGCGCGCGCCCCGGGAGCACCGTGCCCATGGAGTCGGGGGCGACGACGAGCTTCTGTTCGCGGGTGGCGTCGTGGCCCCAGAGGACCGGGAAGGTGGGAACGCCCTGGACCGGGACGATCTCGAAGGGGCCGCGCGCCCGGCCCGCGGCGCTCCGGCGCCCCCGACATCCCGGTCGAGCGGCCCGCGGGTCCCCAGCTCTCCGAGGCGGGTGATCGGCAGACGGGCGAGCTGTTGTAGGGCGCTACCGCTGCTCCTGGGGAGGGGGAGCCGCCCCTGCGAGAGCCCCATCGCCGCCTGGACGAGGGAGAGATCGGCCACTCCGGCAGCGCCGCCGTCCCCGAGGGCGGCGCGGATGCCGCTGCCCGTGAATTTGCCGCCGAGCCGTACCTCGAAGACCGATCCGCGTTCCGCCCCGCTCGCTTCGCCGGCCCCGGCCAACTGCCGCGAGAGCTCCCGCGAGGTCTCGTGGGCCTCGGCGGTGCTCCGCGGCTGGCGCTGCAGCGAGATCCAGGCAGCGCCCGCCGCTTCGGGGTCCTTCGGAGGATTCGTTGGAAGGGAGTCCGTAGGGGAATCCGTCGGCAGGGGGTCCGAGCGCTTGCGCGCCAACACCAGGACCTCGGCCATCCCGGTATCCGCCGAGCCTTCTCCTCGCTCCGGGCGCCGGCCAGCGAGACGATCACCAGCTTCTCGTAATGCATGGCGAGCAGTGCCCGGCTCGGCTTCCAGCTGCCGCCGAGTGCGAGCGAGGCCGGCATCACCAGGGCGAGCGTCCCGCCGGGGCGCAGTTTCGCGTGGGCGAGGTCGAGGAAGTTCGACGCCAGGCCGGCGTTCCCGTTGCTCGCCGGCGGCGCGTCTCGGCGCCTCTTCCGCCGGGCGAGCCGGGCGCGCAGCCGCTTCAGCTCGTCGCTCATCGCCCGCTGTGCTGCTACCCGGTAGAGCCGACCAAGGTCCCGCGGCCAGTGATCCGGGTTTCCGACTCGTTTTCCCAGGATCGCGCTCATGACCGCATCTCGTGGCCTGGCTCACCACGGATGCCGGGTCCGCCGCTCCCCCAACGACCCGCGCGGACTCTGCTGGATGCTATGATCATCTGTCGATGCAAGCGCCTTCATCGAATGCATTCTCATGGCCCAGTTGACCGTTCGCCGCGTCACCGACCTGGTGGTCCTGGAACTGAAGCGTCGGGCCGTTTCGAACGGTCGTTCGGCTGAAGCGGAACATCGAGAAATCCTTCGGCAGGTGCTCTTGGGTAGCGAAGAGAGCTTCGCGTCGAAGGCGGCCCGATTGCGCGAGCGGCTCGTCTCTACCGTGGACAGCACGGAGATCATCCGCGCCGACCGGGATCGGGACCTCGGCGTATGACCCGATATGTCGTGGATGCGAGCGTGGCCGTCAAATGGCTGGTGAAAGAACCGCTGTCGGATCAGGCGTCGCTCTTGCTCGCGCCGGGAATCTCCCTCCTCGCGCCGGAACTGCTGTTCGCCGAAGCCGCGAACGCGCTGTGGGCGATGCGCCAGCGCGGCGGCCTGGATGAGAGTCAGTTCGAGGAAGCGGTAGGGATGCTGAGGACCGCACCGATTCTGGCGCCTCGCACCGCGCTTCAACTCCTGCCAGCGGCTGCTCGCCTCGCCGCCGATATCGGCCATCCGATCTACGACTGCTTCTATCTCGCCCTCGCGATGCAGGAACAGGCACCGCTCATCACTGCGGACATGCGGTTTTGCGACCGCGTGGAAAGCCATCCGTATCTGACCGATTGGATCGGGCCTCTGGAGAAATTCGGTTGAGTCGGTGAACCGGGCTACTGCCCTCGTTTCGGCTGTTTCGGCGGCGCCAGTCCCTAGCTGTGACCTTGCGGTAGGTTGTTCACGCGAACCCGATGCCCGGAACTCATGGGCATCCACAACCCCTCAGCACAAGGAGCAGCCCGCATGAACATCCACGAGTCCGCCAAACTGACCCCGCTCGGTCGAGAGATCCTGGTTCGCCGCATCACCGAGGAAGGCCTCCGCGTCGAGGCGGCGGCCCAGGCCTCGGGGGTGAGCGTGCGCACTGCATACAAGTGGCTCGCCCGCTGGCGCGAGGAGGGCCTGCCGGGCCTCGGGGACCGCTCCTCGCGCCCGCATCGCTGCCCGCACCGCACCAGCGAGGCGCGGCGCACCCGAGTCGTCGAACTGCGGCGCGAGCGCCGCACCTACCACGACATCAGCCAGCAGCTCGGCATCTCCCCCAGCACCGTGGGGCGCATCGCCCAGCGCGCCGGGGTCAACCGCCTCTCCCAGCTCGAACCGCCCCCGCCCCCCAACCGCTAACAGCCCGTGGACAAACTGCTGTAATCGGTGAGGATCAGCGGCCCCGGAGGGGTGCCGTGATCGGCGCAGTACGGAGGGCGGGCGCGGTCTGCGCGGGAAAACCGCCCGACAGGGCGCTATCCAGGCCCAGGCGGGCGGTTCCCGGCTCCGGTAGGCGAAAATGAGAGCGAAAAGCGCGGCGCCGAACGCCGCCGCGCGCCCCTGCAGTCGTCGCGGCTTGCCGATTCCGCACCGGTGGCGCATCAGCAGCCCGAGGTCGAAGCCCGCCGCCTGGATCAACAGCCGCTTCCCGATGTTCCCCCGTCCGCGCAAATACAGCCGCCGCATCCCCCCGGTCTCGTAACCGTGCGCAAACGAGCGCTCCACCAACTCGCCCCGCCGGCGCAGCAGGCGCTTCCCGTGCTCACCACGAACGCGCCGCCGATTCGCAACCACCGCCCGGCGCTCCTCTTCCTTCCCCCGCCAGCTCCAAAGGCCTCATACGAACGCACCCCCTCCCGCCGCAGACGCAACCGCGTCGCGTCGCTGTGATACTCCTTGTCGCACACCAGCTCTCGCGGACCAGCCGGTTCCCCGACCGCTGACGCCTGCTGCTCTGTCGCCGCGCTTCGAGGAAGACTCGCCGTCGAAGTCCAGGATGTCCGGCGCTGCTCAACGCGACGCAATCCCATTAGCTATACACCCATACTACGAAATCACCCCACAGGAAGCGGTCTAGTGGCGACGGGCCTCCCGTGTCGTCATTCCGGGGACTGCAGTCGGGCGCCGAGCTGCCGCATCGCATCCGTGAGAGCGCGCTCCACCGAACCCGGTTGCACGTTCTGCGCGCCCCTGCGTCGGAACTCCTCGGTGAATCCCTCCCACATCCAACCCGCGTAGTCCGGGGTCGGTGCGATGCGAATGAAATGGGATCCTGTGTGCCCGAGACCCAGAGCAGCCGCATAGGCCAGCTCTCCCCTTCGATCACGGCGGCAACCCGCTTTTCGCGTCCGTCCCACTGGATCGGCGCGCCGTCCAGAAAATAGCCGCAGCGCCCCTCACGAACCCGACTCTTGATCCAATTCCAAGTCCTGGCGGGTTTCGGCATTTGCATGCTCGAGGATCCAAACGACATCCTCGCTGTTTCTACAGGCCGCTGCCCATGAGGCCGCGGTCAGCGTCTTGGCCTCCTCTTTTGGAGATTCGGCGATTGGTTCCGTCTTTCCGGTCTTGTGGGAGGTCCATTCGCTCTCCCGTCGCGAGTCGCCGGCGCCGGCACCGGCACCGGTCCTGACCCGGAGATAGACTGTCGTGTCTGGATCTAGCCCGATCCGGCGATACTTCGGTTCCGTCGCGGCCAGGATGTCACCCAGCGCGATGAGCTCTTCGTTCAAGGTGGACTGCACCTCGTATCCGCCGGCGCCCTACACCGGGAGCCAGCGCCACTCGATAAATCCTCGCCGATCTCGTAAACCGCCAGTTCGGCCGGCGTCCCGAGCGGCGGCGGCGGCTTGGGTGCCGGAGTCGGTCGGGGGGCTGGCGTCGTCGGGGAGCGGTTCCCTCCGTTGCCGCAGCCGGCGCTCAGCGCGAGCAGAGCCGCGGCGAGCGTCGCCACAGCGATGGGGAAAACTCTGCCGGTCGAGCCGGGCTTGCTTCGGTGTCCCTCCCGATGGGAATCGAGAGGCCCGAATCGAAAGATCTGCGGGGGTCGGTTGCGCCTTTCGGCATGCGTGATTTCGGCGTGTGTTCGTCCATGGCGGCGGCAGGTTATTCGTCAACCATGTCAAAAAGTGTCGTCGGAATCGGCCATCCCCAAATCACTCGGGCGCTGCCTGACTTCGACGAGCATCAGCCGTTCCCGTACGCCTCGGCCGCCGAGTTCGCGCGTCGAGGATCCGGGGGTACGCCGCTGATCCCTGTCGCGCCTGTCGACCCCACAGAAAAACTTCGCGCCCTTCGAACCCCTCCCGCGGGTTCGGCGCCTTGCGCCGGATTGCGCTGCCTGCCCCGGATCAGGCGATCACATCAACCCCGGTGATGTCGAACTCCGGTGCGGCTGCCAACATGTGCCGGTCGTTCGTGTGAATCTCGGTGAAGCCGTACTCCCGGGCGCACGCAAGGTGGAGCGCGTCGCCGGCGCGGAGAAAGGTGTTCCTCGACAGCGTCCGCATCTGTGCGCACGCGGCGCGGATGAGCGAGGCGGTCACCGGGAGCCAGCGCCACACCCCATTCCGTTCGTCCTGTTCGAAGTCCGCGAAGACCTCGAGGCTCTCCTGCGCCCCGAGCCGGCCTTCACTGCGGTGCCGCTGGATGATGCTGGTGAACTCTAGGCGGCCGAAGTCCGCCGAGCACAGGCCCGGGACTCGGCACGCGAGTCCGCGGACGCGGGCGGCGCCCGGTTCGTTGAGATAACACTTGGCGATATATGCCGCGTCGAAATACTTCACGCGCGGTCACGCATCTCGGACTGAAGAACGACCGAGTCGGTGGACAAGCGGGATCGCTTCCGGATCCGGGCCTCGCGGTCAGGCAGGGGCTGACCCAGTCGGGCAGGATCGAACGGCTCGATCACGGCGACCTCGCGCCCGTGGTCGGTGACGACGACCGGTTCGCTGGCGCCGACCCGCACCCAGCGTCCAGTGGCCAGGTGCAGTTCGCGGATCGATACCGTCTTCATGTGTCACATTGTTGCACATCGTTCTGAGGGGGTCGGACCGGCGCCTCAGCCGTCGCGGAGACGGACCAGGGTTTCCACCAGCGCGGCCCCGGTGGCCGACGACAGCTCCGGCCAGCGGCTCACCGCGCACGAAACCACCGCGAGGGCGGCGGTGGGGAAGGGTCCCGGCCGGCCGGTGAAGCGGGCGGCGAGGTCCCTCATCCCCGGGTTGTGGGCGACCACGAGCAGCGGAGAGGCGCGGCAGCCTTCCTGCCTCACGATCCGCAGGATCTCGTCGGGGCTCGATCCGTAGAGGTCGGGGACGAGGCGCAGGGCGTCGGGCGGCGCGCCGGCTGCCTCGAGAGCGAGGCGCGCCGTTTCGTGGGCGCGGCGGGCGGTGGAGACGAGCGCGGCTTCGGGGACGAGGCCGCGGTCTTGGAGGAAGCGGCCCATCCGGGGGGCGTCTCGGAGGCCGCGGAGAGCGAGCGGGCGGTCGTGATCGGGCAGTTCGGGCGAGCCCCAGTCCGATTTCGCGTGGCGGAGGAGAAGCAGCCGGAGCATCAGCAGCCTGCCGGGGGCTTTCCGGCCGGGGAGTCTCGGTACGCCTCGGCGGTCGAGTTCGCGCCGTCGAGGATTCGGGCATATACCGCCGGGTCCACATTGCCGCCGGTGATCACGCAAAAGACCTCGCGGCCCGCGAACCGCTCCGGTGCGGCGAGCAGCGCGGCGACGCCCAGCGCGCCGGTCGGCTCGGCTTTCAGGTTGGCGAGGCCGAAGAGCGCCCGCACCCCCTCGGCGATCTTTCGTTCGGGAACCTCGACGATCCCCTCGAGGCCCTCGCGCAGGATGGCCCAGTTGTGGCTGCCGATCCGCGGCAGCCGCGCCCCGTCCGCCAGCGAGAGCGCCTCGCCGGCGTGGGATACCAGTCGGCCCTGGCGGAGCGACTCGGCGGCGTCGTTCGCTATTTGCGGCTCCGCGCCGATCACCGAAACCTCGGGAACTCCCGCAGTCCGCAGGCCCAGCACGATCCCCGAGCTGATGCCGCCGCCGCCGACCGGGACCACGACCGCCGCCCGCTCTCGCCGAGCCGCCGGAAGCCGCCGCAGCCGCGCCCCGATCTCCACCCCGAGGGTCGCGTTTCCGGCGATCACCGCGGGGTCGTCGTAGGCGCTCGCCACCTCCGCTTCGGGCAGCTCGTCGAGGAAGCGCGCCACCGCTTCCTCGCGGGACTCCCGCTCCGCATCCATCAGCTTCACTTCGGCGCCGTGGCTCCGCACCGCTTCGATCTTCACCCGCGCCGAGACCCGGGGCATCACGATGGTGGCCCGCTTTCCCAGCAGCCGGCAGGCGAGGGCGAGCGCCTGGCCGAAGTTTCCCGACGAGGCGGCCAGCAGCCGGGGCGCTGCGGTACTCCGCGCCCGGTGGTACGCCGCCCGGAACTTGAAGCTGCCGGTCCGCTGGAAGGTCTCGCTGACCAGGATGACCCGGAGGTCCAGCGCCGTCCGCAGCCGCTCGGGGCGGATCCAGGTCGCTGCCCGGACTGCCGCCGGACGGGCGGGGACGGCGAGAACCGGGGAGGAGGTCATCGCTCCCCTCCCGCCTCGCGGAGGGCCCGGTCGAGGATCCGCTCGGGGTCGGTCTCCCCGCTCCCGTCCTGGATTCGGCGGCTGATCTCGAGGAGCCGCCCCACCGCTCTCCCCGGCCGGATGTCCCGCGCCAGGACATGCCGCCCGGAGACCGCGTCCCGGGGGGGATCGCGGAACACCCCCGCCGCTTCGGCGCGCTCCCGGAAGAGCGCTCCCGCGGGGAACCGTCCGGCGCGCGCCGCCGCGGTTTCCCGTCCCAGCTGGTCGGCGGTCGCCACTCGGAGCAGCATCTCGAGGTTCGTCCCCGCGGCGGCCAGCTCTCGGGCGAGGCGGCAGTAGGCGGCTCGCTTCGCTCCCTGCCGCGGATAGAGCGCCGGAGCCAGGTGTCTCCGGGTCAGCGCCGCCACCGACTCGACGAGCGCCCGCGGCGCCCGCAGCCGCTCGAGGAAGCTGCGCGCGAGCGGTGCTCCCGCGGCGTCGTGGCCCGAGGCGGTGATCCGCCCCGGCTGGCGGCGGGTGGCCGCCGGCTTGCCGAAGTCGTGGCAGAGGGTGGCGAACATCAGGACCCGGCGAGCGGCAGGGTCTTCCGGCGCCATCGCGGCGGCGCGGTCGAGCGCGAGCAGGGTGTGGACGAACACATCGCCCTCGGGGTGCCACTCGGGATCCTGCGGGACGCCCCGGAGCGCCTCGATCTCCGGGAGGAACCGCAGCAGCCCGGTGGCGGCGAGAAAACGGAAACCGAGCGACGGCTCCCGTCCGAAGAGGGTCTTCCCGAGTTCGTCGTAGATCCGCTCCGGACTCAGCTCGGACAGGTCGAGTTCCGCACAGAGTCGGTGGAGTTCCTCGTCGGCGCGGAACGAGAACCGAGCCGCGAAGGCCGCCACCCGAAGCCCGCGCAGCGGATCCTCGGCGAAGTGCGCGGGGTCGGCGGCCCGCAGGATCCCGCGCTCCAGATCGCGCTGCCCGCCGAAAGGATCGAACAACTCCCCGGTGAGCGGATCGAGGCCCATCGCGTTGACCGTCAGATCGCGCCGCTGTGCCGCCTCCCGGAACGGCATCTCCGGATCGGCGACCGCCTCGAAGCCGAGATGGCCGGGCCCGGTCTTCGATTCGCGGCGGGGAAGGGCGACTTCGACCGGAAGCCGGCCTACCCGAAGCACCGGAAATGCTCTCCCCACCCGGCGCACTCTCCCGAGTGGGCGGAGGGTCCGTTCCAGCGCGTGGATCGGCAGTCCGAAGACCTCGAGGTCGGGTTCGCCGGCGGAGCTGCCCGAAAGCATCCCGTCGCGCACGAAGCCGCCCACGATCAGCGCCCGCCCGCCGGCTTCGTGGACGGCGGCTGCCACCCGCCGGGCGTCGGCGGCCGAGCCCTCGGCGCGCTCGGGAATCGGGCCGACCGGCTGCAGCTGGAAACGCGCCGGATCAGGAACGGCGCTCAAGGGCTCCGCCCGTCAGCTCACCGGGTCTGGCATCACCGGGTCTGGCATCACCGGGTCTGGCGCCATCCAGCCGACGGGGTCCCCCACCCGGATCGGCCCGCCGCAGAGAACTTCGCCGAAGACCCCCGCGCGCCAGTCGGGGCCGAGCGCTTCCCGGAGGGAACCGGCAGCCGCGTCCATCCGCTCGCAGGGCTTCGTCTCGCCGTGGATCAGGATCCGCGTTTCGCCCACCGCCAGCGTGCGCCCCCGCGTCTCCCGGAGATCCACGCCGCGGACCAGCAGGTTGGCGCGGCGCAGCATCGGGTCGGCGTCCGGATGCCCCGCCTCGGCTGCCGCCTGCGACCAGGCTTCCTGCGAGAGCACCGTGACTTGCCGCTTCCCCCGCGCCGGGGCGGAACCGCTGAGCCCTTCGCCGCAGACCAGCTCTCCCTCGTTTCGGGGGATCATGGGCTCGGCGCGCCCGCTTTTGGTCCAGATGGCGAGCAGGCTCCCCTGCCGGAGACCGCTCGGATCGCTCGGTGGGACCGTCATGAAGGGGTAGCTCTCGCGGAGCGCTCCGAATCCTACCGCCGACGAGCTCGAAACCGACACCCCCCGGGGGGCGCGATGATTCCCGGACTGATCCGACCCATGCGCGTCGCTCTGCTCGCCTCGGGGGGGGTGGACAGCTCCGTCGCCCTCGCCCGCCTCGTCGAAGCGGGGCATGAGGTCCACGCTTTCTACCTGAAAGTCTGGCTCGAGGACGAGCTGGAACATCTGGGCCGCTGCCCCTGGGAGGAGGATCTCCGCTTCGTCCGCGCGGTCACCGGACAGCTCGGCGTTCCCCTCACCGTCCTCTCCTTGCAGCGGGCCTACCGCGAGCGGGTGGTCGCCTACTTGCTGGACGAGCTCGAACGCGGCGGCACCCCGAGTCCGGATCTCTTCTGTAACGCCCGGATCAAGTTCGGGGCCTTTCCCGACTGGCTGGACGCCGAGCTTCCGCGCCGCCGCTTCGAGCGGTTGGCCACCGGGCACTACGCGCTTCGGGTCGGCGGAGCCGAGGGGCCCGAGCTCCACCGGGGAGCGGATCCGGTGAAGGACCAGACCTATTTCCTCTCTCGGATCAGCGCCGCCCAGCTCGAGCGCTCGCTCTTCCCGGTGGGCGGTCTCGAGAAGGCGGATGTCCGCCGGATCGCCGCCCGGCTCGGCCTGGCCCCGAAGGATCGTCGGGACAGCCAGGGGATCTGCTTTCTCGGCGGCGTCCGCTACCGCGACTTCATCGCCGCCCACCTCGGCGAGCACCCGGGCCCGGTGGTGGACGAAGTGACCGGGGGCGAGATCGGGAGCCACCGCGGGCACTGGCTCTTCACCGTGGGGCAGCGGAAGGGGCTCGGTCTCTCCGGGGGGCCGTGGTTCGTCTCGGCGAAGGACGCGGCGGCGAACCGGGTGTTCGTGCGCCGTGCCGCCGGCCCGCCCGTCCGGCGCTTCGCGGTCGGGGACCTCCACTGGATCGGACCCGGGGCATCCATCGCTGGCAGCGAGCGGCTGCTGGTCCGGGTCCGCCACGCCCCGGAACTCGCTGCCGCCGAGCTGCGGATCGCTGCGGACGGTGTCGGCGAAGTGCTCCTCGACGAGCCCGACGCCGGCATCGCCCCCGGGCAGTTCGCGGTGTTCTACCGGAGCGATCGCTGCCTCGGGTCCGGCCGCATCCTTCGAACGGTCTCCCGGCAGCTGGAATCCGGGCAGGCGAAATCCGGGCTGGCGGAGCCCCGGATCAGTCCCGCAGATCCCGGCAGTCGAAGATGATCGCCGGCGGCAGGTTGCGCCACACCACCCTTCCGCGCTCGATGGTCCCGAACCGCTCGCGCAGCAGCCGCGCGAACGAGGAGAGGTGCCAGAGCGGAAGCGCCTGGACATAGATGTAGAACAGGAACTGCCCCGTCGGCGAGAGGGTGTCGAGGATCGCTCGCAAGAGCGCCTTCTGCCGTTTCTGCGGCAGGAGCGACCAGGGCAGGGTCGCCACCACCACATCGACCTCCGAGACCCCTTCGCGGGCGCAGATCCGGGGCAGGTGCAGCAGATCGTCGAGAACGACTCGCACCTCGGGCAGCTTTCGCTGGAGCGCCGCGGCGAACTCCGGGTTCACCTCGACGGCGAGGAACGACGCTCCGTCCGGTTTTTCGGCCAGCAGCTCCTCGGTGATCGCCCCGTCGCCCGGCCCCGCTTCGATGACCGTGCCCGAAGTCGGCCAGCGGACCGCCTCCGCCATCCGGCGGGCGAGCGCCGGAGAACTGCGGCTGAGCGCCCCGATCTCCCGCGGGCGCATGACGAACTGGCGAAAGATGGTGGAGTCCGCCGCCGGAGGTGCGGATTGCTCCGCGCTGCTCCCGCGGGGGGGCATCAGCGGCTCTCCGTTCTTCTGGCGCCGATCCGCCGGGTGGAGAAGCCGAACCAGTGCAAGCGGCCGAAGTGCCTCGCGTGCTCCACCTTCAGGCAGCGGTCCATGACCACTTCGAGCCCGAGCTTCCCGGCGCGGCGAGCGGCTTCCTCGTGGATCACCCCGAACTGGAGCCACACCGCCTTCGCCTTCCCGGCACTCTCCTCGACGATCGCCGGGACCGCCGCCTTCGCGCGGAAGACATCCACGATGTCCACCGGTTCCTCGATGGCGGCCACACTCGGGTACGAGCGCTCGCCGAGGATCTCCTGCTCCCGGGGATTCACCGGGATCACCCGGTATCCGTTCTGCTGCAGGTAGCGCCCCACGAAGTGGCTCGCCCGCAGTTCCTTCGACGAAAGCCCGACGATCGCCACCGTGCGCGCCGAACGAAGCAGGCGGCGGATGACTCCGGCGTCCTGATAGCGGGCGAAGTCGGCTGCCTCGCTGCTCCCTCCCGGCGCCGTCCGGGGCGGGAGATCGCAGGCGGCTACTGCGGACACCGGGCCTCTCCTCCGGGTTCCGGCGCGGATCCGGGCGCGCGGGCGGCGTCGAGACCGCGTTCGAGGTCCCAGATCAGGTCTCCTTCGTCCTCGAGGCCCACCGAGAGCCGGATCGTCCCCGGTGCGATGCCCGTGCTTCCGAGCTCCGCTTCGCTCAGTTGCCGGTGGGTCGTGCTCGCCGGATGGATCACCAGGCTCTTCGCGTCGCCCACATTCGCGAGATGGGAGAACAGCGACAGCGCTTCGATGAAGCGCACACCGGCCTCCCGGCCGCCTTCGAGATCGAACGAGAACACCGCCCCCGCGCCTCGAGGCAGGTATTTCGCGGTGAGTCGCGCGTAGCGGCTGCCCGGCAGGCCCGGGTGGGCCACTGCGGCGACTCCCGGTTGCTGCTCGAGGAAGCCGGCGAGCGCCAGCGCGTTGCGGGTGTGCCGCTCCATCCGCAGCGGCAGCGTCTCGGCCCCGAGGAGGAACAGGAAGGCGTTGAACGGCGACAGGCAGGCGCCCAGATCGCGGAGCGTCTCCGCGCGCAGCTTCATCAGGAATCCGTACTCCCCGAAGGTTTCGGGGAAGGCGAGCCCGTGATACGCCGGAGACGGTTCGGCGACGCCGGGGAACTTGCCGTTCCCCCAGGGAAACCGCCCCGATTCGACGACCGCGCCGCCGATGCTGGTCCCGTGGCCCCCGAGGAACTTGGTGGTCGAGTGGACCACGATGTCGGCGCCCCATTCGAGCGGCCGGCAGAGCCATGGGGTCGCGAGCGTGGAGTCCACCAGCAGCGGGATGCCGCGCTGGTGGGCGATCTCCGCCACCGCCTCGATGTCGAGCACCTTGCCGCCGGGATTGCTGATCGTTTCGGAGAAGAGCAGGCGGGTCTCCTCCCGGACCGCGGCGCTCCAGGCAGCCAGGTCGTCGGGGTCCACGAAGGACACCCCGAATCCGAGCTTCGAAGCGAGGTGGCGCAGCTGGGTCAGCGTGCCGCCGTAGAGCGCCCGGGACGCTGCCACATGGTCGCCCGGACGGAGGATCGTGAAGAAAGCCGCCGACTGCGCCGCGAGCCCCGACGCGAAGGCCACCGCGCCGACTCCGCCTTCGAGGCTAGCGAGCCGCTCTTCGAGCGCCGCCACGGTGGGGTTCACGATCCGCGAGTAGGTGTTGCCGTAGTCCTGGAGGTCGAAATAGGCCGCCGCCCGGTCCGGGTCCTCGAAGACATAGCTGGTGGTCTGGAAGATCGGGGTGGCGCGCGCGCCGGTGTACGGCTCCGGGCGTGCCCCGGCATGCACCGCGCGGGTGGCGAAACCGAAACTGCGAGTCTCGGCGCCCGCCCCGGCGTCGCTCATCGGAGGGAGGGCTTCGTCCTTCGGGTTCGGTGCAGGAAGTCCCGGAGGAGCGGGGTCATCCGCGCCGCCTCCAGCAGGAAGGAATCATGTCCGTAAGTCGTTTTTATTTCGTGATGAACGACGTGCCGGCGGCGGCTTCTGAGGGCGGCAGCGAGGCGAGCCGAATCCGAGGAAGGGTACAGCCAATCCGAGGAGAAAGAGAGCAGGAGTGTGCGGCAGCGGAAGCGGGCGGCGGCTGCTGCGAGGTCGCCGCCGCCGTGGCGCCGAGCCAGATCGAACCAGGTCAGCGCCCGTGAGAGCAGCAGGTAGGCGTTCGCGTCGAAACGCCGATCGAACTTCGCCGCCTGATGGCGCAGGTAGGACTCGACCTGGAAGTCGGCGGCTTCGAGGTCGCCGGCGAAGTCCTCGCGGTCCTGGAGCCTTCGTCCGAATTTCGCTTCGAGGCCGGGTGCCGAAAGGTAGGTGAGATGACCCACCATCCGGGCGACTCCGAGGCCCGCCGTCGGGCGGGTCCCGTGCTCGGAGTAGCGTCCTCCGTGCCACGCCGGATCCCCGGTGATGGCGTTCCGAGCGACTGCGTTCCAGCCGATTCCCTGCGTCGAGAGCGCGGCGGTGCTGGCGACGGCGGCGACCGCATCGATCTCGTCGGGATATGCCGCTGCCCACTCGAGCGCCTGCATGCCCCCGAGCGAGCCGCCGGCGATGGCGGCGAGGCGCCGGATCCCCAGTTCGTGGAGCCCGGCGCGGGAGGCGCGGGTGATGTCTCCCACGGTCACCGGGGGGAAGTCGGGTCCGTAGGCGCGCGAGCTCTGGGGTTTCGGGCTTCCGGGGCCGGTGGTTCCGCCGCACCCGCCCAGGAGGCTCATGCAGATCACGAAGAAGCGGTCGGTGTCGAACGCCTTTCCCGGGCCGATCATCGGGTCCCACCAGCCGAGGCCCGCGCCTCCCCGGCCAGCGGCGTGGGCGTCGGCGGAGAGCGCTGGACAGATCAGTACTGCATTGCCCCGCTCCGAGTCGGGGCCGCCCCAGGTTTCGCAGGCGATCTCGAGTCGGTCCAGCACTGCGCCGCTCTCCAGCGGGAACGGCCCCGGAGGCCGAAGCCGCAGCCGGCGGTGCGGCAATGCGTTCGCCGGGACCTCCCAGGGGTTTCCCTTTCGGGGCTGCGGCCCGCCGCCGCTCCCAGCGAAGCCCGGGGAGGTGGACGGAAGGTTCTTCGGGGATTCCACCGGGCGGCGAAATGTCAGGCTCGCAGCCAGAGCGCTGCGGCGAAGCCGAGAGTGGCCGCCGTGACCAGGAATCGCAGGACCCGGTCGTCCGCCCGCAGGGTGAGCCGGGCGCCCACCAGCGCCCCGGCGAAGGCGCCGCCGCCGAGCGCGAGCCCGACCGGCCAGTCCACCATCCCGTTTCCCGCGAACACGCAGAGCGAGACGATGGAGAAGAGGAAGATGCAGGCGACCTTGATCGCGTTCCCTGCCACCAGTCCGAAGCCGGCCCAGGAGGTCGCCCCGAGCGACAGGAAGCCGACGCCGGCCTGCACGAATCCGCCGTAGAAGCCGACGACCAGGAAGGCCGCGAAGAGTGCGGCTCCCGCCTTCGGCCGGCCCTCTTCCGAAGCCTTCCGCCGGATCCCGAGCACCGGCAAGAGGGTGAACAGCACCATCACGATGGAGAGGAAGCGCAGGAACACCGCTTCCCCGACCTCGAGGGCGAGGGTGCTGCCGAGTCCCGCGCCGAGCACGGCGGCGAGCCCCAGCCGGGTCAGCACCGCGGACGGAATCACCTCGGCCCGGCGAAACGCCTCGACGGCGCCCGCCGTCTGGATCAGGATCGCCAGCCGGTTCGTTCCGTTGGCGACCGTGTGGGGCAGGCCGAGGAAGAGGAGCAGCGGCAGAGTCAGGAACGACCCGCCGCCGGCCGCCACATTGAGCATTCCCGCCACGAATCCCGCCGGCAGCAGCAGGAGGATGGCGAGGAGCGGGTCAGCGGTCGTCGCCGCTTCCCTCGCGCCCGGAGTTCCGGGGGCAGAATTCGAGCGAAGCGGAGTTGATGCACCAGCGCTGGCCGGTCGCCTCGGGCGGCCCGTCCGGGAACACATGGCCGAGGTGCGCCTCACAGCGGGCGCAGGCCGCTTCGGTGCGCACCGTCCCGAGGCTCCGGTCCACGGCGGTCGAAACGACCCGCGTTTCCACCGGCCGGGTGAAACTCGGCCAACCACTCCCCGAGGGGTATTTGTCCTCGGAAGCGAAGAGCAGCGCGCCGCAGCAGACGCAGCGGTACTCCCCCGGGTCGGTCCTTCGGTAGTGGGCGCCGCGGTACGGCGGCTCGGTGGCGCCCCGCCGGGTGACTTCGAATTGCTCCGGAGTCAGCCGCGCCCGCCACTCGCTGGGCGAACGGCGGATCTTGCGGTCTTCGGTCATGGTTCGTTCTCTCTCGACTTCCCGTTTCCGTTCCTGCCGCTGCGGCGGTCGAGGTTCGATTCGATCGGCATCAGCTAGGAGTCTGCGCCACAGAACGATTCCAGACGCGATCGACCACTATATGTAGTGTTCATCGACGAATCGACCTACTACATATAGTGGTCATTTTTTCTGCGGCGCTGTCAACTAGCAGTCCGTGGATGAAGTGGCGCGAGCACCGAGACCGGGCCAGTTCTCCCGGTGGGGGCGGCGCCTGGCTGACAAGGCGCGAATCGGGAGGCATACCGGGCGTATTCCGACGGATTCGCAACGAAGAGCGAAGCGGTTCAGCCGGGGCCCCCACCGGGAGGACTGGGCATCGCCGGTCGACTGCCGTGTGACTTCGTCCACGGGCTGCTAGGCGGCGAACCAGGTTCTCCCGATCATCAGCAGCCAATAGAGCGCCAGCGAGATGACCAGCGCCCGTCCGAACTCCCGCAGCTTGCCGAGGAGCCGCATCTTCCGGCTCCGGGGAAGGAGCGCGTAGATGACGGAGGCGAGAACCATGACGATCGCAAGGGTGCGGAACCGGATCATCGCCTCCGCTGATGATACGCGGCGCGGCGGGCTCCGACGGTCGGGCGCCGGAGCCCGCTTCCGGGGTCGGGGCGGACTATCATCTGCTTTCCCCGCCCCCGCCGCTGGCCGAATTTTGAAAGGTCGAGCGGAGGAAGGTCGAAAGGGGAGCCGTCGCCGCATGCAGAACGATCGAGAGGATCCGGGGGGGTTCAAGGGTTCTCCCTTCGACCCTTCCCTCGCGGGCGATCCCGCCGAAGAAAACGGCGTCGAGGACGACGAATGGGGGCAGGTGCTTCCCTCGAAGCCCGCCCCGGGAATCGGGGAATCGGCTTCGGCGCTCGGAAGCGGCGGGTGGTGGACGCGGGTCCTGGGCATCACCGGGCTCGCGGTGGCGCTTGCGGCCGCAGGATACTGGTGGTTCGGTCGCAGCGAGCCTCCCCCGGAGCCCGAGCCGCCGGCCGAGACCGCAGCGCCCGAGCCGGAACCGGTGGCCGTGGAGCCGCCTGCTCTGCCGCCCCTCGATGCGAGCGACGGTTTCCTGCGGGCGCTGCTCGCGGCCCTGACCGACCACCCCGATGCGCTCGCCTGGTTGCTGAGCGACGATCTGGCGCGGCGTATCGTGGTCGCGGTCGAAAATGTGGCGGAGGGCGATTCTCCGCGCCGGGCGCTGGCCGGGCTGGCGCCGGACGGATCCTTCGAGGCCAGCGGAGAAGGCGAAGCGCGCCAGCTGCATCCCGAGTCCTTCGCCCGCTACGACCCGCTCGCCCGCGCGATCTCCGCGGTCGATATCCCGGGCCTGGCGCGGGCGATCCAGGAGACGATGCCCCTTCTGGAGCTCGCCTACACCGAATTGGGACGCCCCGACCGCAGCTTCGCCCAGGCGCTCCTCGCCGCACTGGACCGTCTGGTAGCGGTGCCGGTTCCCGAGCCGCCCATCCTGCTGGTGGCCGAGACCCTGCGCTTCGAGTACCGCGATCCGGCGCTCGAGGCGCTCGATCCGGCGAGCAAGCACCTCCTGCGGTTCGGCCCCGACAACCAGCGCCGGATCCAGGAACCTCTCGGTCGGCTCGCCGGACTGCTGCGCGCCTCCTCACCCCACCCTCCGACTCGACCGCCGGAGTCGCCCTGATTCGGCTTCCGCAAAAGCTCGCAACCCGACCGCAGGATCTGGACCCCGTGGCGCGTATCCATTTCACTCCGAACCTCCGGCGGCATCTCGCGGTGGAGAGCGCCGAGGCTGCCGGCGCAACCGTCTCCGAAGCGCTCGCCGCGGTGTTCTCCCGCAACCCGAACCTCCGTTCCTATGTGGTGGACGATCAGGGACGCCTGCGGACGCATGTGGCGGTCTATGTGGACGGTCGCCGGCTGCGCGGCGGCTCGGATCTAGAGGACCGAATCGGAGCGAGCGCCGAAATCCATGTCATGCAGGCACTCTCTGGGGGTTAGAAAGCAGATGCTTCTCCATCTCGGAACTCGGAAGGGTTATCTCGCGGTGCGCCGTTTCGCCAAGGGCGATTGGCGCATCGAGCGGACGGCGTTCCTGGGCGATCCGGTGTCGCAGGTGCTTCCCGACGGGCGCAGCGGCCGCCTCTACGCCGCGCTCGACCTCGGCCACTTCGGTGCGAAGCTCCGAGTTTCCGAGGACGGCGGCGCCCGTTTCAGCGAGTTGCCCGCTCCCGCGTATCCGCCGGGGGAAGACGGCGGGCAGGCGCCTTCGGTCGACCTGCTCTGGTGCCTCGAAGCCGCCGGACCGGATCCGGGGAGCCTCTGGTGCGGCACCATCCCGGGAGGGCTCTTCCGCTCCGGCGACGGCGGCCGTTCCTGGGCGCTGAACCGGTCGCTGTGGGACCAGCCGGGGCGCCGCCGCTGGTTCGGCGGCGGGTATCCGAAGCCCGGAATCCACTCGCTGCTCGTTTCCCCAGACGGGAACCGGGTGGTGGCCGGGGTCTCCTGCGGCGGCGTCTGGATCAGTGAGGACGGCGGTGCTTCCTTCCGGGTGAGCACTCAGGGCATGTTCGCCGAATACATGCCTCCGGAGCAGCGGGAGGATCCGCATATCCAGGACCCGCACCGGCTCGCTTGGTGCGCTGCCGACCGAAACCGCATCTGGTGTCAGCACCACAACGGCTTCTTCCGCTCTGACGACGGCGCCTCCTCCTGGACCAGCCTCGCAGTCCCGCCGTCCTCCTTCGGCTTCGCGGTGGCAGCCCATCCCGCAGACCCGCAGATGGCGTGGAGCGTCCCGCTGGTCAAGGACGAGTGCCGGGTTCCGGTCGACGGGCGGATGGTCGTCGCCCGCACCAGCGACGGCGGCGCGAGCTGGGAACTCCTCGACGGCGGGCTGCCGCAGGAGAACTCCTTCGCCGTGGCCTACCGCCACGGCCTCGAGATCCACCCGTCCGGGGCCGCTCTCGCGCTCGCCACCACCACGGGCGCGCTCTGGATTTCGGAGAACCTGGGCGAGAACTGGGATCTCGTCAGTGCCGACCTCCCCCCCATCTACTCCGTCCGCTTCGACGGCTGACCGCGACCGCCCTGCCGACCCGGCAAGGTGAAACTGGGTTTCTGGGCCGCTTCCTGCGATTCCGTGACCTTCTGCCCCGCCTCAGCACAGCAAGTCGGGTATCCGGGCTTTCGCTTCTTCGAATTTCCCGAAGAACCGGAACATCTTCCTCAGGTCGCCTCGTCGTATTTCAGGGGTTGATGCGCCATGCTTCCCTCGTGGCAGTCGGCAGGGTTCCGGCCGAATCAGTTCGCACCGGAGGAAACGAGAATGGGTCGACACCTTGTATGGACCAACCCGGAAGAAGCTCGTCGAGATGCTCCTTCACCGTCCTCCACGGAACGGGATACGTGGAAGGCATCCAGCGGGAACGGGTCCCCGGCCCATGCGGCCGGCTGCTAAGCGGCCAGCTAAGCGGCCAGGCGGCTCGGCTGATCCGGAGCGAAATGGTTCAGAGCCGGCGAGATCGCTCCCGGAAGCACTTCGATGACCCGAAAGCCAGTGTCCGGTTCCCCCGACTCGCGCCGGAGATCGAGTTCGGCGTCCATGCCGGGATCGGCGCCCTGCCGAATCTGCTGTCGAGCTTCCTCCCACTCGGCGACGCTGTCCCGGTCGGTCGCCTCGTAGAAGGACCGGGCGGCGGCACAGAGTTCCTCGAAACTGCCCGCCTCTTCTGCGAGGTCGAAGAAGACTCCGACGAGCGCGCTGCGAAAGTTCGCATACGCGGACTTCATGTCCGTCCCTTCCTCGGCGATCGCCCCGGGATTCACTCCATGAATCCAAGTGGAACCGAACTCTCTGGCACAGGTCGCCCGGCCTTCGAACTGGACATCGGCCAAGAAGCCCTTTCCGCAGACTACCTGCTGGAAACGGAAGAAGAGCGGGATGTTCTGCATGGTTTCACTATCCTCGATCAGAACCGGTTTTCCTAATGAGGGTGAGTATAAGTGCGGCGAACCGGGGAGGCGGCCCCGCGATATGAGTTCCGGCCGCTGCCGCTGCTCCGCAGTTTGGCAGCCTGCCGACCGCTGCTACTACACTCCGCGAATTCTGCCCGGCGCGCCTCCCCCTTGCCCGACTTCCTGCCCGACTCCAAAAGCGTTCCCTTCCACGGACTGATCCGGCGCCTCGACCTCCGGCTTCGGATCCTCCGGCTGGTCCGCGACCTCGGTTTCGCCGCCGCTGCGGTGGCTCTCGCGCTGCTCGCGCCGCGGCTCTTCGGCGACGGTCTCCCCTGGCTTCCGGTGCTGATCGCGGCGGGCGGGGCGGGATTCTTGCTAGTCCGCTTCTTCACCGGGGGAAGCTTCGACCGAGCCGCCGCCGCCGGTGACCGGGGGGGCGGGCTCCGAGACGAGCTGGCGTCGGCGCAGTGGTTTTCCCGTGCCCCGTCCCGAACCGAGTGGGAGGAGTACCAGATCGCCCGCGCCCGGCAGAGTGCCGACGGGCTGGAGGCTCGGGAACTGCTGCCTCTGCGCGCGCCCCGCAAGACGCTCGCGGCGGTCGCTGCGCTCGCCGGGCTCACCGTCGTCCTGTCCTTCACCGAAGGCCCGCTGGTCCCCGACTCTCTGCGGGAGCGGCTCGCCGCCGGTTTCTCCGGCAGCTCCGAAAACGGAGGTCCGCTGGAGGCGGATCGCGATCCGGGTGAGGACGCGGAAGATGCCGCCGATGCGCGCGTCGAGGCGCGCTCGCCCGAGGAGATCCTCGCCGAGCTCCGCGCTGGGGAACTTCGGCTTCCCGAGGATTCGGCAGCGGACGGAGACGCTCTGCAAGCAGCGCTCGCCGCCGCCATGGAGGAGCGCGCCTTCGAGGAGACGAGCGAAGAGGTATCTGCCGCCCTCGCCGGGCTCGCCGAGGCGATGGATGCTGCCGGGCCGGCCGACGCTTCCGAGTGGCTCGACGGCCTCTCCGAGGCGATGCGCACCGCGCAGAGCTCCGAGGAACTCCAGGCGCTCCTCGAATCCCTCGAAGCGGGCGCCGAAACCGACGCCTTCGCTGCGGCCGCGGCCGAGATGATGGAGCTCATGGAGTCCGGCATGACTGCCGAGGAGGCTTTCCAGCAGCTCGCGGAGAACCTCCAGGCGATGGACGGCCAGCAGGGGAGCGCGCCGGGCGAGGGCCAGGCACAGCAGATGCCGTTCCCCGGCGATGGGGAGGGCAGCGGCCAGCCCCAGGCCGGCGAGGGCGGCGAACCCGCGGGCGGGATGCCCCAGGGCGCCGCCGGCCTTTCCGGGCAGGTTCAGATGATGGCCGCCGAGGGGCAGATGGGCGCCCCAATCCCGATGGATGCCGGACCCGCAGGCGACATGACCGGGCCCGGCGGCGGCGGTGCGTCGGAAGTGCTCGGAGCCTCGACCAGCCTCGAGGTGCAGCTGGAGATGGAGGCGATCCCGCCGCCGGCCGAACAGGAGCCGGCTCCCGAGCAGACCATCGAGCGGCAGAGCCGCCGCGAGGACGCGACCGTCGCCTACGACTCGGTCCGTTCCCTCTCCGAATACGCCGAAGAAGCGGTTTTCCGCAACCGTTCCATCCCGACGGGGCTGCGGCCCCTCGTCCGCGCCTACTTCCTCATGATCCGCGAGACGGCGGCGGGGAGCGAATCCAAAGGCGAAACCGCCGAGGGAGCCGAGTATCCATGACTCCGGAAACCGCACGGGCTGAAATCCCGGCGGATATCGAACAGCGCGTCCAGGCGTTCCGCGAGCGCCACGACCGGATCCAGGCCGAGGTCGGCCGGGTCATCGTCGGCAACCGGGAGGTCATCAGCGGGATCATCACCTGCCTGCTCACCCGCGGGCATGTGCTCCTCGAAGGTATCCCCGGCCTCGGCAAGACGAAGATCGTCCAGACCCTCTCGGAGGCGATGCACCTCGATTTCAACCGCGTCCAGTTCACCCCGGATCTCATGCCCGGCGACATCCTGGGCACGAATGTGGTGCGCGAGACCGAGACCGGGGCGAAGGTCCTCGACTTCCAGCCGGGTCCGATCTTCTGCAACCTCATGCTCGCCGACGAAGTGAACCGCGCCACTCCGAAATCCCAGTCGGCGCTCCTCGAGGCGATGCAGGAGAAGAGTGTCTCCGTCGGCAACACCACCTACCGGCTCGAGGAGCCGTTCTTCGTGATGGCAACCCAGAACCCCATCGAGCTCGAAGGCACCTACCCGCTGCCCGAGGCGCAGATGGACCGTTTCCTGATGAAGCTGCGGATCGGCTACCCGGACCACGACGAGCTGCGGGAGATCGTGGAGCGGACCACGAGCGTCGAGGAGCCGAAGGCCGAGGCGGTGGTGGACCGCGGCGAGGTCCTGGCGATGCGCGACACCGTGCTCTCGGTGCCGATCGCGCGTCCGGTCCAGGACTACGCCATCCGCCTCACCATGGGGACCCACCCGGGTTCGAAGTTCGCGCACGCGCTGACGAATCGCTATGTGAAGTTCGGCGCCAGCCCGCGGGGCACCCAGGCGCTCGTCCTTTCGGGGAAATTCCGGGCACTCCTCGCCGGCAGGGTGCATGTGGCGGCCGAAGACATCCGCGAGAGCGTGCTGCCGACCCTCCGCCACCGGCTGCTGTTGAACTTCGAGGGCGAGGCCGATCGAGTGGATACCGACGACATCTTGCGGGAGATCGTCGCCTCGATCGCGCCTCCCGGCGACTGATGCCCCGGCCCGCCGCGCCACGCGCTCCGGGAGGGGTGCACCCGGCGTGAGCGGGCGCGAGACTCTCTTCGACGCCGCTTTCATGGAGCGGATCGAGTACCTCAAGCTGATGGCTACCCGGATGCTCCCCAGCCGGCACCGGGGCGAACATCGGGCGAGGAAGCGCGGCACCGGGATCGAGCTCGCCGACTACCGTCCGTATGTGGACGGCGACGACACCCGAGATGTGGACTGGAAGGCGTTCCTGCGCCTCGACAAGCTGGTGCTGCGGATCTTCGACGAAGAGGCCGACCTGCCGGTGTACCTCTTCGTGGACCAGAGCGCCTCGATGGCTTTCGGCGATCCGCCCAAGTTCGATTACGCCCGCAAGATGGCGGGGGCGCTGTCCTACATCGGGCTCATGAACCACGATCTCATCTCGATCGCCTGGTACGGGGAGAAGATCGGGGGATGGATGCCTCCCAAGCGAGGCCGTAACCAGGTCTTCCGCGCCTTCCGCTTCCTCGATGCGGGCAGCACCGGCGGCGAGACCTCGCTCTCGGCGTGTTTCCGGGCCTTCTTCGGCTCCCGCCGCAAGCGCGGGCTCGCGGTGGTGCTGTCCGACCTGATGGACGAGGGAGACCTGTTGGGTGCTTTCGACGCCTGCCGCCACCAGAAGCACGACATGTTCGTGATGCAGGTGCTGACTCCCCAGGAACTCGACCCGGAGCTTCCCGACGAGGCGCTGCTCACCGACAGCGAAAACGGTTCCGAGCGCCGCGTCCGGATCACTCCGCGGCTGCTCGACCGGTATCAGCGAGCGCTCGGCGAGTGGCGGGACGAGATCGCCGCCTACTGCTCCCGCTACGGGTTCGGCTTTTCGGTGGCGAACACCGGCCAGCCGTTCGAGGATGCCGTCCTGTCCATCTTCCAGCAGGACCGCTTCCTTCGCTGACTTTCGCCGCGGGCTCCCATGGAATTCGCTGCCGCCCCGCTACTCGCCGGCCTCGGGGTGCTGCTGACCGCCGGAGTGGTCCTGCTGCTCTACTGGGTGCGCCCCGAGCCCCAGCCGGTGGTGGTGCCCTCGAACCTCATCTGGCAGCGGGTGCTCGACGAGCGGAGGCACCGGGAGGACTTCTGGCGCTGGCTGATCTCGCTGGCGATCGCGCTCGCCGCCGCGATCGCGGTCGCCCTGGCGCTGGCCCGGCCGATTCCCGCCGGCGGCCGGGCCGGTCGAGTGGTGCTTGTGATGGACAACTCGCCGAGCATGGCGGCCTCGGTCACACCCGAGGAAACCCGCTGGGACCGGGCCTTCGGGCAGGCCGCGCGCATCCTCGCCTCCGGCGGCGAGGCGAGCGAGTTCCTGCTGCTCGACACCGCCGGACAGCGCGGGGGCCGCTCGTTCAGCGGGCGGCGGGCCGCCCTCGAGGCCCTCGAAAACCTCGCTCCGATCTACGGGGCGGAGCACCGCTTCCCCGACCTCTCGGATCTTCTCGAACCCGATGCGGGCACGCCGGGAGTGGAAGTGATCTTCATCGGCGACGGCGTCATGGCGCCCGCAGCTCCCGAGGGTGTGGAGCGGATCTCGGTCTTCGAGGCCGCTCCGAACGCCGGGATCACCGCCTTCGATGTGCGGTCGCTGCCGACGGACCCGGGGCGCTTCGAGGCGTTCCTCGAAGTCGTCCGGCACGGCGCCGGAAGGACGGACGGCGCGGTTCCTGCCGGAGGGTCGACCGACGCGGGCGTCGTCGTGCTCCAGATCGACGGCGCCGGCGGCGCATCCGTCCGGCGGACCCTTCGCGTCGAGGAAGGGACGCCCCTCGGCGAGACGGTGTCCCTCACCGGCTTCGTCGCCGGCCCGGTCCGCGCGGTGATCGCGGTCTCGGGAGAGGACGCGCTGGCCGCCGACGATGTGGCCCACTCCTATGTCCCCTCGCGGAACCGGCTGCGGGTGCTGCTTGCCGGTGAGGAGAGCCCGTACTGGGAGGCCGCGCTGCGGCTGGACCAGCGGGTGAGCCTCTCGCGGCCCGACCCGCCGGCGAATCCGGACCCGGAGGCCTTCGACCTGTGGGTGATCGAGGGGGCCGCGCCCCCAACACCGCCGCCGGGCCCGGTGCTCTTCGCCGGGTCCGGGGCGGCGGAGTGGCTTCCCGCCCGGCTGGTGGCGGGCAGCGGAGACGACTCCGGCAGCGCCGCCGCGGTGACGCTGCCGGTCCGGCCCGGAAAGGCGGAACACCCGCTGATCCGCGGCCTCGATTTCGCGGACGCGCTCGCGCGGGAGGTGGACGGCTTCGACGCTCGGGCAGTCGAGGATTCCTCGGAAGGCTCCTGGGAGGTGCTGCTGGGCGATGCGCAGCTCGGTCTGCTGGCCGCCCGTGAACTCCCCCGCCGGGGGCTCGCCTTCGCGTTCCCGTTGTCGGGGTCCAACCTGCCGCTCCAGCCCGACTTCCCGGTGTTCGTCTCGCGTGCGCTCAGCTGGTTGACCGATGTGGAGGTCCGCCGCGCCGGATTGGGCCAGGTTCGGATGGAACTGGCGGCAGGGGCCATCTTCGACGCCGAAGGGCGGGAGGTGCCGTCCCGCCGGCTCGGTTCCGAGGTCTCCTTCCAAGCCGCCGAGCCCTCGCTCTACTACGCCGCTGGCGGCGGACGGGAGATCGTGGTGGCGGCGAGCCTGCTCGACCGCCGGGTCTCCGACCTGAACCGGTCCGCCTGGGCCGATGAGCCGCCCGCTCCGCTTTCGGCGGCGGGGACTCCAGCGCCGGCTCTCTGGCCCCTGTTCGCCCTCTTCGCGCTCCTGCTCCTGGTCGCGGAGTGGGTCGCGTTCCACCGCCACGCGACGGTCTGAACCGCGGTAGACGCAGGGACGCCCCACGCGGTACAGCGTGCCCGAGACCACCGGAGGGCGCGCCCCGGTCCGCACCCGGATCGCGCCCTCGCCGACCGGGGATCCGCATGTGGGGACCGCTTACCAGGCGCTCCTCAACTACGCCTTCGCGCGCAAGCACGGCGGGGCGTTCGTGCTCCGGATCGAGGACACCGACCGGGCGCGTTCGCGCCGCAGTTCGGAGGAGGCGATCCTCGGCTCGCTCCGCTGGCTGGGCCTCGACTGGGATGAGGGACCCGACTGCGGCGGCCCGTTCGCGCCCTACCGCCAGAGCGAGCGGGTGGATGCCTGCCGGGAGGCGGCGGAAAGGCTCCTCGCCGCCGGAAAGGCCTACCGGGATCACGGCGGTGAAGCGGGCGGCGCTTCGGCGATCCGGTTGCGCACCCCCTCGTCGGGGCGCGTCGAGCTGCCCGACCGGCTGCGCCCGGGGCTCACGAAGGATTGGGCCTCGGTGGACGACCCGGTACTGCTCAAGTCCGACGGTTTCCCCACCTACCACCTGGCGAATGTGGTGGACGACCACCGGATGGAGATCTCCGATGTGATCCGCGGCGAGGAATGGATCGCCTCGCTCCCGAAGCACTTGCTGCTCTATGAAGCTCTCGGTTGGGAGCCGCCTTCGTTCTGGCATGTCCCGCTGCTGCGGAACGACGACCGGAACCGCACGAAACTGAGCAAACGGAAGAGCCCGACCTCCATCGATTTCTATCGGCAGGCGGGTTTTCTGCCGGAAGCGCTCCTCAACTTCCTCGGGATGCTCGTCTGGACCCGCGCCGAGGGCGAGGAGAAGTTCGATCGGGAAACCTTCGTCGCGAACTTCGAGCTGACTTCGATCTCGCTGGCGGGCGCGGTCTTCGACACCGAAAAGCTGGCCTGGTTGAACGGCCGCTATCTCCGGGAGGACCACGACGCCGCCGGCGTCGCTCGACTGCTGCGCGACTGGAGATTCGACGACCGCACCCTCGAAGCGGCGGCGAGGCTGGCGCAGCCCCGGATGCGGACGCTGGGAGATTTCGCGCCGCTCGCCGGTTTCCTCTTCGCGGGAGGCGAGGTTCCCCGCCGGGACGCCGAGGCCCTCGCCGGGGGAAGGGCGCCGGCAGAGGCGGCCGAGTGGCTGCTGCTCGCCGAATGGGCGCTCGAGGAGCTGGACGGCTTCACCGAAGAGGGGGTCCACCGGGCGCTCCGGGCGGTCGCCGACTCGCTCGGAATCGGACTGGGCCGGTTCACCCGGCCGCTCTATCTCGCGCTCAGCGGATCGGCGTCCTCCACGCCCCTCTTCGGCTCCATGGTCCTGCTCGGCAGCGCTCTGACCCGGATGCGCCTCCGCCGCGCCCGGGAAGCTCTCGGGGGCGTCTCCCGCCGCCGCCAGAAGGAGCTGGCGGACCGCCGCGGGCGATGAGCAGCGAGGCGCCGACGTGCAGTGGAACGACCTCACCCTCGAGGGGCCGGACAACGACCGGCCGCCGCGCTGCGATGCGGACCGGGGGGCGGATCGACGCTGCGAGTGGATTCGGGACGGCGGTCATCGGGAAGGGCTCGTCGTCGTCCAGAGCGTCAGGTTCGACACGTCCTTGACGAAGATGCGGTCGCCGGAGAGGGCGGGTTGCGCCCAGGTCGCGCTGTCCGCCACCTGATAGCGCCGGATTTCTTCGAGACCGCTCCGGCGGGCCCGGAACACCGCCAGTTCGGCGTTCTCCTCGAGGGACAGGATCGTGTTTCCGGCGCGTACCAGCGAGGCGTGTTCCGCCTGGCGCGGGGCGCTGGTCCAGAGCACTTCGCCGGTTTCCAGATCGAGGCCGAAGTACTGGCCGCGGTTCAGGTGCGAGAGTCCGAACATCACTCCCTCGGCCACCACCGGATTCGCCATGTGGAGCGAAACGGCTTCGGTCCGCCACACCTCGTCGGTCGTCCAGCCGTTCCCGCTGCGCGCCGCGCGGAAGGCGGTGACTCCGTTGCCGCGGCCGTTCTGGATCACCAGCTCGCGAAAGCGGAGCGGGGTCTGGGAAGTGGTCGTGGAAGGGGTGGTGAACGGGCGGCTCCAGAGGAGCTCGCCGCTTTCGAAGGAGACCCCCACGAAGTGTTCCTGGGTGAAGACCACCACCTGTTCCACCCCGTCGAGCTCGAACAGCTGGGGGGAACCGTACGCGGGTCCGTCTCCGTCCCAACTCCAGCGCACCTTGCCGGTCGCCGCGTCGAATGCGGTCAGCGCGCCGTCGTCGTGGCCCCCGACATGGACGATGATCAGTCCCCGGTGGACGAGCGGAGACGCGCTCGTGTGGTAGAGCGGTTCCACTCCGGTTCCCGGCACGTGCCAGAGCCGTTCTCCGGTCGCCGCGTCGAAGGCGGTCACCGATCCGGTCATCCCGTGGACGAACAGCCGGCCGTCGGCGAAGGCGGGAGTGGACTTTGGCCCCGGTCCGTGCCGCCGGGTCGCGGGGCTCATCTCGAAGGGGGCCGCGTACCCCGAACGCCAGCGGGTTTCGCCGGTTTCCGGATCAAGGGACAACAGGACCTCCTCGCCGCCCTGCCGGACGAACGACCAGAGGTTCCCCTCGACCACGACCGGCGTGGCGTAGCCGAATCCGACGTCCACCGACCACCGCCGGGTCAGCGCCTCCGGCCACTCTTCCGGGACCCGGAATCCCGGCGCCGATCCGTCGCGCTCCGGCCCGCGCCACTGCGGCCAGTCCTCCGCCCCGAGAGCGGCGGGAACGCCGAACCCGGCGGCAAGGCCGAGAGCGGCGACTGCAGCCGCCAGCAGCTGCGGCGAGCGGAAGGAGGTTTGGTGCGGCACGGTTCGACTCCTCTCCATCCCCGCGGGGATTCTCCCGGATTCGGCATCTGCTGATCCGCCGGCGCCGATCCGTACACTGCGGCGCGATGCCGACTTCCCGTTGTCTTCTCGAAAACCCAGCGATCCGGCCCGTCGTCTTCTTCGCCGCGAGTCTCCTCGCTGCCGCCTTCTTCGCAGCTGGCTGCGGTCCTCCGCCTGCCGACCTGCTGATCCGGGGTGGAGAGATCCACGACGGAAACGGCGGGGATCCGTTCGTCGCCGACCTCGCGGTGCGGGGCGGCGAGATCGTCTTCATCGGCAACGCGGAGGAGGCCGGAGTCACCGCTGCGAGGAGCCTCGAGGCGGCCGGCCTGCTCGTGGCCCCCGGCTTCTTCGACATGCACTCCCACTCGCAGCTCGGGGAGGAATGGGCCTCGGAGGCGCTGCCGTTCCTCTACCAGGGGATCACCACCGTCGTGCTCGGAGTGGACGGCGGCGGCTCGCCCGAAGTTCGGGAGACGCTCGCGGGTTGGGAACGGCACGGGATCGGAGTCAACGCGCTCACCTATGTGGGCCACGGAGCGGTGCGGCGCCGAGTGCTCGGAGAGGAGGACCGCGCGCCCACTCCGGCGGAGCTCGAGGCGATGCGCGAGCTCGTGCGCCAGGGTCTCGAAGCGGGCGCCTTCGGGCTTTCCACCGGCCTCTTCTATGTCCCCGGCAGCTATGCGGAGACCGAAGAGGTGATCGAGCTCGCCCGGGTGGCGGCGGAGTACGAGCCCCGTATCTACGACACCCACGACCGCGACCTCGGCGCCGCCTACCCGGGGTTCGGCTATCTGGCCTCGATCCGGGAGGCGATCCGGATCGGCGAAGAGTCCGGAACGAGAGTCATCTTCAGCCACTTCAACGCGCAGGGCGCCCGGAACTACGGGCGCGCCCCCGAAGGGGCGGCGCTCGTCGAGGCGGCGCGGGCGCGCGGCGTCCCGGTCTTCGCCGCCCAACATGTGTACACCGCCACCCAGTCCAGCCTCCGCGCCTACACCGTCCCCCGCTGGGCCGCCGCCGGCGGTCGGGAGGCGATGCTCGCGCGTTTCGCCGACCCCGATCTCGCCCGCGTCCTGGACGAGGCGACGGCGGAGATGCTCGCCATCCGGGGCGGCGCCGAGAAGATCCGCTTCTCCGACCCGCGCCCCCGCCTCAACGGAAAGACCCTCGCCGAGGTGGCGGCGGAATGGGGGGTGCCCGCTCCCGAAGCCGCCCGCAGCATCCTCGAAGAGGGGAATCTCTCGGTGATGAACATCGGGCTCTACGATCCGGAAAACACCGGTTTCCTCGCGGAACAGGACTGGATGATGACCTGTACCGACGGCCGCGACCTCGAGCCTGGCGCACGGGTCGGCCATCCCCGGGTGAACGGGGCGTTCCCGAAGAAGCTCCGCGACTTCGTGCTCGACCAGCAGCGGATCTCCATGCCCTTCGCGATCCGCAGCATGACCGGCCTCGCCGCGGAGTTCCTCGGGATCGAAGACCGCGGGATTCTCGCCGAGGGGAAGAAAGCCGACATCGCGGTGCTCGACCCCGAGCGCATCCGCGACCGCGCGACCTACGACGACCCGCACCGGTACTCCGAGGGGACGGTGCATGTGCTGGTGAACGGCGAATTCGCCATCGAGGACGGCGAGGCCACCGGTGCTCTCGCCGGCCGAGCCCTCCTCCCGGAGCGTTGATCCCGGGGCGCGACCCGGCCCGGCGGAAAACCGATACCGGGAACCAGCCGGGAATCGCGGAGGGCATTCCGGCGGCGGTCTGACAGAATCGCCCATTCCCTTCGAGGAGGACCCGCTCATGCGCATCTCGCGGCTCGCCGCGGCCCCGACCGCCTTTACCGTCGTTCTGGCAGGGCTCCCCCTGGTAGCGCAGTCTGTTGCCGGGAACCATCCTCCGGTTCGGAATTCTTCCGTTCAGGGCCCCTCCGCTCCGGATCCCGCCGGGCCCCGCTTCGGGGTCTGGAGGCTGCGCTCCGACAACCCGCCGCCCTATCGGAATGTGATGACCTACGCGCCCCACGGCGACGGCGGGATGAGCATCGAGGTGGCCGCCACGAACGCCGAGGGCAACGAGTCGGTGTGGAGCTATGTGACGATGTTCGACGGGGTGTTCCGCTCGGTGGAAGGCCTCGCCGATTCGGAGACCGCGGTCGAGCCGGTGGACGAGCGGAGCACCCGGATCTCGAATCGGAGGAACGGCGTCGTCTATCAGGTCATCATCAACACCCTTTCCGAGGATGGAAACCGGATCGACAACGAATATGTCCGGCTGGACGCCGAGGGCCGGATCACCGGGGTGAACCGTGCGACCTACGACCGCGTGGAGGAGGAGTGATCGTGGCTGCCGCCGAAGCGAATCGACGAACGAACTTGACCTGGCGCTATCACCGCCCTGGTTGAACGAGCTGTCGGAGAGCGCAGGAGTTCCTTGCGCAACGCGGTATCGAAGACGGCGAGGTCCAAAACGCCAACCGACAGCCGATCCGGGGAGAGGAGGCGCTCGCGCTGCTCGAGGGAGTGAGCGAGCTGCTCGTCGCGAAGGGCCAGAAAGTCCAGCGTTTCGATCTGGCGGCCGACCGCCCGCACGACGCTGCGCTGACCGGGGCGATGGTCGGCAGCTTCACCAACCCGACCGACCTGCTGCTCGGCCGCTCGGGCAAGCTGCGCGCTCCCTCCATGCGGGTGGGAGACCGGCTGCTGGTCGGCTTCAACCGGGAGATGTTGGAGACCGCTTTCGGCGAGTCGCCGTGAGCGTGGAGCGGCCGGCTTCGGGCGCCCGGCCCGACCAGGCCTCTTTCGGGCACCCCGCGCCTGAGCACCCCGCATCCGGGCACACCGCACTCGGATGCCTGATGTCCCATCGTCGAGCAGCGCCGCGAGGCCCGACACCCGTCAGGAGGAGGAATCTCATGCCGGTACTAGCCATCGCGCTCGTAACGCTCGTTTTCGCCGCCCCGGCCGCGCCGCAGGAGACCGCCGGGGAAGACCGGCTGGCCGCTTCCCACATCCTCGACTGGGAGCGGGTGAGCGCCCCGGCGATCTCGCCCGACGGCGCCGCGGTCCTCTACACCCGCAGCCAGGTGGACCGGAAACGGGACCGCTGGGTCTCGGAGCTCTGGATCGTGGACGCCGATGGCGGACGGAACCGTTTCCTGACCCGGGGTTCGTCGCCGGTCTGGTCGCCCGACGGGAGCCGGATCGCGTTCCTCGCGGATGCCGGCGACGACGGTACCCAGATCTTCGTGCGCTGGATGGACGAGGAGGGGGCCGCTTCGCAGATCACCCGCAACGCTCCGAGCCCGCGCGACATCCACTGGTCGCCGGACTCGCAGCGGATCGCCTTCACCCGGATGGTTCCGGCCCCGGAGACCTGGGAGCTGCCCTCGCTGCCCTCGCTGCCCTCGCCCCCGGAAGGCGGTGAGTGGACGAAGACGCCCCGCATCGTGCGCAAGATGCACTTCCGCCAGGACCGGGTGGGCTTCCTCGAAGAGGGCTATCGCCATCTGTTCGTCGTTCCGGCGGACGGCGGGGCGGCCCGCCAGCTGACCGAGGGCGCGTGGCATGTCGGTTCCCGGGGCGCGGTCGGCCTCGACTACGGGACTGGAATGGACTGGGCGCCCGACGGGAGCGGCCTCGTCTTCGACGCCGCGCGCGCCGAGGATGCTGACCTCCGCTACCGGGAGTCGCACATCCACTTCGTGGACCTCGAGACCGGCGCCATCCGCCAGATCACCAGCGAACGCGGTCCCTGGTCGGGGCCGGTGGTGTCTCCGGACGGGAAACACATCGCCTTCACCGGGTTCGGTTGGACCGCCCAGACCTACCGGGTGAGCGATCTCCAGGTGATCGGCTTCGACGGCTCGGAGATGCGTTCGCTCTCCTCCCGCCTCGACCGCGACGCCGTGAACCCGATCTGGTCCCCCGAGAGCGACCGGATCTGGTTCACTGCGGACGACCGGGGCTCCCGTAACCTGCATGTGGCTTCGCTCGCCGGCGAGACCAGTCCGGTGACCGAGGGAACCCACCTGCTCACCGTGCACACGATCTCGAAGGCCGGGATCGCCGCCGGAGTGCGGACCTCCTTCCAAGAGCCGCCCGAGGTGGTGGTCTTCCCGCTGGCCGACCCGAGCCGCCCGAAGCAGCTCACCGCGGTCAACGAGGATGTGCTCGCCGGGATCCAGCTCGGTGAGGTGGAGGAGATCTGGTACGACTCGACGGACGGCGCCCGGGTCCAGGGCTGGCTCGTCCAGCCGCCCGGCTTCGACCCCTCCCGCCGGTACCCGCTCGTGCTCCACATCCACGGCGGGCCGCACGGGATGTACAACGTGGGCTTCAACAACTCCTTCCAGAACTTCGCCGCGAACGACTACCTCCTCCTCTACACGAACCCGCGCGGCAGCACCGGCTACGGAACCGATTTCGGAAACGCGATCGACAACGGCTATCCGAGCGTGGACTACCACGACCTGATGGCCGGAGTGGACGCGGTAGTCGCCCGCGGGGCGGTGGATGAGAGCCGCATGCATGTCACCGGCTGCAGCGGGGGCGGGGTGCTCTCTTCCTGGGTGATCGGCCAGACGGACCGCTTCGCCGCCGCTGCGGTGCGCTGCCCGGTGGTCAACTGGATGAGCTTCGCCGGTACCGCCGACATCGTGCGCTGGGGCTATCACCGCTACCAGGGCTTCCCCTGGGACAACGCCGAGAAGTATCTCGAGCACTCGCCGCTCATGTATGTGGACCGGGTCACCACCCCGACGCTGCTGATGACCGGCGAACTCGACCTCCGTACCCCGATGAGCCAGACCGAGGAGTACTACCAGGCGCTCAAGGCGCTCGGGGTTCCCACCGTGATGGTTCGCTTCCACGAGGAATACCACGGCACCAGCTCGAAGCCCTCGAACTTCATCCGCACCCAGCTCTACATGCTGGACTGGTTCGCCCGGCATACCCGCGGCCCAGCGCGGGCGACCGACCCGTGAGGGGGCGCTGCTGCCCCGCCGCGAGGCCCGTTTTCGTTCCGTTCCGTCGGCCAGTCTGCGCCTGCCGCTGCCTTCTGCCGGCGAAGGCCGCGGCTCGCCGTCCGTGAAGTTCCGCTTCCACCGCCTAGCAGTCCGTGGATGAAGTGGCGCGAGCACCGAGACCGGGCCAGTTCTCCCGGTGGGGGCGGCGCCTGGCGGACAAGGCGCGAATCGGGAGGCATACCGGGCGTATTCCGACGGATTTGCAACGAAGAGCGAAGCGGTTCAGCCGGGGCCCCCACCGGGAGGACTGGGCATCGCCGGTCGGATGCCGTGTGACTTTGTCCACGGGCTGCTATGCCCGATCGGAGAGGCCGAGATCGAGCTGAGCGGGGGACTCACGATCCTCGCCGGGCGGAACAACACCGGCAAGACCTATCTGGCGTACACCTCTACGGTTTCCTGAAGACCTGGATCGGTTGGCCGGAGGCGCGTCAGCTCCTGCTGGACGGCGAGTCGAGTCCGCTCGGAACGACCGACGGCTTCGGTCGTCCGGCGCTCCGCGCGATGGCAGCGGCGCTGCTGCGCGACGGCGAGGCGCGGCGCGCCGTGGACTGCGAAACCCTCACGCGCGAACGAGCGGCCGTCGCCGAGGCCATCGCTGCGAGCTTCTCCAAGCAGCAAATGGCTTCGGTCTGTCTCGGGTTCGCTTCGACGATCTGGTGGCCCCCTGCGGCAGCGAGGCGGCCTGAGAGCTGACCGAGGACGGTGCTCGTTTCCGGCGGGAGAACCGATCGGGTCGTGATTTCGTAACCGGCGGGAGACCCGGAGGCGGAAGTGCGTCCGCCGGCCCGCTCCGGATCGGGGGGAGGACCCATGACCCGGAAGCTCCGATTGCGCATTCCGAAGCGCGCCCGCGGCGCGAAACGCCCCGGAGAGCGGCAAGACCCGGCAGCGCCTGCCGGAGCCGGAGCCGGAGCCGGAGCCGCTGCCGGCACGGATCCGGACCCCGATCCGGGCCGCTCCATCCTCTCCGACTTCGACCCCTTCCCGGAGGGCGAGAATCCGGTTCCCGACCCGGCACTCACCGCCTCCGAGCGGCGGGAGGCGGAAAAGGAGGCGCGCGCCGGCGTCCCGGCGCCGGAAGCGGCGGCGCCGTCTCCGGGGGAGCGCCGAGTGGAGAGCCGCTTCGCTCGAGCGGGGGCCGCCATCCGGGCCCGCGCCGACGAAGCCCTCGGACGGCTCGATGCGGCGCACCGCGAGGCCCGCACCCGCGCGGTCCGGTTGGAATCGGAGGCCGGCCGCGAGCGGGAGCACACCGCACCGCTCTCCGGCGCCCTCCCGGCGTTTTCCCGCATCGAGGCCCGCTACGAAGAAGCGCAGGCGGCGCAGCAGGAGCTCGCCGGCTTCCGCCGGGAATGCGGCCTGTCCGAGTATGCGAGTCCCCGCCAGCCGAGTCGAGGATGGGCCTGGCTGCTCGCCGCGGTGGCGCTCGCCGAGACCACCGCCAACGGTCTGCTGCTGCACTCCGTCTCCACCGAGGGCATCCTCGCCAATTGGACCTTCGCCGCCCTCGTCACCGCGATGAATGTGGGGCTCCTCGGCTGGCTGATCGGCGATCTGATCCTGCGCCGGATGCTTCGGACCGGAATGCTGCGCCGGGTCTTCCTCGCCGCCGCGCTCGTTCCCTGCCTCTCGGTCGGGGCGCTCCTCCACTTCGGCTTCGCGCATTACCGCGACGCCGCCGGGGCGCTCGACACCGCGCGCCGCGCCGCAGTGCTGGACCTCGAAGACATCGACGCCGGGGCCGCTGCCGGCGGGGGCGCCGCCGACCCGCACCCGCCGACCCGCCTGTCCGTCGAAGAGGCGGTCATCGGCGAGCTGCGCGCCCAGTTCCTCTGGTGGCGGCCGGGAGCGGTCTTCACGGACCACCCGGAGGCCCTGCCGCCGACGGACCACTCACAGGACACGACCCGCGAAGTCGCCGCCGGCGGTGTCGGCTACCGCGCCCGAGACGGCGCGCTGGTCCAGGTCGAGGACTCCCTCGCCGGCAGGTTCGAAGGCTGGCGCTCGGTGCTGCTCTTGGCGGTCGGGATCCTCGCCCTCTTTCTGAGCGCCTGGAAGTGGTTCGGCGGCCGGGAACCCCTTCCCCATTTCGCCCGGCTCCACCGGCAACAGGAGGAGGCGTCCCGCGCCCTCGAAGAGGAATACCGGAAGGCGCTCGACGCGGTGAACGGCGACGAGCGCGAGCACCGACGCCGTCTCGGCACCATCGAGACCGACATCCTCGCACTGGGAACACGGCTCGAAGCGGTGTCGAACCTTCGGCGGCAGATCGTTTCCCGCGAAGGGGAATTCCTGCGTCAGGCGGGCGCTGCCGGCGCGAGCGCGATCGAGGACTATCGGGAGGCGAACCGGCAGCAGCGCCTCTCCGGGGATCCGCCGCCCGCGTTCTGGCGTGAGCCCTGGCGCGCCGCGCCGCCACCGCCCCGGGAAGCCGCCGGCGCCGCCTGGGAACGAGACCAGGAGCGGGGCCTCGTCGAGATCGCGGCAGCTGCCGATCGGGTGCGCATCGAGAACGCCGCCCACGCTCCGGAGGCCGCCGCCGCGTTCGAATCGGTGCGGGAACGACTCGCCCAGGCCGCCCGGCTTCCCGGGGCGCGCCGAAGGCCGCCGCCGCCCCGCGGCGAGGGGCCGTCTCCGCCGCTCGGCGGACGCGAGGTTCGGCTGTTGCCGCGCGGCCCGGAGAGACTCGACCGTTTGGAGGCAGCCTCCTGAGCGCGCACCGGACGGGCTCGGCCCGCGGGGCGGCGCGTGTCGTTCCCGCCGCATCCCCTTTCGCAACTCCGTCGGCATCCCGGTTCCCATCCCCGGCCGCCGCATTTCGGGCCGCCTCGGCCGCCGCGGTCGCGTGGACGCTCTCCGGCTGCACCGCAACGACGATGGAGGAATGCGCGGACTGGTCCGCCGGCCTCCCTTCCGGGCGACTTTCAGAACGGATCCCGGAACGAATCGTGGTCGTGCTCGATGCGACCGACGGGCTCTCGCGAGCCCAGCGCGACGACATGTGGAGCCGCCTTCGGGGAGTCGCCGAAACCGCTCCGGCCGGGTCGGTGCTCCATCTCTTCGAAGTGCAGTCCGAGGCCTCGGGCGGGTTCCGGGAAATGGCGGCGCTGCCCCGCCCCCCGCACCCCTGCGAAGTGAACCATTGGTCGGACAATCCCGATCAGCGGGCAGCGCAGTGGGGGCCGCTCTATCTCCGCCCGCTCCGCGACGCGCTCTCGGAAATGTCCCGTTCCGGCCCGAGTGATTCTTCGGCGATCTTCCAGGCGGTCCAGGCGGCGGCGCGGCGCTTCGACGAGGATCCCGCCGCCGGGCGGCGGCTGATCCTCATCTCGGACCTCATGCAGAATGTGGGGATCGACTTCTACCGGGGGGTGCCGGAGTTCCCCCGATTCCGGGAGAGCGCTCTCTACCGCGAGGTTCGCACCCGCCGCCTCGCGGGTGCGGAACTCACCGTGCTGCGGCTTCCCCCGAGCCGCGAGGGACTGGTGGACGAGGAAGCCCTGATCCGATTCTGGAGCGCTTGGTTCGCCGACCAGGAGACTTCGGGGGTGGAGGCCGCCTTCATTCCGATCGAGGGGGCCCGCCCGGAGAGCTGAGCCCCGCGCCTCACCGGGAAAATCCGAAGCGGTAGGAAGCGGAGATCCGCAGGCTGCGGCCCGGCTGCGGCACGACCGCCGGATAGACGGCGTAGTACTCGTCGGTCAGGTTGTTCAGGGCGAGCGTCCAGTCCACCCCGGCGAGCGGACCGCGGTCCGGCGTGAAGCGGAGGAAGAGATCCATCACCCGGTAACCGGGCGCGTTCTCCCCGTCCTCAGCGGAGAGGTTTCGGGTGGCGGCGAAGCTCGCGCGGGCTCCCAGTTCGAGCCCGATCGAGGGCAGGCGGGTGCTCGCCGACAGGTGCATCGCGTTCGCGGGAGCGCGCGAAAGCGGCGCTCCCGTCGCGGCGTCCTCGGTGTCGAGGACCGAACCGGTCGCCTGCAGCCGGAAGCGGGAGCGCTCGTAGAGCGCCGCGCCCTCGCACCCTCGCAGCCGGGCGTCGAGCGAGATGTTCCTGGTGGACCCGATCAGGACGGTCTGTTCGGTGCGCGGGTCGTGCTCGGGAGGGAACGCCGGATCGACGAGGAGCACTTTCTGGTCCACATAGTCGGCCACCGTCTGGTCGAAGCAGCTGGTGTCGAGCGAGAAGGCCCCGAAGCCGCCTCGGAACCCTGCCTCCCGCGACACCCCCCGCTCAGCACCGAGCGATGGATCGGGGCGAAACAGATTCAGCACCGAGACCCCCGAACCGAGGGGGAACTCGAAGTGAGCGCCGTCGGCGTAGAGCTCGGTCAGGCTCGGGACCCGAAAGCCCCGTGAAGCGCCGATCCAGAGAAACGCCGTATCGCCGAGGCGCAGCCCGGCGGTTACGCGCGGGGAGGTCTGGCCCTCCTGGCGCTCGGCGAAGCGGTCCGACTCCAACCGAAAGCTGTCCCGCCGGACGCCGACCGCGAGATGCAGCCGGTTCTCGATCTCCGCCTCCGCATACCCGAAAGCGGCGGCGTAGAAGGCGTCGGCATCGGGGAACTGCAGCCGCGCTTCCCCGTTACGGATCCCCGACTGCCGGTCCCGGTAGGCCTCGGCGCCGGTGCTCAGCGAAAGCCGCAGGTCCGAGCCCCAGGCGAAGCGAGTGGTGTTGTGGGCCTCGAAGCCCAGCGTCTCGAAGGCGCTCTCGTCCCGGCGCGGGCGGATCTGCATCTGCTCTTCGACTCCGACGGTGTTCCGGTAGCCGAGGAAGCGGAGGTCGAGCCACTCGGAATCGAGGGAACGGGTGCTGAAGCTGGCCCGGAGGCCGTTCCAGCGGGTGTCCCGGTCCACCAGCGTTCCGGTGAGGGAGTTCGCGTTCGTGGGTTCGGCGGCCTCGTTCTGGAAGCCCTGCCAGGAGATCTCCCAGCGGCTGGCAGCTCCCGGCGACCAGCCGAGCTTCACCATGCCGTTTCGGATTTCGTCCTCGGTGTTCGGGATCTCGTGCCCGTTCCCGTCCCGGATCGCCTGCCCGGTGCCCCCGAGAGTCAGATTGACGAGCGCGTCGAGGGCATCGTTCGCCGCGAAGCCCGCGAGCGATTGGGAAAGGTCGCGCCCGTTCGACTGGTATCCGACCCGGTAGCGCCCGCCGAAATCTTCGCCCGGCTCCAGCAGGTCCCGGGCGCTCCGGGTAGTGAGCGACACCACGCCCCCGAGAGCCCCGCTGCCGAAGACCGCCGAGTTCGCCCCCCGCAGCACCTCGACCCGCTGCAGCAGGTCCGGATCGGTGAAGAACCGCCCGCCGTGGGCGCCGTTGAAGTTCTGCCGCGCGCCGTCCTGGCGCACGACGACCTGCTGGTCGGCGAAACCGCGAATGCTCGGAGCTTCGGTGATCCGGCGGGCGTTCCCTTGGATCGAGATGCCCGGGACGCCCTCGAAGAGGTCGGCGAAGGTGCGGGCCGCCTCGGAAGCGAGCTCGTCTTCGGTGCGCACCCCGATCGCCGCCGGCGCGGTGAGGAGGGGGGATTCGACCCGTGACGCAGTGACGATCACCGTCTCGATCAGCACCGGCAGGGCGGGCTCGCCTTCGGTTTCCGAAGACTCCGCCTGCTGCTCCTCGCCGGCCGGATCCTCCGCCTCGCTCCGCTGCTGTTCTTCGGTCTGCGCCCCCGCGGGGGACGAAGCCAGCAGGGTGCCGGCGAGCAGGGCGCCGGCGAGCAGGCCGAAACCGCTCTTCGTTCCGGACCGATCCACGGAGAGGTCCAGGGCCGAGCGTGCGGCTTCGCCTCCGAGGCTCGGCGGAGGGTTTTCGAGCGGCACGGATCGAGTGATTCCTTCCCGGCATCCTACAATCTTGAAATCGAATTCCAAGATCATTTCTACGGCTCGGAATTCGCGGTCCGAACCCCGGCCGATCCCTCCGGCGAGCGGGCGGCTCAATATCCCATGGCCGCGCCGTCCTTGCGCGGGTCGGAGCCCCCGAGCAGGACCCCATTCTCCCAGTCGATCATGATCGCCTGGTAGCCGCCGTAGGCGCCGAAGCGAGTCATCACCGAGTGGCCCATTCGGGTGAGTTCCGCGAGCGTGTCGGAATCCACCCCGGATTCGATGCCCACCCCGGAAGCGCCGTGGCGGAAGCGCGGCATTTCCCCGGCTTTCTGGACCGACATGCCGAAATCGATCAGGTTGAGCAGCACCTGGGTGTGTCCCTGGGGCTGCATGTCGCCTCCCATCACTCCGTAGGCGAGCCACGGCCGGCCATCGCGGAACGCCATGCCGGGCATGTTCGTGTGGAGCGCCCGCTTGCCCGGAGCCAGTTCGTTCGGGTGCCCCGCTGCGAGCGAGAATCCGGTGCCCCGATTCTGCAGCGCGATGCCGGTCCCCGGCACGACCAGCCCGGAGCCGAAGCTGCCGAAGATGCTGTAGATCAGCGAGATGGCATTTCGATCCCGGTCCACCACCGTCAGATAGATGGTGTCGCCGTCGTCGGTCATCCCGGGAGCCGCTTCGCGCGCTGCGCGGTCGGCCCGGATCTCCGAGCGGCGCGCCGCCGCGTAGGGTTTCGAGATGAGCGTCTCGAGCGGCGCCCGCATGTGTTCCGGATCGCTGAGGTAGGCGTTCCGATCGGCGAACGCCAGCTTCTTGGCCTCGATGAGCCGGTGCAGATAGGCCGCCGAATTGTGTCCGAGGGAGGGGAGATCGTCGTAGCCCTCGAGGATGTTCAGCATCTCGAGCGCCACGAATCCCTGCGAATTCGGGGGGATCTGGAAGATCTCCACCCCCCGGTAGCTGGTGCTGATGGGTTCCACCCAGCTCGAGTCGTGCCGAGCGAGATCCTCGCGGGTCACGAATCCGCCGGTCTCCTCCATGAAGTCGTGGATCGCCTCGGCGATCTCGCCGCGGTAGAAGACATCGGCCCCGCCCGCAGCGATCTTTCGGAACGAGTGGGCGAGGTCGGGAGAACGGAACACCTCGCCGTGTTCGGGCGCGCGCTCGCCGTCCACCAGGTACGCCGCCGCAGTCGCCGGATGGCGGGCGAGCCGCGCTTCGGCCGCCTTCCACTGGACCGAGATGACCTCGGATACCGGAAACCCTTCTTCCGCGTACTGGATGGCCGGTTCGAGGAGCTCGCCGAGCGGGCGGGTCCCGAAGCGGCGCACGAGCTCTTCGAAGCCGTCGAGCGCTCCCGGCACGGTGACCGCCCGGGGCCCGCTCCCCGGCATCCGGGTGAGCCCCTCGGCGCGGAGCGCGGCGGCATCCGCCCGCGATCCGGCGCGCCCGGTGGCGTTCAGGCCGTGGAGGTCGCCGGTCTCGGCCTCGTAGTAGAACGCGAACAGGTCGCCGCCGATACCGCACATCATCGGCTCGACCACCTGCAGCACCGCCGCCGCGGTGATCGCGGCGTCCACCGCGTTGCCGCCGTTCATCAGCACCCGCAGGCCCGCAGCCGAGGCGAGCGGCTGGCTGGCGGCGATCATTCCGTTCCGGGAGAGCACCGGCGAACGTCCGAGTTTCGTGTCCTTCGCGGGCCGATCGCTTCCGGCGAGCGCCATCGAGGCGCCCGTGAGCAGCGGGATCAAGAGGGGCGGCAGAACCGAAAAGCGCATGAGGATTCGCCTCCAGACGGAGCGGAGAACAGGAATCCTAGGGCGCGCTTCGACCGTTCGGGAAGCGATTTCGACCTGGGCGCCCGGGGACGGAGGATCACGACTAGCCGCTTCGATGCAGCAGTCGGGACCAGGCGTCGCGGAGCGTCACCGTCCGGTTCAACACCGGAATTTCGGGGCGATGGTCCCGGGAGTCGGCGGCGAAGTATCCGAGCCGCTCGAGCTGGATCCGCGCGCCGGGCGGGAGTTCCCTCACGGAGGGCTCGACCCGCGCCGAAACCACCTGCACCGAATCGGGGTTCAGATCCTCGAGAAAGTCTCCTTCGCGCCGGGGTTCTGCCACCCGGAAGAGGCGGTCGTAGAGGCGCGCTTCGACGGGTACCGCGTGCCGCGCCGAAACCCAGTGGAGCGTGCCCCGCACCCGCCGTCCGTCGGGGGCGTTCCCTCCTCGGCTCGCCGGGTCCGAGCGGCAGCGGATCGAAGTGATCCGCCCCTCGCCGTCCTGCTCGAAGCCAGTGCAAGTGATGAGGAAGGCGTAGCGAAGCCGCACCTCCCGCCCCGGAGCGAGGCGGAAGAACTTCCGGGGCGGGTCCACGAAGAAGTCCGCCCGTTCGATCAGGAGCTCCCGGGAGAAGGGGATCCGCCGGAAGCCGGCGGCGGGGTCTTCGGGGTTGTTCCCCGCCTCGAACCACTCTTCTCCGTCTTCCGGATAGTTCTCGACCACCAGCCGCACCGGGTCGAGGACGCCCAGCCGCCGGGGGCTCGTCCGGTTCAACTCCTCGCGGATCGCGTGTTCGAGGAGCGCGATGTCCACCGTGCTGTCGCGCTTGGCGATGCCGATCCGTTCGCAGAAACTGCGGATCGCCGCCGGCGGAATCCCGCGCCGGCGCATCCCGGCGAGGGTCGGCATCCGGGGATCGTCCCACCCCGAGACCTTTCCCGCCGTAACCAGCTGCAACAGCCGGCGCTTGCTGAGCACGGTGTAGCTCAGGTTCAGCCGGGCGAACTCGATCTGCCGGGGGACGAAATTCGCTCCGCTCTCGGCCACGCACCAGTCGTAGAGCGGGCGGTGGTCCTCGAACTCGAGGGTGCAGAGCGAGTGGGTGATCCCCTCGATCGAGTCGGAGAGCGCGTGGGCGAAGTCGTACATCGGGTAGATGCACCAGTCGTGTCCGGTCCGGTGATGCCGCACTCGGCGGATCCGGTAGAGCGTCGGATCGCGCAGGTTCAGGTTCGGCGAAGTCATGTCGATCCGAGCGCGGAGCACATGCGCCCCGTCGGCGAACTCTCCGGCGCGCATCCGCCGGAAGAGGTCGAGGTTCTCTGCGGCCCCGCGGTCACGGAAGGGGCTCGCGGTCCCGGGGGTTTCCAGCGTTCCCCGCGACTCGCGCACCGCCTCGGCGCTCAGGCTGTCCACATACGCCTTCCCGCGGCGGATGAGCACCTCGGCGAACTCGTAGAGACGGTCGAAGTGGTCGGACGCGAAGTACGCCGGGCCCGGCAGCCGGTAGCCGAGCCAGCCCACATCCTCGGCGATGGACTCCACATAGAGCGCCTCTTCCTTCGCGGGGTTCGTGTCGTCGTAGCGGAGGTTGCACGCCCCGCCGTTCTCCGCGGCGACTCCGAAGTTCAGCACGATGGACTTGGCGTGGCCGATGTGGAGGAAGCCGTTGGGTTCGGGAGGGAATCGCGTGCTCACTCGGCCTCCGTGTTTCCCCGCCTCCCGGTCCGCAGCGATCGCGGCCCGAATGAAATCGGGCGCCGCCGATCTCGGGTTCCGGCCCGTGTTCGGGGACGCGTTCCGGGGAGGCTGCTCTCGGTCGTTCGCGGGTTTCACCGCACTTCCGGCCCCCCGCGCCGGTCGTCCGAGACGAACCGGTCCCGGGCCGGCATGACGATCCGGGGCAGCGTCCGGGCGTCGAGCGAATCGCCGGGCTCGAGCAGCCCGTTGAGCTGCAGGATGTAGGCGGTGAGCGCGTACACATCGTCTGCGGGCAGGGTTCCGGGCGCCGCCTGGGGCATCGCCCGCCGGATGTAATCGAAGAGGGTGGTCGCGTAGGGCCAGTAGCTCCCCACCGTGATGAGCCAGCGGCGGTCCTCGGAAAACGGGAAGGCGTCCCCCGGAACCCTCCCCACCAGCGCTTCGTAGTCGGCCCCCTCGCCCTGCGCTCCGTGGCACTGGACACATTGCAATCGGTAGAGCGTCTGTCCCCGCTCCACCGAACCGCGTCCCGCGGGCAGTCCTTCCCCGTCTGGACCGATCTCGATGTCCCAGGCGGCGATCCGTTCCGGACTGGCCGGCTCTCCGAAGCCGAACCCGGGCAGATCGGCGATCTCTGCGAGCGCCCGTTCCCGCGCCGCCCGCAGCGCCGCGAGCTCCGCTTCGCTCAGGAGTCCCGGCATCCCCGGATGGAGTTCGGGCCAGGGGCCGGGGACCGCCCGGGGGGGCGTGGGTTCCGCCGGACTCGGTGCGGGTACTGCCGACTCGAGTCCGGTCGCCGCCGGCTGGGATGCGATTGCCGCCGGCTGGGCGGAAGGCGCGCTGCTCTCTTCTGCCGTGCACCCGCCGAGAGCCGTGAGAACCGCCGCGGCGAGCCGCGAAGCCCGCTTCCGGGGGGCAGCAGGTCCGGTGTGCCGGGCAGGGGACCTCCCGCTGGGCGAAGCGCGGCGGAGCGGCTCGCGCCGGAGGCTGGTGGAGAGGATGTCCTGCATCTGCAAGCCTCCGGGAACTCTGCGGCCGCCTGTCTTCGTCGTCTGCCGTCGTCGGAGCGCCGGGCGCCTTCCGCCGCGGGCGGTCAGCCGGCGAAGAAGACCTGTCCGTTCGGCTCCACGCGCCACGGGCGGATCTGGTTGTAGTGATACCGGGTGTAGGAACCCCGCGCCCGCCACAGCTCTTCGCGAGTGGGCTGGAGGTAGCCGGTCTCATCGGTCGCCCGGCTCATCAGGGTGGCGCCCCGCCCGTCCCACTTCCAGAGCTTGCGAAAACGGACATGGCATTTCGGGAGCACCGGCTCTTGCAGTTCGGCGTCCTCCCATCGCTCCCCGCCGTCGGTCGAGACCTCCACCCGGGTGATCCGCCCCCGCCCGGTCCAGGCGATCCCGCGGATCTCCCAGAGCCCTCGCCGCTCGAGCCGCTCGGGGAAGGTCGGGAAGGTGATCAGCGACTTCGCATCCATCGTGAAGCTGAACATCCGCGCCTTTCCGCCGGGCAGCGGGTCGGTGTACTTGGAAGTCTCCTCGCGGGTCATGAACGGCCGGTCGGCGAGCTTCAGCCGCCGCAGCCACTTCACGCTGGCGTTCCCCTCCCACCCGGGCAGGAACAGCCGCACCGGATAGCCCTGCTCGGGGCGGAGCGGTTCGCCGTTCTGCGCATAGGCGAGGATCGCGTCGTCCCACGCCTTCTCCATGGGGACCGAGCGGGTCATCACCGCGGCGTCCATCGCTTCGGCGAGGAACCAGCTGGCTTCGGGCAGCGCCCCGACCTCGCGGAAGATCAGCTTCAGCGGGACCCCGGTCCATTCGCTGGTGCTCGTCAGCCCGTCCATCTGCTGCGGGCTCAGATCCCGGCGGCGCCCCTGGTTCTGGAAGGCGGTTCCTCCGTTGCCCGAGCACTCGAGAAAACGCAGCCGCGACTCGGCGGGAAACTGCTTCAGGTCGGCGAGCCGAAAGACCGTCGGCCGTTCCACCAACCCGTGGATCAGCAGCTCGTAGCGCTCCGGATCGATGGTCGGCACCCCGCCGTGATGCCGCTCGAAATGGAGGTCGGCGGGCGTCACCACCCCTTGCAGGTACTGCAGCGGGGTTCTCGAGGAAGAAGAGGGTTCGAGCACCCGCACCAGCCGCTCGGGGGTCTCGAACGCGGAGCGGGTTCCCACCGGGCTCGGTACCCGGCCCTGCATCTTCGTGGGGTCCTCGGGTGCCCGCGGGCGGACGCGTCCGGAGGTCTGCTGCGCGCTCCCGACCGCTGCGGCCGAGACCGCCGCCGTTCCGACGGCCCCGGCCAACATCTCACGGCGCGTCGTGAGAACCCGGGTTTCGCGCTTCTTCACCATGCTCCGGATTATGGCGGAACCGGAGGAGGGATCGGATACGGATAGACTCCCGATGCCCGGACCAGGGAGGGCCGTTCCAGGGGTCGCCGATCGTCCGCCTTCCCGACCAGAACTCCGCTTCGGCGGAATCGGAGAGACAACGAGACCCATGGCCAGCCTGAAAGGTACGAGAACCCATCAGAACCTGAAGGACGCCTTCGCCGGCGAGTCGCAGGCGAACCGCCGCTACCTCTACTTCGCGAAGGCGGCGGACATCGAGGGCTATCCGGCGGTCGCCGGAAATTTCCGCGAGACCGCGGAAGGCGAGACCGGCCACGCTCACGGCCACCTCGACTATCTGAAGCCGGTGGGAGATCCCGCCACCGATCTGCCCATCGGCGACACCGCCCAGAACCTCGCCGCCGCGGTCGCCGGTGAGACCTACGAATACACCGACATGTATCCCGGGATGGCCAGGACCGCCCGCGAAGAGGGTTTCTCCGAAATCGCCGACTGGTTCGAGACGCTCGCCAAGGCCGAGAAGTCTCATGCCGGCCGGTTCCAGCGCCTGCTGGACGATCTGAGCTGAGTGGGGAGAGTGAGGACGCCGGAGAGGTTCCCTGAGAGCCGCTCCGGAGGAGCCGCGGCGGCTGCCCCCGGTTCTGTTTCGCTGCGGTTCTCGACTCTGCCGTCCGGAGCTTTCGCAGCGCCGCAGTGAGCCGGGTTCCTCCCTCCGGAGCGCCGCCTTCGGTTCTGCCGGGGAAGGACCTCTCGTACGACCCTCGGGAAGAACGCTACTGGGACCCGGCGAGCCTGCGTTCGGAACTCGACCGCGCCTTCGATATCTGCCACGGGTGCCGGATGTGCTTCAAGTACTGCGACACCTTCAAGGATCTGTTCCAGATCATCGACGAGGCGCGGGACGGCGACCCCCGTTCCCTGACCGGGAGCGAGCAGCAGACGGTGCTCTCGTCGTGTTTCCAGTGCAAGCAGTGCGAATTCGCCTGCCCCTACACCCCCGGCAAGGAGCACGAATTCCAGCTCGACTTTCCGAATCTGGTCCACCGCCACGCCGCGGTTCGCCGACGCGAAGCACCCCCTTCGGGCCGCGGCGCACTCCGCAGCGCTCTGCTGACGAACCCCGACCGGACCGGCCGGATCCAGCGCCGGACCCCGGCCTTCGCCGCCGCCCTCCAGAACACGAAGCCGGCGCGGTACTGCCTCGAAAAGCTCGTCGGAATCCACCGGGAGAAGCTGCTGCCTCCGTTCGCTTCCGAATCGTTCGACGGTTGGGCGGCGCGCTGCCGCCCGGCGCCGGCCGGAAAGCGGGAAGCGGTGCTGTTCCCCACCTGTTATGTCCAGAACAACGAGCCCGACATCGGCAAGGACACGCTGGCGGTGCTCGACGAGAACCAGGTGGAGACCGACTGCGTGGCCGGGCTCGGCTGCTGCGGGATGCCCTCCTGGGAATCCGGAGATCTCGAGGCCCTGCAGCGTGCCGCGGGCCGGAACCTCGATCTCCTCTCGCCCTTCGTAGCGGCCGGAGCGCTGGTGATCGTGGTGAATCCCACCTGTTCCATGTTGATGCGCAAGGAGTACCCGGTCCTGGTCGAGCCGAAGGACGAGGAGCGCGCCCGACAGCTGGCGGCGGCGGTCCGCGATCCCTCGGAGCACCTTTGGAACATCCGCCGCGAGAAGCGCTTCAGCACTCGGTTCCGTTCGACACCCGGCGGCCGGGTCGCCTACCACGCCCCCTGCCATCTTCGGGCGCAGGGGGTGGGGATGCGCGCCCGCGACCTGATCCGGAAGATCCCCGGGGTGGTTCCGGTATCCACCCTCGAATGCTCCGGCCACGACGGGACCTGGGCCATGAAGACCGAGGGGTTCGCTGCTTCCCGCGAAGCGGGGCGCAAGGCGTTCGCCTCGATGCAGGATGCCGGCGCGGAGGTCTGGTCCACCGACTGCCCGCTCGCGGCAGTCCAGTTCGAGCAGCACGCCGGGAAGAAGCCGCTCCACCCCATGACCGTCCTCGCCCGCGCCTATCGGCCGGACGGATTCGAGGAGAAGCTGCCGCCCCCCGAAGAACCCCCTGCGGAAGGACCTGCGGAAGGATCTCCGGACGAATCGCGGAGTGCGGGGGCGGCCGGGAAAGGCCGTTGAGTCCTCCGTGAATTCCTCGTCGCTGCCCGCGGCCGAACGCGCCGGCCGTCCGGTCCGGCGTGAAGAGATCCTCGACTACGAGACCTATGCCGACGAGCGCCCGGCGATCCGAGCTTCGGCGATGGCGGCCAAGGACCGTCGCCGCGTCCCGGTGGGGGCCTTCCTCACCTTCCTCTTCGAGAACCACGAGACGATGCGGTACCAGGTCCTCGAAATGGTCCGCGTCGAGCGCATGGTGCGCGAATCGGACATCCGCCACGAGATCTCCACCTACAACGAGGTGCTCGGCGGCCCCGGAGAGATCGGCGCCACGCTGCTCATCGAGATAGACGACCCGGCGCGGCGCGACCGTCTGCTCCGGGAGTGGCTCGGCCTCGTCGACCACCTCTATTTGCGGCTCGACGACGGGGTGCGGGTGCGGGCGCAGTACGACCCTCGGCAGGTGGGCGGCGACCGGCTCTCCTCGGTCCAGTACCTCCGTTTCGATACCGGGGGCAGGGCGCCGGCCGCGGTGGGCTCCGACCTTCCCGCCCTCGCCGCCGAAGCCGAACTGACCCCCGATCAGCGTGCCGCCCTCGCCGCGGACCTGGCCGAGAGTGCCGGGCCGCCGGCCTCCCGGACCGACGGCTGACCAGCCGCTTCGCGCGCTGCGGGGGCGGGGCTATACTCGTTCGCCGGTTCGAATGGGCGCCCCTCCCGAAGGGGGTTCCAAGCCCCGGCAGGAGGGATCACCGTCGTGCAGAGTCCAGGTCCGGCTGGCAGTTCTGGCAACTCCGGTCGTCGTCCGGGCCGCGGTGGCCTGACGCTGCGGCTGCCGGTTCGGGCGGGCGTCTTCCTCCTCTTCCTCTTCGCCGCCGCCTCGTCCGCGTTCGCGCAGCGGGGCGCCATCCGGGGCACGATCGTGGACCCCGACGGCGAGCCGCTCGCCGGAGTCCGGATCCAGATCGTGCTCCTCGACGGCGGCGGCCGGCCCATCCGGCTCGAGACGAACGAGAAGGGAGAGTTCCTCCGCGCCGGAGTGCGGGTGGAGAACTACCGGGTCGCCTTCGAACTCGACGGCTACCAGCCGCTCCAGGCGATGGTTTCGGTCACCAACGGCGGCCAGGCCTACATCGACGAGGTCCTGCAACCGCTTCCCGAGGGGGTGCTCAGCCAGGCCGACTCCATGCGCGCCGAACAGCACCTCGCTGCCGCCCAGGAGGCTTTCGAGGTCGAAGACTTCCCGGCCGCGGCCGCCGAGTTCCGCGGCTTCATCGAGTTGCAGCCCCGGTCGGGCCCCGCTCATTTCAACCTCGCCGCCACCCTCGAGCAGATGGATGACTATCCCGCCGCCATCGAGGCCTACGAGACGGCGCACGAGCTCGGCCCCGGCATGGCGGAGGGGCTGCTCGCCGTGGCCGACCTCCACGGCCGGATGCAGCAGTGGGAGGAGGCGATCGCCGCTTTCGACCGGGTGATGGAACTCGTCGAGGGCAACGCGTTGCATCTATTCAACTATGCGGTGTACGCCTCGAACGCCGGCCGCGAAGATCTCGCCGACCAGTTCTACGAGCGGGCCACCGTCGCCGATCCCGATTTCGCTCCTGCCTTCGTCCAGCTCGGGATGGTGAAGGCCCGACAGGAAGACCGAGAGGGAGCGATCGCCGCTTTCGAGCGCTATCTCGAGCTCGATCCCGACGGAGCGCAGGCGGTCGTGGCCCACGAGATGCTCGATTCGCTCCGCGAACCGGGCTGCTGATCCCCGGAGTGGGGCGCGCGGTGCCGCACCTCGCCGTCCTCGGCCTCGCGCTCCTGCCGCTGCCGGGCAGCTCGCTGCCGACAGCGCGGCAGGAGGGGCTCCGAGTCTTCCTCTCGGTGGACATGGAGGGCATCAGCGGCATCGCGCACTCCGAGATGACCTCGGCGTCGGGCGCCGAATACTCCCGCGGCCGAGACCTGATGATGAGCGATCTGAATGCCGCCGTCCAGGGAGCGCTCGATGCCGGCGCCGTCGAGATCCTGGTGAACGACAGCCACGGGAGCATGCGGAATGTGCGGGTGGAGGATCTCCTCCCTCCGGCGCGGCTCATCAGCCACAACGCGAAGTCCTACGGCATGATGCAGGGGCTCGACGGCACATTCGACGCGGTCTTCTTCATCGGCTACCACGCGAGAGCCGGAAATCCGGACGGGCTGATGGCCCACACCGGGTCGGGCGCTTCGATTCGCGAAATCCGGGTGGCCGGCGAACCGGCTGGCGAAGGCGACCTGAACGCTCTGCTCGCCGCGCACCACGGAGTGCCGGTCGCCTTGGCCACCGGTGACGAAGCGTTCGTCCGGGAACTCGGCGAGCGCTGGCAGGGCGTCGAATTCGTGGCGGTGAAGCGGGCCATCCGGCGCACCACCGCCGATCTGCTCCATCCCGAGGTGACCGCGCCCCGCATCCGGGAAGCGGCGGCGCGGGCACTTCGGGAGCTGCCCGATCCGCCGCAAACCCCCGGTACCCCGGTCGAGGTCGAGATCCGCTACACCCGCACCGATCTTGCGGAAATCGCCGCGCTGCTGCCCGGAATCGAGCGGACCGCGCCCGATACGATCCGCTTCGAGGCGCAGGACATGGCGCAGGCGTACCCGATCATCCGCGTGCTGTACCGCAATCTGTCCGAATGAGGAGGGTTTTCCCCATGACTGGATTCCGCCGTTTTCTTTCCGTTCCGCTGATTCTCGGCCTGTTCGCCGCCCCGGGCCTCGCCGGGTCTGCCGGGGAGACCGGCGAGGAGACGGCTCCCGACCTGACGGTGCCCCTCCACGGCAAGCTCGGGGTAGTGCACTTTCCGGTGAGCGGCGCTTCGGAACTCGGCCAGCAGTACTTCGATCAGGGGCTTCGCCTGGTGTACGCCTTCTGGATGACGGAAGCGCGGCGATCCTTCGACGAGGCGGCCCGACTCGACGACTCGCCGATGGCCCACTGGGGCCGCGCCCTCGCCTACGGCCCCTACCTGAACAACGGCGCCCCGCCGGAGGACCAGCTCGCGACCGCCTGGGAAGCGATCCGCCGCGCTCGGGAACTCGCCGATTCCGCGAGCGAAAAGGAACAGGCGATGATCGAGGCGCTCGCCGCCCGCTACGCCGAAGACCCGGCCGCTGAGCGCGCGCCGCTCGATCAGGCCTACCACGAAAAGGCCCGTGCCCTCGCCGAGGCGTATCCCGACGATCTCGATCTGCAGGTCCTCGCCGCCGCCTCGTACATGAACACCACCCGCTGGAACTACTGGGACGACGCGGGCAAGCCGCTCGGTGAGGGAACGGAATGGCTCGTCGGGCAGCTCGAGCGAGCCCTGGCCATGGACTCCCAGCACCCGGGCGCCATCCACTACTACATCCACGGGGTCGAGGCGTCCGACGACCCCTTCCGGGCGGTCCCCTACGCGCGGGAACTGCCGCGCACGATGCCGGGTGCCGCCCATCTGGTGCACATGGGTTCTCACATCCTGATCCAGACCGGCAACTACGACGAGGCTGCCGATTTCAACCTCGACGCCGCCGCAGTGGACGAGCTCTACCTCGGAATGCCGGACCAGGAGGGCCGCTATCCGGTCCGTTCCTACCAGCACAATGTCCACTTCGCCTGGTCGGCGGCGCAGTTCGAGGGACGGAGCGCGGTCGCGCTGCAGCAGGCGTACAAGCTCCGCGACAAGGTGCGGATCCAGACGAGCCCGAACCAGATCGAGCAGTCGTCCTACTCGCAGCTCTTCCTTTCGATTCCGCTGTTCGCCCAGGCCCGCTTCGGCCGCTGGGACGACATCGAAAGCGAGCCCGAACCCCGCGCCGAATACCTCTTCGAGACCGCCATCTGGCACTACGCCCGCGGGCTGGCCCGCTCGGCGGCAGGAGACCGCACGGCCGCCGAAGAACACCAGCAGCGCATCACCGAGATCGCCGCCGACGAGAACCTTCCCAGCATGGGCCGGGTCTCCGCCCGCGACATGCTGCGCCTCGCGGCCGTTGCGCTCGAGGCCGACATCATCTCTCGCCACCAGAACCCGGAGCAGGCGATTCCCCTGCTCGAGGAAGCGATCCACATCCAGGACAACCTCGCCTACACCGAACCGCCGCCCTGGTACATGCCGATGCGCCAGGCGCTCGGTGCGGTGCTCCTCGAAGCCGGCCGCGCCGACCACGCCGAGGCGGCCTTCCGCGAAGATCTGCGCGACTGGCCGGAGAACGGCTGGTCGCTGTTCGGGCTGCTCCAGTCGCTGCGCGCACAAGGGAAGACCGACGAGGCCGAGCGGGTCCAGCGCCGGTTCCTCCGCGCCTGGAGCCGCGCCGACATCGTTCTCACCGCGGCCCGATTCTGACGCCGCCGCCCGGGCTCGGCTTCGGCCGCTCGGGCTTCTCGGTTGAAGGAGCCGAAGGGTTCCTATAGTTTCCGGTCTTTCCCTCTGGAGCGGATTCTCATGACGACTTCGAAACTCTCCCGCCGCGGCTTTCTCGGGACTTCTGCGGCGGCCCTCGGTGCGGCTGCTCTCCCGGCGCACGCTCTCTCGGCCCAGCGCGCGGTGCCGCCCCTCCCGCTCACCGACCTGGTGCCACCGACGAACCCCGGCGAGGAGTACTGGTGGAAGGTCCGCTCCCAATTCAATGTGGTGGACGGGATGGCCTTCATGAACAACGGGACTCTCGGACCGAACCCCCGGGTGGTGGCCGACGAGGAAGCCCGGGTCTATGCCGAGATCGCCGCCGACCCGACGAACGGTTACCGTCGCGCCGAGCTGCACGAACACCGGCAGACGCTGGCTTCCTTCATCGGAGCAGAACCGGACGAAGTCACCTACACCCGGAGCACCACCGAGGGCATGAACATCTTCGGGCGGGGCCTCGATTGGCGTGAGGGCGACGAGGTGCTGATGTGCACCCATGAGCACAACGGCGGGATCGAGCCCTACATACACGCCCAGGAGAGGTACGGAGTGGTCATCGAGTGGGTGGATGTCCCCTCCCCGCCGGAGAGCCGCGAGCAGATCGTCTCGATCTACGAGAAGGCGATCGGCCCTCGCACCCGGGCGATCATGGTGAGCCACTTGACCTATGTCACCGGTCTCCTCATGCCGATCCGCGAGCTCTCCGCTCTGTGCGCCGAAAAGAACATCCTGCTCTCGGTGGACGGCGCCCATCCCCTCGGGATGATCGCCCTCGACATGCACTCGGCGGGTTGCCACCACTACGCCGGCGCGGGCCAGAAGTGGCTGATGGCGGGGACCGGAACCGGTCTCTCCTATATCCGCCGGGACACCATCGGCGATGTCTGGCCGCTCATCGGTGCCGGCTCCTACCGCGAGGACGGCGAGCGCCGCTTCTACGAGGACTCGCGGAAGTTCGAGAACACCGGCCAGCGCCATGTGCCGAGCGCCTTCGCCATGGTGAAGTCGGTGGAGTTCCAGAATGTCATCGGCAAGGATCGCATCGAGGCCCGGGTGCAGATGCTCTCGCGGCGTCTCCGCGAGGGTCTCGCGGAGATTCCCGGAGTGAAGCTGTGGACTTCTTCGAGCGATGAACTCGCAGCCGGCCTGACCCTCTTCTCGGTCCACGACCTGCCGATGGAGAATGTGCAGCAGGCCATCCTTGACCATGACCGAGTGTTCATCCGCACCATGGGCACCGGAAACCTGAACGCAGTGCGCGCCTCCACCCACATCTACAACATGCCCCACGAAGTGGACCGGCTGCTCGCCGGCGTGCGCCGGATCGCCGCGAATCCGACCGCGTACATGTAGGACGCGGGGAAGGGGGAGAGCCTGGCAGGCTCTCCCCCCGTCTCCATCGCGGCTCTCGCCTTCGGGCTCGCCCCTTTAGGGGTCTTTCCTGCGGGGGTCTTGCGGTCTGTCGCGGCGCGGCGGTCAGCCGCCCACCGGCGGTTTGCGGAGGTGGAAGTCCGTCGCCTGCTGGTAGGCGTGGGCGAGGGTCAGGATCTCGGTATCTCCGTAGAGCTTGCCGGTCATCCGAAGGCTCGTCGGCGAGCCTTGGTGATAGCCGTTCGGCATCGAGACCTCGGGGTGTCCGGTCAGGTTCGTGAGTCCCAGGCGGGAGCCGAGGAACAGGTCCAGATCGCCCAGGGCTTCATCGAACTCCCGCATGATGCGGGTGCGCACCCGCATCGCCTGGATGTACTCCACTGCCGGTACGAAGCGGTGCAGGCGGAACGAGTCGGGCCAGCGGCTCTCTTCGGGCGGCTGCTTCATCGCGAGGTCGGCCCCGCTTCGGGTCAGCGCGTCGTGCGCTGCGGCGGATTCGGTGGTCAGTACGAAGCCGAGGTCCTCCCAGCCGAGTTCCGGCAGCTCGAACGGAGTGATGCGCACCCCGATCCCCTGGAGTACTTCGATCGCCGCCCGGGTGTTGGCCTGCGCGGTCCGCGCCGCCGCCGTTCGTTCCGGATTTTCCGGATCGTCCTCGATGGCATCTTCCACCGCTGCCCGGTCGTATCCCACCCGGAGCGCAGTCGGGTCGGCGCTCGCGTCCCAGCCGAAGGGCGGGTCGTGGACCGCCCGATCGAGGCCGTCCGCGCCGCGGATCGCCTCGAACACCAGCGCGCAGTCCTCGGCGCTCCGGCACATCGGCCCGATCTTGTCCATCGTCCAGGAGAGCGCCATCGCTCCCGCCCGGCTCACCCGCCCGAAGGTCGGGCGGTGCCCGGTGATCCCGTTTCGGGTCGAGGGTGAGATGATCGAGCCCCGGGTCTCGGTTCCGATCGAGAATCCGACGAGGCCGGCCGCGGTCGCCGAACCCGGCCCCGCGGAAGAGCCGCTCGATCCCTGCTCGGTGTTCCAGGGGTTTCGGGTTCGGCCGCCGAACCAGCGGTCCCCTTGTGCGAGCGCCCCCATGGTGAGCTTGGCGACGAGCACCGCGCCGGCTTCGGTCAGCTTGCGATAGACGGTCGAGTCCTCATCGATCGTCTGCTCGCGGTACGGCGAGGCGCCCCAGGTCGTCTTCGTGCCGCGGACGGCGAGCAGATCCTTCGCGCCCCAGGGGATGCCGTGCAGCGGGCCGCGGTAGCCGCCAGCGGCGATCTCCTCGTCGGCGCGCGCCGCCTGCTGGCGCGCGAGGTCCTCGGTCAGGTTCACGACGCAGTGCAGGACGGGATCGAATTCCCGGAGGCGCGCCAGATACAGCTCGGTGAGTTCGCTGGAAGTGAGCTCGCGGGATTCGATCAGCCGGGCGAGATGGGTCACCGGAAGGAACGCCAGGTCGGTTTCGGACTCCGGCCGCGCTATCGTCGGCTTCGAGTAGCGGAGCCCGCTCGCCGGTTCCGGAATCTCCGGCATGGGCTTCCCCGGCGGCAGCGGATGGAAGACGAAAGACGGCGGCAAGTGGTTCTCGATCTCGGGCTCGCGGATGCCGCGGTAGGAGTCCATCGAACTGCGTTCACCGTTCAGCCGCTCGGCGACTGCCGCGAGTTCGTCGTCGCCCAGATCGAGCCCGGCGAGCCGCTGCGCGTTGCGCAACATGCCTACCGTGACCGTTTCGGAATCGCCGGCGCAGGCGGTGAGGGTGCCTGGCAGGAGGGTGGATCCGAGCCCGAGTCCCGAAAGCCCAGCGACGAACCGGCGGCGGTTCCAAGCTAGGCGCGCCGGCCCCGGCGAAGGGCCGGGGAGAGAGGGAGGGTTGTGGGAAGGGGGATTTTTCGGAGGGGTCATGGCAGCGGATTGTCTCCGTTTCGGCGGGGCCGCCGCGACCGCTGTCCCGGTCAGGAGTCTGCTGCGCGGGGCGTCCCCGCCGTGGTACCGTCGCCGCCTCCTCCGGGAACGAGGAAACTTCTACCATGACCGATTCCACTCCACCCCTTCCTCCCGCATCTCCACCGCCGCCCGCGCCCGCATCTCCACCGCCGCCCGCACCCCGATCGACAGGATCCGCGTCGCCGAACCGAACGACCGCCGCCATCCTCGCTTTCTTCCTCGGGTGGTTCGGCGCCCACAAGTTCTATCTCGGCCGGCCGGGCATTGGAGCCATCTTCCTGCTGGTGAATACGGTCGGACTCTTCTTCACTTGGATCTTGGCATTTCTGCCGAACATCGCGACCGGCGTGATCGCCCTGGTCGAGTTCATCATCTTCCTGACGAAGAGCGACGAAGAGTTCCACCGGATCTATGTGGTGGAGAAGAAAGCGTTCTTCTAGCTCACCCGTTCCGGACATCGCCGGCCCGGCGTCTTCGCTTCCGGGCCTCCGGACCGGTGAGGTGAGCCGGTGACTCCAGAAACCCTCCGCATCCACTTCGCTACCGATCCGGGAGAGGGGGGTTACTACCGCTTGGATCGCGAACGGTTCGAAGCGGCCGGCCGCGCCTTCCCGGAGACCTTCGCCCGCCTGCGTCCCAGCTACTCGGACGACGAGGCGGGTTTCCTCGCGGGCGTGCGCGACGCCGAGGTGCTGGTCGGCTGGAAATTCCCGCGCGAGGGTCTCGGAGCGCGGGCCCCGAACCTCCGCTGGGTCCAGCTCATCGGCGCCGGAGTGGATCACCTCTACCCGCTCGACTGGCTGCCGCCCGGGGTGCAACTGCTCACTGCGAGCGGAGTCCACACCGGCAAATCCTTCGAATATGTCCTGATGGGCCTGGTAGCGCTCCACACCCGGCTGCCGCAGCTCCTCGCACACCAGCGGCGGCGGGAGTGGCGGAAGGTCCAGACCGGGACTCTCCCGGGAAGAACCGCGCTCGTGATCGGCCTCGGCGCGGTGGGCACCGGGGCCGCCCGGGCGGCGCGTACCCTCGGGATGCGCGTTCTCGGGGTCCGGCGCACCGCCAGGCCCCATCGCTTCGTGGACGAGCTGTTCGCCCCCGGAGACCTCCACCGCGCGCTGCCCCGCGCCGACTATGTGGTCCTCGCCGCCCCGCTCACTCCCGACACGCGCGAAATCCTGGGGGAGTGCGAGATCGCCCTCCTTCCCGAAGGTGCGGGGGTCGTGAATCTCGGGCGCGGCCGGTTGATCTCCCAGCCGGCCTTGGCGGCGGCGCTCGAGAGCGGCCGGCTCGGCGGCGCCTTCCTCGATGTGGCCTGGCCCGAACCCCATCCCCCCGAGAGCCCGCTCTGGAATGCCCCGAACCTGATCCTCACCCCGCATGTCGGAGCCGACGACATCGAGCGCTATGTCCCCGAGGTCTTCCGCATCGCCCTCGACAACCTGGCCCGCCACTTCGCCGGGCGAAGGCTCCGGAATGTGGTTAACCGGAACCGCGGCTACTGACTGGGCTGGGTGAGAAGCGCCCTGCGGCGGCTTCGTACGACGATGGTCTCGGGCGTCTTTTCGTTGGAGCGGGCGCTTCTTCCCCAGCCAGGCGGCGGGGAATCGCTGGCGCGATTCTCTCCGCCTATTTCGCGGGGAGGGGGGGATCCCCTCCCCGCACCCCACCCCTGGGGCTGGGCTGGGTGAGAAGCGCCCTGCGGCGGCTTCGTACGACGATGGTCTCGGGCGTCTTTTCGTTGGAGCGGGCGCTTCTTCCCCAGCCAGGCGGCGGGGAATCGCTGGCGCGATTCTCTCCGCCCGTTTCGCGGGGAGGGGGGATCCCCTCCCCGCACCCCACCCCTGGGGCTGGGCTGGGTGAGAAGCGCCCTGCGGCGGCTTCGTACGACGATGGTCTCGGGCGTCTTTTCGTTGGAGCGGGCGCTTCTTCCCCAGCCAGGCGGAGTGGAATCGCTGGCGCGATTCTCTCCGCCCATTTCGCGGGGAGGGGGGATCCCCTCCCCGCACCCCACCCTGGGACTGGGCTGGGTGAGAAGCGCCCTGCGGCGGCTTCGTACGACGATGGTCTCGGGCGTCTTTTCGTTGGAGCGGGCGCTTCTTCCCCAGCCAGGCGGCGGGGAATCGCTGGCGCGATTCTCTCCGCCCATTTCGCGGGGAGGGGGGATCCCCTCCCCGCACCCCACCCCTGGGACTGGGCTGGGTGAGAAGCGCCCTGCGGCGGCTTCGTACGACGATGGTCTCGGGCGTCTTTTCGTTGGAGCGGGCGCTTCTTCCCCAGCCAGGCGGCGGGGAATCGCTGGCGCGATTCTCTCCGCCCGTTTCGCGGGGAGGGGGGATCCCCTCCCCGCTACTTCTTCTTTCCCGCTGTTGGAGCGCTGCCCGCCACCTTCCTGCCGTTTTCCGGCATCGGCGGCTTCGTCACGCAACCGCCTCGTCCACCACTCCGTTGCGGAGCGTCCCGATTCCCCCGATCTCCACCTCGACCACATCTCCCGGCTTCAGAAACCGCTGCGGGTCGCGGGCCGCTCCGATCCCCGAAGGGGTACCGGTGGCGATCACATCCCCGGGAAAGAGGGGAGTGATCCGGGAGAGATAGGCGATCAGCTCGCGGACGCTCCAGGTCATCTGCGAGGTGTGGCTCCGCTGCATCACCTCTCCGTTCAGCCGAGTCTCGATGGACAGGTCCTGAGGATCGGGAACCTCGTCGGCGGTGACCAGCCAGGGTCCGAGGGCGCCGGTGCGGAAGAAGTTCTTCCCTGGCCCGAACTGGCTGCTGTGCCCTTGGTAGTCCCGCACCGAGCCGTCGTCGAAACAGGCGTACCCGGCCACCTGGTCAAGCGCCGCCGCCTCGGAGATATGCCTGCCGGTCCTGCCGATCACCACGGCGAGCTCGCCCTCGTAGTCGAGCTCCCGCGAGACCGCCGGCCGCATGAGCGGCTCCCGGTGGCCGAGGAGGCACGCCGGAAACCGAGTGAACAGGGTGGGCCAGGCGGCCTTCGCCCGCCCGGTCTCGAGGCGGTGGTCCTCGTAGTTGAGCCCTACGCACCACACCGCCCCCGGCCGCGGGATCAGCGGGGCGAACCGGACTCCGGAGAGGAGGGGAGCTGCGCTCCAGTCCGGACGGAGTCGGGGGAGGGGCCCGTCGAGCCGGTCCGCGAGCGGCTCCGGTCCGGGCAGCGGGTGGTATCGGGTCCCGTCCGCGGAGATCAGGGCGGGGGTCTCGCCCCGTCCGGGGACGAGGAGAGTGGCGAAGCGCACGGCTACTCGTCGGCCCGGTAGGCCACTCGCCCGCCCACGATGGTCAACGCTACCTCGGCGTCCGGGATCTCGTCTTCGGGCACGCTGAGGATGTCCTTCGACAGCACCACGATGTCCGCGTACTTGCCAGGGGTGAGGCTCCCCTTGACATCCTCCTCGAACGCGGCGAACGCGTTCGCCATGGTGTACGAGTAGAGCGCCTCTTCGCGGCTGAGCGCCTGTTCGGGATGGAACCGGCTCCCGTCGGGGAGCTGTCGAGTGACCGTCGCATGGAAGCTGGGGATCGGGTCGAGGTCCTCTACCGGAGCGTCGGTCCCGTTCGTCACCACTGCGCCCGAATCGAGCAGCGACCGCCAGACATACGCTCCGCTCCGCGCTCGTTCGCCGCCCAGCTTCTCGGGCACCCAGGGGCCGTCCGAGGTGGCGTGCACGGCCTGCATCGAGGCGATCACGCCGAGCTCTCCGAAGCGCGGGATGTCGTCGGGGTGGATGTGCTGCGCGTGCTCGATCCGGAACCTCAGCTCCGCTCCGGAAACATTCGCCGCCTCGAAGGCGCGCTGGTAGGCGTCGAGGATCTCCCGGTTCCCGCGATCCCCGATCGCGTGGGTGTTCACCTGGAACCCGTGCCGGATGGCGATCCGCGCGGTCTCCTCGATGTCTTCCACTTCCTCGATCACGAGCCCGGAGCTCGCGGGCATGTCGTCGTACGGCTCGAGCAGCCAAGCGCCGTGCGCGCCGAGCGCGCCGTCCACCTGCCGCTTGATGGAACGCACGGTCAGAAGACCGTCGGCGTGGTGCACCATCCGGAATTCGGAGAGCCGTGCGTCGAGCTCCTCGTTGGACTCGCCCCGCACCATCACATAGAGCCGGACCGGCAACCGGCCCGTCTCGGCCATCTCGCGGAAGAAGGAGATCGTCTCGAACGAGGCCCCGGCGTCCTGGAAGCTGGTGACGCCCTTGCGCAGCGATTCCTCGGCCGCCAGTTCGAACTGCAGCTCGCGCTCGGCGTGCTGTTCCGCTTCGCTCCGTTCCGCCATCACCCGGTCCCGGGCGCGGGCGACCAGCCGTTGGGCGGTCTCCCGGAGCGCCCCGGTGGCGTTGCCCTCGGAATCCCGCACGATCGTGCCTCCCGGCGGGTCGGGAGTGCTCCGGTCGATTCCGGCCAGCTCCATGGCGAGGGCGTTGGCGAAGGCAGCGTGCCCGCTCGCATGGCGGAGCAGCACCGGGTTGTCGGGGGAGATCTCCGAGAGCCCGAGATGGTGGGGCAGTCCTTCCACGGCTCCGGGGGGAACCTCGTCCCACTTCTCCTGATGCCAGCCGCGGCCTTCGATCCAGCTCCCAGGGGACGCCGTCGCGACCGCTTCGGCGACCTGATCCACGATCCGGTTCCAGTGCGCGGCTTCCCCGAGCTTGAGGATCCGCTGCGCGTTCCCGACCCCCATGAAGTGGCCGTGCCCCTCGATGAACCCCGGAATCGCCAACCGTCCGTCGAGTTGGATCACCTCGGTCTCGGGACCGATCGTCGCCTCGATCTCCCGGGTCCCGCCGAGCGCGGCGATCCGGCCGTTCCGGACTGCCAGCGCTTCCGCCTCCGGAAGCGACGGGTCCATGGTCACCACCCGGCCGCCGAGCATCACCAGGTCGGCGGGCCCGCCGATTTCGGGGGCCGAGACGCCGCAGGCGCCGAGGAGCAGCGCGGCAGCGGAGAGCAGGCAGGTCGAACGCATGGGACTTCTCCGTAGAAAAAGAGCAGGGTATCGCGCTGTCGGCATCGGGCTCACATGCCGATCCGCAAGGTCACAGCTAGATATAGTCTGCGAAGGATCATGTTTCGCCGGCTCGCCGCGTTCTTCTCGATTTCCCTGTTCCCGGCTGGGGCGGCGGCGCAGTGGTACCCCGAACCGGACCTGGTGCTCACCGGGGCCGAGATCCGTACCGTGGACGCCGAAGACCGCATCGTCCAGGCGCTCGCGATCAAGGACGGCCGGGTCGTCGCGGTGGGGACCGCGGCAGAAGTAGCCGCCCTCGCCGGCCCGAACACCGAAACCGCCGACCTCGCCGGCAGGACGGTCATTCCCGGTCTACAGGACTCCCATATCCACTTCCTTCCCCTCGGGCGCGACATCGCCGAGGGTGTGGAGCTCAGCTACGCCGCCTCGGCCGAGGACATCCTGGAAGCGGTGCGGGCGCGCCTCGCCGCCGGAGCCCACGCTCCCGGCGAGTGGGTGGAGGGCCGCCGTTGGGATCAGTTCAAGTACCCGGAGATGGTGACCCGCTGGCAGCTCGACGAAGCCGCCCCCGACAATCCGGTAGCGCTCTATCGCGTGTACCGCGGCGTCGCGGTGAACACCGAAGTGTTCCGACGCATGGGAATCGCTGACGACGATCCGGAGAGCTGGCCGTCCTGGTGGCTCGACGACCCGGAAGACTTCACCTTCGAGGATCAGATCCTGCGCGCTCCGCGTGAGGTGCTGGTCGAAGGTGCGAGGGTGACGCGCGAAGTCCCGACCGGCGTCTTCCTCGGCTCCCGTGCCTCCCGCCTGGTGACCCAGCGGCCGCCGCCGGCCGCATTCGAAGACGAGGTGGAGAGCGTCCGGCTCGGCGTCGCCGAACTGCTCTCCCTCGGAGTCACCTCCATCGTGGATCCCTCCTCCCGCATGGGACACAACATGAGGGTGTACCAGGAAGCTGCGAACCGCGGGGACCTGCGCCTGCGGATCGCTGCGGTGTACGAAGGCACCTTCAATACCCACGCGCCGGAGGCGATTTCCGCCCACCTCGGCGCCCTCCGGATCAACGATCTCGGCGACCGGTTCCTCCGCTGGCGCGGGGTCAAGGTGTACGGCGACGGGGGCGTGGGGACGAGGAGTGCCTGGATGTCCGAGCCGTTCCACATGTGGGACGAGCTGGAAGGCGAGCGAAATCTGGGAAACCCAGTGGTCGCCGGCTACCCCGAGCGCGAGGCTCAGTACCGGGCGATCCGCAGCCACGGCTGGGACCTCCACACCCACAGCTGTGGCGACCAGGCGATGCGCCAGACCGTGGACCTCTACATGAAACTGCTGGACGAAATGGCCGTTGAAGGCGTTCCGCCCGACCTGCGCTGGAGCGTCATCCACGCGTACTTCCCGATCGAGCCGAAGACCCGCGTCCTCGAGGACATGGCCCGCTACGGCATCGTGGCGGCCACCAACCCGGTGTTCAACTGGCAGCAGGGTTTCTCGTTCGCGGCGAACTCCGGCCCCGAGCGGATGGCGCGCCTGCAGCCGTTCCGCAGCTACCTGCGCTCCGGAGTGGTCATGGCCTCGGGATCCGACTACGGGGTGACCACCCACGACCCGTGGATGGGCTTTTACGCCCTGCTCACCCGCAAGGATCAGAAGTCCGGCGTGGTCCACGGGGCCGAGGAGACGGTCACCATCGCCGAGGCGCTGCGCTCCTATACCTGGAACGGTGCCTTCCTGACCCACGACGAGGATCGGCGCGGGAGTCTCGAGCCCGGTAAGCTGGCGGATCTCGTGGTCCTCGACCTTTCCGGACTCGACGCCCTCGAGGACGACCCCGAACTGCTCTTCACCATGCGCGAACGGATCCTCGCCACCATGGTGGAGGGCCGGATCGTCCACGGGAACCTGTCCGCGCGCTGAAAGGGGACAGCCGGCTGGGGCGCCCCGCCGCTGTTTGACAAAGCCGTCGCGCCGCGATATAAATAGGGGTACGCAACGCAACCGCCATTCGGAAAAGGGGGTCGGAAATGAGCGCACCGCCGGACGACTTTCCTTTCTCGGCCCCGAACGGGAGCGGGAACGGAGTTTCCTGATCCGCATCCGCGCCGGGGCCGGGAACCCAGCGGACGGGCTTCCGGGGTCCTGATTACCGAGAGCTGCAGAAGCGGGGCTGACCCTTGGCGGCCGCGGCGCCCTGAGCGCCCGCCGCCGGCGCTTCGCACTGCGATGAGGTCGAACGGCCTCCGAGGGACCCCGGGGCTTTTTCTCCGGGTCGCTTTTCTCTTGGCGGCCCGTTTTGCTGCGCTTTTCGTCGGGGTCGTTGCGCTCTCTGCCTGCGACGCGCGCCTCCACTTCTATATCCACGGCGGCCGCGAAACCCTCCTCCCCGGCCGTTCCTACGGCGACGCTCTCGTGACCCAGGGGATCGTGGCTTCGGTTCCTCCCGGCCGCGGGCTCCCACCGGGGGAACCGCCGCGGCGCTTCGTCCTTCGTCATCCTGCCCGCCCGCCGGACTGGAACGGCGCCTTGGTGATCGGCGCCCATCGAGGGCTCGGGGGTATCCGGCGGGGCCTGGGCGGCGCCGAGCTCGGCACCGGAGAGACGGAACTCGACGATCTCGTCGGCTGGTGGGCGCTCGACCAGGGCTTCGCCTGGGCCAGCTTCGACCGTGCCGGCCTCGGGGCCGGCCCCGAAGCCCATCGACTCACCGAGGCGTTCGCGAGGCTCATGTTCGACCAGATCCGCCCCCGACTGGCTCTCGATCCCGAGCGCACCCTGCTGCTCGGCTACCGGGAAGGGGGCGGCCTCGCCCGCTACGCAGCTTCGTCCGACGGGGACACCTTCGACGGGATCGTGCTGGTGGCCGCCGATCTCGGCGACCCCGCCGCCGCCGCCCTTCGCCGAAGCGCCCGCCTCGCCCTCGCCGGAGATCGGAGCCGATCCGAAACCGGATTCGCCGCCTATGCCGCCGTTGCCGGGGTCCCCCGCGAGGGAAGCCGCTTCTGGCCTTACTTCGACGCCGTTGCCGCCTTCCCCAGTCCGGTTCTCCCGGCCCCGCCCGCCGAGCTGCGACGGCCGGTCTTCGAGGTGGTGGGATCGTTCGACGACTTCGTTTTGCCCGAAGTGCTCTCCTACCGCGAGCGAGTCCAGGAAGCGGGCGCCGCCCACCTCCACGATCTCCAGCTGGTTGCGGGCGCTTGGCAGGTCGGTCCCGAGGACGATGCGCTCGAGGAACTGATCGAGCGGGCGGCGGCGCTGGGCCTCGCCCCGGAGGATCGCGAAGCGCTCGCGAGCGGCAAGAGCCTCGCCGGCCCGGTGCGTCAGGCGCTGACGGGTCTCGACGCCCGCCTGCGCACCGAAGCCGAAGAGTAGTGCGGCCGCGGCGGTCCGCCGGAAGCCCCCGCCCGGCGCGGGCCTTCCTCGTCCTGCTCGCCGGTGCGGTCCTCGCTTCGACCGCGTATCTGCTCGTCATCACCGTGACCCCGGTGCTCGCCGGGCGGTACCTCTCCGGTTCCGGGTGGATCGGAGTCCCGAACGCTGCGCTCGTGCTCGGAGTGGCCGGGGGCGCTCCGCTGCTTTCCTGGCTCATTCCGCGCCTCGGCCGCCCGTCCGCCCTCGCCCTGGGGTTCTCGGTGGCGGCGCTGGCCTGCCTCGCCCCCGCTGCGGCGGCCCTCCACGGCGACTGGTTCGGCCTCTATCTCGGCGGCAGCCTGCTGCTCGGCGCCGGCTACGCTGCCTATCACCTGACCCGCTACGCCGCGGTGCTGCTGGTCCCGCCGCACCGGAGCGGGCGCGCCATCGGCCTCGTGGTGTGGGTGGCGGTTGCGGGCAGCTTCGCCGCCCCGGTGATCTTCAGCTGGATCGAGCGTTTCGCGGCGGTCGGCGGCGGGGAACCGATCCCGCTCGCCTATCTGGCCGCGTCGCTGTTGTTCGCGGGGGCGGGCCTGCTGTTCTTCCGCAGCCGGTCGCTCCGCGCATTGCGCTCGCTCCGGACGGACCGCGCCGCCTCTCCGGGCGCCCGAAGAACGCCGGATTCCCCGGAGGAGGGCGCCGGCGCCCGGCGCCGGGTTCGGCTGGGGGTCGTCTCGATGGCGGCGGCGCACGCCGGGATGCTGGTCGTGATGACCATGACCCCGGTCCGGGTCGTCGGCGGGGGCGGCTCCCTCACCGGTCTCGGGGCGATCATGGGGGCGCACACGCTCGGGATGTTCGCGCTCTCTCCGCTGGTCGGCAGCCTCTGCGACCGCTTCGGCGAGCGTCCGGTGATCGCCGCCGGAGGCGCCGTCCTCCTCGCTGCCGGCCTGCTCGCCGGGCTCGGTCCGGGGACGGGCGCCTGGCTCGGGATCGCGCTCTACCTGTTGGGCCTCGGCTGGTGCCTCGCCTTCGTGGCGGCCAGCACTCTGCTGTCCACGGGACCCGATTCCGCGCGGAAGGTCCGCCGCCAGGGACTCGCCGACTCGCTGAACTGGATGATCGCCGCCGTCGCGAGCGTGGTGTCCGGGGGCGTGATGGCCCACTTCGGATTCCCCGCTGTCTCGCTCACCGGGGCAGCTCTCGGGCTCGTTCCGCTGGCAGCAGCGCTCGTCATGCCGGGAGAAGGGCCCGCCCCGCGCCGTGATCCGCGAACCACGGGCTTCAGAGGTAGCGGTCCTCGATCACCAATCGGTGGTGGATCGCATGGCCTACGGCGTGGAAGCAGATCGCGCGCACCGTGAAACGGAATCCGCTCGCTTCGCCGACCCGCTCGAGTGCCGCCGGATCGAAAGAGCGCATCAGGCTCACCGTCGCTCCGCGAACACTCTCCAGTTCGTCGAGCAGTGAGGAGAGCGGCCGCCGCTCGTGCCCCGCTGCCGCCGCGTAGGATTCCTGTTCCATCCCGGGAAGCGGCGCGTCATCCCCGCGGGCGAACCGCAGCGCCCGCACCATCATGATCCGCTCCACATCCGCGATGTGTCCTACGACCTGTTCGAGGGACCACTTGCCCGGGGCATATCCCGCGGCCGCCGCCCCTGCGGGGGCTCCGCCGAGAAGCGATCGGAGCGCCGCCATCTCCCGAACTGCGGTCTCCGGCAGGTCGCCGTCGGGTACCAGACGGATGACATCGCGGTAATAGCCGGCGCACTCACCGGGTTCGGGACGCTTCCACACGAGCCGGAATGGTATCCGTGAAACGGTGGCTTGGAATCCGATTCCCGGCGCGGAGCGCCGGGCGGTTGGGGAGCGGGGCGTCCCGTTCGTCCCACGAGGATGCGAGACGCAACCTGACATCACGCCCCGCCCGAGAGAGCTGCGACTCCTGACCGTGGCCAGAAAACAGCTGTTGCGCCCGAGGCTGTGGCTCGGGCGCGTCGGAGCGGGGGAAAGTGTGAAAGGGGGTTCACCCCCGTTCACAGAATGGTGACTTCGAATCGGACTCGCTGCCGCCCCGGTTCAGTTTGGACGCGAACCGAGTGTGGGGAACTCGTTGTGCGGCAGGAGTGCGATTCCCGGCGCGGAGCGCCGGGCGGTTGGGGAGCGGGGCGTCCCGTTCGTCCCACGAGGATGCGAGACGCAACCTGACATCACGCCCCGCCCGAGAGAGCTGCGACTCCTGACCGTGGCCAGAAAAACACCTGTTGCGCCCGAGGCTGTGGCTCGGGCGCGGCGCAGCGGGGGAAAGTGTGAAAGGGGGTTCACCCCCGTTCACAGAATGGTGACTTCGAATCGGACTCGCTGCCGCCCCGGTTCAGTTTGGACGCGAACCGAGTGTGGGGAACTCGTTGTGCGGCAGGAGTGCGATTCCCGGCGCGGAGCCGCCGGGCGGTTGGGGAGCGGGGCGTCCCGTTCGTCCCACGAGGATGCGAGACGCAACCATCACGCCCCGCTCCCCAACCGCGCGCGGGAGCCGGGTACCATCCGGCGGTTTCCGCGGAGGCTTCTCCATGCGTTCCTTCTCCACTCGCTCCCTCTTGCCCGGCGCGCTGTCGGCGCTCGCCGCTCTCGGAGTTGCGCTCTCCTGTTCGCCGCCGCCCCCGGCTCCTGCCGCCGAGGATCCCGCGCCGACGAAGATTCGGTGGAACGGCCGCATTCCCCCCGTCGGTCCCTATTCGGCGGGGGTGGAGGTCTCCGGCTTCGTGTTCCTCGCCGGGCAGATCGCTCTCGATCCCGGAGGGGGAGGCTTGGTCGAAGGCGGGATCAGCGAGCAGACCCACCAGGTGATGCAAAACCTCCAGGCAGTCCTGGAAGAGGCCGGCCTCGGATTCGGGGATGTGGTCCGGACCGGGGTGTTTCTCGCCGATGTCGAAGACTTCGCTGCGATGAACGAGGTGTACGCCTCCTATTTCCCCGAAGGGGCGGTGCCGCCGGTCCGGACCACGGTCGCAGTGGCGGCCATCCCGCTCGGCGCGCTGCTCGAAATCGACATGATCGCGGCTCGCTGACCGCCGGAGCCGATCGCCGGACCGCTGCTTCCGGGGAGGCTGTTTCCGCCCGCCGCCGAAATCCCGACGAGACACCGAGGAATCCAGAACCCTGACCCGCGCCGCCGCCCTCGGCCTTTCCACGGGAACCGCTGCCCTCTTCGTGGTGGCGAACATGATCGGGACCGGGGTGTTCACGAGCCTCGGCTTCCAGGTGGCCGCGGTCCCGTCCGCCTTCCCCGCGCTCCTCCTCTGGGTCGTCGGGGGCATGGTGGCGCTCGCCGGAGCCCTGGTGTACGGCGAACTCGGTGCGGCGCTCCCGCACTCCGGCGGTGAGTACGCGCTGCTCCGCCGCACTCTCCATCCGGCGGCGGGATTCGCCGCCGGCTGTGTTTCGGCAACGGTCGGCTTTGCGGCGCCGACCGCCCTCGCCGCGGTGGCGATGGCCACCTACCTGCAGCCGGTGGTCCCCGGGATCGAGCCGACCCACGGCGCCGCCGCCGCAGTCCTCCTCTTCACTGCGGTGCATTCCCTTCCGGTCCGCTGGGGGAGCGGGATCAACAACCTGCTCACCGCGGTGAAGATCCTGGTGGTCGCCGTCTTCTGCGTTCTCGGGCTGCTGGCCGCGGGCATCTCGACTCCCCTCGAACTCCGGCCGGGGGATCCGGGCCTCCTGGCGAGCCCGGGTTTCGCGGTTTCGCTCGTTTTCGTCTCCTACGCCTACACCGGCTGGAACGCCGCCGTGTACATCGTCGGGGACCTGCGGCGTCCCGAACGCCTCGCCCGGGCGCTCGTCGCCGGAACCCTGCTGGTCACCCTTCTCTATGTCCTCGTCAACTTCGTGATCCTGCGGGCGGTGCCGCTGGACGAACTCGCCGGCCGGATCGAGATCGGTTACCTCGCCGCCGACCGCATCCTGGGTGCCTCCGGGGGGCGGATCATGGCCGCGGTAATCGCGCTCGTCCTCGCTTCGACGGTCAGTGCGATGGTTTTCCTGGGGCCGCGGGTGATCCGCGCGATGGGGGAGGACGAGCCTCTGCTGAGACCCCTGGGCCGCACCGGCCCGGGCGGCGTTCCTCACCGCGGCCTGCTCCTCCAGCTCGCAGTGACCCTGCTGCTCCTGTACTCGGGGACCTTCGAACAGATCCTCCTCTACGCCGGGTTCACCCTGAATCTGATGACGGCGGTCACCGTCGCCGGAGTGTTCCCCCTGCGCCGGGGCCGCGTCCGGGGAGCGGTCCAGGGCCGCTTCCGCGCCCCGCTCCACCCGTGGATTCCGCTGTTCTTCCTCGCGATGAGCGTCTGGACCCTCGGCTATACCCTCGCGGAACGCCCCGTCGAGTCCCTGTTCGGCCTCGCCACCGCCAGCGCCGGAGCGCTGGTCTACGGAGTCCTGCGCCGCCTCGACCGGTGACGCACCCTTCCCCCGCTGCCGCTACAGTCGGCGGCGGGGGTCGATCATCGTCCGCCACATGTGGGCGACGGGGCTGTTGTCGAAGCCGAGCCCTTCCTTCGGCTGGCGGAAGTGACGGCCGATGATGTCCACGAACGGGTCGATGGAGACCTCGGCGTCCGGGTCGAAACTGTAGTCGTCGTGCATCGTGATGGATCGCGCGTCCATGTACCACTGGTGGTTCCGGGCGTAGTCGTGCGCCGCGTGGATGTAGGGCTCGGGCTCATGGTCGGCCCCGAACATCCGGACATACATCTCGGGATACTCGTAACCCACCGACGGGTCGGGGAAGAAGCGGAGCGCCTGGTGATACCGGATGGCCCACGCCACCCGCTCGGGGACATACGGCTCGATCATCTGCGCACACCACCAACCGTGGTCGGCACGCACCAGATTCATCACCGAGAGGTCGTGGAGCAGGCAGGCGAGGACGATCTCCTCGCTCATCCCGTGCTCCATGGCCCGGGTGGCGCTTTGCAGCACATGGGAGGCCGGTGCGAACCGGTGTTCGAAGAAGTCCACCAGCGTGGGTTTCTCCGGCATCGGAGCGAGGGGCGAATCGCCTTCGGACCGCCCGAGCGAGGGACGTTCCGGCGCTTCGAGCAGCCGGATCATCTCGTGTTCCAGCGCTTCGGCACGGTCGTTCACCCCGACGATCCCCGCGCCGCTCACCGCCGCCGCCGCTTTCAGAAAGAGTCTGCGATCCATGGTGTCCGCCTCCCGTGTGGCCGGAGCTTCGCTGCCGGACGGTCTTAGTATAGGAGGCTTGTCGAAGCCGCTTCCGATGCTTCCGCTCGAAATCTCTCCGGTGGAAGCGCCCGTTTCTCGCCGGCGGCTTCTGGGGGCCGCGGGAAGGCTCGCTTCCGGTTTCGCCGCCGGGGCCGCAGCCGCCTGTGCCGGCCGGCCGCTGATGACGCCCGATGCCCCGCCCGAATCCGCGTTTCGGCTCCCACCGGTGAGAGTCTCCCGCGAGCGGGTCATCCGCACGGTGGTCGGGCTCCGGCCCTTCCGTCCGGCGGGCTTCCGGGTCGAAGCCGAGGACCTCGGGGGCGGGCGCACCCTCGTCCACAACTACGGCCACGGCGGCGGCGGGGTCTCCCTGTCCTGGGGGACCGCCTGGCTCGCGGTCGAGGAGTTGCTCGGCGAGGGGCCGCCTCCCGCTCGGGCGGCAGTGATCGGCTGCGGCGCCGTCGGCCTCGCCAGCGCCCGGCTGCTCCAGCGCCGCGGCGTGCAGGTCACGATCTATACGAAGGAGCTGCCCCCGCGCACGACCTCCAATGTGGCCTGCGCCCAATGGTCGCCGTTCTCGATCTCCGATCCGCGGGTCCACACCGATGCTTTCCAGATCCGCTTCGAGCGCGCCGCCCGGATCGCCCATCGGATCTTCCAGAACCTGGTGGGCGCCCGCTACGGCGTCCATTGGCTGCCCAACTACCCGCTGAGCGAGATCCCCTTCGGCGGCCCGGTCGGCCCCGAACCCCTCGCGGACCTCTTCCCCGACAGCCGCGACCTCGCGCCCGGGACGCATCCCTTCCCGTCCCGCTACGCCCGCCAGTTCCACACGATGATGATCGAGCCGCCGATCTATCTCGGCGCGCTGATGCGCGACTTCCAGCTCGCGGGAGGCAGTCTGCGGATCCGCGATTTCCGTTCTCTCGACGAGATCGCAGCCCTCCCTGAGCACCGAGTGGTCAATTGCACGGGGATCGGCGCCCGTGCGCTGACCGGGGACGAGGAGCTGATTCCCCTCAAGGGTCAGCTCACCGTTCTCCTCCCCCAGCCCGAGATCCGTTACATCGCCCTGAACCAGGGCCTCTACATGATGCCGCGCGCCGACGGGATCCTGCTCGGCGGCACCCGCGAGCGGGGCGAGTGGTCCCTCGATCCGAACCGCGAGGCCGAAGAACGCATCCTCGCCGGCCACGCCGATTTCTTCGCCCGGATGGCGGCCCTCGGCTCCTCGGCCCCGGGACGCTAGCCGCCCTCGCAGCGACCGGAGCCTCGGCCGCCCGAGCCGCACCTTCCGGGAGCGGCGGCGTCCGCTGGCTGCGGGCAGGGAGCAAGGCGCGCCGCTCACGGCATCCGGGCCGTTGGAGTCCATCGCACCGGGAATTCGGCCTGCCGGATTCCGCCCGTTCTGCTCCGGCCTCTCCATGAGTCGCGAGGTTTGTTGAAAATACTATGACTCGAATGAATTGCGTTGAATTTCGTGTGGTGGCACGGCGCCTCCGGCGGTTCGGTCCGGCGTTTGCTCTATCGCTTGCTTGCGGGTGGATGCCGAATCCGGTACCGTCTCGCCTCTTGCCTGTGATTTTCAGACTGCCTCATCGGCTTTCTCGCCGGCTTCGCACTTTTCGTTCGTGGATCGTCCGCTTCGCCGGGCCTCACGCTCATGAACTCGATTCGGACCCAGGAGGGACTCATGAGATCGTTTCTGTTTAGAACCGCCGCGGTGCTCGGCGCTCTCGGACTTGCGTCGGGCGCATTCGCCCAGACCTTCCAGGGCGGCGTCCGCGGCGTGATCCAGGACGCCGACGGGGGCGTCCTTCCCGGCGTCTCGGTGACGCTCGACAACGAAGACACCGGTGTTTCCCGGACCGCGGTTTCGAACGCGGTGGGCGAGTACTCCTTCGCCAATGTCCAGCCCGGCACCTACGCTCTGCGCGCCGAGCTGAGCGGCTTCGCCCCATTCGTGAGCGAAGGCCTCATCGTCGGGGTGTCCTCGTTCCTGGTGGTGGATGTCTCGCTTTCCATCGGCGGCATCGAGGAGACGGTGACCGTCACCGGCGAGACCCCGCTGATCGAGACCGCCACTGCTTCGGTCGCTTCGGCAGTGAGCCGGGCGGAGCTGGAGGTCCTGCCCACTCCGGGCCGGAATGTGTTCATCCTCGCGGTCGGAACCCCGAATGTCGTCCACACCGGCAACCCGGTCTGGGTGAAGCAGTCCGACCAGACGAACTCCTCGTTGCTATCCCTCGGCGGCGGTCCGCTGCGCGGCAACAACTACACCGTGGACGGTGTCTCCACGACCGACTTGCGGAACCGCACGGCGATCGTCCCGATCTTCGACGCGGTCCAGGAGATGAAGGTGCAGGTCAACACCTACGACGCCGAGATGGGCCGCACCGGAGGCGGGGTCTTCAATGTGATCTCCCGGAGCGGCACGAACAACTGGGGCGGCGCCGCCGCCTACCAGCACCGGCCGGGCGATGTGAACACATTCTGGCGCGCGCTCTCCTACACCGACCAGGTGGCGTACGACGCCCTGTCGTCCGAAGAGCAGAATGCGAAGGAATATGCGGCGCGCCCCTTCAAGTTGGGCGCCGGTTCGTTCGGCGGCCCCATCATCCGCGACCGCACCTTCTTCTGGGTGTCCTCCGAGGGATTCAAGGATCTCCTCGCCGACAACACCGAAGTCATCATCCCCACCGCGGCCGAGGCGGCGGGTGACTTCTCCGGGAGCGGGATGACGATCTACAACCCCTTCGATCTCGATGCGAACGGCAACCGCAAGCCCTTCCCCGGGAATGTGATTCCGGCCAACATGATCGATCCGGCGGGCCGGGGGCTCGCCCAGTTGCTCACCAGCCTGGGGCCGGGCGGCCCGATCAGTTCCTCGGGAGCCCAGACCACGACCGCCTTGCAGGCCGACGGCAACCTGAGCCACACCTTTTCCGACTCTTGGCAATTCTCCGGCACCTACCTCTACTACACCTCGAAGGAGGGCGCCTTCCAGCAGTACACGGACCTTTTGGGAGCCGACAGCGCGCCCGCGTACGGGATCGGCGCCGCCGACCTGCTCCGCGATGTGCATACCGTCGCCCTGAACAACACCTTCGTGGTGGGCGACTCGTCGGTCCTGACGCTGCGCTACGGGCAGATGTACTTCAACGATTCGGTGATCAATCCGGTGTATTCGCAGGACCAGATCTCGAGCGAACTCGGAATCCAGGGCAGCTTTCTCAGCCAGATCTACGGGCAGGCGGGCTACGAAGGGCAGTTCCCGTCCATCACCGTGTCCAACTTCGGTGACGGCGGCTCGACGCACGGATCCTGGTCCAACACCGATGTCCAGTGGACTTCGCGCGAGGTCAGCGGCACCTACTCGCAGTTCCTCGGCAACCACACCCTGAAGTACGGGGGTCAGTGGCGGCGCATGGGCCTCCACGCGGCGAGCTTCGAGAACGGTTTCTCGATGTCCTTCGCCCAGAAGTTCACCCAGGGGCCGAACCCCACGGCACCGGAGAGCGGCTCCGGCAGTGCGATGGCCGACCTGCTGCTCGGAATTCCGGACGGCGGCAGCGCCACCATCGCCGAAGCGGCCGATGTGTACATCGACTACTTCGGCGGCTTCGTGCAGGACGACTGGCGCCCCAGCCAGAACCTGGTTCTGAACCTCGGCCTTCGCCTGGAGCACGAGTCCGGCCTCATGGAGGACGACGACGGCTTCGCGGTCGGCTGGGACCGGGCGAACCCGTTCCCGCTCCAGGCCGCGCTGGATCCGAGCCTCGAAGGGACGCTCCCCGGCTTCCCGCTCCGCGGCGGCCTCATGTATGCGGGCATCGACGGCAATCCCACCCACCAGTGGGATCCCCCATCGATCAAGCTCGGGCCGCGGGTCGGTTTCGCCTACACCATCAACCCGGAAACCGTCATCCGCGGCGGCTACGCGCTGTTCTGGGCCCCCTATGCGATTCCCAGCGGTACGGGTGCGACGCATCTCGGAACCTACGGCTATACCGAGGTGACCGATCTGCAGACCAGTCTGGACGGCCGCACTCCTCCGCGGGCGACCGCCTCGAATCCCTTCCCGGACGGAATCGGAAATCCGGTCGGGAACGGGAACGGCCGTTTTCAGAACATCGGCCAGGGCGTCTATTTCAACGAACAGTTCCGGGCCTCCCCCTACATCAACAAGTGGTCGCTGGATATCCAGCGCGACATCGGGAACGACCTGGCGGTGAAGATCGGCTATGTCGGCAGCCAGGGGGCGGACATCCCGATCGGCGGCACGAACAACTCGGTGGTCAACATCAACCAGCTTGCGGACCAGTACCTGTCGCTCGGGGAGCGGTTGAACGACCAGTATCCCAATCCGTTCTACGGCGATTCCCGCTTCGGCAGCTTCTCGAGCGAAAAGACCCTTCCGCTCGGCCAGCTCTTGCGGCCCTATCCGCACTTCCGGGATGTCCTCGCCCGCCATGTGAGCTCCGGGAAGTCGCTCTACAACGCCCTCCGGGTCGAATTCGAGAAGCGTTTCCGAGGGAACTGGGGAGCGCGCATCAACTACACCTTCACGAAGCACGACGACAACATCTACGAGAACAACCAGCTGCTGGAGAACGAGACGGGCACGATCTACAACACTCCGGATGAATGCGCCTACGGGAAGTGTCCGGTGTTCGACGCCGACTACGGTCCGTCACGGGTCCATGTCCCGCACCAGATGAACATCAACGGCACCTACCGGACGCCGGGGGACAACCCGATCTTCGGCGGATGGGCACTCTCGGTGGTCACGATCATGCGGAGCGGTTTCCCGCTGGTGATCACCCAGAACTCGAACCCGTTGAGTGCCTACGGTTTCGACCACCAGCGCCCCACGAGCGCGAATGTGAGCGGTGGCGGGAACCCGAAGGGAAGCCACACGAGCTATCTCTCCGCCGGAGATGCCGGCCTCACAGAAGGGTTGACCCTGAGTAATGCGCCCCAGACCACTGATTCGGTGCGCAGTCCGGTGCTCCTCAACTGGGATGTCTCGCTCGAGAAGACGACGAGCCTCTACGAGGACATGAACCTGACCCTGCGTTTCGAATTCATCGATCTCTTCAACCATGTGAATTGGCGCGGCCCCCGCACGGTGCTCGGCAACAGCAACTTCGGAAGCATTCCCGGCACCCGCGGCTATCCGAGAACCTTCCAGTTCATGGCCAAGGTCACCTTCTAGCCAGGGATCACTTTCCCAGGCTCTCTGGAATCCAGGGAGCCGTCCGGGGGAGGCGGGCTTTCGGGCCTGCCTCCCCTTTGCTGTATTCGGCCTGCGTCCCGCTGGCTGGTCAGCGGGCGGCGGGCTCGAGGTACGGCCGCTGGTCTCGATACAGCTGGAGCCGCTCCTCGATCGTGAGGCCCAGGTCGTTCAGGCCGAGAGACCGGCTCCGCTCGATCGCGCGTTCGGCGGTCCGAATGGCGAGCTCGAAGTTCCCCCCGGCAGCGTGCGCCGCCGCCAGCAGGTCCAGGGATCGAGGCTCTCGGTAACCGGCCAGGCCTGCCAGTCGGTCAGCGAGCCGCACTGCTTCGGCGGCGTCGCGAACCGTCTCGTCCGGATCGAGGGCCAGGAGCCTGGCCAGCGCATCCAGTGCCGGCGGCCAGCTCGGGTCCAGGGCGAGGGCGGCGCGGAGCGCCTCGCCGGCTTCCGCGGTCTCGCGTCGAATGCGCCGGGTGCGGCCGAGCTCCAGCCACCCGAAAGCCCGTTCCGGATCCCGTTGCACCGCCTCGAGGCCGGCGTCGAGCGCTTCGTCGAAGCGGCCCGTGCTTCGGTAGGCGGCGCCCAGAGTGCCGAGCACCGCCGCCGACGCGGGGCGGAGGGTTCGAGCCCGCTCCAAAGCGGTGACCGCCCTTTCGGCATTCCCGCGCGCCAACCGGAGGTCTCCCAGATCGAAGTACGCCTGTGCCGCATCGGGTTCGACGGCCAGCGCCCGTTCCAGCACGGAAAGCGCCCGTTCCTCCTCTCCTTCCTGCCGGAGGAGAGCGGCGGCCTTCAGGATCTGCCCGTAGTCGGGATCGAGCGCGAGTCCCCGTTCCAATGCTTCGAGCGCGGACGACCGAAGACCCTGGGCCTGGAGCAACTCCCCGAGTCCGAGGTGGAGCCGCGCCGCTCTTCGCGGCGGGGGACCGCCGGCGATCTCGTTCCGGTAGAGGGCTTCCAGATACTGGAGGTCTTCCCGGAAATCCGCCGATCCCGGCGATGGCGGAGTCCCCTGGACCCGGATCCAGTGGTCGGTGAACCCAGCACCCGGAAAGACCTCCTCCCTTCGCGGCAGATGGCACCCAACGCAGTCCGAGGCGTCGTCCACCCGCTCGTAGGCGTGTTCTGCCGCGGGATCTTCGTGACATCCGAGACAGGCCTTCCTGCTTCTGGCCGCGACCGAATCTTCGGAGCGGTGGGGGTCGTGACAGGAAAGACAGGAGATCGTTTCCTCCGCCGGTGACTTGCGAAAACAGGCGCTCATCATCAGGCTGCCGGCGGCGTGCCGGGAGAGCCCGCGATTGCGGCCGAACACTTCGAGCGGTTCGAAGTCGGTGGGCTTTCGGTGGCACTGGCCGCAGAAAGCCACCTGCCGCGCTGGGGAGAGTTTTCCGGGGTCGAAGATCGCCGCCGGCTCTCCGAGCCGGGCGGCGTGCTCGGCGCCCGGGCCGTGACACCGCTCGCACTGCACCCCCCATTCCGACCGGGCGGGGTCGGGAACGCCGGCCCGCCAGGCGACCGCGGTGGCGTGGCAGGAAAGGCACTCCCCGGTCTCTTCGGGGGAGTCCAGGTCTCCAAGTGGATCTCGGTCTCCCTCGGCGCCCGGCGTCTCGATCCACCGATCGAGACCTCGCGACCATGAGAGCCGGAGTTCCCGCATCGTCCCGGCTTCGTGGAACGCCACGGGAGTAACCCCGCGCCGGCCGGACCCGAACAGGACGGCGACCGAGACGCTCTCCCCTCCGGGAGATCGGAGCGTTACGGCCTCGCCCGAACGCTCGTACGCCGGGCGCGCCGCGCCTTCGGGTGCTGTGCTTCGCCAGGCGGCCGGTCGGTTCAGCCGTTCGGGGGAGAACAGCGATCCTAGGTCTTCGGCCAGGGTACGCGCCGTCCGAGCCATCGGATGTGCCTCGTGCGTTTCCGCGATGTCCGCATGGCAAGCAGCGCAGGTGGCGCTCCCGACGATTCCGTTGCCTCCTGGGGTGCTGTTTCCTGGCTGCCCTGGCCAGCTTCCTTGCAGTTCGAGCCCGTCCTTTGGAAATCCGCCGGGGGCCCCGCCGGACGGGTCCTGAACCCGCGAAGACTGAGCCAAGAGCGGCACGAACAGGAGGAACGCGCCGAAAATCACGATGTAGGCGGTGGTGCCGGACAGGGCGGACAGAGTTGCCGCGCTGCGAAAGCGGTTCATCGATCGGTGGCCATGCTATCGCCAGGCGGTCGGTGTTCCCGGTATCCTCCCAGCCGAAGTGTCCTGGCGCTCGGACGAGAGTCGCTGCGTGATCGCGCCGATGACCGAGACCGCTTTCGTGCCGCAGCGGCCGGGTTCGTGCCGCCCGCCGGCCGCCAGGGGGGTCCGTCGGTGAGGGGGAGGTGTTCCGTCTTCCTGCTCGGTGCTTCCCTTGCCTTCGGCTTCGTGCCGTTCCAGTCGGCGCCGCCGCCCGTTCCGGACGGCCGGGCGATGGAGCCGCAGGTGGGTGCGCTGCTCGCCGAGCTCGCCGACGAGGTAGCCGCCCGCTCCGCGAGTCCGGGTGCCTGGCTCGCCTATGGTGAGTCTCTCCAAGCGCATGGCCTGCTGTCCGAAGCCGCTGCCTGCTACCGGGAAGCTTCGAAGCAGTTCCCGCCCGGAGCTCCCGGGGGTCTCGCGGCCCGCTATCTCCTCGCCCACGCGATCCGAGGAAGCGCTCCTGGGGAGGCGGCAGCCGTTTTGGAGACAGTTCTGGTCGAGCATTCCGGCTATCTGCCAGCCTGGGTGTTGCTCGGCGAGGTCCGCGAAGAGCTCGGAGACCTCCCCGCCGCCGCCGCCGCTCTGGAGCGAGCGTTGGAGATCGATCCCGACTCGGGGCTGGCCCTTTTCCGACTCGGCGCTCTCCGGTTGGCCGGCGGCGAACCACGGGACGCGATCCCTTTTTTCGAGCGGGCGCTTTCGGCGGAACCGGGAGCGGGGGCCGTTCTTTCCGCGCTCGCCCAGGCGTGGAACGCCGCCGGCGATCGGGACCGCGCTCGGGAAGTGCTCCGGCGCGGAGACGGCGAGGCGGGGGCCGGGTTGCCCGGCATCGAGGATCCGATCCACTTTCGGATGACCGAGCGGAACATCTCCTCCCCGCGACTCCTGGAGCGCGCGCGGGGAGCGCGGGAGGCCGGCCGCCTGAGCGAGGCGGAGAACCGGTACCGCGATCTCGCCGGCCTCCGTCCCCGGGATGCCGAGGTGCTCGCCGAGTTCGGTGCGGTCGCCGCTCAGCGCGGGCGGTCCGAGGAAGCCGAACTGCTCTACCGCGATGCAGTGGCAATCGATCCCGACCAGGCGCTCGCCCGCTTCGGTCTCGGCGTGATAAGGGCTCGGGAAGGGGATCTTTCCGGGGCGGAGTTCCATTTTCGAGTCTCGCTCGCTGCCAGCCCCGACGAACCTCGATCCCACGCCGCGCTCGGCGATGTCTTGCTCCGCCAGCGGCGTTTCGATCAGGCGCTCGATGCTCTCCGACACGCCGCCCGTCTCGACTCCGACGACGGAGGAGTGCGGCTCCTCCAGGCCGTGGCGCTGGCGGAACTCGGGCGCTTCGAGTTGGCCTGGAAGGCGGTTCACGAGGCGCGCCGCCTCGGTACCGAGGCGCCTGAAGCGTTTCTGGCCGCCCTGCGGGAGCAGCATCCGGAACCAGGCTTCTGATTACAATCCTCAAGATGGGCAGCAGACGCCGTATTCCCCCCGGGCCCGAGTCGGTGTGGCGGATTCTGCGCCGGGTTGCCCAGGAAGCGGCTCGGCATGAGGAGTGGCGCCGGCGTTTCGACCGTGAGCAACGGGCCCGCGAGGCGGCCTGGCAGCGGAAGATGGAGGGAGAAGCCGAGGTGCAGCGCCAGAAGCTGGAGGCCGAAGCCGAGGTGCGGCGCCAGGAAGCCGAGGTGCAGCGCCAGAAGCTGGAGGCCGAAGCCGAAGTGCGGCGCCAAGAAGCCGAAGCGCATCGCCAGGAAGCCGAGGTGCAGCGCCAGAAGCTGGAGGCCGAAGCCGAGGTGCAGCGCCAGGAAGCCGAGGTGCAGCGCCAGAAGCTGGAGGCCGAAGCCGAAGTGCGGCGCCAGGAAGCCGAGGTGCAGCGCCAGAAGCTGGAGGCCGAAGCCGAAGCGCATCGCCGGGAAGCCGAAGCGCGGCGCGAGAAGCTGGAGGCCGAAGCCGAAGCGCATCGTCGGGAAGCCGAAGTGCGGCGCGAGAAGGTGGAGGCCGAGGCCGAAGCACGGCGCAAGCGGCTGGATGAGGAAAAAGCGGAATTCGAGCGCCTCGCTTCGAAACGCGACGAAGAGCGGCGGGTCCGCGACCAGAAGGCGGACAGTGAGCTGAAGCGCGCCATCCACCGCATGATCGGGGATGGGGACGAGCGCTTCGGGCGGCTCATGGAAGCCCTGACCGAGGGGGACCTGAGTCCGCTTCTGCGAAGCGCCGGGTACAGCGTCTATGACCATCTGATCCGACGGAGAGGCATTTCCCTGGCGGGTATTCCGGTCGCCGAGATGGATCTGATCGCGTACGGTGAGCATGTTTCGGTGGCCGTCGAGGTGAAGACCACCCTTCGACCCGAGTATGTGCGTCATTTCGTCGACAAAATGGGAAAATTCCGGGAGTACTTCCCGGACTGCTCCCGTGACGAAGTCCACGGGGCGATGGCCTACCTCACGGCGACGGACTCGTCACCGAAAATGGCGACCCGGCACGGGCTGCTACTGATCCGAGTGGTGGGATCCAGCGCGAGCATCGTGAGCCCGCCCGGGTTCGAACCCAAGAACTTCTGACTCTCGCGCTGCGGGCGGCCCGGTTCGGAGCGGTCGCGGGCTCTCTGATCTTCCTGGCTGCGGCGCCCCCCGCCGCTGCCGTCCAATCCGGTCCCCGGTTCGCCGAGGTCACCGAGGATCTCGGAGTCCGGTTCCTCCACGACCCCGGCGAGCTCACCCGGTTCCCGCTCCCGGCGATCATGGGGGCGGGCGCCGCGCTCTTCGACGCCGACGGCGACTCCGACCTCGATCTCTATCTGATCCAATCCGGCCCGCTCCCCGAAGACCGCAGCGGGATTCCAGCAGCCGAACTTCCGGGCAACCGACTCTTCCTCCGGCAGCCGGACGGTTCCTTCCTGGACGACCGCGGGGTGGGCGGACTCGGCGACTCCGGCTACGGCGCGGGCGTTGCGGTCGGGGATGCCGACGGCGACGGCGACCCCGATGTCTTTCTCTCGAACTACGGGAAGGACGCGCTCTACCTGGGGGAAAACGGCCGTTTCGTCCGGTCGGAGTCCGGAATCTCGGGGGAGCGCTGGTCCAGCGCTGCCGCCTTTTGCGACTACGACAGCGATGCCGACCTCGATCTCTATGTGGGGGGGTATCTGGTCGACGACCCCGCGAGAGAATGCGTCTCCGCCTCGGGAGAGCCCGATTTCTGTTCGCCGCAGAGCCTGCCCTACGAGCGGGACGCGCTCTATCGGAATCTCGGCGCCGGCGTATTCGAGGATGTCTCAGGCGAGGCCGGGATCCTCGAAGAGCGCCGACCGGCGCTCGGCGTGCTCTGCCACGACTTCACCGGCGATGGGCGGCTCGATTTCTATGTGGCGAACGACGGGGAGCCGAACCTGCTCTGGGAGCAGGGCGAAGACGGGACATTCAGCGACGCTGCGCTCTTCCTGGGAGTGGCGCTCAACTCCCAGGGGCGCGCCGAGGCCAGCATGGGGGTGCTGCTCGGCGATGTGGACGGGGACGCCGACCTCGACCTCTTCATGACCCACCTCCGTGCCCAGACGAACACCCTCTACCGGAACCGGGGGAACGGCTTCTTCGACGACACCGGAGCGACCGGCCTCGCGCTTCCCAGCCTGCCGCGCACCGGGTTCGGCGCCCGCTTCCTCGATCTCGATCTCGACGGCGACCTCGACCTCCTGCTGGTGAACGGCGCGGTGGCGCGGGAGGGGGGGGTTGCGGCGTCCGGCGGTCTCGCCGCCTACGCCGAGCCGCCGCAGGGATTCCTCGGCGACGGGAGCGGGCGGTTCGAGACGGAGGAGATCGAGGGCTTCTCGACCGTCTCCTCGGTCGGCAGAGGGCTCGCGACCGGCGACTGGGACCGGGACGGCGACCTCGACCTCGTCGTCACCAGTGTGGGCGGTCCGGTCCGGCTCTTCGAGAACCGCTCGCCGCGGCGGGGAGGTTTTCTCGTCGTCGAGCCCCGCGAGTTCTCGCGCGCGAGCCCCGGCGCGGTGGTGATCCTCGATCTCGGAGGGGGCCGCTCGCTCGTTCGCGCCGTGAACCCGGAAGCCGGCTATCTCACGAGCAGCGAGCCCGCGGCCCACTTCGGCATTCCGAAAGGAGCCGCCGTCACCGGCCTGCGGATCCGTTGGCCCGATGGAACCGAAGAGACCTTCGACCCGCCGCCGCACTCCGAACGCCGCCTCGTCCGGTCCCGGAGGGCGCCGCCCCGGCGGCGTTGAGCGTCCCCTGCTGAGCGTTCCCTGCCGTCCCTCGCCGAGTTTCTTCGCCGACTACGCGCCCCGCCGCGCGCGGTGTCAAGAGTCGTCGGAGCCGGGTCCGCACTCCTGGTCGCCGCAGACGACGACGACGACCGGTTCGCAGTCCGGTTCGATGGCCCGGACCGAGAACTCCGACAACCACTCCACGGTCATGGTCTGGCGAAACCCGCCGTTCTCCCGGTGCTCGAAGCGCAGGTCGGAGACGAAAACCCCGACGGTGGGCCGGAGGCCGGGAATGTCGAGGTTTTCTCCGCCGGACGGAACCAGGATCGGGTACGGCCGGATGAAGTCGAGCGCGGTCGCCGGGTGGGCCGCCTCGAGCGTCAGCGCGCCGCGCGCGATTCCGGCGGCCTGGTTCCCGCGAAGGAACAACACTTCGAGCGATGGCGTTTCGCAGCCCGGGGCCGGCGGCGGCGGGGGGGCCGGCGCTGGAGCGGGGAGGAAGGGAGGCGTCGGACTCGTCGGCGCGGAGCCGCTGCCGCACCCGAAGAGGCCGAGCGCTGCCGAAGCGAGGAGAAACCGATCCGCTCTCACTGGCGAACTCCCCGGCTGCCCTCGACGGTGATGAGGATCTCCGCGGTGCTGCCGGCGGCGACCCGTATCCAGCGCAGCCGGTCCAGGAAGTCCGTCGCACCGGCCTCGTCGGCCTGCTCGAGGAGCGATCCGTGCGCGTTCCGCCGCGTCACCAGGATCGGGTGGACCCAGAGCATCCAGTCTCCCGGCGCGAGCCCCTCGAGCGAGAACCGACCGTTCCGGTCGGTGAAAACCCCGGGTCCCGGGCCGGCGCGCGCTCCGGCCCCTCCCGGCCGCACCGCCTGCACATAGGAAAAGGGCGCCCCGCGATGCCCGTGGCGCACCGTTCCCCGCACGGTGCCGCGCGCTTCGAGGAAACCGGGCGCTGGGTAGAGCAGCGAAACGCCCACCCGGTCGTCTTCCGGCAGGGGCAGTCCGTAGGAGTTCGAATAGGACATCACCGGGTCCGGCAGGAATGCCGGATCGCGCGTCACCGGCCGCTCGGTCCAGAGCGGCATCGGGAACGGCTCGCTGTGGAGAAGCCCCAGGCAGTGCCCCATCTCGTGGGTCGCCACGATCTCGATGAGGCGCTCCGGATCCTGCGGGGCCCAGTTCTTCACGAACTCGGGGTTCACCTCGATGTCACAGCCGGTCAATCGGTCGCCGTCGAACCGCCAGGCCGCGAACGCGGTGATCCAGGAGTCATCGAACCTCTCGTCCGAAGAGAACCCGATCGTGTTGATCCCGTCGTCGGCGTCGGCGCGGCTCAGTGGGGCGGTAGCTTCTTCCAGTACCAGGCCGAGGTTCGCGGTCCGGACCCCGATCCAGTGGTCGAGACTCCGCCGCACGATCTCGGTCCATCGTTCCTGGCCGATCTCGAAATCCGTCGGCAGGTTGTCGTTCTCAAGCATCCGGAAGCGCAGCGGGAAGTCCGATGCCCGCCAGCGCATCGTCGCTTCCTCCGCCGAGGGGATCCAGACCTCGGAGGACCAATACCGGTAGCCGTCCGCCGGTACCGCGAAGAAAGCGAAGACCGCGAGGACTGCGGCCAGCCCGGCGGCAGGGACCCGGCTTCGCATCACGGTTCCGGCTCCGCTTCGATCGGAGTGGAGAGCGTCCCGACACCCTCGATCTCGATGTGCACCGTCTGTCCGGGGTGCAGGAACTCCGGGGGCTCCCGGGCCGATCCCACCCCGTCCGGAGTCCCGGTGGCGATCACATCGCCGGGATGGAGGGTCAGGATGCTGCTGGTGTAGGCCACCAGGTGCGCCACCGTGTAGATCATGTCCGCGGTGCTGCCGTCCTGCACCACCCGATCGTCCACCCGGGTCACGATGGAAAGCGCCTGCGGGTCGGGGAGGAACGCGCGCGGGGTGACGAACGGCCCCATCGGCGCCGCCCGGTCACCGCTCTTCCCGGAGAACCAGTCGGGTCCGGGGAGCATCGGATTCTCCCGGAAGCGGCCGCCGCGATCGCTCACATCGAAGACCACGGTGTACCCGAACACATGCGAAAGCGCCTGCTCCCGCGGCACCCTGCGGGCGGTCTTGCCGATCACCACCCCGAGTTCCCCCTCCCAGTCGATCCGGTCGCGGCCCGGAGGGATCCGGTAAGGCTCGCCGGGCCCGATGATCCCGGAGCGCGCCGACTTGGCGAACAGGTACGGCGCGTCGCGGTCCGGGTCCACCTCCTGCTCCACCGCCATCTCGGCCGCGTGGGAACGGTAGTTGGCTGCTGCCGCCAGCAGGTTCGCCGGATAGAGGAGCGGCGCCGCCAGCCGGTGCGGCTCGATCCGAAAGCGGAGACCGTCCTCCCGGCCGCCGAGGTGGTTCGCGATCTGGTGGAGGCGTTCGTTCGCCGGGGGGCCGGCGGCGATGACCCCGATGAGGTCCGCCGGGAAGCCGTACGGTGCGGCGCCGGTCTCGCTGGCGAAGAGGGCGTCGGCGGCGGCGAGATCCAGGATGGTCTCCCCGAGGACGATCGCCGGGCGGGGCGCGCCGTCTCCGGCATCCGAGGCGCGGTAGGTGGCGAGCCGGAAAGGGGTCGCCGGATCGCTCGACACTTCGGGCGCCGGACCGGAATCGCCGCAGCCGGCGGCGAGAACTCCCGCCAGGACGGCGGGAAGGAGCGGCGCTGCTCGGGGCGGGCTCTTCGGGAGCATGTACATGGCGGCTAGCCTATGCGAACCGTCTCTCGCTCCGCCTACTCCCCGGCGGGCCTTCATGACGGAGGGCATCTCATGCTTCGGCTCCTCATCGTTCTCGCCTGCGGCCTCCTGATCGGGTTCGCTTCCGCCTCGCGCTTCGCCGTCGGGCAGGAGCAGCGCACGCGGCGCATCCCTCAGTTCGAAAACGAGCACCTGAAAGTCTGGAAGACCGTGGTGCTTCCGAACCAGCCGCTCGCGATGCACCGGCACGAACACGGACGCGCCATCGTCGCGCTCCGCGGCGGAACCCTACAGGTGGTGACCGAGAGCGGAGAGGAGAAAGCGATGCACTGGGAGTCCGGGAACGCCTACTGGCTCGACGCCGACCCTCCGGGCGAACTCCACGGCGATGTGAACCGGGGTCCCGATCCCATCGAGGTGATCGTCCTCGAGCTGAAACATCGAAGCAGTTCTGAAGAGTAGGTGACGATCCGCCCCGCCCCGCGCGCGGCTGACGAAGCCCAGCGCCGCCGGACCGGGAAACCCATCGGCTTCGGGCTCGTCGGGACCGGGATGGCCGGCGGTTTCAGCGCCGGCGAACTGCGATTCGTCGAGGGCGCCTTCCTCGCCGCCGTCTGTTCGCGGAACGCTGGGCGGGCGCGCGCCTTCGCCGAGGAGCACGAAAGTCCGCGCTGGTACACCGACTACCGGCAGCTGATCGCCGATCCGGCGGTGGAGGTGGTCTGCGTGCTCTCTCCCACCGGCCTCCATGCCGAGATGACTCTGGCAGCCGCCCGCGCCGGCAAGCACGCCCTCGTCGAAAAGCCGATCGAGGCGACCGTGGAAGCGGGCGAGCGCATGGTCCGCGAGTGCCGTGAGCGCGGAGTGCGCCTCGGGGTGATCTTTCAGATGCGCTTCGGCCGCGTCGCGCGAATGCTCGGCGAACTGCTTCGCAGCGGCGGCCTCGGGGAGATCTGGCTGGCCGATGCCATCGACAAGTCGAGCCGCCCACCGTCCTACTACGCGCGAGCCGCCTGGCGCGGGACCGAGGCACTCGAAGGCGGCGGTTGTCTGATGACCCAATCCATCCACATCATCGATCTGCTGCAGCATCTCGTCGGCCCCGTCGCCTCGGTCTTCGGGCGAACCGCCACCAGGCGGCACGCCATCGAGGTGGAGGACGCCGCCGCGGCGCTGCTCCGTTTCGAGAACGGGGCGATGGGGGTCGTGGAGAGCACCACCGCCGTCCGTCCGGCGCTTCGTTCGCGCCTCGAGATCCACGGCGAGCGGGGAACCGTGGTCGCGAACGCCCAGTACGATCAGTTCCTGGTCTGGGAGGTGGATGGAGTGCCCGGGCCGCCCGGTTCGAAGAAGGATCTTCCCGAGAGCAGCGAGTGGCTCGATACCGACGACCCTTGGGCCTATCCGCAGACCCGGCATCGCTTCCAGCTCCAGGACATGGCGGACGCGGTGCGCGAAGGACGCGATCCGGTGCTGACCGGCGAGGAGGCGCTCCGTTCCCTCCGGGTGGTCCAGGCGATCCGGAGCTCGGCGCGGCTCGGCCGCGAGGTCTTCCTGGGGAGTCCCGCCTGAACCTCCAGCTCCGGAGCGTCCGGCGAGCCCGGCGGGTTCTGCGTTGAAGCGCCTCGTCGGGGCGTGCGCAGCCGCGGCTGCCGCCTGCCTCGCGGGGATCGCGCTGCTGGTGTGCTATCAGGTCTTCGCGCGCTATCTCGCCGGCAGTCCGCCGAGCTGGACCGAAGAGCTCGCCCGCTATCTGCAGGTCTGGTCGATCTCGCTGGCGGCGCCGCTCGGCCTCGACCGCGGGATGCACCTGGCGATGGACTACCTGTCTCCGCGGCTGGCTCCCCCGCGCCGGGCGGCGCTCGCACGTCTGGTGCTGGTACTGGTCGGCGCCTTTTCGCTCGCGCTGGCGATCCTGGGGGGGTCGCTGTTGCGCATCGCCGCCCTCCAGACTACGCCGGCGCTCGGGATCTCGATGGTATGGCCCTATCTCGCCATCCCGGTCGGCGGGGGGATGCTGGCGCTGGTTGCGGCGGACCGCTTCCGCCGCGTCGGCGCCCCGGGAGATTCGCCGTGACCGCCGTTTTCGTGGTGGTTGCCGCCGCGCTGCTCGCGCTCGGGGTTCCGGTCGCCTTCGCGGTCGGGATCTCCGGGCTCGCCGCGCTGCTCGCGGACGGCGGCATCCCTCTCGAGGTGGTTCCGCAGCGGGCCTTCGCCGCTCTCGATTCCTTCGTGCTGCTGGCGGTGCCGCTCTTCATCCTCGCCGGGGAGCTGATGCACGGGACCGGGATGGCGCGGAGCGTTCTGGCGCTCGTCTCCCGGGTCCCCGCCGGCCTGCCGGCGGTCTCGGTGGTCTCCTCGATGTGTTTCGCGGCGATCTCCGGCTCGTCGAGCGCTTCGACCGCCGCCGTCGGCTCGGTGATGATCCCGGCGATGCGCCGCCGCGGCTATCCCGCCGGTTTCGCCGCGGCGTTCCAGGCAGCCGGCGGCGCGCTCGGCCCGGTGATCCCGCCGAGCATCGTCATGATCGTGGTGGGGCATCTGACCGGCGCCCCGATCGCCGCGCTCTTCCTCGGCGGGGTGGGCCCGGGGTTGCTGCTCGCCGCCGTGCTCCTGGCCGGCGGTACCCGGGCCGCGAGGCGCTTTCCGGGCGGAAACCCTCGGGCCGGGGAAGATTCGACTTCCCCGCCCCCGCTCGTCCGCGCCGTGCTCGGGGCGCTGCCCGGAGTCCTCCTGCCGGTGGTGGTGCTCGGCGGGATCCTCTCCGGCGCCTTCACCGCCACCGAAGCCGCCGGCATCGCGGTCGCCTGGGTGGTGCTCGCCGGGCTTCTCAGCGGAAGTCTCTCCGCCTCCGGGCTGCGGCGGGCGCTCACCGAGTCGGCGCTCCGGTCCGGGGTGATCCTGTTCGTCGCCACCACCGCCTACCTCCTCGCCTGGATCCTCGCCGTGGAACAAGTCGCGGCCAGCATCGGATCTGTGCTCGGGGCGGCCGCTTCTCCGCTCCTCTTCCTGCTGGCGTGCAACCTGGTCCTGATCGTCGCCGGGATGATGATGGAGACGATCTCGGCTCTCATCGTCGCGCTTCCGGTCCTCTTCCCTCTCGCGCTGCAGCTGGGGGTGGACCCGGTGCACTTCGGGGTGCTGGTGTCGGTGAACCTGTCGATCGGAATGGTGACCCCGCCGTACGGTGCGACCCTCTTCGTCGCCTGTTCGCTCTCGGGCCTGCAGGTGCGCGAAGTCGCTTCCTGGACACTTCGCCCGGTGCTGCTCATGCTCGCCGCGCAGCTCGTCATCACCCTCTGGCCCGATTCCGTTCTCGCCCTCCCCCGGGTTCTCGGTCTCCTGTCGTGAATCGCCGATCCTCCGCCGTGCTCTTGCTGGGCCTCGTCTCTGCGGCCGCCTGCGCGCCCGGCGCCGGCGAGACCCCGGTCCGCATCCGCGCCAGCGCCTCGGCGCAAGCCTCGGAACCCCAGGCTCTCGCTCTCGAGATCTTCGCGAAGGAGGTGGAATCCCGCACCGAGGGGCGGGTGGTGGTCGAGGTTTTCCCCGCGAGCGCCCTCGGAGACGAGCGCGAGGTGATCGAACTCGTCGTCCTCGGAGCGGTGCACGCCGCCTGTCCGGCGAACGCCCCGCTCGCCACTTTCGTCCCCGAGCTGCTGGTCCTCGACCTGCCATTCCTGTTCGAGGACCGCGCCCATCTCTACCGGGTGCTCGATGGGGCCGCTCTGGAGGCTCTCGGCCCGCCGCTTCTCCAGCGGGGAATGCGCCTTCTCGGCTTTTTCGACATCGGCCTGCGGCATGTGATGACCCGGAACGCCCCCGTCGGGAGCGGAGCCGATCTCGAAGGCCTCAAAATCCGCACCATGGAGAACCCCCTCCATCTGGCCGCCTTCCGCGCCTTCGGGGCGAATCCGCTGCCGATGGCCTACGGCGAGCTGTATTCGGCGCTCGAACAGGGGGTCATAGACGGCGCCGAAGCGGCGGCCGCCAACTACTTCCATCGCCGGTTCCACGAAGTGGCGCCCTACTGGGCCGAGATCGGCTGGATGCACCTGGTGGCTCCCTTCGTCATGAACGAATCTTTCTTCGCCTCGCTCGCCGAGCCGGAACGCCGCGCGGTGCTCGAGGCCGCGGCGGCGGCGATCGCCTTCGAGCGCGCCGAGTACCGCCGGCAGGAAGCCGAAGCAGCCGGGCGCCTGGCCGCTGCCGGAGTGCGGATCACCCGTCCCGAAACCGCCGGGCTCCGGGAGCGTGCCGCCCTTCTCTGGGAACGGGCGGAGGGAGTGGACCCGGAGCTCGTCCGTCGCTTCCGCGCTGCCGCCGGCCCGCCGCGCTGACTTCGGCCCTCGTCAGGCGGTTCTCGTCAGGCGGTTCTGTATCAGGCGGTTCCGTCAGGCCCGATCCACCGCGAGCACCCCCCGCCGCAGCAGGTCCACGCCGCGGGCACAGTCCTCCCAGGAGGTCCACTCCTCCGGGGCATGGCTGATTCCGTCCCGGCTGGGCACGAAGATCATCGCGGTGGGAATCCCGTGGCGGGCAGTGTTTTGGGCGTCGTGGCCGGCGCGGCTCGGCAGCGTCAGCGGTTCGTGGCCGGCTTCGCGCGCGAGTCCGAGGAGGAGTTCGCGGAGTGCGGGATCCATGGAGGCCGGCCGCTCGCGGAGGGTTCGCTCGATCCGGATCGCGCATCCGGTTTCTTCGCTGAGCCGGGCGCTCCGCCCGCTGATCCGCTCGAGGATCCCGTCCACCACCCGGTCGTCGAGGTCCCGTAGTTCCACTGGAAACTGCACCGCTCCAGGGACTACATTCGCTGCGTCGGGCGAGACGCTGAGCTGTCCGACATTCCCTACCTGTTCTCCCGGGCGCGCCCGGATCTCCTCGTGGACGGCCACGATGAGCCGGGCGGCTGTCAGCATGGCGTCGCGCCGCTCTGCCATCGGGGTGGTCCCCGCGTGGTTCTGGAACCCTTCGATCCGCGCCTCGAAACGGTGGATGCCCACGATGCCGCTCACGATGCCGATCCGGCACCTCTCGCGGTGCAGTTTTCCCCCCTGCTCCACATGGAGTTCGAAGAGTGCGTGCACGCGCCTCGGGTCGAGCACCGTGCGTGAAAGCGCTCCGGGATCGAGCCCATAGCGCTCGAGCCATTCGTGCAGGCTGAGCCCGTCCTCCCCCACCCGGTCCAGCTCGGCGGGCGGAACGCCCTCGGTCGCGGCGCGGCTCCCGAAGAGACCGTTTCCGAAATGCGCGCCTTCCTCGTCGCACCAGGCGACCATCTCCAAAGGATGCCGGGTCGCGAGCCGCTGCTCGGAAAGCGAGCGCAGTACTTCGAGGGCGCCGAGCACCCCGAGGGTCCCGTCGTAGTGGCCGCCGCGCGGCACGGTGTCGAGGTGCGACCCGAGCAGGATCGCGGGGAGTGGTTCGCGGCCCTCCCGCCGTCCGAAGAGGTTTCCGGCCGGGTCGGTGCGGACGGTGAGCCCCGCGTTCCGCATCTCCTCCGCGAGCCAGGTGCGCGCAGCCCGCTCCTCCTCGGAAAAAGCGATCCGCTGCGACCCCCCTTCAGGATGGGCACCGAAGCCGGAGAGCCGGACGAGCGAGTCACGGAGGCGGCGGGCATCGATGGCGAACGGTGTTTCTCCGCCCTCCCCGGAGGAAGGGAATTCTTCGCCGTCGCTTCGTGATATATCCATCGGAACCATTCTCTCCATTCTCTCATTCCCGGGGCCCCGTCCCCGCCTGGCCCGCTGTTTGCTAGCCCGCTCCCATCATCATGTTCGCTTTCTTCGATCCTCTCTACTTCATCATCCTGGCCCCCGGACTCGCACTCACTCTGTGGGCGACCTTCAAGGTCAAGTCCACCTTCGCCCGCTACCACAAGATGCCCGCGGCCAGCGGACGGAGCGGCCGCGAGACCGCCCAGCTCCTGCTGCAGCGGCAGGGGATCCGCATTCCGGTGGAGGAGCACCCCGGCTCGCTCTCCGATCACTACGACCCGGCGGTTCGGGCGCTCCGGCTGTCCCCCGAGGTGTACGAGGGCCGGACGGTGGGCGCGATTGCGGTCGCGGCCCACGAGGTGGGTCACGCGATGCAGCACCACGCCGGCTATCGACCGCTCCTGTTCCGCCAGGCGCTCGCCCGTCCGGCGGCGTTCGCCTCGAGCGCTTCCTGGATCGTCCTGCTCGCCGGTTTCCTGCTGGGCGCCTTCGGGCTCGTCCAGCTCGGCATCGTGCTCTTCTCGCTGGTGGTTCTCTTTCAGATAGTGACCCTGCCGGTGGAATTGAACGCATCGCGGAGGGCGCGGGAACTCGTCTGGGAGACCGGGATCATCGCGCCGGAAGAGCGCCGCGGCGTCTCGAAGGTGCTGACCGCGGCAGCGATGACCTATGTGGCCGCCGCTCTCACCGGCGTGCTGACCCTGGTCTACTACCTGCTTCGTTCGGGATTGCTCGGCGGGGACGAGTGAGGGGCTCCGTCAGGCATCCGCGTCAGGAACCCCCCGGCGCCCCTTCATCAGCTCCGGTCTGATCGAGAGCCCCGGCCAGCCCCGGCAGGTCCGGCCCGCGCTCCGGGGTGGCCAGCAGCTCTTCGTAGAACCGTCGGGCGGCTTCGTCGTCTCCGACCGCAGCCGCGGCGCGCGCCGCCCCATGGAGTGAGCGCGGCCGCTTGGCGGTCCGTTCCAGCGAAGCCTCGAAGACTTCGATCGCCTCTTCGGCCTCCCCGGTAGCGAGCAGCATTTCCCCGAGCAGCTCATGCGCCGGTTGGATCGGGGAGTCGATCGGAGATTCTCCGGGCGGGCCGGAGGGCGGCTCCATCGCTTCGGCGACCTGCACCGCCTTGCGGAAGGCGGCGACCGCGCCGGCGGAGTCGCCTTCGGCCTTCGCGATCAGCCCGGCCATCTCGTGCGCCATCACCAGGGCCTGTTCCGCGCCGCGCGGATTCTCGGAGCCGGCGAGCATCTCGTGGATCTTCCCCAGGCCTTCGTGCGCCTCCCGCGCGGTCTCGGTATCTCCGGTCTCGGCGGCGCTCGCGCCCCGCGCGTAGAGCACGGCGCCGGCGGTGCGGTGGCCGACTTCGGGCTCGTCGCTCTCGATCTGCGCCACCAGCTCGGCCACCGGCTCCGGCTTCCAGCGCCGGGTCTCCACGGTGTTCAACGCGTCCATGCGCAACCAGGTCTCCTTGACGGCCGCGGTCGCTTCGTCGCGTTGGGTGATCGTGTGCAGGTCGTCGAGGACCTTCTGTCCTTCTTCGTAGCGGCCCTCCTCGAGGTAGGCGTAGAGCAGCCAGTAGAGCGCGTGGTACGAGTAGCGCATCGGGGACAGCCCCTTGCGCTCCGCCCGGTCGATCGATGCCTGGTACGACCGGGCGTTGAGGCTGCGCACCTGATCCCACATCCCGTGCTGGACGAAGATGTGCGACGGCATGTGGAGCGCGTGCACCGCGGCCGGTGCGATATCCGCGTACTTCCGGGCGGCGTAGAGGGCCACCGGGGCATGCACCGGATCGTCGTAGGCGTGGATCACATAGTGCGCCGCGCCCGGGTGGTCCGGATTGGCCCGGAACACCGCCTGCGCGATGGCGCCGGCGCGCATGTCCACCCGCCGGCTGGCCTCGCCGCGGACCCGCGTCCGCATCAGCGCGAGGGAGTGGAAAGCCGCCGCCTCGAGGTCGTCGGGATAGGCGGCGCTGAGCTCGGCGAGCGCCTGCTCGTACTCGTCGCAGCGCTCTTGGAGATCGCCGGGGCCGTAGAGGATGTGGACCGACTCGAGATACTGCTTTTCGCGGTCGGTCGGGGCCTTGGCCACCCGCTCGGCGCGCGTCTTGCCGAGCTTCAACAGTGCGGCCCGCGCCTTCGACATGTCCTGTCCGGGCGGATGGTGATGGCCGCCGGTGTGGCTGAGCGCCTCGCCCCAGTAGGCGAGCGCGAAATCGGGGTCGGCGGTCTGGGCGCGCTGGAACGCTTCCGCGGCGTCCTCCCATTCGAAACTGTGGAGCAGCCGCACGCCGTCGAGGAAATCCTGCTGGGCGGCCTCCTTTCCCGAGTTCGGAAAAGAGATCGTGCCGAGTCCGCCGGACTGCGGCAGGGCGGGGGAGGCTGCGAGAGCGAGGAAGGCCGCGCCCAGCGCAGCCCGCATACAGCGAAGTCGGATCGTCATCTTCGATTCTCCTTGGGGAACAGAGTGCTTCCCGCTGTTATGTATCAGATAGTGCCAGTTTGCGGCAACTTTAGCGGCCGCGGTCGGGCGATCCGCGGCTGGCCACCGTCAGCCGCAGGCGCCCCTCTCGCCCGGCGGCCTGGGGAAACCGCCAGCCGGACACGATCCCGAGCACCCTGGGGGTCACTTCGGGAAGGGTGGTTTCCAGCACTTCGGTGTGCTCCGGCGCGCCCTCGCCGTCGAGCCGCAGGCGCAGCCGCACCGTCCCCTTCGCCCTTCCTACCAGCGCGTTGTCCAGGTCCAGCAGGTGCGGGTCGGCGGGGGCGCGGAGCCGGATCGGGTGCCTCGGAGCAGCGCCCGCCCGATCGGTTTCGGCCCGATCTTCGTCGGCGCGAAAGCTGACTCCCAGCGCCAGGAAGATCGAGTGGCCCCGCAGCCTTTCGTAGAGCTGCCCTCTGGCTTCGAGGCCCCCCGGTTCCCGGAACCACGACAGGTAGTCGCTCAGCGGGATCTCGAAGTCGCGTCCGCTCATCACCAGGGTGGTCCCCGCCTCGACAGCACCCTCGCGGCGTATCGTGTGGACCGTCGCGGTGCCGCGCAGCAGGGCCAGCTCCACGGAGAACCGGCGGTGGCCAGCTCCTGTTCCGGGGTCTTCCGTTCCGAGGGGCGAAAGCCGAAGGCGCACCGCCCTTCGGTTCCGGCGCCGGATCGTCTCGGAACGCTCCCGCATCGGTCCGAGAGTGAGCAGCTGGGCGAAGTAGGCATCGGGGATGCGCCGCGCCAGGGTGGCGAGCCAATCGGAGGTCCGAACCCGGGCACCGTCGCTTGCGAGCCGGAAAGAAAGCCCCTCGATCGGAGAGAAATCCGAGCTGAGTCGGCGAACCTCGAAGATCCGCACCTCGGCGGCGAGCCCGGAATCGGCGGCGAGTTCGGAACCGGCAGCGCCTGGCAGCCCGACTGCCGCAACGAGGGCGATCGCCGACCCGAGCCGCCCTCGGCCGAACTCCGCCACCTTCCAGAGTCTATCGAGAGCCCGGACGGGCCGTGATTCGAGGCCGACCGCATCTCTGCGGCTGCGGGCTGCTACCCTCAGCCGGTGCCCGTTTCGGCTCCGGCCCGCCGCGGCCCGTCGCCTGCAGAAGTCCACGACCGGCTGCGGCGCCACCTGATCACCGACGGGTTGGACCTCGTCCTCGATCTGGACGGGAGTCACGGTGCCTTCCTGCGCTGCGCCCGCACTGGCCGGGAGTTCCTCGACTGCTTCTCCTATTTCGCTGCGAATCCGATCGGGCACAACCATCCCGGACTTTCCGATCCGGAGTTCCGCCGCCGGCTTTCGCGGGCGGCGGTCCACAATCCCTCGAATTCCGACTTCTACACCGTCGAGATGGCTCGCTTCCTCGACACCTTCTCCCGCCTCGGCATCCCGGAGGAGCTGCCCCACGCCTTCTTCGTCGCGGGCGGCTCGGTGGCCGTCGAGAACGCGCTCAAGACCGCTTTCGACTGGAAGGTGCGCCGGAACCTGGCGGCGGGCCGGGGGGTGCGGGGCAGCCGCATCCTCCACTTCGAGAACGCCTTCCACGGACGGACCGGCTACGCGCTTTCGATCACGAACACCGAGCCGATGAAGGTGGCCTTCTTTCCGAAGTTCGATTGGCCCCGGATCGAAAACCCGTTCGTCCGCCACCCGGAAGCGGAACGCCTCCCGGAAACCGAGGCCGCTGAAGCCCGCGCCCTCACCGCCATCGAAGCCGCTCTCGACGCCCACCCGGACGACATCGCCGGCCTGATCGTCGAGCCGATCCAGGGGGAGGGCGGAGACTTCCACTTCCGGCGCGAGTTCTTCGAGGCGCTGCGCCGCCTCGCCGACGAGCGCGAATTCCTGCTCATTTTCGACGAGGTGCAAACCGGAGTGGGGGCGACCGGCCGGATGTGGTGCTTCGAACACTTCGGCGTCCCCCCCGATGTGCTGGTGTTCGGCAAGAAGGCCCAGGTCTGCGGCATCCTCGCCAGCCGCCGCCTGGACGAGGTCGAAGACAATGTCTTTCGCCTCTCTTCCCGCATCAATTCCACCTTCGGCGGCAACCTGGTGGACATGGTTCGCTTCGATCGCTACCTCGAAATCATGGAGGAGGAGAGCCTGGTGGAGAACGCCGCCCGGCGCGGCGCTGAACTGCTCGCCGGGCTGCGCCAGCTCGCCGCTTCTGACCGCTGGGAGATCGCCGCGGCTCGCGGCCGGGGCCTCCTCTGCGCCTTCGACCTCCCGGACACCGCGGCGCGCGACGGTTTTCTCGAACGCGCCTGGGAGAACGGCCTGCTGATCCTCGGCTGCGGCCCCCGCACCGTGCGCTATCGCCCGGCGCTGTCACTCACCGCTGCCGAAGTGGAAAGGGTGCTCGATCTCACCGCCCGTTCGCTCGGCTGAGCCCGCTCCGGGTTCCTCAGGATCGGCACCACCGGAATTTGCATCATGACGGGAAAGAGGACACACTTGCTAAGCTGCGTCAACGTCCGCCTCCGCCGTTGCAAGCGGATTCATCAGCAGCAGGTAGCCGAATGAGGGTACGAACCGGAACCGAGCGAATGCTCGGCGCCATCGTCTTGGTGGTAGGCGCCGCTCTCCTCCATACCGGGGCTGCGGGTCTCGCCCTCGGCGCCGAGGCCCGGCGGGCCGCGCCGACCACGCCGACGGACGCCCAGGCCAACCGCGTCGTGAGCAGTACCTGTGTGATGTGCCACAACGATCGGATGCTGAGCGGCAACCTGTCGCTCCAGGGGTTCGATGTGACGCGCGCGGCCGAGAACGCCGATGTCGCCGAGGAGATGGTCCGGAAGCTGCGCGCCGGCATGATGCCGCCGCCCGGCACTCGTCCCCCGGGCAGCGACGCGCTGCTGACCCTGGTCGAGACCCTGGAGTCCCGTCTCGACGAGGCCGCCGAGCTGACTCCCGACCCCGGCAGCAGGCCCTTCCAGCGCCTCAACCGCGCGGAGTACGAGCAGTCCATTCGCGACCTGCTGGGTCTCGAGGTGGATGCGGGAGACTGGCTGCCGCTCGATCCGGTGAGCGCCAATTTCGACAACATCGCCGATGCCCAGACGCTTTCGGCCACCCTGCTCGAGGCGTATCTGAACGCGGCGAGCGCCATCAGCCGCCTTGCGGTCGGTGAGCGCCTCGGCAAGCCCGTGGATCACACCTACAGCAACTCGGAGTACCTCTCGCAGCACCCGTGGGACCCGATCGAGGGTGCGCCGTACGGCACCCGCGGCGGTCTGGTGGTGGACCATGTGTTCCCGGCCGACGCCGAATACCTCTTCGGGTTGACCTTCACCTCCGGGGCCAACACCCGCATCGAGGACATCGATGTCTCGATCGACGGCGAGCGGGTCGCTCTGCTGCACTACGACACCGACCGGCAGGTCGGCGCCGATGGCCGGGGAGGCGCGGTCACCGCGACCCCGCGGATCTTCGTCCGGGCCGGCGCCCACCGGGTGGCGGCCGCGTTCGTCCGGCGGCACGACGGACCCTACGAGGACCTGATCCGCCCCCACGACTGGTCCTATGCCGGGGGCGGATCGGGTGGTGCGGGCATCACCACCCTGCCGCACATCCGCGATGTCATCATCAGCGGCCCCTACGATTCGACGGGGTTGTCGGATACGCCGAGCCGGCGGCGCATCTTCAGTTGTCGACCGACGACTCCCGGAGAGGCGCGCCCATGCGCCGGCCGGATCCTCGCGCGCCTCGGCCGCGAGGCCTACCGGCGGGCCCTCAGCGAACGCGAGGTCGAAGATCTGCTGGGGTTCTTCGATGAGGGAGCCGCTGCGGGAGGCTTCGAAGTCGGCGTGCGGACGGCGCTCGAGGCATTGCTGGCGAGTCCGCACTTCGTGCTGCGGCTCGAACGCGAACCGCCGGACCTCGAGACCGCGGCGGCGGAACGAGGCTACCGGCTGCAAGGCCCGGACATCGCCTCGCGCCTCTCGTTCTTCCTTTGGGGAACGCCGCCGGACGACGAGCTCCAGACGCTGGCGGACGAGGGCGCCCTGACGCCGGACGAGCTGGATCGGCAGGCGCTGCGAATGCTCGCCGACCCGCGCGCGGCGGCGCTGGGCCGCCGCTTCGCCGCGCAGTGGTTCCGGCTGCAGGACATGGACAAGGTCCGGCCGGATCCCAACTTCTTCCCGAACTACGACGAGAACCTCGCGCGGGCGATGCGCCGCGAGACCGAACTGTTCTTCGCCGACCTCGTGGAGCGGGACCGCAGTCTGCTCGACCTCTATCGGGCCGACTACACCTTCGTCAACGAGCGGCTCGCGCGGCACTACGGGTTGCCAGGAGTGGCCGGACGGCACTTCCGCCGGGTCCGCTACCCCGACGACAGCCGCCGCGGCATCCTCGGCCACGGCAGCATTTTGGTGCTCACCTCGCTCGCCAACCGCACTTCGCCGGTACTGCGCGGCAAATGGGTCATGGAGGTGTTGCTGGGCACGCCTCCGCCCCCGCCCCCTCCCGACATCCCGGCCCTGGAGGACACGGAAGGGGTGAAGGACGGCCGGCGGCTGACCACCCGCGAGCGGCTGGAAGCGCATGCCGCCAACCCCAGCTGCAATTCCTGTCACCGGTTGATCGACCCGATCGGCCTGGCCCTCGACAACTTCGATGTGACCGGCAACTGGCGCCTACGCGAGAACGGCGGCCCGCTGGATACCCGGGGCGACTTCTACGACGGCACTCCGGTTTCCACGCCGGCCGAGCTGGTGGACGCCCTTTTGGTGCGGCCGATTCCGCTGGTGCGCACCTTCACCGAGAACCTGCTGGCGTTTGCGGTCGGGCGGCGGGTCGAACCCTTCGACCAGCCGACGGTCCGCAGTATCACCCGAGCGGCCGAGGCCAACGACTACCGGATGGCTTCCTTCATCATGGGGGTGGTCCGAAGCGACGCCTTCCAGCGCAAACGGGGCAGCTGAACGAGAAGCCCCGAGCAAAGGGAAAATGAGGAGAACATCATGTCCTTCCTGACCGGAAAGCACCTGCCTCGCCGGACCTTCCTGCGCGGCGCGGGCGCCTCTGTCGCCCTCCCGTTTCTCGACGCGATGATCCCGGCGGGCCGTTCGGGCCGCGGCCTCGCCGCGGCGTCGCCGGACCTGACGCGCCTGGTCTGCATCGAAGAGGTGCACGGCCTGCCCGGCTGCAACGAGTGGGGCGCCAGCCGGCACCTGTTCGCGCCGGCCGCGGTGGGGCGCGATTTCGAGCTGCTGCCCGACAACGCGCTGAAACCGCTGGAGCCGTTCCGCGACTACCTGACCATCGTCAGCAACACCGATGTCCGAATGGCCGAGGCGCTCAGCCCGCCGGAGATCGGCGGGGACCACTTCCGGTCGTCCTCGGTCTTCCTGACGCAGTCCCACCCGAAGCAGACCCAGGGTTCCGACCTGTGGGTCGGCACCTCGCTCGACCAGCTCTATGCGCAGAGGTTCGGCCAGTCCACGCCGATGCCGTCGCTGCAGCTCTGCATCGAGAATCTCGATCAGGCCGGCGGCTGCACCTACAACTATTCGTGCGCCTACACCGACTCGATCAGCTGGTCGTCGCCCAGCGAGCCGCTGCCGATGATCCGCGACCCGCGCGTGGCATTCGAGATGCTGTTCGGGGCGGGCAGCACTGCCGAGGAACGCGCCGAGCGCCGGGCAACGCGGCGCGGCATCCTGGACTGGATCCTCAGCGATGTGGCCGAGGTCGAAAAGGAGTTGGGCAGCGCGGACCGCCTCCGCATCGGCCGCTACCTCGACGATGTCCGCGAGGTCGAGCGGCGCATCCAACTGGTCGAAGGCCGCAACGACGGCGGCGAGCCGCGCGCGCTGCCCGACGCCCCGCCCGGCGTGCCGGACTCCTTTTCGGAGCACATGCAACTCATGTTCGACCTCCAGGTGCTGGCGATGGAGACCGACATGACCCGGGTGATCTCGTTCAAGACCGGGCGCGATGCCCAGAATCGCTCGTTCCCGGAGAGCGGCACCAACCGGCCCTTCCACCCCGCCTCGCACCACGGGAACGACGAAGAGCGGATCATGGACTTCAACCGGATCTGTCAGTACCGGGTGGCTCAGCTCCCCTATTTCCTCGATCGGCTGCAAAACACCATGGAGGGCGGCGTTTCGCTGCTCGACAAGACGGCGATCCTCTGGGGCTCGCCGATGGCCGACGCCAACATCCACAACCACCGGCGCTGTCCGCTGATCCTGCTGGGCAGAGCGGGCGGCCATCTCGCCGGCAATCTGCATGTGAAGGCGCCGGACGGGACTCCCATGGCGAATGCGCTGCTCGCGCTGGTGCAGTCGCTGGGCCTCGAGCTGGATTCCTTCGGCGACAGCACCGGCACTCTCGCCTTGTCGGCACCGGCGATGGATACCGATTAGGAGAAACCGATTGGAGGACGCCGACCAGCGGTCGGGCAAGGAGGACAGGTCCATGCGATCAGGCCGGTCTCGGCGCTCACGCCGATTCGTCCAGGGGCTATTGGGCGTCGCCGCGGCGGCGCTGCTCCTCGTCGGCGCCGGAATTGCGGCGCCGCCCACCGCGGCGCCGGTGGCCGACGCCGCGCGCCTCGGTGACCTCGCGGCGGTCCGGGCGCTTCTCGCTCGGGGTGAAGATGCGAGCGCTGCACACGGTGACGGCATGTCGGCCCTGCACTGGGCCGCCGAACGGGGCGATCCGGAGCTGTCCGAAGCGCTGATCCAGGCCGGGGCTCCGGTGGATGCGGTGACCCGGATCGGGCACTACACGCCGCTCCATGTAGCGAGCGCGGCCGGCCAAGCGGAGGTCGTCGGGCTGCTGCTCGGGGCGGGGGCCGACCCGGCTGCCGTGACGAGCACGAGCGGAGTGACTCCGCTGCATCTCGCTGCCGCTTCCGGGGCGGTCGCGGCGATCACGGCGCTGCTCAACCACGGGGCTGCAGTAGAAGCACGGGAGAAGACCTGGGGGCAGACCCCCTTGATCTTCGCCGCGGCGCGCGACCGGGTGGATGCGGTCCGCACGCTGCTGGAACGCGGAGCGGATCCGGACATCCCTTCGAAGACGGTGGATCTGCTGGCCGACTACCAGCGGGCGACGGCTGCCCAGAAGCGCCAGCGCAGCGTACTGACGGCGTTTTCGGCGGGAGGAACCAAGCCGACGCCGACCCAGGTGCAGGCCGCGGTGCTGGCGGCGCGAGATTTCTACCTGTCCGAGGAGGTTCCGGCAGCCGACGGCGAAGAAGAGGACGAACGCAGCCGGTTCTTTCGTCCGCAGGTGGAAGCGAAGGGCGGGCTGACGGCGTTGCTGCACGCGGCCCGACAGGGGTACGCCGAGGCGGCGGCGGCGCTCCTCGACGGCGGTGCCGACATCGATCGGGTTTCGGCAGCCGACGGCACCAGCGCGTTGCTGATGGCCACCATCAACGGGCAGTTCGACCTGGCGCTGCTTCTCCTCGAGCGCGGCGCCGATCCGAATATCGCGTCCGACGCGAATGGCGTGGCGCCGCTTTGGGCGGCCATCAACGCCGAGTGGCAGCCGCGCACCCGGTTTCCGCAGCCGCAAGAGCGCGGCTCGCAGCAGTCGACCTATCTGGAGGTCATGCGGGCGCTGCTCGATGCGGGCGCGGATCCGAATGCCCGGATCGAGAAACATCCTTGGTACATGGTCTATAGCGGCTGCGGCAACCGAAACTGCGGCCTCGTGGACACTGCGGGCGCGACCGCCTTCTGGCGGGCCGCATATGCGACCGACTTGCCGGCGATGCGCCTGCTGGTCGAGTACGGGGCCGATCCCGATATTCCGACCGAGGCGCCCGAGCCGCGCCGTAACCGAGGCGGTACCACGGCTCGGAACGAAGAGGGGTCGAGTTCCCTGTCCGTGCTTCCGGCGGCACCCGGCCTGTGGATGGCCACGGACCTCACGACGATGGGGCCTGATCCGTCCGGCTTGCCGCCGTACGCGGCTGGGGATCCTGGGGTATATCCGATCCACGCCGCCTCCGGCGTGGGTTACGGCGAGGGCTTCGCGGGGAATGCGCACCGGCATGCACCGGATGCCTGGCTGGCAACCGTCGAGTACCTCGTCGAGCTGGGCGCCTCGGTGAACCAGCGGGATCACAACGGCTACAACGCGATCCATCACGCGGCGGCGCGCGGTGACGACGAACTCATCCTCTATCTGGTCGGGCAGGGAGGCGATGTCACCGCCGTGAGTCGGCGCGGTCAGACGACCGCGGACATGGCGAATGGCCCGGTACAGCGAGTGTCGCCGATTCCCGTAACCGTTGCGCTGCTGGAGAGCCTGGGTTCGAAGAACAACCACAACTGCGTGTCATGCTGAGCCCGAAACCCTGGTGCAGAGCAGGGCTTTGGGTGTTGGTGGCGCTTCCTCTGACGGGCGCCCGGCAAGCGGCGGCTCCGGCCCGGGAGTCGTCCCCCTGGATCGAAATGACCATGATCGGGGTCGATCCAGACCGCGTGGACGAATTCCTGGCGGCGCAGCGCGAGTTGTCGGCTCTCGACCGAAAGGCGGGCGTTCCCTGGCGCAGCGTCAGCCGGACCGCGGTGTTCGGCGACACCTATCGCTTCCTGGTCATGACTCCGCTCGCCGACTTTGCGCGCTTCGACCAGGCCCCCGAGACCGATGCCGCGCGTTCGAGCCTCCGGAGCCGACTCCGGCGTGTCGTTACCAGCCGCACTACCTTCGCGCTCCGGACGACGCCGGATCTCGACAATCCGCTCCCCGACGACGAAGAGCCGGACCTGACGATGGTCCAGGTGGTCTCCGTAACTCCCGGTCGGGAACAGGACTATCTGCGGGTGATGGCCGAGGAGGTGCTGCCGCATTTCGAGGCGGCTGCGATGCACCACACTTCCGGTGCGCTGACGCTCGGCGGGGAGAGTGGATACATCCACTTCTTCCAGGTAGGGAACTTCGCCGCGCTCGACCAGGGGTCGCCGCTGGCACGCGCACTCGGCCCGCAGGGGGCACAGGAGATCATGGCAAAGCTCGCTGGTGTCGTGCGGGGTACGGAACAGTGGCTCGTCCGCTATTTGGCGGACACCAGCTTCCGAACGAATCCGGAGTCAGAGGCCGAGAGCAGCTCCGCTGACCCGTAGAAGCAGCCACAAGACCCCGGCGGCGCCTAGCGGCACGAACAGGTTGTCGCTCCCGAAGGGGCACACCGCTTCGATGCCGGCCGCTACCGTCCCGGTAACCAGCCCGAAGGCGACCGCGGGGTGCCAGCTGAATCCCGCCATGGTGTGCAGGACGACCGCGATGGCTGCGGCCGAAGTGAGGAACAGGGCGAGGCTTCCCTCCATCGTTCGGCGATGTCCGAGGACGGTGTAGCCCCGGGTTCCGAACCTCTTCCCGCAGATTGCTGCCGCTGCGTCCCCGAGCGCCATCGTCAGCAGGCCGGCAACCGCCACGAAGCCGAGATCGTCGGGCTCTCCCGGGCGGAAGAAGACAGCGAGCAGTCCCGCGAAGGAGAGGGGAAAGAACACAGTTCCCAGATTGGTGGGGTCGTCGATCGACGACGGGAGCAGTCGGAAGCGGTGGATCACGAAATTCGCCGCCGCCGCGGCGAGCGGGGGGAGGATCGCAACGCGCCAGTCGGAAAACAGCAGTACCGCCGGGACCGCCCAGACCCCCACTCCCGCGTGGATGATCTTCCGCGCCGTCTCCGCCGAGCACGACCCGCTCCGCCGCAGCAGCTCCGCGCCCGCGACCACCGCGCCTACCCAGCCGCAGCTGAGCCCCAGCGCTGCGAGGTGCGGCAGCGGCTCGTGCAGGAGGGGCATGGTCGATGCGGAAGAGAGGCTCAGGTCACCCAGCCGAGATGTCGGACTCCGACAGGTTGGGCTCCGACAGGGGCTTTTCGATCTGTCGAGCGACGAGGCGGCCAGAGGGAACGCCTTTCGGCGCCTTTTTCAAGGCGTCGGTCAGGTTGCGGTAGTCGGCGAGCGTGTCCAGGTCCAGGAGTTCCTGGGGGCTCGCTGGGGTGAGTGCGATCTCTGTCCGGAAGCGTCGGAGCACCCGGCGGGCACCCCGATCCGCGCCCGCTGTTCCTGGCGGCGGGGATTCCGCGAGGATCTCGGGGAACAGCTGGTGCGACAGCAGAACCGGCAGACCCCATACTCCGGCGCGCTGCATCTCCGGCGTCGCCGGAACCACGGCTTTCGGAGCGGCTCCTTTCGAACCACCCGCTGCCGCCCCCTCCGGATCGCAGGCGCGGGCCAGCAGCCGCCGGATCAGGTCCGTAGAGAGGAAGGGCTGGTCCACCGGGGCGACGAGCGTCCAGGCGCTCCCTCCCGTTTGCGGCAACGCATGGATTCCCGCCTTCAGCGAGGAGAGCATTCCGCCGCTCCGCCAAGCTGGGTTTGCCACCGGCTGGATCGCTTCGCCGACTCCGTGCAGTTCGGAAAGGACCGCGCGCCGCGCATGACCAACGACGACCACCAGCGGGGCGGCCCCGGCGGCGAGCAGCGTCTCCGCGGCAGCGAGGACGAGGGACCTGCCAGAGCCGTCAGGGTGGGGCAGGAGCGCTTTGGTACGCCCCATCCGCCTCGATTCGCCGGCAGCCAGCAGGAGACCCGCGACCCGGCAGGAGGACCGCAGCAGCCCGTCCGGCGAAGTCGTCAGTGCTCGCCTTCACCCTCTACCACGAATCCCAGGGTCAGGCGTTCCCATGGCCAGGCGAGCGCCCAACCTCCGGTGTCGTCTTCGAAGAGGGTCGGTTCGGCGACTCCTTCGTAGTTCGGCGCCAGACTCATCACCCCGGGATGTCCGATGCCGGTGGACCCGAAACTCATGATGTTCAGATCGGGCTGCCCCCACGCGACCTCGACCGTCGGATCTTCTGCGGCTGGCACCAGCAGCACGAAGTCGAGATGCACCGACACCCCCATGTGGTTGCCGTCTTCGGGCCGCATCCCGTACCGCAGGGTGAAGACCCCCGACCCGATCGGGTTGCCCTTGTAATCGGACCACTCTCCGACGATCCGGACCGCTCCGACCAGCGTTCCCACCCCGAGTTCGGGAAAGGTGGCCCCGCTTCCGCCGCCCGATTCGACAGGCTCATCGGTGCGGAACCAGAACTCGAGGGTGGTTCCCGAATCGAGCGTCACCAGCTGTCCGTCGGACCGAAGCACCTCGCGCACTTCCCCGGAGATCGCCTCCGGCAAGCCGCCCCCGGCAGTCAGCGTGGGTCGATCAGCAGCGAACGCCGGGAAACCTTCAGTGAGAAGCGCGGCGCCGGCGAGCGCCGCTACACGCCTGAATCGCATGGTGGCGGAAGAGCGGGAGCGGATGCTTTTCCCGTCAGCGGACGAAGGTTCCGAGGAAGGCGCTCCGCTTCAGCGGACAGCTCCAAGTGGTGTTGAAGTCGTCTCCCCGGAAGGCGTGCGCTTCGGTATATGCCGGAACCGCATCCGCGATCTCGGTCAGCGGCGGGTAGTACACGAACTCACTGCCGCAGAGGTGGTCTTCATGGCTGAGTGCCCGCGTCCTCACCTCGACGAGGTCTCCGGCGGTCAGCGAGGCGTGCCCCCGCTGGTCGTCGAAATCGGCGGATATCGGCGCTTCCCGGACTGAGCGAACATTTGCGAGGAGTTCGCCGCCTAGATCGTGCGCCAGCTGAACGAGGGCGGCGCGCTGGTCGGTGTCCGCGTTCTCATCCACGATCAACACCGAATCCGCCGGATAGGGGTCGTCGTGCGGATCCCCGAGAGTGGCCTGCGCCCGGACCACTGCGACCACCGAGAGGCCTGCCAGCGGAACGCCTTCGTAGGCGCCTTCGGAAACATTCCACGCGAGCACTGCTTCTTTGCCGGTCAGGCCGACCTCGCTGTTCGCGAAGCAGTGGCCGGCATAGACATCCGCCGTGCGTGCTTCCAGATAGAGGCCGGAGAGCGAGGTGTCCGCCTCCCCGGCGAAACTGCCGGCTGCGATGAGCATGAGCAGAACGGCGAAAACGAGTCGAGAGATCTTCATCGGGGAACTCCTTGCCAAGCGAGGCTCTAGAGCTTCCAAGTCTAGCAGCCTGTGGACGAAGTCATATGGCCATACGGCATTGCCGAGTCGCGAGCGGCTCCCGGTCGAGGGCCGGCGGCGCCCCACCGGGACCATTGGACCAGATCTTGGGGTTCGCGCCGCTTCATCCACAGGCTGCGCAGCCGATTCGGAGCGGAGCCTGCTCCCCCGGGGAGGGGTGCGGGGAGGGGGATCCCCTCCCCGCGAAGAGGGGCGGGAGGAATCGCGGAGCGATCCGGATCGCCGCCCGGAGGGAGGGGCGCCCCGTTCCCCTAGCCCGTCGGCGCCCGATGTCCTGTTCGGTCGTCGCCCAGGAACGGGGATCCCCTCCCTCCGGTAGCCTAATAGGCTCTCTCGAAGCAGGTTCGCGCCGAACCCTCCGTGCACCGATCCCGGTCCGCCACCCGGCCGTCCGGGCCGAGGCAGTTCATCGTGTGGGTGCACCAGAAGTAGCCGTCGCCGGGCACCCCGCCGGGCACGCTCGGGTCGTATTCGACATCCATGTACATCGCCTTGGAGCGAAGGCGGTGGCAGAGCGCGAAAGCCGCGCGTCCGGCGGCGGCGGGCACCGCGCTTTTCGGGAGCTTCGTGTTCGTGGCCATCGTCTAGCCCTCCATGGCGGCGAGCGCAGCACGCTTCACCGCGACTCGCGCGAGCTGGATCTTGTAGGCGTTGCCGGAGAGCGCCGACGCATCGGCGACCGCAGCCGCGGCAGCCCGTTCGGCACTCGCTTCGGTGATGCCCCCGGCGAGCGCTTCGGCGGCGGCCGTGCTACTCCAGGGGGTCGGGGCGACATGGCCCAGCACCACGCGAGCGCCTTCGCCGCCGACTGCTATCGAAGCGGTGGCGAGCGGCCAGTCGAAGCCTTTCCGGTTCCGCACTTCGTAGGTCGCGTTCCGGGTCTCTCGCATCGGAATCGTGACCGAGGTGACGATCTCGCCCGCAGCGAGGGTGAACTCGCTCTCCTCGCTGCTCGTCGGCGTCCGGTAGAGCTCCTCGAGCGCCATGGTGCGCTCACCGTCCGGACCCAGGATGTGCAGCGAGGCTCCGAGCGCCATGAGCGGGGGGGCGAGGCCCGACGGGTTCACGAACGCCGCCGCCCCACCGTTCCCGAAGATCGCGTGGTACCGATTGTCGCCCGTCTTCACCATGGACCGGCCCTCGTGCATCGGCACGAGCCCGAAGCCGGCACGGAAGTACCAGCAGCGCGGCCGCTGGCAAAGATCGCCGCCCACGGTCCGCATCGTCAACACCTGCCGGCTGCCCACCCCGGCGATGGCCTGGGCGACCGCCGGGAACGACTCGCGGATCCGCCGGTGCTCGCCCAGCGGTCCCAGCCGGGTGGTGGCGCCGATCCGAAGTTCGCCATCGGTTTCGTGGGCGCCGGCGAGTTCGCGGATCCCTTTCAGGTTGACGAGGCGAGTGGGGGACGCCGCCCCGTCCTTCATCAGGGAAAGCAGGTCCGTGCCCCCGGCGAGCGCGGCGGCGCCTTCGACGGAAAGCATCCGGACCGCGTCGCTCGCGGTCCGCGGGCTGGTGTATTCGAAGGCGCGCATGTCAGGCCATCCCTCCCGCTTCGATCGCGGCGAGCACTCGCTCGGGGGTCATCGGCAACTCGTTGATCGGGACTCCGGCGGCGTTCGAAGCCGCATTCGCGATCGCCGCTCCCGGCGAGATGACCGGCGGCTCGCCCAGCCCGATGACTCCGCGCTCGTCGTAGCCGGGCCCGGTCATCATGTGGACGATCATCTCGCCCACATCCGCGATGCCGGCGAGCTTGTAGAACTCCATGTCGGCGTTCAGCATCCGGCCGGTCAACGGATCGAAGACGCGCTCTTCGGTCAGAGCGTAGGTCACTCCCATGATGAGCGCGCCGTACACCTGGCTCTCGGCGGTCTTCAGGTCGAGGACGAGCCCGCAGTCCTGGACCGCGACCAGTCGGTTGATCCCGACCACTCCGGTTTCCATGTCCACGCTCACATCCGCCATCTGGACGCCGCAGACGCCGCTGTCGGTCAGCGAGCCGGGCCCGGGGTTCGCGCCGGTGGCGGTCACCGGATTCACTCCGATGAGGGCCGCCGCCTGCCGCCAGGGCATCGGCTCGGCCGAGCCGTCGGCGAAGTGCAGCCGTCCATCGGCGAGCCGGAGGTTCGAAGGCTCGGTGCCGAGCCGGGGCGCGATCCGTTCGAAGACCGCATCCACGGCGTTCAGCGCCGCGCGCCGGGTGGAGCCGCTGACCCCGCCCACCGTGGTGCTTCCTCCCGAAGCGCCCGAAGCCGGAAGCACGCTGCGGCCCATCGTCACTTCGACCTGCTCGATGCCGAGTCCGAAGGTTTCGGCGAGCACCAGGGCGATCACGGTGCGGGTGCCCGTGCCGAGGTCCTGGCTGCCGATCCGCGCCTCGACGAGCCCGTCGCGGTAGGCCAGCACTTCGCAGTTGCTGCGGTGGCCGCGCCCCCCCCAGGTATGCATCGCAAGGCCGAGCCCGGAGCGCACGGTCCCGCCGGCCGACCCCCGCGGGCGCCAGCGCTCGCGCCAGCCCATCAACTCTGCGCCCTTCTCGAGCTCGTCGGTATAGACATTCGCTCGATCGCCGGTCCGCTCGATGTTCTGCAAAAAGAACGCGAGCGGGTCCATCCCGGCTGCGTGCGCGAGGTCTTCGAGGGCCCGCATGGTGACGAAACACGCCTGCGGATGGTTCGGCGCTCTCCAGGCCCGCGCCGGGCCCGTGTTCGTGGGCACCGAGGTGTGGGCGTGGGTCTGGTGGTCGAAGCCGAAGACATACGGGATCGGCGGCGAGCCGGCGCCCGCCGGTCCCCCGGAGCCCCAGCTCTTCGAGTTCCAGGCGACCACATTGCCTTCGGCATCGGCTGCCAGCTCGACCTCGGCATGGGTCGAGGGCCGCGCCCCCGCGACGCTCACCTCCTGGTCGCGGTCCAGCATCAGCTTGACCGGCCGGCCGGTCATCCGTGCGAGTTCGGCGCAGACGACCCCCCAGCGGTCGGCGCTGAACTTGCTGCCGAAGCCGCCGCCCATGTATTGGGTCTCGATGTGGACATTGGAAGCCGGGATGCCGAGCGCTTCCCCGAGCTGCGAGGCGATGCCGGAGATGGCCTGGGTCGAAGCCCACACGGTCAGAGTTTCCGCGTCTTCCCACTCGGCGGCCTGTCCGTGCGATTCGAGGGAACAATGAGCGATCTGGGCCGCATGGTAGGAGCCTCCGGCCCGGGTGGCGGCGGAAGCCATCGCCGCCGCCGGATCGCCGGTGGTCTCCGCCTGAGCGGGTTGTGCGTCGGGCGCGTCGTCCAACCGGCGCTCCTCCACGAAGTGCGGGAGCACCTCGTACTCGATCTTCACCGCGGCGGCGCCGTCGCGCGCGGCCTCTTCGGAAGTCGCCGCCACCGCCGCGATCTCGTCATGGGCCCATTGGATCTCGGTCCCCACATCCTGGATGACATGGACCTTCACCACCCCTTCCAGCGCCTCGGCGGCCGAAGTGTCGATCGCGGTGATGCGCGCGTGAGCGTGCGGGCTCTGGACCATCTGCGCCCAGAGCATTCCCAGCCGGTTGCGGTCGTAGGCGTACTTCGCGCGTCCGGTGACCTTGACCGGGCCGTCCAGCCGGCTGAGGCGCGAGCCGATGAGCCGGCGGTCTGCTGCTGCGGGCCAGTTGTATTCAGCCATTCGCTGTTCCTCCTCCGGAGGCCTGAGCCACCGCCGCCCGGATTCCGGCGTAGGTGCCGCAGCGGCAGAGATTGCCGCCCAGTTCCCGGTGGATCGTGTCCAGGTCGGGGTTGGGATGACGGTCGAGCAGCGCTTTGCTCGCCACTACGAATCCCGGCGTGCAGAAGCCGCACTGCTGGGCGTCGTGGTCCACGAACGCCTGTTGGATCGGGTGCATCCGCTCCGGGGAACCGAGACCCTCGATGGTGGTGATCGCAGTGCCCTGGGCCTCGATCGCCAGCACGGAACACGCATACGCCGGTTCGCCGTCGAGCAGCACGGTACAGGCCCCGCAGGTTCCGCGGTCGCAGACTTTTTTCGAGCCGGTCAGATCCAGATGGTTGCGCAGGGCATCGAGAAGCGTCACCCGCGGTTCCAGGGTGGCCACGTACGCTTTCCCGTTGATCCGGAACGCCATGTCCACCGCGTCGGGTCCGGCGACTCCCGGTTCGCCCTGCGCCGCGGCGTCATCGAGAAATCCCGGAAACAGCCCGGCCGACGCAGCCCCGGCGGCTGCGCTCCCCTTCAGGAAGCGACGCCGGGAAAACGAACCGGAAGCCCGCGTCTCCGCCGTCCCGCGGCCCTCGCCGGCGAGTCCCCGGCGCGGATCTTCTGGATGCTTGGTCTGGGCCATCGAAGTCCTCCGAAACGATCGGTCTTCCGAGAGCGGCGACTATAGCAGCCTGTGGACAGAGGCCCCCGGCCGACGAGCTGCGAAGTATCTCGGCGCCACTGCGCCGGGCTCCCCTCCGCACCGCGGCACGCGCGCCGCTTCTGGCGGCGAAGACTGCGGGCTGGGCACGGCTGCGAATAGCGGTTCCCTCTCCTCCGGCGCGATACCATCCTCTTCGATGCGGAGCGTTTCCCCGGCGTTCCCGAGCCGGCGGCGAGGCGATCCGGTTCCGGTGGGTGAGCTGCTCGGTCTCGCGCTTCCGCGCCGCGTTCAGGAACGCCTCCTCGATCTCGCTTTCGTCCGCGAACTCTGGCCCCGGGTGGTCCCCGAAGACCTCTCCGGCCAGGCGGTTCCCGAAGCCCTCGAACGGGGCGTGCTGACGATCCGGGTCGAGGATCCGGCAGTGGTTTCTCGGGTTCGCCGCCGAACGAAGGAAATGCGCACCGCCCTGCTCGGCGCCGCGGGCCTCCCGGACGCGAGGCTCAGGCTGCGCGTTCTCGGCTCCGGGGCCCGGACCGCGAAGCGCAGTCCGGGATCCCCTGGCGGTGCATGAGTCCTCTCCCGGCCGCTCCGGCCCCTTTCTCTTCCGTCCCGCCGGGAGGGCGCTCACCGGTCTGGATCGCTTCGGCGGTCCGCACCCCCATCGGCAGATTGCTCGGCGGCCTTGCGCCCCTCTCCGCCCCCGAGCTCGGCGCCCTGGTGGTTCGGGAAGCGGTGGCCCGCGCCGGGGTACCTCCCGAGGCCGTGGATGAAGTCATCCTCGGCAATGTCCTCGGCGCCGGACTCGGGCAGAACCCGGCCCGCCAGGCTGCCCTGCGGGCGGGACTCCCTCCCGCCGCCGCGGCGCTCACCATCAACAAGGTCTGTGGTTCCGGCCTCAAGGCGGTGATGCTGGCGCGCCAGGCGATTCTGTCCGGCGACGCGGAGATCGTGGTCGCCGGCGGCATGGAGTCCATGTCCAACGTGCCGCACCTGCTCTCCGGACTGCGCGCGGGGCGGCGGATGGGAAATGGGCAGCTCGTGGACTCGCTGGTCCACGACGGCCTCACCGACGCAATGCTCGGCATCCCCATGGGTGAGACCGCCGAGCGCGCCGCCGACCGCTACGGTGTGACCCGGGAGGCGATGGATGCTGCTGCCGTCGAGAGCCATCGCCGCGCATTCGCGGCGACCGAGGCCGGTCGGTTCGCCGCCGAACTGCTCCCGGTGGAAGTCACGGACCGGAAGGGCGTCCGCTTCGTGGACCGCGACGAGGCCATCCGTCCGGACACCACCGTAGAAACGCTTTCCCGTCTGCGCCCGATTTTCCGCGAAGGGGGCCGGGTCACCGCCGGGAATGCCCCGGGAGTGAACGACGGCGCCGCCGCGCTGGTGATCGCCTCGGACACCGCCGTCCGCCGTTTCCAGCTTCCACGCTTCGCCCGCATCGTCGGGCAGTCGGTTTCCGGGCTCGATCCCGAATGGGTGATGATGACTCCGGTGCCCGCGGTGCGCACCCTGCTCCAGCGGCTCGAATGGACGGTGGACGAAGTGGACTGCTTCGAGATCAACGAGGCGTTCGCGGCGCAGACGGTCGCGGTACAGCGTGAACTCTCGCTCCCCTCGGACCGCACGAACCCGAAGGGCGGAGCCGTCGCGCTCGGACATCCCATCGGAGCGAGCGGCGCCCGCATCCTGACCACCCTGCTCTATTCCGCGGCGACGGGTGGCGGAAGGCAGCGGCGGGGGGAAGCGGCGCCGAGCGCGGCGAGACCGGCCCGCGGCGTGGCGAGTCTCTGTCTCGGCGGCGGGAACGGAATCGCCCTCGGAGTCGAAGTTGCCTGATCCCGGGCACTTCGAACGGGCCGCCGTGATCGGCGCCGGCACGATGGGGAACGGAATCGCCCAGGTCTTCGCCGCTGCCGGTTTCGAGGTGCGCCTCCTCGACCTCGGCGAAGCGCTCACTGCGCGCGGCATGGCCGCGATCGAGAAGAACCTCGGCCGCCTGGTGAAGCGCGGCACGATCCGGGAGGCTGAAGCGAAGGCCGCGCTCGCCCGTATCCGGCCGGGGACCGGATTGGCTCCCGCCGCCGATTCCGGTTTCATCGTCGAGGCCATCGTCGAGGACGAGGCGAGGAAACGCGCCCTCTACGAGGACCTCGATTCCCTCCTCGCCCGGGAGGCGGTCGTCGCCACGAACACCTCCTCGATCTCGATCACTCGGCTCGGTGCCGCCTCCGGCCGCGCAGACCGGTTCATCGGCATGCACTTCATGAATCCGGTTCCGGTGATGGAACTCGTCGAGGTCATCCGCGGGCTCGCTACTTCGGACGCCGTCTTCGACCACACCATGGACCTCGCCCGGCGGTTGGGAAAGACTCCGTGCGCAGTGAACGACGCTCCCGGCTTCGTCGCCAACCGGATCCTCATTCCGATGATCAACGAGGCCGCCGGGGCGCTCATGGAGGGCGTCGGCTCCGCCGAGGACATCGACCGGATCATGCGGCTCGGAATGCGCCACCCGATGGGGCCGCTCACCCTCGCCGACTTCATCGGACTCGATGTGGTCCTCGACATCTTGCGCGTGCTGCAGGCCGGGTACGGGGACCCCCGCTATCGCCCCTGCCCGCTGCTCGTGAAGCTCGTGGATGCCGGAAGGCTGGGGAAAAAGACGGGCCGCGGCTTCTTCGACTACCGGGAACCGAGAGGTTCCGCTTCCGTCTGAACCGGCTTTTTGGGGCAGGGTGGGAAGAAACCGTCCCGATTTCCGTCTCTAGAGTCAGATTCCGAATTCGGATGCCGGCGGCAAACCGCCGCTCCCGATCCGCACGAACCGCAGGAGGTTCCCTCGATGCCATCGAAACCCCAGTCGAACCGGGCTGTCGACCAGCGCTCCCGGGCGCTCGACATCGCTATCGAGCAGATCAAGAAGCAGTACGGCCAGGGCGCCATCATGCAGCTCGGGTCGTCGGCGATGGATATTTCGGCGATCCCGACCCGGATTCTCTCGGTGGATGCCGCCCTCGGAGTCGGCGGGTTCCCCCGCGGGCGTGTCGTCGAGGTCTTCGGTCCGGAATCGTCGGGGAAGACCACCCTGGCTTTGACGGTGGTCGCTTCGGCCCAGGCCGGGGGCGGCGTGGCGGCCTTCGTGGACGCCGAACATGCCCTCGATCCCGAATATTCCCGTGCCCTCGGAGTGAACATCGAGGAACTGCTGGTGTCCCAGCCCGATGACGGCGAACAGGCGCTCGAGATCACCGAAACACTGGTGCGGAGCGGCTCGGTGGATGTCGTCATCGTGGATTCGGTGGCGGCCCTCGTGCCCCGCGCCGAACTCGACGGCGAGATGGGTGACGCGCAGGTGGGGCTGCAGGCCCGGCTCATGTCGAAGGCCCTCCGGAAGCTGACCGGAATCGTCTCCAAGTCGGCGACCTGTCTCGTCTTCATCAATCAGCTCCGCGAAAAGATCGGGGTCATGTTCGGCAGCCCCGAGACCACCACCGGCGGCCGCGCGCTCAAGTTCTATTCCTCGGTGCGGGTGGACATCCGCCGGATCGGCGCGCTCAAGGAAGGGGATACCGTGGTCGGCAACCGCACCCGGGTCAAGATCGTCAAGAACAAGGTGGCCCCCCCGTTCCGCCAGGCCGAGTTCGATGTCCGCTACGGTGAGGGCATCTCCCGGGTCGGGGATCTCGTCGATCTCGGCGTGCGCGAACGGATCATCGAGAAGAGCGGCGCGTGGTACTCCTACGGCGGCGAACAGATCGGCCAGGGAAAGGAGAAGGTCCGCCGCGCCCTCCTCGAGGACGAGCCCCTGCTCGCCGAGCTGGAGTCCCGGGTGCGGGAGGCGCTCGATCTGCCGGCCGAGTCCGCCGACGAGTGACGCTGTGCGAAACTATCGCGCCCTCGGGGTGCGGCGTCAGCCGCCTGCGGAGGAAGCCGCACGGCAGTCGGCCACAGGTTGCCAGCAGCCGGGGTAGCTCAGACGGTAGAGCAGAGGACTGAAAATCCTTGTGTCGGCGGTTCGATTCCGCCCCCCGGCACGGCAGGCATGAGGAGTGCAGCAGGGCCGGAGAAGGCCGGCCGAAATCACTGCCCGGACCGGTCGGCGGTCGCGGCGGGGAGCTGCCCCAGGGTCTTCGCGTAGCGCGCGACCCCTTCGCTGATGGACGCCGCCAGTTTCCGGCGGTGGGCGCTCGTCCGAAGCAGCTTCGCTTCTTCGGAGTTGGTGACGAAACCGACCTCCACCAGGATGGCCGGCATCTGCGCCCCCAGCAGCACATGGAAGCCCGCGGTCTTCACTCCCCGATTCAGCGGATGCTTCACCCTCCCGAGAATTCGCTCGGCGATCGCTTCCTGCATCGTGCCCGCCAGCTCCCGGGATTCCTCCACCCGGTTGTGGTTCATGATCTGTTCCAGCAGTTTCGGCAGGTCCGAGATGCGGACTTCGCTGGTGGCGGCGTTCTCGCGCGCTGCCACCTCGGCGGCGTCGGGTGAAGTCGCGAGGTTCAGGTAGAAGGTTTCGAGGCCGCGCGCCCGCCGGTTTCGCGCGGCGTTCGCATGGATGGAGACGAAGATGTCGGCGCTCGCGTCGTTGGCGATGAAGGCGCGCTGCTCGAGTGGCAGGAACACATCCCGGTGCCGGGTCATCACCACCTCGAACCCTCTTTCCTCCAGGTTCTCGCGAACCATCGTCGCGATGTCGAGGACGATGTCCTTCTCGCGGAGGCTTCCGGCCCGGGTTCCCGGATCCTTGCCTCCGTGTCCGGCATCGATCACGATGCGCCGCACTCCGGCGCCCAGCTGACGCGCGAGCGAATAACCGGTGCCGCTTCGCTCGGGCAGCGTCGGCGCTCCCAGCTCCGCCGGCGCTTCGGGCCGCGGAGCGGCACCGCTCTCGACCGGGGCGGAAGCGGCGGCAGCTTCCCCCTCGGCCGTCCGAATTCCCTCCGCGGCCGCCGGCCGTTCCGCCGACAGGTCCGGGGGCTCGGCTTCCGTTTCCGGGTTTCCCGCTGCCGCCACCGCCACCGGCGGCGCTCCGTGGATGTCCACCACCAGCCGATAGGGATCGGGCAATTCGAAGACCGTCACCTCCCGGATGCTCGAGAAATCGAGCACCACGCGAACATCTTGCGGTTCCCGATTCGAGACGCGGATGCGGCGGAGATGGGAATCCGCGATCGGAAACTCGCGGTCTTCCAGGGTTTCGGCGAGCGACGCCCCGTGGAGGTCGAAGAACACCCGGTCGGGGTTGCGGAGCTGCCCCTCCGTGTGAGGCGCCCGTTTGTTCAGATCGATCACGACGCGGGTGTGCGACTGCCCTACCCAGTGCCGGATGTTGCGGACGATGGCCGGAGGGGAGGCGGGCGGCTCGCGTCTGGATGTGACATTTTTCGTCTGGACGGCGGGGGGCGGAGCCGTAGGCGGCGGTGCCGCCGCCGGCGCCGCGGATTCCCTTTTCGCCGGAGGGTCGAGAATGCCCGCCGCCAGCCGGGCCTCCGCTGCCCACGACGGCTTCTTCCGGAGCTTCGCCAGGATGCGTCGGGCCAGTGTGGGGTCCGCGAGGCGGCCGGCATGGAGTCGAACCTGCTCGTACAGCGCTCGGGGAACCCACTTGCTGGCCGGATACCCCCGAACCAGCAGTCCATAGGCGTCGTTCGCCCGGACCGCGAACCGCCGGTCGCCGAAACGCTCCGCCGCGTCCCGGTACACGCTGCCCTCGTAATAGAGCGCGTCATCGCAATAGCCGCTCCGGGGCCAGGAAACCACTACGGCCCGGAACTGACGCCCTACGCGCGCCCAGCTCTCGCGGTCGCGCATCGCCCGCGGCGAGCCGCGCAGCTTTCCCTCCGCCCGCCGCGCCGTTTCGTAGAGCTGCTTCGCCGGAGGGAGCGCTCTCCACTCGCCGTTCGCGGTTCCCCGTTCCGGCGGCCGGTGAGATCCGGAGGGAAAACCGGACCCGGCGGCCGGAGTGAGGTTCGATGACCCGAACCCGATCAGGGCGGCTAGCGCCGACGAGGCGATGCGCATCACTGCTGCACCAGGACTTCGCGCGGCTGCGCACCCCGCGACGGTCCCACGATCCCCTGCCGTTCCAGTTCGGCGACGATCCGGCGCGCCCGCTGATACCCGAGGCCCAGCTCCGTTTGCAGCATCGAAGTCGATGCCTTCTGCTCCCGGACGATCAGCTCGCGGGCCTGTGGCAGGAGCGAATCCCCGCCCCCCCGGGCCGAGGCCCCCGGGCCGGGGGAGCGCGTCAGCGAGGTCAGCATCTCCGCCCCCTGCGCCGCCGTCTCTCCCGGCACTTCTTCCTCCAGCATGGTCTCGTCGAACGCCGGTTCGGCTGCGCTTTCCCAGAACGCGACGAGCCGACCCACTTCCTTCTCGTCCACGAACCCGCCCTGCGCCCGCGGCAGGTCGGCGCCCGGACGCATCATGAGCATGTCGCCCTTTCCGAGAAGTCCCTCGGCGCCCACTCGATCGAGGATCGTCCGCGAATCCACATAGCTGGCCACCCGAAAGGCGATCCGGGTGGGCAAGTTCGCCTTGAGCGTGCCGCTCACGATGTCGGTCGAGGGCCGCTGGGTCGCGAGTACCAGATGGATCCCCTCGGCGCGCCCGAGGCTGAGCAGCCGCTGGATCGCCGGAGTGACCTCCGCCTTCGCGTGGATGAACAGATCGGCGAGTTCGTCCACCACGATCACGAGCCGCGGCATCGGCTTCGGGATCGCTTCCTCCGGATTCTTCCGCCGCCGCTTTCCGGTGCGTTCCGCATCGAGCCGTTCCACCTGGCGGTTGTAGCCGTCGATGTTGCGCACGCCATGCTCCTCGAGGATCCGGGTGCGGCGGTCCAGCTCGCGGCAGGCATGCTGCAGCACCGTTTTCGCCTTGTCCGGCTCCAGGATGAGCGGAGTGAGGAGATGCGGGATGTTGCGATAGGGACGGAGCTCCACCCGTTTGGGGTCGATGAGGATCAGCCGCAGCTCGTCCGGGGCGCAGCGGATGAGCAGCGAGCAAAGCAGGGTGTTGATCTGTACCGACTTGCCGGCGCCGGTCGCGCCCGCGATCAGCAGGTGGGGCATGTCGGCGAGGTTCTTGACCAGCGGCCTTCCGTCCACGAGCCGCCCGACGGCGACCGGCAGCGCTCCTTTGTCCGTTTGGAATTCCGGCGCCTCGAGGATTTCCCGAAGTCCGACGATGGAGGGGGTTTCGTTGGGGACCTCGATCCCCACCACCCCCTTTCCCCGAATCCGTTCCACCCGGATCGCCGGTGCCCGCAGCGCCATGCAGATCTCTTCGTGCCGGTTCTTGAGTTTGTTCAGCGTCTCGCCTTCGCCCAGCCGGAACTCGAAGGTGGTCACCACCGGCCCGGGTTGGATGCGGTCCACTTGTCCGCGGACGCCGTGTTCGAGGCAGGCGGCTTCGAGCGCCTTGCGGCGTTCTTCGAGGGCCTTGCGCCCGGGCGCGGGCTGGTGTGCGCGGCGGGTCAGCAGCTGGAGGGAGGGGAGCTTCCAGGGACGGGACTCCCGGGCCCCGTTCTTCGCGGCGTTGGGGGCCCGCAGGAGGTCGGGAGGGGCTGCGCTTCGTGCGCGAACGCGCTTGCCTCTTCTCTCGATTCCTCCACTCGCTGCGGCTGCAGGCGCTGCTTCTTCTTCGGGTTCGCCGGATTCTTCGGATTCCGGAGGCGGAGGAGGGGCAGCGCGTTTGCGCACGATGCGGAAGACGAAGCGGCGCGGTGCGCTCCTGGCCTCGGGCCTCGACCGCAGGCGGCTTCGAATGCTCGCCATCACCTTCGCCAGCTTCGTCTTGCGCCGTTCCCGCGCGGGCTTCGACCCGGGGCCCCACTCCCGCAGCGAAGTGCAGCCGATGATGAGGCCCAGCGCTCCGAGCACCAGCCCCGCCCCCAGCGGATTCATGGCGTTCGAGAGGCCCGAAGCGACGAGCTCGCCCAAGAGTCCGCCCCAACCGGATTCGCCTTCTCCGGTGCTGCCCAGGGCTGCCTGGGCCAGCGCGGCGAGCCCGGTGACGCTGACCGCCAGACCGGAGAAGATGAGGCCCCGCACCAGCGGGAGGGTTCGCTCCTCCGGAGCCGCTGGCCAAAGCCGCTTCCGCCCAGCCTCGAACAGCAGTACCGGGATCGCGAAACCGATCCACCCCACGAGCTGGAGGGTTACCTCGGAGAGGAATGCTCCCATCGGCCCCAGCCAATTCGAGGGAGCTGTGTTCCGACCGGCAGTCAGCAGCGGCACCGGGTCCTCCGGCGAATGGGAGACGAGCGCGGCCGACAGGAAGACGGCGGCGGCGATCCAGGCGATGCCGAACACCGACCGGTGGCCGAAGACCGCCCTAAGCGCTCGAAAGACCAAGCCCGATTCCCCCTGCGCAGAGGCAGTACCAGCCGAATTGGTGAAAGCGCTTCCGGGCGAGCCAGCCGAACACCCAGCGAAGCGCGAGCGTTCCGGAACCGAACGCGGCGACGAATCCGACGGCGAGCTCGATGGCGACGATTCCGCTCGCGGACGCCCCGAGTCCTTCTCCGGAAAGCGCGGTCACGGTTTCGAGCGCCGCCGCGCCTGCGATCACCGGCCCCGACAGCAGGAAACTGAACCGCGCCGCGTCGCCCCCGGTCAGACCGCGCGCCTGGGCAGCGAGAATGGTGAGACCGGAGCGAGAGACCCCTGGCAGGAGGGCGAGCGCTTGCGCGAAGCCGATGACGAGCGCGTCGCGGGCCCTCTTCGGGGGGGGCGGAATCGAACCGCGGGTGCCGCGGGCTTCGGCTTTCGTTCCGGCGCGAGGCCGAAGCCCGAGGAGCGCTCCTCCCGTCAGTACCAGCCCGGCCGCGGCGGATTCGGTTCCGCTGAACGCGGCCCGGATCGGGCCGGCGAAGGCCGCCCCCAAGGCTGCGGCGGGAATCGTGGCCAACAGCAGCAGCCCGATCAGCCGCCGCCCGGCGCGGACCGACTCGGGGGTCTCCGCCCCTGCGGGCAGGAGGGCGCGCAGCAGGCAACCGACCTCGCGGCGCAGGAAGATCATGGCGGCGGCCAGCGTCCCCAGGTGCACCACAGCTTCGAAAAGCACTCCAGGGCTCGAAAGCGCGCCCTCCGGCAGCAGCGCCCGGCTCAGTACCAGGTGTCCCGAACTGGACACCGGCAGGAATTCGGTCAGCCCCTGCACCACTCCCAGTAGCAGTGCGGCGCCCGTTTCCATCGTCAGAATACCTAAGTACAGGCAGACTTTACGCTATCAAACCTCAAGCACTCCCGCAAGGAGCCGGATCCGCCGCCGGCGACTCGTTAGCAGCCTGTGGATGAAGTGGCGCGAGCCCCAAGAGCGGTGAGGCGCGACAGCGCGGCGAAATCGGGAATCGTGAGGCGCTCGGGCCGAAGTCCGGGATCGATCCCGAGCGTTTCGATCGCTACCGTCATCCTTCCGGCGAGCGTTCGGTCCCCGAGCCGGGCGATTCCGTTCCGGAGCGTCTTCCGGCGATGTCTGAAGAGCTCTCGCACCAGCGAGCGGAAGTGGTTCTCGGCACCGATTTCCGGCGGGTCGGTGCGGGGGGTCAGACGCAGCACTGCGGACACCACCCGGGGGCGGGGCCGGAAAGCCCCCGGGTGGATCAGGAACCGGATTTCGGCGCGGAGCGCTTGCTGCACGACCACACTCAATGTCCCGTAGTCGGGGTCGCCGCAGGGCGCAACGACTCGGTTCGCCACTTCGCGCTGCAGGGTGAGGGTCAGAGCGTCGAACAGCCGCGGCGGTCCGGCGGGGTCGGAACAGCCTTCGATGAGCCGGAGCAGCAGGGGAGAGGCGGCCGAGAACGGCAGGTTGCCGCAGACGGGCAGGGGCGGAGCGGCGCCGAACGAGCGGATCGCTGCGGCGAGATCGAACCGGAGCGCGTCCCCGGTGATGACCCGCAGTCTCTCCGCGGCGCCGAGCCGCCGCGCCCGGTCCTCGAGGATCGCAACCAGACGGGGATCCAGCTCGACCGCCAGCACCCGGGCCCCGGCAGCCAGCAGCGGAAAGGTGAGAGCGCCCTTTCCAGGGCCGATTTCGACGATCTCGTGCGGAGGCGAAGCGCCGCGCGCGGATTCGAGGGCAACGCTGGCGAACCGCTCGGCGACCGAGCGGTCGTGGAGGAAGTTCTGCCCCCGGGCGCGAGTCGGGAAGAAGGGCATGAGGCCGGGATTCTGCCCTCGTCACCGATGTCCCGGAACGCCGCTCTCTTCGGCGAACTCGACTTCGAGAACCCCGAATGGTCCCTCCAGCAGATGAGCCGCGGGCCTCGTCCGTGATCGAGCAAACATGTGTTGCGCTCGAAGTCGTGTTTGGGTCGCGGCGCAGCGGGGGGAAGTGGGAAAGTGTTGTCCCCGTTCACGAAAGAGGTGACACAGAGTCCGACTCGCTGTCTGCGGGTCTCGTCCGTGGCCGAGCAAACATGTTTTGCGCTCGAAGTCGTGTTTGGGCTGCGGCGCAGCGGGGGGAAGTGGGAAAGTGTTGTCCCCGTTCACGAAAGAGGTGACACAAGAGTCCGACTCGCTGTCTGCGGCAGGTCGGATATCTCCGGTGGGTGCTTCCGCCGTGGCCCCCACGGGAGAACTGGACATCGCCGGCCGCCGGCCGTGTGACCTCGTCCACAGGCTGCTAGAGTCCGCAACATGAATCCGGAACTCATCGCCGTTCTCGGGGTCGGAATCGCCGTTCTCGGAGTCGGGGCATCCCTCGCCGCTCTCATCGTAGGGGGGCAACGCTCTATCCGGTCGGAACTGGCTGCGATCCGGGCAGACCTCCATGTTCTGGGGGAGCGGGTAGCCCGCCTCGAAGGGGCTTTTCCTTTCATCTCTGCCCGCCGGCAGTCTGAGCCGGAAGGGAAGCGCCCCGCATAGATTCCGTATCCGCCGGTGCGGGCGATTCGGGAACGGGCGTCCTGTTCGTCCCACGAGGGCGCCAGACACAACCCGGCATCCCGTATCGCCCGAGAGCTGCGATGCTCGCCCGTGGCCGAGGAAACACATGTTGCGCCCGAAGCGGTGCTTCGGGCGCGGCACAGCCGGGGAATGTGTGAAAGGGGTGTCCCCTTTCACAAGATGGTGACACGAATCCGAACTCGCTGCGTGCGGCAGGAGTTCGGATTCCCGGCGCGGAGCGCCGGGCGTTTCGGGAACGGGGCGTCCCGTACATTCCACGAGGGCGCGAGACGCTGCACCACATCCCGCCCCGTTCCCGAAACGCTCAGCCCGAGCGTGGTACGCTGCCGAAGTGTCGCCCCGCTCCCGTCGCGTCGTCGTCATCGGCAGCGGCCCCGCCGGTTACACCGCTGCGCTCTACACGGCGCGCGCCGAGCTCGAACCGCTCCTGCTGGCAGGTGCCGGAATGGACCCGGCGGTCGGCATTCCCGGCGGTCAGCTCATGCTCACCACCGAAGTCGAGAACTACCCCGGATTCCCCGAAGGCGTCACCGGCCACGAAATGATGGACCTCTTCCGCCGCCAGGCAGAACGCTTCGGAACCGAGGTACACCACCTCGACGCGACCGCCGTGGACTTCTCGGCGCGGCCGTTTTCGGTCGTCTCGGAGGACCGGACCTTCGAGGCCGATTCGGTCATCGTGGCCACCGGTGCCCGCGCCCGCTGGCTCGGCCTTCCTTCCGAGCAGGAGTTCCTGAATCGCGGCGTCTCGGCTTGCGCCACCTGCGACGGCGCCCTCTACCGGGGCAGGGAAATGGCTGTCGTCGGCGGCGGCGACACCGCGATGGAAGAGGCCCTGTTCCTGACCCGTTTCGCCTCCACGGTCCATGTGATCCATCGACGGGAGGAGCTCCGCGCCTCGAAGATCATGGCCCAGCGGGCGCGGGAGAACTCGAAGATTCGCTTCGTCTGGAACACCGTGGTCGAGGAGGTGTTCGGGGACGAAGACGGAGTGACCGGGCTTCGCCTGCTGAACCGCCGCACCGGCGCCGCGTCCCGCCTTCCGATCGGCGCCCTCTTCATCGCCATCGGCCATACGCCGAACACCGACATCTTCGCTGGCGCCCTCGCCCTCGATCCGCGCGGTTATGTGATCGTCGAACCCGGCACCACGAATACCTCGGTAGAGGGGGTTTTCGCCTGCGGCGATGTCATGGACGCTATCTACCGGCAGGCGGTGACCGCCGCCGGCACCGGCTGCATGGCCGCCATCGCCTGCGAACGCTGGCTCGCCGGGCAGGAATCTCCGGCGCTGACCCTCGTGCCGGCGCAGTGAGCAGTCCGGAAGAACAAGCGTGATCCGTGTCCTCCGGCGCCTGCGTCCCGCCCGGCTGGCAACGGCGGTGACCGTCGGCGCCGGCCTTCTCGCGGTCCTGCTGATCACGCCTGTCCCCGTCGCCGCTGCCGCTTGCGGAACCGAACCCGCCGGGGCGCTCGCCCAGCGGCGTGGAGTCATCGACGAGCCTCCCCCCGATGTGGAACTTCCCGACCTGGAAGGCAACCTGATCTCGCTCCGCGGTTTTCCGGGCAAGATCGTGATCTACGATTTCTGGGCGGTCTGGTGCGGCCCCTGCCAGGAGTCCTTGCCGTTCTTCCAGGAGCTGGAAGACCGCTACGGGGATGCGGGCCTGGTGGTCCTCGGCCTCCATGTGGACGACGGGATGCCGTCCCCCGACGAGGTGCGCGCCTGGGTGGAAGACCGGGGCGTTCGCTACCGAAACCTGCTCTCCACCGTCGAAGCGGACGAAGCGTTCCGCATCTTCGCGATGCCGACCACCTATATCGCCGACCGCGACGGCATCGTCCGTACGCGCCACATCGGATTCAATCCGGCCCGCACCCCCGCGCGGCTCGAAAGGGAAGTCCGGGATCTCCTCGGCCTCGAATAGCGCGCCGGCACCTCCCCGCTCCGCCGCGTCCGATCGCCGCCGCCCGGCCCCGATGTCCGGTCTTGCGGTCGTCGGCACCCAGTGGGGCGACGAGGGGAAGGGGAAGTTCGTGGACCTTCTCGCCCCCCGCTTCGACACCGTGGTGCGTTTCGGCGGCGGGCACAACGCCGGACATACCGTGGTGGTGGACGGCCGCACCGTCGTCCTCCACATCCTCCCCTCCGCGGTCCTCCATCCGGGCGTCCGTTCGATCATCGGCAACGGCTGCGTGGTGGACCCGCTCGCTCTCTTCGAGGAGCTGCAGGTGCTCGAGGAAGCGGGGTACGACCCTGCCGGCAACCTGCTCCTCTCCGACCGGGCCCAGCTCATCCTCCCCATCCACCGCGAGGTCGAAGCGCGCGAGGAGACCCGCCTCGGAAAGCGCCGGATCGGGACCACCCGCCGCGGGATCGGCCCCGCCTACGCGGACAAGGCCGCCCGCCGCGGTCTCCGCCTCGGCGACCTCCGCCATCCGCGCTACCGCGACGAACGGCTCGACCACCTGGTCCGCGGGCATGCCGAAGCGCTCGGCTGGGACCCGGAGCGGATCGCCGCCGAGATCGCCGCTTCCCGCGAGCTGCTCGACCGCTTCGCCGTGCGGATCCGCCCGCTGATCGCCGACACTTCCCTGGTGGTCCACGAGGCCCTCGAAGCCGGCCGGCCGGTGCTCTTCGAAGGCGCTCAAGCCACCCTTCTCGATGTGGATCACGGCACCTATCCTTTCGTCACTTCCTCCACCGCGGTGGCCGCGGGCGCCGCGGTGGGTGCCGGCGTCGGTCCCCGCGCCGTCGGTCGGGTGCTCGGCGTGGCGAAGGCGTACCAGACCCGGGTGGGGGAGGGGCCGCTCCCGACCGAGATGCTCCGGGAGACCGGCGGGGCGATCCAGCGGAAGGGCCGCGAGTTCGGGGCCTCGACGGGCCGGCCCCGCCGCTGCGGCTGGTTCGACAGCGTGGTGCTGCGCTACGCCCGCCGGGTCAACGGGCTCGACGAGCTCGCGATCACCAAGCTGGATGTCCTCGACGGGCTTCCCGAGCTGAAGGTCGGGGTTCGCTACCGCCTGGACGGCGAGCCGGTGGAGAAGTTTCCGGGCGATCTCGGAGATCTCGCCCGGTGCGAACCCGAATACCGCATCCTCCCCGGCTGGAGCGGCTGCACCGAGGGCATGACCCGACTCGAGGCGCTTCCGAAGGAGGCCCGCAACTACCTGGACACCCTCGAGGAACTCTGCGGCGTCCCCATCAGCCTCGTCTCCACCGGGCCGGAGCGCACCGCCTGGCTCCCCCGCCGCGCTACGGTCCTCCCCTCCGGGTAATCGGTCGGTCGAGCCGCCCGAGGTGATGCGCAACCGCTTCCGTCCGCTCTCCTGCTACGATTCTCCGCCGCCTCGCCGGGCCGTTAGCTCAGTTGGCAGAGCGCTCGCCTTTTAAGCGAGATGTCGCAGGTTCGATGCCTGCACGGCCTACCTCTTCGGGTCCCCATCGTCTAGTGGCCCAGGACGTCGCCCTTTCACGGCGAAAACACGGGTTCGAGTCCCGTTGGGGACGCCACCTCTGCCCTCTTCGCTGCAGGTCCGGTTCCGCGACAGGCTGCTGAGCGTCGTGTCCCTCTTTCGGCCGGCCCGCCCCGCCGCGGAGATCCCCGCCGTCGAAGCGGAGATCCGCCGGTTCTGGGAGGATCGCTCGGTCTTCCCGAAAAGCGTCGAAAGGCGGGCCGCGGGAGCCCCCTGGGTGTGGCACGACGGTCCGCCGACCGCGAACGGCCGCCCTCACAACGGCCATGTGCTCACCCGGGTGTTCAAGGACATCTTCCCGCGCTACCACTCGATGAAGGGCCGCCGCGTCGAGCGGATCGCCGGCTGGGACACCCACGGCCTGCCCGTCGAAGTGGAGGTCGAGAAGGAGCTCGGCATCCACGGCCGCGCCGGGATCGAGGAGTTCGGCGTCGGCCGCTTCGTCGAGAAGTGCATGGCGAGCGTCTTCCGCTACATCCGCGACTGGGAGGAGATGACGGCCCGGATCGGCCACTGGGTGGACCTCGACGCCGCCTATGTGACCTATCGCCGCACCTACATCGAGAGCGTTTGGTGGGCGCTCTCCGAGATGCACCGGAAGGGCCTCCTCTACCGCGGCGAGAAGGTGGTCTGGTGGTGGGCTGCCGGCGGCACCGCGCTCTCCTCGGCGGAGGTCGGTCTCGGCTACCGCGAGGTCGAAGACCCTTCCGTCCATGTGACGCTCCCGCTCGAGGACGACCCCGGCCTCTCGCTCGTCGTCTGGACGACGACTCCCTGGACTCTCCCCTCGAATCTCTATGCGGCGGTCCGCCCGGACTGCGACTACGAGGAGGTCGAAGACACCTCTCCCGACGGGGCGCCCCGCCGGCTGGTGGTGGCCCGTGCGCTCCGCGGTGCGCTCGCCTCCCGGTTGGGCCGGGAGCTTCCGGTGCGCCGCGCCTTCCGGGGGGAGGCTCTCGTCGGCCGCCGCTATCGCCCGCCCTTCGACGACTTCTGGAAGAAACACCACGCCCTCGAGGGCCGACTCCGCGGCGGCGGCTCGGTTCCGGCGTTCTGGCGCGTCCTCGCCGCCGACTTCGTGGAGCTCGACCAGGGCACCGGCCTCGTCCACGAAGCTCCCGCGTTCGGCGAAGTGGACCACGATCTCCATCGGAAGACCGTCTCTGCCTACGAAAACCCCGAGGACATCCCGCTCCTCTGCGCAGTGGGGCCCGACGGCCGCTTCACGAAGGACATCCCGTGGCTCGAGGGCCGCTGGGTCAAGGAGGCCGATCGGGAGATCGTCCGCCGCCTCCGGGACGCCGGCCGCTTGCTCCACGCGGGAACCATCCGTCACGAGTACCCCTTCTGCTGGCGCGCCGACCGGGATCCGCTGATCCAGTACGCGCGCCCGGCCTGGTTCCTCCGCACTACCGCCCGCAAGGACGCGGCGCTCGCCAACAGCGACCGGGTCCAGTGGATGCCCGACCACATCCGCGAAGGCCGATTCGGCGACTTCCTCCGCAACAATGTGGATTGGGCGCTTTCCCGCGAGCGCTTCTGGGGCACTCCGCTGAACCTCTGGATCAACGACGAGACCGGCCGCATCGAGGCCCCCGCTTCCGTCGCGGAGATCGAAGCGAAGAACCCGGAAGCCTTCGCCGCCTTCCACCGGGCCCGCGGGCGCCGGCCCGACCTCGCTCCGGACCTCATGGTCCACAAACCGTGGGTGGACGAGGTCCGCTGGACCCGGCCCGGGGAGCCGGGGGTGTACCGGCGGGTCCCCGAAGTCATCGACTGCTGGTTCGACTCCGGCGCCATGCCGTTCGCCCAGTGGGGCTTCCCCCATCGGAATCGCGAGCGGTTCCTCGCCTCCTTCCCCGCCGACTACATCACCGAGGCGATCGACCAGACCCGCGGCTGGTTCTATTCGCTCCTGATGATCTCGACGCTCCTCTTCGACGAAGACACCTGTGCGCGCCTCGGGATCTCCCCGCCGGCGCGTCCCCACCCGTACCGCTCCTGCCTCGTCCTCGGTCATGTCAGGGACCCCGAGGGCCGCAAGGAGTCCAAGTCGCGCGGCAACTACACCCCCCCCGAAAAGACCCTCGCCGCAGTTGGAGCCGACGGTTTCCGCTGGTTCTTCGCGGCTTCCTCCGCACCGTGGGCGAACAAGCGCCACTCGCTCGACGCGGTCCGCGCCGCCGCCCGCGAGTTCCCCCTGAAGATCCGGAATGTCTATTCCTTCTTCACCATCTACGCGCGGATCGACGGATTCGACCCCCGCACGGACCACGGGCGCCCCGTCGCCGCGCGATCCGCGCTCGACCGCTGGATCCTCTCCCACCTCGAAGAGACCTCCGCCGCGGTAGGGGATCATCTCGAGGCGTTCCGCGCCTTCGACGCTTCCCGCCAGCTCGCCGCCTTCGCCGAATCGCTCTCCAACTGGTGGCTCCGCCGCAGCCGCAGCCGCTTTTGGGAAGCGGGCCGGAGTGCGGAGAAGCTCGACGCCCACCGCACTCTCTACGACACCTTGGTGCGCCTCTCCCGGCTGATGGCTCCCTTCACTCCTTTCCTGGCCGAGGAAATCCATCGCAACCTGGCCGCCGGCCCCTTCCCCGAGGAAGCTCCGGAGAGCGTCCACCTCGCCGATTGGCCGGCGCCGCGGTTTCCCCTCGATGCCGGGCTCAACGAGGAGATGGCGGCGGTGCGGGAGATCGCTTCGCTCGGCCTCCGGGTGCGGCAGGAGCACGAGATCCGCGTCCGCCAGCCCCTCGCCGGAGCGAGCGTCGCGGTGGCCGACGAAGCGCTCCGGACCCGGCTCGACCGCCACCGCGATCTTCTCGCCGACGAGCTGAATGTCCGCGGCATCCGGTTTCGGGAAGACCCCGAGGCCGATCTCGAATTCGTGGTCAAGCCCGATTTCCGACGCCTCGGCCCCCGCCTCGGACGCCGGATGGAGGAAGTGCGGAGGGCGATCGCAGCCCTCCCGGGCCGCGAGCTGAAAGCCCGTCTCGATGCCGACGGCGAGCTGCTCCTCGATCTTCCCGGCGCCGATGCTTCGCCGCTGCGAATCGCCGCCGGCGAACTCCGGATCGAGAGCCGCCCCGGCTCCGGCCGCGCGATCGCCGGCTCCCCGCTCGCGACCCTGGCGCTGGACACCCGCGTCACTCCCGAGCTCCGCCGCGCGGGCCGCTACCGCGAGCTGCTCCACCGGGTGCAGGGTTTCCGCAAGGACCTCGACCTTCCGTACGAGGCGCGCATCCGGATCGGGCTCGCTGGGGAGAGCGGCGAAGATTCGCTGCTCGCGATCGTGCGCGAGCGCGAAGCGCACTTCTGCCGGGAGGCGCTCGCAGTGGCGATCCTTCCCGGTCCCCTTCCCCGAGGAAACCGCTGCGAGATCGAGATCGAGGGAGAGCGCGCCACCCTGTTCCTGGAGGTGGTCCCGGCGGAACTGCCGAACGCCCGTCCATGAACCGGGAGTCTCGTTTTTCCGGGGCCGCGGCGAGGTTGGCCCGCCGCACCCTCCGGGTCTCTTTCAGTTACCTCGCGGAGGACCGCATTCCCGAGGCGGTGGGCCGTCTCCGAGATGCCGTCGGGGAGGCCGTCCGGGAGTTTGCCGGGGAGACCGTCTTCGCGTGCTCTTCGTGATCTCGGGCCCTTCCGGGGTCGGAAAGTCCACCGTCCTCCGCCGGTTGATCGACGAGGTCCCGAACCTCTCCTTCGCCGTCTCCCACACCACCCGCCCACCGCGCGCGGGCGAGGTGGACGGCCGCGACTACCACTTCGTCCCGGACGCCGAGTTCGCCCGGCTCGCCGGCGAGGGCGCCTTCGTCGAGTGGGCCTTCGTCCATGGACACCGCTACGGAACGAGCCGCGCGGCGGTCCGCCCCGGCAGCTCGGGCGATCTGTTGATCGAAGTGGATATCCAGGGTGCGGCAGCGCTTCGAAAAGAGATCCCCGACGCGGTTTCGATCTTCATCGAACCTCCTCGCTTCGCGGAGCTCGCGACTCGTATCGCCGGCCGCGGCCGCGAAGCTCGGGACCAGATCGAAAAACGCCTCCGCACCGCCCGCGCCGAGATCTCCCGCGCCGCCAGCTACGACCACCGGATCGTCAACGACGATCTCGTCCGCACCGTCCGCGAACTCGCCTCGCTCATCACCTCGGCCCGCAGCTGAACCGGCGCCGGCATGACCGGCGCCGCTGCGCTCGGCTCGCCCGGGGAGGAATCAGCCCGCCTCCAGGCGATCCGCTCGAAAGTCCATCAGCGGCGCCAAGCGCCGCTGTAAAGAGGTCACCCGCGCCCACTCCTCCGGCGGGTACCCATCCGCGCGCATCACATCGTTGTGCGCCAGGACCGAGAGGACCCGGAGTGTCGGCGGTTCTTTCGCCTCGATCTCGAGTCTCTCCGCGATGCACTCTGCGAGTTCTGCTTCCGAAATCTTCGCGAGGACCATGCGGCGCTCCAGGAGGATGAAGTCGCGGCACAGGTTCCCGTGCTCCCAGGCCCGATGCGCGGTGCCCACGACCAGATCCAGGAGCCCCGCCACCGCCACGACCACCGCCGAAATGACGATCGGCGCATCCCCCCAAGCAGCCAGCAAGGACACTGCCGCCGCCGTGCCGAAGAACGCGGAGACGAACGATGCCCCACGGTTACACCTGAGGAAGAATCGCTTCCGGCGTTCGTGGTACCGGGACGACTTCCGTACGCCGAATCGGAGATCTCGCCAGCGACCCTCCAAGGAGCGATTCATCGGGACCATCCTATTTCGCTTCGGTGGATGGAATCCGGCGCATCATCGCAACCAGCCACCCCTACCGGATCTTTCTTCGGTTGCCGGGCCGCACCCGCTCCTTGCGGCGGGGGCGTCCCCGAGCAAGCGGTGCGAGAATGGCCGACCGCTTTCCATGACTGCCGTAGTTCCGGACTCCTTTCCGATGCCGGTGCCCGAGGCTGCTCCCAGGTCCATGTCCGGGCAGGTGTCCAGACCTGTGTCCAGGAAGGTCGTCCTCGGGGTGACCGGCTGCATCGGCGCCTACAAGACCCCCGATCTCGTCCGCCTGCTCCGCAAACGAGGTCTCCGGGTGCAGGTGATCCTCACCCGCGCCGCCCGCGAGTTCGTCTCCCCGCTTTCCCTGGAGACCGTCTCCGGGGAACCGGTGCTGGGACCCCTCTTTCCCTCCGAGGGCTTCGCCGCAGACACCGGCACCGGCGGCATTCGCCACATCTCGCTCACCGAGGAGACCGACATCTTTCTCGTCGCCCCTGCCGGCGCCCACGCGATCGCCCGTCTCGCGCTCGGTCTCGCCGACGATTTCCTCACCACCTTCCACCTCGCGGTTCGCGCTCCCACCCTCATCGCCCCCGCGATGAACACGAACATGCTGGACCATCCGGCGGTTCGCACCCATCTGGAGACCCTCCGCGCCCGCGGCGCCCGGATCATCGAGCCAGGGGCAGGGGAGCTCGCCTGCGGCTGGATGGGGCCGGGCCGGCTCGCGGAGCTCCCGGACCTGGCGGCCGCCGTCGAATCCGTGCTGGCTGCTTCCCCTTCCGCAGCAACCGCCGCCGGCCCGGGGAAAGCTCTCTCCGGCGCCCCCCCGCCGCCCCGCGATCTCGCTGGCCGCCGGGTGGTGATCTCGGCCGGCCCGACCCGCGAACCGCTCGACCCGGTGCGTTACCTCTCGAACCGCTCCTCGGGTCGGATGGGCATCGAGCTGGCCCGTGCCGCTCTCGACCGCGGCGCGGCGGTCACCCTCGTCCTCGGCCCCACTGCCCTCGTTCCCCCCGGCGGAGCCGCACTGGTCCGGGTGGAGACCGCCATCGAGATGCGCGATGCGGTGCGGGCCGGCGCCGTCGGCGCGGACGCGGTGGTGATGGCCGCGGCCGTCGCGGATTTCCGACCCGAGGACCTCTCCGGACAGAAGCGCAAGGCTGCCGCCTCGCGGCGCGCTTTCGCCGGGCCGGCCTCCATCCGTCTCGCGCCGAACCCGGACATCCTCGCCGGGCTGGGCGCCGCCCGCGCGGAGAATCCGGCCGCAGGTCCGCCGGTGCTGATCGGCTTCGCTGCCGAGACCGCCGATCCCGAAGCCGAGGCCCTCCGCAAGCTGGACGAGAAGCGGTGCGACCTGATCGTGGGCAACCGCGTCGGCCAGGACCGGTTCGGCGAGGGCAGCTTCGGCGATGGCAGGGTCTTCGGCAGCAGTCGGACCGAAGCGGTGCTGGTTGAGCGCCGTCCGGAGGCGCCCCCGGTCGTCAGCCGCCGGGCGCCCGAGTCGAAGCGGGAGCTCGCGGACGCGATCTGGTCGGCCGCCGCCCGCCGCCTCGCCCTTGATCCGGCCCGCGCAGCAGAGTCCCCATCCCTCCCGTCCGCATGACTCTCGCGCCGCCCCCGGCGGACTCTCTCCGGGCCCAGGCCGCCGCCCGGCTTCGGCTGCTGCGCGCCTTCACCGACTTCGTTCCCGAACTCGAACCCGCCCCCCCCGCATCTCTTGGATCCGCCGAATCGCTCGGAGCCGTCCGCGCCGATCTCGGCGACTGCCAGCGCTGCCGCCTCGCCGAACAGCGCCGCACCATCGTCTTCGGGATCGGTGACCCGAACGCCGAGCTCATGTTCATCGGCGAGGGGCCGGGAGCGGAGGAGGACCGCCGGGGCGAGCCTTTCGTGGGCGCCGCGGGACGGCTGCTCACCGAAATGATCCAGAAATGCTTCGGACGACAGCGCCGCCAGGTGTACATCGCGAACATCGTGAAATGCCGCCCCCCGCAGAACCGCAACCCGAAACCCGACGAGGTGGCGGCCTGCCTGCCCTTCCTGAAGCGCCAGATCGCATCGATCCGCCCCCGTGTCCTCTGCATCCTCGGAAGCGTCGCGGTGCGGGCGCTCTTTCCCGAGCTGCGCGGCATCGGCGCGGCGCGCGGATCGGTCCGCGACTTCGACGGCATCCCGACGGTGGCGACTTTCCACCCGGCGTACCTGCTGCGCGCCGAGGGAGACCGCCTCTTCGACCTCAAGCGCGAAGTGCTCGCGGACGCCCGGCTCGCTCTCGAGGTTCTCGCGGGCCCCTCCGGTGCCGGCGCGGTCGGTTCGCGGACTCGCGGGCTCGATCCCGGCTGACTAGTTGCGCGGCGTCGAGGTCGCGGTTCCGCGCCCGCTGCCGACCAGCTTCTCCTACGAGCTTCCCGAAGCCCTCCTCCACCCCGGAGAGACCAGCCTCCCTCCGGGAGCCCGCGTCCGCGTCCCCTTCGGTCCGCGGGAGCTCGTCGGCGTCGTCCTCGGCCCCGCCCTCGAACCCGCGGGCCGCTCGCTGCCGGGCCGCGCGCGAAAGCCGGTTGCCGCCCGCCTCGACGACCCTCTCCCCGCCCTTCCCGAAAGCCTTCTCGACCTCGCCCGCCGGCTCTCGGAGAGCACCGTCTGCCCGCTCGGCCTCGTCCTCCGCGCCATGCTCCCGCCGCCGCCGTCTGCGGCGGGCGCGGCCCGGCGCCTGCTCGCCGCCCGCATCACCCCGGAGGGGGCGGCCCGGCTCGGCGAAGGCGACGGCGGCCCGGCGAAGGGGCTCCCGGTCCTCCGACGGGACGACCGCCGGATCCTCACCCTCCTCGCCGTCTCCGGCGGCCCGGTCCCCCTGGTCCGGATCCGCAGGGAACTCGACCTCCCTCGGGGGCGCAGCTTCGCCCGTCTCGAACGCGAGGGCCTCCTGACCCTCGCCGCCGAGCGGCTCTCCTCGAAAGCGGATGCGGCGGTCATCCCGCATACCCCGCCCGCCGCACCGTCCCCTGGCGAAGCGCCGGAGCCTCCGCCGCCGTTCCCGGCACCGCCTCTCCTCACTGCGGACCAGCAAGCCGCGGCCGGTCAGATCGCCGACGCCCTCGCCACCCGCCGCTTCGCTCCGTTCCTCCTCCACGGGATCACCGGCAGCGGCAAGACCGAGGTGTATTTCCGGGGGATCGCCGACTGCCTCGCTGGCGGACGCAGTGCGCTCCTGCTCGTCCCCGAGATCGCGCTCGCCGCTCGCGCCGAAGAGTTGCTGCGGCACCGCTTCGGCGCGGGGCTCGCGGTCTTCCACAGCGGACTCACGGCGAGAGAGCGCCGCGAGGCGTTCTGGCGCGTCCGCACCGGAGAGGCGCGCATCGTCCTCGGCGCACGCTCTGCCGTCTTCGCCCCGCTGGCCGGCCTCGGCCTCGTGGTCCTCGACGAAGAGCACGACGCCGCCTACCAGCAGGGAGAGGCGCCCCGCTACCACGCCCGTCAGGCCGCCTGGTTCCGGGCCCGCGCCGAAGGCGCCGTTCTCGTCCTCGGCTCGGCGACCCCATCGCTCGAAGCCGCCCACGCCGCGGCCTCGGGCCAGCTGACCCGGCTTCGGCTCCCCCGGCGGATCGGCGGCCGCCGGCTTCCCGAGGTGGAGTTCGTGGACATGCGCCCCGTCTTCCGCGCCCATCGGGCAGATCCGGATCGCCGCGGCTCGCTCGTTCTCTCGCCGCCGCTCGCCGCGGCGCTGGCCGCGACGGTGCGCGAAGGCCGGCAGGCGCTGGTACTCCTGAACCGGCGAGGTTACGGCGGGCGTCTCATGTGCCTGCGCTGCGGGGAGATCGTCGCCTGCGACCGCTGCCAGATCGCCTTCACCCTCCACCAGCGCGGGCATCTCGCCGTCTGCCACTCTTGCGGCCTCGGGATCGCACCGCCCGAGGCCTGCCCCGCCTGCACCGGCGAAGTGCTCCGCTCCGACGGGTTCGGTACCGAGAGGGTCGAGGAGGAGGTGGCGCGCCTCCTGCCGGCGGTCCGCGTGGAGCGCTTCGATCGCGATACCACCCGCGCCCGCGGCAGCCACGCCCGCGTCCTCGACGGCTTCCGCCGCGGCGAGATCCGCATCCTCGTGGGGACCCAGATGATCGCCAAGGGGCACGACTTCCCCGAGGTGACGCTCGTTGGAGTGATCGGCGCTGACGGCGGCCTCGGGGCGCCGGACTTCCGCGCTGCGGAGCGGACCTTCCAGCTCCTCACCCAGGCGGCGGGCCGGGCGGGCCGGGGCGAGGTTCCCGGCCGGGTGCTCATCCAGACGATGAAGCCCGACCACTATGCGGTAGCCGCTGCCGCGCGCCAGGACTACGAGGCGTTCCGCGAGGCCGAACAGGAGATGCGCCGGCGTTTCCGCTATCCGCCGTTCGTTCGCCTCACCACCCTGACGGTCGCCGACCGCCGCTCCCGCGAGGCGGAAGCCGCCGCTGCCCGGCTCGCCGAGTGCCTCGCGGCCGATTCCGCCGGGCGGGGCGTCGAGGTTCTCGGGCCTGCTCCCGCGCCCGGCCCCTCGGCCCAGGGCCTGGCGCGCTGGCAGGTCCTGCTCAAGGCCGACCCCGGGGTCCACCTGTCCCTTCGCCGCCGCCTCCACCGCCTGCTCGGGGTCTCTTCCCTGGCGCGCCGTCTGACGATCGCCGACGATCCGTAGATGCCGTTCCCAACGATCTGTGGATGAAGCGGCGCGATCCCCAAGAGCGGTCCAGTGCTCCCGGTGAGGGCTTCGCCGGGTCCCCACCGGGAGGACTGGGCATCGCCGGTCTGGCCGCCCGTGGTCCAAAAACATGCTGCGGCCGAGGCTTTGCCTCGGACGCGTCGCAGCCGGGGCAAGTGTGAAAGGGGTGTCCCCTTTCACAAGACGGTAATTCGGAATCCGGACTCGCTGCCTCCGGCAGGAGTTCGGATTCACGGCGCGAAGCGCCGGGCGGTCCGGGAACGGGGCATTTCCTCCCTTCCCACGAGACCGCGAGACACGACCTGAACACCCCGTCCCGTTCCCGGATCGCGCACCGGGCTGCTAACATCCGGCCCATGGTCAAGGCGGATCTGATCGAACGGAGTGCGGCCGCAACCGGCCTGCGGCGCAAGGATTGCCGCGCCTCGGTGGAGGCGCTGTTCGAGCAGGTGAGCGCGGCGCTGGTGCGCGGCGAGCGGGTCGTGGTCCGCCGATTCGGAATCCTCCACACCTCCCCCCGCAAGACCGGAATGGCCAGAAACCCCCGCACCGGCGAGGAGGTGCCGATCCCGCCGGGGCGGATGGTGCGGTTCCGCACCGGACGAGGGCTTCGCGACATCCGCTGACTTTTCCTCACCCGGGGTTCCGTCGCCGCTGTTCCCCAGGCTGCCAGGAGCCGCCCCGTGAAGCAGGCGACTCTCTTCGGGCGCCCGAATGTGGGGAAATCCACCCTCTTCAACCGGATCGTCGGCGGCCGCCCGGCCATCGTCCACGCCCGCTCCGGTTCGACCCGCGACGGCCGCTTCGAGCCGGTCGTCTGGCGCGGAGTCTCGTTCCGCCTCCACGACACCGGCGGGGCAGGGGCGCCTGACGCCTCGCCCTTCGCCCGCGAAATCCGTGTCTTTGCGGAGAGGGCGGCTTCGGCGAGCGACGCCGTGGTCCTGGTGGTGGACGCGCGCACCGGACTCACGCCCGCCGACCAGGAACTGGCCGAGGTGCTGCGCCGAGACCCGCGTCGGCCTCCGGTCCTGCTCGCCGCCAACAAGGCGGAGGGGATCCACGAGGCGGCGGCTGTCGAATTCCACGCCCTGGGGCTCGGCGATCCCCTCCCGGTTTCCGCGGAGCACGGCCTCGGTGTCGCCGAGCTGCTCGATCGACTCGTCGAAACCCTGCATCGGGCGCCGGTTTCCGTCGGCTGCGGGGTTTCCCCGCCGGAAGGGGCGGCGGCGGACGACGCCATCCGGGTCGCCATCGTCGGGCGCGCGAACATGGGCAAATCCACCCTCCTCAACCGCTTCGCCGGCTTCGAACGCGCGCTCGTCTCCCCGGTGGCCGGAACCACCCGCGATCCCGTGGACACCCGCATCGAAATCGGCGGCCGGCCGGTGCTGCTCGTGGACACCGCCGGCATCCGGCGGAGGGGCCGCCGCTCGGGGGAGGGCTTCGAGGAAGCGGACTCTCTGGCAGTCCTGCTCGCCCAGAAGTCGATCCGCCGCGCCGACCTGGCTCTTCTGATCACGGATGCCTCGGATGGTTTGACCACCCGGGACGCCCAGATCGCCCGACTGATCGAGCAGGCGGGTCCGGGAGTGGTGGTGCTGGCGAACCGCTGGGACCTGGTGACTTCGCGGGCCGTCCGTTGGGCCGAACTGCGCCTCGAAGCGGCGGAGCGGTTGCGGCATATCGGCCACGCTCCGGTATTGCGGGTCTCGGCGAAGACGGGCCAGGGTCTCGAGGCGGTGTGGAAGGCGGCGTTCCGGGTGCATGCCCAAACGCGGAGGCGGCTTCCCACCCCGGAGGTGAACCGGTTCCTCGCCGAGACTTCCTCCCGATTCGCTCCGCGCTCGCGCCGGGGCCGGGAGGTCAAGCTGCTCTACGGCTACCAGTCGGGGGTGGCGCCCCCGCGTTTTCGCGTCTTCACGAACTGCCGCCGGGCGGACATCCTTCCTTCCTACCCGCGCTTTCTGATCGGGGCGCTCCGGCGCCGCTACGGCTTCGCCGGAGTTCCGCTCCGCCTCACTCTCGAAACCAGAGAGCCGCGGCGGCACACCTCGGCCTGATCTGCCCGCCGCAGAATCTGCCGTAGAATCAGGCTGTCTCCATCCCCGAATCGGCCGGGGGAAGAGCGAAACGGACGAAACCTTGAACGAGGCGGATCTCGCAGTGGTCCCCGGTTTCCCCGCTGGCGATCGGCGCACCGGGCGCGCTCTCGTTTCCATGCTGTGCCTCGCCCCCTTCTTCCGTTCGTCGCAGCCCCTGCCCGAAAGCATCGAGTGCGGGTCCTGGCGATGACCGGTGAAGCAGCCCGCCCCGCCATCCCCGACAAGCTCTATTTCCGCATCGGCGAGGTCAGCGAGCTCACCGGAGTCCAGCCGTACACCCTTCGGCACTGGGAGATGGAGTTCCCGACGCTGAGCCCGAAGAAGAACGACGCCGGCCAACGCCTCTATCGCCGGGAAGACATCGAGATGGTGCAGGAAATCCAGCGCCTCCTGCACCGCGACGGGTACACCACCGCCGGAGCGCGCCGGCTGCTGTCGGAGAAGCGGCGGGAGGCGCGGAAGGGCCGCCAGCGGCGCGCCGGTTCCCAATCGCCCGCTCCTTCGCCTTCGCTGCGGAATCCCGCGGTCCCTGCGCGCCCATCCCCGGAAGCTTCTCGAAACCCGGCGCCGATGCCGGACGCGGCGCCGGCGGTCCCGAGGCTGTCTTCGGAGGACCGCCGCCGCCTCCGCGAGGCGCTCGACCTGATGGAAGAGAACGACCGTACGTTGGCCCGGCTCCTGGACGACCGCCCCGATTAGACCGCCCGATTAGAATCTCGAAGGCCCCACAGGGGAACACGCCGGCCGGGTCGGCCGGGACCCGTCGGGACGTGGCGCAGTCTGGTAGCGCACTTGCTTGGGGTGCAAGTGGTCGTCGGTTCAAATCCGGCCGTCCCGACCAACCGCCCCGGGCAGCCGATTCCGACGAGCGCGGTCCGGGCGGGGCGCTCGCTTCGGGACCGTCGAATCCCCGTCGCTACAATCTCTTCCGCCGCCGGGGCGTGGCTCAGTCTGGCAGAGCACCTGGTTCGGGATCAGGGGGTCGCAGGTTCAAATCCTGCCGCCCCGAGGCGGCTCCGGTTCTCCCGGAGAACGGGGTCTTCGACGGGTCTTCGAGTCCAGCTCTCGTGCGTGCGTTCGGCTGGCATGAGTCGAAGGCAGGACCGGGGGTGATGACCGGCTCGCGGTGGTCGGCCGCCCCCGCAGATCCGCTCCCACCCCTCATGCCCGGCTTCCATGCCCTCCCCACGGGCCGGACGGCACCTTGACAATCGCCGTTCCGATGTGATGGAGTTCACGGGAATGTTCGCCCCGAGCTCCCCCACCCGCTGTGCGGGAGGTGCTGGCTTCGGGATTCCGCATGTTTGGCATATTGCCTCTCCAAGCCGCCGTGCCTATACTCTCCGCACGGTCGGCCCGGTGCGAAATCGTAGCGACGCCACCCTGTCCTACCGGAGGTAGGAATGAAATACATGAGACGGTGCTGGGCCCCCATCGGGCCTTTGTCCTGTCCCAACACGCCCTACAGGAGGTAGGCGAAATGAAGCAGATCACAAGGAAATCGGTCCCTGTACGGGGACTGATTCTCCTTCTTGCCATGTTCCTGGGCGCGGGACTCGTGCTTTCGGGATGCGGCGATGACGATGCGCCGGCGACCCCGGCACCGGCTCCGGCCCCGGCCCCAGCTCCGGCACCTGAACCGGAACCGGAGGTTCCGTCGGCGCCGGCCACTCCGAGCGGGCTGATGGTTTCGGCGACGACGGAGACTTCGGTGACCTACAGCTGGACTGCGGTCGAGGGCGCGGTCGGCTATGCGGTACAGGTGAGCACCGACGAGATTTTCACCGATGAGGATGCGGTCGTTGCGACGGTAGAGCCGACCTATACGGTGGCGGATATCGAGCCGGGAGCGACGGTGTATGCGCGGGTAGCGGCAGCAGCGACGGCGCCGCCGGATGCGGTGCTGAGTGCGTGGTCCACGCATGTGACGGGGACATCGGACGAGCCGCCGCCGCCGAAGCCGCCGGCCCCGGACCCGGTATCCGTGACCTTCTCGCTGGCTGACGGAGCGAAGAACGCGCATCCGATGGTGCCGGACGACGGCAAGAGCAAGGCGACGGCGATGGCATCGGTGAACCCGGAGCTTTCGGTGGAGTCGAAGACGGATGCGTTGATCACGCCGATGTTCGTCGAGGGCGCGAGCGGGGTTCAGGTTTCGAAGGGGAGCAACATGCCGTTCGAGAATGTGAGCTGGGAGGCGCTGCAGAGCGATGTGGTATCGAAGGGAGTGACCTTCAAGGTGGTACGGGTCACCGTGGGTGCAAACCAGGAGGCAGAGCCGACGGGCGATATGTCGTATGTGACCTGCGGTCCGTTCGAGTGTGTTGCCGGCGAGGATGCCCCGGAGATCGGAATCTCCAACTCGGCGGCTTGCGAAGCCTGGGACCCGACGCTGACGCTCCAAGTCGGCATGGTGGACAACGACGGCAAAGACGACTCGAATGGAGTAAAGGACGGCTACGACATGGGTTGGACCTACACGGCAAATGTCCAGTTCGACGCGACCCATGACTTCGGGCCGTTCGTCAACGGAAAGAGCAGCAAGGTCGGAAAGAGCAAGAGTGCCAAGGGATTCCCGATGCCGGACACGATCGGGAAAGCCGTGACTTACGACGCCACCGAGGATAACGACACCAACGACGAGCACGAGTCGGCGTGTGCGACTTACACCGGCGCGAAGGCTTCCGACCTCCGTGAGCCGGAAACCTGTTTCCGTCTCCACACCGACATGGATTACCTGTCGGCCTACCAGGTGTCCCTGTCGCCGAGCGGCGCCGGAGTGAAATACGGCAATATCGCGTGGGATGAGTTCAAGAGTATCGACTGTGAGCCCGTGTCGTTCGCGGCCGCCGACCAGGTGGATGTCTGCGAACTCTTCGAGGCGGAAGTCGATCAGGCCCATCCATCGAAGATCGAAGTCAAGGGATTCGTAGGCACCAACTCGACCTCGTCGAGGCTTGTAGGCCTCGATCTCGATTTCGGTGATGCTTCCGGGGAACGCTATACCGCCCTTTGGTACCACGATGGATCGAATGATATGAAGAAAGCTCCCATGGATCTCTATGCGGACGGTGACAACCAAGGCATGGTTGCCAAGAGAACCGGAGATGAAGCACGCGACCGCGGCACCGTCTGGGTCCCGTTGCTGGACAAGGACGGCGACCCGCTCTACGGCGATCTCGGAAAGGTAGATGCCGATCCCAGTGGAGACGACACGGCGGAGAATTTTGAAGAAGGCGACGACGCACGGGTTTGCAGCGCTGACGATGGCGGCGAGGCCAAATCCGGGAAAGACAAGACCGACGGCACTCTCTGCGACGCCGAGGATGTCGAGATCGAGACCAAGATCACTTTCACCGACAACTTCAAGAAAGCCTGCTCGGTCGAGAAGTCGTACACCATCACCTGCGACTGGGATGCCAGCGGCGAGACGGGCATTGGAAGAGGAAAAGATCCTGCCGATAAGCTGTCCTCCGACGACATCAGCAAATTCCTCACTTGCAAGGTGAGTAACTAGACCCTCGTTTTCGGATCCGCGAAGGATGATGTGATCTGCGCCTAGCGGATCCAACGGAGCCCCGGGGCCTTCGGGCCCCGGGGTTTTTCTTTTGTACGAACCCGAGTCTGCGGACTCCGCCTCGGGAGGCAGGTGTTCCCCGAGGGGATGTCGAGCGTCAATGCAGTGCGGTCTGCGCCGCGCACTGCTGGGGCGGCCTTCTACTTTTCTCTCCCGCCGGAGATCTGAGGGCCGCGCTGTTCGGCGCACCGGGCGGCGCGATGAGTAGCGATGAGTAGCAGGACAGGAGGGGTTGGCGAACGCCCTGGGCAACTGCCCACCACAACGGGATCTGGGGACGCGCAGGGTGTGCGGCTTGGAGCGCTTCGATTGCCAGTGTCCAGCAGCCTTCCTGCCGCCCGAGATCGAATCCCGGGGGTATTCGACGAAGACGGGACCGAACTCTGGAGTTCGTACAGACGAAAACCCCGGGGCCCGAAGGCCCCGGGGCTCCGTTGGATCCGCTAGGCGCAGATCACATCATCCTTTGCGGATCCTGAACAAAGGTTGCTAGTCGTTACTCAACTGCCACCTTGCAAGAAAGGAATCTGTCAATGGCACCATCCTTGCTCAGATCGCTCGGGGCTTCCTCTCTGCTTCTACCCAATTGCCCAGTCGCGTCCCACTGGCAGGTGATGGCGTAGGACTTCTCCACCGAGCAGGCATGCTTGCCGAAGTTGTCGGTGAAGACGACCTTGGTTGAGATCTCGACATCTTCGGCGTCGCAGAGGGAGGCACCGGCCACCAAGGTTGCCGATGTTGACGTTGCCGACGCAGCAACACCGCCATCTTTGCTAGAGCAGCTGTAGCCAGAGTGGTTATCCGATTTGTTTCTGTCGTCTTCACCCTCCTTGGTGGCAACCGTATCCACCTTGCCGAGGTCGCCATACTCCGGCAGCGGGTCATCGCCCTTGTCGAGCAGTCGGATCCAGACATCATCGCGTCCTCCAGGAGACGTCGACGCGCCTTTCCTGTTGACGAACCCCTCGGTCCATTTTTCAGCTTTGGTCTTGTATAGGTTCTTGGGGGCGGCTTTCATGGGCTTCGAACCATCGTGGTACCAAAGGGCCGCGTAGCGTTCGGAAGTAGGTACTCCAGATTCAGTGAAGTCGAGATTGAGGCCCATGAGCTTGGTCTTATCGCTATCCAAGACCCCTTGGACATTGATCTTCGAAGGGTGGGCCTGATCGACTTCCGCCTCGAAGAGTTCACAGACATCCACCTGATCGGCGGCGGCGAACACCTTGGGTTCACAAGAGAGATCTTTGATCTCGTCCCAAACGATCGAGCCGTAGCTCAACCCAGCACTCTTCGATGACAGAGACACTTCGTAAACCGACAGGTAATCGCTGGCGGTATGGAGACGGAAACATTCCTCCGGCTCAAAGACCCCGGAAGCCTTCGTCGCATTATAAGGATCGGAACACGCCGTCTGTTGCTTTTCGAAGTTGTCGTCACCGTCGACGACGTCGGCGTCGTAAGTCACGGCAGCCCCAATCTTGTCCGGCATCGGGAGTCCCTTCAGGCTAGCGCTCTTCTTGACTCCGCTGCTCTTTCCTGTGATCAAAGATCCGAATTCGTGGGTCGCATCGAACGTATCGCTCGAGGTGTACCGCCAGCCCATGTCGTAGCCGTTCATCTTGTCAGCTTCATCGTCTTTGCCCACTCCGTCGTTGTCCACTTTGCCGACTTGAAGCTCCAGCGTCGGCTCCCAGCCTTCGCAGGCGGAGGAATCGGCGATCGTGATCTCCGGGGCTTCCTCGCCGGCAACGCAATCGAACGGACCGCAGGTCACATACGCCACATCTCCCGTCGGCTCCATCTCCTGGTTCGCACCCAGGGTGACCCGAACCACCTTGAAGGTCACTCCCTTCGATACCACATCGCTCTGCAGCGCCTCCCAGCTCACATTCTCGAACGGCATCTCGTTGCTCCCCTTCGCAACCTGAACCCCGCTCGCGCCCTCGACGAACATCGGCGTGATCACCACATCCGTCTTCGACTCCACCGAAAGCTCCGGGTTCACCGATGCCATCGCCGTCTCCTCGTCCTTGCCGTCGTCCGGAATCATCGGGTGCCTGTTCTTCGCGCTGTCGGCCAGCGAGAAGGTCACGGACACCGGGTCCGGGGCCGGCGGCTTCGGCGGCGGCGGCTCGTCCGAGGTCCCCGTCACATGCGTGGACCACGCACTCAGCACCGCATCCGGCGGCGCCGTCGCTGCTGCCGCTACCCGCGCATACACCGTCGCTCCCGGCTCGATATCCGCCACCGTATAGGTCGGCTCTACCGTCGCAACGACCGCATCCTCATCGGTGAAAATCTCGTCGGTGCTCACCTGTACCGCATAGCCGACCGCGCCCTCGACCGCAGTCCAGCTGTAGGTCACCGAAGTCTCCGTCGTCGCCGAAACCATCAGCCCGCTCGGAGTCGCCGGCGCCGACGGAACCTCCGGTTCCGGTTCAGGTGCCGGAGCTGGGGCCGGGGCCGGAGCCGGTGCCGGGGTCGCCGGCGCATCGTCATCGCCGCATCCCGAAAGCACGAGTCCCGCGCCCAGGAACATGGCAAGAAGGAGAACCTCGCCGTGTAGGGGCGGCTCGTCTCGGCGCGATTCGGATCGGATCGCAAAATATATGTATTTTCAACCGGTTGGGAAGATGTTCTGCCGCGATCCTCTCGATCGGGCGGGGCTCTGAAAGTCCGGCCGTCTTCGCCCGTGTTGCGTTTCGTGTTGACCTGAAGGCGTCCGTCGGTACGCTGGCCGTCATGACCACGGACTCCGGGAAACGAGTCGCCCGGCTCCGGATCACGCTCACCAAGCGCGCCGTCGAGGCCCTCGAACCTGCCTCCAAGCCGTGGATCGCCTGGGACGACCGGCTCACCGGATTCGGGGTGCGGGTCCACCCGTCGGGCGCCAAGTCCTTTCTCGTCAACTACCGCGTCGGAGACGGCGGCCGGAAGGCGCCCAACCGGCGCATCGTCATCGGACGCTACGGGCATCTCGCCCCCGACCGGGCGAGGCGGATGGCCCGGCAGCTGCTGGGCCGGGCCGCTGCCGGCGAGGATCCGGCGGGCGAGCGCGGCGAGCAGCGGAAGATGCCGAGGCTCGGAGAAGCGTTCGAGGAGTACCTCGCGGTCCACCCCAACCGCGCGGCGGGCACCGATGCGCTCGATCGAAGCCATGGGAGCCGTTGCCTCGGCGACTGGCTGGCGCGGCCTCTGAACACGATCACCCGCCGGGAGGTGGAAGCGCGCTTCCACCGCATCACCGAGCGGAACGGATGGGCGGCGGCCAACCAGACGATCTCCCTGTTGCGTTCCATCTACCGCCGGCCGTGCGTGGACCACGACGGTCTGCGCAATCCGGTCGAGCTCTGGCTGGCCGGGGGCGGCCGTTTCCACAACAAGAGGCGGCGGCGAATCCCCACCCCGGCCGAGGTGCTGCCCCGGTGGCGGTCGGGGATCGATGCCGAGGTGACCGTCCCGGCGACCCGCGACATCTTCCTGTTCGGCCTGTACACGGGGATGCGCCGGGGCGAGATCCTCACGCTCCGCTGGGAGCGAGTGTTCCTGGCAGAGCGCCTCTTCCGGGTGGAGGAGACCAAGACCGGCGAGCCGCTGGAGCTGCCGATCACCCGGCAACTGGCCGATCTCCTCGAGCGGCGCCGGGCGGGGGCGCAGGACCCGGGACGGCCGAGCGGCTGGGTGTTCCCGTCGCCCGCCAGCACTTCGGGCCACATCGAAGAGCTGCACCATCTCTACGACCGCATCGGGCGCGCGGGCGGCGCGAGGTTCTGGTTCCACGGCCTGCGCAACTGCTTCATCACCGTGGCCGAGCGCGAGCTGCTGCTGCCGCGCTCCCTGACCAAGCGGCTGGTGAACCACGCCCGGCCTGGTGATGTGACCGAGGGCTACGCCGCCGACTGGACCATCGAGCAGCTCCGCGAACCCGCGCAGCGCATCGCCGACCGGATCGACGCGCTGATGAACGCGGGCGTCGGCCGGATTGCCGCGGTGTTGACAGGGGGTTGATTCGACGCCCGCCTGATGCCTGCGCGGTGTTTCCCGTTCGGGGAACCGTGCCGGATCGTGTGCCGGGTGTCGGGTATATTCGGTAGCGATCGGCGAGAATCTGTGGTAGATTTGGATATGGATATGCGTCTCGACAGGCGCGGGGCTCTCCCCGCGTCGTGTGTGCCGACTGGGAGGTCAGGTGACATGAAGTTGCTCGAAGCAGGTTTTTTCTCCGCCCGACGGATGGGTTCTTGGGCTCTGCTGCTCGTTCTGTTCCTCGGTGCGGGCTTCTCGATCGCCGCTTGCGGGGAAGACAGCACTCCGACGCCGACGACTCCGACACTGCCGGCACCGCCGACTCCGACGCCGCCGGCGCCCGAAGCACCTGCTGCGCCGACCGGGCTCGCGGCCTCCGCCGCCGGAGCCGACTTCATCGAGTGGTCCTGGAAAGCGGTGGAAGGCGCCGCCGGCTACCAGGTCCAGTTCAGCGCCAACGAAGCGTTCACCAGCGAAGACGAAATCGTCGCCAGGACGGCAGAGCAGATTTCGTACCGCAAGGAAGGCATCGCCGCCGAGACGAAGGCTTACCTCCGGGTGCGCGCATTCGTGGGGGAGGGGGACGACCGGGTGTACAGCTCTTGGTCCACGCATGTGACGGGCACGACGACCGCTGCTGCGCCCACCGCGCCGGCGGCGCCGATCGGGCTCGAGGTCTCTGCAACGGGCTCGGACTTCATCGAGTGGACCTGGAAAGCAGTGGAAGGCGCCGCCGGCTACCAGGTCCAGTTCAGCGATGACAAGACCTTCGGAGACGGCGACCCGCTATTCATCCTGACGGGCGCCCAGAATACGAAGCATCGGGTGCCGAACCTCACCGGGTCCAGCACCGGCTACCTGCGGGTTCGCGCCTGGGCGGGGACGGTCACCGAGCCGCTCTTCGGCGAGTGGGTGGAGGAACCCTCCGAGGGGACGACGAAGAAGCCCGCCGCGCCCACGGCGCTCGCCGCTCCGAAAAGCCTCTTGACCGGTGACGAGACCGATACCTCGATCTCCATCGCTTGGAAAGCAGTAGATGGCGCCGATCACTACGAAGTGGAGCAGCAAGTCGACGGGACGAGCTCTTGGGCGGAGTCCAGCTGCGGCGGTGCAGACGAGGACAACGAAGTGGACGATGCCAGCTGCGTGGCGAGCGACCTGGATAGCGGCACCGACTACGGTTTCCGTATCCGCGCCATCCCGGCCAGCAGCAACGCCGCGAAGAAGACGGGTGCCTGGAGCAGCACGGTCTCGAGCACGACGACGGGCACCGCCCCCTCCGGTGGCGGCGGATCGAATCGGACCCCTGATGAAGGTGCGGGGAGTCTGAATGTCCGCTGGACGAGCACAGCGGACAGCATCACCTGGATCTGGGACCGGCTCCCTGGTGCCGAATACGAGATCCAACGCCCCTCCAAGGAGACTTGCGACGTCAGTGGTGATTGGGAAAGTGATAAGCCTACCCGGACCTCGTACACAATCAGCGAGAGTGAGGTAGTTAAGAAACTTCTATGCGTCCGAACCAAAAATTCGGAAAATCTCCGCGAGAACCTGTCGTTCGCTTGGGGGATCACATCTCCTAGCCCCTCGACAGTTGGAGACCCTACAATCGAGGATGAGATTACGAAGGCGATCACTTGGAGTGGATTCAGCCTCAAGAAAGGTTTCGGATATGAGGCCAGGGTGGTTGCCAATCCAGTCAGGAACGGCGACTCGACCAAAGAGATACAGGATCGCTGTGATTCCGGTCCGCTGTTGAAGGACCAGAATCCGACCAGCAGGCAAGTTGACAACATTCGAATCACGATGGATCGCAACCTCAAGCCCTACACTGGGTATCTGCTTTGTCTGCGCTATGAGAACGACTCCGGTGAGAGTGATTGGTCTGTTCCGAAAGACAACGAGGAAATACAAACCCGTCCAGGGAAGCCAAGATCTCCTAGCGTCTTCAGTTCTTCATCATCGACGCCCACCATGATGAGCGTTGTGTGGCAAGTCGATATCCCCGAAAGTGACCTCACTGTGCCTGATGACCACACTGGTTTTAAAGCGAGGACCATCAAATACCGCCAGTATTTGGATGAGGGGGGTAAAAGAGTTCGCACCACTGCTCCGAAGGTGGCCGTATGTTCGGATTCAAATGGGGGAAAATGGAATATTGCGGATAACGTAAAGATCACCAATTCCTTTGATGGAATCTACTTGGAGGCCGATTTCGAAAAGCCGGAAGCGAAGAAGAAGGAGGGTGATTTAGGGTATCGCCGAGTCCACATTTGCGTTCAGGCAGTGTCTGAAGTCGGGAATGGGCCTTGGAGACTGAGCAGATACCATGAAATTCCACGGCAGAAGGCAGCAAAAGCAGGGAAGCAATGAAAGGCTAGTAGGCAGTAGCGCGCGAGCGCGTTTCCGGGCCGGGGCGGCGGAAGCCGCCCCGGCCCTTTTCTTTCCTCATGTCCCGCGATGTTCCGGTCTCGGGCTGGATCGGGGTCTCGAACGCCCTCTGCTACAATCCGTTGCCGTCCGTGGCATTCCCGCCCCGGTAGTAGCTCTTCCAGAGAATTCCACTCGAACAAGGAGATTCCTCTCATGACCGAAAAACTGCTGATCGCTCTCTCCGTCTTCGCCCTCGCCTTCGGTGCCGCCGCGCTGGCGGTTGCCAGCGACGACACGGCCTTCACCGGCTGGGTCGCCGACGAGGCGTGCGCCAAGGACTACGCGAAGGCCGGGAACGCCGAACACGAGGCCTGCGCCACCGGCTGCTTGAACCGGGGCGGCGGGGTGGCGCTCGCCAGCCCGGACGGCTTCCACCTGCTGGACCTCACCGCGGAAACGGCGCTGGAGCACCTCGGTGCGGAGGTCACGGTGATGGGCACGCTCGACGAGGAGACGAACACGATCACCGTCCACTCGATCGCGGCGGCGGCTGGCTCCGAATAGGCCTCGATACCGCACTTCCCCGCCCCGGCGCGACCTGCACGAAAAGCCGCGCTAAGGCCCACCCGATCGGAAGAAGATCTCTTCCGGTCGGGGGCGGCGGCGGTTTCGCCCCTCGTGCCGGGGGCGTGGAAGCGGCCTCCCCCTATTCCTGAAAACAGGGAGTCACCGGGAGATCGCCGAGAGATCGATGGACGGCGGAAAAGTGAGACATGGAACCGCAGTGAGCGAAAATTCCTCGGCACCGGCTGTCTCCCAGGGACGGCCCCAGGGACCCCAGGGGCAGCTGACGACGGCGGAGCGGATCATGCTCGGCCTGCTCCTCGCCATGATCGCGGGCGCCGCCGGCGCCTTCCTCTCCTTGCACGGCGGCCTGCTGGATTTGCAGCGGCAGGTCGGTGATCTCCGCACGGAAGTCCATCAGGAGATCGGCGGCTTGCGGGCGGACCTCGGTGGGCAGATCGGCGGTCTGCGAACGGACCTCGAAGGACAGATCGGCGGCCTGCGGGCAGACCTCGCGGGCCTCTCTTCCCGGATGACGCGGCTGGAAACGATCGTGGAAGTCCACTTCGGAACGCTTCCCCGGGGCGAGGACGCCGCCTCCGAAGCGGAAAGGACGCCGGGAGCGATGGAGCCGGGAAAGAAGAGCGGGCCGCCCGATCAGAACCAGCCGTCGCCCTGACCCGCAGCCCTGACCCGCAGCCCGCTCTCCCTCAGCTACATCCATCCCACACCCCAGATCAGCCCGTTGCGCCGCACCCCGCTCCACCGCCTCCATCGGGAGCTCGGGGGTCGTTTCGTTCCGTTCGCCGGCTGGGAGATGCCGGTCCAGTTCTCCGGGGTAGCGGCAGAACACCGGGCGGTGCGGCAGCGGGCCGGACTCTTCGATGTCAGCCACATGGGCGAGCTGCTTTTCGAAGGGCCGGACGCGCTCCCTCTGCTGCAGTCGCTCACTCCCAACGATGTCTCCCGCCTCGCGGTCGGCAGGGCGCAGTACTCGGCACTCACCACCGAATCCGGCGGCTTCCTCGACGACATCGTGGTGTACCGGCGCGGTGCGCAGTCGTTCCTGGTGGTCACGAACGCGGCGAACACCGCCCGCGACCTCGAGTGGGTTCGCGAGCGCGGCGGGCGGCGGGCGGCGGACCCGGCGGTCCGCGACGGCAGCGGCGATTTCGCGCTCCTCGCGCTGCAGGGGCCGCGCGCCGAAGCGATCCTGGCGCCGCTGACCGATCTGGATCTGCCCCGGATCCGCTACTACCGCTTCGCCGAAGGGCGGGTGGCCGGGGTGCCCGCCACCGTTGCGCGGATGGGGTACACCGGCGAGGACGGCTTCGAGATCCTGCTCCCGGCCGGCGAGGCGGAGTCGGCAGCCCACCACCTGCTCGACGCCGGGGAGGGCGAGGGGCTGATTCCGGCCGGGCTCGGCGCCCGCGACACGCTGCGGCTCGAGGCGAAGATGGCGCTCCACGGGCAGGACATCGACGAGGAACACACCGTCTTCGAAGCCGATCTCGGCTGGATGGTGAAGTTCGGGAAGGGCGGCTTCACCGGGCGCGCCGCGCTCCTCGCCCAGCGAGAGCAAGGGATCCGGCGCAAGCTGGTCGGCTTCGAACTGCGGGGCCGAGGGATCCCCCGCCGCGGCTATCCCATCCGAGTGGACGGCGAGCGGTTCGGATCGGTCACGAGCGGCGGCTACGCCCCATTCCTGGAAAAGAGCATCGGTCTCGGGTATCTTCCGGTTGCCGTCGCCGAGCCGGGACAGCGGTTCGATGTGGAGATCCGCGGCCGCCCGGTTCCGGCCGAGGTCGTGCCCACCCCGTTCTATCGTCGGCCCGAGCGGCCGGCGGCGGCGACCCGGAAGAAACTCGCCGGGCCGGCGAAGACCTGAAGAATCTCCCTCGGAGAGCCCGAATGATCGAAAGCGGCCTCTATTACAGCAAGGAGCACGAGTGGCTCCGTCTCGAAGGCGGCGGCACCGCCGCCATCGGAATCACCGACCATGCCCAAGAAGAGCTGGGAGACATCGTCTATGTCGAGCTCCCCGCTCCCGACTCTGCCGTGGGCGCCGGAGAAGCGGTGGGAACCGTCGAGTCGGTGAAGGCCGTCTCCGAGATCTTCTGCCCGGTCGCCGGGGTGGTGACCGAAGGGAACCAGGCGCTCGAAGCCTCTCCGGAACGGATCAACGCCGACCCCTACGGGGACGGCTGGCTGTTCCGGATCCGCTTCGAAGACGAGAGCGCGCTCGCGCCGCTCCTCTCCGCGGCAGATTACGCGGAGTATCTCGCCTCCGAAGGCGGCTGAGAGGCTGAGAGGTGGACGCCGTTCCCGGGCTGTGCGGTCCGGGAACGGGGCGGGGGTTTCGGGTCGTGTCTCGCACTCTCGTGGGAAGAGAGGGGGGGGAATGCCCCGCTCCCGAACCGCCCGGCGCTCCGCGCCGTGAAGACGGACTCGCTGCCTCCGGCAGCGAGTCCGTCTTCGGAGTTGCTGTTTTGTGAAAGGGGGGATTCCCCCCCTTTCACACATTCCCCCGCTGCGACGCGCCCGAGGCACAGCCTCGGTCGCAGCATGTTTTTTGAGCCGCAGTCGGCTGCTCCATCCACGGGCTGCTAGAATTCTGCACCCGTTCGCCGGGTGGGGAGATGGTCATCAGCACTCCGGGTGAAGGTGGGTTCCGTTTCGAAACCGCCCCCTCCGCCGATCGACCACCGCGGCAGAGCCCGTGCAGGCTTCCCTCGCGCACTTCCCGCGCACTTCCATTGACGCCTCCTTCCGTGGGTCTGAAGACCGCAGGCTCTTCCGCCACAGAATCGGCGGGGGGGAGCGCGGTGCCTGAGCTCGGGCCGGGCGCGGCGCCCTTCGTCCGCCGCCACCTGGGGCCGAGCCCGGCGCAGCAGACCGCGATGCTCGAAGAGCTTGGGGTCCCCTCGCGCGAGCACCTGATCGCCGAGACGATCCCCGAGGACATCCGGCTCGAAACCGAGCTGGCGCTGCCCGAGGCGATGCACCGGCCCCTCTCGGAGGCCGAACTGCTCGACGAGCTGCGGGAGACCGCGGCGCAGAACGCGGTGCTCCGCAGCTTCATCGGGCAGGGGTACTACGGGACGGTGACCCCGCCGGTGCTGCTGCGCAACCTCCTCGAGGATCCGGGCTGGTACACCCAGTACACCCCGTACCAATCCGAGATCTCCCAGGGGCGGCTGGAGCTCCTGCTGCACTTCCAGACGCTGATCGCCGACCTCACCGGGCTCCCGGTCGCCGGTGCTTCGCTGCTCGACGAAGCGACCGCGGCCGCCGAGGCGATGGCCATGTGCAGTCGTTCGGCGCCGGGGCGCGGGCGGGATCGTTTTCTCGCCGACCGGAACCTCCACCCCCAGACGCTGGCGGTGCTGGCGACGCGCGCCGGTGCGGCGGGCCTCCGGCTCGAAGCGGCGGACCTGGGCGGCGGCCCTGCTCTCGGCGAAGGTTTCCCCGGGGATCTCTGCGGGGTGTGTGTCCAGTACCCCGACACCCGGGGCCGGATCGCCGACTGGAGGCCGCTCGTGGACCGGGTCCATGCCGCTGGGGGGCTGGTGGTAGCCGCTACCGACCTGCTGGCGCTGACGCTGCTCGAGCCGCCGGGCGAGTTCGGCGCCGACATCGCGGTGGGATCGAGCCAGCGGTTCGGCATGCCGATGGGCGGCGGCGGCCCGCACGCCGCCTTCCTTTCGACCCGGCCAGAGCTCGCCCGGCGGATGCCGGGGCGGGTCATCGGAGTTTCGCGCGACGCAGACGGACGGACCGCCTTCCGCATGGCGCTCCAGACCCGCGAACAGCACATCCGCCGCGACCGGGCGACCAGCAATATCTGCACCGCGCAGGTGCTGCCGGCGCTCGTCGCCGCGGCCTACGCCGTCTGGCACGGGCCGGAAGGGCTCGTCCGCATCGCGCGCCGGGTGCGCCGGCTCACCCTCGCCCTTCGGGAAGGACTCCGCCGCCTCGGCTTCGACGCCGGATCGGGTCCGGTGTTCGACACCCTGAGCGTGGCCGTTCCGGAACCGGCCCGACGGAGCCGCATCCTCGGCGAGGCGGAGGTCCGGGGCGTCAATCTCCTCGGGCGGGAGGACGGCGTGGGGGTGTCGCTCGACGAGACCGCAGCCCCCGCCGATCTCGCCGCCATCCTCGAATCTTTCGGAGCTTCCGCCGCTTCCTCTTCAGCACCTTCTGCGGCTGGCTTTTCTGCCGCACCCGACGGGCCGCCGCCGCTCGCCGCCGCCGCCACGGGTCTCCCCGCCCCCGGCGAGCTCCCTGCTGCCGGCGAGCTCCCTGCCGCCGGCGAACTCCCCGCCCCGGAGCTCCTCGCCGCCGAAGCCTCCCGCGAGGAACTGCCGGCGCCGTTTCGCCGGCGGAGCCCCTTTCTCCGTCACGAGGTCTTCCACGCCCACCGCTCGGAGCACGCGATGCTCCGCTATCTGAAGAAGCTCCGGGAACGGGACCTCTCGCTCACCACTTCCATGATCCCGCTCGGCTCGTGCACGATGAAGCTGAACGCGGCCGCCGAGATGATCCCCGTCACCTGGCCCGGATTCGCCTCCCTCCATCCCTTCGCGCCTCCCCGCCAGCAGCGCGGCTTCGCCCGTATCGCCGCCGACCTCGAGGCGCTGCTCGCCGCGGTCACCGGCTTCGAAGCGGTCAGCCTGCAGCCGAACGCCGGCTCGCAGGGCGAGTTCACCGGCCTGCTGATGATCCGCGCCTACCACCGGAGCCGGGGCGAAGGGGGCCGCGACCGGTGTCTGATCCCGCTCTCCGCCCACGGAACGAATCCGGCGAGCGCCGCCATGGCCGGGCTCCGGGTCGAGGCAGTCCGGACGACCCCGGAGGGGAACATCGACCGGGAGGACCTCGCGCGGAAGATCGAGAGCAGTCCGGCGCGGATCGCCGCGCTGATGCTCACCTACCCCTCGACCCACGGCGTCTTCGAGGAAGGGGTCCGGGAGGTGTGCCGGATGGTCCACCGAGCCGGAGGGCTCGTGTATCTCGACGGCGCGAACCTGAACGCGCAGGTCGGGCTCACGAGCCCGGCGCGGATCGGCGCCGATGTGTGCCACATCAATCTGCACAAGACCTTCTGCATCCCGCACGGCGGCGGCGGGCCGGGCATGGGTCCGGTCGCGGCGACCCGAGAGCTGGCGCCTTTCCTGCCGAGCCATCCGGCGGGGCCGGACCAGAATCCTCCGCATCGGGGTTCGCAGCGGGTCGGGGCGGTTTCCGCCGCGCCCTGGGGAAGTCCAGCGATCTTGCCGATCTCGTGGGCCTATCTCCGGATGATGGGAGCGGACGGACTTCGGGAGGCGAGCGAGGTGGCGATCCTCTCGGCGAACTACCTGGCGCACCGGCTTCGGGATCACTACCCGTTGCTCTATCGAGGCCGCCGGGGCCGGGTGGCCCACGAGTTCATCCTCGATTGCCGGCCCTTCAAGGCTGCTGCCGGCGTCGAGGCGAACGACATCGCGAAACGGCTGATGGACTACGGATTCCACGCCCCCACGATGTCGTTCCCGGTGCCCGGGACGCTGATGATCGAGCCCACCGAGAGCGAGTCGCAGGGAGAACTGGACCGCTTCTGCGAGGCGCTGCTCCGCATCCGCGGGGAGATCCGGGAAATCGAAGCCGGCCGCTGGGACCGTGAGCGGAACCCGCTGCGGCTGGCTCCGCACACCGCGCTCCAGGTGGTCCGCGGCGACTGGGACCGCCCTTACAGTCGGGAGACGGCCGCCTTTCCGGCTCCCTGGGTCGAAGAGCAGAAGTACTGGCCTCCGGTTTCGCGGGTGGACGACGCGCGCGGCGACCGGAACCTGATCTGCACCTGTCCGGAGGACTGGCGGTCGTCCGCTCCCGGGACGGACTCGGAACTTCCTCCGGGCCGCGGCCGGCGAGAACGCGAGGGTGCCGCTCTGCCCCGAAGGGGAGAAAATCGAGGGAAAGAAAGTTGACGGGAAAGCCATGACCGAAAAGCGAACTCTGCGCGCCTGCGCCGCCCAGATCAGCCCCGTCTTCATGGACCGCAAGGCGAGCGTCGAGAAGTATGCGGAGACCATCGCCGCGGCCGGGAAGCAGGGGGTGGAACTCATCGTGACCCCGGAGACCGGGATCCCCGCTTATCCCTACTGGCGCAACAATTTCGGCTATACCGATCCCGAATCGGCGCGCCAGTGGAAGGAGACCGTGCTCGCCTTCTACGAAGGCGCGGTGCGGATCCCGGGGCCGGAGACCGAGGCGCTCGGCCGGGCCGTCCGCTCGGCGGGCCTCACCGCGGTGATCGGTCTGAACGAGCAGGACGATCGGCCGGGGTCGCGGACTCTCTACAACACGATGCTCTTCCTGGGGCCGGACGGGCAGATCATGGGCCGGCACCGAAAGCTGATGCCGACCCACCAGGAGCGCATCTTCTGGGGCCGCGGCGACGCGAGCGACCTGCGGGTCTTCGACACCCCGTTCGGGGTGCTCGGCGGGCTGATCTGCTTCGAGAACCACATGACGCTGCTGAAGGCGGCGATGGCGACGAAGGGCGAGGAGGTCCACGCCGCCTGCTGGCCGGGGTACTGGGCTTACGGAGGAATGGGGAACACCGTCCGGGACATGACCGGGACCCGTTATCCGCTCCACCACTCCGACCAGGACGCCGCGGTGCGCGAATACGCCTTCGAGACCCAGACCTTCGTGGTTTCGGCCTCGATGTATCTGTCCGAGGATCAGGTGCCGGACGACTTTCCCTACAAGAAGACCACGAACTGGAAGTGGGCGATGGGTGGCAGTGCGATCGCCACTCCCTTCGGGACCTACGCGGCGGAGCCGCTCTTCGGCGAGGAAGGCCTGGTGATCGCCGACCTCGACCTCGCCGACCGGATCGTCGCCAAGAATGTCTTCGACTGCATGGGCCACTACAGCCGCTGGGATGTCGTCCGGCTGCAGCTCGACCGGGAGCCGACGGGTCCCGAGGTGGGGCGCGGGGAAGACCCGCTGGCGAAGCTGCCGCCCATCGCCCCGATGGCGGGGATGGCGGGAGCGGCGGGCAGGGAGCCGATGGGCAGAGCGCCGATGGGTAGAGCGCCGACGAACAGGGAGGCGGCGGGCTCCGGGAGTCGGCCGCCGAAGGTCCTTCCGAAGGCCCCACCGAAAACTATCGTCGGCGCGCTTCCGCCAGCCTTGGCGAAGCCCCTGCTCGGCGCGCTGGTCGAGAAGTTCGGCCCCGAGGCGGTATCGGCGTATCAGGCGGAACTGGGTGCGGGCGACATCGAAGAGCTGGCCCGTTCTCACGGCCTCTCGAACGACGAGGTGGTCTCGTTCCTCCACGACTTCATCGATCTCATCCGCCGCCGCAGCGAACTCGTCGTGCCCGATTTCGACACCGAAGAAGAGCCTACCGATGCGTGAGGTTCCGATGGGGTCGGTGCCCGGGGCGGCCGGTTTTCTGTTGCAGTTTTCGACGGCGTTCCCGACCTCGTTCCCGTTGCGGGCCCCGGCGGCATTTCCGACAGGGTTTTCGGCATGGTCCTCGGACTGCTGACCGTCCACGCGCTGGGCCTCGCGGCCTTCGCCTTCACCTGTTTCGGCGGCTTCGGTTCGGGCTCGCTGGCGACCCACATCTGGTCCGGCCTGCTCTCGGTGCTGCTGGTGGTGTTCGCCCACACCATGAGCTATTTCTATCTGGCGGCGATGACCAGCATGCTCCGGAAGGCGCTGGCGGGGGAGAGCGGGCCGCCCGCGCTCTCGGGAGACCCCCGGGGCGCGGCGCTGCTCGCCCGCAGCCGCCGCCTCAAGGCGGGCGCCGCCCCTTGGGGGCTCGGCGGGATGGCGCTGCCGATGGTGGCCTTCATCCTCGGCGGCGGGGCGCACACGCGGGCTTTCCCGCCGGGCATCCACTCCGGGGCTGCGTATCTGGTGCTCGCCTTCACCCTGGCGGCCCTGGTGGTGGTCGGCCTCGCCCTCCTCCGCCAGAACCGGATCGTCGAAGCCTTCCAGCGAGCTACCGAGACCCCCCCCGCCGGCGGGAAGCCCCCGCCCGAACCGCTTCCCGCCTGACCTCATTTCATTCCTTCCGCGGGTTTTCGCGGCTTCATCGGCGCGCGGCTCGGGGCTTGAACGCGGCGGCGCACCCTCCTCTGAGAGGGTAGTACATTCCCGTTATGCCCCGTTCTTCTTCCTCTCTTCTCCCCGCCTGTCTGGCAGCGGCCCTCGCCGTTTCCGCCGCGGCCGCCTCGCAGACGGTTCCGGCGCCGCCGGACGCGGGCCCGGGCCCCGACACCGTGTTCGTCGAGGAGCTGACCTGGACGGAGGTCGCCGCTCGGGTGCGGGCCGGGACCCGTTCGGTGATCGTTCCCACTGGCGGCACCGAGCAGAACGGACCGCACATGGTGCTCGGAAAGCACAACTTCATCATCCGGGCAACCGCCGAACGGATCGCCCGCGAACTCGGCGGCGCGCTGGTGGCGCCGGTGATGGCGTATGTGCCCGAAGGGAACCTGTCGCCGCCCTCCGGCCACATGCGCTATGCCGGAGCGATCACGCTGCCCGAGGAGCACTTCATGGCGGTTCTCGAATACGCCGCCCGCAGCTTCCAGGTCCACGGCTTCGAGAATGTGATCTTCATCGGCGACAGCGGCGGCAACCAGCGCGGCATGGAAACGGCCGCTTCGGCGCTGAACGAGGAATGGCGGGCTGCCGGGGAGCCGGCGCGGGTGCTCTACATCCCCGAGTACTACCGCTCCAACGGCTTCCGGGAGTGGCTCCTGGAACGACCGGGCCTCGACGAGGAAGCCATCGGCCGCCATGCCGGGGTGACCGACACCTCCCAGCTCTGGTTCGTCGCCCCGGAACAGATCCGGCCCGAGGCGCGGGTGAAGGACGGCGGCTTTCCCGGAAGCGGCGTCCGGGGCGACCCGACGCTCGCTTCGCGCGCGTTCGGCGAACGGGGCATCGCCTTCAAGGTCGATACGACCGTTCGCCGGGTCCGCGAGCTCCTAGCCGAACTCGCGGTCGAGCGCTCCGGCAGCCGCTGACGCAGAGGGAGATGCGGGCGAGAGTGATGCGCGGGAGAGCGGGAGTTCGTTAACAGCCTGTGGATAAAGTGGCGCGAGCTCAAAGAGCGGTGAGGCGCCCGGCTGGCAAGGCGCGTGAGGGAGGAATACCGGGTGTATTTCGAGCGAAACGCAACGATGAGCCCCGTGAAACGGGGCGGTTCAGCCGGGATGCATCGCCGGTCGACGGCCGTGTGACTTTGTCCACAGGCTGTTAAGCTCCGTGATCCTTCCTTCGCAGCGCGGCCTCTTCGACATCCCGCGCGAGGTCGCCTGGCTCAACTGCGCCTACATGTCGCCGCTGATGCACCGGGTGGCCGAGGCAGGGAGCGCGGGCCTCCGGCAGAAGGCGCGGCCGTGGAAGATCGCCTCCGACGACTTCTTCGACGACTGCGAGGCGCTCCGTTCCGCGTGGGCGCAGATCCTCGGGGCTTCTCCCGAAACCGTGGCCCTCACCCCCTCGGCGAGCTACGGGATCTCGCTCGCGGCGAATGCGCTGCCGCTCGAAACCGGCGAGGAAGTGCTGCTCGCTTCCGAACAGTTCCCCTCGAATGTCTATCCGTGGACCGCGAAAGCGCGCCGCACCGGCGGAGAGGTCCGTTTCGTGCCGCGTCCGGAGGACGGCGACTGGACACGGGCGGTGCTCGACCGGATCGGCGAGCGAACCGCGATCGTGGCGCTGCCGCAGGTGCACTGGACCGACGGGGGGATCTTCGACCTGGTTCGGATCGGCGCGGCGGCGCGCGCCGCCGGCGCGGCCCTGGTGGTGGACGCCACCCAGTCGCTCGGGGCGCTGCCGTTCGATTGCGAGGCGATCCGCCCCGACTTCGTGGCCGGGGCGGCCTACAAGTGGCTCATGGCGCCCTATTCGCTCGGCTACCTTCGGGCGGCGCCCGGGCACCTCGAGGCGGAACCCCTCGAGCACAACTGGATCCAGCGGGCGAACGCGCGGAAGTTCGCGCGTCTGGTGGACTACACCGAGGAGCGGCAGCCGGGCGCCCGCCGCTTCGACTGCGGGGGACGGTCCAATTTCGCCCTCGTTCCGGCGGCGCTCGCCGCCGCCCGGCAAGTGCTCGCCTGGGGGCCCGCGAACATCGCCGCGACCCTGGCCCCGAAGACCGCCCGTCTCGCCGAGGGGGCTGCTCGGCTCGGCTGTACCGCAGCGGCGCCGGAGCGGCGCGCGCCGCACTATCTGGCGCTCGGCCTTCCGTCCGGGAGCGGCCCTGAAGATCTCTCCCGGGTGCGCGCGGTGCTCTCCGGGCGGCAGGTCTTCGTGAGCATCCGCGGCGGCACCATCCGGGTCACTCCGCACCTCTACAACGACGAGCAGGACCTCGAGGCATTCCTCGAAGCGTTGGTCGAGGCGCTCCGCGGCGCGCTCGGGGAGGCGTTCTGAGGAAGGCGAGCAGTGAAGGCCTATCTCGAGACCGTGCGGCGGGTGCTCACAACCGGCGTCCGGCGTCCGAACCGCACCGGGGTGGACACCATCGCCGCCTTCCATGTGGACTACCAGGTCGCACTCGAAGACGGGTTTCCGCTGCTGACCACGAAGAAGATCCACTGGAAGAACATCGTGATCGAGAACCTCTGGTTCCTGTCCGGAGAGCCGAAGCCCGCCCTGCTGCGGAGGCACCGATGCCGATTCTGGGACCCGTGGGTGCGCGAAGACGGCTCGGTGCCCAGCGCTTACGGCGCTCTCTGGCGGCGGCATCCGGGGCCCGGTGGAGAGACGGACCAGATCCGCTGGGTCCTCGACGAACTGCGCCGCGATCCGATGTCGCGCCGGCTGGTGGTGAGTGCCTGGTCGCCGGAGAACGCGCACCGGAGCGCCCTGCCGCCCTGCCACTTCGCGTTCGTGCTGCAGGTGCTGCCCGACCCGAGCGGCGAGCCGCGGCTGAACCTCCATGTCACCCAGCGAAGCTGCGACATCGCGATCGGTCTGCCCTACAACATCGCCGGATATGCGCTGCTGCTGCACCTGTTCGCCGCCTGGTCGGGATTCCGGCCGGGAGTGATGGCCCATACCCTGGTGGACGCCCACGCCTATACGAAAAAGGCCGACGGCTCGATGGCCGAGTTCGATCATGTGCCCGGCCTCGAACGACAGCTCGAGCGTGAGCCGCGTCTGCTGCCACGGCTGCAGCTCTCCGAGACGGTCCGTTCGCTCGACGGGGTGATGTCCCTGCTCGACCGGGGCACCGACGAGATCCTTTCGCACTTCCGGCTCGACGGCTACGACCCGCATCCAGCCATCCCCTTCGCGGTCGCCGTATGACCCCCGACTGGATGGACGACTCCGAGGCGCTGCCGCCGCCCCCCTTCCGGGCTAGCATGGCGGCGGTCTCGCCCGAGGGGATCCTCGGGGTGGACGGCGAGATCCCCTGGGACCATCCCGGCGACCGGCGCCGGCTCTGGCGGCTCACCCGGGATGCGGCGATCATCGTGGGGCGGCTCACCTGGGAGTCGCTTCCGCGGCGGCCGATGCCGCGGCGGCGGAACATCGTGATCAGCCGCGGCCCGGTCGCGGGCGCCGAATCCTTCCGCTCGCTGTCGGAAGCGCTCGCAGTCTGCGAGGGTGCGGTCTGGTTCCTCGGCGGAACCCGTATCTACGAGGACGCGATGTGCTGCGCCGACTTCCTCGACCTCACTTTCGTTCCCGACCGCATCGCCCTTCTTCCGGGGCAGACCGCGGTCCGCTTCCCCCCGATCGACGAGACCCGCTGGCAGGCGGGCCCTCCGCTTCCCGACCCCGACGAACCGGGCGTCGTGCGGCGCCGCTACCTCCGGCGCGAAAGAAGAGAAAAATGACGATAGAAAATGGCATGACCCTCATCGCCGGCCCCGGACTCCCGAAGCCCGCCGGGCCGTACAGCCCCGGAGTCCGGGTCGGAAACCTGGTCTTCGTCTCCGGTCAGGTCGGCGTGGACCCGGCCACCGGTGCCGCCCCGCGCGGAGTCGCCGCCCAGACCGAACAGGTGCTCCGGAATGTGGCGCGGATCCTCGAAACTGCCGGCTCCGGCCTCGACCGGGTCGTCCGCTGCGGCGTCTTCGTCGCTGACATGGACGAGTTCCAGGCGATGAACGAGGTGTACGAACGCATGTTCGGAGACCACCGCCCCGCCCGTTCCACGATCCAGCCCGAGCGGCTCCCCGGCAGCGGCTTCCTCGTGGAGATAGACGCCATCGCCGTCTGCGGACAGCCCGGCGGATAGAGCGGCGGCAGCGCCGGGGGCGGGGCGCCTTTACGGCTCGGCCGCCGGGGAATTCGGGGAGGGAGTGAGGGAGGAGGTCTCCGAACCGGCTCCGAACGATGCGGCGCGGCTCTTTTTCGAGCCCCTTTCGGGCCGTTTTGCTCCGATTTCCTGGAAAAGGGCATGGATTCGGTGAGCAGAAATTCTCAGGAATTCCGTCTGTATGTAGTGGAAGCGTGAACGCTTTCTCACCCCAGCGGAGGAACCCCCCATGCCCCACCTCGATCCGAACCAGCCGAAACCGGAACTGAAACCGAAGCCAGTCGCACTCGGCGCCGCGGCTCCCGTTGCCGGGCCGCGGGAGTCGGTCTCGCCGGCAGCGCGTGCCGCTACTTCTTCCGGAGGCTCCCTTCCCTCGGGGAAGGAACGGAGCGCGCTGTTCCGCGCGCTGCTAGTCCGGGGATGGGAACCAGGGGCAGCCTATACTGCGGTCGAGGAGATCAGGGCCATGGCGGGGGAGAATGCGGTCGCGCAGATGAAGGCGTACACCGACACGGCGATCGCCGGTCTGGAGTCCCGTATTTCGAAGCGGATGGATACAGCGCTCGCGGAACACGCCGAGCGAATGGAGTCGTTGCTCAGGAGACATGTCGAGCGGACGGACGCCGCGCTTGCGAAGCAAGCTGAACGGGCGGACGCGGCGCTTGCGAAGCATGTCGAGTGGACGGAGTCGTCGCTTGCGAAGCAGGCTGAACGGACGGACGCGGCGATTGCGACGCTGACTTCCCAGGTTCAGGAGCTGGCGGTCAGCGTGGCGGCGCTGGGCGGCAAGTTCGATTCGTTGACGAACCAGCTCCGGGCGATCTGGGCGTTCTTGTTCGTGCTGTTGGCGGCGTTGACCGGGGTGTTCGGAATCCTGCTCAGCCGCTGAGCGGGCTTCGCACCCGCCGTCCCGCCCCGCGCCGAGCCGGCACGGGCTGCTGCTAAGCCGCGAGCTCTGCTGGAGTGAGGTCAGGCAGCCGGTTGAGTTCCGGAGACGGCGACTGCATGGCCTCCGTCAGGTCTTCGGCGGTGAACTCGATGTCGAGGTCGTCCGGCTCGATTCTCATCACCACCTCCAGATCCGGTCGATTTCCCTCCCGGATCGCCTGACGAGCCGCTCGCCACTCCCTCACGCGGTCGTCGTCAGTGGCGCGGAGGAAGCCTTCTGCGGTTCGGCGAAATTCCTCGAATTCGCCCGCCATCTCCGCGAGATCGAAGAGGACCTCGGTGAACCAGCGCCGGAAGTTCGAGTAAGCGGAAGCCAGATCGGCTCCGCTCTGGGCGATCCCTCCGGGGTTCACTCCGTAGATCCAGAGGATGCCGAAGTCTTCGGCGGCGGTGGCGCGGCCCACGATCTCCACGCTCGCCACGAAGCCGTTCCCGAAGACGAGCTGCCAGATTCGGAAGTAGAGAGGCAACTTCTGCATTTTCGGGACACGACCTTCCAGCGGCGAAGCGCGACCGCGCAGAGGTCGGAGGAGGAAATCGGTGGCTGGGCGAGGCAATGGCTGCTTACTGCCCGGGGACCCGTTCGAGGGTCAGCGGGTCGCGGGCGGGGAGCTGGGTGATTTCACCGTTCAGCAGGTCGGCCAGGGCGGCGCGGCCCTCCGGGTCGCCGGGGGCGATGTCCGCGAAGACGCCTACCACCAGCATCACCATCTCGGCGGGCCGGAGGTATTTCCGGGCGGCGGCGGTCACATCCTCGACGGTCACCGCTTCCACCTGTTCGCGCCAGCGAGTCCAGTAGCCGTGGTCCCGGTCCAGGAATGCGTCTCCCGCGAAGATGCTCGCGCGGGCTTCGGCGCTTTCGAAGCGGCGCGGGAAGCTGTCGGTCAGGGACCGTTTCGCCAGGGCGAGCTCCTCTGCGCTGACCGGTTCGTCGCGCATCCGGTGGATTTCTTCGAGCGCGATGGCAGCGGCCAGCGCCACGGTGGGGCTCTTCGATTGATATCCCATCGAGTAGGCGCTCGGTCCCAGCGGGTTGAACGCGAAGCGGCCGCCGGCGCCGTATGCGAGTCCCTCGTCGGAGCGCACCCGCCGCATGATCCGCGAGGTGAAGCCGCTCGCACCGAGGATGTGGTCCATCACCTGGATCGCAGCTCGTTCCGGGTTTTCCCAGTCGGACCAGCGAGGCGCCAGGTGGCCGATCCGCACCTTGCCCTGCGGGATGTCCTTTTCCAGGTGGTAGATGCCCGGTGCCGGGCCGGCCGGCACCCCTTCGGGCGGCCAGGCGAACGCCGGCGCGTCCTCCCCGGCTCCGGGCCAGTCCGCGAGTTTCGCCGAAAGCAGCTCCAGGATCTCCGCAGTCTCGATATTCCCTGAAACCGACCAGACCATGTGTTCCGGCCGCCAGTAGCGTCGGTGAAACTCCCTGAGGTCGTCGGGGGTGAGTCGGTCGAGGTGCGCGCTGGTCATCCGGCGGCCGAGGTAGTGGTCCTCGCCGTAGAGGAGCAGGTCCCATTCGCGGCCGAGCAGGTCGTCGGCGTCGTCGTTTCGCTGCTTGAGGATTTCCCGGATGTTCTCCCTGCGCACTTCGAAGCGCCCGGCGTCGAACTGCGGTCGCCGCAGGACATCGAAGAAGATGTCCAGGCTCTCCTCGAAGATCGGAGTGATCGTGCGGAGCGAAGCGCGGGATTCGGTGTCGCTTGCGGAAACGCCGATTCGCGCCGCCAGGAATTCGATCCGCTCGTCCAGCTCCTTCGGCCTGCGCTCCCCCGCGCCTCCCTCGCGCATCATCGTCGCCGTCATCGAGGAGAGTCCGATGCCGTCTTGGGGATCGAGGAAGTTTCCGATGCGGAGGGTCACCCCGATCCGAATCAGCGGCAGGGTGTGGTCCTCGACCACGATGATCGGGATCCCTCCGGGCAGTTCGTGGCGGTAGTCGGCTCCCTGCGGCGTCTCGAAGACGAAGTCGGGAAAGACCAGCTCTTCGGGGCGGTCGGGGATGTCCTGCGCCGCGGCAGGACGGCAGACTCCGAAGGACAGGGCGGCGAAGGCGGCGAAGGAAAGGGCCGGCAGGATCGGGCGGCGGGTCATCGCGGGTCCTCCGGGGGTTCGAGTTCTGCGAGTCGTTCGCGGATCACCTGCTCCAGGTGATCGAATGCGCCTGCCATCTCCGGCGGCGCCTGACCGCGCGCGTCCGTGAACTGCGCGAGCGCCTGCTGGAGCTGTTCGCGGTCTGTTGCGGATCGGATCTCGCGGATCTGGGCCAGGAGCTGGCGCTGGAGCGGCGCCGGAAGCGAGGCCAGCGCGGCGGGGACTTCCTCGACGGTCGAGCCCTCCACCCGGGTGTACCGCGCGACGGAGCGGTTGTTCGGTGTCAGATACCTCTCCGCGACCCGCTGGACGTCCGCCTCGGTCACTGCGAGCGTCGCCTCCGCCCACTCGTTGATGTATTTCCAGTCTCCGAGCGAGTCGTACACCAGCAGCTGGAGCAGCAGGAAGAAGCCGCTGTCGAGCCGCTCCCAGGCTGCCGCCGAGGCCTGGTTCTTGACCTTCTGGATCTCTTCCGCCGGGATCGGCTCTTCGACGAGGCGCCGGACTTCGCGCTCGATCGCGGCTTCGAGTTCGGCGGGGGTGGTCTCTCCCTTCGCTTCGGCGGTGATTTCGAGGAGTCCCGCCCACTTGCGGTTGTCCTGGAAGGCCGACGCCGCACTCGCGATCTCGCTGCCGAGCACCATGCTCTGGTAGAGCCTGCCGGTGCGCCCGTTCAGGAGGCCTACCAGAACATCGAGTGCGTGTTGATCCCGGTGTCGGAAGGGCACGGTGTGGTAGCGGACCGCTACCTGGGGCTGGCAGTCGCAGGAAGCGTCGAGCCGCTTCGCCGCGTTCTGCTCCATCTCGAGGGTGACCACATCCGGTGCTTCCGGTCCGGGCTCGAGGCGCCCGAAATAGCGCTCGGCGAGCGCCCGCGCCTCGTCGAGATCGAAGTTCCCGACTAGAGCACCGGTGAGGTTTCCGGGCGCGTAGTAGGTGTCGTAGTACTCCTGCGCTTCGGCGAGGGTGAAGACGCGAAGGTCCGAGGGCCAGCCCACGACCGGCCAGGAATACGGATGCGACTGCCAGAACATGGCGTCGAACGCCTCGTCGAATTCACCGGTGGGGGTGGATTCGGTGCGCAGACGCCGTTCCTCGTGCACCACATCGCGCTCCGAATAGAACTCCCGGAACACCGGCCGCCGGAGGCGTTCGGATTCCATCCAGAACCACAACTCCAGCCGGTTCTGCGGCACGGTGATGAAGTACACCGTCTGGTCGTACGAGGTGAAGGCGTTCATGCCGGTCGAGCCCGCCTCGGTGTAGATCCGGTCGAACTCGTCCTTGACCATCAGGGCGCGCTGCTCCTCCACCAGGCCGTCGAACTCTTCCAGGAGCGCCCGCAGTTCTTCCGGAAGGTCCTCCTGTCCGAAGGGGTCGCCGATCAGCCCGAGGCGGCTTTGGCTCCGCCGCTCCCGGTAGATCGCCCGGATCTTCTCCTGGACCGCCTCCTGCTCTTCGATGATGGCCTGGTCGCGTTCGGCGTCGGTGGTTCCGACGGTGGGCGTCCCTTTGAACATCATGTGCTCGAAGAAATGGCTCATCCCGGTGATGCCCGGGTGCTCGTTCGCCGACCCCACCCGGGCCGCCCAGCCGGCGGACACGGTGGTCATCTCCGGTCGCACCACGGCGAGGAACCGCATGCCGTTGTCGAGGCGGAACTCCTCGACCGGGACCGCCGCCTGTCCGAAGAGCGGGGCGGAAAGGGCCAGCGAAAGCGCTGCCAGAACGCCCGTACGCGCTCCGGTGCCCGCTCCGAAGGGGCTGTTCAGATCCATGGCCAGGTATCGTAGCCGGGCGGTCTCGATGATCTTGGAGGCGTCGGAAGGCGGAATTTCCTACTGTTACGATACCGAGACCGACCCGGTTCCCGGGACGAGGTGGTCGCCGATGCATCTGCCGTTCAGGAAAGAAATCCAGCGCCTGCTGGTGCTGCTGACCCCCGTGCTGCTGTTGCTCGCAGCCGGGATCGGGAGTCTCGCCGAGGCCAGGAGCGTTTCCGTCCGCGCCCGCCGCGGGATGGTGGTGTCGCAGAACCGGATCGCTTCCGAGGTCGGCGCCGCGGTGCTGCGGGAAGGCGGCAATGCGATGGATGCTGCGGTCGCCACCGCGTTCGCGCTGGCAGTGACCCATCCCACCGCCGGGAACATCGGCGGCGGCGGTTTCCTCGTCTGGCGGCCGAGCCGGGGAGAGCCGCTGGCCTACGACTTCCGCGAGCGGGCGCCGGCCGCCGCCACCCCGGAGATGTGGCTCCGGGACGGCGAGTACAGCTTCGAGCTGCACCACCTGAGCCACCGGGCGGTCGGGGTGCCGGGGACGGTCGCCGGCCTGCTGCTCGCCTGGGAACAGCAGGGCAGTCTGCCATGGGAGCGCCTCGTGCGTCCGGCGGTCGCTCTCGCCCGGGATGGATTCGTGGTGTCCCACGGGCTCGCCGCCTCGCTCGCCCGGGTGCTCGACCGGATGAGCGAGTACCCGGCGTCGGTGGCTCAGTTCTCGAAGGACGGGACCCCCTACGAAGGGGGCGAGATCCTCCGCCAACCGGACCTGGCGGCCACTCTCGAGCGGATTCTCGAAAACGGCGCCGCCGGCTTCTACGAAGGGAAGACCGCCGAACTGCTGGTCCGGGAGATGGAAGCTGGAGACGGGCTCATCACCCTCGAGGATCTGAAGGCGTACCGCGCCGTGGTGCGGGAACCGATTCGCGGCGAGTACCGGGGCTTCGAGATCCTTTCGATGCCGCCGCCGAGTTCCGGCGGAACGGTACTCGTGCAGATGCTGAACATTCTCGAGGGGTACGACATCACCGGGAACGGGTTCGGATCGGCGGCCAACATCCACCGGATGGCCGAGGCCATGCGCCGCGCCTATTCGGACCGCGCGCTGCACCTGGGAGATCCCGACTTCAACCCAGACATCCCCATCGGGCGGCTCATCTCGAAGGACTACGCGGCCGAACTCCGCACCACGATCCTCGAAGAACAGGCCTCGGTGTCCTCGCCTGCGAGCTTCGACTGGGCCGCGGAGAGCAGCGAGACCACCCATTTCTCGGTGGTGGACGAAGACCGGAATGCGGTGTCGCTGACCTACACGCTCGAATTCGGCTACGGATCGGGGATCGTGGTGCCGGGAGCCGGGTTCCTGCTCAACAACGAGATGGGGGATTTCAACGGCGCCCCCGGACTCACCGACGAGCGAGGCCTGATCGGCACCGACCCGAACCTCGCCGAGGGCGGCAAGCGAATGCTGTCGAGCATGAGCCCGACGATCCTCGCGAAGGACGGCGAGCTCTTCATGGTGACCGGGACGCCGGGAGGGCGCACGATCATCAACACGGTGCTGCAGACGATCCTGAATGTCGTGGACCACGGGATGAACGCCCAGGAAGCGGTGGACGCCGGGCGCGTCCACCACCAGTGGCTTCCCGACCGCATCAACTACGAGCGCCAGCAGTTCTCCCCGGACACCCTCGCCCTCCTCGAGGCATACGGCCATCGGTTGAACGAGATCGCGGGGCAGGGTGCCGCCGAAGTGATCGTTCATCTCGCCGAGGAAGGCGTCCTCGAGGGGGGAGTGGATCGGCGCGCTCCGGACGGCGGCGCGGCGGTCCACGACGGGGAGTCCCGGAAACGCTGACACCCCTGGAGGACGCCATGTTTTCATTCCCTCTCCGGTCCCCGTCCCGTTTCCCCGTCTCGGCGGCCTTCGCCGCGGCGCTCGCGTTCTCCGGAGCGGCGGCGGCGGCGCAGGACCTGTCCGACGCGCACAACTTCGTCGAGATCTCGGACCGGATCGCCACCTCCGGGCAGATCACCACTCGAGAGATCGCTTCGGTGGATGCGGCGGGTTTCGAGGTGGTGGTGAATCTCGCCCCGGCGCGCCGTGAGCGTAACTTCGAGGAGGGATTCCGGGTCACCGAGGCCGGAATGACCTACATCCAGATCCCGGTGAACTGGCAGGAGCCGTCGCTGCGCGATCTGGCGTTGTTCTTCGAGGTGATGGAGGCGAACGAGGACCGGCGGGTCTATGTCCACTGTTTCGCCAACATGCGGGTTTCGGTCTTCGTGTACCTCTACCGGACCCTGGTGAAGGGGGTTCCCGAGGCAGAAGCGTGGGACGATGTCCTCGAAGTCTGGGATCCCGGGCAGGATCCGGAGACCTCCCAGTGGCCTCGCTTCATCGCTGCCGCGAAGGCGGAGTTCAGCACCCGTTCGCGGTAGCGGCTTCGCCGCGCCGGACCCGCTCGGCTTTCGAGAGCCGCGCCAGGTCCGGCACCACCAGGGTTCCGGAGCCTTCGGGGGTGAAGATCTCCAGCAGCAGGCTGTCCCGGACTCCCGCGGCCAGCAGATGGGCCCGGGCGACACCCCCTTCGAGAGCGTTCCGGATACAGGCTGCCTTCGGGAGCATCCCCTCGCGGATCGCCCCGCCGGCGCGCATTCGCTCGAGCTCGGCGAGATCGAGGAACGACACCACGCTCGCCGGATCGTCTGGATCGGAGAGCAGTCCGGGAGCCTCGCCGAGAAGGATCAGCTTCTCCGCCGAGAGCGCCACGGAGAGGGCGGAAGCCACGGTGTCGGCGTTGATGTTCAGGAGCGTCCCCGCGGCGTCGGCGGAGATCGGGCTCACCACCGGCAGCACGCCGATGCCGAGCAGCTTCTCGAGGAGTCCGCTGTCCACTCCTTCGATGTCCCCGACATAGCCGTAGTCCACGGTCTCCGAGGCCGCGCCTTCGCGCACCTCGACCGGCGGGCGGCGGTGGGCGCGGATGAGCCCCGCGTCCACCCCGGAGATCCCGACCGCCGGCACTTCGAGATCGCGGCAGGCGGCGAGGATGCGGGTGTTGATCTCCCCGTTCAACACCATCGTGGTGACCCGCAGTGCGTCCGAGTCGGTGACCCGCCGGCCGCTCACGAATCGGGCGCGCATCCCGAGGGCTCGGGACAGTTCGGTGGACTGCGGGCCGCCGCCGTGGACGAGGACAACCCGGATGCCGAGCTCGAAGAGGAGGGCCAGCTGGCCGAGGAGCTCGCGGGTTCCCTCTCCGGCGGCGAGCACCGCTCCTCCGACCTTGATGACGAAGACCTTGCCGCGGAATCGCTTCAGATAGGGGACGGCATGCCGCAGCGCCCGGATCCGGATTCGCCGTTCTTCGGGGGAATCCGGCGCCTTCGCGGGCGCGCACCCCGCCGCGGCGGTTTCGGCGGAGCTCATGCCGCCAGCATCCGATGGAGCACCGCCATCTGGGTCCACATGCGGTTTTCGGCTTGGTGGACGACGGCGCTCCGCGGCCCTTCCAGCACTTCGCGGTGGACCACCACCCCGCGCCGCACCGGGAGGCAGTGGAGGAAGCGGCAATCCTCGCGGGCAGTGCGGAACCAGCTCTCGTCCACCGTCCAGTGGGCGAGTTCGGCGCGCCGTGCGAGCTCCCGCTCCGCGTCTCCGTAGTACTTCGTCGAGGCCCAGGACTTGGCGTAGAGCACGGAGGCGCCTTCCATCGCTTCGCCGAAGTCCTCGCTCTCCCGGACGGATCCGCCGGAGGCGGCGGCCAGCCGGCGGGCCTCTTCCATCACGCGGTTCGGGAGGCCGAATCCCTCGGGGCGGAGTACGGTGACTTCCATACCGCGCATCGCTGCCATTCGCAGCGTGTCCGCCGGCACTGCGAGCGGCAGGGGCCGGGGATGCCGGGCCCAGGAAAGGGTGAAGCGCCCGCCGCGGCGAGGGATTTCGAGGTCGTCCAGGGTGCGCCAGTCGGAAATCGCCTGGCAGGGGTGGCGGGCCGCCGATTCCAGGTTGAGGAACGGCTTGGGGCAGAGGGCGCGAATCCGCTCGAAGCGCCCGTCGTCGAGGTCCTCGGCGAGATTCCGTCCGGCGGCGAAGGCACGCACCCCGAACGCGTCGCCGTAGGACGCGAGGACCGGGACGGCTTCGGCGATGTTTTCTGCGGCGTCGCCCTCCATGACCGCGGCGGGGTCGAACTCGAGCCGGTGGATGGATCGGTCGGGAGCGATGACGAAGCTGGCGCCGCCGAGCCGGGCCATCGCTGCCTGGAACGAGGCCTGGGTGCGGAGCGAAGGAGAGAGGAAGAAGAGCGCCAGCACTCTCCCGGTGAGCGCCTCGGGCTCCGGGTGAACCCGGAGCCGGGCCGCGAGATCCACGATCTCACCGGCTCCGTCGGGGCCGAGCGCTTCCAACCGGTGGAATTCCCGCATCGGACGCACCGTTCAGCCGGGAATCTGCGAGAGCGCGCCGACCAGCGCGTCCACCTGGACGGCTTCGAGGATCAAGGGCGGCATGAGCCGCAACACCTGCGGGTCGTTCGAGATCCCGGAGAAGATCCCGCGGCGGAGCAGTTCGTCGCGCACCTCCCGCGCCGGGCGGGAACAGACGAGGCCGATCAGGAATCCGCGGCCCTGCACCGCGGTGACCGGCCCGACGAGGGCTTCGGTCCGAATTCGCTGGGAAAGTCGGCGGACGCGCGCGAGGAGGCCGTCCTCCCGGATCACCCGGATGACGGTCGCGATCAGCGCGCAGGCGACCGGCGCGCCGCCGAAGGTGGTCCCGAGCGCGCCTTTCGGGAGCGTGCCGGCGACCTCCTCCCCCGCGAGCAGGGCGCCCGCGGGGAAGCCGGCGGCGAGCGCCTTGGCGGTGGTCAGCAGGTCGGGTCGAACGCCAGACCACTCGCAGGCGAAAGGCTTTCCGCTGCGCCCCATGCCGCACTGCACTTCGTCGAAGATCAGCAGCGCACCGGCAGCGTCCGCAGCGGCTCGCGCCGTCCGGAGGAAAGCGTCCGGGAGCGCCACCGCTCCCGCCATTCCCTGGATCGGCTCGATGATGACCGCCGCCACCCGCGAATCCACCGCCGCGGCGAGCGCCGCCGGATCCTCGCGGGAAACCGTTCGGACCCGGAAAGGCAGCTCGGGAAAACCGTACCACGGCCCCGACCCGTCGGTCACTGCGGCGGCGGCTGCCGTCCGGCCGTGGAAGCCGCCCGCGAGGGCGACCACGGTGTCTCGCCCGGGACGGGCGCGAAAAGCCAGTCGGAGGGCGTTTTCGTTGGCTTCGGCTCCGCTGTTCACGAAGAAGGCCCGGTCGAGGCCGTCGGGTGCGAAGCCGACGAGGGCGGCGGCGGCCTCGCGCCGGTCGGCGCTCGGGGCCGCGTTCGTCTGGAAGAACAGACGGGAGGAAGCGGCCTGGAGTCGTTCGAGGATCGCGGGGTGCCGATAGCCGAGGCCGGCGACCGCGTGGCCCCCGTAGAAATCCAGCAGCTCGCGGCCGTCGGTGGTCCGCAGGGTGACGCCTTCCCCCGAGGCGATCTCCAGCGGGAGCTGGGCATATACCGGAAACAGATACGGCGATTCGGCGGACGGCGGTTCGTTGGGCATGGATTCGTTGGGCATGGAGCAGAAGCCGCTCAGAGCCAGCCCGGGGCCGGGGCGGTGAGTCCGGTTTCCTCGGGGAGGCCGAGCATCCGGTTCATCCACTGGACGCCGCCGCTCGCCGCTCCCTTGCCGAGGTTGTCCAGCGCGGCGAAGGCGGCCACCGTCTCCCCGTCGGTGCGGGCGCCGACGACCGCGGCGGCCGATCCCACCGCTTCCTTGAGCCGCGGAACCGGCACCGTCCGCACCAGCGGGGCTTCGCCGTAGAAGGTGCGGTAGCGCTCCTCCAGCTCGTCGTCGCTGAGGGTGGACCGGCTTTTGGCGAACACGGTGGCGTGGATTCCCCGCGAGAAGGGCCCCGAGTGGGGTACGAATCGCACCCGCACCGCCGGACCCGTGGGCGGACGGAGCAGATCCTCCATTTCGGGCGCGTGCCGGTGGGCGAGCGGCTGGTAGGCGAACAGGTTCGCGTGCCGCAGGGGGTGATGGGTGGTCTCCCTCGGCCTTCTTCCGGATCCGGTGCTTCCGGTGACCGCGGCGGCGTGGAGCTCCGCTTCGACGAGGCGGCCGCGCACCAGCGGGGCGGCGGCGAGAGCGACTGCGGTGGCGAAGCAACCGGGGTGGGCGATCCGCCCCGGAGGTCCCGGCAGCGATTCCAGAGTCGGATCGTTCGAAAGCTCGGGCAGCCCGCAGTGGAACTCCCGCAGCAGCTCGGGCGAGGGGTGGGGCACGCCGTAGATCTCGCGGTACCGCTCGGGGTCGGAGTGGCGGAAGTCGGCGGAAAGGTCCACCACCGGCAGAGAGGAGGCGGCCGCTCCGGCGGCTTCGAGGAGTGCCATGACCTGCGGTGCCGAGGTCTTGTGCGGCGCGGCGGAGAACGCGGCGAGCCGAGTCCCTTCGCCGGAAGCGCGCCGCAGGAGGGCGGCGAGCTCTTCCGGCCCGACGAAGGTCTCCTCGCCGAAGGCGGCAGCGAGGTTCGGGAACGAAGCGGCGATGGCGGAGCCGCTGCGGCTTTCGGACACCGCGCCGGCGAGATGTATCCGGGGATGTCCGGCGATCCAGCGGAGCAGCTCACCGCCCACATATCCGGAAGCGCCGAGGACCAGCGCTCCGACGGATCCGGCCGCAGTCATCGCCCCGCTCCGAGGGCGCCGCTCAGCCGCTCGAGGATCCGGCGTTGCCCGGAAGGGGTGGCGCTCGCCACGAAGATCGTGTCGTCGCCGGCTACCGACCCGGCTGCTTCCGGCCACTCGGCAGTATCGATCGCGTGGCCGACGCGCTGCGCGGCGCCGGGGAGGGTGCGGACCACCACCAGGTGCGGACCCGCCGGAGCGAAGCGTTCGATGAGTCCGGCGAATCCTGCGAGATCGGACGGCCGCTCCGGTGCGATCCGGTAACGGCCGCCGATCTTCCGCGCGCCGATCTTCCGGAGGTCGTGGCTGACGCAGGACTGCGTCACCGCGTGCCCCCGCGTCCCGAGCCAGGCGGCGAGCTCGGTCTGGGTGCCGATCCGGCCCTCGCGGAGCGCCGTCAGCACCAGGGCCCGCCGGCCGGCGGCCTCTCGCGAACGGAAACCCGATGATTTCATAATATGAACATACTATACTGTAACTCGCACGACCGACACTGGCAGTCGGGCGGCCGGCTCCTTCGGCGCCCGAGGGCGGTTGGTGTGTCAAGATGCGCAGCGTGAATCGCCCCTCGGAACCGGGAGGAGTCGAAAAGTTGCCGCACTTGGCCGAAGCAGTCGCCAACAGCTTCCTGGATATCGCGAAGTCGGACGGAGAGGCGCCCGATCCGATGAAGCTCCAAAAGCTCGTGTACTTCGGCCATGGTTGGCACCTCGGTTACGGGCGGGGCGCTTTGAGCGCCGAGTGCGTCCAGGCTTGGAGATGGGGCCCGGTCTTCCCGGGGCTCTACCGAGCGGTGAAGGTCTGGGGGAGCGGCCCGATCATGAAGCCCTTGATCGCCGTGGAGTACGAAGGCGGCGAGTTCTGTCGGACGACGCCGCGCGTCCCTCCCGAGGCAGCGTTCGCCAGGAAACTCATCGGGCGCGTCTGGGAGGTCTATGGACCGATGTCGGGGCCGGAACTGTCGCAGCTCAGCCATGAGCCCGGCGGCCCGTGGCATGAGGTCCGGACCCGGAATCCGGGGGCGCGCCGCCTGGAGATTCCGAACCGCATCATCCGCGAACACTTCGAGCAGAAGATCCGGACGAGTGCCGGAACCTGACCTGGGCCGCGTCCAGGCGGCCGCGCCCTCCTCGGATCGCGATGATGGAACAGCCGATCTGTACGACGAAGAGAAGCTGTCCCTGGAGGACCAGAAGGCTCAGGCGGAGCTCGCCGATCTCCTTCAGGCTCGCGGCGAACGGAAGAAGTACGCCGACCGTCTGTTCTGGCTCGTCGCCTGCTGGCTGGCCGTGATCGGTGCGATGGTGCTGTTTTCCGGGTTCGCCGTTTTCTCGTTCCAGCTCTCCGACCTCGTTCTCAGCACGCTGATCGGCGCGACGACGGCCTCGGTTCTCGGGCTCTTCGTCATCGTCGCCAACTATCTGTTCCCCAGGAGGTGAAGTCGTGAGTGCGAAGTCCGTTCCTCTTCCGGTCGAGGTGCGCCGCCTCGTACGCGCCGCTTTCCTGGCCAGCGGTGCGGTGTTCGCGTTTCTCCTGTACTCGCTGTACTTCCGCCCTGCGGCGGCCTCGGTTCCCGAGTGGACGGCGGGGCTCCCGTCGCTCAATGCCGCCTTCAATGCCGCCGCCGCCACGCTCGTTTGCCTCGGGGTGCTCGCGATCCGCGCCGGCCGCCGCCGCCTGCACGCGGGCTTGCTGATCGCCGCTCTCGTTTGCGGCGCCGGGTTTCTGGCCGGGTATGGGATCTACCACTATTACCGGGGAGATACGCCGTACCCCGGGACCGGACTCCTGCGTCCGGTGTATTTCTTCACCCTGATCACCCACATCCTCGCTTCCGCGGCCGCTCTTCCGCTCGTCCTCACCACCGCCCTGCTCGCTGCCGCCCGCCGGTTTCCCTTCCACCGCCGCTGGGCGCGGGTTACCGTTCCGGTATGGCTCTGTGCGTCGCTGACCGGTCTCGTCGTGTACGCGATGCTCTACTCCTGAAGCCGCCCACGCTGAATATTCCGAAACGGAGGTTTCCCGCCCGATGTCTCGCCATCTTTCTCGCTCGATGACCCGATTCCTCTCGACCGCTCTCTTGCTCGCTCTCCCGGCCGCCGAAGCGGCTTCCCAATCTCCCAACCCGCGCGGCGCGGCGAGCGGTGAGGTCGGCGGTGCGGCGGTAGCGATCGACTACGGCCGCCCCGCCCTGGGCGACCGAATGCTCTCCGATCTGCTCGACATGCTTCCCGAGGAGCGCATCTGGAGGGCCGGCGAGAATCAGGTGACGACGCTCGAGACTTCGGCCGAGCTGACGATCGGTGCTCATTCCGTTCCTGCGGGCCGGTACAGCCTCTACCTCCACATTCCGGAATCGGGCGCGTGGTCGCTGCTCGTGAACCGGCACCTGGGCATTCCGCTCGGCGAACTCTCGTCTCGCGCTCCCGAGGCGATGCGGGCCGAACCCTGGCCGATGCTTTCGGGATATGCGGCGATCGAAGATCAGGAAGCGGCACGGGTCCCGCTCGAACGGGCTGACGGCGCCGAGGCTGGCGATGTCTTCGAGATCACGATCGAGGACGGCCAGCTCCGCTTCGCCTGGGGCGGAACCGCCTACCAGACCAGCCTCAGTTCTCCTTAGCAGCCTGCGCCGCAGAACGATTCCAGACACGATCGACCCTACTGTCATGTAGTGGTCGATCGACGAATCGACCTAATCCATAAAAGGGCGTCGTTCTTTTCTGCGGCGCAGACAGCTGGCTGTCCGTTCTCCGGATGAGAGTTCCACCGGGATGCCGTGGCCGGGCGGCTTCGGAAATGAGCTGCTGAGCGAGCCCGCCGGGGCCTGCGGGAGCACCGGCGGCCCGCTGCGCCCACAGGCGGAAGAGGTCTTCGGGAACGGAGAGCCCTCCCGGGCGTTCTTTCCCCGCAGAGCCGATGGCCGCCGACGCCCTGAGTCCCGCGATTCCGTTCCCTGCCGCCGAAGCGGTGCCGAACGCGGAGATTTCCGATGCGGCGCTGATGGCCCGGGTCCGGAAGGGGAATCCCGAGGCCTTCGAGCCGCTCGTGCGCCGCTACGAGAAGCGCCTCTTCGGCTACTTTGCAAGCCTCGTCGAGGACCCGGCGGTCGCCGCCGACCTGGCGCAGGAGACCTTCCTCCGGATCTACCGTTCCGCCTCTCGCTATCGGGAGTCCGGGCGCTTCGAAGCGTGGGTGTTCCAGATCGCCGCGAACCTGGTTCGAAGCCGCTTTCGCCGATCGGATCAGCGCGCGCTCCACCTTTCCCTCGATGCGGCGCCGGCGGACACCGGAGAGTTGCCGGGCCGCGGTCCGGAGAGCCGTCCCGAAGAGGCGGCATGGCGGTCGGAGGTTCGGGAAGCACTCCGGCGCGCGTTGCCCCGGGTGCCGCTCGTGTTCCGGGAAGCCGTGTTGCTGCGCGATCTCGAAGGCTGGTCCTATCGGGAGATCGCCGAGATGCTAGGAGTGGAGGAAGGAACCGTGAAGTCCCGCGCCCATCGGGGCAGGAAGCACCTTCGGAGGCTTCTCGCCCCGCTCGTCGAAAGCGCCGCTGCCGACGGGTCTGGCGAGAAGGCCTGCCTGGAAGGAGTCCCCGGATGACCGAGAGCCCCGAAGACGGCGAGCTGCGCCGAATGTTGCGGGAGCTCCCGCTTCCGGCGCCGCCGCCCGGCTTCGCCGAGGCCGTCATGACCCGGGTGCGGTCCGAGCACGACCGCCGCCGCTTCCGACCCTGGCTGCTCGGAGCGGCAGCGGCGGCACTCGCCGCCTCCGGACTGCTCTTCCGCCCCTGGATGGAGCCTTCGACGGGTTCTTCGATTGGGTCTTCCCGGTCGGGAGCAGAGGAGCCGCCCGGTGGGCGTTCGATGGCGTCCGCATCGGGGCCGGAGTTCTCCGACCCGGCCCGGCAGGAGTTCGAAGCGATTCTCGAGGAATACCGGCTGCTCGCCGAGGAGATCGAGACGATGCGGCGGTTCTCCGGGGAACCGCCGTTCGGCCCGCTGATTCGAATCGGGGGAACCGACCAGCTGGACCTGTTCCTCGATGTCCAGAGCTACCTGAACCCTCCGGCCCTATCACGAACCCCTGCGGTGGTCCCCGCCTCGGACCAGCGCCGTTGACGATTCGTAGTTGACGATCCGTATCGAGGAGAACTCCGATGAAGACCCTCACCACCAGAGTAAGGAACTGCACCGTACTGGCCCTCGCCGTTCCGGTGTTCGCCGCCGCGCAGAACCACCGAGTCGAGCCGGTCCTGAAAGAGCAGGTCCGGGTGCGCGCATCGCTTTCGCCGGCGAAACCGCGAGTGGTGGTGCGCTGGTCCGGCCGGGGCTATCTCGGAGTCCAGCTGGTGAACATCACCGAAGAGCTGCGCGAATTCTACGGCGCGCCCGCGGATGCCGGAGTGCTGGTCTCCCGGGTCGTGGAGGACAGTCCGGCGGCGGCCGCCGGATTCGAGGTGGGCGATGTGATCCTCCGGATCGGCGGAGAGGCGGTGGACCACGCCCGAGAATTGGCGCGGGCCGTGGCGCGGCTCGATCCGGAAGAGTCGGTGGGGATCGAGGTCATCCGCTCCGGAGCACCGCTGACCCTGACTGCGACGCTCGCCGAGCGCGAGCGGGGCGCCTGGTTCGCCGGCGACTTCGATCTTCCGGACCTCGAGGGACTCCAGGTGCTGGAGGCCGAACTGCCCCGCGCTCTGGCCGCAGGCGAGGAAGCGCGGGAGGCGATGCAGCGCGCCTTCGAGGAAGCCCGCGAACGGATGAGCGAATTCGATTTCAGCGCTCTCGCCGAGCGGCTCGCCGAGGCGGAAGACCGCCTCCGGGAACTCGAACGCAAGCTCGAAGCGAAGAAGGAGCGCTGAGGCCTCCAGGCCGCCGGGCGCTCTTCCGAAGCGGGCTCCTCGATCGGATCCTCGAAGTTTCAGCGCACGAAGAGGAAGTAGTCGTGCGCGGCGCGCGCCGCCTCGGCGATGGCTTTTTCCCGGACCGGCACCGGTTCGTCCGATTCCTCGACGAAGGCAGCCACCACCAGATGGCCCGCTCCCGACGGAAGCGTGATGATCCCCACATCGTTCGTGGTGCGTCCGATGGTTCCGGTCTTGTGGGCCACTACCGTCCCCTGGGGCAGCCTTCCCTTGAGCCGGCCGGCACCGGTCTCGCAGCGCTCCATGATGTCGAGCAACAGGCCGCGGCTTTCCGCCGCAAGACCCTCGCCCTTCCAGATGCGGACCAGCAGTTCGGCCATTCCCCGAGGAGTGGCGGTATCGCGGCGGTCAGCTTCGAAGGCGGCGCGGGCCCGCTCCCGGTCTTCGTCGGGAACCTGCTCGTAGTGCTCCGTGTAGGTGGCGCGGACCCGCTCGCCGCGCGGCGGCAGATTTTCGGCCCCGACATAGTTGGTGATCAGGTCGGCGGTGGAGCGCCCCACCTGGATTCCCTCGACCCCCAGCTCGGCCATCCGCTCGGTGACTCGCTCGCTGCCCCCGGCGGTCCGCAGGCAGATGTCGGTCGCGGAGTTGTCGCTGACGAGCAGCATCAGCTCGAGCAGGTTGCGGATCGAGAGCGAAACGCCGGGGTCGTCCAGCAACCGGCTGATCACCCCGCTGCCCGGGGAAAGATCGGAAGGCTCGATGTCCACCATCCGGTCGAGGCCGAACTCTCCCTCGTCCACCCGGCGGAGGAGCTCCACCGCGATCGGCACCTTGTAGGTGCTGGCCATGGGAAACCGCTCGTCCGGGTGGAGGTATGCGGTGCGCCCGGTCTCGAGATGGACGGCGGCCAGTCCGAGTCGTCCTCCCGAGAGGGGTTCGAGGCGCCTCCACTCCTCTTCCAGAAGGGGTTCGCTGCCGGTCTGGGCGAACGCGGCGGGCGCGGCGAACAGCGCACCCAGCAGCAGTGCGGCCATCGCCGCTGCGCGCTCCAGAACCGCCTTCGGCGGCGGGATCGAAATCCGGTGCTGCATGGTGGTCGAGCCTCTCTTTTCGGGAGCGGGCAGGGTACCAAGCCCGAGGGTTCGGAAGGGAAGGGCGGGAAGGCGCGGCGTCGAAGGACAGCGGGAGCCGCTTTCGGGCATATCGCTTGCTTGCCTGCTGAGGTGATGCACAGTTCGGCGGCACGCGGTTCGGGAATGCGGAGCTCGGCATCCCGAGGAGCGATCGTCCTCGCTGGCGAATTGCTGATCGGGTTCTTGCTCGTGTCCCCGGTCGCGCTCGCCGGCAGCATCGGAGCGCAGGAGCCTGGGGGGGCAGCAGCGTCGGTTCTCGCGATCACGGTGGCCGACCTCGACGAGGATCACCTGGACTTCCGGGTCGGCTGGGAGCGCGAGAAACAGGAGCTGCTCGAGGTCGCCTCGCGCGGTGCTGCCCGTTTCGCGCTTCTGCCTCTCGCCCCGAACCGGCAGCCGTGGTTCGAGGGGGGCGCCGCGCTCTTCGAACCGCGGCCCCGTCGGCCCGATGTCCTGGTGGGCATCCTCGCTGCCGAGGCCTCGCGATCGCCACTCTCGGCTGCCCGCCGTCGGCACTTCGAGAGAGGCTCGGGCCAGCGTGCGGAGAGGGGCGGCACTCCCCGTCGGCGAGCTCCCGGCCTTTCGGCCGCCGGGTCGGAATCCGCTTCCGGGCCGGTGCGTGCGGGACGGCCCGCGCTTCCGCCTCGCGCCGCCGATGCTCTGCCGCTTCCGGGCCGCGCACCGGCTCGGGGAGGGCCGGCGGGAGGAAAGGAGGGGCCACCCTTCGCACCCCGGGGAGCCGGCAGGAGCCGTTCTCCGCGATCCCGCCGATAGAATCGCCCGCTTCCGCGATAGGCGGTTTCGAGGCGGCCGGGCCCCCTCGGGCTCTCACCGGGTTCTGGGTCCGGTCCTGAAAATTTTCGGAGGCATCATTCCGATGCGCAAGCGTTCGTTCTCCTTTCCGTTCGCGGTGTTCCCCGCGGTGCTGGCCGCGGCGCCGCTCTTCGCCCAGCCGGACCCCGATCTGCTGGCTGCCATGCGCTACCGCACGGTCGGTCCCTCCCGAGGCGGCCGGGTCACCGCGGTGGCCGGGCACCGAGCGCATCCCGGCACCTTCTATATGGGCGCAACCGGCGGCGGGGTCTGGAAGACCACCGATTACGGCCACAACTGGCGCCCGATCTCCGACGGCGTCTTCCGCAGTCCCTCGATCGGCGCCATCGCGGTCGCCGAGAGCGATCCGAATATCGTCTATGTGACCACGGGATCCGATGGTCTCAGGAGCAATGTGATCCTCGGGAAGGGGGCCTACCGCTCGGACGACGCGGGAGAGACCTGGCGCGGTATCGGTCTCGAGAACACGGGCAACACCGGCGCTGTCCTCATCCATCCGGAGGACCCCGATACCGCCTGGGTCGCGGCGATCGGTAACCCCTTCGCGGCGAATCCGGAACGCGGCGTCTATCGGACGCGGGACGGCGGCGAAAGCTGGGAGCTGGTGCTCTTCGTCTCCGAACGGACGGGTGCGACCGATCTCGAGTTTCGGCCCGGGGACCCGAACACCATCTACGCCTCGATGTGGGAAGCGGAGAGGAAGCCCTGGACCATCCGCTCCGGCGGGATGGAAGGCGGCGTGCAGCGGTCGAGAGACGGCGGCGATACCTGGGAGAAGCTCGAAAACGGTCTGCCGCAGGGCCTTCGCGGCAAGTCGGACCTCGCGGTTTCTGCTGCTGATCCGTCACGGGTCTATGTACTCATCGAGGCGCCGGGCAGCGAGGGCGGGGTGTACCGCTCGGACGACGAAGGAGACAGCTGGCGGCAGGTGAGCGACTTTCAGCCGATCCGCAACCGGCCCTTCTACTACACGAATCTCCACGCCCACCCGACGGATGCCGACACGCTCTGGGGAATGGCCGAGGGGTACTTCGAGTCCACCGACGGCGGCGTAACCTGGGAGCGGAAGTTCACTCCCCACGGCGACAACCACGACCTCTGGGTCGATCCGAACGACCCCGACATCCAGATCCAGTCCAACGACGGGGGCGCGAACATCACCATCGACGGCGGCGAAACCTGGTCCACGCAGGAGAACCAGCCGACCGCGGAGCTATATCAGGTGGATGTGAGCGACGACTTTCCGTATCGGCTCTACGCGGGACAGCAGGACAACTCCACGATCTCGGTTCCCAGTTATCCCACGCACTACCGTCCGGGCGGCCACACTGCGCACTGGGAAGCGATCGGCGGTTGCGAAACCGGACCGGCAGTTCCGAAACCAGGGGACCCGGATGTCGTGTATGCGAACTGCAAGGGCCGTTTCGGACTCTACAACCGGCGCACCGGGCAGGAAGAGCAGTACTATGTCGGCTTCTGGAACATCTACGGGCACAATCCGAAAGATCTTCGTTACCGTTTTCAGCGGACGGTTCCCATCCATGTGTCGCCGCATGATCCGACGCGCGTCTATCACGCATCCCAGTATGTCCATGTAACGGAGAACGGTGGGCGCACCTGGCGCACGATTTCCCCCGACCTGACGGCATTCACTCCCGAAACGCAGGTGGTTTCCGGAGATCCGATCACTCTGGATGTGACCGGCGAAGAGCACTTCGCAGTGCTCTACGATGTCCAGGAATCCCCTCATGAAGAAGGAGTGATCTGGGCCGGTGCGAACGACGGACCCATCCATGTGACTCGCGACGGCGGACACACCTGGAAAGAAGTCACTCCGCCGGGAATCGGCCCTTACGGCCGCGTCCAGAACATCGAGGTTTCTCCCCATCGACCGTCCCGGGCGTATGCGGCGATCCTTCGATACCAACTCGGCGACTTCACCCCGCATGCCTACCGCACCAACGATTACGGCGAGACCTGGACCCGAATCACCGACGGCTCGAACGGCGTCCCGAACGACCATCCGGTGCGTGTCGTTCGCGAGGATCCGGATCGCGAAGGGCTGCTCTACCTGGGGACGGAATGGGGGATGTTCCTTTCCTTCGACGACGGTGCGAGCTGGACTTCCTTCCAGCAAAACCTCCCGGTAACGCCGATCACCGACATCAAGGTCATCGGAAAGGATCTCGTCCTCTCCACGATGGGTAGGGGTTTTTGGATCCTCGACGATATTTCCCCGCTTCACGAGACACCGCCGGCCGAGGGGATGTATCTCTTCGATCCCCGGGATGAGGTGAGGTTCCGCTTCAGCGGCTCCCCCTTCAGCGCTCGCGGGCCTGCCGACCCCGAGTACCCCACCCCCGGCCCCCGCTTCACCTGGAGTTTGCCCGAGGATGTGGAAGAAGCACGGCTCGAAGTGCGCGACGAGCAGGGTGCGCTGGTGAAGAGTTTCCAGAGCGCCGGACCCGGCGCCGCGAGCGAGCGGACCCAGGGGATGCGCGCGCCCGGTTTCCGTACCAGCGGGAGCCCCGCGGTGCCGACGAGCGCCGGCGTTCATCGATTCTCCTGGGACATGCGCCACGAGGGCGCCCTCGACGGCGAGGGCCAGGTCTCCGGGCGCGGGGTGCTCGCTGCGCCGGGCCGATACACCGTCGAGCTGACCGCAGGGGGCGTCACCCAGGTTCGGGATTTCCGTCTGCGGATGGACCCGCGGGTGGTTCGTGAAGGTTGGGTCACTGCGGAACAGATCCGGGAGCAGGTGGCGCTGGCGCTCGCGGCGCGGGATGCTCTCGGCGAGGCGCGCATGGCGGCCGCCCGGCTCGAAGCCGCGATGGAGGCTGGCGGCAACGCCGAAAACGAGGCAGAACTCGAAGCGATCCACGAGGAGCTGGTCGCCCGGCCGGTGCGTTACTCGCAGCCGATGCTGGTGGATCAGATCCGCTATCTGGCTTCGAATCTCGATACCGCCGACCAGCCGCCCGGCCGTGATGCAGTCGAGCGCTTTTCGGAGCTGCGGGAACAGCTCGACGACATTCTGGCCCGACTCACCGCCGCCGGGGCCGTTTCGCAGTAACCCCGAAGCGAAGACGAGAGTGGCGGTCGGCGACCGTGGATTCCGGATCGACGGCACCCGGCTGCTCGATTCCCTCGCCCGGCTCGCCGAAATCGGTGCCACCCCCGAAGGAGGCGCGGAGCGTCTCGCCTTCACCGTTGAAGACGGCAGGGGCCGCGACCTGGTCCGCTCCTGGATGGAGGAAGCCGGGCTCCGGATTCGAGTGGACGGGATCGGGAATGTGATCGGCCGGCGCGAAGGAAACGGTGGTCCGGAAGCGGCTGCGGTGATGTGCGGCTCGCACATAGACACCGTAGGGAATGGCGGACGCTACGATGGAAATCTGGGAGTGCTCGCGGCGCTCGAGGTCGTCCGCACCCTGAACGACGAGGGGGTCCAGACTCGGCGCCCGCTCGAGGTTGCGTTCTTTTCCAACGAAGAGGGCTCACGGTATCCCCCCGACATGATGGGGAGTCTCGCCTATATCGGCGGCCTCGATGCCGCCCGCGTCCGGGCGCTTCCCAGTCCCGAAGGGCCGTCCGGGGCTACCTTGGCAGCGGAGCTCGAACGGATCGGATATCTCGGTGACGCGCCGTTGCCGGGCTCGGTTCCGGCGGCCTATTGTGAGCTGCATATCGAACAGGGTCCGGTGCTCGAGGCGGAACGCTTCGATTTCGGGGCGGTGACCGGAGTCCAGGGAATGCTCTGGGAGGAGATCAGCCTCGGGGGCGTCTCGAATCACGCCGGCACGACACCGATGAGATTTCGCCGGGATGCTGGAGTAGTAGCCGCCGAGGCCATTCTGCTGGCACGGAAACTGGCCGGCGAGATTCCCGATCAGGTAGCAACTATCGGTCGAGCCTCCTTGTCTCCGGGACTCACGAATGTGGTTTCCGGTCGGGCGGTTTTCACCGTGGACCTCAGAAACCCGGACTCCTCCAGGCTGGAACACGCCGAGCGCGCTTTCTTCTCCGGTCTCGCCGAAGCTGCGGAAAGGGAGAGGGTTTCCATCGAGCGCCGCGAACTGGTCCGGCTCGGGCCGGCAGCCTTCGACGAGCGGGTGATCGCGCTCGTCGAGCAGGCGGCCGCGGCTCTCGGAAAGTCTTGTCGGCGGATTCCGTCAGGCGCCGGGCACGACGCCCAGATGCTATCGAGAGTGTGTCCGGCGGGAATGATCTTCGTTCCCTCGGTCGGAGGAATCAGCCACAGCCCGCGGGAGTTCACCGCTGATGCATCCATCGTCGCCGGCGGCAACGCACTGTTGCTCGTGACCCTCGAGCTGCTCGACGCGGAATAGGCCGCAGCGCGGGTATCGCGCTGCGTTCCGGTGTCGGCTATGCTCTGCCCATCGGGGGTGGCATCTTCTCGGAATGAAGGAGCAACCATGGCAAGCAAGGTTGAAGTAGCGCGCGCACTCGCCGCGAAACACGGTGGGAAGTACAACCGGGGGAAAGGACCCGATATCAAGACCGACAAGATCACGATCAATGTCGAGACGGCACGGACTCTTCCGAGCGCGTGCCTCAGGCTGCGCGGGTTCCGCGGTCCGGTCTATATTGCCTGCACGAACGACCGGGACATCGAAGACGCCCGCTGGTGGACCGACGGAAAGACCGTCGGGATCATGAACAGCAAGGGAAGAGTGCTCAAGAAGTCCACCCGCGGCCGCTGGCCTTAGGTCGAAGGTCGAGCGGTTCGGGGGCGGGGCGTGAAGTCGGGCTGCGTCTCGCACTCTGGTGGGGAGAGCGGGGCGCCCCGCCCCCGAACCGCCCGGCGCTTCGCGCCGGGAATCCGAACTGCTGCCGGAGGCAGCGATTTCGGATTCTGACTCACGATTCTGTGAAAGGGGGTGGACCCCCTTTCACCCATACCCCCGCTGTGCCGCGCCCGAAGCGGAGCTTCGGACGCAACAGATGTTTTTCGGGCCGCGGACGGGGTTCGCTCTCCTCAGCTGTGGGAGGTGTCCCGGCGTCTTGCGCCCTCATGGGAGGAGTGGGGACGCCCCGCCCCCGAACCGCCCGGCGCTTCGCGCCGGGAATCCGAACTGCTGCCGGGGGCAGCGATTTCGGATTCCGAGTCACGATTCTGTGAAAGGGGGTGGACCCCCTTTCACCCATACCCCCGCTGTGCCGCGCCCGAAGCGGAGCTTCGGACGCAACAGATGTTTTTCGGGCCGCGGACGGGGTTCGCTCTCCTCAGCTGTGGGAGGTGTCCCGGCGTCTTGCGCCCTCATGGGAGGAGTGGGGGCGCCCCGCCCCCGAACCGCCCGGCGCTTCGCGCCGGGAATCCGAACTGCTGCCGGGGGCAGCGATTTCGGCTTCTGGGTCACGATTCTGTGAAAGGGGGTGGACCCCCTTTCACCCATACCCCCGCTGTGCCGCGCCCGAAGCGGAGCTTCGGTCGCAACAGATGTTTTTTCGGGCCACGGACGGGGGTGCTCTCCGCTGGTGTGGGAGGTGTTCCGGCGTCTTGCCCTCTCGTGGGAGGAGTGGGGGCGCCCCGCCCCCGAACCGCCCGGCGCTGCGCGCCGGGAATCCGAACTGCTGCCGGAGGCAGCGATTTCGGCTTCTGGGTCACGATTCTGTGAAAGGGGGTGGACCCCCTTTCACACATACCCCCGCATGTGCCGCGCCCGAAGCGGAGCTTCGGTCGCAACAGGTGTTTTTCGGGCCACGGACGGGGTTCGCTCTCCTCTGCTGTGGGAGGTGTTCCGGCGTCTTGCCCTCTCGTGGGAGGAGTGGGGGCGCCCCGCCCCCGAACCGCCCGGCGCTGCGCGCCGGGAATCCGAACTGCTGCCGGAGGCAGCGATTTCGGCTTCTGGGTCACGATTCTGTGAAAGGGGGTGGACCCCCTTTCACACATACCCCCGCTGCGCCGCGTCCGAGGCGGAGCTTCGGTCGCAACAGGTGTTTTTTCGGCCGCGGGCGAGGGTCGCACCTGCTTTCTGGGGGAACAGCATCCCGTCTCCCCCAATCTGGTGTCCGGAGGAATCGGGGGGCGGGGGACGGCCAACCCGCGGGACGCGACTTTTGGCCGCGTGCCCGAGCGGCGGGGGAGTATCGAGCCTGGGCTCGGTCGGCGGCGCCGAATGTGCTGGAGTGCGCCATTCTGAAACGGCAGCGTGCCGGGAGCGCAGGACAGGGGGCGTGGATGTTGGAGACTTGCTGCCGGAGAGACGGCTGCGGCCCCTTCCGCGGAGGGCGGGGCGCCGCGGGATCTGACGGATAGACTTCGCGTCCGCTGCGTCCGGATCCGCCGCTCGGAAGCAGGCGGGCGCCGAGATATCCGGCCTCCGGCCGGTTGCGCCGGGCCCCGGCGGACCATTCATCACCGCTGACTTCGTCGTGAGGAGAAAGTCTTGATTCGCAGACAGGACGCCCTGGACTACCACCGGACCGGCCGGCCCGGGAAGATCGAGATCCGGCCGACGAAACCCACCCAGACCCAGCGGGACCTCGCGCTCGCCTACAGCCCGGGGGTCGCCGAACCCTGTCGGGAGATCCACGACCGCTCCGAGCGCGTGTTCGATTACACCGCGCGGGGAAACCTGGTGGCAGTAGTGTCGAACGGGACCGCGGTGCTCGGCCTCGGCAACATCGGCCCCCTCGCGGCGAAGCCGGTGATGGAGGGGAAGGGGGTCCTGTTCAAGCGGTTCGCCGACATCGATGTCTTCGACATCGAACTGAATGTGACGGATCCCGAAGAGGTCGTGCGGGTGGTGAAGGCTCTCGAACCCACCTTCGGCGGCATCAATCTGGAGGACATCAAGGCGCCGGACTGCTTCTACATCGAATCCAAGCTCCGCGAGGAGATGGACATCCCCGTCTTCCACGACGACCAGCACGGCACCGCGATCATTTCGGGGGCCGCGCTCCTGAGCTGGCTGGAGCTGACCGACAAGGATCCCGGGCGAATCCGCGTCGTCATCAACGGCGCCGGCGCTGCCGGGATCGCGTGCGCCGAGCTCGCCGAGAGCCTCGGGGTCCTTCACGAGAACATCGTCATGTGCGACTCCCGCGGAGTCCTCCATGCGGGGCGCGAGGCGGGGATGAACGAGTTCAAGGAGCGTTACGCGCTCGATACCCCGATGCGCACCCTCGACGATGCGATGCGCGGCGCCGATGTGTTCATGGGGCTGTCGGTCAAGGGGGCGGTCTCCCAGGAGATGGTCGTCTCCATGAACGAGCAGCCGCTCGTGATGGCGATGGCCAACCCCGACCCGGAGATCTCCTGGGAAGACGCGATGGAGGCGCGCCGCGATGTCTTCATGGCGACTGGGCGGTCCGACTACCCGAACCAGGTCAACAATGTCCTGGGCTTTCCCTTCATCTTCCGCGGAGCGCTCGATGTCCGCGCCCGGACGATCGACATGGAGATGAAGCTGGCGGCGGCGCGGGCGCTGGCGGCGCTCACTCGGGAGGATGTTCCCGATTCCGTGATGCGAATCCACGGGAAGGAGCGGATGCAGTTCGGGCCGGAATATCTGATCCCGTCGCCGTTCGATTCCCGGGTGCTGCTCTGGGAAGCGCCGGCGGTGGCGAAAGCGGCCATGGAGAGCGGAGTCGCCCGGATCGAAATCGACCTGGACGAGTACCAGGGTCGGCTCGAAGCGCGCCTCGGCCTCGGCCGCGAGGTGATGCGCCAGGTGATCGGGCGCGCTCAACGGAACCGCCGCTCGGTCGTCTTCCCCGAGGGCGAGGAGCCGAAGATCCTCCGCGCCGCCGAGCGTCTGCTCGACGACGGGATCGCCGAGCCGATCTTGCTCGGCCGCACCGCGGTCATCCGGGAACGCTGCGCTGCGCTCGGAGTCGAGATCGAGGGCGCCCGCATCGCCGACCTGGCGGATCCGAACCGAAGCGAGGACTACGCCCGGCGCCTGGCCAAGCTTCGCGAGCGGCGCGGCGTGGGCTGGCGAAGGCCCGCGAGCTGATGAAGAACCCGAGCGTTTACGGGGCGATGATGGTGAATGTGGGCCACGCCGACACCATGGTGGCCGGCCTCACCCAGCATTATCCGGAGACCATCCGGCCGGCGCTCCAGATCGTGCGGATGCGCGATGAAGTGCGGCGGGTCGCCGGGGTGTACCTGATGGTGTTCGAGAGCGACATCAAGTTCTTCGCCGATGCGACGGTGAACATCGACCCGAGCGCCGAGGACCTGGCCGATATCGCCATGCAGACGGCAGAGGTGGCGCGCCGGTTCGGAGTCGAACCGCGGGTGGCGATGCTGTCGTTCTCCAATTTCGGCAGCGCCCCCCACGAACGGTCGAACAAGGTGCGCCGAGCGGTCGAACTGCTGCAGAACCGCGCCCCCGATCTGGTCGCGGACGGCGAGATGCAGGCCGACACTGCCGTCGTGGACGGGTTGCTCCAGGGGACCTACCCGTTCTCCCGGCTGGACCGCGCCGCGAATGTGCTGATCTTCCCGAGCCTCGAAGCCGGCAATGTGGCCTACAAGCTGCTCCAACGCCTCGGCGGCGCCGAGGCCATCGGCCCCATCGTCACCGGGCTCCGACGTCCAGTGCATGTCCTGCAGCGAGGTGCCGCAGTGGAGGAGATCGTGAATGTGGTCGCCATCGCGGTGGTCGAGTCGCAGGAGAGCGCCGCGCCCCCCGACCTCTTCCGCCCGATCTGACTCCGGACGGGCCGGGCCGAAACGCCGGGAGCTTCCCGGTTCCTTCCATATCCGCCGGCGTTGGCCGTCGCTTCGACTCAGCGGCCGCGCATGGCGCTTGGGGTGGAAGGGAGGCGGGGACCGCGCTGGAGGCGGTGGTAAACCCGTGCGATGCGCGCGGGCGGCGCTTCGAGTAACCAGGCGGTGAGGGTCAGATAGTCGAGAGCCGCCGTCAGGACCGGGCCGAGCCGCTCCCAGTGTTCGGCGCCGGTGGTCACGAAGGAAGCGGCGGGCGAAAGCCGCCCGAGGCGGCGGAGCCGGCGGGCGAAGCCGGCGTCCTCCATGATCGGATCCGGCGGAAAGCCTCCGGCCCGCTCGAAGGCGTCGCGCGTTGTGAAGATCGCCTGGTCGCCGTAGGGGAGGCGCAGCCAGCGCGCCCGCCGATTGGCGCCGGCAGCGCCGTAACGCAGGAGGGCGCCCCCGCCGGCGACCCGCTGCGGGAACCAGCCGCCGACGGTTTCCGGGACCGCCAGGATGCGCCCGATCTGTTCCCGGGCGTCGCCCGGCAGCCGACAGTCCGCGTGCAGGAAGAGCAGCGTGTCCCCGGAAGCGGTGCCCGCCCCCCGGTTCAGCTGCGAAGCGCGCCCGGCCGGCGCGCAGAGAACTTCGGCGCCCGCCTGTTTCGCCTCGTCCACGGTTCGATCGAGGCTCCCTCCATCCACGACGATCACCTCGGCTCCAGCAGGCGCCGAGCGGACCGCCGCGCCCACTTCCCGAGCGGCGTCGAGCGCGGGGATCACGACCGACAACGAGGCGCTGCGCCCCGGCCCCGGTCGGTTCCCCCAGCCGGGATCTCCCGGATCTCCGACCTTCGAACTCTCTGAGAAGCGCACCTGCACCGGGGACCGTTTCGATCCGTCCCCGAGAGTAACCCGTCTTCCTTCGATTCGCCGGCAGCCGCGGTTGGACCGGTACCGAACCTTTACCTCGCTACGGCCGGACGAGTAGAATTCCATGCGTCCCCGGAGGGGCTTGCTTCTCTTTTCGAATTTTCATGGGCGAATATCTCGGACCGCTGGTCGCCATCCTCGCCGGCGTCCTCTTCGTGGGGGTCACGCTCGTCGTCTCGTCCCTGGTCCGGCCTTCGCGCCCGCTCCCGAGCAAGGCGCAACCGTACGAATGCGGCGAGAATCCGGTGGGAACGCCGTGGGGTGTGCAGTTCAACATCCGCTTCTATGTGTTCGCACTGGTGTTCCTCATCTTCGATGTGGAAGCGGTGATGCTGTTGCCGTGGGCGCTCGCCTATCTCGACCTCGGGGCCGGCGCCCTGATCGCGGGGCTCGTCTTCATCGGGATGCTGGTGCTGGGGCTGGCCGATGTCTGGGTGAAGGGCGATCTCGAGTGGGTGCGCGAGGAGGATCGGCGCGCTCTCAAGGCTCGCCCGGCGGCTGCTCTCCCGACCGTGAGTTCCCTGGCCGGCGAGTTCTCCGGCCGCGGGCTCCTCGTCGCCCGGGAAATCTCCGCTGGGGGCGTCCGCGTGAAGGGAAGCGGGAGGCCGCCCGCGGAGAACAGGGTGAACGGGGAAGGGACAACCGGGAAAGGCACAGGTGGGTCGGCGTGGATCTGATCGGAACCATCGGCAAGAACCAGGTCGCGCTCACCACCGTGAGCGCCATCGTGAACTGGGCGCGCCTCTCGGCGATCTGGCCGATGACCTTCGGCCTCGCCTGCTGCGCCATCGAGATGATGGCGACCGGAGCGAGCCGCTTCGACTGGGATCGCCTCGGGCTGATCCCGCGGGCTACCCCGCGGCAGGCGGACGCCATGATCGTGGCCGGCACCGTGACCCACAAGATGGCCCTTCGGATCAAGACGCTCTACGACCAGATGCCGGAGCCGAAGTATGTGATCTCGATGGGCAGCTGCGCCAACAACGGCGGGCCGTACTGGCAGTACGGCTACCATGTGGTCAAGGGCGTGGACCAGATCATCCCGGTGGATGTCTATGTGCCGGGCTGCCCGCCGCGGCCGGAGGCGCTGCTCTACGGCATCATGGCCCTGCAGGATCGCATCCGCGAGAAGTCCCTGCTGGAAGACCCGCGCGTGGGCCGGGTTCCGGCAGCGGCTCCGGCGGCATCCGCCGGATGAGATCTCTCGGTTGAGGATCGTCCGATGAACGAAGCGGCGGCCCCCCAACAGCTCATCGCCCGGCTCGTAAGCCGCCTCGGGCTTGCGGCAGGCGAATTCTCCGCGGATCCGGAGGCCAAGGATCCGTGGGTCCGTCTCCCAGCGGAGGCGCTTCGGCGGGCCGCCACATTCCTCAAGACCGATCCGGAGCTCGCTTTCGACACGCTCCACTGCGTTTCCGGGGTGGATTGGCCGGGTGCCGACCCTCCGGCGATCGAAGTGGTGTACCACCTGTTCTCGCTTTCGAAAAAACACTGGATCGTCTTGAAAGTCCGCGTCGCCCGTTCCGGCGGGCGCCTTCCGACCCTCGAGACGGTTTGGAAGGCGGCGAACTGGCACGAGCGGGAGGTATTCGATCTCTTCGGAGTCCACTTCGACGGGCACAGCGACCACCGGCGCATCCTGCTTCCTGCGGATTGGCCGGGGCACCCGCTGCTCCGCGATTGGGAGTGGCCCGAAACCTGGCATGAGATCCCGGTGAAGCCGGGCCGGCAGATGACCGAGCGGGCCGAGTCGGGCCAGATGACCGGGGTGGGCCCGTTCGACTGAAGGTTCGGGAAGCAGCATGGACAACCCAGGATCCGGCAGCGGCCCTCCGGGATCCATGGACTTCGACGGCGCTCCGCTCGTAACCCTCTACGACCGGGAACTGCCGCCCGACAACTCCTACGCGTTCCGCCCCGAGGATCTCGAAGAGGACGAGATGATTCTCAACATGGGGCCGCAGCACCCCTCGACGCACGGCGTGCTGCGGGTCGAACTCAAAACCGACGGCGAGGTCGTCAAGGATTCCCGGCCGCATATCGGCTACCTCCACCGCAACTTCGAGAAACACGCCGAGAACATCGACTACCAGGGGGTGATCCCGTTCACCGACCGCATGGACTATGTGGGTTCGATGGCGAACAGCCTCTCCTACGCGATGACGGTGGAGAAACTGCTGGACCTCGAGGTCGGCGAGCGGGTCGCCGGCATTCGGGTGATCACCGCAGAGCTGCAGCGGATCGCCAGCCATCTGCTGGCGATGGGCACCTACGGGATGGACATCGGCGCCTTCACGCCCTTCCTGCTCTGTTTCCAGCAGCGGGAACGCATCCTCGATCTCTTCGAGTGGCTGTGCGGCGCCCGCCTCCTCTACAACTACAACTGGGTGGGCGGCGTCTCGCATGACCTGCCCGAAGGCTGGGCCGACAAGTGCCGCCGCTTCCTCGACGAGTTCGTTCCGGTGCTCGACGAGGTGGACAAACTGCTGAGCCACAACAAGATCTTCATCCGCCGCACCGCCGGGGTGGGGATCATCACCCCGGAGATGGCGCGGGACTACGCGCTCTCCGGCCCCAACCTCCGCGGCTCCGGGATCTCCTGGGACCTGCGGCGCGACGATCCGTACCTGGGGTACGAGAACCACGACTTCGAGGTGATCACCGGAACCGGGCAGCACGGCCCCATCGGCTCGTGCTGGGATCGGTACTTCGTGCGGGTCCGGGAGATGTATCAGAGCGTGCACATAACCCGCCAGGCTCTGGATCGGCTCCCGGCGGAAGGCGATGTCCACGAGAAGGTTCCGCGGTTCATCCGCCCCCCCGCCGGCGAGGTGTACTGCCGCACCGAAGCGCCGCGCGGCGAACTCGGCTTCTATCTCATCGCCGAGAACAAGAAGCCGATTCCCTACCGGGTCAAGGGGCGTTCGCCCTGCTTCGTGGCGATGGGGCTCTTCCACGAGATCACCCGGGGCGAGATGATCGCGGACATCATCGCGATCATCGGCAGCCTCGACATCGTGCTCGGAGAGATCGATCGGTGATCACGCGGTTCCGCCAGATCGAGATGCGGCTCATGGGGCCGCTGACCCTGATCCCCATCGTGATGGCGGTCGCGGTCCTCGGGACCATCGCAGCGCTGCCGATCCTGGCGGCGGTGCTCTCGGAGCTGATCGGGGATTTCGTGCCGAACGCCTGGCAGCACCTCGTGGTGGTGTCTCTCGGGACGGCCGGTTTCGTGGGCATCCTGGCGCTGAATCCGATCTACACGATCTGGCTCGAGCGCAAGGTGGCGGCGCATGTCCAGGACCGCCTCGGCCCGATGCGGGTCGGCTGGCACGGGCTGCTCCAGAGCTTTGCCGACGGGATGAAGCTGCTCTTCAAGGAAGACCTCGTTCCCAAGGACGCCGACCGGCTCCTCTTCCGGGCCGCCCCGATGCTCGCGGTGGCGAGCGCTTTCGCGGCCTTCGCGATCGTGCCTTGGGGAGTTCGCGGCGATGGGGCCGTGCTCGCGGTGTCCAACATGAACATCGGGGTCCTGTACTTCATCGCGATCACCTCGCTGGGGGCTCTTTCGGTGCTCATGGCGGGCTGGGGCTCGAACAACAAGTACGCCCTCTACGGCGGAATGCGCGCCGCCGCCCAGATGGTCAGTTACGAGATCCCGACCGCGATCCTGGTCCTGGTGGTCGTGGCCCAGGTGGGAAGCCTCCACCTTCCGGAGATCGTCGCCGCCCAGTCCGGCGGTCTGCTCGGAGTGGGCGACTGGCTCGTCTTCCAGCTGTTCCCGCTCAACCTGATCGCCTTCGTGCTGTTCTTCATCTGCGGACTGGCCGAAACGAACCGCACCCCGTTCGACATCCCGGAGGCCGAATCGGAGCTGGTCGCCGGTTTCCACACCGAGTACAGCGGAATGCGGTTCGCGTTCTTCTTCCTCGCCGAATACGGCAACATGCTCCTCGTTTCGATGCTGGCGGCGTTGCTCTTCCTCGGCGGCTGGGTCGGGCCCTTCGGCTCCAATCCGCTCCTGTTCTTCGGCAAGGCGTTCGGCTTGGTCGTCTTGCAGATGTGGCTCCGTTGGACGCTGCCCCGCCTCCGGGTGGATCAGTTGATGAGCGTCTGCTGGAAGTACGTGATTCCGATCTCGTTCTTCCTGTTGATCGCGACCACCCTCATCGAGGGACTCTTCCGAGGGGGAGCCGGCCCATGAAGCGTTATTTTCTCGACCTCTGGGAAACGGTCAGCACCGTTCTGATCGGCATGGCTGTGACTTTCCGTCACCTCTTCACCCGTTCGGTGACCCAGCAGTACACCGCCGACGAGCTTCCCGGAGAGCGCTGGCTTTCTCCGCTGGACATTCCGAAAGAGTCCCTCATGGAGAGTTCGAGGATGAAGCTCCATGTGAAGATCGAGGACTGCATCGGCTGCAAGCAGTGCGAGCGCGCCTGTCCGGTGGACTGCATCCACATCGAGAACGAGAAGCGCCCACGGGGTGCCCCGCCGATCTTCGCGGCGGACGGGACCGCCATCAAGCAGACCGTGGTGCAGTTCGACATCGACATGTCGCTGTGCTGTTACTGCCAGCTCTGCGTTTTCCCCTGTCCCACCGACTGCATCCTGATGACGCCGGACTACGAGTTCGGCGGCAAGACCAAGGGGGATCTCCTGCACCGGTACGCGAAAGAGCCGAGAACTCCGCCTGCTGCCCCAGTGCCCTCCGCCCCGGCTCCCGCCGCTCGGGGCGCCTGAGGTTTTCCACGGACTGCTAGGGGAGCGCGAGCGATGGAGTCTCTGGGGGCTGCGGCCATCATCTTCTACGGCACCGCGGCGGTGGTGCTCGGGTCCGCGCTCTATGTCGTCCTCGGCTCCAACCTGGTCCACTCGGCGTTCGCTCTGGTGGCGGCGTTCTTCGGGGTCGCGGTCTTCTACCTGTATCTGGGGGCCGACTTCCTCGCGGGAGCGCAGGTGCTGATCTATGTGGGAGGCATCCTCACCCTGCTCCTCTTCGGGGTGATGCTGACGAACCGGATCTACGACCTGAACCTTCACGGCGGAGCCATCCAGGTGGTGCCGGGAGCGCTCGCTGCCGGGGGCGTTTTCGCGCTGCTGGTCTGGATCATCCACTCCGTGGACTGGCGCGCGCTGCATACCGGGGATCCCGGACCGACGAGCGAGCCCATCGGGCGTCTGCTGGTGGGCGAATACCTGCTTCCCTTCGAGATCGCCTCGGTTCTGCTGTTGATCGCGCTCATGGGCGCGGCGATGCTCGTGCGGCGGAGGACGCGCCCGTGATCCCGCTCGAGCACTACCTGTACATCTCGGCGGCGCTGTTCTCCATCGGCATGTTCGGAGTGCTCACCCGCCGGAACGCGGTGAATGTCCTGATGTCCATCGAGTTGCTCTTCAACTCGGCGAACATCAACCTGGTCGCGTTCTCGCGTTTCGTCGAGGGAGCGCTCGGCGGGCAGGTCTTCGCGCTGCTCGTGATCGTGGTGGCCGCCTGCGAGGCGGCGGTCGCGCTCGCCATCGTGATGTCCCTCTACCGGGCCGTGAAACACGTGGACCTCGACCGCGCCGCGGAACTCAAGGGATAACCCGGCCAGCCAGTGTTCGACGCAGTCCAGAGCCTCGCCCGGTTCGTCCCCGAGCTGATTCTGGTCGGGACCCTCGCGATCGTGATCGTCGCCGACCTGCTGACGCAGGCGCGGCCGGTCGGGGAGAACCGCCGCCTGCTCACCGGGCTGGCCTTCGCTGGTCTCGCCGCCGCCCTGCTGGCCTCGTTCACCGAGCCGGGCGGGGCCGCGCTGTTCGCTTCGATGGTGGCCGACGACGGTCTCCTGGCGGTGCTGCGGCCGGTCTTCATCCTCACCTCCATCGTGGTGCTGGCGTTCACTCTCCGCTCGAAAGAACTCGACGGAGTGCGGATGGGCGAGATGATCGCCCTGCTCCTGACGGCCACCGCGGCGCTCTGCTGGATGGCCGGTTCGGTGAACCTGGCGATGATCTATCTGTCGCTGGAAACCGTTTCCGTGGCCTCCTATCTGATGGTCGGCTACCTGAGCTCGGACCGGCTGTCGAACGAAGCGTCGCTCAAGTACATCCTGTTCGGGGCGGTCTCGACGGGCGCGATGCTGTTCGGCCTTTCGCTCCTCTACGGACTCACCGGAACCCTCGACCTCTACGGCGTCCGCGCCGCCCTCGCCGAAGAGGCCGGCGGCCCGGCGCTCCTGCTGGTCCTCGTGCTGGTTGCTGCCGGAATCGGGTTCAAGATCGCCGCTGCCCCCTTCCACTTCTGGTGCCCCGATGTGTACACCGGAGCCCCCACTCCGGTCACCGCGTTCCTGTCGGTGGGGCCCAAGGCCGCCGGATTCGCGGTGCTGATCCGCTTCTTCTACTCCGGGATGGCCGAGCCCTCGGGCGGCGGAGCCTTCTCCCCGGTGGGCGGGGCGGATTGGCAGACGCTGCTCATCGTCCTGTCGGTCATCACGATGACGCTCGGGAATGTGGCGGCGCTGCTCCAGACGAATGTGAAGCGCCTGCTCGCCTACTCTTCGATCGCCCACGCCGGGACCATGCTGATGGGTGCCGCGGCGCTTTCCGTCGAGGGAGTGCAGGCGATCACCGCCTATCTCGTCATCTACCTGTTCATGAATCTCGGAGCCTTTCTCGTCGTGATCCTGGCCCATCGGGCGACCGGGAACTTCGAGATCAGCGGTTATGCCGGCTTCTGGAAGCGCTCACCGCTGCTCACGATCGCGATGGCGGTCTTCCTGTTTTCGCTCATGGGCATCCCCCCCTTCGCGGGATTCCTGGCCAAGTGGTATGTCTTCGCGGCGGTGATTCGCGCCGGGCTCGGCTGGTTCGCAGTCGTCGGGGTGCTGAACAGCGCGGTGGCGGCCTTCTACTACCTCAAGGTGCTGCGCACCATGGTGGTGGACCCCGAAACCGGCGAAACTCCGGCGCTCGCGTTCGGCCGTCTGGATCGGGGCCTGCTGCTGCTCCTGGTCGTTCCGAATCTTCTTGGGCTACTATTCTGGGGTTTTCTGGATCGGGTTACCGAGATTTCGCAGAGGCTTCTCGAACTCGGATGATCCGCCTTCGGAGCATCGTGATGGAATCCGGCCGCTGGCAGGCGCGCTCGGCCGGGAGATTCCATACCATCACCGATTTTGCGCGCTGCACTTGTTCGAGGAGGTAGCTTCCTTCGATGTCGTACTGGATCGCTGAGCCCTGTATCGGGACGAAAGACACGGCCTGTGTGGATGTGTGTCCGGTGGACTGCATCCACCCGACGAGCGACGAGGACGGGTTCGAGGAAGCCACCCAGCTCTACATCGACCCCGACACTTGCATCGACTGCGGTGCCTGTGAGCCGGCCTGTCCGGTAACCGCCATCTTCCCGGACGAGGAATTGCCGGACAAGTGGGCGGAATACCGGGACATCAACACGAACTTCTACGCCTGAGCTGTCGGCGCTTTCGCCGACCACCCGGACTGGCGCCCATACGGGCGTCGATCCGCCGGACTCCTGCCGGCGGCGTCCGCGCGTATCCGGAATGCAGACGGTGGGGAAGGCGCCGCTTTGGGCAGCAGCCTCGCTGCTCGCCTTTTCGAGCTGTGCGTTCTCCCCCCGTTCGCTTTCGATGCCGCCGGATGCGGCTGCCGTCGCGGCCGCCGGACGGGCACGCCCCGGGTTCGAAGCGCGCTACCGGACCCTTGCCGACGACGAGCTTTCCGCCGGGCTCGCCGCGATCGGCCGCCGCGCGATCGCCGGGGCGGTTTCGTCCTCCGGCTCGGCGGATGGCTGGCGTTTCGTGGTTCTCGACCACGCGGAAGCAGAAGCGTTCCTGTTCGCGGATCGGCACCTCTTCCTTTCGCGGGGCGCGCTGGCCGAGCTTTCGGGGGAACCGGCGCTCGAAGCGCTGTTCCGGAGTGCGGCCGCGATCTATGCCGGCGGCGGCTTTCGCTCGGCTGGCGGCCAAGCGCTCCTAGAGCAGCCCCTGCGCCTCCCGATGCCCGCGAAAGAGCCGCCTGGCGCCGGGGAACGGCAAGCGGGAGGGCAGGGGGAAGGGGCATCCGCGAGCCGCGCCGACTGGCTCGACCTCCTCGACGGGCTGGTGTTCGGCCACCCGCCCGAACGGGGGATGTCGGACGGGCGCGGCCTGCTCCTGCCCGCTGCGGATCTCCGACTCTCGCTGCCTGGGGGCGCCCGTTTTCAACCGCTCGGTCCCGGCGAGTTCGTAGCGAGCCGCGCCGGAGAACCCATCGGGCTCACGGTCCGGACGGCTCCGCTCCCGGAAGCCCCCGACCCCCCGATGGACGGTGATCTCGACCGGGAGCGCCGGTTCCACCGCGAGCTGGCTTCGGGTCTCCGGACTCTGGCAGAAAGCAGCGGCCAGGAAAGCGCACTCGCCGAGGTGTTCCGGGTGCGCGGGTTCTCCGGCATCCGTGCCCGGCTCCACGAGCCGATCGCGGATCGAACCGCGTCAGGGGCGCCGCCCGTCCGGCAAGTCCCCGAAGCCGCCGAAATACGGGAAACCCGCGAAACCCGGCCCGCCGGCCTCATCGCCCTCCTCGGGAGTGCCGGCGGGCCCGTGGAAGTCCGCCTCGACTGCGACGGCCGCAGTTTCGACGGGTGCGAAGCGCTGTTCCTCGAGATCCTGCATAGCGCTGACCGGCTCCGGGACGCTCCGCTCCCGGGACCCCTGCGGCTTTCGGCTCGGCCCCTTCCCCGCGGGGGTTCGGTCCGGCGCGCTCTCGCGCGGTTGGCCGGCAGCGGCCGGAGCGAGGTCACCGAACGAGTACTCTTCGCCCTGAATCGTGGCTGGCTCGACGAGGAACTGATGGCCGGGGAGCGGGTGTTGCTCGTCTGTCGGGATCGGGAAAGAGGGGGCGGCGGTGCCCCGCCCGCGGCGCTCCCCCGGGAGCTGGACTGTTGACCCCGTCCGACCCTTCTCTGAAAGCGGCGGCGCCGTGGTCCGGCCGCTATCCCATCCGGGTGCACTCCTCGTGGCTGCTGGTGGCCGCCGTCCTCTCGGCGCTCTTCGGGGTTCTGTACGTCCGGGGAGACCCCGCGGTCGGCACCGTCCTCGCGGTCGGCCTCGGGGTGCTCACGAGCCTGCTGCTCCTCCTGTCCGTGCTGGCCCACGAACTGGCGCACGCGGCGGTAGCGCGCCGATCGGGAATGAAGGTGTCCGGCATCACCCTCCGGGTATTCGGCGGCACGACGGAACTGGCCGGTGATCCGCTTCGCCCCGGCGTCGAGTTCCGGATCGCGCTGGCCGGTCCGTTCGTCACCCTGCTGCTCACCCTCGCATTTCTGGCCCTACAGCAGTTCGCTCGCGTTTCGCTGCCGGCGGCGGCGGCGGTGGCGGGTAATCTGGCGTTGATGAACGGACTGCTCCTCGCCTTCAATCTGATCCCGGCGGCCCCGCTGGACGGAGGTCGGATCCTGCGAGCCGTGCTCTGGGCGGTGTGGGGCCGTCCGGCCGCCGCCACCCGGGCGGTGGCTGCGACCGGGAGGTCTTTCGGGCTGCTGCTGATCGGATTCGGCGTGGTGGCCTTCTTCGGCGGCTCAGGCGCTGCCGTGACCGGGCAACTCGTCTGCGGGGCCTGGTTCGTGGTGATCGGCCTCCATCTACGCCGGGTGGCGCGCGAGGTGACCCGGCAGCTCTGGCTCGCCGAGACGCTTCATGGAGTAACCGCCGCCCACCTCCTCGACTACCGCATCCTGTCGGTGCAGCGCGGCGCTTCGGGCCGGGATCTGGCCACGATGGACATTCCGCATTCGGAAATTCCGGTGCTCGACGAGGCGGAACTGGTGGGCGCGGTGCGTATGGATGAGCTGCGCCGCCGCCCGCTGGCCGAGTGGGAACGGCTCCCCGCGGGGAAGCTGATGCGGACCGAGATCGTCGAACAGACGCTCCACCCCGAGGACGCCGCGATCCGGGTGGTGCCGCTGCTCTCCGCGGGACGGCGGTCCGTTGCGGTGCTCGACGCCGGCGAGCTCGTCGGGATCATCACCATGGAAACGCTGCGCAAGCGCCTGTCACTCCATAGCGAGGTCTGAAAATGCTGCTTCCACGAGCGAAGCGTGAGTTCTTCGACAGAACCGACCCCGAGAAGCCGTGTTCGGCGGCTGCCCCGCCGCGGCTCCCACGACCGGGTGTTCATCGACTCGGTGCTGGACGAGGGCATCGTGGCTCATGTGGGGTTCGTCCACGAGGGCTCTCCCTTCGTCCTTCCGATGGGCTACGCTCGGGACGGAGACCGCCTGCTGCTGCACGGCTCCTCGGCCAGCCGGCTCATGCGGCTTCTCGCCTCCGGGGTCGAAGCGGCGGTCACGGTGACCCTGCTGGACGGGCTGGTGTTCGCCCGTTCCCACTTCCACCATTCGATGAACTACCGCTCGGTCGTCGTCCTCGGCCGGACCGCGGAAGTGGCGCGCCGGGAAGACAAGCAGCGCGCGCTCGATGTTCTGCTCGAACGACTGATTCCGGGCCGCCACGGCGGCGCCCGCCCCCCGAACGGCCGGGAACTCGACGCGACGCTGGTGGCTTCGATGCCTCTCACGGAGGCGACGGCGAAATCCCGCCGCGGCCCCCCCGCCGACGATGCGGAGGATCTCGGGCTTCCGCACTGGGCGGGCGTGGTTCCGGTCCGTACTTCTTTCGGCCCCCCGCAGTCGGCGCCCGATCTTCGCGGAGGGATCGAGATTCCCGTCTGCGCGGAGTGTTATGAACGAAAATCGACAGACGGATAGACTTTCAGTCCGCATGAACGGGACCGTGTCCGGGGACCGGTGGCGCCTCGGCTTGGCCCTCGCTGCCGCCGTGTTCGGCGGAGCGGTCTCGGCGGTTCTGCTGCTGCGTCATCACGGTCTCGACGCGGGGGCGCTGGCGTCGTCGGTGTGCGACCCGCAAGGCTCGGGCTGCGAGGAGGTGGCGGCGAGCGCCTGGTCGGCGATCGGGGGCGTTCCGCTGGCCGCAGTGGGCCTTGCTTTCTTCGTGTCGCTCGGCGCCCTGCTCGCTCTGGCCCTCCTGGGAGGTTCGCCGGGCGGTTCGCGGCTCGAGAGCGCGCCGGGTCGGCTGGCGCTGGCGCTGGTGGGTCTCGCTCTGGTGGTGGATCTGTTCCTGCTCGGCGTGCAGGCGCTGTCGATCGGGGCCTTCTGTTCGCTCTGTCTCTGGACCTACGCCGCGAACGGCTGGGCCTTCGTCTGCCTGCTCCCTGCCCGTCGGGCGCCGGCGGAACCTCTGCCCCCGGCGCGCCTCGCCGTGGATCGGGTCCTCGTCCGCGCGTTCTGGCTCACCGCGGGACTCGTTCTGGCCGCAGTGCTGGTCATCGACCACGGGCTGGGCGACCGCGGTGCGGCGGAGGAGACGCCGGATCTCTCGATCCTGGGGGTGCGTTCCGGAGTATCCGCGCCGCCCGCGGGCTGGCCCTCCCGGATGCCGGTCGCCCACGCCGGAGGGCTGCCGCAGTGGAGGAACCCCACCTTCCGGCAGCAGCCGGTCCAGGCAATGGATCTCGACGGCGTGCCCTTCCGGGGAGACCCGGATGCGCCGGTGAAAATCGTGACCTTTTCGGACTTCCTCTGCCCATCCTGCCGGCGTTTCGCGCTCGCCTTCGATCAGTACGCCGAAGGACCGACCGGCCCCCAGGTGGCCCTCTACTACCGGAGTTTCCCTCTCGACCAGACCTGCGCCGCCCATCTGCCCCGAGTCCTCCATCCCGGCGCCTGCAACGTGGCGCGGGGCGCCGCCTGCGCCTACCGCCTCGGGAACTTCTGGGAGTATCACGACGCGGTTTACCGGGCGCCGCCCGAAGCGCCGGACCCGGGGGATGTGACCCGGATCGCCGCGGGCGCCGGCTTGGACCGTGAGGCGTTCGCGGCCTGTCTCGACGAGCCGGAAACCGAAGCGGTGCTTCAGACCGACATCGCCGAGGCGTTGCGTCTCGGGGTAACCGGGACTCCCACCCTGTTCATCAACGGGCGCAAGGTGCCGTCGCTCGACGAGTTCGCCGACGCCGTCCTCTGGGAACTCGAAAAGGCCGGGATCTCCGTCCCGAATCCCGATCCATAGGCCGATCGGACCTGCCGTCTTCGGCGGCGCCGTGCTGAAGGAGACCTCTGCGATGTTCGATGGAAACTATCTCGCTGTCGTGGTGGCCGGTTTCGTGCCGATGATCGTCGGGGCCCTCTGGTACGGCCCTCTCTTCGGCAAGCGCTGGCTGGACCTGATGGGAACCACCCAGGAGGAAATCGCGAAGGATTTCAATCCGTTGAAAACCTACGGAGTATCGTTCCTGCTCGCACTAGCCACCGCATTCGGCCTGGCGGTACTGCTCGAAGGGAGAAGCGGCGCGCTCTCCGGAGTCCATGCCGCACTCGTCGCGATCATCGCGTTCGTCCTTCCGGTCGGGTATCAGTCGGTGGCCTTCGAGAAGAGGAAGGCTGCCCTGTTCACGCTGAATCTGGGTTTCAATCTGGTTGCGATCACCGGGCAGGCAGTCCTCCTGTCCCTCTGGAAGTAACCGGACCCCTCCTGGAATCCCTCTCCTCCGGGGAGGTGCGTCGATACGCCTCGTCGCCCCGGCGGCTGTTCCCCGGATCGTCGACGGATGTCGGCATCCCGTTTGCGCCGACACCATGACGGACCTCGGGGAACTCATCGTCAACGCCCCCGGCCTGCGCGAAACCCCCGGCGCTTCCCCGTAATGAAGGCGGAACCGGGGAGGCTCGAAGTGCGGGCGTCGAGAGTTTCGCGGCGGTAAGGCGGGAACGGAAGCAAAGGCCCAGGGTCACTCCGCCTCCGGCCGCCGCCCCGAAACGCTGCCGTGGAGCGCTTAGAGCCGGTAGCAGAGATCGCGCGCCGGTTCGGCTTCCCCGTCGGCGTCCAGAGTGCGGATCAGGTGATGCACGACCTTCCACACCGCGGGCCTGCCGCGGAGAAACCGGCGGAGCGGTCAGGCGGGTTCGGCGGCGGCGATGCGCAGCCGTGCGCCGTCGGCGGAACGGGGCTGGCGGATGACGATGTCGATGTCGCGCCCGAGCGCGTTGAGCAGGCGGAACAGGCGCTCCAGCGAATACTCGCGGAAGTCGCCCCGCAGCAGCCGCGAGACGTCGGGCTGAGACAGGCCCATCAGCCGCGCGGCCTCGGTCTGGGTGATGCCGCGATCGCGCACGATGTCGTCGATGCGGCTGACGAGCTCGGCCTTGACGAGGTGAGCGTCGGCGTCGGGAAAGCCGAGATCGGCGAAGACGTTGCCGCTGCCGCGCTCCACGGTGATGTCGGTGGGTTCCATGGCGTCAGTCTCCACAATGCGTGTCACGGTAGTGCCGCTCGGCGGCCTGCAATCGGCGGCGGACCAGGTCGAGCTCCTGCTTCGGGGTCGCGATGCCACGCCTCGCTTTCTTCTGGAAGGCGTGCAGGACATAGACGGCGGTCTCGAACCGCACCGTGTAGACGGCCCGGAAGGTGTCGCCGTCGTGGCGCGAGACGACCTCCAGGACGCCCGAGCCGAAGCCCTTCAGCGGCTTGGCGCCGCGGTGCCGGCGTCCGAGCTGGGCGCGGTAGATCGCGAACCCCATGCGGCCCTGCACCGGGTCGGGGAAGCGCTTCAGATCCGCCTTGCTCGAACCCATCCAGCGCGCGGGTCAGTGCTCGGCGGGGTCGCCGGGCTCGGGCGTCCCGGTGCGCGTGGACTGGGCGGCGAGCGCGGTCCACTGCTCCCTGGTGAGGCCGAGGCGCCTGTTCAGCTTGTCGCAGATCGTGAAGCGCGTCGCCGAGGTGGAGCGCGATCAGGGCGGTGGGGACGTGGCCGGCGAGTCCTTCGATGACGATGCGGATCTGCTGCACCTCGGTCTCGACGTCGTAGGCCGGCACGCAGAAGTTGGGTTCGTCGGGCAGTGCGTCCGCGCGGTTGAACTCTTCGCGCACATAGTCGGTCACCGCCTGGTAGAGGCCGGCTTCCGCGTCGGAGAGCTGGTAGGGCACCGTGTAGGCGATGCGTTCGGGAAAGAGCGGCTTTCCGTCGAACTTCACGAGCCGCTCCTTGACCATGCGCCGCATCAGATCCGACGCGTCCGCGGCGTGGACGCCGTCGCGGAACCGCCCTTCGAAGCGGTCGCCGTCCAGCAAGGCGAGGAAGAGTTGGAAGTCCTCCTCCTTGCCGTTGTGCGGTGTGGCGGTCATGAGCAAGAAGTGGCGGGATCGTCGGCTACGAGGGGCCGCCGAGCGGCAGGAGCGCCTGCTGGTGGATTTCGTCGGTCCGGGAGAGCCGCATGATTTCCGGCCAGCTCTCTTCGTCACTGGGCCCCTCAGACGCTCCCCCACCCGCACATCGTCGCCGCTCGACAATCCATCCCGGCATCAACTCGTTCAGCTTTCCCCTGCGGCAGGAAATTGCGACTTGCCAGACGGTGCTCAGCTTGTCGGAACCACGATGGATTCGACCCCGATCTCCGCCTCGACCATGGTCGAGACAGGCGTGTAGAGATCGATTTCACTGTCCTCGGATCGCAGGGAGAGAACGAGCGAATAGCGCGCTTTCTGTCCTCGCACATCGGCCTTCGCACGTTCCTTCCACCAGCCCCCGACCGGTTTGATGCAGATGATGTTGCGTGAGAGAAGATTGACCGCGGGTCCCGTCCATTCATCACTGTGCAACGATCCCGCGGACATCGATTGCGTACCGAACAGCCATCTGTCACGGTCCTCATCCGTAGAAGGCCGATCCTTGAGTTTCTCCCATGCCTGCTTGTTGAGCCGCTTCGCGAAATTGGCAACCGTCTCCGACCGGCGCTTAAGGTCGAAGCGCAGTCCAAAGGATTGATAGCGATACGGATCGAATGCAGCGGACGAACCGGGGTTGGGCTCGACGAAATACGACAATGTGATTTTCAGGGTGACGTCCTGTTCGCCCAGACTTTCGAGAGCCGTCCGAGGCCAGGGCAACGAATAGAAGTGGCATTCGTGCATGCCCTTTCCACTTCGACTGTACGGTTGAATTTCCGCTTCGGAAATCATCGCCAGGTGATTTCTCGCCGAGGCCGCGGCGCGCTCGAACGTCGGTACACCGTGGCCGTATCGCCTCAGGAGGAGACAAGCCTCGCTCTTGGTGCCCGCCGCCGTCAAGGCACCCTTCATCAGCGGTGTCCAATCCGCGCCGTGGATCATCAAGGGACCCTCTGATTTATTGATTTCGTTTGGGGTATTCTGCTTTGTATCGTCTGAGGAATGGCGGTGGGGGTTGATATGCGTCAGATGAGCTTTGCGGAAGCGGGATTCGACAGGTTTCGGAAGAAGACGAGGCGGCGTCGGTTTTTGGAAGAGATGGACCGGGTGGTGCCGTGGGATGCGTTGTGCGCGGCGATCGCGCCGGTGTATCCGAAGCGGGGGCGTGGGCGACCGCCGGTGGAGCTGGAACGGATGCTGCGGATCTACTTCTTGCAGCAGTGGTTCGACCTGTCGGACCCCGGGGTGGAGGAGGCGCTCTACGAGTCGGATTCGATGCGGCGCTTCGTGGGGATCGACCTGGGGCGGGAGAGGGCGCCGGATGAGACGACGGTGTGCAAGTTCCGGCATCTGCTGGAGCGTCACGACCTGACGGAGGCGATGTTCGAGCAGGTCCAGGAGTATCTGGCGGAGCACGGGGTGCGGGTGCGGAACGGGACGATCGTGGACGCGACGATCCTGACGGCGCCGAGTTCGAGGAAGAACCGGGCGAAGGCGCGGGATCCGGAGATGGGCTCGACACGGAAGGGGCAGCAGTGGTATTTCGGGATGAAGGCGCACATCGGGATGGACTCGCAGACGAAGCAGATCCATTCGGTGGTGGCGACGGCGGCGAATGTGCACGACTCGCAGGTGTTGGCGGAGCTGCTCCACGGAGGGGAGACGCGGGTGTGGGGGGACAAGGCGTATTGCGGGCAACGGAAGGTGATTCGAGAAGTAGCGCCGCGGGCACAGGACTTCACACAGCGGAAGGCGTTTCGGAATCAGCCTCTCACCGAGCAGCAGCGGGCGGCGAACGTCAGGAAGGCGCGGGTTCGGGCTCGGGTGGAGCATCCGTTTCAGGTGATGAAGCGGGTGTTCGGGTTTCGGGAGGTGCGGTACCGAGGCATCGAGAAGAACTGGCATCGGGTGGTGGCGACTTGCGCGCTGGTGAACCTGTTCCAAGCCAGGAGAGTGGTGATACGGGCGCAAGAGCGCTGCGCCTGCTGAGAAGACTCGGGGAGAGAGCCGAGGGGGCTGCCCGGAGCCTGACTCTCTTGCCCGGCGCGGGGGAATACTGCCGATGAAGGTCGGCACTCGAGGTTTCCTCACGAATCGTAGAAGCCGAGCTCCATCCGATATCGAGAATCCGACTAAAAAATCATCTTGATCAGACCTTCCCAAGGCCCGTATGGTCTCGGGCCAGTAGTGCGGAAACTCGGCCGTCAACCGCGCGGCAAGGCGTGCAGCCTGCGCCGTGGCCGCGCTCGTCGCCCGAAACGACACCAGTGGATGCTGATCGGTGTTCGGCCCGGTCGACAATAGCGCCAGCGAATCCGCGTCGTACGCATCCGTCCTCGCGGGCGAGACCACACGGTTGCCCGCTTCCATGACGATATCCGGCTTGAACGGGGCCTTGCCCTGGAGCCACAGTGTCGATGTCCGCGTGTAAGGGCTGATGTCGCCCGCCTTGGCGAAGGGCGAATAATGCTCGAATTTCGGTTCCTGGACATTGATCAGATCGGTGTACCCGCCGACCGTTATCGCGTTCCAGGCTTGCGCGGGATCCTCGATTTCGAGCGTGTCCGCGTCCGCGATCCGCTCCATCGTGATCTCACTAGGCGCATTCCCTGCCGACACCACGAACAGTCTCGCAGGCACCCGCTCGCCAACCTCCGTCACACCGGCAGCCTCTTGGTCGATCGCTGCACTCCAGGTCGTCGGCCGGTTGCCGGTCCGGTCTTCATTGGTCACCGCCAGGCAAAACACCCTGCGACGGTCCGGACGCTCGGTTTCGGGCAATGCCACGGCCTGCTTCGTGTACGCGCCGTACAAACGCTCTTCGGTCGGATCGAATCTGTTCGGCGACAGTATCTTCACCGACTCCAGACGGTGCCTCAGCGACAGGACCTCCGCACCCGTCAGATGCGGAGTCAAGTCTCCGAACAGCGCAAGCCCCGCCATGCCCGTGCCGTGCCCCTGTGCGGAGTCGGCGACTCCCCATTCGCCCTTCACCGCGGCCATATCCGCTTCGGCGAGCGCCGGTTCGATCAGGATATGGGCGCGATTCACCCCTGTATCGAGAAGACAGACTGCCGGAACATCCATGCCCGGCCATTCCGTTCGTTCAGAGAGCTCCTCGCAGGCGTCCCGTTGCTCGTCCCGGTCGATATCGTCCAGAAAGAAGGCCGGACTGTCGCTTGCCCTGCGCAGCTCGACAATGGAAAGGCGCGCGAACAGCATCAGCTCGATCGTTGCCCTGTCGGCCAGCACCGGCAGCACGGCATGTTCGGGAAAATACAGGCGTTGCTCGCGATCTGCCGCGCGCGCTCCGAGCTTGGCGACCAACCGATCGAGCTCGTCCTCCAACGCGCGCACGCACCAGACTTCCCACCACATTTGCCGGCCTGGTGGCGGAAGCCTCGAAGCATCGTCGGTCCAGAACGTCTCAAGACGAGCAGCACGGATGGATTCGATGGGATCGACGAAGGCCTTGCGCTGCGGTTTGCCTCCCGGGGCCAGCTCGCCCTCCTGATATTCACGGAGAATCTCCGCGAATACCTCGCGCGACTCATCGGGGACATACAGCCCGACGATCCGTTTCTCGTTCGTATCGAGCCTGGCCGCCCCCGGCCTGATGCCATCGTTTCTTCGTTCGACGACATCGACCCGCGATCCCCGCTTCAGCTTGACTTCGAGAAAGGCGCCCTGGGGCGGATCCAGACGAGGATCCTCGCGCCTTGCCGCATCGAACGCCTGATAGGATGCGGCAAGTTCGCCGCGCAGCTTCTCGCCATGCTCCTCGCGGCTGCGCGGTGTTCCCGCTCCGATCTGATTGGAAGCAGCCGATGTAAACGGCTTGGCCCGCCGCCGCCGCGAAAAGTCAATGTGCGGAAGATCGTAAGGGGAGGCCACGACTCAGGTCGAACCTTGCGCGCCCGTGAAGGCTTCGCGCATCTCCCGGCGTTCATCGAGAGCGCTGACAACGTCCATTGTCGTCAGACGGTCCCGCTCATCGAGCATCGCGGTCTTTACGGCCTTCTCGGCCGCCCACGAAAGCTCGGACTGGCTCAGGCCACGCCCCGCATCCACGATCCGTTTCCAGGCCAGATTCGGATACTTCATCGGTCGGAGACAAGCCTTGATGATCCGGCGGGTCTCGGCGTCGTTCGGCATCTCGAACGGCAGGACGAGATCGAACCGTCGCAGCAGTGCGCGATCGAGTAGATCGGGGTGGTTGGTCGCGCAAACGATCAAGCTGTCCGTCGCGTTCGGCTCTTCCATGAAGAGCAGGAACGAGTTCAGGACCCTGCGCATCTCGGCGACGTCGTTGGACGCGCTGCGATGACCGCCGACGGCGTCGAATTCGTCGAAGAGATAGCTCCCGCGGCGTTTTGCCGTTTCATCGAATGCGAGACGCAACTTGGCAGCCGTCTCCCCCATGAACCGTGTTATCAGCGCCTCCAGGCGAATGACGAACAACGGCAGTTTCAGGGCACCGGCGAGCGCTTCGGCGGTCATGGTTTTCCCCGATCCCGGCGGCCCGACGAACAGGATCCGCCGGCTCGGCGTCTTCCCGTGCTCTCGAAGCCAATCCCTGCGCGCCTGTTCGCGGATCAGATCGTCGAGCTGGCCTCGCAACGTGGTGTTCAGCACGACGTCATCAAGACGGTGCGAGGGGTTGCGCAGCTCTATAAGCTCGGCGAGGTCACCGCGTGGCCTTGCGAACGGAACAGCGACGGTCTGCCCTCCACCGGAATGAGTGCGCGCCTTCTCCACGGCCTCCCGAAGCGCTTCCGCCAAGCTACGATGTCCTTGGCGCGCCTCGGCCGCCGCGACCTGGAGCGCGATGGTGAAGAACTGCTCTTCATCGCCCGCGGCCCGGCAACGCAACATGGCAAGTACTTGCTTCGCACTGGACACGCTCGACCGCAACCCCCCTGTCTCTGAAATGCGGGTTTCCGTACCGCGCGACACTACAGCCCCAGATCCCGATCCACGCTTTTCGGCGCCCGGGTCCGTTCCATTTCCCGCTCCGGTGAGCGGTCCCGCTCCTGCGGTACCGACGCGCGGCTCTCGTGTCCGGCGCTCCGGCCCGCCTCCAATCCGGCATCTTGCCCCTTCGCGCGGTCCGGCTCAACCGCTTCCAACGCCGCGATCCGCTCGCCGGTAGCGGCTTCGAGCTGGGCCCGCTCGGCCTCGGCATCCGGAGCGTCGTCGAGGTCTTCGAAATCGAGCCGGCGGTTGAACTCTTCGCGCACATAGTCGGTCACCGCCTGGTAGAGGCCGGCTTCCGCGTCGGAGAGCTGGTAGGGCACCGTGTAGGCGATGCGTTCGGGAAAGAGCGGCTTTCCGTCGAACTTCACGAGCCGCTCCTTGACCATGCGCCGCATCAGATCCGACGCGTCCGCGGCGTGGACGCCGTCGCGGAACCGCCCTTCGAAGCGGTCGCCGTCCAGCAAGGCGAGGAAGAGTTGGAAGTCCTCCTCCTTGCCGTTGTGCGGTGTGGCGGTCATGAGCAAGAAGTGGCGGGATCGTCGGCTACGAGGGGCCGCCGAGCGGCAGGAGCGCCTGCTGGTGGATTTCGTCGGTCCGGGAGAGCCGCATGATTTCCGGCCAGCTCTTCACGAGGGTGTTGTAAGCGAGCGCTTCGGCTGGCCGCTTCTTGCGCTCGCACAACGTGTAGAGCCGGTAGCAGAGATCGCGCGCGGGTTCGGCGGCGGCGCCCAAGCGGGCGGCCAGGCGCGCCGCCCCGGCTTCCCCGTCGGCGTCCAGAGCGCGGATCAGGTGATGCACGACCTTCCACACCGCGGGCCTGCCAGCGCCGGCGGCGGACGGGTCCCACTCTTCGGGGAGGTCCCGGGGAGCGTTCAGCCGAACCTTGCCGCGCTGCGACCGGAGGATGCCGGCTTCGACCATGCCTTCGACGCTCGTGTTCTTGGCCTTGGAGAGGGTCTCGGCGGCTCCGTAGGGGCCTTCCGTGAAGCCGTATTCGTCGAACCAGGCCATCGCCCAGCGGCTGTCCTCGTCGAAGTCCCCCTCCTGCTCGGCCAGCACCTCGTCGAGCGTGCGGTTGATGCGCGCCAGCGCGTCCCGCACCGAAACCCGCTCGCCCGCCGGGTCGAGCACCCGCGCGTAGCGCGTGTAAACGGCCATGCCGGGGCCGATGGCGGCCTGGGCGAGGTCCACCGGGGCGATGTTCCCGGTGCGGAGGAGGCGGAGCGCCGGGGGGAGTTCGTCCCGGAGCGCGGTCAGGAAATCGCGGAGGGCGGCGGCGGGGGCGTCCGCCGGGCGGCGGCGGCAGACGAGCACGATGCTGGAAGCGAGCGCGTTGGTGCCCATGCCGATCATTCGGTTGGAGAGTTCCGTGCGCATCGGCCAGGTGCCGGTGACGGCGAAGCCGGACTCGATCACGGCGTCGAGGAAGGTCTCCCAGCCGGTGCTGGATGTGCTGCCGTCCCCCTTCGTCTCGGACTGCTTGAAGGCGTAGTAGATGGTGACCGGGAAGCCCGGGTGCGCCTGCTCCGCGAGGCGGCGCATCGCGCGGGCCATCCCGTCGAGGAAGAAAGCCTCGGCCGCCTTCTTGCTGCCGTGGCGGTAGGGGGTGGCGACGAGTTCGTCGGCCTTCGGCGCCGCGAGGGTGGCGAAGAGCTCGGGGAAAACCGGTCTCAGCGACCGGCGCAGCCAGACGTAGAAGAAGTCGGAGAGGTCCGCGTAGCCGATGTTGTCGTAGTAGGGCGGGTCCGTCGAGACGACCCTGTCCACGGATGCGGTTTGGGATGCGCCGTCTAGTTGAGCGCTGGTGCCGGAGATCGTGGGGCGCGTCTCCAACAGGAATTTCTCGGTCCATCGCAAGAGCGAAGCGAAGCTGCCGCTTGAACCCGAGAAGGGGTTCGCTTCGGCAAAGTCCCACGTCATGGGAATCGCTTGCCGACCGAAGGTGTTCCGAATCGCCTCGCGACCGACATCCCAACTTGAGATCGTCGAGAGCCGGTCAGCGAGGCGATCAACGCCAACGCCCAGATACAGGGAGACCGCCTCGGCATACGCGGGCGCGCCGGTTCCGCCTTCGCGGAGGGGCCGGCCGTCGTCGGGGAGCCCGGCCCGCACCGCATCGCGCCGCGCCCGCTCCCGCGCCCCGCCCACCAGGTCCGAGAAGGTCGTCAGGGCCGCGAGCTGGCGAGGGGTGAACAGGTCGGCCCACCGGGTCATTCCATATTCCTGAACCCGAAAACCGAGCGCTCGCTCCGGGAGATCCGCCTCGGGCTTCCATGCGGGTTCCCCCCGCACAGCGGCCTCCTCGTGTTCCGGCGTCGGAGGCAGATAGATCCGCCCCCGGGGGCCCTGCGCCGCGACCGCCAGCAGCCGCGCGCCCATCCTCCCGGCCTTCCCCTGGGAACGGAGATAGTCGAACGGCATCGGGGTACCCGACATCAGGCAGAAAAACGAGCTGCCGCTACCGCCCAGTTTGGTTCCCCGCTTCGCCGCGTCGGGCGGCGGGCCGACCCGCACCGCGAACCGGTAGCCCCGCCCCTCGATCTCCGGCTCGACCCAGGCCTCCTTCCCCCGCTTCGTCGAGAGCATGAACGTCGAAGCGAGCGGCACCTCCACCTCGGAGAACGCCGGGTTCGGGCTCCGCACCGTCCGCGCCCACAGCCACGCGATCACCGTCAGCTCCCGCCCCGCGCAGCCCGCGAGATCGGGGCGCTCCCGGACCAGCTCCGGCGTGACCCGCATCTTCGGGTAGAGACGGCCGATCCGCCGCTCCGCCTCGCCCCGCATCCACTTCCCGTAGTGCCGCACGTCCTCGGCGAGCCCGGCAGCCCCCTTCCACGCCTTCCCGGCGATCGTGGCCTCGCTCCGCGTCACCGGGTTCACCGGCGGCCGGCCGGCGAACTTCGGCGGGATCTCGATCATCGCCTTGTTGATGAGCACCGCCACCGGGTTCAGGTCCGAGGCGTGCGCTTCGAGCCCCAGGCGCTGCGCCTCGAGCGGCAGCGACCCCCCGCCCGCGAACGGGTCGTGGAACGCAGGCAGCCGGTTGCGGTCGAACAGCTCGGCGGCGCGGGGGTGGTCCGCGTTCGCCGCGCAGGCCCGCCGCCAGCTCGCCCGGATCTCGGCCCGCGCCCGCTCCAGCACCTTCTCGTTCGTGGTGTTCTCCCACTTCACCAGTTCCTGGACGATCCCGAACAGCCGCATGCGCTCGAGATCCGCCGCCGCTTCGGCCAGCGTCCCCGTTGCGGCCGAGCGGCCGCCGCGCCCACCACAGATGCAGGGTGGAGGGGTGGCCGTGGCGGATGGACTTCTCCCTCGCGCCCGCGGCGTTGATCTCATCGAGGGGCAGCGATACCTCGATCAGCTTCCGACGCGCACGGGCCGCCGGCACCGCCGCTCTCACCAGACGCTTGCCGTCAGGAACAGAAACCGGCTGCCGCACGGCAGCACGCCATCACCGCTGCTCCCCGACGCGCGGCTCTCTCCCGCAGCCGCTGCACCACCGGATCTTGGATGCATGAACGGCGCCTTCATACGGAACGACCGTATCACCGGTCATGCGGAATGGCCGTATCACGGTTTTCGCGCTGGCGCCGCGCGGCACGCAACCTCCGCGTCTCCACGAAACCGCTCGGCGGGCTCCATGGCCGCGGCGCCGGGTTCGCATGGATGTCCAGATGCCGGAACCTCTCCGGTTTCCCATGGCAGACCACGACGAATCGAACGATCCCGCTCCCCGAACAGCCTTCGAGGTGTTCGCCGCAGACGTGTTCCGGACGTACGCCTCCCGCTGGAAACCGCAGACCGTCAAGGTCAATCGCGCCTATCTGCGCAATCAGATCCTGCCCTGGTTCCGCGGCCGGCCGCTCGGCGACATCACGCGGCGGGAGGTCGAGTGCTGGATCGCGGACCTGTGCGCGACACCGGCCGCAGCGAATCGTTCGCTGCCGATTCTGTCGGTGATCCTGCGGGAGGCCGAGTCCTACGGCCACCGCCCGGAAGGAAGCAACCCGTGCTCGGGGATCCGCCGTTACCGCCTGCGGGGACGGGAGCGCTTCCTCACCGCTGGCGAATTCGGGCGGCTGGGCGCTGCGCTCGCGGAGCACGAAGCGGCCGCGCGGCCGGCCGCCGCGCTGGTGCGGCTGCTCGCCCTGACCGGCTGTCGGCAGAGCGAGATCCGGACGCTTCGGTGGGCGGACTATCGCGAAGGCCACCTGTTCCTGCGTGACAGCAAGACGGGCCCCCGCACCGTGTGGCTGTCGTCGGCCGCCCGATCGGTGCTCGATCGGCTCGCGCGTACGGACGCATGGACCTTCCCGGCGCCGGGGGGCGGCGGCCCCATGCCGCCGGAGACCCTCTACCGCGCCTGGCGCGCCCTGCGCGCGGCGGCGGCCCTGTCCGACGTGCGGCTTCACGACCTGCGCCACAGCTTCGCGAGCTTCGCGCTGCGGCAGGGGGAGACGGTGCTGACCATCGGACGCCTGCTGGGGCACCGCGATCCAGCCGCCACCCTGCGGTACACGCACATCGCCGACCCCATGGCGCGCAACGCCGTCGAACTCGTCGGGGCGGCGCTGGGAACCGGCCGATGAGCCCGCCGACGTTCCGACATTTCGTCGCGGGCGCCTGGAAGAAGGCCTGCTACAGCCGCTGCAAACCGTCGACCCGGAAGCGCGTGGACAGCGCCTTGCGGACCCAGCTTCTGCCGATCTTCGGCGCCCAGCGGCTCGACCGCATCCGCCGCGAGACGGTGCACTCGTGGTTCGACCGCTACAGCCAGTCGGCGCCGGCAGGAGCGAACCGCGTTCTGGATGTGCTGCGGCAGATCTTCAACCACGCGGTCGCGTGCGGATACCTCCCGGCCAATCCCACCCGCCGCGTGCGCCGCAACCCGCGTCCAAGGCCGAACCGTTTTCTCTCGCGGGCCGAAATCGACCGTCTGTACGCGGCGCTAGATGCCCACCGCGGACGCGGCTCCGGCGAGCAACAGGCGGACATCATTCGTCTGTTGCTGCTGACCGGGTGCCGGAAAAGCGAGATCGTGCGCCTCCGCTGGTCGGAGGTGGCCGGGGAGTCGCTGCGCCTGACGGACAGCAAGACGGGGCCGCGGACCATCCTCCTGAACGCACAGGCGCGCGCCGTTTTCGCCCGCCAGCCCCGGACGGACAGCGCGTTCGTGTTCCCCTCGCCCCGCGACCCCTCGCGGAACCGCTCCGACGAGCTGTCGCTGTGGCGGAAGGTGCGCCGCGAGGCCCGGATCGGGGATGCGCGCCTGCATGACCTTCGGCACACCTTCGCGAGCCACGCCGTGATGCAGGGCGTGCCGCTGCCGGTGGTCGCGCACCTGCTGGGCCATTCTCACCCCCGGATGGCGTTCCGCTACACACACGTCAGCGACCGTGCAACCGAAGAAGCGGCCGAACGCATCGGGGGCTCCATCGCTGCGCTGCTGTCAGTTCCAGGCGCCGCCCAGGAACCCGTTACGGGCCGCAACCGCACGGCTCGAAACCCGCACTGCCGTTCGACCGCCAACTGTCCGGCGGATTCCACCGTCTCGCTACGATCGTTCTTGACACCGAACCGTACAAGATCGAGACTGCCGAGTGTCATGAAGACCGTCAACGCACTGGAGCTTCGGCAATCCCTGGGTCGGGTGCTCGACCAGCTGGAGAGCAACGGGGAGCCGATCGTGGTTTGCCGCCGCCGGACTCCGGCAGCCGCCCTCGTGAGCCTCAAGGACTACCGCGAGCGGTTCGTGGACCGGGAGGCGGACGCGAAGCGGCGGAGCGTGGTGGCGAAGCTCAGGAAACTCCAGTTCGAGCCGCCGGCGAACGGCACGACTTTGGATTTGCTGCGCGATATGCGGTCGTGACCGTTCTCGATGCCTCAGTCGCGATCAAGTGGTTCGTGAAGGACGAGCCGCACCTGCGAGAGGCCGCCGAAGTGCTCGACGAGATCGAACGTGATCCATCGGGGTTCCTGGTTCCGGAACTCTTCATGAACGAGTTGCTCGCCGTGCTCTGCCGACTTCCGGACGGCCGGCCGGCGCGTGTCCAGGAAGCCCTGGCTCTGGTCGAGGCGCTGGGACTGACGCGGATCGGTAACGGGCACGAGCTGTTGTCGCTGGCTGTTGACTTCGCCGTTCGATGGAAGCTGTCGGGGTACGACTCCGTGTACGCGGCATTGGCTGCACTGGCGAACGGGGTATGGCTCACGGCCGACCGACGAGCCGCCCGCCGCGTTGGCCGGCCCGGTCTGGTCCGGGTCCTGGGAGCGTAACGGTCCATGGACTCATCGGCGGCCCGTGCGCGTCGGAAGCTGATCGAGGTATCGCTGCCCCTCGATGAGATCAACGCCGCGGGCGCGAGGGAGAAGTCCATCCGCCACGGCCACCCCTCCACCCTGCATCTGTGGTGGGCGCGGCGGGACCGCTCGGGACCGCAACGGGAGCTGACGCTGGCCGAAGCGGCGGCGGATCTCGAGCGCATGCGGCTGTTCGGGATCGTCCAGGAACTGGTGAAGTGGGAGAACACCACGAACGAGAAGGTGCTGGAGCGGGCGCGGGCCGAGATCCGGGCGAGCTGGCGGCGGGCCTGCGCGGCGAACGCGGACCACCCCCGCGCCGCCGAGCTGTTCGACCGCAGCCGGCTGCCTGCGTTCCACGACCCGTTCGCGGGCGGGGGGTCGCTGCCGCTCGAGGCGCAGCGCCTGGGGCTCGAAGCGCACGCCTCGGACCTGAACCCGGTGGCGGTGCTCATCAACAAGGCGATGATCGAGATCCCGCCGAAGTTCGCCGGCCGGCCGCCGGTGAACCCGGTGACGCGGAGCGAGGCCACGATCGCCGGGAAGGCGTGGAAGGGGGCTGCCGGGCTCGCCGAGGACGTGCGGCACTACGGGAAGTGGATGCGGGGCGAGGCGGAGCGGCGGATCGGCCGTCTCTACCCGAAGGTGCGGGTCACGCCGGAGCTGGTCCGGGAGCGCCCCGATCTCGCGGGCTGCGCGGGGCGGGAGCTGACGGTGATCGCGTGGCTGTGGGCGCGGACGGTGCGGAGCCCGAACCCGGCGTTCTCCGAGGTGGAGGTGCCGCTCGCTTCGACGTTCATGCTCTCGACGAAGCGGGGGAAGGAGGCCTGGGTCGAGCCGGTGATCGAGGAGCAGGGCTACCGGTTCGCGGTGCGGGTCGGCCCGCCGCCCGATGCGGCGAAGCGGGGAACCAAACTGTCGCGGGGGGCGAACTTCCGGTGCCTGATGTCAGGCTCGCCGCTCTCTGACAAGCACATCAAGGCGGAGAGCATGGCCGGGAGGATGGGCGCGCGGCTGCTGGCGGTCGCGGCGCAGGGCCCCCGGGGGCGGGTCTATCTGCCTCCGACACCGGAACACGAGGAAGCGGCCCGTGGGGCTCGGCCCAACTGGCAGCCCGACGAACCGATGAATCGGGAGACGACGAATCTGGTGAGCGGGCGGGGGTATGGGTTCTTCACCTGGGCCGACCTGTTCACCCCTCGCCAGCTCGCGGCCCTGACGACCTTCTCGGATCTGGTGGGCGGGGCGCGGGAGCGGGCGCGGCGCGATGCGGTGCGGGCCGGACTCCCCGACGACGGCCGGCCCCTCCGCGAAGGCGGAACCGGCGCGCCCGCGTATGCCGAGGCGGTCTCCCTGTATCTGGCCTTCGCCGCAGATAGGTTCTGCGATTACTACACTGCGCTTGGTCGATGGCAAGGTGCGAATCAGCAGCTCAGTAATCTCTTTGCACGCCAAGCGATTCCGATGATGTGGGATTACCCGGAAGCAAACCCGTTTAGTGGACGGGGAGGAAGCACACGAAACCTCTTTGATTGGACAGTTCAATCTATTCCAAACCTCGGCCGTTGGACGAAAGGAGTCTCCACTCAGTGTGATGCTCAACGTCAAGAATTGAGCAGCCACGAAGTCGTCTCGACCGACCCGCCCTACTACGACAACATCGGCTACGCCGACCTCTCCGACTTCTTCTACGTCTGGCTGCGGCGCTCGCTGAGACCGGTTTTCCCCGAGCTCTTCGCCACCCTCGCGGCGCCGAAGGCCGACGAACTCGTCGCCACCCCCTACCGCCACGGCAGCAAGAAGGCGGCCGAGGCCTTCTTCCTTGAAGGCATGACCCGCGCGATGCGCCGCCTCGCGGAGCAGGCGCACCCGGGCTTCCCGGTCACCATCTACTACGCCTTCAAGCAGTCCGAGACGAAGGGGGACGGCAGCACATCCAGCACCGGCTGGGAGACCTTCCTCGACGCCGTGATCGAGTCCGGCTTCGCCGTCACCGGCACCTGGCCGATGCGCACGGAACTCTCCAACCGAATGATCGGCATGGGCACCAACGCGCTCGCTTCCAGCATCGTGCTCGTCTGCCGCCGCCGCCCGGCGGACGCCCCCGCCGCCGCCCTCCGCGATTTCCTGACCGCGCTCCGGGACGAACTCCCCCCGGCGCTCCGCCTCCTCCGCACCGGGAACATCGCCCCGGTGGACCTCGCCCAGGCCGCCATCGGCCCCGGCATGGCCGTTTACACGCGCTACGCCAGGTTTCCGGCCGCCGCCGTCACCGACGGCTCGACGACGGACTGGGAGCCGCTGGCGTCGATCTCCCCGCAACCGGACGAAATGTCGGCGGAACGCCGCGGCGGCACCGGCGCGGAAGTCTGCTGGGAGCCGCTCGGGTTCGACCTCGGGTTCGCCGGAAGCGAATACGGCGCGCGCTCCCAACCTTGGGGATAGCCGCCCGCTCGGGCGGGAGCCGCTGCCCGGATCCCGACCCCGTGGTCAGTCGCGTTCGAACCCGTGGCTGGCGAAACGAAGCGAGCGGCTGTTCTCGGTGACGACGCGCACGACGTGATCCGGGGTGCCGTCGGGCAAGCCGGCTTCGATCTCCAGCGTCACCCGGACGCTCGCTCCCGGAAGTACGGCGAGGTGGGTGACGACCTCCTCGGCCACCCGGCTCGCTTCCAGCCCGGCGCGCGCCGCGTCGAGGACGACGCTGCCGTGGTAGCGGGTCGGCGCGGGTTCATCGGGAGTGCCGACGGGCGGCGCATCAGGATCAACCGCTGGTTCCCCGGGGCCAACCGCTGATTCATCGGGACCGGGGCCGGTGGACGGAGTCGGTTTCTCCCGTTCGAGTTGCCGCCGCGCCGCGGCGGGCCTGACCAGCAACCCCGCCGCGCCGGCGTCCAGCCCGATCGTCTGTCGGGCGCGGAGGCCCCGATACCGTCCGCCGGCCTCGTCGAAACCGTCCGCGTATCCGACCCCGTCGGAGTCCCAGGTCAGTGAGCTGACGGCCTCCTCGACGGCGCGCACCAGCACTTCGGGACCGAGCAGCCGCGGGAGGTTGAGGTAACTGGCGAAGTCCTGGATGACCTGCTGCAGGGCTACATGGTCGCCGCCGCGCCACAGGGGTACGCGGTCGAGCTCCGTCCTCAGGAGGCTTCCCGCGAGGCGCGGGACGAGCAAGCTGTCATTCTGGAGCCAGCGGAAGGCCCGCTCCGCCAGTTCCCGCGTCCCCGTGAGCCGTGCGGATTCCCATGTGACCGGATCGTCGGGGTTCTTCTGGACGGGTGTCAAAAGCCACTGATACGTCTCCGGCAACCGGGCGGCCACGGTGGCGTCCGCGGCGTTCTGCTGGGTTTTCGCCTGTTTCACCTGGTGCGGCGAGATATCGAGCGCCTCCCGCTCTTCCAGGATGGACTCCCAGGCGAGGTGACGGCGCACTGCCTCGTCGAGGTCCTGGAGCCGGGTCTCGTCGGGAGCGAGGAACACCAGGGTGTTGCGGTAGAGGCGCGGCGCGTTCCCCCGGGATTCGAGGATCTCCCGGGCCGCCGTCTGCGCGGGAGAATCGGCGGCGCCCCGCTGATGCGGGCAGTCGGTTCCGAGCACCACCAGCCGCGTCTCGAGCTCGTCGGGGACGTCGTGCGCGGACTGCGGGGCGGTGTGGATCCGGGAAAACCCGCCCAACTGCTGGAGGGCCTGCCGCAGCCGGCTGCGGATCGCCTCGGCCGCTTTCGGATCGCCCTTCAACTGTTCCGCGCGGTCTCCCGCCAGCTTGGTGACCGTCGGGCGCGTGTCGTACCAGTAGCGGGAACCGTCCTGGTAGAGGTAGGTGGCCTCACCCGCCAGCCGCCGGAGGGCGTCGCCGATGGGCGCCGTGGACTCCTGGGGCAGAGCGCACCCCAGCCGGATGCGGCGGTCCTCGATGCCGCGGTGCGCCGAACCCGCGGTGGGCGCCGACCCCAGATAGACGGTGCGGGCGACGCGCCGGCAGGCGGAGCTCTTCCCCAGATTCGGGAACTTGCCGTCGGTCCGCACCGGGAGCGACCGCGGCCCGTCCACGTCCTTGGCGATGACCGGATCCCATTGATCCCGGTCAGGCAGGTAGCGGGTCAGTTCCGATTGCACCGGGGGATCGTCCATCGGCAGGTGCGCCGGGAGGATGAGCGGGTGGCCGTCGCCGTCCGCCCACAGGCGGTGCACGACCGCCGCCATCAGCCGCAGCACGCCCCGGGTCCGCTGGAAGGTGACCAGCGCGGACCAGTCCGTATGGAGGCGGTCGAAGATCTCCGGGTGGATCGGGTAGGCGGACTGCAGCCTTTTCCGGTAGTCCGTCTCCCGGCACTCCCGAGGAAACTCGTTCGGCTGCCGCCGGTAGAAGTCGCTGAAGGCCCGCGCGGCCGCGTCCCGGTCCTCGTGATGTACCGGATCCAGGGGCTCGAAGAGCCGCCGCCGGACGATCTCGAACCCCTCCTCGGCGCTCGCCGGGCGCCAGGACGACTCGATCCGGCCCACGACGTTCCGGAGCCGGCTCAGCGCCTCCCGCCCCCGCTGCCCTCCCACTTCCAGATCGTCGGCCTGGATGTGCGGCGAGGCTTGGGTGTCCGATGCCGGCAGGCTGATGACCAGCAGGCAGTTTTCGGCCAGCTTCGCCGATTCCGTGAGCGCCTGCGCGAAGCTGAACTGGGTTTCGAAGCTGCCGCCGGGCAGGTCGCTGTCTTCGTGAAGCTGCCGGGCGTAGGCGACCCACTCGTCGATCAGGATCAGGCACGGCCCGTGTTCGACGAGGAGTTCCCGCAGCGCGTCCCCGGGGTTCGTGGCGCGTTCGTCGTCCCGGGCGATGCGCTCGTAGGCCGACGGCCCGCCCAACTGCCACGCGAGCTCGCCCCAGAGCGTGCGGACCACCGTCCCGTCGGGTTTCGTGACCGGGTTTCCGGGCGAGATCTTGTTACCGACGATCACCACCCGCCGTACCTCCGGCAGGCTCGCTGCGCTGGATTCGCGGATCAGCGCGTCCACTCCACCCAGCTCGCTCGGCGGGGTGCCGGAGAACAGGTGGTAGAGCGCGAGCATCGAGTGGGTCTTGCCCCCGCCGAAGTTGGTCTGAAGCTGGATCACCGGGTCGCCGCCCTCCCCGGCCACCCGGCGCACGGCGCCGACCAGCATTCCCCGGAGGCTTTCGGTCAGGTAGGTGCGCCGGTAGAACTCCGCGGGATCGCGGTACTCGGCGGTCCCCTCGCCGAGGTGCACCTGCCACAGATCGGCGGCGAACTCGGCCTGTCGGTACCGGCCGTTCGCGACGTCCGGGTGCGGCGTCACTACCTCGCGCCACGGCTTCAGGGGGCCGGCGGCGCTCGTGAGCGGCAGGCTCGCCTTCTTACGCCGCTCCGGGCGGGCCTGCGCGTCCTCGTCGTAGAGGACGCGCAGCAGATCCTGTTTGAGTTTTTCGACTTCGCCGGCTTCGGCCGCGGAGACGGCCTCGAGCAGCCGCGCTGCGGTATCCAGGACGCGGTAGGCGTCATCGCTCGAGAACGGGTGCTGGTGCGCCCAGCGGTTGCGGTGGCCGCGCAGTTCCCCCACGAACCCGCGCTCCGCCGGGCCGAGAATCGCCTTGAAGACGAAATTCCAGTTGTCCAGCATCACCTTGAGCAGCGCCGCGGCGTCCCATTTCGCGATGCGCTGTTTTCCGAACTGGGGGTCCTTGCGGAACTCGGCCAACACCTCGAGGTGCAGGGACTTCGCCTTGACAGCGCCTTGCAGCTCACGTTCGACGAACGGACCGAGTCCCGTTCTGAGCAGCGTGAGCGCCTTCCCGACGCGTTCGTGGTTCGTGAGGGCCATGGGGAGAGTCTATGTAGGGGTGCGCCGGATCCTGTCCGGGGGGCGGGCTACCGAGGCGGTTCGGCCCGGGACAACAGTTCCTTCAGCTCGTAGTTCACGCTCGCGGCACCGAAGTCGGGTTCGTTCCGGAAGGGGCGCCGCAGGTAGTGCAGCCGGTGCCCATCGCCGTCTCCGAACTCCACGATGGCGAGGATGAAGTCCTCGGGTTTGTTCAGGGAGCACAGGATCTCGTTGCGGGTGACGGTGATCGTGCGGGCGCCGCCGGTCCGCCCCTTCACCTCGATGAAGCGGAGCTTGCCGGAGTCCGGAACACGGCTTTCGATGTCGTAGCCGAGCTTCTCGGTCTCCCGGTCCGTGGGGTCGTAGCCGAGAGCACGCTCCGCCTCCATGACGACGGCGCGCGCCCGCGCGGCGGACTCCTGGGTATCGACCGGCGCCGGAGGAGGGGAATCGGCGGCGCCCCCCATCGCGCGGAGGAGGCCTCGAGGAGCCACCAGCAGGCCGCCGAGCACCACCGGGGGCCGCGGGGATATCCGTTCGTCTCGTTCCAACTGTTCCATGCGTTTCCGCAGCCGTTCCAGGAGGACATCCGCGTGTCGGCGGGCCTCGGCCGAATGGAGCCGGGCGCCGGACTTTCCGCTCTCCTCGGCCAATTTGAGCTGCTCGGCCCGGTGGTCCCAGTGGGAGATCTCCTTGGTGAGGCGGTCCTGGACCGCGAGCCTCGTCTTCCGGATCTGCCCGAGCTGGGCGCCGCGCACCTCTTCCAGGTGTTCCGGGACGACCCGTGCGACCGCATGGGCCAGGACATCGCGCTCCAGTCCGCGCCCGATCCACGCGCATTCGGGTCGGGAGAGAATGGCTTCGGCTGCGGGGTCTGCATCCGTCAGCGGCGTGTAATCCAGGTAGGGCGCATGGTTCAGGCGGCGCGGCTCGCCGTCAGCGGCGGTCTCGATGTAGAGCACCCGTTTCGAGATGAGCCTCCGGCTGCCGCCAGCCGTAATGCTCCCGCCCTGGATGGCGTGTTCGACGGAGAACAGCACGCGGGGGTCCGTGCCGTCGTCCCGGTCGTCCACCAGCACGGCGCCTCGTTTCAGGAGTTCGCGCCAGCGTTCGAGAACGAGGTCGGTCACCGCGTCGAGCAGCGGGTGGCCCGGACAGACGAACGCCGCCGCCGTCTCGCCGGGAGGGGCGGCCAGGTCCTTTTGGAAGACGATGCGCTCGTAACGCCGCAGCACGGGTTCGACGATCCCGATCGCGCGGTCCCGGCCGCGGATCACCGCCGGGACGTGGCTGATCTGGAAGCGGCGGGGTTCACGCTGTCGGATCGCGCCGCCCAACCGTCGGAACGCCGCGAGAAAGAACGACTCGACGTAGTGCGGCTGCAGCCGGCGCACTTCGGCCCGTTCCATTTCCTCCCGCACGCGCCGCACGCGGGTGGAGTCCATCGCGTCGTGGACCAGTTGCCGTTCCTCCAGGAGTTCCTGGATGGTCTGTCGGTCGAGCGCCTGATCCACGACCGTGTCGAGCCGGGCTCGTACCGTCGGCCGCTCGCCGTAACGGATGGCCTCGAGCAGCAGCTCGCGCAGCGGCCGCCCTTCGAACTCCAGCTTGCCCAGCACGTCGAACACCTGACCGCCGAGTGCCTTTCGGGCCTGCTCCAGCTTCTCCAGCAGGCGCTGGTACACGTCCCCTTCGCGGGTCTCGGCCGCGACGAGATTCCAGAGGTGGCAGACCTCGGTCTGTCCGATCCGGTGGATCCTCCCGAAGCGCTGCTCCAGCCGATTCGGGTTCCACGGCAGGTCGTAGTTGACCATCAAGTGGGCGCGGTGCAGGTTGATCCCTTCTCCGGCGGCGTCCGTGGCGAGCAGCACCCGGACCTGGGGGTCGTGCCGGAACGACTCCTGAACGGCTAACCGCCGTTCCCGGCCGACGCCGCCGTGGATGACCACCAGGGCTTCCTCGCGGCCGAGCAGCGCGCGAATCCGTTCCTCCAGATAGCGCAGAGTGTCCCGGTGTTCGGTGAAGATCACGAGTTTCTGGGACGGGGATCCGACGGGAGCCGGGACCCGTTCGTGCACGCAGCGGGGTTCCGGCTCTCCGCTGTGCCCGGTCAGACCTGCGGGAGTGAAGATCTCGCCGAGGAGAGTCGCGAGTTCGATCCACTTGGTGTCGCGGCCTGATCTCCGCACGCCGAGTGCGCGCCCTTCGAGCCGCTTCAGCGTTTCGATCTCCGCCTTCAGTTCCGAGATCGAGCGGGCGGCCGTCGCCTCGTCGAGGATCTGGTCCGCGGCCCGCTCGGCCTCGGCATCCGGAGCGTCGTCGAGGTCTTCGAAGTCGTCCTCTTCGAGTTCGAGCTCCGGCGTGCGGAAATCGAGCCGGCGGTTGACCCTGCCGCCGCGTTGGAGCACCTCGAGCTCGCGTAACCGGCTTTCCAGGCGCTCGCGCCTGCGCCGCAGCGACTGGTGGATCGCCTCGGGGGAGGACGCGAGCCGCCGCTGCAGGATGGTGAGCGCGAAACCGACGGTGCCGGCGCGCTTGGCGCTCGCGAGTGCGTCCGCGCGGTTGAACTCTTCGCGCACATAGTCGGTCACCGCCTGGTAGAGGCCGGCTTCCGCGTCGGAGAGCTGGTAGGGCACCGTGTAGGCGATGCGTTCGGGAAAGAGCGGCTTCCCGTCGAACTTCACGAGCCGCTCCTTGACCATGCGCCGCATCAGATCCGACGCGTCCGCGGCGTGGACGCCGTCGCGGAACCGCCCTTCGAAGCGGTCGCCGTCCAGCAAGGCGAGGAAGAGTTGGAAGTCCTCCTCCTTGCCGTTGTGCGGTGTGGCGGTCATGAGCAAGAAGTGGCGGGTCCGGCCTGAGAGCAATCGCCCGAGCCGGTACCGCTTCGTGTACTTGATCTCCTGCCCGAAGAAGCTCGCCGAGAGCTTGTGCGCTTCGTCCATGACCACGAGGTCCCAGCCTGCCTCGGGCGCCTGGAGCTTCTGCTGCACCCCCTCGTCGCGGGAGAGTTTGTCCAGCCGGGCGATCACCAGGTTCGATTCGAGAAACCAATTGCCGGTGTGCGCCGATTCGAGCTTGTCGTTCGTCAGGATCTGGAATGGAAGCTGGAAGCGGCGGTACAGCTCCTCCTGCCACTGTTCGGCCAGGCTTCCCGGACAGACCACGAGGCACCGCTCGACATCCCCGCGGGCCATGAGTTCCCGGATCAGCAGCCCGGCCATGATCGTCTTGCCGGCGCCCGGATCGTCCGCGAGCAGAAAGCGGAGGGGCTGGCGGGGGAGCATCGCCTCGTAGACGGCGGTGATCTGGTGCGGAAGCGGATCCACGGCCGAGGTGTGGACGGCGAGCACCGGGTCGAACAGGTGCGCCAGGCGGATGCGCTGGGCTTCCGCAACGAGCCTGAAGAGCGCCCCGTCGCCGTCGAATGCCCATGGCCTGTCCGCGGCCGCCAGCTCCAGCCGGTCCTCGTCGGGTCGGTAGAGCAACTCGTTGGCTACCGCGCCGGACGGGGTCTTGTAGGTCACCTCGACCGCTTCCGATCCGAACCACTGGACGCTGACGACCGTGACCGCACCCTCGGGATGTACGCCGCGCAGGACCGATTGCGGTCGGAGGTCCTCGAGGCGCATCGTCCGTGTATCGTCTCCGGCGGGCACCGGCCCCCAACCGCCCGGGTGCCTCGGCGGGTGTCCGGCAGCCTTCACGCGGCTGCCGGAGCAGTTCGGCCAGAGCGGCGATGAGCGCGCCCAGCGCGGTCAGCGCCATCGACACACCCGACATCCACCGGATCAGGTAGGTCCGGAGTTCAGGCCGACGTGCTTCTCCACATCGGCCCGAACTCCGACCCCCCGGTGACGACGACCGTCTCCACGGGCGTCTCCACGGGCTAGCAGCCTGCGCTCATAGCGTAGAACTTCGCCGCCGCCCATGAGGCGGGACGGGATGCGAAGGCGAAACGGGCACACGATCGTTCATCGGGTCTCCCCCGTCCTTCCCGAGTAGTACTCGCGGGTCTTCTTCGCCACCATGCCCCCGAGGAAGAGGAGCCCGATCAGGTTCGGAAAGGCCATGAAGCCGTTCAGCAGCGTGCCCACATTCCACACGGTTTCCACCGTCACCAGGCCGCCGATGAGCAGCAGCGCCACATAGAGCACCCGGTAGGGAAAGATGCCCTTCTGTCCGAACATGTACTCCCAGCAGGTTTCTCCGTAGTAGTACCAGCCGATGATCGTCGAGAACCCGAAGAGGAAGGAACAGATCGCGATCACCACCGGAGCGAATCCGAAGGCGGTGGAAAACGCCGCCGCGGTGAGGTCGCCGCTCGCACTCTGATACTCGGCGGCCGTCCAGAGGCCCGAGGAGAGGATGGCGAAAGCGGTCATGCTGCAGACCACGATGGTGTCGATGAAGACCTCGAAGACACCCACGAGCCCCTGGTCGGTCGGGTGTTTCACCTGGGCGATTCCGTGGGCGATCGGAGCGCTGCCCAGCCCGGCCTCGTTCGACAGGACCCCCCGACTGATTCCGGCGGCGATGGCCTGGCGGACGGAGGCTCCGAGAAAGCCGCCGGCGGCGGCTTGCGGCGAAAAAGCGTGCTCGAAGATCACTGCGAAGACGCCGGGCAGCGCTCCGAAGTTGAGGAGCAGGTAGGTCAGCGACATGCCCAGATAGAGGACGAGCATCGTGGGGACGAGCTTCTCTGCCACCGAGGCGATTCGGTGGATGCCGCCGAGCAGGACCATGCCCACCGCCGCGGTGATGATGATCCCCGGAACCCAGGGGGACACTTCCCAGCCGAAGCCGGCAGCGGCCTCCACGAAAGTCCGCACGATGGTGTTCGACTGCGCCATGTTTCCGGTGCCGAGAAGTGCGGTCGCGGCGCCGAAGACGCAGAACATGACCGCCAGCACTTTCGCCACTCCCCGCCAGCGGATCCCCGCGACGATGTAATACATCGGGCCGCTGGCGAACGCGCCCGACTCCTTCCGCACCCGGTAGGTGACGCCGAGTACCGCTTCGGCGTACTTGGTCGCCATGCCGAAGACCGCGGTGACCCACATCCAGAAGATGGCCCCGGGCCCCCCGACGAGGATCGCGGTAGCGACGCCGCCGATGTTTCCGTTGCCGACGGTGGAAGCCAGGGCGGTGGAGAGCGCCTGGAACGGGGTGATCTCTCCTTCGGCTCCCTGCTGGTCGTGGGACATCCCGGAGATGACTCGCCGGACCCCGGCGCCGAAGCCGCGGATCTGGACGAATCCGGTCCGGATCGTGAGGTACAGCCCGCAGGCGACGAGTAGGAGCGGCAGCGCGTACCACTGGTAGATGGCGTTCGATGCCCAGGCGATGAATTCGGTCATGTTCTCAAGCTCCTGAAAGCAGAGTGCGCAGGTTCTGGATGATGACGACGAGGATCGCTGCCGGAGAAACGAAGCGGATCAGGAAACCCCAGATCGTCGGTCCCGAGAAGCCGGCACCGTCGCGCCGCATCTCTCGTGCGGCGTGCTTCGTCCCCCACTTCCAACCGACGAACAGGCTGATCAGGAACCCCCCGATCGGGAGTGCGTTGTTGTTCCAGAGGTCGACCATCAGGTCGAAGAAGGTTCCGCCGAGCAGCGGAAGGTCGCTGAAGAAGGGCGAAGCGCCGTGGGAAAGCGCGGACGGGATCGAAACCGCGAAAGTGAACCCGGTGATCACGGCCACCGCTTTCCGGCGGGAGAGACGCCACTCGTCGATGAAGTGGGCGGTGGGGACTTCGAGCAGGGAGATCGTCGAGGTGAAGGCGGCCAGCGACAACAGCAGGAAAAACGCGGCTCCGAACAAGAGGCCGCCTGGCAGGGTCGCGAACAGTTGGGGCAGAACCTGGAAGATGAGTCCGGGACCGCTCGCCGCCGGGTCGAATCCGGCGATCGAGAAGCCTGCGGGAAAGATGACGAACCCGGCGAGCAGGGCGATCGAAGTATCGATTCCCACGATCGCGAGCGATGCACCGGTCACCGACTGGTTCCGGTTCACATAGCTCCCGTAGGTGATGAGAGCCCCCATGCCCAGGCTCAGCGAGAAGAACGCCTGTCCGAGCGCCGACTGGATGATCGTCGGATCGAATGCTTTCGACAGATCGGGCCGCAAGTAATACGAGAGCCCCTCCAGCGCTCCCGGCAGCGTGACCGCTCGGATGGCGAGCACGACGAGCAGGAGCAGCAGGAGCGGCATCATGAGCCGCGAAGCGGCCTCGATCCCGCGCCTCACTCCGCGGGAAACGCAAACGGCGGTGAGTCCCAGGAAGAGGCCGGTGAACAGGACGCTGTGGAGTCCATTGCCGCTCACTGCCTCGAACAGCTGCTGCGCTCCGGCGGCGTCGCCCGCGAGCCGCCCGGTCACCGAAAGCCAGAGGTACTGGATCGTCCAGCCGGCGATCACCGCATAGAAGGACAGGATGAAGGTGCCCGCGGCCACCGCCAGGATTCCGATGACCCACCATGAGCCGTGCGGCGCGATGCGGCGCACCGCTCCAGCCGGACCGAGCTGGCAGTACCGTCCGAGAATCGTCTCGGCGAGGACGATCGGAGTGCAGATCAGGGCCACGCACAGCAGATAGACGAGGACGAAGGCGGCGCCGCCGCCTTGTCCCGCCTGCGTCGGAAATCCCCAGATGTTGCCGAGGCCTACGGCCGACCCGGTGGCGGCGAGGATGAAACCGGGGCGCGACCCCCAACTTCCGCGTTCATGCATCTCCGCGGGCTCCTTTCATCGAAAATCGCGCGGGTCGCCTTCTCCGAGCCGGCGGACTCCACCGGAGAGAGAGATGCGGAACACGGCGCGGGCGTGGGCGTCTGCGACGAGCAGGTCCCCATCGTTCGACAGTGCGACTCCTTGGGGACTGACGAGCGGTTCTCCGCGGGCCAGCACCGAAACCCTTCCTTCGGGGGTCACCCGCCAGACACATTTCGCGTAGCCGTCGGTCACGAAGAAGTCCCCGTCGGGGACGCGAACGAAGTCGTGGGGGAATTCGAACGGAGGTGAAGTCACCAAGGGTTCGGATTCGCCCCCCTCCAGACGCAGCACATTCCGGTCGGTCAGCAGATGGAGCGAACCGTCGCTGCCGGGGAGGATCGCGCGCGGCGCGCGAATCATGGCCACATCTTCCACCGAATCGGGCCGAACCCGCCTCAAGCGGTGGGTGACCCGGTCCACGGCCAACAGCTCTCCTTCCGGAGTGATCGCGATGCCCCAGGGAGTGACGAAACCGTCGTCATCGGGGATCTGGGTGATTTCACCGCTGGAGGCGATGCGGTACAGCGCCATCGTCGCGGGATCGCTGGCCAGCACGGAGCCGTCCCTGTCGGGGACGATGTGCCGGATCCCGTAGAGCGGCGTGCGGGGGAGCCCCTCGCCTCGGGCCACCACCTCGAATCCACTTCCGTTCCAGCGTAGGAGCGCCGCGGCTTCCAGATCCGCCACGAAGATCCCGCCGGTCTCCGAAACCGCGACATCCACGGGATACTGGAGGTCCCGGACTTCGGGCTCGGCAGCTGCGGGAGCACCCGAGAACAGCCCGACGGCAGCCCAAGCAGCTGCCCGGACACCGCGAGGAGGTTGCAAGGGGAAGGTTTGGCCGCGCGCCGGCGGGCGAGTGTAACAGTCGGTGGAGAAAGACCGTGAGTGCCGGCATGCGGTTCGGGGAGGGGTTCTCCATATCCCGCGACGAGGAGGCGGAAGCCTCACTCCGCCCCGCCGAGCGGAATCGCCGCAGCCGAGGCCGGGGAGCGCCGCGCTCTGGTAGAATTTCGATGTATCAGGCCGCGGTTTCGGGTGGGCCCATGAGGTTCTTCCCTGACAGCATCCCCGAGGGGTCTTCCAGGAGAGGGCGTTCGAAAGGGCCTTCGAGAAGGTTTGCCGCCCGGTGGGGCGCGCCTTGCGCGGGACGCTCCGCCGCGGCCGGAGTTTGCCGTATCCGGACGGCGGGCGCGTTTCGGCTTTTCGCCGGTCACCACGAAATGGAGAAGTGATCCATGGACACCTTCCTGTATCTGACCCCCGCATTCGGCGCGGTGGCGCTGCTCTTCGCGATCAGCCGGGCACGGTTCGTCGGTCGGCAAGACCCCGGCACGGCGCGGATGGTTGCGATCGGCGCTGCGATCCGGGAGGGTGCGATGGCGTTTCTCCGCCGCGAGTACTCGGTGCTCGCGGTGTTCGCCATCCTGGTCGCCGTCGTCCTGTACCTGGCCAACCTGGGTGGGGGAACCGAACTGGTCGGGCTGTCCTTCCTGATCGGAGCGCTCTGCTCCGCCGTTGCCGGATTCTTCGGGATGCGGGTTGCGACTGCGGCGAATGTCCGCACCGCGAACGCTGCCCGCGACTCGATCGCGCCGGCGCTTCGAATCGCGTTCGCCGGAGGGTCGGTGATGGGGATGTCCGTGGTCGGCCTCGGGGTGCTCGGCCTGTCGGGGCTCTTCCTCTTCTATACCGAGCTCTTCGGGGTGACGCCGGAGGCGCTCCAGGGACAGGTCTTGCAGGTTCTCTCCGGTTTCAGCCTCGGTGCCTCTTCGATCGCCCTCTTCGCCCGGGTCGGCGGCGGGATCTACACCAAGTCCGCCGATGTCGGCGCCGATCTGGTGGGCAAGGTGGAGGCCGGAATCCCCGAGGACGATCCGCGGAACCCGGCGGTGATCGCCGACAATGTGGGCGACAATGTCGGCGATGTCTGCGGGATGGGCGCCGACCTCTTCGAGTCCTATGTGGGCGCGATCATCGGCGGCATGGTGCTCGGCGTCGCCTATGCCCAGTCCATCCCGGGCGCCGATCCTCTCCGCTATGTGGCGTTGCCGCTGGTACTCGCCGGCTTCGGGATCGCCGCCAGCATTCTCGGGACCTTCGCGGTCAGGACCCGCGAAGGGGGAAATCCTCAGACCGCGCTCAACATGGGGACCCTGGGGGCCGGTGTCCTCATGCTCATCATCGCCTGGCCGGTCGTCGGAGTGCTGGCCCCCGAGGCGCAGGGCGCGCTCTACGGGTGCCTGGTCGTCGGCCTGGTCGTCGGGGCCGCCATCGGGCTGATCACCGAGTACTACACCTCCGATGCCCGCCGTCCGGCGCAGGCGGTCGCTGCGGCATCGAACACCGGTTCGGCGACGAACATCATCGCCGGTCTGGCCCTCGGCATGCGCTCCACCGCGTTTCCGCTCCTCCTGATCGCCGGCGCCATCATGCTGGGCTACCAGCTCGCGGGGCTCTACGGGATCGCTCTCGCCGGGCTCGGGATGCTGGCCACCGTGGGAATCCAGCTCGCGGTGGACGCCTACGGGCCGATCGCCGACAACGCCGGCGGCATCGCCGAGATGAGCGAGCTTCCCAGCGAGGTGCGCCGACGCACCGACAAGCTGGATGCCGTGGGCAACACCACGGCGGCCATCGGCAAGGGCTTCGCGATCGGCTCGGCAGCTCTCGCCGCGATGGCGCTCATGTCCGCGTTCCAGCAGCAGGCCGAGGTCGGCGCGATCGGGCTCTCCCTGGGCAACCCGGTGATCCTGGCCGGCCTGCTGATCGGGGGAATGGTGCCTTTCCTGTTCTCCTCCATGGCCATGAAGGCCGTCGGCGAGGCTGCCTTCGACATGATCCAGGAGGTTCGCCGCCAGTTCCGCGAGATCCCCGGATTGCTCGAAGGGAAACCGGGCGTGAAGGCCGAAAACGCCCGCTGCGTGGACATCGCCACCGCCGCGGCGCTCCGCCGCATGGTGGCGCCCGGCCTCTTGGCAGTGCTGATCCCGGTGGCCGCCGGCTTCCTCGACAAGAACTTCCTCGCCGGATTGCTCGCGGGCGCGCTGGTGTCCGGGGTACTGCTGGCCATCTTCATGGCCAACGCCGGAGGCGCCTGGGACAACGCCAAGAAGTACATCGAGAGCGGCAGCCACGGCGGGAAGGGGAGCGATGCCCACAAGGCCGCCGTCGTAGGGGATACCGTGGGCGACCCCTTCAAGGACACCGCCGGGCCGGCGATCAACATCCTGATCAAGCTGATGTCGGTGGTGGCGCTGGTGATCGCCCCCCTCATTCGGTAGCCGCTCCCCCGGGCGCCGTTCCCGCCTGGAGATCCCTCCCGGAGGAAAGCCGAAAGACGGCTCCTGCTGCTGGCGGAGGCCCCACACTCGGGGTTCGTCCGCGCGCGGCTCGATGTCTCCGGTCGGGCGCAGTCGGTCAGGCGGCGGCGCGGCGGGCGTCCCGGACCGTCTGGTAGGCCTTCTGGATATCCTGGGTGCGCCGCGTGGCCTCGTCCTTCATCTCTTCGGGCAGCCCCTGCGCCGCGAGCCGGTCCGGGTGGTGCTGGCGCATCAACCGGCGGTAGGTCGAGCGGATCTCCGCATCGCTCGCCGAGCGGCGGAGTCCGAGCACGCCGTAGGCCTCCTGGAGCTTTTCTTCGGGGGTCGCCCGCCTCGAGGCGAGTCCGGCGCTCGCCACCCGCTCCATCTGCGCCAACTCCGGCGGCGAAAAGCCGAGGAAGGCCCCGATGTGGTTCAGGATCCGGCGTTCTTCGGGATGGACGAGGCCGTCGGCCCAGGCCGCCTTGAACTGGATCTCCATGAAGGCACGCAGCAGGTTGCGGCGTTGTCCCGCGACCTGAGCCAGCTGCCCGAGCGCCGCGTCGAGCGCGAAGTTCGGAGACTTCCCCTCGTTGAAGAGCCGGACCGCCAGGCTCCGGCCTTCGGCGTCGAGCCCGAGGCCCGCCATGACCTCGCGCGCTAGCTGTGCTTCTTCCTCGCTGACCTGCCCGTCGGCCTTCGCGATATGGCCCATGACCCCGAAGGTGGCCACGAAGAATGCGATCCGGCGCTCTTCGGCGAAGTCCCCTCGAGTCGGAGGCGGCGGCGGGGCCCCGGAAGGGGGCGGCGGGGCTCCCGGCGGCGAACGGAACTCCCTTTCGTGCCGGGCGCGGCCCTCGATGTTGGCGCCGACCGCCGCCCCGAGCAGGGCGCCCAGCGGCCCCCCGAGAGTCCACCCGAGCGTTCCGCCGATCAGCGTGCCCCAGAAACTCACGATCCGTCCCGCGGGATTCGTCGAATCGAGGCCGTCAGGAAGGAGTCTTCGTCAACCACGGTTCGAATTCTACGGTCGGCTGCGCGGCGCCGCATCGTCGATGGCCGGCGAGGTCCAGGAGGCGGCGGAGGCCCGCGGAGTCGATGCTGGCCCCGCTGAGCAGCGATACGCTCGGTCCGCGCTCCGCGAGCGGAACCCTCCGGGCGGCGGCGGCGGCCAGTGCGCCGGAGGGCTCGGTGAGGAGGTTGCCGACGAGCAGCAGGTCGCGGGCGGTGGCGAGCGTTTCCTCGTCAGGAACCAGGATCGTTCGATCCACGAGTCGGGAGAGCGCGGGGTAGAGCTCCTCGGTCAGGTAGGGGACTGCGGCGCCGTCGCACACCGTCTCGCAGGGAACGGAGACCGCGCGTCCGGCCGCGAGGCTCTGGTGGAGAGCGGCGCAGCCCGCCGGTTCCACCGCGAACACCCGAATCCCCGGCCGGCGGTCCTTCAGCGCCCCCGCCACTCCGGTGAGGAGCCCGCCGCCGCCGACGGGAAGGAACACCGATGCGGCTTCGGGCGCGGCGGCGAGAATCTCCACCGCGAGACTCGCGTGGCCCCGGTGGACGGCGGGTTCGATCCACGGATGGACGAAGGCGAACGGCTCCCGCTCCCAGAGCCGCTCTTTCAGGAAGCGGAACAGCTCGGAAACGGGGACGAGGTGCGGCTCGCCGCCGGCGGCCCGAAAGGCCTCCACCTTGGCCGCCGGGGCGGTCTCGGGCAGCAGCGAGCGCGCCGGCACCCCCAGCCGCCGGCCGGCCCAGGCGAGGGCGAGCGCGGTGTTGCCGGCGCTCACCGTCGAAAGACCGGGGGCGAGTGCCGCACCGTCGAGTTCGGTGACTGCGTTCCAGACGCCGCGGACCTTGAAGGACCCGGTGGGGAGCAGGGTGTCCGCCTTGAGAAACAGCTGCTCACCGAACCCGGGGGGCGCCGCAAGCAGCGGACTCGGCGGAAAGACCCGGCGGAGACGCCGCTCTGCGGCCTCCGCCTCGGCCCAGCCGGGAGGCTGCACCGCCCTTTTCGAAGGCGGCGCGCCCCCGCGGCCGGCGGAAGGGGAGAGCCCGGCCATAGGCGCCGTTTATTATGCGGTCCGTCCCGGAGGAACCCCATGCGGAATCCCGTGCCGTGCTTCCTGCGCGGTCTCGCCGCGCTCTCGGCGCTCGCGTCGACCGCTTTCCTGGCCGGCGCCCAGACCGGCGGCCGAACCGACGACTCGGGGTGGGACCCCACCCTCGCGCGGGGCGACGCCTACGACCTCGCCTTCGAGACTTCGGAAGGCACCTGGATGTCGCTGGATGTCTCGCCGGACGGCGCCGCGCTGGTCTTCGACCTGCTCGGACACATCTACCGGCTGCCGGTGGACGGCGGCCGCGCCGAATGTCTGACCCAGGACAGCGGGGTGGCGGTCAACTACCACCCCCGCTGGTCGCCCGATGGACGCACCATCGCTTTCGTCTCCGATCGCGGCGGGCAGTCGAATCTCTGGCTGATGGATGCCGACGGCGGAAACCCCCGCCCGGTGCGCGAGGACCCGGACGCCCGCGTCTCGGCGCCGGCGTGGCTGCCCGGCGGGCAGGGGATCGTGGCCCGCCGGTTCACGCTCTCGCGGCCGCGCACTGCGGGCCTCTATCTCTTCCATCCGGAAGGGGGCAGCGGCGTCGAGCTGGTGGGCAGCGACTATCCCCGCGCCGACTGGCCGGCGCCTTCCCCCGGAGGGGGCCTCTATTTCCATTACGCGCCCTCCGGGGAGCGCGACCTGCTGCGGGGGGCGATGCAGATCCGGAAGCTGGACATCGCTACCGGAGAGGTGTACGAGGTCACCGCCGGGCAGTCGCAGCAGCAGTACCAGGGGTCGAGCGGCGGCGCCATCGCTCCCGAGCCCTCTCCGGACGGGCGGTATCTGGCGTTCGCCCGCCGGATTCCCGGGGGAACGATCTCCTGGAAGGGGCACCGCTTCGGCCCCCGCACCGCGCTCTTCCTCCGGGACCTCACGACTGGGGCCGAGCGGTTGTTGGCCGACCCCATCGAGACCGATCTCGCAGAGGGCATGAAGACCGAGCGCCCGCTGCCGGGGTACGCCTGGGCGCCGGACAGCGCCGCGCTCTATCTCTCGCGCGGCGGCCGGATCGTGCGGGTTTCCGCGGCGAGCGGGGAGATGGAGGAGATCCCGTTCGTCGCCGAGGTCCGACGGCGGGTCTCCGCTCAGGCGCGCGCCGATCTCGACATCTCGGGAGAGAGCTTTCGGGCGCGGATGATCCGTTGGCCGGCGGTCGCGCCCGACGGCTCGGCGGCAGTGTTCCACGCTGCCGGTCGGCTCTACCGGATGGAGCTCCCGGAGGGGGCTCCGGAGCGTCTGATCGACGGGGACGACCCCGCCTACGAGCTTTCCCCGGCGTTTTCGCCCGACGGGGCATCCATCGCCTACGCGACCTGGGACGGTGCGGAGGGTCATCTCTGGAGAGTTGCCGCCGAGGGCGGCGTCCCGACCCGCCTCAGCGAAACCGCTTCCGAGTACATCCATCCGGTCTGGACCCCGGACGGCAGCGGCATCGTCGCCGCGCGCGGCGTCGGTGCTCCCGCCCGCGGGCGTTCCTGGTCCCAGAACCTGCGCTACGACCTCGTGCGGGTTCCCGCAGCAGGCGGCGAGGCTGCCGTCATCACCCGGACGCTGCGCCCTTTCAACGCCGGCCGGCCGCTCATGCCGCGGCGCCAGATCGTCGCCCCCTCGTTCGGCCCCGACGGGAGACTGTTCTTCCCGGAGCAGTCGCGCTGGGAGCGCGACGGCCGGCAGCAGGATGTGACCCGGCTGGTTTCGGTCGAGCCCGATGGATCCGACCGCCGGGTCCACCTGACCTTCCCCTTCGCCGACGAAGCAGCGCCTTCGCCGGACGGCCGCTGGGTCGCTTTCTCCGAGGGCGACAACGTGTATCTCACCGCGCTCCCCTGGCCTGGTTCGGGCGCCGCCCCGCCGCACATCGAACGCCGGCGTCCTTCCCTTCCGATCCGACAGGTCACCAGCGATGGCGGGATGTTCCCGCGCTGGACCCCGCAGGGGCAGCTCTTCCTCGGCAGCGGTCCGCGGATCACCACCTACGATCCCGAAAACCGGGCGACGATCCATCATGAGGTGATGCTCGAACTGCCTCGGCAGCGGGCCCGGGGTTCAGCGCTCCTCGTCGGGGGCCGGATCGTCACTCTGGGGGCCGCCGGGACCATCGAGGAAGGGAGCGTCCGGATCGAGGACGGCCGGATCGCCTGTGTCGGCGACTGCGCCGCGGAAGGCGGCGACCGGCGTGTGGATGTCTCGGGCAAGACGCTGATCCCGGGGCTCATCGACATGCATGCCCACCATCACCGGGACCACACCGGCGTCCTCCCCCGCCGAAACTGGGAAGCGGCGGTGTATCTCGCCTACGGGATCACCACCACGCTCGACAACTCGATGTGGTCCCAGAATGTCTTCTCGGCGGCCGAACTCGTCGAGGCCGGCGAAATGGTGGGCCCCCGCATGTTCAGCACCGGCGATCCGATGTACAGCGGCGACGGCGCCCGCCAGAACGAGGTCGGAAGTTACGAGGACGCCGAGAACGACATCGAGCGGCTCGCCTCCTGGGGCGCCGCCGCGATCAAGTCCTACATGCAGCCCCGCCGCGACCAGCGGCAGTGGATCGCCGAGCTCTCCCGCGAGAAGGGACTCATGCTCACCGGTGAGGGCGGCAGCCTCGTGTACAACATCGGGCTCATCCTCGACGGGCAGACCGGCTGGGAGCACCCGCTGACCTATGTGCCGCTCTACGAGGATGCGGCGAAATTCTTCGGGCGGACGAAGACCGTGTATTCGATCACCTTCGTCGTCGGAGGGCCGTCGGCCTGGAACGAGGAATACTTCTGGCAGGAGAGCGAGAACTGGCGCGATCCCAAGCAACAGCGCTGGCTCCCCTGGCGGATGCTGGTCCCGCACACCAGACGGCGCCCGCTGCGCCCGCTCACCGATTACAGCTTCCCCCTGCTCGCCCAGGGGCTGGCCGATATCGTGGCCGAGGGCGGCTCCGGCGCCATCGGTTCCCACGGCCAACACCACGGCATCGGCTCGCACTGGGAGGTGTGGATGGCGGAATCGGCGATGGGGCCGCTCGGGGCGCTCGACCTCGGCACGCGGCAGGGAGCGGCGTTCCTCGGGCTCGAACACGAACTCGGTACCATCGAATCGGGCAAGCTCGCCGACATCCTGGTGCTCGACGAGAACCCGTTGGAAGACATCCGCGCCACGACCTCCCTTCGTCTCGTCGTCAAGGACGGCCGGATCCACGATGCGGAGACCCTCGACGAGATATGGCCCCGAGCGCGCCCCTACGGCGGGTACCCCTGGATGGACGAAGAGATGTTCCGCGCCGACGACCGGCCGATCCGACCGGGCCGATGAGCGGCTTCCCCTGGACCACCTGGCTGCTGCTGGTGGTGTCCGTCGTTCCCGGCACGGCGATCGCGGCCCGCGCCGCCTGGCGCAGCCGGCGCTCCTGAAACTGCGGTGCTCCTGCGGCGATGACGAACTGGACGATCTGGGCGATCGTTTCGGGGTATTTCTCGCTGCTGATCGGCCTCGCGATCTGGAGTTCCCGAGGTTCGCGCGATCTCGCCGGCTACTACCTCGCCGGCCGCCGGCTTCCGGCGATCGTGGTCGCCTTCTCCGCCGCCAGCACCGGCGAGAGTGCCTGGCTGCTGCTCGGGCTCACCGGCATGGGGTATCTGCTGGGAGCGAACGCACTCTGGATCGTGTTCGGGGAGGTCTTGGCGGCAGCGATCGCCTGGACCTTCGTCGCCCCGCGCTTTCGCAGACTCGCCGACCGTTTCGAGGCGATCACGGTGGCCGACTGGCTGGAGGAGCGCTTCTCCGACCGGCGGCAGATCCTCCGCATCCTCGGTTCCGCGGTGATCGTGGCGATGGCCGGTTCCTACATGGCCGCCCAGCTCACCGGCACCGGCAAGGCCTTCGAGTCCTTCGTGGGGATCTCTTATGAAGCCGGGGTGACCCTCGGCGCAGCGGTGATCCTCTTCTACACCAGCCTCGGCGGCTTGCGGGCGGTGGCGTGGAGCGATCTGCTCCAGGCGAGCCTGATGCTGCTCGCGGTGATCGTGCTTCCCTGGGCAGCGGTGCGGGAGGCGGGCGGCCTCTCCGAAGTGGCGGCGCGCCTCGCCGAGATCGAGCCGGCGATGCTGTTGCCGATGGGGGCCGACGGGATCAGCGGGCAGGGGATCGCCACCGTCCTGAGCCATCTGGGCGTCGGGTTGGCCTTCCTCGGCGCGCCGCAGCTCCTCGTGCGCTTCATGGCCGCCAAGGACCGCCGGGCGCTCGAAAAGGGTGGAGTCATGGCGGTGATCGCCATCGCGGTCTTCGACATCGGCGCGGTTCTCACCGGGATGGCGGGACGGGCTCTCCACCCCCGGATCGCCGACCCGGAAGGCATCTTCCCGCTGCTCGCCGGGGAGCTCATGCCGCCCGTCATCACCGGCCTCCTGCTGGTGGCAGTCCTCGCGGCGATCATGTCCACTGCCGACTCGGTGCTGTTGCTCGCCTCCTCGAGCGTGGTGCGGGATCTCTTGCAGCGCGTCTTCGGAGTGGGCCGGGACGGTCTCGGTCTCACCCGCATCGGCAAGGTGACCACCGTGCTGCTGGGCCTGATCGGTCTCGCGGTGGCGCTCCCCGAAGTGCGGGTCATCTTCTTCTTCGTGCTGTTCTCCTGGTCGGGCCTCGGCTGCGCTTTCGCTCCGGTGGTGATCCTCGGAATCTGCTGGCGGCGGATGACGCTCGCCGGAGCAGTCGCCGGCATGGCGGCCGGATTCGGGACTTCGGTGATCTGGTTCCTGCAGTTCAAGGCGGACTTCTTCGACCTCTTCGAGATGGTGCCTGGCTTCGCCGCCGGCTTCGCGGCGGCGATCGTGGTGAGCCTGCTCACTGCCCCGGACCCGAAGGGCGCCCGGCTCGTGGAGACCGCCGCCGGCGGCACGGGCCGCGGTGAATGAGCCGGCGGGTCCTCAGCACCGGCGGCGCGCTGCTGTCCGGGGCTCTCGGCGTTTGCTCCTGTGGAGGCGGGGATGGGGGTCCGGCGAACCCCGAGACTCCCGATCGGGGAACCGTGCAGGTGGATCGGGTCGGGATCGTCTCGACGCCGGCGGCGGGCGAGACCTACCTCGCCGGTGAGGAACTTCGATTCGGAGTCTGGCTCACCAGCGGCGCGCCGGTCGAGGCGGCCGGCGATGTCTTTCTGATCTTCGATCTGGGGCTCGCCCGCGAACCAGCGAAGCTGATGGATATCAGTGGAGAGAGGCTCGAGTTCCGTTACCGGGTCCGCCGCGGCGACTACGACGGCGACGGCGTTGGCATCCCGGCCGGGGAGCTGTCGTTTTCCCCGGGCGCCAGCCTTCGCGTGGGCGGAGCGGATCTCGACCCGAACGTGCCGGAACTGCTGCCCCTTCCCGAGCACCGCGTATTCGCGCACTACGCCCCCGGAGATCCAGTGGTCTTCGATCCGGTCCCGACCGGATCCTCCTTCGAGCTTCCCGGAGTGCCGAACGCTGTCGGTTGCGGTGCTCCCGAGGATCTCGCCCCCATCGTGGAGGCCGTGCTCGACGGCAACCTCCCCCGCGCCGCCAGCCTCTGGTCGGCGGCCAGACAGATCGGCCGCTGCGTGATCCTGGATGAAGGGGAACCCGCCATCTTCCTCTCCGCCGCAGTCGCGGGGCACGGCGGCGCGATCTACGATCTCGTCATGGCCTACGGGATCGGAGCAGCTTCGGGCGGCGAGCGGATCACTGCGAATTGGTGGACACTGGCCAATTTCCTCTCCCCCGCTCCCTGAACTGCCGTCAGGTCTCTCGCCACTTCATCCACAGACTGCCAGCAGCAGTTCGGATTCCCGCGCGCAGCGCCGGGCGGTTCGGGGGCGGGGCGTTCTCCCTCTTCCCCCGAGGGAGCGAGGCGCAACACGGCATCACGCCCCTTTCACGAACCGAACCGCCCGAGCCCGGCGAATGAGCTCCGCCGAGGGTTCGAGTGCCGGGTCGGGGATTCTCCGGGCATGGGCGGCGAGCGTCTTCGCGATCCTCGGAAAGCCGACCGCCCGTTCTGCCCAGTGGAGCGGGCCGCCCCGCTCCCGGGGGAAGCCGTAGCCGAGAGTCCAGACCACATCCACATCGCCCGCCCGTTCGGCGACGCCTTCGTCCAGGATCCGGAGCCCTTCGTCCACCAGCGCATAGACACACCGTTCGAGGATCTCCTCTACACCTACCGACCGGCGGCTGATCCCCTGCGCCGCCGCTTCCCGGCGGGCCGCTGCTGCGGTCTCCGGGTCGGGACGCGCGGTTCGGTCCCCGGGTTCATAGCGGTAGAAACCGCGCCCGGTCTTCTGCCCGAGGCGGCCCCGGGCGGCGAGTCGATCGGCCACCGTGGGCGTCGGCGCCGGCTCTCCCCGATCCGCCGCTTCCCGGGCCTGGCGTTGCCGGACGGCTCGGCCGATGTCGAGCCCCGCGAGATCGGCCGTCTCGAAGGGCCCCATCCGGAACCCGAACTCGCGCAGCGCTCCGTCCACTCGTTCCACCGCCGCGCCCTCGAGCAGCAGCCGGTCCGCCTGCCGCCGATAGGCGTACAGCATCCGGTTGCCCACGAAGCCGTCCGAGACCCCGACGGCCACCGGCGCCTTGCCGAGACGCCGGGCGAGAGCCATCGCGGTAGCGAGGGTGTCCTTCGAAGTCTTCTCCCCGACGACGACTTCGAGGAGCCGCATGACATGGGCCGGGCTGAAGAAATGGGTGCCGAGAACCGCCTGCGGGCGGCGAGTAGCCGCTGCGATCCGGTTCACATCGAGCGAGGAAGTGTTCGTCGCGAGGGTCGTCTCCGGCTTCGCGGTCCGGTCCAGTCGGGCGAAGATGTTCTCCTTCAGGGCCAGGTCCTCGAACACCGCCTCCACGAGGAAATCGGCCTCCCCGAGCTCTTCGAAACGGGAGGCGCGGCGGATCCGCCGCTGGCGCTGCTCCGCCTCTCCGGCTTCGATCCGCCCTCGGGCCACCGCGCGCGCGAGGCTCTCGGCAAGAGCCGTCTCTCCACGCCGGAAGGCACCCTCCGATTCCTCGAAGACGGTCGTCGGGATTCCGGCCGCCGCGAAGGAGAGCGCGATCCCCCGACCCATCGTTCCGAAGCCGACGATGCCGGCGGACTCGACCGCTCGACCGCTCGTCCCGGCGGGAAGCCGCCCAGGCTGCGCCGCCTCCCGTTCGGCCTGCCGCAGGTAAGCGGCCGCTTCCTCCCGCTCGGCGGGGGAGGGCTGGCGCAGGAGCGTCTCGGTGGTCGCGGATCGGCGGTCCATGTCGGAATCAGGATACCGGTATCTGCCGCCTCCGAAGTGCTACGGTGAGATCCGGTTCGGGAGGCCCTCCATGCGAAGAGTTCTGAAGATCGCGGCGCTCGCAGTGCTGCTCGCCGCTGCTTGGGGAGCCGGCTGGCTCGCATCCGCGATCGGGATCGGCCGGACCGTTCCGGCCGCCTCTCTCGAAGAGCGGGAGCGGCGTTTCGTGGATCGGATGCGCGATGCCGTGCTCGAAGGCCGGTTCACGGTCGCCTGGCCGGAGCCGCGGGAGGGCAGCGCGGCAGATCGCTACGAGATCGCCGCGGTCACCAAGCTCGACGGGGGCCGCTGGCGTTTCGACGCCCGGATCACTTACGGCGGGGTGGATGTGACGCTACCGGTGGTGGTTCCCGTTCTCTGGGCCGGAGAGGTGCCGATGATCCGGTTGGTGGACGCCGAGATCCCCGGGCTCGGCAGCGGATTCGGCGCGACGATCCTCTTCGACGGGGATCGCTATGCCGGTACCTGGAACCATGGAGAGGTCGGCGGCTTCCTGTTCGGGACGATTTCCCCGGATTGAATCGCTGAGGATCGGCGTTCCGCTACCAGAGGAGCGGGGCCGGGTAACGGGCGAAGGCATCGTCGGGGGTCACGATGGTCATTCCGCCCAGGATGGTCTGCGATCCCAGCCCGCGATCGAAAGGGTCGCGGTGTACGAAGGGAGGAGGCTGACCAGACATATAGATGATCTCGTAGTGCCTCCCTTAGAATCGACACCGACTCCGATGGCTGCCTTCGATCTCGTCGTGCGGGGCGGAACCGTGGTCACTGCTGCCGGCTGCAGCTCCGCCGATATCGGGATCGCGGACGGAGTGGTTCGTGCGGTGGGTCCCCGGCTCGGGCCGGGTCGGGAGGAGGTTTCCGCAAAGGGCCGGCTCGTGCTGCCCGGAGGGGTGGATGCGCACACCCACATCGAGCAGCGGTCCTCGATGGGGCTGATGTGCGCCGACGATTTCGAGTCGGGAACCGTTTCCGCCGCCTGCGGGGGGACGACGACCGTGCTTTCGTTCGCGGTGCAGGGTCGGGGAGAATCGCCGCGCGCGGTGGTCGAGGCGTACCATCGGGCAGCGGGCCCCAAGGCCGTCGTGGACTACGGCTTCCACCTGATCGTCTCCGATCCGACGCCCGAAGCGTTGGCGGCCGAGATTCCGGCACTCGTGGAGGAGGGGGTCTCCTCGTTCAAGATCTACATGACCTACGACCTCGTGCGCCTCGACGACTGGCAGTTCCTCGAGGTGCTGGAGGCGGCCCGGCGGATGAGAGCGCTCACCATGGTCCACGCCGAGAACCACGACATGATCGGCTGGATCTCTTCCCGCCTCGTCGAGGCCGGCCACGCGGCCCCGAAGTTCCACGCCCCCGGTCATCCGGAGCTCGCCGAGAGCGAGGCGACGGCGCGCGCGATCGGGCTCGCCGAGCTGGTGGACGCCCCGGTCTATGTGGTTCATGTCTCCTCGAAGGAAGCCGCCGCCGAGATCGCCGCCGCCCGCCGGCGCGGGCTCAAGGTGTTCGCCGAGACCTGTCCGCAGTACCTCCTCCTCACCGCGGAGGATCTCGATCGTCCGGGCATGGAGGGAGCGAAGTTCTGCTGCAGCCCCGCACCCCGAGACCGGGAATCCCAGCAGGCGCTCTGGAACGGGATCGCGGAGGGAGTCTTCGAGGTGGTGAGTTCGGACCACGCTCCCTACAGTTTCGACGACGAAGGCAAGCTCGCGGCGGGTCCGGAGCCGCCCTTTCCGAAGATCTGTAACGGTGTTCCCGGGGTGGAACTGCGGATGCCGCTGCTCTTTTCGGAGGGAGTGGGCAAGGGAAGGATCTCGCTCGCCCGCCTCGTCGAGGTGGGCTGCGAAGCGCCCGCTCGCCTGTTCGGCCTCTACCCGCGCAAGGGAACCATCCAGCCCGGAAGCGACGCGGACCTGGTCGTGTGGGATCCCGACCGGGTGTTCACCGTGCGCTGGGGCGACCTCCACGACCGGGTGGGGTACACCCCGTACGAGGGACGCGAGATCCGGGGGTTCCCCGAGACCGTGATCCGCCGGGGCGAGGTCGTGGTCGAGGGCGGCGAGCCGATCGCCCGGCCCGGCAGCGGGCGCTTCCTGCCGCGGGAACGCCCCGCGGCGGCCGCCCCCCGGGGCCGCCCCTCTCGGGCCGTCGCTCTCGCCCGCCGCTTCGGGGCGAAAGACTTCCTCGCCTGACGGATTCCCGGATCCCCGCTTCGGCTATTCGACCCCCGGCGTCCGGTTCTCGGGCCGCACCACCGGAGTTCCGAAAGCGCGGTCGTCGTCGGTGACGATCACCCCGTTCTCCTCCACATAGCGATCCCAGTCGGCGAGCAGCTCGCGCAGGATCTCCGGGTGCTCGTCGGCGAGGTCGTGCAGTTCTCCCGGATCTTCGTCGAGGTTCGCGAGCTTCCATTCCCGCCTCCCCAGGGGGGGAGCGAGCCAGGTGGCCTTCCACGGTCCCCGGCGGATGGCGCGGCGGCCGAAGAGCTCCCAACCGGCGGCGGGATCTTCGTGGACGGTCTCTGTCTCGCCCAGGAGGAGCGGGACGATGGACTTTCCGATCGGCGGGATCTTTCCGGCACCGGCATCCGGAACCGCGGCGCCGGCGAACTCCAGAAAGGTCGGGAACAGGTCGGTGACCTGAACGAAGGCACCGCTCACCGCCCCCGGCAGGTGCTCGCTGAGGCGCTCGGGAACCACGGCGAACCCCGGGACGCGGATCCCGCCTTCGTGGACGAACTGCTTGAAGTAGCGATAGGGGCCGCTCGCTGCGCTCGCCCACTCGGGGCCGTAGTAGACGAACGAGTTCCTGCGCCCCATCGCCTCGTACGAGAGGTCGAAACGCGCGGGCAGGAAGGTGCGGTTGTCGGCGAGATCGCTCACCTCTGCGCCCGATGCGCCGTTGTCGGAGAAGAAGAGGACCAGAGTGTTCGCCAACGCGCCGTTCTCCCGGAGAGTATCGATCAGCCGCCCCACATGGTGGTCGAGCCGTTCCACCATCGCCGCGTAGAGCTCCATCTTCCGCGCCTCGACGCGGCGTTCGCTGTCGGTCAGATCGTCCCAATCCCGTGCATAGGCCGGGAGCGGCGGGTCGGGCGTCTCGGGCGGAATCACGCCGGCGCGCCGTGCGCCCTCCATCCGTCGGCGGGACAGCACCTCCCAGCCGTCGTCGTAGGCTCCTCGGTAGAGGTCGAGGTACTCGTCGGGAACCTGGAGAGGCCAGTGGGGAGCGGTGTAGGTGGCGAGGGCGAAGAAGGGTTTTTCGAGATCGCGGGCCTCCCCGAAGTATGCGATCAGCTCGTCCGTGTAGGCCCGCGTCGAGTAGAACCCCTCGGGGAGCGCCTCCACGAGCTCGCCGTCCCGCCGGTAGCGGATCTCGTCGAGAGTGTCCACGGGAGCAGCGTCTTCGAAGTGGCTGGCGGCCCCGGTGAGCAGGACGAAGGACCGGTCGAAGCCGCGGGCCGGAGGGCTCTGTTCCTCCGCCTGCCCGAGATGCCACTTTCCGGCGATCGAGGTGTGGTAGCCCGCGTCCCGGAGCACGGCGGGGAGGTGGAAGACATGTTCGTTGAGGAACCCTTCATAGCCGACCCTCCCTTCGAGGTCGTCCCCCATGATGCTCGCCATTCCGCCGAGCCCGGCGAGATGGTGATCCACTCCCGAAAGCAACATCGCCCGGGTGGGGGAACAGGTCGAGGCGGTGTAGAAGCTGGTGAATCGCAATCCGGAGGAGGCGAGTTCGTCCAGATTCGGGGTCCGGATCTCGCCGCCGAAGGCGCCGATGTCGGTGTAGCCCAGATCGTCGGCGACGATGACTAGGATGTTGGGACGGTGCGGCGGCTCTGTTGGCGAACTGCAGCCGGAGAGGAGCAGCCCGAGCAGGATCAGTGCCGAAAACGAGGCGAAGGGAGAACGCATCTCCGGATTATGAACGCCGCGCCCGAGCCGGAGGCTCGGTCGCAACAGGTATTTTTCAGGCCACGGGAGAGGCGAAATCGCTTTTGAGCGGGACGTGTCGGGTTGCGTTTCGCACCCTCGTGGGAGGAGTGGGACGCCCCGCTCCCGAACCGCCCGGCGCGCCGAAGATCGTGAACAGGTGGGTCGCCGAGTGCTCGGATTCCAGGTGAGGCCAGGGATGGCTTCGTGAGCCGCCGGAAGTTGGAGGAGGTTGGGTAGCCGGCCCTCTCTCCGGGGGCGGCCCTAGAATGTGTGAGCGATGCGGGTTTTGCGGGTGGCTGCCGCCCAGCTCGGCGGAATCCAGCCGGGAGAGACGCGGGCGCAGGTGGTGGCGCGCCTCCTCGATCTGTTCGAGCAGGCCGCCGCCGCCGGCTGCCGGCTGGTGGTGTTCCCCGAGCTGGCGCTGACTACCTTCTTCCCGCGGTACTTCTTCGCAGACCGGGCGGAGATCGCCCCTTTCTTCGAGACCGCCATGCCGGGGCCGGAGACCGGCCCCCTCTTCGAAGCCGCGCGGCGGCGGGGAGTGGGCTTCCATCTCGGGTACGCCGAGACCGTCCAGAAAGAGGGAAGAAGCCGCCATTTCAACACCGCGGTCCTGGTGGACGGATCGGGGGAGATCGTCGGGAAGTACCGGAAGGTCCACTTGCCCGGCCATTCGGAGCGCCTCTTCGAGGTTCCCTTCCAGCATTTGGAGAAGCGCTATTTCGAGGTCGGCGACCTCGGGTTCCCCGTCTGGAGCGCGTTCGACGGGATCCTCGGGATGTGCATCTGTAACGACCGCCGCTGGCCGGAGACCTGGCGGGTCCTGGGCCTCCAGGGCGTCGAGCTGGTCCTGCTCGGCTACAACACTCCCGAGGTCAACATCCATCACCGAGAAGCGCCCCATCACCGGATGTTCCACCATCGGCTCTCCCTCATGGCCGGCGCATACCAGAACGCGACCTGGGTGGTGGCGGCGGCGAAAGCCGGGATCGAGGACGGGCAGCGGTTGATCGCCGGATCGGCGGTGGTCTCCCCGAACGGAGAGATCGTCGCCGAGGCCGCCGGTGAGGGCGACGAGCTCGTGATTTTCGACTGCGATCTGGACCTCGGGGCGAACCTCAAGCGCCATGTGTTCGATTTCGCCCGCCATCGGCGCCCCGAGCACTACCGATTGATCACGGAACGGTCCTGAGCGGTCCGGGAACGGGGCGTCAGGATGGCATCGGGCGTTTTCGGGGGAGGAGGGAGGATGCCCCGTTCTCGAAGCGCCCGGCGCTGCGCGCCGGGAATCCGAACTCGCTGCCTCCGGAAGCAGTTCGGCTTCTGGGTCACGAATTCGTGAAAGGGGGTGGACCCCCTTTCACCCATCTCCCCCGCTGCGCCGCGCCCGAGCCGAAGGCTCGGTCGCAATTGTGTTTTTTTCGGCCGCGGACGGGGGTCGCGGCGATCTCTCGGGAGGCAGCGAGTTCGGATTCCGGGGCACCGTTCCTCATTCAGGCGGGAAGGGCCGCGCGGCCGCCGAGGCGCCGGACCAGCCGCGCGAGCGGCCAGAGGAGCAGCAGATACAGCAATGCGGCGAGGAGGAGCGGGGAGGGGTTGAAGTGGACTCCCTGAGCGATCCGCGCCATGCGCAGCAGATCGGGCAGCGCCACCACGCTCGCCAGCGAAGTCAGCTTGACCGCTTCCAGCGTGTTGCCGACGAGATCGGGAAGCACATTCCGGAATGCCTGCGGCAGCACGACGAAGCGGAGCGTCCCGACCGTGCTGAGCCCGGTGGACCGCGCCGCGTCCCACTGGGTCGGATCGATGCTCAGCACTCCGGCTCGGAGGATCTCCCCGTAGTAGGCCGCGGTGTTGATGGTGAGGGCGATTCCGACCCCGAGCAATGGCGTGGGTTCGATGCCGAGGAAGGGCAGTCCGTGGACCAGGAGCACGAGGAGGACGAGCGGCGGAAAGGCGCGCACGAGGTCCACCGCCCACGAAAGCAGTCCAGAAACCCTCGGGGGGGCGAGCGTGCCTGCGAGCGCGAGCACCGTGCCGAATGCGAGACCGCCCGGGATCACGAGGAGACACGCCTCCACGGTGACGAGCAGGCCGCGCAACAGCAGCCCGGCGCTCTCCGCCATGATCCGCGGGTTCAGGAAGGTCTCGAAGATCTCCGACATGGGAGGCTTATCCGGGCCCGGAACGGTTTTCGAGCCAGCGCCCGAAGCGGACGAGAGGGAGGAAGAGCGCCACATAGACGCCGGCGGCGAGCAGCAGCGGCGCCGGACTCGCGGTCTGTGCCTGAACGCTGGCCGCCTGATGCAACACCTCCGGGACCGCCACCACCGAGGCGAGGGCGGTGTTCTTGCCGGTGGCGATCGCCCGGTTGGTGAGCGGTGGAATCGTGAGCCGCAGCGCCTGCGGCAGCACCACCCGCCGAAGCGTTTCGGTGCGACTGAGGCCGGTGGAGAGCGCCGCCTCCCACTGGCCCCGGTGCACCGAGGTGATCCCGGCCCAGCAGATCTCCTCGGCGGAAGCGCCGAGCGAAAGCCCCAGGGCGGCGAACGAGGCGGCGAAGCCGCTCAGTTCGATTCCGGCGAACGGTGCGGCGAAATAGAGGATCACCAGCAGCACGAGCGGCGGAAGGGCGCGGAAGACATCGGCGTACCCGGCGATCAGCGCACCGATCGGACGCAGAGGAGCAGTTCGGATCAACGCGCGGATCGAAGCGAGACCGATGCCGAGGGTGGTCCCGGCAGCGATCGAGGCGAGCGCGAGGCCCAGGGTGACCCCGATGCCCGAGCGGACCGCGGGCCAAGCCGCCCCGAGAACCTCGGGGTCGAAGAAGATCCGCACCCTTCAGAGTCGCGGGAGGAAATTCCGCAGCCGCTCGGTTCGGGGGTGATCCAGCATTCGTTCGGGGGAGCCGCTCTCGAGGACCCGTCCCTCGGCGAGAAAGTCGATCCGGTCGGCGGCCTCGCGGGCGAAGCCGATTTCGTGGGTGGCGATCAGCATGGCCACGCCATCCTGCTTGAGCGAGCGGATCACGCGCAGGACGCTGCTCACGAGTTCGGGGTCGAGGGCGCTCGTGGGCTCGTCGAGGAGCAGGATGCGGGGCCGGAGTGCAAGTGCCCGCGCGATGGCCACCCGCTGTTGCTGGCCTCCCGAGAGTTCGCGCGGCATCGCGCGCTCCCGATCCCCGAGACCCACCCGCCCGAGCGCTTCCCGGGCGACTTCCTTCGCTTCGGCCTGCCCCAGACCCGCCGCCCGGCGGGGGGCGAGTGCGGCGTTCCCCAATGCGCTCAGGTGCGGGTAGAGGTCGAATGCCTGGAAGACCATGCCCATTCGACGGCGGATGCGGGCGAGTCCCGGGCCTCCCGCTGGCACTTCCTGCCCCTCGAAGAAGACCTTGCCGCAGTCGGGTTCCGTCAGGCGGTTGCAGCAGCGGAGCAGGGTGCTCTTGCCGGAGCCGGAAGGGCCGATCAACGCGACCAGCTCGGATGCGCCGACCGTCAGTTGGATGTCGCGGAGAGCCGGGACGCCAGCGAAGCTCTTGCCGACTCCGCGAAGCTCGAGAACCGGGCTCACCGGCAGGGTTTCCGGCCGGGCGTCGCCTCGAATCCGGGAAGGCCGGGAGGGCCGAAACCGTCCCTCGGGGTCACCGCTGCCGAGCCCGGAGCGGGTTCGGCGCCCAGCCAGTCCCGGTGGATGCGGGCGAGGGTCCCGTCCGCCTTCAAGCATTCCAGGATCGTCTCGACCTCGTTCCGGAGGTCGCGATCCTCGTTCCGGAAGGCGATGGCGAACGCGGTCTCCGCGCGGATGCGGAAGTCGGCGCGCACCGCCGGGTTCTTCCGGACTGCCCAAAGCGCCACGGATTCACCGACGAGATTGGCGAAGGCGCGGCCCGAGAGCACCGCCTGTACCGCGTCTGCGTTCTTGCCGTAGCGCAGGACCTCGAATCCGAGTGCCTCCCGGTTCTCGGTGGCCCAGAGGTCGTAAGCCGAACCGTTGTTCACCGCGATCTCCTCTCCCCGGAGCTGGTCGAGGTCTTCGAGCTCGGGGGCGTCCCTCCGCCGCAGGAAAACGGGGTCGGTGTCGAGGTACCCCTCGCTCAGCAGCACCCGGTGGGCGCGGCCTTCGGTGATCGTGGTGGGGGCGATGACGAACTCGAACTTCCCCGCGTAGAGGCCCGAGAAGATGGACGACCACTCGGAGTCCACGATGCGGTATCCCGGGCGGCCGAGACTCCGGGCGATCTCGCGGGCGAGGTCCACATTGAAGCCTTCCACTTCGCCGTTCGCGGCCATCATCGCGTGCGGGGCGAACCCCACATCGGCGGCCACCACCAGCGGCCCCGGCCCGTCTCCTGCCGGCTGACCCGCACACCCTGCGAGCGCGGCCGAAAAGAATCCGAAGAACGGGAAGCGGCATCGCCAGGGCGCGGGCGACCCTCGCCGGAACCGGCCGGACCCGATGAGCGCGGCAACGGCCTGGCCGCCTCGAAACCGGCCGCCTCCAACCATCGGCCCGATGGTACCGCCGTCTTCCGGCGCGCGGGGCCGAACGGGTGCGTTCCGTCCGGGGATTCGATCGGGAGAACCCTTCTGCGCGGAACAGGAGAACCGCTTTTCGCGTTGGCCGCGATGGCCCCCCCAGTCGGCCGGCCAACCGTCCGGTCAGCGGCGGTGCAACATGCTGGAAGCGGCGCCCGAGGCGAAGCTCGTGAGAGCGCTTCCGGCGATCAGGCCTCCGGCGAGCACGAACCGAGTCCCGTCCAGCCGGGCCCCGGTCCGAAGGCTCACGATCCGACGGAGCAGGAGGGCGGCGAGCGCGGTCCATCCCGCGACGGGATGCAGGATGAGGAGCCCGGTGGCGAACAACACTCCCAGCTGTCGGTTCGCTCCGCCGAGCCATTGGAGGAGCGCTCCCGGTGCCGCCCAGAGCGCGAGCTCTGCCGCAAGTGTCGGATCGAGCCCGGCGGCGACGGTCGCCGCCGCGACCCGGGCGTACGGCGGGAAGAGATCCGCCTCGAAATACGCCGTGTAGGTCAGCAACACGAGCCCGGAGGCGACGAGCAGTCCGAATACCTCGGCGGCGCGCTGCGCTCGTCGGCCTTCCCGTTCGTAGTCGGGGGTCTCGCCCGCTGCCGCGGAGGATCCAGCCCGCCTTCAGGTCGTATCCCATGTCGGCGAAGGCGGGTCCGGTGGCGGATGCGAAGCCCGCGAGCAGGACCAGCGCCAGCGGCGGGAACCCGAGCAGCATTCCGAGCAGCAGGAAAACGAGCGAGGTCGCGAACGCCGGGAACCATCCCGAGTGCATCGCCGACACTCCGACCAGCAGTTCGGAGATGAGCGCCGCGGCCGCTGCGAAGGCAGCGAAGGCGAGGAGCCCGAGGACACCCATCCCGGTCGCCAGGCCGGCCGAAAGAGCAACGAGCGCGGAGGCGGCAGCGAATCCCGCATAGCCGGCTGCGAAGACCGAAGGGCCTGGTGGCCGTTCGGCGGCGGATGGCGGTTCCGCAGCATCCGATTCGCGTGCCGCGCGCCGGCCATGCACCGCGCGCCCCATCTGCCAGAGCGCGACGGCGCCGGCTCCGATCATGACTCCGTGCGGGGCGTGCAACGCGGCGAGGTCCAGCCCGAAGAGATCCGGTGCGTACCCACGCGCGAGGAGTCCGAGCCCGAACATGAGGAGGGCGGCCTGGTTGCCGATCCAGCACACTCCGACGATGTCCGCGGGCACTCCCACGGCGCGGCCGAGGGCGCCCAGCGCCCCTCCGGCGAGCAACCAGCGCGCGCGTCTGCCGCCCTCGTCACCGGCCCGCAGGCATTCCGCGGCGGCGACTCCTGCCGGCCAGAGCCCCTCCTCGGGGAATGCCCGGCTGCCGAACAGCCGATAGAGCATCGCGATGTCCAGCAGCGCGCCGAGTACCGCGCCGAAGATCATCACCGGCACGAGGTCGGGGCGCCCGAACAGCCAGACCATCCCGGCCGGCAGCAGCACGGCGTTCGCGCCGCCGAAGGTCGCTGCCGAGATGATCGTCTGCAGCAGGTTCTGCCGCGCCGTGCTCCGAAAGCGGCGGGTGAAGGCGAGCGGGACGCGCCCCACCGCGATGGCGAGCACCGCCGCGATGATCGAACTGTTCGGGGTGATCCCCACCTGCGTCAGCAACTCCATGCCGATCACCGCGCCGAGGAGAGCGACCCCGGCTCCGAGGAGCAGGACCCCCGGCTCGAGCAGCGTCGGATGACGCCGCTTCATCATCTCAGTCCATGCGGACCCGCAGGGCTTCGGCCAGCGCCCGCCGCGCCAGAACGACGGGTTTCCCGGTCTTCCGTTCCAGAAGGCGGGCGAGGGCTCCGGAGTATCCGAGGCAGTTCAGCCCGATGAGGTCGGCCTCGCGGAACTCTTCGGAGAGCCGCTCCACTCCTTCCGGATCCGAGTAGGGCGAGGCCACGGCGATCACCGAACGGCTGTCTGCCGGAACCCGTCGCCGCGCGTCCTCCTCCTGCCGCGGTTCTGGAAGGAGCATTCCCACGGTGCCCCCCTGAGGGCAGGCGGCCCGGAGGGCTTCGTCGAAGATCGGTCCGGCCTTCAAGAGCCCGGGCCGCTCGCGAATCCCGGAGAACGGTCCGGTGCAGAGGATGGCGGCGAAGTCGCCCTCAGGAACTCGGTCCACCAGAGCTGCGATCCGCTGTTCCACGAACCGCTCCCCGAGGATCACTTCCTCGCCGTCGCGAAGCCGCGAGACGAGCGGCATCTCCCCGGGGCGGGGAGTGCCAACCCGCACTTCATCCCGCGAGAGTCCGTCGAGTGCTCCGGCCTCGATCACCCGGATACGGGCCGCGTGAACCCCCAGGAAACTCAGGATCTCCGGCACCGAATCCGGGCGCGGCGACTGTCCGATGGTGAGGAAGTGAACGGCGAGCACGAAACGGACCCCGGTCGGGAGGCTATCCGAAGGGGGGGAAGAAGCGGATTCGCTTCCAGGAGGGGGTCGGGACCCCGCACGGCGGATTCGCGGCACCACCTCAGGCCCTGCCTGAGAGCTGCGAGTTTCGCCCGTGGCCGGAAAAACACATGTTGCGCCCGAAGCGGAGCTTCGGGAGCGTCGCAGCGTGGGAAAGTGTGAAAGGGGGTTCACCCCCGTTCACGAATTGGTGACACCGAATCGGACTCGCTGCCGCCCGATCCAGCTTGGTTGCGCACTGAATCTGGGGATGGGGCGTGAGCGGCAGCAGTTCGGATTCGCGGCGCGGAGCGCCGGGCGATTCGGGGGCGGGGCGTCCCGCTCTTCCCATAGAGGGTTCGAAACGCAACACGATCTTTACGCCCCGCCCCCGAATCGCACAGCTGGCTGCTAGCAGTCTGCGCCGCAGAAACGGGGCGGGCCATATGGTGGTAGCGACGAGCGGACGGTCGGGCTGCTCGGGAGTTGGGACCGGGGGGCGACACGGTTGCGTGGCATATAACTCATTTATATCATACACTTACGGAAAAGGGGCGAGGGCGTCTCGGATCCGGGGAGGGATGGTTCCGATGGGCACGCGTTTTCGTCAGTATCAGCCGGGGCAGCTGCTCTTGTTGCCGCCGGATCTGCGGCAGTGGGTTCCGGAGGGGCATTTGGCGCATCACATCAGCGATGTGGTGGACGAGCTGGACTTGTCTGCGTTCTACGCGCCGTATGCGGGGGACGGGCGGCGGAACGCGCCGTATGACCCGCGGATGATGGTGAAGGTGCTGATCTACGCTTATGCGACGGGGGTGTTTTCGTCGCGTGGGATTGCGCGGAAGCTGGAAGAGGACGTGGCGTTTCGGATGCTGGCGGCGAGGAACTTCCCGAGGCACCGGACGATCTGCGAGTTTCGTCGTCGGCATCTGGGGGATTTCCGGGAGTTGTTCGTCGAGGTGGTGCGGGTGGCGCGGCAGTGCGGGCTGGTGCGTTTCGGCAGGCTATCGCTGGACGGGGTGAAGGTTCGGGCGAACGCGAGCAAGCGCAAGGCGATGAGTTATGGGCGGATGCTGGCCGAGGAGCGGCGGCTTGCGGCGGAGATCGCGGGATATTTGGAGCAGGCGGGAGAGACCGACGAGCGGGAGGACGCAGCCCACGGGGCGGAGCGGCGCGGCGACGAGTTGCCGGCTGAGCTGCGGCGCCGGGAGGATCGGTTGGCGGCGATCCGGGCGGCGAAGGTGCAGCTGGAAGCGGAGCAGCGGGCGCGGGACGAGGCGCGGGGGCGGGTCCCCGGACAGACCCACAGTCCGGGGAACGGTCGGCGCTACCAGCGCGCGCATGGGGAGCCGAAGGCGGAAGCGCAGGGGAACTTCACCGACCCCGAGAGCCGGATCATGAAGACGAGCGCCGAGGGGTTCCAGCAGTGCTACAACGCGCAGATGGCGGTGGACGGAGAGAACCAGCTGGTGGTGTCGAACCAGCTGACGGCGAATGCGGGCGACCAGGGGCAGCTGCCGGCGCTGCTGGACCGGGTGCGAGAAGAGTTGGGCGCGGTGCCGGCGGTGGTGTTGGCTGATGCCGGATACTGCAACGAGCGGGACCTGGCACTGCTGGAAACCCGCGGGATAGACGGGTATGTCGCCGTCGGACGGGAAGGGCGGAAGCGGGCGGCGGGCACTCCCGCGAAGCATCACCCGGCGACCCGCCGGATGAGAGAAAAACTGGCGGCTCACGCCGGGCGAAAGATCTACGCGGCGCGGAAGTGGCTGTCCGAGGCGCCCCACGGGTGGATCAAGGAGGTGATGGGGTTCCGGCGGTTCAGCTTCCGGGGGCTGCGCAAGGCGCAAGGAGAGTGGGACCTGGTCTGCCTGGCGTTGAACCTGCGACGGCTCCCGGGGTTGCTGGCAGCGTAAACGCCTGCCCCGCCCCGCCCTGGCGCCCAATGGCCCTCCGGAGCGCCTTCCCGAACTCCCCTCCCGCCCGAAAACTGCGCGATCCCGCCCCATGACTCCGATCACGCGCTCCCGAACCCCCGAATCTCCCACGCGCTCCCGAACCCCCGATCCGCCCCAACCTTCCTGCGGCGCAGACTCCTAGCATCGCTCGCCGGTGTTTGCGGGCGAACGGGAGCTTCATGCCTTCGAGATCGAGGATCTCGCGGCCGGAGCCTGGATTCTCGGCGCCGGGGGCGGCGGCGATCCATACCACTCGCTGCTGAACCTGCGTCAGGAGGCGAAGCGTGGATTTCGCCCTCGGTTGATCCCGTCGGAGGCACTCGACGACGATCATCTGGTGGCGGTGGTTTCGACCATGGGGGCTCCACTCGTCGGCGAGGAACGGTTGCCGGATCCCGAGATCGCGGCCCGCCCGGTGCGAGTGCTCGCGGAACGGCTCGGTCGGCCCTTCGCGGCGGTGATGTCGCTCGAGATCGGCGGTTCCAACGCACTCCAGAGTTTCCTGGTGGCGGCGCGGACCGCGCTTCCCGTGGTGGATGCCGACTCCATGGGGCGGGCGTTCCCCGAGGCGCAGATGACCACCTTCGCAGTAGCGGGGCTCAGGAACTACCCGTTCTGTCTCGCCGATATCCGGGACAACATCGTGATCGTGGACCGAGCAGCGAGCTGGAAATGGCAGGAGCGGCTCGGCCGAGTTGCGGTGACCGAGGTGGGATCCATCGCCGCCACCGCGAAGGCTCCGCGGACTGGTCGCGAAGTCAAGGACTTCGCGGTCCAGGGGTCCGTGACCCGGGCGCTCCGGATCGGCGCGGCCCTGCGCCGAGCGCGTGAGCGGCACGAGGATCCGGTGGAAGCGGTGCTCGCCGGGGAGGGCGGACTTTCGCTCTTCGCCGGGAAAGTGTCCGATATCGAGCGTCTCACGACCCGGGGATTCCTGCGCGGAACCGCGCGGATCGCGGGGCTCGGTGAGGACCGCGGCGCCACCATGGATCTCCATTTCCAGAACGAGTTCGCGGTCGCTCTCCGTGACGGCGAGCCCGTCGGGACGACCCCGGAGATTCTTTGCGTTCTGGACTCCGGGACCGGAGAGGCGCTCGGGACCGAAGTGATCGCGTACGGCCAGCGGGTGCGGGTGATCGCTCTCGACGTTCCGGCAGCGCTCAAGACCCCGGCAGCGCTCGATCTCGTCGGGCCGAGGGCCTTCGGCTTCGACTTCGATTTTCAGCCGCTGTTCCGGTGAGCACCGCTTCGCCGCCGCCCCGCCCGCGGGTCGGAGTGGATGTCGGGGGCACCCACACCGATGCCGTGCTGATGAGCGGAGCCGAAGTGCTCGCTGCGGTCAAGACCCGGACGACCGAGGATGTCACCGCGGGGATCGCCGCCGCTCTTCGCGGGGTTCTCCGAGATGCGGACCGGGCACCCGATGCCGCCCGGGTGGTGATCGGAACCACCCACTTCACGAACGCGGTACTGACCGGTTCGGGTCTCGAGCGGGTGGCGGCGGTTCGGATCGGGCTTCCGGCGAGCGCCTCCCTCCCTCCGTTCTGTGACTGGCCCCCGGGACTCGCTCGCCGCGTCCGCGGGCCGGTCTTCCTGGTCGAGGGAGGCCATGAATGTGACGGAAGGCCCATCGTCCCGCTCGACGAGGCTGCGGTTCGCGCAGCGGCGCGCGAAACCCGAAAGGCCGGCATCCGGGAGATCGCGCTTTGCGCGGTGTTCTCTCCGCTCGACGGGAGCCACGAAGCCCGGGCCGCCGAGATCCTCCGGGAGGAGTACCCGGAGGTGTCCATCACCGAGTCTCGCCGGCTTTCCCGAATCGGACTGCTCGGCCGTGAAAACGCCGGCCTCCTGAACGCCGCGCTCCGGCCGCTCGCGGGCCGGGCGGCGGCCGGATTCACCGAAGCGATGGAGAAGGCGGGCACGGGCGCACCGCTGTTCCTCTCCAGGAACGACGGCACGATCGCCGGCGCTTCGGCGGCTCGCGAGTTCCCGGTGCTGAGTCTCTCCTCGGGCCCCACGAACAGCATGACCGGCGCGGCTTTCCTCTCCGGCGCCGCGGATGCGGTGGTCGTGGATGCGGGCGGGACCACCACCGATGTGGGCTACCTGCGCGGCGGCTTCCCGCGGGAGGCACCGCGGGAAGTGGAAGTGGGCGGGGTGCGGACCCTGTTCCGGATGCCCGATCTGATCTCGCTCGCACTCGGCGGCGGGAGCCTGGTTTCAGCGGACGGAATTCGGATCGGACCGGAGAGTGTGGGGTTCCGGTTGATGGAGCAGGGGCTCGTCTTCGGCGGGAAGACGCCCACTGCTACCGACTTCGGAGTCGCTGCCGGTTGGACCGAGGTCGGGGATCCCCGCCGCGTCTCCCGGTTGCCCGCGGAGAGCGTCCGGCGCTTCGCCGCTGCGGTTCGAGGGCGGATCGCCGAGGCGGTGGATCGGATGAAACCCGACGCCCGCGAGCGTCCTCTGGTGGCCGTTGGAGGAGCCGCGTTTCTGGTTCCGCCAGAGCTCGACGGGATTTCGGAAACGGTCACGGTCCCGCACGCCGGCGTCGCCAATGCCGTCGGTGCCGCGATCGCCCGAATCGGAGGCGAAGTGGACCGGGTGTTCCACGGAGTCAGCCGCCAGGAGGCGTTCGAAACGGCGACCCGTGAAGCGAAGTCTCGGGCGGTCGCCGCCGGGGCCGATCCGTCGAGTCTCGAGACCGTCGAGCGCGAGGACCTTCCGCTCGCCTACCTGCCCGGCGGAGCTCGACGGGTGCGGGTTCGGGTGGTGGGTTAGCAGCCTGTGGACGAAGTCACACGGCCGTCGACCGGCGATGCATCCCGGCTGAACGCTTCGCTCGGCGTTGCGATTCGGTCGGAATACACCCGGTATGCCTCCCGAATCGCGCCTTGTCAGCCGGGCGCCTCCCCGATCTTGGGGCTCGCGCCACTTCATCCACAGGCTGTTAGCAGCCTGTGGACGAAGTCACACGGCCGTCGACCGGCGATGCATCCCGGCTGAACGCTTGGCTCGGCGTTGCGATTCGGTCGGAATACACCCGGTATGCCTCCCGAATCGCGCCTTGTCAGCCGGGCGCCTCCCCGATCTTGGGGCTCGCGCCACTTCATCCACAGGCTGTTAGCAGCCTGTGGACGAAGTCACACGGCCGTCGACCGGCGATGCATCCCGGCTGAACGCTTGGCTCGGCGTTGCGATTCGGTCGGAATACACCCGGTATGCCTCCCGAATCGCGCCTTGTCAGCCGGGCGCCTCCCCGATCTTGGGGCTCGCGCCACTTCATCCACAGGCTGCTAGGACGGCGGTCCGTAGTCAGGAGGCGTTCCGAAGCAGGTAATCCACCAGGAGGTTGGACATCACCCGCATCCCGATCGCCACCGAATCGTCGTCAGCACGGAAGAACGGGGAGTGGTGCGGACCGGTCCGGGTCCCTTCGCGATGGATCCCGAGCCGGTAGAAGAACCCCGGGACCTCGTTCGCGAAGTAGGAGAAGTCCTCACCGCCCATCGTCGGATCGAGCTCCTGGGTGTTGTCGGCGCCCACGATCTGCCGGACCGTGAGAATGCTCTCGGCGGTGAGCTCCCGATCGTTGATCGTTGCGGGGGAGCCGCGGTCGTAGGTCAGGGAGTAGGAGCCGCCGCCGGAAGCGGTGATTCCGCCGAGCACCTCGTGCATTCGCCTTTCCACGAGATCACGCACTTCGGGGTCGTAGGTCCGAACGGTCCCCTCGATCGCAACGGATTCCGGGATGATGTTGAAGCGCTGGCCTCCGTTCACCATGCCTACGGTCACCACGACCGGCTGGAGCGGGTGGACATTCCGGGAGGCGATGGTCTGCAGCGAGAGGATCGTCTGCGCCGCCATCACGACCGGGTCCACTCCCGCCTGCGGCTGCGCGCCGTGGGTCTGCACGCCGGTGATCGTCGCCTGGAAGTGATCCACCGCAGCGAGCGCTGGCCCCGGAGTGAACCCGATCACTCCGAGCGGTAGTCCGGACAGGGTGTGGAGTCCGAAAATCGCCTGCGGCCGGGGATCGTCGAAGACGCCCTCGTGGACCATGAGCTCGGCGCCTCCCTCTTCGCCCGGCGGGGGGCCTTCTTCGGCGGGTTGGAAGATGAAGAGAATCGTTCCGGGAATGTCCTCCCGGATTCCGGCGAGCACCGAGGCGACTCCGTATTGCACCGCGGTGTGGACATCGTGCCCGCAGGCGTGCATGACCCCGACTTCCTGACCGTTGTATGTCGTTCTGACGGTGGAAGCGAATTCGAAATCGGTGTCCTCGGTGACGGGCAGAGCGTCCATGTCGGCGCGGACCGCGACGACTGCGCCCGGTTTGCCGCCCCGCAACACACCGACGACGCCGGTGTGGGCGACTCCCTCGCGGACCTCATCGAAACCGAGCTCGCGGAGATGCTCCGCAACGAGACGCGCGGTCTCGAATTCGCGGTTTCCGAGTTCGGGGAACTGGTGGACCTGGTGGCGAAAGGCGACCGACTGTTCCTCATGGTGCGAGACGGCATCCTGGATGCGGTCGTCCCAGGCGCCGACTTCCTGGGCAGCGGCGGAGGCGGCGGTGAGGGCGAGGAGCGGTGCGGTGAGCGCGGCGCGTGGGAACATGAAGGCCTCCAAGAGAAAACAGCGGAAAGTGTACCGGGGCAGGGGCCTCGTGAACGCGCCGCGGCGACCCGCCTGCCGCCCGGAGAGTTTCCGCGGGGCTACCGAATTCAGCCGCCGCGGCTTCGGCCGCGCCTGCCGAAATCGAGGAGGAACGCCCACTCCTGGGGGGTCACCGGCTGCACGGAAAGCCGTTGACCCCGTTTCAGGAGAGCCATGCCTTCGAGCTCGGGCAGCTGGCGGAGCACCGGCAGTGCGATCTCTTCGGGAAAGCGCGAGACGAACTCGATGTCCACCATGTACCACCACGGCTTCTTTCGAGTGGCGCGCGGGTCGTGGTACTTCGAGTCCGGATCGAACTGGGTGAAGTCCGGATACGCTTTCCGGGAGACTCGCGCGACCCCGGCGATGCCGGGAGGTTTGGCGTTCGAGTGGTAGAAGAGCACTCCGTCGCCGATCTCCATGTCCTTCATCAGATTGCGTGCCTTGAAGTTCCGGACGCCGTCCCAGTGAGTCGTCTTGTCCCGCTCGAGGTCGTCGAGGCTGTAGGCCTCGGGTTCGCTCTTCATCAGCCAGTAGCGGCGGGGTCGTTCGCCCATGGGGACGAGACTAGCAGCCTGTGGATAAAGTGGCGCGAGCCCCGAGATCGGGGAGGCCCCCGGCGGACAAGGCGCGAATCGGGAGGCATACCGGGCGTATTCCGACGGATTTGCAATGAAGAGCGAAGCGGTTCAGCCGGGGCCCCACCGGGAGAACCCCGGTCCGGAAGCTCGCGCCGCTCCGGGAACGGACTGCCCGCAGTCGTGCTGCGGCATGACAGTTGCGTTTCTCGAGAAGTCCGAAAACGATGAGGTCGAGAATCATGCGCAACCTGTTCCCATTACTGCTGTTCGCCGTGTCGGCGCTTCCCCTTTCCGCTGCGGAGCAGCCCCGGTCCGACACCCGGCTCACCGAGGAGATCGCCGAAGCTATCGAAGCGGCCGATCTGGCCGTCGGCCTCTTCGAAGTGGAGGTGAGCGACGGCGTGGCGATTCTGTCCGGCGAAGTGCTGGACGAGGCGACCCGCTTGCGGGTCGTCGAGATCGCGCTCTTCGTGGAGGGTGTCACTGCGGTCGAAACCGAAATCGTCGTGCTCGATCCCCTAGGTCCCGCGGATCCGGAGTCGGAGTCTGCGAGCGACCGGAAGACGGAGGTGGGCGAAGCGGCGGTTCGGAACCGGGAGGCAGAGGGGTTGGAAGCGGCCGAAGCTTCGCCGCCCCCCGCGGCCGAACCCGGGACTGCGTCCCGCGCCGATGCCGCGGTGAGCGCTGAGGTGGCCGCCGGAATTGCCGCGGCGGACCTCGAGGCCGAGGATCCCCGCGTGAGTGTGAACGAAGGCGTGGTCCGACTGACCGGCCAGGTCGCGAACGCCTGGGAATGGCGCGAGGTGGTGGAACGAGCCGAGTCGGTGGCCGGAGTGGTTGCAGTGGATCCCGACCTCGAAATCGCCGAGCCGGAGAGCATGGAGGATCTCGTCGAGGGTGTCCGCCGTGCGGTCCTGCGCTACTCGTACTACACGGTGTTCGACGACATCAACTTCGGGATGGAGGAACCGTACGAGATCGTGCTCATCGGCGCCGTCACCGAGCCTTTCAAGAAGACGGAGATCGAGAGCCGGGTCGCCCGGGTCTTCGGAGTGAAAAGCGTGGACAACCGGATTGAGGTGCTACCGCTGTCCCCCAACGACCAGGACCTCCGGAGCGCCCTGTACTACCGGATATACCGGGACCCGCGATTCTCGGACCGCGCGAACCGCGTGAATCCACCGATCCACATCGTGGTCTCGCGCGGGGTGGTGGCGCTGACCGGAGTCGTGCGCAGCTCCATCGAATCGCGGATCCTCGAGTCCATCGCCCGGAGCACTCCCGGAGTGTTCCGGGTCGTCAACCGACTCGAACACTGAGCGTTCCGGGAGCGGGGCGTGATTTCGTCTCGCACTCTCGTGGGAAGAGCGGAACGCCCCGCTCCCGGAACGCCCGGCGCTTCGCGCCGGGAATCCGAACTGCTGCCGGAGGCAGCGATTTCGGATTCCGAGTCACGAATTCTGTGAAAGGGGGTGGACCCCCTTTCACACATACCCCCGCTGCGCCGCGCCCGAAGCGGAGCTTCGGTCGCAACAGGTGTTTTTTAGGCCACGGACTGGGGGTCGAGGCTCTCTCTCGGGGGGTGATGTCGTCTCGCACTCTCGTGGGAAGAGCGGGACGCCCCGCTCCCGGAACGCCCGGCGCTTCGCGCCGGGAATCCGAATTGCTGCTGGAGGCAGCGATTTCGGATTCTGCGTCACGAATTCTGTGAAAGGGGGTCTACCCCCTTTCACACATACCCCCGCTGCGCCGCGCCGAAGCGAAGCTTCGGTCGCAACAGGTGTTTTTTAGGCCACGGAGAGGGTCGAGGCTCTCTCTCGGGGCGTGATGTCGTCTCGCACTCTCGTGGGAAGAGCGGGACGCCCCGCTCCCGGAACGCTCGGCGCTCTGCGCCGGGAATCCGAACTGCTGCCGGAGGCAGCGATTTCGGATTCCGAGTCACGAATTCTGTGAAAGGGGGTGGACCCCCTTTCACACATACCCCCGCTGTGCCGCGCCCGAAGCGGAGCTTCGGTCGCAACAGGTGTTTTTTAGGCCACGGACTGGGGGTCGAGGCTCTCTCGGGCGGGGTTGGGGCTCGCGCGACTTCCACAGGCTGCTGACAGCGATTCGGATGGGAGTTCTCACTTCCTGAGAAAAGGGGACACCCCCTCTCTCCCGATTCTGGATACTGGGCTTGGGGGAGACGGACTCCCGAGAGAGGTGTTCATGAAGAGACACCCGAGCGAGCGATGCCGACCTTCACGCCGGACTCGTTTCCCTGGTCGGGGGGAGTGGGCGCGACCGCACGCGCCCGCTTGGGAGGCAGCGCGCTCCAGAGCAGCTTCTTGCGCAGGACCCGGAAGTAGTTCTGATCCGGCAGGCCGAGTAGCTGGAGCCTCACTTCCGATTTCCGGACTCTGAGCACATCGCCAAGCTCCATCTTCTCGCTCTCCTGACCGTCGAAGGTCGCCCGAACCTGCCGTTTTCGACCCCTGAGGGTCAGAGAGAGCTCTTCGTTGTCGGGAAACACCACTGGCCGCTGGGTCAGGGTGAGGGGGACGATGGGCGCCAGGATGAGGGCATCCACCGCCGGGTGAACCACCGGCCCGCCGGCGCCGAGGTTGTAGGCGGTGGAACCGGTCGGGGTCGCCACGATGACTCCATCGCCGTGTACCGTCGCCACGAATCCCAGGCTGCTGGTGATCCGCACCTCGATCACGCGCGCGATGGCGCTTCCGGTGATGACCACATCGTTCACGGCCAGATCCTCGCGGACGACTTCCCCTCCCCGGAAGAGGGCGGCCCGAAAGGTGGATCGTCCATCCAGGACCCCCTCGCCCTCCAGGATCATTTCGAGCCCCGGATAGAGCTGGTCGAGCGGCGCGTTCGTCAGGAAGCCGAGGCTTCCGAGGTTCACTCCGAAGATGGGGATCTGGTGGATTCCCATCGCGCGCGCCACCGACAACAGGGTGCCGTCTCCGCCGAGGACCAGAGCGAAGTCTCGCTCCTTCGCCACTTCCGGGAGCGGAAACGACTCCCCGGTCCAGCCCGCCCGTTCCGCGAGATCTGCTTCCAGCGCGGGACGGGCGCCGCGGCTCTCGAGCCAGCGCGTGAGTCCGCGCATGGTGTCCCCGGTCTCGGGCGCAGTGGTCTTGGCGACGATACCGATCCGAAGCGGGCGTCCAGTCGGCGGGCGGAAGCGGCGTCCCGATTCCGAGGCGGCGCCCCGGTTCCGGAGGCGGGGACGGGTCGTCGTCTTCGCGGCCACGGGAGGAATCAGGTGGTTCGAGCCACCACGCGCTCGGCCAGCAGCCCGAGCAGTCTCACCCCGCGGCAGCTCGACGCATCGGCCGCCCGGTCTTTCCATGATGCGAGCATCCGGCCCGCTGCAGCCGCCCGCCGGCAGGCTTCGGCACGCGCTGCCGCTCGTCCGTGGATCGCCGGGTAGGTCGCCTTTCCGGCGGCCCGATCTTTCCCGGAAGCCTTGCCGAGCGCCGCGCTCGGCTGCTCTTCGTCGAGGAGGTCATCCACGATCTGGAAGACGAGCCCTAGCTCCACGCCGAAACGGGCCGCCGTTTCCACCTGCGCCGGATCGCCGCCGCCGGCGAGGGTGCCGAGCGCGGTAGAAGCGCCGAACAGGGCCCCCGTCTTCGCGCGATGGATGGATTCCAGTCCGCGGGCGCCGGGAGAGCGGGTCTCGGCTTCCATGTCGAGCGCCTGCCCTCCTGCCATCCCGGCGGGTCCGGCGGCTTCGGCGAGACGCCGAACGGATTCGAGGCGCACCGCTTCCGGTGCTTCACTCCCCGAAAGCACCGTGAAAGCCAGGGTGTGGAGCGCATCCCCGGCGAGAACCGCGATCGCCTCCCCGAACCGGATATGAACGGTCGGCTTTCCACGGCGGAGGTCATCGTCGTCCATGCACGGCAGGTCGTCGTGGATCAGCGAATAGGTGTGGATCATCTCCACTGCGGCGGCGGCGGCGAGCGCATCCTTCCTCTGCCCGCCGACGGCGAGCGCCGAGGCCATGGCGAGCGCCGGCCGAACCCGCTTGCCGCCGCCGAGCGCCGCGTAGCGGATGGCCCGGCCCAACGAGCCGAAAACACCGTTCGCCGGCGGCAGCGCACCATCGAGAAAGGCCTCCACCTCCTGTGCACAGGAAGCGAGAAAGTGGTCGAGTTCGCGCGGCGGCTCGTCACTGCTCGGCTCCGAGGGAGCGGTCGAAGAAGGTGTCGAGGGAGAGCCTTGGCGAGCTCGGGGACAAGGGCTGGCAGCCTGTGCCGGCGAACGATTCCAAGCACGATCTACCACCATATGTAGTGGTCATCGACGAATCGACCTGCTCCGTATGGGGGTCATCGTTTTCTGCGGCGCAGGCTGTTAGAAGGGCGGTGGATCGTCCCACTCTTCGGCCGAGCCTGGGTCCGCGCGAGGGACGGGGGCCGGATCCGGCTCCTCGGAGCCGTCGGAGGGCGGCTCGGCAACTGCATCGAGCTGCGTCCGGGCGGTCTTCAGAATGGTTTCGCACCGCGCCGCCAGCTGGCCTGCCTGGAGATGGAGCGCAACGACCCGGTCGAGCGGCAGTTCCTCGTTTTCGAGTGCGTTCACGATCTCGGCCAGCCGGTCGCGAACCGCCTCATAGGGCTCGCCGTCCGGCTCGGCCGGGACGGCGGCCTTCTCTGCCGCCTGGATCGCCTTCTCGGCGGCGTCGAGTTTCCCTTCGAGCGTTGCGTGCAGCCGGACGGCCCGGGCGTGCAACCGAAGCCTTTCCTCGAGAGGCACGGTCGGCTCCTCGAGCTTCTCGGTGATCGCTTCGAGCTGTGCCTCGATCGTCTCGAAGGTCTGCTCCCGACCAGCGTTTGTGCTGGCGTTTGTGCTGGGGTCGGCTTCCGTGGGGGCAGCGGAGTGTTCGTTCACGGGTGCTCTTCCTCCGGTTCGCGGGGCGGGGCCCCGGCTCCATCCGTCGTGGACTCGCGGCGGATACTCTCGACCGTGGCGCCCAGCTCTCCCTCGCCGAGCAGCAGGCGCAAACGGTCGCCGATCGAGACCTGCGCAGGGGAGAGCACCGCCCGGCCGCCGGAATCGAGCACGAGACTGTAACCGCGCTGCAGCACCGCGCGCGGATCGAGCGCGTCGAGCTGGCCGCGCAAAGCGCGGACGGTCGAACAGCAGCGCTCGATCCTTCCTGCGGCGGCGCGGCGGAAGCCGGCCCGGTCGGCCTCCACGGCTGCGCTCAGCGAGCCTACCGAGTGACGAAGCGGCTCGGCCGCGATCCGGGGTCGGAGCGCCGCGAGACGCGCTTCCGGTCCCCTGCAGGGGGACAGCCCGGCCAGGCGGCCGCTGATCGTGCCGAGCTGGGTGCGCTGGTCCGCGAGCCACCGCTGCGGGTGGTTCTTCTCGATGCGCAGGAGGATGCGGCCGAGGCGCTCCCCGCGCCGCCGCAGCGCACCGTGAGCGCAGTGCTGCGCCCCGGTACGATCGAGGGCGCGGTTTCGAGTTTCACCCAGTATCCAGGCGGGGAGCGCCGCCATCACGCGATGGGTCGAAAACGCATTGCGGCGCTGCCTGGCGGCGGTGATCCGCTGACGAGCCGAGAACCCGGATTCTCTCCGGTGCTCGGCGATTTCACGGAGCAGCTCGCTTCGCTCGGGAAGAAGCTCCCTCGCCGCCGCCGAGGGCGTGCTGACGCGGCGGTCGGCGGCCCGATCGAGCAGGGGGCGATCCTGTTCGTGGCCGATCGCACTCACGAGCGGGACCGGGCAGGCTGCCGCGGCGCGCACCACCGCTTCGTCGCTGAAGGGGAGGAGGTCCTCGACCGATCCGCCGCCGCGCGCGACGACGATCACATCGAGGCGTTCCCGACCGAGGGTGTGGATCCCGGCGGCCAGCGCTGCGGGTGCCCGCTCTCCCTGGACCGGGGTGTCGTGTTCGCGGATCAGCACGCCGGGGAAACGGGTGCGGGCGGCCTTCATGAAGTCCGCCCAGGCGTCGCTCCCCACCGAAGTCAGCAGGCCGATCCGGAGCGGCAGGTAGGGGACTCTGCGCTTCAGCGCGTCGTCGAAGAGCCCTTCGGCTTCCAGACGCTTTTCGCGTTCGACGAGCTCTTGCAGCAGCAAGCCGATGCCGGCGCGTTCCAGCTGTCGGATCTGCAGCTGGTAGCGGCTCCTCCCCGCATAGGCGCGCAGCCGGCCGAGAGTCCGCACCCGGTCGCCTTGCCGGGGCTCGAAGCGGAAGTGCCGGGCATCACTCGCCCAGGCGACGGCTTCGAGAACGGACTTCTCTTCGCGGAAAGTCAGGTACCAGTGGCCGTTTCGCTCGGTGGCCTGGGACACTTCCCCTTCGAGCCACAGGCTCCTCGGGAATCCGTCTTGGAGAATCTCCCGCACCTGCTCACTGAGTCCGGCCACCGTATAGGGGGATTCGGCCGAGCCGGTGCGGAGAACGGGATTTCGCTCGATCCGCGGCTTCGCTGGAACGGAAATCGCCTGTGGAGCAGGCGCTGGCGGCGAAGCTTCGGGGGCCGCGAGAGGCGGGGTCGGCGGCGGGGCGAAGAGCGAGCGGCTCGACATTTCTGTCCGCGGCGGCCTGGCAGCCGATGGCTTCCGGCAGTCGCGGCGACCGGCGCTTCGCCGCCTGCTCAGTTCCGGCCTTGCCGGCGGCGGGTGCGGCGTTCCGCCTCGGCCTTGCGCTCGGCCCGTTCCTTGCGACGCTGCTCGCGCGCCGCTTCCCGCTCCCGCTCCCGGACGGCGTTCATGGTCCGGGCCAGGAGGCGAGTGATCGCTGCTTGTGCCTGTCCGGGGGTTCCCTGCTTCTCGGTCATGTATTCCACCACCAGCCACTTGCGGATGCGGGCCCGGCGCTTTTCTTCGTCACGGCTGATGGTCTTCATCTCGTGGCGCAGGTGAAGCCGCTTCAGGGCCAGAGCGAGGCTCCCGACGGTCCCTTCCCGCTCCTGCGCGGTGATCAGATCCAGCCGCTCGGCGGCGTCTTCGATGGTCGGCTCGAAGTCGGAGCCGAGAATCTCTTCGATCATCCCCGGGGTATCGCCCGCCCGCCGGATGCCTCGGTTCGCCAGATGGCCCAAGGGGACCAGGATGCGATTGCCAGCCTCGAATTCCTGCGGAGTGAGTTCGAGCAGGTCGAGGCCCGTATGATCGTCGCTGATCACTTCTCCCACATCGCAATGGCCGATCTGGGGGTAGAAAACCAGTTCGCCTTGCTCGAAATCCCTCTCGGGCACAGCGTCGCGGGTCGATTTCCGGTCCGTTGCCGACGCCGAATCGTCGATCCCTTCCTGCGCTTCGGTCAAGATCTCAGATGGGTGGGCGCACGAAGAAGCGACACCTGAATTCTAGCAGCCCGTGGACGAAGTCACACGGCATTGCCGAGTAGCGAGGGGCTCCCGGTCGAGGGTCCCCGACCGGAATCCAACCCGGAACCTTCTGCTCGGGAGCGGGGGCCGCTCGGAGGGCAGATCAGGCGCAGACCGCCAGTACGGCGTCGTAATCGGGTTCGTCCTCGATCTTGGGAACGAGCTGGGAGTGGAGGACCGTTCCGTCGCCGTCCACCACCACGACCGCCCGGGCGAAGAGGCCGGCCAAGGGCCCTTCGGTGATGCGGAGGCCGTAGGCCTCGCCGAAGGCGTGGTCGCGCATCTCGGAGGCGCAGGCGACTCCCTCGATGTTCTCGGCCGCGCAAAAACGGCTCTGGGCGAACGGAAGGTCGCGCGAGACGCAAAGGACCGAGACCTCTTCGAGGCCGGCGGCAGCTTCGTTGAAGCGCCGCACCGACGCGGCGCATACCGGAGTGTCCACGCTCGGAAAGATGTTGAGGACCAATTTCCTTCGGGCGTAGTCGGCGAGCGACACCTCGCCGAGATCGCTCCCGGTGAGGGTGAATTCGGGAGCGGCGTTCCCGACGCGCGGGATTTCGCCCGAGATCGCGAAGGGAGCGCCGCCCAGAGTGACGGTGGACATGGGAGGAATTCCTCGGTGCTGTCGAGGCGCCCGGAACCTTCGGAGAGAACCGGGAGCGCGGCGGATACTGCAGGAGCGGGACCTTCCGCCCCCCAACCATTAGGATAGCCGACCTCTCCATGAGGAATCCGTCGTTTCTCCCTCCGCTGTCCGAGGCAGCGCCGCTGCTCGGGGTCCTCGGACTCGTGCTGATCCTGACTTCGGGAGTTCTCTTCGGCGCCGCTCCGGGGGGAGATCGCAAGGCGGCCGCGGCGGCCCCGGAGGAAGAGTCGCCGGCCGGGGGAACCTCGGCCGGGGGAACCTCGATCGGGGAAACTTCGACCGGTCCCGAATGGAACCGGATCGCTTCGCTGCTCGCCGACGGGCAGGTCGTGTTCGGCATCTTCTCCGGGGAGAAGACGCCCGAGACCGCCAGGGAGATGGCACGGCAGAGCCTGGCCGACTTCGTCTTCTACTCCATGGAAACCGGCCCGTTCGATATTCCGGAAATGGCTGCCTACCAAGAGGCGCTCTCTCCCGCGGAGGGCAGGGGACCGGCCAACCCGCATCCCCTCGCGCTGCGGATTCCGCCCCTCCGGGACGGACGCGAACAGGCGGCGGAACGGAGTGCCGCGGGACTCGATGCCGGCGCCTACGCCATCGTCTTCCCGCATGTGGAAACCGCTGCCGAAGCGGAGTACGCCGTGGCCTCCATGCGGCCTCGGAGAGTGGGCGGACTGCGGGGCGATTTCGACCCCGAGGCGGCTCGCGTCTTCGGAGTGTCCGCCGAGGACTACGCGGCGCACGCCGATGTCTGGCCCCTCGCCGGCTCGGGTGAACTGATCAGCATGGTGCTCATCGAGGACCGGGTCGGGGTCGCGAATGCCCTGGAAATCGTGAGCGTGCCGGGGGTGAGCGTGGCCTTCCCCGGACCCGGCGACCTGCGCCGCGCCTACGGCGGAGACCGGGACGCCGTGGAAGCGGCCATCCAGACCGTGCTCTCGGCCTGCCAGCAGGTCCGGGTACCTTGCGGGATCACTGCCGGACCGGAGGACATCGCCGCCCGGATCGAGCAGGGATTCCGCGTTTTCATCGTGACTTCGCCGGAGGCCCTCGCCGTCGGCCATCGGGCGGCGGGGCGCCGGGTCGGCTCCTGAAACAGGAAGGCGAATGTCCGAAATCGGCAAAGCGGGCCTGCTCGAGCGCGATGCCGAGCACCTGATCCACCCCATCCACAGCAAACAGGTGGTCGCCGGCGGTCATGTCTGGGTCCGCGGCGAAGGGGCCCGGCTCTTCGATGCCGACGGGAAGGAATATGTGGACGGCCTTTCCGGTCTCTGGAATGTGTTCCTCGGACACGGGCGCACCGAACTGGCGCAGGCGGCGGCCGACCAGATGCGCGAGCTCGCCTATGCCTCGGGCTATGCGGGCAGTTCGAACCGCCAGGCGATCGCGCTCGCTGCCAAACTGGCAGAAATCGCCTATCCCGGCATCAACCGATTCTTCCTCACTTCCGGCGGCGGAGAATCCACCGATTCCAGCATCAAGACCGCCCGCTACTACTGGAAAGTCCAGGGCAAGCCCCAGAAAACCAAGGTCATCTCCCGGATCTGGGGTTACCACGGGGTCACCCTGGCGGCGATGTGCGCCACCGGGATCAGCGCCTACTGGCCCATGTTCGAGCCCCGGATTCCGGGCTTCCGGCACATCGGTTCTCCCTATCCGTATTTCTACGATCCGCTCCCGGGCAAGACCCGCGGCGAGGCCGCCGCCGACGAACTCGAAGCGGCGATTCTCGAGGAAGGCGCGGACACCGTAGCCATGTTCCTCGCCGAGCCGGTCCAGGGGGCGGGGGGAGTGATCGTCCCCACCGACGACTACTTCCCCCGGATTCGCGAGATCTGCGATCGGTACGAAGTGCTCCTCGTCTCCGACGAAGTCATCACCGGATTCGGACGCACCGGCTCGATGTTCGGTCTCACCCACTGGGGGATCGAGCCGGACATCATGCAGTTCGCCAAGGGCATCACCTCGGGCTATATCCCGCTCGGGGGGATCGGGCTCTCGGACCGGGTAGCCGAAACCCTGGACGGCGGAGGGGACGGTGGAAGTCCGGTCTGGATGCACGCGTACACCTATAGCGCCCATCCGGTGTCCTGTGCCGTCGCGCTCGAGACCCTCCGCATCATCGAAGCCGAAGGTCTCGTTGCCCGAGCTGCCGAGAAGGGCGCGGTGCTGCTCGAAACCCTCCACCGGGCAGTGGCCGGACACCCCCATGTCGGCGAGGTGCGCGGGAAGGGGCTCATGGCGGGGGTCGAGATCGTCGCCGACCGTGAGAGCCGGACGCTGTTTCCGGCGAGCGAAAAGGTGGGGCCCCGCCTGCTCCGAGCGATCGACGACCGCGGCGTGTTCAGCCGGATGCGCGGCGAAGTCTTCGTCTGCGCTCCGCCGGTGTGCTCGACCACGGACGATCTGGAGCAGATCGCGGACGCGGTCGCCGGCGCCCTCAGGGAAGTTCTCGGCTGAACCGGAGATCTCTCCCGCCGCTCGGGCCGGCCCCTCCTTCCTACACGACCTCCACGAGGTAGCGCTCGCGGATCAGCCGCCATGCGGAAGCCGCGAAAGCGGTCAGTGGAATCGCGAGCAGGGTTCCAGTGAACCCTCCGAGGGCGCTTCCCCAAAAAAGCACGGCGACGAGGATCGCCATCCAGTGCAGTCCGGTCTGGCCTCCCATGATCTTCGGAGTCAGGAACCAGCTCTCGATGAGCTGGACCGCGGCCAGAACTCCGACGGTGAGCGCGGCGAGCCCCAGGCCGCCCCCGTCCTGGAGCCAGGCGAGCGGTGCTGCGACTGCAAATCCCACCGCGGTCCCGAGATAGGGAATGATCGTCAGCAGGCCCAGGCCCAGTCCGATGACGAACCCGTAGTCGAGGCCGATCGTCGTGAACCCGATCGCGAGTATCAGGCCCTGGAGAAACGCCACCACCAACTGGGCCCGGAAGAACACGACCAGGATGCGCGTGAATTCGCTCGCGAGACGCACCACGGTGTCCCGAGTCCGGGGCTTCAGGAAGGGAAGCAGGCGCGCAGGGTCGGCAGGGGATGGATCCCAGACCAGGAAGAAACCGAAATACACCGGGAGGACGGCCCACGACAGCAGAGCGCCGAGCCCGCGGAGGATCCCGGCGCTCGCTGCCACCGCCTGTTCGCCGATGTGCGCGAGCCCCTGCAGCAGCGTCGCCCGCTGGCTCAGGGCGAAATCGCGGAGTTGCTGTCCGACCGGGTGGTTCTCGAAGAAGTCCACGAAGGACGGGGTTTCGGCCACGACCCAGGCATAGGCGCCTTCCAGGGAAGCGGGAGTGCGCTGGGCGAGCTCGCCCAGCTGCGTGGCGAGGAGGCGTCCGAAAGCGATGGAGAATCCGGTGAGGACGGCCGCCACCGACAGGTTCACGGCGATGAGCGCCGCCCAGGGAGGGAGCCGGAGGCGGGCCCGGAAGGCGTGGAACCACGGCTTGAACACCAGCGCGGCGAGCCCGCCCACTGCGAGCGGCAGGATCACCGGCGAGAAGGCATCGACGAACCGGAAGAGCAGCCAGACGATTCCGAAGGCGGCGCCGAGCAGGACCACCGTCGAGAGCACGACGACGGCAGCCCGCACGGGGTCTGCCGGGCCGGATGCGCCGGCGCGTCCCGCCGGTTCGTCCATCAGTACCGGTACTTGTCGGACTTGTAGGGGCCGTCCACCGGGACGCCGAGGTATTCGGACTGCTCCGGCGTCAACCTCGTGAGCCGCGCTCCGAGTTTGTCGAGGTGGAGGCGGGCGACCTCCTCGTCGAGATGCTTCGGCAGCACATGGACGCCGAGCGGATAGAGCTCGGGGCGCTGATGCAGCTCGATCTGGGCGAGGACCTGGTTCGAGAAACTGGAACTCATCACGAAGCTGGGATGGCCGGTGGCATTGCCGAGATTCAGCAGCCGGCCATCGGAGAGCACGAGGAGCTGGCGCCCGTCCTCGAAGATCCAGGCATCCACTTGCGGCTTGATGTTCCGTCGGCGGATGCCCGGCTCGGCGGCGAGGCCGGCCATGTCGATCTCGTTGTCGAAGTGCCCCACATTGCCGACGATCGCGTTGTGTTTCATCCGCCGTAGGTGTTCGACGCCGATCACCCGCACATTCCCGGTGGCGGTCACGAAGAGATCGGCCTCCGCGACCACATCCTCGATTCGAACCACCTGAAACCCATCCATGAGCGCCTGCAAGGCGCAGATCGGATCCACCTCGGTTATGACCACCCGGCACTTCTGCCCGGCGAGCGACTGCGCCGCGCCTTTGCCGACCTCGCCGTAGCCGAGCACTGCGGCCAGCTTGCCGCTCAACATCACATCGGTGCCGCGCATGATCCCGTCCACCAGGGAGTGGCGGATGCCGTACACATTGTCGAACTTGCTCTTCGTGACCGAATCGTTGACATCGATCGCGGGGAAGAGGAGCGATCCCTCGCGGAATCTCCGTTCCAGCCGGTGGACTCCGGTCGTGGTCTCCTCGGTCACGCCGGTGATGCCCCTCGCGAGTTCCCCGAACCAGCCGGGGCGCTCGGCGGCGATGGCGCCGAGCAGCGCCTGGACGACCGCGAGTTCTTCGTTCTTCGCCGACTCCGGCGTCGGAACCGCCTCAGCCCGCTCGCACTCGAGCCCCCAGTGGACCAGCAGGGTCGCGTCCCCGCCGTCGTCGAGAATCAGGTTCGGACCGCGCCCGTCCGGCCAGTCGAACGCCTGCGCCGCACACCACCAGTACTCGGCGAGGGTCTCTCCCTTCCAGGCGAAGACCGCGGGGCCGCGTGGATCTCCCGCATCCCCGCCGCGGCCGGCGAGCACCGCGGCGGCCGCGTGGTCCTGCGTCGAGTAGATGTTGCAGCTCGCCCACCGGACCTCGGCCCCGAGGTCGAGGAGGGTCTCGATGAGCACCGCAGTCTGGATCGTCATGTGGAGCGATCCGGTGATGCGGGCGCCCGCCAGCGGCCGCGTTCCGGAATGACGCTCCCGGAGCGCGATCAGTCCCGGCATCTCGTGTTCTGCGAGCTCGATCTCGCGGCGGCCGAAGGCCACCGTTTCGGGGGACAGGTCGGCGACCCGCCCCCGCGCCTTGCCGAAGAGCGGCTGGCCAGTCGTCAGGAAGGTGCTGGTGGCGTTTTGGACTGCTGGCACTTCGGGGTCCTTTCTCGGGGCTGGATCGGGATCAGCGGCCGCCCGTTCGGCTGCCGCTGCCGAGGAAAAAGGTGAACGCGAAGCCGGCGCCGACCGCAGCGGCGGCGACTGCGGCCTGCCCGGCAGTCGGCAGGAAGAGGACCCCGGCGAGGCTCTGGAACGGCCAGAGGGCTGCCGAGGCGCCCAGAAGCAGGCCGAAAAGCGCGCCGAGGGTCGCCTGCCGACGCTCCGCGAGGAAGTATCGCATGAGCCGGGAGGCAGCGGCGATGCCGATCGCGGCGCCGATGAGGAATGGGGCGAGCGCCACCAGTGCTGCACCGATCGCCTGCGGGTCCCACGGGCGGAGCGTGAGCGCGTCGGTCACGCGGTCCACCGCGTTCAGAAACGGCAGGTACATGCCCATCGACAGGAGGAGGGTGCTGCCGCTGATTCCAGGCAGGACCATGGCGAAGGCGGAGATCACCCCCGCGGCGGCGAGCGCCGGCCAGCCGACCGGGGATTCTGCAGTCTCCGGGGGGATCGGGTTCGCGGCGAACACCGTCAGCATCACCGCCAGCCCCCCCAGAACCGCACCCAGAACGAAGGCGGGTCTTCTGCTTTCCGCCATCCGCCAAAGGAGCGGGGCGCCTCCCAGGGTCAGCCCCAGGAAGAGAGCGAGAAATCCGAGCGGCCAGGCGGTCACCGCGTCCCGCGCCGCTCCAGCGACGGCGAACACCGCGATGAGGGCGAAACCGGCCGTCATCCCGAGCCGGGCGAGCGGCGCCGTCCGGAATTTCCCGGAGAGGATCTCCGCGATCGCGCCGACGAGTTGCGGGTACACCCCGGCAGCGAGGATCATCGTGCCCGCGCTGACCCCCGGAAAGAGGCTGGCGAGCCCGGCGAGAACTCCCGCCGCTGCGCACCGCGCCAGGGTTGCTACGGGTGGAGCCGCCGCCGAGATCACCTGTTCCTCCAGGCGCCGGTGCTGCGAGACCCTCGGGAAGGTGAAATCTCGGGAAGCGCGCCCGTGCGTGGTCTGCGAGTCCGGAAACCGATTTCTCTGTCGTCGAACTCCGCCTGGTGATGGTGCGCGGGCCGACTTCCGCCCGCCGGGCTCGGCGCCGCGCCGCCCGCCCATTGTGGCAGAGTCGGCGCGGGCGGCGGAAACCGCTTCGCGTGCGAGCGGTCGAGGCTTCGGAGGACCGGGACCGGTTTCGCCGAAAATCGGGGCCCGGACGCAGCAGAATTGGCGGATGTTCGCTGCCCGTGCGCTGACGGTTCCGGGACTGCCTCCGCTCTCTTTCGAAATACCCGAAGCCGGGGTATTGGCGGTGGTCGGTCCTTCCGGCTCGGGCAAGACCCGTCTCTTGCGAGCGCTCGCCGACCTCGATTCGCACGGAGGCGAGGTGTCCTGGTCGGGCAGGTCCGCGGCCTCGATGGCGGCGCCCGCGTGGCGCCGGCTCGCCGGGATGCTCCCGGCAGAGCCGCGTTTTTGGAACGCCACGGTGGCCGGACATTTTCCGGAGGACGCCGTCCCCTCCGGAGAGGAACTCGCTTCGCTGCGCCTCGAGCCGAAGGTCCTGGGCGCCGATCCGGCGCTGCTCTCCACCGGTGAGCGGGCGCGCCTCGCGCTGCTGCGGCTTCTCGCCCGGGCTCCGCGGGTGCTTCTTCTCGACGAACCCACCGCGAACCTCGACCCGGAGAACCGCGAGCTCGTCGTCCGCCGCATCGAACGCTACCGGAAGGCGCGCTGCGCTTCGGTTCTGTGGATTTCCCACGCCCCCGAAGAAGTTGCGGCGGCCGACAGGGCGCTGGTTCTGCCCGCCGGCGTCCTGCGTCCGATTGCGGCGGCGGGGAACCGCGGCGCCCGGTTCCAGCACGGATGATCTCGCTCGGATACGGCGACCTGGCCGCGGCCGCCGCCGGCGTCGTCTTGCTCGCGGCGGCGAACTGGCGCGCGCGGTTCGGGGTTTCGGGCCAGCTTCTCTGGCTGGCGTCGCGTTCGGTGGCCCAGCTCCTCCTGTTGGGACTCGTGCTGCGGTTCGTGTTCGGCTCCGGACAGCCGCTCCTGGTGGCGTTCCTGGCGCTTTCGATGCTCGGTGTCGCCGCCTACGAAGTGAAGAGCCGTCAGGAGCGCCCGCTCGCGGGACGCTGGGGGTATCTGGTGGGGGCGGCGGCCCTGTTCCTTTCGTCCTTCCTGTTCACGGGCTTCGCGCTGTGGGTGTTGCTCGAGCCCGAACCCTGGTGGGCGCCCCGGTTCGCGATTCCGTTCCTCGGAATGCTGCTCGGAAACACCATGAACGGGGTGTCCCTCTCGATGGAACGGTTCACCGAATCCGTCGTGCGCCGCCGGGAAGTGATCGAGCAGCGCCTCGCCCTCGGCGAATCGCGCGAAGAGGCCGTTTCCGGAATCACCCGGGAGAGCGTCCGGGCGGGGTTGATCCCGATCTTCAACGCCATGGCGGCTGCAGGGGTGGTGAGCCTGCCGGGGATGATGACCGGGCAGATCCTCGCCGGAGCCCCGGTCGGGGAGGCGGTCCGCTATCAGATCCTGATCCTGCTGCTGATCGCCGCCGGCACCGGATTCGGAGTGCTCGCTGCGGTCCGGGTGGTCTCGAAGCGGCTCTTCGACGACCGCCACCGCCTTCGTCTGGACCGCATCGCCGGTTGAGCGGGCGCGGGGAAGGGCCCCGCATCGCGATGCGCTCCGAGCTCGGCCGCGGGCTGCTGTGGGATACTGGCCTGCTTCGGAGGATCCTGACCCCATGAGCTTTCCCAGCAATCGCGTCTTTCCACTGGTCGTCGCCCTGTGCGCGGGGGTGGTGCTCGCCGCGCCGCTCGCGGCGCAGGAGGACATTCCGTATCCAGTCCCCGTCCGCACCGATGGGGAAGGTCCCTGGGACCGGCTGATCTTGCGGGGGGTGACCGTCATCGACGGCACCGGCGCGCCGCCGTACGGCCCGGTGGACATCATCGTCGAGAAGAACATCATCCGGACGATCCGGGTGGTGGGGACCCCGGTGACCCCGATCCGCGAAGAAGACCGCCCGAAGGCAGAGCCGGGAGACCACGAGCTGGACCTCTCCGGCCACTATCTGTTGCCCGGGTTCATCGACATGCACTTGCACCAGCACAACGAGGGCGCGGGGCAGGGGGTGCCGACCGAGTACATCCACAAGCTCTGGATGGGCCACGGGATCACCACCGGCGGCGACCTCGGGAACTTCAACACCCGCTGGCTCCTCCACCACAAGCGCCGTGCCTGGAACAACGAGATCACCTCTCCGCGCATCCAGGCGTTCGTGGTGTTCGGTCGCGATGGCGAGGAGCCGGTGACGAATCCCGAGGCCGCGCGCCGCTGGGTTCGATGGGTCAAGGAACAGGGCGCCGACGGGATCAAATTCTTCGGCGCGCAGCCGCGGATCTTCCGCGCCGCGCTCGACGAAGCATCGACCCAGGAGCTCCGCAGCACCGCCCACCACGCGCAACTCGATGTGGTGGGGATGAACGCGCTCGACACCGCCCGCGCCGGGCTCACCTCGATGACCCACTGGTACGGGTTGCCCGAGGCGCTTTTCACCGACCGGCGGATCCAGCACTATCCGGCGGATTACAACTACAACAACGAGTACCACCGTTTCGGAGAGGCCGGCCGGCTCTGGGCGCAGGCGGCGGCGCCGTTTTCCGAGCACTGGAACGAAGTGATGAACGAGCTGATCGAACTCGACTTCTCCATCCATCCGACCTGGGTCGCCTACATCGGCACCCGCGATCTGATGCGCCAGCAGCGGAACGAATGGCACTCGGTCTATACCCATCCGAGCCTGTGGGAGTTCTACCGGCCCAACGCCGAGAACCATGCGTCCTATTTCTTCGACTGGACCACCCAGGTAGAACTCGACTGGAAGGAGAACTACCGCCTCTGGATGGCCTTCGTGAACGAGTTCAAGAACCGCGGCGGCCGGGTGGCGGTCGGTAGTGATTCGGGATACACCTTCAACCTCTACGGATTCGGTTTCGTCCAGGAGCTGGAGCTGATGCAGGAGGCCGGATTCCATCCGCTGGAGGTGATCCGGGCCGCCACGCTGAGCGGAGCCGAAGTTCTCGGTCTCGACGATCGGCTGGGGTCCGTCGAGGAGGAAAAACTCGCTGACTTCGTGGTGCTCGAAGAAAACCCGTTACAGAACCTGAAAGTGCTGTACGGCAGCGGCACGATCCGGCTGAACCATGAAACCGGCCGGACCGAACGGATCGGCTCGATCCGTTACACCGTCAAGGACGGAATCGTGTACGACGCCCGGAAGCTGCTGTCCGATGTCCGCGAGACGGTTCGCGCCGCTCGCGCCGAGCAGGGTCTCCCGCCGCCGCCCATGCCGCTCTTCCTCGAGGACGCTGCCGATCACGACTTTCCGAAACCGGGGCGGCGCCCCCGCTGATCGGCTCCGCGTGAGGCCGGTTTCGACTCCGGCTATCCGGCCGGCCGGCCAGCTCCGCCCGGGCCTGGTCGGGGGATAGCCAGCCGGGGGTAGAGCCTCGGCTGGCCGTTCTGCTCGCGTTCGCGCCGCTTCCTCTCCCGGACTCCTGCTAGCTAGTTTCCGGGAGGGTCGAGCTGGCGGAGCAGGTTCGCCGCTTCCTGGGCGAAGGGATCCTCCGGCGGAATCGACTGAAGCAACATCCGGGCTTCGGGGAACCGCTGCTGGGAGAGCCGGGTCACCGCCATGAAGAAGCGGATGCCGGGCTGGTCGGGGTCGATGCGGTAACTCTGCTCGAAAGCGCGCTGCGCCGCCGCCGGGTTGCCGTCGAGCACATGGAGCCGTCCGAGGTTCAGCTGCTGCGGAGCGTCGTCGGCGAAGAAGCCGCCTCGGATTCCGTGGAGCCTCTTCGCGAGTTCGAAGCTCCCGCCCGCCTCTCCGGGAAGTTCCCGCACGCCGAGGTTCAGCAGGGAGATGGCCGCGTTCATCCGCACCGTCCGCCGTTCGTCCTGGACCCGTTCCAGGAGTGTCTCCCGGACTGCCGGCGCGTTCGGGTCGCCGGTCTCGCCGAGTTTCAGGGAAGCCACCGCCCGCACCAGCGGGTGGGGGTCCGAAGCGGCGGCGACCAGCGCCGAAGCAGCGGCGTCCCGGGTGGCCGGGGCAGCGAGGTACCGTCCGAGATGGCCGGCGGCGTTCGCCCGGTTGACCGGCCCTTCCCCATCGTCGGCGGCGATGGCGAGCAGGCCGTCGAGAGCTTCCCGGGAAAGCCTCCGCGCTCCCTCGTAGGCCGCCGCCCGCCGCTCGATCTTCCGGCGGCGCGGAGTGCCGCCCCACCACTCGTCCATGCGCGCCGCCGCCCACTCGGGGGTTTCGGCGGCGTGGCATCCGTTGCACCCGTTCGGGATCCCGAAGCGGGCGGTGTTCGCCGGCGAGGGAATGGAGATGCTGTGGTCGCGCATCGTGGCCCGGATGCTGGTCACGCTTCGGGGCATGTGGCACTCCACGCAAGAGCTGCCGGCCGAGTCCGCGGCGTGGAAGGTGTGGGCGGCGAGGTTCGCACCGATCGCTGGGTGGCAGCCGGTGCAGAGGGCGTTGTTCGTCGGCTGGAGTTGTTCGTTCCGTTCGATGTCAGGCCTGTGCGGGTCGGTGTGGCAGCCGGTGCAGGTCGCGCCCCCGACCACGAAGCACTCGCTCTGCCAGATGCCGAGGGCGTTCGTGGAGAAGCGCCGGGTCTTGCCGTCCAGGTACCAGGTCGGGTCTTCGGACGGCTCCTGGGTGTACTCCAGCAGCGGGAAGAAGAAATCGAAGTAGTCGTCCCCGGCGGCGAATCCGAAGGCCATCTGGTCGCGGAAGGAGTGGCACTGGGCGCAGACCATGGAGTTCCGCTCGGAGTCGAGCCGGGTCTGCTGAACGATGTGGGTCTCGGGGTCGTCCCCGTAGGCATCGAGGTTCCGGTACTTGTCCACATGGCGGCTGCCGGGGCCGTGGCAGCGCTCGCAGGTGGTGCCGAAGTCGAGCCAGGTGGTGTCGTAGCGGTCCTCGGCCGGGCGGAAGCCCTTGACCTGGTCGCTCACATGGCAGCCGAAACAGTTCTTGTTCCAGAGCTGGACGGGAACGATGCCCTCCCGCTGGTCGGGAGCGGCGATCTCCAGGTTGTGGAACCACTGGCGGCGCAGCACATCCCAGGTCGGCGGCAGCACGATGACCCGCCCGTCTTCGAGGGTGGTGAGGTAGTGCTGGATGCGGCGGTTGCCGAGCGTGTATTCCACGGAGTGCTCGGTTGGCTCGCCGGTGAAGAAGGACTCGGTGATGAAGTACTTCGGACCGGTGCGGCGCACTCGGTAGTCCTGACCCCGCAGGGTGAGCTGCTCCACCGAGAAATCGCCCAGGACCGCCCCGGGAATCGCCGGCTGCACCATCTTGGAGTGACGGGAGGAGGTCCACGCCTCGTGTGCCGGCTCGTGGCAGAGGAGGCACTCGCCGGAACCCACCATCATCGCCGACTGCTCGGCGAGCGGCGGCGGTGCGGTCTGGGCTCGGGGGGCGGCGCCTCCCGCCGAGACCGCGAAGAGGGCCAGCAGTGCCCCGAAGCCTGTCCCGGTCGAGAGCACCCCCGACTTCGGAAAGGCTCCCGTCCTCATCGTCCGGGCTCCTCGACGAGCAGGATGCGGCGCGGCTCCGGGGACTCGATCTCGCTCCGGGCGCCCGAGGGCCAGATCACGGCGGCGGAGACGGCTCGGCCGGCAGGGCCGAGGCCGACCACCACTTCGAGCTGGTTCTGGGATGCGTATCCAGTGGCGCTCTTCACGAAACGGGTCTCGGTACGGGTCATGCCGCGGTCCTCGATGGCGATGGTGATCTTCGCACCGATTCCGTCGCGGTTCGAATTCCGCCCGCGCAGCCGGAAACCAACCCACCCGCTCCGTTCTCCGCCCTCGTTGCGGAAGAGCCGCGCCGCACCGCCGTTTTCGCTCACCGCGAGATCGAGATCGCCGTCGCCGTCGATGTCCGCGAAGGCTGCACCCCGGCCGACCATCGGGCGGGCGAGGTCGGGGGAGTCCGCGGTCACTTCGACGAAGCGGCCGCCGCCCCGGTTGCGGAAGAGGTGCGGGGGCTGCTGGTAGCGGACCCGCTGCTGGACTCCGGCGATCTCGTTCTCGACATGGCCGTTCGCCAGGAAGAGATCCTGGCGCCCGTCGAGGTCGTAGTCGAAGAAGAACGCGCCGAAGGCCAGGGTGAGCAGGCTGTTCCGGCCGATCTCGGACACCGGCGCCTGGTCGATGAAGAAACCGACGCCCTCGTTGTGGTAGAGCGACACCATCTCGTTCGAGAAGTTGCCGATCACGAGGTCCGGCCAGCCGTCCCCGTCGTAGTCCGAGGCATCGATTCCCATCGCTCCGCGCGCAGCTCCGTTCTCGGCGAAGGCGATTCCGGCGAGCACCCCGACATCCTCGAACCGCCCGCCTCCGAGGTTCCGATAGAGGTAGTTGGGTTGGGTGTCGTTGGCGACCGCGAGGTCGGGGAGCCCGTCGTCGTCGAAGTCGAACGCCGCCACCCCGAGACCCTTGCCGCGCGGCTCGAAGAGCCCGGCGGCTTCGGTGATGTCGGTGAAGCCGTTCGCACCGTCGTTCCGGTAGAGCGCGGCGCTCGCTCCGTCGTAGGACTCCGGGGTGCAGTAACTCTTGTGCACGCCGTCGAGGGCGCAGAAGATGTCCGCCTCGATGGACCACTCGACATAGTTCAGGACGAACAGGTCCAGATCGCCGTCGGCGTCGGCGTCGAACCAGGTCGCCCCGCTGGAAAAGCCGGGGTGAGCCACCGATGCCGATGCCGGCGCTTCCCGAAACGCCCCGCCGCCGTCGTTCTCGAGCAGCCGGTTGGGCCCGAGCACCGCCAGATAGACATCCTGGTCGCCGTCGCCGTCGTAGTCGGCGATGGCCGCTCCGATGCCGTAGAGCGGGAGGTCGAGCCCGGAGCCTGCGGTGGCGTCCTCGAAGGTGCCGTCGCCTCGGTTCCGGTAGAGCGCGGCGGTGGGGGCGGGGCCCTCGCGGCGATCCGGCCAGCGGCGGCTGTTCACGAAGAGGAGATCCTGGTCGCCGTCGCCGTCGGCGTCGAAGAAGGCGACTCCGCTGCCCATCGTCTCCGGCAGGTACTTGTCGCCGAAAGCGCCGTTTTCGTGGAGGAAACGGATGCCGGCGGCCTCGGTCACCTCCACGAACCGCGGTCCGTCCGCCGCGCCTTCGGCGATGAGGGCGAATCCGGCGAACAGCGCCCCGGCGAACAGCGTCCCGGTGCGCGGGTCAAAGGCTAGCAGCCTGAGGACGAAGTCACACGGCCAAAGGTCGGCGATGCCCAGTCCTCCCGGTGGGGGCCCCGCCTGAACGCTTGGCTCGGCGTTGCGATTCCGTCGGAATACTCCCGGTATGCCTCCCGAATCGCGCCTCGTCCGCCGGGCGCCTCCCCGATCTTGGGGCTCGCGCCACTTTATCCACAGGCTGCTACGCCAGGCGATCTCATCCTCCTTCGAGTTCCACTCGTGCATCGAGTCCGAAACGACGCGCGAATTCCATCAGCAGGACTTCTATCCTAGCAATCAGAATTCGGACTTCCCTCGGAACGACGCTCCCCCGGGCTCTTCACGGGAGACAGGGGTAGTAGAGGGTGGAGTTCGTGTCCACCTGCGGGAACGGGGCGGCCTCCGACCGAGGCAGCGCCGGGTGGCCGGCGAGCTGGAATCGAGGTCTTCAGCAGGGGACGCGAAATGCCCGTTCGAAGAGGCCCGAACCGCTGCGGGAGGTCATCGAGATCCGTTTTCGGAGAATTCGCCCCCGGGAGATTCCTTCCCGGCGGCGCGAAGCGCGTTTCGGTGTTCGTGGATGGCGAGGCGCTCGTTGTTGTCCTCGGGATGGGTCCTCCGGTATGCACCGGTTACGAACTGGGCGGATTCGTCGGCCTTGAACCGCAGATAGAGCGTCCGGTGGCGCGCCGCCCGCTCGGGATCGGCGAGCCCCTGGAAGGCGAGCATCAGGTTGTAGTGGGCTTCGAGATCCTCGGGATCGATGGCGAGCGTTTCTTCGAGCGCCGCCGCCGCTTCGGCGTAGTCGCGTTTCAGGAACAGCAGCCGGCCCACCTGGTTGTTCACCACCCGGTCCCGCGGATGGATCTGCTGTACCGCCGCGAGGTCGGCGAGCGCCTCGTCGTAGCGGCCGAGCGCCTTTTTCGCCATCGCCCGGAAGAACAGTGCCCGGGGCAGGCCGGGTGCGAGCGCGAGCGCGGCTTCGACCGCCTCCAGGGCACCCTCGGGATCGCCCTCCCGAAGTCGGACCCGGGCGAGGTTGACCGGGGCGTCCGGGTATTCGGGAGCGAGCCGGGCCACGGTGGAAAACGCTGCCTCCGCCGCCCGGAGATCGCCCTGGAGCAGCATGCCGATGCCGTAATCGTTGAAGCGGAGCGCCCGGGAGAGGTCTCCCGGCGGCGGTTCCGCAGCGGCAGCAGCAGCTACTGCCACCGGAAGCTGCAGCGAGGCGGCCGCCATCTCGACGATCGGCACCTCGGGGGCTTTTACCGCTTCGTCGAAGCGGACTTCGCGATCGTCGTATGCAGCGGCGACCTCGCCTTCCCCGAGCTGGCCGCGGAATGTCCACTGGGTGTGCCGCCAGTCGAACTTCCGGTAGTTCAGCCGGGCGGTCAGGGTCACCGGCCCCTGGACCTCGTCGGGGACCTCCAGGCGGTAGCGGATCGTGTGGGCGGCACCGGGGGGGATCTGGGAGATGTAGAGCGCACTGCGCGCGGCCCAGGCGTTTCGCTTGTCGATCGGGTTTCCCCGGGCGTCGAGCAGGAGCGAGCGGAAGAAGTGGGCCGAGGGTTCCACCGCGGCGTCCGAGGTTTCGCCGTCCTCGCCGGTGAACCCACTCCAGAAGAAGGGCCGCCCGGCGGCGTCCTCGGCGCGGAACTCCACCCAGACATCGTGGGCGTCCACCGTGCCGCTCGGGAAGAAATGCCCCACATTCCGGGTGCGCACCACGACCTCCACCCGCACCGTTTCGCCGGGCACCAGAGCGGGGAGGACTTCGTCGAGCGGCGCGCTCAGCTCGCCGAGCGGCCGCGCAGGGGAGTAGCGCCCGGGCGCCGGCGCCGCTTCTTCTCCCACCGCGAAGGTCGAGGCGAGCGCCAGCGGGTCCGCACCGCCGGGAATCGTTTCCGAGCCGGCGGCTTCTCCCTCGTCTTCGCGTACGAGGCCGAAGATGTCCACCGTCACCTGTCCGGCGCGGAGGAAGTCCCGGACCGCTTCGAGCTGCTCGTCGAGCCCGAAGTGGGTCGGGAGTGCCGTGTTCGCGGCGGCGAAGCGATGGGAGCGAAGGAGTCCGTTCCGGGCGGCCGGATCCTCTCCCGCCACCGGCGGCATGTGGCAGTCGGCGCAGGTCTTCGGCGTCTCGGGGTAGTAGAACGAGCGGGCGCCCTCGCCCGAGACCCCGCTCGCCTGCCAGTTGTCGTAGCTGTTGAAGCCGCGCAGCCAGCGGTAGTCGTTCACCGGCCGGTCGAGGTGCACCTTGTGGCAGGTGGAGCAGAAGGCCGAGCTGTCGCCGGTGTGGAGCGGCTTCAGAAAGGCCTGCCGGTGGGGTTCGGGGTCGAGGTGGATCACGAGGTCGTGGAGCGTCCGCAGCAACGGGTCCTCGGAAACGGCGAGGTCGTGCATCGCGGGGTACTCGATGACGAAGCCGGCGTTTCCCATGGTGTCCTTCACCTGGGTGATCGCGTGGCAGGAGACGCAGCCGAGTCCGGCGCTCGCCGATGGGCGGTCCACGATCTCGGCCAGCGGCTGGTCCATGAGGCCGCTGAAGAGCACGGCGTGGTCGTGGCAGCCGGCGCACCACTTGGACGGGGTGACCCCCACCACGCTCTGCATGTACTCGATGGAGCGCCGGTACCAGGGATTGTCGAAGGAGGAGAAGCGATGTGCCGATTCGCTCCACTGGGTGGTGATGTCGCCGTGGCAGCGCCCGCACTCGCCGCTTCCGAGGAAGAACTCCTCGGGGATGAGCCCGCCGTGCCCGGTTTCCGCCGCCGAGGGGAAGAACGGCCCGTCGGCGCCCCCCATCGCTTCGCCGGCCATCTCCGCCGGAGGGAGTCCGGCGTTCAGCGCCGGCCCCGGGTCGGGCAGGAGAGGTCGAACCAATCCTCCCGCTGCGATCGCCGCGCCGAGCAGCAGCGGCGCGGCCAGGAGGCGCCTGCGGGCGAGCAGTGCCGCGAGCCCGGCAGCGGCGGCGAGGTGGAGGGCCAGCAGGGGCCGGGTGGCCGGCGAAGAGCCGAAGATCAGGAGTCCGAGGCCGGTGAGGGCCGAAAGACCGCCGGAAGCCAGGAACCAGCGGCGGAGCGGGTTGCGGCGGAGCGCCGGCCCGAGGGCCTTCCACGACCAGAAGACCAGTTTCAGCGCCGCGATCCCGAGCACCGGGTGCAGCAGGATCTGCGCGGCGTGGAAGAGGTTCGCTCCGCGGGCCGCGATGAGGTAGCCGGCGTTGACGAGCAGGAGCGCCGAGACGACGATCAGGGATCGCCTTGCGAGGGTCATCGCGTCAGGACCCGGCCCCGGACTCGACATTCGGCCCCACGCCCGCTTCCCGAAGCGCCTTCCGGGCGATCCGGGTGATCAGGATGGTCACCAGCGAGAAGGCGGTCAGACCGCCGAGGCGCAGCAGGAGTTCGAGAGTTTCCGCCTGGCCGGAGACCGTCCGCGCCGCGCTGCTCCCGAGGTAGAGGTAGAACGAGGTGCCGGGGAGGATGCCGCCGGCAGAGGCGAACAGATAGGAGGAGAACTTCACTCCGGTCAGTCCGTAGGCGTAGTTCAGCAGGGTGAAGGGGAAGACCGGGGTGAGCCGGGTGAGGAGGACGATCTTCCCCCCCTCCGCGGCCACTGCGCGGTCCACTGCGGCGAAGGGCGGCTTGGCGGCGAGCCAGCGGGCTACCCGGTCGCGGGCGAGATGCCGGGCGGCGAGGAAGGCGAGCGAGAGCCCGGCGACGGCGCCGGTCCAGACCGCGAGGGTTCCTTCGGCGAAACCGAAAGCGCCTCCGGCGATCAGGGTGAGCGCCGAGCCCGGGATCGCGAAGACGGTGGCGACCGCGTAGAGCGCGGCGAAGAACAGGATGCCGGAGGCGCCCATCCCCTGGGCGCGCCCGGCCCCCGCCTCGATCCACTCCCCGACGGGTAACCAGAGGAACGCCGCCGCCGCCACCAGAACGAGGAGCGCGCCGATGCCGAAGGTCCGCTTCATCGCCGCCTTCGATAGAGCCGTTCGAAGAGCGCCCGCACGCGGGGAGTGAGGCGGGTTCGCTGGTAGGAATCGGCCACTCGCTGCACCGCTTGGGACCAGGTGGGATAGGCGTGGATGGTCGAGGCGAGGGCGGCGAGGCCGACGCCGTGCTTCGCCGCCACCAGGATCTCGTGGAGGATCTCGCCGGCGCGTGGGCCGCAGACGGTGGCGCCCAGGATTTCGTCCCCGCGCTTCCGGGTGACGACCTTCACGAAGCCGCGGGTGGCGGACTCGGTGACCGCCCGGTCGAGGTCGTCGTTCTCGTGCCGGTGGACATCCACCGCGATGCCCTGCGCGCGGGCGTCCTCCTCGCGGAGTCCGAAGTGGGCGATCTCCGGATCCACGAAGGTGACCCAGGGAACATGGCGGTAGTCGGCTCTCGCCCGCGGCAGGGGAGCGGGGACGAGGATGTTCCGCACCACCAGGCGGGCCTGGTAGTCGGCGGTGTGGGTGAACCGGAAGGGGCTGGCCACATCGCCGCAGGCGTAGATGTGCCGGATATTCGTGCGGAGCGCGGCGTCCACCGGGACGCCTTTCCGGATGTCGTATCGGACCCCTGCAGCGTCGAGGCCGAGGTCCTCCACATTCGGCGAACGTCCGGCGGCGACGAGCAACCGCGACGCTTCGAGAGAGCGCGTCCCGTGGGGGGTCTCGATCTCCGCCCGGATCCCCGCACCGGGCACTTCGGCGAAACGCCGGACGCGGCTTTCGGTAACGATCTCGATGCCCTCCTCGGCGAACACCTCGTGGAGCACCCGGGAGGCGTCCGAATCATCGCGCGGCAGCAATCGATCCTGATCGGTGAGGAGGGTGACCCGAACCCCGAGCCGCCGCATCACCTGGCCGAGTTCGCAGCCGACGGGGCCGCCGCCGAGCACCAGCAGCGACTCCGGGGCGGCCTCCTGGGTGTCGAAGAAAGTCTCGTTCGTCAGAAACGGGATCTCGTCCAGACCCGGGATGGTCGGGATCTCGGGCATCGCGCCGGTGGCGATCACGAAGTGGGCGCCGGCGAGCCGGGTCCCGTCGTCGAGTTCCACCTCGCGTCGGCTGAGGAAGCGGGCGCGGGCCTCGAAGACATCCACTCCGAGCCCGGTGAAGCGCTGCACCGAGTCGTTCGGGGCGATCCGGGCGCGGCGCTCCCGCAGGTGTTCGAAGACGCGCTCGAACCGGAAGCGGGGTTCCATGGCGTCGAGTCCGTACGCTTCGGCGTTGCGGATCGCCTGGATCCGCTTCGAGGCGGCGACGAGCGCCTTGGAAGGCACGCAGCCGAAGTTGAGACAATCTCCCCCCATCCTGGCGGCTTCCACGAGCGCGACCCGGCCTCCGAGTCCTGCGGTGCCGGCCGCCGTCACCAGCCCTGCGGTTCCCGCCCCGAGGACCACCAGGTTGTAGCGGCCCTCGCCACGCTGCTCTCGCAAGATGGTCGGGAACTCTATTCCCGGCCCCCTCCTGGGGGCCGCTTCGCCGGCGGTGCACTCCTGGATGGGACTCGGCGATCTGCTGCCGGATGAGCGGGAGGGAGAGCGAGTGGATTCACGCATCGTCCTCGGTATCGACGAGGCTGGGCGGGGAGCAGTGCTCGGGCCGCTGGTGGTGGCGGGGGTAGCGCTCGACTTCCGGAAGGCCGGCGCCCTCACCCGGCTGGGAGTCCGCGACTCGAAGGGTTTCGGCGCCGGGGCGCGGGCTCGGACCCGCCGCCGGGCGCTCGCCGAGCCCATCGAACGGATCGCCGAGCGGATCGCCGTCCGGGTGTTTTCCGCTGCCGAGGTGGACCGCTATACCGAGGCTGGAGATCTGAATGTCCTCGAACGCCGCGCCGCTGCCGAAATCATCGAGGAAATCAGCGGGGGAATCGGTCCGATCCGTCGGGTGGTCGCCGACGGCCGCCGGCTGTTCGAGCTCCTGCGGTTGCACTGGCCCCGCCTCGAGGCGGTGGACGGCGGCGAGTCACGCCATGCGGCGGTCGCTGCAGCGAGCGTCGTCGCCAAGGACCGCCGCGACACCCTCTTCTCGGAGATCGCCGACCGCTACCGCCCGGATTTCGGCGAGATGCAGGGCGGCGGCTACACGAACGCTGCCACTGGGGACTTCCTCCGCCGCTATCACGCCCGAACCGGCGAGCTCCCTCCGGAGACCCGCCGCAGCTGGAACTGGGAAGTCCTCCGCGAACTCCGCGGCGCCCCGACATTGTTCTGAAACGGCAGGATGTTGCGGCCGAAGCGGTGCTTCGGGCGCGTCGCAGCGGGGGAAAGTGTGAAAGGGGGTTCACCCCCGTTCACAGAATGGTGATTTCGAATCGGACTCGCTGCCGCCTGATCCGGTCTGACCGCGGATCGAGTCTGGGGGACTGGTTCTGAGCGGCAGGAGTGCGATTCGCGGCGCGGAGCGCCGGGCGGTTCGGGGGCGGGGCATCCTCCCTCCTCCCCCAAGAACGCCCGACGCCATCCTGACGCCCCGCCCCCGAACCGCTCGACCCCTATCTCTGCCACTGCTGCACTGCGCGGTTGTGTTCGCGGAGGGTGCGGTTGAACTCGTGGGTGCCGTCGTTGCGGGACACGAAATAGAGGAAATCGGTCCTCTCGGGAGAGAGTACGGCGTCGAGGGAAGCGGTGCCGAACGACGCGATGGGGCCGGGAGGAATCCCTGCGGCCTGATAGGTGTTGTAGGGGGAGGCGATGTCGAGATCGCGCTTGCGGATGTCGTTCCCATAGTCGCCGGCCTGGCGCATGGCGAATAGCACGGTGGGGTCGGACTGGAGGGGCATGCCGAGACGCAACCGGTTCCAGAAAACCGAAGCGATCCTCGCGCGTTCGCTGGCAGCGCCGGTTTCCTTTTCGACGATGGAAGCGAGGGTTGCGATCTCGCGGAGGGACCTCTCGAACGCTTCCGCCCGGGCTCGCCGCTCCTCGCTCCACAGGGTCCGGAACGCGCCGACCAGCACGGCGGCCACCCGTTCGGGAAGCGCGTCGGGAGGCAGCTGGTAGGTGTTCGGAAAGAGGTATCCCTCGAGGGTTTCGGCTTGCGGATCGAGGCTTCCGATCAGCCGTTCGGTCACGCGCGGGTCCGAAAACACCGCCCGCAATTCCGCTGCGCTGCCCGCTCCCTGGTCCGCGAGGCTGCGGGCGGTATCCCTCAGGTCCAGCCCTTCGGGGAGCGTCACCGTCCGGGTCGCTACCTCGCCCGCCGCGATTCGGTCCAGGACCTCCTGCGGAGTCAGCGGGAGATCGAAGCGATAGAGCCCTGCCTGGAGCCGCGTGCCGAGGTTCTGCGCCGCGGCTCCGCGGCGGAAGGTCTCCCGATCGGCGATCACCCCCGCAGCCTGCAGCCGGTCCGCGATGGACCTCGCGTTCGAGCCGCGTTCCACCCGGAGCAGAATTTCGCCGCGATACGCCGCGAACGGAAAGGAGAGCGCCGCCTTCAGTTCCCGGGCGCGAAGCCGCTGTCGGGCGCCGAACCCGAGGGCCGTTGCGGCGAGACTCGCCACGATGCCGAGAAGGAGAAGGCGCCTGCTGATCACCGCATGTCTGCCGGTCTGGAAGCTCGGATCACGGCCGGCACAGCTTCCCGAGCGGGGAGCCCTGCGGGCTCAGGCGGGGTCTTCCGCCGCCCTCCGGCGATGTTGCAGGGCCCGAATCGCCAGGTCCAGCGGGGAGTCTTCCTCTTCCAGGTCTCCGGGTTCGATGCCGAGGTCCTCGGCGTTCAGGGTGGGCCGCACTCCGACTCCCAGGATGTCCTCGCCGGAAACGCCCCGAATGTGCGCGGTGGAGAGAAGCACGGCATCTCCTTCCGGCAGCTCGATCAGTTCCGTGAGTCCGGTGCGCCCTGCAGTCCGGGATCCGACCACATCCGCTGCCTCGCGCGCCGCGAGCGCGGCGGCCAGCACCTCCCCCGGGCACACCGTGCTCGTGTTCACGATGACGGCGAGGGGACCGGTGAAGATCGTTTCGGCCGCCGAGGCCTCGAGCGGCACCGAGGTTTCCTCGCCCGTCTCGTCGCGCCCGATGCGCCGGGCGATCACTCCCTCCATGAAGACTCCGGCGGCGGCCGCTCCCGCCTCGCAGCCGGCGCCGTCCCCGCGGCTGCCGCGGAGGTCGATGGCGAGCGCCGAAGCTCCGCTGGCCTCGAGCGCTCGGACCGCCGCGGCGAGCTGCGCGGGGGTCTCCTGGTGGAAGCGGCGAATCCGAAGCAGTCCGATGCCGTCGCCGGCCGTCTGGTGTTCCACCGGTGGATCCGCGAGCACCGCCCGTTGGATCTCGAGAGCGTCCGAGGCATCGTCGGCGGTCTTCCGTACCGTGAGTTCGACCGTCGAGCCGGGCGGCCCGGCCAGCAGCAGATGAGCCACCGGGATCCGCAGGCCGCGGGTGTTCCGCCCGGCGATCGTGGTGATGGCGTCCCCCCGTTCGATTCCCGCACTGGCGGCGGGTGATCCCGGCAGGACATCGTCCACATGGAGGTAGTAGCGCTTCTGGAGACCGATTCCGATCGTTCCCTCGGCCTCGGTGCGGCTCCGGTAGCGGGCGGCCTCACTGGCGCTCAAGTAGGCGCTGTCCGGGTCGAGCGCATCGAAGATGCCGCGCACTGCTCCGTCCATGAGCGCTTCGGCTTCGACCGGCTGGAGATACTGATCGCGGATCAGCTTCAGGGCGCCTCCGAACACTTCGAGCGCCTCGTACACCGAGTCCTGGACGCCGGCTTCCCCGGCCGCCGGAGCCGCCGGAGCGACGGCCGCCCGGGTCGTGGCCAGGTTGCCGGCGCCCGACAGCAGGGCGTGCTGCCGATCGGCCCTGCCGCAGCTGCTGATGACGAAGAGCGCCCCGGAACCCGCGAGGACCGCAGGTAGCAGTCCGTGGATGAAGTGGCGCGAGCACCGAGACGGGCCAGTTCTCCCGGTGGGGGCGGCGCCTGGCGGACAAGGCGCGAATCGGGAGGCATACCGGGCGTATTCCGACTGATTCGCAACGAAGAGCGAAGCGTTTCCCGTCTGCGGTGCAGGATCAGGAGCCCGCGACTCAGGAGCCCGCGACCTGGAATTCGACGACCTCGGTCAACGCCTGCTTGCCCACCTCATCCTGCACCGTGATCTCGGCGGTGTATTCGCCGGGTTCGAAACTTTCTCGGCGGCCGTCGGAGAAAAGCCGCGCGAGAGGGACATCCACGATGGCGATCGCCAAATCGGTCGATGCGAGGTTGAACGGCGTCGGGTTGTAGCGCAAGTATTGCTCGCCGTCCTTGAAGAAGGTGATCTGCCAGCTCAGGTTCGGCTCGGAGCTGGTGTCGTATCCGTAGGCGTTGAACACCAGCCGCAGATCGCTGTCCGGTCCATAGGTGCGGGATATCCGGGGGGTGAAATGGAATCCGCCGACGAGGAGCGCGCGCCCCGGGGCCGGAGTGAAATCCTCGGCCCGCGAGCCGTCCGAGAAGAGCGCCAAGGAGGACAGCATGAACTCGCCGCTCGAGAAATCGGGGCTGTCGAGCTCCCACGCGATCGAGCCGTGCTCCCCGGTTACCGGGTCGAGGACCCCCGCAAAGATCGAATAGGAGCCGGGCGCCATCTGCATCGGCATTTCGAGCACGACCGGCGCGCCCGCAGCAGCTCTGGCGACTTCGACGGTGCGCTCGTCGTAGCCGATCACGGTCCCGAGCGCGTCCACCACATTGTAGAAGACCTGCAGCGAAGCGGTGCCGTCGTCCCAGGTGAGGGCCTCGGCGTCCAGCTCGAAGACCGCGGCGACATAGGTGTCGCCGGCGTTCGAGCGGAAGAACGAGAAACTGGGGGACATCCCGATCGCCTCGCTGGTCTCTCCCCCGTCCCGAAGCGCGTTCAGGATCGTCTTGCCGGGGCTGTTCGGGTCCAGCAGGGCTCTCGTTTCGGATCCGAACAGGTCCTCCACATCGGGCAGCTCGCCTTCGGCGTTCAGGCTGAAGTTGATCTGGCTCGGCCACACGATCTGGCGCTGGCGCGCCCGCTCGATCGCCGCTTCGATCTCGTCGTTCCGAACGAGCCGCATCCCGAGGTTCGTGTTGCGCATCTCGAGGGTCAGCCCGTCGGGAAGACCGCGGTCGGGATTCGGGACATAGAGGAACTTCATGCCGCCGCTCGGGCCGCCCATCCCCATGCCGCCGCCCGAGCCGCCTCCGCCTCCGCCGGCGCCCGGGCTGCCGCCGCCCTCACCGATCGGATTGTTTCCGGTCGCGCCCGCCGGCGGCCTTCCGCCGCCCGGGCCGGCACCCCGTCCCCCGACCTGTTCGCGGTTGTCGGGCGGTCCGAAGAGCAACATCACGAGCGCCATGTCCGAGCGCGAACCTTTCTGTCCCCGCTGCCCGAACTGGTCGTCCGCCTGTTTGCGCCAGGCATCGAAGGCGTCTTCGGCACGATCCGGATCGTGGGGGTTCTGGCTGCGCCGCGACCAGAAATGTTCCTTGAACCGATTGCGCTCGCCCTTCGGAAGCTGCTCGAACGCCTGGCGCTCCTGCGCCGTCATGATCGGCTCGACTTCCTCCAGCCAGCGCCGGTCGCCACGGCTCAGATCGTCTTGCGCGAGCGCCGGAACCGTGAGCGCGGTCAGGAGCAGCGCGGCAAGAACCATCTGCGGCAGCGAGGAAAAGAGGGCGAGGGTTCGCGGTGGGTCGGGCATGGGGCCTCCTGTTCCGGACCGGCTTACGGAGTGGAACCACCGCCGGGAGGTCCCGTCGGCCACGAGCTCAGCCGGAAAAACAGGCCCGAAGAATATGCTCGGCCGGGACCCCCCGCAACTGAACGGACCGTACCGGTTGCCGGGCTATACTCGGCTCCGGTGATTTCCTCGAAACTCGGCAGCCTCCGTAGCTTCCGCTCGGTTTTCCCGCTCATCGCCGTGTGCCTGCCGGCGGCTGCGGTCGGGCTCGCCGGATGCGGCACCGTGCCCAAACGGGCTTGGACGGTCGAAGAGATCCGCGCCGACCTGAATCACCGGATCACCCCGGAAATGCTCGCCCGGGTCGAGATCCCGTTCGAGATAGACGACGAGATTCGCGAACTCGCGTTCCGGGTCACCGAGAATCTGCGTACCGACAAGGAGAAGATGCGCGCCGTCGTCCGCGCCATCCGGCAGCACACCGGGGGCTCCATCTCCTACGACTGGCTGTCCAACAAGACCGCGAGGAGCGTCTTCCGCGAGGGGCGGGGCAACTGCCTCGCCTACACGAATCTCTTCGTGGGCATGTTGCGCGCGGTGGGCGTGGAAGCGGTCTATGTCGATGTGACGACGATCGAGAAGGTGACCAAGGAAGCCGAGGTGATCGTCAACAGCGGCCACATCACCGGCGGCGTCAAGGACGGCCCCGACCTGATCGTCGTGGACTTCACCGCGAATCCGGAACGCGAATACGCCGGGGAGAGGATCATCGACGATTTCGAGGCGATCTCGAACTTCTACAACAACCAGGGTTTCCTGTACGGCTATTTCGCCGAAGCGCTCGCCGACCAGGGGGGATTCGATCCGCTGGCGCGGGAGATCGAGATGTACGAGCTCGCGCTTTCGATCCGACCGAACTTCAACCGGGCCCGCAACAACCTCGGGGTGGCCTTCAAACGGCGCGGGCGCGTGGACGAGGCGATCGAGCAGTACCAGCTGGCGCTGGACATCGAGCCGGACTTCACCGAGGCTCGCGCCAATCTGGCGAGCGCCTACTACACCCTCGGGGACATCGAGGAGGCGATCCTCGAGTTCCAGCAGGCGGCGCGCAACGATGACTCGAACGCCTATGTGCCCTATCACCTCGGGGTAGTCCACTACCACGAGGGACAGTACGGGAAGGCAGCCGAATATTTCCGGAAGGCACTCTCGAAGAATCGGCGGATGGCCGACGCGCGGTTCTTCCTCGGCGAGACGCTCATGAAGATGGGGGACGAGGACGAGGCGATGGAAGAGTACGAGCGGGCCATTCAGATCGATCCGAACTACATCTCGGCGCGTGCCAAACTGGATCTGCTGCGCGACGCGAAACGGGAACGGGGTGGGCAACCTCCCCGAGGCAGCGCTGCGGACAGCCGTTCCCGGGGCGCGCCGCCGCGGTAACGCGGACCCGGGGATCCCCCCTTCTTGCGGGTCGCGGGGAATACCGCGGGGTTGCAAACCCGCGACCGGCGCGCGCTCGAACGGCTGACCGAGCGGCGGTTGCCGGCGGCGGCGCTGCTCACCCAGGACTTCGCCCGCCGGCTGGCGGGAGTCTCCCGGAGCATCCGCCGTCAGGTGGGGGTTCTCGTGGACCGCCGCGGGGCGGTCACCTGGGTAGGGGTCGGCGATGCGCACCGCATCGAGCTTCCCGATCTGCGGCGGCAGCGGATCGCCGGGGAACGGCTGCGCGGCCTGCGCGTCTTGCACACCCACCTCGCCGACGAGCCGCTCACCCGGGACGACCTCGCAGACCTCGTGATCCTGCGCCTGGATCTGATGGCGGCGCTCACCGTCGGGGCGGATGGACTGCCGGGACTGGTCCATGCCGCCCATCTCCGGCCCCCGGTCCGCCCCGGCGTCGAGCGGCCTCCGGACGAACCGCCCTGGGAGCTGCTCGAGCCGGCGCCCCCGGGCCGGTTCGAACTCGACTGCGCGGCATTGGTCGCCGATCTCGAACGCGACTTCGCGCGGGCCGCCCCGGAGCATCCCAGCCGCCGGTTCTCGGGACGGGCCATTCTGGTCGGAGTCGGGGAACGCGAGGCGCCTCTCGACGATGCCCTCGGCGAACTGGGAGAGTTGGCGCGGGACGCCGGGCTCGTGGTGGTGGACAGCGTGGTCCAGCGGCGTCCCCGGCTCGATCCGCGAACCCTTCTCGGACGGGGGAAACTGGAGGCACTCGTCATCCGCGCCCTCGATCGCGGGGCCGATCTGATCCTCTTCTCCTGCGACCTGAGCCCCTCGCAGACGCGGAACATCTCCCAGGCGACCGACCTCAAGGTACTCGACCGCACCCAGCTGATCCTGGATGTGTTCGCCCGCCGGGCCCAGAGCCGCGAGGGCAAGCTGCAGGTAGAGCTCGCGCAGCTGCGCTACCGACTGCCGCGGCTCGTACAGCGCGACACATCGCTTTCCCGGCTCGGTGGCGGAATCGGGGGCCGGGGACCCGGCGAGACACGCCTCGAGGTGGACCGGCGGCGGACCCGCGCGCGGATCGGCCGACTGCAGCGAGATCTCGTGGGGGTGGCGCAGAAGCGCGAGGTGCGGCGCAAGCGGCGCGGCGCCCGCGGGCTGCCGGTGGTCTCGCTGGTCGGGTACACCAACGCCGGGAAGTCCACGCTGCTCAACCGGCTGACGCAGAGTCGGGTGGCGGCGGGGAGCCGGATGTTCGAGACCCTCGATCCGGTCAGTCGGCGGCTGCGGGTACCCGTCGAGCGGGAAGTGCTGCTCGCCGACACCGTGGGCTTCATCCACGACCTTCCCGAAGATCTCATCGAGGCGTTTCGCGCCACTCTCGAAGAGATCTCGGCGGCGGCGTTGCTGCTTCAGGTGGTGGATGCGGCGGATCCCCGCCTCGAGGCGCGCGCCGAAACAGTGAGTACGCTGCTCGACGAGCTGGAGCTCGGAGCGATCCCGCGGATCGTGCTCCTGAACAAGGTGGATCGCCTTCGCCCCCGAGGACGCAGCGCCCTCCCCGCCCGGCTTGCCGGCGCGGAGGCGCTCGCGGTCTCGGCGGTGACCGGAGAGGGTCTCGAGGAGGCGGTCCGCGCGGTGGCTCGACTCATTCCGATGCGGCCGAAGGGTCTCCTGCCCATGGCGCCGTTTCCTCCGCAAGACCTGCGGCTTCGGCCGTGAGCCGGATGAGGCTTCGGTAGCGGGATTCGTTCTCCCTTCCCTCGGCGACCGCCGTTTTCACCGCGCAGCCGGGCTCGGTTCGGTGGGAGCAGCCGGAGAAGCGGCAGCCATCGGCATGGCGCGACAGATCGGGATGGGCGGCCCGCACCTGCTCGGGGGTCAGCCCGTCGATGCCGAGTGCGCGCACTCCCGGAGTGTCCACGATCTCGCCGCCGCCGGGCAGCGCGATCACCTCGGCGCCGGTCGTCGTGTGGCGTCCCCGTCCCCGCCGGTCGAGCCTGCCGCGGCGCCGACCGGGAACGCCCAACGCGGCCAGGAGTTCCGTCTTGCCGACCCCCGAATGACCGAAGAGCACCGACCGGCCGCCGGCGAGCCATGAGCGGAATTCCTCGATGCCGTCTCCGCGAAGAGCGCTCATCAGGTGGATGTCGAGATCGAGGCTCCGGTAGCTGGCGAGTTCGCGGTAGAGCCGTTCGGCGTCCGCCTCGTCGGCCAGGTCGCGCTTGTTGAAGACGAGCGCCGGCCGGACACCGGCGGCGTAGGCGACCACGAGGGATCGGTCGAGGAAGCCGGCCCGGTAGGGCGGCTCCCGAAATGCGGAGACGATGAGGAAGCGGTCCAGGTTGGCAGCGAAGACGCGCGTCGCCCGACGCTCTTGCGGGCCGACGCCCCGCCGCAGTTCGTTGCGGCGCGGAAGCACTCGGGCGATCCGGCCGAGCGCCGGTTCGGGGCCGTCTTCGGGAACCCCTTCCACGGCGACTTCATCTCCGGCCACGACCGCGTTGCGGCCGGTGTGGCGGCTCTCGGGACTCTCGAAGAGCCGCCCCCCGACGGCGCACAGCACCACCCGTTCTTCGCCGCGGCGCCGGTCCCGGTGGATCCGTACGGCGACGATCTTGCGCGCGGTGCGGACGACGGTGCCGGTCCCCTCCATTCCGTTCCATGCTAGCCGCCGGTGGGCAAAGTCGACGAATCGACCTACTACATATAGTGGTCGTTCTTTTTCTGCGGCGCAGACTCCTGGCCGCTGACCGTCCCGCCATCTGCTAATTTCTTCGGGCTTTGCTCTGCTCTGCTGCGGGCCCGCCGCGCCCGCTAGCGACTGCCTTCCTCCGAAGGGGTGCCGCCCGACGAAACCGGCTCCGTCGCCCGCCCGTCATCCCGATGATCTTCGGGGCGCTGGTCGGGGTCTTCGCCGCCGGGCTGCCGCAGAAGCTCGAGGCGTCCACGGTTCTCTATTTGCCGCTCGACCGGATGGCGTTGACGGCGGACCAGATCTTCAGCGGAGAGGTCGTCGGGGTGAAAAGCCAGCTGAACGCCCGCCGCACGAGCATCCAGACCTTCGTGACGATCGCGGTCGCGAACTACTTGAAGGGTGGGCGGGGCAGTTCGTTGCTGACGATCCGGGTGCTCGGTGGCGAAGCGGGAGGCTACCGGCTCGTGGTGGCCGGCGCACCGTCGTTCCGGGTGGGGGAAGAGGTGCTGGTGTTCACCGAGGGAGGGGCCGGAAGGATTCCATCGGTGCTGGGGCTTTCCTCCGGAAAGTTCACCCTCGAGCGCGACGAAACGACCGGAGAGCGCCTTCTCTACCGCTCGCTGGCGGGGTTGACGCTGGAGGATCCGGGGGGGGCCTCGGTGCCGGCACGGCAGGTCTGGCCCAGAGAACGCGCCCCGCTCGCGCAAGTCGAGCAGATCGTGCGCGAAGCGCTCGCCGCCCTCGACCGATGAACCGGAACGGACGGAGCAGGCCCGAAGCGGCCGCCGCCCGGTGGTTGGTCGCGGCGGTGGTTTTCGCCTCGGCGACGCCCTTCGGCGGGCCCGCGCCGGCTTTCGGCTATCAGCTGATGGGGGGGACGGAGTTCGTCTGGCCATCCGACGGGCGTCCGATCCGCTACTGGGTGTCGGATCGATCCACCGAGGGAATGACCATCGAGCAGATCGTCGCCGAGACGAGAGCTGCGTTCGACACCTGGCAGGCGCCGCCGGAGATCGGTCTTTCGCTCTCGTATCAGGGCAAGACCCGTCAGCCTCCCTACAACTTCTTCGACATCACGAACACGGTGGGCTTCTCGACGCCGGAACACCTGGCCGCCCTGGGCGTTTCGCAGACGACGCTGGCGGTCACCAGCTGGCTGACCGATTTCGAGACGGGGGAGATCCTCGAATCGGACATTCTCGTGAATCAGGCATTCGACTGGACGGATTCGCCGGGTCAGGGCGGCTGGGACTACCGCTCGCTGTTGGTCCACGAGAGCGGCCACTTCCTCGGACTCGGCCACTCGAATGTCGGGCGCGATACCGACGAGGCGCTTCTTCCCGGTTCTGCAGTCATGTGGCCCTTCTCGTTCGGATCCGGCTCGGACACCGGGCGGACGCTGACCGACGATGACATCGCCGGAGCGTCGGTTCTCTACCCGGGCCCGGCGGCGAACACGGGACGGATCCTCGGCTCCGTCACGCGCGCGGACGGCGAGCCGGTCGGGTTCGCACATGTGGTCGCCTACGAGCCCTCGCTGGACCACCTGGTCGGCGCCTGGGCGGACGGCGCCGGGGTCTATGAGATAGGCGGCCTGCCGGGCGGCCGGTATGTGTTGCGCGTGAATCCGCTGCCGCAGGAGCATTCTGCGCACCACTATTTCTTCCAGGCGGAACAGGTGGATATCGACTTCTCCGTCACGGTCCTTCCCCGTCTCGTGGTCGTTTCTCCAGGCCGGGCCATCGAGGTCGTCATCGAGGTCAGGCAGTGAACTGCGGGCGGCTGGGTACCGCCGTGCTCTTCGTCTGCGGCCTTTGGGTCCCGGCCGCCGGGATAGCGGCGCCGCTGCCGGCGCGGCAAACTGGCGGGAGGACAGGCCCGGTGTTTTCCCCCGGCGGGGACTGGGCCCGCGCCGAAGTCTCGGCGCTGATCGGAAGCCAGCTCGTAAACCAGACGCTCGGATTCTCCCGGAACATCTTCCAGACGGTCTCGGCGAGAGTGGAGGATGTGGGGTTCGGCGAACACCGCGGCGGCCGCGGCGTCCTTTTCCTGAACCGGTATCTCGGGGTCGAGGCCGGCTTCACCCGCACGAGGACCGAGTTCGAGCTCTCGGTGGCCGATGAGGAAGGCGGAGTGACGGTGTTTGCGGAGCCGTTGATCCAGGAAAGCCGGGAAACGACGGTCGCGGTGGTGGCGCAGCTGCCGCTCGCCGCGATGACTCCCTACGGGACGATCGGTCATGTCTGGAGATCTTCCGAAGTGGAGGGCTCCGATCCCTTCCGCTCCGGCGCCTTCGTCGTCGGCGGTGGGATCAAGGTGCCTTTCCCCCGATTGCCGCTCGCCGCGGCCTTCGACTACCGCTACGCGCGGTATCCCGGCGGGGACGAGATGCTGTATTTCACCGAGGGCACGCCTGACGGCTCCACCGTTTCCTCGCTCACCCTCGGAGTGGTCTTCCGCTTCGGGCTGCGCCCCTGACCTGACCTGACCTGACTCCGGGGGAGCCGTTCGCCGGTTACCATTCGGGCCGCTTCGGTATCGAGAGGTGCCGCCGGACGTCCGGGTCCGGGGGGCGATTCGAGGGGTAGCCGGTGTAGCTCAGGGGTAGAGCAGCTGATTCGTAATCAGCAGGTCGGTGGTTCGAATCCACTCGCCGGCTCTGCCGGGGGACACAGTGCGGCGGCCTCGGCTGTCTCCTCGACGGTTACGCAGTTTGGGAAGTGTCTCGGTGGGCGCCGACCGCGCGGAGGTCGTCGGGATGGCCGAACAGGTACAGCACATCTCCCGGCCGGAGCGTCAAGTTGCCGCGGGGGGCGGCCGTCATGGCCCCGCCGCGGCGTTGGACTGCGAGCACGAGCACATTCCGCCCGGCGCCGATCGCGGTCTCGGCCAGCGACTGCCCCGCGAGCCCAGAGTCCCCGGTCACCGAAAGTTCTCCGGTGTCGAAGGCTCCGGGAGTGGTCTCGACCAGGCTGCGGAACAGACGGGCGGTCTCCGGACTGCACAGGTTTCGCAGCACTGCCCTTCCGGCCGTCCGGTACGGCGAAACCACATCCTCGGCTCGGGCGCCGGCGCGTTCCAGGTTGGCCCGCGAGCGCTCTTCTTCCGAGCGGGCGATGACCCGAATTCCGGGTTGCAGACCCGTCGCGGTCATCGCGATCGAAAGATTGTCTCCGTCGCTCGGGAGCAGCGCCGCCACTACCGCCGCACGCCGGACTCCGGCCCGTTCCAGAACTTCCTCGGCAGTGGCGTCGCCTTCGAGGACGAAGGCTCCTGCCCGCGTGGCTTCCTCGACCTTTTCCCGAGACCGCTCGATCACGCACAGGGGGCGGTCGAGGGAGCTCAGACCGGCGACTACCGGGCGGGCGATCCGCCCGTATCCGCACACGATGGTGTGGTCTTTCATCCGGCGAATCCTCGCTTCCAGGCGCCGCTTCGGCGCCTCGGCGATCCGCTCTCCGAGAGCGCTGACCGCGAATCCCACGGTGGCGACGCCGCCCAGGATCAGGAACACCGCGAACAGGCGCCCGACCTCCGACAGCGGCCGCACCTCGCCGAAGCCGACGGTGGAAAGGGTGATGACCGTCATGTAGAACGAGTCGAACGCTCCCCACGATTCGATCCACATGAAGCCGAGGGTTCCGGTACCGAGGACCGCTGCCCCTCCGATCAACACCGCGCTGAGGGACCAGCGGTTGACGGCGCGATGGAGGTGGAAGCTCAACAGCCGGTGGATGAAGCGGTGCGAGCCCATACTCCGACGGTACGTATCTACCTGGCAACCCCGGACGAACGCCTCCGGCAGCGAGAAATCGGAAGAGCGTGCCGCACCGGGTCGAAGTCGATCGGTGCTGACGCTGGTGGCGGGGGCGGGATTTGAACCCGCGACCTTCGGGTTATGAGCCCGACGAGCTGACCAGACTGCTCCACCCCGCGTCCATCACTATGAAGCTAACTCAGGATTCTACCGTCGCAGGGCCCTTCTGTCAAAGGCGGGTACCGTTCCCCGGGATCCGGTAGAGCCGCACCGATCCGAAGTACCATGGCGCCGGTCCCGGATACTCCGGTCGAGACCAGGGATGAGATCTAGTGAAGAGATGAGAAGGAGATGGGATCGGGAGTGCCCTGCCGGCACGGGTCGAGTGCGTTCGTGACCGCTTCCCCTACCGAATCCCTGCTTTCCCCCGATGAGGTCGATGACGCGATCGCGGCGCTCGACCGCCTCGACGACGAGCGGGCCGTCGATGCCTGGCGCACTGCCAACCTGGGGCGCAGATCGCCGCTGGTTCGCGCGCTCCGTTCCCTCGGAACGCGCCAACCCGCGGCGAGAGCCGCTGCCGGTCGTTTTCTGAACGAGGCGAAGGCGCGGTTCGAAGCAGCGCTCGAGCAGAAGCTGGCCGCCCTCGAAACAGCGCGGACCGAAGGCCTCGCTCCCCTCGATGTCAGCCTGCCGGGGTATCCGCTTCCCCGGGGGGGGCTCCATCCGATCACCCGGACCGAGCGGGCGATCGTCTCCGCGTTCGCTTCCATGGGCTTCCATGTGATCGAGGGCCCCGAGATCGAGACCGAGTACTACAACTTCGAGGCGCTGCGGATTCCCGCGGACCACCCGGCGCGGGATGCGATGGACACCTTCTACCTGGACGCCGTCGACTCCCGAGCTCAGCCGCTCCTGCTGCGCACCCACACCTCACCGAACCAGATCCGCTACCTGGAGCGGCATGAGCCGCCGATCCGGCTCATCGCCCCCGGGCGGACCTACCGGAACGAGGCGACCGACGCGACGCACGAATGGATGATCACCCAGACCGAGGTGCTGGCGGTGGACCGGGGGCTCACGCTCGCCCACCTCAAGGGAACGCTCTACGAGTTCGCCCGCCGCCTCTTCGGCGAGGAGCGGGAGATTCGGTTCCGCTGCGACTACTTCCCGTTCGTCGAGCCGGGAGTGGAGGTGTCGATCAGCAGTCCGGGCGGTTGGATCGAGATCCTCGGCGCCGGCATGGTGCACCCGGAAATCCTCACCCGCATGGGATACGACTCCGAGGAGTACACCGGCTTCGCGGCAGGGCTCGGCGTGGAGCGCATCGCGATGCTGCGGCACGGCATTCGGGACATTCGCCGCTTCTACGAAAACGACCTTCGCTTTCTCCGCCAGTTCTGAGCAGACGGATTCGGAGGAGCAGCGGGCCATGCGCGTCCCCCTGAGCTGGCTCGCCAGCCTGACGCCGCTGCCGGAAGACATCGAAGCGCTGGCCCGCCGGCTCACGCTGGCCGGTCTCGAAGTCATCGACATCGAGCAGGTCGGCGGGACTTGGGAGCGGGTGGTCGTCGCCCGGGTGCTCGAGGTCCGCCCGCACCCGGATGCCGACCGGCTGGTCCTCGTAACCGTGGACAGGGGGGGCGAGCGGCAGACCGTGGTCTGCGGTGCGCCCGATGTCGCGCCGGGCCAGGACATCGCGTTCGCCTCCGAGGGGGCGGTGCTGATCGATCCGCGGAGCGGGAAGCCCCGGGCCCTGAAAAAGTCGCGGATCCGGGGAGTGGAGTCCGGCGGGATGGTGTGTTCGGAGGCGGAGCTCGGCCTCTCGGACGAGCACGCCGGGATTCTGGTGCTCGACACCGAGCGCCCTCCCGGGACGCCGCTGCGGGAGGTTCTGGGTGACCGGGTGTTCGTCTTCGACCTGACCCCGAACCGCGCCGACGCGCTCTCGATCCTCGGGGTGGCGCGCGAGGTCGCCGCCCTCACCGGTTCGCCGCTCACCCTGCCCGAGACCCGCGTGGAGCGCTCCGCGCTGGAGATCGCGGGCCGCGCTTCGCTGGAAATCGAAGATCCGGACCTCTGCCGGCGGTTCACCCTCGCCCTGATCGAGGATGTCGAAGTCGCGCCCGCACCGCAGTGGATGCAGGAGCGGTTGAGTGCGGCGGGGATGCGCAGCATCAACAACCTGGTGGACATCACGAACTATGTGATGCTGGAGCTCGGCCAGCCGGTCCACGCCTTCGACTACGACGGGGTCGAAGACCACCGCATCATCGTCCGACGCGCCCGCGTCGGAGAGACGCTCACCACTCTCGACGGCAGGTCCCGCGCCCTGGACCCGGAGCGGTTGGTGATCGCCGACCCCTCGGGGCCCATCGCGCTCGCGGGGGTGATGGGCGGGCTCGATACCGAGATCACCGCGAAGACCCGGAAGGTGCTGCTCGAGGTCGCGAACTTCGCCCCTGCCGGGGTGCGCCGCACTGCGCGCGCCTTCGATCTGCTGTCCGACGCCGCCCGCCGCTTCGCCTGGGGCCTGCCGCCGGAACTGCCGCCGATCGCTTCGGCGCGGGTGTGCCGCCTGCTCGCGGAACATGCTGGTGGGCGGGTGGCTGCCGGGACCCTCGATGCCTGGCCGGCGCCCGAGCCCGCGCCGCAGATCCGCCTCCGCCGCTCCCGGATCGCGCAGGTGCTCGGCATGGAGACACCGCCCGAAGCGGTTCGTTCCGCGCTCGGCGGCCTCGGGTTCGAGGTCGCGAAAGAAGCGGAGGACACCCTCACGGTGCGCGTGCCCTATTGGCGGCGGGACATCCGAGTGGCCGATGACCTCGTGGAGGAGGTGGCTCGGATCACGGGATACGACGACCTGCCGGCGACCCCGCTCGCCGGTGCGATTCCGCGCCATCCGCCGGTGCCGGCCCGCGAGCTGCGGGAGCGGCTCCGGGATTTGGCGGCAGACGCGGGCCTCTTCGAGGTCCAGACCTACTCGCTGGTCTCCGCATCCGACCTGGCAGCTATCGGGCCAGCTGTCGGAGCTGCCGTCGGAGCTGCCGTCGGAGCGGCGAGCGGATCGGGAGAGGCCGCCGGGGCCGTTCCCGCCCTGCGGGTCCGAAATCCGCTCGGGGAGGCCCGCGACACCCTCCGCACTTCGCTCCGCCCCGGCCTGCTCCGCGCCGCGGCCCGCAACCTGGACCGCAGGGAGCACGCGGTCCGCCTGTTCGAGGTGGGCAAGTGCTACTTCCCGGCGGCGAGGGACGGCGAGGGTTTCGAGGAACCGGAAGGGGCGGCGGGGCTGGTGGTCGGCGCTCGGGTAGATCGCTTCGGAAGCCCGACCGGGGAGAGCCTCGATTTCTTCGACGCCAAAGCCGCGCTGGAACGAGTGCTGTCCGGCTTCGGCCTCGATGCGTCCTTTCGGCCGGCGCAGTTCGCGGGGTTCGTCGTCGGCCGGACCGCGCGGATCACGATCGGCGAGACCGCGGTCGGGGTCATCGGACAGATCCATCCCGAGGCGGCGGCCGCCTTCGGGGTGAAGCGCGAGGTGTTCTCGTGGGAGCTGGATCTCTCCCGGCTGGTTTCGCTCCCCGGGATCGCCGCCCCGACGGCTGCGGTTCCCTTGCCCCGCCATCCGGCGGCGGCAGAGGATTTCGCTTTTCTGGTCGGCCCGCAAGTCCTGGCGCAGGATCTCGTGCGCGACGCGCTTTCCCATCCGCTGGTCGTCGAGGCGCGGGTCTTCGACGACTACCGCTTCGACGAGACACCGCCGGGAGCTGCGGCCTCGGGGAAGCGGTCGCTCGGCATCACGGTCCGCTACCAGGCTCCCAACCGTACGCTCGGGGAGCGCGACATCGCCAAGATCCGCCGGACGATCCTGAAACGCCTGAAGGCGAACCACGGTGCGGTCGTCCGCGAACGCGGCTAGCGGCGCCGCGGCTCCCCCCATCGTCGCCCGCTCGGCGGCGATGCGGGCGCTGCTCGCCGACGCCGGGCGCATCGCCCCTTTCGATGTTCCAGTGCTGATCGAGGGCGAGACCGGTTCGGGCAAGGAGTTGCTCGCCCGCTATCTGCACGACCGGAGCCTTCGGCGAACCCGCGCGCTGATCGCGGTCAACTGCGCTGCGGTTCCCGACGGACTACTCGAGGCCGAGTTCTTCGGGCACGCGCGGGGTGCGTTCACCGGAGCCGAAACGGCCCGTGCCGGGCTCCTCGAAGCAGCGGACGGGGGCACGCTCTTTCTCGACGAGGTGGGGGATCTCTCTGCGCGCGGTCAGTCGCTGCTGCTCCGAGCGCTGCAGGAGAGCGAGTTCCGCAGGGTAGGGGAGGCTCGTGTGCGGCGTTCCGATTTCCGGCTGCTCGCCGCGACCCACCGCCCCCTCGGAGAACTGGTTGCGGTCGGACAGTTCCGCGCCGATCTCTTCTACCGGCTGCGGGTGTTGCGTCTGCTGCTGCCGCCGCTGCGCCAACGGAAGGACGAGCTGCCGGAGCTCGCCGCAGCGATCCTCACCCGGTTGGCCCGCCGCTACCGGGTCGCGGAGCCGCGCCTCACGCCGGCAGCGCTCGAAAGACTCCTTCGCCACGACTGGCCGGGCAATGTCCGGGAACTCGAGTCGGTGCTCGCCGGCGCCCTGTTGCGTGGTCCGGGCGCGCCGCGGATCGAACCGGAGGTGCTTCCGGTGCTGCGGGCTCCCGGCGCGGACGCAGAGGACGACGCCCAGGGGTCCGACCCGCTGCTCGCGGTGCTCGAAATCCGACGGCTGGCTGCCGCCCGGGCGGCGTTCGAGCGGCTCCTGATCCTGCGGGCGCTCGGCCGCGCCGCGGGCAGTCGGGCGCGGGCGGCGAAGGAGCTCGGGATTTCCCGACAGGGGCTTTGGCAGAAGCTCCAGCGCTACGGGATCGGATAGCGTGGCGGGAACGCGGGCTTCACCGAACGCGGGCTTGCCGGGATAGAGGGGAAGGGGTGCGGGGGAACCCCTGATAATCCGGCGCCCAGGGAGAACCGCCATGACCCACCGCGTTCTTGCCGCCGCATCTCGACTCCTGCTCGTTGCGGCGCCGATCTTCGGAGCCGCCGCTCCGGCCGCCGCTCAAGGATCGAACCGTCCGCCGGTGATGGACGATCTGTCGCTGCGCTCCATCGGACCGGCGGTGATGGCGGGGCGGATCTCCGATCTGGCGGTGGTGCCCGGCCGTCCCTGGGAGTTCTATGTCGCGACCGCTTCGGGCGGACTTTTCCGCACCCGGACGGGCGGGGTGCGCTGGGATCCGCTTTTCGATCACTACGGCACCACCTCGATCGGAGCGGTGGCGCTTTCGCCCTCGGATCCGGCGACGGTCTGGGTGGGAACGGGAGAGCCGGCGAACCGGCAGAGTTCGTCGTTCGGCGACGGGGTGTACCTCTCGTTCGACGGCGGCGACTCGTTTCGCCACACGGGCCTCGACGAGAGCGAACACATCGGCCGGATCGTGGTGGACCCCCACCGGCCCCTGCGCGCCTTCGTGGCGGCGCTCGGGCCGCTTTGGCGTTCGGGAGGACAGCGCGGTGTCTTCCGCACCGACGACGGCGGCGCCCGCTGGGAGCAGGTGCTCGAGATATCCGGCGACACCGGAGTGGTGGATCTCGAAATGGATCCGCGGAATCCGGCGCTCCTCTATGCCGCCGCCTACACCCGGCGGCGGACGCCCTGGGGTTTCAACGGTGGAGGCCCCGAAGGGGGGATCTTCCGCAGCCAGGACGGGGGTGATACCTGGGAGCGGCTCGGCGGCGGGCTGCCGGAAGGGCCGATCGGCCGGATCGGGCTCGAAATCGCCGAGTCCGACCCGCTCAGCGTGTTCGCTCTGGTCGAGCACGCCACCGAGTCCGGGGTCTGGCGGTCGCGGGACCGGGGCGCCTCCTGGGAACGCATCTCCGATCTGAATCCGCGCCCCATGTACTACTCGCACATCGAAGTGGACCCGAGCGACCCCCGACGGGTCTATGTGCTGGGGTCCCAGCTGCACCTCTCGGACGACGGGGGCCGCACCTTCCGCGAAAACCGGGACATGACGCCGACCTACGACATCGGCGTGCATGGCGATCATCACGCGCTGTGGGTGGATCCCGCTGCCGGCTCCCACCTGCTGCTGGGAAATGACGGCGGGATCCACGAGTCCTGGGATCGGGGCCGCTCGTGGCGGAAGATGAACAACCTCCCGCTGGCCCAGTTCTATGCGATCTCGCTCGACCTGGAGTTCCCGTACAACATCTACGGCGGGGCGCAGGACACCCATTCCTGGGTCGGTCCCTCGGCCACCCGCAATCAGGCCGGCATCCTCAACAGCGACTGGCGGCAGACGAACTTCGGCGACGGTATGGATCAGGAAGCGGTCGCGGCAGAACCCGGGATCGCGCTGACCTCTTCACAGAACGGGAACCTCGTCCGCATCGACACGGCGACCGGCAACCGGACTCCGGTGCGGCCGTTTCCCGAGGAGGGGGAGGACGGGTACCGCTTCCACTGGCTCTCGCCGGTGGGGGTGTCTCCGCACCGGCCGGGCCGGGTCTATTTCGGCGGCAACCGGCTGTTCCTGTCCGAGGATCTGGGCAGCGAGTGGCGGGCGACCCGCGACCTGACGCTCCGCGAGGACCGCAGCGAGCTGCCGATCCTCGGAGTGCTACCGGCCGAGGGGATGCTCTCGATGCACGACGGAGTGAGCCACTGGGGCACCCTCACCACCCTCGCCGAATCGCCGCTGGCGCCGGGCCTCCTCTATGTCGGCTCGGATGACGGTCGGCTCGCGCGCTCGGACGACGACGGCGAGACCTGGGTGTTCCTCGAAGCCGAGCTGCCCATCGAAGCCCGCCGGGCGACGATCAGCAGGGTCACTCCCTCGGCCCACGCCGAAGATCGGCTCTATGTGGCGGTGGATCGACATCACCTCGGGGACTTCGCCCCCTGGGTCTTCGTCTCGGAGGACCGGGGAGCGAGCTTCACGGCCATCGGTGCCGGGCTGCCGCGAGGCTGGGTGAACGAAATCGTGGAGCACCCGCTCGGCGAGAATTTCCTGATTGCGGGCTCGGAGGTGGGGGCCTTCTGGTCCTTCGATCGGGGGCGGTCCTGGATGCGCGTGGGAGGCGGGCTGCCCCGGGTGCCGGTGGACGACATCGAGATCCACCCGCGCGAACGCGATCTGGTGTTCGGAACCCACGGTCGGTCGCTCTACATCCTCGACGACAGCGCCCCGCTCGCCTGGCACGATCCCGAAGCCGCCGTCCCCGAGCTCTTCGAGCCGCGGCCCGCGTATCTGTTCCTGCCCTGGAAACACGAAAGCTACGAGGCGCAGGCCCGCTACGCCGGAGAAAATCCGCTGCGGGGAGCGCTCCTCACCGTCTTTCTGCCCGGCGGGGACGACCCGCCGGCGGCGGTGGAAGTTCGGGATGGAAAAGGCGCCGCGGTGGCCCGCTTGCCCCTCGAGGCACGGCCTGGCTTCCAGCGGATCGTCTGGGATCTCCGCTCGGATCTCCGGGATGGGGCCGCCGGTCCGGAAAACGGCGCGGGATCCGGGGTCTGCGGGGCGCGGGCGCCGCGGGTCGTGACCGGTGCCTACGAGGTCCGCCTCGAAACGGCAGCCGGGGCGCTCACCGTGCCGCTCGAAGTCCGACTCGATCCGTCGGTGACGGTCAGCGAGGCTGCCTACCGGGAGCGGGCCGCCTTCCTCGCCGAGGTGTACGACGCGATCGGGCGCGCCTGCCGCGCGGCGGCCGCCGCCCCTTCCCTGGACGGATTGCCGGAGTCGGCGCGCGAGGCGCTCCGGGAACTGCGACCCGGGGGAGGCTTCCGCAACCCTTCGCCTCTCTCCCGCCTCGGCCGTCTCTACGGCGAGTTCACCGGTGACGAGGTGCGGCAGGGAACCCTCGAACCGCCCACCTCGGTGCACCGCCGCCGTTTCGAGCTCCTGCGGGCCCGGCTCGAAGCCGCCGCCGCCACCCTCGCCGCCGCCCGCTGACGAAATCGACGGGAAGAGAGGAACGGCGACGGTGCTTCACTCCGGCTTCGCCTCTTCCGCGGGAGGCAGGCGTCGGAGCAGCTCGGCGAGGCGGCGGGGGCGGTCCGGAGCGGCAAGCGCGGCGATTTCGCGGTGGAGGCGGGCGAGATCCTCCGGGCGGTCCACATCCCAGAAGCCAGGCAGTTCGGCGAGATCGATCGGCGGCGCCGCTGCCGCGGCCTGGGCGCGAGTGGCTTCGAGGACTTCGTCCGTTCCCCAAGGGATGCCGGAGAAGAGCCGGTCGAGGCGGGCGGCGCGAACGCGCGCTGGTGCTACGCCGATGAGGACATAGCCGCCGTCCTCGGCGGGGGCGGCGACCGCTTCGCGGCTGCGGAGGGTGTCGAACGCCGCCTCGATCCGGGACCGTGGAAGCAGCGGGGCGTCCGAGCCGACGATCACCAACGCTTCCACCCCATCCGGGCCGCGGCCCGGGCGGCGCGGACGAGGCGCTCACCGAGGTTGCCGGAACCCTGCGGTTCGACCTTCCACTCCGGCGGGATCTCGAGCGAAGCGGGCTCTCGCCCGCCATCGCAGCGCAGTTCGAGAGCGGGCGCTCCCGCCGTCCTCTCCCGAAATCCGACGGCGAGACGCTCGAGCAGGTCTTCGGTCATGGCCCGGCAGAGTGCGGCGGCGCCCGCGGGCGAGAGCCGCGGTACCAGCCGGGTCTTGACCGAGCCCGGGACCGGCACCCGAGCGAAGACCGCAAGCCGCCGGGGCCCGCCCCCTCGGTCAGCGCCCGACGGCGGTCTCCCCCGCAACCCAGTTCCCGAGATCGTCTTCGACCCGCACCACCACCGATACTGCGTTCGGCGGAAGATCCCCGATGCGGGCGTCGTAGTCTTCACGCAGCGAATCCGCGATGCCGTCACCGGGCCGCACGACGCGGGCCGGACCACCGTCCACGAAGATCGAGGCTCGGCGGATCGGACTTCCGGCGTCGGCGGCGGTGAACCGGATTCTCCCGTCGGCCGAGGCGGTGAGCCCGGAAATGGTGGGCGGGGTGTTGTCTATCGGGAACGGCCGGCTGATGCGGTTTCCGGCGAGGGCATCTCCCGGCGGGTTGTCCGGAGTGTCTTCGGCCTCGACGCGCAGTTCATAGCGTCCGTCGGGCAGCTGCGAGGTGTCCCAGGCGACGATCGCCTCGCGGAGCCCCTCGCGAAGCAGCTGCCAGGCGACCTCGCCGAAACGGCGGTAGGAGACCCGGAAGCGGAGGCGGTCTCGGTTCGGATCGGAGGCCTCGAAAGTCGCGGTGCGGACTCCGTGGCGGTAGAGAATGCGTCCGCTCGCCGGAGGCAGGCCGCCGCCGGGTTGGCCCTGCCGGGCGGCCTCGGTCGCCTCTGGCTGGGGGTCCATCCCGCGAAGCTGTGGTGAAGCGGTGTTCAGGGGCTGTTCGAAGGCGCGTCCCGGTGGATGGAGGGTGATCCCGGTCACCCGCGGTGCGAGGTTCACCGGAAGGTAGGCGGATTCCAGGGACCTGAGCTCGGGCGAGGCTTCCCCGTCCGAGCGCAGGACCGCGCGCCACTGCAGAAAACGGGCGTCCGGGCTCGGGTTCGCGGCGTCGGCCTCCGCCGGGAGCCAGTCGCTCCAGGTTTCGTCGGGGTCTTCCGAGTTGCCGCTGCGGGTTTCGAGGAGCAGGGCGGTGCCGGGAGGCACCCGGGCCTCCCACGAGATGCGGCCGAAGCGCGCCGCACCGCCGGCGTCGAGCACGCGGGAGAGATATCGGCCTTCGGTGCGGTGCGTCTCCGCGACCTCGAGCACCCTTCCCGGATTCGAGGTGCCGAGCAGCGTTCGGCCGCCCGTCGAGACCGCCGCGGTGATCTGTTCCGAATCCGCCCGGAGCAGCAGGGTCGCTTCGCCGTCGCGGGTGATCCGATAGAGCCGGCCGCGGTCGCCGGTTCCGAGCAGCAACCGCTCGTCGCGGAGCATCGCGAGCGACAGCGGCCGGTCGGTCGAGGACTCCCAGATCACTTCCGCCGCGCCGCTCGGGGCGATGCGGTAGAGCGCGTTCCGACGCCCGGAGCCCCTCCCGTTCGCCGCGGGCCGCGAGGCGGCGGCGGGACCGGCAGCTGCCTGCTCCAGAACCCGGAACGAGGTCGCGGTGGCGACGCCGGCGAGGGAGCCGGGCGCTTGCGGAAGCGCGGGAGATCCTGCCCCCGCCGCCGTGCCCGGGTCCGGCGACTCGGCCACCGCGGCGGCGAACACCTCGCCGGCCGCGTTCACCGCGAGCCCGCGGATCTCCTCCTGGGGAGTTTCGTAGAGCGCCATCGCGCCGCTGTCCGAGGAGATTCGGAAGACGATTCCGGAGGGTTCGGTGCCGAGATGGATCGTCCCATCGTCGGATCGGTGGAGCGCGGTGATGTTCTCCTCCCGGGTCGTGAAGATCGTCTCCGCCTCACCCGAGGGCTGCACCCGATGCAGCGCGGCCGGCATTCCGGTGGCGACCAGGATGCTGCCCCCGGGTTCGGGTGCGATCGCCCAGAGGTAGCGGGCTTCGGGTTCGAAGTGGACGGCCCGTTCTCCGCTCGGCAGGATGCGCTGCACGCTCCCGTTCGGCGAGGCGGCGAAGTAGATCGTCCCGTCAGCAGCGGTTGCGACCGCGTGAATCCCCGCTCCGCCGGTGTCCGCGAGGACTTCGGCCGCCTCCCCGCGTATCCGGACCAGCTGCCCGCCGGCGCCGCTCCCGGCGATCACCCCCCCGGCTCCGTCGTCCGCGACCGACCAGACGAACGGGCGGTCCGACTCGTGGAGGCTGCGCAGAAGCGGAGCCAGACGGATCTGGCCGGACGCGCCGATGCTGACTCCGTCGCTCTCCCCGGCGAGGAAGTCTGCGGCGGTCTCGAAGCGCCAGAAATCACGTCCGCCGCCGACCGCCAGGCCGCAAACGAGCGCCAGGGCGCCGACGGTGACCGCTAGAGCGGCGCGGTGGAGGCTCACCGGGGTTCCACCTCGAGTGCCAGCTGGCGGGCCCCGGCGACCGCGGCGTCGAAGTCCAGCTGCCCTTCCCAGAGCACGGAGGCCGACAGCGAGCGGGTGAATCCTCCGGAGGAATCGCGGGAGAGCACCGACCGGACGCTCGGCGGCAGCGAGGGGAGGTACTCGCCGCCGACCAGGGCGGCACCCCGGCCCCCGCCCACGAGCCGTACATAGAGTCGGCTCTGCCGGCGGTGCTCGGCGATCGCGCGGAAGATCTGCTCCACCCGGGTGGGGATGGTGGAGAGGCCTCCCCGCCGGTCGGCGGCGGTTACGGTCGAGGCGTCGGCCACGAGCACCTGCAGTCGCTGTCCGGCTGCGCTCGCCGGTATCGGAACCTCGATCTCGCGGATCCGTTCCGCGCCCCGAAAGTCCCGGACCGCGATCCGCAAGATGGCGGCTTCCCCGGCGCGAACGCGCGAAGAACGCATCCAGGCGCGACTGAGGCGGGAGCTGCGGGCTTCCTCGCTGGCCGTCACCTGCACTTCGATGCTGCGGACCGGGATCCGTTCCACCGGATTGCCGAGCAGCAGCGCGACGGGCGCGGCGACGAGCGCCGCTGCCGGGGAGATCGCCGGCCCGAGGCCTCCTGGCGCGCTGCCCGTCGCGAAGACATCCTCGACGGGCAGCGTCCGGCCGCTTTCGAGGCCGATACGCGCCGCCAGCCGGATGGTCTGGGTTCCGGCGGGGCGCTCCTCCTGGGTCAGGATCGAAATCAACCCGGTGAAGGCCAGGGCGGGGCTCAGCAGGTCGTGATCCACTAGTTCGAGCGAGTACTCCCGCATTCCGCCCCGGCTGCCCCGAACCTCGATCCGCATCGGGATCGTCCGGGCACGGTCTCCGAGCCGGCCGCGGATCCCGGTGGCGCGATCCTGCCGCCAGACCCCGAGGGGAGCCCCGGCGCCCGCCAGCCGGAAGGAGCCCGAAAGCGAGGCGACCGCGGCCTGGACCCGCGCCTCCTGCATCGGGATCGAGACCGAGCCGAGGCCGGTGAAGGGATGGCCGAAGGCATAGACCTCGCCGGTCGCCTCGTCCACATGGGTCACCGTGCCACTGGCCATGAAGACGAGATCGCCGCCGATCAGCGTGGCGCCCACCGGGCTGCCGGCGCCGAGCGGAGTGCTGTCCGGCGCGGACTGCGAGGGAGCGCCCGGGACCCGCGCCGCAGCGAAGCCGCCGGGCGAGATCTCCATGCCGAGCTGCCGGAAGAGCGGGACGAGCACCCGGTGCGCTTCGGGATCGAGACCGCTCGCCGCCACCGGAGTGCGGATCGGGAGGAGCTGCCCGCCGCCCACCCCGATCCCGATCTCCCCGGTCCCGGTCTCCAAGCCGTTCCGGATACCTTCCCGAATGCCGGGTCCGCTGCCGACTTCCCTCCCGACTTCCCTCCCGACTTCCCTCCCGACAAGGCTGCCGAAACCGTTGCCGATCGGGATCCCGCCGGAGAGCGTCGGCGGCGGATCGAAGGAGGGGAGTCCTGCGGGAGAAAAATGGAGCGCCGGCGAAGCTCTGGAGGGCGGCGGCGGAGCGGCTTCCTCGGTAAACCGCACCATCTCCTCGAACGGAGTGATTCCGCAGATCGGATCCTTGGCGAACGGGAATGCGTACGCGACCGCACCGAGCAGCCGTCCGTCCACATAGACCGGGCTGCCGCTCATGCCCTGCAGGACTCCGGTGTGGGCGAGCGGACCGCCGGAGAGGTTGGCGAGCACGATGTTCCGGCCCGGCATCGCCCCTTCGAGAACCCCGACGATCTCCACTCCGAAGGTCTCGATCTCGTTGCCGGAGAACACCGTGCGCCCCTCGCCGGTCATCCCCGGCCGGAGTTCGGCGAGCGGGAAGACGGCGGGCTGGGCGGGCGTCGCCGAAGCCGCCCCCAGCAGCAGGATCGGCAGGGCGAGCGCCGCCCGGAAGCTCTCGGCTTTCAAGGTCGAATCGGGCGGGTGGATCGGGCGGAGGAAGGGGGAAGAGGCAGGATCGGTGAAATCCTACCCTTCGCCCCGCCCGGAGGTTCGGGGAATGGCCGCTTCCCTGGGAGCCGAGCCCTCGCCGGCCGCCCCTAAACTCTTCGCCGTGCCCGAAGGCCGCTACTCCCGCCAGACGCTCTTTTCCGGGATCGGCGAAGACGGCCAGCGCCGGCTCGGGCAGAGCCGGGTCCTGGTGGTGGGCGCCGGAGCGCTCGGCGCCGCCTCGCTGGACATGCTCGTGCGCGCCGGAGTCGGGAAGGTGCGGTTCGTGGATCGGGACACCGTCGAGACCTCGAACCTGCAGCGGCAGTGCCTCTACGACGAGTCGGCGGCGCGGGAAGGCGTCCCCAAGGCGGAGGGCGCGCGCCGCCGGCTCGCGGCGGTCAACGCCGAAGTGGAGCTGGAACCGCTCGCCCTCGACCTGCACGCCGGAAATGTTCGCGGCGTCATGGAGGGCGTGGAGTTGGTGGTGGACGCCACCGACAACTTCGAGACCCGCTACCTGATCAACGACGCCGCGGTCTCGTCCGGAATCCCCTGGATCTACGCCGCCTGCGTGGGCAGCTACGGGATGACCTTCACGGTGGTCCCCGGGCGCACCGGGTGCCTCCGCTGCGTGGTTCCCGAAATCCCGCCGCCCGGAGCGTCGCCGACCTGCGACACCGCCGGGGTGATCGCACCGGCGGTTCAGGCGGTCTCCGCCTACGCGGTGGCCGAGGCCCTCAAGCTGCTCGCGGGGCGTGCCGGGGACATCCAGGATGGAATCTGGCATCTCGATGTCTGGGAGCGCACCGCGTACCGGATGGAGATCGGCGGGCCGGATCCGGAGTGTCCCGCCTGCGGGCGGGGAGAATTCCCGTTCCTCGCCGGAGAGGACGGGGGATCGATCCTGACCCTGTGCGGCCGGGACGCGGTGCAGATCCGCCCGGCGGCGGGTTACGGAGCGGCGGGCCCCGAGAGGGCGGCCGGGACGGAAGGTTCCCGTCTGCTCGGGAAGCTCGGCGACCGTCTCGGCGGCCTTCCCGAAGTGCGCGATTCCCTGCGGATCACCCGGCACCACCTGCAATTCGAAGTCGGCGGGCGCCGGCTGGTCGTCTTTCCCGATGGGCGCACCATCGTGCACGGCAGCGGCGATCCGTCGGAGGCGCGGACCCTCTTCTCCCGTTACATCGGGAACTGAGCGGGCGGTGGTCGGAGCCGATTCCCTCCTCCGCGCTCCCTCCGGGGCGGTCACCCATGTGGGGCCTGCCGCGCGCCGCCGGCGTTTCGTGGAGCAGACCGCCGCCGAGGTGTTCGGCGGCTGGAGTTACCAGGAGATCCTGCTGCCGCTCTTCGACCACGCGGAGGTCTTCACACGCGGCGGTGGACGCTGGTCGGAGCGGTCCAGCTACCGGTTCACCGAGGGAGGGGAGCTGCTGGCCTTGCGCGCCGACTTCACCGCTCTCGCGGCGCGGGCGGCGGCGACCCGGCTGCCGCCCGAGGTCCGCCGGCTGTTCTACCGCGGCGAGGTGGTGCGCCGTCCGGGCCGCGGCCTCGGCCCCTCCGCGTTCCGAGAGGTCGGTTTGGAGCACTTCGCCGCCGGCCTGGCCGCCGATCTGGAGATCCTGATGGTGGCGTTCGAAACGCTGGAACGCCTCGAAGTGAGCGGCTTCGGGTTCACCCTCGGACACGCCGGATTTCCGCTGGGGCTCCTCGACGAGGCGCTCTCGGGAGCTGCCGACCGAGCCGAACGGCGCGCCGGGGCGCTTCGCGGGCTCTGGCGGCGGGATCGAGCCCGGATCGGCTCGGCGCTCGAAGCGGCGGCGCCGCCGCTGCTCCGGGCGCTCGATCACACCGGCGGACCGGAGGTCCTCGAAGCGGCGGGGCGCGGGGCGCTGCCGGAGCGGGCCCGCGAAGCGGTCGTCCGGCTCCGGGAGATATCGGGAGTGCTGGACACTCTGGGTCTCGGCGGCCGGGTTCGTTTCGATCTCGCCGAACTCCGCGGCTTCGACTACTACACCGGGCTCATTTTCGAGATCCACGCTCCCGGCGCCGGCCGCGAGATCGGTGGGGGCGGCCGCTACGACGATCTGCTGGCGAACTTCGGCGATGCCCGCCCGGCCGTCGGGTTCTCGCTCTCGGTGGACCGGATGGCCGCCATCCTCGATACCCCTGCGGACCCCGACCGCAGCGCCGCGCAAACGATTCGGCCTGGCCTTGGTCCGACGACTGCCGCCGGCCTCGCCGAACGGTTCCGGGCGGCCCGTTCCGCCCGCGCCCGCGGGGCCCCCCTCCGATTCGAACCCGAGAGTCGGGCAGCCTGTTCCCGAAGTGATCCGGCGTATTCGCGGGGCCATACCGGCTCCGCCTGAGCTGGGATTCGCGCCACTTCATCCACGGACTCCTAGGATTCCGGGGCTCTCGTCCGATGGATGTCCCGCTGGTCGCTGCCTTCCCCACCGGGCGGCTGCTGCGTGCGGTCTCTGCTCTGCTCCGGCGGGCGGGCTGGCCGCTGCCCCGTGAGGGGGCTTCCGACCGCCGTCTTCGCCTTCTCGGGGACGGAGTGGAGGCGATCTTCGCCAAGGACTGGGACGTTCCGATCTATGTGGAGCATGGGGTGGCGGAACTCGGCGTCGTCGGCCGCGATGTTTTGGAGGAGCAGCCCGCGCACATCTACGAGCCGCTCGATCTGGGGGTCGGCCGCTGTCGGATGATCCTCGCCCGCCCCGAAGGCCGGAAGCTGCCGGATCCGCCCTTCCGGATCGCCACCAAATACCCGAAGGTGGCGGCGCGGTATTTCGGCGCTCGCGGGGTTCCGGTCGAGTTGATCCGCCTTTCGGGAGCGATCGAACTCGCTCCGGTCCTGGACCTCGCCGACGCCATCGTGGATCTCGTCGAGACCGGCGCCACCCTGCGGGACAACGACCTCGTCGAGGAGGAGACGCTCTTCGAGAGCAGCGCGCGGGTGGTGGTGAACCGGGCCGCTTTCCGCCTCCGGAGCACGGTGCTGCAGCCGGTGCTCCGCCGCCTCGAAGAGGCGGTAGCGGCGGGGGGTTCGTGAGCGGCGGCGCCTCCGGGGAGCCCCGCCGCTTCGGAGTTCCCCTCTTCGAGGGTGCCGCAGCCTTCCGGGCCGATCCCCGCCGGAGAGCAGAGCGCGCCGGCGGTGCCGGTCGCCGGCTGGCCGAGGCGACCGCCGCCATCCTGGAGCGGGTGCGCCAGGACGGGGACCGGGCGCTCGTCGAACTCGGCCGGGAGTTCGATTCCTTCGACCTCGACGCCGATTCGCTCCGGATCTCCCCGGAGGAGCTTTCGCGGTTCGCGTCGCGGGCGAGCTCCGAGGATCGAGCGCTTCTGCGCCGGACCCGCGACCGGATCGCCGCCTTCCACGAGCGCCAGCGCGAAGCGTCGTTCCGCATGGAATCGGGGGATGGGGCACGCCTCGAATGGAGGGTGCTGCCGATCGCCGCCGCCGGGGTCTATGTGCCGGGCGGGGAGGCGGTCTATCCCTCCACGGTGCTGATGAACACCGTTCCGGCGCGGGTGGCTGGAGTTTCGCGGATCGCGCTGGCGACTCCGCCCGGAGCGGTCGAGCGCAGCCCGGTGCTGGCGGCGGCGGTCGAGACCGCCGGGGTTCGGGAGGTGTACCGGATCGGCGGGGCCCAGGCGATCGCCGCGCTCGGCTGGGGCACCGCCAGCGTCCGTCCGGTGGAGAAGGTCGTCGGACCCGGCAATGCGTATGTCGCCGAGGCCAAGCGGCAGCTGAGCGCGGTCGTCGGCACCGACGCTTTCGCCGGCCCCTCCGAAGTGGTGGTGGTGGCCGACAGCGGCGCCCGGCCGCCCTGGATCGCCGCCGACCTGCTCGCTCAGGCCGAGCACGGCTCGGGAGAGGAGCGGGCCATCCTGATCACCACTTCCCGCAGAGTCGCCGAGGAGACGATCGACGAACTCGTGCGGCAGGCGGCCGGGCAGCGGAACGAAGCGAGCATCGCCCGGGCCCTCGCCCGCCGCGGCGCGGTGGTCCTGGTGTCCGATCTGAACCAGGCCGTCGCCCTCGCCGAGGAACTGGCCCCCGAACACCTCGAGGTGATGACTTCGGACCCCGAAGCGCTCGCCGATCGCCTGCCGAGCGCCGGCGCCCTCCTGCTCGGCGGACATTCGCCGACGGCGGCCAGCGACTACGGCGCCGGGCCGAACCATGTCCTGCCGACCGGCGGCGCCGCCCGCTTCGCTTCGCCGCTCTCCGTCGGGGACTTTCTGAAGCGGCAGACCGTGCTCCGCTACGGGCGGCGGGCGCTGGAAACGCAGCGGGCGGATTTCGAGCGCTTCGCCCGGATCGAGGGTTTCGAGGCCCACGCCCGTTCCATCGGCATCCGCTTCGAGGAAGGGGCGCCCGGCGGCGAACCCTGCGGCGGCGACCCGCCGGCGGCGGTTGGCTACCATCCCGGCCCGCTCCGCGGGCGCGGCGAATCCTGATGCCCGCATCACCTTCTGTCCACGCATCGCCGGGAGTACCCCTTTCGGGCGCCGGGATCGTTCTGGAGGCAGCAAGCCGATGAAACCCGTTCCGCTGGACGCGGTCCGCCCCGAAGTTCGAGGCCTCGCCCCCGATGTCGGATCGCGCCCCGAGGTTCCCCTGCATCTGGACTGGAACGAGAGCCGCTGGCCGCTTCCGCAGGGGCTCGGGGCGAAGCTGGCCGAAGCGACGGCCGCTGCTGATCCGCGCCCCTACCCGGACCGCGGCTACCCGGCGGTTCGGGAGGCGCTCGCCGGGCTCTCGGGTTGGGATCCCGAGGGGGTGGCGTTCGGGAATGGCGGAGACGACATGCTGGCGCTCGCTGCGCTCGCGACCACCGGCGCGGGGCGGTGCGCCCTCTACCCGTCTCCCGGTTTTTCGATGTACCCGTGGGCGGTGCGGCTGGCCGGCGGTGCGGCGCACCCGGTGGCGCTCGGCGAGGAGCTGGAGTACGACCTCCCCGCCTTCCAGCAGCGGATCGCCCGCGAGCGGCCGTCGCTCGTCTTTCTGACCACCCCGCACAATCCGACCGGGCAGGGGCTCTCGCTGGACGCACTCCGGGAGGCCGCCGAGGCCGTCCCCGGGTTTCTGCTGGTGGACGAGGCGTACCACGAGTTCCGCTCCGAGAACGCCCGGCCGCTGCTCGACGAGTTCGGCAACATCCTCCTGCTGCGCACCTTCTCGAAGGCGATGGCGATGGCCGGCGCGCGCCTCGGCTATCTGCTGGGCGCTCCCGAGGCGATCCGCGCCATCCGCCGCGCGCAGCCGCCCTTCCCCGTCGGGGTGTACAGCTGTCGGGCAGCGGTTGCGGTCATGGGGGAGCGAAGCGCGCTGCTCGAACTCGCGGGCCGGATCGCAAGGGAGCGGGACGCGCTCGCCGCCCGGCTCGGAGCGCTGTCCGGAGTCGCGGTCTGGCCTTCCGAGGCCAACTTCCTGCTGTTCCGAACTCCTCTCGACAGCCCGCTGCTGGCCCGGCGGCTCCTCGCCCGCGGGGTGGCGGTCCGCGATTTCTCGCGGCACCCGCAGCTACGCCGCACCCTCCGGGTCACGGTGGGAACTCCGGAGGAGAACCTGATCTTTCTCGAAGCACTGGCGGATTCGCTGGCCGCGCCCCTGCTGCCCTCGGAGGCTCGGGCCCCCGAAATTCCGGAATCGCCGGTGGCATGAGTCCCGAACCCACTCCGGAGCACCCGCCGGATGTCCCGGCCGGCCGGTCGGCGTCCGCAGTGCGCGAGACCCGCGAGACCCGGGTTCGGATCGCGCTCCACCTCGACCCGGAAACCCCCGCCGCCGAGATCGCAACCGGGATCGGGTTCTTCGATCACATGCTGGAGACACTGGCCCGGCACGCCGGGATTTCCCTCACCGTGGAGGCGGAGGGAGATCTCCAGGTGGACCCCCACCACACCATGGAGGATGTCGGGCTGACCCTCGGGGGCTGCCTCGCCGAGGCTCTCGGCGATCTGTCCGGCGTCCGCCGCTTCGGCTCGGCCCATGTCCCGCTCGACGAGGCGCTTTCGCGGGTGGTGGTGGATCTCTGTGGACGGCCGTTCCTGGCCTGGCGGGTCGCGTTTCCCGCCGCGCGGGTCGGGGAAGTGCCGACCGAGCTCTTCGAGGACTTCTTCCGCGCCCTCACCGACCGCGGCCGGATCACCGTCCATGTGGACGGCCTGGTCGGGCGGAACAGCCACCACCTCGCCGAAACCGTCTTCAAGGCCTTCGCCCGCGCGCTCGCCGAAGCGAAAGAGGTCCTCGGCAGCGAGGTTCCCTCGACGAAGGGAACACTCTCCCGGTGAGGCGCCGGGGAACGGATCCCGAAGTCGTGGTGGTGGACCACGGCGCCGGAAATCTGGGAAGCGTGGTGCGGGCGTTCGCGAGACAGGGAGCGCGGGTGCTCCGGACCTCCGCTCCGGAAGAGATCGCGGCGGGGCGGCGGCTGGTGCTGCCGGGCGACGGGCACTTCGGCGAAGCGATGCGCGCCCTGCGCGGACGCGGACTCGAGGCGCCGCTCCGCCGGGGGCTCGCCTCCGGAGCCTGGCTGCTCGGGATCTGCGTCGGCCTGCAGATGCTCTTTCGGGGAAGCGACGAAGCGCCGGAGGTTGACGGACTCGGCCTCCTGTCCGGCGAGGTGCGCCGCTTCGACGAGCCGCCGCGAGTGCCCCACATCGGCTGGAACCAGTTGGAGGACATCCGTCCCGTCCCGCTGCTGCACGGCATCCCCGAAGGCGCGTACGCCTACTTCCTGCACTCCTTCCATGCCGATCCGTCCGCGCCGGGGCAGCGCTTCGCTTCGACCGAGTACGGAGTCCGCTTCGCTTCCGCAGCCGGCGAGGGGCGGATCCTGGGCATCCAGTTCCATCCGGAAAAGAGCGGCCGGCTGGGTGCGGCGGTGCTGCGGAATTTCCTCGCCCTCTCCTGATGCCCGCCCCCCGGATCGAACCGATTCCGGCGATCGATCTCTCGGGCGGCCGCGTGGTCCGGCTGTTCCGGGGGATCAGGGAGCGAGAGACGGTGTACGGCGATGATCCGCTGCGGGCAGCGGCGGAATTCGCGGCTGCCGGCGCGCGTTGGCTCCATGTCGTGGACCTCGACGCGGCATTCGGAGATGCGGGGAACCGGGAGGCGGTGCGGCGGATCGTCTCCGACTCCGCGCTTCGGGTCCAGGTGGCCGGCGGGGTGCGGACCGCGGCGGCCGGCGCGGAACTCCGCGAGGCCGGGGCCGCTCGGGTGGTGTTCGGGACCGCCGCCGTGGAAACCCCGGAAGTGGTGGAGGAAGCGATCCGGCGCGACCCCGAAGGAGTAGCGGTGGCTCTCGATGTGCGGGGCGGGCGCCTGCTGACGCGCGGCTGGGTGGAGCGGCCGCTGGACGCCGCCGGAACCGCGGAAACCGATCCCGAAGCCGCCGCCCGGCACTGGGGCGAGCGCGGCGCGGCCGCGCTCCTCTATACCCGAGTGGAGCGCGACGGGACGATGGCAGGACCGGACCCGGAGGGCGCGCTGCGGGTGGCAGCCGCCTCGGGGCTGCCGACGATCCTTGCCGGAGGCGTCGGAACGCTGGCGCACCTCGCGGCACTCGGCGCGGCGGGTTCGGTCAGATCGGGTTCAGCCGCTACCGGTACTGCCGATTCCGGCTCGGCCGCTCCGGGCGCGCCGCGGCTTTTCGGAGTGATCCTGGGCCGCGCGCTCTACGAAAAGCGCTTCTCCCTTCGGGAGGCGCGGCAGGCCCTCGCCGGCGCAGGCTGCTAGCAGTCCGTTCGGCTTCAACGCCGCGCGGCGGGGAAACGGCGGGACAGTTCGCCGGCGATCCGGTCGGTCCCGAGGTTCCGGTCCTCGAAGAGCACCAGGAGGTGGTAGAGGAGATCCGCCGTCTCGCGCACCACTTCGGCGTCCGTTCCGGCGGCGGCCGCGAGCGCGACTTCGACGCCCTCCTCGCCGACCTTCTGGGCGATCCGCTGGGTGCCGGCGTCCAGCAGCCTCGCGGTGTAGGAGCCCTCGGGGCGCTGGGCGGCCCGCTCGCCCACGATCCCAGCCAGCGCCCGAAGCACCGATCCCAGATCCGATGCCCCGTCCGATTTCCGATCGATTGCCGCCTCGAACTCCGGCCCGCCGGGCTCTGGCGGCTCGCTGGCCAGTGGGCGGAAGAAGCAGGAGACCTGTCCGGTGTGGCAGGTCGGTCCGCGGGGATCGGCTTCGACCAGCAGGGCGTCGCCGTCGCAATCGGCGGTGATCGAGCGCAGCAGCAGTTCGTTGCCGGAGGTTTCTCCCTTGCGCCAGAGGGTCCCCCGGCGGCGGGAGAAGAAATGCACGCGGCCGGTCGCGGTGGTCCGTGAAAGGGCTTCTTCGTTCATCCAGCCCAGCATGAGCACCCGGCCGCTCGCCGCATCCTGGACGATCGCCGGAACCAGGCCGTCGTCGGTCCAGCGGATTCCCTCGATCATGCTGCTCCGGGCCCGAAACAATCGGCCTCCGGCGGGCGGACCGGGATGCCGCGGCCGGCGAGGTAGCGCTTCGCCTCGGCGAGGGTATGGAGGCGCCGGTGGAAGATGGAGGCGGCGAGCGCCGCGCTCGCCTCGGTGCGCTCGAACAGTTCCGCGAGGTGCGAGAGCCGGCCGGCGCCTCCCGAGGCGATGATCGGGACCGACACCGCCTCCGCCGCCCTGCAGAGCTGTTCGAGGTCGTAGCCGTTCCCGGTCCCGTCGCGGTCCATGCTGGTCCAGAGGATCTCTCCGGCGCCGAGCTCCTCGCCGCGGCGGATCCAATCGAGGGCGCCGACTCCCGTCGGGGTCCTGCCTCCGGCGACCACCACTTCGAACTCCCGGTTCCGATTCCGCCGGGCATCCACTGCGAGGACGACGCATTGGGAACCGAACTGTCTGCTGGCTTCGGCGAGGAGTCGGGGCCTTTCGACCGCGGCGCTGTTCATCGAGACCTTGTCCGCGCCCGCCCGGAGCAGGTTGTCCATGTCGGCCACCGAACGGACGCCGCCGCCGACGGTGAAGGGGATGGCCAGCGTCTCCGCAACCCGCGCCACCGTCCCGAGCGCCGTCCCGCGCGCCTCCCAGGTCGCGGTGATGTCCAGCAGGCAGAGTTCGTCGGCCTCTCCGGCGTCGTAGGCCGAAGCCCACTCCACCGGGTCGCCCGCATCCTTCAGGTTCTCGAACCGCACTCCCTTGACCACCCGGCCGTCCTTCACATCGAGGCAGGGGATGATCCGCCGGGCCAGCACCGATCCGATTGTAGGCTGCTGGGCTGCCCCTTCGTTCCTTTCTCGCCGGCCTTTCCTTCCGGCATCCGTTGCTCCCGCTCGCTGGCCGATGCCGGGCAGTAGGATTTCCCCGATGGCCGAGGCGCTGCCGCTCCACCCGGGCGGCGGCTCCTTGCCCGACGCGCCGACTGCCGCCGGTCCGGGGCCGGAACTGCGGGCGCGCCGGGAGAGGATCGTCCGCCGCCTGGGGCGGGCGCGCTTTAGCGAGCGTTGCCGGACGCTTTCGATCGAAGCGGCGCGCGCGACACTACAACTCACCGGGCAGCTCCCCGACTCTGCGGCTTCCGAGGCGGAAATCCGGGCGGGACGCGAAGGAAACCTCGCCGCCGCGCCCGCTTTCAGAGCGCCTCTCGCCGCGCTCCGCCGCCTCGAACAGGCGGCGGGATCGAGCGAAGCGGACGGGCGGGATCCCACCGCGCCGCTACTCGGCGAGATCCACGCGATCGCCACCGGGGAGGCGGGCCCCTCTTCGTTCCGCGCTTCCCAGATCGAGCCCCAGTTCTCGGGCGCGGGCCTGTCGCCTCCCCAGACGATCCCGCTCCGGCTGGGCGAACTGCTCACCTGGATCTCTGGTCAGAGCGGGCGCGACCTCGAGACCGCGCCGCGCGCCGCGTTGTTCTTCGCCCGTTTCCTCGATATCTCTCCCTTCGTGAACGCCAATTTCCGCGTCGCTCACCTGATGCTGAGTTTCTTCGCGCTCGCCGACGAGCAGCCCCCGATCTGGTTCGATGCCGGGGACGCTCCCGGGATTCGCGACGAGGTGTCCCGCGCCTTTCGCTTCGATACCGGCCCGCTCACCGCCCGCATCGAGCGGGCGCTGGAGCGCTCGCTGTCGGAGGTCGCGAAAGGCGGGTAGCGCCCCGGCGGCGCCGCCCCCACTACAATCCGGCATCGGTCCGGCGCCCTGGGGCTGCGGGTCGGCCCCGCCCTGCGGGATCTGAACGACCCCGCGGGATCCGGCCCATGCGCGAGCTTCGACCCGCTGCGCGAACTTCGAGAATGTCCTTCCCGTCCCGGCTCTTCGCCGCGGTCCTGCCTTGGGCGATCCTGCTGCTGCAGCCGCCGGCGGTCGAGTACTTCACGCTCTCCGATCCCGAACCCCCGCGGGGGATCCTGTCCCTCATCCTCGAGTCGTTCGCCCTCGCCGGGGCGCTGGTGCTCGGGACGGTGATCGTCGGGCTCGGGTTCGGGCTCTTCCGGGTGTGGCTCCTCCGCCGCCACCCGAACAACCGCTTCAACGGCAGCGGCCGCGATCTGCCCCGGCTCGACCTCAGCTGAACCCGCCCCGCCGCTCCGGAACCGCTCCCCTCCTCATCTACGACGGCGGCTGCGGCCTCTGCTCCCGCCTGGCGGCGGCCGCCGCACGATTCACGGAGGGCAGGGAGGTTCGGTTCTCCGCCTATCAGGAGCTCTCGGACCGGGAACTCGCGGGCATCGGGATCAGCCGGTTCGCCTGTGAGCGGCGGCTGCGCTTCCGCGACCGCCGCGGCCGAATCCACGGAGGTGCGTTCGCGGTGAACCGATTAATGCTGGACTGTGCCCCTCGGGGGATGCGGGGGGTGCCCGCCCGCGCCCTGGCGGTGCTGGCCTACGCCTTCCCGCCCCTCCTGCTCGCCGAGCTGCTGGCCTACGAAATCGTGGCCCGGAACCGCCGCCGCCGCTGCCGCGAGCCCGACCCTCCGGGATAGCGGCTACGCGAAGAGGCGGAGGGCGGCGAAGAGGAGCCCGGCGATGGCGAGGGCGGCGAGGATGCCCCGGCGCTCGGAGGCGCTGATCGCGGCGGTGAGCCGGGCTTCGAGGGCGTCGAGGTCGGCCTTCGAGGCGCTGCTTTCGTCGGTGAGTGCGAGTTCGGTGACGATGGCGCGGGCGAGGGCAGGATCGGCCCCGGCGGCGGTGATGCGCTCGGCGGCGGCTGCGGTATCGAGGGAGTAGGGCATGGCTGCCTCTCGGTGGTGGCGGGAAATCTAGCAGCCTGTGGACGAGTCATCCGGCGTGTTCGCGGGGCCATGCTGGCCCCGCAAGGGAGCGACCGGCGGTGCCCAGCGGCCCGCCTGCTGGATTCCTTCGACCTGCTGTGTCGACTCGCCGCGTCGAGCTGCGGGATCGAATTCGGGCTGATAGGCTCGGCCGCGAGGAGGCAGCCCCCTTGTTCAGATTCTCCCTGTTCCGATTCTCGATTCGATCTTCCCGTTCCACCGTGCTGTTCGTGGCGTTCCTCCCGCTGGTCCTCGGCTGCAGCGCTCCGGCACCGGAAGCGCCCGCCGAGGAGCCGGCGGCGGTAGCGGTCGCCGAGCAGCCCGCCGGCGCCTATGTCCGCTTCGCGGACGCCTCCGGCGAGGCGGCCTGGGGGAGGATCGAAGGCGACTCGGTGGTGGAACTCCACGCCGCCCCTTGGGCCGGCGGGGCGCCGACCGGACGATTCGTTCCCCGCGCCGAGGCGCATCTCCTCGCCCCGGCAGAGCCCGGCGGTGGATCCGCTCTCAAGGTGATCGCCATCGGGCTCAACTACGCCTCGCACCTCGGCGACCGCGAGCCGGCACCCTATCCGGGAGTCTTCGCCAAGCTGCCGACCAGCATCGTCGGGCCGGGCGACGCCATTGAGATGACCGAAGACGCCGGGAATGTCCACTACGAGGGCGAACTGGTGATCGTGATCGGCGAGGAGGCGCGGGATGTTCCGGCCGCCGAGGCGCAGGACTACATCTTCGGGGTGACCGCCGGCAACGATGTCAGCGAGCGCGACTGGCAGAGCGCCGATCTGCAGTGGTTCCGGGCGAAGGCGTCCGATACTTACGGACCCCTCGGCCCGGTGATCTCGCGGGGAGTGGACTACGACGACCTCGAACTCACCACCCGCCTGAACGGCGAGATCGTCCAGCAGCAGCGCACCAGTGATCTCATCTTCGACACCAGCGAAATCGTCAGCTATGTGAGCCGCTATGTGACGCTGATGCCCGGCGATCTCATCTTCACCGGCACCCCCGGCACCACCCAGGCGATGAACGAGGGCGACATGGTCTCCGTCGAAGTGGAGACGGTGGGGGTCCTCGAGAACCCGGTCGCCCGCCGCTGATCCGCGCCTGTACCGTGCGAGAGAGCGCTCCCCAGAGCGCACCGTCGCCGGGGCGGATTTCGGTCCCGGGGAGTCGACCGCGGAGCGCCCTGACTGAGAGTCTTTTCTTGAAGAGGCGCCCCCTGTGGGCGACGAATTCGACGAATTCGACGCGGATCGTCCTTCGCCGATGGAGGATGGACGGTCGGAATCAGTCAGGCAGCTCTTCCAGCAGACGATCCATCAGCGAGGCGCTGAGCGCCGCAGCGGTTTCCTGAGAAGAATCGAAAGCGTTAGCTACCTTGCGTGTTCTGATGAGCAATCGCTCGAACTGCGCTTGGATGGCGAGTGGGGGGAGGAGCACAGTGAGCAACTTGAGCTCGCTGCTGTTGATGTTGGCTTGTCCAATGGCACCACGGGCAAGCCGATATAGAAGCATTTTCATGGCGCGGTTGTTCATGAAGGCCCATATATAGCTGGGACGAACGATCTTCATGTTCATGCGTAGCCGGATGAAGTAGGAGGCTGCGACTGCCTCGAAGCGGCCATCCCACAGTCCGGTCTTGCCGACGAGCTCCCTGCTGTTCGTTCGATTGAACAGGATGTCGCCGGTAGAAAGCGAATATTTTTCCTTTTCGGCACTCGACAAGTCGACATGTTTCATGTCGGCGCAGTGGATATAGCCGTCATGGGTCACATTTCCCATTCGTAAGATGGGGGTGCCTTCCATACCCACATCGGCCTTTTTGCTCGTTCCGTACTGCACCAGGGTGCAGACGGAGCCGAGCGGGGCGACCTTCCACTTCCGGGGGTTTCGGATCGGGTCGCCGAACATCTCGAGGAAGAGGGCGGGGAGGAATTCCCGCAAGCGCTCGGCAGCGCGGGTGCGCAGGCGTTCGATCTTCGCCGCCTGGTTCAGAACGGCGACGATGCGCCGCTGCTCCTCGAGTGAAGGGAAAGGAACCGGCATGGACAGCAGCGCCTTCATATCCGCACGGGGCATTCGTGTCCCCGTCGCCGACGCCATCGCAAACGCGGCGGTCTCCTTGCGCCGAAGGAGATACGCGAGGAAATCTCGGTCCATCTCGTCGCCGGGCAGGAGCGGGATCAGCTCGGTCGAGCATCTGCCGACGAATCCGGGAGCGGCAACCTTGTTCAGGTAAGGACGAAGTTTTCCGTAGAGGACATGACGCTCATCAAACTGAAACGAAGTGCTCTTCTGAACGCCGACACGCGATGCGGTATCCAAGTTCAGCACGCCGGTCCCTGCCGCTACATTCTCCACTCCCACGAAGGGAAGATCGGCAGCGAGGGAGTCGTCCGGTCGAAGTCCGCGCCGATCCATCTCGCACAGTTGGCCGAGCGGTGCAGTGCGTGCTCTCATAGCGCCTTCTCCACCGCATCCGACAGCACGTCGAGCTCCTGCAGGATTTCGCTTTCGATACCACGCAGCTCTTCGAGGATCGTGAGCGGGTCGCGGTGTTCGATTCGGGTGCGGTTCGGTGGGCGGTGGCGGCCGGCGCTCAGGTTCCAGTCGGCGGCGCGGATGGCGTCCGCCTCGGCGAACCACCAGTTCGCGGTCCATTCCGCCTCCCGGTCGTGCTCGCGCCACTCCCGCCAGCGCGCCTCCCGGTCCCGGAAGACCTCGATCAGGCCGGGCAGGTCGTCCTCGGCGATGGGCCGGTCGTGGTTCGCGTCGAGCTTGAAGCCGTCGTTCTCGGCGAACAGGAAGAGCACTCGATCGGTGTTGCCGCCCTTGCGGAAGACCAACACCGAGGTCTTCACGCCGGAATAGGGTTGGAACACCCCGCCGGGAAGCGACAGCACCGCCTCGACGCGATTGTTCTCGATCAACTGTCGCCGCAGCTCCCGGTGCGCTCTGCTGCCGCCGAAGAGCACCCCTTCGGGGACCACCACGCCCGCGCGCCCGCCCGGTTTCAGCTGATGCAGCATGTATCGCAGGAACAGGAGTTCGGTCTGCGCCGTCCTGCCGACTCTCACCTCCTCGACGATGCGGTCGCGGTCCAGCCGGCCCGAAAAGGGCGGGTTGGCGAGGATGACATCGAAACCCACCGCCGGCAGGCCGAGCTCCGCTTTCGCCGCCCGGTCGAGCGAGCGGGTCAGCGCGTCCCGGCGCGAGACCCGCACCCGGTCCAGGCCACGGAGCGTCAGGTTCATGGTGGCGAGCCGCACCATCTGCGGATCCACATCGTTGCCGAAGAGAGTCGCCCGCTCCAGCTGCCGCGCGGCGTCTGCGCCGAGCCGGTCGCCGAGGCCACGGCGAACCGTCTTGCCTTCCGCCTCGATCTCGTGGACGCCGTGTGACGAGGAGTTGGCGAGCCGGATGTGGTCGTAGGCGCCGACCAGGAAACCGGCGGTGCCGGCGGCGGGGTCGTACACCGTCTCGCCGAGGCGCGGGTCCACGAGGCGCACCACGGCGCGGATCAGGTGGCGTGGAGTGCGGAACTGCCCGAGCTCGCCGGCCTGCCGGATCTGGCGCAACACATGTTCGAAGAAGTCGCCCTTGGTGTCGGCATCCACCTGCTCGAGCTGGAGATCGCCCACCCGCGAGATCACCGAGGCGAGCACCGCCGGCTCGTCGATCACCAGGCGGGCGCCGTCCATGAAGTCGGTGATCCCTTCGGTGGCGATCCCCGCGTAGAAGGGAAAGACCTCCTCGCGCACCCAGGAGACCAGCCGCTCGCCGTTCAGCGCCTTCGCCCAGGAGGACCAGCGGAGCGAGGCCCGAGGGACCGTCCGGTCGCCGGGAGTCCGAGTGCTTCTCGGGGTGTTGCTCAGGGCGTTCCTCGGGTTCCGCAGTGGCCATTCGCCCTCGAAGACGCTCCGGTAGGGCGGGGCTCCCGGCCGCCGGGCGCCGCGGATCCGGGCGGCGTCCGCCGCCTCGTACATGGAGAAGAAGATCAGGAAGCTGAGCTGTTCGGCGTTTTGGGCCGGGTTCGGATAGCCGCCCCCGTAGAGATGGTCGCGGATGCGATCGAGGCCGCGGCGCAGCTCGGGAGGCAGCGCCATCTCGAAGATTCGTCAGTCGCCGGCGGGTGGCTCGGGGTCCGGCGAGCTCTTCCGGCCGCCGCTGCCGAAGACCGCTTCGTTGAGCTCGGCGAGCAGCGCGGCGAGCGTTTCCGGTCCGCCGAAGACGCGCACCGCCTCGTCGTAACCGCCGATTCCGGTGAAGGGATGGGCGTCGAGGTCGTAGTCCGAAAAGGTTTCGAGGCGCGTCGCGTCGGCCTGGATTCGGCTGCCGATGAGGCGGGTCCAGCGGGACTGTTCGGCGTTCAGGCGGTGCTCCCCGCACCAGGCTTCGAAGTGCATGGCGAGCTCGCCCGCCCGCACCTGGTGCGCCTGGGTGCGCACGATGCGACCGTTCTCGTCGAGCGTCAGCCAGTCGCGGGTCGCCGGGTCGATCAGATCGTCCACCTCGAGGGTCAGCAGCATCCGTCCCGACGCCGGCTGGTAGGGCCGCCCCGGTTCGCGGACGCTGTCCCCGGCGCTGCCGCTTTCGTCGTCGCCGTGGAATTCGCTCACCCCGGCGAAATCGAAGATCGTGAAGCCGGTCTTTCCGATGTGCGGCGCGAGGCGCGTCCCCCGGCCCCGCATCTGCCGGTAGAGGATGCCGCTCTTGGTGAACCGCGCCATCACCAGGTTCACCACTTCGGGGCAATCGAAACCGGTGTCCAGCATGTTCACGCTGACCAGGATCTTCGGATAGTCCTCGTTCTTGAAGCGCTCGATGATCGTGCTCGCATCGGGGGCGGGGCCGCCCCCGACATCGCTGACCACGAAATCGGCATAGCGGATTGCTGGCTGGGGCTTTTCGTCCGCGAAGTGCTCGTCGAACATCGTGGCGAGCGCCTCCGCATGGCGTTTCGTCACTGCGAACACGATGGTCTTGCCGGGATGAGCGAACCGCTGCTGCCCCTCCCGGTCCGCATAGCCTGCTTCGAGCACCCGGCGGAACTCGCGTACCAGGGCGCGATTTCGTTCCGGGATCGTGAACTTCCGCTCCAGCGACTGCGGGTCCACCCGGATGGCGTCGGAATCTCCGAAAAGCTCCTCGAGTTCGTGGCGCGTCCCCTCGTCCATCGCCGACCAGTCGAGCTCGCCGCGCCGCACTTGGAACCCGTCCCGCGCGGCGGTCTTGAAGGTGAGCGCCCGGTAGATGCGGTAGGGGGCGAGGTAGCCCTCGCGGATCGCTCGATCGAGCTGGTAGCGAAAGGTGGGCCGATCGAGCTCGAAGAAGCGCAGCGTGTCGCGCACGAAGCGGGCGTCCTCGGGATCGGCGCTCTCCGTCTCGGGAGCGACTTCGGGCCCGACCAGGGGGGTCGCGGTCAGCCCCATCTGGATCGCGTCGAAATGGCGGAGCGTTCCGCTCCACTCGCCGTAGATCGAGCGGTGGCATTCGTCGGTGATCACCAGATCGTAGAAACCGGACGACAGTTCGCGGTGCTCGGTGAGCATCGTCTGCAGGGTGGCGACGGTGATCCGCGCCGCGCGGTCGAAGCCGCGGCCGGGCCGCAGCACCCGGCAGGGATAGTCGCAGAGGTGATCGGTGAAGGCGTCTTCGGCCTGCCGGGCGAGCGCGATCCGGTCCACCAGGAACAGAACCCGGGTGACGATGCCCGCCTCGAAGAGGCGCCCGATGAAGGCGGCGGCGGTGCGGGTCTTGCCGGTTCCGGTCGCCATCTCGACCAGCAGCCGGCGCTTTCCGCGCGAGACTTCGGCGGAGAGCGCCTCGATGCATTCGATCTGGTAGTCGCGGTCCACGATCTTCCGGTCGATCGGAATATCGGAGAGTCGCCGGCGGTAGGTCCGCGCGGCGCGCCGCCGTTCAAGGTCGTCCTGCGAAAAGAAGGTGGCCACTCTTCGGGCGTGCGCGTCGGTCTCCCGGTCCAGGAATCGGATCTCCTCGCCATTCGACAGGAAGACGAAGGGGACTCCCAGCTGTTTCGCGTAGTGGATCCCCTGGTCCTGCGCGGCGATGGGATCGATGCTCGCCCGCTTGGCCTCGACGATCGCCAGCGGCCGACCCAAGTGGTCGGCGAGCACATAGTCGGCGAACGAGCCGTCCGGAAGCCTTTCCTCGTGGTGGATGCTCATCCCGTCGGTCGGGTTCCAGCCGGCGTCTCGGAGCAGCGCGTCGATGCGGACCCGCGAGAGGGCTTCCGTGGTTCCGGCCATCCGGAAGGGTTCAGGAAGAGGCGGCGGCTTTTTGGAGACGGCGGGCGAGGTGGTCCCCGATCGCGGAACAGGGCAGGAACATCGGCTTGTCGGCGAGCTCGATCCGCACCGCGCAGCCTTCCGCGGCCGGGCTCTCCTCGACGCGGTAGGTCCCGGTAAAGGTTCCGAGGGGAGTCGGCAGGGAGAACTCGCCCCCGCCGCCGGGGTTTTCCGTTCCGCTGATCGTGCCGCCGAAGCGGGCGAAGTCGCGCTGCAAGGCGCGGAGGAGCCTTTCGGCCCCGACGGGCAGACGGAAATCGAACTCGCAGACGGACACTTTTCTGGGGAGGGGAGGGGGATCAGCGCCTTTCGGTCTCGCTGCCCGCTTCGGGCCGGGCCTCGAATCCGGGTTCGGATCCGGTCGGGAATCCGGCCTCGGCCAGCACCAGCAGCAGCGCCTTCTGGATCCCCAGGTGTCCGTCCCGGTTCGCCCACCACTCGTGGAGCGAATGGGCGCCGAAGCCTTCGCCCCCGCTGCCGATGGTGGTCGCCGGAATGCCGCGGGCGATGGGTACATTGGAGTCGGTGGAGCCCATGCTCAGTTCGGGCTCGGCGCCGACTGCGCGGGTGGCGGCGAGCGCCCGCTGGATGAGCGGGGTCGCAACGGCCACCTTGCCCGACGGGCGGTCTCCGATCTTCTCGATCTCTACCGTCAACTCCTCGCCGTCGCGGCGCAGGTCGTTCTGTTCCGCCAGCGCCTCCGCCATCGCTTCCTGGAAGATCGCATCGATCTCCTCGAGCCGCGCCGGCTCCATCGAGCGCATGTCCACCTCCATCCAGTTCTCGAAAGGGATCGAGTTGATCGAGGTTCCGCCGCCGATCCTCCCGATGTTGTAGGTGGTCTTGGCGCCGGAGGTCACATATTCACCGGCGCGGTCGTCGAAGAGCGCGATCGCCCGCGCCATCGCGTGGGCCGGATTGCCGAGGCCGAAAGCTCCCCAGGAGTGCCCGCCGGGACCGAGGAAGCGCACCCGGTAGCGGTGGGAGCCGATGGCGTGGTTCAACACCCGGGTGTTGCTGGTGCCGTCGATGGCGATGAAGGCGTGGATCTCCGGGCCCCCGTCGCGAAAGAGATGCTTCACCCCCCGCAGGTCCCCGATCCCCTCTTCGCCGACCGAGCCGACGAACAGCACATCGTCGGCGGTTTCGAGTCGGTGCCGGTCGAGCAGCCGGATGATCGTCAGCAGAGTGACCAGGCCGCGGGTGTCGTCCGCGATTCCGGGAGCCATCAGCTTGTCGCCGTCTCGCCGGACCGTCACATCGGTCCCCTCGGGGAACACCGTGTCCAGGTGCGCCACCACCGCCACCGTGCGGGCTCCGCTGCGCCCCGCGCGCCGGGCGATGACATTCCCGATTTCGTCGATTTCGGCATCGAGTCCGGCTTCGCCGACCAGCTCGGCGTAGCGGGCGGCGCGGGCCTCCTCCATGAAGGGGGGAGCCGGAATCTCGGTCAGCTCGATCAGCAGGCGCTCGTTCTCGTCCTCCAAGGCGAGCACCTCGTCGAGCGCGGCGGCGACCCGGGGATCTGCGCTGATCTCCGCGAGCTCGGCCTGGAACTCGGGAAGGATCTCGAACTCCGGCGCGGGCGCCGGCTCCTGCGCCGAAGCCGGGAGCCCGACGAGGAGCAGCGGGAGAACGAGCGAGGGCGGCGGAAATCGTTTCCGAAGTGCTTTCGGCATCACCGGCCCAATGCTACCCGACCGAAGGCGCGGTACTCTGCGCGCGCCTTATGTCCTTCTCCCTTCCGGTACGGGTCGTGTTGCTCGCCGGCCTCGCGCTTGGGGCCGGATCGGTCGGCGTAGCGCGCGGCGAGCAGGAAAAGGAGGCGGCGGAGCGGCTGGTGGTGCTCGGGTTCGACGGCGCCGATCCGGACACCATCGCCGCGATGATCGAGGCCGGGGAACTGCCGCAGTTGGCCCGGCTGGCGGCGCGAGGGACCCTCGCGCCGCTCGAAACCACGAAGCCTTCGGAGTCTCCGGTCGCTTGGGCCACCTTCGCCACCGGGAAGAATCCGGGCCGGACCCGAATCTTCGACTTTCTGGAAAAGCGCCCCGATTCCTATGTCCCGCGCATCGCGCTCGTCCGCGAAGGATCACGCGCGCTTCCGGGAGGGGCGGCCCGGATCGGGCTCGTCTCGCTGCTCGCGCTCGCTGCCGCGGCAGCCGGCGGCTTTTCGGTACGCCGGTTCACCACCCGCCGCTGGCTGCGGTGGGCCGTCCCGGCGGTCGCCGCCGGAATCGCCGGGGGAGGCCTCGGCGTGATCGCCAGCTGGATTCCGCCAGCGGTGCCGCAGGCGGTCCGCGCGCGGGCCGGGGAATCGTTCTGGAAGATCGCCGGGGGGGCGGGGGTTCCCACCATCGCTCTCCAGGCACCGATGGAGTTTCCGGTCGAGGAGTCGCCCGGAGCTCGCATCCTCGCCGGATTCGGGGTTCCGGACGCCCGCAAGTCGTTCGGCCTCTGGTCGGTGTACACCTCCGACCTGATCGAGGAGGAGTCCACCGAGACCGGAGGGACCCGCTACCCCCTCCGCTTCGAGGGAGCCGCCGGAAGCGAACGGGCCGAAAGTGTGATCCGCGGGCCGCGAAACTTCACCGAGGCCGCCTCTGGAGCGGAGCAGCCGGAAGTGGAGATTCCCATCGTCTTCCGCCGGGCCGGGAACCGGCTCGCCATCGGGGTGCCCGGAACCGAGATCGAGGTCGGAGACGGAGAATGGTCGGACTTCGTCCCGGTGCGGTTCCCGCTGAACCCGCTCCTCGGGCTCTCCGGACTGGTGCGGTTCCGCGTGCTCTCGCTCGATCCCAATGTTTCGGTGTACATGGAGCCGGTGAACTTCGACCCCGAACGGCTGCCTTTCCTGGTGGAGCTGTCCTGGCCCCGGGGTTTCGCCGGCGAACTCGCGGCGCGCGTCGGACCCTACGAGACCATCGGCTGGAAGATCATCACGAACCCGCTGCGCGACGAGGCGGTGGACTTCGACGCCTTCCTCGAAGATGTCCGGTTCGCCCGGGAATCGAACGAACGGCTGCTGCTGGAGGCGCTTTCCGAGGACTCCTGGCGCCTGCTGGTGTCGGTCTTCCTCTTCCCCGACCGCATCCAGCACATGCTCTACCGCTTCGCCGATCCGGAGCACCCGAACCACGATCCGGCACTCGCTGCGCGCTACGGCGGGGGGATCGCCGAGGCTTACCGCGACCTGGACCGCATCGTAGGGGCCGCGGTCGCGGCAGCGCCGCCCGACACCCGATTCCTGGTGGTCTCCGATCACGGATTCCATTCGTTCCGCAAACAGTTCCAGGTGAATACCTGGCTCGCCGAGAACGGCTACCTGCGGGCGGTGGGGAATGCGGACCGCCGCCGGCTCGAAGATCTCTTCGATCCGGAATCGCTCTTCTTTCCCGGGGTGGACTGGAGTCGCTCGAGGGCATTCGCCCTCGGCCTCTCCGGGATCTATCTGAACCAGCGTGGTCGGGAGCCCCAGGGGATCGTCGCAGCCGGGGAGGAGCGGGTCCGTCTCGCCGAAGAGCTCGCCGCGGACCTGCTGGCCTTCCGCGATCCAGAGACCGGAGCGCGGGTGGTCCGCTCGGTCCACCGGCGCGAGGATATCTACGAGGGGCCCTTCGTTGGGGAAGCGCCCGACCTGATCCTCGGCCTCGAACCCGGCTACCGGATCGGCTGGCAGAGCACTCTCGGCGGCATCGTGGGAGAGTCGATCACCGACAACCTCGACAACTGGAGCGGAGATCACTGCTCCATGGAGGAAACCGCCGGGGTCCTCCTCTCGAATCTCCCGCTGCGGGGGCCGGCGGCGCTCCGCGATATCGCCCCGACCGTCCTCGATCTCCTCGGAGTGCCCGTTCCCGAAGCGATGGACGGGGTCTCGCTGCTTCCTCCTTCCTGACTTTTCGCCCTTGATTTCGCCCTCCTCGGGCGGATCGATGTCAGCCGGCGGCGAGAGGCGCTATGCAGTCTGCCTATGCGGTCAGGTCGCCGTCCGGCTGCGCCGCGGGCGCCGGGAGTCGGGCGGCGAGGAACGGGAAGGCCCCTTCGAGGCGGGCCACCCGCTCGGCGAGCGCGTGGAGGTCGGTGCGGATCGCGCGCCGTTCGGCGGAGGCTTCGGCGAGTCCGCTGCGAAGCTCGGTGCGGATCGCACGCCGTTCGGCGGAGGCTTCGGCGAGTCCGCTGCGAAGCTCGGTGCGCAGGGAGCGTTGGCCGCTGACGACGATCGCGGCGAGGCTGACTCCGACACCGAGGATAGCGATCAGCTCCGGGTTCACGAGACGGATTCTAAGCCGTTCGCCGAGCCGCCTTCCGGCTGCCGCGGAGGATCCAGAGGGTGGCGAGGGCGGCGATCGCGGCGGCGGCGAGGGTCCCCGCATTCACCGGGCCGAGGGTTCCGGACCACAGGATCGCATAGCCCAGCGCGCCCGGGAGCAGCGCGTAATAAACGAAGGGAACCAGGGTGCGCCGAATCACCGCGCCCTCCCTGCCGATCAGTCCGACCACCGCGGAGGCAGCGACCACATTGTGGACGCAGATCATGTTGCCCGCGGCTCCGCCGACTGCTTGGAGCGCCACGATCCAGCCGGGGTCCACGCTGAGCCGCTCGCCGACGCCGAACTGGAACAGCGAGAACATCATGTTGCTCACCGTGTTGCTGCCGGCGACGAACGCTCCGAGACCGCCGATGAAGGGGGCGAAGAACGGCCACGCCGAGCCGGCGAGCTGCGCCGCACCCTCAGCGAGGGCGATCGGCATCGAAGGGAGCCCGGCGCCTCCCGCGCCCGTGTTCAGGAACACCTGCACCATGGGTACGGTGAAGACCAGCGCTACCGAGGCGAGGCTGGTGCTGCGGAGCGACGAGGAGAAGGCGCGCTGGATCTGTCCGCGGCCCATCCGGTGGAGCACTGCGGCGAACAGCGAGGCAGCGATGAAGACCGTGCCGGGCAGGAAGAACGGCGCGGCGCTCGCGGTGATGCCGCTTCCGAGGATGTCGGGCCAGCGGATCACGAATCCGGCCAGCGCATCCTTGAACGGTAGGGAAGGGAGCCGAGTGAGGACCAGCAGCCCGCCGACCACCGCATAGGGGGCCCACGCGGAGACCGTCGGGATCCGGCGCGGAGCCTCCGCTTCGGAGAGTCCGCCCGCCCGGTCCGCAGCCCAGTCCGGCTCCCAGCCGGAGCGCGGCGGGAAATCGAATCGCTGGTCCGCGGGGGGAACGAAGAGGCCCCGGCGGGCGGCGAAGACCACGATGCCGAGACCGGCGATCCCGCCGATCAGTGCCGGGAACTCGGGGCCGAGGAGCCACGCGGTCAGCAGGTAGGGAGCCGTCATCGCGACGGCTGCGAAGAGGGCGAACCGCCAGACCGCGAGGCCTTCGGCGAAGCTGCGCCGTGCCCCGAAGAAACGGGTCATGGTGGCCACCACCAGGAGGGGGACGAGGGTCCCTGCGGCGGTGTGCAGGATCGCGACCCGAAATCCGAGGAAAGCCAGGAACTCGGTCCATTCGGTGAAGCCGAGGGAGGCCGCGTAGGCGGCGACCTCGGGAGAACCCGAGAGTCCGGTCGAGACCCCGACCAGGATCGGGGTGCCGGCGGCGCCGAAAGAAACCGGGGTGCTCTGGATGAGCATCCCGGCGACCACCGCCGAAAGCGGCGGGAACCCGAGGCCCACCAGGAGCGGAACGGTGACCGCCGCCGGGGTCCCGAACCCGGCGGACCCTTCGATGAAGGAGCCGAAGAGCCAGGCGATCAGGATCACCTGGATGCGGCGGTCGGGAGTGATACCGACGAAGCCCCGGCGGATCACCGCGATCGCTCCGCTCTCTTGCAGGGTGTGCAGGAGGAGCAGGGCTCCGAAGATGATGTAGAGCAGGGTCGCGGCGACGACCAGGCCGTTGATCGAGGCCGCGGCGATCCGGGTGGCGGAGACGCCCCATACCGCCCAGGCGAGAGCGGCAGCGGCGACCCAGCTGAGGGGCATGGCCCGCGACGCCGGCCAGCGCAGCCCCACCAGGAACAGCGCCACGACGGCGATCGGGACCAGCGCCACCGCGGCGAGACCGAGAGTCCCCATGACGGCTACCGTGCCGCAGCCGGCGGCTGCGATGGAGCGAGCTCCAGAACTTTCGAGGGCTCCGCGCGGTTTCGCTCAGTTCCCGCCGCCCGGCGGCTGATTAAACTCCCGCGCGTGCCACGGGCATCGTTCACCTCGTTGGGCTGTCGCCTCAACCACACGGAGTCGGCGAACTGGGCGGGCCAGTTCGCCGGCAAAGGCTACACGATCGTAGACTGGGGGCAGCCGACCGATGTCGCGGTCATCAACACCTGCTCGGTGACCCACCGCGCCGAGGCGCACTGCCGGAACACGGTCCGACGGGCGCTTCGCCATTCGCCGGAGGCGTTCGTGGTGGTAGCCGGCTGCTACGCCCAGTCGGGGCTGGATGCGCTTTCGGAGATCCCCGGGGTGGACATGATCGTGGAACGGAGTTCAAGGACACCTTCCCCGACTATCTCGACCGCCCCCGCAAGCTGCCCGAGCCCGTGGTCCTGCACTCGGCCCGGATTTCTAGGATCGAGTTCGAGGTTCCCGCGACCGGTCGTTACGACGCGACGCGCGCGAACCTGAAGGTCCAGGACGGCTGCGATTTCTTCTGTTCGTTCTGCATCATTCCCTACACGCGGGGCCGGGAGCGGAGCCGGCGTTTCGACGATCTCTTGCGAGAGGCGCGCGAGCTCGCGGACGCCGGCTATCGGGAACTCGTGCTCACCGGAGTCAACATCGGGCGGTATCAGAGCGGCGGCCGCACGCTGGCCGATGCCGTACTCGCTCTCGAAGGTATTCCCGGTGTGCGGCGGATCCGGATCACCTCGATCGAACCCACCACGGTCGAGGAGCGGCTGGTCGAGCGGATGGGCGGCGGCGGAGAAGGAGGGCTGTGCCGCTATCTGCATCTTCCGATCCAGAGCGGCGACGACGCGGTCCTCGAACGGATGGGAAGGCGCTACACCGCGCGTGAATACCGGGAGTTCGTGGATCGGACGGTTGCCCGGGTTCCGGACCTGGGACTCGGAACCGATGTGATCGTCGGCTTTCCGGGGGAGACCGAGGACGCCTTCCGGCGCACCTGCGCCGTCCTCGAAGCCATGCCCTTCGCGTACTACCATGTGTTCAGCTACTCGTCCCGGGCCGGAACCCGGGCGGCCAGCCTTTCCGCGCATCTCGCCCCCGAAGTGATCGCCGAGCGCAGCCGGACGCTGCGAGCGCTCTCGGATGGACGGCGCGCGGAATTCGCCCGCCGCCATCTCGGACGGACGGTCGAGGTGCTGTTCGAGCAGCAGGACCGCTGCGGACGGTGGACCGGCCTGACCGATTCCTACTTGCGGGTGGGAGTGGTTTCCGCCGAACCGCTCGAGAACCGAATCCGACCCGTCCGGATCACCTCGGTGGCCGAAGAGCCTCCCGGCCTCGCCGTGGGGACTCTGGCGGAATCGGGGTAGCGCGCCCTGCTCAGGAGCAGCCCGAGGTAGTGCCGCAGTTGAGGCACTTGAAACAGGTGCCGCTCGGGACCATCAGTGCTCCGCAAGTGGAGCAGGGCGGTCCGCCGGCGAAGACCTGGGGCGGTTTCAGCACCGCCCGAAGTCGGCGAGGCCCGAAGGGCTGCGTTGGGGCGAGGCCGTTCGCAGCACCGCCGGAGGCAGGCGGGAAGCGCGGCGAAATGGGAGCTTCGCCTCCGTCGGAAGGGGCTCCTGCTTCGGCGGAAGAGCTCCCCTCGCCGGATTTTCCGAGAAAGCGGTGGCTCAGCCAGCGGAAGATGTAATCGGTGATCGAGTCCGCGTGAGGGATGTTCGGATTCCCGGTGAAACCCGAGGGTTCGAAACGGGTGTGGGAGAACTTGTCCACCAGGACCTCGAGCGGCACTCCGTACTGCAAGTTGTAGGAGACCGCTCGGGCGAAGGCGTCCATCAAACCGGAAACGAACGAGCCCTCCTTGGCCATTCGGAGGAAGATTTCGCACGGCGATCCGTCCGGGCGGAGGCCGACCGTGAGGTAGCCCTTGTGTCCGGCGATTTCGAACTTGTGGATGATCGCGTCGCGCTCGGCGGGAAGGTGCTCCTTCTCCGCCGAGGGTTCCACTCTGGCGTGCCCGCCGCGGTTCAGGGGTTGGGCGAGCTTGCTTCCGTCCCGATAGATGGCCACTGCTTTGAGACCCAGTTTCCAGGCGGCGGTATAGGTCTTCTCGAAGTCTTCGACGGTGCTCTCCTCGGGCAGGTTCACGGTCTTGGAGATGGCTCCCGAAAGGAAGGGCTGCACCGTCTGCATCATCTTCACATGACCCATGTAGTGGATCGAGCGGCCTCCGCCCTGCGGTTCTAGAGCGCAGTCGAACACGGCGAGGTGCTCGTCCCGGAGGCCGGGCGCTCCTTCGATGCGGCCGTGTTCGTCCACGAAGTCCTGGATCCGCTGCACCGCCGCCTCGTCGTAGCCGAGACGGCGGAGGGCGGCGCCCACGGTCTGGTTGACGATCCGGAGGACCCCGCCGCCGGTCAGCTTCTTGTGCTTGATCAGCGACAGATCGGGTTCCACTCCGGTGGTGTCGCAATCCATCATCAGGCCGATGGTTCCGGTGGGGGCGAGGGCCGAGACCTGGCCGTTGCGGAAGCCGTGCTGCTGGCCGAGGGCGAGCGCTTCGGCCCACACCCCGCGGCTGCGGTCGTGGAGAGGAGCCGGAACACCTGCGGGAGCGATGCGGGCGGCGGCCTCCTGATGCATCCGCATCACCTCGAGAAACGGGCGCTCGTTCTCGGCATAGCCCTGGAACGGGCCGGCGGTCTCGGCGATGCGCGCCGACTGGGCGTAGGCGCGTCCCGTCATCAGCGAGGTGATCGAGCCGGCGATGGCGCGCCCCTGGTCGCTGTCGTAGGGGACGCCGCGCCGCATCAGCAGCGCCCCGAGATTGGCGAAGCCGAGCCCGAGGGGGCGGAAGTCGTGCGAGTTGCGTTCGATCCTGGTGGTGGGGTAGCTGGCGTTCCCGACGATGATCTCCATGCCGGTCAGCACCACATCCACGGCGTGCTCGAAGGCGGAGGTGTCGAATTCCCCTTCCTCGTCGAGGAATTTCATCAGGTTCAGCGACGCCAGGTTGCAGGCGCTGTCGTCGAGATACATGTACTCGGAACACGGGTTCGAGGCGTTGATCCGGGCGGTGTTCTTCGAGGTGTGCCAGCGATTGATGGTGTCGTCGAACTGCATGCCCGGATCGCCGCAGCGATGGGCCGACTCCGCGATCCGGCGGAAGATGTCCCGGGCGCGGAGCGTGTCCATCGTTTCTCCGGTGGTCACCGCCCGGGTGCTCCACTCACCGTCGTTCTCCACCGCACGCATGAAATCGTCGGTGACCCGGACGCTGTGGTTCGCGTTCTGATACTGGATGGACTCGTAGGCCTCGCCGTTCAGCGAACTGTCGTAGCCGGCCTCGATGAGGGTTCGGGCCTTCTGTTCCTCGCGCGACTTGCAGTCGATGAAGTCGAGGATGTCAGGGTGATCCACATCCAGGATCACCATCTTGGCGGCGCGGCGGGTCTTTCCGCCGCTGCGGATCACTCCGGCGAAGGAGTCGTAACCCTTCATGAAGGAGACGGGCCCGGACGCCATGCCGCCGCCGGACAGCTTTTCGCGCGAGCTGCGGATGCCGGAGAGGTTCGTCCCGGTGCCCGAACCCCACTTGAAGAGCATCCCCTCGGTCTTGGCGAGCGTCAGGATGGAGTCCATCGTGTCCTCGACCGAGTTGATGAAACAGGCGGAGCATTGGGGGCGCGCTTCGATACCGCAGTTGAACCACACCGGCGAGTTGAACGCCGCGTGCTGGTTGACGAGCAGGAAGGTGAGCTCGTCGCGGAAGGTGTCTGCCGCGTTTCGGTCGGCGAAGTAGCCGTCCTCGATGCCCCATTCGGTGAGCTGACGCGCCACGCGTCCGACCAGCTGCCGGACGCTCGACTCGCGCTCGCCTTTTTCGATGGATCCGTGGAAGTACTTCGACGCGACGATGGTGGTGGCCGTGATGGACCATGATTTCGGGAAATCCACCCCCTGCTGGGCGAAGATCGTGGCGCCGTGCTCATCGGTGATCTCCGCGTCGCGGGTCTCCCAGTCCACCTGGTCACAAGGGGGAACTCCGGGCTCCGTGAAGCGGCGGGCGAATATGAGCCCCCGGGGGTGCCCGTTCTGCTTTGGGGATCCGGTCCCGGTTTTCAAACCCTTCGGTTCCACGGCAACTTGCATCATGAGTGGTGTCATTTTCTTTTGTTTCTGAGTAGTCCCGCAGGATCTGTCCTCAGGGAGGCTCTCCGAACATGGCCTTCTGCATCGGGAACCCGCGTGGAGGGTATTGCCGAGTCCTTGCACTCTCAGTGGGCGCCTGAAGCGTCATGCAGCTTTTCCCGCTTCCCGACTGCTTTCCACCTCTGCACTCAGGTGCGACCCGTACCCCGCGAAGTGCATGGAAGGCAACTGCCACGAGAGAGGATGTCGGGGGCCGGATGCTGACGCACTTGAAGCCCAGAATCGTAACAGGACAGCAGGCTTCGGCACAACATATAGATCTGTAAGACGAGCCCGGCACAACATGTTGTGTTGTCGTGTTGGGCTCGCCTGGAGTTTTCCTCCGGATTTTCTTGGGGTTTTCGAGCCGGAGCCGATGTTCTCCGATTCCGCCTGCGGCGTACAGGCGAGAGCCGCCAGCCCGGTTGGGCCGGCGGCGGGGAGTCGGCTAGTTCGGACGACGGCGCCGGGTGCTGCTGGACCGACTGCCAGAGTTGCCGCTGGAGCGGCTCCCGGCACTGGATCGGCTGCCGCTGCTGGACCGGCTTCTGGGGGTGCTGCTGGGCCGGCTTCTGGAGGTGCTGCTGGGCCGGCTTCCGGGGGTGCTGCTGGGCCGGCTTCCGGGGGTGCTGCTGGGCCGGCTTCTGGGGGTGCTGCTGGGCCGGCTTCTGGAGGTGCTGCTGGGCCGGCTTCTGGAGGTGCTGCTGGGCCGGCTTCTGGAGGTGCTGCTGGGCCGGCTTCTGGGGGCGCTGCTGGGTCGGCTTCTGGGGGTGCTGCTGGGCCGGCTTCTGGAGGTGCTGCTGGGCCGGCTTCTGGAGGCGCTGCTGGGTCGGCTTCTGGAGGTGCTGCTGGGCCGGCTTCTGGAGGTGCTGCTGGGCCGGCTTCTGGAGGCGCCGCTGCTGGGTCGGCTTCTGGAGGCGCCGCTGCTGGGTCGGCTTCTGGAGGCGCCGCTGCTGGGTCGGCTTCTGGAGGCGCTGCCGCTGGGTCGGCTGCGGGAGGAGCTGCCGCTGGGCCGACTGCGGGAGGAGCCGCTGCTGGGCCGCACCGAAGACGGCCGTCGCGTGCCCGATCCCGCCGCTCTCGGCCGCGGCGGCCGGCTCCGCTCCGATCGAGCTGCCGGTCGGGCGCCCGGTCGCCGGGGAACAGCGCCCCGGCGCACGGCGGCCCCGGCTCCTCCGTCGGCGCGCCCCGTGCGGTTCTGGGCAGTTCCACTCTGGGCCGCCCCCCTGCGGACCGTTTTCTCTGCCAAGGCCGTGGAGCCTCTTTCGGATTCGCGATTCGTCCGGTTCATCCGGTTCGATCGGGCCCGGATAGCCCGCGACGGCACCGCCACGCGCTGGGCGCGGGTCGTGCTTCGTCCGGCCGCTGCCGCTCCCCCAGCCACAGCGTTCCGTGAGTTGGCGAGACGGCGAGAGGTTGCCTTGGCAGAACGAATCATTCCGGTGGACCCCACCGCGCGTTGCTGCAGATTGCGGTCGAGGGTCGCTCCCCGGGAGAGCACGCGTGCCGCTTCGACATTGCGCAGCGAGGAGGCGGCCAGCCGGTTTCGGGAAGCGGGCCGTCCGATCGCGCTCCGTTCCGTGAAGCTCCAGGCCTGCCGGTTGATGGCAGAGCCGCGGCGGACGGCCTTCCCGAGGACCTGTCCTCGACGGAGCCCGTGCCCGGGATTCCCCAAGGCGTAGTCCTCGTCGTAGCCCCAGAAGTCGTACACCGGCCGCCCGTAGTAGCCGAGCGGTGCCCAGCCGACCCAGCTCGGCCCATAGGACCAGGAAACCCAGCCCGGCGACCAGAGGGACCCCGGGATCCAGTACCAGCCGAAGGGGCCGTGCCCCCAGCTCCCGTAATGGAATGGCGCCCAGCCCCAAGTGTCGTACGAGATCCAGGTATAGCCGAACGGCGTGTGCGCCCAGCGCCCGAGCCGGTACGGTGCCCAGCCAGCAGAAACCGTCGGATACCAGACCCAGCCGAGATGACTATTCTGATGCCAGCGGCCGTGCCCGTGCAGGTCGCGCGCATGTTCGCGCACTTCCTGAGGCAGGTCGTCTGCGGGGGTGTGTGCCGCGCGGTCGCGCCATTCCTGCCGGGATTCGATCCAGGCCATGAAATCGTCGGAGAAATCGTCATGCCCTCGGTATTCCTCCACCGGCGCCGGAGCGGTGCCTTCGCTGCCCAGGGTGCGCTGTCCGGCCCCGACCAGCACCGATCCCCATTCGGTGGACACGGTGGCGATCCCGTCGTGGACGACGAACTGCACCGTGCGGCCGTCCTTGAGCAGGTCGGCCCGATACTCGCCCCGGCCCTGCGGAGACAGCGTCCCGCCGGGGGTTTCGACCACGATCTCGGAGTCGCCGTCCACGGCCACGACGAGGCTGCCGGTCCAGAAGCCGAACCGATGCGGGTTGTCCCCCTCGACATAGTCGAGCTTCGTTCCTTCTTCTATCCAGGCCGTGATCCGTCCCGCGAGACGGATCTCGACCAGGCCCGGTTCGCGCGTCCAGATGCGGTCGCCCGGCAGGAACGGGCTGTTCGTCTCGGCCTCGTGAGCGCCGAAATCGTCGGCGCGCTGATGCCAGACATCGCCTTCGACATGGCTGAGGTTCCCGTAGGCGTAGGAGCGCGCGGTCTGCTCGACTCCCTGCGCCGCCGCGCCGGCCGGCAGGCCGAGCGCCAACGCCACGAATGCGGCGCTCTGCCGCCAGTGGCTCCCGTTCTTCGTTCTCGCTGCGTGCTGCATTGGAGGACTCCCTTCAGCCGAAACGAAGCAAGCCCTATGCCATGCGGCGCAGACTGCTAGAACCGGGTCATCCGAGTTGGGCGAGGAACGCCGAGGCCTGGGCGCGTGCCCGCCCGGCGCGGAATCTGCGCCAGACCGGGCGAATCTCCCGATCGCGGGTGACCAGCTGTGCCAGCTTGCTGCCGTCCGGGTCCTCTTCGAGGAGAGCCTCGAGGCGATTCCGCAGTGCTCCCGCGGGGAGCGATTCGACGAACGCGTCCTGTTCCTCGAGAGTGTCTTCGAGCCGCGGTTTCGGCACGGGCACGAAACGATCCCGAGTGTCCGACTCGAGCTGCCAGACGATCTCCTGATTCGAAGGGTCGTCGTGGTCTTCGGCCACGCTCACCATGCGCGAGGTGTCGCGGTCGTAGTAGTAGGTGCGCTCGGGCCCGTCGTCCACGAAAGCGGCCGTGAGCGCTTCGAGCAGAGAAGGTTCCGTCTCCACGGGCTGCTACCTGACGCGCCAGTCGCTCCCGTCTCGGGGAACTTCCGGCGAGAGGGTAATGGAGGAGATAGGATGCCTGCAATCGAATCCGCCGGACGCCGGGGCCATGGACATCAGCCGGGGCGCTGCCGATGGATTCGGCAAACCTCGGGCGGGGAATTCGAGAGCACCATGGTGCTGGTCTCGATGCCCGAAGGCCCGAAGCGGATGCCGCGGACCAGGCTTCCGTCGGTCACTCCAGCGGCGCAGAAGAGCAGCTGTTCCCCAGGAGCCAGCTCTTCGGCGCGGAGCACCCGGTCCGGATCCAGGACGCCGGTTTCGCGCAGCCGCTCCCGTTCGCTGTCCTTTTGTACGACGAGCTTTCCGAGCATGCCGCCGCCGAGACAGCGAAGCGCAGCGGCAGCGATCACTCCTTCCGGGGCGCCCCCCGATCCCATGACCGCGTGGACGCCGTTTCCGGCGGTCGCGCACGCTACCCCCGCCGACAGGTCTCCGTCCCCGATGAGCCGAACCCGGGCCCCGGCGCGACGGGCTCCGGCGATCAGCTCGGCGTGCCGCGGCCGGTCGAGGATCACTACGGTGATCTCGTCGATGGGGAGCCCTTCGGCTTCCGCGACCGTTTCGAGATTCCGTTCCGGAGGGTGATCGAGCCGGATTTCGGTCCCCAGCAGTTCGCGCGGCCCGGCGCCGACCATGATCTTGTCCATGTAGAGGTCGGGGGCGGTGAGCAGTCCGCCGCGTTCCGAAGCGGCGAGCACCGCGATGGCGCCGGGCCCGCCGGTCGCACAGAGATTCGTGCCCTCGAGCGGGTCCACCGCGATGTCCACCGCCGGTGAGTCGCCGCCGCCGCTGCCGAAATCCTCGCCACTCCAGAGCATCGGCGCTTCGTCCCGCTCGCCTTCGCCGATCACCACCCGGCCCCGGACCGGCGCGGTGTCGAGGACGCGGCGCATCGCGGCCACTGCGACCGCGTCCGAGCGATGGCGGTCACCCTGCCCGATGGTCCGCGCGCAGGCGATCGCCGCCTCCTCGACGGTGCGGATGAAGTGGGGGGCGACGGAGCGGAGGCGATTCTCGGGCGACATCGGCGGCTACGGCATCCTGTGGAACCGGTCCCGGGTTTCAGCCGCAGGCGGTCGGCAGCGAAACCCGCGTCGGCCGGTCCTGCCGATAACCGAGCGCGTAGTCCGCCTGCATCAGGGTGTGGATCTCCCTCGTCCCTTCGTAGATCACCGCGCCCTTCGAATTCCTCCAGAAGCGTCCCACCGGGTACTCGTCCGAATACCCGTAGCAGCCGTGGATCTGGATCGCGTCCGACGCGGCCCGTTCGGAAGCCACCGTGGAAACCCACTTGGCGAGAGAGGTTTCGCGGGTGTTCCTGCGGCCCCGGTTCTTGAGCTCTCCGGCGCGAAGCCAGAGGAGGCGCGAAATCTCGTAGTCGCGTTCCATGCCCGCGATCATCTGCTTCACCAGCTGATGCTCGCCGATTTCCTGGCCGAAAGTGGTGCGGGAGCGGGCCCAGCGGACGCTCTGATCCCGGCAGGCGCGGATCAGCCCGGCGGCACCGGCGGCGACGGTATAGCGCCCTTGGTCCAGGGCGAACATGGCGATCTTGAAACCCTCCCCTTCTTCGCCGAGCCGGTTCGCCGCCGGCACCCGGACATCGTGCATGCGGAACCAGCCGGTGTTGCCGGCGCGGATTCCCCACTTGTGGGTCATGTTGCCGGATTCGAAGCCGTCGAACGACCGTTCCACGACGAACGCCGATAGCCCCGAGTGGTCGCGGCGAGCTCTCTTGCCGGGGTCGGTCCAGGCGATCACGAGGAAGTTGTCGGCGATCTCGGCCAGGGAGATCCAGTGTTTCTCCCCCGAGAGGAGGTAGTCCCCGCCGTCGCGGCGGGCGGTGGCACGGATGCCCACGGCGTCACTCCCGGCGTCGGGTTCGGTGAGGCCGTAGGTCGCGATCGCCCGCCCTTCGGCCTGGGGCCTCAGGTAGCGCTCTTTCTGCTCTTCGCTGCCCCAGGCGAGCAGGGACAGCGAGTTCAATCCGGCGTGGACCGACAGGATCACGCGCAGCGAGGTGTCCACGAACTCCAGTTCCTCGCAGGCCAGGCCGAGCGAGATGTAATCGAGCCCCGCACCCCCGTACCGCTCGGGAACGGATATGCCCAGGATGCCGCGATCGGCCATGCCCTTCAAGAGATTGCGGTCGAAGACTCTCGCCGCATCGTTCTCCCGGATGTGCGGCGCGGCTTCGCGGGCGCCGAACTCCCGGACCAGCGCCTCGGTGGCCCGATGTTCTTCGCTCAGATCGAAGTTGAGGCGCTCCTTCACTTCGCTTCGTGTTCCCGAGGGGCAGGCTCCCGGCCGCCGCCGGTACCGGGTTGCAGCGGGAGTATAGGGGCGGATCCGGAAGGCATCAGATTCCGGACTCCAGCGCCGCCGCTGCCGCTTCGGCCTCCGCCGTCCGCTTGTTGCGTCCGGAACCGGTGCCGAGGCGCCGTTGCCCGGAGAGCACCTCCACCACATAGTTCTTTTCGTGGTCCGGCCCGCTTTCCGCGATGAGCCGGTACACCGGGAGGCGTCCCTCCTGTTTCACCAGCGCCTCCTGTAGCGCGCCCTTCGGGTTGTCGGGGCGACCGGCTGTCCCCGCCGCGGGCCTGGAAGAGCCGTCCGCCCGCCCGGGGACCGGCTGGGCTGCCGGCTGAGCACCGGATCTCCGCTCCCGGGCGGGTTCCGGACCGGCCCCGCCGTCCAAGCGGTCGAGCGCGCGCCCGGCGGCGTCCTTCTCCGCCTCTTTCAGTCCACGCCCGCGACCGATCGTCTCGATGCCGTTTTCGAGGCGCAGTGTGACCGCGATCTCCCCGCTCTGGCGCGCGCCCTCTCCCGGCTTGCGGATCTCGTAGCGGGGGGCTTCGCGGCCGGACTGCGCGAGCCGGTTCTGGAGCAGGGTCTTGGGGTCCAGGAGTTCGAGGTCCGGATTCCGCAGGTCCTCGAGCGCCTCGCGGAACGGCTGGCCGAGGGCACGCCGGACCGCCGGCAGCCGGCCGTCGAGATAGAGCGCGCCCACGATCGCTTCGGCTTCGGCAGCGGCGGTTTCGCCTTCGAGGGACCAGTGCCGGCACATGCGGGTGGTGAATTCGCGTTCTTGGAGGCGCATCCGGGCGAGGGTCAGCCGTCCCTCGTCCCAGTCGGGGAAATCGCGGTGCAGGGCGTCGGCGACCACGAGATGCATGGCATCGCGCCCGAGAAAACGAAGCGCCTGTTGTCCCGGCGCTCCGGTCCGGTGAGCCGGGGGTCTTCCCCGGCGGGGGGCACCGCCCCGCGATCTTCCGCCGCGCCGCCTTCCACCGCGACGAGAGCCGCTCGAGCGCCGGGGCGTCTCCGGAGTGCCGTCGAGGGCGGCGCGGAGCAGCGGCGGGCTGGCGAAGGTGTAGCGAAGCGACCGTTCCCGCGAGCTCCTCGAAAAGAGCAGCCGACGCATCGCCCGCACGAGCAGGCGGGGAAGCGTGGAGAGCCGGACGAAGGAGCGGCGCCACCATCCCTCGGCCCCCGCCGGCGGCCGAAGGCCCAGCTTTGCGAATTCTCTGCGGAACGCTGTTCCCACGATGCCGCGTGCAGCCGGGATTCCTCCGTCGAGGTACGCAGCGCCCAGTACTGCCTCGAACACATTGGCCAGGATCCGGTCCGAGGAGCGGACCGCCTCGCCGGCGCTGCGGCCGCGCCCCACGCGGATTCCCTCTTCGAGGGAGAGGGAGCGCGCCGCGCCGGCGAGCGATTGGTTGCTGACCACTTCCGACTTGGTGTCCTGCCGCCGGTTCGCCGGCCAGCCGGGCCGCTGGAAATGCATGGCTTCGGTGACGACGAGACCGAGCGCCGCATCGCCGAGGAACTCGAGCCGTTCGTAGTCGGCGACATCGTGGTCGTTGCGGTAGGAACCGTGGGTGAGCGCCTCCTCGAGCCGGCGCACCTTGCGGAAACGATAGCCGAGGGCGCGTGCGAATTCCGCCGCCGGTCGGTGGACCGCCAGCGGAACGGAGCGGCGCCTTTGCCTGGACCGGCTCATCTCAGTCCACCCGGACGAGGACCATCGTCAGATCGTCGGCGTGGGCCTCCGCGCCGGTGAACTGCAAGACGGCGTCCTCGAGGGTTCGCTGCAATTCCGCCGGCGGGAGCGCGGCGTTCTCTTCGAGGAGCCGCATGAGCCGCTCCTCGCCGAACATTTCCGATTCTGCGTTCATCGCTTCCGAGACGCCGTCGGTGAACAAGAGCCATATTTCTCCTGGGTGGAGTGGCAGGGAGCACTCCTCGAGAATGGATTCGAACAGGGGGCCCGGATCCAGCGCGAGTCCGAGCCCTGCGGGGGCCAGTGCCTCGGAACGGGGCCACGAACCGTCTTCCCGACTCAGGTGGAGAAGAGGGCTGTGCCCGGCACGCGCAAAAGTCACGAGGCGGGCCTCGGAGTCGAAGACCGCGTAGGTGATGGTGATGAAGGTGCGCGAGTCGAGGGTGTCGTGGAGGACCCGGTTCGCTTCGGTGAGCACTCTTCGTGGAGACTCGTAGGTTCGGCTCAGCGCGAGGATGAGTCCCTTCAGCTCCGCCATGTAGAACGCCGCGCGGGTGCCGGTTCCCGCGACATCGGCGATCACCACGCCGAGGCGCCGGGGTCCGAGCGGGAGCAGGTCGTAGTAGTCGCCTCCCACCTGCGCTGCGGGGCGGCAAACGGCGGACACCAGGAAGCCCGGGACCGACACCGAACCTTCCGGAGGCAGGAGGCGTGCCTGGGAAGCTCGGGCGGTCTCCATCTCCTGTTCGAGGACCGCCGCCCGGCGCAAGCGCCCCATGTCGTCCGCGATCTTGGCGGTCATGATGTTGAAGGAACTGGCGAGCTCCCCGAGTTGGTCCCTCGACGCTACCCGGACCTGATGGCCGAAGTTCCCGCTGCGCACCCGCTCTGTGCCGCGGCTCAGGGTCTCCACCGACCGGGTGATGGAGCGGGCCAGCCGGATTCCGATGGAGAGGGCGGCGCCCTCGAGCAGGATGAAGACCATGCCCAGCCCGCCGAGGAGCAGGAGCAGGCTGCTGCCGAGCGCCGGATCGTTGATTGCGAGCGGTTCCGCCAAGCTGCTGGTCGTCCCCTGGATCAGGTGGATCGGCGCGAAGCCGAAAGAGACGATCACTCGTCCGCCCTGGAGCCCGGGATGCCACGGGTCTGCTTCGAGCAGCAGGCTGTCGATCCAGGGGATGGAGAGTCGGCCGTCGTCGGCACCCGCCGTGATCCGAGGCGCCGACGGTTCCCCGTCTCTGTCTTCGAGGGAAAGGGTCCAGGTACTCCGGAGGTTCAGGTCCTCTTCGCGGGTGCTCGAAAGCAGGAGCGGCTCCAGGGGCGCCAGCACGGCGGCGAGGCGGCGGCCTTCGTCGTCCGGAACCATGGCGCCGAACCACTCTCCGCCCCTCATCAGGACCACGCCTTCATAGGGAGAGGCGGCCCATTCGGGAATCGGGTCTGTCGGCGAGATCGGGCCGTTCGCCGCCGAAGCCGCGAAGCGGGTGATCCGGCGGTCGTCCCGCTCGAGGCGCCACGCCACCGCCCCGGGAGCGAGATCACTGATTCCGGCGGCCGCCCGCGCGAGGGCCGCCCCGGTCTCCCGGTCGTCGGCTCCGTCGGGGATCTCGATCAGGATCTGCCGGGCGCTTCCTGCCAGGGCTGCGCCCCGGGCGCTGAGGTTCGCCTGGAGGGCATAGGAGCTGAACTGGCCGAGCGCCACATAGAAGGCGAGCAGGAAGAAGAGGGTCAGCAGCAGGACGGGCAGCAGCCCGATGAACAGGTAGGAGATGGTCAGCTTGCGCCGAACGGGATAGAGCAGCCAGCGCAGCAGATCGCGGCCGAAGTAGAGCAAGACCGCAGCGAGGGTGAGCCCGAACACCAGTCCGGCATCCCCCGTCCAGGCTGTCGGAAGGGCGCCCGTCCAGGAAAGCGCCCATACCCCCCCCACCGCCAGCAGAATCCTCCCCGGCCAGGAACGAGCGAGTGTGCGCAGACCGCGGCCGATACCCGTGCTGAGCGAATGGGAATCCGTGCTGGACCGGATCTCCGAACTCGGTTCGGATGCGGGCGACCCCGGGGGGGTTCGAGAAAGGATGTCTTCGATCGCGGGCGTTCTAGGGAACAGCAGCGGGGCGCCGGCCCTGGTGGGGGCCGGACCCGCAGGCGGTGTTCCGTTGGCGTTGTGGGCGGGCGAGGCGAAGGCGCCGCGCCGCGGCACTCGAACTCGATACCCGCGGTCCGACCGCTGCCGGGAGGGTCCGGCCCGGCCTCGAAGGCCGGGTCTGATCCCGCCGGGCGCGATCTGGCGCGCCGACACCGAGCACGAAAACGATCCCGATACGGCTCAGGCGGCGGCCCGGCCGGATCCGCCAGGCAAGGCCCCGCCTGGAACGGCCCGGACGCCGTGACGCGAGTCGGAAGCGCCGGTCGAGTAGCGGCCCGCGAGCCCGCAGGCCGACACTCGAGTGCTCGCCGGAAGCATATCGCGCTGGCCGCGGTCTGGAGACCGCCGCGCCCCGTACACTCCCGGGGCTGCTCCGTCTCCCACCGGGCCTGGATGTCGTTTTCTTCGAAGCTCTTCGTTCCGGTACTCGCGGCCGCCGCCGGGCTGCCCATCCTTTCGGGGGCCTCGGGCGGCACGCGGGCGCAACCGGTCGAGGCGCCGGAGATTCGACTCCACGGCCTGGTCCATCAGGAAGGCGGCGGGATCGCGCTGTTGCAGTTCGGGACCGGCCGTCCGCGGGCGTTGCGCCCCGGCGAGGCCCATCACGGATTCACGGTGATGGAAATCCTTCTGGACCGGGTGCTTCTCGAATCTCCGGAGGGGGAGGCGATCCGGTTGCATTTCCCCGAAACAGCGCTGCCGCCTCCTCCGCGAGAATGGGTAGAGCCCGTGGTCCCTCCGGATTCCCTCCCTCCCGCCGAGCCCGCCGTATCCGAAGCTCTCCCCGAAGGCAGCGACCCGCCGCTGCCCCCCTCGACGCTGGCTCCGGGAGCCTCCGGGGATTCGGTCCAGAGGCTCTTCTCGCGGGATGAAGTGCGGCTGCGGCTGCAGACCGAACTCCCGCGGATTCTCCAGACTGCAGTGGTTGCCCCGCGGATTCAGGGGAACGAAGTGGTCGGACTGGAGCTGATCGCGTTTCCAGAGGACACCGTCCTGGCGGAAACCGGTCTCGCACCCGGCGATGTACTGCTCGCGGTGAACGGCCGCGAGGTGCGCGGCATGGAGTCGCTGGTGGTGCTGGTGCAGCGGTTCCAGACCGCGCGAGAAATCGAACTGAAGGTGGACCGCGCCGGCGAGCCGCTCTCGTTGCGCTACCGGATCGAGTAGTCCGCCGCGCGGGGCCCCACCGGGAGGACTGGGCATCGCCGATCTTGGGCTCGCGCCACTTTATCCACAGGCTGCTAAGGCCGTTCGGGGCCGTAGCGCTCCGGGAAGCGGAGCAGAACGACCATTTCCCCCGGTTCCACCAGCTGATGGCGGGTCTTCGCCAGGAGTTCGAGGGCCGCCGGGTCGCGCCGCAAGAGGGCGATCTCGTCCCGGAAATCGGCGGCTTCCTGCTCGAGCCGCTCCACCTCTGCCCGAAGGGTTTCTTGCTGGCTCCGCTGCTCGTTCAGCGCTGCGAGCCCCTGGGAGCCGGTGAATGCCGCCGCGGCGCCGGTCAGCAGGATCATGAGTGCCGGTGCCGCTCGGCTCGGTCGGGCCCGTAAGTCGCGCACCCTCTCCACGACGGCGCGGACGACCTCGGCACGAAGGATCCAAAGGGCGCGGCGAAATCCACGCCATCGGCGGATGCGAGGGTGCGGCGTCATGGATCCCGGGCAGGTCGCCGCGTGTCCGAACCGGACCCGGCGGCGGAACCAGACCGCAGGAAGATTCTATGCAGGGGAGCGGCAGGTGCGAACAGGCTGCGGACCCGCAGCCTGTCGGTCGATGGGTGCGGAGTGGTCAGACGAGGAGCAGGGCCGCTTTCGCCGGGTCGCCGGTGGCGCGCGAGACGGCGCGGGCGGAGAGAGCGACCAGTCGTTGCCAGCACTTCACGGTCTCTCGGGTCACTGGATCTTCGGGCCCGAAGCCGTCGGTCCGGATGTCCACCACCGTCCAGGGCTCGGCCGCCGCGGCGCGGAAAACGAGGTCGGCGACCCCCTCGACCAGGACGGCGGCGCCTTCGCCCGCCCCATCCGCTCCGTCCGCATCGAGTGCCGAAACGGCGAGGAACGGGCCGGTGGGGATCGCCGCCCGGCCCGCGAACACTCCGGGCGCCGCTTCCTCCAGGTGCAGCAGGGGCAGCTCCCGGTAGCACACCGCTGCCTCCCGCGCCGCCTCGATCAGGGGGTGCCGAAGGGCGGCGAGCACTGTCTTTGCTGCCGAAGCGGCGAACTCGCCCGGAAGATCGAGTTCTCCGGCCGATCGTTCGGCTTCGAGCTGCACCGCTTCGGCGGGAGCGCTGAAGTCCACCCGGTCGAGCACCTGGCGGACGAGGTTCCCGAACCCGGCGCCGCTCGGGCAGTCCGGATCACGGGAGAGAATGTGGAGCTCCCCCGCGGCGGCGTCATGCTCTTCGCTCGCTGTCTCCGCGACGAAGACGGCGGCCTTCGTGGTGCGGCGGCGGGGAATCCGCCCGGTCTCGAGGGCCAGTCGCCGTCGGGCGAGGAACCCCCTCTCGGCCTGTTCGCCCTCCTTCGCTGCCGTTTCGTTCCCGGCTGCTTTCAGGATCTCCCACTTCGCTGCGCTCCGCCGAGACCAGCCGGTCGGATCGGTGTTCCGCTCGCTGGATTCGCGGAAACGGCTCAACCCGCGCGAGACCGGTCGGAGCATGCTGTCGTTCTCGAACCGCAGATCGAACACCGGTGCAGCGAGCAGGTCGCGCGCCCTGGTCATCGCCACATAGAGCATCCGGTCCTCTTCGGCGAGTCCTTCGGCTTCCTCCCGGTCCGCCCCTTCGAGCAGATCCCAGGGGAACAGGCGGTCGCCGAGATCGCAGGCGTGGAGGTTTCGCTCGGGCCGGACGATCCGCTGGGCGCGCGCGTTTCTGGTGTGTGCCGCGTCGCAGAGGATCACGACCGGAAACTCGAGGCCCTTGGCGGAATGGATCGTCATCATCCGCACTCCGCTCACATCCTCGTCCATCGCCTGGGAGGGGCCGAAACCTGGATTCTCGACCTCGGCGTCGAGCTGCTCCACGAAGCCGCGGAACGACAACCCGCCTCGTGCTTCGAATGCGCGCGCGGCTTCGGTGAGCCGGCGGAGATTCGAGAACACCTGATCGGGCGATTTCCAGAAGGCGAAGGCGGACTCGGCGCGGTTCTCGCTGAGGAGCGCCTGAAGGGTGATCGCGATGGGCAGGTGGTTGCGCTGCCGGTGCAGCCGAAAGAGGAACCGCAGCGCTTCCCGGATCGCACGGTCCGCGTCGCTCGCGTCGTCCCCGAGTTCGAGCTGCGCGGCGTCCGAAGGGCGGAGCCGCCCCCCGCGGCCCTCCCGGAAGAGGAAGAGGTCCTGATCCGGGATCGAAAACAGCGGGCCGCGCAGTGCCGCATAGACGCTCAGCTCGTCGTCGGGGAATTCGATCGCGGTGAGGGCGGCGCGCAGGCTCACGAGCTCGGCGCTGCCGATGTAACTCCGGACGGCGCCGAGGGCGTGCGGAATCCCCCGCTCCACGAGTCCTTCCGCGTAGCGCTGCGGCACGAGTTTTCGATAGGAGCGGAAGCGGCGGAAGAGCATGCAGATGTCACTGGGCTCCACCGGACGCACCGCGCCGGATTCACGGTCCGTCACCTCGAAGCCGCTTTCCAGGAGCTGCTCGACGAACTTCGCCACCGCGGCAGGTTCCTCCTGTTCGAGGTTGCGGAGATACTCGGAGGAGAGCGGAATCGGTGCCAGGGGGGCGCTGCCGGGCAGCGGGCTCCGGAACGGCTGGAGCCGGGAGTAGTCCACCTGCCGCGCCAGCGGCCGCACTCCCTCCGCCTGCCTGAAGACCGGCTCCATGACCTCGTTGACGAAGGTGCACAGAACAGGCACCGAGCGAAAGTTCGTGGTGAGCCGGACTTCGGCGCCGCCGCTGCGCAGGAGATGCTTTTTGACTTCGAGGTAGTGACGCACATCGGCGCGCCGGAAGCGGTAGATGGACTGCTTGGGGTCTCCGACCAGGCAAAGACGCCCGGGGATCGGAACCGCCTCCGTCCAGTCGCCGCCCGGCGGGTCCTGAGCGGTGAGCAGCAGCAGGATTTCCGTCTGGAGCGGATCGGTGTCCTGATACTCGTCCACCAGGATCTGTCGGAAGCGGCCCCGCAGTTCGGCGCGCAGCGCGGCGTTCGCACGCAGCAGGCCGCGGACGAAGAGGAGCAGGTCGTCGAAATCGAGGAGTCCGGCCTTCCGCTTCCTTTCTTCGTAGAGAGCGACCAGACCCCGCAGGTCTTCGCGGAGCAGCGCGGCGAGGTCGGCTCGGCTCTGCTCCCGGAAGTGATCGAGCCGATCGCCGAAGGCGTCCCGCTGCTCGCGGAGGTCGGCTGGCGCGCCGGTCGGAACGAAGCCGCGGTGGCGTTTCATCCGCAAGGACGCGAGCGCCTGCTCCGTCCAGTCCGGATCCCCTACTCCGGCGGCCTCGCGGAGCCGTATCTCCCGCATCAGGTCGGCCGCCTCCGCCATCGAAGCGACGAGCCAGTTGGTTCTGGCACCCGGTGGATCCCGGAACTTCCGGTAGAGGGCTTCCAGGGAAGAGAGCGATGGAACGGTCCCCGTCTTCGGCGTGCCGGAGCGCGGGTCGTCCCTGGAGATCTCCAGATCTTCACCGAGAAGGCGCTCGATCTCTACTTGCCGATTCCAAGGCTTTCGTGTCCAGGGAGCGTCGAGGTGCCGGTGATCGAGGAGCCGGGAGCCCGCCTCCCGAAGCAGATCGAGAGGGCTTTCCTTCGGATTCCGGCTGCAGCGCAGCAGGCGCGCCACTCCCGGCTCGGGGGAGGCGAGCTGCTCGACCGCGAACTGCTGGAAGACCCGATCGAAGAAGATGCGTCGATCCCGGTCGGCCAGGACCTCGAAATCGGGGTCTACTCCGGCCTCGACCGGATGTTCGCGGAGCAGCGTCGCGCAGAAGGTGTGGATCGTCCCGATGGAGGCTTCTTCGATCTGTGCCAGCGCTTGTTCGAGCTGCACCCGCGCCGCCGGATCGCCCCCGCTTGCGCGCTCGGCTTCGATCCGGGTTTCGATCCCCTGCCGAATCCGCAGACGCAACTCGCCTCCGGCCCTTTGGGTGAAGGTGATCGCCGCGATCTGGCGGACCTCGGCCCGTCCGACTGCGATCAGCTCCACGATCCGGCGGACCACCTCGGTGGTCTTCCCGGTCCCGGCGGCGGCTTCCACGATCAGCGTGGTGCCGTGGTCGGTGCGAATCCGCTCGCGCGCGGCGGCGTCCGGCAGACTCTCCACCGAGGTCATCGTTCGACTTTCAACGGGCGTTCAAGGAAGCTGACGGATCTCCCGGGCCTCGCGGAGCGCGGCGGCGACCTCCGGCCCGGCTTTGGTCCGGTGGTGGGCGGCCGGGTGCGGTCCGCACACCGGGAGGTAGTCGCAGGAGTCGCAGACGAGGTAACGAAGTCCCGGATCGGGGTGGGCGGGCAACCGGCCGTGTGCGACCGCGCGGTCCAGGGCCGCGAGGAACTTCTCGAAGACCTGCCGCGATTCCGGGCTCCCGGTGTCCACCTCCGTCTGCAAGTAAGCGCCGCGGACGGTGGAGTAGTAGAGGCGGCCCGAAGCGACCGGCTCCCCGGAAAGTGCCTCTTGGGCGAGCGCGTAGAGGAGCGGCTGCATCGACTTGCCGCCGAAGAGGATCCGCTCGTTCCGGTTGCGCCAGGTCTCGGTGGAAGCTCGGCCGGTCTTGTAGTCGGTGATTCGGGTCGTTCCGTCGGGAAGACGCTCCACCGCATCGATCGAGCCGTGGAGGCGGAGCCCGCCCGGTAGCAGCACCGGCTCGCTCGTGCTGCGCGGGTCGGCGGGCTGTCTCGCCGGCATCCCGAAGGTGAACTCGTTCGCGACGATTTCGACGCCGGTTCCGGCCAGCCGTTCCAGGAAGCCGCGCAGGTCGCCGAGCAGACCGTCCATCTGGTCGCGCCAGATCCGCTCCACTGCCGGCGCCAGCCGATCCTTCTGCTCCGCCTCCACCTGCCGGAACACATCGTCGAGGACGGAGTACGCCTCATCGAGCCTCGCTTCGGTGAGCGGTGCGAGGCCCTGCGCCCGGAACTGCTGCCCCAGATGGAAGAACACTTCGTGCAGCAGCGAGCCGCGGCTCAAGGGATCGAGCTGCACCACCGCGTCGGGCCGTTCCGTCGGCCGCAGCCGAATCAGGTTCTTGAGAAAGAACTGGTAGGGGCAGGCGGCGAAGGACTCGAGGCCGGTCGCCGAGTATGCCCGGTTCGCCGGCCGGTGGGCGGCGAGCGCGGCGAGCGCGGGCTGGTTCGGGAACAGAAAACCATCGGTGGACTGCCACTTCCGGGACTGCCGCAGGTACTCCTGGCGGAGCGCCCGGCCGAGTGCGGGATTCGAGACCAGAAAGGCAGCAGCCCCCGGGCGTCCCGGAGTTTCGGGAGTTCCGAGCGCCTTCGCGACGCACGAGAGGTCGAACTCGCGCCGATCGATGGCGAGCGAAGAATCCTTCGGGGCGCGGAGCCCGCGGAGGACTCCGCTGGACTCTCCGGCGGCCTTCCGGATAGCGCCCAGCGTGGGGATCCGGCCGAGCCCCGCCCGGAATGCCTCGGCGAGGTGATAGGAAGGGACCTGCTGCCGCCCCTCGACGAGATCGAGCGAGGAGTAGCTGAGGAAGAGCCGGCGCGTCGCCGCCCCCGCCACCAGGCGCAGGCGGAGACGCTCGCGCTCCACGAAGTCCTCCCGGAGCGGGAGTTCCGGCGACAGCAGGCGCCGCTGCCGGTCGGGCAGCATGGGATCCTCACGGATCGGGCGCGGGAACGCTCGCTCCGAAAGCCCGGGCGCCGCCACGATTTCGAAATCGAGCCCGCGCACCGCCTCGATCGGTCCGACCCACACCTGGCCGTAACGGCTGCCGCGGGAGCGGGGTACCACCTCGGAAAGGCGCCGCCCGAGGCTCCTCCGGATCTCGATGAGGGTCACTTCGTCCACTTCGCGCATCGGTGCGGTCTCGTCCAGGCACTCGATCACTCCCTCCGGATGGAGGAGGGCGGTGCGCGCCAATGTTCCGAGGTGCTCCGCCCATTCTCCGAAGCGGGCGTGCGGAGCAGGCAGCCGATCGAGCAGGTTCAGGATCGGGAGCGCGGTCTCCGTCAGCCGGCGCATGTCCTCCCGGCGGAGCCGGATCTGCTCCCGCCTCGCGGGATCTTCCTCCGCCTCTTCGTCCCGCCGGAGCTGGTCGCGGAAACGCGCGAGCCGACGCTTCCAACGGTCGAGGCCCCCGATCACCTCGGCGTCCCGGATGAGGCGTTCCCAGCGGCGGGGCGCTTCTTCGTCCCCGCGTTCCCTATCCGAGGCACCCGGGGGGGCAGTGGCCCAGGGGTCGTCGACCTTCTGGCCGGTCCCTTCGGGATCGGTGGCTTCCCCCGGAGCCATCCCGTGGTCGGCACCTCCGCCTGGGGTTTCCCCGAGCGAGAGGTACTCCGCGAACCGGGCGGCGGAGAGATCTTCGCGGGCACAGTCGAGAAGCGCGAGGAATGCGCGGCCTGCCGGATGCGGGAGGCGGGCGCCGGCTTCGAAGAATGCCGGAATCCCAGCCCTTTGGAACGCTTCCCGGAACCCGGATGCTTGCCTGCCGGGATTCGGGAGCAGCACCGCCATTCGATCGAAGGCGGTCCCGCCGGAAGCTTCCGCCAGGAAGATGCGCGCCGCCGCAAGCGCCTCGGCGGCGTTCCCCGGCGCGGAGATCACGGTGAGCCCGCATGGTTCGACCGAGGGGTCTGGGTGTGGATCCGGACGCCGAGTCTCGAACAGGCACTGCTGCACCGCCGCTACGGCGTCGTCTGGCGCGGTTCCGCCGACTTCCCCGCCGGCGTCCGGCGCAGCCCCGAAATCCAGCACGGTCTTGCCGGTCAGGTCGTCCCCGGTGGGGATCGTGAACAGGACCGCCGGGGAGGCGGCGGCCAGCGCGGCGGCGAAGCGCTTCGCCGAACGGTCGTGGAGCGGGACATCCAGGAACACTGCGGGAAGCCCCACCGGCCTCCGTGCGAAGGGGGTGGCGCCCGCCTCGAGGTTCCGCCGGGCGGCGTCGAAGATCTCGGCGCGGTCAGCCAGCCGCGACCCGTCGAGCGTCTCGATATAGCGAGAGTAGAGCCGGCCGAGATCGGGATCCGCGTCGGCGGTCCCCTGGGCGGAGATCCCGGTGCGGCGTAGTTCGTCGAAAGTGCTCGCCAGCCGCGCCGCGAGTCCCGGCCCCCGCGCCACCTCCCCGAACCTGCCCAGAGTCCCGGCCCGCCGGGCGCGATGCAGCACCCGGACGACGCAGGCCAACCGGACGGCGGGAGAGAGCGGCTCCATCCCCCGGGCCGCCAGTTCGGGTGCGGCGAGGCGCGCGGCGAGCGCGGCGAATCCGTAGCGGAAAGCTCCCAGCAGAGCCCCTTTCCGGAGCTCCCGCGTTTCGATGATCTCGTGGCAGAGCCGATCGGCGGCATGGCGATGCTGTCCGATGGCGAGGAACGGCGCTCCCGGATCGAGCCGGCCCAGGAACCGTCGAGCAGCCGCGATCCGAACCGCAGCCCGCGGGCTCTTCAGGAACTGCATCGGCATCGCGCCTCACTATAGAACCGAACTGCGCAGACGACCGGCGCCTCCCGGGGTCGACGAAGGGTTCCGGCGAATCTCCGCATGGCCGCGAAGGATCCGAAGACCTGCGCGGGAGCGTCGCAGGATGGCCCGGTTCCGTCGGGAAGCTCGCGGCCGGTTGAAGGGCCGGACCGCTGCCATACGATCCGGCGGGCCGGCTTTGCCGCTCCCGCGACCCTTGAGGCTCTTGCATCCGGAGGATTCCATGTTCCAAGCGAAGACTCGCTTTTCGTCCCGTTCGCTGTGCCGGCTCGCGTTCCCGGCTGTTTTCGGCCTCACGGCCGCGTTCGGGGTCTCGTCTTCGTTCTCCCAGGAAGAGGAACCGCTGACCCGCCGGGAAGTCTCGCGGGCGCTCGACCTCGCCGAGGAGCACCTCGAAGACGCCGAAAAAGCCGCGCGCGACGGAGACCCGGAGGCCGCGCAGGCGGCCTGGAGCCAGGCGGGAGGCCTCTTCCTGCGGGTGCTCCAGGACTACCCGGACCGCCACGATGTGCGGCTCGAACTCGCCCGGGTGTACCGAAACTTCGAGGAGTGGGAAAATGTCGCCGACAGCTATTCCCAGGCGGTCTCCAGCCTCGAGGACTCCGGCGAGATCCTCGAAGCGTGGACCGAGATGGCGCATGCCTACGCCATGCTCGAGAACGATCTCAAGGTCATCGAAGCCGGGCAGAAAGTCATCGAGCTGCACCCGAATCCGCCGGTATCCACCTATCTGGGCCTCGGAGCGAGTTTGGCTCGCCAGGGGCAGTTCGTCGAAGCTGCGGCCATGGCGCACAAGGCTCTCGAACTCGAGCCCGACAGCGCGATCGCGCACTCCACCCTCGGCCAGGCGGCCGCCGCCGCCGAGGATTGGGACGGCGCCGAGGCGTCGTTCCAGCGCGCCGTCGAACTCGATCCGAACACCGCCCGGGCGCATGCCGGACTCGCCGAGATCTTTTTCGCCCGCGAGGATTTCCAGGGTGCGGTGCAGGCGGCCACCGCGGCGCTCGAGCTGAACGACCAGCTCACCAGCGCCTACGGTATCCGCGGCCTGGCGAACAACGCCCTCGGGAACCAGGCCGAGGCGTACGGCGACCTGGCGATGGCCATCACCGTGAACGCGAACGATCCGGCCGCGAACCTCGCCTTCGCACAGGTGTACGCAGCGCAGGGGAACGCCGGTCAGGCGGCGACCTACTACCAGAAGGTCACCACCCTCGAGAACTCTCCTCCGGCGGCGCGTGCCGCGGCGCATGTCGCGCTGGGCCATTTCGCCATCGAAGCGCGTTCCCATGACGACGCAGTGACGGAAATGGAGGCGGCGGCGGCGGCCGATCCGGAATCCGCGGCGGCGAAAGCCGGCCTCGGGATGGCGTACCACGCGAAAGCCAAGGCGCTGCGGCAGGCCCAGGATGTCGCCGGCGGGCTCGCTGCCGCCGAATCTGCGGTGGCGGCCGACCCGGAGAACCCGCTCTATCAGGTGGAGCACGGCATCGCTCTCTTCTCCGCACAGCAGATGGGAGAGGTGGCGGCGATACTCGAACCGGCGATTCCCGCATTTCCCGAAACCGGGGACCCCAACGACCTTTCGGTCGCCCGCTACGCCCTCGGTCAGGCCTACATGGCAGCGAACGACTTCGCCGGCGCCGAGACGCAGTTCTCCGAGTCTGCGGCGGCGATGACGAACTGGGGAGAGCCGCTCCGGATGCTCGCCTGGGCCCACGCGGCCCAAGTGGCGTACGGCCCCTGCACCCTCAAGGACGCAGCCTTCGGCGAGCGGCTGCAGGCGGTCCAGGTCGGCTGCCCGGCGAGTCCCGCCGACTACGAGCGGATCGCCGAAGCGGCCGCGCAGTACGCGAAGGCAGTGGAGCTCGGCAATCCGGATCCACAGCTCGCCGAGCGCCTCGAGGTGTTGCAGGAGGTCCGGAATCAAGTCGTCCAATAGCGGCGGCGGCGAGCCCACCGGCATCCGGGGGCTGCTCTCCTGGCTGACGGAGAGCGGTCCCTGCATGGAGGAGATGCTGGGGCGCTTCGTTCGTCTCGAGTCGCCCACCGAATCCCAGCGGGCGACCGCCCGGATGGGGGACGAGGCGGCACGCGCTCTCACCGAGGATGCTTCCGGCTTCCTGCGCGGTGCGGCGGTCTCCCGGGTCGCCGGTTCCTGCCCCGGGGGCGGGGAGCGCGGGCCCCAACTGCGTATCCGGATCCCCGGAGCCCGAGCGGGCGAGGCGCCTCTGCTGCTGCTTGGCCATCTGGACACCGTCTGGCCGCTCGGAACGCTCGCGGAGATTCCCTGGCGGGTCCAGGAGCGGACCGCGTACGGCCCTGGCGTCTATGACATGAAGGCGGGGCTGGTCCAGACCATCGGGGCGCTCTGGGCGCTCGATCGGCGGGGTCTCGAGCCCCGGCGTCCGGTGACGATCCTCTGGACCACCGACGAGGAAGCCGGAAGCGGCGCGAGCCGGGCCCTCATCGAAGAGGAGGCGGCCGGCGCCGCCGCCTGTCTGGTGATGGAACCCTCGCTCCCCGGCGGCGGCGCCAAGACCTCCCGCCGGGGCGTCGGGGTCCTGAGGGTCCGGGTCCGCGGGCGGGCCGCTCACGCCGGGCTCGATCCGGAGCGGGGGATCAACGCGATCGCCGAGCTGTCGCGGATCGTGCTGGCTGCCGGCGCGCTCTCAGCGCCCGAGCGCGGGATCACGGTGAATGTAGGGAGGATCCGGGGCGGGTCCCGGACGAATGTCGTTCCCGCGGAAGCTTCCGCCGAGGTGGACATCCGCATGGACGATCCGGTGGAAGGGGAGCGGTTGCTCACCGCGCTGCGGCAACTTCAGCCGGCGCATCCGGAAGCGAGCGCCACCTGGAGCGGGGGAGTGAACCGGCCGCCGCTTTCGCGCCGCGCGAGCGTGGTCCGGCTCTACCAGCAGGCCCGCCGGCTGGCGTCCGCAATCGACTGGGAACTCGGAGAGGGCGCTGCCGGCGGTGGTTCCGACGGGAACATCGTCGCCGGTCTGGGGGTCCCGGTGCTCGATGGATTGGGGCCCCTCGGCGACGGCGCCCACGCGCGGCACGAGCAGGTGCGTCTCGACGATCTTCCGCGCCGCGCCGCGCTGCTGGCCGCTCTTCTGCTGGAACTCTGAGTCGCCCGAACTCCGAGAGCCGCCGCGCGGCCGGCACCCCTAGAATGTCTCCGATGTTTTCCTGCGGTTCCGTCGGTTCTTCCGGATGCCGGTGGATTCCCGCCGCGCTGCTCCTGACCGCGTTCGCGGCGTCCGGCTGCAACTCCGGTACGACGCCGGGGTTTCCGGCGCCCGACTTCCAGGTCTCCCTCGGCGAACCTTTCGCGCTTCGAGCCGGGAATCTGGCTCTGGTCACCGGCGGCAGCGACTTTCTCTATTTGAGCGTTCAGACGGTGGGTCTCGACACTCGCTGCCCCCCGGGGTCTGCCTGCGAAGCTCCCGGACATCTCGATCTGCAACTCGAACTCGAGACCACGGAATCCCAGGGATCCGCCGGGTTCCGGGTTCCGCCTGACGGGCAGGCGGTCGCCACCTACCGGAGCTTCGAGATCCGGATACTCGAAGTCGCGCCTCCGGGCAGCGCTTCCCGGATCCTCCCGACCGAGTACATCTTCCTGCTGTCCGTTTCGAGGCGGTAGCCGGCCTACGGTCCTTACAATCCGCAGTTCCGCCGGCTGCGGAAGAAGGAGCACCATCATGCGTCGTATCGAGAATCTTCGGAGGAGCACTGGAATCGGGGCGTGGCTCGGGATCGTCTGCGCGGCTGTCGTTTTCGGCCTCGCCGGGTGCGAACGCGGTACCCCGCCCGGGCCGGACTCCGGCCAGACGGAATCCCAGGGGGAACCCCTGGTCTCGGAGCATGATGATTTCCCGAACCCGTACCGCGCCGAGGCGCATTGGGGCGATCTGCCCGGAGAGCGCACCTGGGGCTCGGTCAGCGCGGTATTTCCCGCCGCCGACGGAAACATCTGGACTGCAGAACGCTGCGGGCAGAACTTCTGCGGCGACCGGCCCGAAGTGGACATGATCGTGCTCTTCACCCCCGAGGGGGAGGTAGTGCGGAGTTTCGGCGCCGGGCTCGTCGCCTGGCCGCACGGGATGTTCGTGGACCATGAGGGGAACGTCTGGATCACCGACGCCCGGGGGCAGGAAGGTCTCGGTCATCAGGTGATCGCGTTCAGCCCCGACGGAGAAGTGCTGCTGCGGCTCGGCGAAGCCGGGGCCGCGGGTGCCGCGGACGGCCAGTTCGACGGCCCCTCCGATGTGCTGGTGGCGCCGAACGGGAACATCTTCGTGGCGGACGGACACGGTTCCGAAGGCAACAATCGGATCGTCCGGTTTTCCGCCGAGGGCGAGTTCCTGGGCAGTTTCGGCGAGACCGGGACCGGCACCGGGCAATTCCGCGATCCGCACGCGCTGGCGATGGACTCCTCGGGCCGGCTCTTCGTGGGAGATCGGGGGAACAACCGGATCCAGCTCTTCGACCAGGAGGGCAACTTCCTCGAAGAGTGGCTGCAATTCGGACGGCCGAGCGGCATCTTCATCAGCGCCGAGGACACGATCTATGTGGCCGACTCGGAGTCCACCTCCCGCTCGAACCCCGAATTCGGGCGCGGAATCCGCATCGGAAACGCCGCCGATGGGACCGTGACCCACTATCTCCCGGACGATGTGTCCGATGTGGCGCCGGGCGAGGAACCGGTGACCAGCGGTCCCGAGGGGGTCTCGGTGGATGCTCACGGCGCGGTGTACGGCGCCGAGGTCCGCCAGCGGATGATCCGAAAGTTCTCGATCGATCCCTGACCTGCGCCGGATGGCGCCGGATCCATTCCTCGGAATCACGGCCGTCTCCTTCGATGTGGACGGCACGCTCTATTCCGACCGGGCGCTCTCGGCCGCGGTGGCGGCCGAGTCCCTCCGGTGCGCGCTCGCCGGACATCCGGCGGAGTCTCTCCGGGAGCTGCGCCGGCTCCGCCGGTTTCGCCGTGAAGTCGAGCTGCTCAGGGCCGACCGCGGGTTGCTGCCTGCCGGCTGGCGATCCGGGATCGCCCGGCGCCTCGAGAGCGAAACCCTCCTGCTGCTGCCGGCGATCCGGCGGATCGGCCCAGCGGCGGGAGTGCGGGCGCTGCTGAACGGCCTTCGGGTGGCCGGACGCATTGCGGTCGCGGTGTCCGACTTCGAGTCCGCCCCCCGGATCGCCGCGCTCGGCCTCGGCGAGTGTTTCGACCGGATCTACGCTGCGGAAGCGCTCGGGGTACTGAAACCGGACGCCGGGGTGTTCCGGCAGGCGGCCGCCGATCTGAGGATTCCTGCGGGTGCTCTTCTCCACCTCGGGAACCGACCGGACACCGACGGTCGGGCGGCGCTGGCGGCGGGCTGCCGGAGCCTGATCCTGGGTCGGGACTTTCCTTCGTTCGGGGAGCTGCTCCGCTTCATTCCGCCTCCCACTGGCGCGGATAGAACGGCTGGAACTTGAACTGGGAGTCCGGCGAGGCGGCGCGCTCTCCGGAGGCACGGCGGACGAACTCGACGAGGCTCGGCTGTGCCAGGCGGATCGGGCCCAGCCGGCCGCTCTCCCGTTTGGCCCGGTACTCCGGGTTCTGCTCCGAGAGCAGTGCGTCCAGCTGCCCTTCGAGACCGGGGGGCAGCGCTTGGGCTCCGGCGCTCTCCGGCCCGCGGCCGACGGCGGCCAGCCGGTAGCCGGGTCTGGCCGGTGCGCCGGGATCCTCCGGAAAAAGCGCCAGCCAGAATGCCGTGCGCAGGCCGGGCCATGCCGCGTCGACAGCATCGAAGGCAGAGCCCACCTGTTGCGCGGTGATCTTCTCCCCGGTGAAGGACCAACCGAGAAGGCGCCGGCGCGCGAAGCGCAGGTCCGGGCCGGAGGCGGTGAGGCGCGCCACCCGAAAAAGATCGCCGGTCGCATAGCGCGTGAGTCCGAAGCGGTGGCTCACCACCATTTCGTAGATTCCGCCCGGCTGCAGCTCGCCTGAAGATAGGAGCCGCGGGTTCGCCGCCTGCTGGTCGAGGAACTCATGGAGGACTCCGGGTGCGAACGGAAGGAAGGCAGGCTCCGGGCCGCGGAAATCCGGAATCGTCTCGACGGTCTCGGTGGACATCGAGAACATGGGAATGCGGCAGAAGCGAGGAGCTGGAAGCCGCCGGTCCAGTCGATCCAGGAAGGGACGGACCGCCCCGCCGGTCCAGCAGACACAGATGGCCGCGGCGGGGGCCCAGGCGGTGATGGGCAGGGGCGCCGGGCTCGCGGCGAGTCGGGCCAGCCGGCCGGAATCTCCGGTGGAGCGGAGCCGCCGGAGGATACGGAGCGCCGCGGGATCGAGTGCCGGCGGGCTGCGGCTGACGGTTCGGGCGAGCGCCGAGGCACGTTCCCAGTCGGCGTCCAGCTCGTCGAAAAAAGTGCTCAGGGTCGAGGGGTTGGTGGCGTAGAGGATCCCCGGATTCGACAGGGTGAGGAGCAGCAACCGCAGCGCCGCGTCGCCGTACTCGTCGGCGAGGCGAAGGATCGCCGGGTCGGACTGGGCGCGGTAGGGCGCCTGGAGGAGTACGAAACCCGGCGGCGGACGGGGCTCGGCGACCAACAACCGGGTCAGCGAGCGGTCGGGGCGCAGCGGGCCGAAGACATAGAGGCTCGGACGCCGGATTCGGTGGGCCGCGATGAGGCGCAGCATGGCGTCCTCGAAGGTGCGGCGGACTGCGCGCAGGCGGTTTCGCGGGTAGGCCACCTGCCGGGGGGACCCCGCTGTCCCCGAAGTGATGGCGAGGGGCGCCCCGTCTGCGGGGGCGGGGAGGTCTCGGGTCAGCGGGGTGTCGGCGGTGATCCGGTACCGCTGTCGAAGCCGCGCCTCGGTCCGATGCCGGAACCGAAGCCGCAGACGAAGACGGAGGCCGGCGCCGATTCCCGCGAGCCGGAGCGCCGCCGCGATCGCGCTGCGGAGAAAGTCGTGGACTCGGCCGCGGATCCCGCCGTTCATTCGCTGGCCGGCGGTCCGAGCGGTGCTCCGCCGCCCGTCGCGGGCTCGGACAGGGCGTTCGTGAAGGAGGCGGCGATGGTGTCGATTTCCTGCGGCGCGAGGAGTGCTGGGTCCCAGGTGATCGTTACCCAGGTGCGCCCGGCATGGGACATTCCCGCGAAGTAGAGCGGGTGGCGCCGATGCAGGCAGGCGACGACCTCGATGGCTTCGAGTCCGCGGAACACCGGGTCCTCATCTCCGGGCCAGCGCCCGAGATGGGTGAAGCCCGCGGTGCCGTAGTCGGCCCAGGGACGGTCCAGCCAGCGGGCGAGGAGCGGCGCCGCGGCGCGCGCGAGCGCCGCCGGCGGGGTCCAGGCGGGAAGCGCCCACTCGCCGGCCCGCTTTTTCTGGTCTATCGTCCGGCGGACTGCGCGGCAGCGAGCCTCGAAGGATGGGGCGGATCCGGAAGGGAGAGGCTCGCGGTGGATCCGGAGGCGGGACGCGCCGTTTCCGAAGCCGTGGAAACGCTCCCGGCGGATGTTCATCGGCACCCAGAGTCCGATCCGCGACTTCGAAGCGCCCGGAGTGTGATTCCTCCGACTGGGGTTCCCCCCGCTGTCGCTCCCCTGGCTGTCGTTCCAGGACGCGAGCGCCTCGAGTGCTGCTGCGAGCAGGGCATCGTTCCAGCGGAAACCGCCGCGCGGCCCCGAGGACGGCAGGCGGGGCACCCTAAAGGTTCGAAAGCGGCGCGCGGATCCACGCGGCGCGGGTCGGGTAGCGAGCGGAGTGGAGGGCCGCGAATCCGGATTTCGCGCCGGCCGCTCGGGCCGCAGTTGGAGCAGCGGGGAGCTCCGCTGCGGCGCCTTTGGAGGAACCTCCTCTCCCTGCGCCACCCGCAGTTGGCGGCGGATGAACAACAGCGCGCCGATGAGGTCCGAAGCCGCGTGGTGGATCCGGGTCACGAGGCTCCACCGGGGAGGATCCCCTCCCGCGGCGAGGAGCTGGCGGAGCGGCGGTTCCTCTTCGAGGCGGAAGCGGGGAGCGAGAAAGCCGTCGATCAAGGGAGTGGAATCCTCTTCGGAGGTCATCCGGACGGTCGGTGCCGCACAGTGGCCGGGGGCAGGGGTCCACACCGGGGCCGAGAGGCGTCCGCTTTCGAGAACGCTCCCGGCGACCGGAAACGCCTGCCGGGCACTCTCGGCCCCGCGCTCGAGGGCGAGGGGCGAAAAAGGCGGGTGCTCCGAACGCTCGAAGTGGAGTATCAGCGCATAGTCCAGCGGGTGTTTCGGCGAGTCCGCGACGAGACACGCCAGATCCGGCGCGGTGAGCCGCAAGGACTCCGTCAGGGGAGTTCCCTCAGCGGGAGCGGCCGGCGGCTGGGGAGGGCGCTCCGCGCCAGAAGTCCCGCCGGGGCAGCAGGCGGCGGTGCGGATCGCGCCGCACGAACTGGCGCAGCTCGATCCAGCTGAGATGGGGCCGCAGATGGTGTTCCCGGTGCATCGAGAGTCCGAAGGAGAACCAGTATGCGAGGCGGCCGAAATAGTCATGGGAGCGCGCTCCGGCGGCGCCGGTGGCGTATCCCTCATGGGTGAGATGGGCGAACGGGATCCAGAGCAGCAGCGAAACGAGGAAACAGACGGGAAGCACTCCGGCGAAGAGGCGCAGGGGCCCCACCACCAGACCGACCGCGAGGTAACAGACGCCGATCCCGAGGTAGTTCAGTGAGAGGTCGGCGAGCTGGCCGGCAGGCAGCCGCCCGCGGCGGCGGAGCCAGAAGAACCACTGATGGGGCATGGCGAGCGCCCGGAGCGGCAGCTGCCAGCGGCGGGCGTCTTGGAGGAACAGATCCGGATCTCGATCCGGCTCGTTCGTGTGCCGATGGTGGAGGAGGTGGGTCGCGCGGAAATTCGCGTAGGGCACGAGGCAGGGCAAGAGGGCGATCCGCCCCCAGACCGCGTTCGTCCGCCGAGAGCCGCCGAGCAGACCGTGCACCGCCTCGTGGGCCATCACCGTTCCGATGAATGCCAACCAGCTCCGCACCAGGATGTCCACCGCCCATCCCGCCCAGCTCGTGGGGATCCAGAGCAACCCTCCGAAGCTCAGCGAGATCACTGCCAGCACCACTCCCCGGCTGACGAACCGCGTCCGGCGTGCCGGCCAGCGCCGAATCGCCCGGCGAGAAGCGGCGCTGCGAGGCAGCGTCATGGATCGAACATCTCCTTTCGAGGATCGCATCTAGCATTCCCCTCCTCGGGGGGGACGACGCCGCCGCTGGCAGGAAGCCGGGCCCCGGGGAAGAGGAGTGCGAATCTCATGCCATACCCTACCATCGAGGGCCGTCGGCCCGGCGGCAGAATCGCTGTCTCACCGATGAAGTCGTCGAAGAAGATCGGGTTCGTCCTGCTGCTCGCGGCCGCGGCGCTGGCGGCGAGCCCGGCGGCGAGCCGATCGGGCATCCCGACAGGAGGCCCAGCGGGGAGCCAGCCTGAAGATCAGGACCGGACACCCGCCCCCGCGGCGGTCGCGGAGGCGATCTCCGGACTGGAGCTCCGCGGGATCGGCCCGGCCCTCATGGGAGGCCGCATCGCGGACATCGCGGTGCACCCGGAGCGGCAGTCCACCTGGTATGCGGCCGTTGGTTCCGGCGGGCTCTGGAAGACGGAGAACGCGGGAACGACCTGGACGCCGGTCTTCGACGAGTACCCCTCCTACTCCATCGGGGCGGTCACCCTCGACCCCTCGAATCCGGAGGTCGTCTGGCTCGGCACCGGCGAGAATGTGAGCGGGCGGCATGTCGGCTGGGGCGACGGGGTGTACCGGAGCCGGGACGGCGGCGGTTCGTGGGAACGGATGGGGCTCGCCGGCTCGCAGCACATCGGAAAGATCCTGGTGGACCCGCGCGATGGAGACACCGTGCTGGTGGCGGCGGAGGGTCCGCTCTGGAACAGCGGCGGGGAGCGGGGGGTGTACCGGACCGAAGACGGGGGAGCGCACTGGACCCTGGTGCTCGATTCCGGGCCGGACACCGGGGCGACGGATCTCGAGTTCGCCCCCGGCGACCCGGACACCGTCTATGCGGCGACCTACCAGCGGCGCCGGCATGTCTGGTCGTTCCTGGCCGGGGGTCCCGGCTCCGGAATCTACAAGTCGTCCGACGGAGGCCGCAGTTTCCGCCGGATCTCCCGCGGGCTTCCCGAGGGACAGGTGGGCAAGATCGGACTCGCGGTGACCGCCGCGGACCCTAGCCGGCTCTATGCGACGATCGAAGCCGAAGAAGAAGTGCGGGGCTTCTACCGCTCCCTGGACCTCGGCGAGAGCTGGGAGCGGCAGAGTCCCTACCTCTCCGGCGGGACCGGCCCCCACTACTACCAGGAGATCGAGGCGTCCTCCACGGATCCCGATCTCGTGTACCAGATGGATGTCTTCTTGCATGTGACCCGCGACGGCGGCCGGACCTTCTCCCCCCTCGGAACCGGACGCGAGAAGCACAGCGACAACCACGCGCTCTGGATCGACCCCGAAGACCACGCCCACCTGCTCGCGGGCACCGACGCCGGGCTCTACGAGACCTTCGACGAGGGTGCGAGTTGGCGCCACTTCCCGAACCTGCCGATCTCCCAGTTCTACAAGGTGGCACTGAGCGATGCCGAGCCCTTCTACGACCTGCTCGGCGGGGCGCAGGATCTCGGTACGGTGCATGGCCCTTCCCGCACGCTGAACCTGGAGGGGATCCGAAACCGGGACTGGTATGTGCCTCTCGGGGCCGACGGCTACGGTGTCCAGATCGATCCGCGCGATCCGAAGATCCTCTATCTGATGACCCAACAGGGCAACTTGCAGCGAGCCGACCGCCGGAGCGGCGAAGTGCTCCACCTCCAGCCGCTGCCGGCGCCTGGAGAGCCGCCCGAGCGATGGAACTGGGACGCGCCTCTCCTTCTCAGTCCGCATGACCCCGACCACCTCTGGTATGGATCCCAGCGAGTCTGGCGGAGCGAGGACCGGGGCCAGTCGTGGGCTGCGGCCAGCGGTGATCTGACCACCGGCCGCAACCGCTACGAGCTGCCCTTCTACGACCGGGTGTGGAGCGTGGACGACCTCCACGACACCGCAGCGATGTCCCGCTATGCGACCCTCACCGCGATCAGCGAGTCGCCGGTCGCCGCCGGCGTTCTCTATGCCGGCAGCGACGACGGCTTGGTGCACCGCAGCGGCGACGGCGGCGGTTCGTGGGAGCCGGTGGGCTCGTTCCCCGGATTGCCGGCGCTTTCCTTCATCAACGATGTGGAGGCGTCGCAGCACGACGCCGATACCGTCTTCGTGGCGGCGGACAACCACAAGATGGGCGATTTCGACGCGTATCTCTACGAGAGCCGCGACCGGGGAACGAGCTGGCGGTCGATCGGCGGTGACCTCCCCGAAGGGGTGATCGTCTGGGCGATCGAACAGGACGATGTGGAACCGGCTCTCCTGTTCCTGGCCGCCGAGAACGGGCTCTATGTGTCGTGGAACCGCGGGGAACACTGGGTCCGGCTGCCGGGCGCTCCGACGATCGCTTTCCGCGACCTGGAACTGCAGCGCCGCGATGACGACCTCGTCGGCGCTTCCTTCGGGCGCGGCTTCTTCATCCTGGACGACTACGCCCCGCTCCGGAGCCTCGCCGCCGCGGTCCGCTCCGGCGAATCCACCCTCTTCCCGGCGCGCGACGCGTGGTGGTATATCCCGTCCGTGCCGGCGCAGGCTCCGGGACGCCCGACGCAGGGGAGCACCGCCTATGCGGCTGCCAACCCGCCGTTCGGCGCGGTGTTCACCTACTACCTCAGCGAGGAACTCCAGACGGCGCGCGAAAAGCGCCGCGCCGACGAGAAGAAGGCCGGGGAAGCCGGTCGGGACATTCCGTTTCCGGGCTTCGACGCGCTGCGGCTGGAGGAGTTGGAAGCGGACCCGTCGGTTTTCCTGCTGATCCGGGACGACCGCGGGGCGCCGGTGCGTCGGGTCGCCGGTCCCGCCGAGGACGGCGTCCACCGGGTCGCCTGGGACCTGCGTGGCCCGGCGCCGAACCCGGTGCGTCTCGACTCTCCCGGATTCACTCCGCCGTGGGTGCGGCCTCCGCAGGGGCCGCTGGCGGCGCCGGGCGAGTACCAGGCGGAGCTGATCGCGGTCAGCAGCAGCGGCGTCCGAAATCTCGGTGAACCGCAGCGGTTCCGGGTGAAACCGGTGCCGAACCTTCCCGAGGGAACCGATCCGGCGGCAGTCGCCGCGTTTCAGTCCGAAACCGCCGCGCTGCTGCGGCAGGTGCTGGGCGCCGGAGCCGAGGCCAGCCGCATACGGGAACGTCTCCGCCACTTGCGGGCAGCACTCGAGCGCACTCCCCGCGCCGCAGAGGCGGTCTTCTCTCGCCTGGACGGCCTCCTCGAAACCCTCTCCGGGCTCGAAGTGCGTCTGAACGGGGATCCCGCCCGAGGGTCGCGCAACCACCCCGCCGCTCCCTCGATCCGCGGCCGGGTTTCGCAGGTCGCGGGCGGCCACTGGGACACCCGGCAGACGCCTACCGATACCCAGCGCGAGAGCCTGCGGATCGCTGGCGAAGAGTTCGAGACGCTCCGGATCGAGCTGCGTTCACTCCTCGAGGAAGACCTGGCTCGGCTCGAAGCCGACCTCGAAGCAGCGGGCGCCCCGTGGACGCCGGGAAGGAGGATCCCCGGAAACCGCTGACCCCATCGCTCCCGTTCCGATTCCACGAACTGAAAACGCGCCTCTCCCGAGCGAGATCGTCGTACGGTATCGGCGCAACCGACCGGTTCTAGTCACCGCGATCTCCATCCCCGAGGGGCTCTGGTGCTTCCGAAGTGGAACGCTCCGAGATCCAGGTCCGGAGGAGGCGGTCGAGGATCGGGAGAGTCACCGGACCATTCGAGAGAACCTGGTGGTGGAACTCGCGGATGTCGAAGTCCTCCCCCAACGCGGCCTCGGCGAGTGCGCGCATTTCACGGATCTTGAGCTCACCCATCTTGTAGCCGAGCGCTTGCCCCGGCCAAGCGATATAGCGGTCGGTCTCGGTAGTGATCTCGTGGAGCGAGAGCGCGGTGTTTGCGGCGAGGTAGTCGAGGGCTTGCTGGCGGGTCCAGCCGAGAGCGTGCATTCCGGTGTCCACCACCAGTCGGCAGGCACGCCACATCTCGTAGGTCAGTCGGCCGAAATTGCGGTAGGGATCTTCGTAGAAGCCCGCCTCGAGGCCGAGCCGCTCCGAATAGAGCGCCCAGCCCTCGCTGTATGCGCCGATCCCGAAGTGCCGGCGAAACGCAGGCATTTCGAGCTCTTTGGCGAGCGAGATCTGCAAGTGATGGCCGGGGACCGCTTCGTGGAGAGAGAGCGCTTCGAGGGTATAGAGCGGACGACTTTCGACCCGGTAGGTATTCACCCAGTAGCGACCCGGCTGCGTGGAGGCGAGTGGGGCTCCCACATAGCGACCACCGGTGTACTTCGGCGCGATGGCGTCCGGCACCGGCTCCACGGTGTAGGGCTGGCGGGGCAGCTGGCGGAACAGGCGCGGCAGCGCACCGTCCATCCGTTTCACGATCCATGCCGCTTCTCGCAGCAGCTCTTCGGGAGTCTCCACATAGAAGCGGGGATCGGTACGCAGGAACTCCAGGAAGGCGTCCCATTCCCCGCGAAAACCGGTGGCGCGCATCGCCTGATCCATCTCGCCGCGGATGCGCTCCACTTCTTCGAGGCCGATTCGGTGGATTTCCTCGGCTGTCCGGTCGAGAGTGGTGAACCGACCGATGAGGAATGCGTAGTACTCTTCTCCTGCCGGCAGGTCCGACGCGGCGATCGTAGTTCGGGCCGCAGGGCGGTATTCGTTCTCGAAGAAGTCGAGAAAGGATCGGTAAGCGGATATCGGGCCTTCTCTCACTGCTGCTGCGCCAGCGGAGCGGAGCCGCCCGCGATCTGCCTCGCCGATCCGCTCGGGGAAGGCATCGAAGGGCGCGAAGAAAACGCTCGCTTCGGGGTCCTCGACCACATGACTGGTGATCGTGCCCTCATATCCCTCGAGGACGATGCCGGGGACCGTCATACCCAGTTCGATCCCCCGCCGCATCAGGGCGATGTATTCATCGAAGTAACGCGGGATGTCGAGGAGCAGGGCGATATACGCCTCGTAATCCGCTGCAGCGCGCAGGGGGATCGAATGCGGGAGCCGCGCCATTCCGATGTGGAAGCCCGAATCGGCGTTGATGGGGAGGAAGTGGGCGCCGAACCGGGCGTCGCCGATCCTTTCGGAAAGCGCCACCTCGAACACATCGCGGTGCACGCGGTCTTCGTCCGAGAGCCGCTCATGGGGAATCTCCAGGAGTCGGTCCCGGAACTCCCGGACCATGGCAGTTCGGTTCGCGACATGCACTTCGGTCACCCGGCCGAGGCTCTCCGGAGGGATTCCGTCGATCGAGGCCGCGAAGCGAGGCTCCTCACGGCGCCGGAACTCCATGAATTCATCGAAAAGCGCGTGAAGCGGCTCGTCGCGCTCCATTGCACTGGCGGCACACACCGATCCGGCAGCGGCCGCGATCGCCATCGCGGCAACGGCAAGACCCTGCATCTTCACAGCGAACCGATCGTCGGCCCCGATCCTGGTCATCAGCTCTCCTTTCCCGAAAAGATTTTCCGCAGCACGCTCTTCACATATTCCGGAATCTCCTGTCGAGCTATCGAGGAAACCTTCCGAAGATTTTCGTAGTCGGAGATTTCGTCGTCTCGCCAGAGAATGTCGAGACGGCGGATCTCGCGCATGGCGACATGGGTATATTCCTCTGGATAGGCCCAATAACAGGACTTGCAGATTTTCGGGTCTTTCTGCTTCCAGTTCGTGCAGTGCTCACAGCTCCATGACTTCGCCCGGTTCGCCGAGGCGCACAGGAGCAGGTATCGGTCGGGATCCGCGGATGCTGGGTGATCGCCGGCGATCTCGAAGGGAATTCGATGATCGATCTGCAGCTCCTGAGCAGGAAATTCTTCGAGATAGATATTGCAGCGCGTACCGGGATTCTCCAGGAGTTCGTTTTTCAAGCCAGCAGCGAATGCGGTGCGTCCCATCAGTGCTGCGCGCACCTGTTTCGGATCGCCAAATCTGTACGCCGCAATACTCCTGCCATCCGATCCGGTCACCCGGAAGGTATCGATCGGGATTCCCAGCTCCCGCACATCTCGGATCGCTCTCGGCGGATGGTTGTATCCATACCTGGTCTGCAGGTCTTCGGTCGTTATCTGCCCATGCTTCAGAAGATGCTGGATTACCGTTCGAGGCCTCTTGGCATCTACTGCCTCCAGAAGCCTGCGGAAGGCTTCTGGAAGATTTCGTTCGCTCATGCGAACAAAGAGTGGGCGTGAGCCGCGCCCCTTCGGCGGTGTCCCCGCTCCTCTCCGCTGTCGAGGCGGGACCTGAGGGCGGGAGAAAGATAGAGAGACTCGATCGTCTCGGAAGCGTTTCCCAACAAAACAGACTGGCTCGACACCCCGGATCGAATGGGAAGCCTGGTGAGCGACAGCTCCTCCGGAAGGGATCTTCCGTGATCCTTGTTCCCGGTTCGACCGTCGTAACTGACGATGAAGGAAATCCCCGCGGCATTCATCTCCTGAAGTGTCCCCACCAATTCTCCATACCCGACACCACTGTAGTAGCGTTGGTCGCGAGAAGAGGAAGTGCCTTGGTACGGAGGATCCAGGTACACCAGATCCTCCGCCGCTGCCTGGGCCGCCACCATCCGGTAGTCCGAAGCCGTGAGTCTCGTTCTTCCGGAGAGACGATTCGAGACTCCCAGGATCTGCCGCCGCATCGTTGCCGGCCGCATTCCCGCCCGGCGGTTGTCCGGACTCTGGTTGAAGCGGCCGTCCCGGCCGTAACGAATGGATCCTTTCACGATGCGCGCCAGCAGGTAGAGGAGATGATGCGTTTCATGAGTCTCGTTGAACTCCCTTCGGATCCGGAGGAAGAACTGCTTGCGATCGGCGCGCTGCTCGTTCCACAGCGCTCCGTAGCCTGCAGCGAGTCTCTCGGGGTTTTCCAGGATCTCGCCCCATAGCCTGATGAGCGGCGCGTTGACATCGTTCAGCCAGACTCTCTCGGCAAGCCCGTGGGACACGGCGGCGATGGAGAGCGCCGCGGATCCGCAGAAGGGTTCGATCAGACTGCCGATGGATCGCGGGAAGTGCGGAAGGATGTGGCGGGCGATGCTCCGCTTGCTGCCCTGATACGGAAAGGGGTGGGGAACCGTGATTCCGCCGAAGTTCCGAGCGCTGATCGGCGGCGGGCGAACCCTCCCCCCGAGGGGTCCCTCGAGCTTGTCGAGCTCGCTGCAGTTTCCGGGTGGCAAGGAGGCGTCGGGAGGGCGGCTTCGATCGCCGGACCGTTCCGCCCCCGGCAGCGCGACCGCCTCGCGCCCGGCCGAGAGTGCCCGTCTCATCCCGATTCCGCGGCAGGCGCTGCTGAGCATCTGGGTTGCGGGGTGGGGGATCCCGCCGGAGAACTCGCAGAGGCGGCGTCGGCCGGTTCGCAGGCGGTGCGGAGGATCTCCGGTGCCACTGGCTCGAAGCCGAGCAGCGAGTGGGTGATCTCGTCCGGGCGCGGCGTCGGCCCGCCGCCGGGGAGCACGGTGCGAAAGCGCAGCGTCGCACGCTCGGCAGAGCAGCCGAAGAGCGCCGCTTCCGGCCCTGCGGGTGCGAGGAGAACCTCGTCCACGAAGCGGTGGAGGTCCTGCTCGACGGTTCGTTCTCGCGGGGCCGCCGAGCGAGAAGCGGGGCTGCGCCGCCTGGCTCCCGGTTTTACCCGACGGGTCAGGACGATGGGCCAGGAATCGCTTGCGCGGAAGGCCGAGAGGCGGGATTCGATCTCCACCGGATCGGCGTCTGCGGCGAGCAGCACCGCGTAGCGCAGTGCGGAGGCCCACCGCGAGAGCCGCGGCACTCCCGGTTCGACCCGGACGAGTTCGGTGAACCGAAGCCCTGGTTCGGAAGCTCGGCGGAGCGCCGCGAGCACTGCGGACGGCGGGGCGTTCCCGATCAGCACGAACTCGCAGTATTCGGCCAGCGACTGGATGCCGAGCGGCAGCGCGGGGCCGAAACTGAGCTTCGGACGCGGTGAGAAGCCTTCGCTGAAGCGGAGCGGCAACCCCGCCCGGCGCAGCACCCGAGGCAGGACCCGAAGGAGTTCCCCGTGGCCCCGAAGCGCCATCGGACCGAACTTCTCGAAGCGGGCGCGGTAGCAGACCGCATCCCCCTGGGGCGCCCGGGCCGGCGGAGTGGGGCGGCGGCGCGCCCCGGAACCCGACGAAGGCGGGGCCGCGGCGCCGACGACCGGCAGCCGAACTTCCGCCGCCGGGGCCGTCCGTGGAGCTTCGGCCCCGAGCTCTTGGAGGAAGGCGATCCGCTCGGACCGCATCCCGGCGAGGTCGCAGGCCACCCCGCAGTGGTAGCAGACCAGCCGGCGGTCGTCGGCACGGGCGGCGCGGGCGTTCGTGTGGTGGACCTGCATCGAGACCGGCTTGCCGCAGGGCGGCGAAGCCCGGCCTCGGAGCGAACGCCGGTACTCACGCAGCAGGAAACCGTCCGCCAGCCCCACATCCACATGCTCCCAAGGCAGCCGGCCGTCCACCGGGATCGTTCCCAGATATTCCTCGCGGGAGGCGCCGGTCTCCGCCTCGAACCGGTCGAGCGCCCGAGTCCACACCTCCCAGCGGAAGTGCTCGTCCCAGCCGTCGAAACGGGCGCCGAGGCGCCAGGCGATTTCGACGAGCCGTGCCACTCGGACGTCACCGCGGGCGAGGATCCCTTCCAGGTGGCTCACCCGCCGGTCGTGGGTGCGGAGCCGGAACCCGTCCTGGCGGGCGCGCTCTGCGAGAAGCGCCTGTTTCCGCTCGATCTCGGCCATCGCATCCTGGGCGCACCACTGGAACGGCGTATGGGGCTTCGGTACATGGCTCGAAATGGAAACGGTGATCCGGACTCGGCGCTTCGCCTCGCGGTCTCCGATCTGGCGGGCCTGCCGCCCCATGTCGGCGATTCCCAGGACATCCTCGTCCTCCTCGGTGGGGAGTCCGATCATGAAGTAGAGCTTCGCCCGGTCCCAGCCGCGTGAGAACACCCGCTGGCAGGTCTCGTAGATGTCCGCCTCGCTGACATTCTTGTTCACCACATCCCGCATCCGCTGGGAGCCGGCTTCGGGGGCGAACGTGAGGCCGGTCGCCTTCACCTGCGCGATGTCGTCGAGGACCTCTTCCGGAAGCCCGTAGGCGCGGAGGCTGGAGATGCCGAGAGAAACCCGGCGGGGTGCCAGTTCGCGCATCACCTCCCGGACCAGCGGAGCGACGCACGAATAGTCAGCGGTGGAGAGCGAGGTCAGCGAGGCCTCGTCGTAGCCGCCCTTCTCGACCGCCGAAACCACCGTCTCGACGATCTGCTTCGGATCCCGCTCGCGCACCGGCCGGTAGATCATGCCCGCCTGGCAGAACCGGCAGCCCTCGGTGCAGCCGCGGGCGATCTCCACTGCGGTGCGGTCGAAGATCGCCTCCGCAGCGGGAATCGGGGACTCGTCCGGGAAGGGGAAGCGGTTCACATCGTCGAGAAAGGCGCGTTCGACCCGCAGCGGAACCTCGGGACGGAGCGGCCGGGAGACGAAGGCGAGTCCGGACCGCGGGCAGACTTCGCGCTCGTAGAGGGCCGGGCAGTAGAGGCCGCCGCCGGCGGCGAGCCGGACGAGCCGTTCCTCCCGGTCGAGGATCCCGTCCTGCCTGAGGTGCGCGTCCTCGCGCATCAGTTCGGGGAGGCGTTCTTCGGCGTCCCCGATCAGAAAGGCGTCCACGAAGGGCGCGAGCGGCTCCGGCTGGGTGGCGACCGGTCCCCCGGCGATCACCAGCGGATCCTCCGCGGCCCGATCGGCGCTTCGGAGCGGAATCCCGCCGAGGTCGAGCATGGTCAGCACATTCGTGAAGGTCAATTCGTACTGGAGGGAGAAGCCCACGATGTCGAAATCGGAGAGCGGCCGCCGCGTTTCGAGGCTGATGAGCGGCAGCCCGCGCTTTCGGAGTTCCCCCTCCATGTCCGGCCAGGGACAGAAGACCCGCTCCAGTACGAGATCGGGCTCGGCGTTCACCACCTGGTAGAGGATCTTGGTGCCGAGATGACTCATGCCGATGTCGTACACATCGGGGAAACAGAAGGCCATCCGGGAGGCGATCCCGGTGTCCGACTCCTCGACGATCGAAAACCGCTCTCCTCCGGCGTAGCGCGCCGGACGGCTCACTCGGTGGAGGAAGTCGGCGTAGGGATGGGGTTCTTCGGGCATGGTCTCCTGGAGGGGCCGCCCCGCATTCTAGGCCCCATCCGGTCGGGCCTCGGCGGTCGAAAACGCTGACCCGAAGCTCGACTCCGCCGCCTCGAGCGGAGGAGGCGGGCTTCACCGGCGGCGGTGACCGTGCCCCGGCATCAGTGGACTGGACAGCGGCGGCGGCGTCCGGCCATCGGCGGTATTCCGTCGGAGAGGGCTTCAGTCGGAGAGGATCGCCGCCGTGCCGAGTTCTCGGCGCAGCACTTCGACCACTCGCTCCGCGGTGAGCCCGAGCCGCCGGGCGGCCTCGGGGCCGGGCGCGGAGGCGCCGAAGCGGTCCAGTCCCACCACCGGCCCTTCGCCCACCTGGCGCTCCCAACCCAGCGTGACCCCCGCTTCGACCGCGATCCGGGGGACGCGCGGGGGCAACACGCGCCGCCGGTATTCGGCGGTCTGTTCGGCGAAGAGCTCCCAGCAGGGGAGCGACACCACCTGCACCGCGGCGCCCCAATCGGCAGCGGCCCCCGCGGCCTCGAGCGCGATCGCCACCTCGGATCCGGTGGCGATCAACACCGCGTCGGGGTGTGCTCCGGCGGCGCGCAGGATGTATCCGCCGCGATGGAGGCCGGCCGCCAGCTGCGGGTCGGTGAGCACCGGGAGTTTTTGCCGGGTCAGCACCAGAGCCGTCGGACCCTCGGTTCTCCCGAGCGCGTGGCGCCAGGCCTCCACCGTCTCGTTGGCGTCGGCGGGGCGGACCACATGCAGGTTCGGCATCGCCCGAAGGGACATGAGGTGTTCGACGGGCTGGTGGGTCGGGCCGTCTTCCCCGACGCCCACCGAATCGTGGGTCCAGACATAGATGACCGGCAGGCCGGAGAGAGCGGCCAGCCGGACCGACGGGCGCATGTAGTCGGCGAAACAGAAGAAGGTGGCGGCAAAGGTGCGGAAGCCCCCGTGGTAGGCGATTCCGTTCGCCGCCGCCCCCATCGCGTGCTCCCGCACGCCGTAGTGGAGATTCCGACCGCCCGGCTCGTCCGCGGCCTGCGAGCCGAGTCCGGCGAGGGCGGTCTTCGTCGAGGAGGAGAGATCGGCGTCTCCGCCGAAGAACTCCGGAACCGCCGCTGCCACTGCGTTCATCGTCCTTCCGGAGGCCTCCCGAGTGGCGAGCCGCTCGCCGCTTCGGAACGCCGGAAGGGCCCGGTCCCAGCCGTCGGGCAGTTCGTTCCGCAGCCGACGCTCGAACTCGGCCGCCCGCTCGGGCGCCGTTTCGCGGACCCTTTCGAGCGCGGTGAGCCACGCCCGGCGCTCTCGCTCGCCTTCCTCCGCCCGAGCGGCGCAGCGCTCGCGGACGGCCTCCGGCACCGCGAAGGCGGCCTCCGGAGCGAGACCGAGCGCCCGCTTCGTCGCGGCGGCTTCGGACGCTCCGAGTGGGGCGCCGTGCGCTGCGGACTTCCCGGCTTTCGTGGGTGCTCCGTAGCCGATCGTCGTCTTCACCACGATGAGCGAGGGACGCTCCGGTTCCGCCACCGCGGCGGCGAGCGCGGCGTCCAGGCGAGCGAGATCGTGGTCGCCGTCGGGAACGGTTTCCACCTGCCAGCCGAGGGCGCGGTGCCGCGCCTCGACGTCCTCGACGGAGAAGGAGAGCGACGCGGGGCCGTCGAGGGTGACGCCGTTCCGGTCGTAGAGCCAGACCAGGCGGGAGAGCCCGAGCTGGCCGGCGAGCGAGGCCGCCTCGCAGGCGACTCCCTCCATGAGGTCGCCGTCGGACACCAGGGCGAAGATCCGGTGGTCCACGAGCTCGGGAAAGCGCGCCCGCAGTGCTCGCTCGGCGATCGCCATGCCCACCGAATTGCCGGCGCCCTGCCCGAGCGGTCCGGTGGTCGCTTCCACCCCTGGGGTGGCGAGAGTTTCGGGGTGCCCCGGGGTCCGGCTTCCCCACTGTCGAAAACAGCGGAGGTCATCGATATCCAGCGGATAGCCGAAGAGGTGCAGCAGGCCGTAGAGCAGCATCGAGCCATGGCCCGCCGAGAGCACGAAGCGGTCGCGGTCCGGCCAGCCGGGATCCTGCGGGCAGATACGCAGATAACGGCTCCAGAGAACCCACGCCATCGGCGCGGCCCCCAGCGGAAGTCCCGGATGGCCCGAATTCGCCCGCTCCACGGCGTCGATGGCCAGCCCTCGGAGCGCGGCGATCGCAGCGGCGTCCCCTGCGTCGAAGGGGCGTCCGAGGGGGCGTTCGGGGGTGGGCGGAGTCGGCAAGAAGCGGCGGAAGGTAGCATGGGCCCCGCCCCCAGCCGGCGCCCCGCAAGCGATCCGAGAACCCGCGATGCCAACTCTTCGTTCGAGAGGTAGAGGATCTTCGCGAGGTTTCCGCCGCATGTGGTCTCGTCTGTTGCAGCCAGCACCGGTTCGCCGCCAACCGGTTCGTAGTCAGCGCCCCCGACGGCTCGCCGCAGTTCGAACCGCGGGGCTCGCGCTCCTGTTCGCCGCCTGCAGCGAGCGGATGGAGGACACCGCGCTGAGTGCGGCGGTGGCCGCGGGCGATCTCGATGAGGTCCGGGCTCTGCTCGAACACGCGGACGCGGACCCGAACGCTATCGCCGGCTCGGGCCTGGGCTCGCTCCATGTTGCTGCCCGCCATCGGGATTCCGCCATACTGCTCGCGCTGCTCGATGCCGGAGCGGACATCGAGCAGCGCGACGAGCGGGGTGGCTGGACTCCCCTGCTGCACGCCATCCACCTGCGGAATCGGGAGGGGATCTCTCTGCTCCTCGGGCGGGGAGCGGATGGGAACCGGCCGGGCAGCAGCGGCATCACTCCGCTGATCATGGCCGCGGGCTATGGAATGGCGGATACCGTGCGCATACTGCTCGACCGGGGTGCCGATCCTCGCGCCGAGATGGGGGGTCTCAATGCCCTCTGGGCAGCTGCCGGAGGCGGCGCTCTCCACGACTTCACCGACGGCCCGCCGCTCGGCGATTGTTTCCCGCAGATCATCGACCTCCTCCGTCAGCGTGCTCCCGACCTCAGAATGGGCGGCGGCGTCCGCGCGAAGGTGCTCGCCTGGCTCGCCGATGACGATTGCGAGCTGCTCGTCGAGGAACTCGTCGCCGAAGGCGTTGCGACGGACCCTCCGGCGGTGGACTAGCATCCTGTGATGAAGTGGCGCGAGCCCCAAGGTCGGGGAGGCGCCCGGCTGACAAGGCGCGATTCGGGAGGCATACCGGGAGTATTCCGACGGAATCGCAACGCCGAGCGAAGCGGTTCAGGCGGGGCCCCCACCGGGAGAACTGGGCATCGCCGGCCTTTGGCCGTGTGACTTTGTCCACAGGCTGCTAAAGCACGGGAACCGCGACCGGTCCCGAGCTGAAGTCCACCCCTCGAACCGAGCGGCCCGGGACCGAAGGTTCCCCGAACCGACGGATGCGACCGGGCGCCGTCGGTTTCCCGACTTCAGACCGTCACCGGGCCGTTACCCGGGGGCGGAGACCGGGGCGAGAACCTCGCGGAAAGCGGCCAGGGCTTCTGCCACCTCCTCGTCCCGGATCCCGAGGTGAGGGATCACCCGCATCCCGCTTCGAGAACCGGGGAGGACGGCCACCCCGCGGTCGAGGAGCCTTTCGGCAAGCGAAAAGGCGTCCACTCCGGAGGTGCGGAAGCGCACGATGTTCGTCTCCACCTCCTCCGGATCCAGGACGATGCCCGGCAGGCACGCCAGCCCGTCGGCGAGCAAGCGGGCCCGGCGGTGGTCGTCGGCGAGCCGCTCCCGGTGGTTTTCGAGGGCGTAGAGCGCCCCCGCCGCCATGAGGCCCGCCTGGCGGAAACCACCGCCGAAGAGCTGGCGGAAACGGCGTGCCCGGCGGATCAGCGGCCCGTCGCCGGCGAGGCAGGAGCCCATCGGGGCACCGAGGCCCTTGGAGAAGCACACGCTCACGGTGTCGAACTTCTCGGCGTAGCGTTTTTCGGGAATTCCCGTGGCTGTCGAAGCGTGCCAGAGCCGGGCGCCGTCGAGGTGCGTTCGAAGGCCGAGGGCGCGGGCGGCTGCCGCCGTTTCCCGAAGCGCGGAAAGCGGCCAGACCGCGCCGCCGGCGAAGTTGTGGGTGTTCTCGGCGGCGAGGAGCCGCGCCGCCGGATAACACGCTTCGGGAACCATGGGGTGCGGAGTGCGCACCGCGTCCTGCACCTGCGCGGCGGAAAACACCCCGCGGATCCCCGGAAGGCCGACGACGGTCGCGCCGGAAAGCGCTGCGGGTCCACCGCTTTCGACGAGGTAGGCGTGGGCGTGGCGCTCGGCGAGGACGAGGTCGCCCGGTTCCGTCTGGCACCGGATGGCGATCTGGTTGCTCATGGTGCCCGTGGGAGTGAACACCGCGGCGTCCTTGCCGAGCAGTTCCGCGGTTCGCTCCTCGAGCCGGCGGACCGTCGGATCGTCCCCGTACACATCGTCGCCGACTTCGGCGGCAGCGATGACCGCCCGCATCTCCGGCGTCGGGAGAGAGACGGTGTCGCTGCGCAGGTCTATCCGGACCGGGCGCCCGGCGGCGGTCTGCGGCATCAGGAATCGCCCGCCGGCGGCGGCCGGGAGCCCTGGCTCACCGGGTGATCCTCGAAAGGGGCGCGAGGCGGCGGCGGACGGCGTTTCCCTGTCCCGCCGCCTCGACTCGCTCCCAGAGCCGGCCCACCAGCTCCGGGTCGGCGAGTCCAGGAGGAGAGCCGCCGCTTTCGGGAGTCGAGAGCCCGAGTGCTTCGCGGCAGGCGTCCACCGCGCCGGCCAGGGCTTCGTCGAAGCGGCGGAGTTCCGGCCGGTCGAGCGGGGCGTCTTCCGCCACGAGCGCCGCCCGGCCCGCGGAACCCGCGCACCCGGCGGCAGTGAGCAGGACGCGCAGCTGGACGACATCGCTCCCGGTGAAGACTTCGAGCGTCCGGTAACCGAGCTTCTGGCTGACCGCGTCGTGGATGCGGCGCAGCTCGGCCACCGGCGTTTCGTGTTCGCACACATTGATATGGGTGGAGATGCCGTCGGTCCGGCGCGAGCCGCCCTCGCGGGGGTCCGCCACCAGCACCGCGGCGGATTGACGGCGGCCGCGGCGGGCGTCTCCGCCAGCCGACTGGCCGGCTTCGAGAGCCGACACCAGCCGGTCGGCGAGCGACAGGCCGCTCCCGCGGGTGCGCTCGAAGTCCTCGGCCACTGCATCCACCACCTCCGGACCGACGAGCAGGTTCCCCTGCGCCGCGTAGTCCGGACCTGCGCGGTGTCCCGCCCAGTCGCTGGCCTCCGATCCGGTGTGCTGGGCGGTGCCGCCAGCGACCGCGGCCACGCCGATCTGGCGGTGGGCGCTGCTCTCGTCCTGGGCGAGGCGGTCTCGAAGCGCTTCCTCCGGGGACATCCCCGCTGCGAGGCGGCTCAGGAGCTCCTCACCGTACTCGGTGCGGGTGCGGGCCTGGGTAGCCACCGCGCCGACCCCGGCGCGGACCCAGGGCACTCCGTTGCCGACGCAGGGGTTCCGGGTAGTGACCGCGACTCCCGATTCGCCGGTGTCGGGATCCACCGCGGCGATCGAGAAGGTGTGGATCACCGTCTCCCGGAGATGCGGCTGCAGTTCTCGCCCCGTCAGCGGCATGCTTGCGGCGAACGCGGGCAACGCCACGAAGGCGATTCGACTCCGGAACACTAGGGAATTCCCCTTATTTCCCGGAGGGAACGAGCCTGCGCCCGCCGAATCCGGAATGCTGCACCCGAGCCGCGGGTAGAACGGGTTTCCATCGGACGCGGCCCGGCTATTTGAAGAGATACCGGGAACATGGCGGTGAACTGAAGCAGAACTCCCCGCGCCGTCCAGTCGTCCACCTCCTGCTCGAACACGAATACCGCGCTCAGCACGAGGATTTGCAAGACGAAGGAAATCCCCAGGATCCAGCGGAGCAGGTTGGACCATGTCTCCTTCTGCTTCGTGTGATCCCGCAGCCCGGCGAATCGGGACTCATCCGCTCCGACCTTCTTTTCTCTCTCCGTTCAGGCTCCGTGACCGGCTTCAGGTCCTCCAGGATTCCCGGGTCGGGAGCCCCGGCGTTCAGAGCGTCGGCTGGTTCACCGGCGGACATTCTGGATCCGGTATTCCATCATCGTCCTCGATACCCGGAAGATGTCCGCGAGTTCGGAAACTGGCGCTGCGCCGACCACCTCTTTCAAGAGGCGTGACGGAACGAGGATACTCGCCGCGAAGGCGTTCGCCTCCTGTTCGAGCGGCCCATGTCTGTCCGTGTGCTGGAACCTGGGGAGAAATCGATATTGGTCCGGATCGGTCTTATAGATGTCGCTGTGAAGCATCCAGTGCCCGAGTTCGTGTGCAGTGGTAAACCTCCGGCGAACCGGGATGTCCGCAACATTCACGAAGATCTTCGCCTTGCGGAAATCACAGATTCCAGCCACCCGATCTCGGTTCTTTCCGAAGGCCGCGAGAACCACTTCGACGCCGTTACGCTCGGCGATCTCCACGACCGGGATCGGAGCCACGCTATAGATCTCCGAGAGTTCGTCGGCCTCCCGGATCGCCTGAGCCCACCGGGCCGCCGCGGGTGCTGCGCTGAGGGGCATCTTCCGTCTGTCGCTCCGACACCGCGATTCTGCATCCGTGGGGCCCGGTGGTCAAGATTCCGGAGCGGTGCGAGAAGAAGTGCCGGTGTGTCCGGCGGGCTGGCTGGACACCGAGTCGGGGAGATCGGACAGCACGGCGTCGGTGTCGGGGTGGAAGAAGCGGTTCACGCGGTGTTTTTCCGGGGGTCGGGTAAGGGGTGAGACGACGAAGAGCGCGATCGCCGATACCAGCGCGATCGCCGCCGCCGGCTCGACGCCGCTCCCGGCGATCGTCCAGCCGGGAGCACCCTCCGAAGCGATGAAGAAGAAGATCCAGAGCCCGAGCCCGGACAGGATGGCGGCGACGGTGCCGGCGGCGGTGCTCCGCTTCCAGTAGAGCGCCGCCGCCAGCACCGGAAAGAGAGTGGTGAAGCCGGAGAGCGCCCAGACTCCCAGACTGAAGACGGTCTGGGTGGAAACCAGAGAAAGCACGAACACCACGACCAGGAAGGCGACCACGAAGAGGCGTCCGACGAGTGCCTCCCGGCGGGCAGTCCAGGCGGCGAACCGGGGCAGGCGCAGTGCGGCGTCCCGGGTCAGCATGGTGCCGACCGAGAGCGTCTGCGAATCCAGCGAGGACATGATCGCCGCGAAGACCCCGGCAGCGAGACAGCCGGCGAGCAGACTGCCGGCGTGCTCGCGGATGAGCAGGATGAGCACCGGTCCCGCGGCGCCCGGCGGCACCTCGAGCCGCCCCAGCGCGCCCAACACCACGCAGGGGAACCAGACCGCGGCGATGCACGCCGGGTACGCCAGCACCGGAAGCCGGAAGGCCGACGCGCTCCGCGCCGACATCCAGTGGCTGAAGATGTGAGGGAAGCACGAAGTCGAGAGCGGGACGAACAGGTAGGTGGCGATCTGGATCCAATCCCGCCCCGAACGGCTCAGTTCGAGCAGCTCCGGGGCTCGTTCCTCGAGCCGGGCCATCGCCGTGGAGAAGCCGCCCAGCCCTTCGGTGATGACGACGAAGGCGAGCCCGCTCACTCCGATGAAGACGATGGTCTGGAAAGTGTTGACGACTGCTGTGCTTCGCATTCCGCCGAGCGTCACATAGAGCAGCACCACGAAGCACAGCAGCAGACTGCCGACCCAGGGCGCGAGGGAGAACGCAGGTCCGAGGATCGCGGAGAGTGCGTCTCCTCCTCCCTTCACCCCGATGAGGACATACGGGACGAGCCAGAGCAGCGAAGCACCGAGCACGAGGAGCGCGACCCCGTTGGAGCCGTAGCGCTCGCGGAAGAACTCCGCCTGGGTGACGAACCCGAGGCGTTTCCCCAACCGCCAGAGAGGCACCCCGATCCAGAGGAAGGTCATCGGGATCACGATGGCCGAACTCGTCGCCATGAGCGCGAACACCCGGATTCCTTGACGGTGTGCCTCGCCGGAGGCGCCCAGGATGGTGAAGGCGGTCATGTTGGTCCCGAAGAGGGTCATCAACAGCACGAAGGGGCCGATGGAGCGCCCGGCGAGGAAATACCTCTCTCCCCCGCCGCGGTTTCCGCCTCGGCCTTCCCCGCTCGGACCTGCGGGGCCCCGTCCCTCCCGAAGTCGGGCGGCGAGTCCGATGCCGATGACTGCGGCCAGATAGAGGCCGACGACCGCGAGGGTCACGAATCCGCGCCGTCTTTCGCCTCGGACGCCGGCCCCGGTCCCACTGCCCCGTGTGAAGCGGGGGGGAGCAGCGTCCGGATGATCGCCGTCAGGCTCCAGGTGGAAGCCGCTACCACGCCCAGTTCGAGGCAGAGCCCGAGAGGAATCCCGGCGAGCAACGGCTCTGCCGGAGCGAGGGCCGAAAGCAGCCGGAGCAGAACGACCCCCGCGAACGGTGCGAGGACCCGCCGCGCCGGACTGCGAGCCATCGGTAGCGAAAGCATGCGATGCCAGGAAGCGGCGCGAAGCGCGGCAGCGACAGGGGTAGAGGGGGAGGCCCCTCTACGAGGCCGCTAACGGGTGTGGATCAGGTGGGTGGGCCGGAAGTTGTAACGCACGCCGAGCATGCCGGAGTAGTTCTGCGAGAAGTCGGTGATGTGCCTCGCAAAGACCCGGATCTCGAAGAGCATCTGCACGGGGCCGGCGCGGGTGTAGTAGGGCAGGTTGAACCCGCCGGTGCCGAAGATTCCCGCATCCATCAAGTCGTTGTCACCGATCCCCCAAAGCCCGGCGCCGGCGCCGAAGAAGCCGCCGGGGGTCTGCCGAGTGATCGAGAAGTCCACCGCCGAGCCCAGCCAGTTGTTGTGGGCGCGGCCCCCGCCGGCCCGGGCGTGGAACGAGGTGGTGCGGTCCTCATCCGAATGATGCGGAATCATGATTCCGACGCCGGATCCACCCACGAGGGCGGATCGTGGTCCATCGACGATGTCCGCCCGTGAAGTTCGGAAGGTGCCGGCAGCGAAGTCCAAGGTCGGCCAGAAGCGCGGGTAGCGTGCGTCCACTCCGAGGCCCGGGCTGGTGCAGCTCCCGGAGACACCCCGGTCGTCCACGACTTCCAGAGTGGCTTCGTAGTCGCCGCCTCCCGGCACTACGAAACTGCGCTCGCAGGTGTTCGTGGAATCGAGGGTGGCGACCTGCACTCCGTCTCGCAGCACCCGGGCGTAGCGGGTGGCGATCTGACCGGTCTGGGCGCTCGCTTCACAGGTATCGACGACGATATGAGCGTCGAGGTAGTGCGTCGGTACTTCGGGGGCGCTCACCGAAACCGAACAGCTCGGCTCGCCGGCCCGGAGAGAAACCGATCCGCTCGCGGTGAGTCGTTCGGAGCCGGACCCGCTCGGACCGTCCACGACCGCCTCGGCCTGCCAGGTTCCGACCTCGCCGAGTTGGCCGGTCCAGGTGTGGCGATGCCCGTCACGGCTCATCGTCAGCACTTCCCGGTTCCCGGACGGGGAGGTGAGGCTGACGGTCAGTTCGGCGCCCGGCATCAGCCGGGCATCCACCGTGATCCGAGCCGCCGCGAACGAGTACTCGTCCGACGCTTCGAAGTGCAGGATCGGCGGATCGGGCGGAGTCTCCGCAGGGCTGGCGCCGGCGGCTGCCGTGAACAGGGCGGCAAGAGCGGCGCCGCCGAGGCGCTGTGCCCAGCGCCGCCTGAGAAGAGAAGAGTGATTCATCATGATCCCGTCCTGTTGCGGTTTCCGCATCGTCTGCCACACTCGCCGCCGGCTTCCAGCCGACACGCCGGACCGAGCAGCGAGAACCGGGGGGAATCATTACATAAGTCGCGCTTCCGGACAGAGCGACCCGGCATCCCGCCCCGCTCGAGAGAGCTGTGCCCCCCGTCCGTTGCGCCCGAAGCTCCCGGCAGCGGTCCGGGAGCGCGCCCGAAGCGGAGCTTCACGAATTAGCAAAACCGAATTCGAACTCCTGCCATAGGCAGCGAGTTCGGATTCGCGGCGCGGAGCGCCGGGCGGTCCGGGAGGGCGTCCTCGCTCTTCCCGCGAGGGCGCGAGAGAGGCAACGCGAGAGATACAGATACTGCTCCATCGGCAAGAACGCTCTTCCCGCGAGGGCGCGGGAGAGGCGACCCGGCATCCCGCCCCGCTCGAGAGAGCTGTGCCCCCCGTCCGTGGCCGAAAAAACGACATGTTGCGCCCGAAGCGGAGCTTCGGGAGCGTCGCAGCGGGGGAAAGTGTGAAAGGGGGTTTACCCCCGTTCACGAATCAGCAAAACCGAATCCGAACTCCTGCCATAAGGCAGCGAGTTCGGATTCGCGGCGCGGAGCGCCGGGCGGTCCGGGAGCGGGGCGTCTTGGATCCTCCCAGGCGACGCGAGAGGCAACCCGGCATCCCGCCCCGCTCCCGGGCCGCTCAGCCGCCGAGGTGATACGATTTCGGGTCCGTTCGCGTCAGCGGCCGGTGTCCCGCCATTCCGGGAGACGGGTACGGTGGGCGCAACAGCAGATCCCATCAGCGCAAGACAACAGAAAGGTTCCTAGGCAAGGTCACCGACTCCCACATGACACGAGGCTTCGATTTCACCATCGTCATCGGGGGGGCAGCCGGGCAGGGCATCGCCACCCCCGGAAACATCCTCGCGCGGATGTTCGTCCGTCGGGGCCTTCATCTCAACGCTTACAACGCCTACCAGTCCATCATCCGGGGGGGGCACATCCTGCTCACCATGCGGATCGGGGATCGGGAAGTAACCTCGCACGGCGACCGGATGGACCTCTTGCTCTGCCTCAATCAGGACACCATGACCCGGCATCTGCGCCATCTGGGTCCGGGGGCCTACGCGCTCTACAACTCCGATTCGGTCACTCCCGGCGAGCATCAGGAGGGCGTCAACCTGTGCGGCATGCCGGTGGCCGAGATGACCGGCGACCAGAAGAACAAGCTGGCGCAGAACACCGCGGCCCTCGGGGTCATGGCCCATCTCCTCGGAGTCGACTTCTCTGTACTCGAGGAAGCGCTGGCACTGCAATTCCAGCGCAAGGGCGAGGCGGTGGTGACCTCGAATGTCGCGGTTGCCCGCGCAGGGTTCGAGTTTTCGAGCGCACATTTCCCCCCATGCACCGCTTCGCTTCCCGAAAACCCCGAACCGCTCGCGGTCTGGACCGGGAACGATGCCCTCGCGATGGGCGGGGCCGCTGCCGGGGTCAAGTTCTATTGCGCCTATCCGATGAGCCCCTCGACCGGAGTACTGCATTGGATGGCGAAGAACGCCCGTGAACTCGGGATCATGGTGCGGCAGGTGGAGGACGAGATCGGGGTCGCCAACATGGCCATCGGCGCGGCCCATACCGGCGCTCGGACCATGTGCGCGACTTCAGGCGGCGGCTTCGCGCTGATGACCGAAGCCATCGGTGCGGCGGCGATGATGGAGATTCCGGTGGTCTTCATCAATGTGATGCGCGCCGGCCCTTCGACCGGCGTCCCCACCAAGACCGAGCAGGGGGATCTCTGGCAGGCGCTCGGAGCGAGCCAGGGAGACTTCGAGCGGATCGTGGTCGCTCCGAAGAGTGCCCACGATGCCTTCTCGACGATCGGGGATGTGTTCAACCTCGCCGACCGCTACCAGTGTCCGGCGATCGTGCTCTCGGATCTGCTCATCTCCGAGGGGACCTTCAGCGTTCCGCCGAACGACATCGACATGTTCCCTCCGATCGAACGCGGCAAGCTGATCCGCGATGCGAACGGTGAGCAGGCGGGCTACAACCGCTATCTGGACACCGCCGACGGCATTTCGCCGCGGGCCGTACCCGGGGTTCCCGGACATGTGCATGTCGTCGCGACCGACGAACACGACGAAGAGGGGATTCTCATCTCCGACGAGTTCACGAACCCCATCAAACGCCGGCAGATGGTCGAAAAGCGGGCTCGCAAGCTCGACGATTTCCTCACTCGCATCCCCACGCCGGAGATCGAGGGCGACCCGGACGCCGAAGTCACCCTCGTCGGCTGGGGCTCCACCTGGGGTGTGATCGGTGAGGCGATGGAGCAGCTGCAGGCGGAAGGCGTCCGCGTGAATCGGATCGCGGTCAAGTGGCTCTTTCCCTTCCACGGCGAAGCGATGGCGGCGGCGCTTCTCGGCGCCCGGAAGACGCTCATCGTCGAGAACAACCACTCCGGGCAATTCCACCGCTTCCTGCGCGGGGAAACCGGGATCAGCGCCGACGGGCATATCCGAAAATACGACGGCGAGCCGTTCATGCCCCACCACATCGTGGACGGGGTTCGCTCGCATCTCGCCGAGGAGGTCCCGGGCGGGGTGTTCGTCCCGGACCAGGAAATCCTCGTCTGACCGGGGGACCACCTCAGGAGACTTCATGACCATCGAGCTCAGGGAAAAGCCGCTGACCGCCAAGGATTTCAAGGGGAAGGTGGATCCGGACTGGTGTCCTGGCTGCGGCGACTTCGCGCTCCTGCGTGCCACCCAGATGTCGGTGGCCGGACTGGGTCTGAAGCCACACGAAATCGTCTGCGTCAGCGGCATCGGGTGTTCCTCCAACTTCCCTGGATTTTTCAACTCCTACGGCATGCACACCCTCCACGGGCGCTCGCTCGCCGTGGCCACCGGAGTGAAGATGGCGAACCAGACACTGACCGTGCTGGTCACTGGCGGCGACGGGGACGGCTACGGCATCGGAGGCAACCACTTCACCCACACCGCCCGGCGCAATGTGGATCTGACCTACCTGGTGATGAACAACCAGATCTACGGACTCACCACCGGGCAGGTATCTCCGAGCAGCAGCCTGGGGATGAAGACCAAGAGCACCCCCTTCGGAAACATCGAGCGGCCGGTGAATCCGATCACCTCGGCGATCATGAACGGCGCGACCTATGTGGCGCGGGGCTTCTCCGGGAACATCAAGCAGCTCGTCCGGCTCATCGAGGGCGCGATCCAGCATCGGGGCTTCGCGGTGATCGATGTCTTCAGTCCCTGCGTGACCTTCAACCGCGACAACACCTACGACTTCTTCCGCAAGCGGATCGCTCCGCTCGAAGACGAGGATCACGACCCCTCCGACTGGAAGGCTGCCTGCGAAAGGGCAGTGGAATGGGAGGAGCGGATCTGCACCGGGCTTTTCTTCCAGGACCAGAGCGCGGCGCCGCTCCACGCGCTCGAACCGATTCTGGACGGCGGCGCACCGCCCGTTTCGCATGTCCCGGAGGCGATCACCCGGGAACAGCGAGACCGAATCCTCCGACGGATGATGTAAGCGGGTCCGATCGGGCCTGCCCGTCGTGATCGGCCCGTCGCGGGCCGGGGCTGCCGCGGGGTCTGGGGGACACCGCTTCGGGCTTGCCGGGGCGGCGCTCGGAGTGGTGGTCGTCGTTTGGGCGTCGAGTCTCAGCGTCGTCAAGTACGGCGTCGGCCTCGGGAACCCGTATGTCTTCAACCTGCTCCGCCTGACCGCCGCCTCCCTACTCCTCCTGCCGCTGCTGGCGCTTGCGCCGCGGCTGCGGCGCTTCGACCCGCGGGATCTCGGGCCCCTGGCGCTTCTCGCCCTCAGCGGCCATGTGGTCTTCCAGGTCGGGTTCATCCACGGAACCCACGCCTCGTCGGCGTCCAGCTCGGCTCTCATCCTCTCGCTCGCCCCGGTAGCGATCGCGGCGATCGCCTGGATGACGCGCACCGAGCCGTTCTGCCGCCGCACCGCGCTCGGGCTGGCGCTGTCCGGCGGCGGGATCCTGCTGGTGTCGGGCACCGAAGAGAGCGTGGCCGCTCATCTGGGGAACCTCGGTCTGTTCCTGGCGATGCTCGGCTGGGCGGTCTATACGGTGCGGGGGGCAGCGATGGTTCGCCGTTACGGAGCGCTTCGGGTCGGGGCCTGGACGACGGGGCTCGCAACGCTCTTTCTCTGGCTGCCGGCGCCGTTGCTGCTCGCGACCGCGGATTCCCCCGCGGCTTCTCTTGCGAACCTCCTTGCCGCCCCCGGCGCTTTCTGGGCCGCGGCGATCGCGTCCGGGATCGCTGCGCTCGCGGTGGGCAACACGCTGTGGAGCTATGCGTCGGGCCGTGTAGGGCCGACCCTGACCGGGGTGTACTCGAATGTGCTGCCGCTTCCGGCGCTGGCCATCTCCTGGGTCTGGCTCGGAGAATCCCTGGAAATGGTGCGGGTCTCGGGGGCGGTCCTGATCGTTTTCGGAATCGCGATCGCGCAGGTGCGGCGGCCCCCTTCGGGGGGTAGAGTTCCCACGGTACAGATTCCAATGGGCGGCGGCTTGTCCGGCGTCCCCAGGAGAACGCGATGAGCACCGAATTCCGTCTGAAGACCGGTCTCGCCGACATGCTGAAGGGCGGCGCGATCATGGATGTGACGAACGCCGAACAGGCCCGGATCGCCGAAGACGCCGGCGCGGTGAGCGTGATGGCGCTCGAACGGGTCCCCGCCGATATCCGGCGGGACGGTGGGGTCGCCCGGATGTCCTCGCCCGAGAAGATCCAGGAGATCATGGAGGCGGTCAGCATTCCGGTGATGGCCAAGGTCCGCATCGGTCACTTCGCCGAAGCGCAGATCCTGCAGCACATGGGGGTGGACTTCGTGGACGAGAGTGAAGTCCTGACCCCGGCCGACGAGGAGAACCACATCGACAAGCATTCCTTCGATGTGCCGTTCGTGTGCGGCTGCCGGGATCTCGGGGAGGCGCTGCGGCGGATCGGCGAGGGAGCCGCGCTCATCCGCACCAAGGGAGAGGCGGGCTCGGGAAATATCGTGGAGGCGGTCCGCCACCTGCGGCGCATCGGTGGTCAGCTGCGTCGGCTGACGGTGCTCGGCGACGGCGAACTCATGTCCGAGGCCAAGAACCTCCGCGCGCCTTACGAGCTGGTTCGGCTCGTCGCCCGGGAAGGGCGGCTTCCCGTCCCCAATTTCGCTGCCGGAGGGGTGGCGACGCCAGCAGATGCGGCGCTCTGCATGCAGCTCGGCGCCGAATCGATCTTCGTCGGGTCCGGCATCTTCAAGTCCCCCGATCCCGAGGTGCGGGCCAAGGCGATCGTCAAGGCGGTGACCCACCACCAAGATCCGGGAATGCTGGTCGAAGTCTCGATGGGCCTCAAAGAGCCCATGCGCGGCCTCGATATCGCATCCCTGCCGGAGGAACAGCTGCTCCAGACCCGGGGCAACTGAGGAGTCGATCAGCGATCGCTCCGCGGTCTCCGATTTCCGCCGGCGTTCGGGTCGAACGCCCGCGCGGTGCGGCGGCCCGGGGCGCCTCGAACCCCCCGCGCGATGGCTGAAACTCCCTCGGGCCCCGGCTCCCCCGGTCCCCCTCGGGTCGGTGTCCTCGCCCTCCAGGGCAATTTCGCGCTCCACATCGGGATGCTTCGCCGGCTGGGCGTGGATGCCGTGGAAATCCGCCGGGTGCCGGCGCTCGAAGGGCTTTCCGGGATCATCCTTCCCGGCGGCGAGAGCTCGACGATGCTGCAATTTCTCGTCGAGGAGAACTTGCTGGAGCCGCTGCGCGCCTTCCATCGGCAAGGGGGTGCCCTCTTCGGGACCTGTGCCGGCGCCATCCTGCTCGCGCGCGAGGTCTGCAATCCGGAACAGCCGTCGCTCGGACTGCTGGACATCGAGATCCGGCGCAATGGGTACGGACGCCAGCTCGAAAGTCATCTCGGCACTGCGCCATGCTCCGAACTGGGCGAGCCGGACCTGCCGCTGGTGATGATCCGGGCCCCGGTGATCACCACCACTGGCCGCCGGGTGCAGGTGCTGGCTGCCTGGCGCGGCCAGCCCGTGTTCGTGCGGCAGGGCCGCGTGCTGGCGACCACCTTCCATCCCGAACTCACCGAGGACCCACGCATCCACGCCCATTTTCTCGAAGCCCTGTCCGGCGCTCCCGCGGCGCGCGGAACCATTTCCTCCCGGTAGCGTTTAGCAGCTTGATGGATGAAGTGGGGTGAGCGCCGAGAGTGAGGAGGCTGACAGCAAGCGCGGGGACCGCTCCCGCGCCGGGGATCGAGGACTTCCAGCAGGCGGGACTCGCTGTTAGGGAGTTCGCTGCTCCGCATCCCTGGGCGCTTCCTGCGGCTCTGCCGAAGCCGGCGCGGGCCGCCGAGGCGGAGCGAGTCGTGGTCGTGGGTGCGGGGGCGGCCGCGCGCGATGCGGCGCGATTTCTCACCGACGCATCCTGGCAGGTAACTCGACTTCCGATTTTGCCGCAGGAAGCCGTTGCGCGACAGCTGGCCGGCGCCTCGGTGGTGATTTTCGAGATGCTCACCGGTTTCGAATCGCCGGCGGTGCTCCCCGAACTCGGCGCGGAAACGGCGACGGTCGCCCTGACCGAACCCGAGGCGCCCTGGCCCCGCTTCGACGGGCTCGGGCCCCATCGCCCGCGGCTGGTGCCGTTGCCGGTCTCCCGCGAGGCGCTTTTCGGCGCCCTCGACGCCGCCCTGGTGTACCGCAGGCTGCTGACGGAGAACCGGCTTTTGCGCAAGGAGCTCCGGGCGGCAGTCCGCCTGGACGACTTCGTCGGCTGTTCGGCCGAAGCTGCCTCGGTCCGGGGCGCCATCACCACCGCCGCTTTCGCCGAGGCCCCGGTTCTCGTCCTGGGCGAATCCGGGAGCGGACGGCGGCTGGCTGCCGAACTCGTCCACCGGCTGGGCCGGAGATCGTCGCTCGCCTTCGTCAGGCTGCAGTCGTCAGACCTCCCTGCCGGGGAACTGGGTGCGGTCTTCCGGGAGTTTCGCCGCGCTGCGGGTCCTGGATCGTCGAATCCCTGGCCCCGGCCCGGAAGCGTCTATCTCAGCGGCATCGAGAGGTTGGCCGCTTCCGATCAGGCGATCCTCGAGGACGCCCTCCGCCGTCCGGGGCCTTTCCGGCTGCTGGTCTCGACGGATTCCGGGGATCGGAACGGAAACCGCGACGGGGCTTTTTCCGCCCGTCTTCGGAAGCGGCGCAGGACCATCGTCTTCAGCATCCCGCCGCTGCGCGCGCGGCGTGAGGATGTCCCGGCTCTCATCCTGCGGTTCCTTTCGGAGGCCTGCCGCAGGTCCGGAGTCGGTCCTTTCGGGATGCCGCGGGCGGCGATCGAGGCATACACCGCCCACGACTGGCCGGGAAACACGGCCGAGCTGCGCATGTGTGTGGAAAGCGCAGTGGCGACTGCGGCGGTTTCGGGTTTTACCGGCTCGGTGCTGCCGGAGAGCTTCTGTCCGCTGCTCGACCGCTCGCAGCCGAACCCGCCGCATCTCGACGCCCGCCCGCTGAAGGAGATCCTCCAGGGAGTCGAACGGACGATCATCGAGAGCGCGCTTCGCCGCTCTCGGGGAAGCCAGAAGGGCGCCGCCCGGATCCTGCAACTGAACCCGACCACCCTCCACGAGAAGATGAAACGCCACGGCCTGCTGCGGAAATCCAGGCTTGGCGCGCTGCCGGGCGATTAGAATCTCCCAGATGAGCGATCTCGCTGCCAGGAGCTGCGTTCCGTGCCGCGGTGGGGTGCCGCCGATGGGTCGGGAGACAGTCGCGGAATACCTCAGCGAGGTGGAGGGATGGGGGCAGGAGGAGTACCGGAGAATCTCCCGAACTTTCGTGTTTCCGGACTTCGCGGGCGCCCTCGCGTTCGCGAATCGGGTCGGGGAGGTGGCCGAAGCCGAAGGGCACCACCCGGACCTGCTGGTCGCCTGGGGCCGGGTCGAAGTCACTCTCTGGACTCACAAGGTGGGCGGCCTCACCGAGAGCGACTTCATCCTGGCGGCGAAGATCGATCGTCTCTGAACCGCGGAGATCGCCGCCCGACGGGGCACCGATCAGGAGGAGATAGCGTCCTGTGGCTCACCTGAGCCCCGCCGAATTCGTTCGGAACGGTCAGGCCGTCCTGGACTGGATCGCCGACTACTGGGAGAGAGTCGGCGAGCTGCCCGTGGCCTCTCGGGTCCGTCCCGGCGAGATTCGGGCTCTGCTTCCCGCCGCTCCGCCGGAGAACGGAGAGCCGTTCGAGGCGGTGCTGCGCGACCTCGACCGCGTGGTGCTGCCCGGGCTCACCCACTGGCAGTCCCCGCGCTTTTTCGGATTCTTCCCCGCCAACAACTCGGGCCCGTCGGTGCTCGGCGAGCTGCTGGCTGCGGGGCTCGGGGTGAACGGAATGCTCTGGGCCACGAGCCCGTCCTGCACCGAGCTCGAGATCCATGTCCTCGATTGGCTGGCGGAGCTGCTGGACCTTCCGGCTGCGTTCCGTTCCGACGGACCGGGTGGCGGCGTCATCCAGGACACCGCCTCCTCGGCCACCCTCACCGCGCTGCTCGCGGCGCGCGAGCGGGCTACCGGCTTCGAGTCGAACCGGCTGGGAGTTCGGACCCCCCTCGTCGCCTACGGTTCGGAGGAGTCCCATTCCTCCCTGCTGAAGGCGGTGCGAATCGCCGGCCTCGGCAGCGACAACCTGCGTCAGGTCCCGGTGGACCCGGTGACCCGAGCCGTCCGCCCCGAGTCGTTCGCCGCCCTGGTCGAGGAGGACCGGGGCGCCGGGAAGATCCCCTGCTTCCTCCAGGTCACGCTGGGGACGACCTCCACCGGGGCCTTCGATCCGCTCGGAGAGCTGGGGCGTATCGCCCGCGAGCGGGGGATCTGGGTGCATGTGGATGCCGCGATGTCGGGAACCGCGTTCCTCTGCCCCGAATTCCGCCATCTTCAGGCCGGGCTCGAGTTCGCCGATTCCTATTGCTTCAATCCCCACAAGTGGATGTTCACCAACTTCGACTGTGACGCCTTCTGGGTCGCCGACCGCCGGGCGCTCACCGACACCCTCTCGGTGACCCCGGAGTACCTGAAGAACCGTGCTTCCGCCGCCGGCGAGGTCACCGACTACCGGGATTGGCACATCCCGCTGGGCCGCCGCTTCCGCGCCCTGAAGTTGTGGTTCGTGCTGCGGCACTACGGTGCTGCCGGGCTGCGCACCCACATCCGCGAGCATGTGGCGCTCGGCCAGGAGTTCCTGGGATTCGTCGAGGCGGACGCCGACTTCGAGGTTCTGGCCCCGGCGCCCCTGAACCACATCACCTTCCGCTACCGGGCAGCGGCCGGCGACCTCGACGACTTCAACCTGGGCCTGCTCCACGCGCTGAACGAGTCCGGCCGCCTCTACCTGACCCATACCCGTCTGCCCGTCGGCATCGCGCTGCGCATGGTCGTCGCGCAGACCCACACCCGCCGGGAGCAGGTCGTCGAAGCCTGGGAGCAGATCGTGAACACTGCCCGCCGGCTGAACTCCTCGGCGGGAGAAAAGCCGAGCCGCAGCGGGTGACGAGCGAGTGTTCGGCCGGAAGGGGGGATGCATCATGGCCCGAGGAAGGCTGAGGAAACAGCGATCCGGCGGTAGGGCGCCAGGGTCGGGGTCGAACGGCAAAGGCAGCAGCGCCGCCACGACGGCCGCTAGGAGTGCGGCGACCGTCCAGGGCGCCGCGACCGGACACGAGACCGAGCTGTGGGCGATGGCCGATGCGCTGCGCGGCTCGATGGACGCCGCCGAGTACAAGCATGTCGTCCTCGGGCTGATCTTCCTCAAGTACATCTCGGACGCTTTCGAAGAGCGCCAGGAGGCAGTGCTCGCCGAACTGGGTGCGGAGGCCGCCGAGGACCGCGACGAGTACACCGCCGAGAACATCTTCTGGGTGCCGCCCGAAGCTCGCTGGAACCGCCTGCAGGCGCAGGCGCGGCAGCCCACCATCGGGCAGGTCGTCGACGACGCGATGGCGGCGGTCGAGCGCGACAACCCGGTGCTCGGGGATGTCCTGCCGAAGGACTACGCCCGGCCGGCGCTCGACAAGCAGCGGCTCGGCCAGCTCATCGACCGGATCGGCGATCTCCGGGTGGGCGACGCGGAGGCCCGTTCCCGGGATGTACTGGGCCGGGTGTACGAATACTTCCTTTCGCAGTTCGCGAGCGCAGAGGGGAAGAAGGGCGGTGAGTTCTACACTCCGCGCTCGGTGGTCCGGCTGCTGGTCGAGATGCTGGCGCCGTACCGGGGCCGGGTGTACGACCCCTGCTGCGGCTCGGCGGGGATGTTCGTGCAGTCGATGGACTTCATCCGGGCACACGCTACCGGCAACGGCAACGGCGGGAGGGCGAAGGGCGACCTCTCGATCTGGGGCCAGGAGTCCAACTACACGACCTGGCGGCTGGCCAAGATGAATCTGGCCATCCGAGGCATCGAGAGCGGCGGTATCGCCCACGGCGATAGCTTCCACGACGACCGCCACCCGGACCTGAAGGCCGATTTCATCCTCGCTAATCCGCCGTTCAATGTGTCCGATTGGGGCGGGGAGCGGCTCGCCGACGACCGGCGCTGGCGGTACGGAGTCCCGCCGAAGGGCAACGCCAACTTCGCCTGGGTGCAGCACCTGCTCCACCATCTGGCGCCGGGGGGCGCGGCGGGCTTCGTGCTCGCCAACGGCTCGATGTCGTCGGCCCAGTCGGGCGAGGGGGCGATCCGGAAGAACCTGATCGAGGCGGGCCTGGTGGACTGCATGGTGGCCCTGCCGGGCCAGCTCTTCTACTCGACCCAGATCCCGGCCTGCCTGTGGTTCCTGACGCGGGGCCGGGAAGGCGGAAAGTTACGCGATCGGCGGAGCGGAATCCTGTTCCTCGACGCCCGCAAGCTGGGCCGGATGGTGGACCGCACGCACCGGGAGCTGACCGACGAGGACATCGCCCGCATCGCCGGCACCTACCACGCCTGGCGGGGCGGGGAGGGTGCGGGCGAATACGCGGATCTGCCCGGCTTCTGCCGGAGCGCGCCGCTGGAAGAAGTCCGCAAGCACCACCATGTGCTCACTCCGGGCCGCTATGTGGGCGCCGCACCCCGGGAGGAGGACGGCGAGCCCTTCGAAGACAAGATGAAGCGGCTGGTCGCGCAACTGCGCGAGCAGCAGGCGGAAGGCGCGCGGCTCGATGCGGCCATCGCCGACAATCTGAAGACGCTGGGGTTCGTGTCGCGGAGGCACGGGTCATGAGACTCGACCTGACGCCGCTCGATGATGCGCTCGCCCAGTTGGAGGGAGCTCTGGAGTACCACGGCTCGGACATCGCGTCACGCTACCCCGCTCTCAAGCTGCACCTCAGAGCTGCCGCAATCCAAGCCTTCGAGTTCACCTACGAATTGTCATTCAAGATGGTCAAGCGCCATCTGGAACAAGTCTCCGAGAATCCGGCCCAGTTCGATGAAATGAGCTTCAGCGCCATCATGCGTGAAGCCTTCCGGCGGGGATTGGTGCGGTCCGAGTTGTCCATCTGGAAGGAGTACCGTAAGCACCGGAGCACAACCAGCCACACCTACGACGGAGACAAGGCGCGGGTGGTCTTCGAGATCGTCCCGGACTTCGTCGGTGAGGCCAGATATCTCCGGGATCAGCTGCATCAGAGGAACGAATCCCTTGACGCCGCCGATTGACATCCGCGCCGATCACCTGCGCATCGTCCAGGACGTGTTGCATCGGCATCTGCCGGGCGGCGTCAGGGTCTGGGTCTTCGGGAGCCGCGCCAACTGGATGACGAAAGATTCGTCCGACCTCGATCTCGCTCTGGAGGGAGATACCAGCATCGCGGAACAGCACCTGTTTGCGATGGAAGCGGCGTTCGAGGATTCGGATCTTCCCTTCGCTGTGGACATCGTGGACGTCAGGCGAATCGGCGAACGATTCAGGCGTATCGTGACGGAGCAGCGGGTACAGTTGCCGGCTGATCGGCTCCATCTCGCCGCCAACCACCGACGGGTACTGGAAACGCTGCTGCGGGAGCACCTGCCGGGTGTCGCAGTCTGGGCCTACGGCAGCCGGGTGAACGGGCGAAGCCACGACGGCAGCGATCTCGACCTCGTGCTGCGCGGTCCGGGCCTGGAAGAAATCCCGATCGGTCAGGTAGGCGATTTCGAGGAGGCCGTGCGCGAGTCGAACATCCCCTTCCTCGTCGAAGCCCGCGACTGGGTGCGCCTGCCGAAGCGGTTTCAGCGGGAGATCGAGCGCGACTACGTGGTGCTAGGGACGAAAGTTGAACGAAGTTCGACGACGGATCGCAGGCGGAAACGTCTACGGGATATCGCCGAACTGGTCATGGGACAGTCCCCACCAGGTTCGACTTACAACGGCGACGGCAATGGGCTGCCGTTCTTTCAGGGAGTCAAGGACTTCAACTATCGCCACCCGTCGCCTAGAGTGTTCTGCTCGGCACCTTCTCGTGTAGCACGACCTGGGGAGATTCTTTTCAGCGTACGTGCGCCAATTGGTCGAGTGAACATTGCCGACCTGGAATGCGCTGCTGGTCGTGGATTAGCGATCATCAAGCCATTCGTTCGATCCGACACTCGATATCTCGAGTTCTGCCTTCGACACATGGAGTCGTCCTGGAACGTACTGGAGGATAGCGGTTCAGTCTTCGGAAACGCCACCAGGAAGGACTTGGAATCGCTCTCCCTGCCATGGCCTCCGCAGTCGGAACGCTGCGCCATTGCGCACGTCCTCGGGACGCTCGACGACAAGATCGAGCGGAACCGGCGGATGAACGAGACGCTGGAGGCGATGGCCCGGGCGCTGTTCCAGTCCTGGTTCGTCGCCTTCGACCCGGTGCGGGCGAAGATGCAGGGCCGCGATACCGGTCTGCCGCCGCACCTCGCCGCCCTCTTCCCCGACCGCTGGTGGACTCCGAGTTGGGCGAGATACCGGAAGGCTGGACGGTGAGGGCGCTTGATTCGATCGCCTTCTTTCAGAACGGACTTTCCCTTCAGAAATTTTCTCCGTCGCAGCATGAGGAACGCTTGCCCGTAGTCAAGATATCTCAACTACGAGCTGGTGAAACAAATAGCGGAGAATGGGCAAGAGCGAACATAAATCCAAAATGCATTATCGAGAACGGCGATATCGTGTTTTCTTGGTCAGGCAGTCTTTTGGTTCGAATATGGTGCGGTGGGAGAGCAGCTTTGAATCAACATCTATTCAAGGTGACATCGAATAAATATTCCAAGTGGTTTTATTTGCATAGTATTTTGTCACATTTTCAAGAATTTCAACGAATTGCCAAAGACAAAGCGACAACGATGGGACATATCAGACGACATCACCTGACGGATGCCTTGTGTGTCGTTCCTTCTGATCGATTACTCGTTCAGATATCCGGTCTGTTCGGAAAATTGTTGGAGCGTCAAGTTACCAACGAATTGACAAGTCACACTCTCTCTGCCCTGCGCGACACCCTGCTGCCGAAGCTGATTTCTGGCGAGCTGCGGGTGCATGAGGCCGAGAAGGTCGTCGATACCTTTGCGTGATCCACATCACACTCTGCTCGGCCTTGCCTGTCTGGGCGCGTAGAGGCGCGAAAACCTGACCATGACGGTCCGCGACGAGGTCATCCGACGGCAGATGCGGTTGGGTGAGGACAGCCGCTGGGAATTCGAGCAGATCGAATTCAGGGGCGATATCCCGACCAGCCCCGCAAGAGGCGATCTCGCCGATGAGATGGGAGCTTTCGCCAACGGAAGCGGCGGCTTCCTCCTGTGCGGGGTATCCGACGATGGGCGGATTCGAGGGATGTCTCGGGAACAGCTGACAGCACTCGACCGACTGCTGGTGGAGATCGCTACCGATACGATCCATCCTTCTCTGCGAATCGAGGTCCACCATCGAGAACTCGACGGCGAGGCTTTCCTGCTCGTCGAAATCCCGCGAGGCGGCACTGTTCACGAGCGGGCCGGGCGCGCTTTCCTCCGGGTAGGTGCGACCAAGCGCCGCCTCGACGGCGACGAGCGCCTGAGGCTGGCACAGAACCGAGCGCAGAGCCGTTTCCTGTGGTACGACAGGCAAGTCGTTCCGGAGACGGGCTTCGAGACGCTCGACGAGAGTCTGTGGGAGCCGCTCCTCAGCGTGGCGGGCGCGGCGGACCCTCGCCGGGGGTTGAAGAATCTTCGCCTTTTGGCGCATGAGGAAACCGGTGTGGATCGAGCCACGAGAGCCGGCGTATTGCTCTGTGCCCGATCGCCGCAGGAATGGATCCCGCAAGCCGCCATCTTCGCGAAGTGTTACCGGGGAAGAACCCGTACTTCCGAACAGTTGGACGACCAGGAAATCGTCGGACCGCTTCCAGTCCAGATCGCCGACGCGGTGAAGTTCGTCGTTCGAAACATGCGCGTTGCGGCACGCAAGCTGCCAGAACGGGAGGATGTACCGCAGTACAGCATCGCCGCGGTTTTCGAAGCGGTGGTCAACGCAGTCGTCCACCGCGACTACTCCATGGAATCGCGTCGTATCCGGTTGTCGATGTTCGATGACCGCCTCGAGATCGAATCGCCCGGCCAGCTTCCCAACGGCATGACCATAGAAAGCATGGGTGCCAGCCAGGCGACACGCAACGAGGTGATCGCTTCCGTGTTCGGACGAATTCCCGTTGGCGGAGTCCCCGGATCGACCCACCGCCGTTACCTGATGGAACGACGGGGCGACGGCGTCTCGATCATCCTGGAGAAGACCAGAAAAACTGCCGGTATCCTGCCGAAATATGAGATGTTGGATGAATCCAGCTTGATCTTGAGCATACCGGCGGCAAAACTCCAAAGGATTCCTTCCACTGCGACGGTCACGGTGCACTCGGAGGGAGTGCCTCTACCAGAAGTGGAAGTTCTGGCACTCTTCCCGAACGATACCTGGCAGCGGGCGACGACCGATGAAGCTGGCGAAGCCGCTCTCGGTCTGTACACGGCGCATCTACCGATGACCGTTTACGCCGCGGCGCCTGGATATTCTGCGGGGATCGAACGGGGGTGGAGACCGGACGGAGGAGGGCTTCTCATGGAGCTCCGTCCTCTCCCGAAGGGAGGTGCGGCTATCTTCTCCCAGGGCGCCGGACATATTCCCGGCCTGCGCGGGCGGTTGAATCCTAAACGGGATACTTCGGACCGGACTTATCTGTACGCAGACAATATCGCCATCGACGAGGGACGGCAGCAGCCGGTCTCTTTTCGACTGGGCAAAGCGATGAGGCTCACCGACGCGTTCGGTGCCGAATTTTCGGTAACCATCGTCGACCTCATCGGTCGGTCCACGTTGGTGGAATACCAGCCATTCGAACTGTGAGGCGGCGAAATCCCACCGCCTGGCACGATGCGCTGCTGCCGAAGCTGGAGTCCGACGAGCTGCGGGTGTGAGACGCTAGGAATCTGATCGGAGCTATCTCATGACGGACACGCTGCTCACCGATCCGGACCAGAAGGAGGGATTGTCCCTCGTCTACGCCAGGGCCGTGGCGACACGCGCACTCGTGGTCCTCGAGTTGCCAGAAGGAAGGCGAGTCGCGGTGGATGTCGTTTCGACTGTGACCGCCGAAGAACTCGTTCTGCGGCGCCTTGCCTACTGGCTGAACCTACAGCAGGGGCACGACGAAGTCATCGGACGGAAGACCGTCACGGTTCGCCTTCCGGAACAGAATATTTTCGACATCGAGGCGTTACGAAAACTCATGCAGAAGTCCCGGAAGGGGGAAATCTGATGCGAGTGAGCATTCACGACCTGGATGCGCTGCTGGCCGTTTCGCCGGCGGCGTTGTCCGCGTACGCTCGTGCCGCTGGATGGAGCCGACAGGAGCCGTACCGGGTGCACTCGGATGTCTATGCAGGAGAGGAGCGGCCGGAGATCCTCGTCCCGCGCACGGAGCGCCTCGGCGACTACGCGAGCGTCGTGGCGGCGTTGATCGAAACTTTCGCGAAAGTAGCCGGTCAGGACGAGTTGACCGTCTATCGATCGCTCGTGACTGTGGACCGCGACATCGTCCGCGTCCGAGCGACAGAGAGCGACGACGGCAGCGTGATGTTGAACGACGGCTTGGACCTCATCGGCGGTGCCCACGACCTGCTGCTTTCGGCGGCGTGTTCACTCCACGACCCGCGGCCGGTCTATCGCGCGGGCGCGAACCGGGAGGCGGCGGATCTGTTGCGAAAGGTACGCTTGGGACAGACCGAGCAGGGGAGCTTCGTGGTGACACTGCTGACGCCGGTCGTTCCGCCGCCGATCCCGACGCTTTTTCCCGATCCGGACGATCAGAATGCCCCGATCGAACGCCGAATGACGAGGCGGCTGGTCGAGGCGCTCACCGCGGTCCGTGGGGCGGCAGAACGCGCGGCTGCCGGTGAGACAGGCTCCTTCGAGGCGGCAGTGGACGACGGGGTGAGCGCCAATCTGTGTGAGGCATTGGTCCGGCTCATCGAACCGTTTCCGACGCTGGACATCGGCGTTTCGTGGGCTCGAACACGACCGGTGACAGGGAAAGTGCCGGGACACATCGTTCGGTTCGGCAGTTCGGATGCAGCTCTGCTGCGCGAAGCGGCGCGCTCTTTCCGCGATCGCGCGCCGCGGCCGGATGTGAGTCTCCACGGCTTCGTTCGCCTCCTGAAGCGCGGGGAGGCGGACGACGAAGGAACGATCCATATGACGGCAGTCATCGATGGACGACGACAATCGGTTGCGGCGGTTCTGGAGCAACGGGACTATCGAAGAGCAGTTAAGGCCCACCACGACCGGGCGCTGGTCGTGCTGAAGGGCGACCTGGAGCGCATGAAGCAGCGGTGGAGGCTGCTGAATCCGCGCCTGATCGAAGTCATTTGCGACGACGAACCGGAGTCGCGAGGCGACTGAACCGCCTACGCTGTCTTGCGAGCTCCATGCCTCGGCTAGACCGCCTTGCCGTTCGCGGCTTCAAGTCGATCCGCGCGCTGGAAGACTTCGAACCGGGGTCGCTGAATGTCCTGATCGGCCCCAACGGCGCCGGCAAGACCAACTTCATCGACCTGTTCCGCATGTTGTCCTGCGCGGCAGACCGGCGCCTGCAACTCTTCGCCGCTGAACAGGACGGACCGGATGCATTGTTGTTCGGCGGCAGGAAGCGGACCGACCGTATCGATGCCGAGTTCGTATTCGACAGGAATGCCTACCGCTTTTCCCTCGTGCCGACCGGGGACCGCCTCGTGTTCGAGAAGGAGGAGACGCAGTTCTTCGGCGACCATGGAGATTTTTCCCACTCCCTGGGCAGCGGCCACGACGAGTCGAATCTCAGGGATATGGACGAGGAGGGGAAGGACACTTTTGCACCCTATGTGCGCAAGGCCATCGCCGGCTGGCGGGTGTACCACTTCCACGACACCAGCGCCGAGGCGCGAGTGCGCAGGAAGCAGGCCCTGCGCGACGACCTCCGGCTCAAGCCCGACGCGGGCAATCTCGCGCCGTTCCTGCGTCGGTTGCGCGAGCATCACGGCGACCATTTTCGCCAGATCGTCGAGGCGATCCGGCTGACCGCGCCGTTCTTCGGCGACTTCCTCTATCGCGAGAGGGTGGGGGAACGACTGGATCTCGAATGGCACCATGCAAACGACTCGGACACCGTGTTCGGGCCTCGCCAGCTTTCGGACGGGACGCTCCGGTTCCTCTGCCTGGCGACCCTGCTTCTCCAGCCGACGCAGCTGCAGCCCGACTTGATCCTCATCGACGAGCCGGAGCTGGGCCTGCACCCCTACGCTCTCACCCTGCTCGCCGAAATGCTCCGCCATGCCAGCGACGCGCGACAGGTCATCGTCTCGACCCAGTCGGCGGAGCTCGTCAGCCAACTGACGCCGGAAGAGGTCCTGGTCGTCAACCGGAAAAACGGAGAGTCGGTTTTCGAGCGGCTGGACCCCGATCGTCTGACCGACTGGCTGGCCGAGTATTCGCTGGGTGATCTGTGGAAGATGAACATACTCGGCGGCAGGCCAGAAGAGTGAGGCCAGAAGGATGAAGGAAATCGTGATCGTCTGCGAAGGCCAGACCGAGGAGACCTTCACGAATAGGGTGCTCGGCCCCTTCCTGGCAGATCGGCAGGTGTTCGTCCAGCCCCGACTCATCGCCACCTCTCGCGTTGCAAAGGGCGGGGCGCTCAACCACCAACGGGTATTTCACTTTCTTCGCAATACCTTGCGGGAACGAAAGGATACTTATGTGACGACTTTCTTCGATCTGTACGGGCTTCCTCGAAACTTCCCCGGGCACTCGAAGGCAACGAATTCCGATCCGATCGAACGTGCGGCGAGTATCGAAAGCGTTTTCCATGCGGAAGTCGTTCAAAAGGCCGAGTGCCGCTCCGACCGATTTTTTCCTCACATCCAACCCTGCGAGTTCGAATCTCTGCTGTTCTCGGAGATTTCGAGATTCGAGGAAGCCGAACCTTCCTGGCGCAAGTTCGCCGGACAGCTCGCGGCGGCAAGACAGTCGGCCAAGAGTCCGGAGCATGTCAACGAGGGCAGCACCACGCACCCCTCGGCTCGCTTGAAGCACCTGACCCCGAGATATCGCAAGGTGCTACACGGCGCCGACATCTCCGGACGCATAGGCATTCCGCGCATGCGGGCCGAGTGCCGCCACTTCGATGGCTGGATGCAACGCCTCGAAGATTTGCCACCGCAGCACGAAACGCAGCAGGAAAGGGGATGAGTGCATGGCCGGAATATCGGAGTCGGTCGTCGAGGAGGCCGCTCTCGATTGGTTTCGTGGGTTGGACTACGATGTCGTCAGCGGGCCGGACCTGCCGCCGGGACCGGGCGCCCTGCGCGCATCTCGCGAGGATGCTTTCTTTGCGCCGATCCTCAGTGGTGCGCTGGCGCGGCTGAATCCCGAGCTGCCCGCCGAGACTCTCGAAGACGCCTTCCGCAAGCTGACCCGCCCAGAAGGCGCGACGCTCGCGGCCCGTAACCGAGCTTCCCACCGGATGCTGGTGGACGGGGTGGCGGTGGAGTACCGGGACGACCGCGGCGCGGTCCGGGGCAAGCAGGTTCGGGCGATCGACTTCGAGGATCCCTCCGGCAACGACTGGCTGGCGGTGAACCAGTTCACCGTCGTCGAGAACCGGCACCGGCGCCGGCCCGACATCGTGTTGTTCGTCAACGGCCTGCCGCTCGGGGTGATCGAGCTGAAGAATCCCGCGGACGAGAAGGCGACGATCGAGTCGGCCTTCCAGCAGCTGCAGACCTACCAGGCGGAGATTCCGTCGCTGTTCGCCTGCAATGCGGTGCTGGCCGTCTCGGACGGTTCGGAGGCGCGGCTCGGCACGCTGAACGCCGGGAGGGAATGGTTCAAACCCTGGCGGACGATCTCCGGCGAGGAATTGGCGCCCACCTTCTACCCGGGAATCCGGGTACTCATCGAGGGGGTCTTCGAGAAGCGCCGATTCCTCCGGTTCCTCCGCGGTTTCCTCGTGTTCGAGGACGACGGGAGCGGTGCGCTCGTCAAGAAGGCGGCGGGCTACCACCAGTTCCACGCGGTGGAGAGGGCGGTCGCCGAAACCTTGCGCGCGGCCCGACTGCAGCGGGAGGACTTCGATGGGGTGCGCGAGCCGCGCGGGCGCTACGAAACCGGCCGCCAGCCGGGCGGCGAGCCGGGCGACCGGCGTATCGGCGTCGTCTGGCACACCCAGGGCTCGGGCAAGAGCCTGACGATGGCGTTCTACGCTGGACGCATCGTCTGCGAGCCAGCGATGGAGAACCCGACCGTCGTCGTGCTGACCGACCGCAATGACCTCGACGACCAGCTCTTCTCCACCTTCTCGCGCTGCACCGACCTGCTGCACCAGTCCCCGGTCCAGGCGGCGAGCCGCACGGACCTGCGGAGGAAGCTCGCCGTCGGGTCGGGAGGCGTGGTGTTCACCACCATCCAGAAGTTCTTCTCCGAGGAGAAGGGAGACCGGCATCCGCTGTTGTCGAACCGGCACAACATCGTGGTGATCGCCGACGAAGCACACCGCAGCCAGTACGACTTCATCGCCGGCTATGCCGGGCACCTGCGTGACGCCCTCCCCAACGCCTCGTTCGTCGGCTTCACCGGAACGCCGATCGAGCGGGCCGACGCCAGCACCCGCGCGGTGTTCGGCGACCACATCAGCATCTACGACATCCAGCGGGCGGTCGAGGACGGCGCGACGGTACCGATCTACTACGAGAGCCGACTCGCCCGACTGGCGCTCGACGAGCGCGAGCGGCCCAACCTCGACTCCGGCTTCGAGGAAGCGACCGAGGGCGAGGAGGTCGAGCGCCAGGAGAAGCTCAAGAGGAAGTGGGCTCAGCTCGAAGCGGTCGTCGGCGCCTCGCGGCGCCTCGCCTGCATCGCCCGGGACATCGTCGAGCACTTCGAGCAGCGCCGGGAAGCGATGGACGGCAAGGCGATGGTGGTCTGCATGAGCCGGCGCATCTGCATCGAGCTCTACCGCGAGCTGGTGCGTCTCCGCCCGGGCTGGCATCACGAGGACGACGAGCGGGGAAGCCTCAAGGTGGTGATGACCGGCGCGGCGTCCGACCCGCCGGACTGGCAGCCCCATATCCGCAGCAAGCCCCGCCGCGAGGCGCTGGCGAAACGGTTCCGCGACCCGACCGACCCGCTCCGCATGGTGCTGGTGCGCGACATGTGGCTGACCGGATTCGACGCTCCGAGCCTGCACACGATGTATGTCGACAAGCCGATGCGCGGCCACGGATTGATGCAGGCCATCGCGCGGGTCAATCGGGTGTTCCGAGACAAGCCGGGCGGCCTGGTGGTCGACTATCTGGGCCTCGCCCATGAGTTGAGACGGGCGCTCGCGGTCTATACCGAAAGCGGCGGCACCGGGCGGACGGCGCTCGACCAGGAGGAAGCGGTCCGGGCGATGCTGGAGAAGTACGAGGTCTGCCGCGGCCTCTTCCACGGCTTCGACCGGGCAGCCTGGATCGCCGGTGCCCCGGCGGCGCAGCTCGCCGCCCTGCTGCCGGCAGCCCAGGAGCACATCCTGGCCCAGGAGGACGGCAGGGATCGCCTGTTGTCGGCGGTGCGCGAACTCTCCCAGGCCTTCGCGCTGGCGGTCCCGCACGAGAAGGCGATCGGCATCCGCGACGAGGTGGCGTTCTTCCAGGCGGTCTGCTCGGTGCTCGCCAAGCGCGCCGAAGCGGAGGCTCGCCCCGAGGCAGAGCTGGACCACGCGATCCGTCAGCTCGTCTCCCGCGCGGTGGCGTCGGTCGGGGTGCTGGACATCTTCGCCGCTGCCGGGTTGAAGAAGCCGGAGGTGTCGATCCTGTCGGAAGACTTCCTCGCGGAAATACGGGGCATGTCCCAGCGCAATCTCGCCGTCGAGCTGATGCAGAAGCTGTTGCGGGGCGAGCTCGCCGCCCGCCGGCGAAAGAATGTGGTGAAGGCGCGCTCCTTCGCCGAAATGCTGGAAAGGACGCTTCGGCGCTACCGGAACCGCTCGGTCGAGGCCGCTCAGGTGATCGAGGAGCTGATCCGGCTCGCCCGCGAGATGCGCGAGGCGAACGCCCGCGGCGAGACGCTGGGGCTCAGCGAAGACGAACTGGCCTTCTACGACGCGCTGGAGACCAACGACAGCGCCGTCCGGGTGCTCGGCGACGAAACGCTGCGCGGCATCGCCTGCGAACTCGTCGAGATCGTGCGTAGCAATGTCGCCATCGACTGGACCTTGCGCGAGAAGGTCCGCGCCCACCTTCGCCGACTGGTGAAACGCTGCTTGCGCAAGCACGGCTACCCGCCCGACAAGCAGGAGAAAGCGACGCGGACGGTGCTCGAACAGGCGGAGGTCCTGTCCGCCGGCTGGGCGGCGTGAGGCGGGCCGGGCTGGACGGGAGGAAGCGCAGACCGCGCTACAGCTACAGGTCGAGGCCGTGGGCGATGGTCGTCAGCTGCATGTTCTCGGTGCCCTCGTAGATGGTCCCCGCCTTCGCGTCTCGCCAGAGCTTCTCGGCGAGACAGTCCGTCGTGTACCCGACGCCGCCGTGGATTTCGATGGCGAGCGAGGTCACCGATTCCGCCATCCGCTGTGCGGTCAGCTTGGCCATCGCTGCGGCGTAGCGGGTTTCGTTTCCCTGATCGGCGAGGCGCGCCGCGTTCCAGGTCAGCAGCCGGGCGGTTTCGACCTGGGTGGCGGCCTCGGCGAGCGCGAACGCGACCGCCTGGTTCTTCCCGATCGGCCTGCCGAACGCTTCGCGCTGTCTGGCGTAGGAAGCGGCGAGTTCGAGCGCTGCCTGCCCGACGCCGACCAGCTGGGCCGCGATCCCGATCCGCCCCTCGTTCAGCAGGGAAAGCGCGAGCTGCCGCCCTTCTCCGATGCCGCCGAGCACCTGTTCGGCAGGGACGAAGACATTCTCGAGGAAGAGCGGAGTAGTGCTCGATGCGCGGAGGCCGACCTTTTTCTCGCCGGGTCCGACGGTCAGGCCCGGAGTCTCGCGGTCCACCAGAAACGCCGTGATGCCGCCGGGGTTCGCTGCCGGCTGCTCTTCTTCGGCGGCGAGTCGGGCGAAGACCAAGAAGAGGCCGGCTTCCCGGCCCCCCGAGACCCACGCCTTCGAGCCGTTCAGTACGAATCCGCCCTTCGCCGGCCGGGCCGTGGTCCGAAGCGCGAATGCGTCGCTTCCCGCGTGCGCCTCCGACAGCGCGAACGAGCCGATCCGGCCGGCGGCGAGCGCCGGCAGCAGTCGCTGCCGCTGGCTTCTGCGGCCGAAGCGGTTGATCGCTCCCGCCACCATCGTGCAGTGGACATCCACGAGCAACGCCACGGCCGCATCGGCGCGCGCGAGTCCCTCGACCGTCAGCACCACTTCGAAAAAGCCGAGGCCGCTCCCGCCGAGCTGTTCCGGCACCACGACCCCGAAGAACCCGTAGTCCACGAGAGAGCGCACGAGTTCCGCTGTGATGCAGCCCTCCTCCTCCATGCCGCGTGACTGCGGGGCCACCACCCCCTCGGCCACTTCCTGCACTGCGGCGAAGTGAAGCCGCTCGTCTTCCGAGAGGACGCTCAGGGGGTTCGTGTCCGGGCTCGCCGGAAACGGCTCGATTTGCGCAGCAGGGCTCTGAAAGACCTGGACCGACATCAGCAGCCCGTGGAAAGAGCAGACCGCGCCGGGGTTTCGCGGGGGAAGGATTTCGCCATCGGCGGTCAGGAGGAACCGACCCAGGTCGTCGCCGGCGGCGGCTGATCTTCAGTAATCGGCGAGCTGGCGGATCGCGCTTTCGAGATCTTCCGGCTGCGGCAGGATGGCCCGTTCGAGGCCCGGGTTGTACGCGACCCAAGTGTCGCGGGCGGCGACCCGGCGAACCGGTGCGTCGAGATCCTCGAAGAGTTCCTCGGCGATTCGGGCGGCGATCTCAGCTCCGTAGCCGAAGCTGCGGGTGTCCTCGTAGGCGACGAGCGCCCGGTTCGTCCGCCGCACGCTCTCCCGGATCGCGTTCCAGTCGTAGGGGGCGAGAGAGCGCAGGTCCAGGATCTCCACCGAAATGCCGTCGGCAGCCGCCTTTCGGGCGGCGAGTTCCGACCGGTGGACGAGTGCTCCGTAAGTGATCAGGGTGAGATCCTCGCCCGGACGCACCAGGCGCGCCTTGCCGAACGGAATCATGAAGTCGGGCCCCGGGTCGGGACTCTTGTTGTAGGCCTGCCGGTAGAGGTGTTTGTGTTCGAGGAACATGACCGGATCGTCGGAACGGATGGCGGTCCGGAGAAGGCCGGCGGCGTCGAGCGCGGTGGACGGCATCACCACCCGCAATCCGGGCAGGTGGGTGAAGAGGACCTCTGCCGATTGGCTGTGGTACATCCCGCCGCCGGTCAGGTAACCGCCCACCGGGACGCGGATCACCAGCGGCGCGTCGAAGGCCCCGTTGGCGCGCCAGCGCAAGCTGGCGAGCTCGCTGCGGATCTGCATGTACGCCGGCCAGATGTAGTCGAGGAACTGGATCTCGGCGACGGGGCGGAGCCCGCGCGTCGCCATTCCGGTGCCCATCCCCACGATCGTGGCTTCGGCGAGCGGGGTGTTGAACACCCGCTCCGACCCGAACTCGCGCTGCAGCCCGTGACTCACCTTGAAGACGCCGCCCTTGCCTTCGACCTCGCGCAGTATCTCTTCGCGGCTCGCGTCTGCCACATCCTGCCCGAAGACCACCACGCGGGGGTCGCGGGCCAGCTCGGAACGCAGCGCGGCGTTGATGAGGTCCACCATCGTGCCCGGCTTCGAACCCTCTTCGAACTGTGGTTCGGTCTCGAAGTCCCGGGAACAGGGGTCCACATCCGGGCTGTAGAGGTGGTCGAAGATGGTGTCCGGCTCTGCCCAGGGCAGGGCCAGGGCCGCGGCCGCGGCCGCGGCGACCTCCGTCTGCGTGCGCTTCCCGAGCTCGTCGAGCTCTTCCCCGGTGGCGGCTCCCGAGGCGGTGAGACGGTCGCGAAGCTTCAGGAGCGGGTCCCGCGCCCGCTCCGCTTCGAGCTCGGCGGCGGATTTGTAAGCCCGGTCGTCGTCGGAGAGGGAATGGGACTCGTAGCGGACCACGCGGGCCTGCACGAGCGCCGGCCCGGCGCCGGACCTGACATGTTCGAAGGCTGCCGACAGGGTCCGCCAGGACTCCTCGTAGTCGCACCCGTCGCATTCCAGCACCTCGAGGCCGGGGAAGCCGCGCACCAGCGGAGCGATCGCCCCGCCCGCGGTCTGATGCTCGACCGGGACGGAGATCGCATAGCCGTTGTCCTCGATGAGGAACAGCACCGGGAGGCGCCGGAGCGAAGCGGTGTTCAGGGCTTCCCAGAATTCCCCCTCGCTCGTGGAGCCCTCGCCGCCGCACACCAGCACGACTCCGTCGCCGTCCGGCGCTGCCGGCAGCTCGGGAATCCGGCAGCGGCTCAGGTACCGCTCGGCGAAGGCGGTTCCGACCGCATGCAGGTATTGGGTGCCCACACAGCTCGAATGCACGGTGAGTCCGGTGCCTGGCTTGCAGAAGTGGGAGGGCATCTGCCGTCCTCCCGAGGACGGATCGGCCGCCGCACCCCAGGACGCCGCCAGCTGTTCCGTCGGGGTGATTCCCAGCCGGATGGCGAGCGCGCGATCCCGGTAGTAGCTGTAGATCCAGTCGGTCTCGGGTCGAAGCAGCGTTCCGGCGGCGGCGGTCACCGCCTCGTGCCCGATGGAGCTGATCTGGAAGAAGGCCTTGTTCTGGCGCTTCAGCGCGATCTCCCGGAAGTCCACCTCCCGGGCAGCGAGCATCACCCGGTAGGCATCCCTCAGCTCGGAGACGGAAAGCGCCGGAGCGCCTTCCGATTCGGCGCCTTCGCCGCGGTCCCTTCCGTTTTCCGGCGCTCCGTTCGCACTTCCAAGCGCCGCTCGCGGTTCCGCTACGTTCGCTTCCCTGCCGTTCACGCGGGGAAGCTCAGCGTCGGACAAATCAGCGGTCCCCAAGCAACGGGAGCGGAGATTCCTTGTCGGTTGTGTTGACGGTCATGTTTTCGACCATGGCCGGATTCAAGCTGGAAAGGACCGCAAATGCTACCAGAAAGCGGCGGCCGACCGCAGCGCGAATCCGAACTCGCTGCCTAGCTGTGACCTTGCGGTAGGTTGTTCACGCGAGCCCGATGCCCAGTCTTCCCGGTGGGGGCCCCGCCTGAACGCTTCGCTCGGTGTTGCGATTCCGTCGGAATACTCCCGGTATGCCTCCCGAATCGCGCCTTGTCAGCCGGGCGCCTCCCCGATCTTGGGGCTCGCGCCACCTTATCCACAGACTGCTAACGCCTCTTTGCGAGGGGCTACTTTGCGAGGGCTTCGCCCGGCTTCTTGCGGTACTGGCGGTACTCGTAGGTCCGGTCGCGCTCCTCGGCCAGCCGCATCCCCTCGGAGTAGGGGAACATGTGGATGGCGTCGTAGTCGGGCGGGCAGAACTTCGCGCACAACTGGCACCCGATGCAGGTCTCCACATTCACCTCGCAGACCTGCCCCACCGAGCGAGGCTCGGGGTCGGGCGCGAGGGTGATGCAGTCCTCGACCGGGCACACGGCGATACACATTTCGCAGCCGCGGCCGAAACACTTGCCCGCGTCCACATAGGCGAGGATTCGCGGCTGGCGTTTTCTGGGCCCGGTGATCAGAACATCCTGCATGACAGCGGGAGGGTATCATTCAGGGCGTGCCCTCCGTGAAGTCTCCGGCCGGGACCGCGAAGGCCGCTCCCGGCCCGCCGGCAGAGGAGGCGGCGCCCGGGGCGGGCATCCACTACCGCCGCGGTTTCGGCCTCCGGAAACAGATCCTCGGGCCGCTGTCGGAGGACTATCGAGGTGACCTGATCCGTTTCGCCCGAGAGCACGACTATCGGATCCGGGCTGGAGAGATCGTCTTCCTCGTCGCCCGCGAGTTCGGGTTCTGCTACGGCGTGGACCGGGCCATCGAGTATGCCTACGAGACCCGGCTGCGGTTTCCCGAGCGGCGCATCTTCCTGACCGGGGAGATCATCCACAACCCCTATGTGAACCGCCGCCTCGCCGAATTCGGGATCCGTTTTCTGCCGGATTCCCCTTCCACCGACGAGAAGTTCGCGGACGTAGGTCCAGAAGATGTGGTGCTGCTGCCGGCCTTCGGAGTGGCCACCGGCGAGCTGGAGGTGCTGCGGCGAAAGGCCGCGATCCTGGTGGATACCACCTGCGGCTCGGTGATGAATGTCTGGAAGAATGTGGACCGTTACCGGCGAGACGGTTTCACTGCGGTCGTGCACGGCAAGTACGACCACGAGGAGACGCGGGCCACCGTGTCCCGCGCCGGGCAGTATCTGGTGATTCGGGACATGGCCGAGGCGCTCGAAGTCTGCCGCTACCTCGAGGCCGGTTGCCGCCTCGAGGATGGCCGGAGCCGGGAGCGCGCCGGCGGCGCACTTCCGGACCGGGAGGCGTTCCTGCGCCGTTTCGCCGCTGCCTGTTCTCCCGGTTTCGATCCCGACTCCGGGCTCGGCCGGATCGGGCTGGCGAACCAGACCACGATGCTCGGCAGCGAGTCGCTGGAGATCGCGCGGGTTCTCCGGGACTCCATGGAGCGTCGTTACGGAACCGAAGCGATCGCTTCGCGGTTCCGCTCCTTCGACACGATCTGCAGCGCCACCCAGGAGCGCCAGGACGCCGTCGTGGATCTACTCGAGGAGGATCTGGACCTGGTCCTGGTGATCGGTGGTTTCAACTCTTCGAACACCGCTCATCTCGCCGAGATCTGTGAGCAGAGCGTGCCGAGCTACCACATCGCGGGACCCGAGTGTCTGGTTTCTGGCGAGGAGATCCGTTTTCGACCGACCGGCGGATCGGGGAACGGCGCGGGGCAGGCGATGCGGCGCGGCTGGCTGCCCCGCGGTCCGGTGCGGATCGGAGTGACCTCGGGCGCCTCGACCCCGGACATCACGGTTCACGAGACCCTGGTTCGGGTGCTGGGTTTGCGGGGGCTCGCAGCCGAAGACTGCGGCCCCGCGGCACCGGAGCCGCTGCAGTCCGCGGCCAGCGACTCCCCTGCCGGCGGCTCCTCTGCCGGCGGCCTGCGCGCGGGCGGCTGACCCGCGGCCAGAACGGATCCGGGCCGGCGGATGCCGACGGTTCCGCACCGGTTCTCCGGGCCGGCCGAACGAGCGGCCCCCTACGCCCGGCCGGGACTTCCCGGGCCGAGGACGGAAAGCCCATTCCGCTTAGTCAGCGACTTCGAGCCGCGCGGCGACCAGCAGCGCGCCACCTCGGAGCTCATCGAGGGGCTGGTGCGGGGCGATCCCAACCAGGTCCTGCTCGGAGTCACCGGCTCGGGCAAGACCTTCAGTGTGGCCCGGGTGATCGAGGCGGTGAACCGGCCGGCGCTGGTGATCGCCCACAACAAGACGCTCGCGGCCCAGCTCTACCAGGAATTCCGGAGCTTCTTCCCCGAAAACGCCGTCGAGTACTTCGTCAGCTACTACGACTACTACCAGCCCGAGGCGTATGTGGCGGCGAGTGATACCTATATCGAGAAGGAGGCGACGATCAACGATGAGATCGATCGGCTGCGGCTCTCCGCGACGCGCTCGCTGTTCGAGCGCCGCGATGTGTTGATCGTGGCCAGCGTTTCCTGCATCTACGGGCTCGGCTCTCCCGATGCCTATTACGGGATGCTGCTCGTGTTCGAGGAGGGTGCCGAGTTCCCCTCTCGCCAGGCGCTTCTACGGAAGCTCGTCGAAATGCAATACGAACGGAACGATGTGTCGCTCGAACGCGGCCGGTTCCGGGTGCGCGGAGATACCGTGGAGCTCGTTCCCGGCTACGAGGATCTCGGACTTCGGGTACGGCTGTTCGGAGACGAAGTGGAGCGCATCGCCCGCTTCGACCCTCTCACCGGACGGGAGCTGGAACGGGTGAGCCGGGCGACGCTCTTCCCCAGAACCCACTATGTGGCCCGCGAGGAGGATCTCGCCCGGGCGCTGCTCACCATCCGGGAGGAACTCGAGGAGCACCATCCGAAGCTGGTCCGGCAGGGGAAGCTGCTCGAAGCCCAGCGGCTCCAGCAGCGGACGCTGTTCGACCTCGACATGCTCGCCGAATCCGGCCATTGCCACGGCATCGAGAACTATTCCCGGCACTTCACCGGACGCGCCCCGGGAGAGCCTCCCCCCACTCTGATGGACTACTTGCCGCCCGACGCGGTGATCGTGGTGGACGAGAGCCATCAGACCTATCCCCAGATCCGCGGCATGTTCGCGGGAGACCAGGCGCGGAAGCGGACTCTCGTCGAGCACGGTTTCCGGCTGCCTTCGGCGCTCGACAACCGGCCGCTCTCGTTCGAGGAATGGGAGCTGCGGGTGGGCCAGGCGATCTCGGTGTCGGCGACGCCCGGGCCCTACGAACTCGAAGCGACCGGCGGGGCGGTGGTGGAACAGATCATCCGTCCCACCGGCCTCCTCGACCCCGCGGTGGAGGTTCGCCCCGCAGGGAATCAGGTGGACGACCTGCTCGCCGAGATCCGCGAAACCGTCTCCCGCGGCGAGCGGGTGCTGGTGACCACCCTGACCAAGCGCATGGCGGAAGACCTTTCCGAGTACTACCATGAAATCGGGGTGCGCTGCCGTTACCTGCACTCCGACATCGACACCCTGGAACGGGTCGAGCTGCTGCGCGCGCTCCGGCTTGGAGAGTTCGATGTCCTGATCGGCATCAACCTGTTGCGGGAAGGGCTCGATCTCCCCGAGGTATCGCTGGTGGCGATCCTGGATGCGGACAAGGAGGGCTACTTGCGCTCCGAAGGCGCCTTGATCCAGACCATGGGCCGAGCGGCGCGCAATGCCGCCGGCCGCGCCATCCTCTACGCCGACCGGGAAACGGGCTCCATGGAGCGGGCTCTGGCCGAGACCCGGCGGCGCCGGAAGGTGCAGCAGGAGTTCAACGAAGAGCACGGCATCGTGCCGCAGACCGTCGTCAAGGGGGTGGCCGAGGCGCTCGTCGGGAAATCCGCGGGTGCGGCGGCGGCGAAGGAAGAAGAGGAGGATTGGGCCCGCGCGGTGGGTCTGTTCGAACCGCCGCCGGAAGACGCCGGGGCCCTGGAGCGGGAAGTGTCCCGGCTGCGCAAGGAGATGAAGAAGGCGGCGCGTGATCTGGAGTTCGAGCGGGCGGCTCGGCTCCGGGACCATCTCCGCGAGCTGCAGCAGGCCGCGCTGCTTCGCTGACCTCGGAAAGCAGTAAGCAGCCTGTGGACGAAGTCACACGGCCGTCGACCGGAGATGCCCAGTTCTCCCGGTGGGGGCCCCGGCTGAACGCTTGGCTCGGCGTTGCGATTCCGTCGGAATACACCCGGTATGCCTCCCGAATCGCGCCTTGTCAGCCGGGCGCCTCCCCGATCTTGGGGCTCGCGCTACTTCATCCACAGGCTGCTAGGGGTGGGAGAATGTGCGGATGAGTGAGAGTGCCGGGGGAACGACGAGGATGGCCGAGGGGGCGCTGCCCGCCGACCTCCCGGCCCGAGGAGACCGCCGAGTGGATCGCCGCTCCTGCTGGAGCGCGGAAGAGATCCGCGAAGCCCATCGCCGCTATGTCTTCCCGGCGGTCCAGACCTTCTACGACGAGCCGCTGCCGATCGTGCGGGGACAGGGGAAGCATGTCTGGGATGCGGACGGGAACCGCTACCTCGATTTCTTCGGCGGGATCGTCACCGTCGGGCTCGGTCACTGTCACCCGGCGGTGAATGCGGCGGTTCGGGAGCAGGGAGACACCCTCCAGCATTTCTCGACGCTCTTTCCGAACCAGCCGATGGTGGAGGTGGCGGAGCAACTCGCCCGGGTGTCGCCCGGCGCCTGCGAGAAGAGTTTCTTCACGAACTCGGGCACCGAAGCGAACGAGATGGCGCTGCTGCTCGCCGAACTGCACACCGGCCGTTCGGAGATCATCGCCCTGCGGCACGGCTACAGCGGGCGCAGCCGTCTCACCATGGGGGCGACGGGCCAGCATTCATGGAGGCTCGGGCCGAGTCCGGCGGCCGGAATCCGGCATGTGGCGAACGCCTATTGCTACCGCTGCCCGTTCGGGCTCGAGTACCCCTCCTGCGAGCTGCGCTGCGCCCGCGACCTCGAGGAGGTGATCCAGACCACCACCTCGGGACGGATCGCCGGCTTCATCGCCGAACCGATCCAGGGGGTGGGCGGTTTCATCACCCCGCCGCCGGGATACTTCGAGGTGGCGGTGGAGATCGTGCGGCGTTACGGCGGCATCTTCATCTGCGACGAAGTGCAGACCGGCTGGGGGCGCACCGGGGGAAGCCTGAACGGGATCTCCCACTGGGATGTCGATCCCGACATCGTTACTTACGCCAAGGGGCTCGGCAACGGGGTGCCGGTGGGGGCCACCGTGGCCACCGCCGAAGTCGCGGACGCGGTCGAGGGCAACACGCTTTCCACCTTCGGCGGCAATCCGGTGAGCATGGCGGCGGCCCGCACGGTGATCGAAGTGATCGAGCGGGACCGGCTGGCGGCCAACGCCGCCGAGGTCGGAGCCTTCCTGCGCGTCGGACTCGAAGACCTCGCCGCCGCGCATCCGTCCATCGGAGATGTTCGCGGCAAGGGCCTCATGCTGGCGATCGAGTTCGTCGAGGATCGGACGACCAAGGAGCCGGCCCCTCGCTTCGCCGCCCTCCTGCTGCAAAACGCGCGGAACGAAGGGTTGCTGATCGGAAAGGCAGGCCTCCACGGCAACTGCGTGAGGATTTCGCCGCCGTTGAACATCGGGATTTCGGATGCAGTGGACGCGCTCGCCGTCCTCGACCGCGCCCTCTCGGCCACCGAGGCCGCGCTTCGTTGACTGCGGGTCCGGCCCCGGCGCCGCAAGCCGCGGCCTACTGCTTCGTTGCCTGCTGAACCGGGGCCGACCGCGGCGGCCGCTCCTCCTGCGGGGGGCGCTCCTCCTGCGGGGGGGCCGCTGGCCGGGGTCCGGATCCTCGACCTCACCCGCGTCCTCGCCGGCCCCTACGCGACGATGATGCTGGCCGACTTCGGCGCCGAAGTCCTCAAGATCGAACCGCCCGCCGGAGACGACACCCGCTCCTGGGGGCCGCCCTTCGCCGGCGGCGAGAGCGCCTACTTCCTCGCCGTCAACCGAGGCAAGCGGAGTGTGACTCTCGATCTCAAGACGGAAGCGGGGTCGGCGGCGCTCTGGCGGCTCCTCGAAACGAGCGATGCGCTCGTCGAGAACTTCCGGCCCGGAACGCTCGGGCGGCTGGGCTTCGGTCCGGAGCGGGTCCTCACCGCTCGCCCCGGACTCGTCTGGTGTTCGGTCTCCGCCTACGGGCAGTACGGCCCGCTGGCCTCCCGGCCCGGGTACGACGCGATCATGCAGGGGGAAGCGGGCTGGATGGGCCTCACCGGACCATCGGAAGGTCCGCCCAGCAAGATCGGAGCCTCGCTTGCGGACATCTGCGCGGGGATGATGGCTGCCAGCGGGATCCTCGCCGCGCTGTTCGCGCGCGAACGCGACGGCCGGGGCCGGCGGGTGGATGTGGCGCTCTTCGATTCGGTGGTGGCGACCCTCTGTTACCAGGCCCAGGGGTACCTGCTCACCGGCGAAGAGCCGGTCCGCAGTGGAAACAGCCACCCCTCGCTGACCCCCTACGAAACCTTCGAGGCTGCGGACGGCCCGGTGATCGTGGGGGTCGGGAACGACCCGACCTGGAAGCGGTTCTGCGCCGCTGCCGCGCCCGATCTCGACCGGCCCGAGTTCGCCCGGAATCCGGACCGCGTCCGCTGCCGCGCCGCGCTGCGCGCCCTCCTCGAGCCGGTGTTCCGTTCCCGCCCGGTCGCGGAGTGGGAAGCCCGGCTCGACGAGGCCGGCGTTCCGGTCGGCCGGGTACGCAGCGTCGCCGAAATCCTGGGGAGCCCCCAGCTACGGGCTCGGGGGATGCTCGTCGAGCGCGAGCATCCGGCGTTGGGTTCCCTGCGCCTGGTCGGAAACCCGGTCCAGTTCGACGGCGCGCCGCGAACTGCGGTGCTTCCGCCGCCGACTTGCGGACAGCACACTGCGGAAATCCAGCGCGAGCTGACGGACCTCCCCTGACAGCGTTCTCGTTGCCCCACAGGCTGTTAGCTGTGCAAGCTCACGAGGTTGTTGAGGGGGAAGTCGAGGGCCTGGATGGGGGGTCGGTGATGGAGGCTGGTGTGAGGCCGGTGCCAGTTGTATCGGTGGAGCCAGGCGGGCAGTTGGGCGGCGCGCTGGTCGGAGCTCTGGTAGGTGTGTGCGTAGGCCCATTCTCTGAGAACGGTTTGGATGAAGCGCTCGGCTTTTCCGTTGGTTCGGGGGGTGAAGGGACGGGTGTAGAGGTGGCGGATGCCTGCCTGTTGGCATCGTGCGTTGAAGAGGCGGGAGCGGTAGCAGCCGCCATTGTCGGTGAGGAGGCGTTGCACGGGGATAGCGAGGCTTTGGAAGTAGGCGAGTGCGTCGGTGAGGAAGGCGGCGGCGCTATGGGCGGATTCGTCGGGGAGGATTTTGGAGAAAGCGAGGCGGGAGTGGTCGTCCACGCAGACATGGACGAACTCCCAGCCGGCGCGGGGGCTGGTGGAGCGGCGGTTTCCGGTGGCGCGGTGTCCGGGGCGCCGGAAGCGCCCGAGTTTCTTGATGTCGAGGTGGAGGAGGCCCCCGGGATCTGGATAGACATAGCGGTTGGGGGGCGGGGGTGGTTCGAGCTGGGAGAGGCGGTTGACCCCGGCGCGCTGGGCGATGCGCCCCACGGTGCTGGGGGAGATGCCGAGCTGCTGGCTGATGTCGTGGTAGGTGCGGCGCTCGCGCCGCAGTTCGACGACTCGGGTGCGCCGCGCCTCGCTGGTGCGGTGGGGGCAGCGATGCGGGCGCGAGGAGCGGTCCCCGAGGCCCGGCAGGCCCTCCTCGCGCCAGCGGGCGAGCCACTTGTATGCGGTGCGCACGCTCACCCCCGAGGCCTGGGCCGCCGCCTCGACGCGGAGGCCTTCCTCGGTGATGCGGCGAACCAGGATCTCTCGACCGAGCGGGGTCAGTTTGGCGGACTTGTGGATGTTCATGCGGGCTGCTCCTTGTGCTGAGGGGTTGTGGATGCCCATGAGTTCCGGGCATCGGGTTCGCGTGAACAACCTGCCGCAAGGTCACACCTAGGAGTCTGCGCCGCAGGAAGGTTGGGGCGGATCGGGGGTTCGGGAGCGCGTGGGAGATTCGGGGGTTCGGGAGCGCGTGATCGGAGTCATGGGGCGGGATCGCGCAGTTTTCGGGCGGGAGGGGAGTTCGGGAAGGCGCTCCGGAGGGCCATTGGGCGGGTTGATGGGGGCCAGGGCGGGGCGGGGCAGGCGTTTACGCTGCCAGCAACCCCGGGAGCCGTCGCAGGTTCAACGCCAGGCAGACCAGGTCCCACTCTCCTTGCGCCTTGCGCAGCCCCCGGAAGCTGAACCGCCGGAACCCCATCACCTCCTTGATCCACCCGTGGGGCGCCTCGGACAGCCACTTCCGCGCCGCGTAGATCTTTCGCCCGGCGTGAGCCGCCAGTTTTTCTCTCATCCGGCGGGTCGCCGGGTGATGCTTCGCGGGAGTGCCCGCCGCCCGCTTCCGCCCTTCCCGTCCGACGGCGACATACCCGTCTATCCCGCGGGTTTCCAGCAGTGCCAGGTCCCGCTCGTTGCAGTATCCGGCATCAGCCAACACCACCGCCGGCACCGCGCCCAACTCTTCTCGCACCCGGTCCAGCAGCGCCGGCAGCTGCCCCTGGTCGCCCGCATTCGCCGTCAGCTGGTTCGACACCACCAGCTGGTTCTCTCCGTCCACCGCCATCTGCGCGTTGTAGCACTGCTGGAACCCCTCGGCGCTCGTCTTCATGATCCGGCTCTCGGGGTCGGTGAAGTTCCCCTGCGCTTCCGCCTTCGGCTCCCCATGCGCGCGCTGGTAGCGCCGACCGTTCCCCGGACTGTGGGTCTGTCCGGGGACCCGCCCCCGCGCCTCGTCCCGCGCCCGCTGCTCCGCTTCCAGCTGCACCTTCGCCGCCCGGATCGCCGCCAACCGATCCTCCCGGCGCCGCAGCTCAGCCGGCAACTCGTCGCCGCGCCGCTCCGCCCCGTGGGCCGCGTCCTCCCGCTCGTCGGTCTCTCCCGCCTGCTCCAAATATCCCGCGATCTCCGCCGCAAGCCGCCGCTCCTCGGCCAGCATCCGCCCATAACTCATCGCCTTGCGCTTGCTCGCGTTCGCCCGAACCTTCACCCCGTCCAGCGATAGCCTGCCGAAACGCACCAGCCCGCACTGCCGCGCCACCCGCACCACCTCGACGAACAACTCCCGGAAATCCCCCAGATGCCGACGACGAAACTCGCAGATCGTCCGGTGCCTCGGGAAGTTCCTCGCCGCCAGCATCCGAAACGCCACGTCCTCTTCCAGCTTCCGCGCAATCCCACGCGACGAAAACACCCCCGTCGCATAAGCGTAGATCAGCACCTTCACCATCATCCGCGGGTCATACGGCGCGTTCCGCCGCCCGTCCCCCGCATACGGCGCGTAGAACGCAGACAAGTCCAGCTCGTCCACCACATCGCTGATGTGATGCGCCAAATGCCCCTCCGGAACCCACTGCCGCAGATCCGGCGGCAACAAGAGCAGCTGCCCCGGCTGATACTGACGAAAACGCGTGCCCATCGGAACCATCCCTCCCCGGATCCGAGACGCCCTCGCCCCTTTTCCGTAAGTGTATGATATAAAATGAGTTATATGCCACGCAACCGTGTCGCCCCCCGGTCCCAACTCCCGAGCAGCCCGACCGTCCGCTCGTCGCTACCACCATATGGCCCGCCGCGTTTCTGCGGCGCAGACTGCTAGCATGACCCCGTTCGGGTGAGGTCGGAACAGATCTGATGGACGCTGCAGCAAGCCCGGAACCGGAAAGTCCGGAAGCGGCGGGCGTGCGAATTCCGCCCCGCCCTTCGGAGAACTGGCTCGCCGGTCTCTCGTCGGGTGGTGCGCCCTTCGGGCCGGGAGCACCCCTCTGGAAGCGGGGGTCGGCGGCGGTGTCCGCGGCGGTCCATCTCGCCATCGCCGCGCTCCTTCTCTTCCCCGGTTGGCAGCTCTTCGAGTCGTCGTCCGAGGGTCGGAACGGAATTCCCCGTTTCGATTTCCGGATCGCCGGAGGCGAGGGCCCGGGAGGCGGAGGTGGTGGCGGGGGCAGCCGCGGCGAGCGGATCAGCGCTTACATCCCGGTCCGGGTCGAGACCCCGCCGCCGGAACCCGAACCCGAGACCGAGACTCCGCGGGAGGCGCCGATCGCGCCGAGGAAGCCCCGCCCGCTTCGTTTCGAAGATCTCGAAAACCTCGCCGACTTGCCCGATCTCTCGGAGATCGCACTGGGAAGCGTCTTTTCCCCGCAGGCGGTTGCGGCTCCGGGCCTCTCGCTTTCCGCCTTCAGCGAAAACGGCGGGCGGGACAGCGCGCCGAGCGCGGGAGAGGGCGGAGGGATCGGCGGCGGCGACGGCATCGGTACCGGGGAAGGGCAGGGCTGGGGGGTCGGTCCCGGAACGGGCGGCGGTTCGGGCGGCGGGGCCTACCGACCCGGCGGTTACGACATCGAGCCGCGCCTGATCTACGAACCTCCGGAGCCGCCGTATCCCGAGTCGGCGCGACGGCGGCGGGTCAGCGGCGAAGTGATGCTGCAGGTGCTGGTGAAGCTCGACGGCAGCACCGAGGTGCTCGGCGTCATCAAGTCCGGTTGCCGCGCCTGCGTCGAGACCGCCCGCCGCCACGCTCGGCTCTACCGCTGGGAGCCGGCGATCAAGGACGGCGAACCGGTGGAGGCGGTGGGGGTCATCAGCGTCACCTTCGGGCTCTTTCCCACCTGACAGCCGGTGGTTCACCGCCCTCGATCCACTTCATCCACAAGGTTGCCAGTGATCGAGGCTCGCAGCCCGGCGGACTCCTCTCCGTCGGCCCGGAGCGTGCCCCGGGCCTCCCGACCCGCCGAATTCCTCTCGGCGGAGATCCTCGCCGAACGGGTGGGGACGCTCGCCGAAGAGATCGCCGCCGCTCATGCCGACTGCAATCTCCACCTGCTGGTGGTGCTCCGCGGCGCCTTCGTGTTCGCGGCGGACCTGGCCCGCCGGTTGGATGCGCTCGGCATGGAGCTGACCGTGGATTTCTGCCGGGTGGCCTCGTACGGCGACGGGACCGAGCCCGGCGTACCGGCGGTCGAGCTGTACCACCCGGAGACGCTCACGGACCGGGAGGTGATGATCGTCGAGGACATCGTGGACACCGGAACGGCGCTCGAGGCACTCGTTCGGGCGGTCACCCCCTCGGCGCCGCGCTCCCTTCGTTCCGTGGCGCTGCTGTCGAAGCCGGGCCGCCGCCGGATGCCGATCGAGGCCGATTTCACCGGTTTCGTGGTCCCCGACCACTTCCTGGTCGGATACGGCCTCGACTACGCCGGCCGCTACCGCCAGCTCCCCTATGTGGGGGTGCTCGACTCGAAATAGTCTGAGGGAGCGGGCGTCCTCCGCTGCGGCTTCCTGGCGGGCTACCTACCGGCTCCCCGGAACTCTGGTTCGGCGGCGGCGGCCGAGAGCAGGCGGATCAGGGTGGGGACGGCGCGCTCCGCCGCTTCGTTCACCTGGCCCGCGTCGAGCGCCCGGTCGGAAATTCCGGCAGCGAGGTTCGACGCGAAGGCGAGCCCGGCCAGGCGAATTCCCAGCGGGCGGGCGGCGATCGCCTCGAGCACGACGGACATGCCGACCACATCGGCCCCCATCGTCCGCAGCATCCGGATCTCTGCCGGGGTTTCGAACTGCGGCCCGCGCACTCCGGCGTACACCCCGGACGGCAAGGGCGCCCCGATCCGGGCGGCGGCCCGCCCGAGCGCCGCTCCGAGCGCTCCGTCCCAGGCCTCGGTCAGGTCGGGAAACCGCGGCTCCGGCCCCGGTTCCGGCCCTTCGAGCGGACTCGCTCCGGTCAGGTTGAGATGGTCGCTGATCCGCAGGAAACCGCCGACTTCGAGACCGGGGCGGATAGCGCCGGTGGCAGCGGTGAGGATCAGCTTCGAGGCGCCGAGAGCGCCGAGGAGGCGCACTCCGAAGACCGCCTCGTCGGGAGTCCGGCCTTCGTAGAGGTGGTGTCTTCCCGAGAGCACGAACAGCGGCAGCGGCGGCCCGGTTTCCGCCGGAAACTCCCCGACGACGAGCCGGCTCCGGTGGCCGGGCGCCGAACAGGCGGCGAGTCCGGGGATCTCCGCATACGGCAGGGAGCGGGCGTCCCGGACCGCTTCGGCGGCCCCCGCGAGACCGGAGCCGAGCACCAGACCCGCTTTCGGGAGCGGTTGGCCATCGCCGATCCGCTTCCGCACCGCTTCCGCGGCGGCGTCGAGCTGCGCCGCGACCGGTTTCTTCATGGCGCTGCCGGCTGCTTCACGGTGCGGCGGTGAGCATTCCCGCGATGGCCGCGGTGATCAGGGTGGCGATGGTGCCGCCGGCGAGCGCCCGCAGTCCGAGCCGGGCCAGATCCTGCTTGCGGGCAGGAGCGATCGCGCCGATCCCTCCGATCTGGATGCCGACGGAACCGAGATTGGCGAAGCCGCAGAGCGCGAAGGTGGCGATGACTTCGCTCTTGAGCGACAGCGTTCCTTCCGCCTTGAGCGCGGCCAGATCGAGGTAGGCGACGAACTCGTTCAGGATCAATTTCCTGCCAAGCATCGCTGCCACCGTTCCGACCTCGCCGAGGGGAACTCCGATCAGAAAGGCGACCGGAGCGAAGACCCAGCCGAGGATGCCCGAAAGCGAAAGGCCGACCACTCCCAGGGGCAGATCGATGAGCGCCACGATGCTGAGGAAGGCGATCAGCATCGCCACCACATTCAGCACCAGTTTCATTCCGGCGGAAGCCCCGGCCGCCGCGGCGTCGATCAGATTCACCGAGGTGCGCTCCACCCGGTATTCCACCCGCCCGGCGGTTTCCGGAACCGCCTGCTCGGGGACGAGGATCTTCGCCAGCAGCAGCGCCGCCGGCGCGTTCACCAGGCTGGCCGCCAGCAGGAAGCGGGCGTCCACTCCGAGGGCGATGAAGGCGGCCAGCATCCCGCCGGACACCGTGGCCATCCCCGAGACCATGACCGCGTGGAGTTCGGACCGGGTCATCCGCTTCAGATAGGGGGCCACGATCAGCGGAGCCTCGGTCTGCCCCATGAATACATTGGCGGCGGCAGCGAGGGTCTCGGCGCCGCTGGTGCCGAGGGTGCGAACCATCCCCCGGGCCATGCCGAGAACCGCCAGTTGCAGGATGCCCAGGTAGTAGAGGACCGAGAAGACCGCGGCCACATAGACGATCGCCGGCAGCGCCGAGATCGCCAGGATGACCCCGAACCGTTCGCGGTCGGCGAGCGGGCCGAACAACAGTTCGATCCCCGCGTTCGCCTGCTGGAGGGCGAGGTCCACGCCGTTCGCCGCGGCGGCGAGCGCCGCCACCCCGAACGAGCTCTTGAGGACGAGGAGCGCGAAGCCGAGCTGCAGGGTCAGCGACCAGAGCGCGATCCGCCAGGGGAAGCGGCGGCGATTCTCGGAGAGAGCCCAGGCGATCCCGAGGAGAACCGCGATCCCCAGGATCGGCAGGACGCCGGTCAAGGGAAGCGGAGCAGCGGGCGGATCGAGCCGCGCGCTAGCGGCCACGATGATGCGGATCAGCCGCCCAGGAGGAACATGATCCAGCCCATTCCGAAGGCGAAGCCCAGGAAGCAGCCGAAGGCCCAGAGCGTGAACCGGACCCGCGCCCGGAGCCCTTCGCGCATCAGGCAGGCGAAGGCCGGCGACACCAGCGCCGCGAAGAGGGTGAGCGCGGCGAAATGAGTCATCCGTCGGTGGGAGCCGAGCTGCCGGCAGGGGCCGATCCGTCGTCGTCGTCGGCCCGCCGAGCCCCGGTGGCGATGTCCCAGGCGTCGAGCACCACGAGCAGGTTCAGGAGGCCGGCCACGATCAGGAAGGCGTAGCCGTATTCGTAGGTCGCGGCAGCGGGATTTCCTTCTCCGAACCCGAAGATCCGGGCCGCGGCATAGAGGCCGCCGGCGCCCATTTCGGCGAGCCCGGCGAGCAGTGTCAACGGGGCTCCGGCCTCGAGCGCGAACAGCTCTCCCTCCATCCCGATCCCGAAGCCGAAGAGCAGGCCGATGGTGGCCAGGAACACCGCCCCGGTTCCCGGCCGCCCGAGCACGATGTGGCCGAGCCCCGGCAGCAGCAGCCCGAGCGCACCGGGGACGAAAGGGTTGGCCAGCTCCCGGCCCCCGTCCTGCGGTTCTTCCCGGCCCCCGGCTCGCGGCGGCGGCGGCTGCCGGGCGCTCCCCCGCGCTCCCGCCTCGGCCACTACGGAATTCTAACCGGGCGGCCCCCTGAGGGAGGGCCGACCGTCCAGCTGCTGTCTTCGCGCAAACGCCCCCCCGGGGGGGGGCGTTTACCATCGTGCGCGGGGGCTGCTGCCTGCTCCCGCCGCTGAGTCATGCCGATGGACACCCCCGCGCGCCTGGACCGGATCACGATCCGTGGGTTCCGGTCCATCCGCGCGCTGGAGAACTTCGAGTTGAAGAACCTGAATGTCCTGATCGGCGCGAACGGCGCCGGCAAGAGCAACCTGATCTCGTTCTTCCGGCTGCTCCGGTCGCTCATGGAGAACGACCTGGATGGGTACATCCGCGAAAGCGGCGGGGTCGGCGATCTCCTTTTCCGCGGGCGGAAGACGACGCGCCGGATGCACTTCGAGACCCGCTTCGGTCCGCGCGGTCATCGTTTCGACATCGAAGAAACGCCGCGGAAATACGCCTTGACCCACGAAGCTCGTTACTTCGAGCCCGGGCAACACGATTGGTGGGAGCTCGGAGACAGCCCGGACGGCCGCTCCCGACTCGTCGAGGAAGTCGAGAGCGACCCGGAGGGGCAGGGGCGCTACAGCTTGCCCGTCTGTCAGGCCGTCAGGGCTTGGACGATCTACCACTTCCACGACACCAGCGCGACCGCGGGAATGCGGCACGACGAGATCGTGGAGGACAACGAGCGGCTCCGGCGGGACGGGAGGAATGTCGCGCCGTTCCTGCTGCGGTTGCGAACATCTGCGCCGAGTGCGTATCGCGAGATCCTGGAGGCGTGCCGTCTGGTCGTGCCCTACCTGGACGACTTCCTGCTGCAGCCCGAGAGGTTTGGACCGAAGGTGAAAGTGCGGCTCTCCTGGCGCGCCAGGGGATCGGACTATCCGATGCAGCCGCACCAGCTGTCGGATGGATCCATCCGCTTCGTCTGCCTGGCGGCGGCGCTGCTGCAGCCGAATCCGCCGTCGGCCATCGTCGTGGACGAACCGGAGCTGGGACTCCACCCTGCGGCGATCCACATCCTGGGCGAGCTCGTCCAGAGTGCGTCGCGGAAGGCCCGGGTGATCGCCGCCACCCAGTCCCCGCTGTTCGTGGATTGCTTTTCGATCGACGACATCGTGGTGGTCTCCCTTCGGAATGGGGAATCCCGTTTCGAGCGGCTCGACGAGAGAGATTTTCAAAAGTGGCTCGAGGAATACAGCACTGGCGAGCTCTGGACCAAGAATGTGATCAGCGGCGGTCCGGTCTATGGGTAAGCCTGCCGAGGTCGTTGCCCTCGTCGAGGGGGAGACCGAGAAGATATTCGTCGCCTCGGTCCTCGCTCCCTACCTGATAGATCGGGCCTATGTTTCGATGACGCCGACCATCCTCGGGAAACGGGGAGGAAATGTACAGTTCGGCCGGGCCGAGCGGGATATCGGAACGCATCTGAAGCAGCGGTCCGATACCTGGGTGACGCTCGTCGTGGATTACTACGGAATCCGCAACACCTGGCCGGGTTACCAGAAATCGAAGCGGATCACCGGGCACGAAGAGAAAGCCCGCCTCCTGATGGAGGCAACGGTTGAAAAACTTTCCGGTCAGTTCGGGGAAGACCAGGTGCGGAAGCGGTTCGTGCCCTATGTGTCCATGTTCGAATTGGAATCCCTGTGGTTCAGCGACTCGGAGATCCTGGCGAAACACCTTGGAGTGGACAGCAGAAAGGTTCGGACGATCCTCGACGATTGCGGCGCGCCGGAGGAGATCGACGACTCGCCGACCAGCGCCCCCTCGAAGCGACTCTACGGCCTCGCTGCGGGTTTCAAGAAGACGACGACCGGCATTTCCATCGCCCGCGAAATCGGAATCCCCCGGATGAAGGCGGCCTGTCCGTTGTTCGGCCGGTGGGTCGCCCGACTCGAAGAACTAGGAACCCGCTAGCAGTCTGTGGATAAAGCCTCATGGGACGATTGATGTCGGTGGGTGATTTCACAGTATGCGGGTATGGCTATGGGAATGCGTCGAATCGAGCAGCGCCGGACATTCTGGACTTCGACGGCTACGCTGCCTTCCCAAACGTGAGTATCACCTCGCGCCGGAGGCGATTGCCTAGCGTTGCTGTTTCCGATTGTTTCGACGGAGGAGGCAGATATCGGCGGTTCGCCGGCAGCTCTCGAGAACGGCGCGCAATGCAGCGGAGCCTCGCAGTGCCAGCACCGCCTCGATGATCGTTGCATTGCGGATGAACGTACCGCGTATGCTATTTTCGCCAACCATGTTCACTGCCCTCCCATCCTCCGCGAGGACTCGGGAGGTCTCGCCGACAGCGCGCTGCATGTCGTCGATGTACCGAGCAAGCATGGCCTCCTGTCTCGCCGGTAGCTTCGGCTGCAGCTTCAGTTCGGACAGGAATGTCGTCGGCCCGCCGCTCCGATTCCTGCTGTCAATGCAGTTTGCGGTGACGCGTTCCACGGCGGAGAGGAACTTGCGGAACGGCTTTGCGGGCGCGAGTTTGAACTTCCGATGCGTCGGCTATGCGACAGGTCCATCGCCAGCGATGCGCCGGACTGATTGGCAATGATGAGACGCGAGAAAACGCACCACAACGCTTCACGGATTGCGTCGTCTCGAGTCCGCTCAATTGCTGTGGCGAGCGAGCTAAGTTGTCGTAGCGCGTACTCATCGAACCAGTACCTTGGACCCTCTGATTTATTGATTTCGTTTGGGGTATTCTGATTTGTATCGTCTGAGGAATGGCGGTGGGGGTTGATATGCGTCAGAAGAGCTTTGCGGAAGCGGGATTCGACAGGTTTCGGAAGAAGACGAGGCGTCGTCGGTTTTTGGAAGAGATGGACCGGGTGGTGCCGTGGGATGCGTTGTGCGCGGCGATCGCGCCGGTGTATCCGAAGCGGGGGCGTGGGCGACCGCCGGTGGAGCTGGATCGGATGCTGCGGATCTACTTCTTGCAGCAGTGGTTCGACCTGTCGGACCCCGGGGTGGAGGAGGCGCTCTACGAGTCGGATTCGATGCGGCGCTTCGTGGGGATCGACCTGGGGCGGGAGAGGGCGCCGGATGAGACGACGGTGTGCAAGTTCCGGCATCTGCTGGAGCGTCACGACCTGACGGAGGGGATGTTCGAGCAGGTCCAGGAGTATCTGGCGGAGCACGGGGTGCGGGTGCGGAACGGGACGATCGTGGACGCGACGATCCTGACGGCGCCGAGTTCGAGGAAGAACCGGGCGAAGGCGCGGGATCCGGAGATGGGCTCGACACGGAAGGGGCAGCAGTGGTATTTCGGGATGAAGGCGCACATCGGGATGGACTCGCAGACGAAGCAGATCCATTCGGTGGTGGCGACGGCGGCGAATGTGCACGACTCGCAGGTGTTGGCGGAGCTGCTCCACGGAGGGGAGACGCGGGTGTGGGGGGACAAGGCGTATTGCGGGCAACGGAAGGTGATTCGAGAAGTAGCGCCGCGGGCACAGGACTTCACACAGCGGAAGGCGTTTCGGAATCAGCCTCTCACCGAGCAGCAGCGGGCGGCGAACGTCAGGAAGGCGCGGGTTCGGGCTCGGGTGGAGCATCCGTTTCAGGTGATGAAGCGGGTGTTCGGGTTTCGGGAGGTGCGGTACCGAGGCATCGAGAAGAACTGGCATCGGGTGGTGGCGACTTGCGCGCTGGTGAACCTGTTCCAAGCCAGGAGAGTGGTGATACGGGCGCAAGAGCGCTGCGCCTGCTGAGAAGACTCGGGGAGAGAGCCGAGGGGGCTGCCCGGAGCCTGACTCTCTTGCCCGGCGCGGGGGAATACTGCCGATGAAGGTCGGCACTCGAGGTTTCCTCACGAATCGTAGAAGCCGAGCTCCATCCGATATCGAGAATCCGACTAAAAAATCATCTTGATCAGACCTTCCTGAACAGAGTCCCGTCCAGGATTTCGTAGATACTCCTCTCATGCGATCGGTTCATCGAATGCCGCTCACACCTCACCGTTCGTCCGGCGGATAGTGTTGCATGGCCGCTTCGATGGCGGCGACTACGTTCTCAGTGCTCTGGTCGAGATCAACCGTATCAGGACGCGCGAACATGGCGCCCGGCGCCATTTGTGCCATTCCTCTACACAACTCGAAGAGAGCTTCATCTGTTTCATATTCAACAGGCGGTGTCATGTGCGAAAGCTCAACACGAAGTGCAGAGTAAGAGTAATTTACGGATGATTTCTTGAACTTCTTTGTAGCGCTTCGATCGTCTCCACGATCTTGCGGTAGGGTGGCCTTTCCACGGGTGTTTGACGGATCGTTTCCACCCATTCGGCGCTTTCGACGGGAAGACTGCATGTTCGATACCGGTGATGAATCGGTCAGCCTCGTCGGCTGCCCGCTTCTCGAGTGTGGCGAGAATAGCTTCCGCCTCTCCATCTCCACCAGCGGCTTGCGCCGCCCGCGTGAGACCTCGGCCGACAGCGCCTCGATGCACTCCATCTGGTAGTCGCGGTCGACGATCCTGCTGTCGATGGCGCCGTCGACAGATCGCGCCGGTTCCGGCGTGCGGCGATCCGCCGTTCGAGGTCGTCCTGGGCATAGAAGCCCGCAATCCGGCGGGCGTGGGCGTCGGTCTCGCGATCCAGAAACCGCACTTCCTCGCCGTTCGACAGGAACGACGAATGGCATGCCGAGCTGTTCAGCGTAGTGTCGTCCCTGATCCTGCGCCGCGATGGGATCGGTGCTCGCGCTTGGCCTCCAGCGCCGCCATCGGCCGGCCCTGCCGGTCGCAGAGCGCGTAGTCGGCCTGTGTGCCGTCGGGCAGCGCGTGTTCGAACAGCATGCTCGCGCCGCCGGTCAGGTCCCAGCCCGCATCCCGAAGAAGGGCGTCGATCCTGACCCGCGCGAAGGCCTCGGTTGTACCACTCACGCCGCCGTCCACGGATCGACGACCTCGATCTCGATGTCTTCGAAGTCGCGAACGTTGCGCGTGGCCACCGCCATGCCGCGGGAACGGGCGATCGCTGCGATCTGGCAGTCCGCCGGCGGGACCGTGCGGCCGGCTGAACGGCGCATGGCCGCGATATCCGCATAGGCGCGGGCCGCCCTGCTGTCGAACGGCAGCACGCGGCCATCGAAGGCGTCGCTCAGCATGCGCTGGATATCCGAGACCAGCGATTCCCGCCGCCGGCCTGCCGGCAGAATGGCGGCGCCGTAGCGCAGCTCCGCTTCGCCCACCGCCGAGAAGAACAGGTCTTCCAGGGCGTGGCCAGCGGCCCACGTCTCGACGGCCGGATCGGGCGCCTTGCGGATCAGTTCGGACACCACATTGGTGTCTAACAGCACGGCCATGGCCGTATCTCAATCGAAAGACGGCGGCTCGCGCCCAGCCTCGCGAGGCGGCAACTCCAGGTCCACGCCGTTGTCCGGCCCGAAATGCGAACGCACGATACTCGCGAGGTTCCGCGAGTCCGCCTTGCCCCCCACTGCCTCGCGCAGGATCAGCCGCGCCTCCTCCTCCATGGAGCGGTGGTGTTCGGCGGCGCGCACGCGCAAGCGCGTCTTCACGTCGTCGTCGAGGTTGCGGATCGTGATACTCGCCATGGTCACGTCCTCCGTTCTTCCGGGAGCCCAATCTACGCAACGATTGCGGTGCAGTCAAGACACTGCGGGCAACTCGCCCGCAGCGGCGCCGATTACGACCGCCAAGCGGCGTGTGGCGCCGTGAACGTTTCCGGCGAGGCGAAGCACAAGCGCGGGAGGCAACAACGGCTGGATCGCGTTCTAGCTCCCTTGTCCGTATAGGCGTCAATACGACCGCTGTCCTGCCTGCTCCCCGGAAGCTCCCGCGCCGCCGGGAGGAGAGGTTCGGCCGGAAGCGGGAGCGGAGGCAGACGGTCCGGAGAGAGGCCGCTGTCGCCGTTCCCTCTCGCCCTTCCAAGGAGGCGGCACCATGCAGACGGCACTCGCACCGCGCGGCGACACGCGCACTTTCTCACCCATTTCGTCGTCGGCGGTCTCGAAGACGACCGCTACGTCGTCAACCTTCCGCTCGCTCGCCAACGGCGAGATCATCCCCGTCCAGGCCGGCGGGACGAAGCCGAAGGGCCGGCGCAGGGAGCGCGGCACGATCCTGCCACGGAAGGCGGTCGAGGACATGCGGCCCGCCCGCGACGAGATCATCATCGCGACGGGGGTCAAGCTGCGCCACTGCGGGGTGCAGCTGTGGGGCTGGAAGGTCGGCTTCGACTATCCGGACCCCCGTCGGGGTCTTGGTTCTCACACCACAAGCACAGCGGCATCGTGAACGACCCGAACGCCTGGTTCGACGACCCGCGCGAGCTGATCGCCGCCATCCGGCGCATCGTGTACCTGAGCGTCGAGACCGTCCGCATCGTGGAGGGGTTACCGGACCCCCTCGAACCGGACCTCTGACAGCCTCGCGAAATCGGAATCTCCAGGATGAGAGCGGCCTGTCCGTTGTTCGGTCGGTGGGTCGCTCGGCTCGAAGGGCTCGGAACCCGGTAGGGCCCGCTCGCTCGTCCTCCCCGCGATACCCTTTCGCGCGCCATGAGCCCGCCCGCGAACGCTGCCGCTCCCAGAGCCGGCATTCTGATCCTCGGCGGAGCGCGGACGCCGATGACGCCTTTCCTCGGCGCTCTCTCCGGGCTGACTGCGGTGGAGCTCGGAGCCGAAGCGGCGAAGGGGGCGATCGAGCGCTCCGGGGTGGCTCCGGAGCAAGTGGATCAGGTGGTGGTCGGGAACGCCCAGCAGACGAGCGCGGACGCGATCTACGGTGCCCGCCATGTGGGGCTCCGGGCGGGCATCCCGGATGCCGTTCCGGCGCTGACCGTGAACCGGCTCTGCGGCTCGGGAATCCAGGCGGCGATCTCCGCCGCCCACTCGATGCTCGCCGGCGAAGCGGAAGTGGTGCTCGCCGGCGGGATGGAGTCCATGAGCCAGGCGCCCTTCGTCCTGCGGGGGGCGCGCTCGGGCCTGCGCCTCGGCCACGGCGTTCTCGAAGACAGCCTGGTCGCCGCCCTCACCGACGGCCGTTGCGGGCTCACGATGTCCGACACCGCCGAGCGAGTCGCGGAACGGACCGGGGTCACCCGCGAGGACTCGGACGAGTTCGCGCTGCGCAGCCAGCAGGCGGCGGAGCGGGCCTACCGGGCCGGCCGGCACGCCGAAGAGATCGTTCCGGTGATGGTCGAGACGAAGAAGGGAAAGATCGAGGTCTCGGAGGATGGATCCCGCCGCCCGGAAACCACCCTCGAGGGTCTCGCCCGACTCCGGCCTGCGTTTCGCAAGGACGGCCTGGTCACCGCCGGAAACGCGAGCGGTATCGCGGACGGGGGCGCGGCGCTGGTGCTCGCTTCGGAAACGAGCGCCGCCGCGCGCCAGGCGAATCCTCTGGGGCGGATCGTCGCTTGGGCCACCGCCGGAGTGCAGCCCGAGATCATGGGCCTCGGTCCGGTTCCGGCGAGCCGCGCCGCGCTCGCAGCTGCCGGGCTCCGCCTGGAGGACATGGATTCGATCGAGGGGAACGAGGCCTTCGCGCCCCAGATCGTCGCGGTCGAACGGGAGCTCGGGCTCGACCGCGAACGCCTGAACCCGAACGGCGGCGCCATCGCGCTCGGCCACCCGCTCGGCGCTACCGGCACCCGCCTGCTGCTGACCCTGCTGCTCGAGCTCCGGCGCTCGAAGGGCCGCTACGGCCTCGCCACCGCCTGTATCGGCGGGGGGCAGGGCATCGCCATGATCGTCGAGGCCTTCGGGAACGGCGCACCGCGCGAGCCCCGCGAGGCTGGCTCATGAGCGCCCCCCGAGGAGTGCCCGGGGGTGCACCCGGGAAAGATTCCGGGAGCGTCCGGGTCGAGCGCCGGGAGACCCGCGCCGGCCATCCCTTCTCGCTCATCACCGTGGACCGCCCGAAGGCGCTCAACGCCCTGAACCGCGAGACGCTGGCCCGTCTCGAATCCGCCTTCGCCGAGCAGGGCGGCGATCCGGAGGTCCGCGGCATCGTGCTCACCGGCGCCGGCTCGCGGGCGTTCGTCGCCGGTGCCGATATCTCCGAGCTCTCGGGCCTCACCTCGGAAGCCGCCTTCGCGCTCTCCCGCCGCGGGCAGGAGATCCTTTCGGGCATCGAGCGCACCCGGAAGCCGGTGGTCGCCGCGATCGGCGGCTACGCGCTCGGCGGCGGCCTGGAACTGGCGCTCGCCTGCCATCTTCGAGTAGCAGCGCCCGCTGCGAAGCTCGGGCTCCCCGAAGTCCGTCTGGGGGCCATCCCGGGATACGGCGGCACCCAGCGCCTCCCCCGTCTCATCGGCCGCGGCCGGGCGCTGCGCATGATCCTCACCGGCGAACCGGTGGGGAGCGGCGAGGCGCTCGCCGCCGGTCTCGTGGACTCGGTGGACGAAGACCCGATCGGCGGCGCGGCGGCGCTGCTCGACCGGGTGCTCCAGAACGGACCGCTCGCGGTGCGAAACGCCCTGCTCGCGGTGGAAGCCGGGGGCGGCGGGCTCGAAAACGGACTCGCGCTCGAGGCGGCGCTCTTCGCTTCGCTGGCTCGGAGCGAAGACCTGCGCGAGGGGCTGGGCGCCTTTCTCGAAAAGCGCCCGCCGCGGTTCCGTGGGGTCTGACGGCGGCGAGCTCGATCCGACCGGGGACCGGCTCGCCGGCTATCGGGTCGGGGTCGTCTTCTCGGAGCGCGACGCTCCTTCCGCCCGGCTGGCGTCCGCCGCGGAACGCTGGCTCGCCGAACGCGGCGCTCGGGTGTCGCTGCATCCGGCGCCGGCGGCTTTCGAGGTGGCACAGTTGAGCGGCTGGCTCGCCGAGCGCCGCCTGGTGGATGCGGTGGTCGCCTGCGCCGCCATCGTTCGCGGGGAGACCTCGCACGACCGGGTGCTGGGCGCGGCGGTGACCGGAACTCTCCTGGAGATCGGCGTCCGGACCGGTGTCCCGGTGGGGAACGCGGTGCTCACCGTCGAAACGCTGCCGCAGGCGGAGGCCCGTTCCGGCGGAGGAAAGGGGAACCGCGGGGAGGAGGCGGCGCACGCGGTGGCCGGCCTGCTCCGAGCGCGCGAACGAATGGAGGAGCGGCGAGCTCTCGACCTCGGCCCGGTGCCCGAATCCCGGCTCGAATTCAGGCCGCTGCCGCGCTGATCCGCCGCCGGAACCTGCTGATGGACCCGCGAACCGCCCGCAAACGCCGCCGCGGCCGGGAACTCGCTGCCCAGATGCTCTCCTCTTGGGACGCGAACCCCGGTCCGCCTCCGAGCACGATCTCCGCCGTGGGCGATCTCACCCGCGCGAGCGCTGCGCACCTCGCTTTCGCCGAGCGGCTGGCGCGCGCGGTTTGGGAACGAATCGAGGAGATCGACCGCTGCCTCGCCGAGACCATCCGCCCCCAATGGCGCGAGAGCATGGGCCGGGTGGAGCGGAGCGTGCTTCGGGTGGCAGTGGCCGAGCTGCTGATCGAGACCGCCCCTCCCCGGGTGGTGCTGACCGAGGCGATCGAGGTGGCCCGCCGCTATGCGGGGGAGGCGGCGGCGCCCTTCGTCCACGCGGTGCTCGACGGGGTGATGAAGAGCCGCGGCTTGGTCGTCGTCGAGCCCGGCGAGCCGAGTTCATCGGAGCCGAGCTCTCCGGAGCCGAGTTCATCGGAGCCGAGCCCGCCGGCCCCCGATTCTCCGATTTCGGGCTCTCCGCCTCGGGAAGAGGGAGCATGAGCGGCGAACCGACCGCGGAGTCGTCCGCCTCGGGCCGCGGCGAGCGCGAGCGGCGGCGCAAGCTCGAGGAGATCGCCGGACTCGGGGTCCCCGTCTGGCCCAGCCGTTTCGCGGCGACGCACACCCTCGAACAGGCGGCGGCAGCGTTCGGCGACCGCGGCGGTCCGGAACTCGAAGCGATGCCCGAGGCGGAGCGGCGGGTGAGCGTCGCGGGGCGGATCACCGCCCACCGTTCCTTCGGCAAAGCCGCTTTCCTCCGGCTCTCGGAAGGCGCCGGGGCGCTGCAGGCGCACCTCCGCCGCGATGTGCTCCCCGAGCGGGATTTCGCGGTGAGCCGGCAGTTGGATCTCGGCGACTGGGTGGGGGTCGCCGGGGCCCTGTTCCGCACCCGCACCGGCGAGCTCACGGTGCGCGCCGATTCCCTCTCCTTTCTCGCGAAGGCCCTTCTCCCCCTGCCGGAGAAGTGGCACGGGCTCGCCGACCGCGATACCCGCTACCGGCAGCGCTACCTCGATCTGCTCGGCAATCCCGCGACCCGCGAGGTGTTCCGCCGGCGGGCAGTGCTGGTGAGCACGCTGCGCCGCTTCCTGGACGACGCCGGCTTCCTCGAAGTGGAAACTCCGATGCTGCAGCCGCTGGCCACCGGCGCGGCGGCGCGGCCCTTCCAGACCCGCCACCGGGCCCTCGGGGTGGATCTCTTCCTCCGCGTCGCCCCCGAGCTCTACCTCAAGCGACTGGTGGTGGGGGGCTTCCCCCGGGTGTACGAGATCAACCGGAACTTCCGCAACGAAGGCCTCTCGACCCGGCACAACCCCGAGTTCACCATGCTCGAGTTCTACCAGGCGTTCCGCGACTCTGCGGACATGATGGACTTCACCGAACGCCTCCTGATCGCGGCGGCGGCGGAGACGCTCGGCGGGCCGGAGGCGGTCTTCGCCGGGAACCGGATCCGCTTCGAGGGGCCCTTCCGGCGGGTCTCCCTCGCCGAGGCCACCCGGCGAGCGCTTCGAGAGCACGGTCTGCCCCTCGAAGCGGAGGATCTGCGGCGCCCCGCCCCGCTCGCTTCGGCCCACCGCACCCTCGAGTTGCCGCTGCCGGACGAGGAGAGCGCCGGCAAGTTGTTGGTGAGCCTCTTCGAGGCGCTCGTCGAGCGCCGTCTGATCCAGCCCACTTTCGTCACCGGCTATCCGGTGGAAGTCTCGCCCCTGTCGAAGGCGAGTCCCGACGATCCGGAGCGGACCGAGCGATTCGAACTCTTCGCCGGCGGCCTGGAGATCGCGAACGGATTTTCCGAACTGAACGATCCTGACGAGCAGGCGGCGCGCTTCGGGGAGCAGATGGCCCGCCGGCAGAACGCCGAGGACCACGCGATGGACTGGGACTACATCGAAGCGCTCCGCCACGGCCTCCCCCCCACCGGCGGGGTGGGCGTGGGCGTGGACCGGGTCGCCATGCTCCTCACCGACTCGCCGGCGATCCGCGATGTGATCCTCTTCCCCCATCTGAGGCCCCGGGAAGGCCGTTGAGCGCGGACGCGAAGTCGGTCCACCGGCGGGTGACGGCGGCCCTGGCCCGGTCGCTTCCCTTCGAGCTCCAGATCGCGGCTCGCTACCTGATGCTCCGGCAGCGGGGGATGTTCATCTCGGTGATCTCGGCGATCTCGGCGCTCGGGGTAGTGGTCGGGGTCGCGATCCTGCTGGTTGCGCTCGCCATCATGACCGGGTTCCAGGGAGAGCTGCGCGCCCGGATCCTCGGGGCCCTGTCGCATCTGACGGTGTTCAGCCTGTCCGTCGAAGGATTCACCGATTACCCCGAGGCGGCCTCGCGAGTGGCGGCGGTTCCGGGCGTCGTCGCCGCGGCTCCGGTCGTTTACGGGAAGGCGATGGCGCTCGGCCGCCGTTCCGCCCTCGTGACCCTGAAAGGAGTGGATCCGGCGCTCGAGCCGGCGGTGAGCGAGTTCGCCGCGCGGATGACCGCCGGCCGCTTCGCCGACCTCGGCCTCGAAACCCCCGGAGAACCGCCGCCGGTGCTGCTCGGCGAGGAACTCGCGCTTTCCCTCGGGGTGAGCGTCGGCGACCCGGTGCGACTGGTGGTCCCCGAAGGACGGCTGACCCCGCTCGGTGCGATTCCGGCCAGCCGGCGCTTTCGGGTCGCGGGATCGTTTCGGCTGGGCCTCTACGACTACGACAATGCCTGGGCGCTGATACCGCTCGCCGAGGCGCAGCGGCTGATGGGCTTCATCGGCGAAGCGAGCCATGTCGAGGCTCGGGTCGCCGACATGTTCGCGGTCCGCGATCTCTCCCGCGAAGTGCGGGAGGCCCTCGGCCCGGGGTATTCGACGATCCACTGGATCGAGATGAACACGACGCTGTTCTCGGCCTTTTGGCTGGAAAAGCTGGCGGCGGCGCTCTTCGTCAGCTTCATCATCGGCGTCGCGGCGCTCAACATCGTGGCCGGTCAGATCGTCACCGTCACCGAAAAGACGCGCGACATCGCCATCCTCCGCTCGATGGGAGCGACGAAGCGCAGCGTGATGGCCCTCTTCATGGCACAGGGAGCGGTCATCGGCGTCGCCGGAACCGGCCTCGGGGCCGCGCTCGGCATCCTCGCCTGCCGCCTCCTCGACGGACGCATCCGGATTCCCGAGGATGTGTACCAGATCACCGCGGTGCCCTTCACCCTGCTGCCCGGCGATGTGGCGCTCGTCTGTCTGTTCGCGCCGGTGGTGTGCTTTCTGGCCACCGTGTATCCGGCGCGCCGGGCGGCCTCGCTCGTGGTCACCGACGGGCTGCGTTTCCAGTGAACCCCTGGCTCGAAGCCCGAGGGCTCGACAAGAGCTTCGGCACCGGCGCGGCGCGGATTCCGGTGCTGCGCAACCTCGACCTCGCGGTGAGGCGCGGGGAGATGACCGCCATCACCGGCCGCAGCGGGGCGGGGAAGACCACGCTGCTCCATGTGCTCGGAGCGCTCGACCGGCCGGACCGGGGCGCCCTCCGCCTCGCCGGGCAGGAAGTCTCGAAGCTCCCGGAACGGGAGGCCGCGGCGTTCCGCAACCGCCAGGTGGGGTTCGTGTTTCAGCACCACCGGCTGCTCCCCGAACTGAGCGCTGTCGAAAACGCCTCCCTCCCGCTGCGGATCCGTCGGATTCCGCGGCGTGCCGCCGAGGCGCGGGCGGCGGAACTGCTCGCCGAACTGGGGCTCTCGGGCCGCGCCGGCCATCGCCCGGAGGAACTCAGCGGCGGCGAACAGCAGCGCGTGGCGGTGGCGCGGGCGCTCGCCGGCGGCCCGGGCCTGTTGATGGCCGACGAGCCCACCGGCAATCTCGACGCCGGGTCGAGCGGGGTGTTGCTGGACCTGCTGGCGTCGCTCCACGCCGCTCACGGGCTCACTTCGATCATCGCTACCCACAGCGTGGAAGTCGCCCGGCGCTGCGATGTAGTCTGGCGTCTTTCGGGGGGATCGCTCGCTCCGGCGTCCGTCGGATCCGGGACCGTCGGTGCCGGCTGCTAGCAGGATGAAGTGGCGCGAGCACCGAGACCGGGGAGGCGCCTGGCGGACAAGGCGCGAATCGGGAGGCATACCGAGCGTATTCCGACTGATTCGCAACGAAGAGCGAAGCGGTTCAGCCGGGGCCCCCACCGGGAGGACTGGGCATCGCCGGTCGACTGCCGTGTGACTTCGTCCACGGGCTGCTAAATTCCGGTCGTCCGCGGCTTCCTGGATCTCCAGGGCCGGAGGGTTTGCCAGTGTTCGAGCGTTATACAGAGCGCGCCAAGCGAGCCATCTATTTCGCGCGGCACGAGGCGTCGCAGTTGGGAGGCAACGCCATCGAACCCGAACACCTGCTTCTCGGCCTCCTCCGGGAGCTTCCCGCTGCCGTCGCCGGACGGCTGCGCATCTCGATCGAACGCGTTCGCGGTGAGGTGCAGAGCCATGTCCTGCTGCGGGACACCGTTTCGACTTCGGCGGGGATTCCGCTCTCCGCCGAGTCGAAGCGGGTGCTCGAGCACGCGAAGGAAGAAGCGGACCGGATGCATCACGAACACATCGGGACGGAACACCTGTTGCTCGGCGTGCTGCGGGAGTCGGGCTCGGGGGCCGCCGCGATCCTCGCCCGGCAGGGGGTGCGCGCCCCGACCGTCCGCGAAGCCATCGCCCTCGAACGGGGCCGGAGGAAGGCCGGACAGCGGTTCCGCGAGACTCCGCTGCTCGCCGAGTTTTCCCGCGATCTGACCCAGGCGGCCAGCGAAGGGGCTTTCGACCCGCTGATCGGCCGGCGAGCGGAGCTGGAGCGGGTGATCCAGGTCCTATGCCGCCGCAGCAAGAACAACCCGGTGCTCATCGGAGAGCCGGGGACCGGCAAGACGGCCATCGTCGAGGGGCTCGCCAGCCGGATCGTGAGCGGGGAGTGCCCGATCTTCCTCGCCGAACGCCGGATCGTTTCGCTCGACATCTCCCTGGTGGTGGCCGGAACCAAATACCGGGGGCAGTTCGAAGAGCGGCTCAAGGCGATCATCAAGGAGCTCGAGGAATCGCCGTCGTTCCTCGTCTTCGTGGACGAACTGCACACTCTGGTCGGCGCGGGTTCGGCGGAGGGCTCGCTCGACGCCGCGAACATTCTGAAACCCGCGCTTTCCCGCGACGGCATCCAGTGCATCGGAGCGACCACCCCGGCCGAATTCCGCCGGCATATCGAGCGCGACCGGAGCCTCGAACGGCGTTTTCAGGGAGTCCGGGTGGAGGCGCCCGGCGACGAGGAGACGCTGGTCATCCTGCGTGGAGTGCAGCAGCGCTACGAGCGCTACCACCATGTCCACTACGCACCGGACGCGATCGAGGCGGCCGTGCGCCAGGCGCAGCGCTATGTCACCGATCGGTTCCTTCCCGACAAGTCCGTGGACCTCCTCGACGAGGCGGGTTCGCGGGTCAAGCTGCGCGAGAGCAGTGTCTCGAGGGAGTTCGCCGAGGTTCGCAAGCGGATCCGCGCCATTTGCGAACGCAAGGACCGGGCGCTGGCCGGGGACGACCTCGAGCGCGCCTCGCTGGCGCAGGACCAGGAGAACGCCGAGCGTGAGAGTCTCGCGGCGATCCGCAACCGCTGGGAGACCAGGGATGCGGACCGGCCCCTGGTGACCCGCCGCGACATAGACGAGGTGGTGGCCGACTGGACCGGAATCCCGCTCGGCTCGATCGAGGAGGAAGAGAGCCGCAAGCTGTTGCGGATCGAGAAAGAGCTCCATGAGCGGATCGTGGGGCAGAACGAGGCGGTGGGGAGCGTGGCGCGGGCCATCAGGCGCACCCGCGCCGGGCTCGCGAGCCCGCTCCGGCCCGGCGGCGTCTTCCTGTTCCTGGGACCGTCCGGGGTGGGGAAGACCGAGGTCGCTCGCTCGCTCGCCGAGTTCCTCCTGGGAACGGAACAGGCGCTCCTGCGTTTCGACATGAGCGAGTACCTGGAACGGCACTCGGTCTCGCGGTTCATCGGCTCGCCGCCGGGCTATGTGGGACACGAGGAAGGCGGGCATCTGACCGAGCGCGTCCGCCGCAACCCGTATTGCGTGTTGTTGCTCGACGAGATCGAAAAGGCGCATCCCGATGTCTGGAATCTGCTCTTGCAGGTCTTCGAAGACGGCCGGCTCACCGACGGCCTCGGGAATGTGGTGGATTTCCGGAATTCGATCATCATCATGACTTCGAATCTCGGGGCGCGGCGCCTCTCGAAGCCGGCATCGCTCGGTTTCGCGTCGGCGGATCCGGACCCGCGGAAGCGCGCGATGCGCGAACTGATCCAGGGAGAAGTGAAGAAGACCTTCAGCCCCGAGTTCCTGAACCGCCTCGACGCGGTGGTCGTTTTCGACATGCTGACCGAATCGGATCTCGCCGAGATCCTGCGGCGCATGATCCGGCGCATGAACCGCGAACTCGGCGAGCGCGGCCTCACGGTCGAACTCTCGCCGGAAGCCGAGGCATTCCTCCTCCGGAACACGCTTCAGGATCGCGCCTACGGTGCCCGCCCGCTGCGGCGGGCGCTCCAGCGGCATGTCGAGGATCCCCTCTCGGAAGCGGTGCTCACCGGAGAAGTGGGACCGGGCGTCCCGGTGGAGATGGTTCTCGAAAAGGGGGAACTCGTGGTGCGTCAGCGCGGGGGCGAACTGCTTCCGCAGACCTCGGGAGAGGAGGTGCTCGTCGGATGACCCGCTTCTCCCTCGCCGCAGCGATGGCGGCGCTGCTGCCCGTGCTGCTCGGAGCCGGAACCGCTGCCGCCGGCGGGCCGCCCCCGGGGTTCCTACCCGCGCAGCAGGAAACCGTCGAGGCGGTGGTGATCGAGGGGAACGACCTGATCGCCACCGATGCCTGGCTCGCGCATCTCACGGTGAAGCCGGGCGATCCGGTGGACCGGGAAGCGCTCCGGGCCGAATTCCGCACCCTCTGGAACACCGGTTTCGCCGACGATCTCCGCCTCGAGCTGCGGGACGGCGAACGGGGCAAGCGGGTCGTGTTCGTGGTCCACGAACGGCCGCGGCTGGTGAGCCTCGAGTTCGTCGGCTCGGAGGAGCTCGACGACGACGACATCCTCGAAAAGTTCGAGGAGGAAGGGAACGAGATCGAGGTAGGCGCTCCCTACGATCCGGAGAAGGTGGTCCGCGCCCGCGACATCATCGAAGAGATGCTGGTGGACGAGGGCCGCACCGAAGGTGCGGTGACGAGCGACATCAGCGAACAGCCGAATGGCGTCCGTGTGGTCTTCGACATCCGCGACGAACAGCAGATCCGGATCCGCCGCATCCGCTTCGAGGGCGCCTTCGCGCTCGACGACTGGGTGCTGCGCTGGGCGATGAAGAAGACGCGGGAGAGCCACGCGCTCGGAGCGCTGCTCGGCGGGTCCACCTACACCGAAGAGCAGTACGCCGAGGACATCGAGAGTGTCCGGCAGGAGTATCTGAAACGCGGCTATCTCGATGTTTCCTTCGGTCCGCCGCAGTTCGAATACGAAGACGGCTTTTCGCGGTCCTTCCTGTTCTGGAAGCGCCCGAAGCGATGGATGGACATCACGATTCCGGTGGTCGAGGGCGAGCAGTACCGGGTCGGCGAGATCACGGTGGAGGGCGCCGAGGTGTTTCCCGCCGATCTGGTGCGGAGCTTCTTCCCGTTCGAGACCGGGGAGGTGTACGACGAGTCCCGGGTGACGAAGGGTCTCGATTCGCTGCGCGAGATCTACGGCGCCCGGGGCTATGTGCAGTTCACCGGCTTTCCGACCTGGCACCGCCGGCCCGAGGCGCGGGTGGTGGATGTGGTGGTGAACCTGGCCGAGGAGGACCAGTTCCTCGTGAACCGCATCGAGTTCCGGGGGAATTCGACCACCAAGGACCGGGTGATCCGCCGCGAGATGTGGCTCAACGAGCAGGACATCATGAACATGGAGCTGCTCAAGGCGTCCATCCAGCGCATCAACCAGCTCGGCTACTTCCGGCCCATCGAGCAACCCGAGATCGAGCCGAGCCCGGACGACGAGACCCGGCTCGATGTCACCCTCGATCTCGTCGAGGAGAACCGGAACCAGCTCACCTTCGGCGCCGGGGTCTCGGGTCTCGAGGGAGTGTTCGTGAACGCCTCGTTCGGAACCACGAATTTCCTCGGCCGGGGCGAGACCGCCAACTTCACCATCCAGACCGGGCGGCGCACGCAGAACTACCAGATCGCGATCACCGATCCGTACTTCATGGACAAGCCGGTCACCCTCGGCTTCGATGTCTTCAAGCGGACCTTGAAGCTGAGGGAGTTCACCCGCGACGACATCGGCGGGCGGCTGGTCTTCGGCATTCCCATCGGCCGCTGGTCGCGCGCTTTCCTCAACTACGGCTACTCGGTGATCACCATCCGCGAGCCGGATCCGGACATCGTCCTCAACCTCTACGACCTCTACTACAACAGCACCTACCTCGATCCCCGGTTCTACGGCCTGTCGGGCAACTTCCGGGAGAGCAAGATCAGCCCGACCTTCGTGTACAACACGGTGGACCACCCGATCTTCCCGAGCACCGGCCGCAAGCTCACCGCGTCCTTCGATGTGGCCGGCGGCCAGCTGGGCGGGAATGTCCACTACTACAAACCCACGCTGGAGACCGTGCTCCACACCCGGGTCGTAGGCGCCACTTCGCTCGGGGTCCGGCTGATGGGCAGTTACCTGCACGGCTATGGCGGCACCCCTCCGCCGAAAGGTGAGGAGCTCGACATCTTCAATGTGGAGCAGACCGGGGTCCCCTACTACAACCGCTTCTTCCTCGGCGGCGAATACCAGATCCGGGGCTACTACATCCGCTCGGTCGGGCCCCGCAACGAACGCGGCCAGCTCCTCGGCGGCAACAAGATGCTCCTCTTCAACGCCGAGTACGCGATCCCGCTGGCCGGACCTCTCCGGGCCATCCTGTTCTTCGACGCCGGCAACGCCTTCGCCGAGGAGCAGTCCTGGAGCTTCTCGATGCTTCAGAACTTCCGCACCTCCACCGGGATCGAAATGCGGGTCTTCATCCCGATGCTCAATGTGCCGTTCCGGCTGATCTTCGCTTACAATCCTCACCGGGACTATTACCACCGGCCCACGGCTTTCGTCTTCGGGATCGGAACGACCTTCTGACCACCTTCCGGGGGCCGTAGCGGGGAGCGGCCCGCAGTTTCAGGCTGATTCAGCGTTCAGGAGTTGACCAGGGTGATGAACCGTTTTCTTCCGGCGGCACTTGCCGGATTCCTTCTCGGCCTTCCGGCCGTCGCGGCGGGGCAGGCCACTCGAGTGGCGGTGATCGACATCGACCGCATCGCGCAGGAATCCGCGAAAGGCCAAACCATGTTCACGGAGCTGCAATCGCTGCAGGAAGAGATCCTGCGTGCCCGCGAGAGCCGCGAGCAGGAGATTCGCGACCTGACGAACCGGGCCGGTTCCCAGCTGCTCTCCCAGGAGGCGCGCGCCGATCTGACCCGCGACATCGAGCGCAAGCAGACCGATCTGCAGCGCTGGCTCGAGGACCAGCAGCGGGACTTCAACGAGAAGCAGACCACGGGTTTCGCCGCTCTCGAGCAGGAACTCGGCCCGGTCGTCGAGGAGATCGCCCGCGAGCAGGACATCCAGCTCATCCTCCGCGTCACTCCCGGCCTCACCTTCATCATGGATCCTGCGCTCGACATATCGGGTGCGGTGATCACCCGGTTCAACGCCCTGAGCGAAGGCCAGAGCGAGCCCTGAAGCGGGAACCTGACTGGCCCGTGGACGACAGAGCGCGGGATCGCCGTGGGGTGAACCGTTGCCGGGGGGCCTTTCGGTCGGTATCTCTCGGTGTGTCGGGAGGGCAGCGCGCTTTTCCCGCGGGTCGTTGAGCGGAGCGCCTCCCCGAGGGGGCGGGCAGCGGGGCGGTAATGACGAGCTTCGAGGGGGTGCGGCCCCTGCTCGATGAGATCGAGCTGGGGAGCGGGGAATCCGACCCCCTCCGGATCGTCGCGAAGCGGCGGTTTCCCGAGCAGGAGCCCTTTTTCGCCGGGCACTTTCCGGGCGCTCCGGTGGTTCCCGGGGTCTTCGTCCTGGAGGCTTTCGCCGAGTGCGCCCGGAGGTTCCTCGCGGACCGGTTTCCCTCGGCAGCGGGGTCCTGGGTGCTGCTGGAAGTCCCTGCGGTTCGTTTCCGCCGCCGGGTCCTGCCGGGCGACACGCTCGAACTCACGGTGGTCCCCACCGGGACCGAGGGCGCGGTCCATCGCTTCGAAGCCACCGCGGCGATAGCCGGGCAGCGAGCGGTCCAGTCCGTCCTCCACCTGGGACGCTTCGGCGATGACGGCGGAGAACCCGCCTCGTCCCCCGAACGATGAGTTCGGGAATTCGCGAGCTCGGCCTGGTGGACCCAGGACGCCGCGCCAGCTCTTCCCGCGAACGGCGCACCGGCGCGCCTCCCTTCCGCCGGCGGCAGGGCGCGGGTCCCCGCCGGAAGCTGCCGAAGGCCCTGTCGCCTTCCACGCTTTCGGGTCTCAGTCGGGGGGGGGCGGTGGAGGGGCTCCTCGGCGCCTCCGAAAGGCGGCGTTTCGTGGGCGCCGGGGTTTCGGCAGTGTTCCACTCGCTGATTCTCGCGCTGGCGTTCGGGTTGGGCCTGCCTGCCGGAGGCGAGGACTCTGCCCCCTTCGCGCCGGTCGAGGAAGATCCGCTGCTCTATGCCTTCGAGGCGCCGCCTCTCGAAGAGGCTGCGGCACCCACTCCGCTTCCGCTGCCCGCTCCGGAAGCGGCGCCGGCGCCCGCAGCAGAGGAGGAGGCCGCCCTTCCGCCGCCCGCAGACCCCGCTCCTCCTCTCGTGATTCCCGAAGCCATGATCGCCGCCCCGAACACCGGCTTTCAGAACGATCTGCCGTTTTCTCAGGGAGATTCCGAAGAGTTCTTCACCGACCGGGAAAGGGGAGACGACCCCGAGGCCCCGAATTCGGAGCCTGCCGGAGCCCAAGAGCCCGAGCCGCCCCTCCTGATCGCCGAGCAGCCGGCACCGGAAGCGGCACCGGAAGCGGACGCGGCGGCGGCAGCAGCGGACGCGGCCTCCCCCCCGGATCTCCGCTTCGACGCCGACGCCTTCCGCCGACGAATCCACGACCCCGCCGCTTCGGTACGGGAGCGAGGCGACGAAATGGCCCGGACGAAGGCCCGCATCCAGGCGGAAGCGGAGCGCCGAAAGCAGGGGACTCCCACCGACATCTGGCGGTTTCTGGAAGACAAGCGTTTCCGCAACCCCGAGGGGGGACTGGTGTCCAACCGGAACAACACCCTCTACTACGACGACCGGGGAGCGAATCTGGTGCCCTGGATCGGCCGGCTCATCGCCGAGGTCCGCCGAAACTGGTACATCCCCTATGCGGCCACCTACGAGCGGGGGCATGTGGCGATCGCCATCAGCGTGCTGCGAAGCGGCGAGATCGCCTGGTTGCAGGTCGTGGTGCCGTCGGGGGTGGCCGGCTTCGACAACGCTGCGGTCGGCGCTCTGCGCGGCGCCCAGCTGCTGCCGCTCCCCGACGACTATCCCGGATCCGACTTCGAGATCATGCTGGTCTTTTGGTACAACGAACAGCCCTACGATCTCTTCTCCAGATAGCTGTCGGTGGTGAGGGTCTGCGTGGCTAGGGTCCGCGAGGGCGTGGATGGGCAGCGCGGAGCGATGCGCACTGCCTGGAAGCGGAGCGCTCTTCCCGGGAGAGGCCCGGGAGGAGGCGCCCGCTCACGGGCTCTTCGAGCCGGAGCGTCCGTGCTCGCGTTCCTTTCCGGGCTGGCAGCAGCGGGTGAGGGTCGGTTCGCGCAGGATGGGCCGAACCCCGCGCTGCGCGTCGGCCTCGCGGACGGAGTCCCGGCGGCGCGCATCTCGGCGCCGTCGGCGTTTTTCCTGCGAGCGGGGGATCTGCGTATCGAGGCGGTCGAGGTCGTCGTTTCGCCCGAGACCGAAGGGAGCGTCCGGGTTCTCGCGCTCGGTTCCTTCTCGAACGAAGAGCGGGCCCGGGGAGCCGCATCCTCCTTTCGGGAAACGCAGGGCAGCGAGAGCGGGGTGCGCATGGCCCGGCATCCGGACACCGGCCGCACCCTCGCGGTGCTCGCTTCCCCGGCCCCGGGTGAGTCCTGGGAGGCGCAGGCCGAGCGGCTGCGCGCCGAAGGCTTCCCCCAGGCCGGGGTGTTCCAGCTGCCGGCGGCCTCCGGTGATGCGCTCCTGATCCGACCTCTCGGCGGTGCTGCGCTCCGGATCCCCGGCGGCGTCACCCTGACCGTCGAGCCGCCCGCGGCCGGCGGGTTCCTCGAATGGGAGGGAAGACCGTACCGGGGTGTCCTGATCCTCTACCGGCGCGGTGACGGCGTGACGGTGGTGAATCGGGTGCCGCTCGAGGAGTACCTGCGCGGCGTCGTTCCCTCCGAACTGCCTCCGGACCTCTTCCCCGAGCTGGCGGCGCTGAAAGCGCAGGCGCTCGCCGCCCGCACCTATGCGCTGCGCCCGCGAGAGGTCTATCGGGACCGCGGCTACGACATCTGCAGCGGCCCTGCCTGCCAGGTGTACGGCGGCGCCGCGGCGGAGCATCCACTGACCGACGCCGCGGTGCGCGAAACCGCCGGTGAAGTCCTGTACCACGACGGGAAGCTCATCGATGCTCTCTATACCGCCGCCTGCGGCGGCCACACCGAAAATGCCGAGAATGTCTTCTCCACGCCGACGCCGTACCTGGTGGCGCGCGCCTGCGTCCGCGAAGCAGGCGGGGCGACCCTGATCTCCCCGGCCCCCGCCGACGACCCTCTCGACGCTGCCGTGGCCCGGATGGCGGGAGCCCTCCCCGACGGCTTCTCCGGCTCCGGTCTCGGGGAACCGGTTTCCCTCGAGGAGGCCCTCGGGATCGTGGCGGCGGCGGTGGAGTGGTTCGGCCTCCCGGTCTGCGAGGTCGATCCGGCGGAGGCAACACCCGCCGGGCCCCTGACTCTCGGCCGCTTCGCCGAGCTCGTGGAGGCGGTTCGGTGTCGAAATCCGGAGGGGCTGTACCGCGGACCGGGGCCGGATGGAAGCGCGTTGGCGGGAGGCGGGCCGCCCGCGGTGGGCCGGCTGCTCGCCGAGGGCCTCTTCGACCCCAGCGAAGCGGGCCTCGATCCCCGTCGGACGGTGAGCCGCCGGGAAGTGGTCGGTTTCGCCGCCCGCCTGCTCGGTCGGGATCCCGGCCTCTTCCGGCGCGGACAGGTCCGTGAGGCCGGCGCCGGCGGAATCGCGGTAGAGCCCGAGAGGAGCGGTCCTCCCGACCGGGATCGGGACCTTCTCTGGATCGAACCGGCTTCGGAGGCTCGGCTTTTTCGGGAAGTGCGTCCTGTCCGGATCCCGGGACGCGCGGATCCTGCTCCCCTCGCCGTCCCGGTAGGGCGCCTCCGCCTGCGGGTGGGCGACTTCGTGCGATACCGACCTCGGCCCGGGGAGGCCGCCTCTCGGCCAGATGACGAAGCCGGGATCGAGTTCGAGGCCCTGATCCTCGAAGACCGCGGCGACGCGCTCGACCGCTTCTCCCGGCAGAGCACCTGGCTGGTTCCGAAGAACAACCGCGATCTCTCCGCCGCGGTCGCCCGCGTGCGCCCGATCGGAGAGATCGTGGCGCTCGAGCCGCTGGAATACGGCCGATCCGGGCGGATCGTGCGGCTCCGCTTCGTGGGCACCGAAGGGGAGTGGGAAGCTCGCGGGCTCCAGATCCGGCGGCTCCTCGGGATCTCCGAGAACCTGTTTTTCGCCGAACCGCGTCGGCACGGCGAAGGAGAAGTGATCGAGTGGTGGTTCACCGGACGCGGTTGGGGCCACGGGCTCGGGTTGTGTCAGGCGGGTGCGTACGGGATGGCCGCGGCCGGCGCCGACTACCGTGAGATCCTGGCGCACTACTACCACGGGACCAGCATCGCTCCCGCCCGATGAATTTCCACTCGACGCATCCCCATACCCATATCCCCATACTACGAAGTCACTCGAACGACATCGATCGCTATATCAGCTTCCATTCATAGGTCAGATGGGCTTTGCGGAAAGGTTCAACCAGCGAAGGCCCGGGAAGCGGTCGAAGTCGTGGCCGAAAGAGACCAGGGTGGCGCCACGGGAGATGGCGATGGCCGCGAGGTGGGCATCGGTGGTGAGGTTGCCGCCGGTTCCGGTGTGTGCGAGCAGGTCGCTGAGATGCCGCCAGTGCTCTTCGGTCTCGGTTACCAGGCGCACGCCGGGCTCGGCGAGCCAGTCGGCGACCAGGCGGCTGGCCGCTTCCACGCCGAGGGGTTGCGAGATGATTCCGCGGCGCGTACTCAGACGGAGAAAGCCCAGCAGAACGGTCCAGGCAAGCCCGGTCGGCTCATCACTGCCGATCGCCGTTTCCAGCCATTCGCGTGCAACCCGATGCCTGCGTGCAGAGGAGTTGACGGCGTAGAGGAGGACATTCAGATCGACGACGGTCACTGTTCGGCGGCCATTTCACGAGCTGTCTCTTCGTCTTCCAGCGCCGCGGCGATCCGAAGTGCGTGGTCCAGATTCACCATCGGCTCTCCCAGATCGAAGACTCGCTGCCGGAACCGTCGCGGCGCTTGGGCGGCGGCCGCCCGGGCCAGCCCGGCGCCCAGCGTTTCGTTGGCGATGCGGGTCAGGGAAACTCTCCGGGAGTGGGCGAGGCGCCTCAGTTCCCGCAGGATGTCATCTTCGATCGTCAATGTGGTGCGCATGGGCGCATCATAGCATCATGACAGTACGCATCGAAACATCCTACGGAACCTCATGGGTTTCGAGCGGCGTGGGTCGCGGCCGAAAAGCCCGTTCTCCGAGACAGCTTCCTCGAGGAGATCGTCGCGCGGAACACCGCCTCGGTGGGAGAGGCACTCGCCGCGGGGGATTTTCACGCTCGTTTACCATTTCTCTTACATAGATATCGGGTCGGTGGGACAGGGTGTACTGCTCGAGCCGCCGTCGCAGCTCCGGTTCTCGGTGGCGCCCTCGCGAGCGCGGCGCATCGTAAGGAAAGGAGACACGATCGTTTCGGCAGTCCGTACCTATCTTCGAGCGGCTGGACGTTGCCTTCAGCCGCTACGGACATCATCTGTTCGACTGGATTTATCGTGCTGACCCCGAAACCGGACACCGATCCGATGTTCGTGACCTTTGTTACTCAGAGCATCGGTTTCACTGACAGCGTGATGCGGGAGTCGGTAGGTGTTGTCTATCCGGCAGTTGCGGAGGGGAGATTCGCTGTCCTGCCAGTCCCTGTTCCGCCGCTGGCGGAGCAGCGGGCCATCGCCGCGTACCTGGACCGCGCGACCGCAGCTCTCGACCGCGCCATCGAGCGAACCCGCCTCCAGATCGAGCGGGTCGAGGAATACCGGATGCGGCTCGTCGCCGATGTCGTCACCGGCAAGCTCGATTGTTCGGGAGGCCGCCGTTGCCGAGCGCCGCGGATTTCTTTGACCGGGAGACCCGAACCCGAACCCGCGATCCTCGTAACGCAATGATATGGAACGACTTGGCGTATTTGACCGGCTTTCGCTCCAGAACAGGTCCATGCCGATTTGGTTGCCCTGATCCGACGCAGTGGAACCGGTCGGGAGGGCGGACACCATGACCGCTGACCGGAATCCGGACCGCATCGCCAGCCTGGTACGGGAGCTCAGCCGGTTGCCGCAGGAGACCGAATGGGTTGAGTTCAAGGAAAATCAGAGCGATCCGCAGGTCATCGGCAAGTATCTGTCGGCGCTTGCGAACGGCGCGGCTCTGTGCGGCAAGCCGGCCGGTTATCTCGTATGGGGGGTCCAGAACGGAACCCACCGGATCGTCGGGACCCGGTTCTCGCCATCGAAAGCCAGGAAAGGCGGCGAACCGCCCTTTCGGCTCTGGCCCGCGACGGGTTGATTCGCCCCGGTGCCGCCGGCGGCTGGGACATCGTGAACCTTTCGTGCCGAAATACAGCCAGAATTACAATGGGTTACAAGGAACCAGGATTCCCGCTGGTTCGATTTCAACCATGCGCCGGCGCGTCCGGGCCGGAAGCGGGCGCCGCTTCGGCGCGCAGCTTCAAACCCAGAGCGGAGACGACCCTGAGAACCGTGCTCAACGTCGGATTGCGTTCTCCCGAGAGCGCCTTGTAGAGGCTCTCGCGCGACAGGCCGGCGTCGCATGCGACCTGCGACATGCCCTTGGCGCGGGCGATGTCGCCCAGCGCCCTGGCGACGAACGCGGCGTCGTCGCCGGCCTCCTCGATGGCGGCTTCCAGATACGCCGCCATGTCCTCCGCCGTGCGAAGGTGCTCGGCCACGTCGTAGGGTGAAGTCGCGGTTCCGGTCATGTCGCCCACCTACAGGTTTCGTGCGAGGCGCATGGCCGTCGCGATGTCGTCGTCCTGGGAACGCTTGTCCCCGCCGGCCAGCAGGACGACGACCGTGCGCCCCTGCTGCTTGTAGTACACCCGGTAGCCCGGTCCGTAGTCGATCCGCAGTTCCGATACGCCTTCACCGACGGGTCTGACGTCTCCGGGGTTGCCGGTCGCCAGACGCTCGACCCGGACGAGGACGCGCGCCCGGGCACGGGGATCCCGCAGCCCGTCAAGCCACCTGGCGTAGACATCGGTCTTGCGGACCTCGGACATGTGCACACCGTAGCCGTCAGGCTACAGCCCGTCAACGCCCGCCCCGCGTTCCGCGACGCATCGCCGGTCTGCCGCCGTCCCGTCCCCGGTCCGGCGATGACGTCGCATACCGATGATCGCGCCCGACCGCGCCCGGCGCGATCGAGAGGAGAGTCTGGCCGGAAGCGGGGCAGCGGTCGGCGTCCCGAAGGGAGGCGTCGCCGCCGTTCCCCACCGACGGCAAAACGGAGACGGCACGATGAGCGCAGCAATGGCGATACCCGGCAACACCGCCGACACGTTCCTGGTCCATTTCTTCGGCGGCGGCAGCCGGACTGCCCGCGGAAATCTGTAGCGCGCCGCCGGACGGCTTACAATCGACCTCCGCGCCGTGCGACAGTGACCGAAGCATGACCTGGTCCGGCGCCGATGAGGTCGCGACCGGTTCCGGGCCTCCCGCCGCACCCATCAGCTCGTCGATCCTGTCGGCGATGCGCTGAGCTGGCTCCCGGGCCGCGCCGTTCGGTGATGAGATGGAAGCGAGCCTCGATGTCGCGCCGGGTAATCGCATCGAGCGGGTCGAGGAATACCGGATGCGGCTCGTCGCCGATGTCGTCACCGGCAAGCTCGATGTTCGGGAGGCCGCCGTTGCCGAGCGCCGCGGATTTCTTTGACCGGGAGACCCGAACCCGAACCCGCGATCCTCGTAACGCAATGATATGGAACGACTTGGCGTATTTGACCGGCTTTCGCTCCAGAACAGGTCCATGCCGATTTGGTTGCCCTGATCCGACGCAGTGGAACCGGTCGGGAGGGCGGACACCATGACCGCTGACCGGAATCCGGACCGCATCGCCAGCCTGGTACGGGAGCTCAGCCGGTTGCCGCAGGAGACCGAATGGGTCGAGTTCAAGGAAAATCAGAGCGATCCGCAGGTCATCGGCAAGTATCTGTCGGCGCTTGCGAACGGCGCGGCTCTGTGCGGCAAGCCGGCCGGTTATCTCGTATGGGGGGTCCAGAACGGAACCCACCGGATCGTCGGGACCCGGTTCTCGCCATCGAAAGCCAGGAAAGGCGGCGAACCGCTCGAAATCTGGCTGCTCCGGATGTCGACTCCCCGCCTGGACTTTCGTTTCCACGAGACCACAGTGCAGGAACGAAGGGTGGTCGTGCTGCAAATCGGCGCCGCCCGCACCCAGCCGGTGGCGTTCTCCGGCAAGGAGTTCCTCCGGATCGGCGGGGTCACGAACCGGCTTCGGGACCATCCGGAAAAGGAACGGGAGCTCTGGCGCGTCTTCGACCGAACCCTGTTCGAATCCCGGGTGGCTGCGGAAGGTCTGGGCGATGCCGAGGTCGTGCGATTGCTCGACTGCCCCGCGTTCTTCGACCGGCTGCGCATCCCGGCCCCGGCGAGCCGGCGAGCCGCCCTTTCGGCTCTGGCCCGCGACGGGTTGATTCGCCCCGGTGCCGCCGGCGGCTGGGACATCGTGAATCTCGGCGGCGTCCTGTTGGCCCGGAGGCTTCTCGACTTCCCCGGGCTCGGACGAAAGGCTCTGCGGGTTGTCCGATATGACGGCGCCGGACGCACTGCCGACGCCCGCGAATGGGAGTTCCCGAGCGGATACGCGATCTCCTTCGGCCGAATCAACGACCAGCTGGACGCGCTGCTTCCCTCACGCGAAGTCATCGAGCGGGCACGGCGTCGGATCGAGTGGATGTTCCCGCCGGGAGCAGTGCGGGAACTCGTCGCCAATGCCCTGATCCATCAGGATTTCGAAGTTCGGGGTGCGGGACCGATGGTCGAGATCTTCGACCGGAGGATCGAGATCACGAATCCCGGCGAGCCGCTGGTGGCGACCGACCGCTTCGTGGATGCGCCGCCGAAGTCGAGGAACGAGGCGCTCGCGTCGCTCATGCGGCGGTTCGATTTCTGTGAAGAACGCGGCATCGGGATCGACAAGGTAGTCGAGCAGGTCGAGGCGCGCCAGCTCCCGCCTCCGGCATTCCAGACCCCGGCCGGTTTCACGAAGGTCACTCTCTACGCCCACAAGGAATTGAGCGAGATGACCTCCACCGAACGGTCCTGGACCTGCTATCTGCACGCCTGCCTGCGGTATCTGAGCGGCGATTTTCTCAGCAATGCGTCCCTGCGGAAGCGGCTCGGTATCGCGGACGGGAACGCCTCCCAAGCGTCGAGAATGATTCGGGATGCCGTCAAGACCGGAGCGATCGCGCCCTTCGACCAGAACGCGGCGCGGAAACTCATGAAGTACATCCCGTGGTGGGCGGCACCCGATTTGGAGAACGGAGATCGGTCCAGCTGACCGATCGCGGTCTCGAAGCTCCGGGAAGCCGTCGCCCCGCCCGCCGGACGCCCCCGCGGATCGAGGCCCGAGTCCCGCCTGACGGATCCCCGCCCACGCGAGGGAAGCCGCCGTTCCCGAGCTCTGAGGATTTCTTTGACCGGGAAACCCGAATCCGACCCTGAAATCTCATAGCGCAAGAACTCATAACGAGTTGGGCTATTTGATCGGTTTCGCTCTGGAACGGCCCAGCCTCAACTATGCGGAACTCGTTAGCAAGGTCGGTGCCGGGGAAGGCCGGGTGGCCGCGTGGGAGCGGTCCGGGCGGATCAGCCTCGCCCAGGAGGAGAAGCTGGCGCACGCGAGCTGCCCGGTCCGACGAACAGTGAGTAAAAATCTGGTAAACGCCGCTGCCGCGGGAGATTTCGAGGTTTTCTATTGGCGCGAGCGGAACCGCGAAGTGGATTTCGTTCTTCGGCAGGGCGAAACGCTGGTCGCCATCGAAGTGAAGAGCGGGTCTGCCGGCTGCTCACCGGTTCGGGCGGCGAGTCGGACCGCGCGGTGGCCGCAGACCGGGTGGAGGAGCGGCCGGCATCCTACGGGCCGGGATGGCGGTGCGGATCACCGAACGATTACGACCGCGAGTTCTCGGTGGACCTCTCCGAGCTGTGCACCTTCCTCGGCGAGTCCCAGCCGGAGACCGCCCAGGCGCTCACCCTCGACCGCGGCGGCCCCCTTCGTCGGAAGTTCCTCGCGCGGCTCTCGCGGGAGATCGAAAAACGCGGAATTGTCGACCTGTTGCGGCACGGTCTGCAGCATGGCCCGCACCAGCTCACCCTTTTCCACCCGACGCCGTCCCCGGAGAATCCAACGGCGGAGGAGCGGTTCGCCGCCAACCGGTTCACGGTCACCCGCCAGCTGCGATACAGCGCGAAGAAGCCGCAGAACGCTCTCGATCTCTGCCTCTTCGTGAACGGCCTGCCGGTGGGTCACCGTCGAGCTCAAGAACAACCTGACCCGACAGACGGTCGCCGACGCGGTGAAGCAATACCAACTCGACCGGGATCCGAAGGAGCCGCTCTTCCGACCGGGCCGCTGCGCCGCGCATTTCGCGGTGGACGAGCACGAGGCGCGGTACCGCACCGAAGGCCGCCCTCGACGGCTGCCGGGTGTACAGCCAGCGGGAGATCGAAGAGGTGGCCCGCCGCTATCTGGCTGGGGAGGGTCGCGGAGAGCTCGACCCCCTCCTCGACCCGAGCATCGAACGCTACCGGGCAGACCTCAGGTGGACTTCAAGGAGAAGGCCAAGCGTTCCTGCGCGCCTACGCTTTCCTCGCCCAGATCCTTCCCTACACCAGGGCCGAATGGGAGACGCTGTCCATCTTCCTCGAATTCCTCGTTCCCAGGCTGCCCGCTCCTGTCGAGCAGGACCTCTCCAAGGGGATCCTCGAATCGATATGGACAGTTACCGGGCGGAGAAGGAGGCGGTGAGGGCGCTTTCGTATTTGGAAGAGACCCCGGAGATCGAGCCCACGCCGTTGTCCGGCGGAGGCGGAAAGCCGGAGGCCGAACTGCACCCGCTTTCGGTCATCGTCGAGGAGTTCAATACGCGCTACGGCGATCTGGAATGGTGCGACCGCGACCGCGTCCAGCGGCTCCTCACCGAGGACATTCCCCGGCGGCTTCGGGAACATACCGCGTACGACAACGCGCTCCGTCATGGGGACGAGCAGAACGCCCGGATCGAGCACGCGGAAGCGCTCCGGCAGGTGTTTGCCGATCTGATCGAGGACGACGCCATCCTCTTTCGGGAATTCCACGGCAACCGCGAATTCCAGAACTGGCTGGAAGGCTGGATGTTCCGGCTGACTTCGTCCACCGGCTACTGAGGCCGGGCCGCGGGCGGCGGGCGCTGCCGATCGTGGAAAGTTTTCACGGTCAGGCTTCCGTCGGGAGCGATCTCTACGGTGATCGCGCCGGAGTGATCGGTGCGGTACACCCGGGCGCCGGAAGCCGCGAGGCGTTCGAGGACGCCTTCGTCCGGGAGGCGGCGCCGCTCATCCGCCCGGGCGGAAACCAGAGCGATCCGGGGAGCCACCGCCGACAGGAACGCCGCCGAGGTCGAGGAGCGGCTGCCGTGGTGGCCGACCTTGAGCACATCGGCGCGAAGAGAGCCGCGGTAGCGGTCGAGCAGCATCCGCTCGGAGGCGCTGCCGGCGTCGCCGGTGAGGAGGATCCGGCGGCCGGCGAACTCCACCACCAGGATCAGCGAGCGCTCGTTGGGCCGGTCGGCCCCTTCTGGAGCCCGCTCGCCGGCGGAGAGCACCCGGAATTCGGCCCCCCCGAGCGTGAACCGCTCCCCGCTGCGGAGGCGGCGTAGCGGAATGGCACGCCGCCTCCTCTCCCGGCGGAAGCGCTCGACCGTCCGGCGCCCGTCCTCGGCAGTCCCGGCGCTCTCCCAGACTTCGTCCACCGCGAAGTCCCGGAATACCGCGGAGAAGCCGCCGATGTGGTCCAGATCGCCGTGGCTGGCCACTGCGGCCCGGAGCCGGCGATGCCCCCGCTCGGCGAGGAAGGGGATCACGACCGATTCGCCGGCGCTCCAGCCGTCGAAGGCGGTTCCGGCGTCCACCAGCACTGCGCCTCCATCGGGCAGGGCGAGCACCAGCGCGTCGCCCTGGCCTACATCCAGGGCGGTGAGCCGCAGCGTCCCGTCCGCCGGATCCCGCCAGGGCAGGCGAGAGAGGGCGAGCAGGACGAGCAATCCGGCGGCGAGCACCTGCGGGAGCCGTCGGTCGGTTGCCGGGTCTCTTCGGAAACGGGCTGCCAGGACGAAGACCGTCAGCGCGAGCCAGGCGAGCAGCCACGCCAGGCCGGGCCGGGAAACCGGAAAAGCCCCGAACGGAAGGGAAGCACCCCATTCGCTGAGAGAGATGATGGCCTCGGCGGTCTGCCGAAGCCCGAAGAGCAGCCCGTCTCCGAGCAGCGGAATTCCGCCGAGCACGATCCAGCCGAAGCCGATGCCCAGTACCGGACCCGCGAGGAGCGCGGCAGGGACCGCGACCAGCAGGCCGCCGAAAACCACTCTGCCGAAGTGCCAGGCGATGATCGGGAAGGTGGCGAGCTGCGCCGCGAGGGTGACGAGCAGGGGGCCGATCAGGAAGGCGCGCCAGCGCGGCGGCCGTTCCCAGGAGACTTCCGCCGGGTCCCGAGGACGGAAGGCGGCGAGGATGGTCAGGGTGGCGGCGAAGCTGAGCTGGAACCCCGCATCGAGAGCGTTCCCGGGGGAGTGGGCCAGCAGCAGGAGCGCGGCGAAGCCCAACCCGTTCATCGCCGTTCCGAAGAGCCCGCGCCGCATCCCGATGATCAGCACCCCGGCCATCAGCACCGCTCGCATCACCGACGGGCGCCCGCCCGAGAGAGCCGCGTAGAGGGGGAGCACTCCCAGCAGCAGAGTGAACGCGGTGCGGCGCCGGGCACCGAAGAGCACCGCGGCTCCGTAGAACAGGAAACTCACGATTCCCACATGGAGGCCGCTCACTGCCATCAGGTGGAGGGTCCCGGCGTCCCGGAAGGCGCGTTCGGTTTCGGGGCGGGCCAGAGTTCGGTCGCCGATCAGCATCGCGGCGGCCACCGCTGCCGCTGGCGGCGGGAGACCCGATTCGAGGAGCCGATTCCGGACGCCGATGCGAATGCTCCGCACTGCCCGCCAGAAAGCCGGCCCTGCTTCGAGCTCGCGCACCAACAGGCCGCTCTTGGCGGAACCGAAAAGCGCGACCGGCTCCCACCCCTCGCGCGCCCCGGGATTGCCTGGCGGCCGGGGTTCGGCGACTCGGGCCCAGACGGAGATGCGGGCGCCGCGGGCGAGACCTCGCAGATGCGCGCGGCTGCCATGCACGGTAGTCCGCGCCTCGCCGGCGACGGCCCACTCCTTCCGGTTCGCCGCCAGCCGGTCCACCCGGAGGCGGAGCACGGTGCGGCTGCCGAAGTCCTCCGGCTCGCCGAGCAGCTCGCCTTCGAGGCGGACCGGACGCCGGAGCCGGTCCGCTCCGAGGGCACGGGCGGCGGCGGCGAGCGAAGAGGCGGAACCGGGTTCCGGACGGCTCGGGAAACCGGCGGCGAAGGCGGCGGCTACCAGCGCCGCAGTCGCTGCTCCGCCCCGGAAGGGAGGCGGCGGCGCGTCCGGCCGGAATCTCGGGAAGGTGCCGGAGAGCAGGCAAGCCGCGGCGAGGAGCGCCCCGGCGGCTGCGAACCCGAGGGGGGACGCCTCCTGCTTCGGGAAGAGTGAAGCCGAGAGGGCGATTCCCGACCAGAAGGCGGCGGCGAGAACGAGGAGGGGCGCCGGAAAGCCGCCGGCTCTGGGGGAGCCGGACGAAGAAGAAGGAGCCGGCTCGCCGCTTTCGGCGCGCGGCACGGCCTCGCTTCGAGCTAGCAGCCCGTTTCCGAAGTCACCCGGCGTGTTCGCGGGGCCATGCTGGCTCCGCATGGAGCGACCGGCGATGTCCTGTTCTTCCGTTGGGGGACACGGCGGAGCCCCGCCGGGGAGAACGGGCTCGCTCTTGGAGCTCGTGTCACTTCCTCCACAGGCGGCTACCCGGCGAGGGTGAGAGGCGGGATCCCGAAGGCCTCGCGAACTCGGCGGCGGACGGCCCCGGCGAAGGCCTCCCTCCAGACGGGTTCGGGCATCCGCGTCCGGTGCCCCGCGAGCGCGCGCCGGGCGTCCGCTTCGATCTTCTCGCGGGCCGCGGGGGCCAGCGCCGCCTGGAGACGGGCGAGCAGTTCCCGCTCGATGGCGGCGAGCTGATCCTCGACCGCCTGAGACTCGGCCACACCGCTCCCGACTGCGCGGCTCCCGGCCACGCCGCTCCCGACCGCTCCGGCGAGCGACATCACCCGCCCGGCGGCCGCCCGCACCGCGGTCCGGGCCTCCCCCTCGGCCCCGGCGAGCGAGAAGGTCCCCTCCCGGAGCGAGGCCGCCAGCCGTTCCAGTTCTTCGCCGGGGCGGCGGGGTCCGTTTCGGGCGCCGCCGGGGTCCGCTGCGGGTTCCGCCGGGGGAGGAGCGGCCCCCGCGGCCTGGCGGCGCAGCGCCGCGAATGCGCCCTCCACTGCGCGGGTACAACGACGCAGCGGCGTCCGGGTGGAAATCGATCCACCCTCCGAGAGGGCTTCGCGGATCCCGGAGAGGGCAACGGAGAGGGGAATGCCCCGCTCTTCCCAACTCCGCGCCACTTCCCAGTCAGCGGGTGTCAGGAACAACGGGCCGCCCCGAAGCGCCACGAAGGCGCGTTCGATTTCCCGGAGATAGTCTGCGGCCTCCCCTCCGGTCACGGGATTTCGCATTCCTCCGGCCTCGCGAGTCGGTGTTCCACCCGGACGGCTTCGCTCGCGTGGATCACTTTCCGCCCGCCGCCGTCGAGGAGGACCCGGAGGCCGCCGTCCGGGTCCAGGCCGTCGGTCGTGCCCTCGATCCAGTCGCCGCCGCTCAGTCGAACCCGGCACCGACGCCCTCGGGACGAGGGGCTCTGCGACTCCCACCGCGCCCGGAGCTCGGCCGGGTCCCGATCGAGCAGCGAGGCTGCCTCCCGGAATGCGGCCACCAGCGCTCCCGCCAGCCGGGGGCGGTCCACTTCTCGGGGGAGCCAGCCTGGAGGCACGGTTCCCGCGGGGATGGAACCCACGGAGAGCGGGCGGCAGTTGATCCCGAATCCGACGACCGCGAGTTCCGGGTGATCCCGGACGAAGCCGGCCTCGATCAGCACCCCCGCGATCTTTCTCCCGTGGAGGTCGAGGTCGTTGGGCCAACGGATGGCGGCGGACTCCCCAGTTGCTCTTCGGACCGCCTCCACCGCTGCGAGTCCGGCGGCGATCGGAAGCAGGGCGAGTTCGCGGATGCATGCCTGCCGGGAGGACGACGCCCGGGAGGAAGCCGTGAGCAGGCTGAGGTAGAGCCCGCCGGTCGGCGATGCCCATCTCCGACCGTAGCGCCCCCTCCCGGCGGTCTGCTCCTCGGCCACGAAGACGCTTCCCGAGCCGGGGCATGCGCTGCCGCCAGCCTCCGCGAGGTTCGCCGCCGCCAGCCTGGCGAGTTCGTTCGTGGACGATGCCCGCCGCCAGACACCGATCAGCGGCGCCGGGTTCGGTCCGAGCGCGCTCCGGATGGCCGCGGCGACCCGGTCGGGGTATTCCCGGGAAGCGAGGGGGCGGGCGGCGCCCCGGTCTGCCGCGATAGGGCCGGCCGGGGTCTCGAGAGGTCGCTTTGCTTCCCGGGGCACCAGCCTATCCGGAGGAGGCGGCGCCGCGCTTTCCGCGCCGGGCGGCGAGGCGCGCTCGGAGCGCGCTTACGGCATCGGAGGTCGGAGTATCGGGTCCGAAGATCCCAGCCACCCCCAGGGAGCGGAGCTCGGTGAGATCCCGTTCCGGAATGAGTCCGCCCAGGAATACGGGAACCTGTGCGAGTCCCCGCTGCGACATGCCGGTCAGGATGCGGCGAACGAGGGGCAGGTGCGCCCCCGAGAGGATCGAGACCCCCACGGCCTCCACATCCTCCTGAAGGGCAGCCTCGACGATTTCTTCCGGAGTTCTCCGCAATCCGGTGTAGATGACTTCGAAGCCCGCGTCCCGCAGGGCGCGCGCCACCACGAGCGCTCCACGGTCGTGCCCGTCGAGGCCCGGTTTGGCGACGAGCACACGGTACGGCGGCTCTTGGGGCGCGGTGCGCCCGGGAAAGTCCTTCACAGCGAGCGGCGGTAGCGTCCGCCCACTTCGTAGAGGGCTCCGGTGATCTGGCCGAGGCTCGCGACCTGTACCGTCTCCATCAGTTCCGCGAACACATTGCCGCCTGAACGGGCGGCCGTCTGCAGGCGGCCGAGTGCCGGGCCGGCGGCTTCTCGGTGGCGTTCCCTGAAGGCCTCGACGCGCTGCACCTGTGCTTCTTTCTCCTCGTCGTCGGCTCGGGCGAGCGGAACCCGCTCCGGAGCTCCGGAGGCCGGTTCGGGCCGGAAGGTGTTCACTCCGATGATCTGGATCTCTCCGGCATTCTTCTTCGTTTCGTAGAGGAGCGACTCCTCCTGGATCCGGTGCCGCTGGTACTGCCGCTCCATCGCTGCGATGACCCCGCCGCGGGCGTGGATGCGGTCGAACTCGGCGAGCACGGCTTTCTCGACCCGGTTGGTGAGCTCGGCGGCGATGAAGGAACCCGACAGCGGATTTTCGTTCCAGGCGGCGCCGAATTCCTGACGGATGATCTTCTGGATAGCCACCGCTCGCCGCACCGACTCCAGGGTCGGGGTGGTGATCGCCTCGTCGTAGGCATTCGTGTGGAGCGAGTTGCAATGGTCGTTCGTGGCGGTGAGCGCCTGCAAGGTGGTGCGGATGTCGTTGAACTGGACTTCCTGGGCATGGAGGGAGCGCCCCGAAGTCTGGATGTGGACCTTGAACTTCTGGCTGCGCTCTCCGGCGCCGTAGCGGAGCTTCATCGCGCGGGCCCAGATGCGGCGGGCGACTCGCGCCATCACCGCGTATTCCGGATCAAGCCCACTGCTGAAGAAGAAGGAGAGATTCGGAGCGAAGTCGTCCACTGCGAGACCCCGGGCGAGGAAATACTCCACATAGGTGAATCCGTTGGCCAGCGTGAACGCGAGCTGGGTTACCGGATTGGCTCCCGCTTCGGCGATGTGGTAGCCGGAGATGGACACCGAATAGAAATTCCGGATGCCGTTCCGAAGGAAGAACTCCTGTACATCGCCCATCAGCCGGAGTGCGAACCCGGTGGAGAAGATGCAGGTGTTCTGCGCCTGGTCCTCTTTGAGGATGTCCGCCTGCACCGTGCCCCGCACGGTTCTGAGCGTCCGGGCCTTCAATTCCCCGAACTCGGCGGGCGACGGCGGCCTCCCGTTCTCTTCCTCGAACGCCCGGCTTTCCTGCCGCACTGCCGCGTTCAGAAACATGGCCAGGATCGTCGGCGCGGGTCCGTTGATGGTCATGGAAACGCTGGTTGCCGGGTCGGCCAGTCGGAATCCGTCGAACAACTGGCACATGTCCTCGAGGGTGGCGATGGATACTCCGCCTTCGCCGATCTTCCCGAAGATGTCCGGCCGGCGGGCGGGGTCCTCGCCGTAGAGCGTCACGCTGTCGAAGGCTACGGAGAGCCGGGTCGCTGGTTCGCCAGCGGTGAGCAGTCGGAAGCGGCGGTTCGTGCGCGCGGGGCCGCCCTCGCCGGCGAATTGGCGGCGCGGACTCTCCTCCTCGCGACGGAACGGGAAGACTCCGGCGGTGAACGGATAGCGTCCGGGCAGGTTCTCTTCGAGAAGGAATCGGAGGGTGTCCCGCCGGCTCGAAAAGCGGGGTAAGGCGACCCGCGGCAGTTTGGTGCCCGCCAGGGTTTCCCGGTGGGTCACCACCTCGCGCTCTCGCTCCCGGACCGAGATGACGAACAGGCGCGCCCGGTAACGATCCGCAAGTTGCGGCCATTCGGCGAGCAGCCGCCGGCTCTCCGGGTCGAGGGACCGCTCGGCAGCGGCCGCATGCTTCTCGATGGCCGCCAGCGCTTCTTCGGAGGTCCCGGCGGTTCGGAGTTCGGCGGCGGCCGCCTCCAGCTGCTCCGCTCGGCCGGCGCGTTCTGCTTCGACGGCGATCCGCTCCCGTTCGGCCCGCAGCGCCTCTGCGATTTCCGCGAGATACCCGACCCGGGCCGGTGGGATCAGTCCCGCGGGGCCGGGAGGCGTCCCCCTCGGAAGCGAGGCGCTGGCGGGTCCTCGTCCCCCGGACAGACCGTTCCGGATCACTGCGTACAGACAGTCGGTTCCCGGGTCGGCGAAACGGCTCGCCACCGTCGGCAGCACCGGAACCTCTGCGCCGCGCGGCAACGAACGCGCCCTTCGGAATGCGCGCCGCACCGCGAAGAGGGCGTCTTCCGCTCCTGGATGATCCGCCTTGTTCACCGCCACCGCATCGGCGAGATCGAGCATGTCGATCTTCTCGAGCTGGCTCTCAGCCCCGTAGTCGGGGGTCATCACATAGAGGGAGAAGTCGCTGACATCCACGACCTGGGAATCTCCCTGACCGATGCCGCCGGTCTCCACGAGGACGAGTCCGCAGCCCGATGCGGCGAGCACCAGGATCGCGTCCTCCACCACTGCCGCCAGTTCGCTTCCCGAACGCCGGGTGGCGAGGCTTCTCATGAAGATTCCGGGGTGGCCGATCGCGTTCAGCCGGATCCGGTCTCCGAGCAGGGCGCCGCCGGTACGCCGCTTCGTGGGGTCCACCATCAGGACGCCGATTCGGGAAACCGGCCCCGCCCCCAGGTCCGGTCGTTCGGCGCACAAACGCAGCAATAGCTCGTCGAGCACCGAACTCTTGCCGGCGCCTCCGGTGCCGGTGACCCCGAGGACCGGAGCCCGGGCGCCGGCGCGCTCCTTCAGCAGGGCCCGCCGGTCGTCGGAGAATCCACCCCGTTCAGCGAGGCTGATGAGACGGGCGACGGCGCCGTTTCTCTTTCCGGGGTTGCCGGAAAGAGCCGCCAGCAGGTCGGCGAAGGCTTCGGCAGGGCGCTGTCGGCGAGCGTGGCGGGCGGTCTCGAGCATGTCCGCGGCGACCCCTTCGATGCCGAGATTCCGGCCGTCAGCGGGGGAATAGACCCGCGCCACTCCGTAGTCCTGAAGCGCTGCCGCCTCCGCCGGCTGGATGACGCCGCCGCCGCCGGCGAACACCTGGATGTGCTCTCTTCCCGCCTCCCGAAGCAGATCCATCAGGTAGCGGAAGAACTCGTTGTGCCCTCCCTGATACGACGAGACGGCGACCGCATCCGCGTCTTCGGAAGCCGCGGCCTCCGCGATCTCTGCCGCCGCCCGGTTGTGGCCGAGATGCACGACCTCGGCGCCCAGCCGCTGGAGCAGCCGCCGGAAGACATGGATGGAAGCGTCGTGCCCGTCGAAGAGCGCCGTCGCGGTCACGAAGCGCAGAGGGACGCCGCCGGCCGGCGCCGCTGCTGGAGAAATCTGCAGCGGTTCGGGGGCGGCTACCGGCACGGCGGAGCTCATCGCCGCGCCTTCGGCGCGCGTCCGCGGGCTCTCGCCGCCAGCGGCGAACCGGCTGCGCCGAGATGCATCGCCGGTCGGCTGCCGTGTGACTGCGGAAACGGACTGCTACCCGTCGGTCGTCGGCGTTTCACCGCCGCCGTCCCGGGCGGCGCGGTGCTCGTCCGGGTCTGCCGGCGAGGCCTCCTGGTCGGCCCGGTCGAGGCGTTCGCGCAGCAACCTGCCGGCACGAAAGAAGGCGACCCGCTTGGGGGGGATCAGGATCGATTCGCCGGTTCTCGGGTTGCGGGTGCGGCGCGCTCTCCGGTCGCGCAACCGGAAACTGCCGAATCCTCGGATTTCGACTTCCTCCCCCGAACGAAGCGCGCCGGAGATGGCTTCGAACACCGTGTCGATGATGATGCTGGCTTCCCGTCCGGTGACCCCGGAAGCCCGGGAGACCTGCTCGGCGAGCCCGGCCCGGGTCATCGCCGCTTTGCTCACCGCTTCCAGATATCTCCGATTTTCACCGAGGCTTCGGAGCCAGAGCTCCCCTGGAAGGAATCTCCGGCTGCCTTGAGCGACAGCCCCACCTTCCGATCGTCCCGGCTGAGCCGCACGATGCGGAGCTTGAGCGGCTGCCCGAGCTGCAGTTGGTCCTCGACCTTCGCCGGAGGGGGTTCGGCGATGTCGTTCAGTCGGAGCAGCCCCTCGATCCCCTCTTCGATCTGGACGAAGGCGCCGAAGTCCGCAAAGCGGATCACGGTGCCGTCCACGAGGTCTCCCTCCTGGTGCCGGGTGAAGAAGCCCTCCCAAGCGTCGTCCGAGAGCTGTTTCAGACCGAGCGAGAGGCGCCGGTTTTCGGGATCGATGCTGAGGACCACGGCCTCTACTTCCTGCGCCAGTTCGAGGACATCCGACGGATGGTTGATCCGCTTGTTCCAGCTCAGATCGGAAATATGGATGAGACCGTCGATCGAGTTGTCCACTTCGATGAAGGCGCCGAAGTCGGTGAATTTGCGGACTGTCCCCTTCAAGCGCGAGCCGATCGGGTAATGCTCGGCCAGCCTCGGCCAGGGATTCGGCTCGACTTGCTTGAGTCCGAGACTGATGCGGCGCGCCTTGAAGTCCACCCGAAGCACCATGGCCTCCACGAAATCCCCTTTGGTGAGGATCTTGGATGGGTGTTTCGTCCGGCTACTCCAGCTCATCTCGCTCACATGGATGAGCCCCTCGACTCCCGGTTCCATCTCGATGAAGGCGCCGTAGTCGGTGAGGCTGACCACCCTGCCGCGAACCCGCGTCCCGACCGTGTAACGCTCATGCGCGGTGGACCAGGGGTCCGCGTTCAGCTGCTTGTACCCGAGGGAGACCCGCTCGGCTTCGGCGTCGAAGCGGAGGATGACCACTTCGATCTGGTCCCCTACCTTCATCAGTTCGGAGGGGTGTTCGAGCCGCCGGAAGGACATCTCGCGGATATGGAGGAGGCCGCAGATTCCGCCGATATCCACGAAGGCTCCGTACTCGGTCAGGTCGCGCACTTCACCGCGGAACACCCGGTTGACCTCGAGTGCCGCGAGGGTCTTCGTCTTCTCTTCCTCGAGCACCACCCGCCGTGACAGCACGATGTTTCCTCGGCGTTTGTTCAGCTTGATGACCCGCAGGTCGAGCTCCCGGCCCTTGTAGCTTCCGAGGTTGCGCACCGGGCGCAGGTCCACCTGCGAGCCGGGCAGGAAACCGCGGACGCCGATCTCGCCGATCTCCACTTCGAGGCCGCCGCGGATCCGCTCCACCACTCTTCCGCGCACCGTGGTCTGACTCTCGAAGGCATCCTCGATCTGGTTCCAGACCTTCATCTTCTCTGCCTTGCGGTGAGACAGCACCAGATGGCCGCGACGGTTGTCGATGCGCTGTACCAGGACATCGATCTCGTCGCCCTCGCGCACCCGGACATTTCCGTCCACATCCCGGAACTCGTCCACCGAGAGGATCCCCTCGGACTTGTAGCCGACATCGACGATCACATCGGAACCGATCATCTGCAAGACGGAGCCGGGCACGATGTCGCCCTCGACGAGCTGGATGTCGTCCCGATCGAGAAAAGCCTCGAACTCGGCTGCGTCCTCGGCGGCTGCATCGGCCGTCCCGTTGCCGTCCTCAGCGGCAGCGGCAGTCATGGGGAGGGAGTCACCGTCGCCGTCCCCGCCCATGGCCGAGGCGCTGTCCCCGACCTCCGGGGCACCCTCGCCGGAAGATCGTCCGGCGAGGGCTTCTTCTTCTGCTCCTTCCTCTGTGAGCGCCACCCCCAGCATCTTTGCGGGAAGATCATTCTCGGCCGTGGCTACGGCCACTCCATCATCGGTTTCGGGCATACCCTCTCTCATGAACTTGGGAAAACCTCGCTCTACGCGGGGGAAGTGGGAGCGGCCAACCCGGCCACCACCCTCGACACACCCCTCTGCCCCGCTCGGCTGCCCCATCGGGCCGAAGAGCCGTATGCGAACGCCGCGGGGAAGCGACAGATACTAAGCCGGCGTCCGACCGGTTGTCAACAACTCGAACAGGCATTGGGGACCGGGCGGTTCGGGGGCGGGGCGTCTCGCTGGTCCCACGGGGTTGCGAGGCGCAACCTGAACTTGGGATTCGCCCCGCCCGAGAGAGCTGCGAGCCTCGCCGCGGCCGGGGAAAACACCGGTTGCGACCGAAGCGGTGCTTCGGGAGCGTCGCAGTGGGGGAAAGTGTGAAAGGGGTTTCACCCCCGTTCACAGGATGGTGATTTCGAATCGGACTCGCTGCCGCCTGATCCGGTCTGACCGCGGATCGAGTCTGGGGGACTGGTTCTGAGCGGCAGGAGTGCGATTCGCGGCGCGGAGCGCCGGGCGGTTCGGGGGCGGGGCGTCTCGCTGGTCCCACGGGGTTGCGAGGCGCAACCTGAACTTGGGATTCGCCCCGCCCGAGAGAGCTGCGAGCCTCGCCGCGGCCGGGGAAAACACCGGTTGCGCCCGAAGCGGAGCTTCGGGCGCGTCGCAGCGGGGGAAAGTGTGAAAGGGGGTTCACCCCCGTTCACAGGATGGTGATTTCGAATCGGACTCGCTGCCGCCTGATCCGGTCTGACCGCGGATCGAGTCTGGGGGACTGGTTCTGAGCGGCAGGAGTGCGATTCGCGGCGCGGAGCGCCGGGCGGTTCGGGGGCGGGGCATCCCGCTCGTCCCACGGGGTTACGAGGTGCAACCTGAACCTGGCATTCCGCCCCGCCCGAGAGAGCTGCGAGCCTCGCCCGCGGCCGGGAAAACACCGGTTGCGACCGAAGCGGTGCTTCGGGAGCGTCGCAGCGGGGGAAAGTGTGAAAGGGGGTTCACCCCCGTTCACAGCATGGTGATTTCGAATCGGACTCGCTGCCGCCCGATCCGGTCTGACCGCGGATCGAGTCTGGGGGACTGGTTCTGAGCGACAGGAGTGCGATTCGCGGCGCGGAGCGCCGGGCGGTTCGGGGGCGGGGCATCCCGCTCGTCCCGAGGGGTTACGAGGTGCAACCTGAACCTGGCATTCCGCCCCGCCCCCGAACCGCTCAGCTGCTAGGATTTCCGTTCGGTTTTGCGTTCGGAACCGGAAACTCTGCCCGCTGGCGGCGGCGGGATGACACTTCGCCTAGAGGACGGGAGCGAATTCCCGGGCCGTTCTTTCGGAGCTGCCGGCGGCCTCGCAGTCCGGGGTGAAGTGGTTTTCAACACCGGGATGTCGGGGTATGTGGAGGCGCTGACCGATCCTTCCTACCGCGGGCAGCTCCTGGTCCTGACCTATCCGCTCCAGGGTAACTACGGAGTTCCTCCGGACCGCCCCGAGGGTTCGATCTCCGGACCCTTCGAGTCGGGCTGCATCCAGGTGCAGGGACTCGTGGTGCAGCGGCACGAGCCGCGGTTCAGCCATCACGCTGGAGTTCGTTCGCTCGGAGACTGGCTCCGGGCCGAGGGGGTCCCGGCGGTGGAGGGAGTGGATACCCGGATGCTGACGATGCGGCTTCGGGAAGCGGGAACGATGCGCGGGGTGCTCTCCCCTGCCGCTCTCGATTCCTCTGCCGGTTCGGGTTTCGAGGAAGCGTTCGAGCGCGCCGAGGGCGTCGAGATGCGCCGCGAGGTCTTCGAACGGGTCGTGCCGAAAACGGCGGTCTGCTACGGCCCTGAGGACGGCCCCGAGGTGCTCCTCGTGGATGTGGGCGCCAAGGACAACATCGTCCGCTCGCTGGTTTCCCGGGGCGCGCGGGTCCGCCGCGTTTCCGGGCTCCGGCCGTTCGCGAGAGCGGCGCGGACCGCAGCCGGCATCGTGCTCGGCAACGGTCCCGGGAATCCCGGGGATCTCGGAGAGCTCGCCGCCGAACTGCGGGGGGTCCTGGGGTGGTTCGAAGGACCCGTCTTCGGTGTGTGCCTGGGCAATCAGCTCCTCGCGCTGGCTGCGGGCGCGGCGACCTTCAAGCTGCCCTACGGGCACCGCGGGGTGAACCAGCCGGTGCGCGACCTCGTAAGCGGGCGCTCGTTCATCACCAGCCAGAACCACGGCTATGCGGTGGACGAGGCGCGTCTTCCCGAAGGCTGGGCGCCGTGGTTCCAAAACCTCAACGACGGCACGAACGAGGGGATCCGCTCGCTCGAACGGCCGTTCCGGAGCATTCAGTTCCACCCCGAGGCGCATCCCGGGCCCGAGGACACCGGGTTTCTCTTCGACGAGTTCCTGGAGGAGTGCCGGCGGCGATGAGCGGGGCGTCTGCACGGCCGGGTTCGGTGATCGTCCTCGGTTCGGGAGCGCTCCAGATCGGGCAGGCCGGAGAGTTCGACTACTCGGGGTCCCAGGCGATCAAGGCGCTCCGCGAGGAGGGAGTCCGCACCGTCCTGGTGAACCCCAACATCGCCACTGTCCAGACCAGCGAGGGGATGGCAGACCGGCTCTATCTGAACGCGGTCACTCCGGATCTCGTGCGGCAGATCGCTGCGGACGAAGAGGTGGAGGGCGTCCTACTCTCGTTCGGCGGCCAGACCGCGCTCAACTGCGGACTGGCGCTCGAAGCGTGGTTCGAGGAAGCCGGGATCGAAGTGCTCGGCACCCCCTTGCGCAGTATCCGGGATACCGAGGACCGCGGACGATTCAACGCCCGGCTGGCCGAGATCGGGGTCCGCACCGCGAAGAGTACCGCCTGTCGGAGCCGGGAAGCGGCGCTCGAAGCGGCTTCCGCGATCGGTCTGCCGCTCATGCTCCGGGTCGGCTTCGCCCTCGGCGGACGCGGCAGCGCCATCGTCGAGACCGAAGCGGAGCTCGACGCCGCCCTGACCCGGATCTTCGGTGCCCACGACGCGGAGGGCGCGCAGGTCCTCGTGGAGGAATCGCTGCGGGGCTGGAAAGAGATCGAGTACGAGGTGGTCCGCGACCGGGCGAACGACTGCATCACCGTCTGCAACATGGAAAACATGGACCCCATGGGGATCCACACCGGCGAATCCATCGTGGTGGCGCCCTCGCAGACGCTCGACGACGAGGAATACCAGCTGCTCCGGACGGTCTCCATCCGCACGATCCAGCATCTGGGGATCGTCGGCGAATGCAATGTGCAGTTCGCGCTCAGCCCCTCCCGGCCCGAATACCGGGTCATCGAGGTGAACGCCCGGCTCTCTCGCTCCTCGGCACTCGCCAGCAAGGCGACCGGGTATCCCCTCGCCTATGTGGCAGCCAAGCTCGGGCTCGGCTTCACCCTCCCCGAACTCGACAACGCGATCACCGGGGTCACCAAGGCGTTTTTCGAACCGGCGCTCGACTACCTCGTGCTGAAGGCCCCGCGCTGGGATCTCGGCAAGTTCCAGGAGGCTGGAACCCGCATCGGCAGCGAGATGAAGAGCGTCGGAGAAGTGATGGCCATCGGCCGGACCTTCCCCGAAGTGCTCCAAAAGGCGCTCCGGATGCTCGACATCGGGATCCGCGGCCTCGAGTCCCGGGCCTTTTCCTTCGACGACCTCGAGGACGAACTGCGAAACGCCACCCCCCGACGGGTGTTCGCGCTCGCTCAGGCGCTCCGGCGCGCGGTGGACGAGGGGCGGGTAGGGGAGGAGGTGGCCCGGATCCACCGCCTGACCCGGATCGACCCCTGGTTTCTCGGCGGGGTCGCGGAGACGATGCGCACCGAGGCCGAGGTGGAGCGCGGCGGCTGGCCGATCCCGGAGGCGCGGCTCCTCGAAGCGAAGCGGCAGGGTTTTTCGGACGAGGCGCTCGAGGCGTTGACCGGCCAGCCCCGCGGCCGGGTCCGGGAGGCGCGGCAGGCGGCGGGAATCGGACCCTCGATCGCCCGCATCGACACGCTGGCGGCGGAGTTCCCGGCAGAGACGAACTATCTGTATTCCACCTACCACGCGAGCCGCGACGAAGCCGTGGGCCGCCGCGCCGGGAAGGGTCGGCGCCGCATCCTGGTGATCGGCTCGGGCGTCTATCGGATCGGGTCCTCGGTGGAGTTCGACTGGTGCTGCGTGAACGCGGTCCAGGCGGCGGCCGAGCTCGGCTGCGAGACCTCGATGCTCAACTACAACCCCGAGACGGTGAGCACCGACTACGACATCTGCGACAAGCTCGTCTTCGATGAAGTGAGCGTCGAATCGGTGCTCGATCTGGTGGAGAAGGAAGAGCCCGACGGGGTGGTGGTGAGCATGGGGGGGCAGATTCCGAACCGGCTGGCGATGCGGCTCCACGCCGCGGGAGTGCCGATCCTCGGGACCTCCGCCCGAGACATCGATCGAGCGGAGGATCGGAACAAGTTCAGTGCGCTCCTCGACCGGATCGGCGTGGATCAGCCGAAGTGGGCGCAGGTGACCGACGCGGGGGACGCCGAACGCATCGTGGAGCGGCTCGGTGGATTCCCGGTTCTGGTGCGGCCGAGTTATGTGCTGAGCGGCGCCGCCATGTCGGTAGCCCACGAACACCACGAGCTGAGCCGCATCCTCCGCAAGGCGAAGGAGATCTCTCCCGAGTACCCCGTCGTCATCTCGCGTTTCGAGGAGGACGCGCGGGAGATCGAGATCGATCTGGTGGCGAACCGCGGGGAAGTCGTGCTCTGGGCGGTGAGCGAGCATGTGGAGGACGCCGGCGTCCACAGCGGAGACGCCACCCTGGTGCTGCCCCCGGTGGACATGACGATTCCGACGCTGGGGCAGGTGCGGCGGATCGCAGAGCAGATCGCCCGCCACCTGTCGGTTACCGGCCCCTGCAACATCCAGCTACTCCACCGCGACGGGATCGTCAAGGTGATCGAATGCAACCTCCGGGCGTCGCGGAGTCTTCCCTTCGTGTCCAAGGTGACCGGGCGCAACTACGCGAAGGCGGCGACCCGGATCATGCTCGGCGAGGATCCGGGGATCGAACACCGGCCGCTCTACGACCTCGAACATGTCGGGGTCAAGGTGCCGCAGTTCTCCTTCTCCCGCCTCGCCGGTGCGGACCCGCTGCTGGGTGTCGAGATGGCGAGCACCGGCGAAGTGGGCTGCCTCGGCGACTCCTTCCACGAGGCGCTCCTCCACGGACTGCTCGCCACCGGATTTCGCCCCCCGAAGAAGGGGGTGCTGCTCTCGCTCGGCCCGCCGCGCTGGAAACACCGTTTTCTCCGCACCGCGCGCACCATGGCGGAGGATCTCGGCCTCCGGATCTACGCGACTCGCGGAACGAGCCGGGTGCTTCGGGAAAACGGCATCGAGAACACCGAGGCCGCCCGGGTTCGCCTCGAACAGCGGCATCTCGGTCCCGACTTCCCCGCTCCGAGCCCCCTGAGTGCTCTCGACCTGATCGACTCCGGCGCGGTGGATCTGGTGGTGAATGTGCCGGTGGCGTTCGACCCCGAGGGGCGCCCCGACGGTTATCTGGTGCGGCGGCGGGCGGTGGATCGGGGCGTCCCCCTGCTCACCGACCCTTCGCTCGCCCGCCATGTGGTGACCGCGCTGGTGCGCTACCGGGAGCGCGGCCTGCGCGCCCGCGCCTGGAACGACTTTCTCGAAAGGCCGCGCCCGAGCCGGAGCGGATGAGCGCTAGCAGTCTGCGCCGCAGAACGATTCCAGACGCGATCGACCACTATATGTAGTGTTCATCTAACGCCCGGTCAGGGTTGCGCTGCCGGCTTCGTGCGGCCAGCCGAGGTACGGGTCTTCGATCGGGTCTTCCTGGTCAGCGCGCCTTCGAGCCGGTGCAGAGCCTCGTCGAGCAGCGGTCGCGGGCAGGCGATGTTCATGCGGGCGAAACCTGCGCCCTCGGGGCCGAAGACCGCGCCGTCTTCGAGGCGCAGGCGGGCCTCGTCCAGCAAGAATGCCTCGAGCGCGGCGGGCTGAATCCCGCTGTGCCGGAAGTCGAGCCAGGCGAGGTAGGTGCCTTCGATCGGGGTCGGCCGCACTCCGAGCTCCGGACGCTCCTCCAAAAAGGCGTGGAGACGGTGGGCGTTCCCGGTCAGGTAGCGGAGCACCCGATCGAGCCAGACAGCCCCGCCGGTCCAGGCGGCTTCGGCGGCTGCCGCACTCAGCGGGTTCACCCCGTAGGCGCCGGTGCGGTCGCGGGCCCGGCGGTAGCGGGCCCGTAGCTCCGGGTCGGGGATCACCAGGACGGAGGCCTTGAGGCCGGCGAGGTTGAAGGTCTTGCTGGGCGCCCAACAGACGAAGGAACGCGGTGCCGAGCGCGCCGCAGCGCGGAGCCAGGGGGTGAAGACGCCTCCCTCGAGCAGCAGGTCGGCATGGATCTCGTCGCTGACCACGAGGAGGTCGCCCCGCTCCGCGATCCTCGCGACTTCCTCGAGCTCCGCTGCCGTCCAGACGCGCCCCACCGGGTTATGGGGGCTCGACAGGAAGGTCATCCGGTTCTCCGGCCGCAGGGCGAGCTGCTCGAACCGTTCGAGGTCGAGTCGGTACGGGTTTCCCGGGCCCCGATCGGTGTACAGGGGGCAGCGGGCGATCCGCGCCCCGTTGTGCCGCACCGCGCCGTAGAACGGGTAGTACACCGGCGGGTGGAGGATCACCCCCTCGCCTTCCCGGAGGAAGGTGCGGACGATGAGGCCGAGATCGGGGACGATGCCCTCGGTCGGGACCACCCATGCGGGATCCACCTGGAATCCGTGGCGGGCGGCCGCCCAGTCGGTGAAGGCGCGGACGAAGCCGGCAGACGCGGCGCTGTAGCCGAAGATGGGATGCGCGGCCCGCCGCCGGATCGCTTCCACCACTGCCTCCGGGCAGGCGAAATCCATGTCCGCGACCCACATCGGGATCACTTCGGAGTCGCCTGCCGGTTCGAGCCGCGAGGCGTGCCCTGCCGCCTGCTCGCGGTACTCCCACTTCACCGATCCGGTGCCCCGGCGGGGGAGGATCCGGTCGAGCGGCGACCCGGGATCCCGACTCATCGGTAGTAGAGCCAGAGGGGTCCCGGGAAGAGCCACGAGAGGCCTTCCTGGAGCCGGTCGCGCCAGCTCTCCCAGTTGTGGCCGTCCGGCACTTCGGTATAGCGCACCTCCATCCCGCTTTCCCGCAGCAGGGGGACGATGGAGCGGTTCTCGTAGATGAGCGGTTCGTAGATGCCGCAGCTGAGGAAGATCCGGCTGCTCACCCGGCGCGGCGCCTCGCGGTAGGCGTTCACGAAATCCACTACCGGATCGAGCAGCGAGGTGCGGGTGCTGGGGCCGACATCGGTGAAAGTGAAGGATCCCGATTGGAGGAGCAGTTTGCCGAAAAAGCCCGGATGCCTCCAGGCGGCGGTGAGCGCGGCGACGGCGCCGAGACCCGCTCCGACGAGGCCCCGGTCGTCGGGACGCAGGCGGATGGGGAACTCCTGCTGGAGGTGGGGCACGAGGTCGGCGGTGAGGAACTCAGCGTGGGAGGCACTGTTCGCGAACTCGCGGATCCGTTTTTCGGGGTCCACGAACGCTGCGATCAGGGGCGGGATCTCGCGGCGGTGGATCAGGTTGTCGAGCACGGTGCGGGCGTTCGCATAGCGGAGATAGCCGTCCCCGTCGAGCACGATCAGCAGCGGATAGCGCCGGCTTCCCCGAAAGCCCACCGGGGTGTACACCGGGACCCGCCGGATTCCCAGGACCCGGCTCCGGACCTCGGTGACGGTCAGCTCGCCGCGTCCGACCACCGGGTCCTCTTCGGTCCACTCGGGCTTTCGGTATCTCGCGCCGTGGCAGACCGAAAAGACGCCGAACGGATCCCGGACCGTTCGGGGGTTCCGCGGGTCGAGGATCCATTCCGCTTCGGCGCCCGAAACGCGCTGAAAGCGGTACTCGACCCGCGAGTCGGCTGGCAGGTCCAGGGTCACGAACCACAGATCGGTGCCCGGGATCCGCTCCATCGACCGCGCCGCTGCAGTCCCGAAGAGCCAGTGGCCGAGGAGTATCGAGTCGGCCTCGCCGCGGAACACGAAGGTGGTGTGCGGGCCTTCGCGGATCGGGAAATCGTGTTCCTCGAGGAATCGCTCCAGATCTTCGGGAGTCGGCCCGGAGAGCGCCAGCTCCGAGATCGCCAGTTCGGGAGGGGTGCTCATCACTTCTCTTCGCTCCCCGGCGGCGAGGCCCGCACCGGAGAGAACGACGGCTTCCGAGGTGGCTGCAGATCGCGAGAGGGGTGCAGCTGGGGCACACACTCGATGTCTCCTTCGGGAGAGAGCGTCCGGATCCCGCCGTCCGCGGTCCAGCACTCTCCGTCCCAGAGGAGCTGATCGCCCGGGTCGAGCAGAACCGCGCGCTCGGGCGCCACCCGTCCGGCCAGTTCTCGGAGGCTCTGCCGATCCTCGAGATCGAGCCGGCCGCCCGCATCCGGGAACAGTGCGGCCCCCGGCAGCATCGAGAGGCCCTCGCCCAGGAACTCCGGTCGGACGGAACCGTAGGGGAGCCGGTCGTGGAAGAGCACCACCCGGCGGGTGAGCACCATCGCTCCCGCAGACCACGCCAGGATGGGAAGCCGCGAGAGCGCCCCGGCGAGATCGAGCAGCAGCAGCCGATTCCGGATCACCGCCACCTGCCCGCCGGTCAGCACCACCGCGGCGGAGCCCGCCAGAATGCGCTCGAGTTCTTCCCGCTCCGCGCGAAGCACCGGCCGTTCGGTCGGGCGGAAGGCGGCGCGGAACTCTCGCCAGAGCGCGGCCTGGTGTTCGATGTGGAATCGGTCGGCCGCCACGATCCCCTTCCAGGCTTCCTCGACATAGGGCGCCCGGTAGCGCTCCCCCACCCCGAGCCGGGCCACCGCCCGCGAGGCCTCGATGGCCTGGCGGAGCCGCGCGCGGTACAGCTTCTCCTCGGCGAGGAGCCCCTCCTGGAGTGCCCGATGGGCTCTGGCGAGCTCCGGGTCGCGCTCGAAGATGCGCCCTACCCGTTCCCCGATCAGCAGCGGCGCGGGTTCGCGCCCGGACCGCTCGAGCTCCCGATCCACTTCGCGCGCTACCGGCTCGGTCTCGCGCCAGCCGACGGTGATGGCCGCCACCGTGCCCGGCGGCGGGCCCAGGATATCGAGCCCGGCGCCGAGGTGGATCTTCCCGGGCTGCGGTCCGATCACCACCGCCCGCGGCGCGTCGAGCGGCATCGGCTTCGAGTTAGCAGCCCGTGGACAAAGTCACACGGCATTTGCCGAGTAGCGAGGGACTCCCGTCGGGGATCCCGACCGGGAGCCCCTCACTCTCCGGCGTGCTCGCGGGGCCATATTCGGCCCCGCTCGGAGCGACCGGCGATGCCCAGTTCTCCCAGTGGGGGCCCTGGCTGAACCGCTTCGCTCTTCGTTGCGAATCAGTCGGAATACGCCGGTTTGTCTCCCGATTCGCGCCTTGTCCGCCAGGCGCCGCCCCCACCGGGAGAACTGGCCCGGTCTCGGTGCTCGCACCACTTCATCCACGGACTGCTAGAACTGGAGAGCGAGGGCGATCATCAAGATCCGGTCGAATCGCTGTCTCGGCACGATGACCGTTCCGAGTGCTGGTCCGCCGGGGAATGCGCGGAGGCGCACCCGATCGAGCGATGGCCGGGTATCGAAGAGGGTCTGCAGGCTGGTCCGGAAGGCGAGACGGCGGGAGAGGGGGAAAGCCGCCGACCCGGTCACATCGAGGCGGAGGTCGTCCCGGCTTCCCAGGCTCCAGGTCGAGGCGGCGATCAGCGCGAGGTCGGCGCCGCGGAAACTTCTTTCAGCGCGCATATCGAAGCGCAGTCCCAGTGTGCCGCTGCTGAGATCCGGATCCACTACTTCGTCGCTCTGGTGGGTGTAGCTCATCCCCGCGCCGAGTTCGAGCTCGCCTTCGACGGGAGTCTCGCCGAACGAGGCGCCGATCCCCGCGCCGAGGTCGAGCCGTGCCTTCACCCCGGCTCGAGCGTCGCGCTCCCAGCCCGCGGTGGCGAAGAACTGCACCGGACGGTCGGTCTGCGCTTGGGAGATCCGGGTGCGCAGGTGGGCCCGATCCGCCGAGACCTTGCTCTCCACCGTGCGGGACACTTCGAAGCTGTCTGCAGCGCCGAAAGCTTCCCGCTTCACCGTATCGGTGCTGGCCCGCAGCAGCCCGCCCCGGATCAGGAGGCGAAACCGCCCGATCTCCCGCCGGCTCTCTCCGGCCAGGCCGATCGAGCCGGAACTGGAGTTGCCCCAATTGCTCGCGAGGTTCCAGTCGGCGCTTCCCGACCAGCCGGGCTCGCCGCCGGCGGCTTCCGCTGTCTCGTCTCCCTGCACCGACGAGGCGGCCGCCGCTGGAGCGATGAGCACCGCGAGAGGGAACAGCGCGAGACCGAATCGCCGAAACTGCCCGAATCGCCGAGACCGGAAGCCGCTTCGCATGAGCGTCCGGGAGAATACCCACAGCCTGTGAAGAAGCGGCGTTCCCTGATCGCGCTCGCCGGAGCGATTCTGCTCGGCGTTGTCCTCATGGGTTTCGTGGGCGCCGGCTTCTTCGTTCGCGCGCGGCTCCGAGCGAGCCAGCCGGCACTGCGTGGAAGCCGGCCGCTCTCCGGACTCTCGGCGCCGGTCCGGGTGGAACGCGACCGTCTCGGAGTGCCGCGGATCGCGTCCCGGACCGCCGGAGACGGCTTCCGCGCCCTCGGCTTCCTCCACGCCCAGGAACGGTTCTTCCAGATGGACCTGATGCGCCGCCAGGCCGCCGGAGAGCTCGCGGCACTCGTCGGGGCCGCCGCACTCGACGCCGACCGGGAGGCCCGGCTCCACCGGATGCGCGCCCGGACCGAGAGGACGGCGGCGGCGCTGCCGCCCGCCGCACGACGAGCACTCGAGACCTACCGGGACGGAGTGAACGCCGGGCTCTCTGCGCTCGGGGCGGCGCCTTTCGAGTACCTGCTGCTCGGAGAGGAGCCGGCTGGCTGGCGGACCTCCGATTCGCTGCTCGTGGTGGCGGCGATGGCCTTCCTGCTGAACGACGCCGCCGGCTTGCGCGAAGCCCGGATCCTCGCGCTCGAACAGACGCTCCCCGCAGAACTCGTCCGCTTCCTGAATCCGCCCGGCACCGAGTCCGACGCGCCGCTCGTGGGGGAAGCGTTCCCCACCCCGGAGATCCCCGGCCCCGGGGCGTTCCGGCGTGCCGGGTTCGAAAGGGCGTCCGCCATCACCCCGTCCGCCTCTCCCTCTCTTCGTCCGGGCGCCCCTCCGCCGGCCTCCGGGAGCAACTCGTGGGCGGTGGCGGCGGAGCGGACGGCCGGCAGGGCACCGCTGGTGGCGAGCGACATGCACCTCCCGCTCGCTGTTCCGAACATCTGGTACCGCGCGGAACTGCGCTTCGGCGGCACCCGGCTCGCCGGGCTCACGCTGCCCGGGATTCCGGCGGTGATCGCGGGCAGCAACGGCCGGGTGGCGTGGGGCTTCACGAACTCGGCGGGCGACGGGACCGATCTGGTCGCGCTGGAGACGGATCCCGCAGAACCGCTGCGCTACCGGACTCCCGAGGGCTTTCGGCGGATGGAGGTGTTCGCCGAGCGGCTGCTGGTCTCCGGCGGAGCGCCGGAGACCCTGGAGGTTCAGGAGACGATCTGGGGGCCGGTCACCCGGCGGTGGGGCCGGCCCTATGCGATCCGCTGGACGGCGCACGATCCGGCGGGCCGGCGGGTCGGCTGGTTGGACTTCGCCGAGGCGGAGTCCATCGAGGAGCTGTTCCGCGCGGGCTGGGAAAGCGGAATGCCGCCCCAGAACCTGGTGGCCGCCGACCGTTCGGGCGCCATCGGCTGGACCATCGCCGGGCCCCTTCCGCGGCGGAGGGGATTCGACGGAAGAATCCCCACTTCGTGGGCCGACGGCGAGCGGGGCTGGGACGGTTTCCTGGAGCCGGACGAAATGCCCGCGATCCGGAATCCGCCTTCGGGGCTCCTCTGGACCGCGAACAACCGGATCGTGGATGGGGAGTGGCTCGGCCGGATCGGCAGCGGCGGCAGCTATGCCCACGGTGCGCGCGCCCGGCAGATCCGGGACCGGCTGCTCGGGGTGGAAGCCGCCGACGAACCGGCGATGCTCTCGGTCCAGCGCGACGACCGGGCGGTGGAACTCGAGGTCTGGCGGAAGCTCTTCCTGGAAGCGCTTCGCGGATCCGGCGAAGCCCGCGCCGGCGAAGCCGCCCGGGTGTTGCGGCAGGGGTGGACTGGAAGGGCGAGCGTCGAGAGCGCCGCCTATCCGCTGGTGCGGAACGCCAGGCTCGAGCTCTTCCGCAGCGTGTACGGAGCGCTCACCCGACCCGCGAGCGAGCTGCTGCCCGAGTTTTCGCCCTGGGTCGCGAATCAGTGGCCCGGGCCGCTCCTGCGCCTCGCCCGGGAGCAGCCGGCGCATTTCATACCTCCGGGAGCGGCGGACTGGCGGGAAGCGCTCGAACGGGCGGTGCTCGACGCCGCCCTCCGGCTGGCCGCTGACGGCCCGCTCGAAGGGCGCTCCTGGGGCGGGGAGAATCTCGTCTCCATCCGTCATCCGCTGAGCCCGGCGCTGCCCCGGCTCCTGTCCCGCTGGCTGGATGCGCCGCCCCGAGGTCTTCCCGGCGACGCCGGGCTGCCCCTCGCCCAGAACGGAGCCCACGGCCCGTCGAACCGCTTCGTGGTCGCTCCGGGTGCGGAACACCGCGGCATCCTCCACATGCCGGGCGGGCAGTCGGGCCACCCCGGATCGCCGTACTACCTGGCGGGTCACCGCGACTGGGAGGAAGGACGCCCGACTCCCTTTCTCGCCGGCCCTGCTGCGTGGACCCTGACCCTGACTCCCGGCTTCATTCCCGCCCTAGAGCAGCCTGTGGACGAAGTCACACGGCCAAAGGTCGGCGATGCCCAGTCCTCCCGGTGGGGGCCCGGCTGAACCGCTTCGCTCGGCGTTGCGATTCCGTCGGAATACTCCCGGTATGCCTCCCGAATCGCGCCTCGTCAGCCGGGCGCCTCCTTGTGCTGAGGGGTTGTGGATGCCCATGAGTTCCGGGCATCGGGTTCGTGTGAACAACCTACCGCAAGGTCACAGCTAGATGAGGGATCGTGACCGGTCCGTGCGGCAGCACCGCGAGCCGCGCCTGCGGCCCCGCAGTCTCGAGCGCTTCCCGGCAGGCGGCGTCGAGATCGGCCACCGGATCCAGATGCACCGCCCGGACGGTCTCGTCGGGGAGCCTCGAAAAGAGCCCGACCCGCGCCCGTTCCAGGATGCGGCACTGGATCTGGACCTGCCAATCGTCGGGCCGGCGCACCGGGGAGGCGGCGAGCGCCTCCCGCACTTCCTCGATCGAGGAACCGGCGCGGAGCGCCCGGGCGTACGCGCCCCCTTCGGGGATCCCTTCGCGGCAGGCGGCGGCGCAGAGGATCGTCCCGCTCTCGCGCACGATCCTGGCCGCTGCCGCCATCCCCTTGACCGCCTGGTAGAGGTTCAGGTCGAGCGGATGGCCGGCATTCGTGGTCACCACCACCTCGAAAGGTCCGGCGACCGGGCGCATCGCCTCGGCGCGCGACCGCCGGCAGGCGGCAGCGTGTTCCTCGGCGAGATCGCCCGAGAAGACTCCGGTGATCCGCTTCTCTCCGTCGAGGAGCACATCGAGGCCGAAGTCCGCCGGGAATCGCCGCGCAATCTCGCGCACATCGTCGTGGACCGGGTTTCCCTCGGTGATGCCGAACACCGCTCGGGGGTGGCCGATCCGGTGCCCGTCGTGGAGCATCAGGATCGTTTCCAGGCCGGCGAGTCCGGGGGCGATCATCTTCGGCCCCCCGGAAAACCCGGCGAAGAAGTGCGGCTCCACGAAGCCGGTGGTGATGCGAACATCGGCTTCGACGAAGCGGCGGTTCAGCGCCACCGGGACTCCGGTCGCCGTCCGCCCGAGTTCGACCAGCGCCGAGCCGTCCCGGCAGTCGTGGTTTTCGACCTCGCAGGCCGAGAGCAGCTCGCTGCCGAACATCGTTTCCAGCTCGCGCGCGGTCGCCGGGCGATGGGTCCCGGTGGCGACGAGCAGAGTGACCCGCTCCGGCGGGGTTGGAAGCTCTTCGAGCAGGGCGCGGAGCATGGGGATCCGGGGCTGGGCACGGGTCGGATCGCAGACCGAGATCGCGACGGAGGCCCCCCGGGGCACCCGCTCGTGCAGCGGCGGGCCGGCGACCGGTTCCCGGAGGGCCCGGAGGAGCGCCCCGGCTTCGTCCGCGAGCGGCGGCGGGAAGCGGGGCCGGATGACTTCGAAGCGGCCGGCGGCCCGGTCCGGGATCCGGAGATCCAGCCCCTGTTCGTCGTAGTCGAGTCGGATCCGTTCCATTCCCGCCGGTCTCGGAGAGCGATTCTCGCCCGTCCCGGAGGGGCGTATTCTCACCGGATGCGTCTCTACCGCCACGCCGGCCCGGACGGGCCGGAAGCCGCCGCGCTGCAAGGCGGCCGGCTGGTCCCGGTCCGGGCCTTCGCAGCGGAACTCGAGCCGGCGGTTCCGGGCGACCTCGACGAACTGGTCCAGGGAGGCCGCCTCCCGGAGCTCGCCGAGGCCGAAGCCGAAGCTGCGGCCCGCTTCGATCTCCCCGGCATCCCGCTGGCCGAAGCCCGGATTCTCGCCCCCCTCGTCCGGCCGCCGAAGATCTGGTGCATCGGACTCAACTATCGCGCCCATGCCGCCGACCTCGGCACCTCCTCCCCGGATGCTCCCGTCGGCTTCCTGCGTCCGCAGGAGTCCATCATCGGCCCGGGTGAGCCGGTGCGCCTGCCCCGGGCCTCACGGCGGGTCACCGGGGAGGGGGAGTTGGTGGTCGTGCTCGGCCGCTCGGGGCGCGACTTCGAGCCCGCCGAGGCGCTTTCGGCGATCGGCGCCTACACCCTCGCGGTGGACCTGACCGCCGAGGACATCCTGCGGCAGAACCCGCGCTTTCTCACCCGCGCCAAGAGCTTCGATACCTTTCTGAGCCTCGGACCCTGCCTCGTCACTCCGGACGAAGTGGCGGCCCCGGAATCGCTTCCGGCGGTTCGCACCGCGACGCTCCGAAACGGCGAGCCGGTCCGCAGCGACCTGGTGGCGGGGATGACGCACTCCCCCGAGAAGCTGCTCTCCTTCTTCTCGGAAGACATGACCTGGCGCGCCGGCGATCTCCTGCTCACCGGAACTCCGGGAGCGGTGGAGATCCGGGAGGGAGACACGGTGGGCGCCGAGGTCGCCGAGATCGGCCGGCTCGAAAATCCGGTGCGGCGGTGAGCGGGGCGTCCGGAGATATCCCCCGGCTGCCGCAGGAACTGGCCGTCGGCGGACGGTGCCCCGCCATCGCCGACGCTGGCTCGGTCAGAGGCGTCGAGCAGTCCGGGTTGCGTACCGCCTTCGCCGCTGATGCCGGCCCGCATCCCGGCGTCTTCTACAGTTCGATCACCGTTCCGAGACCCCGTTCCTCGGCGCGGGCGAGCGTCGCCGCCCCGACCGCGGCATCCTGGACCGCGGTGCCGACGGTCTTGAACAGAGTGGGTCGGCTGGAGGGCCGGGGGGCGGTTCCGGCGGCGACCTCGCCGATCTCGGCGAGCACCTGGGATTCGTCGATTACGCCGCGGTCGCGGGGCTTGATCAGGTCTCCGGCCTCTTCCCAGCAGGATTCGCGGTGGTCCACCACCACCGCCGAGCGGACGACGGTTGCCTCGGGGACGATCTGCATCGCGGGAGTGAACGAGCCTACGGCGTTCAGGTGGGCCTCGTCCCGGAGCGCGGCGTCGGAGAAGACCGGAGTCTCCGCAGTGGTCGCCTCGGCGATCACCTCGGAGGCGGCGACGACCGCATCGGCGGAGGAGGCGACGGTCACCGGCAGACCGAGCCTTTCCGACATCTCGGCGGCGAAGGCTTCTGCGGCGCCGATCCGAGGGTCGTACACCGAGGCCCGCTCGATCCCCGGCCTCGCGGCGACCATCGCTTCGAGCTGGGTGCGAGCCTGAACTCCCGCGCCGAGCACTCCGGCGCTCCGGACTTCGGCTGGCGCGAGCTCTTCGGTGGCGACTCCCGAAGCGGCGCCGGTGCGGATCGCGGTGAGCGCCCCCCCGTGGAGGACTCCCGCGGGCGCCCCGGTCTCGGGATCGAGAACCACCACCAGGGCGTGGATCGTCGGCAGCGGCGGCATCCGTCCCGGATTTTCGGGGAACACCGAGACGATCTTGGTGGCGAGCTGGTGGCCGCCTTCCAGATAGGCCGGCATGTGCAGGCTGATCCCGGACCGACGCGGCACCTCCACCCGGGTACGGACCGGCATCACCGCCCGGCCGGCGGAGAGTTCGATGAAGGCCTGGCGCACCACCGGGATCGCCTCGGCCATGGGCATCGCCGCTACGACTTCGGCGGCGGTGAGAAGGCGCAGTTCCATGACACCGGGGTTGTATCAGAGAGAGGGTGCCGCTGTGCGAGAATCGCCCCATGAACGGTGTCTACTCGGTTCTTCCGACCCCCTTCGCTGCGGACGGCCGCTTCGATTCCGCGAGCCTCGGCCGAGTGATCGCGCTCTTCCTCGAGGACGGCGTATCCGGGTTCACCGCCCTCGGCGTGACCAGCGAGGTGTCCCGGATCTCCGACCGCGAACGCGACGAGATCCTCGACGCCAGCATGAGCCATGCGGCGGGCCGGGTTCCGGTGATCGTCGGCGCTTCCGGTCCGGGCCTCGACATCTGCCTCGAGCGTTGCCGCGCCGCCGAGCAGGCGGGCGCCGCTGGGGTGATGGTGTCTCCGCCGCGTGCCCCGAGGTGCAACGCGGAGGCGGTCTTCCGCCACTTCGCCGCGATCGCCGACACGATCTCGATCCCCATCGTGATCCAGGACTTTCCGCCGATCTCCGGCTTTCCCATGGAACCGGACCTCCTCGCCCGCCTGTGCCGGGAGATCCCGGCGGCGCGGACGATCAAGCTGGAAGATGCCCCGACGCCTTACAAGGCGGCGCGGATCCGGGAGCGGACCCCGGATATCGAGATCGGCATCTTCGGCGGTCTCGGCGGGACCTATCTCCTCGAGGAGCTCCTCGCCGGCGCTACCGGCGCCATGACCGGTTTCGCCTATCCGAAGCTGCTCGTCTCGGTGGTGTCGCGCTGGGATGCCGGCGACCGGGACGGCGCCGCCGAAGTCTTCTACCGTTATGCCCCGATGATGCGCTTCGAGTTCCAGGAGGGGATCGGCATGGCGATCCGCAAGGAGATGCTCCGGCGCCGGGGTGCGATCTCCCATCCCGGAATCCGGGCTCCGGCGGCAGCGCTCGACTCCCCGACCGAAGAGGCGCTCGACCGCATCCTCCGCCACTTCGAGCTCTAACATCTAACAGCCTGTGGACGAAGTGCCGAGCAGCGAGGGACTCCCGGTCGAGGACACTCGGCTGGGAACCCCTCGCTCTTCGGCGTGTTCGCGGGGCCTTTCCGGCCCCGCATGGGCCGCTCTCGGGGCTCGCGCCACTTCATCCACAGACTGCTGAGAGCGTTGGCCGGTTTGGGTCTCTTCGATCGGACGATCGCGGCCAGCCTGCAGTTCCTGCCCAAGGCTGCGGTCCGTCCCTTCGCCCGGCCATACATCGCCGGCGAGACGGTGGAGGAGGCCGCCCGGGAGGCCGAGATGCTGAACCGGCAGGGATACCTGGTCGCCATCAGTCAGCTCGGCGAATTCGTCGAGAGCCGGGCGGAGGCCGAAGCCGCCACCGCAATGTACCGAGAGGTCCTGGATACGGTCGCCCGCCGCGAGCTTGCTGCGTATGTCCATGTGAAGCTGACCCAGCTCGGGCTGCTTCTCGACCGCGGCTTCTGCCGAGACCAGGTCCGTTCGCTGCTGGAATACGCATCGAGCCGCGGCGGCACTTTCCTGCGGATGGACATGGAGGACAGTCCGCGGATCGACGCGACGCTCGATCTCTACCGGGAACTCCATCCCGATTTCCTGAACTTCGGAGTGGTGATCCAGGCGCGGATGCGGCGAAGCCTCGCCGATGTGCGGAAGCTGGCCGCCCCCGGGTTCTATGTGCGGCTCTGCAAGGGTGTCTATCTGGAGTCCCACGAGATCGCCTACACCGAGCCGCAGCTTATCCGGGAGAACTACTGCTTACTCCTTCGCGAGCTGCTGACGGCGGGTTGTTCGGTCGGCATCGCCACCCACGACGAGTGGCTGATCTTCAAGGCATCCACGATGGTGGAAGAACTCGGAGTGCCGCCGGAGCGCTACGAGTTCCAGATGCTCCACGGTGTGCGCCCGCGCCTGCGGGAGATCGTCCGGCGCGCCGGGCACCGCGTCCGGGTCGCTGTTCCGTTCGGGCCGGAGTGGTTGCCTTACTCGCTCCGCCGTCTCCGCAAGAACCCGGAGCTCGCCCATCATGTGATCCGGGCGGTCTTCTCCCGGGGTTGACAGCCGGTGGACGAAGTCACACGGCCCAGTTCTCCCGGTGGGGGCCCCGGCTGAACGCCCAGTTCCCCGGGGTTCATCGTTGTTTCGGTCGAAATACTCCCGGGATTCCTCCCTCACGCGCTTTGCCCGCCGGGCGCCGCCCCCACCGGGAGAACTGGCCACTCTCGGCGCTCACGCCACTTCATCCACAGGCTGTCAGCAGTCTGTGGACGAAGCGGCGGATAGCGAGGTTGCTCCTTCTGCTGAGGGGTGGTGGATGCCGATGAGCTTCGGGGATCGGGTTCGCATGAACGACCTACCGTAGGTCGCAGCTGCCGGGTACACTCGTCCCGTGGCACTCATCCTCACCGAACGAGAGGTCGCCGAGGCGCTTTCCATGAAGGATGCCGTAGGTCTTCTCGAGAAATCCTTCCGGCTTCACGCCGAAGGCCGGACTCAACTGGCCCCGCGCTTGATCCTGCCGCTTTCGGGGGCTGCCGGTAACTTCCGGATCATGGCGGCGGTGATTCCCGAGATGCGTGGCTTCGGGCTGAAGACGCTCACCGGAACTCCTGGAAAGCGCGCCCCGGAGGAGACCTATTTCGCTCTCCTCTACTTCGATGCCGAAACCGGAGCGCTCTCGGCAGTGATGCCGGGAACCCACATCACCGGGACTCGGACCGGCGCGGCCAGCGGGGTGGCGACTCGGTATCTGGCGCGGAAGGACGCTTCCTCGCTCGGCCTCATCGGGGCGGGGTTCCAGGGCCGTAACCAGGCCGCGGCGGTGCGCGAAGTGCGGAAGATCCGCCGGGTGCGGATCCACGACGCGGTTCCCGAGGCAGCGGCCGCCTTTGCCGCCGCGCTCGCCGCCGAGGGCCTCGACGCCGAGCCGGTCGGAAGCGCCGCAGCCGCGATGCGCGGTTCGGACATCGTGTGCGCGGCCACCACCACGAAGGAACCGGTGATCCGGGCGGATTGGCTCGAACCGGGTATGCATGTGAACTCGGTGGGCGCCAACGCTCCGGTGAAACGGGAGGTCGAGGCGGCTGCATTCGCCCGCGCGCGGGTCGTGCCCGACTTCCGCCCGCAGGTGCTCGCCGAGGCCGGCGACCTGATGGCGGCTCTCCGCAGCGGGGAGTTCGAAGAGAGCTCGATCCACGCCGAGCTCGGAGACATCGTCGCCGGCAAGAAGCCGGGTCGGGAGTCGGACGAGGACATCACGCTCTTCAAGTCGGTGGGAGTGGCGATCGAGGATGTGGCCTGCGCCGCCTTCGTGTACGAAGCGGCCCGAGCCCGCGGTCTGGGGCTCGACCTGACGCTTCAGAACCAGGGCCGCGGGGGATGAAGAGCGGAGAAGGAGTGCGGGGCTGGGAGCACCGGACGGATCCGGCCGTTTTCCTCCGGAGCGCCGCGGCCCTGGGGCACCCGCCTCCGCCCGGCGGCGAGCGAGGGGTGGGGCGCGGTGAGTAGCGAACGGTTCACCTCCCGCTGGGCAGTCCTGCTCGCCACGGTGGGGATGGCGGTCGGCACCGGCAACATCTGGCGTTTCCCCCGCATCGCGGCACAGAACGGCGGCGGCGAGTTCCTGATCCCCTGGCTGCTCTTCCTCTTCCTCTGGGGGATTCCGCTGTTGCTCGCCGAGTTCGCACTCGGCAAGAGTTCGCGCCGCGGGCCAGCCGCCGCTATCGGTGCGCTGACCGGCGCCCGCCACAACTGGATGGGGCTCTTCATCGGCCTCGTCACCACCTGCATCACCTTCTACTACTCGGTAGTCACCGGTTGGTGCCTCAAGTACCTGGTCGCCTCCGTTCTGGGCCAGCTGCGAGGAGCCGATTCGCAGGCGTATTGGGAGGCTTTCACCAGCCATCCGGTGCAGCCGGTCCTCTTCCACGGGCTCGCCTTGCTGATCGGTTGCTCGATCATCTTCCGCGGGGTGGTGGGGGGCATCGAGCGAGTCAATCGCTTTCTGGTCCCGACCCTCTTCGTGCTGCTTGCGATCGCCGCGCTGCGGGCGGTGACGCTGCCCGGAGCCGGGGAGGGATTGCGATTCCTCTTCGTTCCCGATTTCGGCCAGCTCGGCGATTACCGGCTGTGGCTCGCTGCGCTCACTCAGACCGCCTGGAGCACGGGTGCGGGGTGGGGCCTAGTCATGGTGCTCGGCGCCTATGTGGCGAAGGGCCAGGGCTTCGTGAGGACCGGAATCGCTGCGGCGTTCGCCAACAACTTCGCTTCGCTGCTCGCCGGCATCGCGGTGCTCTGCACCGTGTTCGCGCTGAGTGGTTCCGGAACGGACCGCGACGCCGCCCTCGGTGCCGGGAACGAGGGGCTGACCTTCCTCTGGCTCCCCCGCCTGTTCTCCGAGATGCCGGGTGGAGGAATCCTGCTTCCCCTCTTCTTCCTCACGCTGTGCTGCGCCGCGATCTCCTCGCTCATCTCCCAGCTGGAACTCGTGAACCGGATGGTGATGGACATCGGAGTGGCACGCCGCCGCTCGGTCCCGATGGTGGGGGCGGTGGCCTTCGTGTTCGGGCTCCCTTCTGCCTGGTCGCTCGGCTTCTTCCGCAACCAGGACTGGGTCTGGGGGGTGGCGTTGCTGCTGTCCGGACTCTTCGTGGCCATCACCGTGATCCGCCGCGGAGCCCGCCGCTTCCGTGAGGAACAACTTCTCGGACCCGAGGAGGAATGGCGAGTGGGGTCCTGGTTCGAGAGGGTCATCACCTGGATCGTTCCGATCGAGTTCACCGTGCTCGCCCTGTGGTGGATGTGGCAGTCGGTGTCGTCCACGGGAAGCGGCTGGTGGAATCCCTTCGGGGAGTTCAGCGTCGGGACGGTGGTTTTCCAGCTGAGTCTGCTGCTCCTGGTCTGCCTGGCGATCCATCGCTTCGTATGGAAACGAACCGGGATCCGGGTACGCGACTGAGCGGATGAGCGCCGAAGTCCGGCTCGACGAGCGGGATCGGGCGCTGCTCGCGGGAGAGCAGGGGGAGGCAGCGCGCCTCGCCATGCGGATCCTGTTGCGGATGGCCGAGGTCCGAGGCGCTGGCGCGATGCTGGACATCGAGTCGGCGCACATAGACAGCACGATCTATGTGGGAGACGCCGGACTGGAGTTCGCGGAGCGGCTCGCCGGGCTCGGGGCGCGCGTCCGGGTTCCCTCCACCTTGAATGTGAGCGGTCTCGACGAATTCCACTGGAGCGAGTGGGCGGTGCCGCCGGAATGGGCCGAGAAATCGGCGCGGCAGATGCGGGCCTACGCCTCGATGGGAACCACGCCGACCTGGACCTGCGCCCCGTACCAGGCCGGCCACACCCCCCGTCGGGGCCAGCAGGTCGCCTGGGGCGAATCGAACGCGGTCTGTTTCGCCAATTCGGTTCTCGGAGCGCGCACCGAGCGCTATCCGGATCTCCTCGACATCTGCTGCGCAGTCACCGGCCGCGCCCCCGCTGCGGGGCTCCATCTCGACGAGAACCGTCTCGCCACCCGAGTGCTTCGGCTGACCGGAATTTCCGAAGCGCTGGCCGCGGCGGACGACTTCTACCCGGTGCTGGGCCACTTGCTCGGGCCGTGGGCCGAAGATCAGCCGGCGGCGATCACCGGCCTTCCGGTTCCGCCCGACGAAGACCAGCTCAAGGCGCTCGGCGCCGCTGCCGCTGCTTCGGGCGCGGTGGCGCTCTTCCACATTCCCGGCGTCACCCCCGAAGCACCCACCCTGCGCGCCGCGCTCGGCGGCCGAGAGCCCGCCGTCACCCGCGAAGTGGGACTCGCAGAGCTCGGTGCCGCGCGCCGAACGCTCACCACCCGGAGCGAAGGTCCGCTCGACCTGGTGGTGCTCGGGAGCCCGCATTTCTCCTTCGCCGAATTCGAGAAGCTGGCGCAGGTGCTCCGGGAGCGGGGCGCCCGGGGCGAGGGCGGCTGCGAATTCCTGGTGACCACGAGCCGTGCGGTGCGCGCGCTGGCGGAGCGCGCCGGCCTCCTCGAACCCCTCCATGCTTTCGGAGGCCGCATCACCGTGGATACCTGCATCCTGGCCACTCCCATGCTCCCCGGAACCGTGCGCCGGCTCATGACGAACTCGGCCAAATACGCCTGGTATGCACCGGGTCTGCTCGGAACAGAGGTGGCATTCGGAAGCCTCGCGGAGTGCGTCGAGTCGGCGCGGCAGGGGCGGGTGGTGCGTGAGTCGGGGGTATGGGAATGAGCGCAGCGGGCGCGGGCAGCCCTCCGGTTCTCCCTTCCGGGGAATCCGCATTTTCGGGAGGGGCGGGAGCCGGTTCTTCCGGTATCGGGCGTGCCGAAACGAAGGTGTTTCGGGGGCGGGTGGTGATCGCCGGAAACGCCGCGGGCGAAGTGCTCCACGCCGACGAACCGCTCAGCTTCTGGGGAGGCTACGACGCTGCTTCGGGGCGGATCACCGATACCCACCACCCACTCGCCGGGCAAAACGCTGCCGGCGGGGTGCTGATCCTTCCGGCGACCCGGGGCTCTTCGACGACGACTGCAGTGCTGCTGGAGGCGATCCGGTGCGGCACTGCGCCGGCCGCGCTGATCACCCGCGGCGTGGACGCCTTCCTCGCGCTCGCCGGGGTGGTCGGTGAGGAGATGTACGGGAGGTCCCCGGCGCTCGTCGCGGTCGACAACGATGTCTTCCGGGCGCTCGCCGACTGGCGGCACCTGGAGCTCGCGGGCGGGAGGCTGATTCCCGCCCGCGAAGTGTGAGGATCACGCCGGGATCCACCTGTCGCCCGCGCGGCGCTCGAGGCGAATCCGCGCGCTTCCACCGTGGATCACCACGGAATAGACGACGCCCTCTCCGCTCACGGTGATCCGACCGGGACCTGAACCTCCGAGCGGCGAGAAGGAAATCATCCCGGCAGCTCCGACGGCGAGCCCCGGGATCGCATCCGAGCCCCCGGCTCCGGCAGGAGCTCCCCAGGAGACGCCGGGAAAACGGTTCCCGAACCGCCACGGGTTTTCGAGCAGCCGTTCTCTGCCTGCGGCGATCTCGGAACGCCGCACCCCATTGTGGTTCGCGTCGAGATACACCGCGATCACCGGCGAGTCGGCGGATCCCGGAATCCTGCTGCCCGAGCCCCGGGAAGGAGGATCGAAGACAACCGCCACCTGCGTGGATCTCGCGGCGGCCTCGGCGCGCGTCTGATGCAGGAGCGCGCGGATGGCGAGCGCCGAGGCGCGGACCTTTTCGGCGCGGAGGCGGTCGGCGAACGGTGGGACTGCCATGGCGCCGAGTACGGCGAGGAACGCGATCGCGAGCAACAGCTCGACCAGCGTGAAGCCCCGCGCCCGACGGGCGGCATCACTCCCGGTCTCGCCGCTCCCACTGCGCTCAGGAAGTTCTCGGCGCACGCCCGGCGGACTCCTCGGAGGCATCCTTGGCGGCCCCCGGTGGGGCAGGGGCGGGCATCTCGTTCCAGATCTCACTCCAGGCCCCGTTCCCTTCCCTCTCTTTTCTTCCGTCCAGGGTTCCTCTCGCTTCCCGGCTCTGCCCGAGCTCTTTCCCCGGCCCGTCCCCCACCGTCACATGGGGTTCGATCCGCTCATAGATCCGCTCACCGATGCCCTGGACATTCATCAGTTCTTCGGTGCTGGTGAATGGGCCGTTCTCCTCGCGCCAGGCGATGATGCGGGCAGCGGTCACTTCGCCGATCCGGGGCAGCTCGATGAGTTGCTCGGCGGTGGCGGTGTTGATGTCGATCGGCTCGTCGGGCTGGACCGCCGCCGGCGCCAGCGTGATCGCCGCCGAGGAGACGAGCGCCAGGACGGGAAGGGGAAAACAGAATCGGGCCATGCGGACCTCCATGGGAAAAGGAATCCGGGGACGAAGCTCCGGATTCCGATGCGGGACGCTTGAAGCAGCAACTCCCGCGCCAACGGATTCCCAAGATCGCCACGCGCGGGTGGATCCCGTTGGACAGCTCGACGATACGTAGAAAAATCAATGAGTTATGAAAAATGGATGGGGGCCGAGATCTCCTTCTCGGCCCCCAGAGACCGACCGGGCGGTCACGGCGTCAACTGCGGTGGACGAGGATGTCAGCGGTCCTCGACTCTCGGGCGGTGCGCTCCGAGGGCGGGGCGTCAGGGATGGCGTCGGGCGTTTTTGGGGGAGGAGGGAAGATGCCCCGCTCTCGAAGCGCCCGGCGCTCCGCGCCGGGAATCCGAACTGCTGCCGGGGGCAGCGAGTTCGGATTCCGAGGTACCAATTCGTGAAAGGGGGTGGACCCCCTTTCACACATACCCCCGCTGTGCCGCGCCCGAGCCGGAGGCTCGGTCGCAACAGGTGTTTTTTTCAGGCTATGGGTGAAAGCCGCGGCTCTTTCCGGGAGAACGGGCCCGCTCTCGGTGCTCGCGCGACTTTATCCACGGACTGCTAAGAGCCGCCCCCGCTCGCGTCCAGAGTCCGGAGTGCGGTGGACGGGCGCGGTCGGGGTGCCGGGCTGTCGAGGGCAGCCAGCATGCCGTTCCGCCAAGCATCGAACGCCGCCCGGTACTCCGGTGAGATCGGTGGGCCTGGCGGCAGGATGTGAGTGCGCGGGTTCAGCGGCCTCCCGTAGCGGGACATGCGGTAGTCGAGATGCGGCCCGGTGGAAACCCCGGTGGAGCCGACATATCCGATGATCTCCCGCTGCCGCACCGAGTGCCCGGTTCGGGCTTCGGGAGCGATGCGCTGCAGGTGGAGGTATTTCGTCACATAGCCGCCGGCATGGCGCAGCGTGACCATGTTTCCGTTGGGGCCGCGACGGCCGGCGTCTGCCACCACCCCGTCGGCGGTGGCCCGCACCGGAGTTCCCCGCGGCGCCGCGTAGTCCACTCCGTAGTGAGGGCGGTAAACGCGATGTACCGGGTGGAATCGGCGGCTCGTGAAGACGCCCGAAATGCGGGTGTAGGCCACCGGGCTCGTCAGGAAGGAGCGCTGGACGGAGTTCCCTTCGTGGTCGTAGTAGCCCGATGCCCCGCTCGGCAGTTCGAAACGGAAGGCGGTGATCGCGCGGCCGGCGTTGCGATAGCGCACTGCGTGGAGATCCCCGTATCCCTTCCAGACGCCTTCGGCGTCGTAGAGCTTGTCCACGACGAGGGAGAAGGTGTCCCCCCGCCGCGGGTCGCGATGGAAGTCCACATCGTGTTCGAGCACTTGCGCGATCAACATGGCGAGGTCGGCGCGCTCGCCGGCCCGATGGACCGCCTCGTCGAGGCTCGTGGTCAGGATGCCCTGTACCGTCTCGCGGTGCTTGAAACGGACCCCTTCGGTTTCCCGAGCGGTCCAGCCGTTTGCAGAGCGGACGACCGAGACCCTGCGGAAGTCTTCGATCGGCAATTCGATGCGCGAGGGAACACCGCGCTCGTTCCGATGCAGCCAGACCGATTGCCCTGCCCGCAACCGCCTCACCTCGCTGACCGGGGTGAGGGCTTCGGTGATGTCGGCGATCTCCCGCGCGGAGAACCCGTTGCGCTCCAGCACATTCGAGAGCGAGTCGCCTCGGAGGAAGCTGTCGGGGACCAGGAAGAGACCGTAGATGGGCGCCTCGCTCGTCCTCACCGCGGGCGGTTCGGGAGCCTTGGGGACGGGCCCGTGCCAGGAGCCCGAAACCGAGGCGCCGAACAGCACGATCCCCGAGGCGAGCGCGCCGGCGACCGCCGCGGCGGAAGTGAATCCCCGAGCCGATGGATCCGCTGTCGGCCGGCGCGCCGCGCCGGCTCGGGAACCGGGGTCGGGATCCCCGGAGCTTTCGCGCATGGGCGCAGAACCGGCGGGACCTTCCATGGGACTGAAGGCGGGAATCCTAACGAGCCGCGAGAGTTCCATCCCGCGCTATCGCGGAAACGAGATCCCGGATTCCCTCGGCAAGCTCGATGCGCGTCCGAAAACCAAGCATTTCCGCCGCTTTGTCGGTCCGCGCCCGAGCGTTGCGCGGGTCCCCCGGCCGGGGGGGGTAGAACTGGGGGGACCGGGTGACTGCGGCGGCCGCCGCGACATGACGCCAGATATCGTTCACCGTCGTTCCGCGCCCGGAGCCGATGTTGAACACCTCGCCTCCCGCTGCGCCTCCCGCCGCCTCGAGTGCACGCATCACCGCTCGGGCGACATCGGCCACCGAGAGGAAATCCCTCGTCTGTTCGCCGTCCCCGTAGATGTGGGGGCGCCCTCCCGAAAGTGCCGCCGCGGCAAACCGGACGATCACTCCCGAATAGGGGGAGTCGAGCGACTGCCCCGGGCCATAGATATTGAAAAAGCGCAGGGCGATCGCCGGCGGCCCTCCGGTCCGGTGGTACAGGAGGACATGCCGCTCGCCCGCCAGCTTCGTCGCGGCATACGCCGAGATGGGGTGCTGGGGCGTGGTTTCGCCGATCGCATCTTCGCCGGCATCGCCATATACCGAGCACGAAGATGCGTACACCAGGCTTTTCACCCCGGCGCGGCGGGACTCGCCGAGCACCACCAGCGTGCCGGCGACATTCACCCGAGTCGCGGCCTCGGGCTCTCGCTCGGCGTGAGGGACGGAGGCCACTGCGGCGAGATGGACGACCCGGTCCACACCGACGAGCGCGCTCCGTACGGCTTCGGGATCCTGGATGTCGCCCTCGAACACATCCACGAGAGGGAGCTCGGCCACCCGTTCGCGCTTTCCGGTGGAGAAGTCGTCGAGCACCCGAACCCGCTCTCCCCGGCCGGAGAGCCGCGAGACGAGTACCGAGCCGATGAAGCCGGCGCCGCCGGTTACGAGGATCACGGGCCGGCGGCTCCGGGCCGCGGCCGCGGCGCACGCCGGTCCGTTGCCGGTTCCGTCATCGTTCCCGACAGCTTTCCAGAAAGCACTCCAGACAAGGGATCCCCGCCGGGTACTCCTGATGGGTATTCCGGCCGGCGGCCGCCGGCCGGGGGGCCGGGCCACGATCCGCCGCCGGCCCGGCGAGGCCCATCGTTCCGCACGATCGGTCCGAGCCGCTCGTAAGCCGAATTCTGTTCCGCGAGCCGGTTTCCCGGAACGCGGCGACGGTCATGCATCTAGCCCGCCGGTTGCCCGACGGATCGAGCGACCTACCCGGAAGCTCGGACAGGCGGCCCTCGGACGCTTCTCTATTTGGTCTTGCTCCATGCGGGGTTTACCGTGCCCCGAACATCACTGCCCGGGCGGTGCGCTCTTACCGCACCTTTTCACCCTTGCCGCTCCCGAAGGAAGAGGCGGTTTGTTTTCTGTGGCACTTTCCTTCCGGTCACCCGGACTGGGAGTTATCCAGCGCACTGCCTTTCGGAGTTCGGACTTTCCTCCCGCTCGAACGAGCCGGCGACCGTCTGAACGACTCGAACCGGGGGAATTCTACTCTGCTTCTACCTTCCGCAGTCCCTCATCGTCTCCGCGACCCTCAGCCGCTCGTTGGCGGCCGAACGAACAGCTCTCTCGGCCGCCGCGTCAATCGTTGTTTTCGCCGTTTCCATCGGGCCGGGATGGGCCGCCGCCGCGCAGCTGTTCCCGCACATCGGCCTCCTCGATCTCGTCTCCGGGGCTCAGGATCAGCAGCCGTTCGACGAGGTTTCGGAGCTCGCGCACATTCCCCGGGAACGAGTGCGCCGCGAGCGTCTGGAGCGCCCCGGCGGTGAACGGGCGGGGGCGTTGGTGTTCGTTCTGCTCGAGAGTTTCGAGGAAATGGCCCACGAGTGCGGGGATGTCTTCCCGGCGCTCCCGGAGAGGGGGCATCTCGAGAGGAATCACCTCCAGCCGGTGGAGCAGGTCGCTGCGGAAGCCCTGCCGGCGGAGGTTCTGGTTCGTCGCCGAGAGAACCCGCACATCCACTGCGACCGGACTCGAGCCGCCGACCCGGGTGATCCGTTGCTCCTCGAGCGCGCGCAGCACTTTGGCTTGGGTGCGCGGGCTCATGTCGCCCACCTCGTCGAGGAACAGAGTGCCGCCGTTCGCCTGCTCGAACTTTCCGATCCTCTGCCGGTGCGCTCCGGTGTAGGAGCCGCGCTCGGCACCGAACAGTTCGCTCTCGATGAGCTCTTCGGGAATCGCGGCGCAGTTGACTTCGATGAACGGCCCCCCCGCCCGGGGGCTTTCGTCGTGGAGGAGCCGCGCCGCGACCTCCTTCCCGGTGCCCGATTCCCCGGTGATGAGCACCCGCACATCGCTCGGCGCCACCCGTTCGATCCGCTCGCGCACCGCACGCAGCACCGGGGAGTCCCCCACCAGTTGCCGTTGTGCACCCTGCCGGTTCCGATGTTCCTCGACTTCGGCGGCGAGGCGCCGGTTCTCCCCTTCGAGGCGCTTCCGCTCGAGCGTGGCGGTCTTCTCGATCGCCATCCGCAGACAGGCCCCGATGTCTCCGCCTCCCCCCTTTTCGAGGAAGTGCGCTGCTCCGGCCTGGATCGCCCGCACCGCGGTCTCGATATCCCCGTGGCCGGTGTGCATCACCACCGCGATCGCGGGTCGCTCGGAGCGGATGCGCTCGAGCACTTCCATGCCGTCCATCCCCGGCATCTTGATGTCGAGGACGACGAGGTCCACCGGTTCGCGTTCTAGCGCGGCCAATGCCTCGGGCCCCGAGGCTGCTTCGGAGACTCTCCAGCCCTCGTAGCGCAGCCGCCGGCGGAGCGATCGGCGGATCACCGCTTCATCGTCCACCACGAGCACCGCGATGTCCTCGTCTCCGGGCGGCGGGAGAGGCATTTCAGGATGCTAGCCCGCCCCTGGACGAAGTCACACGGCAGTCGACCGGCGATGCCCAGTCCTCCCGGTGGGGTCCCTGGCTGAACCGCTTCGCTCTTCGTTGCAAATCAGTCGGAATACGCCCGGTATGCCTCCCGAATCGCGCCTTGTCAGCCAGGCGCCGCCCCCCCACCGGGAGAACTGGCCCGGTCTCGGTGCTCGCGCCACTTCATCCATGGGCTGCTAGCCCGCACGCTGTCGAAAGTTCCCGGAAGCGTCTTTCGATCCTCTCTGCTGCCCGGCCGCCGCGATCGGCGCGATGGAGAGAGCGCGCCGCCGCCGCGAGGAGTTTCCGGCTTCCGGCAGCGTTGCCGAGCTCGTGCTTGAGCGCGGCGGCGGCGAGCTGGATGAAGGCGCGCAGCGCTTCGCTCTCGGGCGTCTGGTTCCCTTCCGCCGAAGCTTTCGCGGCGCGCCAGAGCTCTTCCCAGACCGCGTGGGCTTCCCAGGCGTACCCGGCCCGCAGCAGGCGCTCGCCGTAGTCGAAGAGCGCCGCGTCGAGAAGCGCCGCCAAGGGAACCGGCGCCGCCGGCAGCAGCTCTCGGGGCAGCTGTTCCAGCAGTCGATGCCCTCCCGGATCCCGTTCCGGGTGCGGTGTTTGGCCCGGCCGGTGGCGATAGGGCGGAAATCGGAGGTTCAGCGGTCGCGCCAGATCACATACTCGGCAAGCGCCTCGAACCCGTCCCGATAGGGAGACGGCGGCAGCGGGGCGAGCGCCTTGCGCGCGGCGGCGGTGAAGCCCTCGGCCACCCGCCGCGCTTCGTCGAGTCCGCCCTGCCGCTCGACGAGCGAAAGGATTTCCTTGTGCGCCTCGGGGTTGAGTCGTCCACTCTCGAGCACGCCTTCTACCAGCGGTATCGCAGCCGGCTCCTGTTCGAGGGCATAGAGGATGGGCAGCGTGAGGTGGCCGTCTTTGAGGTCGCTCAGGACCGGCTTGCCGACTTCGGCGGCGCTCGCGGTGAAATCGAACAGATCGTCGGCCACCTGGAACGCCATCCCCAGATTCATGCAGTAGTCCCCGAGCGCTCGTTCGACCTCGGGCGGCGCCTCCGCGATCATCGCGCCCATCCTGCCGCATCCGTGGAACAGGTAGGCCGTCTTGAGGCGGAGGATCTCCAGGTGTTCGTCCCGGGTCAGGCCCAAGATGCCGGCGCGGGCCTTTTCGAGAAGCATCCCCTCGATCATGCGCATCGTCAGATCGCACATCAGGGCGACGATCCGGGGCTTTTCTCCTTCGACCGCCAGCGACATGGATTGGATGTAGAGGAAGTCGCCGATCAGGACCGTCAGGTCGTTGCCGAGCAGATTGTTCAGCGATTCCTGCCCGCGCCGGGTGTCGGCGGCGTCCACGATGTCGTCGTGGACGAGGGTGGCCGTATGCATGATCTCGACCATGGCGCCGTAGTACGCGCCGCCGCCGCCGCCGTCGCCTCCCGCGGCCCGTGCGGCGAGCAGCAGCAGCATCGGGCGGATCCGCTTGCCGCCGCTCCGGTAGAGGTACCGGCTGGCCAGCCGGATGAGCTCTAGATCGCTTTCCACCCGCGCGGCGAGGATGCGTTCCACCTCGGCGAGATCGGGAGCGATCTCCGCCTCCAGCTCGATCAATACCCCTGAGGGGCTCGATACGGAGAGCATGGGCCGACCGCCGATTATCGCACGGTGGGTGCCGGGGTCCCGGTGCGGGATCCTCCGAGGAAGAACCGGCGGAAGTTGGCGTCGGTGGCCGCTTCGAGGTCCGGGAGCGCGGCGCTCCTTTCGGCAGCGAGGCACCGGGCGGTTTCCACCACCATCGCGGGCTCGGCGCGTCGTCCGCGGTGCGGGATCGGGGCGAGATACGGGCAGTCGGTTTCGACGAGGAGGTGGTCGAGCGGCACTCGGGCTGCAGTTCGGCGGAGATCGCCCGCTCCCCGGAAGGTGAGGATCCCGGAGAACGAGATCAGGAAACCGCGTTCGACGGCGGCCTCGGCGAGCCGCTCGCTCGCGGTGAAGCAATGGAGGACGGCGCCGCATTCCGAAAGTCCCTCTTCGTCGGCGATCCGCAAGAAGTCGTCCTCCGCGTCTCGCTGATGCACCACCACCGGAAGATCGAGCTCGCGGGCCACCCGGATCTGCCGGCGGAAAGTGTCGCGCTGTTCCGGGCGGGGGCTCCGGTCGTAGTGGTAATCGAGCCCGACCTCGCCGATGGCGAGCAGTCTCGGACGGCGTGCGAGGTCGGTGAGTCGTTTCTCCCCGCCGAACGAGTCGAAGAGGCGCGCTTCATGGGGATGGCAGCCGATGGTAGTGAAGATTTGCGGGAGTCCCGGCTCTTCGTGATCGCTGCCGCCGGGATGGAGGTCGCTCACGAGGGCGAAGGTGCGCCGCCACGACTCCTCGGCGTCGAGCATCCCGATGGAGACGACGATTTCGACTCCGGCGGCGCGCGCCCGCTCGAGGACCGGGCGGCGATCGGGATCGAACGCCGGTTGGTCGAGGTGGGCGTGCGAGTCGGTCACTTTCGGTCCCGGCCGAAGAGCTCGGGGAGAGGCGCGCCGAGCGCGTGCCGGTAGATCTCCTTCAGGGGAACGCCGGCGGACGCCGCGAGACGCCGGCAATCCTCGAATTCCGGAGCTCGGTTGACCACGTTTCCACCCCGCATTCCGATCTTGAGCCCGACTTCCCCCCACGGCGTACGGGCGGAGACGACGCGGCGCTCCAGGGTCTCCCGCTCCGCCTCCGTGATCCGGACACCGAGTGTCGTGCTCTCCGAGAACAGGGCCGCCACGACCGCCTCCCGGCGAGCGGGATCGGCGAGGGCGGTCAACAACAGTCCGGGCCGACCCTTTTTCATCTGCACCGGGGTGAAGAAGGCATCCCGCGCGCCCGCGGCGAGCAGGCTCTCGATCAGGTGCGGCGCGAGCTCGGGCTGCAGGTCGTCGAGCGTCGTCTCGACGACGATGACCACCCGGCCGGCGTGGTCAGCGAGGTCAGGGGCGGACCCGAGCACCACGCGCAGCGCGTTCGGACGCCCCTCCTGCGGATCGGCGGAACCGAGGCCGTATCCGATCCGTTCGGCGGTCATCGGGGGCCAGCCGCCGAAGGAGCAGGCGAGCCCGGTCAGAACTGCTCCGGTCGGAGTGGTGCGCTCGAAACCGGACCCGTCGGAGAATGTCGGCACGCCGCGCAGCAGCATGCCGGTGGCCGGGGCGGGGATTTCGAGGGTGCCGTGCTCGGCCTCGACCGAGCCGCTGCCGAGGTTGACGGGGGAACCCACGACCTGATCGGGGTCGAGGCAGGCGACTCCGGCGACCGCTCCCACGATGTCCACCAGGGTGTCGAGGGAGCCGAGTTCGTGAAGGTGGACCGACTCGGGGGTCATGCCGTGGATCCGGGCTTCGGCTTCGAAGATCCGGCGGAGCAGTTGGGCCGCTCGCTCCGGGACATCGCCGGAGAGCCGGCTCCGGTCCAGAGCGGCCAGGAAATCCGCGAGGCGGCGGTGCCCCCGGTCGTCCGGTGCTTCGACGCGGGCTCGAGTCCCGCGAAGTCCGCCGCGGGCACTCTCTTCGAACGTCAGCGATACCGGGCAGCCCAGCGCGGCAACCGTTTCCTCGAGGGTTTCGCGCGGAACCCCGATGTCCACCAGCGCGCCCAGCAGCATGTCTCCCGAAATGCCGGCGGAGAGATCGAGGTAGAGAATGCGCAAGGGGAACCGCGCGGATTCTAGAAGGGAGGCCGGCGCATCGGATACGGACGGGGCGGGCTGCCGGTGGACGAAGGCTTCCTGCCGCTGGTCCTGTAGAGGCTCGCAAGCTCTCTCCGGCCTCGCCGACGCGAGAGGGGCCGGGGGCTCGACAATCTGTGGATAGAGTAGTCGTCTTCCGGCTGGGGGCCGGGAGTCGAAAGAGAGGGAAGACATGACGAAGAGGAAGAGAATGCGCGGGTTCGGCGCTGCGGCGGTCCTGAGTTCGGTGGTCTTTTCGTGGGCCGCTCCCGCGGAGGCCGCCGCCCAGTTCGGACGGCTCGCCAAGCGGCTGCTCTCCGACCGGACGGAAACCGATTGCCGGGGCTGGAACACGCCGGGCTTTTTCGAGAGTGCCGAGGTGGAGGAAGTGGAGGCGTGTCTTGCGGCGGGTGCAGATCCGAACGCTCGCGCCGAGGGGGGCCTGACCCCGCTCCACCTCGCGGCCAGGGCGGAAGCCTCGCTGGAGGTGATCGACGCGCTGATCGAGGCGGGCGCCGACCCGAATCTCCGGTCCGAGGCCGGTTGGACGGCGCTGCATTTCGCGGCGGAATCCAGTGACTCGGCGGTGATCGAGTCGCTGGTCGCGGCGGGTGCGGATCTGACCGCGCTGAACGGAGAGGGCCTGACCCCGCAGGCCGTCGCGGAGGCCGCGGCGAACTCGGCAGTGTTCGAGGCGATCCCCGGCGGGAGAGAGAGTGCGGAAACGGTCGAAGCGACGGCGAGAGTGGCCCGGCGCGCTTCCCGGACGGCGTCTCGCGTGGGTGGCGTGCTGAGGTCGTTCGGAAGGAGGGGCGGGGAGTCGAGCTCCGAAGGCGGTGGGGAAGCCGAGAACCCGGTCGAAACTCAGAAGTCCTCGGCGCGCCCGGGCGCCGCTGATCCGGACGCCGCTGCTCCTGCGGCCGGAAGCACGGCCGAGAGCTCCGAACGTTCCGGAGAATCGCAAGATCTGGAATGCGATGTATCCGATCAGATTCGCTTTTTCAAGAGCAGCCCGATAGAAATCGTGGCGGCGTGTCTGGCCGCGGGGCTGGACCCGAACGTACGAGACAATTACCACGATACCCTGCTGCACGGCGCAGCTGGTGTCTCCCAGGATCCCGCGGTTCTCGAAGCGCTGATCGCAGCGGGCGCGAATCCAAACGGGCGGAACGGCTTCGGAGAAACTCCGCTCCATAGCACGATCGAATCCTCCAAGAAGCGAGGAGTGATCGAAACCACGAGAATGATCGAAACGCTGATCAGGGGCGGTGCGGATCCGGACGCCCAGAATCATGGTATCGATGAGCCTGACGAAACCCCGCTGCACTTCGCAACCCAATACTCAAGACCCCCGGAAGTGATCGAGGCGCTCGTCGCGGGCGGCGCCGATCTGAGTATCCAGGATGAGGATGGACTGAACCCGCTCCATATGGCGGCGGGGAATGCCGAGCCGTCGACGGTCGAGGCGCTCCTCGCGGCGGGTGCCGATGTAGATGCCCCTAGCAGCAGAGCTTTAACGGCTCTCCATTATGCGGCGATGTACAACCAGAACCTGGCTGTGCTCGAGACGCTCCTCGCCGCGGGTGCGGACGTCCACGCGCAGGCGGGTGCGGGTACGACGATGACCGGATGGAACGCGCTCCACATGGCGGCAGTCAACCCGAATCCGGCCGTGATCGAGAGGCTCTTGACTATGGAGCTAGATCCGAATGCGATCGGGGGGGTCTCAGGAGGGACCCCTCTTCATAAGGCAGTCGTGGGGGATATGTATGCTCCGGAACCGGAAGTGGTCGAGGCGCTGCTCCGGGGGGGCGCGGATGTGCGAATCCGGAACAAGGGAAATGCGACCGTGCTCAACGATGCGCAGTTTTACAACAATAGGAAGGTCTGATCAAGATGATTTTTTAGTCGGATTCTCGATATCGGATGGAGCTCGGCTTCTACGATTCGTGAGGAAACCTCGAGTGCCGACCTTCATCGGCAGTATTCCCCCGCGCCGGGCAAGAGAGTCAGGCTCCGGGCAGCCCCCTCGGCTCTCTCCCCGAGTCTTCTCAGCAGGCGCAGCGCTCTTGCGCCCGTATCACCACTCTCCTGGCTTGGAACAGGTTCACCAGCGCGCAAGTCGCCACCACCCGATGCCAGTTCTTCTCGATGCCTCGGTACCGCACCTCCCGAAACCCGAACACCCGCTTCATCACCTGAAACGGATGCTCCACCCGAGCCCGAACCCGCGCCTTCCTGACGTTCGCCGCCCGCTGCTGCTCGGTGAGAGGCTGATTCCGAAACGCCTTCCGCTGTGTGAAGTCCTGTGCCCGCGGCGCTACTTCTCGAATCACCTTCCGTTGCCCGCAATACGCCTTGTCCCCCCACACCCGCGTCTCCCCTCCGTGGAGCAGCTCCGCCAACACCTGCGAGTCGTGCACATTCGCCGCCGTCGCCACCACCGAATGGATCTGCTTCGTCTGCGAGTCCATCCCGATGTGCGCCTTCATCCCGAAATACCACTGCTGCCCCTTCCGTGTCGAGCCCATCTCCGCCCGCGCCTTCGCCCGGTTCTTCCTCGAACTCGGCGCCGTCAGGATCGTCGCGTCCACGATCGTCCCGTTCCGCACCCGCACCCCGTGCTCCGCCAGATACTCCTGGACCTGCTCGAACATCGCCTCCGTCAGGTCGTGACGCTCCAGCAGATGCCGGAACTTGCACACCGCGTCTCATCCGGCGCCCTCTCCCGCCCCAGGTCGATCCCCACGAAGCGCCGCATCGAATCCGACTCGTAGAGCGCCTCCTCCACCCCGGGGTCCGACAGGTCGAACCACTGCTGCAAGAAGTAGATCCGCAGCATCCGTTCCAGCTCCACCGGCGGTCGCCCACGCCCCCGCTTCGGATACACCGGCGCGATCGCCGCGCACAACGCATCCCACGGCACCACCCGGTCCATCTCTTCCAAAAACCGACGCCGCCTCGTCTTCTTCCGAAACCTGTCGAATCCCGCTTCCGCAAAGCTCATCTGACGCATATCAACCCCCACCGCCATTCCTCAGACGATACAAAGCAGAATACCCCAAACGAAATCAATAAATCAGAGGGTCCAATAGTATTGAACCCATCCCGGAGGTGATCGAATTGCTCACCGAGGCGGGTGCGACGAAAGGATGCCCGGGATGGCCGGCCCTGAGGAATTTCGCGGTGGTCGATGCTATGGACCACATCGCTGAATGTTTCTCGAGTGGATTGGCGGACCCGAATGCGCGGAACGAGAGTGGTGAGACCGCTCTGCATATCGTAGGCCTACACCTCTGTCATCCCAGACCGATCGAACTGCTCGCCGCGGCCGGGGCCGACATGAACGCCCGGAATAACTTAGGCATGACGCCGCTTCATGCCGCAGCGGTAGCTGTTGTCACACCACCCGCTGAGAGATTTCAGATTAGAGACACGAACTCGGCTCTCTCGACACCCTGCTCGCAGGAGTCGTTAGCGTCTATGTTCAAGGTAATGGTGGAACTGGGCGCGGATTTGAACGCCCCGGTCGAGTACCCGGTCGAGTACAAGGGGGGGGACCTTCGCAACCGTATACCCGAGGGGGCGACTCCTCTCGACTTGGCAGGGTTCTACGAAGAAGACATTCTGCTCGCGTTGGGAGCGAAGCGGAATTTCGAAAAATCCTGGAGGTAATGGTGGAAGCGGGCGCGGATTTGAACGCCCCGGTCGAGGTCCCGGTCGAGTACAAGGGGAATCCACGCTTCAACGCAGCCCCCGAGGGGGCGACTCCTCTCGACTTGGCATGGGGCTCCACTGCAGACATTCTGCTCGCGTTGGGAGCGAAGCGGAATTTCGAAGAACGCTGAAGAAAAGCATGTTAAGGGAGCGCTCCCCGCAGCGGCGAAGAACACCGAGCCGTCGGTAGGCGCCCCCGACCCCGGCGGGGCAGAAGAGGCGCGGCCAACATGTCCAAACCGAGAAGGGATATCCTCGGCCGCGCCGTTTCCCCGCGCGCGGACCGAATCAGGGTGCGGGACTTTGTTCCGTCATGAGCACTTCCGTTCCCGCGCTGCCCAGCGCGGACTCGATGCGCGAAGAGGCTTTCCACCGGCTGCGGGAGTTCGCGCATGAGCGGGGCCTCAAGAAGTCTCGCCAGCGGGACCTGATCCTCGAGCGGTTCCTCGGGATGGGGGGGCATGTCTCCGCCGACGATGTGCACGCCGAAGTGCGGGGAGCGGACCCCGCGATCGGCCGCACCACGGTGTACCGCGCACTGCGGCTCTTCTGCGAGGCCCGGATCGCCTCCTCGATCTTTCTGAAGGACGGGCTCACCCGTTTCGAGCCGGCGCTTTCCCGCGCCCACCACGATCACCTGATCTGCGTCCGTTGCGGGCGGATCGACGAGTTCCTCTCGCCCGAGGTCGAGGAGCGTCAGGAGGAGATCGCTGCTGCCTACGGCTACCAGTTGGTCTGGCATCGACACCAGCTCTACGGCGTCTGTCGGAGCTGTTGCCGGGACGACTGAGCTTCAGAGCTGTCCGTTTTCGCCGAAGCTGTGCCATCGGCCCGCGCCGATCACCAGATGGTCGAGCACCGGGATGCCCATCACTTCTCCCGCTTCCACGAGCCTCCGGGTGAGGTGTTGGTCGGCCTTCGACGGCCTCGGGTCTCCGGAAGGGTGGTTGTGGAACAGCACCACCGAGGCCGCCTGGTGGGTGACTGCGACCCGGTAGAGATCGCGGGGATGGACCGGAGCTCCGGTGAGGGAACCCCGGGAGATGATTTCGGCCCGCAGCAGGCATCCCCGCGCGTCGAGCAGCAGCACTCCGAATTCTTCGACTTCCTGGTTTCCGTACCGGGAGAGGAGATAGCGCGCGACTTCTGCCGGATTCTGGAAACAGGGGACGCGGCCGTCCGAGGGGAAGACCCCGCGCCGGCCGAGCTCCAGCGCGGCGGCCAGCCGCCCCATTCGGACTGGGGACAAGCCCGGAAACCGCGCGATCTGGCCGAGCGGCGTCCGGGCGAGCCTCGCCAGGCTGCCGGTTTCCCGGAGGACCCGGCGGGCGACTTCGTCGGTGCCCGAGCCGAGCACGAGCGCGAGCAGTTCGGCGTTGGTGAGTGAGCGGGCGCCGTTCTCGAAGAGGCGTTCAGCGGGAGTATCCCCGGGAAGCAGGCGGCGCCGCTTCGGGGCGCGGCGAGGATAGCCCGGCGTCCGGAGGGGCAGCGCCTGGGGCCGGGGCACGCGGTCGCGAGGGGAAAGCGGGGTGGAAGCGCGGGAATGGCGGCGAGTCGGCTTCCGCATCGGAAGCGAGCGGCGCCAGCACTCCCGAAGGCACCGCATCGGGCCGCGCCGTCCGGGTCGGAAAACCCGGAACGGCGGCCATGCGCAAGGCCGCCGGCGCGACGAGCCGCAGCGGAGGAAATCGTAGCGCGGGGGTCTTCGGTCAGGAGAGCTGCCGGCGATAGACGCTCGCGGCGGCGCAGAGCCCGTCCCTCCATGCAGCATACGGCGCCGGGTCGGGCACGCGCCGGAAGCCGCAGCGGAGCAGGACCCGCTCGGAAGCCTCGTTGCCGGGGGCTACGAGGCCGAAGACCTCGGCGGCGGCCAGCCTTCCGGCGGCGAAATCGAGGGCGGCCGGCACCGCCTCGGTCGCGTATCCGAGGCCCCAGACCGCTCGCGCGAAGCAATAGCCGATCTCGAAGACTCCGGGAGCGCGTCGTTCCAGGCTCAGTCCTCCGCGCACGCGGACGCTCTTCTGCTCGACGACCGCGAGCTGGAGCCGAGAGATCTCCGCTGCGCGGGCCTCGTCGATGGCTTGGCGCAGGAATTGTCGGGTCCTCCGGACGTCGTTCGGCCCCCAGCGCAGGTATCGGGTGACCTGGGGATCTCCCGCGTACTCCTGGACCTCCGGCCAATCCGACTCCCGGAACGGGCGCAGGACGAGCCGCTCGGTGCAGAGCGGCAGGCCCGAGGAGGCGTTACCCGGTAAGCCTGCTACCGCCGAGCCTCCGTTCACGATCAGCGCCCTCGAATCGCCATTGCTGCCGCTCCTGCGGCGCGGCGCGCCGGACGGTTCGAGCGCAGGGCGTCCCGCTCGCCCCACGAGGGCGCGTGACGGAACACGACCTCCCCCGCACCCGGATCGCACGGGGTCAAACGGCCTCCGCAGCGCGTTTCACATCTTCCAGGTCCTGCTCGATGGCCTTCCGCACGCTGCCCATCATGGCGGCGCTGAGAACCGAGAGGACCCGGGCGAGGAGACGCACCGGGCGGGCCGAGAAGACGAGAGTGACGCGGGTTCCCGCCCCCTCCGGTTCGAAGCGGAACTCCGTTCGGTATTCAGCGCCGTGCGAAGCCGCCTCGACGACGAATGAACGCGGCGGGTCGAAACCGGTGATTCCCATCTCCTCTGTCGCCCGCCGTCCATGGAGAACGCGGGTCTCACGCCAGCGTGTTCCATGACCGACCGGCCCCTCGGTCAACACCTCGACAGAAACGATGCCGGAGATCGTCTCCGTCAGGTCGTCCAGGTCGGTGGCGACGGCGAACACCCGCTCGGGGGCTGCCTCGATCCGTTTTTCGATGGTTACCGCGGCCATCGGCAGGCTCTGCATACTTTTGGGCGGCGGGCCGGGAACGGGGCGCCCCCGCTCTTCCCACGAGGCGCGAGACGCGGCATCACATCACGCCCCGTTTCCGGAGCGCTCGGACCGAGACCGGGGGTATCGCACGGAGACTCCGGCGGTGGTCACCGCGAGGGACGGTGACAGTGTCCCTGCGGGCGCCGGTTCGCAGTGGATGGCGGTGAACGGATCCCCCTCGGGATGGAAGAGGCCGCCGCCCACCGGGACGAGCCGCTGGCCGAAGCCGAAGAGCGCTCCGTTCTCGAAGCGGACGGTCACCGGGGCACGGCCCGGATCGAAGATTCCGGCGCAGCGTTCGAGTTCCTCTGCTGGAACCGGGGTCTCCACCACCTGTGGCTGTTCCATGCCGAGAGTGGCGCGTGCGATCCGGTTCTCGAGCAGCCCTGGCCGCCCCGAGCCGGCGTTCATGAGCACCGCGATGCCGAGGCGGACCTCCGGATACCAGGAGAGCCGGGCGCGGAACCCGTTGATCCCGCCGCCGTGGGAGACCTTGGCGAGCCCGTGCTCCTCGCCCAGCGAAAGTCCGTACCCGTAGGGGACCGGATCGCCGTTCGCGAGTGTTCCCGGCGCGCTCATCCGCCGGTAGCCGGCGGGGCTCACCACCTCGCCGCCGACGAGCGCCTGCTGCCAGGCGAGCAGGTCCAGGACGCTCGCGCCGAGCGCGCCGGCGGCGTACGGCCCGCGCATGCTCAGCGGGGCGTCGTTCTCGAACCCGCCCCCCTCCCGGAGCTCGTATCCCGCGGCGCGCCCGGGAACGATAGGGTCGTTTTCGAGATAGCGGGTGCGTTCGATGCCTAGCGGAGAGAAGAACCGCTCTTCGAGGAACTCCGCGTAGCTGTGGCCCGAGAGACGTTCGACGATGACTCCGAGGAGGTAGTACCCAGAGTTGTTGTATTGGTAGCGGTCTCCCGGTTCGAACTCGAACGGCGCGGCGCCGAACATCTCCATCATCGCCTCATGTCCGAGGTCGAGCCGGGAGGTTTCCCAGAACTCCTCGATTTCGGTGTAGCCCTTGATCCCCGAAGTGTGGTTCAGCAGCCGTTCCACCGAGACCGCGAACTCTCCGGTGTCGTATTCCGGCAGGTACTCGCGCAGGTCGGCGGCGAGGTCCAGCCTTCCCTCCTCGACGAGCAGCATCGCGGCGGCGGCAGTGAACTGCTTCGTCACCGAGCCGATCCGGTACACCGTGTTTTCGGCCGCCGGAACCGAGTGTTCGAGGTCGGCGTAGCCGAAGCCGCCAGCGAAGCGGATCTCGCCGCCCTGCGCAACGGCGATCGACAGGCCCGGCGCGGGGTGGTTCTCGAGCGCCGCTTCGGCGAGCGCAGTGATCTCGTGAGCGAGCGCCTCGGAAGGGGGGGCAGCGGATTGCTCCGAGAGGATTGCGGTGCCGCCGGCGGCAAGTTGAATTCCAGACTGGGGGGCAAGCCCGAGTGCATGCCGAGGTGCAGGTCCGAGAGAAAGGAGCAGCAGTAGAAGGAGAAGCGATAGCGGCGGGACCCGGTAGTCGGTCTCGGACATGGGGGTCGATGATAGGCCCATCGACCGAGCGCTCCGGGGAGCGGGGCGTCAGGATGGCGTCGGGCGTTCTCGGGGGAGGAGGGAGGACGCCCCGCTCCCGAAGCGCCCGGCGCTGCGCGCCGGGAATCCGAACTCGCTGCCCCGGCAGCAGTTCGGTTTCTGAGTCACCAATTCGTGAAAGGGGGTATGTGACCGCACCTACCACGACATCAGCCAGCAGCTCGGCATCTCCCCCAGTACCGTGGGGCGCATCGCCCAGCGCGCCGGGGTCCACCGCCTCTCCCAGCTCGAACCGCCCCCGCCCCCCAACCGCTATGTCTATCCAGATTCCGGAGGCCTCCTCCACCTCGACATCGAGAAACTCGGGCGCTTCCGGCGGCCCGGACACCGCGCCACACAGGCTGCTAGGCGGAGAGGAACGGGTAGCGGTAGTCCTTCGCCGGCGCGAAGTTCTCCTTCACGGTGCGGATGCTGGTCCAGCGCAGGAGGTGTGAGCCGGCGCCGGTCTTGTCGTTCGTGCCGGAAGCGCGGCCGCCGCCGAAGGGCTGCTGTCCGATCACCGCGCCGGTGGGCTTGTCGTTGATGTAGAAGTTGCCGGCGGCGTGGCGGAGCGCGCGGTACGCCTGCTCGGCCGCGAGCCGGTCGTTCGCGAAGATGGCGCCGGTGAGGCCGTAGGGCGAAGTGTTCCGGCAGAGGTCGAGAGTCTCGGCGTACTGGCCGTCGGGGTAGAAGAAGACGGTGAGTACCGGCCCGAAGATCTCCTCGGTCATCAGCCGGTGCTGCGGGTCGCCGCTCACCACCAGGGTGGGCTCGACGAACCAGCCGCGCGTCCGGTCGGCGATTCCGCCGGAGACGACTTCGCAAGCGGAGTCGGTCCGCGCCAGGTCGAGGTAGCCCGACACCTTCTCGAAGGCGCGTTCGTCGATGACCGCTCCCATGAAGTTGGAGAAGTCCGCGGGGTCTCCCACCGTCACCGTCTCCGCCTCGGCGCGGAACCGTTCGAGGAACTCGTCTTTCAGACTCTCCGGCAGATAGGCACGGGAGGCCGCAGAGCACTTCTGCCCCTGGTACTCGTAGGCGCCGCGGATCAGCCCGGCCACCAGCGCCTCGAGATCGGCGCTTTCGTGCGCCACCACGAAGTTCTTGCCGCCGGTCTCGCCCACGATCCGGGGATAGGAGCTGTAGTTCGCGATGTTCTCGCCCACCGTCTTCCAGAGGTGCTGGAAGGTCGCGGTGGACCCGGTGAAGTGGACGCCGGCGAGCGTCTCCTGGGCGAGCGCCGGCGCTCCGATGGTCGGCCCGTGCCCGGGGACCATGTTCACGATGCCGTCGGGAAGCCCGGCCTCACGGTAGAGCTGCATCAGGTAGTACGCCGAGAGCATCTGCGTTTCGGCGGGTTTCCAGACGACGGTGTTCCCCATGATCGCGGGGGCGGTCGGCAGGTTGCCTCCGATAGCAGTGAAGTTGAACGGGCTCACCGCGAAGATGAAGCCTTCGAGCGCCCGGTACTCGAAGTAGTTCCAGATGCCGGGGTCCGCATCGCCGGCAGGCTGCTGCCGCACGAGCTGGTCGAGGAAATAGGCGTTGAAGCGGAGCATGTCCGCGAACTCGCACGCCGCATCGATCTCGGCCTGGTGGCAGGTCTTCGACTGGCCGAGCATGGTGGCCGCGTTCAACCGCGCCCGATGCGGGCCGACGAGCAGATCGGCGATCCGCAGATAGAGGCTCGCGCGCGCTCGGGTGTCGAGCTCCGACCAGCTGTGCCACGCGGCGGCAGCGGCGGAGACCGCCTGTTCCACGATCTCGGGGCCCGCCTCGTGGTAGCGAGCGAGCACCTTGCCGTGGTCGTGCGGGCAGCGGACCTCGGCGATCTTTCCGGTACGGATCTCCCGGCCGCCGACGATGATCGGGATATCGACGACTTCCGCGGACTGCCGTTCCAATTCCGCCTGGAGCGCGGCGCGTTCCGGACTCTTCGGCAGGTACTCGAGCACCGGCTCGTTGGCGGGGCGGGGAACGGCCTGGATTCCCTGGCTCATTAGACTTTTGCTCCTTCGTGTCTTCCGTGTCTTCTCGCGAATCCGGGATCGGGGAAACCGGGAATGCTACCCGAGCGGCAGCCCCCGAGAACGCTCCTCTGCGGGAGCTCCTGTGTGAGCTGCCGGACCGCATCCGCACCGCCGCCGAGCGGCTGCGGCCCTGGCTTCCTTCGACCCCCTTCGAGCTCGCCGGCGGGTTTTCCGGGCGCGTCGTCCGTTGGAAGCTGGAGTGCTTCCAGACCACCGGCTCCTTCAAGGCGCGCGGAGCCCTGAACGCGCTGCTCGCGCTCTCGGAAGCCGAGGGCCGGTCGGTCCTCGAAGGCGGCGTGATCACTGCTTCCTCGGGAAACCACGGGAGGGCGACGGCGCACGCGCTCTCGCTCCTCGGGGGCCGCGGGATGGTGTACTTGCCGCGCACGGTCGCGGACTCGAAGCGTCGGGCGCTCGAAGAGCGCTACGGCACGGTGGTCGAGCTCCGTCTCGTCGGTGAGGACGCCATCGAATCGGAGCGCGCGGCGCGGGCCGAAGCGGAGACCCGCGGGTGCCCGTTCCTCTCTCCCTACAACGACCTGGAAGTCATCGCCGGGCAGGGAACGGTCGGCCTCGAGATGGACCGGGCTCTCGGCGCCGAGCCGCTCGACGCGGTGCTCGTGCCCGTAGGCGGCGGCGGGCTCGTCGCCGGGGTGGCGGGCTGGCTGCGGCACGCCCGGCCCGGGCTGCGAGTGGTGGGTTGCCAGCCCCGGGCCTCGGCGGTGATGGCCGCCTCGGTCGCCGCCGGCCGGATCCTGGAATCCGGGAGGGAGACCCCCTTCGAACCGACGCTGGCCGACGGGGTGGCGGGCGGGGTGGAAGAGCAGGCGATCACCCTCGGGCTCTGTTCCCTCCTGGTGGACGATTGGGTGCTCCTCGAAGAAGCGGAGATCGCCGCCGGAATGCGGCTCGTGCTCCGCGAGCGGTTCGCGCTGATCGAAGGCTCGGCGGCGCTCCCGGTGGCTGCGGTTCCCCGCCTCGCGCCCGGCCTCCGGTCCGTCGGGCTGGTGATCAGCGGCGCCGGAATCAGCCGCGCCGGGCTGCGGCTCCTTTCCGAGGAATGAAACCGGCCAGGAAACTGCGGAAACCGGCGGTGGGGACTTCCGCGTGCGGGCCCTTGCGGACTACACTGCCCCGCCATCGCTTCCTCCGGTTCCGTGCGCACCGCCGCCCCTTCGCTCCCGGCCCCGGACCTCGCGCTGCCGGGCCGCAGCGAGCCGGCGCCAGTGCCCGAGGCGCACTTCGTGCTGAAGACGCCCCTCGTTCCGCCCTGGCCCGAAGGGATGGAGGAAGCGCTGTTCGGAATGGGCTGTTTCTGGGGAGTGGAGCGGCTGTTCTGGCAGCTGGAAGGGGTCCACACCACGGCGGCGGGCTACGCCGGCGGTCTCACCCCGAATCCCAGCTACCGCGAGGTCTGTTCCGGCCTCACCGGCCACGCCGAGGTGGTGCGGGTGATCTTCGATCCCGCGAGGATCTCCTACGAGGAGCTGCTCCGCCGCTTCTGGGAAAACCACGACCCAACCCAGGGGATGCGCCAGGGCCACGATGTCGGGAGCCAGTACCGCTCGGCCCTGTACGCGGCGGATCGGGAGCAGCATCAGGCGGCGTTCCGGATGCGCGACCGATTCGCCGCCCGCCTCGCCGAGGCCGGTTACGGCCCGGTCACCACCGAGATCCGGGAGGCGCCCGCCTTCTACTACGCCGAGGACTACCACCAGCAATACCTGGCGAAGAACCCGCACGGCTACTGCGGCATCGGCGGCACCGGCGTGTCCTGCCCGACCGGATCGTTCGCCGGGCTGCTCTCCTGAAAGAGATTTGGCCCCGAACGGCCCCCCCGCCGCCGCGGGAGCCGCGGAAAAGGCGGAGGCTCTCGGAATCCGCCGCCTCGAGCGGCACATCTTCCTCTGTGCCGACGCGGCCACGCCCCGGTGCTGTGCCCCGTCGGCCAGTTCTGCCTCGTGGCTCTATCTCAAACGCCGCCTCGAGGAGCTCAGGCTCGCGAACGGCCCCGCCGGAGGCCGGGTCGCCCGCACCAAAGCGGGCTGCTTGCGCATCTGCGCCGACGGCCCGGTGGCCGTCGTCTGGCCCGACGGGGTCTGGTATTCCCGGATGGATCCCGAGGGGCTCGAAGAAGTCATCGAGCGCCACCTGATCGGAGGGGTTCCCGTCGAAGAGCGCCGCATCCCCGGCACCGCCCGGGAAATTCCGACCGAGCCCGCGTAACCCTGCCCGCTCTCCGGTCTTGGGCGGGTGAGGTTCGGTCGAAGTTCAGGCGAGATGCCGGCGGAGGAGGCGTTCGGCTTCTGCCGGAGGGATGCCGCGGCGGGCGGCGTAGTCCCGGAGCTGGTCGCGGCCGATGGTGCCGATGGTGAAGTAACAGGCGTCGGGGCTGCCGAAATAGAGCCCGGCGACCGAGGCGGCGGGGCGGATCGCGAAGCTCTCGGTGAGCTCTACCCCGAGGGCCGGCTCGGCTTCGAGCAGGGAGAAGATCTCCCGCAGGAGGCTGAGGTCGGGGGTGGCGGGGTACCCCGGCGCCGGCCGGATGCCGCGGTAGCGCCCGCGGGCCATCGCCTCCGGAGTGAGGGTCTCGGTCCTGCCGTAGCCGAGGTCGTGCCGGGCTTTCGCGTGGAGCCACTCCGCGGCCGCCTCGGCGAGGCGGTCGGCGAGGGAGCGCAAGAGCAGCCCCTCGTAGTCGTCGCCGGCCCGCCCGGCGGCGGCCGCCAGCTCTTCGATGCCGCGCCCCGCAGTGACACAGAACATTCCCAGGACATCCGGCCCGGCGGCCGGCGGCCGGCCGCCTTCGGCGGCGGCGAGGAAATCCGCAGCCGCGAGGCGCGGGCCCGGTCGGTCCTCCTGCTGTCGCAGGGTCGGAATCCGCAGCCGGGGCGGCCCGTCCAGGGGTTTTGGAGACTTCCGGGATTCCGGATCCCAGACGAGGATGTCGTCCCCTTCGCGCGCTGCAGGGAAGAACCCGTACGCCGCGGCCGCCCGAAGGTGTGCGTGCTCTGCGAGTTCCCCGAGCCGCCGCACTGCGTTTTCGTGGAGCTCCCGCGCCTCGGCGCCCGATTCCGGATGGTCGAGGAGCGCCGGAAAGGTTCCTCGCAGCTGCCAGGCATGGAAGAACGGGGTCCAGTCCACATACGGGATCAACTCCGAAAGCGGTGTTTCGGAGAGCACCCGGCGTCCGAGGAACGCCGGATCGAGGTCGGTCGCGCGGGAAAAGGCCGGCGCTCGCCGGCGCGCGGCCTCGAGGCCGAGGAGGGCGGGCCTCCGGCGCCGTTCCCCGCTCCGCTCTACGGCCTGGGCGCGGCGGTTCTCGGCGACGAAGGCGGTGCGGTCTTCGCCGAGGAGGGCGCGCGCCACTCCCGAGGCGCGGGAAGCGTCCGCGACCTGGACCACCGGCCCGGAGCACGCTGGTGCGATGCGGAGCGCCGTATGGCGGGGGGAGGTGGTGGCGCCTCCGATCAACAGCGGCAGGGACACTCCCTCTCGTTCCATTTCGGCAGCGAAGCGTTCCATCTCGGCGAGGGAGGGGGTGATGAGGCCGGAGAGCCCGATCAGCGCGGCCTCCGCGGTGCGGGCGGCGGCGAGGATCCGGTCCGCGGGAACCATGACCCCGAGGTCCTGCACTTCATAGCCGTTACATGCGAGCACGATGCCCACGATGTTCTTGCCGATGTCGTGGACATCTCCCTTGACGGTGGCGAGCACGATGGTGGGCCGGGGTCCCCGGGTTTCGCCGGCTGCCTCCAGGTGCGGCTCCAAGCGAGTCACCGCGCGCTTCATCACCCGGGCGCTCTTGACCACCTGCGGCAGGAACATCCTTCCGGCTCCGAACCGGTCGCCCACGACACGCATCCCGTCCATGAGCGGTCCTTCGATGACCGCGAGCGCCGAGGGCAGCTCCCGTCTCGCCTCGTCCGCGTCGGCTTCGATGTGGTCGAGAATGCCGTGGACGACCGCGTGGGCCAGCCGTTTCGCAACGGGCTCGCGCCGCCAGGCGGCGTCCGCGGGCAGATCCCGCCCGGCAGTGCGGGCCTCCCCGGCAACGGCGAGGAGCCGTTCCGCGGCGTCCGGTCGGCGCGCGAGGACCACATCCTCGACCCGCTCGCGAAGCGGTTCCCCGATCGAGTCCAGGGCGGGAAGGCGGCCCGCGTTCACGATCCCCAGGTCGAGGCCGGCCGCGATCGCGTGGTGCAAGAACACCGCGTTCATCGCCTGCCGCACCCGTTCGTGGCCGCGGAAGGCGAAGGAGAGGTTCGAGATTCCCCCCGAGACCAGGGATCCCGGACACGCCTCTCGAATCCGGGGAATCGCGTCGAGGAACTCGCGGGCGTAGCGGTCGTGCTCGGCGATGCCGGTGGCGACCGCCAGCACATTCGGGTCGAAGACGAGGTCCTCGGGCGCGAATCCGGCGCGACGGGTCAGCAGGCGGTAGGCGCGGGCGCAGATCGTCGTCTTGCGGTCGGCGGAAACCGCTTGGCCCTCCTCGTCGAAGGCCATGACCACCACCGCGGCGCCGAACCTCCGGATCCGCCGGGCGGCGGCGAGGAACGATTCTTCCCCGTCCTTGAGCGACAAGGAGTTCACCACCCCCTTTCCGGGCAGGCAGCGGAGCCCCGCTTCGATCACCTCGAACTGCGAGCTGTCCACCATCACCGGGAGCCGCGACGCTTCCGGCTCCATGGCGAGCAGCTGCAGGAAACGGCTCATGGCGGCGGCGGAATCGAGGAGCCCCTCGTCCAGGTTCACATCGAGGAGGTTCGCGCCTCCCCGAACCTGGTCCAGGGCTACTGCGACCGCCGCTTCGTAGCTGCCGTCCCGGATGTGCCGGGCGAAGCGCCGCGAGCCGGTGACATTCGTGCGTTCGCCCACTACCAGGAAGGCGGACTCCGGACGCACCAGGGGCTCGGTTCCGGCGAGCCGAAGCTGCTTCCGGCGTCGAGGCGCCCGCCGGGGAGGGACCCCCGCGACCGCTGCGGCGAGGGTCTCGATGTGCTCGGGGGTGGTCCCGCAGCAGCCTCCGACGAAGTTCACCAGGCCCCCGCGGGCGAGGGTCCCGAGAGCCCCGGCGGTGGCTTCCGGCGTCTCGTCGTAGCCGCCCAGATCGTTCGGAAGCCCGGCGTTCGGAACCGCCCCCACCGGGACCGGCGCCTCCCGCGCCAGCGTTGCGACGAAGGGCCGCATCGCTTCGGCGCCGAGTGAGCAGTTGATTCCGGCGGCAGCGGCTCCGGCGTGGGACACCGAAATCCAAAAGGCTTCGACATCCTGGCCGGTCAGGTTCCGGCCCCCGATGTCCACCGCGGTGAAGGACACCAGGAGTCCCGGGTCTCCGTCCGCTTCGTCCAGGGCTTCCCGAGCGGCGTCGAGCGCTGCCTTGGCGTTCAGGGTGTCGAAGCAGGTCTCGACGAGGAGCAGGTCCGCGCCTCCGGCGAGGAGCCCCGCGGCCTGCTCGCGGTAGGCCGCGTGCATCTCCTCCCAGGACACCGCCCGAAACCCGGGATCGGAGACATCGGGCGAGATGCTGAGGGTTCGGTTCGTGGGTCCCATGGACCCCAGGACGAAGCACTGCCGTCCGCGTCGGCGGACCGTGTCCGCGGCGCGGCGGGCCGTCTCCGCCCCCTTCCGGTTGATCTCGAAGGCTCGGTCTTCGAGCCCGTAGTCGGCGAGCGAGATGGCCGAGCCGTTGAAGGTGTTCGTGGTCAGCGCTTCGGCCCCCGCCGCGAGGTAGCGGTGGTGGACCCCCTCGACGAGCTCGGGACGGGTGATCGAGAGCACATCGTGGAGGCCGGCGAGCGGCTTCGGGTGATCGCGCAGCAGGGCGCCGCGGAAACCCGCCTCGTCGAGCCGCTCCTGCTGCAGCAGGGTCCCCATCGCCCCGTCGAAAACCACGATCCGCTGCTCCAGGGCTTCAAGGAAGGCGGTGCGCCCCGGACCCGGATTCGTCATGCGAGCGGCGGAAGTCTAGGAGTCTGCCCCGGAGGGAATCGGCCCCGGGTACCATCTCGAGAGGCTCGGAGTCTTCGTAGGGTCCCCGCCGGGGACTCTGCCGGGAGACTTCGGAGTTTCCGCTTCCCCGGCTTCTTCGCCTGCACCTTCGTTTGCCCCTCCACCTGCTCGTCGGCCTCGGAGCAGTGGGCGGAGTGCTCGCGGGGATCCTGCTCGGAGAGCACGCCGCGCTGCTTTCGCCGGTGGCGGACCTGTTCGTCCAGCTGCTGCGGATGATCGTCGCGCCCCTGGTCTTCGTCACCCTGACGCTCGCGCTGACCCGGACCGGCGGCCGTGCGGCCGGGAGCATCGGAGTTCGGGCGGTCGCCTACAACCTGATCACCCTGGGCATCGCTCTCGCTATCGGGATCGGCTTCGCGGTATGGCTCGGGCCGGGGCAGGGGGTGGATATCTCCGCACTCGGCGGAGCGGAGCGGGAGGTCCGCCCCGGAGCAGCGGGCGAGGCGCGTTCGGCGTTCGACATCCTGGTCGGCATCGTGCCCTCCAATGTGGTGCGCGCTTTCGCCGAGGGGGATGTCTTGCAGGTCCTCTTCCTGGCGATCCTGTGCGGATTCGCCCTGAACGCCCTCGGCCGGGAGCGGACGAGGCCGCTCCTCGCGGTGCTCGAAGCCGTGAACGATGTTCTCTACCGCATCGTCCACTGGGTCGTTCGGCTGGCCCCGGTAGGGGTGTTTGCGATCCTCGCCGCGGTGGTGGGCCAGTCCGGGCTCGGAATCCTGGGGACGCTCGCCTGGTACATGGTCGTGGTGCTGATCGCCACTCTGGTCCATGTCTTCGGGATACACGGCGGGGCGGTCCGGTTCCTCGCCCGCCAGCCGCTCGGCAACCTCTTCCGCGCGCTCCGCGAGCCGCTGCCGGTCGCCTTCGCCTCGGTCTCGACCGCCGCCGCGCTGCCGATCTCGATGGCGGCGGTCCCGCGCGAATCCGGGATCTCGGGGCGGGTGGCGGGATTCGTGCTGCCGCTCGGCGCAGCGGTGGGTCGAGATTCGAGCGGCATCTACCAGGTGATCTCGGTGGTGGCGATCGCGCAGCTCGTCGGCCAGCCGCTCGCTGCCGGAGATCTCGGAGTCCTCTGGCTGACCGCGGTGCTTTCCTCGCTGGCGGTATCGGGAGTGCCGGGCGCGAGCTTCGTGAACCTCACCATCCTGCTCGGCGCCGCCGGCCTGCCGGTGTCGCTCTCGGCGCTGGTGTTTGCGGTGGAGCGGCCGCTCGACCATCTGCGGACGAGCGGAAATCTCGTCGGGCAGATCTCGAACGCGATCTTCACCGGAGCGGCCGCGGGAGAGATCCGGGGTCCGGAAGAAAAGCGTCCGAGAAGGGCGGCAGGATCGTGAGACGCGCCCCCCCGCTGCTTTCCCTGTTGCTTCCAGCTGCTCTCTTCGCTGGCTGCGGCTCCTCGTCCCCGGCGACGACTCCTTCCCCGAGGCTGCACACCGGTCTGGGCGATTCCGCGGCGCTGGGTGCGGGAAATGTCTTCGGCTCGCTCACCACCACCGTGGACGGGCGCCCGGTGTCCGGGGCGGCCCTGAGCGCCGCCGGGGTCTCCACGCGGTCGGCGGGCGACGGCTCCTTCGCGATGCGTCTGCCTCCGGGCCTCCATCGCCTCACCATCTCGGGGCCTGGCATCGTAGAGCGCACCACCACCATCCGCGCTCCGGCCGAGGGAGTCCGGCTGGACGCCATCCCCGAAAGCGGGCCCTGGACGCTCGCGTTCTATCGTGAGATCGCACGAAACGGTACAGACGATCTGCTGCCGCTCACGCGGTGGGATTCCGAGCCCCGCTTCTTCATCGACACCCGCCCGGAGCCGACCACCGGTGCGGAGATTCCCGAGGAGACGGTCGCGTTCGTGCGGGAGGCCATCCGGGTCACCCTGCCGCTGCTGAGCGGCGGGCGGCTTACCGGAGAACACATCGAGGCCACTCCGGAACCGCCTGCGGACATGACCCCGGGGACGGTGATCCTGCGCTGGAACGCCGCCGAAGTCTCCGAGTTCGCGGATACCGCAGACGCTTTCGCTTTCCGGGTGGGCGGCCCTGCGAATGTGGTGGTGTTCCGCCACCTTTCCGAGACCTGGGCGGTGCACCACGAGATCGGTCATGTGATGGGCCTCTTCCATCCGGTGGGGGGCCACCGCCCTTCGCACATGTGGTACTCGGGGGAGCTCGAGCCTCCGCACTTCACCGAGTGGGACATCTTCCACGCCCGGGTGCTCTATGCGAGGCCCGCAGGGAACACCGATGTGGATGTGGACCCAACCGGTTTCGTTCCCGGTTCCATCGCCGGTTCCGTGTCCGCTTCGGGAGCCCGCCTCGCGGCGGCGAGCCAGCCGGCGTTCCGGCCGGTGGTGTGTTCCTTCCCCGATGCGAATCCGGCGCGGCCCTGAGACTCGGCGGGGCCCTGACGCGGCGCTCTGGACGGTTCAGCGCAGCAGCAGATTCCGGGCTCGGCGGTCGGAGTCCGGGTGTTCGAGGGCGTCGAGCAGCCAACCGGCGAAGCCGGGTCCATAACGGTTCCAGAAGACGATGGGGCCGAGCCGGCGCTCCTGCGGGGTCCCGGCGGGGAAGAGCGCATTCCGGGCGCGCAGGAATCGCTGGCGCCGTTCTTCGTCGCGCCGTTTGGCAGCGCGGACGGCCTTGGCGTCCAGATCTCCCAGGATCTGAAGCATCTTCCCGAGGGCGCGGCGAGAGGCGGCGGTCAGGCTGCCGTCGAGTGCGCCGACGGCCCCTTCCACTTCCCGGAGATGGGTCGTCACCGCCTCCTGTGCGCCGGAAATCGCCTGCCGCGCCGCTGGATCGGCCGCCTTGCGGTTCAGCGCCGCCTCGTCCCCGGCCGAGAGTTCGTCGAACCCGATGCCGTCCTCGTCGAGCACCCGTAGCTGGGATGCACTCAGCACCGAGATCTGATGCCGCGGGATCACGAACGGCCGGGGGATCCCGTGGAGTTCGTAGAGGCCCCCGAGCTGGGCGTGGTAGGCGATTTCGGAGGGACCGCCCACATAGGCGGCGGTCGGCAGCAGAAAATCCTGCACCAGCGGCCGGAGGAGGACCGCCGCGCTCCACGACTCGGCTTCGGGGGGCAGCGTCTCCCCGGCGGCGAGCCGCAGGCGCACCCCGTTCGCCCCGGTCCGAAAGACGCCGTACCCCTCGGCGGCAGCCTGCCCCCGGTACCCGGCGGCCTCGATCCGGCGCGTCGTTTCCCCGATCCGGCGGCGGCCTTCGGTTTCTCGCAGCATCGCAGTCTCGTACACCGGAGATGCCAGGCGCTTCAGCTCGGGCACGGTGGGATCCATGACGATCAACCCGGTGCCGCGGGTCAGCTGCAGCATCAGCCGCCCGAAGGCCTCGCTCAGCGGCCGTCCGGGGGCGTAGGCGTCCGAGAGTGCGAGAAGCGCCTCGCTGCGAAACTCCGTCGCTGGCAGGAGCGCTTTCAGCTCCGCCAGGAGCTCCCCCACGGACCCGTCGAGGATCCGGCGGAACGCCGGCAGTCCAGGGCTTTCCTCCCCCGGCCGGTAGCGCAGGCAGCGGGGGGTGCCGGCGCGGTCGAGCAGCCAGGCGTTCCGGATCTCCTCGAAATCGTGGTCGTCGCCTTCGATCCAGAACACCGCCGCCGCGGGGCGGCCGGAAACCGCCTCGAGGCGGCGGGCGGCGGCGACTGTGGACAGGGCCTTGACCAGCGAATAGAGGGGGCCTCCGAAGAGTCCGGGCTGTTGTCCGGTGACCACCGCGAGCGTGGCGGAATCGGCCAGGCTCGCGGCGGCGCCGAGTGCGCGCGGGCAGGCGCCCCAGGCCCGGTTCGTCGCGGTGAGTGCGGCGGCGGCAGCGCGGCGCCGGCCTTCCGGGTGCGGCGGGCGATCCGCGGCGGCGCCGAGCGCCCCGGCGGCGAAGGGGTTGGGGAGGAGGTCGGAGAAACGGCCGGGCTCTCGCGCCCAGCCGGCGAAGAACGATCCCGGGGAGATCGGCAGGGTCCGTAGGAAACCGCGGTCTTCGGCGCCGGCCGCTTCGGCCCCGGGCGATGTGGGCCGGGAGGCCGGAGGAGCGGGAGCGGCGCTCACCGGGGAACCCGTCCCATCCGCTGCAGCGGAAAGACGCGCAGGATGGCTCTGCCGAGGACCGCGTCCTCGGGTAGCAGCCCCCAGTGACGGCTGTCGCTGCTCTGGCTGCGGTTGTCCCCGAGGACGAAGAGGCGCCCGGGGCTCACCCGCATCCCCACTGCGCCCGGAGCGGGAGGCTGCCGGTGGTGGATTGCGTCGGGTGGCGGCCGAGAGCCGGCAGGCGGCTCGTCGGCGGCGGCCTTCACCAGCGGTGAAAGCGCCCGCAGGAAAGTCGCCTCCTGCTCGTTCCGGGCGTCGGGTGCGGGGGCGGAGTTCGGGGTCACCGACACCTCGTCGTCGAGGAAGTGCACGGTGTCTCCCGGCAGCGCGGCGATCCGTTTCACCAGGACCGTTCCGGAATCCGCCGGAGAGCGGAAGACGACCACATCTCCCCGCCGGACTCCGCCGAGCCGGACGCCGACCTTGTCCACCAGGACTCGTTCTCCGGAACGAAGCGCGGGGGCCATGCTCGCGCCTTCGATCCGGAAGATCTGGGCGCCGTAGGAAAGCAGCAACCAGCCGGCGGCGAGCGAGATGGCCGCCGTCCTCACGAGCCGCCAGGCCACCCCGCGCCCCCGTCGCTCGAGATGCCGCACGGCGTTGGCGGGCGGATTCACATCCGCTCCGGAATCGGAATCCCCAGAAGCTCCAGCCCCTTGGCGTGCTGGGTGAAAAAGACTTCGATGGCGTAGGCGCGCAGGCTTCGGGCGTTCTCGTCGGTTTCTCCCGCTACCCGGTAGCGGTGGTAGAAGCCGTGGAAGCGTTGTGCTCCCTCATAGGCCCAGCGCGCCAGCACTTGTGGGTCCTCTTCGTCCCGGGCGCGGGCGGCGGCGGCGTGGAGTCCAGAAGCCTCCCGGACCAGGATCCAGAGATCTCGGGCCTCCGTCGGATCGAGCCGGGCCAGCCGTTCGTCGAACTCTTCGGGCGGACCTCTGCGGTGCTTCGACGCCGGGAGGTCGAGCCGGGTCAGGATGTTCCGGGCGCGCACCGCTGCGTATTGGAGATAGGGGCCGGTGGCGCCGTCGAAGCTCAGCGCTTCCTCGATATCGAAGACGATCCGCTGGTTCTTCGTCACCTGCACCATCAAGTAGCGAAGGGCGCCCACCGCGATGTCGCGGGCGAGCGCCTCCGGCACTGCGGCTCCGAGATCGGGGTTCCGCGACGAGACTTCGGCCTGCGCTCGGGCTACGAGTGTGTCGAGGAGGTCGTCGGCCTTGATCCCCACTCCCTTCCGGCCGGACATCTCCACTGCGCCCCCGCTCCCGCCCCCGCTCCCGGGCGACCCCATCGCCGCGAATGTCGCCGGAGTGAGAGCGACCATCTCGTAGGCGAAGTGCCGGGTCCGGGAGCGTTCCGACTCCGAGCTCAGCCGCGCGACCGCCTCCTGGACCACCTGCTGCGGATAGGACTGCCGGGCGTCGATCACATGGTGGACCAGCGCGCCGGCGCCGAAGCGCGGGGCGGCGGGATCGCCGCGGCCGTCGGTGGTGATCCAGGCCGCCGAACCGTCGGCGTAGTCGTGAAAGCGCCGGTAGCGGAATTCCCGGTCCAGCAGGCCGAGCTGCCACATCTGGTAGGCGATGTCCTTCCCCACATAGGTCACAGTCCCGTTCGAGCGGACGATGACCTTCTCCCCGTCCTGGGCGAGATCGGTGTCCATCACCCAGCAGTCCCGGTTCTTGCCGGAGCGGCTCCGGCGGATGGCTCCCTTCGCCCGCAGCAGTTCGAAAGCGCGATCCCAGAAGTGGAGGCGCAGGATCGTCTTCTCGCAGGGCAGCAAGTCGTAGCGGACGCCGATCCGTTCCATCGTTTCGAGGTGGCGGCGGGCGATGGCTTCGGCGACGACCGCCCCGATCTCCGACCAGGGAGCCTCGCCGTGTTCCAGCCCGTGGAGGGCCTCCCGGCGGGCGGCGGCGAAGGCGGGATCGGCATCGATGCGGCGCGACACCTCGCGGTAGAGGTCCCAGCAGAGGAAGTCGAAGCGCGGGCGGCGCGCGAGGCGGCGCACTGCATCGGCGTCTTCTCCCCGGAGGCGATAGAAGCCGAGGGCGACATCCGCGACCTGTACGCCGGTGTCGTCGATGTAGTTCTGCACTTCGACCCGCCGCCCGAGGAACCGGAGGATGCGGGCGAAGGAGTCCCCGAGTGCTGCGTTCCGCAAGTGGCCGAGGTGCGCGGCCTTGTTCGGGTTGATGCAGGTGTGCTCGACGATGTGGACCCCTTCCGGCGCTTCCGGATCCACCCCGGGGTCCGGCTGGGCGAGCCACTGCGCCCGCCGCAGGAACAGGTTGACATACCCGGGCCCCGCCACTTCCACCCGCTGGACGATCCGCTGGACTTCGGGGCGCTCCCGAAGCGACTCGGCCAGCCCTTCCGCGATGGCCCGGGGCGGGCGGCGGAGGGTTCTCGCCAGCCCGAAAGCCGCCGGGAACGCCACATCTCCCTGTTCCGGCGAGGGGGGAACCTCCGAGGCCACCGGGAAGTCCGGCGCCCCGAGGGCGGCGGCGGCCTTCCGCACGGCGTCCTCCAGGACGGCGATCATCGGCGCGGAGTCTAGAGCCCTCTCAATGTAGTTGACATATATATTGAAAAGATATATAATCCCTACCTATCGAAGAGATACTCATGATTGAAAACCGAACCGCCTTCGCCCTGCTGGGGTTTCTGACCTGGCGCCCGATGTCCGGCTACGACCTCAAACAGGTGGTCGCCCGGAGTGTCGGGAACTTCTGGTCGGAGGGGTACAGCCAGATCTATCCGATGCTGAAGGCGCTCGCCGAGGAAGGCTGGGTCACCAGGCAGGAGGACGACCGCACCGGGCGGCGGATTCGCCATGTCTATGGAATCACGGCTCGGGGCCGTGCGGCGCTGCGCGCCTGGCTTTCGGCGCCGGTGGCCGACCGGCCGCCCCGGAACGAGCTCCTGCTCAAGCTGTTCTTCGGGGATGAAGTTCCGCTGCCGGTCTGTTTGGCCCATGTCGAGTCGGCGCGGGCCCGCGCCGCCGCCGCACTCGCTCGCTACCGGGAGATCGCCGCCGATCTCGCGCGGCGGCCGGGCCCCGATCCACGAATGCCCTTCTGGCGGATGACGCTGCTTTACGGGCTCGATCAGGCCGAGGCGCAGCTCGGCTGGTGCGACCGCGCGCTCGAGGAGCTGCGCGCTCTCGCCGCGAAGGATGCCGATCGGCCGGGCCGGGCTTGTGGGGCAGCGGGTCTCCCTCCGGCCGCTTCGCAAACCACCCGACCTTCTCGATTTCTTGCGCGAACTCTTGCGCGAACCCTCGAATGAGGAGATGGCCTGATGCCAAAGATCACGACATCGTTCTTTTCCGCCGCCCTGGCGGTCTTGGCGGCAGCGCATCCCGGATTCGGCGATGACCTGGAGGTCACCGTGCGTTTGGCCGCGCACGATTCCGGAAGGGTCATGGCGGCCCTCCATCGCGAGGCCGGTGCGGAGCAATTCCCCGATGCCGAGGGTGCGGTGGCCGCGCAGTGGATGAAGGCCGCTCCCGGAGTGCTCCGCTTCCTCTTTCCCGACCTGCCGGCGGGCCGCTACGCGGTCGCGGTCTTCCACGACGAGAACGGCAACGGGGTGCTGGACACCAACTTTTTCGGTGTTCCGATCGAGGGCTACGGTTTCAGCCGCAGCGCGAAGGGCCTGTTCGGCCCCCCGGATTTCGAGCAGGCGGCCGTCGAGATACCGACCGGCGGCGAGACGATCTCGACCGCTGCCAAGATGATCCCGCCGCCCCGCTTCCGCGCTGAAGTCTTCGGGCGCGGCGGACTGTCCCTGCTCCAGGTGTCCGCCACCGACTCCATCAGCGCGCGAGCCGGTTCCGAGCTGGACACGGATTCCGTCTCGGATTCCCGCTGGAGCCGGGAGTTCGGCGGGGGCGCGGGGACACGGCTGCTCTATGGGAATTGGGGCTTCGAGGGCAGCTACTTCGTGCTCCGAAGTCCCGATCTCACCCCGTCGGAGCTCCTCCAGGATTCCCCGGAAACCGCCTCTCTCGGGGTATCGATGGGGGCGGTTCAGAGCTCGGTTTCTTCCCGCGCCGACCTCGTGCTGGCCTCGGCGCTGCGCACCTTTCGCTTCCGGGACGGGGCCGTCGAGCTCGCAATCGGCTTCGGCACGGGATGGATTCGGGCCACCGACGACCTGACCGACGATCTGCAGTCGGGCGCCCTGATCTCCGACCTGGAGGCGGAGCTGGCGGCCCAGGGGGCCCCGATCACGGTGGCGGAGTTCGTGTTCGAAGCCGATCGGAGCCATCTCGTGCATACCGGCTCCCTGAGTCTCGGGTTCCGCAGGGGCCGGTTCCTGATTCGCCCCCGGGTGGATGTCGTCTGGGGCCCGCCCCTCACCACGGACATGACGATCCTTTTCGACTTGGGCACCCTCGTTTCGGATCCGAAGACCCTCGTGGAAACCACCTGGAGTTCGACGATAGATCCGACGCTCGTGCTGTTCTCGGTGGATATCGGCTTCTCTTTTCCGCGCTGACCGCCGCGATCCTCTCTCCAATCTCTTCGCAAACCTCCGAAGGAGATCCCTGATGCCAAAGATCACGACATCGTTCTTTTCCGCCGCCCTGGCGATCTTGGCGGCAGCGCCGCCCGGATTCGGCGATGACCTGGAGGTCACCGTGCGTTCGGTCGCGCACGATTCCGGGAGAGTGATGGCGGCTCTCCACCACCAGGCCGGCGCGGACGACTTCCCCGATGCCGAGGCTGCGGTGGCCGCGCATTGGAGGAGGGCCGCCCCCGGGGTGCTCCGGTTCGTCTTCACCGACCTGCCGGCGGGCCGCTACGCGGTCGCGGTCTTCCACGACGAGAACGGCAACGATGAGCTGGACACCGACTTCCACGACTTCCCCACCGAGGGCTTCGGCTTCAGCCGCAGTGCCGATGGGCGGTTCGGGCCGCCGGATTTCGAGCAGGCGGCGGTCGAGGTGTCCGCCGCCGGCGAGACGGTCTCGACCGACGCCGAACTGATCTATCGCTCGGGAGGATCGGTACGATGAGCGCACCGAAGCAGAGGAGAGAGTTCCTCGCGGCTGCCGCGATCGGTGCGATGGGATTGCCGGGCGCCCTTTGGGCGCTTCCTGCCGGAGCCCGGCGCCTCTCCCGAGGAGATCGCTGGAAACAGGACTTCGACGCCGCCCGGGCCGCGAATCCCGCCCTGCTCGGCTGGCAGGGGATCGCGGCCGAGAGTCTCGGGGACGAGGACCTGGCCGTAGAAGGGCGTTGGCCGGAAGAACTCGCCGGCGTCTTCTACCGGAACGGCCCGGCGGGTCATGAGGTCGGCGGCCGGCGGTACCACCACTGGTTCGACGGCGACGGCATGGTCCAGGCATTCACCATGGGCGGCGGCCGGATTCGCCATCGGGGCCGGTTCGTCGCCACCGCCAAGCGGCAGGCGGAACAGGACGCCGGACGAATGCTGTGGCCGGGATTCGGTACTCCCCTGGCCGACGGCCGGCCGCTGACCGGCCCGGATGCGATGAACCCCGCGAACATCAGCCTCCTGCACCATGCGGGTGAACTGCTGGCGCTGTGGGAGGCCGGCTCACCGTATCGCCTCGATCCCGAGTCCCTGGAAACCCTGGGTCCGAAGGTTTGGCGGAACGACCTGATCGGCGCGCCCTTCACCGCGCATCCGAAGGTCGAGCCCGACGGCACGCTCTGGGCGTTCGGCTACGACTTCCTCCGGGGCCTGCTGGTGCTCTACCGAATCGATGCGGCGGGCGCGGTGGCCGCGGTTGGAAAGGTCGCCGCCGCTCCGCTCGGCATGGTCCACGACTTCGCCGTTACCGCCCACCATCTGGTCTTCGTCCTGCCGCCGCTGGTATTCGACCCCGAGAGGCTGTCCCCCGAGGCCAGCTTGCTCGACGCCCAGGTCTGGCGGCCGGAGCTCGGCACTCGCGTACTCGCGGTGCGCAAGGACGACTTCGCGAACCGGCGGTGGTGGCAGTTGCCGGCGGGCTTCACCTTCCATTTCGGCAACGCCTGGGAAGACGGAGATGCCATCCGGTTCGACTACTGTGTGGCACCGGACGCGACCGAACTGACCGAGACCTTCCGCGAGGTCATGCGCGGCGTCTTGCGGGCTCCGACCGGACCCACCCGCCTCGCCCAGGTCGCGCTCGGCGAGGGGGACCTCGTCGAGCAGCAGCTGTTCGAGCGGGCGGCGGAGTTTCCCCGAGTGCATCCCGGCGCGGTGGGCAAACGGCACCGCCATGTCTATAGCCTGGCGAGCGCCCCGGCCCGTCGTTCCGGGACTCTGCCTCGCCGGCTGGATCGGGTGGCGCGCTGGGATCTTTCGACCGGCGAAGCGGAAACCCACTTCTACGGAGACCGCTTCCTGCCCGAGGAGCACATCTTCGTGCCCCGCCCCGGAGGAGAGACGCAGGAGGCCGGCTGGGTTCTCGGCACCGCGCTGGACCTCGACCGGGAGATCACCCAGATCGCGGTTTTCGACGCCGAGCGCATCGGCGAGGGCCCGCTCGCGGTGGGCCGGCTGCGCTACCCCCTGCCGCTGGGTTTCCACGGCATCTTCGTGCCCGCCTGACGAAAAAAGACCGCCGGCTGTCCCGAGGGACACCCTCAGAGGATCTCCACCTTCATCATGTTCGTGGCGCCGCTCAGCTGGGTGGTGCCGCACACGAGGACCACCCGGTCACCGGCGGCGACGAACCGCTCGGAGCGGAGCCCGTCGAGGGCGCTCCTCAGCATCGCGTCGGTGGTGCGAAACCGGCGGTTCCGCATCGGCCGGACGCCCCAGCGGAGGGCGAGCCGCCGATAGACGCGTTCGGAAGTCGTGAAGCCGAAGATCCCGCAGGGCGGCCGCAACCGGCTCACTTGCCGGACGGTAGCCCCCGAGTCGGTGAACGCGATGATGCAGACGGCCTCCACGGTGGCCGCCGCTTCCCGAGCGGCCGCCGCTACCGCGTGTTCCACCCGGCTTCGGTCGATCAGGGCCTGATAGTGCGGCTGTTCGCCGAAGTCGGCGTGTTGTTCGGTGTAGGCGGCGAGGCGGTCGAGGGTGCGGACCGCCTCCGCCGCGTACTTCCCCACCGAGGTTTCTCCCGAGAGCATGACCGCGTCGCTGCCGTCGAGGATGGCGTTCGCCACATCGGAGGCCTCGGCCCGGGTGGGGAAGGGGTGGGAGATCATCGAATCCAGCATCTGAGTCGCGGTGATGGCGATCCTGCCCCGCGAGTTCGCTTCCCGGATCACCCGTTTCTGGATCACCGGCACCCGCTCCGAGGAAGTTTCGACGCCGAGGTCGCCGCGGGCGACCATCACGCCGTCCGAAACCGCGAGGATCCGCTCGAGGTTCTCGAGCGCCTCGGGCCGTTCGATCTTGGCGACGATCGGCAGATCTTCCCGGTCGAGGTTCGCCAGCAAGCCCCGCACCGTTTCGATGTCGCGGGGGCGCTGCACGAAGGACACTGCGAGGTAATCCACGCCCGCAGCGACTGCGGCTTTCAGGTCGGAGCGGTCCTTGACGGTCAACGAAGGGCCCGAGAGCGGCACCCCCGGCAGGTTGAGTCCCTTCCGGGAGAGGAGCAGGCCGCCCACCACCACCTCGGTATCGACATCCTGGTTCCGCGCCTCGACCACTCGCAGCTGGAGCAGCCCGTCGTCGAGCAGGATCGAGTCGCCGGGGCGGACATCGCGGGGCAACTGGGCGTAGGTGGTCGAGACCGCTTCGGCGCTGCCCGGGACTTTCCGGGTGGTGAGGATGAAGCGCGCTCCCGCGGTGAGTTCGACGCCTTCTTCGGGAACTTCCCCGGTGCGCATCTTGGGCCCGGCGAGATCGGCCATGGTCGCGATCGCCCGCCCGTACTTCTTCGAAGCCCGGCGGATGACGCGGATGCGCTTTTGGAGGCTCGATGCGGTCTCATGGGCGCAGTTGAACCGCGCGACATCCATGCCGGCCTCCACGAGCGCCTCGACGGCGGGCGCCGAAGCCGTTGCCGGACCCAGGGTGGCGATGATCTTGGTGCGCCGCAGCATGGCCGTCAGCAGCCTGTTTCCGAAGTCATACGGCCATAGCAGCCCCGTTCTCGGCGGCCGGGGCCCCTGCTTCCTTGTCGTCACTCCGGATTCCGGGAGGCGGCGCCAGGACGGTGAGGAGGATCTTGAGCCCCCGGACGAACGAGGAACCTGCCGGAGCCGAAGGGGCGGATTCTCGCGGCGGATCCGGTCGGCGGGAGGAAACCGGGACCTCGGCTGCGGGAATGCGGGCGCGGGCGGCCTTCGAGAGCAGCTCGGCAGAAAAGCCGTAGTCGGGATCCCGCATCCCGAGGCGGGCCAGCGCCTCCCAGCGAATGGCGCAGATCGGGGAAAGGTCGGTGAAGCGGTAGCCGGTGCGGAGTCGGATGACGCCGGCGGCCAATCGGTTCACGACACCCGCGCTCCGCCGCCGGGCGCTCCCGCGCACTCGCGATCCCACCACCAGATCCACCCCCGGCGCGCCGAACGGAGCGAAGAGCGCCGGGAGCTCCGCCGGATTCGAGACGCTCTCGCCGCCGAAGAACACCACCGCATCGGGCGGGGACCCGGCGAGGTGGGCGATCCCCGCGAGACAGGCCCGTCCGAAGCCCGCACCGGGCTCCGGAAGCACCACGGCGCTGCCTTGCTTCCCGGCGACTGCCGAAATCTCGTCAGCGGCGGATCGTGCCACCACGATCACCTCGCTCAGCAGCCCCGCCGGAATCGCCGACAGGAGCCTCTCGATTTCCGCCGCCCCCTTCCGGGTCGGAATGATGGCCGCTGTGCGCAATCGCCCTTCCTTCTACCGTCTCGCGGATCAGTATATGAGCCGCCCGGGAGTCGAAACCGATCCCCGGCGCTGCGCCCGGCCGATCGCGGACGCCGGGTGCCCGGGGAAGGGGCGGTTCGGCGGCGGGGACCCGGCGCGCCCCGGCCTGTTTTCCCTTACGATGGAGCGGTGAGCGCGGGGCGGACACGGATACTGGCGGCGGCGGCGATCGGGGCGGCGTTCGCAACCGCCTGCCCGGACGCCCCCGCGCCCGAGATCGCCGAGGCACCGGGGATCGTGCTTCGGGGCGGGCAGATCCTGGACGGCACCGGAAATCCCTGGTATCGGGGTGATGTCCTCGTCGCCGAAGGCCGCATCCGGCAGGTCGGAATCCTCGCGGCAGCGGATCTTCCAGCCGGCACCCGCGAGCTCGACATCCGGGGGCTCACGGTGATGCCGGGTTTCATCGATCCCCATTCCCACGCGGCGTCCGGCCTCCTCGATCCGGAATTGAACGCCGGTCTGCCGCTGATCCGGCAGGGGATCACCACCGCGATGGTGAATCCCGACGGGGGCGGTCCGGTGGATCTCGAAGGACAGCGCCGCGCGCTCGAAGACGGCGGGATCGGCATCCATGTGGCCCTGATGATCGGCCACGGCGCGGTGCGCCGCGAAGTGCTCGGCATGGAGGACCGGCCGCCGACCGAAGAGGAACTCGGACGGATGGCCGCTCTGGTGCGTGCCGGGATGGAGGCGGGCGCGTTCGGCATGACCGGGGGGCTCTACTACGCCCCCGGCAGCTACGCCGCGAACGACGAAGTGGTGCAGCTCGCCGGCGAGATCACCCCTCATGGCGCCTTCGTGAGCCACATCCGCGACGAGAGCGACTACGGCATCGGCCTGGTGGCGGCGGTCGGGGAAGTCGTCGAGGTTGCCGAGACCCATGGGATTCGGGGGGTGGTGACCCATTTCAAGGCCCTCGGGCCGCCAGTCTGGGGGCTTTCCCGCGAAGCGGCCGAGGCCATCCGCGAGGCCCGCGCCCGGGGGATCGAGGTGTTCGCCGACCAGTACCCGTACGAGGCCTCCGGCACGAGCATCGTCGGCGCCCTGGTACCCCGCTGGGCGCTCGCTGGGGAGACGATGCCGGGGATGCCGTCGCCGCTCGAGGGGCGGCTCGCGAATCCGGCGGAGCGGACTCGCCTCCGTGCCGACATGCTGGAGGCGCTCGAACGCCGCGGCGGCGCGCCGACGCTGCTCCTCTCCCGCCACCGCGCTGACCCTTCGCTCGAAGGGCTTCGACTTTCCGAACTGGCGGCGGAATGGGGGATCGAGCCGGTGGACGCCGCGCTCCGGCTGCTCGACTCCGGGGGAGCTGGGCTGGTGTCCTTCAACATGTCGGAGGGCGACATCGTCCACATCATGACCCGCGAATGGACGATGGGCTCTTCCGACGGCGGCTTGGTGCCGGCGAGCGAAGGCCGGCCGCATCCCCGCTTCTACGGCGCTTTTCCCCGGCGCCTCGCCCGTTATGTCCGGGAGCGCGGAGTCCTGACCGCGGCCGAAGCGGTGCGCGGGATGACCAGCCTGCCCGCGAGCGTCTTTCGGATGCGCGACCGGGGGCAGATCGCGCCGGGAAAGGTGGCCGACCTGCTGGTGGTGGACCTCCCGAACTTCACCGATACCGCGACCTACGAGGATCCGCACGCGCTGGCCGAAGGAATCGTCCACGCGCTGGTCGGCGGCGTCTTCGTGCTGGAAGACGGTGAGCACACCGGCGCCCGGCCCGGAAAGGTGCTGTGGCCGCACTGGCGGCCCGAAGCGGGGTCCTCCGGACGATGACGGGAGCTGACGGCGGGATGGCGGCAGGAGCTGGAGCGGCTGCCATCATCCGAGGCACCATTCTCGATACCGTCGGGGACACTCCTCTCGTCGGGTTGCGCCGCCTCGGACAGGGTTTGCCCGGCCGGATCGCAGTCAAGATGGAATCGTTCAATCCGGGCGGTTCGGTCAAGGACCGGATCGCGATCTCGATCATCGAGGATGCCGAGCGGCGCGGGGAGCTGCGGCCCGGCGGCACGATCATCGAGGCCACTTCGGGGAACACCGGGATGGGGCTGGCGCTGGTGGCGGCGGTCAAGGGCTACCGCTCGATCTTCGTCATGCCCGACAAGATGAGCGACGAGAAGATCCGGGCGCTGCGGGCGCTGGGCGCCGAAGTGGTCGTCACTCCGACCGCGGTGGAACCCGAAGACCCGCGCAGCTACTACAGCGTGGCCCGGCGGCTTGCAGAAGAGACCGAAGACTCGCTCTACGCGAACCAGTACCACAACCCGGTGAATCCGGAGACCCACTACCGCACCACCGGGCCGGAACTCTGGGGGCAGGTGGGGCCCGAACTCCACACCCTGGTCTGCGGTCTCGGCACCGGAGGCACGATCTCCGGGACCGGGCGCTACCTGAAAGAGCAGAACCCGGACATCCGGGTGGTCGGGGCCGATCCGGTGGGGTCGCTCTACGACGAGTACTTCCGCACCGGGAAATTGGGACAGGCCTGCAGCTACAAGGTCGAGGGGATCGGCGAGGACTTCATCCCCACCACGATGGATTTCGCAGTGGTGGACGAAGTGCTCCGGATCACCGACCGGGATTCCTTCCTCATCACCCGGAGGCTCGCGCGCGAGGAGGGCCTCTTCGTGGGCGGCTCCGCCGGAACCGCAGTGGCGGCGGCGCTGCGAGTGGCGGCGGCGCTGCCGGAGGGCGCTCTGGTGGTGGTGATCGCACCCGATGCGGGCGGCCGCTATCTGTCCAAGATCTTCAGCGATGACTGGATGCGCCAGAACGGATTTCTCGATTCCGGTTTCGATGCCGGACGAGTGGGCGATGTGCTCGCCGCCAAGGGCGCCGGCGAGATCCTGAGCGTTTCCGAGACAGCCGGCGTGCGCGAGGTGGTGGCGCTGATGCGGGAGCACGATGTCTCCCAGCTGCCGGTCGGTGACGGCGAAGAATTCGTCGGGGTCGTTTCGGAGGCGACCCTGCTCGAGGGGCTCCTCGCCGGCGGCCCGGGCCGGGGAGAAGACAGCATCCGCGCCTTCGTGCGGAGGGGTGCCGTCGAGTCGCTCGACGCCGAGAGTCCGCTCGACGCGCTCGCGCAGATCTTCGCCGGCGGCCGGATCAGCGTGGTCCGCGAGGGCGGGCGCACCGCGGGGATCCTCACTCCCATCGATCTGCTCGACTACCTGTCGCAGGGGGCGACGCGGGCTTAGCGAGATACCCCCGGGGCCGCGGTTACATCCGGCGCCAGCGGGGCCCGGTGCCTCCCTCACGGGGGGTCCAGCGCGGTCCGAGGACATCGGCGGCGCGGCAGTCCACGCAGTTCGCCGGATGCACGGTCAGCCCGCTGCGCGTTTCGTACACCCCGGCCGGACACATCCGCTCCCAGAGGGCGGCGGCTCCGGGCGGCGGGGCCTCGGGAACCACCAAGTGGTTCGGCAGGTCGTCTCGGGTGTTGTTTCCCGAGAGGAAGACCCCGTCGAGCTTCCCGAGACCCGGCAGTTGGGAATCCTGCTCTCGGCCCGTCCCGCGCTTCGGTCCGCCGCTGGTTCCGGGTGCGAGAACCTCGCGGGGGACCGCCGCATCCGCGGTGACCGAAAGCGTTCCCCGGGGCAGGGCGCCCCCGGTGATCGTCGCGAGTGCCGAGACCGCAGCGCCGGTCCAGAACCCGCGCTGGAACGCCGGCCGCATGTTCCGGGTGCGCCTCAGATCCACGAGGATCGGGCTGTCCGCGATCGCGGCGTCGTACCGGGAGAGCGGTGCTCCGGCGCGCAGATGCGCCTCGGCGGCGTCGGCGGCGAGGATGCCGGAGAGCATCGCGTAGTGGATTCCCTTCAGCGAAGGTACATCCACGAATCCGGCGGCGTCCCCGACGAGGAGCAGTCCTTCGCCCGAGAGCCGTTCGGGGAGCGAGCCCGCTCCTCCTTCGGGGATCAGCCGTGCTCCCCATTCGAGGCATTCGCCGCCGTCGAGGTGCGGGCGGATCCGGGGGTGGGCTTTCAACCGCTGCAGCATCGCGTGCACATCGAGCGCTTCGGCGGGGGCGTCGAGCCCGACCACCATCCCCAGCGCCGAGAGCCCCTCGCCCATCGGATAGAGGAAGCCTCCGCCGAAAGCGCTCCGGGGCAGGGGATAGCCGACGGTGTGGACGATCCCGGGCGGCGGGTTCTCCGACTTCCACAGTTCCTTGACCCCGAGCGCGAAGATCGGGGGGTTCGGCGAGGCGATCGAAAGGCGCTTCCGCCAGGCCTGTCCCAGGGGCCCCCGCGCGCCCTCGGCGAGGATGACGATCCGGGCGGAGACCTCGGCGGCCGGCTCGAAGTCCGGCCTCCGGGTTCCGTCCTGCCGCAGCCCCGCGGGCACGGTCCGAAGCCCCAGCACGCGCTTTTCCGCCGAAACCAGCAGCGACCCCGCGGGGAAGCCGGGAAAGATCTCGACCCCGAGCGCTTCGGCCTGCCCGGCGAGCCAGCGTGCCATTTCCGAGATCGAGGCGGTGTAGCAGCCTCGGTTCCGCATCGTCGGCGGCGTCGGGATCCGGAAACTCCGGCGTCCGGTCAGGAAGTGGACGCTCTCGGCGGTGACCGGCTTGCGGAGGGGGAACTCGCGGTCCCGGAGTTCGGGAAACAGCGTCCGGAAGCCCACCGGATTCACCACCGCGCCGGAAAGACAATGGCCTCCCGGCTCGGCGGCTTTCTCGAAGACGCCGATGGCCAGACCACCCCCTCCGGCCTTCCCCCTCGCCTCGTCCGTTCGGGCGAGCCGGATGGCTGCCGCCAGGCCCGCCGGCCCGCCGCCGACGATGGCCACATCGAGCGGAACCGCGTCCGGCCCGGGCGGGGTCTCGATGAGCAGCCGGTCCACCGGCAGCGGCGGCTGGCTGTCCCGCAGGCGAATGCTCACGCGCCGAATCGTTCCGGGTCCCAACGGAGTCCGAGTTCCGAAGGGGGAGCGATGTAGCCGAGCAGCGCCGACGAAGCCACTACCGCCGGACTCGCCAGGTATCCCTCGCCGCCCCGGCCCATCCGGTTCTCCCAGTTGCGGTTGAAGGAGGTGATCGCCCGCATTCCCGGGGTGAGGGCGTCTTCGCCCTGCCCGAAACAGGGGCCGCACCAGGACTTGCGGATCACGCCCCCCACGGACCGCAGCACCGAGGCGATCGGCTCGCCCCCGAGTCGCGGCTCGGCGCGCTCGATGCGCCGCCGCACCCCGCCCGAGCCGGGGAAGATCACGAACTTCTCCAGGGCCCGCTCGTGCCCTCGCTCGCGCGCCGCCCGGATCACCAGCGCCGCCGAGAGCAGATCCTGGTAGCTGCCGTTCGTGCAAGAGCCGATGTAGGCGCGGTCGAAGCCGATCCGCTCTCTCGCCACTTCGTCGGCGGGCCAGGCGTTGCCGGGAGCGGGGGGCTTCGCCACCAGGGGCACGATCTCCGAAAGATCCACGACCTCCTCGGTTTCGAATCGGGAGCTCGGCCCCGAAACTGCCGCCGGGTAGGGAAGCTCGTCCATCCTCCGATCTCCGAACCACCGCCTGGTGATCTCATCGAAGGGGAAAAGGCCGTTCCAGGCTTCGGCCTCGGCCATCATGTTGCAGATCGTGTTGCGCCAGGCGATGGGCAGTACTCCCCCGGGATCTGCGAACTCGACGGACATTCCAGCTGCGGCACCCGCCCAGCGCGAGAGGAGGCGCAGCACCGCATCCTTCCCCGAGGACCACGCCGGCAGCGAGCCGGTGAAGACCACCCGCCGGGCAGGCGGCGGGGTGAGCCAGATCCGACCGGTGGCCCATCCGAATCCGAGCGCGGTCGAACCCACCCCGACTCCGAGCGCCCCGTAGGCCCCGTAGGCGCGGCTGTGGCTGTCGGCTCCCGCGATGACCGCGCCGGGAACCACCAGGCCCTGCTCGGGAAAGTAGAAGTGGAAGATGCCGTCGCCGGGAGTGGCGAACCACGGCGACTCGATGCCCTCCTCCTGGGCGAAGGCGGCGCTGATGGCGGTCTGCCGGTCGTCGGCTTCCCGTCCGGTGAAGACGAAGTGGTCGTTCGCGATCGCCGCCTGGCGGGGGTGGATCGCACCGCCGCTGATCTCCCGAAACGCGTGGATGGCGAAGGGAGCGGTGCCGTCGGAGGCGGGGAGCAGGTCGGCAGCGACGAGGAGCGCTGCGCCGGGGGTCACCGGCGCCTTCAGGTCGGCCCGGTGCGCCCACAGGATCTGCTCGGCGGCGGTGAGGCGGCGCGCCTGTCGGGCGTCGGGCCAGGTGATTTGGGGTTCCTCCTCGAGCGATGTCAGGAATTCCCGCCGTCCGATCGGGAAGAGGCCCCCCGCGCGCCGCAGCGCCTCTTCGCGCTCGTCGAGCGGCTTCGGCTGGTAGCCTCGGCCGAGAGTCTCGTTCACCAGTTCGCGGGAGTCCGGGTCGAACCGGAAGCGGTGGCCGTCTGCGGCCTCGGCCGCCGCTTCGGGGCATTCCAGCACTTCGAGGCCCAGGTGCAGGGCGTTCTTGCGGAAGATCTCCCCGACCCCGCTCCCGAGCACCAGCACCAGCGTCCTCCCGGCATCGCGCGCCACTCCCAGCAGGCCGGCGGGGCTCATCTCTCTCGAGGAACCGATACCGAACCGCTCCCCGGCGACGAGAAAGTTCTGCCCGGCGCGCACCCGCTGGGCGAAGTCGGGCATCAGGTAGCGGAAGGCACCGTCCTTCCATCGCTGGTCGAGGGTGTCGAGGCTCTCCGAGACGCAGAAGGCGGAGGGGGTGATCTGGTCGGTATCCACGGCATCCCGCTTCCGGCCCGGTCTCTGCCGGTCCCACAAGATCAGCGCCTCCCCGGCCACCGGCGCCGTCCCGAGACCTTCGCCGCCGGACTCCGCTCCCGGCTGGGTCGAGGGCAGGGACCGGGGTGCGGGCAAGGGCACGCCCGGTTTCCGCCGCGCGGGCTGGATCCGCATGGTTTCCAGTATAGGAGCCCATCTCCGATTCATGCCTCGGCGCGTCGGCGGCTCACTACAATTCCCGTCCGTCTTGGACCGACTCCCCGGGGCACTGCCCGCAGTGATGTTCACCGCGCTGCTCGTCGCCTCGCCGGCAGCGGCTGCCGCCGGCCAGCCTTCCGGCCGATCCTCCGAACCGTCGGGGTCGAGGGCACCGCTCCCGGTGGTGCTGTTGACGATGGGTCCGGACCACAGCGTGTTGTTTCGAGAGTGGGGGCACGCCGCGCTCTGCGTCGGAGACCGTTGCCTCAACTACGGCACGACCGATTTCTCCCGCCCGCTCGGCCTCGTCTGGGAAGTGCTGCGGGGCCGCGCGCTCTTCTGGGTCTCCGTTTCGCCGTACGATGCGGTGCTGGACACCTACTTCCGGGACGACCGGAGCGTGTTTCGCCAGGATCTCGAACTCTCCCCCGAAGGACGCGACCTCCTGCTCGGCCGGATCACTGCGGACCTGGTTCCGGGCGCCGGCGGGTACATCTACGATCATTTCCGCGACAACTGCACCACCCGGATCCGGGACTATCTCGACGAGGCGGCGGCCGGGGCGCTCGGCGAGCCGCTGCCGTTGCCGCCGAGGTTCTCCGGACGCGGCAGCTTCGGTCGAGATCGGGAGGCCACCTTCCGCACCCACATCCGCCGGGGTCTCGGGGACCGTCCGCTCCTGCTCTGGCTTTCGGACATCGGGGTCGGGCAGGCCGTGGACCGCCCGATCAGCTCCTTCGAGGCCATGTTCCTGCCGGGGGCGCTGCGCCACGGGGTCGAGGCTGTGTACGGCGCCCCGCCCCGACAGCTCCATCGGGGGCGGGACGGCGATCTCCTGCCGGCCGATCCGGGAAGCGGGCCCTATCTCCCCTGGCTCTTCGCGGTTGCCTTCGGGCTCGCGCTCCTGATCCTGATTCCGGGCCCCGGCGTGATTCCCCGGGCGGCGGCGGGAACCACGGTCGCGCTCCTCACTCTGGTCGGCGCCGCGGCCTGCGGGGTTCTCGCGCTGACCCCTCTTCCCGAATTCCGGACCAGTCTGCTCGCCTTCGGTGTGCCGCCTACCGATTTCCTGCTGGCCACCCGACACCGCCGCTGGTACGGGCCGCTGCGCCTTGCGGGAGGTGTGCTCTTCCTAGTGCTTCTGCTCGCGGGCGTGATCCGCCAGCCGCTCGGCTGGACGGTACTGGCGGCCCTCCTTCCGGTGGGGGCGATCGCCTTTCGCCGCCGCGGGCGGAAGGCGATCGCTTCGGCGTGAACGAGTCCGTGTCGAACTCCGCTGCCGGCCCCATCGAAGCTGCGCTTCGCGGCCGCGGGATGCCGCCCGCCTTCGTCCGGAGTTTCCTTCGTTCGGTTGCGGAAGCCCGCCGGGGGCCGGGGTATCTCGCCGAAGACGCCATCGAGCCGATCGGTGCGCTCCCTCGGTTTTCCGCCGAGGCTCCCCCCGCTTCGCCGGCCGAGCGGGCGCGCACCGTGGCGATCACCCTGAACGGGGGGCTCGGCACCACGATGGGAATGCGGGCTCCGAAGGCGCTTCTCCGCGCGACGAAGGACCGGACCTTTCTCGACATCGCGCTCCAGCAGGCGGCTTTCGCCGGATTCCGACCGCTGCTCATGAACAGCTTCGCCACCGACGCCGCGATCCGCAGCGCGCTGGGCGGGCGGAAGATCGACTGTTTCCTGCAGCACGAAGCCCCGAAGCTGCGCCGGGAAGACCTCCTTCCGGTGCGGGTCCCGGGGAGGCCGGAGCTGGAGTGGTGTCCTCCGGGACACGGCGACCTCTACACCGCGCTCGGTGCGGGCGGTCTGCTCGCGCGGCTGCTCGACGAGGGGTTCCGCTACGGCTTCCTTTCCAATGTGGACAATGCGGGCGGCTCGCCCGATCCGGCGCTGCTCGGATACTTCATCCGTTGTGGGGCGCCCTTCCTCATGGAGGCGGTCCGTCGGACCGAGCAGGACTGGAAGGGCGGCCATCTGGCCCGCCGCAAGGCGGACGGCCGGCTGGTCCTGCGGGAGACCGCCCAGTGCGCGCCGGAAGACCGCGCCCCCTTCGCCGATCCCGAGCGGTACCGCTACTTCAACGCGAACAATCTCTGGCTGCGCCTCGACGCGCTGGCGAGGGCGCTCGAACGGAACCAGGGCTTCCTGCCGCTGCCCACCATCGTGAATCCGAAGACCGCCGACCCCCGGAAACCGGACTCGACCCCGGTGTTCCATTTGGAGCTGGCGGCGGGGAGCGCCATCGAAGCCCTCGAAGGGGCGCAGGCGGTCGAGGTCTCGCGGCGCCGCTTCGCGCCGGTCAAGACCACCGGGAACCTTTTGGTGCTGCGCTCGGACATCTACGCCATCGACGAGAACGGGCTCGTCGAGCCGGTGCGCGAGCCGCCCCCGGTAGAGCTCGACCGCGAGCGCTACGGCTTCATCAGCGACCTCGAATCCCGCTTTCCCCACGGTCCTCCCTCGCTCATCGCCTGCGATCGGCTGCGGATCAGCGGAGATGTCCGCTTCGGCCGGGAAGTCGCCTGCGAGGGAGAGGTCACGATCCTGGGCCGCCCCGGCCGACCGAGCCGGATCCCGGACCGCGCCCGGTTGACCGGGGTGGTCCGGGTCTGAATGCAAGGGGCATCGTTTGGTCGCTCCATGCGGGCCAACATGGCCCCGCGAACACGCCGGAGAGCGAGGGTCCCCGGTCGGGTCTTCCCGACCGGGACCCCCAGCTACTCGACACTGCCGCGGTGACTCCGTCCACGACGGCTGCTAATCTTTTCCCGGACCCGCGATGCGTGGCGACGAACGGCACCGACTCGAGAGCAACGCGCTGCTCTATCGCGTCGAACAGGCGTACGACTGGGCCCTCGGGAACCGCCGCCTGCTGGTCACCGCGACGGCGGGCGTAATCGGCGCCGCGCTCCTGATCGGCGGGCTGCTGGTGAACCGGGGGAACCGGAAGGAGGCCGCCCAGACTCGTCTCGGCGCCCTCACCGGCGAGATCCAGCGACAGAGCGGCGGCGAGCCGGCCCAGTCCGGGGTCTGCGAGGTGTCGCTCCCCGAACTCGAAGGGCTCGCCGAGAGCCAGGGGAGTTCCCTCGAAGGCCGCACCGCGCAGTACTACCTCGGGGTCTGCCATCGGGCACTCGGTGATTACGAGGCGGCGGCAGCGGGTTTCACTGCGGCCTCCAGTCGTAACGACCTGCTCGGCGAGCTCGCCGTCCTGAGCCTCGCCGGCGTCCAGTGGCGGTCGGGGATGGCCGAGGAGGCGGCGGTCAACTACCGGAGCCTGCTCGACCGCGGCGGGGAGCTGCCGCTCGACCCGGTGCTCTACGAACTCGGAGTTCTGGAAGAGGCGCAGGGCCGTCCGGAAGCGGCGCTCGCGCTCTACGAGCGGCTCGTCGAGGAGTACCCCGCGTCGGCGTTTCGGGACCTCGCGGAGGCGCGGCGCGATCGGCTTCCCGACATCTCTTCCTGATCGCCTCTCCCCCCGATCCTCTCTCCGACCCCTCGACAGATGGTGGTGCAGGCAGCGATGAATCCTTCCCGCGGAGTGCGGCGTTCCCCGCGGGACGCTGCGTGATTCCGGCGCAGTGCCCGGTCCCGTTTCCGGGGTTTTCCGCCGGGTGAGCGAGCTCTCCGCCCCGCCGGGGTTCTCCGGACAGCCTCCGGGAGTCGGCCGCGGCGGCGCTGGACCGCTGCCTCCTCCGTCGGCTGCTCCTCCCGGTGCCGGCAGACGCCGGTCCCGAACCGGCTGTCTGCTCGCGGCCATGCTCGTTCTCGCCCTCGGCATCGGCGTCCTGCTCTTCGGAATGCTGGCCGCTTTCGTTTTCGGCGGAGGGCCGCCGGTGCCGGAGGGAAGCATCCTGCTGGTCGGCACCGGCGCCGACTACCCGGAGACCCTGCCGCACGCCCCGTTCCTCTTCCTGGATGCGGGCCCGAGTTTCGGCGAGCTGATCGCCGCGGTCTCCGCCGCCGCGGCAGACCCCAGAATCGTCGGGCTGCACCTCCGGGTCCGGGAGACGCAGATCGGCTGGGCGCGCGCACAGGAACTCCGGGACGCAGCGCTCCGTTTCCGCGAGGTCGGCAAGCGGGTGACCGCTTCCCTGGAGTACGCGGGCCTGATGGACTACTACCTCGCGAGCGCCGCCGAGCGCGTCCATCTCCACCCACGCGGCCAATTGGGGCTCTACGGGATCTCCCTGGAGGTGCTGTTCTACGGAGATCTCCTCGAGAAGCTGGGGGTCGAGGCGCAGTTCGAAGCCATCGGCGCCTACAAGACCGCGCCCGAGGTGTTCACCAGGTCGCGGATGACCCCCGAACACCGGGCTCAGCTCACCTCACTCGGCGAGGACTACCGAGCCGAACTCGCCGCCGCGGTGGCCGAGGGCAGGGGGATGGCGCTGGCGGAGGCCGACCGGCTGCTCACCGACGGACCCCACACCGCGCGCCAGGCGCTCGACCGGGGCCTGGTGGACGCCCTCAGCTACCAGGACGAGATTCGGGATGATCTCGGGGAAGGGGCGCTGCTTCCGCTCGGCGACTATCTCGCCTCGTCCGGCTTCGGTATTTCGGGATCCGGGGCGGAGGGGGCCGGCGGTGCGCGGGTAGCCGTCGTCCATGTGGATGGGGCGATCCTGTCCGGAGCGAGCCGCGACGAAGTGATGTTCGGGAAAGTCGCCGGGGCGGAGACGGTGGCCGCGGCGCTCGACTGGGCCCGCGAGGAGCCGTCGGTGGATGCAGTGGTGCTCCGCGTTTCCAGTCCCGGCGGCGCGGATTCCGCCTCCGACAGTATCTGGCGGGCTGCGGAACGGGTGCGCGCGGCGAAGCCGGTCGTCGCCTCCTTCGGCGATACCGCCGCTTCGGGCGGCTACTGGGTCTCCACTGCGGCGCGGCGGGTGGTGGCGGCGCCGCTCAGCGTGACCGGCTCCATCGGGGTCTGGGTCGGCAAGTTCAGCATCGGCGAGCTACTCGAGAAGGTCGGGGTGGCTTCCGAAATCGTTTCGCTCGGCGGCCGTCCGAACTGGCTCAGCCCCGCCCGTCCGCTGGACCCGGAAGAACGGGAACGGCTGCGCGAGGGCGCGGCCGAGGCCTATGGAGTCTTCGTCGAACGGGTGGCCGAGGCGCGCGCGATGACGGCGGCGGAGGTGGATGCCCGGGGGCAGGGCCGGGTCTTCAGCGGGCGGCAGGCGCTCGAAGCAGGGCTGGTGGACGAACTCGGCGGGCTCGCGGATGCGGTCCGGCTGGCCGCGGTCGAGGCGGGGTTTCCCGAGGGAGCGCCCATCGAGACGATCGTCCTGCCGGAGCCGCCGACCCTCGCGGAGGCGATCGAGGCGCGGCTCGCTGCCGGCGGAGTGCGGGGGCGGCTGCCCCTGCTCGTCGAGGTGCTCCGGGGGGGCCGGCTGGCGCTCCTTCCGTTCCTCCCCGAAATTCGCTGACCGGTTCCGCTGGTTTCGGGCTGGTCGCTCGGGTCGGTTCCCGGGCTGGTTCGCCCGATGCGCAAGGCCGCGGGTCCGGTCCGTCAGCCGGAAGGAGGGGACGCCGCCGGCGGGCCGTTTTCGCCGCCCGGGACTCCCTCCGGAAGAGCGCCCGGTTCCAGCGCGACGGTCCGGGTGGGGAAGGCGAACTCCACGCCGAGCTGCTTCGCCAGCCGGAGGATGCCGAGGAGGAATTCGTGACGCTCGGTCAGCTCGGCGTGCCAGTCGGGAACCCGGAAGAAGCAGTACACCAGGACCTCCACCGAGGACTCGGAGAACCGGTTCAGGTGAACCTCGAAGTAGTCGTGCCGCATCGCCGGTCGGCTGCGGATGAGGTCGCGGATCCCCTCCACGAAGGCATGGATGCGGTCGGGGTCGGTGTCGTAGCGCAGCCCCAGCAGGTGCTTCATCCGCCGGTAGGTGCGGCGCCCCATGTTGTCCACGATGGAGTTGACGACCTTGCTGTTCGGGACGCTCACCACCGAGTCGTAGAAGGTCCGCACCCGGGTGGAGCGGAGCCCCACCCGCTCGACGGTCCCCTCGTGGCCGCCCACCAGCACCCAGTCCCCCACCTGGAACGGGCGGTCGCCGACGATCGCCAGCGACCCCAGCACATTCGCGAGGGTGTCCTGGGCGGCGAGGGCGATCGCGAGGCCGCCGAGGCCGAGCCCGGCGACCAGGGTGGTGACCGAGTAGCCGTGGCTGTGGGCGATCAGCACCACCGCCGCGATCAAGACGCCCACCCGGAGCACCGTGCGGGCGAGCGGCACCAGATGGTCGTCCACGCGGGTTTCAGTCCGTGCGGTGATGTCTTCGAGTCGAACGCAGAGGGCGTCGATCGCCCGGTAGGAGAGCCAGACGCCGATGGCGGCGAAGGCGAGGTCGAGGAGCAGGTTGGATGCCTGGTTGACCAGTACCGGGAAGTGCAAGTCGGCGAGGAAGCGCTGAAAGATCCACACCACGGCGAGCCAGGAGGCGGGCAGCGCGGCGGCGCTCGCCGTCTCGGCCTCCCAGCCGGCGCGGCGGTTGGCGAACCGGGTGAGGGAGAAGCGGAACAGGAGCCGCAACAGCTGCTGCGCGGTCCAGGCGAGCGCCGCGAGGAGGAGCAGGCCCAGGACCTGCCACAGGGTGAATCCCCAGAAAGGGCGCTCGACGATGGGCGGCAGCAGCTCGAGCAGACGCCTCGCGTACCACGAGAAGGTCTCTTCGTAGAGAACGGGGGCGGCGCGCACCGTTCTCGCCGAGATGCGCCAGGCCAGGTCGTCGCCGCGGTCCACCCGAAAATCGGGCAGCCGGAGGGGGAAGGGGCGGAACTCGGCCTGCTGGCTCTCGGGGTCGGTGTAGTCCGGGTCTGCGGGAACGGCCAGGAGACGCACGAACAGCCCGCGTCCGTCGAGCACCGATTTGAGCTGCGCCGCGGTGAGCTGTTGCGCCTCCGGGGGGGTGCCGGCCTCGAAGGCGAGGGCGCTGGTGACCGTCTCCCAGGGGATCTCCTCCTGGAGCTGCCCGCCGAGGAAGGTGTCGAGGGTGGATCGCGGGTTCCGCAGCTCGGCCGGTGGCGGGATCTCTTCCGAGCGCACCTCCTGGCCGGCGGCTGCCGCCGGCAGGAGAGCGAGGCAAGCTGCCGCCCGAAGGAAGATGGAAGAGATTTTCGGGCGCATGGCTGGAAAGGATCGGCGCCGCGCGGCGTACGCCTGGCAGGACTCGAACCTGCGACCTACGGATTAGGAATCCGTCGCTCTGTCCGCCTGAGCTACAGGCGCATGAAACGGCCGGGACGGCGCCCGAGCGGGAATCGTACCGTCGGCCTACCGATCGGGAAAGCCGATCAGGGAAACCGGAGCAGGGAGTGGACCGGGACTCCGAGGGCGGCGAGACGATCCTCCCCGCCGAGATCGGGAAGCGACAACAAGAAGGAAAAGCCGACGACTGCGCCGCCGCGCCGCCGGAGCAGGCGAAAGGCAGCGGCGGCGGTGCCGCCGGTGGCCAGCACATCGTCGATGATCAGCACCCGCTGCCCGGGCACGAGCGATGCGGTCCGGATTTCGAGCGAAGCCTTTCCGTATTCCAGCGAATAGGGCTCGGCAGCTACCGGCTTCGGCAACTTCCCCGCTTTCCGCAGCGGCAGGAAGGCCGCTCCCAGCCGCAGTGCGACCGGGGTGCCGAAGAGGAAGCCCCGGCTTTCGATCCCGGCAACTGCCTCTGCGGCCGTCGCCCCGGAGAGGAAGGGGCCGGCCATCGCTTCCACCGCTTCTCCGAGAGCTCCGGGATCCTCCAGCAGCGGAGTGATGTCCCGGAAGAGAATCCCCGGCTTCGGATGGTCGGGGACGGTGCGGATCCGGGAACGGAGACGGGTGGCGAGTGCGGCGTCCGGCCCGAGCTGCGGCCCGGTTCCGGGGGGGAGCACGGAATCCATGGGCAACCCCGGTGCCGCCGCTTCCAGCGGCGAATCCACAGACTGCTAGCCGAGGACCGCGAGGGCGGCTTCGAGGTCGGCGAGCAGGTCTCCGGAATCCTCGACTCCGACCGAGAGCCGCACCAGTCCGTCGCCGATGCCGAGCTGGCGGCGGATCGCCTCCGGGATCGAGGCGTGGGTCATGGTGGCGGGGTGGTTGGCGAGGCTCTCGACCCCTCCCAGACTCTCGGCGATGTAGAAGATCCGCAGCGCTTCCATCACCCGGCGGGCGCGTTCCCCGGTCTCCACCTCGAAGGACAGCATCCCCCCGAAGCCGCTCATCTGGCGGCAGGCCAACTCGTGTCCGGGATGGGCGGCGAGGCCCGGGTAGTGGACGCGCGCCACCGCGGGATGCGCGTCGAGCATCCGCGCCAGTTCGCCCGCGTTCCGGTCGTGCCGCTCCATGCGCAGCGCCAGAGTCTTCGAACTGCGGAGCAGCAGCCAGCAGTCGAAGGGAGAGAGGATGGCGCCCGCGGCGTTTTGGAGATAGTGGAAACGGGCCGCATGTTCGGGGTCCTTGGCCACCAGCAGGCCGCCCACCCCGTCGCTGTGGCCGTTCAGGTACTTCGTGGACGAGTGGACCACGATGTCGGCGCCGAGTTCGAGGGGGCGCTGGAAGAAGGGGGACATGAAGGTGTTGTCCACCACCACCACCGCCCCCGCCGCGCGGCCGGCGTCGGCGAGCATTCGGAGATCGGCGATCCGCAGCATGGGGTTCGTCGGCGTCTCCAGGAAGACCATGGCGGCCCCGGCGGCGATCTCGGCGAGCGCCGCTTCGGTGTCGCTGGTGTCCACCCAGGCGAAGTCGAGCCCCCGCCGGCGCAACACCTGTTCGAACACCCGGTAGGTGCCGCCGTAGAGGTCCCGGGTGGCGACCACCCGCTCGCCGCTCGCAACCAGCTCCAGCGCCATCACGATCGCAGCCATCCCCGAGGCGCAGGCGGCCGCGCCGGCGCCGCCTTCGAGGGCGGCCAGGTTCGCCTCGAGCGCGTTGCGGGTGGGGTTACCGGTGCGCGAGTACTCGTAGGCGCCGGGCCGGCCGGGGGACTCCTGGACGAAGGTGGATGCGGTCACCAGCGGAACGACCACCGCGCCGCTGCCCGGGTCGGGGGACTGCCCGGCGTGGATGGCGCGGGTGGCGAAGCCGTGCGAAGCAGAGTCGGCGGCGGGTTTCGGCAGCGGCAAGAAGAGCGGATTCTATCGGCGGACCCGGTGGGATAATCCGTCGCCGCCATGGGTGTGAGCGAGAAGACGGTGTACCGGGTGACCTTCCTGAGCCGGGGAGAGGTGTACGAGCTCTACGCCCGTTCGGTGAGCCAGGGCGGCCTCTTCGGCTTCGTGGAGATCGCGGGCCTGATCTTCCGGGACGAGACGAAACGGGTGATCGATCCTGGCAGCGAGCGCATCGCCAGGGAGTTCCAGGGAGTGCCGCGCACTTTCGTGCCGATGCACGCGGTGCTCCGGATAGACCAGGTGGAGCGCGAGGGGGAAGCGCGAATCTCTCCGGGCGGCGAAGCGGAAGAGCGCGGTGAGGTGCGCCTCTTCCCGACCCCGCTTCCGGCCCCGGCGAAGGACCCCTGAGCCCTCTGGAGATGACGGGTTCCCGCCGGGCCGCCGGCGCCGCCGCGTTCGCCGTCGGCCTGCTGCCCTGGGCGTCCGCTGCCTGGAACTCCAACTCCGCCCACCACCCCCCGCCGGGACTTCCCGCTTCGCTGCTGCCGCTGCCGCAACCGACTCCGGGTACTCTCGATGCCGATCTCGATGCGGTGTTCCGCGCCTGGGACCGCGAGGATTCGCCCGGCTGCGCCGCGGGCGCCCTCCGGCGGGGGGAGTTCGTCTTCCGGGACGCTTACGGAATGGCGAACCTCGACCACGGGGTTCCCCTGACCCCGGATTCGGTCTTCCGCATGGCTTCGGTCTCCAAGCAATTCACCGCGGCGGCGGTGCTGGCGGCGGAAGATCGGGGGCTGCTCTCGCTCGAAGAGCCGCTGCGGAAACACTTCCCCGACCTGCCCGCCTGGGCGGAGCCGGTGCGGGTCCGGCACCTGATCCACCACACGAGCGGCATCCGCGACTACCTCGCGGTCATGACCCTCTCCGGCCACGGCGACGACGCGCACTACACCGACGCCGAGGTGCTGGCAGCGCTCCGCCGGCTCGATCGACTGAATTTCGAGCCGGGCACCGAATATCTCTACTCCAACTCGGGGTACTGGCTGCTCGGCCGACTGATCTCTCGGGTCTCGGGAAAGACGCTGCGGGAGTTCGCCGGGGAGCATCTCTTCGAGCCGCTCGGGATGCAGGCGACCCACTTCCACGACCGCTACCGGGAGATCGTCCCCGGTCGGGCTGCCGGCTACCGGCCGCGTCCGAAGCGGGAGGCGCGGGACGGCAGGGCGGAAGAAGAGGCGGACGGCGGTTTCGAGCTCGACCAGACCACCCTGGAAATGATCGGGGACGGCGGGCTCTACACCACGATTCAGGATCTGCGGCGCTGGGAACGGATGTTCCTCGATCCGGCGGCGCTCGGCCCACGGTTCGCCGAGCGGCTCGTCGAGCCGGGGCGGTTTTCCGACGGTTCGCCTCAGGACTACGCCGCCGGCCTCGCGCTCGGCGAGTATCGGGGCCTGCCGACGGTCTCCCACGGCGGCGGCTTCGTGGGTTTCCGCACCCATTCGCTCCGCTTCCCCGAGCAGGAGTTCGCCGTCTTCGTCCTCTGCAACGCCGCGAACGCCGACGCCGGAGCGCTGGCCCGCCGGGTGGCCGATCTCTTCCTCGAAGCGGCGCTCGATCCCCGGGAAGCGCCCTCGCTCCCCGCCGTTCCGACAGCGGACCCGCCGATCGCGCCGGGGCGGTTCTGGGAGGCCGCTTCCGCCTCGCTCGCCGTCATCGAGCCCGCCTCGGCGGGCGACGGTTCCGGAGTCTCCGAAGGAAGGGGGCTGGTGCTCGTGCGCGACGGTTTCGCGGCCGCGCTCCAGCGGGCGGAGAACGGGTGGCTGACCGCCTCCGCCGGTGGCCGGCAGATGCGCCTCGTGCCGCAACCGGCGGGAACGGCGGGGCCCGACGGGTCGGGCGGCTTCCTCCTCCGGCAGCCGGGCCAGCGGGATTTCCCCTACCGCCGCGTCGAGCCCTGGACCCCTCCGCTTGCCGAGCTGCTGCCGCTGACCGGGACCTTCCGCTGCCGCGAACTCGGCGGCGCCGCCTGGGAAGTGCGCTCAAGCGCCGGGTCCGGCCTCACGCTCCACCGGCAGGACGGCGGAGCGTGGTCCCTCGAACCGGCCTTCCTCGATGGGGAAGCCACCGCCTCGATCCCGGCGCCGGTCTTCTCCTTCCCCGGCGGCACGGTCCGGTTCCTCCCAGGTCTTGCGGACCCCGACCGAGGCCGCCCCCGCGCCTTCGAGCTCTCCGTCGGCCGCGCCCGCGGCTTCCTCTTCCTCCGCGAATAGACGAGGAGCGCCCGGCCCGCGGGTGTCTTCGTTCTCAACGGTCGCCGATCCGGCGGTAAGGGAGCGGAGCGGCACGGAACACCGAAGCGGGGTGCTCCGGGCGGTTTCGCGGCGCTACCCTGAGAAGGCGGTCCGGATGGCGGCGCGGATGTGTTCGTTGAGCGCGGGGAGCCCGCCGGGATCGGGGCCGCCGCCTTCGGCGCGGTCAGCGCGTCCGCCCCCCCGGCCGCCGATGGCGGCCGCCGCCTCGCCGAGGAGCCGATTCGCCGGGAGGCGCTCGGCGACCTGCGACGAGACGCCCAGGATGACGGTGGCGCGGCCCTCTCGGACCGCGGCGGACACCGCCACCCACGGCCGGTCGTCCTGCCGGTCGCGGAGCGCGTCCATCAGCCGGCGGTGTTCGTGCTTCGAGATTCCGTCGAGCGGTTCCGGCATGAAGACGCGGATCCCGGCGATTTCCTCGGAGTCCGCCGCCCTGGCGGCCCCTCCGGAGTTCGCGCCCGCCTCGAGGGCGAGGCGGTCTCGGAGGCGCTCGACCTCGCGTTCCCGGCGGCGGAGGTCGGCGCGCAGCTTCTCGACCTTTGCGGCGATCTCGTCGGGGCGGCTGTTCGCGGCGCGTCCGATGTCATGGAGCAGCCTCCGCCCCCGGACCACCTGTTCGAGCGCGGGACGGCCGGTGAGCGCCTCGATCCGGCGGACTCCGGCGGCGACGGACTCCTCGGCCGCGATGACGAAGAGGCCCGCTTGCCCGGTCGCGCTCAGGTGGGTCCCGCCGCAGAGCTCGATGCTGAACTCCGGCACTTCGATCACCCGAACTTCGGTTCCGTACTTGTCGCCGAAAAAGGCGAGCGCCCCCCGGGAGAGGGCGTCGTCGAGCGGCATCACGCTGGACAGCACCTCGCGGTCGGCGCGGATCTGCTCGTTCACCCGGCCCTCGATGGTTTCGATCTCCGCGGGGGTGAGCGGGGCGAAGTGGGTGAAGTCGAAGCGTAGGCGGTCGGGGGCGACGAGGGAGCCGGCCTGCTTCACATGCGGCCCGAGGATGTCGCGGAGCGCGGCGTGGAGCAGGTGGGTCATCGTGTGGTGCCGGGCGGCGCCCGAGCGCCGATCGCGGTCCACGAGCGCCTCGACCGGCTCGCCGACGCCGATCTCCCCCTCGCGGACCCGCACCGAGTGGAGGATCAGGCCGCTGCGGGTCCGAGTGTCGAGCACCTCGGCGATCCCTCCGCCGCTGCGCAGGATTCCCCGGTCGCCGATCTGTCCGCCGCCCTCGGGATAGAAGGGCGTCCGGTCGAGGACCAGTTCGCCTTCTTCCCCTTCGCGGAGCGCGGGGGCGGGGGACGGGATGCCGTCCTGGTTCCGGTGGAGGACACCGGCCACTCGGGCGCGGTCCGCGAGGTCCTGGTAGCCGGTGAAACGGGTGGGTTCGTTCCCCAGGATCTCGCGGTAGGCACCGGAATCGGCGGCGGGTTTTCCCTTCCAGGACCGCCGGGCGCGCTCCCGCTGCTCGCGCATCCGGGCCTCGAAGCCGGAGCTGTCCACCTCCATCCCGTGCTCGCGGGCCACTTCTTCCACCAGGTCGAGGGGCAGGCCGAAGGTGTCGTAGAGCCGGAAGGCGTCTTCGCCGGGAATCCGGGCCGATTTCCGGACCGCGTCCTCGGCGAGCACCCGGTCGAGCTGGCTCATCGCGGCGGCGAGCGTTCCGGAGAACCGTTCTTCCTCGAAGGCGGCGACCCGCAGGATCAGCTCGCGCGAGAGGCCCAGTTCGGGCCAGGCGTCCTCCATCTCCGAGATGGCGATGCCGGTGAGATCGCCGAGGAACCGCCCCGGAATCCTCGCCTTCCGTCCGAAGCGCAACGCTCGGCGGAGGATCTTGCGCAGGACATAGCCGCGGCCCTCGTTCGCGGGAAGCACGCCGTCGGCGACCAGGAAGGCGATGGCGCGGGCATGGTCGGCGATCACCCGGGCGGCCACCTGCACCGTCTCGCGGTCTTTCGTGGCCGGCCCTCCCGAAGCAGCGCGCTCGCGGACCGCCCGGAGCAGCGGCCCGAAGAGATCGGTGTCGTAGTTGGAAGGGGCCCTCTGCATCACCGCGGCGAGACGCTCGAGGCCCATCCCGGTGTCCACCGAGGGAGCAGGCAAGGGGCGGAGCGTGCCCGTCTCGCCGCGGTCGAACTGCATGAAGACCAGGTTCCAGATCTCCAGATAGCGTTCGTCCCCGGTGCAGTCCGGTCCGAGGTCGTAGTGGATCTCGGAACAGGGGCCGCAGGGACCGGTCTCCCCCATGGACCAGAAATTCTCGGAAGCCGGGAGCGCGGCGATCCGCTCCTCCGGGACATGCGCCTTCCAGAGCTGGCGCGCCTCGTCGTCGGCGGGGGTTCGCTCGTCGCCGGCGAAGACCGACACCGAGAGCCGCTCCGGGGCAATGCCCAGTTCGCCGGTGAGGAACTGCCAGGCGAGCGACACCGCCTCCTCCTTGAAGTAGTCGCCGAAAGAGAAGTTGCCGAGCATCTCGAAGAAGGTGTGATGCCGGGCGGTGAAGCCCACATTCTCCAGATCGTTGTGCTTGCCGCCGGCGCGGACACACTTCTGAACGCTCACTGCGCGGGGGTGCGCGGGCTTCACGCGCCCGAGGAAACACTCCTTGAACTGGTTCATCCCGGCGTTCGCAAAGAGCAGGGTCGGATCGTTTCGGGGGACGAGCGGCGAGCTCTTCACCACTGCGTGGTCCCGCGCCGCGAAGAAATCGAGAAAAGCCCGGCGCAGTTCGGCGCCCCGGGTCGGCGTCTCGCTCATGCGTCCCAATCCGCGGCGGGCAAGTCTGGAGCGGGCAAGTCCGCGGTAGAGCCGACACCGCTCGCTTCCGGATTCTCGCCGCCGCAACCGGCACGATCCCCGCGGTTCTGTTCGCGTGCGGTCCAAGCGGAGAGTGCCGCCTCCCACGAGTAGCCGCGCGCGAGCAGGCGGCGCAGCACCCGCTCCCGGGTTCTGGCGGGGGAGGCGTTCCCCGTGCTTCGGGCGTCCGCGTTTCGGATGCCCGCGCTTCGACTGGTGGTCCGGGCGATCCGCTCCAGCGCCGCGGCGGCGCGGCGGGCTTCGGCACCCTCGGGGAACGCGGCGCGCACCGCTTCCTCGATGAGGAGGTCCGGGAGCTGCCGCTGCCGGAGGTGCGCCGTCACCCGGATCGGCCCCTCGAGCCGCCCCTCGGCGCGGTGGCGCGCCGCCGCGAGCGCCAGGGAACGGTCGTCGAGGTAGCGGCGCTCGCGCAGCCGGGCGATGGCGCTTTCGATCTCCGGGTCGGGGTATTTCCGTTCGCGCAGCCGGGCGCGCACCTCGCCCTCGCTGAGGTCACGCCGCGCCAGCATGCCGATGGCGGCACTCCAGGGGGTAGGGCTCCCTGACGGAGTATCTGACGGAGCGGAAGGAGGCGGGGGCACGCGGAGAATCTACCGCGATGACATCCCCTCGGGGGGCTCGGGAGTCCGTCGTCAGACGCCGCAGTGGGCGCAGCACCGGGCGTCGGGGTGCCGGGGGCGGCCGCAGCGCCAGCAGCCCTTTCGTCTTCGGGGCTGCCCCTGGCGGATCCGCGATCGAACCGCGGCCAGTTCTTCGGGGCTGGGGCCGAAGGAAACCATCTCCCGGAGGTCGCTCAAGAGGCCGTCCGCGGAGCCGTAGCGCTCGGAGACATCGGGTGCGAGCGCCTTCTCCACCACGGCATCGAGATCGTTCGAAACCAGGGGGTTCCGTTTCCGGGGGCGGCGGTTTTTCCCGGCCTCGACGAGCTGGCGCTGCTGTTTTGGATCGGGGTCGCAGTAGGGGAGCTTTCCGGTGAGCATCTGGTAGAGCACCACCCCCACCGAGTACACATCGGACGCGAACACCGCCTCGCCGCGAAACTGCTCGGGCGCGAGGTAGTACGGGTTTCCCAGATAGCGGGCGTCGTGGTCGGCCACCTGAACGGTGCGGGCGATCCCGAAATCGGTGATCTTGGTGCTGTCCCCGGAGGAGAGCAGGATGTTGTCGGCGCTCAGGTCGCCGTGGAGGAGACGGCGGTGGCGGTGGGCGTATTCGAGCCCCGACAGCACGCCGACGGCGATTCGGAGCGCAGCCTCCGCGGCGAGCGGAGCGTCGTGTTCGATGCGGCGGGAGAGCGGCTCGCCGTCCACCCATTCCATGACCACGAAGAGAGCTCCCTGCTGTTCGTCGCAGGCGATGAGCCGCACGATGTTCGGGTGATCCAGAGCGGCGAGCAGCCGCGATTCCCGGAGCAGTGCCTCGCGGCCTTCGGGGCTCTGGTCGTGCGGGACCTTGATGGCGCGGCGCTGTTGCAGGAAGACATCCCGAACCAGGTACACCGCCCCGAAGGTTCCTCTTCCGAGGTTTCGTTCGACCTCGTAATTCCCGAGGCGCTGTCCGAGAAGGAACATCGGCGCAGGATGCTATCGGCGGCGGGTCACGAAGGCCGCGGCGGCCACCAGCGCGGCGGTTCCGGTCCGGAGGATGCGTTCGCCGAGATCGAGGCGGCGGAATCTCCGGGCTGCAGCCGCTTCGAACTCCGCCGGAGAAAACCCTCCCTCCGGCCCGATGAGCACGACGATGGAGGATGTCCCGGCAGACTTCGCTGCCGCTTCCGCGAGTTCTTCCCGAGATGGTGCGGCGCCGGCGGCTCCCGGGGAGAGACTCTCTCGGACGGATCGGGGAGAGCCCTCGGGAGGGGTCGGCGAGGCGATCCAGCGCTGCGGCGGCAGGCTGCCCCCGATCCAGGGTCCGAAGGCGGCGGGCGGGCATATCTCGGGCACCAGCGCCCGCCCGCACTGCCGGGTCCCGGAGAGCGCTGCGGCCCGCCAGCGGGGCAGGCGGGAGGGAGACGCCGCGCCTTCGGAGCGCTCGGTGGTCAGCGGGATCAGCGCAGTGACGCCCAGCTCGGCGAGCTGGCGGGCGATGGCGGTGAGGCCATCCCCCTTGGGTATCGCGAGTCCCACGGTGAGCCGGACCGGCGGTTCCCGCGGCGGCAGTTCCGCTCCCCGGACGAGCAGGCAGTTCCCCTCGCCGTCAGCGCCGGCGAAGCAGGCGGCGAAAGCGCGCCCCCGGCCGTCGAAGACTTCCACCCGCGCCCCCGGACCGAGGCGCAGCACCCGGAGCAGGCGGTGGGATTCGGCGGCGTCGAGCCGAACCTCCGCGGAGACGGCGGCGTCGGGAGCGAGGAAACGCCGGGGAGCGGCCACGCCCGCTGCTCCGGGAGAGCCGTTATTCCGGCGAGAACAGGCGGCCGAGGAGCGAGGGACGGCCCCCCCCGCTCTCTTTGCCGCCGCCTTCTGCGTCCCGGTCCTCTTCTTCCTGGGCGCCGGACTTCCTCTCCGAACCGGGGGCGAGCGCTGCCGCAAGAGACTCCACCGCCCGGCGGGCTGTTCCGTTGAGTCTTCGCGGTACTTCGACCTGGATGCGAACCCGGTGGTCTCCGCGCGCCCGGCTGCGGAGTGCGGGGAATCCCTTGCCGGGCAGGCGGAACTCGGTTCCCGATTGGGTCCCCGGGGGAATGCGGATCGATTCCTGCCCCCAGATGGTGTCGACTTCGATCTCGGCACCGAGCGCCGCTTGGGGGAAGCTGATGGCGGCCAGGCTGGTCACATCGTTCTCGTCGCGTTCGAGCCCGCTGGCGGTGCGGATATGGACCCGGACATAGAGATCGCCCGGAGGCCCGCCGTTTTCTCCGGGCTCGCCTTCACCGGGGATCCGCAGCTGGTTGCCGTCGGCCACGCCAGCAGGCAGCCGGACGGTGATCTCGCGTTCGGCGGGCGTCCGGCCCCGGCCGCTGCACTCGGGGCAGGGGTCGCGGACGATTTCTCCCGCGCCCCGACACCGGGTGCAGGTTCGGCTCATCATCATGAAGCCGCGGGAGAAGGTCTCCTGTCCGCGGCCGTTGCAGTTCCCGCAGACGACCGGGCGCTTTCCCGCCTCCACGCGGCTCCCGCGGCAGGCGCCGCAGATCTCCGACCGCGACACCAGGACGCGTTTTTCGCTGTTCTGGCGCGGCTCGGCGAAGCCGATGTTCATCTCGTACTGGATGTCGTGTCCGCGGGCGGCGCGCCGGCTGCTTCCGGCGCCGGTTCTGGACCCGGCTCCGAACATTTCGCCGAACACATCGAAAACGCCGCCGCGGAGGAGGTCCTCGAAGTCGGCGAAGATCTCGCGGTTCACCGGTGCTCCCGCCGCCCCCAATCCGGCGCGGCCGAATCGGTCGTAGCGGGACCTCTTTTCGGGGTCGGCCAGAACGCTGTACGCCTCCGCCGCCTGCTTGAAGGATTCCTCGGCTTTCTTGTCGCCGGGGTTCCGGTCGGGATGGAAGCGGACCGCGAGCTTTCGGTAGGCACGCTTGATCTGCTCGGGGGAGGCGTCTCGGTCCACCCCCAGGACCGCGTAGAGATCGGGTCCGGTCGCGGTTGGCATCGGGATGCGGTTCCCCGGGGAGTCTCCGGCGCGGGATCAGGAGAGGACGGGCTCGGTCGCGGGGCCGGAGCCCCCGCGGTCTGTCCCGTTCGCCCCCGCGGCGGCGGAATCCGGTGACCGATCTCCGTCTGCAGAGTCGCCGCCGGCACCCCCGCCGTTCGCGTTGTTGTCGTCCGCGATTCCCTCGGCGGCAGCCTCTCCGTTCGATCCGGCCCGGTCCGAATTTCGATCGTCCCCGGAGCGAGCTTCCGCAGCGGCGGAATCCTCGGGCGGTGCGGCGACCACCACGGTTGCCGGGCGAATCACCCGTCCGTCGAGCGAATAGCCTCGGCGGAACACCTCGACGATCTCGCCTTCGTGCTGCCCTGGCCGAGCGGGCGCCTGGTGCACCGCGTCGTGGAGGCGCGGATCGAACGGCGCCCCCTCGGCTTCGATCGCAACCAAGCCCTGCCGTGCGAGGATGTCAGTGAAACGGCGCTGGACGAGGCGCACGCCTTCGCGGAGCGCCTCCAGCTGTGGGTTCGGGGAGGCCGGGCCGTCGCCGCCGGCCCCGGACGTCGTCCGCTCCGCCCCGGCGACCGCGAGCTCGAGATCGTCGAGCACCGGCAGAAAGCTGCGGCAGACATCTTCGACCGCACGGGAGCGGAAGGTGTTGCGCTCGCTGTCGGCGCGGCGGCGCACATTCAGTAGGTCCGCCTGGGCGCGCCGGGCGAGGTCCTTGGCCTCGGCGGCCTCCCGGTGCAGGGTTTCGATCTGCTCCTGCAGCACGGCGAATTCTTTCGATCCTGGTTCTTTCGATCCTGGTTCTTCCGATTCCGGTTCCGCCCCTTCCGATTCTGTTCCTGCTGGTTCGGCCTCTGGCGCCACGTCTCCGGCGGCCGAGGCAGGAGACTCTCGGTCGGTCGGGTCGCGGGTTTCGGCGGGAGCGGGATCGGTCATGGGGAGACGGAAGCGGGATCGAGAGCGTGATCCAGGGCAGCCGAACAGACTACCACGCGCCCTTCCCCGAACTCTTGCGCGAAAGAGGTCGAAAGCGCGCGCGCCACCGTCTCGACGCGAGGCGCGGCGACCTCTCCGGCCGAGGCCAGTTCGGCCAGCCCGACCGCGTGGACTTGCGAGTCCGGCGGCAGCCCCGCGGCCTCGTTCGTCCGCCGCCGGTCCACCGTCCAGGGGATCGAGCCGTGCTGCAAGAAGGCGGTCCGCCGCCAGCGCTGGGCGCCGGCCACCAGCTTGCGTCCGTCCACGGTGAGTTCGTGCCCGCTGGCCACGGCGAGGCAGGGGAGACGGGCGGGGAATCCGCCAGCGGGCGCGGGTTCGCCTCGGGGGGGATCGAGCGAGATGAAGGCGGCGAGGCCCTGTCGGATGGCGCGCATCACCCGGGCATAGGCGGTGCGTAACCGGGGCGCGAGCTGCCGCCCGGCGGCGAACGCGTAGGTGAGTTCGTCCGGCTGGTGGAGGAGCGCCCGGCCCCCCGTCGGACGCCGCACCCAGGGAATCCCGAGACGGGAGAGCGCCGCGGGATCGGCAGCCTGCGAAAGCGCCTGCCCGTACCCGAGGCTCAGGGTCGTGCAGGACCAGCGGTAGAGCCGGAGGGTCGGCGGGGCGGTCGCCGCGCCGGCGAGCAGCAGCTCGTCCCGGCGCATGTTCTCCGCCCCCGCGGCCGGTTCGGTGATCTCGAAGAGCACCCGGAGACTCGCGGGCGCGGCGCCAGCTTCCCGGATCCGCGTCCCGGCCCCGATGTCTTCCGCCCTGACGACTTTCGCCCTGATGTTTCCCGGAACCGGAGCGCCGGTTCCCTTCGCCGTCAGTGGAGCAGCTCTTCGAGCTGCTGGTAGCCCCGCCCCTGGGAGTCGGCTACCGGCCGGCAGGTGAGGCGGCCTCGGTAGGTGTTCACGCCCGGGCGGAGGCAGGGGTCGCGGCGGACCGCCTCTTCGATCCCGTGATCGGCGATCGCGAGGGCGTACTCCAGGGTCACATTGGTGAGCGCGTAAGTGGAGGTGCGCGGCATGGCCCCCGGCATGTTGGCGACGCAGTAGTGCACGACGCCGTGTTCGATGAAGGTGGGCTTCGAGTGGGTGGTGGGACGGGTGGTTTCGGCGCAGCCGCCCTGATCCACCGCGACATCCACGAGCACCGAGCCTTCCCGCATCACCTCCACCATCGAGCGGGTGATGATCCGGGGGGCGGAGGCGCCGGGCACGAGCACCGCGCCGACCACGAGATCCGCTTCCCGAAGCACCGCGGCGAGGGTCACTGCGCTCGATTTGAGGGTGGTGACCCGGCCGCCGAACACATCGTCGAGGTAGCGCATCCGAGCGGCGCTCTTCTCCACGATCGTGACCTCCGCCCCGATGCCCACCGCCATCTTGGCGGCGTTCAGCCCCACCACGCCGCCGCCGACGATGACTACCCGCCCCCGGGGAACGCCGGGGACTCCGCCCAGCAGGATGCCCGAACCGCCCCGGGAGCGATGCAGGTGGTGAGCGCCTTCCTGGATCGCCATCCGGCCGGCGACCTCGCTCATCGGGGTCAGGAGCGGCAGCGTGCCGTCGGGTGCGACGATCGTTTCGTAAGCGATCGAGGTGACTCCGCGCGCCAGCAGGGCCTCGGTCAGCTCCGGGAGCGGTGCCAAGTGGAGGTAGGTGTAGAGGATGTGCCCTTTCCGGAGCATCTCCACCTCGGGCGGCTGGACTTCCTTGACCTTGACGATCAGATCGGCGGTCCCGAACACATCCTCCGCGGTGTTCACGATGCGCGCGCCGGCATCGTCGAATTCCGCGTCGGCGATCAGGCTGCCGCGCCCTGCGCCCGACTCCACGAGCACCTCGTGCCCCGCCGCGACCAGGGCGTGCACTCCGCCGGGGACGAGTCCGACCCGATTCTCGCTGTCCTTGATCTCCCTGACGGTGCCGACTCTCATTCGCTTTCGACCCTCATTCGGCGTCCTTTCCGCCGCTGCGCCGGCCGTGGAGCCGGATCGTTCCCTCGAAGACCGCCCCCGGCTGGACATCCACTCCGGAAGCGTGGATGGTGCCGGTCAACGAGGCGGTGGGGCCGAGCTTCGCCAGCCCCGTGGCTTCGATGTTCCCCACGACCTTGCCGTGGATCTCCACATTCCGGCTCCGGATCTGTGCCTCGACCTCACCGCTGTCGGAAACCGTGACATTGGAGGAACTCTCGACGCTGCCGTCCAGACGCCCCTGGATGCAGATGTCGTCGCTCACGACGATCTCACCTTCGAGCCGCGCTCCGGCTCCGATCCAGACCGCACCCGGCGCATGGTCCTGGGGTGCCGGCAGCGTTTCGGGCGCGCTGCTGCCGCCCTTGCGCCGGAAGATGGACATGGAGATGGGGAGCGGGCGACGGGGGTCGAACCCGCGACACCGAGCTTGGGAAGCTCGTACTCTGCCAACTGAGATACGCCCGCCCTAGGAGGGCGAATTCTAGCCGCCGCGGCACTTTGTCCACAGGCTGCTAAGCGGTCCGCAGGATCGCCGCGATCTCGTCGCGCCGCCGCTCGGCCAGCCCGGAAATGAACGCCTCCACCGTCAATCGCAGCACCGGCTCGGTGTTCGACGGGCGCAGGGTGAATCGCCAGTCGGGGAAATCCACCGTGATTCCGTCTCCGGATTCGCAAGTGCCTCCGGGGAACGCGGCCCGGACGGTTTCGAGGGCGCCGTCGGAGTCACGGACGCGAAGGCTCAGCTCGTCCACGGTGAAGTAGCGGCTGCGGAGTGGTGCGGCGAGTTCTGCGAGCGCGAGCCCGGAGTCGCGGATCCGCTCCATCATGAGGAGAACCGGGAGCAGAGCGTTGTCCGCATAGCCGGCGGCTCGAAAGAAGAAGTGTCCGCTCAGTTCTCCGCCGAAACGGGCGTCCTCCTGCCGCATCCGCCGCTTCAGATAGGCGTGGCCGACCCGTTCCGCACAGGGCACTCCCCCGGCGCTCCGGACCGCTTCGGGGACCGCCCGCGAAGAGCGGAGATCGAACACGATCCTCGCGCCGGGCTCCCGGGCGATCTCCTGCGGCGCCAGCAGTGCGGTGGTGAAGTCGGCCGGCAGGAAGCCGCCCTGATCGTCCACGAAGGCGCAGCGGTCCGCATCGCCGTCCCACAGGACCCCGAAGTCGGCCCGCTCTCTCCGGATGCGCGCGATGAGCGCGGTCCGGTTCGCCGGATCCATGGGGTTCGGGCCGCGGTTCGGGAAAGTGCCGTCCGGTGCGTAGTTCATGGGGATCAGCCGGCCGGGCACCGAAGCGAACACCTGTTCCGCCATGACTCCCCCCATGCCGTTTCCGGCGTCCAGGACCACGGTGAGCGCCGGCAGCTTGGGGATCTCCACGACGCTCTCGAAGAAGGCGCGGTACTCGGCGGCGATATCCCGTTGCGCCCCGACGATTCGGCGCGGCAGCGCCCCCTCCGCGGGAGGATCGATCCGGGAGGCGCGCCGGTGGACATCCGGGAGGCCGGTTTCGGCGAAGACCGGAGCGGCATCGCGCCCGACCATTTTGATGCCGTTGTCCCCTGCCGGGTTATGGGAGGCGGTCACGACCGCGCCGCCGTCGAGGCGGTGGCGCCTTACCGCGAACCACATGGCGTCGGTGGGCAGCAGGCCGTAGTCGAGCACCTCCGCTTTTCCTTCCCGCAGGCCGCCGGCGAAGGCCGCGGCGAGGGCCGGGCTCGTGGTTCGCATGTCCCGGGCGAGGCCGATGCGCCCTCCGCCGAGCTGGTCGGCGAACGCCCGGCCGACCCGCCAGGCGAGCGCCGGGGAGAGCGGGTCGGGCGCCGCCCCTCGAACATCGTAGGCCTTGAAGACCTGCGATTCGGCGGCGGTCAGCATGGCCATGGAATCACGCTGTGCCCGGCCACGGTGCTCTTGTCGCCGAAGACGGCGCCCTGGACCTGCGCCCCCGGGCCGACGAAGCTGCTCCCCCCGAAAATGGTCCGGGAGATCTCGGCGCTTTCCCCGATCCTGGTGTCGGCCCAGAGGATGGAGTCCCGGACGGCAGCGTTCGCCTCGATGCGCACCCGCCGGCCGAGGACGGCGTAGGGGCCGATCCGTGCTCCGGGGAGAACCTGGGCGCCGGGGCCCAGGAAAGCGGGGCCGGTCAGCCGGGCGTCGGGGTGGATCGACGCGGTTTCGTCCACGATGACTCCTCCCGGGTTCGGGGTCCCCACCCCGGGAATGCGAATTCCACCTTCGAGGGCGTCCCGGTGCGCTGCGTGATAGCGCGAAAGCGTGCCGATGTCGGAGAAATAGCCCTGGTGCCGGTGGGCCGCGACCCGGCTTTCCTCCCCGGTGCCATCGCTCGCGAGGCTCGGAAAGACCTCGTATTCCAGCGAGGCCGCCCGCCCTTTCGGAATGCGGTCGAGGACATCGGGCGCCATGACATAGATGCCCACACTGATCCTCCCTGGGGTTCCGGCGCGGACCTTCTCCTCGAAGCCGATCACTCGCGGTGGTCCGCCCTCTTCCCCGGCGGCGATGCGCACCGCGCCATAGCCTGCCGCATCCTCCACTCGGGCCACCGTGAGGGTCAGCAGCGCTTGGGCCCGCTCGTGCGTCTCCACGAGGTTTCGGACATCGAGGTCGGTGAGCACATCTCCATTCAGACAGACGAAGGGTTCGGTGAGCATCGCGCGAAGGCGCCGGAGGGCTCCGGCGGTTCCGAGTGGTTCCGGTTCGATGGCGTACCGGAGCGAGACCCCGAAGGCGGCGCCGTCACCGTAGGCCGCCTCGACCCGGCGGGGCAGGGAGGCGAGGCACAGGATGATATCGGTGATCCCGGCACGGCGGAGCAGCGCGAACTGGGTGGAGAGGAAGGGCTGGGAGAGGATCGGCACGATCGCCTTGGGTCGGCGGAGAGTCAACGGGCGCAGCCGCAGCGCCTTACCGCCGATGAGGATGACGGCCTTCATGCGATGCCGGGCTCCGGGCTCTCGGAGCCGGGAGCGCTCATCCGGCGGGATAGCAGAACGGGCGCTCGCCGTCTAGCAGTCCGTGGATGAAGTGGCGCGAGCACCGGGACCGGGGAGGCGCCTGGCTGACAAGGCGCGAATCGGGAGGCATACCGGGTGTATTCCGACGGAATCGCAACGCCGAGCGAAGCGGTTCAGCCGGGGCCCCCACCGGGAGAACTGGGCATCGCCGGTCGACTGCCGTGTGACTTTGTCCACGGGCTGCTAGGGTCTCGCCGAGCCGCATGGGATGGAGGAGGAGAGGATACCCGCACGGTCGAACCGTCGTCCCTCTGGGCGCAGGCCAGCCGGGCGCAAACCTGCCGGAAGCAAGCCGCGTCTCGCGAAAGAAGCCGTCGGGGGGCTCCGGCTGATAGCATCGGTGCGTTGCGCGCGGGGCGCGGAGAACCGATCGAGGGTGTGAACGGGATGAGTGTGGCGAACCGTCTTACGCTGCTCCGGATCCTGCTGACCCCGGTCGCGGCGGTGGCGCTCCTCGCCGAGTGGCCCGGCTGGCAGCCGGTGAGCTTCATGGTCGTCGGGCTTGCCGGGCTCTCCGATCTGTTGGACGGTCATCTCGCCCGCCGACGGAACCAGGTCACTCCGGTGGGTGTCCTGCTCGATCCCATCGCCGACAAGTTCCTGATTTCGACGGTGTACATCTGTCTCGTCGCCCGGGGGCTCTGCCCCTCGTGGATCGCTATCGTCATCGTGGGGCGGGAGTTCGCGGTCACCGCGCTGCGGATGGTGGCGCTCGAACGGGGGACGAGTGTGCCGGTGAGTCTGCTCGGCAAGGTGAAGATGCACGCGCAGGTGTATGCGGCGCTCATGGTGGTGGTGGTGGCCTGGTTCCCGACGGCGGCGCCGCTCGGGGTGATCGGGCTCTGGATCGCGGGCGGAATCACCCTCTGGTCCGGGTTCGACTATTTCGCCCGTTCCCGGAAGATCGCGGTCTCCCTCTGACGCGCACTGAGCGGAGCGTGCGTCCGCGACTGCTTCGGACGCCGCCGGATGTCTTCCTCGGCGCGGATGCCCGGGGGGGCCTTTCCGGGCAGCGCGGCTTGCTCTACGGCGAAAAGCGGTACCAGCAGGTGGATGTGCTGGGTCTCGAACCCGCCGGAGACGAGGAGCCCTCGCTCGCATCGTTGGTCGAGCAGCGGTTCCAGCGGGCGGAGATCGCGGGCTGGCGCGTCGTGGGGCTTGCGGTCCGGCCCGGAGACCTCACCGATGCAGAGGAACTGCTCCTCGGCGGCCTGGTCGCAGGGGATGTGCTGCTTGCGGGGTCAGCCGCCGGAGAGCGGATCATCGCGCTGGTCCACTGCGGGGACCGTTTCGACGCCGCGCGCCTCCCCGTCCGGTAGCGGCCCGGAGGGAGCCGCCTCCACATCCTGGCCGGAGTTCACCCTCCGGTGCTGGTTCTTTCGAGGATTTCGCGGATGCGCTGCCGTGCCGGCTCGACGAACTCGCTGTCCGGATGCTCCTCGACGATCCGCTGGTAGTGGACGAGCGCTTCGTTTTCCCGGCCGCAATCGCTCAACGCTCGGCCGAGTCGGGCCCGGACCTCGGCGATCCGCCCGAAGTCCGGGTGCTCGGCGAGGATCTCCTCCAGACGGGGAATCGCCCCCCGGCACCAGTTGCGGTGGTCCTGGTAGAACTCCGCTTTGAGCAGCTTGGAGGTCGCGAGGTCGTCTTCGCAATCGGCCAGATGCTCCCGAGCCTCCTCCGAGTAGCGCGAGTTGGGATAGAGGTCCAGAAGTTTGCGGAACTCCTCGGCGGCGATCCGGGTGTCTTCCTGGTCTCGGTCGGCGCTCCGGCGCCTGCGGAAGTGCCCCCAGGCGATCTGGAACTGGGCGTAATCAGCCCGTGGGTGGTTCGGGAAGAATGTCAGGTAGTCGCGGTATTCGCTGGCAGCGAGCAGCGCGTTCTGCGCGCCGCGCTGGCCGGCGTAGGTGTCGGCGATCCCGAGCCGGGCGTCTCCTGCGAATTGGCTGCGCGGATAGCTGTCGAGGAGCTGCCGGAACCAGGTGCGGGCGGTCTCCCAATCGCCGTCCTCGAGGTTCTGCTGGCCGAGAGCCAGCAGGCGCCGGTCCGCCTGCGCGCCGGTGGGCGCATCCGGTAACGACCGCGAACCGCAGGAGAGGGCGGTGAGCACTCCCGCGGCCGCAACTGCGAGCCGCACCGAGCGGAAAGGCGACCAAGCGGAATCCATGACGGGGCGGAACACTCCAGATACCCGAGAGGCTAGCAGCCTGTGGATGAAGTGGCGCGAGCCCCGGGGGTGGTTCGGTGAGCTCGTGCGGAGACCTTTCTTTCCGCTTCCGGGAACGCCAGGGTCAGGCAGCCAGCATCTTGCGAACTGCCGCTGCGGGGTCGGCGGCGGCGAAGATCGCCGAACCCGCCACCACCACATCGGCCCCGGCCTCCCGCGCCGCGGCGATGCGGTCTGCGTTCATGCCGCCGTCCACCACGATCTCGAGGCCGGGATTCACCCGCTCGGCGATGCGGCGCACCTGGCGCACCCGTTCCATGCTGCCTTCGAGGAATTGCTGTCCCGCCCTGCCGGGTTGCACCGACATGACGATCGCCTGGTCGGCAGCGGCGAGCGCCGTTTCGAGTGCCGCCAGCGGGGTCCGCGGGGCGATGGCGATGCCCGGCCGGACATCGAGCGCGCGCAGGCCGCCCAGCGTCTGGTGCAGCTGCGGAACCGATTCAGGATGAACGGCGATGGCATTCGCTCCGGCCTCCGCATAGTCGGCGATTCGCTCGGCAGCATTGCTGATCATGAGGTGGGCGTCGAGTGGCAAGTCGGTAGCGCGGCGGACCGCGGCGACCAACAGGGGTCCGAAGGTCAGATTCGGCACATAGTGGCCGTCCATGACATCCAGATGGAGCCGATCCGCGCCGGCGGCCGCAACGACTCGGATCTCCTCGGCGAGCCGGGTGAAATCGGCGGAGAGCAGGGAAGGAGCGATCCGCATCGGGCGGCCTGCGGTCAGCGGCTCAGCGTCAGCACGATGCCGTCGCGGCGGGTGACTTTCGAGCCGGCGGCAGGAGTCTGATCCACCACGATCCCGCGCGGGACCCCCCGGTATTCGACCCGGCGCACATCCCGCACCCGCACCGGTGCGCGGCTCAGGGCATCGGCGATCTCGCCGTAGCGCCGGCCGATGAAGTCGGGCATCACGAAGGATTCCGGCTCCGAACCGGTGGAGAGCAGGACCGAAACCGCGGCGCCGGGAGGGGCTTCGCTGTAGGCGGCCGGAGACTGGGCGATGACCCGGCCCATGAGGTAGGTGTCGCTTTCGACTTCGGCCACTCGGCCGATCACGAGTTCGGCCGCCTCCAGCTGCCGGCGTGCTTCCGTCAGGGTGCCCCCTTCGAGCCGCGGGACGGTACGGCGGGTGGGGCCGAGACTCGGATAGACTCGAACCGACCGGCCGCGCTTGAAGGAAGTCCCCGGCGGCGGTTCCTGGAAGGCGATCCGCCCTGCCGGGACCTGGTCGTCGAAGCGCGGGTGATCTTCGATCAGTCGCAGGCCGACGGCTTCGAGCTGACGGGCGGCGGTCTCGGGATCGAGTCCGGTCAGATCGGGCGCCGAGGGATCGGCACTCCCCGAGGCGATCAGGAAAGCCGCGGTTGCCGCGAAGGCGAAGGTCGCGGCCAGCGATACCCCGGTGAGGAGATGGAACAGTCCGCGGGAGAGGCGCGAACCGGGCGCGGCGGCGCCCCGGATCCAGCGGATTCGAACAACGCTCACGGGAAGTCGGCGAGCGCGGATTGTAGTTGCCGATGGTGCCGGCGAGGGGCCGCCGCCTCAGGTGGAAGCGCGGGCGAGCAGCGCGGCGTAGTAGCCGTCGGTGCCGCGGTCCTCGGGAGCGAGCCGGAGCGCTCCATCTTCATCGACGAGCCCCCAGAGCGGTTCGGGGAGCCGGTCGGTGAGCGAAATCTGGCGGATTCCAGGAAAATCGTGGAGCACCGACAGGACGGGAGCGCTCGTCTCTTCCGGTTCGAGCGAACAGGCCGAATAGAGGAGCATCCCGCCGGGAGCGAGGAGCCGAAGCGCGCCGCGAAGGATCCCGAGCGCCGCAGCACCGAGCGCGGCCAGCCGCTCGGGAGACGCGGTCCACTTGATGTCCGGATTGCGGGAGAGAGTGCCGAGACCGCTGCAGGGTGCGTCCAGCAGCACTCGATCGAAGCTTTCCGCTCGGAACGGAGGCGCGGAAGCATCGGCCGACAGTGGAACGAGGTTGGCCGCCGCAAGCGTGCGCGCCGTTGCGGCGAGCAGAGCGGCCCGGCGCGGCCGGAGGTCGGCGGCGATCAGCCGGCAGGGATCCAGCCGTTCGGCGAGGAGAGTGGCCTTGCCTCCGGGCGCGGCGCAGGCGTCGAGGCAGCGCCGGGCGCCGTCGAGCGGCAACAGCCAGCCGACGAGCTGCGAGCCGGCGTCCTGGATATGGAAGGCCCCCTCCTCGTGGAGCGAGGACGCCTGCGGATTTCCGGAAACCGTCCGCAGGCAACGGGGGGCCAGGGGAAATCGTTCCGTCTGCACACCCTGCTCCTGGAGCGCTCGACGGACTTCGTCCACATCGCGCCGCCGGCCCACCCGCAAGAAGGTCGTCGGGGTCCGATTGTTGGCTTCGAAGCGCCTTCGGGCGCCCTTTTCGCCCAGCATTTCGAGATAGCGGTCCACCAGCCAGTCGGGGTGGGAGAGGCCCACCCGCAGATAGAGCCGCGGATCGCCGCCAGGTCGGGGCCAGGGATGGTCGGCTCGGAGATAGGAGCGCAGGACGGCATTCACGAGTCCGGAGGCGCCGTGCCCCGCCCGCGCACCGGCGGCCGCGAGGGATACGGAGTCGTGCACTGCGGCGCGCGCGGGTACCCGGTCGAGAAAGCGCAGCTGATAGAGACCGAGGCGGAGGGCGATCCTCACCGGCGGGTCGAGAGTGGCCACGGGCCGCCGACAATAGGTGTCGAGGGCGAAGTCGAGCGACCGCCTCCAGCGCAGTACGCCGAAGATGAGTTCGCGCGCGAGCGCCCGGTCCCGGTCGTCCGGCGGCCGACGGGAGGCGTCTTCGAGGCGCGCGATGAGCGAATCGGGACGGGGCGGGAGAGCGTGCGGGGCAGCCGCTTCGAGCCGCAGCAACACCGCGAACGCCGCCCGCCGTGCCGGGGCCGCCGCCGGCGGTTCCGGTCCTTGCGGCGAGGAGTCCCGTCGAGAGGAGTCCTGTCGGGAGGGGTCCTGTCGGGAGGAAGACGCGCCGGCCTTTCCTGGCTGCGCCGGGAGAGCGGCCTCCTGCGCCTCGGGCGCGCGCGGCGGCGTTTCAGCGGCGGGCTTCGAGGACATCGTGGAGGGCCGCGGGATCGTCGGTCAGGATGCCATCCACGCCGAGATCCAGGAGCCGGGTCATGTCTTCCGTCCGGTTCACCGTCCAGACGATCACCGGCAAGCCGACCCGGCGGGCGGCGCGAAGGAAACCGGAGGTGACGACCCGGATCGGGCCGCTGCTCTCGCTGACCAGCAGCGCGTCCGCGGGAGCATCGTAGAGACCGGTGAGCCCGAGGCGGGCCAGCAGGAGGAACGAGACGACCTCCCGAAAACCCGCTCCGGTGGCGACTCCGGGGCATGCCTCCCGGAAGTCTTCGAGAGTTTTCCGGGCGAATGCGGCGACCAGGATCTCCGATTCGCGATCGGCGGCTCGAATCGCGCGGCAGAGCGGCTCGGAGGCGGTCCCGGTCTTCATTTCCACGACCACGGACAGATCCGGATGCGCCTCGATCACCTCCCGAAAAGTCGGGATTCGGACTGGAGTCTCACGGTAGGGGAATCCGCCGTCCGGCGCCTGGAAGCGGTGCCCGGCGTTCAGCGAGCGGAGCGCTTCGAGGGTCATGCCGGCTACCGGGCCGCGGCCGTCGGTGGTGCGGTCCACGGTTTCGTCGTGGATCACCACCAGGGCGCCGTCGGCGGTCACCCGCACATCCATCTCCAGCGCGTCGGCGCCGGCAGCGGCAGCAGCGGCGAAGGCGGGAAGGGTGGCTTCTGGTGCCTGGACCCTGCCGCCGCGGTGCGCGAGGTTCCGGATCGGCGCGCGGAAGAAGTCGTGCCGCGGCTTCGGGGGGCGGGTTGCGGCGTAGGCCGCGAGGCCTCCGTACAGCACTGCCGAGATTGCCGCGAGGACCGCCAGTCCCGCGGCGAAGCGTCGCAGCCGGCGTCCCATCTTCGATGCCGCGGTCTGGGGTCAGCCGCCTTTGGCGGCGGGTTCGTGCTCCGCGGCGCGGAGGGCTTCGCCGGCTTCGAGGAACACGCTCACCGGGTGCCCCCGCAGGAAGTCCCCGATTTCCAGCGGCCGCCGGCCGGCGGCCTGAACCCGCAACGGCAGCAGCGGCGCGCCCCCTCCGCAGGCCACGGCCAGCCGACTCGCGCCAGGCCCGAAGGTCCGGATCGTGCCCGGGGAGGCGTCGGCGGGGGCCGGCTCGGTCCCGACCTCGGCGGCATGGATCTTGAGCAGCACCGGTTCGCCGGAACCTCGCGGGAAGAACGCGGTGAAGGCGCCGGGAGCCGGGGAGAATGCCCGGATCCGCGCCGCCAGCACCCGGGCTCCTTCGGTCCAGTCGAGCGCCAGATCGGATTTTTCGATGCGCGGAGCCGCACTGGCCTTCGCATCGTCCTGGGGGCGGGGCGCGATCTCTCCCCGGGCCAGCCCGGAGAGGGTCTCGACGAGCAGTCCGGCGCCGATTCCGGCGAGTCGGGCGAGGAGGCTGCCGCCGGTCTCGGCCTCCCGTATCTCCACTCCCCGCTGCAGCAGAATCGGGCCGGTGTCGAGTCCGGCATCCATGAGCATCGTGGTGACCCCGGTGCGGCGGAAGCTCCGGGCCACCGCCCAGGGAACCGGCGCGGCGCCGCGGAGTTCGGGCAGCAGCGAAGCGTGGACATTCACGCTGCCGAGCCGAGGGACCGCGAGCAGCCTGGCGGGCAGGATCTGGCCGTAGTCGGCGACCACCAGAGCGTCCGGCGCCAGCGCCGCGATCCGCTCCCAGGCGCTCGGGCGGCGGATGCGCTCGGGGCCGAACCGCGGCAGGTCCAGCTTTTCGGCGAGGCGCTCGATCCGGCTGGGGCGGAGGCGGCGCCCCCGGCCGGCGGGGCGGGCGGGTTGGGAGACCACCAGGAGCACCCGGTGGCGCTCGGCGAGAGCGCGGAGGATGGGCTCGGCGAACCCCGAGGTGCCGAGAAAGACGACCCGCAGGCGGTCTTCCCGGCCGCCGGCTTTCGCTGGGTCCACCCTGGGGAAAGGATCCGATTCCTACCAATCACCGCGGCGGATGCGGCGATCGAGTTTTCGGAGGATCAGATCGCGTTTCAGGACGCCCAGCCGGTCGAGGAACAGCTTCCCGTCGAGATGGTCCACTTCGTGGGCGAAGGCGCGTGCCAAGAGGCCGCTGGCCTGCACTTCGAAGGACTCGCCGTCGAGCCGCTGCCCGCGAACCAGCACCCGCCCCGGCCGCCGCGTCACCCCGGCGTACCCGGGCACCGAGAGGCAGCCTTCTTCTTCGGCCTGGCGGCCGTCGCTCTCCAGGATCTCCGGGTTCGCCATCACGATGAGGCATCCATCCTCCTCTCCCACCGTGATGTCGATCACGATGAGCCGCACATTCACGCCGATCTGGGGCGCCGCCAGACCGACTCCGGGTGCGGCGTACATCGTGGCGGTCATGTCTTCCGAGAGCTTTTTCCAGTCTCGGCTGAAGTCCTCGATGGGAACCGAGGGCGTGGTGAGCGGCGGCGCCCCGTAACGCAGGATTGGACGGACGGGCAAGGGCGAGCGATTGTAGCCGGGCTCCCACCGGGGCTTTCGGCGGCTCGAGGCTAAATTCGCACGGCATGGACCCGCCTGCAGCCGCCTCCGAAACGCACTTCGAAGCCCGCATCGAGGGCATGCACTGCGCCGGCTGCGTGGCGAGTATCGAGAAGTCGGTGGGTAGGGTTTCCGGAGTGGAGAGCGCCCGGGTGAACCTCGCCAACGGAGGCCTCTCGGTCCGATTCGCCGCCGGTTCGCCGCCGAACGGAGGGGCCGGAACCGCTCCCCCCGCCGGAGTCGCCGAAGCGGTGGCCGCCGCGGGCCCGTACCGGCTGGTCTGCGAAGGGCCCGAGGAATCGTTCTCGCCGGAGCCGCATTCGGCCCGGGGCTTCGCTCCGGTGGGAATCGCGCTCGGCCTCGCAGCGCTCGCGATGGCGGTGGCGATGAGCGGCTTCGGGGCGAGCGGCGCCGGGCGGGTCCTCCAGTTCCTGCTGGCCACGACGGTGCTCGGATTCGCCGGACGCGGCTTTGCCGCGGCGCTCGCGGCGGCGATCCGGCACCGGGTCTTCGGCATGGACAGCCTGATCGGGCTGGGCGCCGGAACCGCCTGGTTCGCTTCGACCCTCCAGCTCGCGGGCGGCGGTCCCGCCGGGCCACTGTTCTTCGATACCGCGGCGATCGTCGTCGCCATCGTCCGCCTCGGCCGGTGGCTCGAAGACCGGGCCCGAGGACGAGCCTCCGAAGCGCTCCGGCGGCTGCTCGCCATCGCCCCCGATCGGGCTCGAGTGTTGCGCGCGGACAGCGAAGTGCTGGTCGAGGTGGCCGCGGTAGCGGTGGGAGAGCGCATCCTGGTGCGGCCCGGGGAGCGAGTCCCGCTCGACGGCCGGATCGTGCGGGGCGGGGCGGCGATGGACGAATCCCTGGTCAGCGGGGAGAGCATTCCCGTGGAGCGAACGGTGTCCGACGCGGTCATCGCCGGCGCGAGGAATCTCACCGGGGCGATCGAGGTCGAAGTCTCCCGTGCGGCGTCGGAAAGCACCCTCTCCCGGATCGCGTCGGCGGTGAGGCGGGCCCAGGCGGAAAAGGTGCCCATCCAGCGCGCCGCCGACCGGGTGGCGTCCGTCTTCGTTCCGGTGGTGATGGTGGTAGCGGCGGCGACCGCGGTGGTGTGGCTCTTCGCCGGGAGCAGCGGCAGCTTCGCCCTCTCGCGCAGCGTGGCGGTGCTGGTGGTCTCCTGTCCCTGCGCCCTCGGGCTCGCGGCGCCGATCGCGGTACTGGTGGCCACCGGGCGAAGCGCCCGGCAGGGGATTCTCTTCCGTTCCGGAAGCGCTCTCGAAGGACTCGCCGCGGTGCGGGCGATCGGGCTCGACAAGACCGGCACGGTGACCGCCGGCGAGCCGGAAGTGGTGACGGTTTCGCCCGGCGCAGCGACCGCCCGGGACGAGCTCCTGCGGCTCGCGGCATCGGCCGAGCAGGGATCCGAGCATCCTCTCGGGGCCGCACTCGTCGCCTTCGCGCGCTGCGAGGGGATTTCGCTTTCGCCGCTTCGCCGCTTCGAGGCGCTGCCGGGCCGCGGGGTGGCAGCGACCCTCGAAGGAGGGGAGATCGTCTGGGTGGGGAGCAGGCGGCTCGCCCGGGAGCGGGGTTTCGAACCGCCGGAACCGCGTGAAGGCGATGGGGCGTCCGGCTGGTTGCAAGTGATCTGCGGTTCCGAACATGTCGGAGCCATCGGCTTCCGGGACCGGCCGCGTCCCGAGGCCTCCGAACTGGTGCGCCGTCTCGCTGAGGACGGGCTTCCCGCCGCGCTCCTTTCGGGAGACGAACCGGCGGCGGTCGCCGCCACCGGCGCCGCGGTCGGGATCCGCCGGACCGCGGGCGGTCTGCTTCCTGCCGCGAAGCTCGCCGCGATCGATCGACTGCGGGCGGAATACGGGCCGGTGGCGATGGTGGGAGATGGGATCAACGACGCTCCGGCGCTGGCCCGGGCCGATGTCGGGATCGCTCTCGCCGAGGGAACCGAAGTGGCCCGCGAAGCCGCGGCGGTAACCCTGATGCGGCCCGATCTGCGGCTGGTCAGCACCGCGGTGCGGCTCGCGCGGCGGTCGCTGCGGGTGATCCGCCAGAATCTGTTCTGGGCGTTCGCCTACAACATCGCGGCGATTCCGCTCGCCGCCGGCGTCTTCTATCCGGCGACCGGGATGCTCCTCTCGCCCGAGATCGCGGCTGCGGCGATGGCGTTTTCCTCGATCTCGGTCGTGTTGAACGCCTTGCGGCTGAGTTCGGGCTGAGCGCTCCGGGGGCGGGGCGTGATGCAGGGTTGGGTTTCGCGCTCTCGTGGGAAGAGGGGGACGCCCCACCCCGAACCGCCCGGCGCTCCGCGCCGGGAATCCGAACTGCTGCCGGAGGCAGCGAGCTCGGATTCTGGGTCACTATTCTGTGAAAGGGGGTAGACCCCCTTTCACACATTCCCCCGCTGCGCCGCGCCCGAGCGGGAAGCTCGGTCGCAACAGGTGTTTTTTAGGCCACGGGCGAGGATCGCGGCTGATCAGCCCCCGACATCGTCCGCGGCCTCAGCGTCCGCCACGACCAGGCCCCCAGTACCTGAGCCGCAACTTCCAACAGGAACTCGCCTTCCTCGGCATCCAGGGCAGCCCCGCCTTCGTCCGCGAACCCCAGAGCAACGGGGTCGCCGAGCGCTTCATCCGACCCCGAGAGAACAGCTCCTGTGGGTCCGCGACTTCGACACCGTCCAAGATCTGAATCGCGCGCTCCGGAGTGGCGCGTCCACTACGACGAACACTGGCTCGTCGAGCGTCATGGATTCCGCTCCCCCGCACAGGTCCGGCGCGACCTCCAACCCCTTGCCGATGCCGCGTGATTTCCCGCAATCACATGTCCGAAAATCGAGAGGCAGAACAGAGGTGACTGAATTTGACATATAATGGAGTGTATGAGCGATGCGCTTCTCCGCCGTTCGGAAGCGTCCGCCGTCCGCTGGGCCGACTTCGAGCGCGCCGAAGACGGCTCCGGCAGGCTCACCGTTCGCCGCTCCAAGTCCGACCAGGAAGGACGGGGGGCGGTGCTCTACATCGGCATCGAAACCGCGAAGGCAATCGCCGCCATCCGCCCGGACGCTACGGACCAGGACGCGCCGATCTTCGGACTCTCGCCATCGCAGATTCACCGCGTCATCAGGAAACGGGCCGCCGCCGCCGGCATCGAAGATGCCTCTTCGCACGGCCTCCGGGTAGGGACCGCCCAAGAACTGGCTATCGCAGGGGCCGGAACCGCAGCGATCCAGCAGTCGGGCCGCTGGGCCGACCCGAAGATGGTCGCGCGCTACACCGCGAAGATCGCCGCCGGCCAGTCCGCTGTCGCGCGCTACCGCTACGGACGCTGAAATGAGTGTGCTCTTTCTTTTCCTCGTGAGTTCTGTGGTGACTTTCCTCTTCTTGAATGCCTGGATTCGCTGGGAATATCGTGAAGCCGACCGACTCATACGGCAGGAACGCAGAGAATGGGGATGTGACGATTAGAACCGCCCGAGAATCCGCCCGGACCCTCGCCGATATGGGGGGCCGGGCCGGATTCTCGAATGCTCGACCTCAACCCGCCAGACGCTGGTTCCGCCCGACGCTGACCGATTCGCGCCGATTCGACGCGCCAGAACCGCCCTGGAATCGCTTCCGAGCACCTACCCCGACCCTAAATACCCCGCCGCCGCCGCGCCGTTAGAGAGCGTCCTACGCGCGCGGGGGGCCGTGTTGAACCGACCCCGACCTCCTCTTGGGCAAAGCTTCTTGCCGAGAACAGGAATGTTCAGTGGGGGCTCCATCCGGACGCATTGCGGACATTTTCGGTGTGTGTCCGAACAGGGGGCGGACCCGACCAGGACCGCACCGAACCACCGAACCAGCAGGCGCCGCTTGACCCGCAACACGCAACTCTATGGTTATAGGCGCCTTTCGCTGCAGAGCGTCTAGTTTGACTACCCGCCGGGAAAGCGCACCGCACCGCCTCCCCGCAACCGCCGGGCCACTCGACCTCCCGCCCGGACGCATACCGCAGGCATACGCTCCGCCTGCCGTAACTCGTTGAATCTAGGCGATTTACGACCGCCGCGTGTGGCGAATCGACCGACCGCAGGCCGAGAATGGGACCCGCTCGCTGCGTTGGTTCCGCCGAAATACAAGCGGAACGTACAGTGATAGAGGACCTCACCTTAATGCTTCTCCTCCATAGGATGGCCAAGAGGAATCGTTGGGTCACCGAGGTGGATGTCGCTGGTGGTCGGAGGGCGGGAGAAGACTCTCTGCGCCCGAGGTTCTTCTGGAATCCTCCTCAGGGGGTATCGGGTCGGGGCTGTGCTTGCGGATCGAGTAGAGGCGGCTCTGGGTGCGGATCAGGAGGCGATCTCCGACGATCGCCGGAGATGCGAGGGTCCAGTCGTGGAGGGTGTTCACCCCGACCAGCCGGTATTCGTCGCCCGCCTCGATCACATAGGTGTCCCCTTCTTCCCCCAGCGCGAACACATGTCCGTTGTAGGCCCAAGGTGACGCAGTGAATGCGGCGGCGCCATCGGCGATGCGCGATCGATAGGCGCGTTCACCGGTTTCCGGGTCGTGGCGGGCGAAGATCCCCCGCGAGTACAGCACGTATAGCGCGCTGTCGTAGAGGACCGGCGTCGGCAGATAGGTCCCGCCGGCGAGGCGGTCGTACCAGGCGACATGGGCGCTTCGGGTCTCGCCCTCGGGCGGGGTGATGTCCCCCGAGCCCCCTGGGCGGATGGCGGCCAGCGGCCGGAATCGACCGCCGGAGGCTCCGGCGGTGACGAAGAGGCGACCTTCCCAGGCGAACGGACTCTGGATCGGCGTTCCGGCCATGCGTTTCAGATGCCAGGCGGCGCGGCCGTCGAGGTCGTAACTGATCACGATACCCGGCCCCACGGTCACGATCTCGCTGCGGATCTCGTTGTCCCAGACGAAGGGAGTGGACCAGCCCGTTTTTCGGCGCTCGGTGATCTCTCGGTCGGTGCGCCAGATTTCGGCGCCGGTCCGCTTGTCGAACGCGGCGAGGAAACCCGCCTCTTCGTTGTCGTTCAGGACATAGAGGCGCTCTCCGTGAAGCGCGGGCGAGGCGCCGACCCCGAAGTCCCGCACTGTTGGCCGCGGCGAAAGCGGCGTCTCCCAGGCCGGGGTGCCTTCCAGATCGAACGCGAAGAGTCCGTGGTGGGTGAAGTACGCATAGACGCGCTCGCCATCGGTCACCGGAGTCTCCGATGCGTAGCTGTTCTTGCGGTGGCGCCCGCCACGCGGCTGTCCACGATAGATCTCTCGCGTCCAGAGGATCTTCCCCGAATCCAGATCGAGGCAGTGGAGATGGAGGCTGATGACGATCTCGTGGGGCATCTCCCGATCGCGGTCGTACAGCCGGGCGGTCATCTCTTCGGGGGCGAGACCCTCTTCTTGCAGTTCGGCGAGGTAGTCATTGCCGAAGTCGGTGCCGAGTGACGGGCCTTTCATCGCCTGCTGGCTGGCAGCCGAAGTGAGGAAGACCCGTTTCCCCCAGACGACCGGCGAAGACCAGCCCACCCCCAAAACCTCTGCCGCCCACTCGATGTTCTCGGTCCCGGACCAGCGGAGCGGAAGGTCCGGATGGGTGCCCACCGGGTTCGAGTCGGGCCCTCGGAACCGGGGCCAGTTCGCCGCCGAGTCGGCGGCCTGACCCGAAGGGTTCCCGACTGCTGCCAACGGGAGTCCGATGAGGAGTAGCGCGGCGGCGGCGAGGGCGGAGGGCATTCGGGAATTCACTTCGAGACCACCGACAGTGGTGTGCCGGTCCTCGGGCCGCCGGCGGGTTTCCACTCGTCGCAGCGCAATCAGAGCAGAATGTAAGAGGTGCTTTGGGTCGGCCTACCGTGCGGAGCCTGCCGAGGCGGCGCCCGGGCTTCGGAAGGCCTCGACATACTTGGCGCCGGTGCCGGTGTTGAAGAGCACTACCGTTTCGTCGCGGGAAACTCGTCCCGATTCCCGCAGCCGGCGCAGCGCGGCAAGGCAGGCACCCCCTTCGGGGGCGGCGAAGATGCCTTCGACAGCAGCGATCCGGCGCGCATCGCGCATCAGTTCTTCGTCGGAGACAGCGATCGCGACCCCCCCGCTTTCGCGCACTGCCCGCAGGATCAGGAAGTCGCCGATCGCTTTGGGAACCCGAAGTCCGGAAGCCACCGTACTCGCGTTCTCCCACATCGTCGAGGATTCGGCGCCCTCCTCGAAAGCGCGCGGAATCGGCGCACAACCTTCAGCCTGGACCGAGATCATGCGCGGCCGTTCGGCGCCGATCCAACCGAGGCGCTCCATCTCATCGAACGCTTTCCACATCCCGATGAGCCCGGTGCCGCCGCCGGTCGGATAGAGCATGACCTCGGGCAGCCGCCCGAGCTGTTCGAACACCTCGTAGGCCATCGTTTTCTTTCCCTCGATCCGGTACGGCTCCTTGAGAGTGGCCACTTCGAACAGGCCGCGCTCTTCCGCCATCGCTGCGATGAGCCGCCCGGCGTCGGAGATCAATCCGTCCACCGGATGGATCTCCGCGCCGTACACCGATGCCTCGATTCGATTCACCTCGGGGCAGTCCTGCGGGACCGCTACCACGCAATCCATACCTGCGCGCGCCGCATAGGCCGCTGCGGCGCCGCCGGCATTTCCTGCGGAGGGGAGCGCCACGCCGTCGAGACCGAGCTGCCAGGCGGCGGACACCGCGAGGCACAGCCCCCGATCCTTGAAGCTGCCGGTGGGATTCATCCCTTCGTCTTTGAGGTGCAGCTCGCCGAGATCGAGTTCGGCTTCGAGCCGGCGCGCCCGGTGGAGCGGCGTTCCCCCCTCGCCGAGCTTGATGCAATGACGCTCTTCGTGGATCGGCAGGACCTCGTGGTAACGCCAAAGATCGAAGGGGCGGCCGCGCAACGAAGAGGGAGTGAAGGTGGGCGCTGCCGCTTCGAGGTCGTAGCGCGCGAGCAGGGGATGCTTCTCGGCTGAGAGGTTCTGTGCCGTGGAAGCGTCATGGCGCTTTCCGGTGCGGGAACACTCCAGATGAGAGAGGAAGGAATAGCGGCTCATGGGTTCCTACTGCCCTACACGGAGAGGATGCTGGCTTCTTTGCGTGCGGCGATGTCCTCGACGCGTTTCACATGGATGTCCGTCGCCTTCTGCGCTTCCCGTTCGAGGTCGTGCTCGAGGTCTTCGGAGAGTTCCTTGTCCCTCGCCAGCTTCTTGAGTTGGTGGTTCGCGTCGCGCCGCACCTGGCGGAGGGCATTCTTGTGCTCCTCGGCCATCCGGGAGATGTTGCGGGCGAGCTGCTGGCGCCGCTCCTGGCTGAGCGGGGGAATCGGGATCCGCAGTACCGTGCCGTCCGAGGTGGGGTTCAGGTCGAGGCCCGCCGCCCGGATCGCCCGGTCCACTGGCTGCAGCATGTTCTTCTCCCAGGGCTGCACCACGATGGTGCTGGCGTCAGGCGTCTTGAGGGAGGCGAGCTGATGGAGGGGGAGGAGCTGTCCGTAGTACTCCACCCGGACCGAATCCAGCAGCGCCACCGATGCCCGGCCGGTGCGCACCGACGCCAGCTCGCGTTCGAAGATCTCCACCGTCTTGCCCATTCGGCGGTTCAGCTCGTCGAGGATTTCGTGAGGCATGCTCTTTCCTCCTGGATATCAGCCTGTGGATGAAGAGGTGCGGGCGCAACTGCCGGTCGGACACTGCGCGGCTTCGTCCTCGGTTGTCATGCGCTGTCCGCGGTCGCGCCCGGCCACGCGAGTGCCGACCCCGTCACCGTGGGCGGCCCGTCGCAGATCGTCCAGGTGACAGACGATGATCGGCAGGTCGTTCTCCATGCATAGCGAGATCGCCGTCGTGTCCATGAAACGGAGTTCCTGGCGAATTGCCTCCAAATAGCTCAGCCGGCGGATCGGTCGAGCTTCGGGATCCTGTTCCGGATCGCCGGTGAAGACTCCGGGGACCCGGGTGGCCTTGATCAGAACCTCGGCCCGGATCTCGGCAGCACGGAGTGCGGCGGCGGTGTCGGTCGAGAAGTAGGGATTACCGGTTCCGGCGGCGAACACCACGATACGCCCCTTTTCGAGATGGCGCAGTGCTCGGCGCCGGATGAAGGGCTCGGCGACCTGCCGGACCGTGATGGCCGACATCACCCGGGTCTCGCAATCGAGCCTCTCGAGTGCCTCTTGCATGGCGAGGGCGTTGATGAGGGTGGCGAGCATCCCCATGGAATCCGCAGTGACCCGGTCCATGCCCCGCGCTTCGGCGGCGAAACCCCGGAAGATGTTGCCGCCGCCGATCACACAGGCGATTTCGATCCCGTCGCGGTGGATTTCGGCGATCGCCCCGGCCATACGCTCGATCGCTTGGGTAGAGATCCCCGACGACTCGGACCCTTGCAGCGCCTGCCCGGACAGCTTGAGGAGCGCCCGTCGCGGCCCGGTCAAGACGGGATCCTCGGAGGGGGCCGTCCGGTCAGCCGAGGTCCGCGCCCCGCTCGAACTTGACGAAACGACGGACCCGGATGTTCTCGCCGGTCGACTGTGCGGTCTGGAGCACGAGGTCCTGAATGCTCGTCTTCTTCGAATCGTCGAGAGCGTACAGCTGCTCCATGAGAATCCGGTCGGAGAGGAATTTCTCGATCTTGCCGGCGACGATCCGTTCGAGGACTGCGGGCGGCTTGCGCGCGTTCTTCGGGTCGTTCGCGAGTTGCAACCGGATCAGCTCCGTTTCGTCGCGGATCACTTCCTCGGGCACCTCCTCGCGCGCTACCCAGCGGGCCGGAGCTGGGTAGCCGCAGGCGATGTGGATCGCGATGTCGTTCGCCAGTTCACGAAACTTCTCGTTGCGCGCCACGAAATCGGTTTCGCAGGCCAGCTCGACCATCACTCCGATCCGGCGGTCGTGGATGTAGGAATGGACGATCCCCTCGCCGGTGGTCCGGCCGGAGCGTTTTTCGGCGGCAGCGGCGCCCTTCTCGCGCAGGATGCGGACGGCGGCGGCGAAGTCCCCGTCGGCTTCGACTAGCGCATTCTTGCAATCTGCGAAGCCGGCGCCGGTCTGATCTCGAAGCTTCTTGACTTCCTGAGCGCTGATGGCGGGCATTTCGATTCCTCCTGATCGGATACCGGGCGTCGGGAAAGGTCCGGCGTGCACGCCGGCCGCCTTCAGGCCGGTGGTTTCGGCGCGGTGGGAGCCGACGGCGGGGGCTCGGCCGGTGCGGCGCCGGGCCGCACCTCATCGGCCCCGGACGTCGAGGCCGACGCCGGTTCGGAGCTCGCTTCCGAATCGCCATCGAAGGGCGCCAGGCCGCGGAGCTGGCGGCCGTCCTCGAAAGCGCCCGCGACCCGGGAGGTGAACAGACGGATCGCCCGGAGGGCGTCGTCGTTCCCCGGAATCACATAGTCGATGAGGTCGGGATCGCAATCGGTATCCACGATGGCAATGATCGGAATCCGGAGCTTTCGGGCCTCACGCACCGCGATCATCTCGTTCTTCGGATCCACGATGCACACCGCATCGGGGAGCTGGTCCATCTTCTCGATGCCGCTCAGCGTCTTCTCCATTCTCCGGCGCCGCTTGTCGAGGCGGGACCGTGCCTTGTTCGAGAAACCGCCGAGATCGTCGTTCTCGGTGATTTCTCGAAGCTCCTGAAACTTGGCGATGCTTTTGCGGATCGTCTGGAAGTTCGTCAGCAGCCCGCCGAGCCAGCGGTGGTTCACATAGAAAGCATCCACGCGCGCCGCTTCGGCGGCGATCACTTCCTGCGCCTGGCGCTTCGTCCCCACGAAGAGGATCGTCTTCCCTTCGGCCCCGAGCCGGGAGACGAAGTCGAGCGCCGTTCGGAACAACGGCAATGTCTGGTTCAGATCGACGACATGGATCCCGCTGCGGGCGCCGTGGATGTAAGGACGCATCCGCGGGTTCCACCACTTCGTTTCATGCCCGAAGTGGAGTCCTGCCTCGAGCAGGTCCTTCATGCTGAGTGCTGTGGACATCGGCTTCTGGCGGCGAGTCTTCGGAGTCCTGATCCGATGGTCAGCGCTTCGAGTACTGGAAACGCTTGCGCGCGCCCGGCTGCCCGTACTTCTTGCGTTCCTTGCGGCGCGCGTCGCGGGTCAGGAAGCCGCGGCGCTTCAGTTCGGGGCGCAGGCGGGAGTTCGTCTCGCTGAGCGCTCGTGCAATCCCCAGCCGTACCGCAGCCGCCTGTCCGGAGAGCCCCCCGCCTTTGACCCGTGCGTCCACATCGAATCGCGCGCCCTGGTCGGTGGCGAGCAGAGGTTGCGTGACCCAGTTCCGGTAGGTGTCCCTCGGGAAGTAGTCCTCGAGTGGCCGCCGATTCACATGGATCTGACCAGTGCCGTCGCGGAGGTACACCCGCGCGATGGAACACTTCCGTTTGCCGGTGCCGTAGGCGACGGGTTCGGGCATCAGGAGGAAACCATGACTTCAGTCGGCAGCGGATTCGCTGGCAGGAGTTTCTCGGGGAGGGGCACAGGCGTCTGGGCGGCGTGGGGGTGCTCGATGCCGGGGTACACCTTGAGCTTCAGGAACTGGGAGCGCCCCAAGCTTCCCTTGGGAAGCATGCCGCGCACCGCGTTCTCCACGATCCGCTCGGGAAATGCACTTCTGAGTTCTGCTGCCGTCCTCGATTTCAACCCGCCGGGCCGCCCACTCTGACGATAGTAGATCTTGCCCTCTTCCTTCCGTCCGGTGAGCCGAACCCGCGCCGCGTTGACCACGATCACATGATCTCCGCAATCGAGGAAGGGCGTCCACGCCGGCTTGTGCTTCCCCGTGAGCACACGGGCTATCCGGCTGGCGAGGCGTCCCAAGATTTGCCCTCCGGCATCCACGACGAACCAGCGACGCTCGATTTCGCTGGCGCGTAGAAAGGTGGTGCCGGCTGAACGAGACACGCAGGATCCAGAAAGTTCCGGGAGGTCAGACTTTGGGGCCGAGGACACCGAACGGGAGATCCCGGAAGCTTGCGGTGTTCGAGGAAGTGCTCATATGGTAAAAATCCGGGCAAGAAATCCCCCGGCGGGGTCCGGCAGTGATGCCACCCGTTTCTCGGAACCCGCTGAGATCAGAACGCTGCCCGGATTCGGAAATTATAGGTGCCGCTCGGTTGCTGGTCAAGCAGGCTGAGCGCTCCGGGAGCGGGGCGCCATGTGGTTACCGCGTTTCGATCCCTCGTGGGAAGAGGGGGATGCCCTGCTCCCGAAGCGCCCGGCGCTGCGCGCCGGGAAGCCGAACTGCTGCCGGAGGCAGCGAGTTCGGCTTCTGAGTTGCTGTTTTCGTGAAAGGGGGTGGACCCCCTTTCACACATTCCCCCGCTGTGCCGCGCCCGAGCCGGAGGCTCGGTCGCAACAGGTTCTCTACGCGGCGGAAGATTGGAAGCGGTACGCATAGAGTCTGCAGGTTCGATCTTTCGGTGATGTCCGCTGCTTCCCGTCCCCCTTCGTTCTCCCGGGACGGAGAGCCGCGCGAGGTGCGGGCCGGGTGCCGGAGCGGAGAGTTCCGGGGCGGCACCTCGGGCTTTTGCCCCGGGTACATGCAGGCCAACCTGATCGCGCTGCCGCACGCACTCGCCGGGGATTTCGCAGACTTCTGCAGGAGGAATCCATGCCCCTGTCCGCTGCTTGCCGTGAGCGATACCCCCGTGCTCCGAACGCTGTCTCCGGGAGCTGACCTGCGCACCGATCTGCCTCGCTATCGGGTGTACCGGCGCGGCGAGCTGATTCGAGAGGCGTCTCAGGTCCAGGAGGAGTGGGAGAGCGGGCTCACCGCTTTCCTGCTCGGCTGCAGCTTCGGCTTCGAAGCGGCTCTGGCCACTGCCGGCATTCGTCTTCGCCATCAGGACGAGGGGCGCGTCGTGCCCATGTACATCACCGACCGGCCCAATGTGCCCGCCGGGGCGTTCTCCGGCCGGCTCGTCGTTTCCATGCGCCCGATTCGTGAGGACCAGGTCGCCGAGGCGTGCCGGATCAGCGGAGAGCAGCCGCTCGCCCATGGGGCGCCGATTCACGCGGGGAATCCGGCGGCGCTCGGGATCCGCGACCTCTCGCGGGCCGATTTCGGAGAGCCCGGGGGCCTTCTCCCGGGAGAGGTGCCCGTCTTCTGGGCCTGCGGGGTCACTTCACAGGTCGCGGCGCTCGGCGCCAGGCCGGACGTTGCGATCTCCCATGCGCCGGGCCACATGTTCGTCACCGATGTTCCCGTGGTCGAACAGCGCCGAGGCTCTGCTGGACAGGGGCGCTGCCAGGCCGCCTGATACGGAAAGGGAGAAACCCATGAGAAGCATCGCGGCGTTGGCGCTGTTCGTCTTCGTTCCCTCGGTCGCCTCCGCCCAGTGGACCAACCGTTACCCGAAGCTCGAAGGCTATTCCCACCATGTCTATGTGGAGGGGTTCGAACTGCCGATCCTCGCCGCAGGGCCCACGGATCCAGCGGTTTCGCCGGACGGCGGCACGATCGCCTTCTCGGCGCGCGGCTGGCTCTGGCTGTTCGATCTCGAGACCGGAGTGGCGCGGCGCTCGACCCGCGGGCCGGAACTCGACACCCGTCCCGCCTGGCGGCCGGACGGCGGTGCATTGGCCTTTCTCCGGGACGACGGCGAGAACCTCTCCATCTGGCAGCTGGACCTGGGGACCGGAGAGGAAACCCGGCTCTTCGGCGACGGGACGATCGTCCTCGATCCGGCATGGGCGCCCGACGGGAAAGATCTCTACTTCAGCGCTGCCACCGCCGGTGACCTCGACATCTGGCGCTTCTCGCTCGAAACCGGGGAACCCACGCGCCTCACCAGCCGCCGCGGGCTGGAAGTGAGACCGCAGCCGCTTCCCGGCGGGGAGCTGGCGTATCTGGCGAAGGGCCGGTCGTCTCCGGACGAGCTGGTCCTGCTCGACGCCGACGGAGAGGAGACGACGCTGCGGGCCGAATCCATCGCCTCCCAGGCCCGCCCCGCCGCCCAGCCGGGGAAGGGGACCCTGGCGCTCAACTGGCCGGCCGGAGACGGTGCCGACGGCTACCGGCTGCTGCTGGTGGATCCGGAGCAGGGGGACCCGGTGGAACTGGTCGCCGCCCGCGGCCTGCCGCTCACGCCCTCCCTCACCGAGGACGGCGAGGCGGTGATCTTCGTCGAGGCAGACGAGGGCGAACGCTTCCGCTTGCGGCAAGTCAGCACCCGGGGCGGGCCGGCGGTGGACCTTCCGGTACGGGCGTGGGACTTTGGCGTCCCGCTGGCGCGGGTGCGGATCACCACCCGCCGGGCCGGCGCCCCGACTCCGGTTCCGGCGCGGCTCGAAGTGCTCGACCCGGTGGGGCATCCGGCGGTCGTTCCCGGAGCGTTCCCGCGCTTCGACGGAACCCACGGGCGCATCTACTTCTATTCGCCGGGAGTGGTGGAGGTGGAAGTGCCCGCCCTCCCCGGAGGAGAGGTCCGGATCACCGCGACCCACGGCTTCGCGCACCTTTCGGCGAGCCTCACGATCCCGGTCCGCGCCGGGGAGACCGGAGAAGCCGAGCTGGTTTTCGAACCGCTCTGGGACTCGCGCGCAGCGGGATACCGCTCCGGCGACCACCACTTCCACCTCAACTACGGCGGGCAGGTCCGGCTCGACCCCGACGATCTGGAGTCGTTGCTCGCGGCCGAGGATCTCGACATCGGCACCCCGCTCATGGCGAACCTCCACCACCGCCGGAACGACACCGAGTTCTTCGCCGACCGCCGGCTGGATCGCCTTCCCGCGGTCCTGTTCGGACAGGAGATTCGCTCGCACTTCCTCGGGCACCTCGGCCTCATCGGGATCGAGAGCCCGTTCTGGCCGTGGTTCTGGGGGCCCGGCTATCCGATCTACGAGGAGGACGACCGGCCGAATGCCGACGCCCTCGCCCACGCCCGCCGGCAAGCCGGAGTGAGTTCCTACATGCACCCGGTGTCGGTCGCCGACCCGTTCGGCAGCGAAGCGGGCCTCGCGGCGATTCCGCTGAGCATCGTCCCCGACGCGGTGCTCGGCGATCTGGACAGCCTCGAAGTGGCGTGCCTGTGGACCAGCGAGGTCGGGACCGCGGCTCTGTGGCACCGGGTGCTGAACCTGGGAGTGCCGCTCGCCGCTTCCGCCGGAACCGATGTGATGCTGGACTACCACCGCACCATGGCGGTGGGCACGGCCCGGCTCTATGTCGAGGCGCCGGGGCCTTTCCGGATGAGTGCTTACCTCGAGGCGCTCTCAGCCGGACGGAGTTTCGTCACCACCGGACCGCTGCTCGACTTCCGGCTGGCAGGGGAGCGCCCCGGGAGCGCCGTTTCGGTCGGCAGGCGGACCGCGCGGTGGACTCTCACTCTGGCTTCGACCGGGCCGGTGGAGACCGTGGAGCTGATCGTGAACGGCGCGGTGGTGGAGAGCTTTCCGGGCCTCGCCGCTCCCGGAGCCCGGGAGCTCGGCGGCGAACTCGACCTTCCGGAGGCGGGGTGGGTCGCGGTGCGCGCTCACGGCGGGAAGGAGGCGTGGCCGGCGATGAACGGTTCGGTGTTCGCCCAGACTTCTCCGGTCTGGATCGGATCGGTAGGCAGCCGCGACCCGACCGCGGCCCGGGCGGCCGCCGGTGATCTGCTGCGGGCCCTCGAGGTCGCCGAATCGAGACTCGCCGCCCGCTACGGCGACCTTCCGATCCCGAGGATCCGGGAGCGTTTCGATCTCGCCCGCGCCCGACTGGAGGAGATCCAGACCTCCTCCAACCGCTAACGGGACCCTGCAGCGGCTCCGAGGTTCTTCTTCACCCTTCGGCGGGGCCGGCGCGCAGCGGGCCGGCTCAGCGGGGGCGGGGGATCAACAACAGCCGCTCCATCCGGGGATCGATGTAACGGGTGTCCTCGCCGTCGAAGACGGCGTCCTCTTCGAGGGCGATCCGTACCTCTTGGCCGTCCCATTCGGGAACCGGTACTCGGGCGTTCAGCTCGATCGAGTGGGCGGTCATCGGAAAGAGCGGATAGTCCCCCTTGCCCGGAACGCCTTCCTGGCGGTCCCAGAGCCCGATCGTGGGGCCGGCAGCGTGGCCGTGGAAGCCGATCGGATGGGTGTAGATGGAGGCCTGGATGCCCTCCTGCTCCGCTCGGGCGAGCGCCGCGGCCAGAATCTCGTTGCCGGTCCTGCCGGCCACGAACTCACCGGTGAGGATGTCCTGGAGGCGATTGCCGGTCGAAAGCGCTTCCCGCAGCCCCGGAGGGGCCGCGGCCTCCCCGTGCCGGAGCACATAGGCGTGCATCTGGGTGTCGGTGTTGAGCCGGAGGTAAGTGATCCCGAAGTCCACATGGATCAGGTCGCCGGGCAGGATGGTGTCCGGCGGCGGCCGGGAGGAGAAATCTCCCTGCCCGTCCGCGTCGCCGCCGAACATCGAACCTTCTCGCCGCTGGACCGAAACCCCCGGCTGGAACCAAGTCTGGAGCTTAAGCTCCCGGATTCGCTCCCGATACCACCAGGAGAGATCCCCGGTCGTCGTCACTCCCGGTTGGATCGCCCGCTCGGAGAGTCCCTCGGCGAGGATCGAGCGGGCCAGCCGAACCACTCCGGGATAGACCGCCATCTCTTCCGGGGTGCGGGTCTCGAGCCAGGCGATGGCCAAGCGCTCGGCGCCCGTGATCCGTCCGGCGAGTTCGGGGCCGAGTGCCTCCCGAAGCGCTTCGTCCTCGGTCGCGGTGAGCCCGTCGGCTAGCCCGAAATCCCGCGAACGGTTGACACCGATGCGCTGCGGATCCCGTTCCCGCACCAGTTCGGCCACCCGCGCCCACTGGTCGGGCTCGGCCTCGGGATCCCAGGCGCCCGGAATGCCGCCGATGTCGTAGCGCGCCACCGCCAGCCGTTCCACTCCCGCTTCCGGCCCGCGGTCGTGGAACAGGAGCACCGTGCGCCGCCGGGCGGCGAGCCAGGTGTAGGGCAGCATGGTCCGGATCACCGGGTCTTCGTTGTATTCCCGAGCGGCCACGATCCACAGATCCACTCCCTCCCGCCGCATGATCGCCGGCAGGACGGTCTCGAAACGAACCTCCAGCCAACGGTCCACGATCGTTGCCCGCTCGCGCATCGGCAGCACCGTCGGGGACGGCTGGCCGTCGGCTGCCGCTGGGACGAGGACCGCCGCTGGCAGTACCAGCGCGGCAATGATCGCCGGCAGCAGCGAAATCCGATGGGAGAGGGAGATCCGGTGAGTGCGCATGGAGGCTTCGGCGTGACGCCGTCAGGGAGCTTGGAATGCTACCAGCGGGCGGTTGGTACACTGGAAAAGCGTTGCTCCGGGGGGCTTGGGAGCGCTCGATGCGGGGCGGCTCTCGTCCTCCGGGAAGGAATTCCGGAAGGAATTTTCGATGGGCAAGTCCCCGAGGAAGAAGTCGAATGACCGGAAGGCTCCGAATCGCTCTGTTGCTGCTGACCGCAGCGCTGACCGCTGCCGGGTGCGGTGAGCGCTACGACATCGTGCTCGCCGGCGGTGCGGTGCACGACGGGCGCGGCGGCGCGCCGACGGTCACCGATCTCGGCATCCGAGAGGGTCGAGTGGCTGCGCTCGGCGACCTGTCGGGAGCCCGCGCGGCCGCGCGGGTGGATGTCTCCGGACTCTCGTTGACTCCTGGTTTCGTGGACATCCACTCGCACGCGGTGCGCGGAGTGTTCCGCCATCCGCTCGCCGAGAACTACCTGCACCAGGGAGTGACCACCGCCATCGGCGGACCGGACGGGAGCTCTCCGCTGCCGATCGGAGAATGGCTGACCGAGTTCGAGACCGAGGGGGCCGCCATCAACATGGGGCTGCTCGTCGGCCACGGAACCGTCCGCCGCGAGGTGCTCGGCCTCGAAGACCGCGCTCCCGAAGACGCGGAACTCGAGGCGATGCGTGCGCTCGTGGAGCAGGCCATGCGGGAAGGCGCCTTCGGGCTTTCCACCGGGCTCAAGTACCCGCCGGGGACCTTTGCTCGAACCGAAGAAGTGATCGAGCTGGCGAAAGCCGCGGCGCGCTACGGCGGGGTCCACATCAGCCATCTGCGCGAAGAGGGGCTCAGCCTGCTCGACTCGGTGCGGGAGACCATCCGCATCGGCGAGGAAGGCGGGCTGCCGACCCAGATCACCCACCACAAGGTGGTCGGGGCTCCGATGTGGGGTCAGAGCGTCGAGAGCCTTCGCCTCGTGGACGAGGCGGTGGCGCGGGGCGTGGATGTGACGATCGATCAGTACCCGTACACCGCCTCCTCGACCGGGCTGACGATCCTGTTTCCGGCATGGAGTCTCGCCGGGGGCCCGGAGGCTCTGCTGGAGCGGCTCGCCGATCCCGAACAGCGCGAGCGGATTCGGGAGGCGGTCCGAGAGAACCTCGAAGTGGACCGCGGCGGGGGGAGCCCCGACAATGTGGTGATCGCCAGCTGCGAATGGGATCGCTCGCTCGAAGGCAAGAGCATGGGGGACATCCTGCGGGAGCGCGGACTCCCGGTCACCACCGACGAGGGGGCGGCCCTCGCCCTCGAACTGCAGGAGAAGGGAGGTTTCGGCGGCGTCTTCCACGCCATGCATGAGGACGATGTGCGGCGGATCATGGCCCATCCGCGGACGATGATCGCCTCCGACGGCGGCATCGTGGCTCCCGGCGAGGGCGTGCCCCACCCCCGGAACTACGGAACCTTCGCCCGGGTCCTCAGCCTCTATGTGCGGGAAGCCGGACTGCTGTCCTTCGCGGAGGCGGTACGGAAGATGACCTCGCTGCCGGCCGGCCGGCTCGGCCTCACCGGCCGCGGGGTGATCGAAGAGGGCGCGGTTGCGGATATCGCGGTCCTGGATCCGGCCTCCGTCGAAGAACACGCCGCCTTCGGCGATCCTCACCATTACGCCAGCGGAGTGCGGCATGTCCTGGTTTCCGGCGAGTTCGTCCTGCGCGACGGGGAAGTGACCGGAGTACGGTCCGGAAAGGCTCTGCGGCTTTCCGCCGAGTGAACGCCGCCCCCTCCCGCGGAGTGCCCGCGAAGGGGCCCGCGGAAGTGATCGCCGCGGTCGATCAGGGCACCACCAGCAGCCGCTGCCTGCTCTTCGACCGGAACGGACGGGTCGTCGGCTCCGACCAGCGCGAGCACCGTCAGATCACCCGGAGGCCCGGCTGGGTCGAACACGATCCCAAAGAGATCTGGGAGCGGACCTCCGAAGTGATCGCGGGGGCGCTCCGCGACGGAGAACTGGACGGCCGCAGCGTTGCCGCCGTCGGGATCGCGAACCAGCGGGAGACCACCGTCGTCTGGGACCCGGCGACCGGTGAGCCGCTCGCCCCGGCGATCGTCTGGCAGGACACCCGCACCGACCGACTGGCGGCCGAGCTTCAGGAACGGGTCGGTGCGGATCGTCTCCGCAGTTCGACCGGGCTCCCGGCGGCGACCTACTTCTCGGGGCCGAAGCTCCGCTGGCTGCTTCAGCATGAGGACGGACTGCGCCAGCGCGCCGAGAGCGGCCGCGCCGTCTTCGGGACGGTGGAGTCGTGGCTGATCTGGCGGCTCACCGGCGGCGCGGTCCACCGGACCGACCCGACGAATGCGAGCCGTACCCTGATGATGGATCTCGGGGAGTGCCAGTGGAGCGCGGAGCTGCTGGAAGCGCTCGAGATTCCGCCCCGGATGCTGCCGGAGATCGCCCCTTCCTCCCACCCGGAGGCCTGGGGCAGCACGATTCCCCACGGCCCCTTCGGCGCTCGGGTTCCGATCACCGGCGTCCTCGGCGACCAGCAGGCGGCGCTCTTGGGGCAACTGTGCCGGAGGCCGGGCGAGGCCAAATGCACCTACGGCACCGGCGCTTTTCTGCTGCTGCACACCGGCGCTGCGCCGATTCCCTCGAAGGCTGGACTCCTGACCACGGTGGCCTATGCCGACGCCGACCGGGTGGACTACGCGCTGGAGGGCTCGGTGGCAGTCGCCGGTTCCCTGGTCCAGTGGCTTCGTGACCAGCTGGGGTTCGCCGCCTCCGCCGCCGGGATCGAGCGGCTCGCGCTCGAGGTCGAAAGCAGCGGCGGGGCGGTGATCGTGCCGGCCTTCTCCGGCCTCTTCGCCCCGCACTGGCGTGCCGATGCCCGGGGCGTCCTCTGCGGCCTGACCCGGCACACCGACCGCCGGCATCTCGCCCGCGCCGCGATCGAGGCCGCCGCCTTCCAGGTCCACGATGTCCTCGAGGCGATGCGCGAGGACGCCGGGTTTCCCGTCTCGAAATTACGGGTGGACGGGGGCATGACGGTCAGCGATCTGCTGCTCGGCTTCCAGGCGGACATCCTCGGCATCCCGGTGATCCGCCCCCGGCTCCTCGAGACCACCGCTCTCGGGGCTGCTCTCTGCGCCGGTCTCGCCGTCGGTTTCTGGGAATCGGAGGCCGAACTCGCCGCTGCCCTCGAGGCGGACGAAGAGGACGCGCGCTTCGAGCCCCGGATGTCCGCAGCCGATCGGGCGGCCCGCCTCAGGGGGTGGCGGAAAGGCGTCGAGCGAAGCCTCGCCTGGACGGATCTCGCCTGACCGATCTCAGCTGAAGGGCCCGCTGGCACCGGCTGCCGGAACCTGCTGACGGGCCCCCTTGCGGATGGTGCGGGCCGTAACTCGGCATCGGGGCGAGCCGGTCAGGCTGATTCCAGGAATCGGGTATCGGCGACCGGCCAGTGGGTGCGCACCCGGTCGCCCTCGCGGGCGAGGTTCTGGAAGAGGGTGTTGCCGCGGGCCGTGAGGAGCTGCCCGCCCTCGATCTCCAGCTCGATTTCGAGACGGTCGCCGAGAAACCCGATGCGGCGCACGACCGCGCCCGCGGTGTTGAATCCGGGCGAGGGGGGCAGGTGGCCGATCAGCACCGCCTCCGGGCGGATGCCGAGCGTGGCCGGTGCTTGGGGAGCACTCTGGTCGGACGGCAGACTGTCGGCGGCGGCGAGCACCGAGGGGCCGCCGCGCAGTCGAAAACCGTTCGCCCGGGCGGGGTCCCGCACCGCGGCGAGCAGGTTCATCTTGCCGACGAAGCGGGCGACGAATCCGTTCGCCGGGCGGGTGTGCAGTTCGAGCGGGGCGGCGAATTGCTGGATCCGTCCCTCACCGAGCACCGCGACTCGATCCGCCACGCTCAACGCTTCTTCCTGGTCGTGGGTCACCCAGACCGTCGTCGCCCCGGACGCGCGCTGCAGCTCCCGGAGGCGTCCCCGGAGCTCGCGGCGGTAGGCGGGGTCGAGCCCGGAGAGCGGCTCGTCGAGCAGCAGCGCCTCGGGCCGGAGGGCGAGCGCCCGGGCCACTGCGACCCTTTGCTGCTCGCCGCCGGAGAGCTGGCGGGGATAGCGGTCGGCGAGTGCACCGAGGTCGAGCAGGTCCAGCATCTCGCCCGCGAGCGCGGCGGCCTCGGCGCGTGCCGCGCCGCGCCGCGCCGGCCCGAAGGAGACATTGCGCCGGACGGTGAGGTGCGGAAAGAGCGCCGGAGACTGGAAGACCATGCCCACATTCCGCTGTTCCGGCGGCACGCCTTCCATGGATTTCCCGCCGATCCAGATCTCTCCCCCATCCGGGTCGAGATGGCCCGCGATCAGGCGGAGGATCGTGGTCTTGCCCGCCCCGCTCGCGCCCAGGAGTGCCGCCAGCTCGCCGCTCTCCACGGAGAGAGTCGCTCCGGAGATCGCCTCGCGGGCTCCGAAGTGTTTTTCGAGCTCCGCGAGTGCGAGCCCTGCTCGGCGCAGGTTCATCGAGGGCCGCCGCTCTGGGGACTCCGGCACTCCGCCTTCCCGGCCCCGGAGACCCGGTCGGCCAGCAGCGCGGTCATCGCGGCCATCGCGATGGTGAGCGAGCTCATCGCCGCCGCTGCCGGATCCGGGCCGTCGCGCACGATCTCGTAGATAGCCACCGGAAGGGTCACCGTCCGTCCTCCGGCCAGCAGCAGAGAGAGCGTGAAGTTTCCGAACGAGATCGCGAAGGCGGTGAGCGCGCCGGCGGCGATCCCGGCACGGGCGCTCGGCAGGACGACCAGCCACAGCGCGGCGATCGGACCTGCTCCGAGGCTCCGAGCCTGTTCCTCGAGCGCCGCGCCTCCCTGCGAGTCGCCGGTCGCTTCGAGAGAAGCGGCCACGCTGCGGGCTACCCAGGGGATGGTGATGAGGAGATGCGCGGCGAACAGCAGGACCGGGGTTCCTGCCAGCTCGACTCCGGTCGCTGCGGCCAGGAGGACGGCGGTCTGCAAGAGAGCGACCCCGAGCACGAGGCCGGGAAGGCTCAGTGGGGAAAGGAGCACGGCGAGCACGACGTCCCGCCCGGGAAAGCGCCCCCGCGTGAGTCCGAGCGCAGCGGGGATTCCCAGCACCAGTGCCGCTCCCGCCGCCAGCACGCCGAGCACCGCGCTGGTACCGAGGGCGGCGAGCAGACGCGGCTCGCCGGGGAGAGACGCGTAGTTGCGCAGACCGACTCCTTCGGCAGTCGGGCTTCCGGGTACGGGGAAGCCCAGCGAGGAGGCAGCGAGCGCCAGCATCGGGAGCAGCAGCAGCAACCAGACGATTCCCGCCGCCGCCCCGATCGCAAACCTCATCGCGCCGCGTCCGGCGGAGCGAATTCCGAGGTGTTTCATGCCGCCGTTCCGCCGGCTGCGGTTCGGGCGCCATCTCTGCGGGAGAGCAGCGCCGCCGCAGTCAGAAGCAGCATGGCCGAGAGCAGCAGCGCGAGAGAGGCCGCCGCCGCGGTGGGCCAGTCGAGGGAGACAGCGGTCCGTTCATAGATCTCCACCACGAAGGCGGGTGACGCCGGGTCGCCGAGCAGCGCCGGGACAGCATAGGCGGAAAGGCTGCCCACCATCACGAAGCCGGCGCCGGCGAGAAGCCCGGGCAGGACGAGCGGAAAGGTGACCCGGAAGAATGTGGAAGCCGGCGGCGCGCCCAGCCCGCGGGAGGCCTCCGCGAGGGTGGGATCCACCCGGTCGAGGCTCGCCGTAAGCGCCAGGATCATGAACGGCAGGAACGATGCGGTGAGGGTGACGAGGCTCGCGGCTTCTGGGGAAAGCATGCCGGCGCGGCGGAGCGTTGCCCCGGGAAACCCTTCCGGTCCGAGGATCAGCATCCATCCGTAGGCATGCACTACCGGGGACATCAGCAACGCAGTCATGACGAGGAGCCTCTGGGCGCGGCGGAAGAGTCCGCGAGAACGCGAGAGGAAGACCGCCGCGGGAAAGGCGAGCAGCGCCGTCAGCACCGTGGTCAGGAGCGCGAGCCGCGCCGTCTGCATCGCCGCTTCCGGGAACGGAGGGTCGAGGAGGGCGGCGAAGGAACCGGCTTCGGGACCGCCTGCGAGGGGTGCCAGCGGACCGGGAGGGAAGAGCGCCACTCGAAACAGAACCCCGATCGGGACGGCGGCAGCGAGTGCGACTGCGAGCAGCGCGGGCGACGCCAGCAGGAGGGAAGCCCGTCGCCGGCTCAGGTCCATGTAAAGAAATTATGCGAGGAGCCGCCGCCTGGTACCCGCTGCTGACGAGGATGGGCGCTCCGACCCGGCCATTCATCTCCCGCCGGCCCGCCGTACACTCTGGCAATGGAATGGCTTCGCCCCCTTCGCGGGGCCCTGCCGAGGCTCGCAGTCCTGCTCGCGTCAGCCTCGGTGGCGGGCGCCTTCTTCTTCGAGTATTGCGCCCTGCTCTACGGTTGCGGCTGCGTGTCGGCGGGGGCCGGCGGCGCGGCGTTTTGCAACATCCAGATCCCGGGCCCCCCCGATTGCCCCCTCTGCGCTTTTCCGAGTGTCGCCGAGGCTGCCCTCGGCGGCACGATCCTGACGCAGGGCGCGGTCCTGTTCTGGCCCGGCCCTCCGGGACTCCTGGCGCGAACGCTCGCCGCTTTGGCCGCCTTTCCGGCCGTCGTCGGCGCAGTGGGTGCCGCTCTCGGCCTCTTCGTCGGCTACTGGACCTGAGCGGTCCTCACCACCGGAGCCCTCACCGCCGGGTATCATCGGATTCCGCCCGGTTCGGGGGGAAAGGGAGCGTCCCGTGACTGCCAAGAACGAGGTCCGGCACATCCGCTGGGAAGACATGGAAAAAGAGCGGTTGAACGACCGGCTCACCCGGCGGCTGATCACCGGCGAACGCGCCATGCTCACCCATGTCTATCTCGACAAGGGCGCGGTGGTGCCGATGCACTCCCACGAGAACGAGCAGATCACCTATGTGCTCGAGGGAGTCCTCCGCTTCTGGATCCGCGACGAGAACTCCGAACCGATCGATGTCCGGGCCGGCGAGGTGCTCGTCCTGCCATCTTGGGTGCCCCACAAGGCTCTCGCGCTCGAGGACACCCTCGATGTGGACATCTTCGCTCCTCCCCGGCAGGACTGGCTGGACGGAACCGACGCCTACCTGCGCGGGGGATCCGGCTGAATGAAGGCTTTGGTGAGGACTCGGACGCGGTATCTGGCGATCGGTGCGGTCGCCGTCGGGCTCGCCGTTCTCGTCCTCCATGCGATCGCTGCGGTCGCCTTCGGCGCGTTTTCCGGCTGGGTCCTTCCGGCACTCGCCGGCATCGCCCTCGGCTGGATCTCGCTGGGCGTTTTCGTGAGCATCGGCCGGCTCGCGGCACGTATCGCCGACTGGCTGTCCGCGGATGTGCTGGTGACGCTGTTCGCCGCCGGAGCGAGCTTCTGGCTCCTTCGCGCGATCCTGTTGCGCTGGCCGGGGGCGCTGCTGCCGGGCCTGCTCGTCGTCGTCTTCGTCGGCCAGTTCCTGCTCGGCGCCGGGCTCGGACTCGCGTTGTGGAAGCGGGGCTCGGCGCGGATCGGGGGCCTGCTGCTGCTGGCTGCGGGAGTGGGTGCCGCGGTGTTCGGTCTGGGCTGGCTCGCCAGTCCGGGAAGCGATCCCTTCCCCCGCGACCCGATCGCGCAACCCCAGCCGCCGCCGGTCGCCCTCACGGAGGATCCCGCAGGGCCCGGCCCCTACCGGGTGCGTTCGCTGCTCTACGGCAGCGGCGCCGACGAGCGCCGCGCCGAGTACGGCGAAGGCGTGGACCTCCAGACCGACCCGGTGGACCTCGGTCCGGTACTGCCGGAATGGCGGGGTTTCCGGGCTCGCCACCGGGAATGGTGGTGGGGTTTCGGCATCTCCGAAGCGCCTCGAAACGGACGGCTCCAGCTGCCCGAGGTGGAAGCCGGCGATCTCCGCCCGCTGGTGCTCATCGTCCACGGGAACCACGGGATGCAGGACTTCTCGGACGGCGGCTACGAGTACCTCACCACTCTGCTGGCGAGCCACGGAATCGCCGCCGCTTCGGTGGACGCGAATTTCCTGAACGGTGCCTGGTCCGGCGACTTCGGCGGCCGCGAGATGCCGGCGCGCGCCATCCTGCTGCTGGAGCATCTGCGCCTCTTCCGGGACTGGAACCGCAACCCCCGCACTCCGGTCTTCAACCGGCTCGACCTCGACCGGGTGGCGCTCCTCGGGCATTCCCGGGGCGGCGAGGCCGCCGCGATCGCCGCCGCCTTCAACGCCCTCGATCACTTCCCCGACGACACCGGCTTCGCTTTCGACTACGGGTTCGGGATCGAATCGGTGGTCGCCATCGCCCAGATCGACCGCCGCTATTCGCGGCGCATCGTGCTCGAAGACATCAACTTCTTGGCGATCCAGGGCTCGTACGACACCGACGAGCCGAGTTTCCACGGCCTCCGGCAGTTCCACCGCACCCGATTTTCCGCGGCCGGGGCGCCGCCGCGGGCGGCGCTTCCGTTCCGAATCAAGGCCGGGGTGGTATTCCATCGGGGCAACCACGGGCAGTTCAACACCACTTGGGGGATGGATTCCGGTCTCCCGGGAGTCTGGTGGCTGAACCGGGCCCCCCTGATCCCAGCCTCCGATCAGCAGCGGGCGGCCGCGGTCTATGTCTCGGCCTTCCTGCGGGCGACGCTCCTCGGGGAGCGCCGCTTCCTGCCGCTGCTCCGGGACTGGCGGGCGGGCTCCGCCTTCTTGCCCGAGACGCTCTACCAGAACCAGTACCGGGACTCGCTCACCGAAATCCTCGCAGGATACGAAGAGGATCTGGATGTGCGCACTGCGACCGCGGCCGGCTCCACGATCACCGCGTCAGGTTTCGCCGGCTGGAGCGAGGAGGAGGTCCATTTCCGCGACGGCTCGAAGGCCGGGACTTCGGCGGTTCGCCTCCGGGTGGCGCCGGGAGAGGGAGGCGGGTCCCGACCGGCCTACGAGATCGGCCTCGCCGAGCCGGTCGAACTCGCCCCGGAGGACGACTTCGTGCTCTCGGTGGTCTGGAACCCCCGCGCCCCCGAGCCACCCCCCGACGACGGCTTCTGGACGCGCCCGCCGCTGGGGATGACCGTGCAGCTCCGCTTCGGAGACCGCGAGGGCCGGGAGTTCTCCGTCGCCGACGCCCTGTCTCCCGAGCCGCCCTTCGAGGTCCGCTTTCTCAAATCGGAGCGGATGGACCGGCAGCGCTACCGACGCACCGTCGAGGAAATTCCGCAGACCATCGCCATTCCCGCGGCGCGGCTGCTCCCGCCTGTCCTCGAAACTCCGGAAGCTGTGGAGGCCGCCGCTCCGGCGTTCCCCGCGGCGCGGCTGCTCCCGTCTGCCGCCGATAACCCGGAAGCCGCGGAGGCCGCCGCCCCGGTGCTCACCGGAGTGCAGTTCCGCTTCGATCCCGAGACCCTCGGAGAGGTAGTGCTCGACGACATCGGAATTCGGCGGCAGTCTCCCGCAGATCCGGATCCGGATCCGGATCCGGAGCGGGCGGTGGCCGGCCGCCGATGAGTGGGGGCGCCGCTCCCGGAAAGCCCGCCGCCTCCGCCTGGGAGGACCTCCTCTCCCAAGCGCAGCAGGCGTTCATCGCCCGACTCACCGAGCTCCCCGGCGCCCTTTCGAGGCAGCCCGCGATCACCGTCAGCTACGCCGAGAGCCTCGACGGCTCGATCGCGGCCGATCCTGGGAAACCGCTCCGGCTCAGCGGATCGGGCTCTCTCGGCCTGACGCACCGCCTCCGGGCCAGCCACGATGCGATTCTGGTCGGCATCGGCACCGTGCTCGCTGACGACCCTCGCCTCGATGTGCGGCTCACTGCTGGTGAGAGCCCGGCGCCGGTCGTGCTCGACAGCCGGCTCCGCCTCCCGCTTTCCGCCCGGCTGCTCCAGCAGCCGGAAGGAGGGCGCCGCCCCGGTCGGGAGCCGCTGGTGGCCGCCATCACGGAGGCAGCCGCGGATCGGGAGGCGCGCCTCGGAGATCGCGGCGTTCGGGTGCTCCGTTTCCCGCCCCAGGACGGCCGGGTGCCGCTCTGCACGCTGATGCGCGCCCTCTATCGGCGGGGAGTGCGGCGCCTCCTGGTCGAGGGCGGCGGCGAGGTGCTGACCTCGCTCTTCGCCGAGCGCCTCGCCGATCTGGTGGTGATCACGGTGGCGCCGCGGCTCGTCGGCGGCGAGCCGGCGCTTTCGCGGGTGGGGGCGCCGGTGGAGCTCACCGGGCTCTCCTGGGCGCGCTTCGAGGACGATCTGGTGTTCGCCGGCATTCCGAATTTCGCTGGCAGGCCGAATCCTGCGAACCGGCGAAAACACGTCGGCGGTAGACCGCGCACCTCCTGATTCCGGTGTCCGATGCGCGCCGTCCTCGGCTCTCCGTCTGGTTCGAGGCCCCCCGCCGGGTCCGGGTCCGCCGCGGACCGGAACCCGAGCCGGGTCCGGGCGAACTCCGGGTGCGCACGCGCGTTTCGGCGATCAGCGTCGGGACCGAACTCGCCGCCTACCGCGGACAGCTCGACCCGGCACTCGGAAGGGACGAGACCCTCGGTGCGCTCGCGGAGGGCGGCTTCGGATACCCCTTCCAATATGGCTACGCCTCAGCGGGGGTCGTGGACGGCTCGGGGCCGGAGATCCCGGAGGGTGCGCCCGGCGTCGGCGAGCGGGTCTTCGCCTTCACCCCCCACGAGAGCGCCTTCTGCGCTCCGGCGGGGGAGCTCCTGCGGGTTCCTGTCGGGATTTCCGACGAGCGCGCCGCTCTCTTCCCCTATCTCGAAACCGCGGTGAACCTGCTTCTCGACGGAGTTCCCCGGATCGGCGAGCGAGTGGCGGTGGTGGGGCAGGGGATGCTCGGCCTCGCGCTCCTCTCACTGCTTTCGCGGTTCCCGCTCGGCGGGCTCTGGACCGTCGAGCCGTCTCCGGCCCGGCGGGAGCGTTCTCTCGCCTTCGGAGCCGCCCGCTCGGTGCCTCCGGCGGAGGCGGCGGAGGCGGTTCGGCAGGAGTCCGGCGGGACGGGCGCCGAACTGGTGTTCGAGGTTTCCGGCACCGGCGCCGGGCTCGATCTGGCGGTCGGGCTCGCTGCCCGCGAGGGCCGGGTGATCGCCGGCTCCTGGCTCGCCGGCGGGCCGACGTCTCTCGACCTCGGCAGCTGGTTCCACCGGGGGCGCATTCGAATCCGGTCGAGCCAGGTGAGCCGCCTGCCGCCGCTCGAGCCTTCGTGGAGTGTCGGCCGGAGGCGGGAACTCGCCTGGTCGCTGCTCCGCGGCGTTCCGCTCGACGGCCTCGTAACCCACCGCTGGCCGCTTTCGGAGGCGGCAGCGGCCTACGCGCGGCTCGACGGCGGCGGGGCGCTCGGGGCGCTGCTCCTCAGCGGCGGGGTGGAGACCGCATCGGACGGTGCCGAGGGCGGAACGGCTACCGGGAGCGGGAGCACTGCCGCTTCCTGAGCCGCCGTCCCCATTCCCTCGGCCCGGGTTCCTCCAGCCGCCTCCGCGCAATCCACCTCGCCGCCGCCCAAAAGCCAGCGGTAGATGGATTCCTGTGCCACCCGCCTCGGGGTCCCTGCCGGAGCCCGCTCGTTGCGTCCGAGGCCGTCGTGGAGGCGGGCCTTCGCGTTGTCCGCCCACTGGAGGTCGAGATAGCGGCGGAGCTGCGCCTTGATCCGCGGATCGTAGATCGGGAAGGCGATTTCGATCCGCCGCTCGAAGTTGCGCGGCATCCAGTCGGCAGAGGAGCCGTAATAGAGGGGGTCGCCGCCGTTTCCGAACACCAGGATCCGCGAGTGCTCCAGATAGCGGTCCACGATGGATATCGCGCGCAATGGCGTCTTCCGGCCCAGTCCGTCGGTGGGCATGGAGAAGGTGCCGCGGACGATGAGGCGAATCTCGACGCCGGCCTCGGCCGCTTCGCGCAGGAGCGCTATGGTCTCCGGGTCGGTCAGGTTGTTCACTTTCACCTCGATCCGGGCCGGCGCCCCGCGGCGGGCGCGTTCGGTCTCGGCGCGGATCAGGGCGGCGATGCCCGGCGCCATCGTCCAGGGGGACACCAGCAGGTGCTCCGTCTCCCGCGATTCGTAGGGGCGGCGGATGACCCGGAACAGCCGGGCCAGATCGCGGCAGATGCCCTCGTGGGTGGTGAGCAGGAAGTGATCTGCGTAGAGGCGCGCGGTGTCCTCGTTCAGGTTGCCGGTCCCGACGAAACCGTAGAGCGTCCGCCGCCCGTGCTCGCGCCGTTCGATCAGCCCCATCTTGGCGTGGATCTTCAGTTCCTCGGGCCCGAAGAGCACCCGAACGCCCTCGCGGCTGAGGACATCGGTGAACGCGATGTTCGTGGACTCGTCGAAGCGCGCGGTGAGCTCGACGACCGCGGTAACCCGCTTTCCGTTCCGGGCCGCCGCCACCAGCGCGCCCACCACTCCGGAATTGCCGGCGACGCGGTACATGGTCAGCGAGATGCGGGTGACCTTGGGATCGATCGCGGCTTCTCGGAGCAGATCGATCAGGTACGAGAAGCGCTGGTACGGGGTCTGTATCAGGAGATCTCGCCGCCGCATGGCCCGCAGCACGGATCGTTCTCGATCGACCTCGGGCAGCCCGAGAGCTGGCCGGGGCCGGTAGCGCAGATCTTTCCGGAGCTTGGGAAAACCGATGAAGTCCTTGAAGTTGTGATGCCGGCCGCCGGGGACCAGCACGCTCTCGTCGTGGATCCGCAAGCTGCGGCAGAGCACGCCGAGGAGGTCGGCGGGCATCGCTTCGTCGTACACGAAGCGCACGAGCGAGGCGGTGCGCCGCCGCAAGACGCTCTTCTCCACTTTCTTGAGGAAGCTGTCCTTCGGGCTGCGGTCGAGATCGAGCCCCGCGTCGCGGGTCAACTTGACCACGAACGCCGCCGTGGCTTCGGCCCGGAAGATCGAGAAGACATCCGGCAGGTGGCGGCGGATCACATCTTCGAGCAGGATGATCGTGCTGGATTTCCCGGCTCCTGGAACCCGCACGAAACGCGGGGCCGCCCGGGTGGGGATGTCCACGATGGCGAAGAGGGGCCGGCGGCGGCCGGCGCGGACCACCCGCACTGCGAGGTAGATGTCCCGCTCGTCGAGGTGCAGCATCGGGCCGTTCGGCCGCAGCATGATCGGGGTGAGGTGCGGGCGCACTTCGTGGGTGAAGAACTCGCGAACGAAGTCGCTCTGGGTGTCGTCGAGATCGGCATCGGTGACGATGTGGATCCCGTGGTCCTCGAGCTCCTGAAGCACCCCGGCGTAGGTCTCGAGGAAGATGGACTGGTCGCGGAGGATTCGACGCTGGATCTCGGCGAGGAGGGCGGCGGGGTCGTTCTCGCCGAGTTCCCGCGGATGGGAGCGGAACCGTTGGCGGCGCTGCAGGGTGGCTACATGGACCCGGTAGTACTCGTCCTGGTTGCTCGAGAAGATCCCGAGGAAGCGAAGCCGTTCGAGCAGCGGCACGGTCCGGTCGCGGGCTTCCTGGAGAACCCGGGCGTTGAAGGCGAGCTGCGAGAGCTCGCGCGGAATCAGCGGCGGCGTGGGTTTCTCGGAGGCGGGCGGCACGGTTCCGGTCGTTCGGTTTTCCTCGGTTGGTTCGGAAATCGGCGCGGCAGCTCCGCCCCGATACCCTAACTGCTCATGGGAAAAGATCCCCGCCTCGCCGCTTCATCGGCAGGCGTGCCCGGGTCCGACGCGCCCGACGCTGCGGGCCTTCAGCGGCGGGGCGCTTCCCGCGCGGATCGGTGGGCGCTCGTGACCGGCGCTTCCACCGGAATCGGTCTCGAACTGGCGCGGCTCTGCGCCGCCGACGGCCGGGATCTGGTGCTCGTGGCCCGGAACGGAGAACGGCTCGATCGGGTGGCGGCGGCGATCCGCGGAGAGTACGGGGTGCGGGCGGCGCCGCTGCCGCTGGACCTCACCGAGCCGGGGGCCGTCGAAAGGCTCCACGCCGCCACCGGAGAGCGGGGCATCGAGGTGGACTTCCTCATCAACAATGCCGGCTTCGGGATGAGCCGGCCCTTCTCCGAAGTCCCGCTTCGGATCCAGCGGGCCATGATCGCGCTGAACCTGGGTGCGCTCGCCGATCTCTGCCACCTCTACCTGCCGGGCATGATCGGACGGGGCCGAGGGCGGATCCTGAATGTGGGCTCGGGCGCCGGGTACGTACCGGGACTCGGGTTCACCGCCTACGCCGCTACCAAGGCCTTCGTGCTCCATCTCACCGAGGGCCTCGCCGGCGAGCTCGCCGGGTCGGGAGTCACGGTGAGCGTGCTCTGCCCGGGCCCGGTGGATACGCCGTTCCTGAGCCGCGCCGGCATCCGGAGCATCGCCGGGCTGCGGCGGCTCGCTCTCGCCGATCCGGCCCGGGTCGCCCGCGCCGGCTACCGGGGTGTGCTTCGGGGCCGGGTGGTGATCCATCCGGGGCTCCTGCCGCGCCTCGTGCCCTGGGTCCCGAGGCTGCTCCCGCGCGCCGCGGTCCGCTTCCTGGGGCAGTGGGTCGGCCGCGGTCTGAGCGGCAGACCTTCCCGGTGAACGGCCCGCCGCTGCCCGCGCACCGGCATCTCGACGCGCTCGGGATCCCTTGGGAGCGTCGGATCTTTCCGGCCTCTACTCCCAAGGGCGCCCGGGCGGTGGCACAGGCGCTCGGGTTTCGGGAGAGCCAGATGGTCAAGACCCTCATCTTCGAATCGGGGGCCGGGGAGCGGGCGCTGATCGCGGTTGGCGGGGATCGGAATGTCGTCTCCGGGCGCCTGAAGCGGGCGATGGGTAACCGCAACATCCGTCTGGCGAACCCCGAGGCGGTGCTGGAGTTCACCGGCTACCGGATCGGCTCCATCCCGCCGTTCTCCTGGCAGCCGCCGGGAACCCGGACCTTCCTCGACGAGGCGCTCCTCGAAGAACAGATTCTCGGCGTCGGCGCCGGAGTGTGGGGCGAGGAGATCTTGATCGCCCCCCGCGATCTCGTCCGTGCCGCGAACGGAATCGTCGCGGAACTCTCGCGGACTCCCGTCTGACTACCGATCCCCGGAAATCGGCTCGATTCCCGGCGAGATGCTAGATTCGGGGGGTGCTGCGCGACCGCTTCGGGCTCGCGGCGGGCCTCCTGATCGGGCTCTCCGCGGCGCTCGCACCTGCTTCGCCCATCTCGGCCTGCGAATCTCTGGCGGCTGCAGCGGCTGCACCCGTCCGGACGGTGCCCTCCGGAAGCAAGCCGGCCCAGACGGAACCGACCGGGTCCGCCGGAGACGCCTATACCGTCTGGCTCTGTCCCATGCACCGCGACCATCAGGCGCATGACGAGGGCCGTTGTCCGCTCTGCGGCATGGAGCTCGTCCGCCGCACGCTGGTCACCCGCTATGTCTGCCTCGGGATCGAGGACGGAGTGGTGGAAGAGAGTCCCGGCCGCTGCCCGGATACCGGCGACCCGCTGGTGCCAGCCACCCGGGAGGTCGTCTGGTACTGCCCGGAGGCTTCCGACCGCTTCTTCGTCGAGCCCGGCGTCTGCGCGTCCGGAGCGCCGCGCGCCGAGACCACGCGGGTCTCCGAACACGGCGATCACAACCCCCGCCACGGGGGGATCCTGTTCATGGCGCCGAACGGCATCCACCACCTCGAAGGGGCACTCGAGGACGGACAGTTCCGACTCTACTTCTACGACTCTTTCACCCGCCCGCTCCCGCCGGCTCCCTTCGAGGCGCGCCTCGTCGAGGTGGACGAGGCGGGCGCTCCGATCGGCGATCCGGTCGCGCTGGCCGCCCCTTCCCCCGCCCCTTCTTCTGACGCGCCGCTGGCCCTTTCGGCCCCGGTGACGACGGACCCTGACGAACGGACCGCCTTCACTGCCTTCGTGCACTTCCCCGCCGCCGGTGCCGTCCGGAAGGAGGATCGATTCGACTTCATCTTCCTCTCCGAGGCGGAGCGCGCCGCGCTCGGCGGCGGCGCCGCCGCTGCGTCCGCCGCGCTTCCCGAGCTTCGGGTACCCGAGACGCCCCGGGCCATCCTCGAAGCGATCCGGGATCGGGACCGCCGGGTGCAGACGCTCATCGCTGCCGGACGCTGGGCGGACCTCTTCATCCCCGCCCTCGAAGCGAAGACGCTGGCGCTCGCCTACGGAGAGCAGGTCGGCGAGCGGCGGCCCTGGGTGGCACTCAAGCAGATCGTCCGCGGGGCCTGGCTGCTGGACCTCTACGGCGATCTTGGAGACCGGACCCGCGTCGCCGAGGCATACGAGATCTTCGCCGAAGGGATGAGGGCGCTGCCGGAGCTGGCTCCGGACGGAGGCTGATCGTGAGCGATCGGAAGAGCCAGAATATCCAGGAGAGACGGATGCCGCGGCTTTCCTCATTCGCGCGGTACGGGCCGCTGGCTGCGCTCGCCGCGGGAGGGATCGGTGCTTTCCTCTCCTCTTGCAGCCCCTTTCCGGCTGCGGCCCACGAGCCCGAATTGTCCCGTTATACCTACTGGCGCGACATCCGCCCGCTCCTAGACCGACATTGCTCCTCGTGTCATGCGGGGACCGGCCCGGCACCGGTGAATCTGATGCGCTACGGGGACGCTCTGCCCTGGGCCAACTCCATCGCCCGCCAGGTGCTCGAGCGGCGGATGCCGCCCTGGCTTCCCGACGACGGGGCGGGAGAGTTCGCCCACGCCCGCACGCTCGACGAGCGTGAAACCGACCGGCTGGTGGATTGGGCCATCGGTCTCGCTCCCGAGGGCGCCCCACCCGAAAAGACACCGGATGCAGTCGGGGAGAAGCGCGACGGGGAGCTGCCGCTTTCCGGCCCCCGGCTCCAGCTCGCGGAGCCGGTTCGCATCGGCGAGCTGGAGTCCGAGGCGGCAGTCTGCGCGCCGCTGGTCCGGGGCGAGGATGTTCCCGCCGCTGCCGGCGGGTTCGCGCTGGTCCCCGGGGAAGCGCTTCCCATTCTCCGCCGGGCGGTGCTCTTCCTCGGCGACGGCTGTCGAAACGCGGCGCCGGTCTTTACCTGGGTGGTGGGGCAGGGAGCCCGCCTCCGGCCGGAGGGCGTCTTCGATCCGCTTCCGCCGGAAGCCGGGCTTTTCCTTCACCTCGAGTACCGCAAGGGTTTCGACACCGAGGGACTGGCCTTCGAGGATGCCCCGCAGATCGTCGTCTTCCCCGCCGGGAAACGCCGCGCGGCTGATGCTGCGGCTCAGGGGGGGGGCGGCGAACCGACCGCTGTGGAAACGGTTGCCGCCGGAGCATCCGCAGTCGAGCCGGTTGCGTTCGAGGCGGGTGCGACTCGGTTCGGCCCCGCCTCGCTGCTGGCGGTCCTGCCACCCGAGGAACTCGACCTCGGTGGAGGCGGCTTCACCGTGGAAGCGGTGGCCGCCGACGGGAGCGCGACCACTCTCCTGCGCATCACCCGTTTCGATCGGGACTGGGTCGAGAAGTTCGTCTTCCGGACGCCCGTCCGGCTGGAAGGCGGCGAGTCGGTCCGAGTCTCCCACCCGGGGGCGATCCTCGATGTGATCCGCGGCCCCGACCCAGCATTCGGAACGGGTGGAACGGGGGGCGGCTCGATGCACCGGAGATGACATCCGGGGATGGGCGGGAACTCGAAGAGCGCCTGTTGCGCATCCTCGACGACATCGTCGTCGTGCCGCGCCGTTTGCTGCTCGACACCGCTGCGGTGCGTGCAACTACATCCCTGTTGCGGGGAGTCTGGGGGCGTGCGCTGAGAGGTTTCGATTGCCGGGCCTACGCTCGGGTTTTCGATGGTCAGCGGGTCCGATCCAGTGCCGGAACGACTCGCCTGCCGCTCTATCTGATGCGCCCAGCTCCTCCCGACCCCGCCTTCGCTCCCGCGGTCGACTGGATTCTCTTCGGAGCTGCAATCGAACACGAAGACGCGTTGGTGCGGGCTTGGGATACCGCGGCGGGTCTCGGTCTCGGCCCCGATCGGGCGGCCTTCAGCGTCTGTGCGGTGCGATGGCTCGATTGCGATGGTCAGCCGCTGGTGCGGTCCCAACGATGGTCCCTGCGAACAGCGGCGGAAACGAAGCGGCGCCGAATCGCGGGAAGGGGTGGACTGCGCATCCAGTTCCAGACGCCGCTTCGCCTGTTGCGGCGCGGGCGCCTGATCGAGCGCCCCACCGTGAAGGACATCTGTGTGGTGCTCACGCGCCGCATTCTCCTTCTTGCCGAAAGTGCGCAGACGCCGCTAGCGTCGGACCTCGTCCAGGAAGTCCTCGTTGCGGCAGAGCAACTTCCCGTTGCGTCCTGGCGCGGTGAGCGCCGGGACTTCGTTCGCTGGTCGGGCAGCCAGCACTGCGAGGTCGAGATGCGAGGTGTCGCCGGGACGGTCGAACTTCCGGCGGGCGCCCCCGGCCTCTGGCCGCTACTCGCCGCCGGCTGCTGGACGCATCTCGGTAAAGGGACGGTGTTCGGCCTGGGTCGAATGCAGATCTCCAGGGCGTAACTCCCCACCCCGACACGCGCCGCGGCGCAGTTCGGTGTCGGGGCTAATAGTCTGTGGACGAAGTGCCGTTATCGGGCGAGGCGTAGAGATCCAAATCAACAGTCAGCAATGGACGCTCCACCGAGATCACCTCCAGTAATGCGGCGTCGGTCAGTCCGAGCCGGGGGAACGCGTGTGATCGGGCGGCGGCAGCGCTGCTGACGGCTTCCTCGGTGCTCTCTTCGATCAGGGTTCGCAGCACTTCCTCGAACTCGTGATGGGGCTTGAGCAGGTTCGAAGCTTCCGTGAGCGTGTTCGGGGTGACGAAGACTCGTTTCCGCTCGAGCAGGTCCAGAAGGCGGTCATAGTCCTCCGGAGTGAAACGCCGGGTCCGCTTGTCCTGGCTGATCCGCTCCCTGCTTACTGTTCCGACGATGAGGAGAACGATGAGATTCGCGTCGAGGAAGTTTCGGTGACGACTCTCAACGGGGCGAAACTTCTGGCAGGCTGCGATGGGTCATACCGACGACTTCGCCGGTCCGATCGTCGATCCGGACGACCTTGAACGTGCGGCCGCCGAAGACATCGGCGAGCGACTTTCCATCGCGCTTGAAGCTGATCGTTACCTCCCAAGCGTCGGCGCCGTGGTCGAGTTGGATTTCTTCGAGCCGGGGCGAACTGACCTCTTCGTCGGCGAAGATCTCGAGGAGCCAATCCTTCGCAGTGTTCACCGCAGCCCGGGTGTCCATCTTGCCTTGCATGTTCGCGAACCTCGGCAGCCCTGCTCTTCCAGTGAAGGTGCCGATGCTAGCGCGTTGCCTTTCAGGGCGGCCAGCGCCACCGCCGACGCGCCGCTCCACCCCAGCGGCCGCCCCGCCGTGCTCGTGATCCGGCCGACGGCGCGCGCCCCGGAAGTGATCTCCGCTCCCGGGTCGGGCAGGGTCTCCTCCACGAGTTCGAGGCGGCGGAGCAGCCGAGGGACGCGGCCCCGGTGGGCATGGCGGGTGACATATTCCCTGGCCGATGGGACAGAACCAAGGAGGTTTCCATCCCCTCGGTGTCGGGGCAGTCGGTGCGGGTTCGGGGGGCTAGGAGTCTGCGCCGCAGGAAGATTGGGGCGGATGGGATTTTCGGGGTTCGGTGGAGGATTCGTGGGTTGGGTATTGGTGATCGGAGTCTGGTGGGGGCGGGATCGCGCAGTTTTCGGGCGGGAGGGGAGTTCGAGCAGGCGCACCGGGGCCAGATTCGCGGGTTGAGGGGCCAGATTGGCGGGTTCGTGGAGTCAGGGGCAGGGCGGGGCAGGCGTTTACGCTGCCAGCAACCCCGGGAGCCGTCGCAGGTTCAACGCCAGGCAGACCAGGTCCCACTCTCCTTGCGCCTTGCGCAGCCCCCGGAAGCTGAACCGCCGGAACCCCATCACCTCCTTGATCCACCCGTGGGGCGCCTCGGACAGCCACTTCCGCGCCGCGTAGATCTTTCGCCCGGCGTGAGCCGCCAGTTTTTCTCTCATCCGGCGGGTCGCCGGGTGATGCTTCGCGGGAGTGCCCGCCGCCCGCTTCCGCCCTTCCCGTCCGACGGCGACATACCCGTCTATCCCGCGGGTTTCCAGCAGTGCCAGGTCCCGCTCGTTGCAGTATCCGGCATCAGCCAACACCACCGCCGGCACCGCGCCCAACTCTTCTCGCACCCGGTCCAGCAGCGCCGGCAGCTGCCCCTGGTCGCCCGCATTCGCCGTCAGCTGGTTCGACACCACCAGCTGGTTCTCTCCGTCCACCGCCATCTGCGCGTTGTAGCACTGCTGGAACCCCTCGGCGCTCGTCTTCATGATCCGGCTCTCGGGGTCGGTGAAGTTCCCCTGCGCTTCCGCCTTCGGCTCCCCATGCGCGCGCTGGTAGCGCCGACCGTTCCCCGGACTGTGGGTCTGTCCGGGGACCCGCCCCCGCGCCTCGTCCCGCGCCCGCTGCTCCGCTTCCAGCTGCACCTTCGCCGCCCGGATCGCCGCCAACCGATCCTCCCGGCGCCGCAGCTCAGCCGGCAACTCGTCGCCGCGCCGCTCCGCCCCGTGGGCCGCGTCCTCCCGCTCGTCGGTCTCTCCCGCCTGCTCCAAATATCCCGCGATCTCCGCCGCAAGCCGCCGCTCCTCGGCCAGCATCCGCCCATAACTCATCGCCTTGCGCTTGCTCGCGTTCGCCCGAACCTTCACCCCGTCCAGCGATAGCCTGCCGAAACGCACCAGCCCGCACTGCCGCGCCACCCGCACCACCTCGACGAACAACTCCCGGAAATCCCCCAGATGCCGACGACGAAACTCGCAGATCGTCCGGTGCCTCGGGAAGTTCCTCGCCGCCAGCATCCGAAACGCCACGTCCTCTTCCAGCTTCCGCGCAATCCCACGCGACGAAAACACCCCCGTCGCATAAGCGTAGATCAGCACCTTCACCATCATCCGCGGGTCATACGGCGCGTTCCGCCGCCCGTCCCCCGCATACGGCGCGTAGAACGCAGACAAGTCCAGCTCGTCCACCACATCGCTGATGTGATGCGCCAAATGCCCCTCCGGAACCCACTGCCGCAGATCCGGCGGCAACAAGAGCAGCTGCCCCGGCTGATACTGACGAAAACGCGTGCCCATCGGAACCATCCCTCCCCGGATCCGAGACGCCCTCGCCCCTTTTCCGTAAGTGTATGATATAAAATGAGTTATATGCCACGCAACCGTGTCGCCCCCCGGTCCCAACTCCCGAGCAGCCCGACCGTCCGCTCGTCGCTACCACCATATCGCCCGCCCCGTTTCTGCGGCGCAGGCTGCTAGCAGTCTGTCGGACTTTGGGGGCTGTCGGATCGAGCGCGCGGCCCGTCGCGACATCGGTATTGTGTTTGGAGGGCCTTGATTTCCGGCTCGTCGCAATGCTCCGGCGTCGCAAGGGTTGTGGGAGGGATAGCTTCGATTACTTGTCGGGCGCTGGCAATGGCGATAGTCCAAGTTCCTTCAGAAACGCGTTGTGCTTCGTCGTTGACTCCTGAATCTGCCTCTCGATCTCGACCAACCCTTCATGCGCGGCCGCCAGATCGATCTCGACTTCCGGCTCGGCCGTGCTGACATAGCGGGAGATATTCAGGTTGCAGTCGTTGGCCTCAATCTCGTCCATCTCCACGCGTCTGGCATACCGCTCGATGCTCTCCGGACGCTGCTGGTAGGTGTCGATGATCTTCTCGATATGCTCGTCGGACAGGTAGTTTTGCCGCTTGCCCTTCTCGAAATGCTCGGACGCGTTGATGAACAGGACATCATCGGGTTTCTTGCACTTCTTCAGGACGAGGATGCAGACCGGGATGCCGGTCGAGTAGAACAGGTTTGCCGGCAGGCCCACGACGGTGTCGATGTGCCCGTCGACAAGGAGCTTGCGGCGGATCTTCGCCTCCGCGCCGCCACGGAACAGCACGCCGTGCGGCAGGATGATCGCCATCACACCGTCGTCCTTGAGGTAGTGAAACCCGTGCAACAGGAACGCGAAGTCCGCCGCCGACTTCGGGGCCAGCCCGTAGTTCTTGAAGCGCACGTCCTCGCCCAACGCCTCGTTCGGGCCCCAGCGGTAGCTGAAGGGTGGGTTGGCGACCACGGCGTCGAAATAGGGCTTCTTTGCCGGGTTCGTCTCGCGGAGCATGTCCCAGTCGTTGGTCAGCGTGTCGCCGTGATAGATCTCGAACTCCAAGTCCTTCACCCCGTGCAGCAGCATGTTCATCCGCGCGAGGTTATAGGTGGTGATGTTCTTCTCCTGCCCGTAGATCCTGCCGATGCCGTGCGGTCCCATGCGCTTGCGCACATTGAGCAACAGCGAGCCCGATCCGCAGGCGAAGTCCATCACGCTGGCGAGGGGTTTCCGCTTGCCGGTCTTCGGCTCCTGGCTGTCGAGCGCGACGATCTCGGAGAGGATGTCCGAGATCTGCTGCGGCGTGTAGAACTCACCTGCCTTCTTCCCCGATCCCGCGGCGAACTGGCCGATCAGATACTCGTAGGCGTCGCCTAGCGTGTCGCCGTCCGTGGAGCATTCCGCGAGGTCCTTGGCTATTCTGGTGATGATCGTGCAGAGCTTCGCGTTCTGGTCGGGATAGCTCTTGCCGAGTTTGTCGGAACTGAGATTGATTTCCGAGAAAAGCCCGGAGAACGTGCTCTGGAAAGATTCGTTCTCGATGTACTTGAAGCCTGCCTGGAGCGTGTGGAGCAGCTCGTCATCCTGTTTGTGGGCCATGTGGGCGACGCTGACCCAGAGGTGCTCGGGGCGGATAACGTAATGGGCTTTGAGCCGCATCTGTTTCTCGAACACCGACACATCGTCGGGGTTCTGGTCGTACCAGACAGACAAGGAGGACCGCCCGCTGTTGCCGATAGCGTTCGGGTCAGGATAGTCGCGCCCGAGTTCCTTCTTTGCAGCCTGTTCGTAGTTGTCCGAGAGGTAGCGGAGAAACAGGAACGCGAGCATATAGTTGCGAAAGTCGTCCGCGTTCATCGCCCCGCGGAGTTGATCGGCGATGGCCCAGAGCGTCTTGCCAAGCTGTTTCTGGTTCTGTTCAGTCATGTCGGGTCATTCACTGACTCTGCCGGCTCACTAGGAAACAAGGCGGGGTTGAAGGGGTACCGGCTGATGAACTCGCGGAGGATCTTCCGAAAGTAGCGTTTGTTCTCCTCCAGCATCTCCTGCGGCTCGAACAATGAATATTTACCGTGGCTGAGGATGTTGATCAACCGTGTGTGAAGGATGCCGTCTTCATCGTCAGCGTCGCGCTTGATGCATACGGAGAAGCTCTCGTAGCCATGAAAACTTGCGGTCTTCTCGAGGATTGCGCGGAGCAGGTTGAAGTGATGGGTGTACAGCCTGCCATCGCGTTCTACCTTGTAGAGCTCAGCGAGCGCGGCCACATGGTGGAAAAATGGCGTATCCCCGGTCTTGCGCAGGAGAAGCCCCTCCGGCGACCCGTCGCGGCTGAGAAAGTACTTATTCGCCCTATTCAGCTCGTTGCAAAGCACGTTGAAGAACAGCGTGTGATGCGTCGAAATCACCGTCTTGAGCCCACTCTTCGGCTTCTTGAGCAGCATCGCCAGATGATTTGCCACGGCGATGGCGTTGTGCTCGTCGAGCGATGAGATCGGATCGTCAATATAGATGTGCTTGACCCAGTTGTAGGGACCGGCTCCATCGTCATCGAGCGCAAGCTCGACAATGGTGAGGAAGAAGCACCAGATGAAGATATTCTCCTCGCCACGGGAGATCTTGATGGCCTCCTCGCGGCGGGTTTCGTACTCGTCTCCGCTCTCACCGCGTCCCGCGTCCGCGCTGTCGGCCTCGTCGCCGGCGGCGCCATCCTTCTTCACTCTGAACTCTCGGGCGAAGGCCACCTCCCAGGTCGTGGTGTCAATTCGGAACTCGAAGTCGGCGTAGCGGTCGAGCAGGGTACGGATTCGGTTGTCCATCTCCATCGACTCGAGACCGGCGAAGAAGCTCGAATCCGTGTTGAGCGTCAGCTTCCGCTCACTGTCATTCTCCAAATCGTTGTCCCACGAGAACAGGTCTTCGGTGAAGGCGTTGAAGTAGAGCGTGTCGCGCTGTTCCGTCTCGTCATCGGTGTTCACGCCTTTGCCGAGGTTCTTGAAGGCGGTGGACAGCCGGGTCTTGCCCGTGCCGTTATAGGCGTAGAGCAGGATGAACTTCTTGTTCTCCAGCTCTTGCCGCAGGTGTGCGGCGAGGGCGTCGAGGTCCTTGAACGTGGTTGCGTCGCTCATGACTCACTGCCCGTCCAGCGAGGGAAAGAGCTTCTGCATCAGCCCCTGCTTGTGCTGCCGCAGGGCGTCGAGCTTCCGGCCCTCCGCCGCGATCAGGTCGTCCAGCGAACCGAGGCAGTCGGCGATCTTCTGCTGTTCTGCGTCAATCGTCGGGCAAGGGATAGCGAACTTTTCAATGATCGGCATCCTCAGCGACAGCACAGTCGACTTAACAGCGCTGTCTGCAAGTGCTCCCTTAAACCTGTCCAATGCTTGGAAAGCGAAGCGCGGGTCTAGCGTTGGTTCCATGAGCGCGTAAGCTCTCTGATGCAAATTGAATTTACCGTTGAAGTATCGGGGTTGGAATCTCATCCCCTCACCCGGCAGGATCACAGCCTCGGCATCGAATAGGAACGTCGGCGATCGCTTAACTAACTCGGAACGGTCGAACAGGGGGTAAGCACCATCCTCTTGGTGGTCTTGTGCGTTTTCTTGCCCATTTGTGATAGTTTTGAACGCGTCGCCGAGAGGGGTTTGCGCCCACACTGGCGTATCTCGGAACTCCGGAAATCGCAGCCGGGGCACAGTCGCGCCGGGCTGGGGGAAGAGAAGTTGCATCAGTCCTTGTTTGTGCTGTCGCAGGGCGTCGAGCTTTTGGCCCTCCGCCGCAATCAGGTCGTCCAGCGAGCCGAGGCAGTCGGCGATCTTCTTCTGCTCGACCACTGTCGGCGGGATTGGAATCGGAACGGCCGAAATTCGCTTCGCTGATATGCCGTAGACCTTCGTGCCCTGAGCTTCTTTCTTTATCCCAGAACGAACAGCAACGGACTGGAATAGTTGCCCGCCAAAGCCAACGACAGGAACGCTCTCTCGCCTTGTTCCTAGAATGGTGTGCGTACCAGCGACGACCCGTTCTCCGTCTAGCGAAACAACTTCGATTGCTTTCCCTACGTCGTCGAGGTCTTCAGAGGCGTCGGCAAATACTATGTCACCTATTTCACAAAATGCGTCATCATCAAATTCGTTAGATGAGTCATCTGCATTGACATATGGCACATACTCATCATCCACTCGGAAAAGAGGCTTGAACTTGGTGTGAATATCGCCGTAGTGAATATTCCTGATCGTTCCGGTTTCGTAGTTGAGTTTGTCTCTCGACAGTGTGTTGGTGCGCTTGAAGTCATACAGATCAGCGAATTGCGGAGCCGACCAGCTTGGGTCGTCTCGAAACTCCGGAAACCGCAGCTGCGGCACAAGGTGCAATGGCTTGTGGGCCGTCATCGCGCCTCTCCATGCTCGTAGGCGTTGAGGCCCGAAATGTGCCGGCCCTCCGCCCGCCGTTTCAGCACCGGAACCAGGTGGTCCATCAGTGCAAGTTCCCGCTCGCGGCGTTCGCGCCAGCCCAGGTCGAGCGGCTCCATCAGGTCGGTGAGCTGCTCGCCGTCGAAGATCATGCGCTTGAGGATGGTGTCGACGAAGGCCGAGAGGGACTCGGTCGTCAAGCCATGGGCCTGAGCGAGGTCGGCGATCTCTTTGGCCTGCTTCTCGGCCTTGAACTGCTCGTAGCCGTCGCGGACCGCAGCCTCGTCGAGGCCCTCGCCCTCCTTGAGTGAGCGGACGTACTCGGTGATCTCCTCCAGTTCGTTGAGGAACTTGGCGTCGGACCGGATCAGCCCGATGAGCTGCTCGCGGCTGATCTTCAGTCTCTTCGGGTCCTGACCCGAGTACTTGGCGATCAGCTTCATGATGTAGTCGTAATCGATGATGGCGGAGGCGAAGAGGACGAATTCGAAGTCGAGCTGGTCGACCTCGGGCTTGGTCGGCTCGCCGTCCCTTCCGGGTGCGCCCTGCTGCTCCTTGATGCGCTGGGCGGTTTCGAGGTAGGCACCGCGGAAGGCGCGGAGGTCGTCCTTGGGGAGGGTCTGTTCGATCTGCTCCCGCTGCTCGTCGGTGAGGTCGGTGTACTGGTCGAGCTCGGTCCTGAGGCGCTGGACCTCCTTGAAGCGGTTCACAAATTCAATCCGCGCAGTATCTCCCTTGATGGAGTAAGCGCCCCGGGGCTCGGCGACCACGTTGTTTTGCGTCATGAATTTCTCAATAGCCGCAACCGCCTGTTCGTATTTCTCAAGTACTGTGGATGCCGGGTCGACCAGCCAGATCTCGCGAGCTTGGTCAGCCTGCGCACCGGAGAAGAGAGCGATAGCGGCATCGACGCTGTTCTGCTGATTGCGGAAGTCGAGGATGTGGCCGTAAGGCTTGGTGGCGTTGAGGACGCGGTTGGTGCGGGAGAAAGCCTGAATCAGGTTATGGCGCCTGAGGTTCTTGTCGACGTAGAGCGTATTGAGGAACTTGGCGTCGAAGCCGGTGAGGAGCATGTCGACGACTATGGTGATGTCGATCTTTTCCTGGCCCTTGCGGGGCAGGTCGCGATTGGGAAACTGCTGATCCTTGATCAGCTGCTGGATGTCCTGGTAGTAGAGGTCGAAGTTGTTGATGTCGTGGTTGGTGCCATACCGCTGGTTGTAGTCGGCGATGATGGCCTTGAGCGCGGTCTTCTTGCCCTCGGGATCGCGCCGGTTGTCCTCCTTTTCCTGGGGAAGGTCCTCCTGGATCTGCTGGACATCCTTGTTGCCCTCCGCGGGCGGCGAGAAGACGGCGGCGATCTTGAGAGGCACGAACTCGGGGTCGGCAGCCTGGCGCTCGGCCTGGAGCTTCTGGAAATCCTCGTAATACTCGATGGCGTCGTTGATGGAGGCCGTAGCGAGCAGCGCGTTGAAACGTCGGTCACCGGTCGCGGCATCGTGCTTGTCGAGGATGGCCTGGGCGACCGCCTGCTTGGCCAGGGGCTCCCCGGGCTTGAGGGCGGGGGCGTCCTTTGGCTTGTAGTAGTCGACGTGAAAGCGGAGGACGTTCCGATCCTCGATCGCGTGGGTGATGGTGTATGCGTGGAGTTTCTTCTGGAAGAGGTCTTTGGTGGTTCGAAGGGTGGTGACGTCTCCCTCGATCTTCCTGGCGGTCGCGTTGTCCTCGAAGATCGGGGTGCCGGTGAAGCCGAAGAGCTGGGAGTTCGGGAAGAACTCCTTGATGGCCCGGTGGTTCTCGCCGAATTGCGAGCGGTGGCACTCGTCGAAGATGAAAACCATCCGCTTATCCCGGAGCGGCTCGAGCCGCTGCTTGAACGTTGAGCGCCCCCGAGCGATGTTCTGCCGGTTGTGCTTGCTGTCCTCGTCGAGGGCGAGCCCGAGCTTCTGGATGGTCGTGACGATAACCTTGTCCGCGTAGTCGTCGGACAGGAGCCGGCGAACGAGCGCCGCGGTGTTGGTGTTTTCCTCGACGCAGTTCTCCTGGAACCGGTTGAACTCCTCGCGGGTCTGGCGGTCGAGGTCCTTGCGATCGACGACGAACAGGCACTTGTGGATGCTCTCGTTGGACTTGAGGAGCGTCGAGGCCTTGAAGGAGGTAAGCGTCTTGCCCGACCCGGTCGTGTGCCAGATATAGCCGTTGCCGCAGTTCTGATCGATGCAGTCGACGATGGCCTTGACTGCGTAGATCTGGTACGCGCGCATCATCAGCAGCTTCTGCTCACTCGCGATAAGGACCATGTACTTGCTGATCATCTGGCCGAGCGTGCATTTGGCGAGGAACCGATCGGAGAATTCGTCGAGGTGGGTGATCTTGGTGTTGTTCTCGGCCGCGAACTGGTAGACGGGAAGGAACCGCTCGTCGGCGTCGAAGGCGAAATGCCGCGTGTTGTTATTTGCGAAGTACCACGTGTCAGTGCGATTGCTGACGATGAAGAGTTGGACGAAGCAGAGCAGCGTCTTGGAGTATCCGTTACCGGGGTCGTTCTTGTAGTCGACGATCTGCTCCATCGCCCGCCGCGGGCTGATCCCAAGCGTCTTTAGCTCGATCTGAACGACGGGGACGCCGTTGATCAGGAGTATGACGTCGTAGCGGTGATGGCTGTTGTCCGTATTGATGCGGAGCTGATTGACGACCTCGAAGCTGTTCTTGCACCAGTCTTTGATGTTGACGAGGGTGTAGTTGAGCGGCGTGCCGTCGTCGCGGACGAACGCTTCCCGGTTCCGGAGAGAGCGTGCGGCTTCGTACACATCGGGTGTGACGATCTCATCGAGGAGTCTCTGGAACTCGCCATCGGTAAGTGTGACACGATTCAGGGCTTCGAACTTTTTCCTGAAGTTTGCTTCAAGTGTTGCTCGATCGCGGATGTCGGGGCGATATTCGTACTTGAGGTCCCGTAGCTTCTTGACAAGGGACTCTTCAAGATCGCGTTCGGGTGTGATCATCGCCATCGTCGGGACTCACTCCTTTTGGCGTCTGCTGAAAGCGTCCGACTGTCCGGTGTTAAATGTAAACGCGAGCCGAGGCTGGCTTCCACGCCGCGGATGAAGGAGACAATCTTGTTGTGGATGGCTTGATCCCATCATCTGCCTTCCCGGTCGATCTCTCCCTTGCCGAGCTTGTGGCGACCGGACGCATCGCGGCGAAAGCGAGCCACGAGAGGATGGCGCTGCCCGACCAGAGGTCGCGCACGCTGCGCGCCGCCTCGATGAACGGCTGCACCGGCCCGAGGGCGAACGACAGGTAGGCGCCGGGCCCGCCCTGCCGGCTCGTCCAGAGTCCGGCGGTGATGTCGGCGTGATGGATCAGGGAATGGTCGGGAATACGTGTGTCTGCGGGCAGCCGGGACATCCAGGGGCCGAACTTCGCTTCGAGACGCTCCGGCAAGAGGCGCCAGAGTGCGAAGAAGCGCTCTCGCGGCGTTTCGAGTCCTTTCACGATCTCGGTGATGACCTGCGTTACTCGGAGCTCGTCCAGCGGCTCGCACTGCATCGCCGCCGGCTTGCTGCTGATCGGATGGTTCACGGTCAGCGTCCCGTCTCGGGGGGCGACGGCTCGCTCTCCATTCGGCCCTGCGGTGGGCATCGGCAGCCGATCGGCGACTGCTGCCAGGGGATCGGCCAGCCGGGCGGCGGACTCGATCTGCGTTCGGCTCACTTCTTCCCCGAGCGCCTTCGACAGATATCGCGCAGCCCGCCGTTCATGCCCCCGGATGTCCAGTGCCTTGTCCATCGGGTCGTGGAGGAAAACTTCGAGGAGTCCTCGCCAATCGGTCTCGGGGAAGGAGCTCATCGGTTTCGAATCACGATCTGGGTACCGGGGCCGACCGTCGCGGCGTTTCGGGAGAAGGGAAGGGGGAAAGGTCGGCCTCATGAGAGGAGGGCTCGTTGGGGAAGGAGGTCGGTGCCGTCGTCGCCGCGGGGGAGGCGGGGAACGATCTCTACCGGATCGGGGAGCCGGTCGTCGTTCGGGGTCTCCTCGGGGCTTCCGCCCAGCTCGCGCAACTTGCGGAGATGCGGAGTGAGCCGGGTTTCGGCGGAGCCGACGGCGGTGTTGTAAGCGCTGGTCGTCTTGCGCAGCTGAGCGCCGACATCGGCGAAGCGGCTGAGGAAGAGTCCGAGCCGCTTCTCGAGTTCCAGTCCTTCCCGGCGCATCGCCTCGGCGTTCTGCGCGCTGATCTCGTTGCGCCACATGGCGGCGATGCTCCACAACAGGCCGAGGAGGGTATGCGGAGTGGCGAGCACGATCCGGCGGTCGGCAGCGAACTGGAGCAGGTCCGGGTCGCGGCGGATCGCTTCTGCGAGCAGGGACTCGATCGGGAGGAACATCACGGTGAAAGGAGGCCCGCCGCCGAGCGCTGCCGGGTACTCGCGGGCGGAGAGCGCCTTCGCGTGCTGGCGGACGCGGCCCGCATGGCTCCGGAGCAGCTCGGTCCGGCGCCCGGAGGGGTCTGCCGCCTCCTCGGTCGCGTCGAGGTAGTCGTCCATCGGGACCTTGGAGTCCACCGCGAGGCTCGCGCCGCCGGGGAGCCGCAGCACGAGGTCGGGGCGCACCCCGTTCTTTCCGATTTGGGCCGCGAAGTCGCAGTGCTCTTGGAGGCCGGCGGATTCGACGAGAGTCTGGAGCTGGATCTCACCCCAGCGGCCGCGCGCCTGCCGGTCTCCGCGGAGGGCCTCCCGGAGGGAGCGGGCGCTGCCGACCACGGTCTCGACCTGGTTGGCGAGCCGCTTCGCCACCTCGGTGAGGGTGCCGTGGTCGCGGGCGCGCTTCTGCTCCAGTTCGCTGGCGAGCCGGGTCACATTCCGCAGCGATTCGTGGAGCGGTGCGGTAGCGCTTTCGAGCCGGGTGTGCTCGATCTCCCGAGCCGAGCGGGCGGCGGCCTGGAGCGTTTCCAAGGCGCGGCCGGTGGCTTGCTCGTAGGCCTCGCGGGCGGTCTGGTTGCTCTGGTCGGCGGCGGCGCGGGCGATCGAGTCGAGGTCCGCGCGGGTCTCGGTTCGGCCGAGATGCTCGCCCCGGCGCAGGCCGGCGAAGTAGAGGGCTGCGCCGATCAGGAGACCGATCAGGAAGCCGACGAGTACCGCTACCGCGATCGGGGCGGAAATCGGAGCGATTGGGAGGGCGGCGAGAGGGGTGGCGGGGAGCACGGCCGTCATCATGCACCATGGATTAGACGAATTCTGTCATGGCGCCAACCGATGGGGTTCGCGGCGCGGGGCAGAGGAAGCGAAGACCGGCCTTGCCGATGACAGCCGTGCTGCTTTCCGCGCCGGCCCGGACGCTGCGGCGGAAGCCGCCGGGTGCTCTGGAGTCAGATCGTCGGCAGCTCCCGGACTCGCGCCGCCGCCGCCGGCCGTCCGCCATGCGCGACAGCATTCTCGACGACTGCCTCGACGAGGGCGCCGGGCTCCACTTCGGCGGCGAGGACGGCGAGTGCCAGCGGCTTCGTTCCCGGGGGCCAACCTGCGGGCGGGGGTGCCGTGCTCGTGATCCGGCCGACGGCGCGCCCCTCGGAAGCGACCTTCGCTCCTGGGTCGGGCAGGGTCTCCTCCGCGAATTCGAGGCGGCGGAGCAGCCGAGGGACGCGGCCCCGGTGGGCTTGGCGGGCGACATATTCCTGGCCGATGTAGCAGCCCTTGCCGAGGCGCACATGAGCGGCGAGCCCTGCCCCCAGCGGAAGCGAAGTCTCGTCGAGCTCGGCGCCCCAACGCGGTTCCCCCGCGAGGATGCGCAGGTACTCCTGTTCCTCAGGGGCCGCCGCGGCCGCTCCCTCTTCGGAGGCCGATAGAGCGGAGGGCAGCGGCAGATCTTCGGCCTGGAAGATGGTCCACGCCGGCCAGGGGCGGAAATCGCGGCGCAGATAGCCCCCGGGCAGGTCGAGGACCGCTCCCGGGGCGGTTTCCCCCGGATCGGATCCTCTCGGGTCCGAACCGTCGCGGCGCCACAGCCGGATTTCTCCCCGGTTCATGGGGGAGATCTCCACGGCGTCGGCGATTCGGTAACGCTCGAGTGCGGCGAGGAGCGCGGCTTCCCGGGTGCGCTCGCACTCGAGAAAGACCGCCTCGCGGGTGAGCGTCGCAACCGCGGCGGCGATCACCCGGCCCCTTGGGTCGAGGAGCGCGGTCCGGGCCGAGCCGGGTGCGCGCGGGAGGTCTCCCGACAGGATCCGGGTGAGGAACCGGGTCCGGTCGGAGCCGGTCACCGACAACACGCCGACGGCCTTGGTTCTGTCCGTAACCCGCGGGGACGGAGCAGGGAACTCGGGAAAGGGCGCCATGGGAGACCGGCAAACATGGCCGGCACGCCTATCCTAAGCGGCTCCGCGCCGATCCATGCGCCTTTCGCACTCTCTCGTCACTGCCGCCTTCGTGCCTCCAGCGGAGGCAGGGCTCGATTTCGACGCAGTGCGGTCGCCGCGCGCGCTGCGGCCCCGCCCGGTGGAAGCGGATCACGAGGCGCTCCGTTCGCTGCGCGCCACCCTCGCCTGGTTCTGGAACACGAACCCAGAATGGGCCGACCGGCAGATCGTGATCGCCGACCGCTACTCCGACGCGGCCGCGGTCCTGCTCGCGGGCTTCGGCCTCGCCGCGGGCGACCGGATCGTGCTCTCCGCTTCCGAGCCCCACTGCCGCCGCACCGCCTGGAAAAACGCATCCCCCGACGGCGTCCTCGTCTCCGACTGGCGCCCGCGGGGCTGCGGCCGGCTCTTTCTCGAGGATCTCGAAGGGCTGCTCGGCCCCGAGACCCGCCTGGTGGTGCTCACCAAGGCGTGTCCGGTCACCGGGGCGCTGAACGAGGTGGTGCCGTTCGCACAACGGCTCGCCGGCAGCGGGGTGGAGCTGGTGGTCGAGGCGAGCCATTTCGCGGCGCATGGGCCGCTCGACATCCGGAACCTGCGCTGCGGCGCCGTGATCGCAGCGGCCGACGAACTGTTCGGGGCCCAGGGAGCAGCGCTCTGGATCCGCCGCCGGAAGGATCGGCTGCCGGGGGGGCCGCCGAGAGTTGCCAACCTGCCTGCCGAAGCCCTGCTTCGTGAAGATCGTGAAGCCCTGTCCGTCGAAGGTTCGCTCTCCGCACCGTCGGCGAACGGCCTCGTCTCGCCGGAGACGGTGACCGGACTCCTGCGGATGGTCGCTTACGCCGGGCGGCTCGGCGAGGAGCCGGGCGCGCCGGCGGCCCCCCCCTCGGAGCGCTTCTTCGGTCGGGAGGCCATGCGGCGCGGGATGCAGAGCATTCGCCACGAAGAGCGGATCCTCTCCCGGCGGATGCTCTCGGGGCTGTCCCGAAGCTCGGGGCTCGCGCTGCTCGGCGAGGCCGATCCGCGCCGGGCGGCGTATCGGACGCCGACCTTCACCTTCGGCGTGGAGGGGAGAGACGCTGCCGATCTCGGGGCGGCTCTCGAAGATGCGGGGGCGCGGGTCGCATCGGGCGATCTCGGGGCGCGGACGACGCTCGAGGAATGCGGCCGGGACCCGGCGCAGGGGGTGGTCCGGGCCTCGCTCGCGCACTACCACCGCGAGCAGGACATCGATCGCTTTCTGGAAACCCTGGATTCCGTCCTTCGCGGGAAATCCCGCCCGTCCCCCCGAAGTGAGGACGGAAGGGGGCGTAGGATCGCAGAAGGAGGATGGACCCCATGACCCTGCGCTCTGTTCCCGCCGCGCGCTCTCCCTTCAGGTTTCGGGTCGTGCTGGCAGCGCTGCTCGCCGCCGGCTGCGCGCCGGAACCGGGGCCGGCGCCGGCCGCGCCGGGAACCCACGACGATCTGATCGCGCTCTTCGCGGAGTGGCGCGAGTTCGAGCGCCCCGATTTCGGGAACGGAGTCCCCGACTACACCGCCGGAGCGATGGCTCGTCAGCACGCAGCCCTGCCGGACTGGCGCGCCCGGCTGGACGCACTCGCCCCGGAAAGTTGGCCGGTCGCGGAGCAAGTGGACTGGCACCTGGTGCGCGCCGAGATGAACGGGCTCGACTTCGATCACCGGGTGCGGCGGCCCTGGGCGCGCGACCCCGCGTTCTATGTGACGGTGTTCCCCGCCCAGAGCGATGTGCCGGCGCACGAAGGGGCGGTGATCCACGGCTGGATCGACCTGTGGACCTACGAGTATCCGCTTTCGGACGCGGATGCCGCCGAGCTCGCCGGGCGGATCGGGGCGATTCCCGCGCTTCTCGCCCAGGCGCGGGAGAATCTCGCCGCCTCGAACGCCAGGGATCTCTGGCTCGCCGGGCTTCGGGCCTTCCGGAATCAGGCGGCTGACCTCGCGGCCTTCGGGGAGCGGGTCGAAGGCAGGAACGAGGCTCTCGACGCCGCGGTGGCCGAAGCCCGCCGCGCCACCCTGGACTTCCGTGCGTGGCTGTCCGCCGAGGCGGAGGCGAAGAACGGACCCTCGGGGATCGGTGCGGACCACTACACCTGGCTCATGCGCCAGGTGCATCTGCTCCCCTGGTCGTGGGAGGAGCAGGTGACCCTCGTCCGGCGGGAGCTCGCGCGGTCGCACGCCTCGCTGCGGCTCGAGGAGAACCGCAACCGGGCGCTCCCGGATCTCGAGCGGATCGCCTCCGCCGCCGAATACGACCGCCGCCTCGACGAGTCGGTGGATCGCTATCTGGAGTTCCTCGAGCGGGAGGAAGTCCAGACCGTGGAATCCTGGATGGCGCCGGCGCTGCGGGAGAAGGTGGGCGTCTTCCAGCCGCTCGCCGACCCGGACGACCTGCGGAATTTCTTCAACGAGGTGAACTACCGGGATCCGGACGCCTTCCGGCCCCACATGCACCATTGGATCGAGCTGGCGGCGATGCGGGAGGCGCCGCACCCGAGCCCGATGCGTGCGGTGCCGTCGCTCGGGAACATCTTCGCGGTCCGTTCCGAGGGGCTCGCCACCGGCGTCGAGGAGATGTTCCTCCATCTCGGCCTGCTCGCAGGGTCGCCGCGCTCCCGCGAACTCACCTGGATCATGCTGGCCCAGCGCGCCGCCCGCGCGCTCAGCGGGCTGCGCCTCCACAGCGGCGAGTTCGACATGGAGGAGGCGGTGGCGCACGCGATGCGCTGGACTCCGCGCGGCTGGCTCACCGAAGGCGAACTCGTCCGCGGCGAACAACACCTCTACCTGCGCCAGCCGGGCTATGGGACCAGCTATGTAGTCGGGAAGCTGCAGATCGAGGAACTGCTCGCCGAGGCAGCGCTGCTGGACGGGCCGGACTTCTCGGTGAAGGGCTTCTTCGACCGTTTCTACGGCGCTGGGGTGATTCCGATCACGCTGGTGCGCTGGGAGCTGACCGGCCAGAAGGACCCCGTGCTCGACCTGCGCCCCTGATCGATCGGATTGCCGATCAGACGGTATCGCTGGAGCCTTTCATGAAGGCGCCGTCCCAGGCAGAGGGTGGCGAGCCGATGGGTGCTGCCGCGCTCGGAGCCGAAGAGCCGTTCCCCTGGCGTCGGACGGTCGCCGGGCAGCTGTCTTCCGGCGAAGCGCAGCGCTATCTCGACGAGCTCGAGGAGACGCTCACTGCTCTTCACCTGGGCCGCAAACCTCGTTCGAACGCACTCGCCTGGCCCGCGGGTTTCGATCGCTCGATCCTCCACCGTCTGCTCCTGACTTTCCGAACGGCAAACGCTTTGCGGACGGCGCGGCTCATGGAGGGGGACAACGCTCTCGCCGTTCGCGACCTGCTCGGCATTCGCAACTTCGGACACCTGTCCATGAAGAACTTGCTCTTCGAGGTCGAGGAAGTTCTCAAGGAGAGAGCCGCCGCCGGAGTCGAGGCATCGCACCAGGCGAGTCCGTCGCCGAGGGACGCCGCCGACTCGGCGCAGCAGGGTGGTGCGGCGGCATCGCCGACTGCCGCCGGCCCCTGGGGAGGGGCCGGGAACCTGTTGCGCCCACTCTTCGCAGCGGCCGTGGAACTTCGAGTGGGGGCAACTCTCGCGGATGCGCTGCATCCGGATTTCCTCCGGCTGGCGGCCAGGTTGGGTCTCGACCGGGAGATGTCGGCGATCCGAATCGAGAACCTGGTCGAGGGGGCGATCGGCCCCCTGTCCCTCATGTCGAGCCGTTTGGCGAGAACGATCGAGGCGATGTCGGCGACCGAACGCACGATTGTCGAAGAACGGCTGCTGCGGGCACCGCCGCTGACGCTCGAAGCGATTGGATCGCGGGTCGGTGTGACGCGAGAACGGATCCGCCAGATTCAAGTCAGAGTCGAAAGGAGAATCGGCGGCACGATGGGTGCAGAACGGCGGGTCCTCGCATTGGTTTTGCAAGAGCAGTTGGGATCCATCGCCCCGGAGGCCACGGTCGAGCGGCGCCTGAAATCCCTGTTGTCGGCTGCTTCCCCGCTGGTCGAGCGTCTGTTGGGACGGGCTTTGATCGCGGAAATGGGTTTCACCCTGCGAGACGGCTTCTACATCGACGAGAGCACCAGGAAAGTCATCGAGGAGGTCAAGGCTCACGCTCAGGAGCTCGCGGATGATGTCGGCCTCGTCGACGAGTCCGAGTTGATCGCGAGGCTGCCTGAGGGCGAGTGGCGCCGGTCCTGGCCGTGGCTGCGAAAACAGTGCGGGCTCCACGATCTACACGGATCCTGGGGGATTCGTTCGACTCGGAAAGCACGGGCCAAGGCGGCTCTCCTCTCGTTCGGGCGCCCGGCGGCGCGCCAGGAGATCGCAGCGGTGTGCGGATTGCCGGAACGCCGGATCGGTGCCCACCTTTCGAACATACCGAGCGTCGTCAAAGCCGACAAGGACCGCTGGGGGCTCGGCGAATGGATCGATGTCCCGTACGAAGGGATCGTCGAGGAAATCCTTCGCCGAATCGAGGAAGGAGGCGGGGCGACGACGACCGAAAGGTGTCTCAGGGAGATTCCCCGGCAATTCAAGGTGGAACCGAACAGCGTTCGCATCTTCATGCGAGCGCCGAAGTTCGTGATTCGCGATGGGTGGATCCGAATCGCCGATATCTCTTCGCTGCCACTGCGTCCTCTGGACGAGGTGATCGATGGGCGGGACCGCGGCGGCGCCCCGTACTGGACATTCCAGGTGCATGCCCGCTTCTTCGATGGATACAGCGTTACCGGGATGCCTCCGGAGTTCGCCGAGGAGCTCGGATGCGCCCCGGACGGACGAGAGCGGGTCCGGATCGAGAACCTGCCCGACTGCCCCGCTCTCTCGGTCCGATGGCCGCTTGCCTCCATCAACGGAGCCTCGCTCGGATACCTGGCCGATCCGCTTCGCCGGCTGGGGCTTCGTCCGGGCGAACGGGCCAGGGTCAGGGTCATCGGCTCCCGCCTGGTGGAATTGACCGCGGACCGCAGGAAGGGGTGACTCCTGAGAGTCGTCCGCTTTTTAGTGGGCGAGCTCCCCGGTGGGATACTCCGCCTCCATGAGTCGAAGACACCCGATCGGCCTGCTGTTCGCCGTCGCTGCCGCGCTCCTCATGGGAACGGCTCCGGCCTCCGCTTCGGCCGAGCCCTTCCGGCTGGGGACTTTCGAGCATCGGGGGGAGGCATTCCTCGGGATCGTGCTGCGGGACGCCTTCGCCGTGGACCTCGCGCGGGCGAACGCCTCGCTGGAACGGCATAACCGGCTCTGGGTCCGGCTGCCGATGCCGGAGGACATGCGCGAGCTCGCCGGGCGCTGGAACCTCGGAATGCGCGAGCGCGCTCACGCCATCGTGGACCGGGTGCTTCCCCTGCTCGCCGGGCCGGAAGGCGAGCGGCCGCGCTGGATCCACGAGCTCGAAGGGCTCCATGTGTTCCCGCCGGTCCGGCCTGGGATCATCCTGGCGACCGCGTTGAACTACCCGGCGCACGGCCGGGAGATGACCACCGGGGCGCCGGCGGCGATGTCGGACGCCTCCGCGCTCGACGACGCGCCGGCCTCGATGGACCACTTCTGGGAGCGCGAGCCGGAAGACGCCCGGCAGAATCCCTATCTCTTCTTGAAGCCGGGGGCCATCGCGATCGGCCACGGCGAGCCGATCCTGATGAAGCCGGATCGCGAGATGGTGGACTGGGAATGCGAGCTCGCGGTGGTGATCGGCCAGCCGGCGAGCGAGGCGGCGGCCGCCGACGCCGGGAACCACATCTTCGGCTACACGATGATGAACGATGTGGGAGACCGCGAGGGGCGCGGCGACGACCGCTACGGCTCCGACTGGCTGGTCTGGAAGAGCACCGAGACCTTCGCCCCGCTCGGCCCTTTCATCACTCCCGCGGAATTCGTCGCCGATCCCCACGACCTCGACATCCGTTTCACCCTCTCCGGCGAGGTGATGCAGGACGCGAACACCGGCCTCATGGAGCACGGGGTCTTCGAACTGATCCAGTACGCCTCGCACAACCTGATCCTCCGCCCGGGCGATGTGATCGCCACTGGCACCCCGGACGGGGTCGGCTACGCGCGGGACCCGCCGATCTTCATGGAGCCCGGCGACACCGCCGCCTGCTGGGCGGAGGGGATCGGAACGCTGGTGAACCCGGTGCGCGCTTGGGCGGACGGCCTCCGCTGAGGGATTAGGTAGCGGTCTGCCGCGGTGAGCGACACTCTTCGCCGCCGCCGGTTGCCCCGAGGAGCGCGGGCATGATCCAGGACCCCTTCGGCATCTTCCTGACGCTCGCCCTGGTGGTGTTCGTCGCGGTCTGGCTCGAAAAGCGGTTTCGCTTCTTCCGCGCGGCGAGTGCGGGCCTTCTGTGCCTGACGCTCGGGATGCTGCTCTCGAACTCGGGAGTCCTTCCCGGCGACGCCGCGGCGTACAACCAGCTCGGGACGATCTGGGTGAACGCGGCGATCGTGCTCATCCTGCTGGCGGTGGACCTGCGGACGATCCGGCAGGCGGGAAGAACGATGCTCGGGGCGTTCGGCCTCGGAGCTCTCGGAACGATGCTCGGGACCCTGCTCGCCACTGTGCTGCTGTCCGGCGCAGTGGGCGCCGAGGCCTGGAAGCTGACCGGCCAGTTCACCGGGACCTATATCGGGGGAGGAGCGAACTTCTACGCGCTGGCGAGCGCCTTCGGCACCGACCCGAACCTGATGTCGGGGGCGGTGGCCGCCGATGTGATCGTGACGGTGGCCTGGCTCGCTGCCTGCCTCGGGCTGCCGGCACTCCTGCGGCGCGGCCGCAACTCCAACCCGGCAAGATCTCCGGCAAGACAGGAGGAGGGGGTTCGGTCGGGGCCGATGACGCTCGAGCAGCGGCTCAAGGAGAGCGGCGAGAGCCTGCGGGTGATGGACTTCTTCGGGCTCGTCTCGATCACTCTCGGGACGATGACCGCGGCGCGCCTGCTCGGCGCGGCGCTCCCCGCGATCCCCGCGGTGCTCTGGCTGACTTCGATCGCGCTCCTCCTCGGCCATCTGCCGGTCGTTCGCCGCCTGCGCGGAGCGCCGGTTCTGGGCAACGCGCTGATCTTCCTGTTCCTCGCCGGAAACGGCGCGCAATCGCTGGTCTCGGAGATGCTCGCCGCCGGCCCGGCGCTCTTCCTGTTCGCCCTGATCACGGTGGGCGTCCACGGGCTGGTGATCTTCGGGTTGGGGCGGCTGCTCCGTTTCGACACCGGCACGCTGGCGGTGGCGTCCCAGGCGAACATCGGCGGGGCCGCCTCGGCAGTGGCGATCGCCTCGGCGCGCGGTTACGGCGATCGGCTGCTTCCGGGGATCGCGGTGGCGCTCGCCGGCTACGCGGTCGGGAACTACCTCGGCTACGGGATGGGGATGCTCGCCCGCAGCTTCCTGGGCGGCTGACGGACCGCGCCGGCCCCGCCGCCCGGGCCGGTCGGTCGGTCAGCGGACGATGATCTCGTCGAGATAGATCCAGGCGGTCTCGCCATCGCGGCGAGCGCCGTCGGGGCCGGTGGGCCAGGGGGCCGGAATCTCGCCGACGCCGGTGATCCGGACGAGGAGGGTGCGGGCGGAAGCGCCCGTAAGCGAACCATCCAGCGGACCCGCGAGCGGAATGGTCACCCGCTGGCGGCCGGTCTTCGGAGGCGCGTCGGCGCCCTCCGGGTCCCGGACCGCGTGAGCGATCGGCTCGCCGAAGGAAGCGCCGTCGGGGCTCAGAGCGACCTCGACGCGGCGCGGGAAGTACACCCCGGAGTTCGGGTGCTGGAGGAAGGCGAGCTGGACCGAGCCGAGGGGTTGCGGCGTTTCCAGATCCAGCCGGATGGTGACCGTCTCGGCGTGGTATCCCTGCCAGTGTCCGCCGCGCCGGTCCACCGATCCCCGCACGCCGTCGGTCAGGCCGGCGTCGCCGGCGGCGGAATAGGGAGAGGACTGCGGCGGTTCGACCCGGAGCAAAGCGCTTCGGGCCAGGTGCCGGACGAGATTCCGCTCGCCGAAGTCGTGGAGATCGAGCGACCGGCGGGCCGCCGCCGCCGCGGCCGCCGCATCGGGAAACGCGGTCCTGGCCGCTGCTCCGGGATCCTCCCCGGCGAGGAGCGGGCGGAGCAGGAAGCGGTATTCGAGGTCCTGCGGCCAGAGGGTGTATTCCCGGTGGGGCACCGCTCCCCAGGAGTCGTCGCCGCCGACGCCGGTCTGCCGGTAGTCCACCGTCAGGGTCACTTCGTCCCGCGGAACGAGGTCCACCGCGTGCCGGCGGGTCTTCGTCTCTCCGCCGTCGAGGTCCGAGATGCGGTACGGCAGGGCGGAGAAGGAGAAGTGCGGGAGCCCGACGACGAGGAGCCCGGCGCCGTCCGGGTCGGTGAGCGCCGCCCAGCGGACATCGGTGCGGGTCCCGGTCTCCTGGGGCCGGACATAGGGGTGGGCGAGTTCGGCCACCGCCCTTCGGTAGCGGCCGACCGCGGCGCCGGTGCGGCGGTCCCAGTAGTTCTCGAAGGGCCCCCGGCCGTACCAGGCGGCGCGGGTGAGCGAGCCTGGCAAGGTGAGCAGCGTTCCGAAGCGTGGAATTTCGGGCAGCTCCTCGTCCACCCCCGTCATCCGCGCTCGGACCGCGAGTGTCCCGTCGGGGAAGATCTCGTGGAGGAGCGAGTAGCGCGTCCCGACGGAGCGGAGCGAAAAGCGGCTCTCGACCGCGACCCGGCGTCCGTCCGGAGCGGCGGCGACCGACATCCCTTCGAGCGCGCGGGCGGGCGGGCGTCCGGCGAGCCGCCAGACCCCGGAGCGCACCGGAAAACCGTTTCCGTAGTCGTTGTCGGTGGGGGCTCGCCAGAAGTTGGGGTTCGGGCCGGACACGATCAGCTCGCGCCCGCCGGCTCGAAACGAGCGGAGGATGCCGAGCTCGCGGTCGAAGCGGAAGCGGAATCCGGGATCCCCCATCGCACCCGTCGGCGTCCCCATGGAACCGCTCACTTCGACGAAAGCAGCGGTCTCTCGGACCCGGAGCGGGACGCCGGCGGGCGCTCCGGCTGCAACCGGGGTCGCGCTTCGGAGCAGGAACTGGTCCCAGCCGACCTCGTGTCCCGCCGGAAGGAGCAGGGCGTCTTCGCGGGTTCGGAAGCGGATGGTGAGCAGCGATTCGGTGCCGGGGTCCGCCGCGAGCTCCGGCAGATCGAGCGTCACCGTCTCGGCGGCGCCGGGCGGCGTCGAGAGCGGGGGCAGGGCGCCCGAGGCGGCGGCCGCTCCGTCGATCGTGATCTCCCAGCTCCCCGCCAGGTCGGAGAGATCGGTGAAGGCGCGCCGGTTCTCCACCACGACCCGGCCTTCGGCGAGCGCGGCGTCCCGAACCCGGACCGGCTGATAGACCTTCTTCACCTCGAAGGCGTGGGGATGGGGGCGCCGGTCCGCCGAGACCAGCCCGTTCACCAGGAAGTTCCCGTCGGTCGGGAATCCCGCCGGGCCGAAGTCGCCGCCGTAGGCCCAATAGCGCCGTCCGGCCTCGTCGCTGGCGAGGAGCGCCTGGTCCACGAAATCCCAGAGAAAGCCGCCGACGAAGCGGGGGTCGCTCTCGATGACTTCCCAGTAGTCGGCGAGGTTCCCCACACTGTTTCCCATCGCGTGGGCGTACTCCACGAGCAGGAACGGTTTCGCGGTCCCGGACGCGGCGTAGCGGGAGAGCCAGTAGGGGCGCACATACATCGGCGCGACGATGTCCACGATGTCTCGCTCGCCCGCCGGTTCGTAGAGGATCGGCCGGCCGGGGTCGGTCTCGCGGAGCCATTCCGAGGCGGCGTCGAAGTTCTCTCCGTCGCCCGCTTCGTTGCCGAGCGACCACCCGATCACCGACGGGTGGTTGCGGTCGCGGAGCACCATCCGCCGGATCCGGTCGAGGTGCGCAGCGCGCCACTCCGCTCGTCCGGCGAGGGTGACTTCGGGCAGGAAACCCATGCCGTGGGACTCGAGGTTCGCCTCGTCCACCACATAGAGCCCGTATTCGTCGGTCAGCTCGGTGAAGCGGGGCAGGTTCGGGTAGTGGGCGGTCCGAACCGCGTTGATGTTCAGCTGCTTCATCAGCCGGATGTCCTCGAGCAGGGATGCCTCGGACACCACATGGCCGTGCTCGGGGTCGTGCTCGTGGCGGTTCACCCCGCGCAGGACGATCGGCTGGCCGTTCAGCAGCAGCCGGCCGTTCCGGGTCTCGACCCGCCGGAAGCCGATGCGCGTCGAGACCGCTTCGCGCACCGCGCCCGCCGGCCCCCGCAGCGTCAGAACCAGGCGGTAGAGGTTCGGCGTCTCTGCGGTCCAGGGCGCGACCGGGAACGGCGGCTCCGCGACTGCGGCCGAGACCTCCCCGCCGGTCGGCACCGCGAGCGAGGCGGTGCGCGGTTCGGTCCAGACCGGGCTCCCTTCCGGGTCGAAGAGTTCGACTGCGAGCGTGTGTTCCCCGGAGGCGGCGCCCGGGCCGCGGTGGGCGAGCGCGACGTCGAGCTGGAAGACGCCGCGGCGATGGCCGTCCGCGAGGTCGGCGCGGACCGAGAAGTCCCGGAGGAAGGTCCGCGGGCGGGCGAGTAGCGAGACTTCGCGGTCGATCCCGCTGATCCGCCAGAAATCCTGGCTCTCGAGGTAGCTGCCGTCGCTCCAGCGGAAGACCTGGACCGCCAGCGTATTCGCGCCGGAGTGGAGCGCGTCCGTGATCCGGAACTCTGCGGGAGTGCGGCTGCCTTCGCTATAGCCCGAGAAATCGCCGTTCACCCAGACGAAGAACGCCGAATAGACGCCGTCGAAGCGGAGGAAGACCTCCTGTCCGCTCCACGCTTCCGGAATCTGGAAGTCCCGCCGGTAGGAGCCCACCGGGTTGTCGTTTTCGGGAACGAACGGGGGGTCCGCCGGGAACGAATAGGACTCGTCGCGATAGACCGGGTAGCCGTATCCGTGGAGCTCCCAGTTCGACGGGACCGGGATCTCGTCCCAGCCGGAGACATCGAAGGCGGGTTCTGCGAAATCCCGCGGCCGCTCGGCGGGGCGAGGGACCCAGTGGAAGCGCCAGCGGCCGTTCAGCGAGAGACGGCGCGGCGAGTCTTCCGCTCTGCCGGTGATCGCGGCTTCCCGGGTCGGGAAGGGAGTGAACGAGGCGCGCGGCAGCTCCCTCCCGATCTCGAACACCCCGGGGTCCTGCCAGGGAGGCGGTGGATCCTGCCCGGGGGAGGCGAAGGACGCTCCGGTGAACAGGAGTGCCGCAGCGAACCGGAGTTGCATGGCGGGCAGGGGCCCTCTCCGGATCATGGCCGGTCGGAGGCCGGCGCCTCCGGGAGGGGCGCCTCGGGAGGATCCAGATACCCCGCTTCGAGGAACGCCATGACTCCGAGCAGCGCCCCCCAAGAGTGGAACGGGTCGCTCGAGAGCCGTTCGTCGTCCCCGCTGCCGGTGATCGAGGAGATGTTCTCGCTCACGTACCCCTTTTCCCGCCAGCCGGCGAGGAACATGTCGAGCGAGCGGGCGGCGAGTTCCGCCGCGGTGCGGTGATCGCCGGCGTTGCGGAGCCCGAGGTAGGTGAGGAAGTTGAGCGGCGGCCAGATTGCGCCTTTCCAGTAGCGCTGGAGCGGGAAAGCGGGGTCGTCGCGGCTCGTCGAAGGCAGTACGAAGTCGCCCCAGAACTCTTCGGGGTTCCGCAGATGCTCCCGAATCAGGCGGGCGGCTCGCTCGGGCGGGGCGGCGCGGGCGAGCAGTGGATAGAAGAGCGTGGGCGAGCGGCGCTCCGACGGACGGTTCTGGTCGGTGCGGTAGTTCAGGTAGTAGCCGCGATCCTCGACCCAGAGCGCATCCAGGGCGTCGGTGAAGCGTCGGGCCCGGCCTTCGAGTTCCCGCGCTTCTGTCTCCCGCCCGAGCCGGCGCGCCATTTCGGCGAGTGCTCGGGAGTCGGCGATGACGAGGCTCACGAGCCCTACATCCTGGAGCTCCAGCGTGTTCTTCCGCGGATCGAACGGGACATCCTCGTACATCGGCGAGTCGTCCATCCCCGACTCGTACCCCGCTGCGATCGTGGTGCGCACCACCGGTTCGCCGAAGGGGTTCGGCGCCTCGTGGGAGCCGTAGGCGAGCAGCGCTCCGTTCCGCCGCGCCCGGGGCCACCAGCGGTTCCATCGAAGCAGCGGATCGAAGACCGCTTCGAGGAACCAGCGCTCGGGGAAGCGGCGCAGAACCTCGCGCACCAGGATTCCGCCCACCGGCGGCTGGGACCGGTCCCAGGACTTGCTGCCGTTCCCCCGGTTGTCGTTCGGCAGGAAGCCCTCGGCGGTGCGCCCCCGCAGATGTTCGATGACATTCGCGAGCGCGAGATCGCGGCTCCCGAGTCCGGCGAGGTAGGCGAGGAAGAAGTTGTCCCAGCCGAAGAGCGCGACCCCGCCGTATTCGCGGTTCCAGAGCCGCCCGACGGTGGAGACCACCCGCTCGTGGCGGGGTTCGAAGACGGTGTTCCAGGCAACCGCCGAGGTCACCGCGAGCCACGCCTCCTCGAGCTCGCCGAACGCAGCGGCGCGGTCTTCGAGTTCCGCGCGGCGCCGGTCGAGCACCGCCCGGATACCGGCGGCGGTGGGCGGCTCGCCGCCGGGCGGGCCGGTGGCCACTCCGACCGGACCGGAAAGTCGGACCACCCGGTGCGGGGTGAGCCCACCGGTGTAGGGATCCCGCTCGGTGATTCCGGCCACCCGGACCAACCGGCGGCCGGAGGGGAGTCGGGCGTGCAAGCCTGCCGGCGTGGTTTCGACGGCGCCGGGCCGGTTCCAGGCCATGCCGGCGCTCACCACCAGCTCGAAGGGGGCCTCCGGGGTGCCCTCGGGGGTGATGAGCACCACCAGCTCTTCCCCGTCGTGGCCCGCCTCCACGGTGGCCGACAGCCCTCGCCAGCGAAGTTCGAGCCGAAGGTAGGAGCCGTCCAGGGCGTGGATCCCGGGGCGGATTCGTTCGGCGTCCTCCCCCGTCCGCCCGATGAGCGCCTCGCCGAGATGGTCCTCGTCGAGAAAGGCGTGGCGCTTGATCCCCAGGTCCACCGCGAACCCTTCGGGGAGCAGCACGTACCGCAGCACGCTCCGGCTGTCCCAGGTGTTCCAGCCGCTGGCGAGCCGCTCCTGGAGCGCGCGGTATTCGGGGACCTCCCCGAGTGCGCCGTCGTACTCGGCGTGCCGGTCCGGCCAGTCCGCCGCCGTCTTCGATCCCCGTTCCGGCTCGGCGGGGCCGCAGCCGGCTCCGGCGAGCGAGCAGATCAGCCAGGCGGCGGCCCGCCGGCGGCGCCGCCGGGATACTGCGGCAGGAATGGCCGCTACTCCATTTTCCAAAAGGCGATCCCGGACGCCTGTTTGCCGACCTCGACGACGGCCTCGCGTTCCAGGGTCTCCAGGTCGTAGAACTCGACCCGGCCCGGTTCGCCGCCGATCTCTTCGACGGTCACGATGGCGAAGCTGCTGTCCGGAGTGATGACCACTCCGTGGGTGATCCGGGCCGAGGCGGGGACCGAGGCGCGCTCGGTTCCGGACGCAAGATCCCAAAATCCCACCGAGTGGTTCGTCTTCTCGGTCACTACCAGGTGTTTGCCGTCGGGGGACACGTCGAGGTTGTACGGCCCCTTCCGGGTGGGGAATCGCCGCCGGGGCTCCCAGGCCGCAAGGTCCACTTCCAGGATCTGGTCGAGCCCCTGCAGCGCCACATAGGCGTGCCGGCCGTCGGGCGCCGGCTGCACCCAGGTGGGGCTTGCGTTGCCGCCGCCCATCGAGTGGCCGCGATGGCCGTCCGCTTCGGAGACCGCACCGGTCGTGGCGTCGTCGCCGGTGAGGAGCATCCGGCGGCGCGGCTGGAGGGTCATGGTGTCCATCTCGAACAGCTCGGCGCTCATCATGGCGACCGAGTAGGCGAGCATCCCGTCGGGACCGAATCGGGATCCGTGCGGCATCACCCCCTGTTCGATCTGGGCGATCTCGGTCATCGAGACGGTGTCGATCACGGACACGCTCGAAGGAACATGGTCCCCGTGGAGATCGAAGTTCACGACGAACAGGAAACCGGTCGCCCGACTGATGTCCATGGTCGCCGGGAAGAGCCCCGCAGTGGTGTCTGCGACTTCGAGATCGGTGCCGGTCTCGAACTTGTGCACGGTGCCGTACGGCATCCCGTGGGCGATCGAGACGTACCAGTGCCGGCCGTCCGGCGAGACGCGCACTCCGTGCGGCCCCTCGATCTCGTTCGGCAGGATCCCGACGGGAATGCGCCGGAGCAGCTCGCCGCCGTCGGGCCCGAACCGCACCAGGTCCACGGTGTCGTCCGACTCGGCGGCCACATAGACGAAGTAGTTCCGGCGGGCGCTCGTTTCGGCGTTCGTGCGGGCGGTTGCCGGGACGGCAGCGAGGACGGTCGCGAGAACCGCGGCAGCGCCGCGGATCGACCGGCGGATCGGGGAGGCAGCGGATCGGGCGGGGGAAGGCGTCATCGGGGCAGTCTCCTATCGTAATCCCGCTTGCTACGAGGGAAGGAACTCGGGTACTCCCGACGGTACGATTCTGTGCGCCGCGGGACGACCGATGCAGGGCGACTGACGGCGGGAGGCGCCGATGACCGAGTCGAATACGAGGATCGAGCGGGACACGCTCGGCGATGTGGAGGTGCCGGCGGTGCGCCTCTACGGAGCGCAGACCGAGCGGTCCCGGCGGAACTTCCGGATCTCGGGAGAACGGATGCCGTCAGAGATCGTTCGTGCGCTCGCTTTCGTGAAGCAGGCCGCTGCGCTCGTGAACCGGGATCTCGACTCGAGATTCGAGAAGAAAGCGGACGCCATCGCCGCCGCCGCCGGGGAAGTGCTGGCGGGAGAGCACCCGGAGGAGTTTCCCCTGCTCGTCTGGCAGACCGGGAGCGGCACCCAGTCCAACATGAACATGAACGAGGTGCTCGCCAATCGCTCCAGCGAACTGCTCGGGGGCCAGCGAGGTCAGGGGCGGCTCGTCCACCCGAACGACGATGTGAACCGGGGGCAGTCGTCGAACGATGTCTTCCCCACCGCCCTGCATGTGGCGGCGGTGCTCGCTCTCGAGCAACGGGTGCTTCCGGCAGTGCGGGCGCTCGCTGCCGCGCTTGGCGAGCGGGCGGAGGCGTTCGCCTCGGTAGTCAAGATCGGACGCACCCACCTGCAAGACGCCACCCCGCTGACCCTCGGGCAGGAGTTCTCCGGCTACCGGGTCCAGCTCGAACACGGCGCCCTGCGCATCGAAGGTTCGCTCCCCCATCTCCGGGAGCTCGCCCTCGGCGGCACCGCAGTGGGCACCGGGCTGAACGCCCCTCCGGAAATGGGGCCGCGGGCGGCCCGCTGGCTCAGCCGGCTCACCGGGTGCGAGTTTCGGAGCGCGCCGAACAAGTTCGAGGCTCTCGCCTCCCGGGATGCGCTGGTCGCCGCGCATGGCGCGCTGAAGACGGTGGCGGTGTCGCTCCACAAGATCGCCAACGACATCCGCTGGCTGGCGTCGGGGCCGCGTTCGGGGATCGGCGAGATCCTCCTTCCGGCGAACGAACCGGGAAGTTCCATCATGCCGGGCAAGGTGAATCCCACCCAGTCGGAAGCGCTCTTGATGGCCACCGCGCAGGTGCTAGGAAACGATGTGGCGATCGGGATCGGCGGGGCGGGGGGGAACTTCGAGCTGAATGTGATGAAGCCCCTCATCGCCCACAACTTCCTCGGCAGCGCCCGTTTGATCGAAGGCGGCTGCGATTCCTTCCGGGAGCGCTGCGTCGTCGGAATCGAACCGAACGAGGAGCGTCTCCGGCAGAACCTCGAAAACTCGCTCATGCTGGTCACGGCGTTGAACCCGCACCTCGGCTACGACAACGCCGCCCGCATCGCCAAGAAGGCCTACGCCGACGGAACCTCGCTCAAGGAGGCGGCGATCTCCCTGGATCTGCTCACTGCGGAACAGTTCGACGAATGGGTCCGTCCCGAAGCGATGGTGTAGCAGCCGGAGCGGTGGTGGGGGTGCAGCGCGGAGCGAGGGCTCGACCAGGGCAGGTTCTATCGCGCCTTGCGGATGGCTTCGTTGAGGGCGGGCAGAACCTCCAGCGCGTCGCCGACCACCCCTAGATCGGCGGCGCCGAAGATGGGAGCGTCGGGGTCCTTGTTGATGGCGACCACGAAGCGGGCGCCGCGCATTCCCACGAGGTGCTGGATGGCGCCCGAGATGCCGCACGCCAGGTAGAGCTTCGGCGAAACCGTCGCCCCGCTGGAGCCGATCTGGCGGTCGTGCGGAAGCCAGCCGGCGTCGGTCACCGCCCGCGAGGCGCCAACCACCCCGCCGAGCGCCTGGGCGAGCTCCTCCAGGAGAGGGAGATTCTCCGGCCCCCCCATACCGCGTCCGGCGGCGACCACCACCTCGGCCGCCGGCAGGTCCACCTCTCCCGCGGATTCGACCTCCCGGACTTCGAGCAGCCGGGAGCGCAGGTCTTCGGGCCGGACCCGGCAGGGAAGCACGCGGAACGAAGCGGCGCCGCCGGAGATACGGGCGGGGAAGGTGCCCCGCTCGACGGTGGCGACCGCGGGAAGCCCCGGGAGCAGGACCTCCTGGACGAACTTGCCCGAGAACGCCTTCCGGGAGACGAAGAGTCCCTCGTCGGTCCAACGCAAGCCGGTCGCCCCGGTAGCCGCCGCGGCGCCGCTGCGGGCCGCGGCGAGAGGTGCGGTGTCCCAGCCGATCGAGGTGTGCGGGAGCAGGACACAGTGGGCCCCGGCTGCCTCCCGGGCCTGGAGGATGGCTTCGGCGTATCCATCGGCGCTGTAGGCGGCGAGCGCCGGCCCGCAAACGCCGAGGATCTCCGCCGCCGGCAGGCCATCGGCGGCGGCCTCGGCCTCGTCCGCATCGGCGGCGGGGAGCGCCACGAACACCCCGGAGGGGTCTTCGGCGAGGCGCGCTGCCGCTTCCAGCAGTTCGAAAGTGATCTCGGCGACTCCGCGGCCGTCCCGCTCCGCGAGGACGAGAACCCGCCGGCTCATCGGCCGCGCCCTCGAAATGCGATCCCGGCGCCGGAGCGGATTCGCTCGACGAGTGCCTCCGCCACCGTTTCCGGCGCCCCTTCGAGAATTTCCGCGCCGGCGCTGCGGTCGGGTCTTCGGAGCGTCAACCGGCGGAGCCCAGCGGCTTCGGGGGGCGTGCGGAGCGTCGGCGGTTCCACGCGCCGGACGGGCTTCCGCCGCGATGCCATGATGCCGCGCAGGCTCGCATAGCGCGGGGTGTTGATGCCGGTCTGCACCGCGAGCACCGCGGGCAGCCGCAGCTCGACCACCGCCGTCCGATTGTTCTCGAGCTCGCGCTCCGCTTCGACCACATCCTCCCGGAGCCGGATCGCGGTGACCGCCGATGCCCAAGACCACCCGAGCAGACCGGCCACCAGGCCGCCGACCTGTCCGTGGGCACTGTCTTCGGTGACGAGCCCTGCGGTCACGACAGCGGGGTTCAGGTCGCGCACGGCGTCGGCGAGCGCGCGAGCTACCGGGAACGGATCTGCGAGAGCGCGCCGGTCGCAAACGAGGTGCACCCCTCGATCCGCGCCCATGGCGAGGCAGGTGCGGAGGACCTGACTCGCTTCGTCGGGCCCGGCGGTCACCACTGCCGTTTCCGAGACCAAACCGGCATCCCGTAACGCCAGGACCGCCTCGACGGCGGAGCGGTCGTAGTCGCTCATGCCGTATCCCAGGCTCGACTCGTCGATCCAGTCCCCGGCAAGGCGAAACGCCGAGTTTCGGTCGGGGACCTGCTTCACGAGGGCGACGGCTGGCAACAAGGGTGGATCTCGGTTTCGGGCCGTATGATCGCCGCCGAGGCGTCCGGGGGCAAGATGAGCGACACGGCTCCGCGCGGCCTGTTGGTGGCAGGCGGGATCGTCGTCTTCGGAACCGTCCTCGGCCTGATCGCCTTCGCCGGGAAGCCGAGCGCGCTTCGGCGCCCCGACCCGCCGGGGCGCCCGGTGCTCCTCGTCCCGGATTTCGACGACCGGACGGGGCGCGGCGAGCTCGTCGGCTTCGCGCGCCAGCTCTCGGAGGCGGTCCGGGAGCGGCTCGGAGGCGATCCGGAGGGAATATTCGAGATTTCTCCGCGCCGCCTCCGTCCGGTGCTGAGCCCCCGGGAGCGGGAGGACGGGCTCCTCCGCATCGGAGCGCGGCTCGGCGCCGACTATGTGCTCGTCGGCAGCCTGGAATCCGGCCCGGGACAGCCGCTCGCCCCGGGCTCGTCGTGGGTGCCGCTCTCCTCTGTTCGCGGAAGCGGGGAGTCGGAAACGGCAGAAACCGTTCGGCTGGATGTGCTGCTGGTCCACGATGCGGCGCGCCCCCATGTCTTCGCAGAGCGCTTTCCGCTGGGCTCCCCGCCGGACGAGGCTGGCCAGCGCCGGCGGCTCGCCCGCACCATCGCTGACCGCATCGCCCTCTCCCTGCGTCGCCCCTCGGGCTGAGCGGTTCGAGAACGGGGCGTGATGTCGGATTGCGTTGCGCACCCTTGTGGGATGAACGGGACGCCCCGTTCCCGCACCGCCCGGCGCTCCGCGCCGGGAAGCCGAACTGCTGCCGGAGGCAGCGAGTTCGGCTTCGGGGTTACCAATTCGTGAAAGGGGGTCTACCCCCTTTTCACCCATACCCCCGCTGCGCCGCGCCCGAGCCGGAGGCTCGGGCGCAACAGGTCTTTTTTTCTGGCCGCGGAGCAGCGCTGGTCCGGGGCGAGCCCGGACAGGGAGGCTGATGCTTCCGGCGAACGGGGCCTGCGAGAGTTCGAGGGCCTTGCGAGACGCGGCGAAGGAATCAGCGGGCGGGCCGGTCGCGGCGAGGCCTTTCGCGGGGCCCGTCCTGTCGGGAGCGGAACGGGCGGCGGGGAGAGCGGCGCTTCTGCTCGTCTGGAAACTGCTTCGGGGGCGGGGGAGCGCGGGAGATGACCTCCTTCACCAACTGCTCGATGCGCGTGAGCGAAGCGGCCGCCGCCTCGGAGAGCGCCGGGCCGGAGGCGCGCGCCCGTTCGAGTATCTGCCGGGCGGTCCGGGCGGCGCCGCGGGCTTCGGCGTCGCGGTCGGCGGCGCGTCCCTGGCCGAAGGTGCGCTGCAGATGTTCGGCGAACATCGCGACGCCTCCCTCCTTGGGCGCCCGGTCGCCGCGGCGGGCGAGTGGTTCGATGGATCCGAGGAGCCCGCGAAGCCGCTCGGCGAGCGCCTCCTGGTCGAAGCGGGTGCCGGCGAAGGATTCGGGGGCTTTCTCGAAGGCCTCGCGCAGGCAGGCGTGCAGTGCGGTGCCCGCTTTTTCGGAACCGGTGTCGCCGTTGCCGTCCCGCTGTATCTTCCGGTATTCACTCCAGGCTGCTGCCGCGGCGCCGGGGCGCTCGGCGGAAGGCAGCGCCGTCACTTCGGCGACGCGGGCCCGGAGCGCGGTCTGCCGCTCCGCTTCGACGGGCGCCGGCTCGCCGCCCTCCCTGTCCGTCTCCGAATCTACGGTCTTGCGGAAGCGATCCCGCGCCGCGTCGCAGGCACTGCGAAACTCCTCCCACAGCCGGTCCGACCGCTTCCGCGGGATGGGCGGGGCCTCCTTCCATGCGTGCATCAGTTCTCGAACCGCGCTGCGCACCGCCTCTTCGGAGGCCTTGGCAGACTCCTCTGCCAAGAGGGCTTTCGCCCGGCGGATCAGTTCCTCCCGGATCGGGATGTTCGCTGCCAATTCGGCGAGCCGCTTCGCTCGGCTCTCCTGCAGCGCCTCGAAATAACGGTCGTTCGCAGCACGGAAGCGCTTCCAGACCGGTTCCGTGCGCTTCCCCATTCCTTTCGCCCGAGCTCGCCAGTCGCTCATCAGCGCGCGCATTTCGGCGGCCCGGCTCGGGTCCGAAGCATCCGCGATCGTCTCGGCCTGTGCGGCGATCGCATCCAGACCTTCGAGCCTCTCCGCGAAATCGCGCTCCCGGGCCTCGCGGAACGGCGCGACTCGCAAAAGGAGCTGGCCGCGGACTTGCCCCCACTCCTCCCAAAGCTCCTGACCGCGGTCGCGGCTCGTGTGGCGCACCTCGCGCCAGGATCGCTCCAGCCGGGTCAGTTCGCGGTCCACCCGGGCGTCATCGGTGCCCTCGGGCACTTCGAGGAGCGCCCGCGCCTGTCGGATCAGCTCCGCCTGTCCCTCGAGGTTGGACCAGTGGCGCCACTCGCGTTCCTCCCGAGCTTCGCGGAGCCGCGGGAGGAGCGCCGCCTGACGCCGCTGGAAACGCGCCGCCGCTTCCGGCCCGGCGGCCTTCCACGCCGCGCGGTCGCTGCGGAGCGCGCCGAGGTCGCGAAGTGCGGTCTCCGCGTCTTCGAGCGGCAGGGGAGCGGAGGCCTCGAGCGCTTCGAGGCGTCGATCGAGCGCGTCGAAACGCTCCCGGGCCTTGCGGCGCCGCTCGGCGCGGGCCTCCCTTGCGGCGGCGAGGAGCGCTTCGGCGTCCGCGACCGCGCTCTCGAACCGTTCGCGTTCGGGGGCTGCTGCCTTCGGGGGATCCCTCTTCTCGAAGCGCCGCACCAGCCGCGTCAATTCCCGTTGCGCGGCGTCCACGGCCACTTCCTCGGGTTCGCTCTTCAGCGAGCGGGCGAGTGCCGCCGCATGATCGGCCATTTCGGCGAGTTCGAATTCTCCGGCGCGGCGTTTCTTCCGGTCGAAGGCGCGGGAGCGCGCCTCCCGGAGCGCAGCGGCGAGGTGCACGCGGGTCTCCGAGTCCTCGGCGAACTCCGAAAGCAGCCGGCCGGCCTCCCTTTCGGCGTCGTCCACTGCGGAGACGGAGAGCTCCGCTTCCGGATCTTCGAGGCGGGCGAGGAGCTCGGTGTATTCGGGAGGGACCGAAGGATCGGGGCTCCCCCCCGCCGGGGCGGCGGGACGGCGGAGTGCCGCTTCCGGGAGGGGAGCGAAAAGGCTCTCACGGTTCACGGCCCGCGCCTCGTGGTCCTCCCGCCGAGCCCGCACCGCGGCGAGCCGGCGGAGGAGTCCGTCGTCGAGCGGTCCGGCGGCGGCGAGCGTCTCCGCTTCGGCGAAGAGCTGCGGGCTCCGTGCCACGCTCTCCGGGTCGCCGCCTTCGAGCCGCTCCAGAAGGGCCCGGACCGCCTTTTCCCGCGCTCGCGCCCTTTCGGGATGGTTTTCCGGCAACCGCTCTTCGGCCCGCCGCTGGGCGAGCCGCCGCACGCTCTTCGGAGCGTTGTTGCCCGCGACGCCGAGCAGCACCTCCGGGTCCTCGATCCGGCGAACTGCCGCCTGGGCGATCTCCCGGGCTCCGGCGCCCGTCGCCACCTGCATCAAGGCTGCGTCTCCACGGATCGCCTCCAGAGCTCGTCTCCGCAAGGAAGGCTCCCCCGCCCGCGCAGCGACGAGGGCGAACGCCGCCTCCTGCTCCGCGGCGGCAGCTTCCCCATCTCCGACATCGGTCAGCCGATCGAAGGCTTCGTCCCGAATCGCGTCGAAACGCGCTCGGCAGACGACTTCGGCGAGAGCGCGGAGGGGGCCGAGCAGCCCGAGTGCCCGGCGGGACTCTTCCAGATCCCGGTCGTCCGCAGCGATCTTGACCAGCAGCGATTCGCTCTTCGACCGGGCCAGTCGTCTGGCGGCCTCGTCTCCGGCGGTGGTCCCGAGCGCAGCGAGTACCCGCGGAGCTTCGATCCGACGAATGGCCTCCTTGCGGACGCGCGGGTCGGGGTCCTGGCGGGCCAGCTGCGCGAGCGTTTCCGTATCCTCCACCGGATGCCGCTGCACCGCGCTGAGGCGCGCCGCTGCGTCGCGGCTTTTGAGTGGTGAGGTGAACCTTTCGAGGACAGACATGGCGGGGCAGCGCGAGAATACCCGAGCCTCCGGGTTTTCGCCCCTCCCGACTGCCATGAGCGACCGTTCGAGCACGCCTTCCTTCGCTTGGCCGGGGACGGTGCTGGGAGCGACGCTCGGAGTCGGGTTGCTCGACCAGCAGGTGATCACGCCGCTCATCGCGGTGCTCGCCGACGGGCTCGAGGTTTCGGTGCCTGCGGTGGGCTTCGCGCTTTCCGCCTACGCCTTCGCCGCCTCGCTGACCGCGCTGGTCGTCGGTCCGCTGTCCGATGTCAGGGGGCGCCGCCGCTACCTGTTGGGAGCGGTGCTGGTGCTCTTCGGCTCGGCGGCGGTGATCGCGTTCTATCCGCGGTACGGCGCCTTCCTGCTGGCGCGGATCGGAGCCGGGGCGGCCGGCGGGACCATCGCCGCGCTGGCGATCGCCTGGGTCGCCGATCTGGTGCCGTACGAACGGCGGGGACGGGTCATGGCGATCCTGATGGGAGGAGCGATGGGTGCGGCGATACTGGGGCAGGTCGTGGCCGCTTTCACTGCGGGACGCTTCGGGCACCCTGCGGTGTATGCCGGGCTCGCCCTCTTCGCTGTCGTTTGCGCGGGGATGCTGCTCGCTCTCCCGCGGCGGCCAGAGGCGCTCTCGCGTCGAAACGCGCCCCCGGAGGCGCCGGCGCGCTCCCCGAAGAAAGGGCTGACGCAACATCTGGCGGGACATCTCGAGTTCCTGCGGCGCCCGCGGCTCCGGACCGCGGCGCTCGCCGCCTTCTGCATGTCCGGCAGCCTGATCGGGGTTTCTGCCTATGCCTCGGGGTGGATGCAGCAGAGCCGGGGACTTTCGCTCGAACAGGTCGGGCTGCTCTATGGCGCCTTCGGCGCGGCGATCTTCGTGGTGCAGCCGCTCAGCGGGCCGCTCGCCGACCGTTTCGGCAAGCGCCGCTTCACCCTCGCCGCGTCGTTTGCGGTGGTCGCCCTCACCTTGGCGCTGCCCTATCTGTCGGGTGCGGCGCTCCTCCTCGTGCTCCTCGCCTTCGGCTGCTTCGGGGTCGCCCGGATCGCCGCCTTCGCCGCACTCCGCAGCGAACTCGTGGAACCGAACCGAAGAGCGGCTTTCCTCGCCTTCTCCAACACATTTTCCCAACTCGGCATCGCCGCCGCGGCGGCGCTCGGCGGCGCGCTGTACCCGTTCGGGTTCTCGGCGGTCTGCTGGGCCATGGCGGGATTCGGCGCCCTCGCGGCGGTCTTCGTGGCGCGGGTGCCGGAACCGCGCTCCGCCGCGTGAGTTCTCGAACCCGCCGTCGCCGCCGGTGGCTTTTCGTGCTCGCCGGGTTCGGGACCCTGCTCCTCCTGTTCGCGCTCGGGGTTCCGATGGCGGTGGGGGTGATGCTGACCCGGTTCGCCGGGACGAGGCCGCAGGATCGGGTATTGACCTCCACCCCTGCGGACGAAGGGCTTTCCTACCGAACCGTCTTCCTCCAGACCCGCGACGGGGTGCGGGTTTCCGCGTGGCTGCTGCCGGGCCGGGAGCCGGTCCGCTGCTCGGTAGTCCTGGCGCACGGCCTCTTTCGCTCTCGGCGCGAGCTCCTGGCGCACGGCGCCTGGCTCGTGCGGAACGGATGCCGGGCGCTGCTGCTCGACCTTCGGCGCCACGGCGGGAGCGGCGGCGAGCGAACGACGCTCGGCTACTTGGAGCGGTTCGATGTCCTCGCCGGGGCCGACTACCTGGGCCAGGTGTTCCCCGACGAGCCGCTCGTCCTCCACGGAGTCTCCATGGGCGGGGCCGCAGCGGCCGGAGCGGGGGTCGCTACCGCTCTTCGGCCGGCGGGGGTCGTCCTCGACAGCGTCTTCCAGAGCGCACCCGCGGTGGTGGACCGCTACGCCGACCTGTTTCTCGGGCTCCCGCCTTTCCCCGCGGGGGATCTCACCCTCGCGGGAATGCGTCTCTCGGCGGGGGTTTCGCCCCGAGACCTGGATGTGGAGATGCTCTCCCGGCAGCTGGGCGCACGCGGGGTCCCGGTGCTGGTGATCGCGGGCGATGCCGACCGCCGCGCGCCCGTCTCCGGCCAAGCGGCGGTCTTCCGGGCGAACGGACTGTCTGCGAGCCGGATGATCACCATCGAGGGGGCGTCCCACGGCCGCCCCTGCCTCGAGGATCCCGCCGCCTGCCGGGCAGCGGTCCGGGACTTCCTGCCCGCTCCACTCGATCCACCGGCGGCCCCGAACGGCGCGAATCCCGCTCGGGCGCCTCTCACGCTGTTCTACGATCCCGACCCATGACCGCGAACGGAAGATCCCTGGATCTCGATCTCGAACGGAGCGTTCACGGTCTCGTTCACGAAGCGGCGCGCAAGCTGGAGCTCCCGACCGGTCTGCTCCAGCAGATCTGCCTCACCGATTCGATCTACTACACTCGGTTTCCGGTCAAGTTCGGCGACCGGGTGGAGGTCTTTTCCGGATGGCGTGCGGAACACAGCCACCACCGCCATCCGCTGAAGGGCGGTATCCGCTACAGCCCGCTCGTCAACCAACAGGAGATCAGCGCGCTCTCGGCGCTCATGACCTACAAGTGCGCCATCGTGAATGTGCCCTTCGGCGGTTCGAAGGGCGGGGTGGCGTTCGATCCGCGCCGGTACCGCCCCGAGCAGGTGGAGCGGATCACCCGTCGGTACACCGCCGAGCTGATCCGCAAGAATTTCATCGGTCCGGGGGTGAATGTTCCGGCTCCCGATCTGGGGACCGGCCCCCGCGAGATGGCCTGGATCGCCGACACCTACGATGCGATGCATCCCGGCGAGATCGACAATTTCGCCTGCGTCACCGGCAAGCCGGTCACGCAGGGCGGGGTGCGTGGACGCGCCGACGCGACCGGCCGGGGCGTGGTCCTCGGCCTCGGCCGCGGGCTCGAATTCGTGGAGGACTTTCCCGGGTCCGGACTGAGCCGCGGGCTCGATGGCAAGCGAGTGGCGATCCAGGGTTTCGGGAATGTCGGCTTCCACACCGCCGACATCCTCTCCCGCCGGGGCGCGAAGATCGTCGCCATCGGCGAGTGGGACACGACCGTCGTTCGCCGGGGCGGCGACGGGATCCCGGTGGCCGAGCTTCAGGAGTGGCAGCGGGAGCGGGGAACGGTGCGCGGCTTTCCCGCCGCCGAAACGGAGCTGCCTCCCGAGGCGGTGCTCGCGGTTCCCTGCGATGTGCTGATTCCGGCGGCGATCGAGAATGTCATCAACGCCGAGACCGCGCCGCTGGTCGAGGCGAAGCTGGTGGCGGAGGCGGCGAACGGACCGACCACTCCCGCGGGCGATCGGATCCTCCGCGAGCGGCGGATTCCGGTGATCCCGGATGTCTATCTGAACGCCGGCGGGGTGGTGGTGTCCTATTTCGAGTGGGCACGGAACCTCTCGCACATGCGCTTCGGGCTCTTGGAGAAGCGTCTCGAAATCGCCAATGCGAACGCGCTGCTCACCGCCGCCGAGCTGCTCGCGGGCAAGCAGCTGAGTCCGGAAATACGCACCGGGCTCGTCACCCAATCCGACGAAAAAGAGTTGGTCGTCAGCGGCCTCGAGGAGAAGATGACGCTCGCTTACGACGAGATCCGCGACGCCAGCCGGCGGTTCGGCATGGCGGATCTGCGGATCGCCGCCTATGTGGTGGCGCTCGAGAAGATCCGCCGCTCCTACGAGGAGCTCGGGATCTTTCCCTGATCCCGGCCTGCCCGCCCCGATGACCCTCGCGAACCAACTCACCGTGCTCCGGCTGCTGCTCGCGCCGGCGGTGGTCATCAGCATCATCTACGGACGCTTCGCCTGGGCCATCGCCGCGCTGCTGCTCGCGGGGCTCACCGACGCCATGGACGGCGTCATCGCCCGCCGCCGGAAGGAGCACAGTCAGCTGGGTGCGGTGCTCGACCCGCTCGCCGACAAGGTGCTGATCGTCTCGGCGGTGGTGGCACTCGCCGCGCCGATCGAGGGCGTCTCGGTGCGGATCCCGGCGTGGATCGCGACTCTGGTGCTGGCGCGCGACGCGACGATCCTGATCGTGGCCTCCGCCTACAGCCTTGCGGTGGGCCGCCGTGACTTTCCGCCGAGTCGGCTGGGGAAGTGGGCGACGGTCACGAATGTGGTGGGGATTCTGTGGATCCTGCTGGCGAACCAGTTCCGGCTCGACCACTTCATCACCCCCGTACTGCTGGGAACCATGGTCGCGCTCACGCTCGTGACCTCGCTGCAGTACCTCTGGCGCGCGCGGCTGCTCTGAACCCCCGAGGCTGGCTAGTCCGGCGGTGGGGTCGGCGGCGTCCGCCGCAGCTGCGGAAGAAAGGCGATCAGGGCGAGCACTGCTCCCGCGAGGCGAACCGCGGGATCGGCGAACAGGAGAAGCAGAGCCGCCGCCCCCATCGAAAACCGCTCGACCACGCCAGCCAGCCGGATGCCGTGGCCGTAGAGCGCGACGGCCGCCGCTCCGAGCGCGGCGAGGCCGGAGAGGAAGGCGAGCCCCTGGGGCACCCCGAGCGGCTCGCCCGGCGCCGGCAACAGCGGGGTGTAGGCCATGAGCAGGGGCACGAGGAAGAGTCCGAGCGCCAGCCGTGCGGCGGCGACGGCGGTTCTCATGGGCCGGCCGCCGGCCACTCCGGCGCCGGCGAAGGCGGCCAGAGCGATCGGCGGGGTCACATTCGAGGTCTGGGACAGCCAGAACAGGATCAGATGGGCGGTGAGCAGCGGGACGCCGAGGCCGATGAGTGCGGGCGCGGCCACCACTGCGACCACGATGTAGGCGGCAGTCACCGGCAGACCCATTCCCAGGATGAGGGCGGCGAACCCGGAGAGCGCGAGCGCGGGCAGGAGTGACCCATCGGCCATCCCGAGGAGCAGTTCCGCGAACTGGAGTCCCACTCCGGTCTGCCCGATGACCCCGACCACGATTCCGGCGGCGGCGCAGGCGAGGGATACCGGCACTGCAGCCACTGCTCCCCGTGCCAATCCTTCGAGGAGACGCTGCGGCCCGATCCGGGTGCGGCGGCGGAGTGCTCCCGCGGTAACGACCGCGAGACAGCCGGCGGCGCCGACCAGCGGCGGCGAGTAGTTGAGCAGCAGCAGTGCGACGACCACTGCGATCGCAGCGAGGAAATGCGCGCCTTCGGCGAGGGTTCGGACCACGGACGGCCGGGATTCCATCGCCGCGATCCCGCGGCGCGAAGCGAGGCCGTGGACGAAGAGCAGCGCCCCGGCGAAGAACAGCAGCGCGGGAAGGATCGAGATCAGGACGATGCGGGGGTAGGGGGTGTTCGTGAGCTCCGCCATGAGGAAGGCCCCGGCGCCCATGATCGGCGGCATGAGCTGGCCGCCGGTGGACGCTGCCGCCTCGATTCCTCCGGCCTCCTCGCGGGAGAAGCCGAGGCGCTTCATCATCGGAATGGTCAGCGCGCCGGTGGTCACCGTGTTCGCGATGGCGGACCCCGACACCGACCCGAGCGCTGCCGAGGCCAGCACCGCCGCCTTCGCCGGCCCGCCCGCAGACCGCCCGGCGGCGGCGAACGCCAGGTTGATGAAGAAGCGGCCGCCGCCGGTGGATTCGAGGAGCGTTCCGAACAACACGAACACGAAGACGGTGCTGCTCGCCACTCCCAGAGGCAGGCCGAAGAGCCCCGCCCCGGTGAACACCTCGAAGCGAAGGATCCGCTCCATCTCGAACCCCCGGTGGGCGAGGAGGCCCGGCAGTGAAGCCCCGAGGGCGTTGTAGGCGAGAAAGACTCCCACCACCGCAGTCATCACGGCACCGACTCGCCGCCGGGTGGCTTCGAGGAGGATGGCGAGGAGCGCCGCTCCGGCGGCGAGGTCGAGCGGGTCGAGTCCGTCGAGGATGTGGCCGATCCCCTGTCGGTCGAAACGGATCACCGCCACGCCGGCGGCGAGCGAAGCGGCGGCGAGGAGGAGATCGAATCGACGGACGCGGCGGCTCCGGGCGGGCGGGACGCCTCCGGGCTCCGGGGGGGAGGCGGCCGTACGCCCGGCGGGGAAAGCGGTGTGGAGGAAGGCGAGAACGAGGATCCAGGTCAGGTGGATCGGCCGGAGCCAGGTCGCTCCCAGGGAACCGAAAACCGCCTGCCAGAGGTGGAACAGCGAGAGTGCCGCGCCGCCGAGCAGCACCGCGAAGGGGAGCGGCGGGCGCGGGTCCGGGCTCATGGCCTTCCTCCGGCGGGCGGTTTCTTGAGCCCCCGGCGGGCCCGCTCCTCGTCGTAGAACGCCTTCGCCCCCGGGTGGAGGGGCAGGGCGCCCACCGCATCGAGGCTGTCGAGCCGGATGAAGTTCGCGTTCCGGGTGACGGACGAGAATGCCTCGCGCCCGCCGAGCAGCGAGGCGGCGAGAGCGTAGGCCGTCCCCTCGTCGAGGTCCTCGTGGACGAACAGCAAGTTCCACAGCGACGGGGTGAGGGTCTCGGTGTCCACCCCGCGATAGACGCCCGGCGGAACCTCGATGCCCTGGTAGGCGCTATTCGAGGCCTCGACGGCGGCGATCTCCTCGCGGGTGAACGGCACCAGCACCAGCGGGCGGGTGAGGCCCAGCTCGATCACCGAAGACACCCCGAGCCCGGCGGCGAGGAAGACTGCGTCGAGCGTTCCGTCCTTGAGCCCGTTGATGCTCTGGGTGTAGTTCATCTGGCGGATGCGCAGGTCGGTCTCGGCGATTCCCACCGCCCGCAGCACATTCCTCGCGGTCACCTCGTTTCCCGAACCCGGGGGGCCGACGGAGACCCGTTTGCCCGGGAGATCGCCTACCGCAGAGATCCCCCGCCCGCTGACGCTGAGCAGGTGCACGATGTTGGGGTACACCCGGGCGAGGATGCGGAGGGGCAGGGAATCGGGGAACCGGCCGGCGCCGGCGAGAGCGTCGGCCACCGCGTCGGCCTGGCCGAAGCCGATGTCGCTTTCGCCCTTGGCGACCTGGATCAGGTTCGTGACCGAGCCGGCGGTCACTTCCGCCCGAACCACGACTCCGGGCAGATCGCGGGTGAACCGGCTGGCCATCGCTCCGCCGAGGGGGTAATAGACGCCGGCGGTGTTCCCGGTGGCCAGCGCGAAGGGCCGTGGGCGTTCGTCGCCGCACCCGGCGAAAAGAGCCACGAACAGGAAAAGAGAGCCGGCTTGCAACCGCCGGTCAGGTGCGTCGATCATCAGGCGCCCTCCGGCGGTACGGAATCCATCCTGGCGGTGCGGGAAGCCGCAGGTTCGAGCTGCTGCCGGAGGCGATAGAGCAGGTCGAGCGCTTCCTTGGGGCTGATCGCGTCGGGTTCGGCGGCGCGCAGGGCTTCCGCCACGCGGCGTTCCGCCCGCTCGAGCGGGGAGTGGGAGACGCCGGGTTCCGGTGGCGGCCGCCGGGCGCCGCGCCCGCCGGCTTCTTCGGTCAGGCTTCCGAGCACTTCGCCCGCTCGCTGGACGACCGCAGCGGGGATTCCGGCGAGCTTCGCTACCTGGATGCCGTAGCTGCGGTTCGTGCCGCCGGGGGCCACTTGGCGCAGGAACACGATTTCGTCCCGATGCTCTTTCGCCTCGACATGGAAGTTCACCACCCCTCGTTCCGCCGCGGCGAGCGCGGTCAGTTCGTGGTAGTGGGTCGCGAACAGCGTCTTCATCTGCAGCCCGGGAGCGCGTGCGATGTGTTCCACGATGGCCCAGGCGAGCGAAAGACCGTCGTAGGTCGCGGTGCCGCGCCCCACCTCGTCGAGCAGCACCAGGCTGCGCCGGGTGGTGTGGTGGAGTATGTGCGCGGTTTCCTCCATCTCGGTGAGGAAGGTGGAACGCCCGCGGGAGAGATCGTCGGAAGCGCCGACCCGGGCGAAGACCCGATCCACCACCGGCAGCCGGGCGGCGGCCGCCGGAACGAAGGAGCCCATCTGTGCCATCACCGCGTGGAGCGCCGTCTGCCGCAGGAAGGTGGATTTCCCGCCCATGTTGGGGCCGGTGAGGATCATGAGGAAGCAGCCCTCGTCGAGCCGGAGGTCGTTCGGGACGAACCGCTCGTCGCTGACCGCTTCCACCACCGGGTGGCGGCCGGCAGAAACTTCGATTTCGAATCCAGCGTGCATTTCCGGCATCACATAGTCGCGGGAGAACGCAGTGTTGGCGAGTCCTAGCGCTACATCTGCTTCTCCGAGCGCGGCGGCGGTCCGGAGGATCGCCGGCACCGCGGCGCCGACCTCCGCTTCTAGGGCTCGGAAGAGCTGGGATTCGAACTCGCGGATGCCATCCTCGGCGCTGGCCACCCGTGCCTCGAACTCCTTCAGCTCCTCGGTTACATACCGCTCGGCGTTCACCAGGGTCTGCCGCCGGTGGTAGTCCTCGGGAACCCGGTCGGCGTATCCCTTGCCCACCTCGATGGTGTAGCCGAACACCTGTTTGTAGCGGATGCGGAGCGACGGGATGCCAGTGCGCTGCCGCTCCTGTGCCTCCATGTCCCGGATGCGCTCGTGGCCATGGAAACGGAGGCGCCGCAGCTCGTCGAGTTCCGCGGATACCCCCGGCCGGATCACCCCTCCCTCGCGGAGGAGAAGGGGGGCGTCGCCGGCAACCGTCTCTTCGATGCGGCGGCGGATGGGTGGGAGCGGATCGAGCCGCTCCCGGATACTGCAGAGGAGGCTGGTGCCCGCCGGGCCGAGGGTTTCCCGAAGCGTTTCGGCGACCGAGAGGGCCTCGGCGACTTTCAGGTATTCGCGGGGTCCGGCGACGCGGAGGGCGACCCGGGAGGTCAGCCGTTCGAGATCGGGGCAGTTCCCGAGCGCTTCGGCGACAGCGTTCGAGAGGGTGCGGTCGCGGGTCAGCTCGTCGACCGCCCGGTGCCGTTCGCGGATAAACCCTCTGTCTAGCAGCGGCCCGGCGAGACGGCGCCGCAGCAGCCGCGCGCCCATTCCGGTACAGGTGCGGTCGAGGGTTTCGACCAGCGTCGCGCCGGTGCGGGCGCCGGAAAGCGTCTGGAAGATCTCGAGATTCCGCAGGGTCACCGGGTCGAGCGGCATCCGGCCGGAGGTATCGAGGCGTTTCAGGGCGACGAGGTGGGCGAGGCGGGCGCGCTGGGTCTCCTCCAGATAGCTGATCGCCGCGCCGGCGGCCGCAACCGCCGCCGGGCTTCCCTCGACGCCGAAGGATTCGAGCGAAGCGGTGCCGAAATGACGGAGCAGGGTCTCCCTCGCATGCTCGAACTCGAACCAGAACCCGGGACGCCGGGTCAGGAGCGGCTCGCCTTCGGCGGCCGCGAGCAGCGCGCGCGGCGGTGCGCCCTCCGCCGCGAGGAGTTCGCGCGGGCGAAACGCGGACATCGCCTCGGCGCATTCCCGGAAGCGGGTCTCCGCTCCGAATTCGGCGGCGGTGAAGTCGCCGGTGGACAGATCCACCCAGGCTGCTCCCAGCAGTGGCCGCTGCGCGGTCCCGAGCTCGGCAGCCGCCATCAGATAGGCCGCTTCCGAATCCGCCAGGTACCCGGGGTCGAGGTAGGTGGCCGGGGTGGCGATGCGGACGATCTCGCGGCGCACCGGGCTGCGCGAGGCGCCGGCGGGCTCCACCTGGTCGCACACCGCCACCCGGAATCCAGCGCGCACGAGTCGGGCGATGTAGGTCTCGGCGGCGTGGTGCGGCACTCCCGCCATCGGAATCGCGCTTCCGTCGGCACTCTTCTGGCGCGAGGTCACGGCGATGTTCAGCACCTGCGCCGCCTGCTGGGCGTCCTCGAAGAAGACCTCGTAGAAGTCGCCCATGCGGAAGAAGAGGATGGCGTCTTCAGCCTCGCGCTTCAGATCGAGGTATTGGCGCATGGCCGGCGACTCTCCGCGCGACCGGCGGCGGGTCGGGCGCACCGGCCCGCCGGCAGCTTCCGGTGCGGAGCCCTGCGGAGGAAAGAGTCGGGGTGCCGTGGGGATCACGAAGCCGATGCTATCCGGGGATTCCCCTCGGGAGCTGGTGGTCCCGACCGGCGGCTGGTTCGCCGCCGCCGCGGGGTGGATAGGGCGGGCCTTTCGTCAGCGGTGGATGTCGGGGTCGCGCAGATAGAGGGGGGAGAGGTCGGAGACGCCGCGGCGAAAGGCATGGAAGCCGAGCCGGGCTGCCGCCGGTGCGAGCGGAATCGGATCGCTGGCGATCGTGATGCCGGGGGGGCGGTTTCCGAACTCGTCGTGCTCTCGATCGTCCCCCATGCCGCCGGCCGCTGCCCTCGGAGTCCCGCTGCCGATTCCCGCGGCGATCTCCTCGCGATAGCGGGCCGCGCCGGGTCCGCAGATCCGCCCCAGATTCCGCTCCCGCGCCCACCGTCCCGCTTCCCGCGGTGCGAGTCGAACCGGCCCCGCCGCCGCGGGCGAGTCCGGCCGTTCGTAGGCCGCGGCGAAGAGTTCCCCCCGGAGCGCGTCCACCGTGGAAAGTCGGGGAGTGGATCGGTCGTTGGGCAGAGCGCTTTCGAGATGGTCGGCGAGTGCGGCCGCGTCGAGGCTCGACACCCCCACCGCCGGAATTCCGGAGCCGAGCGAAAGCCCCTGAACCGTCGCGAGACCCACCCGGAGGCCGGTGAAGGATCCGGGGCCGCGGGTCGCGGCGAGGAGCAGCAGATCCCCCGGGCCGACCCCCGCGCGGTCGAGCGCCCGTCGGATCGCGGGGAGCAGTTGCGCCGCGTGGCGGTTCGATGGCCCGAAGGTCTCGACGACTGCGGCGTCCGCCCCCGACTCCGAACCGGTGAACCAGACCGCTACGCTGCCGAGCGCGCCGGTGGTGTCGAGGGCGAGCACCGGCCCCGCCGCCGCGGCACCTTCCGGCGCGGGCGCGTTCTCTTCGGCTGACACGGCGGGCATCGTACGCCGCGAGCCGGTATCCCTCGTCGGTTTCGGCCGGTTGCGGCGACTCGGGTGTACGGGGCGGCCGAAGTGGGGAGCCGGGCCGGGGTTCGGCTACGCTACGGCATCGATCCTGTGGTGATTGCTCCCGGAGCCGCCGCCGTCCCGGATGCCAGAGACGACCACGAGACGAACGGGAGGCGTTCATGACGATAGAAGAGCCGCTGGAAACCGATCCTCGATCCGCAGCCGGTTCCGGGCCGATTCTCGAGTCGCCTTCCGGAGCCGCTGCCGGCCCGTCGGAAGACCGTTCCGGGGTCGAGGAATTGATCCGGCAACACCGCGAACTGGACGACCGGTTGCGAGAGTTCGCCGCCGCCGGCCGCTTGACTCCGGCGGAAGAGCACGAAGCCGCAGTGATGAAGAAGCGCAAGCTGGCCCTCAAGGATCGGATCACCGCGCTCGGCGCATCCTCCTGATCCTCCGTTCGTGGTGACCGGGCGCCTTCCGGCGGCGCGCCGCCGAAAGGGGGAGCGCGAAGGGGTGCTTTCGGGATTCCCGCCCCGAAGGCTCCCGATTGCCGACGAGGGCTGGGTCTTCATCCTGACGCCCCTGGGGGCAGCGGCGGTTTCGTTCGCCGGCGCCGGGCTCTTCGGGTCGGCGGCGGCCGGCTGGACCGGTGCGGCCTTTCTCGTTCTCGCGGGTTTTTGCGGGTTCTTCTTCCGCGACCCGGAACGCCGTCCTCCGGAGGATCCGGCAGCGCTCGTCGCTCCCGCAGACGGGCGCGTCACCGAGGTCGGCTCCGCCGGGGAAGGGAACCCGGAAACCCGCCGGGTGAGCATCTTCCTTTCGGTTTTCGATGTGCACATCAACCGGTCCCCCACCGCGGGACGGGTGGAAGCGGTGCGCTATCGCGAGGGAGAATTCCGGGCGGCGTTTCGCGGGGACGCCGCGGCGAGGAACGAGAGGAACGAGCTGGAGCTGCGCACCGCGCGCGGGACGATGCGGATCCATCAGATCGCCGGCGTGCTCGCCCGCCGGATCGTCTGCCGCGCCCGGCCCGGGCACCGGCTGGCCGCCGGCGAGCGTTTCGGCCTGATCCGCTTCGGTTCGCGGACCGACGTCCTGCTCCCGCCCGGGGTCGAGGTGCTGGTTCGCGCGGGGGACCGGGTCCGGGGCGGCGAGACGGTGATCGCCCGATTCCGATGAGACGAGAGAAAGAGAATCTGCGAACCCGGCGGGGGGTCTTCCTGCTGCCGGCGCTGTTCACCGTCGCGAACATCTTCTTCGGATTCTTTTCCATCGTCCAGAGTCTGCGGGGCGAGTTCGCGGGCGCAGCGCTCGCCATCGGCTTCGCCATCCTGGCCGATCTGGTGGATGGACGAGTCGCCCGCTTCGCCGCCGCCGCCAGCGACTTCGGCCGCGAACTGGATTCGCTCGCCGACATGAGTTCCTTCGGGGTGGCGCCCGCGGTCCTGTCCTACGCCTGGGTACTCCACCGCTGGCCGCAGACCGGCTGGCTGGTCGCGGCGCTCTTCGCCGTCTGCGCCGCAGTGCGGCTGGCGCGGTTCAATGTCGGCCGACTGAGCGCCGATCCCGGTTTCTACTCGGGAATGTCGAGTCCTGCCGCCGCTGCGCTCGTCGGCGCGGTCGTCTATTGGCATCCCGAAACTCCGGTGGGCGAAATCGCCGCCGCCGCCTCCCTGTTCGGAACCCTCGCCGTGGCGCTCCTCATGAACAGCCCGGTGCGCTATCCGAGCTTCAAGGGGATGACCGGCCGCCGTCCGCAGTCGCACCGCACCCTCGTGGTGGTGGCGGTCTTCATCGTCGCCACGATCGCCGAGCCGGTGGCGATGTTCATCTTCCTCGCCGGCGCCTATGCGGTCTCTCCGGTGTTCCTCATCTTCCGGCAGGCGGGCCGCCGTTTCCGCGCTCCCATCTCCGAAGGCGGCGAGGACTCCCGCCCGACCCCCGCTACTCCCGACCCGGACTAGTCGCCCTTCTAGCTGTGCAAGCTCACCAGGTTGTTGAGGGGGGAGTCGAGCGCCTGGATGGGGGGTCGGTGATGGAGGCTGGTGTGAGGCCGGTGCCAGTTGTATCGGTGGAGCCAGGCGGGCAGTTGGGCGGCGCGCTGGTCGGAGCTCTGGTAGGTGTGTGCGTAGGCCCATTCTCTGAGAACGGTTTGGATGAAGCGCTCGGCTTTTCCGTTGGTTCGGGGGGTGAAGGGACGGGTGTAGAGGTGGCGGATGCCTGCCTGTTGGCATCGTGCGTTGAAGAGGCGGGAGCGGTAGCAGCCGCCATTGTCGGTGAGGAGGCGTTGCACGGGGATAGCGAGGCTTTGGAAGTAGGCGAGTGCGTCGGTGAGGAAGGCGGCGGCGCTATGGGCGGATTCGTCGGGGAGGATTTTGGAGAAAGCGAGGCGGGAGTGGTCGTCCACGCAGACATGGACGAACTCCCAGCCGGCGCGGGGGCTGGTGGAGCGGCGGTTTCCGGTGGCGCGGTGTCCGGGGCGCCGGAAGCGCCCGAGTTTCTTGATGTCGAGGTGGAGGAGGCCCCCGGGATCTGGATAGACATAGCGGTTGGGGGGCGGGGGTGGTTCGAGCTGGGAGAGGCGGTTGACCCCGGCGCGCTGGGCGATGCGCCCCACGGTGCTGGGGGAGATGCCGAGCTGCTGGCTGATGTCGTGGTAGGTGCGGCGCTCGCGCCGCAGTTCGACGACTCGGGTGCGCCGCGCCTCGCTGGTGCGGTGGGGGCAGCGATGCGGGCGCGAGGAGCGGTCCCCGAGGCCCGGCAGGCCCTCCTCGCGCCAGCGGGCGAGCCACTTGTATGCGGTGCGCACGCTCACCCCCGAGGCCTGGGCCGCCGCCTCGACGCGGAGGCCTTCCTCGGTGATGCGGCGAACCAGGATCTCTCGACCGAGTGGGGTCAGTTTGGCCGACTTGTGGATGTTCATGCGGGTTCCTCCTCATGCTGAGAGATCGTGGATGCCCATGAGCTTCGGGCATCGGGCTCGCGTGAACAACCTACCGCAAGGTCACTGTTAGCAGCCTGTGGATGAAGTGGCGCGAGCACCGAGACCGGGGAGGCGCCTGGCAGACAAGGCGCGAATCGGGAGGCATACCGGGAGAACTGGACCGCTCTCCGGGCGATGCGCCGCTTCATCCACAGGCGGTTGCGGCAGTCAGCGGGTGCGGACGGTGAATTCGCGGATCTGCCAGCCGGTCCGCCCGACAGCCGACTCCTCGTCGGAGAATCCTTCAGCGTCGGACCGGGCGGCGGGAGGCGGATCGGCGGCGGATTCCTCGGCGGAGGCGCGTTCGAGGCCGATGCGGAAGAGTTCGACGATCAGCCGGTCGGTACCCAGGACCATGCTGGACCACTCGGGGGCGAAGAGGGCGTAGGCACCGTCCCGCGAGCGGAGGATGGACCTTGGGCGCTCGTCGTAGGCAACGGGTGCGCGGCTTCGGAACATCCGGGCGAGCAGCCGTTCCAGCTCGGCGCCGGTGACGCTCCGCCGGGGTTCGCCGGAGAGCGACACGAGCGCCCAGCCCGACGGATAGAGCGGCTCCAGGTGGTGCGGATCTCCGGCCTCGAACGCCAGCCGGACCAGCCCGAGCGCTTCGTCGAGATCCGCCGGCGGCGCCGCCGCCGGCGTACAACCGCTCCCCGCGACAGCGAAAACGAGTGCTGTCAGCTCAGCGAGAAACCGCGCCGGGCGCCGTCGATCCGATATCGGAAGGTTCGTCATCGGCGTGATCCTCCGGGCGCCCCGGTCACGAGCCGGGGGCTCTCGACCCCGTGACCGGGAGCTGCAGGGTCAGGAGCAGGCCGCGCCCGCCGTCGGGACGGGGGCCGGCGATCAGGCGCCCGCGGTGCGCTTCGGCGAACCGGCGCGCGTTCGCGAGCCCGAGGCCGGAGCCGCGTGTCCTGGTTGAGAACGCCGCGTCGAAGATCCGCTCGCGGAGTTCGGGAGAGACGCCCGGCCCGTCGTCCTCGACTTCGATCCGTATCCAGGGCGAACCGTCCGCTCCGATCATCCGGACCGCGATGGCGCCTTCGGCGCCGTCGTCCCGGGGCGCGTCGAAGGCGGCTTCGAGGGCATTTTGGAGAAGGTTCTCCACGATCCGGGCGACGAGTTCCGCGTCCGCCTGGATGGGTCGGGACCCGACGGCGCTGAAGGACACCTGGGGTCCGGTTGCAGCGCGCAGATAGGGAGCGACCGTGTCCCGGACCAGCTTCGCCGGATCCACGGTCTCGATCCGCAGGGGCGCGCCCAGAGCGGAAAACTCCGAGGAGATGCGGCGGAGGCGTTCTACCTGGCCGAGGATCTCGGTGACGCCTTCCTCCACCGCGGCCGCGGGGTCGCGGCCGCGCGGGTCGCGCTGCACCTTGCGGATGTAGTCCGCGGCCAGGCCGATGGGGGCCAGGGCGTTCTTGATGTCGTGGGCGACCCGGCGGGTGAGGTCGGCAGCGGCCTCCTCGCGCATCCGCCGCCGGACGCTGGGCACTCGGCGGACGAGCCGTTCCACGCTCGCGGCCAGCAATCGCAGCTCGGCGAGCGCGCCGGGAACCGGGACCGGGGTGGCGAGTTCGCCGTCGGCGATGCGGCCGGTGGCGCGCGCGAGGCTCCGCACCGGCGCGGCGAGCCGCCGGGCGAGGAAGCCGGGCAGCAGGATGGCGAAGACCAGCGCCACGGAACCGCTGCCGAAGAACAGGGCTCGCTGGAGTGTCCGGACGCTTTCGATGCGCTCGGCTTCGTCGGCGGGGAGCGGGACCGCGAGGAGCAGAGCGCCGCCGGAGGGCAGGCTCCGGCCGAGCGGGGTCCAGAGGATTCGGTAGCGGAGCGGCTTCGCTTCCTGGAAGCTGAACACCGGGGCCCGCGGCGGCCGCCCTCCCACCGCAACGGGCGGCGGCCGCGGAGGCAGGAGGCCGGTCTGGACCAGCTCGGGACGGCTCACCGCGATCAGCCCTCCCCCGGCATAGAGCGCGGCGTCGGTGTCGAGCTGGTCCGCGGCGTGGGCGAGCCGCGAGGCGAGCTCTTCCGGGGTGGCGGCGAAGTCGAGCCCTCCCAGCTCTCCGGCCACTCGCTGAACCGCGCGGGAACGATCGAGCGCTTCGCGGTCGCTCGCCGCTTCGAGCAGACCGGAGAGACGCTGCTGGGTGAAGAGCACGAGCCCGAAGATGGCGACGAGAACCGCCGTCGCCAGCGTTTCGGTGAGCTGCATCTGGAAGCTGCGGCGGCGCACGCGGCCCCCCGGTCCCGGAACCAGCAGCCGGAGCCGCGCTGCGAGCGCGACGAGGAGCGCGACGAGCGCCGCGAGGAACACCCAGCCCAGCAGCCGCGCGGCGATGTCGGCCGCCCGGGTCGCGCGCCAGGAGACGAGGAAGGGTTCGCCGGCCACCGTGACCTCTGCGCTGATTCGCCCCGGCGCCGGCTCTCCGGAAGCGCCGCGGGCCAGCCGGAGGTCCCGCCCCTGGAAAACCACGGGGGCGGCGTCGCCGCGGCTCAGGAAGTGGTCGGCGATGCCGGGCGGCTGCGGCAGGAAGGGAATCTCCCGAGTGCGGACCGCCGCCCGAAGAGTCACTCGGGAGCCCGAGGCGAAACGCCGCTGGGTGGAAAGGATCGTGTCCTCGCGGAATGGGCCGTCCCGTTGGCAATCCGGGATCGGGCTCCAGTCGAGGCCGGCGAGATCGGAAGGGGGAGGATCCGGCCGCCGGGACAGGCCGACGCCGAAGCGGGACACGCCTCCGCCAGGTCCGCGCACTTCGAGCGCGCTCGCTGCGGTGAGTCGGGCGAGACCGGTCGCAAGCCAGAGTCGATAGGCGGTCTCGGGCCGGAGAGGTTCCAGATTCGAAGGCTGGGTGTCGAGCGCACGGGCCGCCTCGCCGAGCGCATGGCAGACCGCCAGTCGGTGGCGCCGGATCTGAACCGGTGCGGCGTCGGCGGCATAGCGGTCGAGCGCCGCTTCCTCGCTCCAGTGCATCGCCGGGTACCAGAGGAGCGGGGGCAGGGCCAGCAGCGCGAAGGCGATCACGAAGGCGAACCCTGGTTCTTCTCGCAGCAGGGGGCGCCGGAGCCGCCGCAGCGCGAGCCGTCCGCGGCGCCCAAGCCCCACCAGGACCACCACCAGCGGGAGGGCGGCGAACCCGAGCGAGTCGTCTTCGGTGAAGAGCGCGGCCCCCAGGACCACCGCGAAGGCGGAGAGGACGACCGGCCAGGCAACCGGGGCGCGGGGCGCGAGGAGGGTGGCTACGAGGAGCACCGCTCCGCTCAGCGCGAGCAGCAGGGCGGTCCAGCCGAGCACCTCGGGCCAACCGATCCCGACCCGCCAGGTGGGGGCGAGCACGAGAGCGCCGGAGCCGGCGGCGCGGACGAGGGCAGCGCCCCAGACTGCGGCGGCGCCGGCAACCGCCCCCCGCAGGATCGAAGCGGGCCGGCCGCCGCGCCGCTTCCCGCCATGCCACTGCTGGAAGAGGCGCACCGTGAGGAAGAGCGCCGCCGCGGTGAGCATCGCCCCGAGCGGCGAATCGTCCAGCAGGTAGAGATCGGGCAGGGGCAGGCCGGGGAGGGAAATGCCGGGAAAGGGAACGATCCGCGGCGCTCCGGAAGGCAGGAGCAGCGAGGGAGCGAATCCGGCGGGGAGCGCCTGGGCCAGTGCGGCCAAACCTAACCGCGTGGTCCAGAGAGCGAGGAGTGCGCCGGCGAAGCCGGTCTTCCACAGCGCCGGAGCGGCGGCGCCTCCTCCGATCAGCAGCGCGAGCGCTGCGACCCATCGGGCTTCCGCCCGCTGCTCGGCTCGCCGCGCCGCCGCTGGCGCCACTGCCGTACTCGCGGCCCCGAGGAGTTGGCCGTCGTAAGCGTCGAGCGCGAAGAAGTAGCGCCGGGCCTCGGCAGAACCCTCGACGAACCGCTCGCCGCGCCGCTCGAACAGTTGCGCGAGGCCTTCCGGGTCCTCGGTGCCTCGGAGGAATTGGATCTCCAGCCCGCGGCGGGCGGCGGTCTCGAGCGCGGACACCGCCGGCGCTCCGGACGAGGGCGGCGGAGACTCCAGTAGCAGGAGTTCGACGGTGACCAGCCCCAGGAGGTTGCGGGTGCACTCGGCGGCAGCCAGATAGCCGCGGCGTCCCCGTTCGGTGTAGAGAAACAGGGGGAACGCGGGGTCCGGGCAGTCCTCAGCCCGGACCCCCTCGGGGAAGAACCCGGCGAGTGTGCCTTCCAGGTCCGGATTTCCGCCTGACCAGGCGATCGGGCGCAGGTTCCGGTCGTAGAGCGTGGCGCCGGCGCGGCCGATCCCGCCGGCCGGATCGATTCCGGTCGCGAGCGGCCATTCGGAAAGCACTGCGAACGCCCGCGCCCGGTAGTCCCTGGCGTCCGATCCCTCGACCGCCGCGGCGATGTGAGGCGTCCTGGCGAGCAGATAGGCACTGTCCCCGATCTGTCGAGTGACTTCCGCGAACCAGGCGTCCACCCGGTCGGCAGCCCGCGCCGCCGATTCCGGCCCGGACGCGGCCTCGAGGCCGAGGGAGAGTCGGCAGCCGAACGCGACCAGCGCGGCGCCGGCGAGTGCCAGGGCGATGCGCCGTTCGCTCGGGCCCGCGGCGGTTCTGCGGGAGAAGGGGAGCGCGCCGGCGGCCGCGGCGCCGGCAGCCAGAAGCCATATCGCCGGCCCCGGGAAAAGGGCCAGACGATTCCCGGTTTCCAGGAGCGCCGCGAGGAACAGTCCGAAGACGGTGAGCCGGTGCAGGACGCCCAGGAACGACGGTTTCCGACGAGCTGCAGGTTTCATGGGCTTTCCGCGGCTTACAGTACCGACCCGGCCCGTCGGCGCGCCGAATCTTCCCGATGCGAAGATCGGGGGGCGGGCGCAGGTTCGGCGGACCCGAAGACGCGAAGCGCGAGGTGCCCATTTCTTCCTTCTGCCGGCTCCTCGCTCTCTTTCCTTCGCTTGCCGCCGCCCCTGCCGCAGTGCTCGCGGTTTCGCTCATTCCGGGTGCCCCAGTAGATGCGGCAGGTCTGGCGGCTTTCGGGCGGAGGCAGCCGCCGGAACGGCCCCCCGGGGAGCAGCCTCCGACGGAGGGTGAGGAGCAGCCTCCGATCGAGGGTGAGGGGCCGCCGCCGACCGAGGGTGGGGAGCCGCTTCCGCCCGAGGGTGAGGAGCAGCCTCCGACCGAGAGCGGGGAGCCGCCTGCGACCGAGGGCGGGGGCGAAGGAGAAGAGGATTCTGGAGACCCCGGCGAGGCCGAGCGCGGCTCGACGCCCGACCTCACCTCCGCTCCGCGGGGCATCCTGCCCGGCCGCTGGGTGGCCAGCCCTGCGCCGTCTCCCGGAAGTCCGGTAGTCGGCCTGGTGTTCGGTGCGGCGGGGTTCGCCGCCCACACCGGCGACGGAACGCTCGTCGCCTACACAGCCGACGCGGAACGCGCGCGGTGGGGCCTCTCGAGAGGGAGCGCCGCATTCCTCGGAGAACATGGCGGGCACCTGGTGATCCTCGATCCTCGCGGCGAAGTGACGCTCCGAGGGCTGACCGACGGGATGCCGAAAGGCCGCTTCCCAGCGCGCCCGGCTGCCGGCTCGGCCGGGAAGGCGGGACCGGCGCTCCCGATCCCGGTTCCCGCGGCGGTCTCGGGGGGGGCGCTCTACTGGGTCGCCGGAGGGAGTTTCCAGGGGATCGATCTCGCATCCGGCGCTCGGATCCCGGAGTACGCGCTTCCAGGAGGGGAGTCGGCGGCGATGGTCCCGGTGCCGCTGCCGCTCTCCGTGGGTGCGGGCGGCGGCGGACGCGGAGTGCCTCGACTTCTCGTCTCGCTCGGAGACGCCGGGGTGGCGTCGATCGTCCCCCTGCCCGGGAAGGCGGCCAACCCGCTCCGCTGGCATTTCTCGGACACCGGACGAGTGAGCGGGCCGATTCTGGCGCTGCCGAAAACGCGTCTCGCGATCTTCGGGGACGCCGGCGGCGACCTCCACGCGCTCGATCTGGAGACCGGCCGGCGGCGCTGGCGCTGGCGCCTCGCCGAGGGTTTTCACCATCCGCCGCTCGCGAGCCGTTCGCGGCTCTATGCCGCTACCGAGGCGAACACCCTCTACTGCCATGACGAAAAAGGCGGCGGTGAACGCTGGCGGGCTGCCCTTCCGGGAAGGCCCGCAGCGCCGCCGATCCGGGTTGCGGGGGCGCTCCTGGTCGTTACCCGAGACGGGATCCTGGTCGAGATCGACGCGAACACCGGAGCGAGGATCGGCCTTCCCCACGAGCTCGAAGCGGAAGTCACGGGGGTGGTGCGCCGCAGAGCGGACGAGCCGGGCGAAGCCGGGTGGATGGCGCGACGGCTCTATCTCGGGTTGCGGGACGGGCGGCTGGCCATTCTGGGGCCTCGGATCGGCGGTGGCGGAGAGCCCTGACGATCGAGCCTGACGATCGAGAGAGCTGACGCCCCGACGATCTGCCGACGATCTATCGGAGATGGCCGGCCCTTCGTCTCGTTAGGATTCGGAGGATGTCCCGGCCCACTCCCTGCTGTCGGTTCCGGGTACCGAGAATGGGACCGGGCAGCCAGACGGGCGCCCTTCGTTGACCATGGCAGCGGCCGGACCCGCGCCGGAACTCCTGCTCGTCCTCGACTTCGGATCGCAGTACACCCAGCTCATCGCCCGGCGTTTCCGAGAACTGGGCGTGTATTGCGAAATCCTGCCCTGTTCGACTCCCGCGGCCCGGATCCACGAGCGGAACCCGCTGGGGGTGATCCTTTCCGGCGGCCCCGAGAGCGTGTACGGCGAAGAGGCGCCCCCGGCACCGAAAGGGATCCTCGACGCGCGGGCGCCGCTGCTCGGAGTTTGCTATGGAATGCAGCTCCTCGCCCGCGACTCGGGAGGCGATGTCCGCCCCGCGCCGCGCCGCTCCTATGGCCCCGCCGAGCTGGAACACACCGGCGAAGGCCGCCTCTTCGCCGGAGTGCCGCGGCGCCTTCGTGTCTGGGCGAGCCACGGGGACCTCGTCGAAGCCCTCCCGGAGGGCTTTCGGGGCACCGCGGGAACGCCGCCGGCGCCGATCGCCGCCTTCGAAAACCCGGAGCGCGGACTCTACGGAGTCCAGTTCCACCCGGAAGTGGCGCACACCGAGCACGGGAAGGCGATCCTCGCGAACTTCGCCTTTCGAGTTTGCGGCGCCCGGGGCGGCTGGTCACCGAAGTCGCATGCCGAACGCACCGCGGCGGCGATCCGCGAAGAGGTCGGATCGGACCGGGTGGTCTGCGGCGCCTCGGGCGGAGTGGACTCGACGGTGACCGCCGCGCTCGTGCACCGAGCGGTCGGCGACCAGCTCCGCTGCATCTTCGTGGACCACGGTCTGCTGCGGAAGGGCGAGGCTGGCTCGGTGCGAGCCGCTTTCGAGGCAGGGCTCGGGATTCCCCTCGAGGTGGTGGACGCCTCGGAACGGTTCCTGGCCCGCCTCGCGCGGGTCCGGAGCCCGGAGCGGAAGCGCAAGGTCATCGGGCGGGAGTTCATCCGGGTCTTCGAGGAAGCCGCCCGCCAACTCTCGGGAGTCCGATTCCTCGCGCAGGGAACCCTCTACCCCGATGTCATCGAGAGCGTTTCGGTGAAGGGCCCTTCCGCCGTCATCAAGAGCCACCACAATGTGGGCGGCCTGCCGAAGCGGATGCGGCTCCGGCTGATCGAACCGCTCCGCGAGCTGTTCAAGGACGAGGTTCGCGCGCTGGGGCGGGAGCTCGGTGTCCCCGAGGCGTTGGTGGGCCGCCATCCGTTCCCGGGCCCCGGATTCGCGGTGCGGATTCTCGGGCCGGTCGAGCCGGCGGGGCTCTCGCTGCTGCGCGAGGCGGACGCTATCCTCGAAGAGGAAATCCGCGCCGGTGGGTGGTACGACCGTCTGTGGCAGGCGTTCTGTGTCCTGCTGCCGCTTCGGACCGTCGGAGTGATGGGAGACCGACGGACCTACGAGCGGGTCGTCGCCCTGCGGCTCGTTTCGAGCCGGGACGGGATGACCGCGGACTGGGCGCCGCTGCCGACCGAGCTGCTCGCCCGGATCTCGGACCGCATCACCGGCGAGGTGCGCGGGGTGAACCGCGTGGTCCTCGACATCACCCCGAAGCCTCCGGGCACTATCGAATGGGAGTGAACCACGGGTGAGCGGCGCCCGGCGTCCTTTCGTCCACCTCCACACCCATACCGAGTATTCGCTGCTCGACGGCATGAGCCGTCTCGGGGAGATCACCGAGATCGCTGCCCGCGACGGGATGCCGGCGGTGGCGATCACCGACCACGGCAATCTCTTCGGCGCGATCAAGTTCCACCGCGCGGCGCAGAACGCCGGGGTGAAGCCCATCCTCGGATGTGAGGCGTATGTGGCGCCGAAGAGCCGCCGCGACCGCAATCGGGACGCCGACAACCAACATCTGGTGCTGCTGGCGAAGAACCGGACCGGATACCGAAACCTCATGCGGCTCAGTTCGATCGCTCACCACGAGGGGTATTACTACAAGCCGCGGATGGATTTCGAGCTGCTCGAAGCGCATCACGAGGGGCTCATCGCCCTCTCCGCCTGCCCCAAGGGCATCGTGCCGCGAGAGATCGTCTCCGGCGGGGATCCGGTCGAGGCTGCGGGGCGGTACCAGGAGGTCTTCGGCAAGGGCAACTACTACCTGGAGCTCATGGACCACACCCCGGCGAACGGGAGCGGCGAGAAGGCGGCGCGCCTGACGGAGCTCGAACGGCAGATTCGGGAAGGACTGGTCGAGGTCTCGCGGAAGACCGGTATCCCGCTGGTGGGGACGAACGATTCGCATTACGCCGCCCCTGGGGATGTCTCCGCCCACGATCTGCGCCTTTGCATCAGCGTCAACGAAAAGGTCTCGGAAACCCGGCGGCTGAAGTTCGATTCGGATCAGTTCTTCTTCAAGACCTCGGAGCAGATGGAGGCCCTCTTCGAGGGCTGCTCGGAGGCATATCGGAACACGGTGGAGATCGCCGAAGCGGTCGAGTCCTGGGATCTCGTCGAGGGGAGAAACCTTCTGCCGGATTTCCAGGCGCCCGAGGGGAAGACGCTCGACGTCCATTTCGAGGAGAGCGCCCGGAGCGGCCTCGTCGAGCGGCTTCGCTCTCCTGAAGTGCACGGCCAGCGTCCACCGGCCGCCGATTACGAGGCGCGGCTCCAGATGGAGCTGGAGGTGATCCGCAAGACGGGATATTCGGCCTATTTCCTGATCGTGCAGGATTTCGTGCGCTTCTCCCGCGATCGGCGGATCCCGGTGGGTCCGGGCCGGGGTTCGGCCGCGGGCAGCCTCGTCGCCTACGCGCTCGGGATCACCGACATCGATCCGCTCCCTCACGGACTGCTGTTCGAGCGCTTCCTGAATCGCGACCGGGTGAGTCCGCCGGACATCGATGTGGATTTCTGCGAGGTTCGCCGCGAGGAAGTGCTGGACTATGTGGCCGAGCGCTACGGCAGCGACCGGGTGGCCCAGATCATGACCCTCTCGACGATGCAGGCGAAGATGGCGATCCGGGATGTGGGGCGAATGCTCGAACTGCCGGCGGCGCGGGTGGATCAGCTCGCCAAGACGATTCCCGAGGGGGCGAGCCTCGAGGAGGCGCTCACCCAGGCGCCGAGGCTCAGGGAGGCTCGGCGGGATCCGGAGCTGGGCCGGCTATTCGAGATCGCGGCGCGGCTCGAGGGCCTGCCGCGCTCTATCGGCACCCACGCCGCCGGAGTCGTGATCGCGCCCCAGCCCCTCGAAGAAATCCTGCCGCTCGAACGGGATGTGGAGGGGCGCGGCGCCGCCGGCGCAGGCAGAAACGGCGCGTCGGAGAACGGCGGAGCGGGAGCGCAGCGTCGGCGGACGCAGTACGACATGAAGGACTGCGAGGCCGTCGGGCTCTTCAAGATGGACTTCCTCGGCCTGCGGGCGCTGACCCACATCGAGGACTGCGCCCAGCGGATCGAAGAGGACCCCGACCTCGTCAGGACCGCCGGGCAGCAGGAGGCGCTCGCTCTGATCCGCAGGGGCCGGTTCGAGAAGGTGCCCCCCGACCCGGCCGTTTTCGAGCTGTTCTCCCGGGCCGATACCGATGGGATCTTCCAGTTCGAAAGCGACGGAATGCGCGACCTGCTCTCCGGGTACCATCCGGAGAACCTGGACGACCTGGCGGCGCTCAACGCGCTCTTCCGGCCGGGCCCGCTCGAAAGCGGGATGACCGAGGACTTCCTTCGGGCGAAGCGGAAAGACGGGTTCTCGAAGAAACTCGACCGTGAGGTGCGCGAGCTCTTTCCGGAAACGCGGGGCCTGATCGTGTATCAGGAGCAGGTGATGCTCGCGGCGCAGAAGCTCGCCGGCTATACGCTCGGAAAGGCCGACATCCTCAGAAAGGCGATGGGGAAGAAGGACCCCGAAGCCATGCGCAGCGAGGAGGGGCGCTTCGTCGAAGGCGCGGTGGCGAATGGGCTCCGCCGGAAGCTGGCGCAGGAGACCTTCCAGCAGATCGCCAAGTTCGCGGGGTACGGCTTCAACCGCTCCCACGCCGTGGGCTATGCGCTGATCGCCTATGTGGCAGGCTGGCTGAAAACCCACTTCCCGCGGCACTTCCTCGCTTCGCTGCTCACTGCGCAGCAGCGCGCGGGCGACCGGGACGACCGGATCGCCCGCATCCGCGCTGCGGCCGAAGCGCAGGGGGTTCCCATCTATCCGCCGGATGTGCAGAAGAGCCGCGCCGAGGCCGCCGTCGAGGGGGAGGGCATCCGCTACGGGCTCGCTGTGGTCAAGCAGGTCGGAAGCCGTGCTGCCCGGGCGATCGAGGAGGCGCGCCGAGGCTGCGGCCGCTTCGAGTCCCTCTCCCACTTCGCCGAAGAGGTCGAACCCGGATCCCTCAACCGCGGGGTGGTCGAAGCGCTGGTATGTGCCGGAGCCTTCGATTTTCTGAAGATATCCCGCGCCCGGATCTTCGAATCGATCCCCCGGGCGCTCGAAGCCGCGAACCGGGCCCGCAGCCGCCGGGAGGGAGGGGCCCTGTCTCTCTTCGGGGGCAGGTGCGAAATCCCCCGGGACCGCTTCCCGGAGGTGCCCGACTGGGCGGACGCCGAACGTCTGCACCGCGAACGCAAAGCGCTCGGGTTCTATTGGCGCGGACATCCGGCGACCTCGTTGCGCAAGGCAGCGGGAGCGCTCGTGACCGGCGCGGTTCAGGATGTGCAATCCTCGACCGAGAGTGGGGGAGTCACCGTGGTCGGGCTCGTCCGGAATGTCCGCAAACGAAAAACCCGAGACGGCCGCGCCATGGCCAACTTCGCCGTCGAGGACGAGACCGGAGCGATCGGCGTCGTCGTCTTCCCGGACACCTGGGAGCACTGTCCGCCGATCGAGGACGAGCCCGCGGTGTTCGTCAGCGGCCAGTTCAAGGCGGATAGCGGTCGGGAGCCGGAAACCGGGGGCCGGAGAGCGGGGCAGGCCGAGATCGTCGCCTCCCGGGTGCAGCTGGCGGCGGACGCTCTCTTCACGGCGGCGAGGCGGGTGGAGCTCCTGGTGACCGAGCCCGAGAGAATGGAGGCGGCTCTCCACGCGCTTCTCGAACGGCATCCCGGAAAAGTTCCCCTTCGCCTGCGCATTCGGCACCCGCAGGGCGAAACGGTGTTGGAAACCGCGATCACGGTCGGGGCCACCGACGAGCTCGTGCTCGAAGCGGCACGGCTGCTCGGTCCGCGATCGGTCCTGCTCGACGGCGTTCCTCTGACGCCCTACGCGCGGGATGCCCTGGAACTCCGGTCGTCGTCGGGGCGGTAACTCGCTGCCGCGGAACCTCTTCGCTGTCAGTGGCACAGGAATTGCCTAACGCTTCCGCCGTCTCGTTACACTTCTGTCCGTGCAACGAGAATTCCTCGATTTCGAAGCGGACATCGAGTCGATCGTCCAGCGGATCGAGGCGCTGACCGGGTATCCGGACGGGCACCGCGCCGAGATCACCGGACTCGAACGGGAACTCCAGCGGCGCCGCGAGCGCATCTATGCGGGGCTGACGCCGTGGCAGCGAGTCCTCGTGGCTCGCCATCCGGAGCGCCCCTACACGCTCGACTACCTGCAACGGATATTCACCGGCTTCAGCGAGATCCACGGCGATCGGCGCTACGCCGACGATCCGGCGGTGGTGGGCGGGCCGGCGTGGCTCCACGGCCGGCCGGTCATGGTGATCGGCCAGCAGAAGGGCCGGGACACCACCGAGCGCATTCGCCGGAACTACGGAATGCCGCGGCCCGAGGGCTATCGGAAGGCGCTCCGGCTCATGCATCTCGCCGAGAAGTTCCAGCGGCCGGTGATCTCGCTGGTGGACACTCCGGGGGCTTTCCCCGGAATCGAAGCCGAGGAGCGCGGGCAGGCGGAAGCGATCGCCCGCAATCTTCGGGAAATGGCTCGGCTCGAAGTCCCGATCGTGGTGGCGGTCATCGGTGAGGGAGGCAGCGGCGGTGCGCTCGGAATCGCGGTCGGCGACCGAATCCTCATGATGCAGAACGCCATCTATTCGGTGATCTCTCCGGAGGGTTGCGCCGCGATCCTGTGGAAGGATCCGGAGCAGACGGCAAAAGCTGCCGAGGAGGCGGCCGCCCGGATGCGGATCACCGCCCCCGAACACCTGGCGCGCGGCCTCATCGACGAGATCGTCCCGGAGCCTCCGGGCGGCGCCCACGCCGACCACGATCAGGCAGCGGCGGTTTTAGGGAAGAGACTCCTCGGCGCACTCCGCGAGCTCGAAGCCATGGACTCCGGAGAACGCCGGCGGGCCCGGTACCGGAAGTTTCGAGCGATGGGGAATGTGGGGATCGAAGAGACGCCCGGCGAGGCGGCTCCGACGCTGCCGGCGCTCCTGAACCCCGAGGTGGAGGCGCGGCCGGGCCCGGTGGAGGCGAGTGTCGGGAGCGAGGGTGTCCGGGAGCCGGTCTCGCGGCAAGAGAGCGCCGGAAACACCATCCCGAGCCGCAGGCCGAGCCGGCGCGGGTGAACGGGCGTGTCCTCGGTCGGTTCCGACTCGGGGGGATGGCGTCCCCCGGAGCGTCTTCGGGACCTCTCCGGGGGGCGCCGGAGGCGGTTCGGCGATTTTTTCCGGAGTTTTGGAGTCCGCGCCGCCCGCGCCGCCTTGGCGCTGGTGCTCGTCGCCTTCGCGGTGTTCCTCGCGTTCCAGCTTCGGGATGGGTTCGAGCGGCGCGCGAAGGTGCTCGAGGCCCCGGCGAGAGACGCCGAGGCCCTCTCCGAGGAAGCCAGCGAAGTGGTGTCCCGGGGGATCGAGTTGACCCAATTCGACGATCGCGGGCGGCCGCTGGTGCGGATCACCGCGGCGGAAGCGCTCGGGCGCAGCGACGACACGCAGCACTTTACGGGGGTGGAGGTTCGAGTCTTCGAGATCGTCGGCGGGCAGGACGCGGTCATCGCCGCCGACGAACTACTGCTGAACACCAGTATCGAGTCGTTCGAGTTCCTGGGAAACGCCCTTCTCGTTGCCGAGGGGTTGGAACTTTCGGGTCCTCGGCTGCAGTTCCGGCGCGTGCCCGACCGGCTCTGGTCCACCGATCCGGTGCAGTTCCAAACCGAGAATTTCTTCGGGATCGCCGCATCGCTGCAATTCCGCCTCGATTCCGGCGATGTCGTCCTGAGCGGAGTGGTCGCCGAGCCGGTGGACCGAGATGGATTCTCCGCCATCGCCGAGAGGGCCCGGTTCGATCGGGCCACCGCCGAAACCAGATTGTTCGGAGATGTGGAAATCGCCTCGGAGCAGTTCCGACTCGCCTCGGACGAATCGGTGGTGCTCCGGCGCGACCCGGAGCGGGACTGGATGCGCTCGGTGTTGGCCGGATTCGGAACCGTCTTGCACACGCTGCCCCCTCCGGGCGAGGCCGCGGGGAGCGAGGAGCCGGAAAACGGACCGGGAGTCCGCTTCTTCGGCGACGAGGTCGAGATCGAGCTCGACGCCGGCCGGACTCCGAGGATCGTGCGCTTTCTCAGCGATCCCGTGGTCGAAGCGGGGGAGAATGAGCTGCGCGGCGAGCGGGGCCAACTGGAGCTCGACGCCGATGGGAAATCCGAACGGCTCCGGCTCTTCGGCGAAGTCACCTCGCGGCTGGTCGCGGGAGCGGAATCGGAATTCCGGATTGCGATCCAGTCCGAAACACTGGAGGTGCGGTTCGACGAGCAGGGTGAGGTCTCCGAGGCTCGCTATCAGGGCAGGGTGGCGGCACGGTACGGCGGTGCTTCGGCTTCGGCGGAAGAGGCGGATTGGAACGGCGAAGACACGCTGACATTCCGTGGGTCCCCTCACGTCGTGGACGAGTCGCTCCTCGAGCTCGAGAGTCGCGATCTGCGGTTGATCGTCGGGGAGCTGGGGCGGGTCGAGGCGGAGGGGGCGGTCACTGCCCGTTTTCTCCCTGACCAGGTTCGCTGGCTTCCCGGAGAGTTCGACGAAGCCGCGGTGGCGAGTGACGCTGCGACTCTCGAAAGCGGCACCGGCCGCGGCGTCTTCACCGGCGGGGTCCGGTTGCTGTTCGGCCCGAACCGGCTCGTCTCGGAGCTCTTGGAAGTGGATGCTGGGGCGCGGAGCCTGCTCGCCGAGGAGGGCGTCGAGAGTTCGCTGGAGTTTGCGGGCGCGGCAGCGGAGGAGCGCGGTGCAACTGCGGCTTCGGAAGCAGCCGAAGACAGCAGCGGCGCCGGAGAGCGGAGCCTTCGGTTCGACGCCTGGGCCCGGCGCTTCACCTACGATGCAGCCGGGTCTCGTCTTTCGTACAGTGGAGCCCCGCGGCTCGAACAGCGGTCGGAATCCGGCGAGCTGAGCCGGGTCAGCGCCGGCTCCATCGAGACGCAGTTGCTGCCCGACGGGTCGGTGGGCGCCGTCATCGGCGAACTCGCAGCGCGTTTCGAGCGCGGGTCCAGCCGAGTGGAGGGACAGCGGATCCGCTATGAACCGGATGGTGACCGGATCGAGGCTTGGGGCCGTCCCGCGGTCGTCGCGGTGGACGGACGATTTTCGGAAGGGGGCCATCTGGCCCTCGATTTCCGGCGGGAATATTCCGAGATCGGCCCGACGCCGGGACGGCGGGCGGTGACCCGCGTCGAGGTTCGCAGGCCCGCTGCTCCAGGTCCGTCATGAGTTCCGGCGGCGCCGCCGGGGAGGGCCGAGCCCCGCAAATCGGGGGTGCGGTTGCCGGGAATCCGTTCGCCGGGGAACGCCGTCTGCTCGGCTGCCGCAATCTCGTCAAGAGCTACGGAGCCCGCCGGGTGGTGGACGAGGCCTCGGTGTTCGTCGAGAGCGGTGAGGTGGTGGGGCTCCTCGGCCCCAACGGCGCCGGCAAGACCACGACCTTCCACATGATCGTCGGGCTCACCCGGCCCGAAGGCGGCTCGGTGTACCTCGATGACCGGGAGCTGACCGGGCTCCCGATGCATCGTCGGGCGCGGCACGGCATCGGTTATCTGCCCCAGGAACCGTCCATCTTCCGCGGACTGACCGTCGAGGAAAACCTGCTCGCGATCCTCGAACAGCTGCCGGGGAGAAACCGTGCCGCCCGGCGGGAGAGGGTGGAGGAACTTCTCGCAGACTTCGGCCTCGTCGAGCGGCGGCAGAACCTCGGAGCCGCGCTCTCCGGCGGGGAGCGGCGACGCGCGGAGATCGCTCGCGCCCTCGCTCCTGGGCCGGCCTTTCTGCTGCTCGATGAGCCCTTCGCGGCGATCGATCCGATCGCCGTCTCCGAATTGCAGCAGATCGTCGCCAGGCTGCGGGAGCGCGGCCTCGGAGTGCTGGTCACCGATCACAGTGTGCGGGAGACGCTTCGGGTGACGGATCGGGCCTACATCATCGAGAGCGGCCGCATCCTCTTCGAAGGAACGCCGGGCGAACTCGTTGCGAGCCCGGAAGTGCGGCGGGCCTACCTCGGCGAGGCCTTCGAGTGGCGATGAGCGGCCGACCGGGACCGAAGACCGAACTGCGGATCGGAGTGCGCCAGCAGCAGCGTCTCGCCCTGACCCCGCAGGTCCGCCAGACCATCGAAATGCTGTCTCTGCCGCTGACCGAACTCCGGATGCGGGTGCAGACGGAGCTGCTCCAGAACCCGGCGCTCGAGGAGATCGCCGAAGGGGAGGAGGAGCTCGAAGCCGATGACGCGGAGGAGATCGAGGGGGATGAGGGCGACGAGGCGGGAGAGGCCGCCGAGCCGCCCGAGCCGGATCCGATGGCCGAGATCGAGGCCGAGGACTTCTTCGCCGAGAATCAGGACAACGCCGGCGGCCTCGCGCTCCGCGAGGAGCCGCCGATGCTGGAGCGCACCCTGGCGGCCGGGCGAACGCTCTCCCAGCATCTGACCGAACAACTCGGCCTCTCGGTCGAGAGCGAGCGTGAACGGGCCATCGGCCTGCACATCATCGGGAATCTCGATGAGCGGGGGTATCTGGACGCAACCGTCGAGGAACTCGCAGCCCGGCTCGGGTTTCCCGAGGACGAGGTGGAAGCAACGCGCGCCCGCATCCTCCGGTTCGATCCAACCGGCTCGGCGTGTCTCGATCTCGCCGAGTGCTTGCTGGTGCAGCTCGAAGCTCTCGGTGAAGACCGCGGGCCCCTGGGAGAAATCGTCCGCGATCATCTCGATCTGGTCGTCGGCGAGCGCTTCCGGGAGCTGGCACGCACTATGGAACTGGATATCTCCCGAGTGATGCAGCTCGTGCGCCGGATCGGTGAACTCGACTTCCAGCCGGGAGGCCGCTTCGCCCCCTCGCGCGAACAGGTGGTGATTCCGGACGCTCGGGTGTACCGCTTCAACGGCGTCTGGCAGGTGGAGATGAGCGATGCGGCCCCGCGGCTCCGCGCGAGCCCGGCGTACCGACAGATCCTGCGATCGCCCCGCCGGCACACTCCCGAAGAACAGGCGTTCGCCCGAGAAGCGTGGGTCCGGGCCAAGGGCTTTCAGCGTTCGGTGCAGCAGCGGCAGGAGACCGTCCGACTGGTCGCCGAAGACATCGTGCGCAAACAGGAAGCGTTCCTGAACGAAGGGATCGATCGCATTCGCCCGCTGGTGCTGAACGATGTGGCGCAGGACATCGGGCGTGCCGAATCCACGGTGTCTCGGGTGGTCAGCAACAAGCATCTGGAAACCCCGCGCGGGGTCATCCCGTTCCGCCGTTTCTTCCACAGCGCGCTGTCGCTCCGGGATGGGCGCCAAGTGTCCTCCGAGGCGGTCCGGGCGCGGCTGAAGCGGATCGTGGGTCGTGAGGATCCGAAATTTCCGCTCGCCGACGAACAGATCGTTCAGTTGCTAGACCGCGATGGCATCATCATCGCCCGCCGGACGGTGGCGAAGTACCGCAAGGCGCTGCGAATCCCGTCCTCGACCGAACGGCGTATCCGCCACTGCAACCGTCCGAGCGGCCCGAGCGGTTCGGGAGCGGGGCGTTAGGTCGTGTCGCGTTTTGGTGGGAGGAGGGGGACGCCCCGCTCCCGAACCGCCCGGCGCTGCGCGCCGGGAATCCGAACTCGCTGCCTCCGGCAGCAGTTCGGATTCTGAGTTACCAAATTCGTGAAAGGGGGTGGACCCCCTTTCACACATTCCCCCGCTGTGCCGCGCCCGAGCCGGAGGCTCGGTCGCAACATGTGTTTTTAGGCCACGGGAGAGGGTCGAGGCTATCTCTCGAGCGGGGCGTTAGGTCGTGTCGCGTTTTGGTGGGAGGAGGGGGACGCCCCGCTCCCGAACCGCCCGGCGCTGCGCGCCGGGAATCGCACGGGTTGTGCGCTCCGAGAGCGGGGCGTCAGGATGGCGTCGGGTGTTCTGGTGGGAGGAGGGGGGACGCCCCGCTCCCGAAGCGCCCGGCGCTGCGCGCCGGGAATCCGAACTCGCTGCCTCCGGCAGCAGTTCGGCTTCTGAGTTACCAATTAGTGAAAGGGGGTGGACCCCCTTTCACACATTCCCCCGCTGTGCCGCGCCCGAGCCGGAGGCTCGGTCGCAACATGTGTTTTTTCTGGCCACGGACGGGGGTTGCGGCTCTCTCGGGAGGCAGCGAGTTCGGCTTCTGAGTTACCAATTAGTGAAAGGGGGTGGACCCCCTTTCACACATTCCCCCGCTGTGCCGCGCCCGAGCCGGAGGCTCGGTCGCAACATGTGTTTTTTCTGGCCACGGACGGGGGTTGCGGCTCTCTCGGGAGGCAGCGTTGCATCTTTTCCGAGTTGCATACTTGACCGGAGGGGCCGAGTCCCCGAATACTGATTCCGATGATCGGAATCGTGGTGGTCACCCACGGCCAACTGGCGAGGGAGCTGGTCGCCGCTTGCGAAATGATTACCGGGGAGGACATTCCGAATGTCACCTCGGTTTCCATCGGCTGGCACGATGCCCCCGAGGACGCGCGCCGGGCCATCGTCGCCGCGGTCGATCGGGTCTCCGGGGAAGCGGGGACGGTGGTTCTCACCGATATGTTCGGCGGCACTCCATCGAACCTGGCGCTGAGCCTCCTGAAAGAAGACCGAGTGGAGGTCGTGACCGGGGTCAACCTTCCCATGCTCATCCGTCTGGTTTCGATCCGCGCCGAGGAGGAGGTGACTCTCGCTGAAGCCGCTCGCTCAGCGCTCTATCAGGGTAAGGAGAACATCTATCTGGCGTCGGAACTCCTCGCCAGTGCCGAGGAGACGCCGCCCCGCGCTGGCGAGAAGACCGTCGAGGTCGAAGAGATCGGTGGGTCCCCGGAGGCGGAAGCAGGGCGGGGAACCCCCGTCTGATCCCGACTGGATTTCGATTCCTGGTAATCGGTGGATAGAGTGATGTGAGCGCCGAAAGCGATCCCGTTCTCCCGTGGAGTCCTCTGGGGAGAAGCCCGCCGGGGAGTGTTCCCGGCTCCAGGCGGGTCTTCGGCTGAGTGCCCCCGACGAGGCAGTCCTCACTCCTCGGCGGCGCTGTGTTTCCCTCGTCCCGAAGCTGTTAGAGCCGTGCCTGGAAGCGTGGTTTCGGTCACGAATCCTCTGGGTCTGCATGCGCGGGCGGCGGCCCGCTTCGTGAAGACTGCGGCGCGTTACGACGCCGTCGTTACCGTTACCCGGGGCGAAACCACCATCGACGGCAAGAGCATCCTGGGGCTTCTGTTCCTCGCCGCTTCGCCGGGAACCCGGCTCCGGATCCACACTTCGGGTCCGGATGCCGTCCCAGCTCTCACCGCACTGACCCGTCTCGTCAGCGGCGGCATCAGGGATTCGATGCCGGAAGCGCCTTCCTCGGCGAATCCGCACGGCTCGCCTTGACGCCATCCGGTATCCGGCGGAGCACCGCTCGCCGCCCCTCCCCGGACCTCGTGCTCCGCGGCGAAGCCGCCGCCCCCGGGATCGCGGTCGCGCGCGCCGTGCTCTTCGAGCATCTCTCGGTGCCGGTGTTCCGCATGGAAATCAGCCGGCGCGCCACCGGCGCGGAGATCCGCCGCTTCCAGTCGGCGTGCGAACGCGCCGCGGGCCAGCTCCAGGAGATCCGGGAATCCACCCGGAAGGCGCTCGGCCGCGATCGGTCCTATCTCTTCGAGGCCCAGCGGTTGATGCTCGAGGATCCGCTGTTCGTGGGCCGGGTCCAGGAGGTGATCCGGCTGGAACAGATCAACGCCGAATGGGCGGTTCGTACTGTCGTTGCGGAGCTGAAAGCCGTCTTCGACGGGCTCGCCGACGAGTACCTGCGGCAGCGAAAGGGGGACATCGCTGATGTGGGAGGGCGGTTGCTGCAGGTCCTGAGCGGAGCTGAACGGCCGGTACGGAAACGGCGGGACCGCAGGCACATCGTGGCTGCGGAGGACATTCGCCCCTCCGACACTGCGGAGATCGACTGGAGCCGGGCGCTGGCGGTGGTCATGGAGGCTGGCGGCCCCACCTACCACACCGCCATCCTCGCCCGCACCCACGATGTGCCCTGTGTGACCGGGGTGCGCCGACTGCTCAAGCACTTGCAGGTCGGGGAGCCGCTAGTGGTGGACGGTTCTGCGGGGGTGGTGGTGCTGAATCCGTCTCCGGAGACGCTCGTCGAATACCGGCGGCGGCGCGAACGGGCTCGCGGCCGCCGCCGCCGCCACCGGCAGGCGGCCATCGCCATGCGGTCGGAAACCGCGGACGGCAAGCGGGTCCAGCTGATGGCGAACATAGACGAGCCCGGCGAAATCGATCTGGTGCGGCGAAACGGGGCCGAAGGGGTCGGCCTTTTCCGCACCGAACGGATGGCGGCTCAGGAGATCCCCACCGAGGAGCAGCAGTTCCGTATCTACCGGGATCTCGCCCGCGCGCTCGATCCCCATCCGCTGGTGGTTCGCGCCTTCGACCTCGACGCGACCAGCATCGGGCGCGCGGCGGAGCCGAACCCAGCCCTGGGACTGCGCGGCGTTCGGCTCCTGCTGGAAGCCTCCGGCCTCTTCGAGGCTCAGATCCGCGCGGTCCTCCGCGCCGCTGTCCACGGCAACATCCAGCTCATGTTCCCGATGATCGGCGGCCTCGAAGAGTTCCGCGCCGCCCGAACCCATCTCAAGGCCGCGGTTCGCACGTTGGGCCACCGCGGGGTGCCGTTTCGAGAGGTGCCAGTCGGCGCGATGCTGGAAGTGCCGTCGGCGGCCGCTACCGCCGACATCCTGGCCCAGGAGGCGGAATTCCTGAGCATCGGAACGAACGACTTGATGCAATATCTCTTTGGAGCCGACCGGGCCAACGAACGGGTGGCGCATTGCAACGACCCCCTCCATCCGGCACTCCTGCGCACCGTGCGCTTCGTGGCGCGGGTGGCGCGCCGCAGCAAGGTGCCGCTCGCGGTCTGCGGCGAAGTCGCCGCCGAGCCGCTCGTCATCCCGCTGCTGCTCGGATTCGGTATCCGTACCTTTTCCATGAGTCCGAACGCGGTGGTCGATGTGAAACGCATCATCGCCGGCCTCGATACCACCGAAGCCGAAAGCCTCGCCCAGCAGAGCGTCCGCCTGACGACAGCTCGTCGGGTTCGGGCCCGTCTGCTTCGCCTTTCCGGACGCAGGGAGGGGCAGCCGGACCGCAGTTGAGGCGAGTCGGAGCCCCCGGAGGATCCGCCGCGACCCTTCCCCCGCAACCCGATATCGAAAAACCTGCTGCGGCCCGCAGCTCTGGCTCAGGCGCAGCAGGGGTGATGAGAAAGGGGTTTTACTCCCGTTCACGAACCGCTGCCTCCGGCAGCAGTTCGGATTCCCGGCGCGAACCGCCGGGAATCAGGCTGCCATCTTCTGGGCTGAATCGAGCACTGCGGCGAAGGCGGTGGCGGCGCGCTGCATCTCGTCCATCGTCCCGATGGAGATTCGGCAGCGGGTCCAAAGCGGCGGGAACGGCCGCCCGACCCGGACGCCCTCGGCAGCACAAGCCGCCTGGAATTGCTCGACGGGCATCCCGACATCGGTGAAGATGAAGTTCGTCTGGGCATCGGTGGCGGAAAGCCCCCGGTCCTGGAAGAACTTCAGGATGAAGTCGCGCGCCTCGGTGTTCCGCTTCTTCTCGTTGGGGAGGTAGTCCGGATCTGTCTTGTCGCGATCGAGCGCGGCGTTCGCGGCGACCAGCGCGGGAATGCTCACCGAGTTGCCCATGTGGAACTCGCCGAGTTCGGCGATGGTGTCTTCGTGCGCGATCGCGTAGCCGATCCGGAGTCCGGCCATTCCGTACGCTTTCGAGAAGGTGCGCGCGACGATGAGCCGCGGGTTCTCGATGGCCATCGGGATCATCGTTTCGTGCCCCGGAGTCGTCACATAGTCGATATACGCTTCATCCACGAGGATGCGGAGATCCTTCTCGGCAGCGAGCGCACGACCGAGAAAATCCTTCCCCTCTCCAGGGTCCACGAGAGTCGCCACCGGGTTGTTCGGGTTGCAGAAGAACAGCATCCCGCTGTTCTTCAGGGCGTGGAGCGTCTGGTCCAGATCCATCTTGAAATCCGCCGTCAGCGGAACTGCCTTGGTTCGATACCCCACGAGCGCTGCGTATCCGAAGCACTCTTCATAGGTCGGCAGCGACCCGACGAGCGCTTTCTCGCGGCTCGCGTACTGATGGGTGCAGTCCACGAGGATCTGGGTAGAGCCCGCGCCGACGAGGACGTTCTCGGGCTGCACCCCCCACTTCTCGGCGATGGCATCCTGGAGGGGGCCGACGAACTGGAACGGGTACCGCCCGGCGATCACCCCTTCGGGTCCGATCACGGCATCGATGGCGTCCATGACCGCATCGCCGGGGCCGAGCGAATTCTCGTTGTTCGCCAGATTGATCGCATCTTCGGGGGCGATCCCCATCTCGGCGGCGAAGGCGATCTGCTCGCGAAGGCGTGAGCGAACGAAGGTTGCGGCATAGAGACCGGCGGTGCCGGCCGAAGCGTGAGAGAGGAAACTGCGGCGGGAGAGCATGGGATGGCTACCTCCTCGTAGCGGGGGTTCCCGGATCCAGGACTCGGGTGATGGAACGGATGTTTCGGATCTCGCCTTTTATTGCTGCTGGTTGTCGGCGGTGGCGAGTCCGAGGACTTGTGCGAAGACCGCGGTCGCCCGCTGCATTTCCTCGAGGGTGCCGATCGAGATGCGGGCGTGGCTGTTCTGGTAGGGCGGAAAATCCCGTCCCACCATGATGCCCCGCTCGGCGCAAGCCTCCCGGAACTCCTTCGCCGGACGGCCGATGTTCACGAACACGAAGTTCGTCTCGCTCGGCACCGGGTCGAGGCCGTGGCCTGCGAAGAAGTCGAGCGTGAACTTGCGTGCGGCCTCGTTGCGTTTCACTTCCCGCTTGATGTAGTCCGGATCTTCGAGCGACCCCATCGCGGCGGCGATGGAGAGGACGGAGGTGCCGAAGGTGAGCCGCAGCGGGGCGAGTTTGGCGATCGTGTCGGTCTGGCCGAACGCGTAGCCGATCCGAAGACCCGCCATGCCGAAAGCTTTCGAGAAGGTCCGGCCCACGAACACATCCCGGTACTGCATGGCGAGCTCGGCGCCGGTGTCGAAGGACGGGTGCGTGACGTAGTCGTAGTACGCCTCGTCGAGCAGGATGGCGGTATAGGGCGACTCTTTCTTCACGAACTTCACGAAGTCGGTGACATCGGCGAGCGAATGCACCGTGCCGGTGGGGTTGTTCGGATTGCAGAGGAAGACGAGTCCCGCGCCGATCGACGCCCCCGCCATCTTGTCGAGATCGAGCCCGAGGCCCCCGGTCATGGGGATGGACTTGACCGGGGCACCGAAATACCTGGCGGTCCGTACCGGGTTCTCGTAGGAGCATTCTCCGGTGACGAGGGCGCGCCCTTCGCCGGTGTACACCCGGACGGCGTTTCGGAGGATCTCGGACGAGCCCGGCGCCAGCACCACCTGAGCGGCCTTGCCGCCGTACATCTCTCCGATGCGCTTGCGGAGATCGTCGCCGCTGACCCGCGCGTTCATGGGGTAGCGCATGATCGAGCCGTACCCGTCCCGGAGCGCTGCCACCGCGGCCGGGCCGGGGCCGAGAGGGTTCTCGTTGCTGCTGATCCGGACCTCATCGGCCTCAGGAGGCGGAACGAACACCGGCGCGGTGCGGAAGCCGTTCTCAGCTTCCCAAGCCTCACGCCCCCGGGCACCGATGGCGTGCAGTGCGGGTTCACCCGCGGCCGGAAACCGGTGCGGGAATCGGAAAAAACTACGACGACTGGTCTTCATCGGGCCTCCCCCTGCTCGAGATTCTTCAGCCGGAGGACCCCACCCATTTCGATGCGAGTCAAACCCTCAGGCTCCGGCGGAGCGTAACCGACCGCCCCCAGCACCGCAACCGGCGCCTGCGTTTCGATCAGTGGACCATGAGTTCGGCAACGAGCGCCGTATCGCCCCACTGCATTTTCAATGTGCCCTGCATCTCGTCCGCCATGAGCGTGATCGTGAACATCTCGACGGATTCGGAGGCCTTCTCGACCTTGAGGGGGGCGGTCAGCAGGTCTTTTTCCGGATCGTGAGCCGTCCCGGATTGCCCGGTCTCGCTGTTCACCAACAGGTTCCAACCGTCATCGGTCTTTTTCGCGAAGAGGCTGTAGGCGCCCGCCGGCAGCATGTCCGAGCCGAACATCAGGTCCCCCTCGCTGATGATCGTGGTGGCGTTTTCCGAGCCGAGCCGCCAGACCATTCCGGAAGCGGCCTGACCGAGCATGTCGCGGCCTTTCAGGCTGGGCCGGCCGTAGTCCACCGACACCATCTTGCCGCTGAAGCTGGCTTCGACCTTGCCGCGGGGGTTGTGGGCGGCGGCGACGCTGGAAAAGGCGAGGAGCACCCCGAGGGCTCCAGCGATTCGTCGGTAGCCGGCCCTTTCGTGGGTCCGATGCTCTGGGGAGTGGGTCATGCGAAGGTCCTCCGGAAGCCGCGATTCTACCGCTCGGAGCGGCCCCGATACCTGACAGAGGAGGGCGCCGGCTCGCCGCCGACAGCCTCGCGGCCGGAGGCGCGTTGCTGCTAGCAGCGGCGCCGTTGCGGGCCTGCTGGATGGCGGGGTAGTCTCTCGTTCCGGGACCCTTCCTGGAAGGAACTGGATGCTTTCTGCTGCTTTCGCCATGGCTGATTTCCGGAGGCTCCCGTTTCGGCGCGCCCGACGCTTCGCATTCGTTCTCGCCGGCTGTCTGTTCTCGTTTCGGACCGCCGGCGCCGACGAACGGCTGGACCGGCTCCCCGAGGAGCACCGGATCTGGATCGAGGAAGAGGCGGTGTACATCATCACCGAACCGGAACGGGAGGTGTTCCTGGGGCTCGAAAGCTTCGAGGAACGCGAACATTTCATCGAAGCGTTCTGGCAGCGGCGGGACCCGTCGCCCGCCACCAAGGAGAACGAGTTCCGGATCGAGCACTATGAACGCTTCGACTACGCCAACCGCTTCCTGGGCCGGGATGCACCCCGCCCGGGCTGGCAGACCGACCGCGGGCGCCACTGGATCATCCTGGGCGAGCCGCGCCAGCGCGAACAGTTCGACGGACGCAACGAGGTCGTCAGCATCGATCTGTGGATCTACCAGGGCGACACGGAACTCGGGTTGCCGCCGCGCTTCAACCTGATGTTCTTCAAGCGGGAGGATGTCGGGGAATACGAGCTCTACCACCCGTGGGCCGACGGGCCGGATGCGCTGGTGCGGCGGGGGGAACTGCTGCGCAACCGGCAGCACGCCGCGGTGGACATCCTAGAAGTCGTCTCCATGGATATCGCCCGCGCGAGCCTGGTGGTGGACCTCACCGATCCCCATGCCGACTTCCTGAGGGCGACGAACACCATCGCCCCCCGACTCGACACCGTTCGCCCCTCGATGAGCGTGGACAAGAACTTCGTGGACATCCTCGAGTCTCCGCACGAACTGGTGGATCTCGAGGAGATCGAGGGGTATCTCCGCTACGGGGACCGGGTCACGGCGGAATACTCGTTCCGTTTCGTGAACAGCGAGGCGGACTTCCTGGTTCTGGCGGGTACCCGGAACACGCCCTTCCTCCATTACACCGTGGAGTTGGCGCCGGAGGACTTCTCGCTGGAGTTCGACGACCGGGAGAACATCTATCGGACTACCCTCGATGTGGAACTGGAACTGAGGTCCCTGCCTGGCGGTCGCCTCGTGGCGGTGCAGCAGAATTCCCCGCAGATCCTGCTCACCGAGACCGAGCATCGCGCAGCCTCCGTCAGACCCTTCGCCTACCGCGACAACCTCCCGGTGATTCCAGGGGATTACGAAGTGAGCGTGGTGGTCAGGAATCGTGCCACCCAGCAGTACACGGTCACGACCGCCGAGGTGCAGGTCCCCGGAACCGGAGCCGGTTCGCCGGCCCTCTCCGACCTGATCCTCGCCTATCGGCTGGAGCAGGGGAGCGGCCTTTCGAATCCCCTGGAATTCGGAACCTTCCAGTTCGGACCGATCGTTCTCGATCCTTCGGTCGGCGGCGTGTTCGCTGCGGCTGACACCCTGCGGGTCGCCGCCCAATCGGTGAACACCGGTCCCGCCCACCAGGTGAGGCTGCGTGTCGTTCCCGAGATCGACGCGGCAACCGCCGACACCGGGAGCCCTTCTCCGGCAGCGCCGCTCGCCGAGCGGACCGTGGCTGTCGGAAGCCCGGAATCTCCTCCGATCGAGGATTTCGCATTGGCTGGTATCGGCGCCGGCCGGTACCAGATGGTGGCCGAGCTCCTGGACGAGGCCGGTGTGGTGCTCGCTTCCCGCGAGGCTTCGTTCGTGGTTTCCCCGCGCGCCTCAGTGGAGCGTCCCGGCTTCATCATTCGTCGTTCGTTCGCCAGCCACACCCAGGGTCTCCTGGCTCTGGCGCTCGGCGAGCAGTTCATGGCGCATGGCCGCATCGCCGATGCAGTCGTGGCGTTTCGGGAAGCCGCCGCCAACCCGCAGCTGCCGATGGCTCGCTGGAAGCTGGCCAGCGCGTTGCTCTTCGGGCGGCATGCCGACGAGGCCCTCGACCTGCTGCTGCCGATCGAGACCGATTACGCCAATGAAATCGAGGTGGCCGAAGGTGTGGGCTTCGCCTACTACATCCGGCAGGAGTGCGCGGAAGCGCTGCCGCGGCTGGAACATGCCCTCACGCTTCGCCCTCCCGACCCTTCCCTGCTGAATGCGCTCGGGGACTGTCACGACCGGCAGGGAGACGGGATCCGCGCGCGCGAGCTGTTCGAGCGTTCCTTGCAGATGAACCCCAACCAGCAGGGTGTCCGCGTCCGGTTGGCAGAACTCGGCGCCCCCGGCTGAACAGCAGCGCGGTGGCTCCGGCGTCCCCGGTCCGGCCTGTGATCCGCCACAGTCGACATCGGGGATCGGCGAGACTGGATCACCTCTCTCGGCAACCGAATCGAGACCGCTGACCTGATCGGGAAGGTGCGTTCGCCGAGGGCGAACGATCGAGGTTTCACGCCGATCAGGGCAGGTACCGTTCCTGGAACTTCCGAATCGCAGGCAGGAGCGGCTGGCGGTCGTGGAGCGTTCCCGCGAAGAGATCGCCGATCCGATCGAGCCGTTCCGGCAGATTCCGGATCGTGAACTGTTCCGGCCGGAGGTCCCCGTCGAGTTCGTCCCAATCGAGCGGTGCGGAAACCGATGCCGCCGGGACCGGCCGCGCCGCATACGGCGGCACCACCGTCTGTCCCCTGCGGTTTTGCAAGAAGTCGAGATAGACCCGCCCGCGCCGGCGGGAAGTGGTCCGCTCGACGGTCGCGATATCGCGGTGTTCTCCGGCGATGTGGGTGGAGACCGCTTCCGCGAACTGCCGGACGATCTCGTAGGGGTAGATGGGTTCGATCGGCACGTAGATGTGGAGTCCGGTGGCACCGGAAGTCTTCAGGTAGGGTCGGAGCCCGATCCCCCGCAGAACCTTGCCGAAGGCCCGTGCCAGCCGGATCACTTCCGAGAAAGGGGCCCCGCCCGGATCGAGGTCGAAAACCGCCCAGTCGGGCCGGTCGCGGCGGGTTCGGAGCGACAGCCAGGGGTGGATGTCGATGCTGCCGAGATTGGCCGCGAAGAGCAGGGCCGCGGCGTCGTTGACGACCAGGTACCGAATCGTCTCGCGGCGGGGGCCGGACGGGATGGCTTCGGTCTCGATCCAGTCCGGCGTATGTTCGGGAAGGTCTTTCTGGTAGAAAGCCTTGCCGCCGATCCCGTCGGGATACCGGAGGAGGTGGGCGGGGCGCTCGTGGAGGTAGGGGATCAGGTGCCCGGCGACCCGATCGTAGTAGCGGACGAGGTCCCCCTTGGTGAGTCCGTGGTCGGGCCAGAACACCTTGTCGAGGTTCGAGAAGCGAATCGGCCGGGCGGCGTCCCGGGCGGCGCGCTGGCGGGCGAGTCCGGTGAGCAGGTGGTCTTCCGGCGCCGGTCGTCCCGTGGGATTCGCGGGAATACGGAGACAATCCCGGCGACCTGCAGGCGGCGGGCCGGGCGCCGTCGTCGGATACCGACTCTCGGCCCGTCGGGCGAGGCTGCCCGGCAGCCCCGCTGCTTCGCAGGCGGCGTGGAACTCTTCTCCCCGAACTGCCACATGGTCGCCGAACCGCAGGTGCGGACTCCCGGGCACCAGCGTCGAGAGCAACTCCTTTCGCTCGAGGAGCGGAACGGCGCGCAGGTCCCACTCCTCGTAGCGGATCAGGTCGGCGAGATAGACCGCAGCGTGGATGGAAGCGTCTCCGGCGATCCGCGCTGCGAGCCGAGCCTTCGAGGGCCGTTCGGCGTCGCCCACGCCGACGAGAGTGCCCCAGGCGAGGAACTCCTCGGCGCGCAGAGACTCGGCTGCGGACAGGATTTCGGGTAGCGCGAGCAGCGTCCCGCCATCGGATCGGCGCAGCAGAGCCGTTCCACCGTTCCGGCTGAGGAAAACGGGAATCCCTTCCAATTCCGGCTCGAAAATCCAGCCGCTGCCGCTGAACGGTGCACTCTCTCCTTCGGGGATCACTGGGAGCGGCGGCGGTTCTCCGTACCACGGCGCCGCGCCGGCGAGATCGAAGAATGGCTGCCGGTCCGCTTCGCGCCGCACATATCGGTCTCGTCCCTTGAAGAGCAGCCATTCGTCGTCGCTGCGCCCCGTGCGCACGAGGTGCCAGGCGCCGCGCAGTTTGCGGCCGAAGAGCCGCAGCACCAGCTTGCCGGCCTCGATGCCGGCCGCACCCTGATCCTCTCCTCCTTCGGTGATCTCATAGCGTCCGGCGTCCCAGACCACCATGGTTCCGCCCCCGTACTCGCCTTCGGGGATGACTCCTTCGAACCGGGTATAGGAGAGCGGGTGGTCCTCGGTCCGCACCGCGAGCTTCTTGACCTCCGGGTCGCAGGAGAACCCTTTCGGCACCGCCCACGATCGGAGCACTCCGTGCATTTCGAGGCGCAGGTCGTAGTGGAGGCGCCGCGCTTCGTGCCGGTGCACCACGAAGCGGCGGCCGGAGGTTCCGACCATCGCCTCGGGAGCGAGAGGTGCGGCGTCGGGAAGCGGCTCCGGCGTGCGCGCGAAATCCCGCTTCGTCTCGTAGGCGGAGATCGTCTTCGAAGGTCGCTCGGGCATCTGGCTTCCGCGGGTACCGGGGTCTCTCCGCAATTCTGGTCCCGAACGCGCCCGCGGTCTTCCTCGTCCGTTTCCGCTCGTTTCCGACTTCCTCGACAGCCGTCCAGAGTGCGCTACCCTACCGGCGCCCCTTCGGTTTCCCGCAACTGATCGGGGTGCGTCCGTCCCGTGCGCGGCTCCCGGAGTTCGGTTTCGCCGGACTCACCTCCATCCGTTTCCTTCCTTCGTTCAAGGAGCCAGAACGGGACACTCTCGCCTGCGGATTCGCCTGCGCAGAAGGGTGTGGGCGGTCCTACCGTCGCCCTCCACTTCGGTGCTCCCGATCGGGCGCGCCGGGATCCCGGGCTTCAATACCCGCGGCTGTCCCGCCTTCGGGCGTGAGTCGGCAAGTGATGGTCTCCTGATGAGAAGACAGTTACGAAAGCGAAGGCCCCGATCGGGGAGGAACGCTCTCCGGCGCGGCGGCCCGGCAACTGCTCTCGCCGCGATCACCGCTCTCGCCGCCGCCAGCCACTCGGGAGGGTGCGGCGCGGCCGACGACGCTCCCTCGCTGCATCTCGAAGACATCCTGGGAATCCGTCACCCGACGGCGCCGGTATGGAGCCCGGACGGGCGCCGGATCGTCTTCGTATGGGACCGGAACCAGCAGATGGATCTCTATTCCGTCGAGCCCGGTTCCGGAGAGCCGCCGAAGCAGTTGACCCGCTTTGGCGATTCCTACGAAGTGATCGCGGACCTCTTCTGGGGACCGGACGGCGAGATTCTCCACTTCACCTGGCAGGGCCGGCTCTACCGGATGAACCCGGATCTCGCGGGGACGCTCGAAACGGTGTTTCCGGCGGAGCCCGGCGGGGAATCCGGCTTCTCGCCTTCGGACGACGCGCGCCACCTCGCTTTCATCCGCGATGGCGACCTCCATGTCCGGGATCTCGAAGAAGAAGCCGAAATCCGCCTGACCCGCACCCCCGATCGCTCGGAAGCGGCTCCGGTCTGGTCTCCTGACGGCCGCTTCCTCGCGTACACCGTTTCGAGGCGGAAGACGGTGGACGAGACCCACGATATCTCCGGCGACAAACTCGTGTTCCGGCGCTTTCCGGACACTCCCCCCGATCTGATGACGGTGCCGGTGGTGAACCGCGGCGTGCCGCGGCGGATCGCTGCGGGGCCGGGGTTCGAGTCCAGCCCCCGCTGGCTCGACGCCGCGCGGCTGGTCTTCCAGCAGGTCTCTCCCGACTATCGAACCCGTTCGGTGGTCCTCGCCGATCTCCGCGACGGCTCGCTGCGCACGCTCCATCGAGCCGAAGACGAAAAATGGTGGAGTCTGACCTACCTCGGCGCCGAGCCGCGCCCCTCGCCCGATGGGAACTGGGTGGCGTTCCTGGACGACTCCTCCGGCTGGGACCAGCTCCTGGTGGTCTCGGCCGCCGACGGGGCGGTGCATTCCCTGACCGGCGAGGGGCAGGAAGCCCGCCGTTACGCCTGGTCTCCGGACGGGAGCGTCCTGGTTTGGGATGCCAACCCGGATCATCCGGGCCAACGACAGCTCTTCGCAGTGGATACCGCGGATCTTCCCGGCGCGGTTCCGAGGCGTCTGACCAGCGGGCGCGGGACGAATGTGCAACCGGCAGCCCGGAACGGTTTCCACCTTTCCTCCGAGCACGGCGGGCTCTCTCCGGACGGCAGTCGGATCGTCTTCCAGCACGCCGGGCCTCGGGCTCCGGCGGAGCTCTTCCTGACCGACACCGCCGGGTCCGGAGAATCCGAACGACTCACCGATTCGCTTCCGGAAAGCCTCGACCCGGCGACCTTCACCGAGGGCGAGTTTCTGCGCTTTCCGGCCCGCGACGGGGGGCAGGTTCCCGGCTACCTGTTCGTGCCCGAGGATCTCGATCGATCCGGGACCCACCCGGCGGTCGTCTGGGTGCATGGGGACGGGATCGCGCAGAACTACGACGGCTGGCACATCCGTCGGGACTACGCGGTGTACCACTCGTTCCACCAGTTGCTCCTCGCCGAGGGATATGTGGTCCTCATGCCGGACTATCGGGGCAGCGTCGGTTACGGCCGGGATTTCCGACAGGAGTCCTACCGCGATGTCGGTGGGAGGGACTACCAGGATGTCGCCGCTGCGGGGGACTATCTGAAGACACTCGACTATGTGGATCCTGAACGGATCGGAGTGTGGGGTCTCAGCTATGGAGGCTTCATGACCCTGCAGGCCCTCACCCTCGATCCGACGCTGTTCGCTGCCGGGGTGGATGTCGCCGGGGTCGGGGATTTCCGCCTCTGGTTCCGCGACCCGGGAGGGCCGTGGGTGGAGAGCCGCATGGGCGACCCAGAGGAAAACCCCGCGGTGTACGACCTCGGCGCCCCCGTCGATCGGGTGGATCGCATCGAACGCCCGCTGCTCGTGCTCCACGGCACTTCGGATGTCAATGTCCCCTACCACGAGTCCATCGACCTCGCCGATCGGCTCCTCCGCGCCGGCAAGGACTTCGAGTTCGCGACCTACCCCGGCGAATTCCACTACTTCCACCGGGGGCATGTCCTGCGGGACGCCTGGAGGAGAGTCCGCCGCTTCTTCGGGGAACACCTCGACGCCCCCTGAAGCGCTGCCTTCGCAGCGCCTTCGGAAACAACCCCCGTAACAGCGATGCTCCCAGGCGTCGTCAGGCCATCGCGGCCTGGAGGCGTTCGGGCGGGTCGAAAGGACGCCGCCCGGCTGCCAGCCCGGGAATCGAAGGAGGGAGACCTCGGCTTCGGGTTCTCTCGATGCTGGGCGCGAACGGGTCAGCGGCGGAGCACCGAGTGCGGACCGATATCGGCCAGACTCGGTGTCCCCGCGAGCTGCATGGCGAGGCGGAGCTCGGCCCGCAACATCCGGAGTACCGCTTCGACACCGGGCTCTCCGAACGCGGCGAGCCCCCAGAGATAGGCGCGGCCGATCAGGATCGCGTCGGCGCCGAGGGCGAGGCTCTTGAAGATGTCCACGCCCCGCCGGATACCGCTGTCCATGATGACCGGAATCCGCCCCCGGACCGCTTCGACCACTCCGGGGAGGCTGTCGAGGGTGCCGAGGCCGCTCTCCTCGGCGCGGCCGCCGTGGTTCGAAACCACGATGCCGTCCACGCCGTGTTCGAGACCCAGTTCGGCGTCTTCGGCGGTGACGATTCCTTTGAGCAGGATGCGCATCGAGGTGGAGTCGCGGAGGCGTTTCACCACCTCCCAGGTCAGCGCCGGCTGGTTGAGCCCGGCGAACCGGCTGCGCCCTACGGCGTCCACCACCTCGATCTCGTCGAACATCGGCTTGCGCGAGACATAGTTGGAGAAGCCGGGGAGGTGGCAGATCGCGCACTCCCGCTGGTCGAGGCGGCGAGAAAGCGCCTGGGTGATCCGGTTGCTTCCCACCGGGAGATCCACGGTCAGCACCACGGCGGGACAGCCGGCGGCTTCGGCGCGTGCCACGAGCTGCTTCGTGACCTCGAAAGAGGTCGTCGGGTAGAGCTGGTACCAGACCGGTTCTCCCCGCGCTTCGTTCACATCCTCGACCGACGAAGTCGTAACCGTCGAAAGGAGCTGTAGGTGGTCCACGGTTCGCGCCGCCCGGGCGACCGCGATTTCGCCTTCCGCGTGGAAGGCGCCCTGGCTGCCGCAGGGAGCGATGCCGATCGGGGAAGTCCAGGGCCGGCCGAAGAGCTCGACCGACATGTCCGGATCCGAAACATCCACGAGGCGCCGGGCTCGGATCCCCACTTCTTCGAAGGCGGTGCGGTTCCTCGCGAGGGTGCCTTCGCCATCCACTCCGGTGGCGATATAGCCGTAGTGGGCGGGCGGCAGGCTCCTTTCGGCGACCGCCCGGAAGTCGAAGATGTCTGCCGCATCCTCGGGGGCGTCGATCAGCGCTCTGGGGAAGCGGTTGTAGCCGAAGCGCTCGGCGTTCTCGGGAGCGGCGCCCGCGGACTCGTACTCGCCGCCTTCGCGCCGTTCCCAGCAGCTCGAGGCGAACAGGAGAGGGCTCCCCGCCAGATAGCGCAGGAAGCGCCGCCGCTTCGTCGTCGAATCAGCGTCTTCGGGCATGCAGGCTCCTTCGGGTCGCCGGCCCATTGTGCCAGCCGCGCGCCAGCAGCCCGGGAGAACGGGACCGATCCGAGCAGCCTGTGGACAAAGTCACACGGCCAAAGGCCGGCGATGCATCACGGCGGAGCCCCCACCCGGAGAACTGGCCGCTTCGCTCGGCGTTGCGATTCCGTCGGAATACACCCGGTATGCCTCCCGAATCGCGCCTTGTCCGCCGCGCGCCTCACCGCTCTTGGGGCTCGCGCTACTTTATCCACAGGCTACTGGTCAGCGTGCGCGGCGAACCGCTTTTCGAAACGCCGCCGGGACCTCCATGCCGAGCGCCTCGGCGCGAGCCAGGTGGCGGAGGGCCTCGGCGCGGCGGCCCCGCTGACGCTCCACATCGGCGAGCAGGAAGTGGATTCCGGCTTGATTTTGCGGAGATTCGGCTGCCTGCTCCACCGCCCGGAGGGCGCGACCGAGAGTTTCTGCTGCTTCGTCGAGCCGGCCGGCCGCCGCCAACAGCTGCCCGAGTCCCTGGAGGGCTCCGGGGTGTTCGGGGTCTCGATCCAGCGCCCTTCGCAGAAACCGTTCTGCCTCCCGCAGGTCGCCGCGCCCGAAGTGGAGGCTCGAGGCCCCGAGCAGGGTGGGCAGATGGCCGGGGTCGGCGGCGGTGGAGCGCCGGTAGAGCTCGGCTGCTTCCGCATCGCGGCCACTCCGGGCGAGGAGATTCGCCAGATTCGCCATCGCCGGGCTCGATTCCGGATCCCGTGCCAGAGCTTCACGATAGGCGGCTTCGGCTTCGCCGCCGCGCCCTGACCGGGCCAGGGCGTTGCCGAGGTTGTAGTGGAGAGCAGCGTCTTCGGGCCGATCGGCGAGCAGGCTCCGGTAGATCGCGGCGGCGGCGTCGTCGTCGCCGGAGGCCGCCGCGCGCCGGGCGCGGGCCTCGCGGCCGCGGCTGTCCACCCGGAGACGGAAGAGGGCCTCGATGTATGGGTCCGGGTCCGGCAGCTGCCGGCCCGCGGCGGTGTCCGCCGCTGTTCGGGCGCGGATAGCCGCCTGTTGCGCCCCTTCGGAATCCCCGAGCCGGCGGCGCGCCCGGGCCAGGAAAGACCAGCCGGCCGCCGCATCGGGGGCGATCTCCACAGCCCGTTCGAGCGCCTGCGCCGCGCCTTCGGGATCACCCGCCGCGAGCGCCTGCCGCCCACCGGCGATGGCAGCCTCCACCGAGTCTGGCGCACGCTGCCGGAGCGCGTCCCAGGCAGCGTCCGCGTCCGCACGGCCGAGGCCGTCGAGAATCCGCGCCCGCAGGGCGAGAGCCGGCGCCAGCGAAGGCTCGAGGCGGAGCGCGTGTTCGGCAAGAGCGAGGGCGGCTTCGGGATCGGCGTTTTCGAGGAGCCGAGCCGGCAGATGGAAAAAGCGCGGATCAGCGCCGTCGAGCCGTGCGGCCTCGGCGTAAGCGGCCAGCGCCGGGGCCCTGAGCCCGTGGGCGTGGAGGACCATGGCGAACTGGCCCCAGCGGCTTGCGTCCCCGTGGTCTTCCCGCAGGGCGGTCTCTGCGTTGCCGATCGCGGCGGCGACCCGCCGTTCCATGCCATCGGTGGAGATTTCTGGGATCTCGGCGCCGCCGCAGCCGCCGAGCCCGATCGCCAGGAGAACGGCGATCGGGGCCGCCGCGGGCGATCCTCGCACCTCAGCCATCGGTTTTCCCTCGGCCGCGCAAAAGGGTGACCCCCGCGCTTTCCGGCGGTGGAAAGCGTTCCTCGAAGCCGTCCGACCAGCGAACCAGGATCTCCTCGATGCGGGTGCCCTCGGGAACGCCGAAATGGGCCCGCGGGTCGCCGGAGGAGAGATAGGAGACTCCCGGATTGACCCGTGCGGTCCGTCGGCCCGCGCGGGTGACGAGCTGCACCACCGCACCGTGGTCGCTGCGCCCCTCCGCTGCCAGCGCGGTGATCAGCAACGGGCGGCCGCGGTGCTCGGAGTCGTTGCGGAAGATTCGGGCCGGTCCGGCGTTCGCGGTCAGCACCAGATCGAGGTCTCCGTCGCCGTCGAGATCGCCGGCAGCGAGTCCCCGGCCCACGGTCGGTACGAGCAGGGCGGGGGACTCCCCGGTCCGGTCGCGGAAACGGCGGCCGTCGTTTCCCAACACGAGAGCCGGTTCGGAGTACTGGGCGAAGAACGGATCCTGCGGCCCTTCCCCGGCGGGGCGCGCCACCCGGCCGTTCGCCACGACAGCGTCGAGGTGTCCGTCGTGATTCCAGTCGGCGAGCGCGACCCCGAAGCCGGTATTGCGAAGCCCAGGCATGCCGAGCCCCAGTGAGATCGTGCTGTCGGTGAAGCCGATTCCCGGTTCTGCCAGGTAGGCGGTATTCGTCTCGTCGGCGAAGTGGGTGAGCAGGAGGTCCAGATCGCCGTCGCCGTCGAGGTCGCCGAGGTCCACGCCCATTCCGGCTTCCGGACGGCCGAAGCCGCTGAGCGCGGCGCCGAGGAGCAAGGCTTCTTCGGCGAAGGTCCCGTCTCCCTGGTTGACCCAAAGGTGGTTCGCCTCGGTATCGTTCGCTACGAAGAAGTCGAGCCTTCCGTCTCCGGTGAAGTCGTGGCAGACGACTCCGAGGCCCCGGGCCGAGAACGCGGCGATCCCGCTCGCCTCGCTCCGGTCGCGGAACCGGCCGCGGTCGTTGCGGTACAGGAGATCGGCTCGGCCGCGGAGTTGCGTCGGGCTGCAGTAGTCCTGCCGGCCGTCGGGGGCGTGGCAGGAGAAGTCGGGGTCGTAGTCCAGGTAGCGGGTCACGAACAGGTCGAGCCAGCCGTCGCTGTCGTAGTCGCAGAAGGTCGCCGAGGCCGACCAGCCGCGGTCCCAGCCGGGCTGCCCTTCGGGGGGGTCGCCGGGGGCGAACGCTCCTGATTCTCCGCCGTCGTTTCGGAGGAGAGCGTCCGCGCCGTACCCGGTGCGGAAGAGATCGAGATCGCCGTCGTTGTCGAAGTCCCCCACTGCGATTCCGGCGCCCCGACCGTCGAGCAGCGGCGGCTGCCGCGCCCGGGGAACTTCGGCGAAGTGGAGGCCGCCGAGGTTCTCGAAGAGCTGGTCCGGTCCCGAGCCCTGCACGAAGTAGAGATCGTGATCGCTGTCGCCGTCGAAGTCGTAGAGCCCGACCCCGGACCCCATGATCTCGGGCATGGAGTAGGCGGGGCGGCCGGCTTCGCCGCGCCCGGTCCGGTGGTGGAAGCGGACGCCCGACGATTCCGTGACCTCGGTGAATCGCTGGGCCGCTGCGCCGGAGCTGCCCGCGAGGCCGAGGACGGCCAACGCTCCGGCGAGCGGGCATCGGATCACCCGCATCGGCTGCCTCGCACCGGCCTCTTCTCCCACTCTCGTCCCCCTCGCTTCCCGATTCTCTCATTCGGATGAGGTCGGAGCCGGAGCCGGGGCGGTCTTTCGGCGCCCGCAGGAACCTGCCCCGTCATTACAGGCGGATGCGGCGCACGACCTGTCCGTCGTTCTCCCAGGGGGTCGCCTGGTAGCGGGACGCTTCGGCCTCGGTGGGCTGGACGCCTTTCCCGTCGCGGGCACGGGAGACCAGTCGATGTTCGCCGGGTGTGGGTGAGGGCCATCGTCCCCGGAAATGCCGGAAGCCGAAGCGATGCTCGGCGAGCAGCCGTTCCGCGCTGGCAAAGCCGCCGCCGTCCACGCGGATCCCGATTTCCTCGATCTCGGTCGTGCCGTCGTTCCAGGCGAGTCCGTGGATTCGGAGATCGGAAGCCCCCGCCCGCTCGACGCGGGTCACGAGCGACTTCAGGCGCATCCGGCCGATGGCGCTCGCCCGGTGCTCGATTCCGGCGGCGGTCTCGATACCGCGCACCGTCACATAGTCCTTCGCCTGGTACCAGCCGGCGAAGCGCGACGGCCAGACCTCGATCCGCTCGACCCACTTCACCTGAGCGACCCCGTAGAAGCCGGGAACGATGAGCCGCAGCGGGCCGCCGTGCTGCGGAGGCAGCGGCTCGCTGTTCATCGTATCGGCGAGGAGTGCGTCGGGGGAAAGCGCGTCGGCGAGAGGGAGGCTGCGGGCAAAGCGGCCGGGATAGCGGTTGCCCCGCAGGCGTTCCTCCGCGCGGTCGGCACCGAAGAAGACGACTTCGCGAGCATCCGGTCCGACGAGTCCGTCGAGGAGCGGCGCGAGCGCGGCCCCGCCCCAGCGCGCCGCGCCGACGAGTCCGTGCATTCCGATGCCGCCGTTGCCGCAGCACTCGAAGACGGCGACGGTTTCGCGCCGGGGCAGCCTCGCCAGGTCCGAGAGCCCGAGCGTCCGTTCCGGAGCGGCATCCTGCCGTCCGATCGTCAACTGGAACCGATCCCGCGGAATTTCGGGGACCTCCCCGTGGTGGAGGACGAAGAACTCATCGTTCGGGACGATTGCGCCGGTCAAGCGGGAGAGGTCGGTGAACCGCGCCTTGCTCCCCGGCGGGGGCGGTTCGATGTCGTCCCAAGGAAGGATCGCAGTGCCCGCTGTGCTTTCCTGACCGAATGCCTTGCCGACCGGAACGAGCGCCGCGGCGGCGAGAGCGGCGAGCGCCCGCCGCCGCTTCATGGATCGAGAGCCGGCGAAGGTGTCAGGAACGCACCAGGTGCCGTCGGTCTCGGAAAGGACCGACGGCTGCCTGGCGTCCCGAGCGAGCGCCCCCTGTCGGGATCAGAAGTGGACGCGGACTGCGAAACGGATGATCCGCGGCGAGAGGTAGTTGAGCGGGTTTCCGTAGTTGGAGCCGCTCGAAGTGTTGAGCGTCGTATCGGTGTTCGCGTTCGTGATGTTGAAGATGTTCATCTCCGGCGAGATGCGGACCCGTCCGGCTTGGATGTCCTTGAAGAACGCGATGTCGAAGGTGGTCACATTCGGCAGCCGCTCGCTTCCCACCGGTGTGGCGAGGATGGTCGCTCCGCCCTGGTTGAGCCCGCTCGCGAAGAAGGTGCGGGCGATGGGCTGGCCGGTCTGGTAGCGCATCACGCCGGAAGTGCGGACGCCCCAGGGTGCGTGCCAGGTGCCGATCACCTTGAGTTGGTTCGTGCGGTCGTAGAAGGACTTGCCCTTGGCGTTCACCTGCAGGTTCGGATTCGTGAAGATGCCGGGGTTCGTGTTCTCCCACTGGCCGCCGCGGGTCCAGGTGTCGGTGTCGTTCCTGGAATAGGAAACGAGTGCCTGCCAGTTGTTCGAGAGCCGCTTCTGGGCGATGAGTTCGAAACCCATGAAGCTGGTTTCGAACTTGTCGATCGTCTTGATCTGGCGATCGCTCAGGCCGACGGTCTCGACGCTCTGGTTGAAGATGGTGATCATTCCGCCATCGTCGCCCGTTCCGAGGGTGCCGTCCGGACCCGGGTCCTGTACCTCCACCGGATCGTAGGCTGAATCGGGTACCGCGAGGTTGACCGAGTCCGACTTGTCGTTGCTGTTCCGCATCGAGAAGGTGGCCTGCACCCAGAGGTCTCCTTCGAACTCGCGCTCCAGCCCCAGGGTGAACTCGTCGGTGTATTCGTGCTTCAGGTCGGAAGCGATGGTGGCGACAGTTGCCTGGGCGCCGAACTGGTCGGCGAGGACCGCCCCCTGTTCGCCGTTCTGGAATTGGCCGTCACCGTTCAGATCGTTCCATTCGTGGGTGTTCGTCAAACTTCCGTTCTGGTTCACGAAGTTGGCGAAGCCGGTCGAGAATTGGTGGTAGTAGCGTCCCCAGGAGGATTTCAGGGCGCTCTGGCCGCCTTCTTCGAGCCCGATCACGAGTCCGAAGCGGGGGGCGAAGCTCGAAAGATCGAGGATTCCGGTTCGCTCCGGGAAGGTGCGGGGGCATCCGTTCGCGGCTTTGCACCAGGTGCCGTCCGGACTGTTCTGCTCCGGCAGCCAGCCGTGGTAGCGATCCCAGCGGAGGCCGAGCTTCAGCGTCAGCCGGCCCGCAGTGATGATGTCGTCTATGTAGGCCGAGGTCTGGTCCAGCGTCTGTCCGTCGTTGCGGGGCGTGTTGCGGAGCTGTACTTCGAACGGGGCGCCGTTGTTCAAGCGCAGGAAGACATCGTCGATGGCGGTCGTCACATTGCGGATCGGATTGTGCGAATACTCGACTCCGAGGTGGAACTCATGGTCGGCGTTCGCCACATCTTCAGCGAAATAGGTCAGGGAGCTCTTGAACGAATAGCGCTTCCTGCGCCGCTCTACATTGAAGTCGCGTGCATTCAGGAACTGACCGGTGCCGACATCGTAACCGGCCTGCAGGCCGGCGGCCTGCGCCTCCTCGGAGTGATAGGTCGGAAACCAAACATTCAGGTGGGAGAAGCGGGTGTCGAGGAGTGCGTTCTCGCTGAGCGTCGAAGTCCAGGTCGCCTGGATGATCCGGAAGGTGTCGTCTTCGATCCAGCTCGCCTCGGGGGGCCGGTTGCCGGCCATTCCGCGGCGCGGCTTCCAATAGGACATCTCGTGCCATTCGAGGCTCATCTTGTTCGACTCGGTGATGTCGGTGTCGCTCTTGAGCACGAATTGCCACATGTCGGTATCTTCGGTGACATTCTCGACGCCGGAGACATAGCGGTGCACGCGCTCGTCGCGGAACGAGAAGAAGAAGGTGGAGCGGTCGCGCACCACCGGACCGCCGAATTGCAGGGTGGCGTCCGAGAGGTAGTCGAACTCGGCGGCGGTCGCGCCCCGCGCTTCGAGTTCGGAGGTCAGATTGTCCGACTGGGTGGAGGCGTTCTGGTAGTGGAACCCGAGGCCGCCCGCGAAGTCGTTGCCGCCGCTTTTGGTGACCATGTTCAGGTACACGCCGGGAGCGTTCACCGACGCCGGATGCGAGCCGGTTTCGACCTGCACTTCCTCGAAGCTGTCGTAGTCGTAGTAGTACCCGCTCGCCCCGAGCGCCGCCGGACAGGTCACATTCACCCCGTTCAGTAGTAGCTGTTCTGGCCCCAGGAAGTGCCGCGGGCGGAGAAGACGGCCTGCAGACCGGTCTCGCTGCCGCCCACATCCAGCCGGTTGGTGGTGACTCCCGGTGCCTGGTGCTCGAGCAGCGACCAGACATCGCGGGCGCTGGGGACCTCTTCGAGCAGGCTCTCGTCGAAGGTGGCGCCGATCACGGTGCTCTTCGTGTCGAGCAGCGGGGATTCGCCGACCACTGTGACCGTCTCCTCCAGAGTCGAGATCTCGAGCTGGACATCGAGGCTGGTGGTACGGCCGATGTCCACCCGGACCCCCTCGTTGATGCGGGTCTGGAAACCGCCGAGTTCGAAGCGAAGAGAGTAGATCCCCGGCGGAACCGCGAGGAACCGATAGGTGCCGGTGCCGGAAGAAACCGCTACTTCGCTGCCGGCGCCGGCGTCGCCGGTCATCGTCACGGAAACACCGGGAAGCACCTGGCCGGTGCCGTCGAGGATCGTGCCCTCGACCGTCCCGATGCGGGTCTGGGCAGCGGCGGATGCAGTGAGCAGCGTGAAAGCCGCGAGAGCGGGGAACAGCCCCCGCAGTTGGATATCCCTCATCGAACCCTCCTTTTGTCGGTGGATCGGAGTCTTGGCTGGAAGCAGGTTTCGGCGGCGGAGTCCGGATGGTTCGCCGACCGTTCGCCTAGAGAACGAAGAAGCGCTAGCAGCAGTTCAGAGTAGAGGTCGGAGCGGAGGGCTCCCTTCGCTCTCCCCATAACCCATAGGAACTGTTGCTTATACCACGGATGCGGCGGGTTTTCACCGACAACAGACATATCGTCCGCATCCGATCGTCGGCGCGGGGGCGCGGCGGCGGTTGCCTGGCAGTCCGGGTGGCTTCGGAAACGGCTGCTACCGCCGCCCGCTGCGGGCGCAAGAGAAGAGCGCCCGCTGCGGAGCGGTCCAGTCCCCCGAGCCGTCGGCGTGCTGGATCAGCATCCGGCCCTCCTGGTACATCCCGTGATCGAGAACGAACTCCTTGGCGTTCGACTGGCGTCCGCTATGGTCCCATGCCGCCGGGATGCCGGGGTCGGTGAAGCGATAGACGCCGGTCCTGCCGTAGGCGATCTGGTTCGACCAGACATCCATGCCGGGGATCAGCCCGGCGAGGCGCCCACCGTCCCGGGGCAGCGTGGTCTCCATCTCCAGGATGCCGGGGATGGAGGCTCGCCGAACGAGCTCCGTCGCGGTCCCGGCCTCGGTGATCGAGAGCGGAACTCTTCGGATGGCCCGGTAGCGTTGCGGTGCGCCGGGGGCGAGGCTTCGGAAGATACCGAGGATCGCGCGCTGACGGGCCTCGTCCATCTCCTCGTCGAAGTAGAGCGCGACCCAGGTTTCCGGACCGAGGGTCACGAACTGCGACCCGGCGAGGTCCACTTCCCCGTAGCGCCCGGAGGTGAGGCGGGTGGCGGTGGCCGCGTGGCAGGGCGGGTGCGACGGCGGCCCGTTCGAGCGGCAGGGGCAGGGAGTGTCGCAGGGGCAGGCGGTGAAGGCGTGTCCGGAGATTTCCCAATCGGGGAAACGGGGGAAATCTCCGGACCGGTCCGATGGGCGAGCCCCCATCGGTGTCCCCCGGGGGAGGCGCATTCCCTGGCCTCCCGCCGGGCGGAGGACGAAGCGCACCGTCTCGGCGAACCGGATCGCCGCAGGCTCACCGTTCACGAGCGTCGGCTCGTAACCCCATCGCCGGGCCGCCGCCGCTGCCGCCCTTCCGAGCTCCGGCGGGCCGCGGAGCGAGCGAGCTTCCGCCACCCCGCCTTCGCGGTCGAGCGTCAGTTCGAGCACCACGAGTGCTTCCTCGCCCCGTTCTCTCGCGGCTTCGGGGTACTCCGGCGGTTCGAAACGGACCCGGGCAGGACGGCGGATCTCACCCCCGACCGGGAGAATTTCGTCGGAGTTTTCGTCGAGTACTCCGCCGGCGAAGCCCGGATCGACTCCTTCGTTCGGCGGTTCGCCCCCGCAGCCGGCGGCGAGGATCAGGAACAGGCCGGCGACCGCCCGGAGCGCCGGCCCCGCTTCGGCATAATCCCCGGCTTCGGCACGGATCGAGATCCGGCGCGGCCGGGGGTTCGGGGGAATCCGAGAGGTCCGGTACATCGACTGGCGCTGATTTTGTCTCATGCGGAGGAGCGGCTCCTTTCTTCCGGCGCTGCTGCTCGCGGGAGCGGTGCCTTCCGCTGCCGCGTCGCAACGGCCGGCCGCTGCCGCTCCGGAGCTCGTCGAGGCCGCTTCCCGGATCGAGGCCGGCGAGTCGGAGGCGGCCGCCCGCTCGATCGGCGCGTTCCTGGCCGAACGACCCAACGATCCTGCGGCGTTCCACCGGGCGGGAGCGCTCTGGCTCCTCGCCGGAGAACCGGACCGGGCGGTCCCGCACCTTCGGGCGGCGCTCCGGTTGGCGCCGGAGTTCGTGGACAGCCGGCTGGCGATCGGCCAGGCGCTCGGCCAGCTCGGAGAGGTGGAGGAAGCGCTCGTCGAGCTGGCGTCCGCCGAGAAGACCGCCCCGGAGCGCTACGAGGCGCCCTACCTGGCCGCTGCGGTTCTCGACCGGGCGGGGCGACTCCCGGAAGCGGTCGAGAAGGCGGGGGAGGCCGCGCGGCTCGCGCCGCGAGACGCCGGAGTGCGGCGATTCCTCGGTCGGCTGCTGCTGCGGCTCGAACACTGGCCGGAGGCACGAGCGGAACTGGAACGGGCGCTCACCCTCGGCTACCGAGAGGATCCCGCGATCTTCGCCGACCTCGGCGCCGCGCTGCTCGGCCAGGAGCGGCTTCGGGCGGCGCGCGCCGCCTACGAACGCCATGCGGCCCTGGCGCCCGGGGACGCGGAAACGCTGCTGCAGCTCGGCTATCTCGACTGGCGCGCCGGCGACTACGAAGCTTCCGAGGAACGGCTCGGAGCGGCGATCGCCATCGACCCGGACCTCCGCCGCGCCCATCACTTCCTCGGGCTGACCGCGCTGCGCCGTCTGGATCTGGACGGGGCCGAAGCCGCCTTTCGCCGCGCGCTCGATGCGGGGGAGGATTTTCCGGAAGCCTGGTTCCACCTCGGGAAGATCGCACTCCGCCGGGGGGACGCGGTGCAGGCGGCGCGGCTGCTCGAGACGGCCATCGCCTACGCCCCGGGATATGCGGAGGCGTACTATCAGCTCGGCTTCGCCCGGCGGCGGCTCGGTGATGCGGACGGAGCGGCTTCCGCCCTCGACCGTTTCGAACAGCTCAGCCGGGCGAACAGGCCCGAGGAGAAGCCCCGATGATCCGATCCTTTGCCGCAGCCCTGCTTCTGGCCGCGTTCGGAGCGCCCGCCGCTTCCGTCCAATCCCTCCATGAGCCGGTCGCCACCTTTTCCATCGTCGCCCACGATCCGGAGACCGGGGAGATGGGAGTGGCGGTGCAGTCGAAGTACTTCTCCGTCGGGCATGTGGTGCCCTGGGGCGAGGCGGATGTGGGCATCATCGCCACCCAGGCGAATGTGAACGCCGGCTACGGGCTCCAGGGGCTCGATCTGTTGCGGAAGGGGCTCGGTGCCGAAGAGGTGAAGGAGCGGCTGCTCGCCGAGGACACCTTCCCCGATGTGGAGGGACGTCAGTTCGCGGTGGTGGATGCGAGCGGCGGCATCGCGGTGCACACCGGACCCACCGCCAACTTCTGGGCCGGGCACCGGATCGGCGATCACTATTCGGCTCAGGGCAACATCCTGACCGGGCCGGAAGTGGTGGAAGCGATGGGGGACGCCTTCGAAGCGGCCGAGGGATCGCTTTCGGAGCGGCTGCTGGCGGCGATGGTCGCCGGGCAGGAGGCCGGAGGCGACAGCCGGGGCCGCCAGTCCGCGGCGATGCTGGTGGTCGGCAAGGGCCGGGGCCGTAACCTGAACAACGATGTGGTGGCCCGACTTCAGGTCGAGGACCACCCCACGCCGATCCAGGAACTCGGGCGGGTGCTGCACATCAACCTGGCCATCGCAGCGATGGCTCGGAGCCGGGAGCGCAGTGCCGCAGGGGACAGCGCGGCGGCTCTCGCCGAAGCGGAACGCGCTGCCGAGCTGTGGCCCGACGCTTCCGACGCCTGGCTGCATCTCGGGCTGCTGCACTACTCGCTCGGCGAACGCGGCCGAGCCCTCGCATCGCTGAAGGAGGCCGCCTCGAGAAACCCGCTCTTCCGCGGCCAGCTGGAATCCGCGCTGCGCTGGACGGGGCATTCGGGGCTCGACGAGGAATTCCTGGCCGAACTCTTCGGGGAGGGTTCCTGAGAGTTCGCTCGAGGATCCGCTCGCTGCGACTGCCGGCAGGCTGTCGCTCCCGAATCCGATCTTCCCGCGGTTCCTCGGGGGCAGGGCTGCTCCTCCCGGCGTTTCTACTCGCTGCCGGGGCGGTGCCGACCGCCGGAGCGACGCCGACCGCTGGGCTGATCCCCCCCGCCGCGCCGATCGCTGCTGCGCAAAGCCCGGAGGAGCTGCTCCGCACCGGGCAGCGCTGGCTCGACGCCGGGAACTCCGCTGCGGCAGTCCGCTCGTTCCGCCGGCTGGTCGAGGCGTTCCCGGACTCCCGTGCCCATTACTACCTGGGAGTGGCGCTCTTGCGGGACGGCCGGCCTGCCGAAGCGGTGGATTCCCTCCGGCGCGCCGAAGCCCTCGCGCCGGCCGAAAACCCGGCCCTTTCGCTTTCCCTCGGAACGGCGCTCCTTCGCAGCGGGGATCCGGAGAACGCGGTATCGGTGCTTCGGGAGGCGGTGGACCGGCATCCGCCATCGAATTCCCATGCGGATTCTCTTGCGGTGCCGCTCCTGCTCCAGCTCGGCTACGCCCACTACTCCCGCCTCGACGGGGAATCCGCCCGCAGCGTGCTCCTGGAGGCGCGCGCCGCAGCGCCGGAGAACCCGCTGCCGCACTTCTACCTCGGCCTCGCCGAGGCGGCTCTGGGCCGGCTTCTGCCGGCGGCGGCCGCTTTCCGCGAGGCGGTGCGGCTGGATCCTGGAAACCCCGAGGTACGGGTCGCGCTCGGGCGCACTCTCTCCCGACTGGACCGCAGCGAGGAGGCGAGGCGGGAGTACGAGGCCGCGATCCAGGGCGCCCCCGGCTGGCCGGCGGCGCTCGTCGGGCTCGGGATGCTGGATCTGCGCGAGGGCGATCCCGAAGCCGCAGCCGCCTCTTTCGAGAACGCGCTCCGGGAAGCACCCCGCCATCGGCAGGCGCTCTACAATCTCGCCGCCGCTCTCTCGCTGCTCGGCCAGGATGAGAAGGCTGCCGAAGTGCGGCGCCGTTTCCACACCGTGGCCGGGGAGGACGCCCCCGAAGGGGGACGAAGGGCTGGTCAGCCGCGCGCGCGCCCGACACCTCGACGGCCCGAGCAGTGATGCGGCGCACCGTCTTCTCGCTTTCGTTGCTCGCCGCCCCGCAGCCCGCGGCGGCGGAGGAATTCCGGTTCGTGGACCGCACCGCCGACGCCGGAATCCGCTTCCACCACGAAGACGGCGGGAGCGGCCGGCGCTATGTCGTGGAGATCGTCGGGGCTGGAGTGCTGGTGTTCGACTACGACGGCGACGGGCTGCCGGATCTCTTCTTCGTGAACGGCGCCCCGCTGCCGGGGGACCCGGGCGGCGCCACGATCGGCAACCGCCTGTTCCACAATCGAGGGGGCGGCGCCTTCACCGACCGCACCCGCGAGGCCGGGCTGCTCGACCCGGCGGACCGTCTCCGCTACGGGATGGGCGGAGTGGCCGGCGATCTCGACCATGACGGAGACTCCGACCTGCTCCTGACCCACTTCGGCGAGGAACGGCTGTTCCGCAATCTGGGTGACGGCACCTTCGCAGAGGTCCCGGGGGCGGGCGGCGCCAGCGATCGGCGCTGGACGACGAGCGCCGCGCTCTTCGATCCCGACCATGACGGCGATCTCGACATCTACGCGGCGAACTATCTCGACTACGCCATCGAGACCCATCGAGACTGCGTGAGCCCGGTCCGCGAGCTCCTCGCCTACTGCCACCCGCAGGAGTATCCGGGCGCGGCGGACTCCTTTTTCGAGAACCTCGGAGACGGCGTCTTTCGCGCGGCCCCGGTGCCCGGGTCCGAGACGGGAAAGGGCCTCGGCGTGGTGGTGAGCGATCTCGGCGGAGACGGAACTCCGGATGTCCAGGTGGCGAACGACACGACTCCCAACTTCCTCTTCCGGGCCGAAGCCGGCCCGACTGCCGGATCGGGCGTTCGTTTCGTCGAAGTCGGTCTCGCTTCCGGAATCGCCTACAACGAAGAAGGTCTGCCCGAAGCGGGGATGGGAACCGATTTCGGAGATGTGGACCGCGACGGAAGGATGGATCTGATCGTCACGAACTTCGACTTCGAGACGAACACGCTCTACCGAAATCTCGGCGGCGGCCTCTTCCTCGACGCCACCGCCGCTTTCGGAATCGGCAGCGAGAGCCTCACCGAACTCGGTTTCGGCTGCGACCTCGCCGATCTGGACAACGACGGCTGGCTGGACCTGGTGGTGACGAACGGCCACATCCTGGACAACATCGAGGAGATCCAGTCGAATCTCCGCTTCGCCCAGCCGGGGCAAGTCTTCCGGAACCAGCGCGGAACGCTCGTTCGGAGCCGGGAGAACGAGGGCGACTTCGCCCGCCCGCGGGTGGGGCGAGGCCTCGCGACGCTCGACTACGACCGCGACGGGGATCTCGATCTCGCGCTCGCGAACAACCGCGGCCCCGCGGAATTGCTGGAGAACCGGGGAGGCGCCGAGTCCGGCCGAGCCATCGGCTTCTCGCTGATCGGGACGGCTTCGAATCGGGACGGGATCGGCGCCTCGGTGACGGTTGCGGGGGCGGGGTTCCCACAGCGGGAGGAGCGGCGCGCGGGGGCGAGCTACCTCGCACAGCACGATCCGGTGCTCTGGTTCGGCCTCGGCGAGGGGACGGACAGCGGGGAGATCGCCGTTCGCTGGCCCTCGGGGAGGGAGGAGCGGTTCGCGCCGCTGCCGGCGGCATGGGTGCATGTCCTGAAGGAGGGGCGCGGACCGGTCGGCAGGATGCCGCTCGACGCCGGGGCTCGCAAAACGCCGTGAAAGCGCGCAGGCCGCGCGGTGCCGCCGCTGCCGTGCTCTTCTCTTGTGCGGCGGTGCAGTCGGGAATGGCGCAGCCGGGAATGCCGCAGCCGGGAATGCCGCGCTCGGGAGCTGCGCCGCCGGAGATTCGCTTCACCGAGGTCGCCGAGGCCGCCGGCATTCGCTTCGTGAACATGTACGGCGGGGTCCGAACCAAGGAGTTCATCGTCGAGACCACCGGCACTGGAGCGGCATTTTTCGACTACGACGGGGATGGCGACTTCGACATCTTCCTCGCCAACGGATCGCGCCTCGGTTACGACGAGACGCAGAGCCTTTCGAACGCTCTCTTTCGCAACGACGGAGCGGGGGGCTTCGTCGAAGTCACCGGGCCCGCCGGCCTCGAGTCCTACGGCTGGGGACAGGGGGCGGCGGTGTCCGACCACGACAACGACGGGGATACCGACCTCTTCGTCACCCGCTACGGAGCGAATCTCTTCTTTCGGAACCGGGGGGACGGCACTTTCGAGGAAGCGGCGGCGGAACGGGGGCTGGACGACCCCCAGTGGGGGACCGGCGCCGCTTTCGGAGATCTCGACGGCGACGGCAGCAGCGATCTCGTCGTCGTGAACTATGTGGACTTCGATCCGGAGAGCACCCCCCGGCCCGGTGAGGCGCCCAACTGCTTCTTCCTGGGGATTCCGGTCATGTGCGGGCCGAAGGGCCTCGCGCCGGCGCCGGCGCTCCTCTACCGCGGCTTGCCCGACGGCCGTTTCCGGCGAGTCGAGGGATCCGCCGTGGGAAGAGAACGGTTCTTCGGGCTGGGCGTGGTCCTCGGCGACCTGGACGACGACGGCGACCTAGATATCTATGTGGCGAACGACCAGACTCCGAACAACCTCTACCGGAACGACACCACCGGCCCGGACTTCGCCTTCGCCGAGATCGGACTGTCTTCGGGGGTGGCCTACAACGAGGATGGGCGGGCGCAGGCCGGCATGGGCGTCGACCTCGGGGACTACGACAACGACGGCCGCCTCGACATCGTGGTGACGAACTTCTCCCACGACTACAACACCCTCTACCGCGCGGCCGGGGACGGCTGGTTCCTCGACGAGTCGTTCCCCGCCGGGATCGCGGAGCCGAGTTATCCCTACCTCGGTTGGGGGACCGGGTTTCGAGATCTGGACCTGGACGGTTGGCTGGACCTGGTGGTGGTGAACGGCCATGTCTATCCCGAAGTCCAGGGAGGGGTGACCGAAAGCGACTACCCCCAGCGCGCCCTCGTCTTCCGGAACCTCGAAGATGGAACCTTCGCGGAGGTGCCGCCCACGGCGTTCGGCGCGCCGCGCGTCTATCGGGGCGCCGCCTTCGCCGACTACGACGACGACGGCGATCCGGATGTGCTGGCCACGGTGATGAACGACGCCCCGGCGCTCTTCCGCAACGACACGGAAACGGACGCCGGCTGGGCGGGTCTCCGGCTGGTGGGCCGGGCGAGCCCCCGCGACGGAATCGGAACGCGCCTGGTTCTGAGCGGCCGAACCCCTCTGCTGCGCGAGTCCCGCTCCGCCGGCAGCTATCTCTCGGCGAGCGATCCCCGGGTGGTCTTTGGACTCGGCGGCCGCGAGGGCCCCCACCGGGTTCGGATCCGCTGGCTTTCAGGCTGCGAGCAGCAAGCGGAGGTGATCCCCGGCCGCTACTCGCTTCTCGTCGAGCCGCCGGGTTGCGGCACCCGCAGGCCCCCGTCCTAACCGTCCCGGTACTGACTCCGGCGATCCGGAGGGATTCGGGCTGGCGCCGTCCTGACTGCCCGCCCGGCGGTAGCCGCAGGGGCCGGAGCGCCGGCGGAGAAATGTCCGAGATATCGAGGTCATCTCCGAACTGCGCGCACCTGACCCTGGACCCGAACGGCATTGTGCTCGACGACTTCACAGTGGACCAGACGGGGGTCGAATCGCGCCAGCCGGGATGCCATGATCCGGATGGCGTCGGGGTTGTCGTCCACCAGGACGAAGTCCCGCCCGTTCCGCGCCGCTGCCTCTCCGAACGAGCCCGACCCCGCGAAAAAATCCAGCACCGCGTCACCCCGGTTCGAGTGAACCCGGATGATCCGCTCCAGGATGCCGAGAGGCTTCTGCGTTGCGTAGCCGGTTCGCTCCTTCCCGGTGGGGCTCACGATGGTGTGCCACCAGACATCCGTCGGAGTCTTCCCGCGCGCCGCTTTCTCCGCGCCGACGAGCGATGGCGCCAGGTAGGGGATGCGGTCGATTTCCTCGTAGTTGAAGGTGTAATCGTCGGGATCCTTCGCGTACCAGAGCAGGTTGTCGTGCTTCGGCGACCAGCGGGTTCGGCTTCTGCCCCCGTAGTCGTAAGCCCAGATGATCTCGTTGATGAAGGAGCGCCGCCCGAAGATCTGATCGAGCAGCACCTTGGCGTAGTGGACCTCACGGAAGTCCACATGGAGGAAGAAGCTGCCGCTCGGGGTCAGCACCCGGTGCGCCTCCTCGAGCCGGGGCTTCAGAAAGCCCAGGTAGTCGTCGTGCCGATCGTCGAACCCCGTCGTTTCCAGGCGGACGGTCCGGTAGCGGTTGCCGCCGAATCCGGTGCGGTCTCCGTTCGCGTCGCGCACGGTGCGCAGCCTGGTTCGGGCTTGGCGCCGGTTCGTGTTGAACGGAGGGTCGATGTAGATCAGCGAAAACGCACCCTCCGGCAGGCCCCGCAGGATCTCGAGGTTCTCCCCGAAGATGATCCGCCGCTTCGGCGCAGGAGGGTTCCGTCGCTCGGAGGCCGCCATCACCGCTCGCGGGGAGGGTGCCCTGGGGCCGCCCGGTCAGGCCGCCGCCGCTGGGGCGATGGCGCTTTCCGAGAACTGGGACCGGGAACTCTGGGAGAGTTGCTGGGCCGCCGAGATCGGTGAGGTCCGCTTCCATCATGGCGGGTCGAAGGACACCGTCTTCAGGAGCGCGAAGACCGTGTTACCGCGCTCCAGTCGGAGGTCGGCGGCCGCGTCCCGGGTGATCCGGGCGCGAAGGCGCTGTCCGCCGACTTCGAGGAGAACTTCGGCGAACGGGCCTTCCGGATCTTCGATGACCGCGAGGATCGCGCTCCGCAGCACATTGCGGATGCTGATCGCTTCCGGCGGGGTCCGGGCGAGCGCGATGTCCCGCGCCCTGATCCGGAGCCGCGCCGTTTCCCCCTCCGCGCGTCGGGTTCCCGGGACGCGGAGGACCTGTCCGCCGAAGTCGAGTTCCGAGAGTCCGAGCGCCGGGAGGAGCCGCCGAACGCGGGCGGTCAGGATCGTGGAAGTCTCGAAGCGGGAGGGGGCATTGCTCGCATCGAGCCGTTCGAGGATTTCCGCCGCCGGACCGGCGGCGGTGATCCGTCCTCCCGACACCAGCGCGATCCGGTGCGCGGCCTCGACGACCTCCCCCAGGTCGTGGCTCACATGGAGCACGGCCATCCCGAGTTCGGCGGCGAGCGAACGGAGCCAGGGCAGGATGGCGGCGCGGGCGCCCTGATGGAGCGCCGAGAGCGGTTCGTCCAGCAGGAGAACCGAGGGGCGAGAGAGCAGGGCCCGGCCCAGCGCGATCCGCTGCCGCTCCCCTCCCGAGAGCCCGGCGGGAGAGCGGTCCAGGAGTTTTTCGAGCCCGAGCCGCTCGACGAGCTCCGCGAACGACGGGCTGGCGGAAGCGCGGTCGGCTCCGCCGCGGCGCTCGGCGTAGCGCAGGTTTTCCAGAACCGAGAGGTGAGTGAAGAGCGCCGGTTCCTGGAAGACGAATCCGACCCTTCGCCGATACGGTGGGAGGAAGAGCCCGCGGGCGTCGTCCTGCCAGGGCTTCCCGCCGGCGTCGAGCCGCCCCCGGAGCCGGAGGAGTCCCGCCACCGCGCGCAGCAGGGTCGTCTTGCCGCTGCCGGAGGGGCCGAAGAGGGCGGTGGTTTCTCCGGCCGGCGCGGAGAACGCGGCGTCCAGGACGAAAGCCCCCGCCGCTCCCCGGAACTCTCCTTCGAGGGGGCCGGCTAGACGCGGGCCGCCGCGGCTCACCGGGCTTTTGCCCCCATCTTCTTCTGGAGGCTGAGGGTGAGAGCGACCACCACGAAGGAGAACGCCAGCAGACCGCCGGAGAGGAGATGCGCCGTCCCCCATTCCATGAGCTCCACATGGTCGTAGATGGCGATCGAGAGCACGCGGGTGGCGCCGGGGATGTTTCCGCCGATCATCAGGACGACTCCGAACTCGCCGACCGTGTGCGCGAAACCCAGCACTGCGCCGGCGATCAGCCCGGGGCGGGCCAGCGGAACCGCGACGGTCCAGAACGCGTCCCACGGGGACGCCCGCAGGGTGGCTGCGGCTTCCAGGGGGCGGTCGCCGACTGCCTCGAAGGCGCTGCGAATCGGCTGCACCGTGAAGGGGAGCGAATAGAGGACGGAGCCGATGACCAGGCCGGGAAACGAAAAGGCGAGCGAGATCTCCCCGAAGAGTCGGGCGACGAAGCCGCCCGGACCGTCGGGGCCGAGGGCGATCAGGAGGTAGAAACCGAGGACGGTCGGCGGAAGCACCAGTGGCAGCGCGACCAGGGCGGCGACTGCCTCCTTGAACCGGAACGAGGAGCGCGCGAGCCACCAACCGAGCGGCGTTCCGAGCAGCAGCAGGAAGCCGGTCGTGACCGCCGCGAGTTCCAGGGTCAGCTGGATCGGAGGCCAGATCGCAGCCGATTGCATCTCGCCGCCTATTCGCTCGTGCGGTACCCGTGTCGGCGCAGAATGCCGCGGGCCGCATCCTCCCGGAGGAAGGTGAGGAAACGCCCCGCGGCAGGATTCCTGCGCCCCGCTTCGAGCAGCACCGCCTGCTGCCGGATGGGAGTGTGGAAGGTCTCCGGAACGAGCCAGCGCGAACTCCCGCTGTCCCCGGGCGCCTGGGAGAGGGCCAGAAAACCCAACTCCGCGTTCCCGGTGCGGACGAACTGGTGTGCCTGCGAGACATTGGTCCCGATCACCTGCTTTCCGGCGAGCGCCGTTTCGAGGCCGAGGGCGCGGATGGTTTCGAGCGCGGCGCGCCCGTAGGGAGCGGTGTTCGGGTTGGCGAGTGCCACCCGGCGCACTGCGGGGTCACGGAGGGCGTCGGGCCCCGCCGTCCGGCTCGTTTCCGTGCTGACCAGCACGAGGCGGCCCACCGCGTAGGTGAACCGGCTGCCCGGCACTGCGAGTCCCTGCCGCTCCGCTTGCAGCGGCCGTTCTGCGTCCGCCGCCAGAAAGACCTCGAAGGGCGCCCCCTGCCGAATCTGGGCGAAGAGCTGGCCGGTCGAGCCGAAACTGAGGCGCACCGCATACCCGGTCTCCCGCTCGAAGGCGGCCGCGATCTCCCGCGCGGGTCCGGTGAAGTTCGCGGCGGCCGCCACCAGCACCCGGCCCTGGAGCTCCTCGGGGGCCGGGCCCGACCCGGTGTCCCGATCGGGAAGAACCAGTCCGAGAAGCAGAGATCCGAAAAAGACGACCGGCGGAGGCATCCCGGACTGGACCGCCGGCCGCGCGCGCTCCGCCGCGCTCAGCGGTGCGCCGTCATCATGATCTCGACCTCGATCCCGGCGCCCATGAGCTGGGCCTCCACGGTGGCTCGCGCGGGGAACGGCTCGCCGACGAGCTCGCGGTAGGCGGCGTTCATCGCAGGGTAATCGCGCATGTCTTCCAGGAAGACGACGGCATCGTCCACATCCGCGAAACCGAGCCCGGCGGCTTCGAGCGCTTCTCCGAGCCGGCCCAGCACGGCGCGAGTCTGCTCGCCCGCGTCCTCACTGCGGTCCGGTCCGGGAGCGACCATCCCGGAGAGGTAGAGCCGGTCGCCAGTCCAGACTCCAGGAGACAGCGGGCTCCCCGAGCGGGGCCCGCCGGGAGCGAGGACGCTTCGTTCGGCCCGGCTCGCCACGCACTGCACCTCGGCCCGGAAGGCCGGGTTCGCGAGCCGGGCTTCGACGGTGGCCCGCGTGGGCGGCTCCTCGGGGAAGAACTCCCGATAGACCTCGTTCATCGCGCCGAAGGTGCGGGGGTCGTCGAGGAAGACCCGGCAGTTCGCCACATTCCGGTAGTCCATTCCGGCGGCTTCGAGGACCAGTCCGATGTTCCCGAGGATCCGCCGCATCTGCTCGGGGACGCCGCCCGCCACCGGCTGGTAGCTGTCCGGGTCCCGCGCAGTGGCGCCGGCGATGAACAGCGTGTCGCCCGCTTCGATGCCCCACGAATAGGGAAGTTCGGGGCTCTTCATGGCCTCGGGCGCGATCACCCGCCGTTCCACTCCCTGTTGCACCGCCACCATGGAGATCTCGACGAGTGCGCCGGGGATCGCGATGCCCGCCTCGACGGTGGCGCGCGTCGGGGGATCCTCGGGAAAGTATTCGCGGTACACCTCGTTCATCGCGGCGAAATAGCGGATGTCGGAGAGGTACACATTCACCGCGGCCACCCGGGAGAAGTCGAGTCCGCTCTTCGCGAGCGCCGCGCCGAGATTCGTCATCGTCTGGTGCACCTGCGCTTCGATCCCGCCGGGCACCAGATCGAGGCTGCCGGGAAGGTTCCCGATCGCTCCCGCGAGGTACACCAGGTCGCCGCTCTCCCGATATTCGGAAAAAGGCAGTGCTTCGAGCGCCGTACCCTCGGGCGGCGCCGGCGCATCCGCCGGGCCGGTGCCGCAGCTGAGCGAGAGGACGAACAGGGCGGAACCTGCGGCGAGTCGTTGCATGGCGAGCCTCCGGGAGGGGGAAGAAAAGGCGCCCGATGATACATTCCGGGATTGCCTGATGTCCGGCGTGAAGGGTGGTGCCGGCTGTTGGCAGCCTGTGGACGAAGTGCCGAGTAGCGAGGAGTTCCCGGTCGAGGACCCCCGATCGGGAGCCCCTCGCTCTCCGGCGTGTTCGCGGGGCCTTCCCGGTCCCGCATGGAACACACGGCCGAAGGCGAAGGCTCGCGCCGCTTCATCCACAGACTGCTAAGGGGCGGCCGGTACGGGGGACGAGATGTTGCACTCCGTTTTTCGCTACGGCCTCGGGGGATCGCTCGAAGCGGAAGGGACCGCGATCGAGACGGCACTCGCCGAGGCAGGCGCCCCCACTCCGGCCTATGTCTATAGCGGGGCCGCTGTCGCCGAGCGCTACGCCCGGATCGAGAAGGCGCTGTTCGGGTGCGACCACCTGATCGCCCTGCCCCTCAAGGCGAACGCGCTCCCGGCGCTGGTCACGCCGCTCGTTCGGCGCGGCGCCGGAGTGGAAGCCGTTTCTGCTGCGGAGCTCCTGGTCGCCGCCGGCATCGGGGTTCCGGAGGAGCGGATCGTCATGTCGGGAGTCGGCAAGACGAAGGCCGATCTGGATACCGCGCTCGACCTCGGAGTGCGTTTCCTCTCGATCGAGTCCGAGGCCGAACTCGCCCTTCTGGACGCCCGCGCAGCTTCGCGCGGGCTCCGGGCACGAGTGGCGCTTCGCCTGAATCCGGCGATCAGTGCGCCGACCCATCCGAAGATCGCCACCGGTTCCGCGACCGCCAAGTTCGGGATCTCGGAGGCCGAACTCCTCTCGCTGGCAAAGCGCCGCCGGGAATGGCCGGCGGTCGAGATCCTCGGGGTCCACGCGCATATCGGCTCCCAGATCCTCGATCTTTCGACGCTGACGGCGAGCGCCCGACGTCTCGGCGCGGTGTTTGCGAAACTCCGGCGCGCGGGAACGCCGGTCCGGCTGGTGGATGTCGGGGGCGGACTCGGTATCCCGCAGCGCTTGGGGGAAGCGGAGATTTCGCTCGCTGTCTATGCGGAAGCGGTTCGGGACGCTCTGCGGGAGACCGCGGGCGGGATGGAGCCGGCGGTGGTCTTCGAGCCGGGCCGGGCACTCTTCGGGCCGGCCGGAGTCCTCGTCGTCCGGGTGCTCCACACGAAACGCACCGGCGGCCGCGAATTCTGTGTCGTGGATGGAGGGATGAACGACTTCCTCCGTCCGGCGATGTACGGGGCCTACCACCGCATCGTTCCGCTCCGGGTGCGGGGCACCGAAGAGCGGGCGTTCGATGTGGTCGGTGGGGTCTGCGAGACGGGCGATGCCTTCGCCCGCAACCGAATGCTGACCCCGCCCGAGCCGGGAGACCTGCTGGGCGTCCTGGACGCTGGGGCCTATGGCTTTTCGATGTCCTCGAACTACAACCTGCGCCCCCGGCCGGCGGAGGTGGTCCTTCGGGACGGGGCGGCTGTTCTCGCCCGTCAGCCGGAGACGCCGCCGGAGGTGGCCGCCCGCGAACTCGCTGCGGCGTCGGTGCTGGTTCCGCAGTGAGCGCCCGACACCTGGTTCCGCCGGTGCGCGGCGTCTTTCTCGGAGGGCTCGCCCTGGTGATGGTTGCCGCCGCGCTCCGGGTAGGGAGTCGAAGGGGCGACCCGGCGGATTTCCTGTTGGCGCTCGGACTGGTGGCGCTCTTCACCCCGCTCAAGGCGCTGATGATCCGCTGGCTCGACGGGCGGCGTCCTTATCGGTCGGCGCTTGCGGCGTCGCTCTTCTCCGCCATCGTGGGGATGGCGTTCCAGGAGCCGTTCGGCCTCTGGTCGCTGCTGCTCCGAAGCGCGGTCCTCACCGCAGCGCTGGAAACGCTGCCGCTCTTCGCCATGCGGACTTCGGACCGTCCCGCCCGGCTGCTCGTGATGGCGGCCTACATGAGCGTGGTGGTGCACTGCCTCTCCGGCGGGTTCGTGCTGCTCTCCCGGAGTCCGCTCGTCGGGGGGCTGCTGATGGGGCTCGGAGTGATCGCCATGTGGTCGCCGCTGTTTCTCCGCCGGACGGGACCCGTTGCAGGCGGGGGAGAGCAGTAGCGGCCGCCGCGCGTTTTCCATACTGTCCGAGCCCGCTTCGCGCGGCGCTCGTCAGTCGCCCGGCCGCTGTTCTCGCCGGATGGTGCCGACCGTCATCAGCAAGCGTTCCACATCGAGATCTCCGAAATCTCCGTCGGCGGTCGCCGCTGCCACCACCTGTGCGGCGCGCCAGAGATGGCGGAAGCGGATCCGCCCCTCACGGTTCAGCTCGGACAGGGTCTCGAACGCAGCATCGATTTCGGCGCCGCGCGCCGCGGCCTCCGGAGTCAGCGACTCCCGGGAGATGCGGTGCAGCATCTGGATGGCCGCGGCGCGCGGCGGCCCCGGATCCGTCAGGTAGCCGAGGTATCCGACGAGGCCGGAGGCGATGAGGAGTCCGGCGATCATGGAGGCAGCGAGGACCAGGAACCCGAGACGGCGGCGGCCCCGCGGCACCTCGATCAGGTCCCGGGTGATGTTGAAAGCGCCGGGAGGAGGGCCGGGGAGGAGAGTCTCGGAAGTGGAGTCGGCGGTTTTCCGCACGCTGGCCGATTTCCGGATTTCGGCCGTCATGCCCCGGAGATACACCGCCCCTCCGATCATCAGGATGCCGATCGCCGGGATCAGGATTCCGGCGGGAGTCCAGAGCGGGTCGCCGAGCGTCTCGAGGTCGGCTAGGTTGAACAGCAGGAGCGCGGCCACATTGTGGAAAAGGTGGATGGAGATGGGAACCAGGATGCTCCCGGTGCCCGTCGCTGCGAGTCCGAGGACGATTCCGGCGACGAAGTAGTTGGGCAGCAGGAGGCCGTGCATCACGGTGAACAACAGGGCCGAAGCCACGATGGCGCCGGTCCGACCGAGGGGGCGGAGGCCGCTGAGGATCAAGCCGCGGAACAGCAGTTCCTCGGAGAGTGCTGCGCCGAAACCGATGCCGGCGAGTCGGATGAGCCAGGAGAGCGGGCCCTCGGCGCGCACCAGTTCGGAGACCGCACGGATGTAGTTTTCGTCGATGGGGATGAAGACGCGGCTCAGGTTGGCGAGCTGGTCGCTCACGACGAAGAGCGCAAGGGCCACTGGGACCGACAGGAGGAGGTGGCTGTTCTTCGCCGGGCGCAAACGAAGCGTCGGATACGGCCGCAGGCGGAAGACCCGGATCGCGCCGATGACGACCAGCAGGGTCGCGGCCGGGGTCAGCAGGATCGCTAGGTCCAGCGGCAGCCCGGTCCGGGCGATCGCGATGCCGATGCCGATGATGGCCGCGAAGGCCCCGAGGAAAGCGGCCAGCGCCTGGAAAACGGTGGCGGTTCCCGGTTTTCTCTTCATGAGGATGGGCTTTGGCGGAGTGTTACCTTGACGGCGATGTCGGGGACCGGGCCGGGGATTATCGACCGGTGGTGAAAGACAGCGAAGCCGGCGGGCGCCTCGGCGCGGGTCGGCCGCACCGCTGGTGGCGGATTCTGCGGGTGTTCGCGGGATTCCTGCTGCTGCTGCTCGGTTTCATCGGACTGTTCCTGCCGGTCCTGCAGGGAATCCTGCTGATCCTGGCGGGTCTCGGGGTTCTGGGGCGGGATCTGCCGTGGGCGCGGGCGGTGACGGATCGTCTCGCATCCTTCGTTCGCCGCCGAGCCGCGAAGAACCCGGGGCGCCCCCCTGCGGACGCGGAGTGACCCGCCGGCAGCCTCCGGTCGGGAGACACCGGGCGCTGGTGGAGGAAATCCGCCGGCACGGCCACCGCTACCATGTCCTCGACGATCCCGCGATCAGTGATGCCGCGTACGACCGGCTCTTCCGGGAACTCGAAGAGCTGGAGGCGCGCCACCCCGAACTCGTCTCTCCGGAGTCTCCGACGCAGCAGGTCGGGGGAGCGCCCGCGGAGGGTTTTGCCGAGGCGCCCCATCTCGCACCGCTGCTGTCACTCCAGAGCGTCCACGACGAGGACGAACTCCGAGAGTTCATTGGCCGCATGGAGCGGGAGATCGGGCGCGAGCCGCTCGACTATTGCCTGGAACCCAAGTACGACGGGCTCTCCGTCGAGCTGGTATACGAGCGGGGAGCGTTCGTCCGAGGTGCTACCCGGGGAGACGGTTGGACGGGGGAGGACATCACCCGGAATCTGCGGACCATAAGGTCGCTGCCCCTGCGCCTCGACGGGGCGCCGGTTCCCGAACTGCTCGCGGTGCGGGGCGAAGCCGTGTTCCCGGTCGCCGCCTTCGCGCGGATGAACCGCGAGCTCCGGGAATCCGGCCGGCCGGTCTTCAAGAACCCCAGGAACGCCGCCGCCGGTTCGCTCCGTCAACTGGACCCGGAGATCGCCGCATCCCGCCCGCTGGCCCTCCATGCCTACGATGTGCTGGTCTGGGAGGCGGCGGATCGGCCTCCTCCGCAAAGCCAATCCGGAGTCCTGCGGTCGCTTGCCGAGTTCGGGTTTCTGGTCGCCCCGGAGGGACGGCCCCCGGGCCCCCGCGACGACTCCGGGAGCGCCTCGGTCTGGTGGGAGGTGGGTCGAGGAACGGAAGCGGTGATCGAGTACCACCGGCAGTTGGTCGAGGGGAGGAGTCGGTTGGAGGTGGAACTCGATGGGGTGGTCGTGAAACTGGACCGGATCGCCGATCAGCGAGAACTGGGGGAACGCTCCCGGAGCCCCCGTTGGGCGGTGGCCTTCAAGTTCCCGCCGGCGCAGGCCGAGACCACCCTCCGCAGCATCACGGTTCAGGTCGGGCGTACCGGGAAGCTGACTCCGGTGGCCCGGCTGGAACCGGTGCTCGTCTCCGGAGTCCTGGTCCGCCGCGCCAGCCTCCACAACGAGGGGATGGTGCGCGCGCTCGAGGTGTTTCCCGGCGACCTCGTGCGCATCCAGCGCGCCGGAGATGTCATTCCGCAGGTCGTCGGGGGAATCCGGCGCCGGCGAAGGACGGAAGAGGCGGGCTGGTCCATGCCGTCCAAGTGTCCGGAGTGTGCTCGGCCGGTGCGCGTCGAGGGGGCGAACCACTTCTGTTCCGGGGGCTGGGATTGTCCGGCGCAACGCCAGGCGCGCCTCGCCCACTTCGTCGGGAAGGGCGCGATGGAGATCGAGGCGCTCGGCGGCGAGCTGATCGAGCTGCTCGTCGCGGCGGATCTCGTCGAGACCCCCGCGGATCTCTACCGGCTGACCCGCGAGGCGCTGCTCTCCGTTCCGCCGCAGCCGGCGGGGCGCCCCTTCGATCGTGCCCGCGCCGAAGCGCTCGCCGGACGGCTCGCCGCGGCCCGCGGAGTGCCGTTCGGGAGGATCCTGACCGCCCTTCGCCTGCCGGGGCTGGGGCCGAAGTCGGCCGTCGAAGCCGCCTCTCGCTTCGGCGGCGTCGAGGCGCTCTCCCGTGATCCGAAAGGTTTCGCTGCGGTGGTGGGAGCGAAGCGCGCCGCCGAAGCACTCGCTGCACTCGCCGCGCCGGAGACCCGCGCCCTCCTCGAAGACCTGCGTCGGGTGCGAGTCCTCGAAGACGGCGGGGAGATCGGAAATTCCTCCCGGACCTCGACCTGGGGGCCGGACCGGTTGGCCGCGGTGATCGCCGCTCTGGCCGCGAAGGAAGCCTTCGATCTCCCCGGGCTCAGGGAAGCTGCCGCCGCCGAACTGGTCGAGTCCGGTCTCGTGCGCCGCCCTGGAGACCTGTTCGGAGTCGGAACGAACGACCTGCTCGGGCTGCCGGAAAGGGTGCGGCGGCCCTTCGCCGAGAAGTCGGCGGACAACCTGCTCGACGAACTCGACGGGAGTCGGACCGTGCGCCTCGACCGATTCGTGTTCGCTCTCGGCATTCCGCAGGTCGGCCAGCATGTGGCGCGCGTGCTCGCTGCCCGTTTCGGATCGGTGGCTCGGATCGAGGCCGCCACCCGCGAAGAGTTGCTCGAAGTGCACGAGGTCGGGGAACGGGTCGCCGATGCGGTGATCGGGTTCTTCGGCGAGCCGTCGAATCGGCGCGAACTCGCCGACCTGGCCGAACTCGGCGTGCGGCCGCTTTGGGAAACGACCGGAGAACCCACCCTCTCAGGAATGCGGATCGTTCTCACCGGAACTTTGGCCGGGTTCGGCCGCGACGAGGCGGCCAGGCTCATCGAGCGGCACGGCGGCCGGATCGTGTCGAGCGTCAGTAGCCGTACTTCCCTGCTCGTCGCCGGATCTCGGGCGGGCTCCAAGCTCCGGAAGGCCCTCGAACTCGGAGTCCCGATCACCGATGAAGCCGGGCTCGAGCGCCTCGCCGCCGGCGAGACGACGCTCGCGGAGCTCGGCAGCACGTCTGCGGGAACCGGAGCTGAAGATCCGGCGTAGTCTTCGCCGCGTGACCGGTTTTCTCCTCTGGCTGCTCCTCCTGGTTCTCTGCTGGCCGCTGGCGTTCCTCGCCCTCGTTTGTTATCCCTTCGTCTGGCTGCTCCTGCTGCCGCTGCGCCTTCTCGGCATCGCGGTGGACGGAGTGTTCTCGCTCCTCGGAACCATAGTGCGCCTGCCGTCGCGAGTGCTCGGCACGGCGAAGTAGGGCGCCTTTCCCACGGGCTCGTGAGAGAAGAGGGGTTCGGGGCGGCGGACCGCAGTGCGGTCCAGGAGCGGCTCACGGGCCTGCGGAGGGAGATCGAGAGCCTCGGGGCCCTGCTCGCGCGCCTTCCGGATCCGCCGGAGCCGCTGACCGCGGGAGAGTTGGCAGCGCGGGCCGCCTGCCGACCCGTCAGTGGACCGAAGCGAGCCGGGCCGCCGCCAGCGCCGGACTCTTCCCCTCCGGGGAGTCTGGTCGAGACCGCGGCCGCTCTCGCCGCGGGCCGGATTTCGGCCGCCGCGATCGTGCGCGAAGCCCTGGAACGCGCGGAATCCGATCGGCCGCTGGGGGCGTTTCTCCAGCTTCGCCCGGAAGCGATCGAGGAAGCCGAGCGAGCGGACGCCCGGCGTGGGCGGACGGAGGCCGGGCGCCTCCGCGGGATTCCTTTGTGCGTCAAGGACATCGTGGATGTCGCCGGGCTCACCACGACTTCCGGTTCGCGCTTTCCGCGCGCGGCGATTCGGAGCGCGCCGGCGTGGCAGGCCCTCGCCGATGCCGGCGCCATCCTGATCGGCAAGAACAATCTCCAGGAATTCGCCTTCGGGGTCACCGGGGACAATCCCAACTTCGGCCCCACCCGCAATCCCCACGATCCGAAACGGATTCCCGGGGGATCGTCCTCGGGCTCGGCGGCGGCAGTCGCCGCCGGAATCGGTTACGGTGCGATCGGCACCGACACCGGCGGATCCATCCGAATTCCGGCGGCGCTCACCGGAGTCTTCGGGCTCAAGCCGTCGTACGGCCGCCTGCCGCGAACCGGAGTCACGCCGCTTTCCTGGAGCCTCGACCACCTCGGTCCGATCACCCGCAGCGCCCGGGACATCGAGATCCTCTGGGAAGTCCTCTCGGGGGAGCCGGCGGACGACCGGTCGGCTGCGAGCCCGGGTTCCCGGCCGCTCGCCGGGGTGCGGCTGGGAGTTCCGCTCGACTTCTTCTACACAGATCTCTCCCGACCTGCCCGGCGGGCCGCTGACCGGGTCGTCGAGATGCTCGTCGGCCTCGGCGCCGAGTCGGTGGGAGTGCGTATCCCCGAAGCCGAACTCTCCGGTGTGTCGCGCGATGTGCTCGCCTTCGCGGAAGCGGCAGCGGCGCATCGGGAGAAGCTCGCCCGGCGGCCGCACGACATGAGCCGCGAGGTGCGGATCCTGCTGGAAGTCGGGAGTCGGTTTTCCGCAGGCGAGCTGATGACTGCGCTCGCCGGACGGCGGCTCGTCACCGATGCCTGCACCCGGCTCTTCGATCGGGTGGATGCCTTGGTGGTTCCTACGACTCCCGCAGGAGCCCCGGAGGCCGGGGAAGTGCTGCTCGCCACCGGTGAGGAGGTTCGTCCCGGATTGATCCGGCTCGTCGGACCCTTCGATCTCACCGGTCTGCCGGCGCTTCAGGTTCCGGCAGGGTTCGACGGGAACGGGATGCCGCTGGGCGCTCAACTCGTCGGGGGGCCGGGCGGGGAGCGGGGGCTGATCCGGCTCGCCTGTTTCCTCGAAGCCGCAGACGCGATCCCGATCCCGCCCGCCCGGGTGTGTTCCGGCTGATCGTCCTCTTGTTATATTCGGAACCGTGTTGCTCGAAGGAAAACGAGGGCTGATCGTCGGGGTCGCCAACCAGCGCTCCTTCGCTTGGGGGATCGCGCGGGCCGCGGCCCGGGAAGGAGCCTCGTTCGCGCTCAGTTTCCAAAACGCCCGGCTCCAGCGGAATGTGGACAAGCTGGCTTCGCAGCTTCCGGGGACGCTCACGCTGCCGCTCGATGTTGCCGAGGATGCCCAATTGGACGCCGCGGTCGAAACCGTCGCCGCCCACTTCGGGGGGCTGGACTTTCTGGTGCACGCGGTCGCCTTCGCACTCCGCGCAGATCTGGAGGGGAGCTTCGTTTCCACCTCCCGCGATGGGTTTCGCATCGCCCACGAGGTCTCGGTCTATTCGCTCACTGCGCTGGTCCGCCGCTTCGCGCCGCTCCTCGAGGCGGACGGGGGCGGCTCCGTCCTCACCCTCAGCTATCTGGGCGGTGAGCGCGCGGTCCCTCACTACAATGTGATGGGGGTCGCCAAGGCGGCGCTCGAGTCCTCGGTCCGCTATCTGGCGAGCGATCTCGGCCCGCGCGGCGTGCGGGTGAATGCGATCTCGGCCGGTCCGGCGAAGACCCTCGCCGCGTCGGGGGTGTCCGGAATCGGGAGGATGGTGGAGCACTACCGGGAGCACGCTCCCCTTCGGGCCGAGACCGATCCGATGGAAGTGGGGGACGCGGCGGCCTTCCTCCTTTCCGATGCGGCGCGCGGGGTGACCGGAGAGGTCCTCCATGTGGACAGCGGCTTCCACGCGTTGGGAGCCACGATCCCCGGTCTTCGAGAGGGCATTCGGCATGGGGGCTGATCCCGAACGGAGCGCCGGGGACGCCGAAGAGCCGGAGTTTTCGCTTCCGGCGCCGGCGAGTGCCGCTGCCGGAGCGCTGATCTACGACTGGAATCGGCCCGACTCCGAGAACGCGTGGTCCCCTCCGAAACCGGTTCGGCTGAACGACGAGACCCTGCGCGACGGACTGCAGAGCCCGTCGGTCGTGTCCCCGCCGCTCGAGAAGAAAACCGAGGTGCTCCATCTCATGGAAGAGCTCGGTATCCACTCTGCCGACATCGGCCTTCCCGCCGCCGGCCCCCAGGTGGAACGACAAGTCCTCCACCTCGCCCGCGAGATCGTGGAGAACCGGATGCGGATCCGGCCCAACTGCGCGGCGCGAACCGTCGTGGGGGACATCGAGCCCATCGCGCGCGTGGCCGACCAGGTCGGGATGCCCATCGAGGTGGCCATGTTCATCGGTTCGAGTCCGATCCGGCAGTACGCCGAGGACTGGAACCTCGACCTGCTCCTCCGGCATACCGAGACTGCGGTCTCCTGGGCGGTCGCCCACGGCCTGCCGCCCATGTATGTCACCGAGGACACCACCCGAGCGCACCCCGAGAACCTGCGGCGCCTCTACACGGCCGCGATCGAGGCCGGGTCGCGGCGGATCGTCGTGTGCGACACGGTGGGCCACGCGACGCCCGACGGAGTCACCCGGCTTCTCCGCTTCGTTCGCGAGGTGATCGACTCCAGCGGGGAAGCGGTCCAGCTGGATTGGCACGGCCACCGGGACCGCGGGCTCTCGGTGCCGAACAGCCTCACCGCCATCGAGTCCGGCGCCGACTGCGTTCACGGCACGGCCATCGGGATCGGCGAACGCTGCGGCAACACCCCGATGGATCAGCTGCTGGTGAACCTGCGCCTGCTGGGCTGGATCTCCAACGATCTCACCCGTCTGCGCGAATACTGCATGGTCGCTGCCGAAGCGACCGGCATGGTCATCCCGGCCGGGTACCCGGTGGTCGGGAAGGACGCTTTCCGCACCGGCACCGGCGTCCACGCCGCCGCGATCATCAAGGCGATGGCCAAGGGCGACGACTGGCTGGCCGACCGCGTCTATTCCGGCGTTCCCGCGGGGGAATACGGCCTCCACCAGCAGGTCGAAGTAGGGCCGATGAGCGGCCTGTCGAATGTCGTCTACTGGCTCGAACAACGCGGCCATGAACCCACCGACGAGCGGAAACACCGCATCTTCCAGGCCGCGAAGCGCGCCCGCCGGATCCTCACCGACGCCGAGATCGAAGCGGTGATCGCCGCCGAATAGACCGCCTCGCTGATCCGGCCCGGCGGTCAATCGACGAGGGTCGTCCGGAATCCGGGCTGCCGGGCCAATACGGTGGCGACGCCTTCGTGGATCAGGCGGGCGGCGAGGATCAGGGTGCGCCCGTCGCCGTCCTCGGGACATGCCTCCACGACATCCATGCCCACGATCCGGCGCCCGCTCTCATGGATTTCCCGGATGAGGGCGAGCCCTCGGCGCGCCGAAAGGCCGCCGGGGACGGGGTGGGCGACGGCGGGGGCGAAGGCCGGGTCGAAGCCGTCCATGTCGAAGGTGAGATAGATCGGCGCATTCGCCGGAAGATGGGCGAGCAGAGTGCGCCGGTCTTCCGCTTCCCATGCCGAAATCGAGACCACGCGGCCGCCGGCGGCCTCCCGGACCTCGCGCTGCCCGGCGGTTTCGGTGCGGATGCCGATCTGGGTCAGGCTTGCCACCTGCGGCATTTCCAGGAGGCGCGCTGCGGTCGAGGCGTGGGAATTCCGATTGCCCTCGAATTCTGGATACAGATCGGGGTGGGCGTCCCACTGGACGACCTGGAGCGGCTCTCGTCCGGTCCAGGCGGCGACCAGGGCAGGGGTTATGGCGTGATCGCCGCCGAGTACGAAAGGAGTGCGCCCGCGGTCGAGTTCGCCTTGCAGCACTTCCGTATAACGGGCGCTGTTCCGTTCGAACCCGCCAGCAGCCGGGTGCAGGTCGCCGAGGTCGGCGACGGCGCCGGCACAATCCACCCCGGTCTCCGAGACGGGGTTGTAACACGCGCCGTCGTATGCCGCCCGGATGGCCGGGGGAGCGTCCGCACATCTTCCGTGCCAGGTGGACTGGCTCGCATCTCGAACCCCGACGAGGGAGACCCGGGACCGCACCGCCGCTTCGCCCTCGGCCAGGAGGCCGCCGAACGGAAGGGCGGGCAGGGTCTTCACCGGAGGCAGCGGGGAACGGGACCGGTCTGGAAGCTCGCCCCACTCCATCCACGGGCTGCCGACTCCACCGCCGGGACATCCTCGGCGTTCCCTGCCCGCAGACTGGCGGCGCCGGCGCCTAAGCTCCTCTGTTCATGGCGGGGGAACCCCGGGCTGCGGCTTCGGTGATGCTGACTCGGGACGAACGGGTGTTGCTGGTGCGGCGCTCGCCCCGGCTCCGGGCGTTCCCCGATCTGTGGGTGTTTCCGGGAGGGACGCTCTCGAAGGCGGATTGGCGGGTCCCGGTCCGCGGAGCCGCTGACCGCGCGCAGGCCGCCCGGATCGCCGCCGCCGCTCGGGAGGCATTCGAGGAGACCGGGGTGTTCCTGGGGCGCGGAAATCGGAAGTGGCCGGCTGCGGTCTGGGAGGAGTGCCGCCGGGAACTGCTCGCCGGGAAGATGGACCTCGCCGGGTTTCTCGAGCGCGTGGACGCAGAAGTGGACGCCGCGGACTTCGCCCTGGTGGAACAGCGGCTGACCCCCGAGTCGGCGCCCTTCCGTTTCGACGCGCACTTCTACCGGCTCCCGATGCCGGAAGGCGCGGCGGCTGCCATCTGGCCCGGAGAGATCGTGGAGGCGGTCTGTCTCGCGCCGAACGCGGCCCTGTCCCGATGGCGCCGCGGCGAACTGGCGCTCGCCCCGCCGATCATCGGACTGCTCGAGCGCTGGTCTTCCGACGACACGGTATTTCGGGAGCGGAATCGGGCCGCCGGCAGGATCCGGCCGGTCGTGCGTTATTCGCCGGGGATCGGGATGATCCCCTGCCGGACCCCGACCTTGCCGCCGGCCACCCATACGAACGCGCTGCTGATCGGTGCCTCGCGCCGCTATCTCGTGGATCCCGCCCCCGAGGATCCGGCGGAGCGCGAGGCGCTCTTCGAAAAGGTGGACCGGATGCTCGGACCGGCGGACCGCCTCGAGGCCGTGCTCGTGACCCACCACCACCGCGACCACATCGGGTCGGTCGCTGCCGCCGCCGCGCGCTATGGGGTCCCGGTGGGCGCACACCCGGAGACGCTGGCGCGGATGCCGCCGGGACTCGACGCCCCGGTGATGCGGCTGGTGGGCGGAGAGAAGTTCGACCTCGGAACCGCGCCCGATGGATCTCCGGGCTGGACCCTCGCGGTCCGCTTCACCCCCGGGCACTCTCCGGGGCACCTCTCCTTCGTCGAGAGCCGTTACGGAGCGATGGCGGTGGGCGACATGGTGTCTTCGCTGTCCTCGATCCTGATCTCTTCGGAGGACGGCGATCTGGCGCAGTACCTGGACTCGCTGCGTCGGCTCGCCGGCGAGTGCCGCGGGTTCGTGTATCCGGGGCACGGGGTTCCGGTGGCCGCCGGACGGAGCCTCCTCGAGCGTCAGATCCGCCATCGCGAGGCGCGGGAAGCGAGTCTGCTCGCCGCTCTGGGCGCCCGCCCGCAGGACCTCGAGGAGATCGGGCTCAAGGTCTATTCCGCGAGTGAGATTCCCGAAACCGGACCGTCGCGGAAGCTGGCGCTCACCGCCCTGACCGCGGGGCTCGTCAAGCTGCGGGGCGAGGGGCGCGCTCTGGTCCGGAACGGGAAGTGGTCCCTGCCGGCCGGATACGGCTCCTGACCGCGGTGCCGCCCGATCGCAGCGGCCCACCGGCAGGCGATCACGGCGGGAACCCTTCCGTCCTTCGCTACTCTGCCGAGCTGCCGGGAACGGTGTTTCCGGCGACGACGACCCGGTCGATGGTCCGGAGCGCGGCGATGTCTTCGAGGGGGTTCTCGTCGAGAACGATGAAGTCGGCCCAGTGCCCGGGGACGAGGGTTCCGACTCCTTCGAGATCTAGGCAGCGGGCGGCGTCGCCGGTGGCCGAGCGCAGGATCTGCCCGGCGCTGAGGCCGGCTTCCGCCATTTCCGCAGTTTCCAGGTGTTCGAAGTAGCCCTGGAAGCGCCCCGCGGGCCCGGTGTCGGTGCCGAAGGCGATGGTGACCCCCGCGTCGGCGACTGCCTTCAGGTTCGCCACGGCGATGGGATAGTGCTCCCGGTAGCCCTCGGCGGCGGGGCTCGCAGCCACGGCGGCCATCCGTTCCGGTTCCCGCAGTTGCTCGAGGACCGCCGGGTCGGCTTCCTTCAGGAAGAAGGGATCTTCGAAGAAGTCCGGCGTTTCGGCATAGACGAAGGTAGAGATCTCCCGGACGAGCGTCGGGACATAGCAGACCTCCTCTTCCCGCATCATCTCGAGGAATTCCTCGTCCACCGGCTGGTCCCGGACGCTGTGGGCGATGAGGCCGGAGCCGGCGCGCAGCACTTCCTTGGCGTCTTCGAGGTAGAAGATGTGGGTCGTGACCCGTTTGCCGGCCTCGCGGGCGAGTTCCATCACTCTCTCGATGGTCTCCGGGGGAACCCGTTCGTTCACGCCGAGGTTCGTGTCCACCCGCATCTTGAGGAAGTCCGCCGGCAGCGCCAGGCTCCGGGATACCGATTCCTCCGCCTCCTCGGGCGTTCCGCCGCCGATGACCTCCCCGGCGATCCAGATGCGGGCGCGGTCGAGGGTGTCGTCCTGCTCGTCGCGGAGCGCCGCGGCCTCGGGCCCGTCGCCGCCGAGCGAAGCGATGCTGGTGACGCCGTAGCGGGCGTAGAGACTCAGCTGGCGGATGAGGTTCTCGCGGTCGTAGTGGCCGGTTTCGAGTCCCATCACGCCGCTCGCGTGGGCGTGGGCGTTGATGAAGCCGGGAATCACGGTCCTCCCCGAAAGGTCCTCGATAGCAGCGCCGGCCGGAATCTCCACCTCGCCGGCGGGGCCGACTGCCGCCACCCGGCCCTGGTCCACCAGGAGAACCGCATCTTCGACGGCGGCGCTGCTCGCGCCGTCCCAGACCCGGGCTCCGGTGAAGGCGGTGACTCCCGGGAGGGGCGGCGGCTCGGACGCGCAACCGGCCAGGCAGGCGGCGGCGAAGGCGGCAGCGGGAACGGCAGGAATGCACTTTGGCGAGATAGAGCGAAGGGACATGTCGAGCGAAGGGCCTCCAGGGAGCGTTCGAGCATACCCCCGCCGGCTCCCGGCTATAAAGTGGCGCGAGCCCCAAGATCGGTGAGGCGCCCGGCGGACAAGGCGCGATTCGGGAGGCATACCGGGTGTATTCCGACGGAATCGCAACGCCGAGCGAAGCGTTCAGGCGGGGCCCCCACCGGGAGAACTGGGCATCTCTGATCGACGGCCGTGTGACTTTGTCCACAGGCTGCTCTAGGGTTCCCGTCCCATGACGACGACGGCGGCGAAAGCCCCGGCGGACCTCGGCGCGCCGAACATGTGCGGGCGCTTGGTCGAGACCCTCCTCATCGGGCCGCGGTCGGCCGGTTGGAACGGGTCTTCTTCAGACTGGCGCGAGCTCGGATATCTCCATCCTCCCGAGCTGGCTGCGGCCTCGCGGCAGCACGAAGAGCTGCGCTCGATCCTCGAGGCGCGCGGGGTGGATATCGTGGAACTTCCGGCGGGCGCCCCCGGGCTGACGCCGGACGCGGTGTACTGCCACGACGCTTCCTTTCCTTCGCGCCGGGGCATGGTCCTGATGCGGATGGGAAAGCCGGCGCGCCGCCGCGAACCCGAGGCGCACGCGCGGCTCTACGCCGCTCGCGGAATTCCGATGCTCGGCACCATCGAAGCTCCGGGAATCATGGAGGGCGGCGATCTCGTCTGGCTCGACGAGCGGACGGTGCTCGCCGGGGAGGGGTACCGGACGAACGCCGCCGGAATCCTCCGGTTGCGCGATCTCCTGCGCGCCGACGGAGTCGAGGTGATCGCAGCGCCGCTCCCCCACGGGGACGGGCCCGGGCGCTGCCTCCATCTGATGTCCCTGCTCAGTGTTCTCGAAGAACGAACCGTGCTCGCGGATCCGCGGTTTCTGGGAGTGCCGACCCTCGCTCGGCTCGGGGAACGGGGATTCCGTCTGATTTCGATCCTCGAGGAGGAACGGGAGACGATGGCTGCGAATGTTCTCGCGCTCGGAGACGGCGCCCTGTTGGCCCTCGCGCGGAACCGGCTCACGAACGAACGCCTCCGGCGAGAAGGATTCGAGGTCCTGACCTATGACGGGAGCGAGATCAGCGAGAACGGTTCCGGCGGACCGACCTGTCTGACTCGCCCCCTCCGCCGGGAATCGGTGTGAACCGCCGAGCTCGCCGCGCGGGCTGGATCGTCTTCGCGCTGTTCGCCCTGCTGGTCGGGTTCGTCGTGCTCTCTACTGTCACGATGGGGGAAATCCGCTGCGAGGTGACGATGGAGCTGGCGGGTCGGCAGGCGACGGTGAGCGCGCGCGGGGCGACCGAGCAGGACGCGGTCCGCGCCGCCGTCACCGGGGCCTGCGCCCGGATCGCCGATGGGCGGACGGAGAACATCCTCTGTCTCGATTCGCGGCCGCGGTCGGTTCGCTGCGGCGAGTCCGGCGCGCCGGAAGCTCCTGCGGGGAACCGTCCGGGCGGACGATGAACGCGCGAACCGGACGGTCGAAGAGGATCGCGGCCGCCCTTCGGTAGCAGCGGGCCCGGCGAACGGCGAGGGGTTCGCCGGAAGGCTGCATGGCGACGACCGAGACCATGCCGTCGGGACCCTGGATCAGGGTCGGGATCGAGACGACGCCGACGCCGCCGCCGGCGCGGGGGGCGTTGATTCGGAGGTTCGTGCGAAGCCGGCCGTCGAGCATCCCCCCCGGGCGGGTTACGGCGAGCGCGGCCCGGCAGAGGAGGAGGGCTTCCGCGGCGGCCGCGTGCCGGGCTTCGGGGCCGGGGACGAGCCGTTCGTCCACCAGCCGGAGCGCGGCGTCCTGATCGGGAGGAGCGGGTGCGAAGGCGGCATCCGCCCGCTCCGGGTCTGGCGTCGGGCCGACCGTCAAGGCGCGATGGAAGAGCCGGTGGGCGAGCAGCCGGGTGGCGGTGAATCGCCGTTTCCGGGCGGCGGGCGTCTCCGTCATACCGCCGGCGGGTTCGCTTTCGCCGCCGGCGGGTTCGCTTTCGCCGCCGGCGGGGGGAGCACTTCGATCGGGTGCCCTTCCCAGACCAACGCGGGTTTCGGATCGCGAACGGTCGCGGAAGCCGCCGCGAAGAGATCGGCGGGGAGCAGAGCGGCGAGGCCTCGGGGTTTGAACGGGGTCCCATCCTTCCGGAACTTCGTGGTCCACGACAGCGAGAGGGTCCGTCTGGCACGGGTCATCGCCACATAGAGGCAGCGGCGTTCCTCGGACTCGGCCCGCCCGCCGTCGTCCAGTTTCCAGTGAGCGGCGTCCCGGATCAGAGCGATGCTCCAGCGGCCCGAACCGCTCTCCCGGACGCGCGGGATTCCGCTGTCGCCCCGCCCGCTGCTGCCGCAGTCCACGAGGAACACATGCTCGAACTCGAGGCCTTTCGCGGCGTGGATGGACAGCGTCTGGACCGCTCCCCCCGCCTCGACCGGAGCGTGGGTGGAGTCGCCGTCGGCGGCGCTTTCGAACCGCTCGGCAACGCGCTCCATGCTCGCGAATCCTTCCTTCTCGAAGCTTCGCAAGAGTTGGAGTGTCTTCGCTACATTCGCCGCCTGCTGACGGCCCTCGTGGGGTCGCCGGGCCGCAGCCAGCACACGCGCGGAGTAGCGGGTTTCCTCGAGGACCCGGATGACGGCGCGGGAGGGCGTCAACCGGCGAGTAAGGAGGATCCAGGGGGCGGCGGCGCCCCCTGCGTCCCGGAGCCGGCCGGCGCACGCCGCCTCGAGTCCGGGCGGCTGGGTTTCGCCGCCGGAGCGGAGCAGATCGGAGAACGGGGTAGCCGCCGCACTGGCCAGTCGGAGCCGGGCGAGGTCTTCTCCCGAAAGCGCGAAGAATCGGGAACGCAGCATCTCCACCGCTCGCCGGTCCGAATGGGGGCGCGCGAGGAATCGGAGGAGCGCTCGCAGATCGCGCACCTCCGGGGTATCGAAGAAGCCTGCCCCCCGCATCAGGTACGCCGAAATCCCGAGGCGTTCTACCGCCTCCCGATAGAGGGAGAGCTTCGTGCCGGTTCGTGCCAGCATGGCGATGCTCTCCTCCCGGGCGCCGTTCTCGACCAGCGCCCGAATCCGGTGGGCGACGCACTCCGCAACCGATTCGTGGGTCTCTCCGACCGCGACCGAAAGCGCTGGGCGGCCGATGGGATCTCCTTCGGCGGCTCGGTCCTCCGGCCCCTCGGCCTCGGGAAGGAAATCGTCCTCACCGTAGCGGAATGCCCAGTCTGCCGCAGACTCCCCCCCGGGGGGTGCCGCGATGCGGCGGGAGGCGCTGTTGACGAAGCGGCGGAGGCGTCTCGTGGAGCGAAAGTTCCAGCGCAGCACCACCCGGGGGTCCGGCTCGCCGGCCGGGTCCCGAAGCCTGCGGATCTCTGCCTCGGCGCGGCCGAGAATCTCGACGCGGGCGTCTCGGAAGCGGTAGATGGACTGCTTGTGGTCGCCCACCACGAAGATCGTCGGCCCTGAGAGGCGTCCCCGGGTCACGCGCTGCACCTCCTCGGCGGTGAGGCCCATCCCCGCGGTCCAGGGGCGAATGACGGTGCGGAGCAGTTCCCACTGAGCGTCGCTGGTGTCGTGGAACTCGTCGAGAAGCAGATGGTGGTAGCGGGACTCGAGCCGGAACCGGCTGGCCGAGAACTCCCCGAGTCCCGCGAGCAGGCGGGTCGCGGTTACGGTGAGATCGTCGAAGTCCATCACCCCGCGTTCCCGCTTCAGTCGTTGGTACTCGCTCTCCACTGCCTGGAACAGCTCCCACACCGGCTCGAAGGCGCGTTCATTCAGGAAATCGAGCCAGCGGGATCGGAACTCCCGGACCCTCGCAGCCACGGTCCGAAAATCCCGGCGGAGTCCCTTCGGCAAGTTCTTCGGCGGAGTCTTCCGGTTCACCGGGAAGAACCGTTCCAGTGCCTCGCGGTCGAGCGCATCCCGGGCGCTGTCCTGCTTCGCGAGGCGAAGTGCCAGGCGCGCCGGCAGCGGAAAGCCGGCCTCCCTGCCCGCCGTCCGCAGGCGCTCGCACGAGGAGGCGGCCTCCTGGAAGAAGTTCCGCAAACAGGGGGCCTTCGGTAGCGGCCGGCCCTCCGCTTCGACCGCCTTTTCCTGGAAGCGTTTGCGCCAGACGAGCCGGCGTTGGAGGTAGGTGCGGGCGGCCTGTTCGACCTGCCCCCGCGAGCGGTCGAGCAGCAGCGGCAGCATTCCGAGCGTTTCTCGATCGAAGCCGGTCGCCCCGGAGAAGACCCGCCGGATCGCCTGCTGCTGCATCACCGGCATGGAACGCTCGTCGAGCACCTCGATTCCGGGGCTCACCGCGGCGTCCAGGGGAAACTCCCGGATGAGGCCGAGGGTGAAGGCGTCGAGTGTCGAGATGTTCACCTCGGCGACATCCGTCCGACCGGCGAGCGCCCGCCGCCGGTCGCCGGTTCCCAGCTCCCCGACGATGCGGTCCTTCATTTCCTGGGCTGCCTTCCTGGTGAAGGTGAGGGCGAGGATGTTGCGGGGGGGAACGCCGCACTCGACGAGCCGGATATAGCGATCGGTCAGCACCGTGGTTTTCCCGGTGCCCGCCGAGGCGCGCAGCACCACATTCCGTGACGGATCGGCCGCGGCCCGCCGCGCGGACGCATCGGGCGGAAAGAGTTTTTCCCCCATCGGATCAGGAGGCAGATTCGGCAGAGGCGTCCGGCAGGTCCCGTCGGATCACGAGGTGGAAGTCGAAGGGGCTGTCCTGGTCGGCCGGCGGCGGAAAGTCCCCCCGGGCGAGGCCGCCGCGGACCTTGCGGATGAGTTCGTCCTGCTCGTCGTCACCCGGCTGCGAGTCCGGACCGATCCAATCCCGGCTTCCCAGGAAGGGAACGGCGAAATCGGTGGGCTCGCCGTCGTTCGCCTCGAGGATGCGGGCATAGAGCCGAGCCTGGAGTGGTTTGCGGTGGAACCGGCCGGTCTTGTATTCGACGACCCGCCGGGTTTGGCCGGACGGGCGATCCAGGAGATCGAGGCGATCCAGCCGCCCCTCGACCACGAGCGGCGCTGCACCGGGAGCAGCGCTCTCCACTTCGCCCGAAATCCACTTCTCGAACTCCGTCGGCCGGGCCGGTCCCCGTTCTGCTTCCTCGCGCAGAAACCATTCCATGGCTCCGGGCGTCGCGTCCCCGCCGAAGAGCCACCGCTCTTCGGTGTTTCGTTCGGCCTCGCTCCACGGCAGTGCTCCGGCGAAGGCCCGGAACTCCTCGCGGAGGAACGCCGAGACCTGGTCCAGGCTGGATTCGCCGAGCACGGTGCCGGCCGCGGCGAGCGCCCGGTAACCCCTCTCGAGGAAGCGGTGAATCACTTCGCCCCGCTCCGCGGGAGTCGCCACTTCTACCGGAGAGGACTCTTCTTCGAGACGCAGCATGTAGCGGGCGAAGAACTGGGCCGGACTCCTGGCATAGATGTCGAGGGCGCTGGGAGAGACCGCGCGTTCGAGCACGGCCGCCGAGGGGGCGCGGCGGTCGAGCGCGAGCGGGAGCGGCGAGACCTCCTGCTCTTCGTCTTCCACCCCGAGGCGGCGGTTTCGGATCGTGACCGGGCGGCGGCGCGGGTTTCGCGTTCGCGAGGCCTCGACGAGTTCGATCTCGAGTGGAGATACGCCCACCGGGAAACCGTCTTCGAGGTCGGGGCGAGTGAAGGCGGCCGCCTGTCGGGGGAGGGTCGAGAACTCCGAGAGAAGACGGATTTCCTGATCGGCCCGCCGCCGCTCGCGGGCGCGGGTGGCTGGTTCGAGCAGTCGGTTCGGGAAGAGGATGTTCTGGGGACGGCGGGCGGGCCAGTCGGCGTCCACCATGCCGAGCAGCACCAGGAAGTCGTAATCGCCGAACGGGGCGTCTTGGGCGGCGATCAGGTGCACGCCGCCGGAACGGGCGGCCCGGCCCGTTTTCGGCGGCGGGCTTCCCGGAAGGCGGCGGCGATTCAGTAAACGGCGAATCCGGCGGGCAAACGCTTCGGCGCCGCCGGAACGGGCGGCCTCGGGCGCTGCCGCGGCTGCCTGCCGCAGAATCTGCAGCGTTCGTTCCGGAATCTCGTTTGGCTCCACTTCGACAGGCTGCAAGAATTCTTCGAGGAAGGTCGTCAACCCCTCCACTGCGGCGCGGAAGCCGGCGTCCGGGTCGCAGAGCGGTGCGAGCGCCCCGGAGAAAACCGTCAACCGCGAAAGGGCGGCACCGGCGGCCGCAAGTGCTGCCGCCCTTTCGCGCCGCCGTTCCGGTCTCTCCGAATTCTCGGCGGCCCTGCGGGCCTGTTCCGACCGCTGCAGGAAACGCCCCGCGAGGCGGGGGAAATCGTCGAGGGCGTTCGTGTCGCGCATCCCGGCGCGGGCCGCTTCGCCGGCCAGGATGTCGGCGCACCGGGGAGGCGGGAGCGGCAGCTGCGAGTCACGGAAGAACGGTCCGCGCAGCATCCGGATCCCCGAGGAAAGCCGGCCGGGGTTCGCAGCGAACTCCAGAACATCACCGAGCGACGCCGCCCACGGTTCCGAGGTCAGGCGAGGCCCTTCCCTGGTGTCGAGCGGAATCCCGAAGTCGGGAAGCACGGAATCCGCGGCGTCCCGGTAGTCGCTCGGCCTTTGCGCTGCCAGCGCGCAGCGGTCGAATCCGCGAAAACGGGAGCCGCTCTCTTCTCGAAAACGGCAGAGCAGCGAGGCGGCGGCACGCACTTCCCCTTCTCGGTCGGTAGCGCGGAAGATCAGCCCGGCGCTCTCCCCTCCAGGCACGAAGAGGGTCGGCGGAACGCGGTTCTCAGGCAGCGGCTCGAACAGGGTCGCTTGCCGGGACGGGATCCGGGCAGGGGGCTCGGGTTCGCCGGGAAGCCCCGGAGATCCCCCAGCCGGGAGCGCCGCCGGCGGCGGGAGGGATGGGGGAAGGGGATCCGCCGCTCCTGCGGCCAGCCCGAGGACGAGTCCTCCGGGAGGAAGCAATTCGGCGAGCAGTTCCCGATCGGCGGGACGGAGCGCGTCTTCGCCGACTGCGATCGTCCGCATCCCCCGGAATCGCGGTCGAATCGAGGCCGCGCGGGCGAAGAGGAGGCGGCGCGCGCGATCGGCATCGGCCCGCGCCGCCGCTTCGAGAGCTTCGAGATACCGCGAGTGGGCCCGCGAAAGCCAATGGGTGAGCCCGAGCAGACGCGCGGCGCCGTCGTCGGACTCCCGGGCCTCGCCGAGATGCCGCTCCGCCCGTTGCACGAATTGTTCGAAAGCCGGCTGTGCCGCGTCGATGGTGCGGTCCGCCGCCTGCCCGTCGAGGAAGGAGAGGAAGGCATCGGCGAGCTGCGCCGGATCTCCCGGAGGGGCTTCCGCATCCGAAGCGCCGGCGAGCAGGGCTTCCTCCATGAGAATTTCCCGAACCAGCGGAGGCGCCAGCCGGAAGGGAGGATCGAGGTCTCCGAGCAGATCGCGAAAGAGATCTTCGACGATCCCCACCTCGGGGAACGCGGCGCTTCGAGCGTCCGAGAGCCCCGTCCTCAAAGCCCGCTCCAGGACCCAGGCGGCCCCGGTGCTCGGAACCAGGATCCGGAGAGGCCCGGCCCCCCGATGCGCCTGCCCGTCCGGGGCAGGGGCGGCGGCCCGTGCTGCTTCCTGGATCACCCATTCGCGGAGCCCGCCCCAGCTCGGAAATCGGCGGACCTCGAGACCGTTCGAAGAAGCGGTTCCCGAATCCGTGTCCATCATGGAATCCCGGATCATACGGACGGAACCGTGCCGCGCGCTTCCCCGCTCTGGAAGCGCTGCCCCTTCCTCCACGGACTGCTCTCGCCGTTTCCCGCCGCTCACCGGGACCTTTAGAATCCGGCGCGGCGCGGTCGCACCAGATTTGCAGATTCTCCTTCCGCCTCTGGCCGACGCCTTCCGCGCGTTTCGGAGCGCGGGCTCCGCCGGTGGTGCCCCGGCTGAACCGCTTCGCTCTTCGTTGCAAATCAGTCGGAATACGCCCGGTATGCCTCCCGATTCGCGCCTTGTCAGCCAGGCGCCTCCCCGGTCTCGGTGCTCGCGCCGCTTCATCCACGGACTGCTAGTGCTTTGCGCTGCGCTCCTGTTCGGCGAGCGGGCCGCCGGCGGGCAGGAAGCGGAGGACATCGCTCGCCGGGTCCTGACCGGGCTCGCCCTCGAGGCGAAAGCCGGCCAGGTGGTGATGCCCAGGGCACCGGCGGAATTCCGAAACGTCGCGGACCCCGAACGGAAGGCGATTCTCCGCTTGGCCGAGGCGGGCCGGATCGGTGGCGCCGTCGTCTTCGCGGGGACTCCCGAGGGGACACGGCGCATGACCGCGGCGCTCCAGAGCGTGGCGCCGCTCCCGCTCCTCATCGCGGCCGACTACGAATGGGGAACAGCGATGCGCACCGCCGGCGGGATCCGTTTCCCCCCGGCGATGCAGGCGGCGGCTGCTCCCGACCCGGAGGCGATGGAGCGTCAGGGGCGCATCGTGGCGCGCGAGGCGCGGGCGCTCGGGGTTCATCTCGTGCTGGCTCCGGTGCTCGATGTGCTCACCAGTCCCGAGAGCGCAGTCCTCGGGACGCGCTCGTTCGGTGCGGACCCGAATACCGTCGCGCGGCTGGGCGCCGCGTTCCTGCGGGGGGTCGAGGCCGGGGGGGCGCTCGCCACCGCGAAGCACTTTCCCGGCCACGGAGCGACCGGGACGGACAGCCACTACGGGCTCGCCGTGGTCTCCGCTTCCCGCGATCAGCTCGACGCGGTGGATCTCGCTCCGTTCCGGGCCGCGGTGGACGCCGGCGTCTCTGCCGTCATGCCGGGCCACCTCGCGGTGCCCGCGCTCGATGGGCGGACGGACCGTCCGGCCACTCTTTCCCCGGAGATCCTGGGCGGCGAGCTGCGCGCCGCGATGGGTTTTTCCGGACTCGTGGTCAGCGATGCTCTCGAGATGGAAGGAGCGCGGGGCAGCGGCTTCGACGGCGATGTCGCGGCGGCGGCCCTCGGGGCCGGAGTGGATGTGATCCTCGTCCCTGTCGATCCGGTGGTCGCACAACGGTCGGTGGTCCGCGCGGTCCGCGCCGGACGGCTGTCCGCCTCTCGTCTCGACGAGGCGGTCCTGCGGGTGCTCACCGCGAAGGCTCGACTGGGCCTGTTTTCCGACCGAAGTCCGCCAGAGCGTCTGGCCGATGCTCTCTCCGACCCCGAAGATCGCGTCTGGGCGAACTCGCTCTTCGCGCGCGGCCTCACCCTGCTCCGGGATCCCGAGGAATTCCTCCCGTTCTCGACGAGGCTCCCGGGATCTCTGCCGCGGACGCCGAGTCTCTTTCTCATCGAGTTGCACCAGGAGAGCCCCTACGAGCCCGGCCGCCGCCCCTTCCGCGAGGCCCTTCGCCGCCGCGGCGCGCTCGCGGGCAGGATCCCGACCGATCGTCACGGCGCCCTGCCCCTCGATCGTTTCACCCAAGGTGCGGACCGGGCCGATGCCGTGGTGCTGGCCGACTTTCGGCGGTACGGACTCGACACGCCCAGCGAGCTGCTGCGCGCGCTCACCCCTTTTGCCGAGAAACTGGTGGCCGTTTCCTTCGGCAACCCGCATGGGATCCGGAACCTGCCGCCAGAAGCCGCGATCCTGCTCGCTTGGGACAGCGCTCCGTCCAGCCAGCGGGCAGCGGCCGCCGCGCTCTTCGGCGAAGGGGCTCTGGACGGCCAGCTGCCGATTCCGCTCACCGGGCTTGCGGTGGGCGGGGGCATCCGGCAGGCTGCAGTGCGCCAAGTGCTTCGTGAAGTCGAACCGGAAGAGGTAGGGATGACTCGTGAGGGCATCGAGGACATCCGCGCGGTCATCGAGAGCGCGATCGCCGAGCGGGTCACTCCGGGAGCGAGCGTGCTGGTCGTCCGCGGCGGCGGCGTGGCGCTTCGGGAGGGCTTCGGCCGGATGCGTTACGCCGAAGGCGCTCCGGCGGTGACTCCCGACACGATCTATGACCTGGCCTCGCTCACCAAGGTCGTCGGCACCACCACTCTGGTGATGATGCTCGAGGAAGCGGGGCGGCTGGACATCTCTCTCCCGGTGAGCGTCTATCTGCCGGAGTTCCTCGATCAGGCCCCATCCGACGAGGAACGAGGGAGGCGCGCCGGGGTCACAGTGGCCGATCTGCTCGCCCATTCCTCCGGGCTTCCGGCGTGGATCCAGTTCTACTTGGAGTTCGATCCCGAGGCCCGCGGAATTCCGCTCGACAGGGCGCGCCGGCTGGTGTTCGACCGGATCCTGGGGGCTTCTTCCGACTACGAGCCCCGCACCGACTCCGTATATTCCGACAACGGCCTCCTGCTGCTCGGCGAGATCATCGAGCGGGTCGCCGGAAAGGGGCTTTCGGCGTTGGTGCGGGAGCGGATCACGGAGCCGCTCGGCATGGACGACACCGGTTACCGCCCTCGGGAAGATCTGTTGCCGCGGATCGCTCCCACCGAAGACAACCCCTGGCGCGGACGGATCGTTCGGGGTCAGGTCCACGACGAGAACACCGTGGTGCTCGGCGAAGTCGCCGCGCACGCGGGGCTCTTCAGCACCACCGGGGACCTCGGAATCTTCTTGCAGATGCTGCTCAACGGCGGTTCCATGAACGGGGAGCGCCTGCTGCGCGCCGACACGATCTCCCGCTTCACCCGCCGCGCCGGCCTCGTGGCCGGAAGCAGCCGTGCTCTCGGCTGGGACACTCCGTCGCGGACCGCTTCCGGTGGTCCGTCCTCGGCGGGAGAACACTTCTCGGCGTCTTCGTTCGGCCATACCGGCTTCACCGGCACCTCGATCTGGGTGGACCCGGAACGGGATCTCTTCGCCGTGCTGCTCACGAACCGAGTCCATCCCACCCGCGACAACGACGGCATCTTCCGACTTCGCCCCGCCTTCCACGACGCCGTGATTGCGGCCCTGATCGAAGAGCCCTGACCGAAGAGCCATCGTCCGCCTCGGCGAACTGGAGCCGTTCCGGGAAGCGGCGGGCGCTCGGTTTGCGAGAACCGGGGATTCCCTTACACTATTTCGGTCCGGCGCGGCTCGTTCCCGGCGATGCGGATCGTTCGGGGGGCGGCGCTCCCGGGAGGAAGACATGACGACGAAGGCTCTTGCGCTCCTCACTTCGGTCGCGGCCGCGGCGGTTCTCGCCGGGTGCCAGGCGGCCGGGAGCAGCGGCGTTCCCGATTCCGACGAAGGGCGCCACGACATGCCGGTAGTGGACCCGGCCTGGCCGATCCTGCCCGATGACTGGCTGGTCGGTGAGGTCTCTGGAATCGCGGTGGACGGAAACGATCACATCTGGCTGGTTCACCGTCCGAGGAGTCTGAACGCCGACGAGGCGGGCCTGATGCAGGATCCGCCGCTCACCCAGTGCTGCAATCCGGCGCCGCCGGTCCTCAAGTTCGATACCGACGGGAATCTGCTCGACAGCTGGGGGGACGCCGCGGGGTACGCCGGCGAGGGTTACGAGTGGCCAGCGAGCGAACACGGTATTTTCGTGGACCACCTGGGGAATGTCTGGCTTGCGGGCAACGGTCCCGACGACCACCAGGTCCTCAAGTTCAGCGGCGACGGAACCTTCCTCATGCAGATCGGGCAGGCAGGCCGCACCGAGGGCAGCAACAGCACCGAGTTCCTCGGGCGGCCGGCCGACATGGAAGTGGACCCGGCGACGAACGAGCTCTATGTGGCGGACGGCTACCTGAACAAGCGGATCATCGTGTTCGACGCCGAAACCGGCGAGTACCTCCGCCACTGGGGCGCCTACGGAAACGAGCCTTCCGACGAGGACTCCGGCCCGTTCGTCCCGGGCGGCGAACCCATCCAGCAGTTCCGGACGCCGGTCCATGCGGTGCGGATCTCGAACGACGGGATGGTCTATGTCGCCGACCGGGTGAACAACCGCATCCAGGTCTTCCAGAAGGACGGGGAGTTCGTCCGCGAGCTGATCGTGGAAGGGAACACCCTCGGAAACGGTTCCACCTGGGACCTCGAACTCTCCCCCGACGAAGCGCAGCGTGCCCTCTACAACGCTGACGGCGCGAACCAGCGGATCCACATCATCGATCGCGAAGCGATGGTGATCGAGAGCTTCTTCGGCCGCCGGGGCCGTACCTCGGGGCAGTTCCACTGGGTCCACAACCTGGTGGTGGACTCCATGGGGAACTTCTACACCGCTGAAGTGAGCCAGGGTCGGCGGGCGCAGAAGTTCGTGGTTTCGTCGAACCTCGACGAGAGCGCGGAGCACGATGGAGACGGCTCGTCCGATCACGCGGGTGAGCCCTGAGTTCGCGAGGGATTGCATCGGGGCTGCGCGGCGGTAGGCGGCTCCCGGGGAGCGAGTTTTCCGGGAAACGGATGGACGCTGCGGCGCGCCGCTGTCCGGCGGGCCTCGCCGGCGCGCTGGCGTTCTCCGTCCTCGCGCTGAGCGTTGCGCCGCGTCCGGTGGCCGCACATGACATCCCGGACGAAGTTCGCATTCCCGTTTTCGTGCGGGAATCCGGGGGCGAGCTGCACCTGCTCGCTCGGGTTCCGCTGCTCCTGCTCCTGTCGCTGAATGTGCCGAAGTGGGGTGCGGGCTATCTGGACCTCGAACGCGCGGGTCCCACGCTCCGCCGGGCGGGGGAGGCGTTCGCCGCCGAAGCGCCGCTCTTCCACCCCGACGGCAGCCGGTTGCCGGCGACTCTACGGAACTTCCGCATCGCCCTCCCGTGGGACCGATCCTTCACCACCTTCGAAGACGCCAGGCAGGCGGTGCTCGCCGAGTCCCTCCCGGCGGACACGCAGGTGTTTTGGAACCAGGGATTCCTGGACCTCTATCTGAGCTATCCGGCTCCCGATTCCGGCAGCGTGTCCATCGAGTGCGGAGTCGCTCCGGGTTTCGGCGACCGGGTGGCGCTCGACTTGTTGTACGAGCGGCCCGACTCCAAAGCGGGAGAGTGGAAGAGCAATCTGTTCCACATCAGCGTCCGCGAGGGGCGGGTGGCGCTCGATCCGTCGGGGATCCAGGCGTTTCGCGCCTTCGCCCGTTCCGGAGTGGAGCACATCCTGACCGGCTGGGACCACCTGTTGTTCCTGATCTGCCTCATCGCCCCCTTCGGCCGGCTTTCGCGCCTGCGGCGGCTGCTCCTGATCGTGACCGGCTTCACCGTCGCCCACTCCATCACTCTGGTCGCCGCGGCGCTCGGCCACGCTCCGACGGCCGGATGGTTCGCTCCTCTCGTCGAAGCGGTGGTGGCGCTCTCGATCTTCTATACCGCCGCCGAGAACCTCATCGCGGCGAGCGTGGGGCGCCGCGCGGTGCTCGCCTTCCTGTTCGGTCTGTTCCACGGCTTCGGCTTCGCCTTCGCTCTCGGCGAGTCGCTCGCCTTCGCGGGTGACCACATTCCGCTCGCGCTGTTTTCCTTCAATCTCGGAGTCGAGGCGGGGCAGGCCGCGGTGGTACTGGCGGTGATCCCTCTTCTCCATCTGCTGGGCCGCAGCGAGAAGTCCCGCTTCGCGCTGAACGCGCTGCTCTCGGTGATCGCCGGCCATGCCGCCTGGCACCTTTTCGAACCGCGCCTCGGCGATCTCTCCCGGGCCTGGCTGCTCGCCGGCGGCACTGCGCCTGACTGGTCCTGGCTTGTCTGGCCGCTCCTCCTGGCCGGCGCCGCCGGCTGGGTGGTGGTCGGGTGGCGCCGCCGGCGAAACGGCTAGAATTCCACCGCCGAAGCGCCCGCCCGGTCGGCGTCAGCGCTTTTCCTCGTGACTGCTGACCCGATTTGCATCGAGCGTGTGAAGCGCTCCCGGCTTCCCGAGGTGGACCTCGCGAAGGTGTCGTTCGGCCGGGTGTACAGCGATCACATGCTGAGCGCCCGATGTCGGGACGGAGGCTGGACCGCGCCGGAGATCGTTCCCTTCGGCGACATCGCGCTCCACCCGGCGACCGCGGCGCTCCACTACGCGCAGGCCATCTTCGAGGGGATGAAAGCCCACCTGACCGACGACGGCGTCCCGGTCCTGTTTCGACCCCGTGAGAACTGGCTGCGGATGAACCGGTCCGCCCGCCGGCTGGTGATGACCGAGATTCCCGAAGAGCTCTTTCTCGGAGGCATCCGGGAACTGGTTCGACTGGACCGGGCTTGGATTCCCGGAAACGAGGTCGGTTCGCTCTACATCCGCCCCTTTCTCTTCGCTGCGGACCCGTACATCGGAGTCGGCCCAGCGCGCGAGTACCGCTTCCTGACCTTCACCGCGCCGGTCGGCGCCTACTACGAAGGGTCTGTGAGCCTCTATGTCACCAGGCGCTGGATTCGCGCCGCCGAAGGCGGGGTCGGTGAAGCCAAGGCGGCGGGCAACTACTCGGCGAGCTATTTCGGGATGGCCGAAGCCAGGGAACATGGCTGCGACAATGTGCTCTGGCTCGATTCCAAGCAGCATCGTTTCGTCGAGGAATGCGGCACCATGAACATGATGTTCGTGGTGGACGGGCGGGTGGTGACTCCGCCCCTCGCGGGGACGATCCTGCCGGGGATCACTCGTGACAGCGTGATCCACCTCCTGCGAGAAGAGATGGGCCGCGAAGTGGAGGAACGCCCGATCTCCATCGAAGAGGTGGCCGACGCCCACGCGCGGGAGACCCTCCAGGAGTGTTTCGGCGTCGGCACCGCCGCGGTGATCACTCCGGTCGCTCGCCTCACCGGGGATGGCGTGGAGGTGCGGCTGCCCGAAGAAACGCCGCTACAGGACGAACTGCGCGAGCGTCTGACCGGTATCCGGCTGGGCCGAAATCCCGATCCGTACGGATGGGTGGACCGGATTCCTGACGACATCCCCTGATCGCCGCTGCCGGAGGCCGGCTTTCGCCCCGCGGCGGTGTGCGGCGCGTTGGGCGCCGGCGGCGGCAGCGCTGGCCCTCTTTTCGTGCGGCGGTCCCGCAGATCGGCTCGGTTCCGGTGAGGTCCTGCCCGGTCTCGACCGCATCGTCACCGATGGAGCCGGAGACCTCGCCGGGAAGCGGGTAGGACTCCTCACGAACCACACCGGCCGCACTCGAGACGGCCGCCCGGCGGCGGCGGCGCTCGCCGAGGCGGGAGTCGAGGTGCAGGTGCTCTTCAGCCCCGAGCACGGCATTTCCGGCGGAGTGGCCGCCGGAGAGGCGGTGGCTTCGGGAACCGATCCCGAGACCGGCCTCCCGGTGGTGAGCCTCTACGGAGCCGATCGGGCCCCGAGGGCGGGGGCGCTCGCCGGGCTCGACGCGCTGGTCTTCGACATCCAGGACATCGGAGTGCGCTTCTACACCTATATCTCGACGCTCCGCAACGCTCTGGTGGCGGCGGCGCAGGCCGGGATCGAGTTCTGGGTTCTCGACCGCCCGAATCCGAACGGAGGGGATCGAGTGGAAGGGCCGATGCTCGATCCCCGCTTTCGTTCCTTCGTCGGGCCGGATCGTCTGCCGTTGTTGCACGGGATGACGGTCGGGGAACTGGCGCGCCTCTACGCAGCCCGCGAAGGCGCCGCGGTCCGGGTGGTGGAGGTCGCGAATCTGCGGCGCGGCGCCCGCTGGGAAGAGACCGGCCTTCCCTGGCGTCCGCCGTCGCCCAACATCCCGACACTGCACACTGCGCTCGTCTATCCGGGGTTCGGCCTCTTCGAGGGAGTGTTGCTCTCCGAGGGGCGGGGCACCCGGACCCCGTTCGAGGTCGTCGGCGCCCCCTGGGTGGATTCCGAAGCCTGGCTCGCCCGATTGTCGGAATCCGGCGCGATCCCGGGGCTCCGGGTGATGGCAGCCCGATTCACCCCGCGCCCGATTCCGGCGGCGCAGAATCCCCTGTTCGCCGGAGAAACGGCTGTCGGACTGCAGGTGGTGGTCACCGATCTGGATGCGCTCCGTCCAGTGCGGGCCGGTCTCACCGCCATCGAGGCGGTGCGGGCGGCCCACCCGAACGAATTCGGCTGGCGCCGGAGCGACGGCCGCTTCTGGCTCGACCTGCTCCTCGGGACCGATCGGATCCGGCGCGGAATCGAGGCCGGGGTCCGGGTCGCCGAGCTGATGGAGGCCGAGGAGCCGGCGGTGCAGCGCTTCCTCGCCGAGAGGCGTCCCCACCTCCTCTACCCGGATCGATGACCCCCGAGCCGGAACTCCTTCCGGCCGATGCTCCGGACGGGTGGTCCCCGCCGCCGGTGAGGGCGCGGCGACCGGCGCTGCTACTGCCCGCCGCGCTCTTCGCTGCCACTTTGGGAACCACTCTCTGGGTGGGCGGGGTGCTCGGAATCGCGGCCCGATCCCCCGATCTCTTCGGAGAGGCGGGGGCCGAGCTCTCTCGGTTCGAATGGATCGGCACCTGGATCCGGCACGGGATCCCGTACTCGTTCTCGCTCCTCGCGATCCTGCTCTGTCACGAGATGGGGCACTGGCTCACCGCCCGCGCCTATCGCGTGGACGCCAGCCTGCCGTACTTCCTCCCGATGCCGTTCACCATGGTCGGGACGCTCGGCGCGTTCATCCGTATCCGCTCGCCGTTTCCGAACCGGCAGGCATTGATGGATGTCGGCCTGGCGGGGCCATTCGCCGGTTTCTTGGTCTGCATCCCGGTGCTGGCCGTCGGAATCGCTGCTTCCGAAGCCGGCCCCGCGGCAGCGGGCGGGATTCAGTTCGGAGAGCCGCTCGCGTTCCGTTTCTTCGCCTGGATGTTCGGTCCCGTGGTTCCCGAAGGGCAACTCCTGTACCTGAGTCCGATGGGGCTCGCCGGTTGGTTCGGCTTGTTGCTCACTGCGATCAACCTGCTCCCGATGGGGCAGCTCGACGGCGGCCATGCGCTCTATGCCCTCTTGCAGGGTCGGGCGCAGCGCGTCTCCCGCGTCGTCCATCTCATGATGTTTCCGCTCGCGCTCTGGTCCCCGACCTGGTTGGTGTGGGGAGTCCTCTGTTTCGTTCTCGGGGCTCGCCGTTCCCATCCCCCCACTCTCGACGATGCGTCACCGCTCGGATCGGGGCGAACCCTCATGGCCTGGGCTGGTTTCGCCACCCTGGTGGTCTGTTTCACCCCCGAGCCCATCGTGATGGATTGGACCGCGCTCTTCGACTGAGATCGGCTCCGGAGCGCGCCTGCAGCGTGGTTCCCGTTCTTTGACACCGGCGGAGGTGGTGTCTAGGTTTCGCGGTCGGGGGGCTCCTCGCCGGCGCGGCGTGGCCCGGCACGGCGGCGGCGTTCCCCTGGAGCCACTCGCCATGACATCCATCCCGGTAGCGGATCGCGTCCGAATATTCGACACGACGCTTCGAGACGGCGAACAGTCGCCCGGCTGCAGCATGGGCCTCGAAGGCAAGCTGCGGATGGCTCGCCAGCTCGCGTGCCTTCAGGTCGATGTCCTCGAGGCGGGTTTCCCGGCAGTCTCGGAAGGAGACCATGAGGCGGTCCACGCTATCGCTCGGGAGATCGAGGGGCCGCGGATCGCGGCGCTCGCGCGCTGCGTGCCCGGGGATATCGAAGCTGCCTGGGAGGCTCTTCGGGATTCCCCCCGACCCCGGATCCATGTCTTCCTCGCGACGAGTGCTCTCCACCGTGAATTCAAGCTGCGCATGGCGAAACGGGAGATCGTCCGCCGGACCGCCGAATCGGTGTCGCGGGCGCGTGAGCTGACCGAGGATGTGGAGTTCTCACCCGAGGACGGTTCCCGCACGGAGCCGGACTTTCTCGCCGAAGTCGTGGAGTGCGCGATCGAGGCGGGGGCTTCGACGATCAACATCCCCGACACGGTCGGCTACACGATGCCGGATGAGTTCCAAGCTCTGATCGGTCACCTGCGGCGCACCGTTTCGGGGATCGAGAGAGCGGTGATCAGCGTCCATTGTCACAACGACCTCGGAATGGCGGTAGCGAACAGCCTGGCGGCGGTGCTCGCGGGTGCACGCCAGGTCGAGTGCACGGTGAACGGCATCGGGGAACGCGCCGGGAACGCATCGCTGGAAGAAGTGGTGATGGGCCTCCGCGTCCGCCACGATCTGTATCCCGTCCGAACCGGAATCGATACTCGGGAGATTTGCGCCGCGAGCCGGCTCCTCTCGGAGATCACCGGAATGGCAGTGCAGCGGAACAAGGCGATCGTGGGACGAAACGCCTTCGCCCACGAGGCGGGGATCCATCAACACGGGGTTCTGCGCCACCGCGCCACCTACGAGATCATGCATCCCCACGATGTCGGAGCGCCCGGAAATGTGCTGGTGCTCGGCAAGCACAGCGGCCGGCATGCGCTCCGCGCGCGGCTCCGCGAACTCGGGTTCGAGCCCACCGAAAGCGAGATGGGTGACATCTTCCGTGACTTCAAGCGCCTCGCCGATCGGCGGAGGGAGATCGGCGACGCCGATCTCATCGCGATCATGGGCTGAAGCGCACCGTTCGTTTCGATGGGGGTGGCGAATGCGGGAGTCGGTTAGGCTCCCGCGCCCTTGCCCCCGAAGAAGATCTCGAAGCTGATCCCGAAGAAGGCCGCGAAGCTGATCCCGAGCGCCCGGGCTTCTCTCGAAAAACGCCCCCTCAAGGTGATCGAGCAGGTCTCTCGGCTTGATGCCTCCGAGGGACTCACGGGAGTGTTGGGTCCGCAGGTAGGCAAGCGGCACTCGCTCGCTGCGTATCGAACCGCGGCGCGCAAGCTGCTCTTGGAACGCGAGGAAGCGCGCGCCCGGCGGCGGGGCGAGCCGCTGCTCACCGAATCGGAACAGGCCGCACTGGGCGAGGCCGGCAGCCGCCTCCTCGGCATCGCGCGGGACGGGTCTCCGCTCGCGGCGCTCTCCGACGAGGCGCTGGAGGCGATTCGGGAAGAGCGCGATCCGGGGAAACTGGCGGAGAGCCTCGGGGAGATCGACCCGGAGGGCGGCTGGAACGGCCTCCCTCGCATCGGGGTCTTCACCGGCCTGGTGCTGGTGGCGGCGCAGGCGGAAGCCGAACGGCGCTGGCGCGTCCGCGAGGCCGAGAACCTCGCCCGGATCCGTTCGCGCCGGGGGGCGTCAGACCCTTCATGACGGCTCCGCGCACACTGTTCGACAAGATCTGGGACGCCCATGTGGTGTGCGAAGCTGGCGCCGATCACCCGGCGGTCCTCTATGTGGACACGCATCTGATCCACGAAGTCACCTCGCCGCAGGCGTTCGATCTGCTCCGGGAGCGGGGGCTCGGAGTGCGGCGGCCCGACCGCACCTGGGCGACCGTGGACCATTCCATCCCGACGCGTTTCGTGGGGGGCAGGCCCGCCTATGTGGACCAAGCCGCCCGCGACCAGGTCGCCGCGCTCGAACGCAACTGCGAGGAACATGGAATTCCACTCTTCCGAATGGGAGATCCGGGGCAGGGCATCGTCCATGTGATCGGGCCGGAACTCGGCCTCACCCAGCCGGGGCGCATCATCGTCTGCGGCGACAGCCACACCAGCACCCACGGTGCCTTCGGGGCCTGGGCGTTCGGTATCGGAACCACCGAGGTAGCCCAGGTCCTGGCGACGCAGTGCCTGCTGCAACGGCGGCCCGGAACCCTCGGGATCGAGATCCGGGGCCGGCTCGGCCCCGGGGTCTCGGCGAAGGACCTGATCCTCGGGGTGATCCGACGCTTCGGCGTGGATGTCGGGCGCGGACTGGTGATCGAATATCGGGGCTCCGTGGTCCGCAGCCTCGACATGGAAGCGCGGATGACCCTTTGCAACATGTCCATCGAGGCCGGCGCCCGTGCGGGCCTGGTCGCGCCCGACGAGACGACCTTCGAGTATCTGGAGGGCAGGGAGCAGGTTCCCTCGGGGCGAGCATTCGCCGACGCCGCCGCGCGTTGGCGCCGTCTCGCGGGCGATGAGGGAGCCGAGTTCGAACGCGCCCTCGAGTTCGACGCCGGGACGCTGTCACCGATGGTGACCTGGGGAACGAGCCCGGCGATGTCCTGCGGAGTCTCGGAGGCAGTGCCCGAACCGAGCCATGCGGAAGAGCGGGCCGCGCTCGAATACATGGGGATCGAGCCGGGCCGCCCGCTCCTCGGCCGCTCGGTGGATGTGGTGTTCCTGGGGAGCTGCACGAACGCCCGAATCTCCGATCTGCGAGCCGCCGCCGCCCTGATGCGCGGCCGCCGAACCCATCCGGATACGCGAATGCTGGTCGTTCCGGGCTCGGCGGCCGTCCGCGCCCAGGCGCAGGCGGAAGGGCTCGACGAGGTCTTTCGCAGCGCCGGTGCCGAATGGAGGGAACCGGGCTGTTCGATGTGTATCGCGATGAACGGAGATCGGTTGTCGCCGACGGAGCTCGCGGTTTCGACCTCGAATCGGAACTTCGAGGGCCGCCAAGGCCCGGGCGGGCGGACGGTGCTGGCCTCGCCGGTGACCGCCGCCGCCGCCGCTATCGCGGGAGTGGTCGCCGACCCGCGTCCGCTTCTCGCCCCCTGAGGAAGCCGATATGGAACCGGTGCGGCGCATCGTCTCCCGCACCGTCGTGCTTGCCGTCGAGAATGTGGACACCGACCAGATCATCCCGGCGCGGTTTCTGACCGGGACCCGGCGCGGCGGACTCGGAGCCGGCCTGTTCGCCGATTGGCGCCGCGATGTTTCCGGAACACTGCGTCCGGACTTCCCGCTGAACCGGCCGGAAGCAGGGGGCGCCCGGATCCTGGTGGCGGGGGCCAATTTCGGTTGCGGCTCTTCCCGCGAACACGCCGTGTGGGCGCTCCGCGACGCTGGTTTCGCTGCGGTGCTGAGCTCGTCTCTCGCGGATATCTTCAAGGGCAACTCGGTGCGCAACGGTCTCGTCCCGGTGGAGCTCGAGACAGCGGCTTACGAGGCGTTCGCCGTCGCGCCCGGGGAAGAGACGGTGATCGATGTGCCCGCCGGAACGGTGCGCCTGCCGGGGGGCGGCATCACCCGCTTCCGACTCGATCCTTTCGACCGCCGCTGCCTCGTCACGGGAGTCGGGCCGCTCGATTTCCTGCTCTCCCGCGAGGCGGAGATCCGCGGCTACGAGACCGGCGCCGATACCGACGGGTGAGCGAGCCGCCCCGGTGCCGCTGGGCTGAGGGGACCTTCCCCGAGTACATCCGCTACCACGACGAAGAGTGGGGGGTTCCGGCGCGGGAGGACCGCGTGCAGTTCGAGTTCCTGATCCTCGAATCGGCGCAGGCCGGACTCCGTTGGGCCACCATCCTGAAACGCCGGGCGGGCTACCGCCGGGCCTTCGCCGAGTTCGATCCCCGCCGGGTAGCCCGGTTCGGGGCATCCGACATCGAGCGCCTGTGCCGCGATCCGGCGATCGTCCGCAATCGCGCCAAGGTGGAGGCCGCGGTGAACAACGCGAAATGCTTTCTCGAGGTCGGGAGTGAATTCGGCAGTTTCTGGGCCTACCTTCGGAATTTCGTCGGGGATGCGCCGCGGAGCAACCGCTGGGAGCGAGACGATCAGGTTCCGGCGAGCACCGAGGAGTCCGAGGCGATCGCCGGGGACTTGAAGACTCGGGGTTTTCGTTTCGTGGGCAGCACGATCCTCTACGCGCACATGCAGGCGACCGGAATCGTGAACGATCATGTTCTTCGCTGCTTCCGGCGCTGCAGGCCGCCCGGCGGCGGGCGGGAGGATCAGCGAGGGGGTTGGTAGGATCCTGAGCGGCACCATGTTCGGGAGATGCAGAAGGCCCCCGGGGTCGCCAGCGGCTGCGGCATTCGCCGGCGCGCTCCTCGCGTTTTCGTGCGGCGGCGGCAGCGATGGGGGCGTTCCAGTCGTTCCCCAGGCTCCCTCCGCCTCGCCGCGTCAGCTCACCGGACTGGAAATCGTCGTGGAACGGACTGCGATCCGCGTGGGGCAGGTCGTCGGTCCGCTCATCGCTTACGGGCTATACGACGACGGCACCACCGGCACGGTGACCGCCGCCTGGTCTTCCTCCGCTCCCGCGGTCGCTGCGGTTGCCGCAGATGGGACGGTCACCGGAATGGGTGCGGGTGAGACGGAGATCACCGCCTCCTTCGAAAGTTTCACGGAAAGGCTCTCTTTCGAGGTGGAGGAGCCGAATCGCAGGTTCACCGAGGATCGGCCCGACGATTTCGACGGTCCGCAGATCCATGTGGTGTACGCCCTCCCGAGCGATGTGGAGGACGGAAACCTGGATCGCTACGGCGATATCTCCACTTCGTTCGAGGCGATCCAGAACTGGCTCGCCGACGAGGTCGGGCGGCGCCTGCTGCTCGACACCTACGGGGGCGAACTCGATGTGAGCTTCCTCCGGCTGCCCTTCACCCACCAGGAGGGAGACGGGCAGAGCGGTTCGCTGGTGCAATCGATCGAGCTGGAGATCGCGCGCAGCATCGGAATCGCGGAAAACAAGATCTACGCGGTGTACTACGCCGGACGGTCCGCCGGAGTCTGCGGCAGCGCCAATCTCCACGGCAAGGTGGGTGCCGTGTATGTGCATCGCGACGGATGCAGCAACAGTTCTCCGGGGATGGACCCCGAGGAAGCATCCACCTATGAAGGGGTGATGGTTCACGAACTGTTCCATGTCTTCGGTGCGGTCGCTTCCTGCGCCCCGAACCAGGGGGGCGGCGCCCATGTCCAGGACGCCCCCGAGGATGTGATGTACGCGGGGGTCGAACGCGAGCCGCGCTCCGAAGCGTTCATCGATGTGGGGCGGGACGATTACTTCGGCCACGGCCGGACAGACTGCCTCGACATCGCGGCGAGCCGCTATTGGGAGTCGATCTCCGCCAGTGCGGCCGCCGGAGTCCGCGTCCGTTCCGGTTCGCGCATCCGGATTCCGTTCGCCGACCGTCCGTTCCGCTGCGGGCTCCACTGACCGCTCTCCGAAGCGCGTTTCCCTTCCTCCATCCTCCGGAGGGAAAGGGATGTGACTGCTCGGGGACCCCCGCGGCCCGGGGACGACGAGGAGGCCCGAGAAGGGCATCCGGATTGAACTCCAGGTGCTGATTTCCCAAGAAAGGCATGGGTTTTCAAGCCTATTGACATGACTTTTCCACAAAGGCTCCCCAAGTGGGAATTTTTCGGTCGCAATTCCGTCCCTGTAGAGATGTGTTCCCCATCACTCTCGGCTGGCAGCGGCCGCCCCAAGGCCTCGGAGTGGATTTCGGTTCCGCAGGGGTCAAGGCAGTAGCACTCGGCTGGGACCAAAAGAGACTTTCTCTGCTGGCATCGGGCCAGGAGGCGCTCAGCCCCGGCGTGGTTCGGGACGGAGTGGTGCATGATCCGGAAAGTGCGGGGGCGGCGCTGCGGCGCCTGCTGCAGCGCCGCCGGATCCGCTGTCGAATCGCAGCGCTCGCCGTCGGTGGGAGTTCGGTGTTCGTCAAGCGGCTTCCTGCGCCCGCCAGGGACCCGAGGTCGGGCGAATCGTTTCGGGAGGAGGTCGGCCGGGAGGCCGCCCGCCACCTGCCGTTCCACATCGAGGACCTGGAGTTCGACTACCAGCGAAGTCCGGGGCCCGTATCGGCGTTCGGGGCGACGGAGTCCGCATCGGCAGGCGGGAACGGCCTTCTGGTTTTCGGCGCGGCGCCGCGGAGCACGGTTCGGGCACACTGCGACGCGGCGGTCCGGGGCGGCCTCGAAGTAGCCCGGGTGGATCTCGAACCCTACGCCCTCTTCAGCGCGGCACGGCTGGCGGTGTCTTCCAAAGTCTCCGAGCCGCCGGGGCCCTTCCTCCTCGTGGAGATCGGAGCTTCCCGAGCCGGCGTCCATGTGTTCGGCGCTCCCCCGGAGCCGTACTTCGCGGCGGTCGATCCCGATTCCGTTCCGGGCGCCGGCACTCCGGGCCCTGACGCTGATGGCACTGACGCTAATGGCCCTGACGCTCCGGGGGAGCTGCTGGCGAGCGTCCAGGCGGCGGCGGTGCTCGGGCAGACAGGGTGGGACGACGAAGAGGGAGAGGCGGGCGGCGTGTTCGTCCGGCGGATCGCTGCCGCTGCCGAGGAGGCCGTCCGAGAAGCCGGCCTTTCACCACCCCTGCCGGTGAGGCTCGGCGGCGGCCGGGCAGCTCTTCCCGGGGTCGCAGCTGCGTTCGCGGGGCTTTCCGCCGGCGAGCCGGTTCCGATCGATCCCTGGCGCCGGTTTGCGGTGCGGTCCGGCGATGCCGGGCTGGAACTGGCTGCCGGGTTGGCCGCGCGGCAGCTGTTCGATCTCGCGGCCGCTCGGAACCGGCGATCCTCTCAATGAACCTGCTGCCACGCGAAAACGCCCGGCGCTCCCGTCCGAAATCGCCTCCTGGCCCGCCGCACCGGACGGGGTTCCTCGCGGGAGTGCTGCTGCTGGCCGGCACCGCGCTTCTCGCGTTCTGGGAGGACCGCTCTCTGGGCCGCCGAATTCTCGCCGCCCAGGAAGAGGGGGATCGGCTGACGCAACAGATCGCCGAACACGAGGGGGCCGGGGATCGGCTGGCGGCCGCGCGCGAGCTGCTGTCGGATCTCCAGGCGAGCGAGCGGCGTCTCGCCCGCTGGGACGAAGAGAGGTTCCTGTTTCCCGAACTTTTGCGCGGGCTCGCGGTCGGCGTTTCCGAGGAAGTCGTTTTGGAAGAACTGCGAAGGGAGGGCTCCCGGATCTGGATCACCGCGCGGACCGGCTCCGCCGACAGCGTCGCGGAGGCGGCCCGAGCGTTGACTCGCCTCGACCGGTTGCACGCGCTGGAGCTGCTCTGGGTCGAGCGGGTGGAGGATTCCCCTGCTGCTGGCGGGCAACGCTTCGCCCTCGGCGGAGAGCTGCAGTTCCATTCGCGCGAACCCGGGCCCTTCGCGGTCGTCATTCCGGTGGAAGGCGAGAGGGGCGGCGGGTCCTGATGCCCGGACTGCGGCGCCTGGCGCTGTTCCTGCTGGCCGCGGGGGTCTCGTATGGAAGCTACCGGATGTTGGTTCGACCCCGGCGGACCGCAACGCTCTTCGAAGCGGAGAACACCGCCGCCGGCCTGGCCGCAACGCTCGCCGAAGCGGTTGCTGCTCCTGGCGCCGGCATGCGAGAGGGAGAGAGCCGGGCTCTCGCGGACGATCTGGAGAAAACGCGGGAACGGTTGACCGCGCTCCGCGGCATCCTCTCCCGGAGCGGAGAGGCCGAGGCGGTCTTGCACTCGCTCCCCGTGCTCGCGGCCGAAGCGGGAGTGGAATTCGGCCGTTTCGCCCCGGAACCGGAATACCGGCTCGATGGCTATACCGCCCGGGCGGTATCGGTGGTCGCCGAAGGGGAGTTCTTCGGTTTCGTCCACTTTTTCGACCGGGTGTCGGCGCTGCCGCAGCTGGTGCTGATCGAGGAATTGGAGCTGCGGGCCTCTGCCGGGGGCCGTCTCGCAAGCCGATTGGTCGCGGTGACGATGCGGCCGTCGGAGCCCCGGAACTCCGAAGCTGGCGCTGCTTCCGAGGCGGCCGGGCGTTGAAGCAGGTTCTCCGTCTGACGCTGTTGCTCGTGGGGACTGCCGTGCCCCGCGCCGCGGCCGCCGCCCCGCCTGGCAGTGCGGAATCCGGTCTGCAGCCGCCACGGGCCGCGCGCGCCTCTCCCCGGGAGCCGGGGCGCGATCCATTTCGACCGGTGGAAGAATCCCCAGAAGGAGGGACCCGCCCCCCGGGACTCTCGGGGGTCCGCGTTGCGGAGGCGGTCGTTCGCGGCGTCGTTCGTCTCGCCGCGCCTCGGGATGCCGCGGAACCCGGAAGCTACGAGCTCGTCCGAGGGCGACTCGGCTTCGCGATCATCGAGTCTCCGTCCGGCGAGGCGTTCGTGACTCTGCCGGGGGGGCGCCTCATGGATGGAGTCGTCCATCGCATCCAGGAGGATGGAGTGGTCTTCCTTCCGGACCACGATGAAGAGCATGAGGTTTTCCGGGCGCTTGCGGAATCTCGTTCCGACCCACCGGGAGGAGGATGAAGATGTCGATCCGAGGCGGGCGCGGCACTCTGCGCACTCTCCCATCCGCGCTGTATCTCGGCCCCCTGTTCCTCGCGGCGGCGAACGCCCTGGGGCAACTACCGGCCGCCGAGGTCGAAGCGCTGCACCTGTACCAGCAGTCGGGGCGGACGATCGTGCGGCTCGCGGCCGAGGGGCGGCTCGAGCCGGAGGTGGTGCGCCGCGAGGCGGATCGCCTTTCCCTGTTCCTCCCGGCGGTGGATCTCGCCCGGATCGCGGGGTCGTTGGCAGTGGAAACTCCCGAGATCCTCGAAGTGATCGTGGTGACCGAGCCGGACGGAGAGGAAGGGATCCGCTTTCGCCTCGCTCCGGGCGTTTCGTGCGACTTGCGGCTTCCGGAGTCCGGTCTGGAAGTCGCTTGCACCGGTCGGTCCGAGCCCGCGGGCAGCACCGCTTCGGCGCCGCCGCCTGCCGAAGAGTCCGAACCGGATATCGGTCAGGAGCCGGACGCAGAGGGAAATCCGGCGCTCGACAGCCTGTCGAACGATCCGCCGCCCGAACCGGATATCGATCAGGAGCCGGACGCAGACGCAGAGGCACTCCGGGCGGCGTCCGCCGGGGCGCTGGACCAGAGAGGGGAGAACGGGGGGCAGGGCCTCGCAGAACGGGTCAGTCTCGACTTCCGGGATGCCGATCTCCGGGATGTACTGCGGGTTCTGAGCGAGATCAGCGGTCTCGATTTCGTGCTGCAGCCCGGAGTTCAGGGGCGGATATCGCTCCGGCTCACCGAGATCCCTTGGGACCAGGCGCTCGATGTGATCCTGCGGTCCCATGGACTCGGCCAAATCGTCGAGGGCAATGTGTTGCGGGTCGGGGAGCTCGCGGATCTGGCTGCCGAGCGCATGGACCTGCGGCGCCACCGGGACCAGCACGAGCTCGCCGGAGAGCTGGTGACCCTGCGGCGCACCCTCGCCTATGTGCGGCCCGAAGAAATCGAAGAATTGATCGAGGGCCGGCTCAGCGAAAGGGGCGCCCTGATCGCCGATGCCCGGACCGGGACCCTGCTGGTGACCGATGTGGGGGTCAGAATTCGGGAGCTCGAAACCATTCTGGATGCGCTGGACATCCCCGCGCCGGGAGTCGAGATCGAGGCGCGGATCGTGCTGGCCGCCCACACCCTCACCCAGCGGCTCGGCATCCAGTGGGGAGGAGGGCTCGTCCGCGAGCGCACCGGCAAGATCTTCCCCGAATCCTTTCGCCTCGGCGGCGACGCGATCGGGAGTGCGAGCTCTTCCTTCACCGCAGGCAACGGCGGAGCGGGGGTGCTCGCCCCGGCGAACGCGGAGGGCGAAAGGCCTGGTTACGCGGTGAGCCTCCCGATCAGCGGCGCACCCACCGGGGCGCTCGGGATCGCCCTCGGCGCCCTGGGCGGAGCTGCCCACCTCGATCTCGCCCTCGCTGCGGCGGAGAAGAAGGGGGATGTGAGGATTCTTTCGGCTCCGCGAATCGTGGCGCAGAACGCCCGCTCGGCCACGATCAAGCAGGGGGTGACCTTTCCGGTGCAGGTGGTGGCGAACAACACCGTGACGGTCCAATTCCGCGATGCGGTCCTCGAACTGACGGTGACTCCGTTAGTGAGCTCCGAAGGCACCGTGCTCCTCGACATGCAGGTCAGCAACGACTCCCTGGACTTCGGGCAGGCGGTCGGCGGGATCCCCAGCATCGTCACCCAGCACGCCACCACCCGCGTCCGGGTGGTGGACGGTGCCACTACGGTCATCGGGGGAGTCTTCGCCACGCAGGAATCGCAGGACCAGGGGCGGGTGCCGGGTCTCCACCGAATTCCCCTGCTGGGGCACCTGTTCCGCTCGCGGGAGCAGAACCGGAGGGACGAAGAGCTGCTCATCTTCCTGACCCCGCGGATCCGCCGCCATGGGCAGCTGCCGAGCGTCGAAGGCGGCGGGTAGCAAACGGTGGAGGCGCCCGCGGGCGGGAACGCCCGGCGCGGAGGAGTCGGAAGTCGGCCCGGCGGTGCTGTGGTACCGTTTCCGCCGTTGCGGGCGCTGCCCCGCTGCCGTCGTGCCCGCATCCCCGCCCCGAGAACCGACGCTCGCGGACCTGCTCGACGCGGTGGACCGGCTTGCCGACACCGGTTTCCACGACGTGGAACTGCGTCTCGGGAACTCTCGGATCCGAGTGGTGCGCAGAGAGGCTGTCGGGGCCGCCGCACCCTCGGTCTCGCTTACCCCGCAGATCCCGACGGCGGGGGGTGCCGCCCCTGATCCGGCGAGTGGTGCATCCAGCCTCGACACCATCACTGCGCCGATGGTCGGCACCTTCTATCGCCGCCCCCGCCCGGACGCGGAGCCCTTCGTGACCGTCGGCGACCAGGTGAAGAAGGGCCAAGTCCTCTGCATCATCGAGGCGATGAAGCTGATGAACAACATAGAAGCAGAGGCCGCAGGAGAAATCGTCGAGATCCTCGCCGAAGACACTTCCCCCGTGCAGTTCGGGGATCGACTCTTCGCGATCCGCCCCTCCTGACCGGGGGGGAAGCGAATTCCACGGCGGGTGTTCCACAAGGTACTGGTCGCCAACCGCGGCGAGATCGCGGTCCGGATCCTGGCGGCTTGCCGGGAACTGGGACTCCGCACGGTGATCGTGTATTCGGACGCGGACCGCGATTCGCTTCCGGTGCGGCTCGCCGATGAGTGCGTCTGCATCGGACCGGCTGCGCCTCGCGACAGCTATCTCGATGTCCCGAGCGTTCTCACCGCAGCCGAGATTTCCGGCGCCGACGCCATCCATCCGGGGTACGGCTTCCTCGCCGAGAGTCATGCGCTCGCCGAGGTCTGCGAGGCTTGCCGCGTCACCTTCATCGGCCCACCACCGGCGAGCATCCGCTCGATGGGAGACAAGGCGCTTGCCCGCAGGATCATGCGCGAAGCCGGGATTCCGATCCTTCCCGGGACGGAGGCGCCGGTCACCAGCGCCGAGGAAGCGGTGAAGATCGCTGCCGAAATCGGGTACCCCGTCCTGTTGAAGGCATCGTTCGGAGGCGGGGGCCGCGGGATGAGGATCGTTACCGAGGAATCCGGAATGACGCCCGCGCTCGCTGCTGCGGCGAGCGAAGCCCAGGCGGCGTTCGGCGACCCCGAGATGTACATCGAGCGTTACCTGCCGAGCGTCCGGCACATCGAGGTCCAGATCTTCGCTGACGGGCACGGCCGCACCGTATCTCTCGGAGAGCGCGACTGCTCGGTGCAGCGTCGTCACCAGAAGCTGGTGGAAGAAGCGCCGGCTCCCGGCCTCGACGACGCCGCCCGCCAACGGCTGGGGGAAACCGCAGTGCGGGCGGCCGAGGCCGTCGGATACCGCAACGCCGGCACGGTGGAGTTCCTGTTCGACTCCGAGGGGCGGTTCTTCTTCAGTGAAATGAATGTGCGGATCCAGGTGGAACATCCGGTGACCGAGATGGTCACCGGGCTCGACCTGGTGCGCGAGCAGATTCGGGTGGCTGCCGGAGAGCCGCTGTCTTTTACCCAGGGGTCGGTTCCGGTATCCGGGGCCTCCATCGAGTGCCGGATCAACGCCGAGGATCCGGAGCGGTTCACCCCGTCTCCGGGAACGATCACCGCGTTTCACAGCCCCGGCGGGCCGGGAGTGCGGGTGGACACGGCGGCGTACGCTGGCGCCGTGATTCCGCCGTTCTACGATTCCCTGGTCGCCAAGCTCATCGTGCACGGAGAAGACCGGGGGCATGCAGTCCGACGGATGCGCCGGGCGCTCGGCGAGATGGTGGTCGAGGGGATCCACACCTCGCTCCCCCTCCATCGCCGCATCGTGGAGAGCGAGGAGTTTCTCGCCGGCGGTTTCGACACCGGTTTCCTGGACCGGCTTCGGTGAGCAGGAGTTCTCTTTCACGAGTAGCGCCGCGCCGGGCGACTGCGCCGCAGCGAAGGCGCTTCTTCGGGAGTCCGCTCTACCCCGTCGTGGATGCGGCGGTGTTCGGAGACTCCGATCCGGGGCCGATCCTTCGCGCCCTCGCGGCCGGGGGGGCTCGACTCGCGCAGCTGCGGGGCAAGAGCCTGCGCGCCGGAGCGCTGTTCTCCTGGGTCGCCGCCGGACTGCGCGGGGCTTCGGGGACCGGTTTGCGAATCCTCGTCAATGACCGTGCTGATGTGGCCCTGCTCGCCGGAGCGGCCGGAGTACATCTCGGACAAGACGACCTCTCCGGAGGTGCGGCCCGGGCACTTCTCGGGAACGAGGCGGTCGTCGGCCGTTCCACCCATGCGGCGGCAGAAGTGCTTGCTTCGGGTTCCGGCCCCTACGACTATCTCGCCGTCGGCCCCGTTTTCGGAACCCGGACGAAAGACGATCCAGCCCCGCAGGTGGGACTGGCCGGCGTGCGCGAAGCCCGTGCCCGCTACGACGGTCCGCTGGTCGCGATCGGCGGGATCTCGATTCCGCGGGTTCGGGAGGTGCTCGACGCGGGAGCCGATGCGGTAGCCGTGATCGCCGCGCTCTACGCCCCGTCGGCGCGCGGAGTGCGGGACCGTGCCGAGGCCTTGATCGCCGAGGCCCGAACGAATCGGGAAGTGGAGTGATGGCCGGACGGATACTCGACGGGAAGCGGATCGGTGCCGCGATCCGCGCCGAGGCGGCCCAGGCGGCGGCGGCGTTTGCCGAGGGAGGCCGGCCGCCGGGTCTCGCCGTGGTGCTGGTGGGTGAGGATCCCGCTTCGCAGATCTATGTGCGGGGGAAGATGCGGGCGGCACTGGAAACGGGGATTCGTTCGGACACACACCGCTTGGGGGCCGACGCCGCTCCGGCGGATCTCGGCGCGATTCTCGATCGACTGAACGCCGACGAAACCGTGGACGCCGTCTTGCTGCAATTGCCGCTTCCACCGGGTTTCGACGCGGCGGAGTTCCTTCCGCGGATCCGCCCCGACAAGGATGTGGACGGCTTCCACCCTGAGAATGTGGGCCGGCTGGCGGTGAACGCGCCAGGCCCCCGCCCCTGTACTCCCGCGGGGATCATGGAACTGTTGCGGCGGGAGCAGATCGAGGTGCGAGGGCGGCGTGCGGTGATCGTGGGCCGGAGCGACATCGTGGGAAAACCGCTGGCGTTCCTGTTGCTCCACGCGCACGCCACGATCACGGTGTGCCATTCCCGAACCGACGATCTTGCCGCGGTCTGCTCCGAAGCCGACATCCTCTGCGCCGCGGTCGGGCGCCCGGCGCTGCTGCCCGCCGCCGCCATCCGGCCCGGCGCGGTGGTGGTGGATGTGGGAATGAACCGCGCCGCGAGCGAGGCCGAAGTGCGGAATTTCTTCGGTGACGACGAACGACGACTCGCCCGCTTCCGGAAGAACGGATACACGCTCGTCGGCGATGTCCACCCGCTGGCGATGCGGGAACGCTCCTCGGCCTACACCCCGGTGCCCGGCGGTGTCGGGCCGCTCACGATCGCCATGCTGCTCGCCAATACCGTGCACCTCGCTGTCGCCCGGAGCGCCGCCTCGTCCCGGTAGTGGTGGATCCGGTGCTGCGCGTAGGGCTGACCGGAGGAATCGCTTCCGGGAAGACGACCGTCCGGAAGGTGTTCGAGCTTTCGGGGATTCCCATGCTCGACGCCGACGCATTGACCCACGAGCTCCTCGCTCCGGGCGGCGAGCTCGTGGAAGCCGTGGTCCACAGGTTCGGCCGCGAGGTTCTCGCCGCCGAAGGAGGAATCGACCGAAAGGCGTTGGGAGCGCGGGTCTTCGCCAACGGGCAGGAGCGGAAGTGGCTGCACGAAATCCTCCACCCCCGGATCCGCGCAGACATCCGGAAGTTCCTCGATCGCAGCGAACGGGAAGGGAGCCGGGTGGCCGGAGTGGAGGCGGCGCTCATGCTGGAGACCGGCAGCGCCGCCCTCTACGACCGGGTGGTGGTGGTCTACTGTCCAGCGGAGCAGCAGGTCGCGCGCCTCGTCGCCCGGTCCGGGATGAGCCTCGAGGAGGCCCGTCTCCGCCTGTCCGCGCAGTTGCCGCCGGAGGAGAAAGCGAGCCGGGGCACGGACCTCGTGGACGCCTCGGGGACGGTCGCGGAAACCGAAGCCGCCGCCGCCGTGTTGGCGCGCCGTTTCTTCGCCAGGGCGGGAAGCGGAGCGGGCAGCCCCGACTGATCACTCGTTCCCGGGCGCGGACTCGCTTTCCCAGAGTCCGAAAAGCGCGTGCTCGAGCAACCCTCGGGCATCGAGGATCCGCTCGATGATTTCGCGGGCGGCGCCTCGGCCGCCGGCCGCTGCCGCGATGTAGTGCACCCGCTCGATCACCGCGGCGTGGGCATCGGCCGGTGCGGCGGCAAACCCCGCTCGCCGCAATGCCGGCAGGTCCTGGACGTCGTCGCCCACGAAGGCGATCTGCGCCGCGTCGAGTCCGAACGCTTCGCAGGCATCTTCGAAGGCGCTGCCCTTGTCGAAACATCCTTCCCGGAGAAAATCCAGGGAGAGTTCCGCCGCCCGGCCGCGCACCACGCCGGAGCGGCGTCCGGTGATGAAGCCGAGCCGGATGCCGCTCTTCCTGGCCAGCAGCATGCCGAGCCCGTCCCGGGAATGGAACCGCTTTCGCTCGGAGATACCCGCACCCTCGTCGCCGGGCTCGAATCCCCCGTCGGTGAGCACTCCATCCACATCGAACAGGATCGCTTCGATACGGGCGGCGCGGCGGGCGAGGTCCGAGGTCCAGGCGGTGTCCCGGGCCCGGTCGGAAGCCATCGGTGGTGCCGCGCGCCGCTGCCCGCGGTCAACCGGCGGCGACTGCGGCGGCAGCGGAGCGGCGCCGAACCCGGTGATCCAGCGAGGCGCCGATGAATCCCAGAAACAGAGGATGGGGCTGCAACGGGTTCGATCGGAATTCGGGGTGGAACTGCACCGCCAGAAACCAGGGGTGATCCGGGATCTCCGCCACTTCGAAGAATCCGTCCTCGGTGGAACCGGAGAACCGCAGCCCGCGGGATTCCACCAGCGCTTCGTAGCGCCGTTCGAACTCGTACCGGTGGCGATGGCGTTCCCGGATGCGGGTCTCGCCGTAGGTCCGCGCCGCCAGCGAATCCTCTTCGAGGATGCAGGTCGCATCGCCGACCCGCATCGTGCCTCCCATCTGATCCACCCCGGCAAGACCCTGCAGCTTGGCGAAGACCTGGTGCTCCGCGTCGGGATCGAGCTCTTCGGTGCTCGCGTCGGCGAGGCCGCACTCGGCTCGTGCGAACTCGACGACCGCCCACTGAAAGCCGTAGCAGATCCCGAGGTACGGCACCCGGCCGGTGCGGGCGCGGCCCGCCGCCACCGCCATGCCTTCGGTGCCGCGGGAACCGAACCCGCCCGGCACCAGGATCCCGTCACAGTCGTCGAGTGCCGAGAGGTCGCCGCCCTCGAGACTTTCCGCCTCGATCCAGCGGATCTCCACGCGCGCGCTGTGGGGAACTCCGCCGTGTACCAGCGCCTCGCCGAGGCTCTTGTAGGAGTCCTGGAGCTGGACATATTTACCCACCACGCCGATCCGGACATCACGCGATCCGCTGTGCAGTCGGTGCACCAGCTCTCTCCAGGAGACCAGATCGCGTTCGCGCGAGGTGAGCTGGAAATGTTCGAGGATCCGGCGGTCCACCCCTTCGGCAGCCAGATGCAGCGGCACTTCGTACACCGAGGCCGCATCCACGGCGGTGAAGACCGCTTCGGGCGCAACCGAAGTGTGCAGCCCGATCTTGGCCTTGACTTCGCCGGGCAGGGCCTCCCCGGCACGGCAGAGCAGCACATCCGGCTGGATGCCGATCGCGCGGAGTTCCCGGACGCTGTGCTGCGTGGGTTTCGTCTTGTATTCCCCAGCGGTCTTCACCATGGGGACGAGCGTGAGATGGAGGAAACAGACGCGCGCCGGCCCCACATCCAGTCGGAACTGCCGGGCGGCCTCGAGAAAGGGCTGCCCCTCGATATCACCGACGGTCCCGCCGATCTCGGCGATGACCACATCGATGTCCTCGTCGGCGACGGCGATGAGCCGGCGTTTGATCTCGTCGGTGAGATGGGGGATCACCTGCACTGTGGCCCCGAGATACTGGCCCTGCCGCTCCCTGTCGATGACCGTCTCGTAGATCTGTCCGCTGGTCACATTGGATCGCGCGGAGAACGCGGACCCCGTGAAGCGTTCGTAGTGACCGACATCGAGGTCGGTCTCCGCCCCGTCGTGGGTGACGAAGACCTCTCCGTGCTGGTAGGGGCTCATGGTTCCCGGATCCACATTGAGATACGGGTCGCACTTCAGGAAGGACACCGAGTACCCCTGCGACTTCAGCAGTCTTCCGATGGACGCGGACGCGATTCCCTTGCCGAGTGAGGAGATCACCCCGCCGGTGACGATGAGGAAACGCGTTCGCTCGGGGATGGGCGGGTTCAGATTCGAAACGCCCCGTCCCCCGTGCACCGCCATGCCGGAGGAAAATCCTAGCAGCCTGTGGATGAAGTGGCGCGAGCCCCAAGCTCAGGGGAGATGTGCGGCGGAAGGTTCCTGGGAAGGGCTCGCTTACGGGTCGTCCGCGTCCCGGTGCCGCTCGATCCGGTCCATCGCGACCGCGTTCACGAACAGCAGGACGAGGAAGATCAGGATCGAGCCCTGCTGCGCGAACCAGAAGCCGAGCGGGAACCCGCCCACCCAGATTCGGTTCAGCGGCTCCGCCAGCAGCACTCCGAGGCCCAGGGAGGCGGTGAACCAGACGGCCAGCAGGATGCTGATGAGCCGGAGGCTCCGCCGCCAAGGCGACCGGGGGCTCGCGGGAGCGTCGTTCATCAGGTTCGGAGGGCCCCCGGACTCCGGGCGCTTCGCCGGCAGCCCCGGACCCTCTACAAGGGCCTTGTCTTGCCGGGATGAATATAGGTTATATGCTAGCAAGCCAGGTTGAGGAGGGAGCTCCGTGATACCAGCGTCTTTCGACTATCACGCTCCAGAGGATCTGGCAGAAGCCAGCCGCCTGCTGCTGGCCCACCCTGAGGCGAAGCTGCTCGCCGGAGGCCACAGCCTGATCCCGATGATGCGGTTCCGGCTGGCGGAACCGGCCGCGCTCGTGGACCTGCGGAAGGTCCCCGGACTCTCGGGGATTCGCGAAGAGGGCGGCTTCCTGCGCATCGGGGCGATGACCCGCGAGTCCGAAATCGAGAAATCGGAACTCGTCCAGAGCCGCTATCCGCTGCTCGCCGACACCGCCCGGGTGATCGCCGATCCGATCGTCCGAAACCTCGCCACCATCGGCGGCAACATCGCGCATGCCGACCCCGGAAACGACCATCCGGCCGCTATGTTGGCCTACCGCGCTTCTTTCATCGCTTCGGGGCCGTCGGGCGAACGGACGATTCCCGTCGGGGAGTTCTTCACCGGGCCGTTCTCGACCTGTCTCGAGGCGGGGGAGATCCTCACCGCGATCCGGATTCCGGCACCGAAAGCGGGTGCGGGCGGCGCCTACCAGAAGTTCGAGCGGAAGGTGGGCGACTACGCGGTGGCGGCGGCGGCGGTCCAGCTGCGGCTCGAAGACGGCCGGATCGTCGAAGCCGGAGTCGGGCTGACCAATGTCGGGCTCACCGCGATCCGGGCGGAGGCGGCCGAAGCCGAACTCGTCGGTTCGGGCGGAGATGCTGAAGCGCTCGATGCGGCGGCCGAAGCGGCGGCGGAGGCAGCCGATCCGGGAGACGACCATCGGGGGTCCGCCGAGTACAAGCGGGCCGTCGTTCGCGCGTTCACCCATCGGGCGTGCGTGAAGGCCCTCGGAAGGGCAGGGAAAGCGGCATGAGTTCCCACCGAATCACCGTGACGATCAACGGCGAGGCACACTCGCGCGAGGTCGAGTCGCGCCTGCTGCTCGTCCATTTCCTGCGGGAGGAACTCGGGCTCACCGGGACCCACATCGGATGCGACACGACTTCTTGCGGTGCGTGCACCGTGCTCCTCGACGGGGCGCCGGCGAAGAGTTGCACCGTGTTCGCGGTCGCGGCCGACGGAGCGGAGATCACCACCGTCGAGGGGCTCGGGAACGGGGGTCTCCACCCGGTCCAGCAGGGCTTCATGGAAAAGCACGGACTGCAGTGCGGTTTTTGCACCCCGGGCATGATGCTGACCTCGAAGGCACTGCTCGACGAGAACCCGAACCCCAGCGAGGAGGAGATCCGCTGGGGTATCTCCGGCAACCTCTGCCGGTGTACCGGCTATGTGAACATCGTGAGGGCGGTGCAGCACGCCGCCGGCGCGATGCGGGAGCAAGCCGCGAAGGAGAACAGCGATGGCTGAGTGCCGGGGTCTGGGACATTCGGTCCTCCGCAAGGAGGATCCCCGCTTCATCAGGGGGCAGGGCCGCTACATAGACGACATCTCGCTGCCCGGGATGCTCTATCTGGCTATCGCCCGCAGCCCGTACGCCCACGCCCGGATCACGAAGATCCACGAGGAGACCGCGATGGCGGTTCCGGGGGTCGCTGCGGTCATCACCGGGAAGACGCTCGAGGGGTTCAAGCTCGCCTGGATGCCCACCCTGATGAGCGACCAGCAGATGGTGCTCCCGGTGGACACCGTGAAGTATCAGGCGCAGGAAGTGGCCGCAGTGGTGGCCACTTCCCGCTATGCGGCCGCCGATGGGGTCGCCGCGCTCGAGGTGGACTACGAGCCGCTCCCGGTGGTGGTGGACCCGCACGAGGCGCTGCAGCCGGGCGCCCCCAAGGTCCGCGACGACAAGGACAGCAACCACATCTTCCACTGGGAGCACGGGGACCGCGAGGCGACCGAGCGGGCGCTCGCCGATGCGGACACCGTCGTCGAGCAGAAGATGCACCTCCCGCGGATCCATGTGGCCTCCATCGAGACCTGCGGTTCGGTGGCGAGCTGGAACCCGGTAGAGGGGCATCTGACCCTCTATCTCACCACCCAGGCCCCGCACGCGATCCGCACCGTGATCGCGCTGGTGACCGCGCACCTCGGGCTCGCCGAGCACAAGATCCGAGTCATCTCCCCGGACATCGGCGGCGGATTCGGCGGCAAGGTTCCGGTCTATCCCGGCTATGTGCTGGCGGTCGCCGCTTCGGTGGTCACCGGCAAGCCGGTGAAGTGGATCGAGGATCGATCGGAGAATCTGCAGGCGGATTCCTTCGCCCGCGACTACCACATCACAGCGCGGCTCGGCTCGAGAAACGGAAAAGTCACTGCGCTCTCGCTCGATACGGTGGCCGACCACGGCTACTCGGATGCGGCGGCGAATCCGTCCAAATTCCCTGCCGGCCTCTACCACATCGCCACCGGCTCCTACGACCTGGCGCAGGCGCATGTGTCGGTGGACGGGGTGTACACCAACAAGCCGCCGGGCGGCATCGCCTACCGGTGTTCCTTCCGGGTCACCGAAGCGGTGCACGCGATCGAGCGAATGGTGGATCTGCTCGCCCGCGAGAACGGCGAGGATCCCGCCGACTTCCGGCTCCGAAACTTCATCCGGGCCGATCAGTTTCCCTACACCTCGGCCCTCGGCTGGGAGTACGACAGCGGGGACTACGAGGCCGCGCTCCGGAAGGCGATGGACATGATCGGTTACCGCGGGCTCCGAGCCGAGCAGGCCGAGAAGCGGGCGCGCGGCGAGCTGATGGGACTCGGGATCTCCTCATTCACCGAGATCGTGGGCGCCGGACCGTCGAAGACATTCGACATCCTCGGGATCAAGATGTTCGATTCGAGCGAGATCCGGATCCACCCGACCGGGAAGGCGATCGCCCGCTTCGGGACGAAGTCCCAGGGGCAGGGGCATGAGACCACCTACGCTCAGATCATCGCCGAGGAGCTCGGGATCCCGCCGGAGGACATCCAGGTCGAAGAGGGTGACACCGACACCGCGCCCTACGGTCTCGGAACCTACGCGAGCCGTTCCACCCCGACTGCAGGGGCGGCGGCGGCGATCGCCTCGCGGAAGATCCGGGAGAAGGCCAAGAAGATCGCCGCCCACCTGCTCGAAGCCGACGAGGCGGATCTCGAATGGGAGCAGGGGCGGTTCTTCGTGAAGGGTTCGCCGGACCGGGCCAAGACCATCCAGGACATCGCCTTCGCGGCCTACACGAACCATCCGCAGGGCATGGAGGCGGGGCTGGAGGCGACCTCCTACTACGATCCGCCGAACCTGACCTTCCCGTTCGGCTCGTACATCTGCTGCGTGGACATCGATCGGGCCACCGGGCAGGTCTCCATCCGCCGTTTCGTGGCGGTGGACGATTGCGGAGTGCGGATCAACCCGATGATCGTCGAGGGGCAGATCCACGGCGGGCTCGCCATGGGCATGGCGCCGGCCCTGCTCGAAGAGATCTCCTACGACGCGGACGGCAACATCCACGGGGGGAACTTCATGGAGTATCTGCTGCCCACTGCGATGGAGACCCCGCACTGGGAGCTCGGCGAAACGGTGACCCCTTCGCCGCACCATCCGATCGGCGCGAAGGGCGTCGGCGAATCGGCGACGGTGGGAGCCCCGGCAGCCATCGTGAACGCGGTGGTGGATGCGCTCTGGCACCTCGGGGTGCGGCATGTGGAAATCCCCATGACTCCCGCGCGCGTCTGGAATCTGCTGAACGAGCGCGGCGCCGCCGCCACCCGGTAGGACCCGCTCCGGGTTACTCCGCTTCCGTGAGAGGCGGCCCGCAGGATGTCTTCGCCGCGGCGGCGCGTCTCTACTTCGCCGGCGAGCCGTTCGTGCTGGCGACGGTGGTGCGCGCCGAGCGCCCCACCTCGGCGCGGCCCGGCGCGAAGGCGATCGTCACCGTCGACGGGAAGATCGAGGGATTCGTGGGAGGAACCTGCGTCCGTCCGGCCGTCCGGCGCGAATCGTTGCGGGCGCTTTCTGCGGGGGCGCCCCGATTGCTTCGAATCTCGCCCGACAGCCCCCCGAGCGGTGCGGAAACGGAGGAGGGAGTCCTGGAGGAACCGATGGCCTGCGTGAGCGGCGGTGCGCTCGACATCCATCTCGAACCCTATCTGCCGTCGCGCCGCCTGCTGCTGGCGGGGAACTCGCCCATCGTCGAGGCGCTCCGGAAGCTCGGAGAGGCGCTGGGGATGGAGGTGAAGACCGCCGAAACGGAAGCGGACCTCGCTGCCGCCGCCGAGGGCGCCTTCTGTGTGGTGGCGGGCCACGGAGAAGGGGAGTGGGAGGCGCTTCGGGCGGGCCTCAGCGGCGGGCGCGCCCGCTATGTCGGACTCGTCGCGAGTCCGCGCCGGGCGGCGGCGGTGCGAGAACAGCTGGCGGCCATCGGGCTTTCCCGGGAAGAGACGGACCGGCTCCACTCGCCCGCCGGGCTCGACATCGGCGCCGAAACCCCGGCCGAGATCGCCCTCAGCATCCTCGCCCAGATGGTCGAAGAACGGCGTGCCGCGTCCCGTCCCGCTCCGACGGAACCGGCCCTGAAGGAACGCCCTGCCCCGAGAAAGCCTGCCCTGCGAGAGCCCGTCCCGACCCCTGCGGTCGGCATTTCCCTCGACGCGGCGACAGACGAAACGGCGCTGGACCCGGTCTGCGGGATGCAGGTCTCGCGGGACTCTCCCCACCGGGTCGATGCGGGCGGAGAGACTCTCTTCTTCTGCTGCGCCGGCTGCGCCGAAACTTTCGCCGCCCGCAAGGCGGCGGGCTCGGACCCCCCGCCGGCCCGTCGGTAGCGGAAATCGCCTTCGTCGGCGCTTCCCGGCCCGCTTCGATTCGTCCGGCTACCGGGACGGCGGACATGATGCCGGTTCGATCCCCATCCAGCAGAGGAGCTCGATGTCCTCGAGATCGATCGGAGGCAGCGGCACCGGCGGGTCCTCGGGTTCGAGTCCGGTATCGTGGATCCATTCGACGAGCTCGCGCGCGAGTCCCGGCCCCCGGTCTTCGTCCGATCCGAACTGTTGGCGGAGCAGGACTTCTTCGCGCCGCGGCCACGGCGTTTCGAGAATGTCGAGCGCCCGCTCGACTCTCTGTTGGTCCAGTTCTCGAGGCGGATGGGCCCTGATGAAGTCCGCCGCCTGCCGGTTCAGCCGCCGCACCGCGGGCTGCAGGTTCGCCGGATCGGTTTCCCGCATCCAGGACTCCCGGATGTTCCGGCGGGCGTGTTCCCACAAGCCGTGAGCCCGGTCTTCCAGGGACTCCGGCGGCGATTCGGTGGGCGGCGCGGGCAGGGACTCGGGAAACCAGGCCGGGGTCTGTTCTTCGCACTCGATCAGCCGCAGGCAGGCGGCGGTCTCGGTCTCCATCGGCGCGTTCGGCGCGATCCTCCACTCCGCATCGGCGGGCACGAACCGCAGGTAGGTCCGCTCCAGCGCCTTCTCTCCGCGGCCCACCACCGCGCAGAAGAACATTCCCCGGCGCCTGCCTGCGGCCATCCCGGACCCGATCGGCCGCGGCAAACCGACGATCCGTTCCCGGTCCGCTTTCAGGGCCTTGCGGAGCGTCTGCCGGTACTCCTCTCCCGTCTGCGCCGCCGCCGCGGTTCCGCCTCGTTCGTAGATCGCCGCGTCCTCCCGCAGCAGCCGCTCGATCTCTTCCCGGGTTTCGGTGAACACCTGCGAACCCTGGGCGGATCCTTCGATCGGCGGCGCCACGCCGACGCTCGCCGCCGCCATCGCCAGCTTGCGCAGAATGCGCCCCTCCAGCTTCAAGAGGTCGTCGAGCCGGTCGGCCGGGAAGATGGTCCTCAGGAAGACCTCCCGGTGGGGGCTGCCGATGCGGTCGATCCGCCCGTGCCGCTGGACCAGCCGCATCGGGTTCCAGGGCAGGTCGTAGTTGATGATGTTCCGGCACTGCTGCAGGTTGACGCCCTCGGCGAGGACGTCGGTGGAGACGAGGAGGTCGTATCGGTCGCGGTCCGGCTCCGGACCGGCTTCCATGGAAACCGGGGCGAAGCCATGCGCCGCTTCCCAGCGGTTCATCTCCCCCGCCTCGTCGTCGTCCGTCGCTGCCGATCCGCGCACCGATGCGATGCGGTTCCGATACCCGGCGAGCCTGGGGTTCGTCTGAACCTCCCGGTCGAGGAACCGCCGAATCCAGGACACCGTGTCTCCGAAGGAGGAGAAGACGATGACCTTCGCTTTCTGCCGCTCGTCTTTCCGATTCACGCCCTCGTCTTGGGCCTCGTGCACGATTCGTTCGAGCGCGGCGGAAAGCGCCCGGAGTTTCGGGTCGCCTTCGGGTTGGATCCGAGCTGCCTCTTCGGTGAGCCCGACGAGGATCTCGCGGTCCCGCCGTACCGCGCCGCGGAGCGCCGCGGCGTCGTAGCGCGATGCGTCCTCGCCGGCGCCGGGCCCCTCGAGCAGTTCCTCGAGCGCGGCATCGTCGTCGCCCAGGTCGTTCAGGATTTCGGTCGTGAGCACCCGGCCCTTCTCGAGGGCCTTCAGGAACCGGTCGTGGCCCTCCACCATCCGTTTCGTGGTTTCCTGGAAGGCGAAAGCGGACGATTCGAAGCGCTTCAGCAGCGCCGAGCGCAGGAGTCCGGCCGCCGCGGCGTGTTCTCCTGCTTCCGGCGCCGCGGCGAGATACGCCTCCGGCCGGTAGCGGGCGAACCGGATGCCGCCATCGCTCTCCGGATCGAGCGCAGCCTCCACGCGGTCGAACGACCCGGGGAGCGCGTCGTCGAGGCGGTAGCGAACGCTCAGCGCCTGCGGGCGGGGGAAGACGATGGGGCGCGGCGCCCCGTCGGGTCCCGCGATCGTGTCGCCGCCGTAGTGTTTCTTCACGAACTGGCGGGTGCGTTTCACGGTGGTGGCGTCGATCACCGGATACAGGACATCCGGATGCAGGTTCGACGGGTCCCGCATCGCCAGCCGGAAGCGGTCCCGCAGGGAACGAATGCCTCGGGACGCCAGGCGGGAGTCCTGGCGCAGGAAGAAGCGGATCAGGTGATAGAGGTCCCAGAGCGAGTTGTTGACCGGGGTCGCGGTGAGCAGGAGGAGATCGCGCCGCTTCCCGAAGAGGAGCGTCCGGAGCGCGCCGGCGCGGTAGGGGGCCTGCGGATTCCGGTAGTTGTGGGCTTCGTCCACGACGACCAACTGGTATTCGTCGAGGGGGCGCAGGTTCGCACCCCTCGCGTTGGGCCGCGACCGGGCGTCGTACAACTGCCGGTCGGCGGCGAGCTGCTCGAACGACACGCACTCGACGTACATCTGGTACTTCGTCAGGAAGCTCTTCCAGGTGCTGTCCCGCAGCGAGGCCGGACAGACGAGCAGCGCCCGCTGCCGCCGTTCCCGGTAGCGCTCGAGGATCTCTCCGGCGATGAAGGTCTTGCCCAGGCCCACTTCGTCGGCGACGATGGCGCCGCCGACTTCGTCGATCAGCCGGAGCGCGCGGGCGGCGCCGTGCTTCTGGAAGGTGGTGAGCGGCAGGTTCTCGTCCGCCCGGGCGTCTTCTTCCACCTCGTCGCCGTAGAGCTGGAAGAGCACCCGCAGGAACACTTCCCAGGGCGTTCGGGGCGGGTCCAGTTCCTCGAAGAGCGCCGCCAGGTCGTACGGCTCGGCCTCTTCCCAGAGCTCGTCGAACCAGTTCCTCGCCCGCTCGACCTGGGGGGCGTCGCAGCGGCCCAGGGCGAGTTCCAGGTTGGTCGTCAGGCCGGCGGCGGTGAAGTTGGCGGATCCGGCGATGAGGCCCGCCTTGCCGGGGCCTGAATCCTCGGAGCCGGTCAGCAGATACGCCTTCGCGTGGAGGAACGCCCGCTCGTAGCGGCGAACTGCGAGGCTGCCGCCGCCGCCGAGGGCGGCGAGCAGCGTCCTCCGGGTGGCGGCGCCCGCCTTCGAGAACGGCAGTTCGTTCCGCGCGCGCCGCAGACGGGAGTCGAGCCGGCGGAGGCCGGCCTGGACCTGTCGGGATCGAAAGCCGTCCGGCGTCTGGCCGAGGGTTCGCTGGACGCCGGTTTCCGAATCTTCCATCGGGTCGGCGCCGAGCAGCAGGCGAACCTCGGGTAGCGCGGCGAGCCGTCCGGCGAGCTGGGCGAAACCGCCCGGGTTGAAGTAGGCGGTGGCGATGCGCGCCGTCGCGGGCGGGCCGTCCGTCGTTCCGTCGTCCGTCTTCTCGTCTTGCGGGCGGGTCGTTTCGCCGTCCGGAGCCTCGGGAGGAGCGAACAGCGCGTCGAGCGCTTTCGCCAGGGTGTTCCCGTTGCGGTTGTCGATGAATTCCGGGAATGTCGGAGAATCCGGGAACCCGGGGAATCCGGTTTTCCGGTCACGGAAAATGCGGGCGCTGGTGGTGCTGTCAGACCGCCGTGCGGGCGGCGGCGCGGAAGTGGCGGAGGACGGCGTCGAGCCGCGGCTCGTGGTTCCAGTTGCGGTGGAAGGTCTCGAAGACGTGGAGAGGACGCCGGCCGCGAGGCCATGCTTCGCGGCGTCGGGCCACGGGAGGCGCAGCTGCAGGTCGGCGAGAAACTCCGAGGCCTCCGGCGGCTCGTTCATTGGCGCGCCGGGGAGGGTATCCGGGTGGCCATCCGCGCGCGCCCGAAGTCGTGGAGCGGCGTCAGAAGCTCAGATCCAGCTCGATGCCGATCGTCCGCGGCTCGCCGGCGCGTCCGAGGGCAGTGAAGAGCGGTGCGCTGGGCTGCCAGGCGGAGAGCAGGTACGCCTCGTCCAGCAGATTGCGGCCGAAGGCGAACACCCCGAGGGACCCCCGCCGGTAGCCGAACCGTGCGTTCACCAGGGTACGTCCGCCGACCCGGAAACGACCGTCGTTCTCCTGGTCCGAAAACGCGTCCGCCTGCGCTGCGATCTCGGCGTTCCCCGACCAGGAATCTTCCAGCCGCAGGGTGACTCCGGTCAGCCAGGACCACTCCGGAGCGTGCGGAAACTCGTTTCCGGTGAAGTCCTGCTCCCCGTCGCGGAAGTCGTCGAATCGCGTGCTGAGCAGCCCGGCGGACGCATAGAGCTGTAGCCGCCGTTCCACCCAGTAGCCGGTCTGGACCTCCAGCCCTCGGACCGTGGATTCCCCGGCGTTGACGGTGACGGTGTCCACCGGGAGGCCCAGATCCGTCAGGACCCGCACCTGCTGGTCGGTCCAGTCGGTGTGGAAGAGGTTTCCGTCGAAGTGCCAGCGGCGGTCCGGGGCGGCGGCGCGCAGCGCGAACTCGATATTGCTCGTGAACTCCGGATCGAAATCGCTGACCCGCTGGCTGAGGACCGAGATCGAGCGTCCTCCGGCCCGGTAGCCGCGCTGCCATCCGACGGAGGTGGAGAGGCGCTCGTTCCACTTTCGGGTCAGTGCCGCCTTGGGCAGGAAGGCCTGATAGGACGCCGCCAGTTCCTGCGGAGGTCCAGCGAGCGGGAACTGGGGCAACGGCGGATCGGAAACCACCCCCTGGATGTCGACGGTCTCCCGTTGCTCTCGGTCGTAGCGGGCGCCCAGCGTCAGGGTCCAGGCTTCGGCCAAGCCCAGGTCGAACTCGCCGAAAACGGCCGCGTTGCGCGTCGTTTCCTCGGTGTCGAAGAACGAGGTCAGCACGAACCCCGGAGGAAGGCCGGCCAGTTCTCCGGGGCCGGCGGCGTCGGCATGCAGCGTATCGGTCAGATCGGCGAAGTAGAGGCCCAGCACTCCGCGCCGCTGGCCGGGCCCCGAGTAACGGAGGACGAACTCCTGGGTGACCCACTCGTCGTCCGTCGTGTAGTCGAGGACACCGGCCGGAGCCGGGGTCTGGTCCAGATCCTCGGAGCGCCGGTAGTCGTGCTGGTAGATGCTGGAGGTGGATTCGAGAGACAGCGAACCGCTGAGGTCGTAGGCGAGGTCCAGCGTCACTGCGTGGTGTTCGGAACCGTCCTCGGCGGCGTGATCCGAGATGTTCACCCGTTCGCCGGGAAAGCGGTCCACGCCTATCGTCCCGTCGCCGCCGCGGCTCTCGGTCGCCTGGTAGGTGAGCATGCCGCGAAAGCGGTCGCTGGGGTCGAAACGCACCTTCATCCGGATCGAGAGGTAGTCCCGGAAGTCGTAGCTGTCTTCGCCGCGGGTGGGGTTCTCGACGAACCCGTCGCTCTTGCGGTTGTCCACCGCGAGGCGGAACGCCGCCTTGCCGTCCGCGATGGGAAGGTTCACCACCGCAGAGCCTTGATTCGTCCCCGAACTACCGAGCCGCGTCCTCACCCGCACCGAGGTCCGGTAGGTCGGATCGGCGCTCTTCATCACGATCGCCCCGGCGAGTGCGTTTCGCCCCTGCTGGGTGGACTGCGGTCCCCGGAAGATCTCGATCCGGTCCAGGTCCCAGGTGCTGAAAGGGCCGAAGAAGGCACCCTGGTATCCCTGCACGGCGGCGCCGTCCACCTGGACGCTCAGCAGCAGGCCCCCCTCCGGCCCGAAGCCCTGCTGGCTGATCCCCCGGATCGAAAAGCCTCGGACATCCGAAGACGAGTTGACATTCGGAGTCATGGCGACCAACCGATAGAGGTCGGTGTCGGTGCCGGCGTCGAGTTGCGCTCCGTCCACGACGGCAACGCTCACCGGTTCCTCCTGGAGGGAGCGTTCCTGTTGTTGGCCGGTGACGGTGATCCGCTCGGCGAAGGCCGCGGTGAGCGGGATGCTGATGCGGACCTCGCCGTCCCCGGAGACGGTGATCTCGACGGTCCGGTCGGCGAATCCGCGGCGAACCACATTCAGCCGGTGGAGTCCCTCCGGCAGGGTGGAGAAGCGGAAGGAGCCCGCCTCGTCGCTGGTGGTCTCCCGTACCTCGCCGCTCGCGAGGGTGAGGACCACCGAGGCCCCCGGCACCCGCAGTCCCTGCGGGTCCATGACTTCGCCGACGATCTCGGCGGCGGCGCCCGCTATCGATACCGCGGCTCGGCCTTCGGCCGCGGCGGGCAGCACGGCCAGCACCAGCGCGAGCCGAAGGCGAAAAAGGAGGGGGAGAGTGATCATCGTACGGAAGGCCTCAGTGCGGGGAGAGTACGCGGTTCGGCGCGCGAAGTTCCCCGAATGCAGCCGACCATCTTGGATGCGGCACCGGATGCGGCGCCGGTCCGTCGGAGGAGCTCGAGAGGATCACGGCTTCCGTTTTCTGTCGGTGGCTCCATCTCTTCCTCATCGTGTATCGGGGCGCTTCGTCCTCCTCGGCGGCATCGACCGGACGTGGCCGATGCCGCCGGGGCGGCGCGGGGGATCCTCGCGGTACTCCGCTCGGAATGACGGTCCCGTAGAATCCGGCGATGGAAATCAGGGGCACCGAGATCATCGCCGCGCCGCGGGAGCGGGTCTGGGAGTTCGTCACCGACGCCGAGTCGGTGGCTGGGTGCACTCCGGGCGTGGAGTCGGTGCGCATCCTGGAGCCGGAAAAGCGGTTCGAGGTCGTGGGCGGGGTGAAGCTCGGGACGGTGGGACTCAAGGCGAAGACCGTCATCGAGTGGACCGACCTCGTGGAACTCGAGGAGGCTCGCATGAAGATGCGGGGCCGGGGGCCGGGCACCACCATCGACGGAACCAGCGAGCTGCGTCTCCGTGAGGTGGAGGGCGGCACTGCCATCGACTGGACCGGTTCGGTACAGGTGCGGGGAACCTTGGCGGCGCTCGCCGCACGGCTGCTGCAGCCGGTAACCGAGCGGGTGCTGCGCGAGTTCTTCGCCGAGATGAAGGCGCGGATCGAGAGCTGACCGCCGCCTTGCGGGAATCCCGAGGAGACCCCGAGCGATGAGACTTCGGACCACGACGGCCCGCTTCGCGGGTGCGGCCCTGATCGGGCTGTTCGCTTCGACCCCGGCCCCGGCGGCCCAGGAGGAGCCCTACTTCCCGGCTCGGCACGACTGGCAGACCCGGACGCCCGAGGAGGCGGGGTTCGATCCCGCGGCTCTGGAGGAAGCAGCCGCGTTCTCGGCGGCTTCGGAATCGGACGCACCGCGTGACCTCGCCCTGAACCACGAGCTGACCTTCGGGCGCGAGCCTCACGGGGCCCTCGTCGGCCCTACCACGGTGCGGGGAGCGCTGTCCGGGATCGTGGTGAAAGACGGCTACATCGTCTCGGAATGGGGCCCGACCGACAAGGTGGACATGACCTTCAGCGTCTCCAAGACCTTCCTCTCCACGACGGTGGGGCTCCTCTACGACGCCGGGCTGATCGCTTCGGTCCACGACCGGGTGGGCCGCTACATGCCCGACGACGAACTCTTCGGTTCGGAGCACAACGAATCCATCACCTGGGATCACCTGCTCCGCCAGACGAGCGACTGGCAGGGAACGCTGTGGGACAAGCCGGACTGGGCCGACCGCCCGGTGGGAGACCACCCGTTCGAGTATCCCGACCGCCCCATGTACCCGCCGGGAACCCATTACAAATACAACGATGTCCGGGTGAACCTCCTCGCCCTCGCGGCGCTCCAGCTGGCGCGCGACCCGCTCCCGGTCGTTCTCCGAGAACACATCATGGATCCCATCGGCGCCTCGAACCGCTGGCGCTGGCACGGCTACGAGAACTCCTGGGTGATGATCGACGGGCGCCGGGTCCAGTCGGTGAGCGGCGGCGGACACTGGGGCGGCGGGATGCACATCAGCGCCCGCGACCTCGCCCGCTTCGGTTACCTGTTCCTGCGGATGGGGAATTGGGCGGGACAGCAGCTCCTGTCCGAGGAATGGATCGCCATGGCGCGCACTCCGGGCGGGGTGAACCCGTCTTACGGGTACATGAACTGGTTCCTGAACGGCCCGGTAGAGCGGGACGGGGCGATGGTCCAGTCCATCCCCGACGCCCCCGAAAGCGCGGTCACCTTTCGCGGCGCCGGCAGCAATATCGTCTATGTGGACTGGGAGAACGATCTGGTGGTGGTGGTCCGCTGGATCGAAGGCGGCGCGGTTTCCCCCTTCATCGGCAAGGTCCTGGCGGCGCTCCGCTGATCGAACGGCCAGGAAGCACCTCGAGCCCGTGCCGGCCCCGTGCCTAGGGGATCGAGGAAGATCGGCCAGGCCCATCGCCCGGTGACCGAGGCGCCTTCGATTGCGCATCGCTTCAGTTTTCGCCGAAGATGGACTTCGGCAGGTGCATGCTGACCAGCATGTGCGGGACATCCACGGTCTCCGAGATCTTGAGATCGCCGGCGAGGGAACAGAGCACATAGGCCTCTTCGGGGGTGAGGCCGTGTTCGGCCACGAGGTAGGCGATCATGAAACGGGTGGCCTTCTTCGCCGCTTCATCGATCGTGGTGGCGAAGCCGGTGGTCCCGTAGTACTCGTCGGTCTCGTATTGGGGTTCGGTGATGCCGCGCGGGTTCTCCATCACCTCGAGCTCCAGCACGATGCGCATGGGGGCTTCGATCGCAGTCCCGGAAACCTCGCCGTCGCCCTGGACTGCGTGGGTGTCGCCGATGGAAAACATGGCTCCTTCGACCTGGACGGGGAGGTACACCGTGGTCCCGGCGCGCATGTGGCGGTTGTCCATGTTGCCGCCGTTCTCGCGGGGCGGGATGGTCACCAGCATTTCGTCGGTGGCGGGTGCGACACCGAGAACCCCGGGGAAGGGAGAGAGCGGCAGCGTGATGCGCTCGTCGAAGACCGCTTCGGTGGCTCCCGGGGCCAGCTCGAAGCCGCGGATCCAGGGCTCCGTGAATTCGTCGGCGAGGAAGCCGAAGCCGGGCAGGATGGTGGCCCAACCCCAGCCGGCGACCTCGATTTCGTGAAGGGTTACCGCGAGCAGATCCCCGGGGCGGGCGCCCTCCACTTCGATGGGACCGGTGAGCGCGTGGATCAGGCCGAAGTCCACCGAGGCGAGATCCTCTACTCGCGTCTCGGGAGTGATCTGACCGTCCGACGCCTCCTTGGTGTGGACTTCGATCACCGCTCCCGAGGGCACGCTGAGGACCGGCGGGATCGCCGCGCTCCAGCGGTTGTGAGTGTTCTCCGGAGTGAGGATGTACTGCGGTGCCGGAGTCTTTTCGGCCGGTCGAGTGGGCGCTGCGGCGGATGGTGCCGCGGGTTCCGGCGCTCCGCAGGCGGCGGTGAGCGCGGCGAGGGTGAGTGCCGGACACAGGTTCCGGAGAAGCGTTTCGGTTCGCGGGGCGGATCGGATCATCGGGAGCATCTCCTCGCGCAGCGGCAGCGGCGCCTCCCGATTATCCGGGTTTCCGCCGGACCACGGGGGAGGACGGACCGAGTGCGGATTCCGGCTCGCCGAACGCGTCCAAGCTAGCCGTCCAGGGCTAGCCGTCCAGGCCGAAGATGTCCGCGGTTAGCGCGGAGTCCCGGTGTCGCTGTCGGGGGCGGCGTAGTAGCCCTTGCGGGTTCGGGCGACGAGGTCGCCGCGCCCCTTGATTCGGACCTCGATGCTCCGCCAGCCGCCTTCCTTCCGGTTCCGGGAAGGCAGGTAGGCGATCTGGTACTGCCGGTGCAGCTCGTGCTGGATCTGACGGAAGTGGCGCGAGAGGTCTTCGACCTTTTCGGGGTAGTAGGAGCGCCCGCCGCTCTGCTCGGCCACCGCGTCGAGGAACTCACGGTTCAGCCGGCCGCCGCCCTCGGGGCTCCAGCCGGTATAGCCCACCGTATAGATGGCGCCCTCGGAGAGCCGTGCGCCCTCGATGGCATGCGTCCGGGTGCTGGCGCTGCCGCTGGCGTCCGTCCCCGAATCCTCCCCGTCGGAAACCAGGATGAGCGCCTTCCGTTCCTCGACCCGGGACAATTCTTCGAGGCTGGTGAGGATGGCGTCGTAGAGCGCGGTCTTCCCGAACGGGCGCATCGCCCGGATCATCGCCACCTGGTTCCAGATCTCGGTCTGGTAGGGCGGGCCGAAGCGCACTCCCTCGGCGAAGGTGGCGACCCGCCCCCGGTCGCCGGTGGCCATGTTGCGCAGGAAGAGGTAGGCGGCGGTCTGGATCGCCGAGAGGCTCGAACGCACCGAGGCGGAGGTGTCGAGCAGCAAGAGGCTGGTCACCGGCGTCAGATCGGCGGTGAAAAAACGGATCTCCTGGGGATCGCCGTCCTCGAGAACCTCGAAGTCGTCGGCGCCGAGCCCGGTGACGAACCGGCCGAGCTCGTCGGCGACCACGACATCGAGGGTGACGCTCGGGACCCGGACCATGAAGCTGAACCGGTCGCCGAGCACCGCCTCCCGGGTCTCGGCCGGCGCCTGGGCGGCCTTCGGCTGTTCAGACGCCGCCAGTGCAGCGACGAGAGCGAAAACCAGGAAGAGGGCAGGGCGCATGATTTCGAAGGCAGTGTAGAAGTTCTCCGCTGATTCTGCCGCTTCGGGAAGCGCCCTGTCCGAGATGGGAGCTCAGCCTACTCGTGAAACTCGCTGCCCTGGTGCAGCAGGCGCTTCTCCTTCCCCGCGTAGGCACCGCCGACCCCGCTTGGGCACCGTGCATCTCGCGGATCAGCCGATTGGACAACGGGAAGTCGTCCGCCAGACGGCGTCGCCCGTGCTCCAGCGCCGCCACGAACACTTCGCGGCGTCGAAGGTGATCCGTTCCCCCTGAATCCGGCAGGCGGCTCCCCCATCGGTGCGCTGGGGCCGACGAGACCTTGCGATTCGGCGGCGTTCCCGGATACCCTCGGAGACGTCCGGCACGGAGGAAGCACCCATGAGCCACCGAGTTCGTATCCGCGTCAACGGCGCGGCAGAGGAAGCCGAAGTCGAATCCCGCCTCCTCCTCTGCCATCTGCTGCGCGACCGGCTCGGCCTGACGGGGACCAATATCGGCTGTGACACCTCGCAGTGCGGGTCTTGCACCGTGCTGATGGACGGTCAGGCGGTCAAGTCCTGCACCATCCTCGCGGTGCAGGCGGACGGCAGCGAGATCACCACCATCGAGGGGTTGGCCGGAGAAGGCGGACTCCACCCGATCCAGCAGGCCTTCTGGGACAACCACGGGCTCCAGTGCGGTTTCTGCACTCCGGGGATGATCCTGACCGCGGTCGAGATCCTGGAACGCCACCCGTCGGCGTCGGACGCCGAGATCCGCCACGGACTCGAAGGCAACATCTGCCGCTGTACCGGCTACGAGAACATCGTCAAGTCGATAGTCGCGGCCGGCGCGCGCGAGGCGCGCTGAGCGGGGCTCGGCGCGTTCGCGAAGACCGGGAGGAGGAGAACCATGGGCCGTTATGTCGGGACTTCGGTGAAGCGGCGGGAAGACCCGCGTTTCCTGCGAGGCAAGGGGCGTTATGTGGCGAACCTCCAGCTTCCCGGGATGGTGCATGTGGCAGTGAAGCGCAGCCCCCACGCCCATGCCCGGATCGTCGGGATGGATACTTCGGCGGCGCTCGCCATGCACGGCGTCCTCGCCGTTTTCACTGGGCAGGACTTCCGGGATGGCGGATGCGGCGCCTTGCCCTGCGGCTGGCAGGTGCCTGACACCCGGGTGCCCGAGCGGCCGGTGGTGGTCACCGACCGGGTCCGCCATGTCGGAGATTCGGTGGCCGTGGTGGTCGCCGAATCTCCCTATCTCGCTGCCGACGCGGTGGAGGCGATCGAGGTGGACTACGAGCCGCTTCCCGCAGTGGTGGATGCCCGCCGGACCACGGAAGAAGCGGCTCCGGTCGTCCACGAGGGGATCGAGGACAACATCTCCTGGCGCTGGGGGCTCGGCGACCGGGAGGCGTGCGACCAGGCGTTCAGAGAAGCCGACGAGATCGTCGAGCTGGAACTGGTGAACCAGCGCCTCATCCCGACCGCGATGGAGCCGCGCGCCGCGGCGGCGCAGTGGGATGCGGCCTCCGAAGAGATGACCGTCTGGACCACCAGCCAGAACCCGCACCCGATCCGCCTCCTGCTCTCGGCGTTCACCCTGGGCATCCCCGAGAGCCGGCTGCGGGTGATCTCTCCCGATGTCGGCGGCGGCTTCGGGAGCAAGATCTTCCACTATCCCGAGGAAGTCATCGTGCCTTGGGTGGCGCGGCGAGTCGGTCGGCCGGTGCGCTGGGTGGCGACCCGCACCGAGAGTCAGATGACGGACTCCCACGGTCGGGACCATGTGACGGTCGCCAAACTCGCGATGAAGAGCGACGGGACCTTCACCGGACTCGATGTCGAGACCTGGGCGAATCAGGGGGCCTACCTCTCCACCTTCGCCCCGCTGATCCCGACCGCGCTCTACATCACGCTGCTCTCCGGGAACTATCGGATCCCGGGAGTTTTCGGCCAGGCGTACGGAACGCTCACCCATACCGTGCCGGTGGACGCTTACCGGGGCGCCGGGAGGCCGGAGGCGGCTTACCTCGTCGAGCGGCTCGTGGATCTCGCTGCCGTCCGGCTGGGCCGGGATCCGCTGGCGCTCCGGCGCCAGAACGCCATTCGCAAGGAAGAGTTCCCCTACCAGACGCCGGTGGCTTTCTGTTACGACAGCGGCGATTACGAACGCCTCCTGCAGACTGCGGCCGACCGTGCCGGCTACGACGCGATGCGCGAGGCGCAGACGGAAGCCCGCGCCGCCGGCGAGCTGCGGGGAGTCGGAGTCGTCTGCTGCATCGAAGCCAGCGGCCCCGCGCCGTCGGCGGTCGCCGGTTCGCTCGGCTCGGCGGTGGGCTTTTGGGAGAGCGGCGAAGTCCGCGTCCACCCCACCGGGCAGGTGAGCGTCTTCACCGGATCCCACGCCCATGGGCAGGGGCACGAGACCACTTTCGCGCAGGTGGCCGCCGACGAACTCGGCGTTCCCATCGAAACCGTCGAAGTCGTCCACGGCGATACCGGGCGGGTGAACTTCGGCATGGGAACCTACGGCAGCCGCAGCGCCTGCGTGGGGGGCTCGGCGTTGGTGCGGAGCGCCGAGAAGGTGCGCGACAAGGTCCGGAAGATCGGCGCCCACCTGCTCGAGGCCGCCGAGGAGGATGTGGAGTACGACCGGAGTGCCGGTCGGGTCCAGGTCAAGGGGGCCCCGGAGCGCGGCAAGGACTTCGGCGAGATCGCCTTCGCCGCCTACACCGCGCACAGCCTGCCGGAGGGTATGGAGCCGGGGCTCGACTTCGTCAGTTTCTACGATCCCTCGAACTTCACTTTTCCGGCCAGCTCCCATATCTGCGAGGTCGAGATCTGTCCCGAGAGCTGGCAGGTCCGCATCCTCCGCTATGTGGCGGTGGACGATGTCGGCAAGGTGATCAACCCGATGATCGTCGAAGGGCAGATCCAGGGAGGTGTGGTGCAGGGCGTCGGGCAGGCGCTCACCGAAGTCGGCGCCTACTCCGAGAGCGGCCAGCTCCTCTCCGGGACCCTCCTGGAGTACGCGGTGCCGCGGGCGGACCTCCTCCCCGGCATCGAGGTGGCCCGCATCGAAACCCCCTCGCCCCACAATCCGCTCGGGGTGAAGGGCGCCGGCGAGATGGGGACCATCGCCGCTACCGCCGCGGTGGCGAACGCGGTCGCCGATGCGCTTGCACCCCTCGGCGTCCACCATGTCGAGATGCCGATCACTCCAGAGCGGATCTGGCGGGCGGTCCGTAGCGCTCGGGATGCTGCTCGGGATGCCGCCTGAGCCCCCAGTTGGGAATAGTCGGAATTCGTCGAGATCACCGGTAGAGGGATTACCAGTACGAGGAGACTTCCATGTATCCGCAGCAATTCGATTACCACCGCGCTACCTCGATCACCGAGGCGATCGGTCTCCTCGGTTCTCTCCCGGACGCCAAGCTCGTCTCCGGCGGGCACAGCCTCATCCCGGCGATGAAGCTGCGCGCCGCCCAGCCGGCTGCGGTGGTGGACATCGGGCGCATTCCCGGCCTCGACGGCATCGAATCCGAAGGAGACGGGAAGGGTGGGTCCCTCGTGCTCGGAGCGCTGGCCACCCACGCCGCAGTTGCCGACTCCGGGGTGGTGCGCCGGGTCTGCCCGATGCTCGCCGAGGCCGCGGCGGCGATCGGTGACATCCAGGTTCGCAATCGCGGCACCTTGGGGGGGAGCCTCGCCCACGCCGACCCGGGCGCCGATTACCCGGCGGCGATGCTCGCGCTCGGCGCCGAGATCACGGCGGTGGGGCCTGCTGGCGGGCGCACCATTCCGGCGGTCGATTTCTTCGTGGACATCCTGACCACGGCGCTCGAAGAAACCGAGATCATCACCGCAGTGCGGATTCCCCACGCTCCGGCGAGCGCCTACCTGAAGCACCGGCATCCCGCTTCCAGCTACGCGGTGGTCGGGGCGGCAGCGCGGATGCGGGTCGAGGACGGCGAGGTTTCGGACTGCGCGGTCGGGATCGGCGGAGTGGACGGCAAGGCAGTCCTCGCCGGGGCTGCGGCCGCGGCGCTCTGCGGGGGACCCGCCAGTCCGGAGCGGATCGCTGCGGCTGCGGCGCGGGTCGAGGACGCTTTCGCGGGTCCTCTCGGCGACCTCTATGCCTCCGGCGAGTTCCGCACCCACTTGGCAGGGGTGTACGCGAAGCGGGCACTCGGTCTGGCGGCGTCACGCGCCGCTGCCTGACCCGACCCGCCGGCCCGCCTCCATCGGCCTGTTGCTGTTGCCGCCGGTCCTTTGACCCGATCGGGCTCGAAAGTCGCTCCGGCGATGCCCGCCGCTTCGGTGCCCGAGCTCCGGGCGGCGCTCGCCGGGCAGGGATACATCGCCGACACCGGTCTCGCCACCGCGCTCTTCCTCGCGCTCCGGCTCGAACGTCCCCTGTTTCTCGAGGGCGAGGCGGGCGTGGGGAAGACCGAGCTCGCCAAGGTGACCGCAGCGCTCCTCGGCGCGCCGCTCCTCCGGATGCAGTGTTACGAGGGGCTCGACATCGCGCAGGCCGCCTACGAATGGAACTACACCCGGCAGATGCTGGCCATCCGGCTCGCCGAGAGCGCCCGGGGGAAGATGGAGCAGAGCGAGCTGTTCGGTCCGGAGTTCCTCCTCCGCCGGCCGCTGCTCCGCGCCATCGAGAGTTCTAGCCCGGCGAAGCGCCCGGTCCTGCTCCTCGATGAAGTGGATCGCAGCGATGAGGAATTCGAGGCCTATCTTCTGGAAGTGCTCTCGGATTTCCAGATCACTATTCCGGAGATCGGCACCATCCGCGCCGGGGCCCCGCCGGTGGTGATCCTCACCTCGAACCGCACTCGCGAGGTGCACGATGCGCTGAAGCGCCGCTGTCTCTATCACTGGATCCCGTATCCCGGCTACGAACGGGAGCTTGCGATCGTCCGCGAACGGGTCCCGGATGCGGCGGCCCGGCTCGCCGCGGAGGCCACCCGCTTCGTCCAGGAACTGCGGGAACTGGACCTCTTCAAGCGGCCGGGGGTTTCGGAAACTCTCGACTGGACGATGGCGCTCGCCGCGCTCGGGCAGACGGCGCTCGACGAGGCGGCGGTGGATCGAACGCTCGGCGCGCTGCTCAAATATCGGGACGATCTCGAAGCCGTCCGCGGCGAACGCAGCGCCGCGATCCTCACCCGCATCGCCGCGCCTGGCGAGTGAGCGGTGCGGTGAGCGGGGGGGCGCCCGCCTCTCGACCTGACGCCCGGCCCGACTCCCTGCCGCCGCTGCTTCGCAACCTCACCCTGTTCGGGCGTCTGCTGCGGGGGATCGGTCTCTCGGTGTCCACCGCCCGGATGCTCGACCTGGCGGAGGCGCTGTCCCGCATCGAAGTCTTCCGGCGGGAGGAGTTCCATGCCGCCGCCCGGGCGCTCCTGGTCCACCGCCGAGAGGATCTGGAGCTCTTCGACGCCGCCTTTTCCATGTTCTGGGAGACCCCGCCCGAACGATGGACCCGGGCACGCCTTCCGGGGATGGTCCTGCGGAAGCCGCGGACGACTTCCGTTCCCGCGACCTTCCGGTTCGACCCTGGCGGGGGCCGGGGGGGAGACGAAGAGAGCCCCCCGCGCCCCTTCGCCCGACGTACCTGGAGCGACCGCGAGGCGCTGGAGCGGCGCGATTTCTCCGACCTCGACGAGGAAGAACTGCGCGCGGTGCAGGCGCTGATGCGGGATGCGGGGTGGGAAGCGGCGGCGCGGCGGGTGGTGCGTTTCGGCCCCGGCGGACGCCGCTCCCTGGATCTCCGGCGCACGCTCCGCAGCAGCCTTCGCCATGGCGGCGAGTGTTTCCGCCTCACGCGCCGCCGCCGCCGGGAGAAGCCGCGTCCGATCATCGTGCTGGCCGATGTGAGCGGTTCGATGGAGCAGACCGCGCGGGTCCTGCTCCACTTTCTCTACGGGTTGTCACACGGGACGAGAAGCCGGGTGGAGACCTTCGTGTTCGCTACCCGGCTCACCCGGATCACTCGCAAACTGGCCGATCGGCGGGTGGACCGGGCGCTCCGCGAGGCCTCCGGGGCGGTGCGGGACTGGTCGGGCGGCACTCGGATCGGCGAAGCGCTCCACCGTTTCAACCGGGAATGGGCGCGCCGGCTGCCCACTTCCGCGGCGGTGGTGCTGCTGGTGAGCGACGGCTGGGACCGGGGCGACCCGGGGCTGGTCGCGGCCGAGATGGAGCGGCTTCGGGGCCTCGCCTGGCGGATCGTCTGGCTGAATCCGCTGCTCGGCGACGCCGGCTACGAGCCTCTCACCCGCGGCATGGCGGCGGCACTCCCCCATGTCCACGACTTCCTGCCGGTGAACGACCTCGCGAGCGTGCGCGAGCTCGCCGAGCACCTGCGGCGGTTCCGTCCTGCCGGACGGGCGCGCGCTTCCCGGCACTGCTGACTTCTGCTAGAAGCGGATAATCCCCGTCTGCCGTGCGTGACATCGCCCCGGTCCTCGATTCCTGGCTCGCCGGGGAAGGGCCTCTCGCCCTCTCCACCGTCGTGGCTGCCTGGGGCTCCGGGCCCCGCCGCCCCGGTGCCCGGATGACGGTGGATCCGGAAGGCGGAATCGCCGGGTCGGTGAGCGGCGGCTGCGTAGAGGCGAGCGTGGTCGAGGCGGCGCGGGAAGTGCTCGCGACCGGTTCGCCGCGGCTCTTGCGTTTCGCGGTATCCGACGAGTTGGCCTGGGGCGTGGGACTGGCCTGCGGAGGCTCGCTCACGGTGTTCGTGGAACGCGCGGACCGCGAGCTCCTCGGCCGGGTGCGGGAAGGGATGCGCCGTCGGCTGCCGGTGGCGCTCGCGGTAGTCACCGACGGCCCGCACCTCGGCGAGAGCCTGGTGCTCTTCGAGGGATCGCCGGAGCCTGAATCCCTGGAAGGGCGCTCGCCGGCTCTGGTCGAGGCGGCCCGCTCCGCCCTCGCCGGCGGCGAACCCTCCGCCTGCGAGACGGAGCGGGGGCCCGTCTTCTGCGATGTCATCCGACCGCCCGAGTCGCTGGTGATCATCGGCGGAGTCCACATCGCCCAGTCGCTCGCGGGGCTCGCGCGGATGCTGGGCTACCGCCCGGTGATCTGCGACCCGCGCCCGGTGTTCGCTTCGGCGGAGCGCTTCCCCGAGGTCGAGATCGTGAACGACTGGCCCGAGCCGGGGCTGCGCCGTATCGGGCTCGACGCCGGCGCCGCAGTGGCGACGCTCACCCACGATCCCAAGTTGGACGATCCAGCGCTCGCCGCCGCTCTCGCGAGCCCCGCCTTCTATGTCGGTGCGCTGGGCAGCCGGAAGACCCACGCCCGCCGCTTGGTGAGGCTCCGGGAGCGCGGCCTCTCCGAGACGGCGCTGGCGCGGATCGCAGCCCCGATCGGACTCGACATCGGCGCCCGCTCCCCCGAACAGATCGCGCTCGCAGTGATGGCGCAGGTGGTGGCCGCCCGGAACGACGCTCTCTCCCGATGAACCCCGTCCTCGAACTGAGCGGGGTCACGAGACGCTATCGCCAGGCCGATGGCTCGGAGTCGACCGTTCTCGACTCCGTGGACCTCCGGATCGGCGGGGGAGAGGCGGTATCGGTGGCGGGCCGCTCGGGCAGCGGCAAGAGCACTCTGCTCCACATCGCCGGCGGGATCGAAGCCCCGAATCGGGGATCGGTGCGCCTCGGAGAGCGGGACCTTTCGACGCTCGGAGATGTGGAGCGAAGCCGGCTCCGCTCCCGAACCGTGGGCTTCGTGTTCCAGTTCTTCCATCTCGTCCCCTACCTGACCGTCCGGGAGAATGTCCTGCTCCCCGCCCGGATCGCCCGCCGGCGCGAGGTGCCCGGCGAGGACGGCGCGCCGGAGGAGGTCGAATCGGCTGCCGACCGATTGCTGGCGGCGGTCGAACTCGGAGACCGTGCTCGGGAGCCGGCGCGGCTGCTCTCCGGCGGCGAGATGCAGCGGACCGCGATCGCCCGGGCGCTGCTCCTGCGGCCGCGGCTGATCCTGGCGGACGAGCCCACCGGCAACCTCGACGCCGAGAGCGCGGCGGCAGTCTCGGATCTGCTCTTCTGCCTCGTCGGAGAACAGGGAGCGGGTCTCCTGCTCGCGACGCACGATCCCGAGCTCGCTGAGCGCACCGAATCCCGTTTGCGGCTCGATGGGGGGCGCCTGCTGCGGGAGCGGTGATCGGGCTTCTCCTCCGCGCGGCTCCCGCGCGCCTCTGGGCCGCTCCCGCGCTCGCGCTGCTCCAGGTCGCCGCGATCGCTCTCGGCGTCGGCGCGGTGGTCTCGGTCCAGCTCTTGAACCGGGCGGCACTCGACACCTTGGACGCGACCCTCGATGCGGTTTCAGGAGCTGCGGACCTCGTGGTCTCCGGGGTGATCGACGAGCCGGGAAGCGTTCCCGACGCCGCCTGGCCCGCGGTCCTGGCAACTCCCGGAGTCAGGAGCGCGGCTCCGGTGATCCGGCTGCCCGAAGTAACGGTTTCCGCCGCCGGGTCCGAGATCCCGACCGAAGTTTCGGTCGCGGCGTGGGGGGTAGACATCCTCTCGAATTCGTTCGCCGCCGCGGCGCCGGTTCTGGCTGGCGGCCGGAGCCGGTTTGCGGATCTCGGTGAGGGTCTCTTTCTCGGTGGGATCGTGCTGCCGCCGGCTGCGGCGGCACAGCTCGGGGCGAGCGTCGGGGACCCGGTGCGGATCGAGCGGGGAGAAGCCGGATGGGAGGCGCCGGTTGTCGGAGTCCTGGCCCCGGAGGGGGCTGGGACCGCGGCCTTCCTCGACCTCGCCTTCGCTCAGGCGCTTCGGGGACGGGCGGGGTTCGACCGCATCGAGGTGGCGGCGGCGGAGGGTGCCGACCCCGCCGCCTTGTCGCGGACGCTTTCCCGGCTGCTTCCGGGAGTCCGGGTCGAGTCCCCCGATCTGCTGCGCGAACAGGGGTCGGAGCTCTTTTCGGCGTTCCGACTGAACCTGCTGGCGCTTTCGGCGGTGAGCGTGCTGGTCGGGGCCTTCCTGGTCCACGCGAGCGTCCGGGCGGCGCTCGCCGCCCGCCGGCGGGAAATCGCGCTCTACCGGGCTCTCGGGGCGTCGGCGCGCCAGACCGGAGCACTCCTGCTCGGAGAGGTACTGCTCGCCACCCTCGCCGGAGTGCTCCTCGGAATTCCAGTGGGAGGATTCGCCGCCTTGGCCTCGCTCGATCGGGTCAGCGCGACGATCACGAATTTCTACTTGCTCGAACGGATCGACAGCGTGGCACTCACGCCGGGCGTAGCCGCCCTTGCGGCCCTCGCAGCCGTGGCGGCGGCGCTGCCCGGGTCGCTGCCGGAGGTTCTCGCCTGGAGTCGGCGCCCGCCGGCAGCACTCCTCGCGCCCGGCCGGGAATTTTCTGGCGAATTCTCCGGGAAGCTCTCGCGGCGCGCTCCCCGGCTGCTGCGCCGCTTCGCGCCCGCGCTCTTCGGGGCGGGCCTGATGGCTGCTGCGGGATGGCCGTTGTTCGCCCCTGGAAGCCCGTTGGCGAATTACGGCGGTGGGTTCGGCGCCGCCGCCGCCCTGCTCACCGGCGCCGCTCTTTTGTCCGGCGCCGGGTTTCCCCTGCTCGCCCCCATCGCCCGGGCCGCCGGAAAACGCTCCAGCTTCAGCCGGGGGGCGGCGGCGGCGATCCGGGAACCCCGTTCCACCGGCCCCCCGACCGCGGCGCTGGTAGTGGCGGCCGCCATGTTGCTCGCGGTGACCGCGCTGATCGGGAGTTTTCGCGCCACCCTGGACAGCTGGCTCGGCGAGACGCTGGTGGCGGATGTCTATGTGTCGCGCTCTCGCGGCCCCGGCCGGGTAGCGGCCGAGCGCCGAGCTCTTCCGTCCGCGGTGCAAGACGCTGCCGCCGCAGATCCCGAAGTGGCCTTCCGGGACCTGTTGCGCGCTCTCCGCATCCGGATCGAGGGACGACCGACCACCGTCCTCGGGGTGGAGTCGTCGCTTCCGCGCGCCGGGGAGCGGTTCTCCATCCTCGGGGATCGCGAGCGAGCGCTCCGGGGGTTTCGGGCGGGGGCCATTCTGGTGTCCGAGCCGCTCGCCCGGCGCCTCGATCTGCGTCCCGGCGACCGGCTGCCCCTGCCGGGCGTCGATTCCGGCGAGCGGGGAGGGTATGAGGCGGAGGTCGCCGGCGTCTATCGCGACTATGGAAACGAGATCGGAGCGCTCTTCATGGACCGCCGCCTGATGAATCGCCTCTATCCGCCCCCGGATCTCCTATCCCCGGAGGTCCACGGGATGGCGCTCTACCTACGGGAGGGCGCGGAACCCGGCGCGGTGATCGCCCGGCTGGAACGGAGCATGGGTTCGGGAGTCTTCCTGGTGGACAATCGGACGCTCCGGGCCCGCGCGCTCCGGGTGTTCGACCAGACGATGGCGGTGACGGGGCTGCTCCGAGCCTTCGCCCTGCTGATCGCGGCGTTCGGTCTGGGGCTCGCCTTGTGGACGCTGGTTCGGGAACGGGCACCGGAGATCGCCCTCTACCGGGCGCTCGGAGCGAGCCGGGCGCAGGTGGTCGCCGGTTTCCTGGGCCGGGGCGCGGCGATCGTGGCGATGTCGCTCGCGATCGGCGGCGGGGCCGGCGTGCTGCTGACACTGCTGCTCGTCCGGGTCGTCAACCCCGCCTGGTTCGGCTGGACCCTCGAACTCCACTGGCCGATCGCCGAGCTGATCGCGGTGGCCGCTGCGGTCCTGCTCGCCGGCCTCGTGGCCGCTGCGCTGCCCGCCCGTCTGGCCTCCCGCGTCGGTGCCGCTCCGCTGCGCGAGGAGGTTTGATCCGGTGCTTCGCCGCGCTCGCTTGCGGCTCGCGGTAGCCGCGCTCGCCGTTCCTCTCACGGCAGCCGCCGCTTCGTCTCCCGACTGGAAGCAGGCCGCTCCCGGATTCGACTGGGAGTTCCCCCGCGATCACCGGGCGCACGACGGATATCGGACCGAATGGTGGTACTTCGTCGGGTTCGCCGAAACTGCGGACCGGACGCGGCGGTTCGCCTGGCAGTTCACCGCGTTTCGGAGCGGGATCGCGCTCGCTCCCCCGCCGGCAGCACCTTCGCCCTGGGGCGCTCGCCATGCGGTGATGGGGCACGCGGTCGTGGCCGATCTCGACAGCGGCGAGCGCGTCTTTTCGCAGACCTCCCACCGCGAGTCTCCCGGTTTCGCCCGTTTCGGCAGGATGCCAGCCCCCGAGATCGCCTGGTTCCGAGGCCCGCCGGGCGTCGCCCGTCCCTGGTCGATCCTCTGGCAGGATGGAGCCTTCTTCCTGAGCGCCGCCGACGAGCGGCAGGGGCTTTCGCTCCAGCTCGCCGCATCGCCGACCCTGGCGCCGCTTCTCCACGGAGACGGCGGCTATTCCCGGAAGTCGGAAGAAGGCCGGGCGAGCCTCTACTACAGCCATACCCGGCTGCAGGTGCAGGGCAGCTTGCAGCTCGGCGGCGGCCGATTCGAAGTCCGCGGAACCGCCTGGATGGACCGCGAGTTCGGCTCGGCGTGGCTCGCCTCGGAGCAGACGGGGTGGGACTGGTTCGGCCTGAACCTGGACGATGGAAGCGACCTCATGCTCTACCTGCTGCGCCGCGCCGACGGCACGCTCTCGTACGCGAGCGGCACCCTGCGGCGCGAAGACGGCGTGCGCGTGGAGGTCCGGCCCTCCGTCGAGGTCCTCGACTCCTGGACACCTCCCGATCCCGGGTTCGTCCGGGGCGGCGGGCGCCCCTATCCCGCCGCCTGGCGCATCCGAATTCCCGCCGAACGGCTCGATTTCCGGGTTCTCCCCCTACTCGCGGACCAGGAGAACCGGCGGCCGCCGGGCTATCCGGGGCCGGACATCCCGTACTGGGAAGGGGCGGTTCGAGTGGAAGAGGCCGGTGACCGTGCCCCGGCGGGGCAGGGGTTCGCGGAGATGACCGGCTACCGGGCGAAGGTGGCGATCGCGGCGCTTCGCCCGGATACAATCGGAGTCCCCAACGCCGCCGCCGAAGCTCTCGGGGAAGGCCTCGGCGCTGCCGGAGAGGGGAGGGAACTCACCATGATGGACGGATTGGTCTTCTTGTTCCGATGGCTCCATGTCTTCGTCGGAATCCTCTGGATCGGACATCTCTACTTCTTCAACTTCGTGAACGCCCAGATGGCGGCGCAGCTGGATGGCAGAACGAAGCAGAAAGTGGTGCCCCAACTCATGCCGCGGGCGCTCTACTGGTTTCGCTGGGGAGCCGCCTGGACCTGGATCACCGGAGCGGTCCTGCTGCTTCTCGTCTTCTACCACGGCGGCCTGATGTTCGGCCCCGGGGATGGCTGGGGCGGCGGTGCGCTGCTGATGGTGGCGGTGACCTTCCTCGCGGTGTTCCTCTACGACGCCCTCTGGCGCAGCGGGCTCCGGTCCAAGGTGCGGGCCGCCACCCTCGTTTCCTTCGCGCTGCTCGCGGTCACGGTGTGGCTCTTCGTCGCGGTGGGCGGCTTCACCGAGCGAGCCGTGCTGATCCACACCGGCGCCATGTTCGGGACCATGATGGCTTTCAATGTCTGGTTCCGGATCTGGCCGGCTCAGCAGCGGATCATCGCCGCGGTGAAGGCGGGCGAGGCCCCGGCAGCCGCCGATCCGGCGCTCGCCGGGCTCCGTTCGAAGCACAACACCTATCTGTCGCTGCCGCTGCTGTGGGCCATGCTCAACGAGCACGCCACCCCCTTCTTCGGCGGTAACTTCGGAATTCCGGGCGAGTACTACTGGATCGCCTGGCTCGTGATCGTGGCGATCGGCTGGCATGTGATCTTCCAGTGCTACCGAATCGCCGGCCGCGTCTCCGGCATGTGAGCGAAGCCTTGGGGAACGACGGCGTCTGACAGTCCGCGGCGGAGGCGCCCCGCGTCGTTGCCAGAGCCCCGTAAGCGGCGTCCGAATGGATCGCGCCGAGTGTCGGGGCGCTTGCCATGCGGGGCACGGAGGGGCATCCGCCGGAAGTGGAGGTGCCGACTCCTTCTTCGGGTCGGGATGGCGCCTCTCGGTATGGCTCTCTCCGGCTGCGGCGAGCCCCGGGAGGCGCCGTTTCCGAGCAGTCCCATCGAGATCGTCTCCTGGGCCACTCCCGGCGGTCCGAGCGATCTCCTCGCCCGCGCTCTCGCCCGGGCGGCGCCCCCGCACTTCGACGGGCAGCGGGTCACCGTGGTGACCCGGCAGGGAGGCGCGGGCGCCGTCGGGATGCAGTATCTGCAGACGCGCCCGGGAGACCCGTACCGGCTCGGGGTCTTCACCGCCAGCGGCACGGTGAACATGGCCACCGGGCGGATTCCGTTCACTCCCGACGATTTCACCCCGATCCTCCGCATCCAGCTCGATCCGTTCCTGATCGCCGTGCGCGAGGAGAGTCCTCTCCGCACGCTCTCCGATCTCTTCGCCTCCGAGGGCGGGTTGTCGGTCTCCGGCTTCGGCGCCGCCTCGGCGCACTTCCTCGGCTTCGCCCGCCTACGGGCTGCGGCAGGAGATCCGGAGGTGCGCTGGATCGCCTACGAGGGATCGGCGGACGCGGTGGTGGCGGCACTCGGCGGCCACACCGACGCGGTCCACACGAACTTCGACATCGTGCGGGAGCATCTGCGTGCCGGGACGATGCGGGTCCTCGCTTCGGCGCTGCCTCTGCCGGCCCTCCCGCGGACACCGACCTACCGGGACGAGGGCTACGACCTGGCCCCGGTCCACTGGCGCGGCGTGGTGGGGCCGCCGGGGCTCGCTCCCGCAGTGCGCACCGAGCTGCGCCGGCGGCTGACGGCGGTCATCGAATCTCCCGGCTTCCGGGAGTACATGATGCGGGCGGCGATGGAATACGCCACCTTGGCCGATGCGGACGAGTTCGCCCGCTGGATGGCCGCCGAGGTCGCTGCGAGCCGCGAACTGCTGGCTCGCCTCGGGCTGCTCGATGGGTGAGGCGTCGGGTCCCCGACGCGGGATCGTCGAGGCGGCGGTCCTCGCCCTCCTCGGGGGCCTGATCCTCTGGGACGCCCGCGGCTACCCCGCACCGCTCTCCCCGGGCGTTCCGGGTCCCGCTCTCTTCCCACGCCTGGTGGCCGGATTCCTGATCGGCGGCGCCGTCTGGCTCGGCGTCCGTCGAAGGTCCCCACCGGAGCGTTTCGGCGGCGGCCTCCGGCTGGGCGGTGCGTTCGCCGGGATCGCCGTCTTCCTCCTCGCGTCCCCGGTCTTCGGCGCCGCCTGGTGCCTCGCCCCGCTCGCCTGTTGGCTCATGTGGCTCGCCGGCGAGCGCTCTCCCGGCATCCTCGCCGCAGTTCCGCTCGGCTTCGCGGCATTCGCGCACCTGCTGTTCGCCGCCGCGCTCGGGGTACCGCTCCCCTGAATGAGCCCGTTTCTCGAAGGCTGGGCCGCGGCGCTCGCTCCGGTGAACCTCGCCGTACTCCTCGCCGGGAGCCTGATCGGGGTCTTCGCCGGCGCGGTGCCGGGGCTGAGCTCCACCGTGGGTTTGGCGCTGGTATTGCCGGTCACCTTCGCGCTCGACCCCGTTCCGGCGCTCCTCATGATGATCGCGCTCTACATGGCGGCGGAGTACGGCGGCTCCATCACCGCGATCGCGATCGGGATTCCCGGGAGCCCGCCGGCGCTGGCGACGACGCTCGACGGCCACGCGCTGACCCGGCGGGGCGAGGCGGGCCGGGCGCTGGGGATATCCCTGTTCTCTTCGGTGGGGGGCGGCCTCTTGGGGACGGTGCTGCTCGTCGCCGCCCTCGGCCCCCTCTCCCGCGCAGCGCTCGCCTTCGGCCCTCCGGAATACTTCGGCCTCGGGGTCTTCGGCATAGCGATCGTCGCCAATCTGATCGGCAAGGATCCGCTCAAGGGGGTGATCAGCGCGCTGCTCGGCCTGGCGGCCTTCCTGGTCGGCCTCGATGTGCTGACCGGGGCGCCGCGCCTCACCTTCGGCGTGCCCGTGCTCCTCGACGGATTCGGGCTCGTGCCGATGCTGATCGGTTTCTTCGCCGTCGCGGAGGCGCTCGACGCTGTGGCCCGGCGGCGCCAGCCAGCGTCGGGAGCGCCGCGCCTCGAGGGTGGGCTTCCTGGAGTCCGCGAGCTCCTGCGGTTCTGGCGCAGCATCCTGCGGGGCTCTCTCGTCGGGGGGAGCATCGGTGCGATCCCGGGCGCCGGGGCCACGATCGCCTCCCTCGTGGCCTGGAACGAGGAGCGCCGTTTCTCGAAGAACCCGGAGCGCTTCGGAACCGGCGAACCTGCGGGCATCGCTGCTCCGGAGGCAGCGAACAACGCCTGTGTCGGCGCGGCGATGATCCCGCTGCTCGCCCTCGGCATCCCGGGCTCGGCGAGTGCGGCGGTGCTGCTCGGCGGGCTCACGGTGCAAGGTGTCGCTCCGGGCCCGCTGCTGATGGCCGAGCGGGCGCCGCTGGTCCACGCGCTCTACGCCGGCTTCGTGGTCTCGGTGCTGTTCATGGCGGTGGTGGGGAGGCTCGGGATTCCGTTGTGGCTCCGGGTGGTGCGCCTCCGGCCTTCGGTGCTCATGCCGCTGGTGGTCGGGGTCTCGCTCGTCGGGGCGTTCTCCCTCCGGGGGAACCTCGCCGACGCCTGGTTCGCGCTGTTTTTCGGGATCGCCGGATTCGCCATGACCCGGCGCGGCTACCCGCTCGCTCCCGCCGTGCTCGGCCTCGTCCTCGGTCCGATGATCGAAACGAACTACCGCCGCGCGCTCGCCCTGTCTTCGGGTTCCCACGCGGTCTTCCTGGAAAGTCCCCTCGCTCTGGCTCTCCTCGCCCTGGGGGCGGCCAGCTTCCTCACTCCACTGCTCCGGGGCCGCCTCGGTCCGGGCAGGTTTCTCAGAAGAACGGAGGGCGCATGAACGCTACCGCTGCCGTAACCGATTTCATCCTCGAGACGACTCTCGACGAGCTTCCCGACGAGCTGATCGCCGCAGGGCGCCGGTGCGTCACCGACGGCCTCGGAGTGACCCTCGCCGGCTCCGCCGAGCCCTGCTCGCGCATCGCGGTGGAGCAGATCGCCGCCGAGGGCGGCCGCCCGGAGGCGGCGGTCTTCGGCACTTCCGGCATCCGGGTCCCCGCCTCCCTCGCTGCCCGGGCCAACGGGATCGCCGGGCACGCGCTGGACTTCGACGACACCCAGCTCTCCGGGGCACCGGACCGGATCTTCGGGCTGCTGACCCACCCGACGGTGGCCCCGCTCGCGGCCGGACTCGCCGTCGCCGAGCGGGAGGGTGCCGGCGGCGCTGGGTTCCTCGAGGCCTTCCTGGTGGGCTTCGAGGTGGAGTGCAAGATCGCCGAGGCGATCCACCCGCGCCACTACCGGGAAGGGTTCCATTCCACCGCTACGGTGGGAACTCTGGGTGCGGCGGCGACCGCCGCGAAGCTCGGCGGGCTCGGGCGGGAAGAGATCGGGATGGCGCTCGGGATCGCCGCCAGCTTCGCTTCCGGCATCCGTCTCGGGTTCGGTACGATGACGAAACCGCTCCACGCCGGGCGGGCGGCCGAAAACGGCGTCCTCGCCGCCGATCTAGCCGGACGCGGCTTCACCTCCGGCCGCGGCGCCCTCGAGGCCGAGTGGGGCTTCTTCCGGGTGTTCGGCGGCGGCTTCGATCCCGAGAGGCTCACCCTCGGAGCGCCGCACACGCTGCTCGACCCCGGCGTCTCGGTCAAGATGTTCCCCTCCGGGAGCCTGGGACACCCGAGCATGGCGGCGCTGCTCGATCTCGTGACCACTCGCCGCATCGATTCCGAAGACATCGCCGAGATCGTGTTCCGCGCCGGGAAGAACATCCTGAATCCCCTCCGTTACCGAGCCCCCCGCAATCCGCTGGAAGCGAAGTTCTCGATCCCGTTCGTGCTTTCGGCGATCGTGCTCCGCCGCCGTGCCGGCATCCGTGAATTCACCCCCGAGTTCGTGGACTCCCCGGAGGTTCGGGCGATGATGGAGCGGGTCTCGGTCCGTTTCGACCCCGGGATCGACGCTCTCGGCTACGATCGGATGCGAAGCGCGATGGATGTGCGGCTGCGGGACGGGCGCGAGTTCTCCGTCGAAGCGGACACCTACCCCGGCGGCCCGGAACGCCCTCTGACTCGTGAGGAGCTCCGGGCCAAGTTCCGCGAGTGCGCCGGGCTCGTCCTGCCGGAGGGCCGGGCCGCTGCCGCTCTCACCCGGATCGAAGCGATCGACCGTCTGCCCGACCTCGCCCCGCTCGTCGAGAACCTCGCCGGCGTTTCCGCAGGAGCCGCGCAGTGAGCCGGTCGTTCGCCCTGCTCGGGCTCGTCCTTGCCGGGTGCGGGGCAGCCGGGTGCGGAGCGGGCGCGCCGGAGGAACCCACCGGTGCTCCGCTCCGGCCGCCCGAGTCGATCTGGGAAGCGATCCAGGTGGAGGAGAACCACCTGCTCCCGATGCGAGACGGAGTGCGCCTCGCCACCGATGTCTTCCGGCCCGCCCGGAACGGCGAGCCGGCAGCGGGCCTCTTCCCCGCGCTTCTCCACCGCACGCCGTACGACAGGACTTCGCCGCGGCTCGCGGAACAGGCCCGGTGGTTCGCGAGCCGCGGTTATGTCGTCGTGCTGCAGGACATCCGCGGGCTCTACTTCTCCGAAGGCGTCTTCCAGAAGTACCACGAATTCGATGCGCCCGACGGGTTCGACACCATCGAATGGGTCGCCGGCCTGGAGTACACCGAGCCCGCGGTCGGTATGTGGGGGACCTCGTACGGTGCCCACACCCAGGCCGACGCTGCGAAGCTGTCTCCCCCCGCCCTGAAGACCCTGGTGCTGACCATGGGAGGGCTTTCCGACGCCTGGACCCACAAGGTCCGCAATCACGGCGCCTTCGAGCTCGGACAGCAACTCGGCTGGGCGCACAGTCAGCTCGCGGCGGTCACCGACGAGCCTGCGATCCGCCGCCGTCTCGAAGCCTCGACCCCCGCCGACTGGTTTCTGGACACCCCCTTCCGCAAAGGAGCGAATCCACTCGCCGGCGCCCCGAACTTCGAGGACTACTACCTCGAAATGCAGAACCACGGTGAGTACGACGACTACTTCCGGGGCATCGGCCGCAACTGGACGGAGTACTACGAGGAGACTGCGGACATTCCGATGCTCCAGGTAGGCGGCTGGTACGACTCCTACGCTCCGGGCACGATCCAGAACTTCGTCGAACTGTCCCGGTGGAAATCCGCACCGATGACGCTGCTCATGGGACCGTGGACCCACGGCGGGACCAATCGTTCGTACTCCGGAGACATCGAATTCGGAGCGGCGGCAGCGATCCCGGACTTCTCCCGCGAATTCCACTTGCGCTGGTTCGACCGCCACCTCAAAGGGGCTGACAACGCCGCCCTGTTGCCTGCGGCCGGACGAGCCGGCAGTGCGGGCGAGAGTCCGGTCATGATCTTCGTCATGGGCGGCGGCGACGGCCGCCGGGATGAAAACGGCCGTCTCTATCACGGCGGCGCCTGGCGGACCGTCGAGTCCTGGCCTCCTGCCGGAAACCGGATGACTCCCTTCCATCTGCGAGCTAGCGGCGGTCTCACCCGCGAGCCGCCGGAAGCCGGGGAAGGCGCGACGGATTACACCTACGATCCCGAGCACCCCGTTCCCACGATCGGGGGCGCTTTCTCCGGCGCTCTGAAACGAGGCGGTTACGACCAGCGGGAACGGCGTTTCCGCTCCCTCCGCGGCGGGTCGGAGAACGGCTTCTTCGGGTCCGAAGTGGAAGGCCGCCGGACGGCCGAGCGGCCCGATGTGCTGGTCTTCGAGACCGATCCACTCGAGGAGGACCTCGAAGTGATCGGACCGGTCCGGGCTCGGCTTTGGGTCTCTTCGAGCGCCCCCGACACCGACTTCACCGCCAAGCTGGTGGATGTGTACCCCGAAAGCGCCGACTACCCGGAAGGCTTCGACCTGAATATCACCGACGGAATCCTTCGTGCCCGCTACCGGGAATCGCGGGAGCAGGAGGTGCTGATGACGCCCGGAGAGCCGTACGAGATCGAGATTCAGCTCTTTCCCACCGCCAATCGGTTCTCGGCGGGCCACCGGATCCGTCTGGAGATTTCGAGCTCGAACTACCCGCGCTTCGATCCGAATCCCAACACCGGCGAACCGCTGGGCCGCCACACTCGTACCGAGGCCGCCGAGAACACCGTCCACCACACAGCAGATCGGCCCTCCGTACTCCTGCTTTCCGTCTACTGAGGTCCGCGCGGCCCGGGGGCGGGGCAGGCATTTCGCCGGCGGGCGAAAAGCTGTCGCCGGCCGGCGGCGAGGGAGCCCGCGACCGCGATCAGCGCGTTGAGCGATGCGCCGAGAAGCCCGGCGTGGAGCCCCCCGACCTTGCCGTAGCCGGCGAGAGTCAGCCCCGCGGCGAGCAGGGTGCCGCACACCACCCCGTAGAGGGCGGCGCGCGCGGTCAATCGGGGCCAGGTGAGCCCCAGGACGAAAACCGGAGCAGCCTGGACCAGGAGCTCCATCTTGAGTTCCAAGAGTCCCCAGAGGCTGATGCGCGGGGTGAGCGCCACTGCGGCCAGGATGCCCATGACGGCCAGCGAGATTCCCTTGCCGATCCGGGTGACGCGCTCCTCGTTGACCTCCGCCCCTCGGCGCCGGCCGAGCGCCGGCGCCACGAAGTCCTTGGCCAGCATCGAAGAGAGCGTGAGGAGGACCGAATCGGCCGTGGACATGATCGCGGCGATCACTCCGACGACGGTCAGGATGCACATCCAGAACATCCAGGCCGACTCCGAGGCCCACCCCCGGAGGAGCGTCGGCAGCACCTGGTCGGCGGCGATCCCGGTCAGTCCTTCGAGCCGGGGGAGAGCCAGGATGCCGACCAGGAAGATCGGCAGGGTGGTGAGGAATGGAAGAAAACCGAGGGCGGCGAGCGCCTTCCGCAGCGACCCGGTGCTGCGGGCGGCGAAGATGCGCTGGATGGCCTGCGGATAGACGGCGCCGGAAAACCCGATCAGCAACAGGGTGCTCGCCCAAGTGGCCAGCATCGGTGCTGCGGGACGGAAGCCTTTCGCCGGTTGGTTTTCGAAGACCCATTCCGCCGCCGCTCCCATGCCCTCTCCCGAGAGAAAGGTCGCAGCCAGCAGGCCGGAAAGACCGATCGCGAGCAGAACTCCCTGCATGCAGTCGGTCCAGGCGACGGCGCGGAGCCCGCCGAGGAGTTCGTAGCCGAGGATCGCCGCCGCGAGTACGAGGACGCCAGCGGCGTAGGGGATCGCCTGGTCGGAGAGACCGGCGGTCACATGCCCCATCGCCATGAGCTGAGCGAGCAGGTAGTTCGCGATGGCGGCCGCCATGAGGAGGTTCGTGACCCGCGTGAGCCGGGGGTCGCCGAAGCGGTGATCGAGCCAATCGGCCGGGGTCACGAAGCGGTGGCGCTCGGACGCGGCGCGCAGCCGGGGAGCGATCACCAGATAGACGACGACGATCGCCAGCATGAAGCCGACGCTCATGACCCAGGGGAAGCCGACCCGGTACGCTTCCCCGGGATAGCCCACCAGGGTGTTTCCGCTGTACTGCGTCGCATAGAGCGTGAACAGCAGCACCACGCCGCCGAGCCCGCGGCCTGCCAGGTAGAAGTCGGCGAGCGATCCGGAGGCGCGGGCGGCACGGGCGCGGAACCCCAGGAACCCGAGGAGCGCGAGGTACGCGGTGAGCGCGGCGATGACCGCCGTCGAGAAGCTCACGGCCCGCTCAGTCGGCCCCGTCGTCCCAGAGCCGAAGCGCAGCGAAGGCGGTGAGGCAGCTCACCGCGAGCGTGGAGAACAGCGACACCACCACCCACGAGGGCAGCCCGAGGACGATGGCCGGCCTGCCCGAGCCGAACCACCAGGGAATCGAGAATCCGTAGAGTCCGGCGATGGCGGCGAAGAGCCACGGATGGCGGAGCGGGTCGCGCCGGAGTTTCATGGAGGCGACGATACGGCAGCCCGGCCTGATCGATCGAATCCGGCGAAAAACGGGCGGCGGAGCGAGTGGTATCGCATACTCACCGGAACTCTCCCGGTTCCCCGGAGGCGCCCATGAACGTCCGACTGCTCTCTCTCGTCCTGCTCGCATCCGCCGCATTCGCCGCTCCGGCCCCGGGGCAGGAGGCCGATCTCGCGATCGTCGGCGGTTCGGTGCTCGATGTGCGTCCGGAACCCTGTCCCGCGCCGATGTCGTCATCGGCGGCGGACGCATCCTCTCGGTCGGAACCGCACCCGTGCCGGCGAATGTCGAAACGCTGGATGTCTCGGGCAAGTTCGTGCTTCCCGGGCTCCTCGATGCGCACACCCACGCCTCGCAGCTCTCCGAGGTGCGCCGGGCGCTGGAATCCGGAGTCACCACGCTGAGGAGCGCGAGCGTCGGCTCCTACCGCGATGTGGCCATCGGACGGCTGGTCGCCTCCGGCCACCTGCCGGGGCCGGATTATCTGGGCGCCGGCATCTTCGTGACCCCGAACATCCGCGATGGACGGCTCGCCTCGGAGAGCCTGTTCTCGGTCTCCGAGGACATCCGGAGCGAAGCGGAACTCCGGATGCTGGTCCGGGTCAATGCCGAAAACGGCGTGCGGGCGATCAAGACGCGGGCCACCGAGCGCGCCGGGCTGCCGGACACGGACCCGCGCAAGCAGGTGTACTCGGAGGCGCAGCTCCGCGCGGTGGTGGAGGAGGCCTCGGCGCTTGGCATCCCGGTGCTCTGTCATGCCCACGGCGACGAAGGCGCCCGCGCCGCGGTGTTGGCCGGGGTGGCGAGCATCGAGCATGGCACCTTCCTGACCCGCGAGACGCTCGAGCTGATGCAAGAGCGGGGAACGGCGCTCGTGCCCACCTACACGACCCTCGTGGACCTCGACGAGCCCGGCGGGGATTACGACCATCCGGTGCTCACCCTGCGCGCCGACTTCATGATTCCCCGGATGGAAGAGACGCTGCGGATGGCGCGTGAGATCGGTGTCCGGGTGATCGCCGGCAGTGACACCGGTTACGGCCCGGAGAGCGTCAGCCGCATCGGGGTCGAGGTGGCGAGCTTCGTGGAACTGGGCTTTTCGCCGATCGAGGCGATCCGGGGCGCGACCCTCTACACCGCAGAGCTTTTAGGAATCTCCGATGCGGCCGGTGCCGTCGAACCGGGGCTGGAGGCGGATCTGATCGTGGTCGCCGAAGACCCGCTCGCCCAGATCGCGGCGATCCAGGATGTGGTGGCAGTGGTTTCCAACGGCCGCCTGGCGGTGAACCGCCTGCCGTTCGAGATCGCAGCGGAGCGGTGACGCCCGGCTAGAATCGCACCTTTGCCGGACCCACTTCCCCCGCTCGGAGACCGAGGCGCCTCGTCGGAGATCCGGCGCACCGTCCGCGAATTCGCCGCTCAGGAGATCCTTCCCCACGCTGCGGCCTGGGACGAAGAGGAACGTTTCCCGCGGGAGGCCATCGAAAAACTCGGCACCCTCGGCTTTCTCGGCCCCATCTTCCCCGACCGCTACGGAGGCGCCGGTTTCGGTTACGCCGACTATGCGGTGCTGATCGAGGAACTCGCGCGCGCCGACGCCTCGGTAGCGATCACCGTGGCCGCGCATGTGTCCCTGGCCGCCAACCACATCTATGAGCAGGGGACCGAAGCGCAGAAGGCCCGCTACCTGATTCCGCTGGCCTCGGGAAAGGCGCTCGGGGCCTGGAGCCTCACCGAACCCGGCGCCGGGAGTGACGCCGGAGGTACTCGGACGACTGCGGTCCGGGACGGCGCCTGCTGGATCCTCAACGGGAGCAAGACCTTCACCACCAACGGTTCCGAGGCGGACATCGCGATCTGTATGGCCTCCACGGAACCAGAGCTCCGCACCCACGGAATCTCGGCGTTCATCGTCGAGCGTGGGACTCCCGGTTTCCGCGCCGGACGCAAGGAAAGGAAGCTCGGCCACCGGGCTTCGGACACCTCCGAGATGGTCTTCGAAGACTGCCGGGTGCCGGCGGAAAACCTGCTCGGTGAGCCGGGCACCGGTTTCGCGGGAGCGATGAAGGTTCTCGACGGCGGCCGGATCAGCATCGCCGCGCTCTCTCTCGGCATCGCCGGCGCCGCCTTCGATTGTGCCGCGGCCTACGCGCGGGAGCGGCGGCAGTTCGATCGGCCGATCGCCGACTTCCAGGGGGTCCGATTCCCGCTCGCGGATTCGAAGGTGGAGATCGAGGCGTCCCGGCTGCTGATCCAGCGAGCCGCCGCCCTCAAGGATGCGGGGCGCGTCACGACCGTGGAATCGGCGATCGCCAAGTTGTACTCGAGTGAAACCGCGGTCCGAGTTACGAATCGCGCGGTGCAGATCCTCGGCGGCTACGGCTATACCCGGTCCTTTCCGGTGGAGCGGTATCTGCGGGACGCGAAGCTCATGACCATCGGCGAGGGGACCTCGGAGATCCAGCGGCTGATCATCGCCCGGGGGATTCTCGGGCGGATCGGCGCCTGACTCCGACCGGTGCGGGAGCCGGGGCCCTCGGCGGAAGCAGAGGGAATCGCCGCGCTTTCCGGCCGAACCGAAACCAGCAGGCGCCGCGCCCTGGCGCGGGCCATCAGCCGGGTGGAAGCCGGCGACATCGATGCGCGGCGGGAGGCTCGGGGGCTCGTCTGGCCGAAGCGTGCCCGGGTGATCGGCATCACCGGGCCGCCGGGGGTCGGCAAGAGCCTGCTCGCGAGCCGGCTGGCGGCGCTGCTGTCCGGCGAGGGGCGCCCGGTCGGAGTGCTCGCCGTGGACCCCACGAGTCCGAGGACCGGAGGAGCGCTCCTGGGAGACCGGGTTCGGCTTCCTGCCGATGACGGCGCGGTCTTCTTTCGCAGCATGGCGGCCCGCGGCGGCGCCGGCGGCATCGCCCCCGGAGTCCCCTTGGTGCTCCGCCTGCTGGCCGCCGCTGGTTTCGAGCGGATCCTGCTGGAAACCGCGGGAGTGGGGCAGGGGGACCACCAGGTCACCCGGATCGCCGATCGGACGGTGGCGGCAGTGGCCCCCGGCCTCGGCGATTCCGTCCAGGCGGCGAAAGCCGGCCTCTTCGAGGTGGCTGATTTCCTGGTGGTGAATCAGGCGGACCGACCGGGGGCCGAAGCGATGGCGGCCGCGTTCCGCTCCTTCCGTGAGGGGCCGGTGATGCTCGCTTCGGCGAAAACCGGAACGGGCGTTCCGGATCTCCTCGGGGCGTTGGAGCGCAGTCTGGCGACCGCCGAAGTTCCAGCGATCGCCTCTCTCCCCGAGAGTTCTGCGTGCGGAGCCGCTGCGGTCTCGAGTGCAGCGAAAGCCGCCCTCGGCGGAGGAGCGATCCGCCTCCACCATGTCGGCATCGCGGTGAAGGACGCGCAGGCGTCGGCGAGCGTCTGGCAGGAGCTGCTCGCTCTCCGGGAACAGGCCCGCTACCGGGTGGACGAATTCGGAGTGCTGGCGCTTTTTCTGGAGGCCGGAAGGGATTCCGGCGGGCTGATCGAGCTGGTCGAGCCCACCGCGCCGGAAGGGCCGGTGGCACGGTTCCTCTCGCGGCGCGGAGAAGGACTCCACCATCTCTGCTTCGAGGTGGAGGACATCCACCGGACGCTCGGAGCGCTGGCAGCGCGAGGCGTCCGGCTCGTGGACCGCGCGCCGCGCCGGGGCGCCGGCGGCCACCTGGTCGCCTTCATCCACCCCGCGAGCGCCGGAGGCGTGTTGCTGGAATTGAAACAGGCCTGAACGGACCGCGGCCGAATACACTCCGGCTTCCTCCCGAAGCCGCCGGAGCGGCCCGCTGCCGGCATGCATCGGCATCCCGAGGAACCGACCCGATGTTGACTCGGCTCCGTCTGCGGAACTTCAAGCCGTGGCCCGACACGGGCGATCTCCCACTGCATCCGATCACCGGCTTCTTCGGCGCCAACAGCTCCGGCAAGACCAGCCTGCTGCAGGCCCTGTTGCTGATGAAACAGACTTCGGAGTCCCCGGACCGCAGCCTCGTGTTCCACTTCGGCGACCACACGACGCCGGCCGATCTGGGGGATTTCCGCAGCGCCGTGTACCGGGGCGCCTCCCATATGGAAATCTCGCTCGATTGGGACTTGGAAAAGCCGTTCGAAGTGCCTGACATGAGCCGTGCGGGCGGGGCCGTGATCTCGGACTCCCGGCTCGGGTTTTCCGTCGTCGTCGATCGGAGCGAGGACGACGGAACCGCGCGGGCGCGGGTTCGGGAAATGTCCTACCGCGTCGGCGGGGCGCGATTCGGAATGCGGAGGGTGGACGAGAACAAAAAGCGCGACTACGAGCTGTTCAGCGAAGGTACGGATTTCCAGTTCAAGCACAATCGGGGCCGTCCGTGGCGCCTCGAACCAGTGAGCAATTACGGCTTCCCGGATCAGATCCACGCCTCCTTCCAGAACGCCAGGTTCCTCGCCGACCTGGAACTGACGCTGAAGCACCGGCTGAGGAGCGTTTTCTACCTCGGGCCCCTCCGCGCCCAACCCCGTCGCCGCTATATCTGGGCCGGTGCCGATCCGTTCGACATGGGTCGGGCAGGCGAATCCGTCGTCGCTGCGCTGCTAGCCGCCCGCCAGCGCGAGGCGAAGATCTCCCCGGGCCACCGGAAGAAAAGGCTGGACCTCGATGTGTATATCGCGAAGTGGCTTCGGAAGCTAGGCCTGATTCACGACTTCCGGATCGGAGCGGTCGGCGAGGGCAGCCAGATCTTCGAAGTGAAAGTCCGCAAGACACCCGGCGCCGAGGAAGCGCTCATCACCGATGTCGGGTTCGGGGTGTCGCAGATCCTGCCGGTTCTGGTCCTCTGTTTCTATGTACCGAAAGGTTCGACGGTGATCCTCGAACAACCGGAGATCCACCTGCACCCGGCAGTGCAGTCGGGGCTCGCCGACGTCCTCATCGACGTCTGGAAGAGGCGCAGAGTCCAGATTCTGCTCGAGAGCCACAGCGAACATCTCCTGCGCCGCCTGCAGCGCCGGGTCGCCGAGCCGGACTCCGAATGCGGCGCGGAAGACATCGGCCTCTTCTTCTGCGAGAACGATGATCAGGGGTCTCGGATCACGCCGCTCGAACTCGATGGGTTCGGACGCATCCGAAACTGGCCGACCGACTTCTTCGGTGATTCGTTCGGCGAGATCGCCGCGACGGCGCTCGCTGGTCAGCAGAGGCGGAAGGCGATGCCACAGTGAAGCCGCTCGTGGTCATGGATACCAATGTGGCCCGGGTGGCGAACCGTTGCGCTGATCAGGCCGGTCCGGACTGTGTCATCCGGTGCATCGAACGGATGCAGAAGATCCGGAAAGAGGAAAGGGTCGCACTCGACCGGGGCGGGTACATATTCGAGGAATATCTCGACCGGAGGAACTGGTCGGCAGAGCCGGGGCCCGGCCACGAGTTCTTCAGATGGCTGTGGGATCATCAGAGCTACTCCGACCTCTGTGTCATGTTCGAGATCGAACCGCATGACGCGCGAACCTTCGCAGAATTCCCCGAGGACGAGGCGCTGGCGGCTTTCGACCGCGATGATCGGAAGTTCGTCGCGGTGGCCGTTGCGAGTGGAGAAAACCCCCCGATCCTGAATGCTTCGGACACCGACTGGTGGAATCATCGGCATGACCTGGAAAGGCACGGGATCCGCCTGGAATTTCTCTGCCCCGAACTCATGGAAGCAGGCCGGAAGCGGCGATGACCGGGCGCGAAAGAGTCGGGAAGGCCGCTGACCATCTGGGCGCCGCCGGGTCCTCTTTCGCGGACAGGAGAATCGGCTTGGCGTTCCGGCGCGATCTGCTGCTGCTGATCGGCGGCGTGCCGTTCGGTTACGCCTTCGGGTTCTGGCTGGCGTCGTTCGGGTTCGGCTTTGCGCGTTGGCTCCTTCCGTTTCTGATCGCCGGGCCGGCCATCCGGGCGCTTTGGAACTATCTCCGGGAAGGGGAGCGGCGGCAGGCGCTCGGTCTGATGCTGGGTTGGACCCTCGCGGTGATGGTTTTCGGGCCGGTCGTGATGGCGTTCGCTCCCGAAGCGGCGGAAGCGGCGGTCCTGCGCGGGACGGATTACCGGAGCGAAATGATGGCTTGGCTCATGACCGGCGAGGGCGCGGAAGGGGACCTGCGGCTCTTCTTGCCGATCCACCTGCAGCGGCTGGCGCTGTTCTTGCCACTCTCTCTGGTGAGCGGCGGGGCACTCGCACTGCTGATGGGGGCCGTGATGATGAACTTCATGAACTTCTTCGTCGCCTCCTTCGCCGCGGCTTCGAGCGGTGTCCCCGCAGTGCTCGCGTGGTTCCCGTGGTCCCTCTGCCGGGTGGCGGCCTTCGTGATCCTCGGAGTGGTCACCGCCGAGCCGCTCGTTCGCCGCCTGGGGAAGGTCGAAGTACCACTCCAGCCGGGCCGCGGCCGGCTGCTCTGGGCGGCGGGAGGCATGCTGCTCGCCGACGGAATCCTCAAGGCAGCGCTCGCTCCGGCCTGGGGCCGGTATCTGGCGGGCTTTTTGCCCTGATCGATCCTCCCGCCGGGTTTCTTCGGATCGGCAGCGATGGTGGGCGATGCAGGATTCGAACCTGCGACTTCTACCGCGTGAAGGTAGCACTCTCCCGCTGAGTTAATCGCCCATTTCCCGGCTTCCGCCGGGGCCTTGCGGGCGCTCTGGAGAACAGCGCCGCTCCCGGCAGCAAGGCGGGGGACGCTAGCAATCCCCCGCTACGGCGTCAACTCGCCGGCGGGTCGGCGGGGTGACGCGCGCCGGCAACCGGCTGCCTCTGGGGAAGGTCGCCTTGCTGGATCGTCTGGGAAACGACATTTGGGGAACCACGGGGGAGAAAGAAAAACGGCGGTGCCGCTTCGGCTCTGCCCCGGACTCCAGGTATCGAATCCTCATGAGGCCGTCGGAATTTTCACTCTATCGATACGACTTTTCCCCAAAGGCGCCCGAAGCGGGAAGAAATCGCCGCGGTTTCCGTCTCTATTGGGTAACGAGGGAATCCATGAAGTATCTATCGGCGAAGCGGTCCGCGCCTCGACCTTCGCGAACGGCAGCTGGAGCGGCGGGGTTCTCCCTGATCGAGACCTTCTTCGCGGCCCTCCTGCTCACATTCGCGGCGGGCGGCCTGGTCCGCGCCATTTCGGCATCCTCCCGTGCCGGGCGGGCAGCGGCCGACACCAGTCTCGCCACCCGGCTCGCCCGCGCCCGGCTAGAGCAGCTTCTCACTGCGCCGCTCCGACGCAGTTGGCCGCTTTCCGGCTATCACGAGGCGGTAGCGCCCGGCGGCAGCGTCGCAACCACCGGTGCCGGGACCGCAGGATATGTGGAGTACTGGGCGGAGGACGGCGGACGGACACCGCAGGACTCGGCGTTCTACGAGGTTCGCTGGCGCGTCTCCGAGCTTTCGGCGGCCGGCTCGGACCGGCTGGCCGCGCTCCGTTTCGAAGTCGTCGCGATGCCGTCTTCCGGAGGGCGCGGCCCGGTGGTGCGCCTTCGATCGGTGCGGGTGGCGAATCGTGAATAGACGGTGGAATTCGGGCTCCGAGGCTGCTGAAAACCGGGGTCCCGAGCGCGGAGTCGCCCTGGTGATCGCCATGCTGGCGGTCCTTGCTCTCGCCGGCATGGGCGCGGTGATACTGGTTTCCGTCACCTCCGAAAGCCAGGTGGCCCGCAACGAACGGTGGGCGGAGGAGGCTGCGGCGCAGGCCGAAGCGGGACTCGAAGCGGCGAAGGTCCTGCTCGCAGCGTATGTCCGCGAGGGCGACGACTTCGAGGCGGCGCTGCCGCCGGCCCGCAGTTCGATCCGGACTGCCGTCGGAGCGGCGTGGGGAACGGCGCGCCCGGCGGACGGCGCCGCGTGCCGGGACCCCGGCCGCCCGGGCTGCCGGGATTACGAATGGTTCCGTGACCAGCTGATGGCCGGAGGGAACTCCCGCGTCTATGTGGGCCGCGTCCTGCGGGATCCCGGCGGCCGGGCCCTGCTCTTCGACCCGCGGGCTCCGGAAACGGCATGGGCGCCGGATCTCGACGGTGACCGGAGCCCCGATCTGGCCGGAGTGACCGTCTGGATCCGTCGTCCGGTGGTCGGCGCCGCCGACGCCGGTCCGCCGCACGACCGGGCCATCCTCACCGCCGAAGCCCGTTATCCGCCGCCCGCCCGTCCGGAGACACCGCACGCAGTCAGCCGACTCGAGCTGACCCTGCGGCTCGCGCGCCGACCCGATTCCGGGAAGGACAGCGCCGGTGAATACGGCGACGGTCTCACCACTTGGGTCCGCGGGTCGCTCTCGGGCGGCGTTGTTCGGGGCTCCCCCTGACCGGGATCTCCTTTTCCGAAGCGACTCTTCCACGGAGGAAGGCCATGCAACACGAAGCCTCGAGGCCGCGCCTCGATTCGATCCTGCGCCTCGTCCTGGCAGCGGTCCTGTTCTGGTGCCTCGCCATTCCCTCGGGACCGCCGGCTGTCGAGGCTTCCCTCGGCTCCGCGTCCGACATCGCTCAGGGAGCAGAGCGCGGCCGGGATCCTCTCGGAATCGTGCGCTCCCTGACCCGCCCCCGGGTGTGGGTCCTTCTGGATACTTCGACATCCATGCGCGAAGCGTTGGGCGGAGGCACCCGCTTTTCGGCGGCGCGAGAAGTGATCCAGCGGGTGGCGCGGACTCTCGAATCCGATGACGGCGAGCCCCTCGTCCACTGGCGCCTGGCTGCTTTTCAGCGGTTCCGCTCCACCGAGGACGGAGGGACTTCGCGCGAGGACATCTGCAAGGACCCGACCGAGGGGGCGGGTCTGCCCTTCGGATCGCCGCCGGGCCCGCCGCGCAGCCCGGTCCGCTGCGGCGGGGCGGAAGTGCTTTTCGAACCCACGGGCTGCGACCTGCTGGAAGAGCGCCGCGCCCTGATACGAAGCCTCTCCCGGGAACCGAACACGAACCGCACCCCGAACGGCATCGCCCTCTACCAACTGGCGGCCCACATCGCGGAGAACTCGCTCGACGACCTTCAACCGGGGCAGAAGAACATCATCGTGTTGATCACCGATGGGATCGATACCTGTGAATGCGTCTTCCATCCCTGGCTCGACTTCAACGAAGGGCCGCCCGGCTCGGGGAACGCAAGAGAGGTGTGGCTCCGTACCGGAGCAGCGAGTCCGGAGCCGATCCGCTATCCGGGGCCGTCCCGCGACGGATTTGCGACCTTCAACGCCGGCCTCAAAGCGAAAGCGGCTCATCGAGCGATGAACGGCGGCGACCCGGATGCCGGCCTGGGAGAAATCCATGTCGTGGGGGTGGCGATGTCCGATGCGAAGACCCGCGGCTACACGAACCATCTGGCCTGGATGGCATCGGGTCTCCGCACCTCGGCGATCCATGTGGACCGCCCCGACGAGCTCCGGGAGGCCCTCGCCGAGGTCATCGCCGAAACGACGCTGCCCGGGGGCGAGGCTCGACTCGCGGCTCCTCGGCTCGGCACCGTGAAGGAGCTCGTCGCCGATTCTCCGTCCCCGGATTTCCCGGGGAGCGATCCGCGGATCGCCCGGGACGCACTGGTCGCCGACCCGGGCGATCCGCAACAGCTCGAAAAGGTCCTGCAGCTCCGTTGGTCGTACGCCGACAATGTGCTGATCGTCACCGGCGCCGAGATGACGAGGCTTCGCGGCCACCTCCGCGCATTCCCCACTCCTCGAGGCGGCGGCGAAGACCTGCCCGAGTCGCCGATCTGGGATGCTGGGCTCCGTCTCGCGCGGCGCGACCCGGCGGACCGGGTCGTGCTGTTCAACCGCCCGGGAAGCACGAGGCTGCGAGCCTTCCGCACCGGGGAGGTGACGGCCGCCGATCTTGGGGTCGGCGCGGGATACCTCGGCGAATGGGATGGCACCGGAGCGCGTACCGCAGCGGACGCGGCCGAAATCGTCGTCCGTCTCGTGCGGGGAGAAGAACTGTCGCTCCATCCGGATACCGGAACGATGTACGACCCGGCAGGCCGTCTCCACTTCGGCGGCGGGCGCGGCACCTGGAAACTCCGCGAGGGGCTGGCCTCTCCCGCGGTGGTGACGAACCCTCCCCTCCACCCGGAGCGGGTGTCGAGGAACCGCGACCGCTATCGCCGGTTCTTCGAGCAGCATGTGAACCGCCGCACCATGCTGTATCTGCCCACCAGCGGCGGATTGCTCCACGCATTCGCCGGCGACAGCGGCGAGGAGATCTTCGCCTACATCCCCGACGATGTGCTCGGGCCGGCGCCGGGCGAACGGGCCCCGGGCAGGGCCTTCCTCCGGGAGCTGGTGCTCGCTGCTCTCCCGGAGCGGTCGGGATTACGCCGGGGCCTTTGGAACCGTTTCGCGCTGGCTGGTTCGCCGGTGGTCCGCGACGCCTTCTTCCCCGAGGACGAACAGTGGCGCACCGTGCTCTCCTTCGGCCGCTTCGTGGGAGGCCGATTCCTCACCGCGCTCGACATCTCGGCGGTGGGCGACGGTTGGAGCGGCGGCCATGCCCCACCCCGGCCGCCGGAGGCCGGGCCCGGGCTGCCCCGCTTGCTGTTCAACATCGGGAACCGCCGGACGGCGACGGGCCTCGAAGGCCTCGGCGAAACGCCGGAGCCGCTCATCGTCGAAGTGCCCGCGTCCGACGGGGGTGCGTGGCTGGCCTTCGTTCCCGGCGGCGCCGGACACCCGGGCGAGGCGGCTGGAGAGTCCTTGTTCGCATTCCAGCTGGAGAACGGAGGCGTAGCCGCGCGCTTTCCGATCCCTCCGGCCCCGTCTGCGGTCATTGAGAAGAATGGAGCCATCACTCCCGCGGCAGGATGGCGGCCATCCTGGGGTTCGGCGGACGCCACGGATCTGGTCACCCGGATCTATGTGGGTGACCTGCACGGCCAGATCCATCGGCTCGATCTCTCCGACCCCGGAGCGTGGGAGTGGCGGGTCGGATACCGGCTCGGCGGAGAGCATCCGATCCTGACGCCGCCGGTGGTGTTCCCGTTCCCGGACCGGACAGAGCCTCATCTGCTGATCGTCACCGGGGGCGACCGGCGCGTACCACATGCACCGTCGCACCTCGTCCTGCTGCGCGACCTCGGGACCCGCTTCGAAGAGGTATGGCGCAAGCCTCTCCTCGAGGGAGAACGCCCGCAGGGGAAGCCGGCGGTGTTCACCGACGCCGCGGGGGTACAGGTGGTGCTCGCGACCCGCACCCACGAGCGGGAAGAGCGCTCCTGCGAGGTCCGGGAGACCGCAGGCGGGGAATCCAGCCTGCACGCCTTCGACGGGTCGAACGGGACGGCGCTCTCGGGCGTGCTGCATCCATCCCGCTCGACAGTGTCCTTCGGTACCGGGCGCATCCGCGGGGTCGCGTTGTCGACTCGGGGCAACCTGGCGTTCAGCGTGAGCAATGCGGCCGGTGAAGTGCTCGATACCGTGATCGGAGATTTCGAATTCAAGGTGCGCGAAGGCGCTCTGGAGAGCGTGACCCTCTTCGTGGAGGGCTTCCGGCGTTCGCCGTTCTCGTGATTCCCATGACACATCCCACGGGTTTCGCAGGCCGGGACGAGGCCGCATCCGGAACGGCCGCCGGCTTCACGATCACCGAGGCGCTGGTCGCTCTCGGTTTGACGCTCCTGCTCACCTCCAGTTTCCTGCTGCTCTTCGGGCCGGCTCGCCAGTCGCTTCGTCTGGAACCGGAGATTTCCTCGATGCGGCACGACGGCCGCGCGGTTCTCGACCGGATCGCTGCCGATCTCCTCCGGGCCGGCTCCGGCCTGCCGGTCGAGGTGCCCGTTTTCACCGATCTCGACCGGGCTGGCGACCGAAATCCGGACGGACTGGATTTCCTGGCGGCTCCCGAACGGCTCGTCGAGGCCTCGTTCGAGCCGGTGGTCGGCTTCAATGGCTCGCAGGCAACCCTGGCGGCGCCGCAGTCCCGCCTCGGCGGCTCCCGGCGCAACTCCTGGGTCGTGGTGTTCAACGACGACGAGATGATGCCCCGCTGGGTCTTCGGCCGGGTCGTTTCGGTCTCGGGAAGCGGCTCGGGAGCCCTCGGCCGGCTGGGTTCCGCGGTCCGAAGCGGAGCGAAGACCGCTCCGGCCCCGCCGAGGGGCGCGAGAGTGCGCATCGCCCCGTTGACCGATGCGTGGCACCACCATTTCCGCGCCAGTGTGGACGCCGACACCTTTTCTCCGGGCAGCGGCGGCGGACTCCTCGAGCGGGGACTGCAGAGCCTGCTCGGCGGAGTGATCGAGGCGGCACTGCCCGGCGCCGGCAGCTCGGTGGTATCGGGACTCACCGATCAGGTCGTCGCCAGCATGATCGAGACTCTGGCGGCGAAGAAGGGGAAGGGGAAGAAACCCGGCTCCGCGGGCGGAGGTGGGGAGGACCCGGATGGGTACGGCCTCTTCGGCCTCGGGCAGCCGGGCATCGTGCCGGTGTCGCGCATTCGCTACTGGGTCCGCGCGGCGGGTGCGGAGGAGCGGGGAGTGCTGATGCGCCGCGTGGACGAGACCCCGCCGCAGCCGGTGGGTTTCGTCGAGGACCTTCAGGTGCGCTATCTGACCGGTGCTCGCAGCGATGTCCCTCTCGATACGCCACCGCGATTCGCCGGAGACCTGAGAACGGCTGCCAGCCTCGACGGACACATCGTCCGGGCGGTCGAAATCTCGGTGCGGATCCGTTCGGTCGGCCGCCGGCTCGCTGCGGCCCCGGGAGGTTCGGGCGACTCCACCGGGCCCTTTCTGCTCCGAACCTACCGGCGCCGTGTAGGGCTTCGGGTAGCTGCGGCGGGAGTAGATCGCCGGGCGTGGGAAGAACACATGCAGATGAACGCATTGCCGACCGATATTCCCAAGATCGGCCCCCTTCGCTTCCTCCGCCTGCCCTGGTGAGCGGACGAGAGCCCGTGCAGCTGCTCCATCCCGAAGAGCTCCCCCGCCGACCCACGGGATTCAACCCGCTTTCGGGCTGGCAGTGTGGATGGCTACGGTTCCGAACGACCGATACTTGAAGGAGACTTGGCCGAACCCGCACCTCCGGAGCCGCTCCGCGACTTCGGCGGCCTCGGGAAAATCGAGGATGGATTCCTGCAGATAGCCGTAAGGCTCGGTCCCGGAGAGCGAAAACCGCGCCAGCCGGGGAACGGCGTGGCGGAGCCAGGCGCGGTGCCCCCAGCGGGCCAGTCGTCCGGGCGGTCTCGAAAACTCCAGGAGGACCAGCCTCGCTTCGGGGTCGAGCACCCGGCGGATTTCGGCGAAGGCGACATCGAGGTCCGGGAGATTCCGAACCCCGAAACCGATCAGCACCCCTCCGAACACGCCGGCGCGAAAGGGCAGTCGGAGTGCGTCTCCGGCCACGATCTCGAAGCGCGCGCCGCGGCGGGCCGCTTTCTGGCCGGCGATTTCGAGCATGGCCGGAGTGAAGTCGCACCCGACTGGCCGCAGCGCTTCGGGGAGCAGCAGGGAAAGATCGCCCGTGCCGCAGCACAGATCGAGGACCCGGGAACCTGGTTTCGCGCGGAGCTCGGCGATGGCCGCCCGCCGCCATCCCTGATCCAGCCCCACACTCAGGATCCGGTTCATGCGGTCGTAGCCGGGAGCGACCGCTTCGAACATCCGCCGGATGGCACCCGGCGTGTTTCGGCGCTGTACGGGCGACGGAGGTTCCCCGGTTCGGGAAGTTCCTCGCGGCGAGCCGGCGCCCGGGCGCTCTGGCGGGACCCGCTCCTCCGAAGCCCGGGACGGGATCATCACCGCCTCATTTTGGCGCACAGGGCCAGCCCGCCCACTCCGGTGTCGACGGCGGAGGTGCGCCGCTCCTTACAATCCCGGTCGGCCGTGTTCTCTTTCGCCCTCTCCCCGCTGATGATCGGCCCTCTGGGCATGCAGGAGATGCTCATCATCCTGGTGGTGGCGCTCATCGTTTTCGGCCCCCGAAAGCTTCCCCAGATCGGCAAGACCCTCGGCAAGAGCGTCGCGGAGTTCCGGCGGACGAGCAACGAACTCCGCAGCACCTTGGAGCGGGAGGTGCAGATGGAGGAATTCCGGGATGCCAGGAGCGCCGTTTCCGGGCTCGAGGGAGAGATCCGGGAGGGGCTCGACCCGGCCTCCGGGCAATCGGAAAAGTCATCCTCCGGCCAGACGGAAAAGCCAGCTTCCGGCCAAGCGGAAAAGCCGGCAGGGAAGCCAGCCGGGCCGGATGCCGGGAAAGCATCGGCGGGAGCAGCGCCGTCCGGGAAGAACGATGCGCCGCCGGTGAAGGGCAAAGAAGCTTCGGGTTCGGCCCCGACCTCTTCCTCTGCCGCATCTTCCGGACCGAAACCCGGAGAATCCTCCTGAGCAGCGCGTCCTGCATCCGGTCCGCCCTGCATCCGGCCCATCCTGCGCGTCGAACTGTGAGTGAGGAAGCGTGAGGGAATCGGAAGGGGCGGGCGCCTCCTCCGGCGAGGCGGCAGACCGGATGACCTTTCTGGAGCATCTCGACGAGCTGCGCCGCCGACTGATCCGGGCGGTGCTCGCGGTCCTGATCGCGTTCGCCGGATGCTTCTTCTTCTACGAGCAGATCTTCGACTTTCTGATGCGGCCGCTCCGGGCAGTCATCGAGCCGTACGGGGGCGAGCTCATCGCCACGGCTCCTCCCGAGATCTTCATGGTCGGGATCAAGATGAGCTTTCTGGTGGCGATCCTGGTTTCCGCCCCGGCCTGGCTCTCCCAAGTGTGGGGGTTCGTGGCTCCCGGGTTGTACCGGCATGAGCGCCGGCTGGCAGTGCCCTTCGTCCTGGTGGGCTCGATCTTCTTCTTCGCGGGAGCGGCCTTTTGCCACTATGTCCTGTTTCCGGCGGCAACGGACTTCTTCGGTACTTTCGGCGGCGGCGGGGACGATATCGAGATCAGGTACACGATTTCCGAGGTTTTCAGCTACTACTCCAAGCTCGTCCTCGGAACGGCGGTGGTGTTCCAGATTCCGTCGCTCGCGCTGCTGCTCTCCCGAGTGGGGATCTTGACGCCGCGTTTCCTCCTGCGGTACTTCCAATACGCCATTCTGTCCATCTTCGTGCTGGCGGCGCTCCTGACCCCGCCCGACCCCGTGACCCAGATATTGCTGGCGGGCCCGATGGTCGCGATCTACGCCCTCTCCATCGGGATCGCCTGGATCGGCAACCGGATGCGCCGACGGGCGCAGAAGCGGGCGCAGAAGAAGGAGTAGCGGCGCCGTCCACCGGGAGAACCGGACCGCTCTCGGCGGCTCGCGCCACTTCATCCACAGACTGCTAGAGTTCCGAATCGATGAGAGCCCGCGTCGCCGTCGTGCCCTTCCTCCTGCCGCTGCTCGTCGGGGCGGCGGTGTTGGGCGCCGTTTTGGGAGTGCAGCCGGCCCGCGGGCTGGCGCCGAGGGATTCCTACCGCGCCCTGCTCCAGCGCCATTCGAATGTCATCCGCACCATCCAGACCGCCTATGTGCGCGAGATCGATCCCGAGGTCCTCGCCCGGGCCACGGTCTCGGGAATGCTCGCTACCCTCGATCCCCATTCCAACCTATTCGTGCCGCGGAACTACCGCCAGATGCGGGAACGGCAGCAGGGCGGCTATGTCGGCCTCGGCATTCGGGTGCAACAGCAGAACGGACTGCTGACCGTCGTTTCGCCTTTCGAGGGGACTCCCGCCTATCGTTTGGGGATCCGCGCCGGCGATGTGATTTCCCGGATCGAGGGCGAAGACGCCACCCAGTACACGATGGACGAGGCGGTGAACCTGCTCCGCGGCCCCCGAGGGACGCCGGTCAGCATCACCATCACCCGCCCGGGGTACGACGAGCCCCTCGACTTCACCGTGATCCGTGATCGCATCCCGCTGAAGAGCGTGCCCTACTTCTTCGTGCTCGATGGGCCCGCCGGTTCCCCGAAAACCGGATATGTGCGGATCTCCGACTTCAACGAGAAGACCGAAAGCGAACTCGGAGAGGCGATCGTCGAACTGCGCCTGAACGGTGCGGCGCAGCTTCTCGTGGATCTCCGGCACAACCCGGGAGGGCTGCTCGATCAGGCGGTGGCGGTCACGAATGTCTTCTTGAAACAGCACGAGGAAGTGGTCTCGATCCGGGGGCGGCATTCGGAGAACGACCAGATCTACTACGCAGAGAACCCGAGCCTGCATGCCGACCTCCCGCTCATCGTGTTGGTCTCACGCGAAAGCGCTTCCGCGTCGGAGATCGTCGCCGGCGCGATCCAGGATCACGACCGCGGCCTCATCCTCGGCGAGAACACCTATGGCAAGGGCTTGGTCCAGTCGGTATTCCAGTTGCCCCACGGCTACGCGCTCGGACTGACCTCGGCGGAGTACTTCACGCCCAGCGGGCGCCGACTGCAGCGTGACTACGGGTCTGGGGATTTTCTCGAGTACTACCGGGAACGCGGTGAGCGGGACTCGAACGACGAGGCCGGCACCGTAGTGCTCACCGGGATCGGGAGGGAGATCCGTGGAGGCGGCGGTATCGCGCCGGACATCGAAGTGGCCGCGCCCGAATTGTCGGAAGCGCTGGCACCCCTCGAACAGCACGGCGCCTTCTTCCGGTTCGCCACCCGGTTCGTTCCCGCAGACGCCCGGGGGGCGGTGGACGGAGCCGGAAAACGCCCTGACGAGCTCTCGGCGCGGGGAGATCGGATCCGCGCGGTGGACCAGAGTTTCCGCACCGACACCGACACTCTTTCCGAATTCCTCGACTTCCTGACCGAGGAGCGGATCCCTCATGACTCCGAAGCGCTCGGGGAACAGCGGGATCGCCTGGCGCTGCGGATCGACGGCGAAGTGTTCAGCCTGCTCTGGGGTCCGGGGCCCGCCCGGCGCGCGACCATGAGTCGGGATCCGCAGATCGCCGCCGCGCTCACCTCCATGTCCCAGGCGGCGCTCTTGCTGCAAGATCCCGAGGCGTATCTCGCCGGCACGGACGGCGCTGCCGGAAGCCCCTCCGAAAGGTAGCGGGAGACCGATGCCCCGGCGCTGCGCGGGCTTCTGGCTCGTCACCGCGTTGCTCGCCGGTCCGGCGGCGGCTGCCGCCCTCCAGCCGAGCGTTGAAGAGTTGGCCAGCCGCATCGAGAGCGACGATCCGCGCACGCGGCGGGAGGCCGCGCGAGCCCTCGGCGAGGACGGATCGACAGCGGCGATCACCGTGCTCTCCGACGCCGCGCAGGATCCGGACCTGCAGGTGCGGCGTACCGTGCTGGATGCGCTCATCTCCCGAAGGCGGCCCGATACCGCGTCCGGCCTCGCCGCCTTTCTGGAGGACGAGGAACGGGATCACCGCCGCGACGCCATCCGCGGGCTCGTCGAGATGCACAGCCTCGATCCGATCGCCGGGCGCGGGGAGCGCGCCATGAACTGGCTGCTCCGCCGCGAGGAGGTTTTCGTGCTCGACCCGATGCGTCCGGTCGCCCCGGGAATCACCGAGGCGCTCGGCGGCCGCCTCAGCGACGAAGAAGCCGCAATCCGCCGCCTCGCCGCTGAAGCGCTCGGCGATCTCAGAGCGAGCGATGCGGCCGACATCTTGCGGCGCGCCGCCGAGGTGGACCCCGACGAGGGCGTGCAGCAGGAGTCGGTGCGGGCACTCGGTTCGGTGGGCACGGACGAAGCGGGAGAGATCCTGCTCGCCCTGCTTCCATCTCCCGGACTGCGTGCCGAGGCGGTGCGGGCCTTGGGAGTGATGGCGTACCGGCCTGCCGGTTCGGCGCTGCTCGCGGTGTACGACGAAGATCCGGGGAGCAGGACCGGCCGCGACGCGCTGGAGTCGCTCGCGCGGATGGGCCATCCAGGCGCCCGAGGCACCTTCTACCATGAGCTCGGAAGCCGGGAAGCCCGACGGCGGGAGTTGGCGGCCGAGGGAATCGGCCGGCTCGACGATCCTTCGCTGGTGGACGGATTGATTCGTGATTTTCTCCGCGAAGAGGATCGTCGGGCACAGCTCGCCTTCTGTTTCTCGCTGGCGCGGCTGGGGCAGGCGCCCTTCGTGGACCGGATCGTCCTTTCCCTCGGCGACAGTGGAGTCGGCGAAGTGGCCCGGCAGTATGCGCTCGAGCTCGGCTCCGCGATGCTCGCCGAATTCGTCCGCTATCTCGAAGATCCAGACCGGGAAGTGCGGCTCGAACTCATCGCGCTCCTGGAGCGCATCGGAGATCGGGAGGCCATTCCGGGGCTCACTGCAGCAGTCGAGGACCCTGATCGGGAGGTCGCCGATCGCGCGCGCCTCGCGTTGTATCGCCTGGAAGCCCGCACCGCACCGGGCGGCCCTGCCTCCTGAGTCGAGCCCCGAAGGGAAGGGGTGCGTTCCGGTCTCCGCCGACCGAATGCGAGGTCCGGTTGAACGGCGCGGAGAAGGGTGAGACCATCCCGGATGTGTCTGGCGTCGTTCCTTTTCTTCCCGTCATCGGCCGCTTTCTCCGGCGCGCTCGCTTTTCCTGGACGCTTTCCGCGGGCTTCGGGGCAGCGGTTCTCACGGTCGGCGTCGCCCGCGCCGAACCCCCCTCGCGCGGATCGGTGTGGTCCGAGGTGCAGCGCGACGGCAAGTCCCTCGTCATCGGCCGTTTCGTCGGCAAGTTCGAGAGTCCGGACTTCCGTTCGCGGCGGATCGTGCTTCGGCATCGGGACACCGGTAACCGGCAAACGCTCGCCATCGACGATGGGCTGGGACTGATCGCCGAACTGGTGCTGCCCGGCGTTTACGATGTCGAGGCCGTCGAGGCGGTCTATTTCCCGAACATCCGCCCGCTGAATGTGCGGCGGTTCCGCCCGATCCGGCAGCGCTTCACCGTGTCGCCGCAGGCGCACGAGCAGGGGGAAACCCTCATCTCGGTGCCCTCGGACCGTCCGGTGTACATCGGGACCATCCGGGCCGGTGCCGAGCGGAGGGGCATGGTGTACGAGGGGCAGAAACTCCGGGTGCTCGATGACTTCGAGGTGGCGATGGAGCGGCTGTCGTCGGCCTACCCGGTGCTCTCCGGCAGCCTGAGCGAACAGGCGGTGGTTCCGCAGCGGCACTTCATGCTGCGGCCGACGCGGCCCGACCCGCCGCTCGAAATGGTCGTCGGCATGGAGGACCCCATCCGGCAGGCCCGGCGCTACATCGAGGACGGAAAGTTCGATCAGGCGATCAACTGGCTCTCGACCTTCATGCCCGTCTCCGACCACCAGCGGAACGAGGTGCGGCTGTTGATCGGAGAGTCCCATCTCGGTGCTCGGGATCTCGAACTCGCTATCGAAGAGCTCGGAGAGGTGCTGCTACTGGATCCGACGAATCTCCGCGCCCTTCGTCTCCTCGCGCGTTCCCACTCCCTCAACGGCGATCTCGAAGACACCGAAAGCCTGTATCGGGCTCTGCTCGATCTTCGGCCTCGGGATGCCGAGGCCCACCTGCAACTCGGCTATCTCTACGCGCTCCGCACCGATCTGGAAATGTCGCAGGAAGCGTTCGAGGTCGCATTCGAAACCGATTTCGATTATCTGATGCATGACCTCGCCCCCTTCCTGCTCGCGGTGCGGGCGGGTGCCGACCCCGAGGTCCAATACGAGCCGCCGGTGCTGCGAAGCACCCCCACCCCGCTGCGCGACCGGGGCGGATCGCGGCGCTCGTCTGCGGGGGACGGCGTGATGGTGCTGATAGACCACCGCGGAGCGGTGAAGTCAGCGCATTTCAATCCCGAGAGTTCGAGCCGCACCCACCAGACGATGATCTCGCTGGTGCGCGGCCGCTTCAGCCCGGCCACTCTGAACGGCATCGCCGTTCCTTCGATCATGGCCCTCGGTTTCGGCTCCCGCGAGCCCTAGCAGTCTGTGGACAAAGTCACACGGCCGTCGATCGGCGATGCATCCCGGCTGAACGCTTTGCTCGGCGTTGCGATTCCGTCGGAATACGCCCGGTATGCCTCCCGAATCACGCCTTGTCCGCCGGGCGCCTCCCCGATCTTGGGGCTCGCGCCACTTTATCCACAGACTGCTAGCAGTCTGCGCCGCTTGATCAGAGTGCCGCCGCGGGCGGTGAGTCCAGGAACCTGTCCACCTCGGCTTCGAGAACGGCGAAGGGCTGGTCGGTGCTCGGCGCCGGGTGCAGCAAGCCATCCCGGTCGATCAGGAAATTCGCCGGATAACGGGCGGTCTCGGTGAAGATCTCCGGCATCACACCGGCCGGCAGTGCTCCGGGCAACAGGAGCGGATAGCCCACCGACAGCACGCTGCTGCGGAAGTTTCGTTGGGTCGCTTCGTCTTCGGTCGAAATCCCGAACACCCGGAGCCCGTCCTCCCCCCGCTCGCGAGCCAAGCGGTCCAGTTCGGGCATCTCCGCCCGGCAGGGCGGGCACCAGGTGGCCCAGATGTTCACGAGCACTACCGACCCGCGATGCTCGGAGAGCCGGTGAACCCGTCCGTCCAGGTCGCGCGCCAAGAATTCGGGGGCGGCGACTCCGGAAAGGGCGAGATTGGCTGCTTGCCGGGCTCGCCGCAGCGCGCCGCCGATCGGGACGGTGACGAGCAGGAGCGAAGCGAGCGCCACTCCGGCGCCGACCCAGCCGGTCCAGGAGAGCCCTCGCGACCGGTGGGTCCGGACTGCGGCTCGGAGGGCGAATGCCGGAGGAAGCAGCATCGCGAACGCGACCATCCCCAGTCGAAAGAGATAGTCGGCGTCCGGATCGGCACTCAGCCGGGTCAGTCCGACATAGACCGCGGCGCCTAGCGCGGCGGCGAGCAGCGGTGAGAGGACGCCGGACCAGAAGGGAGATCGGGGCTCACGGCTCATCCGGGAAGTGTACGGCCGCTCGCGCCCGGTGTCGCGTTCGGGTGCCGAACGGTGGGGGTTGCCCCTCGAGCTGCCAGAACCCATCGCTACCGACCTCCTTTCCGATAACGGCGCCGAATGCCCGGGATGAGATAGCGGGAGAAAAGGGTCTCTCGATCGTGCTCCGGCATGAAGGCGAAATCGCGCCGGGCCGCCCGATCGTCCACTGCAGCTGGCCAGCTGGCCACGATCCGGTCCCGAAACGCGTCGAGCCGGAAACGGATTTCGAGATCGGGATAGTCCCTTTGGACCCGGGCGATGATTTCGGCTGCCGAGAGGCTGGGGCCGCCGAGGTTGTAGGCGGTGCGCGTAAGCGCTTTCTTCTCGCGAAAAGCGAGCTGCAGGATGCCCCGGATCGCATCCGGCATGGCGCAGAAGGGGAGCCGCGCGTCTTCCTTCACGAAGCAGTCGTACGGCTCGCCGCGCGCCGCGGCGTGGACGAGTTCCGGCGCCCAGTCGCTGGTGCCTCCCTGGGGCAGGGTGTCGGCGGAGATGAGGCCGGGCAGGCGCACCGCCCGAAAATCGAGCCGGCCGCGCCGGTCGAGCGCCGCTCCGAGCTGTTCGATGTAGAGCTTTTGGGCGCCGTAGAGGGTCGCCGGATCCCGATGCTCGTCTTCCCCCACCGGGGCTGCGGCCGCCTTCTCGCCGTGCGAGGGCAGGCCGTACACTGCGATCGAGCTAGGGAAGACGAAACGAACCGCTCGGCCGTCGGCATTTTCTTCGGCGAGCTGGAGCAGGCGGGCGGCGCCCTCGGCGTTTACTCGGTGCGCCCGGTGCGGGACCTCTTCGGCGCGGGTCGAGAGGACCGCCGCGAGGTGAAAGACGAGGGTAGGACGATAACGGCGGTAGAGAGCCTCCCAAAGTGCGTCGTCGAGGATGTCCCCCCGGTAATGCTCCAGAGGAAGCCCGCCCTCCGCAGCGGATGGCAGCGGCCGAAGATCCACTGTCACCACCGTTTCCCCGCGTTCCTCGACCAGGCGGCGGAGCAGCGCGGTGCCGATCTCGCCGCTGGCGCCGGTGATCAGGCTGACCGGAGTTCGGGGATCGTTCACCGGGCGCCCGAGCCAGCGGACAGAACCCGCCTCAGGAAGAGACCCCCATCCCGGATTTCGGCTTCCGAGATCTGGTGGCCCATCGAGTAGGTCCTGAAATCCACCTCCCAACCCGCAGTTCGCAGCACCTCGCGCGACCGAATCCCGAGGGGGAGCGGCACGATGTCGTCGGTCGAGCCGTGCGCCTGGAACACCGGGGCAGCATGCTCGCCGGCGAGAACCACCCGTTCGGGGAAAGGGAGGTAGCACGACATAGCCAGCACCCCGCCGAGCCGCGGCGGCGCCTCTTCGTCCGGCCCCTCGCCCGCCGCGGTCTGGAGTGCGACGGCGCCGCCCTGGGAAAAGCCGGCGAGCACCATTCGTTCCGGCGGGATACCCCGAGCCTGCTCCTGCTCGATCAGTCCCCGGATACCGATGACGGCGGCAGCGAGGTGATCCCGATGGGCGTGCCCTTCACGGGACAACGCCTCGATGTCGTACCAGGCGCGCATCACCATGCCCCCGTTGATCGTCACCGGGCGGAAGGGTGCTTCGGGAAAGACGAAACGGACCCCGAGGCTGTCCGACAGCCGGAGGGCGGGAAGGATGGGAAGGAAGTCGTGCCCGTCGGCGCCGAGCCCGTGGAGCCAGAAGACCGTCGCCCGGTGCTCCCCGGCGGGCGGCACCTCTACGAGGCTCAGATCTGCAGCCGGTTTCCGCTTCTCGTCGGGGCCCGGCTCGGGAAGGCCGTCGTGTGGGGTGGGTCTCAGAACTGTTCCCTCAGCACGAACTCGAGCGTCTCTAGGTACCGGTCGGCATCGGCAGCCGAAAAGGGCAGGGGCGGTTTGATCTTGATGACATTGGCGTCGGGGCCGTCGGTGCTGTTCAGGATGCGAAACTCGCGTAACCGGTTCACCAGCCGGTGCGCTTCCCGGGGAGCCGGTTCGCGGCTGGCGGAGTCCCGAACCAGTTCGAAGCCGAGAAAGAGCCCGCGCCCCCGCGCCTGACCGACGATAGGGTACCGGTTCGCGAGCTCGTCGAGTCCGCAAAGCAGCCGGGTCCCCACTGCCTCCGCGTGGGCTGCGAGCCCTTCGTCGCGGATAACCTCCAGCACCGCGAGCCCGGCAGCGCAGGACACTGGATTGCCTCCGAAGGTGTTGAAGTACTCCATTCCGGTTTCGAAGGAACGGGCCAGCTCGCGGGTGGTGACCACCGCTCCCAGTGGATGGCCGTTTCCGGCCGGTTTGCCGAGGGTGACGATGTCGGGGATCACCGGATCCCCGTCGTCCTGGACCGCTAGGAAGGCCCAGAAGTCCGGCCCCACCCGGCCGAAGCCGGTCTGCACTTCGTCGGCCACGACCACGCCCCCGGCGTCGTGCACCGCGCGGTAGAGGGCTCCCAGATACCCCGGCGGCGGGACGATCTGCCCGCCGCAACCGAGGATCGCCTCGCCGAGGAAGGCCGCCGGCCCGCAGTCGTGGATGCGGCGTTCGGCATCGGCGATGAGGGCCTCCCGGAAGCCGGGCGCCGCTTCGCGATAATGGCCCCGGAAGGGGCTACGGAAGCTGCAGGGCATCGGCAGCCGGTGGAGCCACCGAGGGCCCGGAGCACCTCCGCTGCCGTCGAGCTTGTAGGGACTCACTTCGATCAGCGAGGTCAGGTTTCCGTGGTAGCCGCTCTCGAAAACCAGAGTTTTGCGGGTCCCCAGCCGCGTGCGCGCGATCCGGAGCGCCAGGTCGTTCGCCTCGCTGCCCGAGTTCGTGAGGAACACCACCTCGAGCGGGTCCGGCAGGGTGGCCGCGAGCCGTTCGGCGTAATCGGTGAGTTCCCGGTACAGGTAGCGGGTGTTCGTGTTCAGCAGCCCTGCCTGCCGTGCGATCGCGCCGGCGACCTGCGGATGCGAGTGGCCGACATGGCAGACATTGTTCACCATGTCGAGGTAGTCCCTGCCGGCGGCGTCGTAGAGGCGCGCGCCGCGGCCCCGGACGACCTGGATGGGGTCGTCGTAGGAAAGACTCAGCACTCCGCTGAGGTGCCGGCGGCGCGCTTTCCGCAACGCGGACACCTCTTCGCCGCAGTCGCCGGCCGCCGCGGCGCTGTCGTCGAGGCCGAGGAACGGGGACGGGTCTGGGCAAAGCGCCCGGAAGAGAGGGAAGTCGCCGGGAGTGCACCGCCCGGGCGGCCGGTTGCCGAGATCGGCGGCGAGCAGCTGGAATCGAAGGTGCGGCGGCCAGCCACTCTTCGCGGGGGGCTCGGCGAGAGCTCCGAGAGGCTCTCCCCGGCGCACCGGGTCTCCGGGCCGAAGCGCTTTCAGTCCATCCCGGGCGAGATGGCGGTAGCGGGTCCACAACTCCGCCGTTCCCACCTGGTGGTGGATCCGGACGGCGAGGCTGCTGCCCCACGGAGCAGAGTCCTCGCCGACCGAAGCGACCGCCCCGTCGAGCGCTGCAGTGACGAGGGTTCCCGAGGGTGCGAAGACCTCGATGCCGAGTTCGATGGTGCGCGGGTCGGCGCTCGGGTTTCGGGCCGGTGCCGGGTCGGCTTCCGTAGGAGCGGTTTCCGGAAAGCGCGCTTCCCCGGTCCTGCCGATCGCGGTAGCCCCCGCCTTGCGTGCCGCCGCGGCCGCCCGCGCCAAGGCTTCTCCCGGCGCCGCAGGATCCACGGTGGGACTCGCCGGGGTCAGATCCAGCCAGCGGACCCCCCCGCCGCTCCAGCGGATCGGCGGCGCCGCTTCGGCGGCCGCCCGCCGGATCGCCGTTCGCCGTGCCGCCGCACCCGGAAGGGGATCGTGGCCCGATGCCAGCCGGAAGCGTCCGTCGGCGACCGCCGGCGTTTCCGCTTCGAGCGTTCGCAGGAAATGCCAGACTCCGTCTTCGCTGGTCAGCAGATACGGCTCGGGGGGGGTTGGCTCGGCGGCTTCCCGGCGGAGAGCGGCGACCCCGGCGCTGACCAGTGCCCGGACGCCGATCGCCGTGCGAAAGAGTGCTGCCTCCTCCCCGGTCACCGGGTGCTCGTCGGCGAATCCCTTGAGTACGAGAGCTGCCGCTCCGATCGGGTCCGGAGCAGTGCCGCTGGCGTAGAGGGCCGCCGTCGCGGCTTCGACGACTGCGGGAGCAGCGAGAGCGTCTCCGAAGTCCAACAGAATGAGGTCCTCGGGGCCCGCGGCCTCCGGCTCTCCGGAGATCAGGAGCAGGTTGTCGTCGTTGGCGTCGTTGTGGATCGGGGTCGAGGGCAATGCCAGCAGCTGCGGCAACTCGCCGATCATCGAATCCGCGAGGCGCTGATAGAGCCCTCGCTCGGGGCCGGCGGGGAGGACCGCGGCCGCCTCCCGGATCACCCGCTCGGCGTGAGGCAGCGCCCAGGGAATGTTCGGAGTGTCCGGCCTCGGAGGTCCGGGTTCCCGGGCTGCGGGGTTCGAGGCTTCGGGATTCGGGGTTTCGGCGGCGGCGATCGCGTTTTGCAATCGCCCGAGAAAGCGGCCGATGGAGTCGAGGAGTGCCGGCGGGCGACGGCGGAAAGACGAGATCGGTACCCCTTCGAGATAACGGAAGAGCCGGATGTGGTGGAGCGAATCGCCGAACCGCCGGCGGATTCGATCCTCTCCCGCCGCGGTGGGGAGGAGTTCCGGCAAGCGCAGCGCTGGATCCTGCCGCCTGGCGCTCCGGACCAAGCGGGTCTCGAAATCCAACCGGCGCTCGGTCTCGCTGCGGGCGCTGATCTTGAGCACGAAGCGGGACCCGTTCCGCTCCCGAAGCACGAAGTTCCGGTCCCGCTCGCCGGGGATCGGACTGGCCGCAGCATCGATTTTCCAGATTCGCTGGACGAGATCTTCGGCGGCTTCGAGAGTGACTTCCGGTCGGTCGTCCCGCGGATCGATGGGGAAGGGCAGCCGCACGGGTGTCGGGGAGTCCGGCATCAGCGCAGCAGGCGCCGCAACAGCCAGAACCTGCCGGCGTAGGGCGGGTAACGCACCGGAAGATCGGGCCAGCGTGCAGCGCGGAACACGGCGCGCCGATGGGAGAGGCGTTCGAAGCCGTGCCGCCCGTGGTAGGCGCCGAACCCGCTTCGGCCGATTCCCCCGAAGGGAAGCGACGGATTGGCGCAGTGGACGACCACATCGTTCACCACGAGTGCTCCGGATCGAATCGCCGCCGCCGCCCGCCGTATCGGCTCGCTGCGGCGCGCGAAGACATAGAGCGCCAGCGGATCGGGATGTCGGTGCAGCTCGGTGATCGCTTCGTCGAGGTCGCCGTAGGGCAGGATCGGCAGGATCGGCCCGAAGATCTCCTCGCTCGCGGCGGGATGCCCCGCCGGCCAGGGTCCGGTGAGGGTGGGAGCGAGGAAGCGCCTTTCGGCGTCGTGTTCCCCGCCCCGGCGGAGCGGGAGACCGTCGAGCAGGCGGATCAGCCGGTCGAAATGACGCCGGTGGACGATGCGTGCGTAGTCGGGGCTCCGAGCCGGTGCGCCTCCGTAGAACCGGTTCAGATCCGCGGCGATCCACGCCTCGAACTCTTCGAGGCGTTCCCGGGGAACGAGCACGAAGTCCGGAGCGACGCAGGTCTGCCCGGCGTTCAGGAACTTCCCCCAGGCGATCCTGCGGGCGGCGACCCGCAGGTTGGCGCTGCGGTCGAGCAGGGTCGGGCACTTCCCGCCGAGTTCCAGCGTAACCGGGGTCAGCGAACGAGCCGCCGCCTCGGCGACCAGTGTTCCCACCCGCCGGCTTCCGGTGAAAAGAATGTGATCGAACCGTTCACGCAGTAGGCGGACCGCCGTTTCCGGCGGGCCGGGGACCACCTCGACGAGTCCTTCGGGCAGTGCGGCGGGGATCCGTTCGGCGAGCCGCCGCGCAGTGGCTGGAGCGTGTTCCGAAGGCTTGATGACCACCGCGTTTCCGGCGGCGATGGCGGCAGCCGCCGGGGCGAGGGTGAGCTGCAACGGATAGTTCCAGGGGGCGATCACGAGGACCACCCCGAGGGGCGCCGGCTCGATCCAGCTCCGCGCCGGCATGACCGCGAGGGGGGTTCCGACCCGCTGCGGCCGCATCCAGCGGCGCAGTCGGCGGCGGGCGCGGCGAATCTCCGCATGGACCAGCCCGATCTGGGTGGCCCAGCTCTCGAAGGGCGGAGCCCCCAGATCCGCGTACAGCGCTTCTTCCCAACCGGTGCGCTGCTCCCGGAGCAGCGCGGCAAGGGTTCCGAGTGCGGCGGTGCGGAAGGCGCGAGATGCGGTGGCTCCCGAATTCGCGAGCTTCCGGGCGCGCCCGACCGCCAACTGCACCTCCTCTGCCATGGGGGGAGGGAGTATAGGAATCCCGGATTCCTCCTACCCCGAGGGGTATCCAAGACTCGGAGACGCACGCACCGGCGATAGGGAGGGCGCTTGCGGCCGGAGAATTCCAGACTGGGGAATCACCGATCCGAGTGAGGGGGAGATCGGTCGGCTGCCGGCTTCGCCGCGGCCCCCGCCGCGGGCGGGGCGTGCGGCGTGTTCTGCGTGATCAACACCGTGGACCCCAGAACCCCGGCGATTCCGAGCCAGAGGAGCGGGCCGCCGCGCAACCGGCCGCCGGAGAGCAGCAGGGTCGAAACGGCGGTGATGGCGACCGCTCCGCCGAAGACCACTGGCATCACGGCGTGGGGGATGCGGGCGCCGCCGGTGAACATCGAGAGCGTCAGCCCGAAGGCGCCGACCGCCCCGAGGAGCCCGGCGAGGAATCCCCAGGCGAGTCCGCTGCCCCCCGCGAAGGAAAAGCTGTCTCCTCGGAGCCACATGCCGGCGAACCCGCCGCCGATCGCCACCACCAGATAGGCGATCCCGATCCCGAGATAGGGCTTGAAAGGGCTTGCTGCCGCGTCGGCGAGCCGTGCTTGGCCCAGGGTCGGCCCGTAGAGGCCCCACGCCAGCGCAGTGATCAGGGCGAAGAGAAAAGGGAGAGCGCTGCGCATGGGAAACCTCCAGCGGCGCCCGATGATACGGAAGTCCCCCGGAGCGGGGGCCGCTGGCAAGAAATCCCGCGCGGCCGCGCTTCAGCCGGGCGCGGCGAGGCCGGGGTTCCGGAACCGGACCTGCCCGGCCAGCGTGTCGAAGAAGGCGTCGAAAGACCTGCGAGGTGGACCGGATGGAGCCGCTCTCGGCGATGTCGCCGATCCCGATCACTATTTCCTTCCGGGCGTTGTTCAGACCCCGGTGGCCAGCGCGTTTCGCTACCGGGGACTTCGCTATCGGGACGCAGCTGGCGAGCGGTCTTCGCGCGGGACGAGCCGGACCGCCCAGAGGCCGCTGTTGAAGTCCGAGAAGAAGATCGTTCCCTTGTGGGGTTGCGGCCCCCAGACGAAGGGGGCGTTGGGGATGAATCCCTGCGGATCGTCGGAATAGAACTTCGCCACCTCACGGCCCTGCCGGTAGAGGTCGCCGACGAGCTCGCCGGACACATCCACCACCCGGAGACCGCCGTTGAAATAGGCCACGAACATCAGCTCCTGCTCGTAGTCGATCCACAGGTTGTGCGGACCGGCCTCGGGCACCCGGTAACGAGCGATCTCCACCGGGTTCTCCGGGTCGTCGAACTCGTTGAAGTGGAGGAACCCCATCGCCCGCGACGGCATCCGCTCCTCCCAGGAGAGGATCGGGCCGGGAATACGCGGGTTCACCGGGTGGGATTCGTCGCCGGTCACCACATAGAAGCGGTTCGCCGAGCGGCTCTGGAACGGCCAGACCGCGTGGTTCCAGCCGGTGAGCTGGTAGAGCCGCCCCATTTCGACCGGATTCCTAGGAGATCCGCCCTTGCCGCCGCCGCCCACATCCACCACCACCAGACCGTCGGTATTTCCGGCCTGGAACAGGATTCCTTCGTGAACCCAGACATCGTGGACGCTGCGGCCGGGGCGGGGATCCTCGAACCGGGATACCCGAAACGGATTCTTCGGGTCTTCGGCGTTGATGACATCGAAGCGCCGTCCGTTGTTGATGGCGTAGATGTGCCCTTCGTGGAGGAAGACGTTGTGGACGCCGCCGGTCAGCTCGTCGTCGAAACGGGAGAGCACTTCGGGGTTCCTCGGATCGGAGACATCGAGGATCACGAAGCCGTTTCGGCGGTTCGAGGCCCCCTCGCGGGTGATGACCGCGACTCTCCCGTCGGCAGACACCTTCACATCGTTGACGGTGCGGGCGTCCACCTGCACCTCGGCGATCCGCTCCATCCGGGCGGGGTCGGTGACATCGAAGAAGAGCGTGTGCCCGTCGGCGTTCCAGGTGCCGAGCGCCGCGTAATCGCGCCCGTCGGGGCCTTCCCAGACCCAAAGGTCCGAGCTCGCCCGGTCGCGGACCGGTGCGTGGCCCACGAACTCGATCGCCATCCCCACTTCGCGGGGCACGACAGGAACCATGCGTTCGGCCAGCGCCGCGCCCGAAGCGGCGGAGACGAGATAGAGGCCCGGCTGCTCGGCGACGAACCGACCGTCGGCCCGCAACTGCGCTGGCGCTCCGGCGCCCACGGTGTCGAACCGGCTCGGGTCCGGGTGGGATTCGAGCGCGAAGCGCACCGGAGCGTCCGGGACCGCCGCACCCTCCGCATCTTCGACCGAAGCGCGGAAGCGGACTACATCGCCGGTCCGCACCGGGCCTGCGAGCGGAGCGCCGCCGAATCCGGCGTCGAGGACGAGGGAACGAGCCGGATTCGGGAGCACTTCGACCCGGGCCTCGACGGAGAGCTCGCCGAGGTGCGCGCTGACGGTCGCGGTTCCCGGAGCGAGAGCGAGGAACATTCCGGCGGCGTCCCAGAGATATGTCGGCGGGCGGGGCCGGTCGTAGAACGGATGCGCGTGGTAGGTCCCCTCGAAGAGGGGCCCGAAGGCGGTGACCGCCGCGACCCCCGCCGGCCCGGCGCGCAACTCGGGACGCACATCGCGGGGGCCGGAACCCTCGTCCTCCGCCAGCAGCCGGAGCGGCAGGCTCGTGCCGACCAGCACCCGTTCGGGCAGCCCGACGAAGCGGAGGACGGCGAGCTCCGAGGGGAGCACCCGCACCGAGATTTCCACCCGGAGGCCCGGATCGTCGGGGCGGGTGAACCCGGGCGTCGTCCCCGAAGCCGGCAGCAGCGCGACCAGGGTGTGCTCTCCCGCCCGGTGGGCGCTCACCACTCCGGTGTGGGAGACGCTGACATCGGCTGGGTCGAGCGAGAAGAAGAGCACCGGGGCATTGGGGTCCCGGCTTCCGTCCGCCGCACTCACCGCGGCTTCGATGCTCGCCGTCTGCCCCACGCGGAGTTCCAGCGAAGCCGGAGTGACGGCGAGGCGCAGTTCCTGAGCGTGAGCCGCTGCCGAAAACCAGGGGAGGAAGCCGAGGGAGATCGGGCCGAATGTCCCGAGGAGACGGCCCCGAAAAGAGAACTTCCGGTCCGGTGGAGCCTCTCTCGGAGTGCTCCTGCCGAACCGGTGCATCCGTTCGAAGATCATCGGGAAAGAGTACGGTAACCGTGCGGCGATTCGCCCACCGCACTCCAGGCGCGACGGCACCGAAGAGCGAACGCGGGAAGGGAAGCCGCCTCGTCCGCCGCGCGCCCCCCACCGGGAGAACGGGACCGCTCTCGGAGCTCGCGCCACTTCATCCACAGGCTATTGCGGCGCAGCTACCGAAGGAAGCGCGTGAGCTTCCGATCCAGGGTGGAGACCGTGCGCCCCAGCGCGGTCCAAGCGAGCAGCAGCCCCGAGAGAACGCCGGCCCCGTTCGCCAACAGGTCGGTGCCATCGAACGATCGGTCGCCTAACCACGGTTGGGCGAGTTCGAGGAATCCGCCGAGGAGGAGGAGAAACGGCAGCCAGACGGCCTGCAAGGCGAAACTCTGACGAAACCACCACATCAACCCGGCGTACGCCGCGCAGTGCAGGGCCTTGTCCCAGATTCCCAACCCTCCGGATACCGGGTCGGGCGCGAGGGTCTCCACCACGACGACCAGCACCATCACCCAGCCGATCCCCTGCCAGACCCGAACGAACTCCAGCTTCGGGGAACGCACCGTTCGTCCTTTCCTCCGGGTCGGCTTTACCACCGCGAGAATCGTCCGCGCCGGGCGCTCTCAGCGGGTTCGCGGGGCCGGGCGCCCCGGCTCGGTCCAGCGGCGAAGCGTCACTCCGAGCCGCCGCCTGCAGCATCCCCCGGGTCTTTCAATCGGACCGCCCAGAGGCCGCTGTTGAAGTCGGCGAGAAAGATCGTTCCCTTGTGGGGCTGGGGCCCCCAGGTGAAGGCGGCGTTGGCGAGGAAGCCTTCGTTGTCCTCGGGGAAGAAGCGCGCGATCTCGCGGCCCTGCCGGTAGAGATCGCCCAGCAGGTCGCCCGAGATGTCCACCACGCGGAGTCCGGCGTCGTAGTAGCCGACATACAGGATCTCCGCTTCCGCATCGATCCAGAGGTTGTGGGGCCCGGAGTCGGGGAGCTGGAAGCGGGCGACCTCCGCGGGGTTTTCGGGATCGGTGAAATCCACGAAGTGGAGCCAGCCCTTCGCGCGCGAGGGGATGGCCTCCCTCCAGAGGATGCCGCCGGCGTCCGGCCGCCGTGGATTGAGGTGGAACGCTTCGTCGCCTCCGATGACATACAGCTTCCCGGTCGAGGGGCTGCGGAAGGGCCACACGGCGTGGTTCCAGCCGGTGATCTGGGGAAAGCGCCCCATCTCCACCGGCGAGGCCGGGCTGCCGCCGAGGCCGCCGCCCCCGACATCCACCATGATGAGGCCGTCGGTGCGCCCCGCCTGGTAGGCGATGCCGTCCCGGATCCACACATCGTGGACCGAGCGCCCCGGAGTCTCGGTCTCGAACCGCGAAATGCGGAACGGATTGCGCGGGTCTTCGACATTCACCACATCCCAGCGCCGGCCGTTGTTCACCGCATAGACATGGTTCTGGTCGAGGAAGACATTGTGGACGCCTCCGGTGAGGCCCTGGTCGAAGGAACTCAGGATCTCGACCTCCCGCGGGTTAGAGCAATCGAGCAATACGATCCCGTTCCGTCGGTTGGAGGCGCCTTCGCGGCTGATGACGCACAGGGTTCCATCCTCGGAGACCTTCACATCGTTCACCGTGCGGGCGTCCACCTGCACCGTGTCGATCCGCTCCATGTTCCGCGGATCGGTCACATCGTAGAAATAGGCGTGCCCCTCGGCGTTCCATGTTCCGTGGACGGCGTAGTCGCGCCCGTCGAGCCCCTCCCAGACCCAGAGATCCCCGGTCACCCGGTCGGACACCCGCGCGTGGCCGAGGAACTCGATTTCGCGGGCCACCTGGCGCGGCACCGCGCGCACCGTCCGCCGCGCCGCCTGACTCCCGCTCATCGCGATCACCGTATATACCCCGGGCTGTTCGGCGACGAACCGGCCGTCGCCGGTGACCTGCGCCGGCGCCCCGGCCCCGAGCGATTCGGGTCGGAAGGAATCCGGCCTCGATTCGAGGGCGAAGCGGATCGGGAGGTCGGGGAGCGCCCGGCCCGCGGCATCGCGCGCCTCGGCGCGGAAGGCGATCACCTCGCCGACGCGCACCTCGGTTCGTTCCGGTGCCGGGAGGACGATCCGGTCCGTCGGGTTCTCCACCACCCGGACCTCGTGCTCTGCCGCGAGCTCCCCGCTCCTCGCTACGACCCGCACCGTGCCGGGAGCGAGGAAGGACACCATGCCGAACTCGGCGGCGGTCGCAACCCGATCGTCGTTCGTCGTGAAGGATGCGGTGATTCCGGGGCGGAGGTCTCCCGCCTGATCGCGCCCCGACACCGAGAAAGACAGCTCGGTGCCGGCATATGCCTCGGCGGGCGGATCCTCGAAGAACAGCTCGGTGACCTCCGGAACCTTCACGCTCACCGTGACCGAGACACGCAGACCCGGATCGCCCCGACTGTAGGAGTCCCAGGTCCCGTCGAAGGGCTGGTCGGGAAGCAGCGCGGTGGCCTCGTGCTCGCCGGGCCGGTTCGCGGAGACGAAGCCTCCCGGGCTCACCGTGAGGGCGAGCCGGTTGCCGGAGAAGAACACGACCCGGAGATCGGACAACTCTGCGCCGCTCTCGTCGAGCACCCTCGCCTTCAACTGGGCCGATTCCCCGACTTCGAGGAGTAGCGAAGCCGGTTCCACCGCGATGGAAGCGGCGGTTCGGGGCGGCTCTTGAGCGAAGGCGCCGGGGAGTGCGGCGAGAACGAGCGGCGCTTGGAATAGCAGTCCGTGGATGAAGCGGCGCGAGCACCGAGATCGGTCCACTGGGCATCGCCGGCCTTTGGCCGTGTGACTTCGTCCACCGGCTGCTGCGAACGGAAACGAAATAGAAGACGAAAGACGCATCACCGGACTCCTCGACCAGGCCGCGGGGAGCGCGGCGGTTCGGTGCGAAATTAGCAGCCTCCGGCAACGACCGCCCGGCTCCCATAGGATTCGCGCCCGAAACCGGTACCGCGATGACTCTCGACGCCCTCTGGCCTCTCGTGCTCGTTCCCCTCCTCGGGGTGATCCTGCTCGCCGCCCGCCGTTCCGACCTCCGTTGGGCGAAGGCCAGGCTCCGGGCGTCGCTCGTCCTGCGGCTCGCGGCGGCGGGACTCCTTCTCTTCGCGCTCTGCCGTCCGGTGGTCCGCGCCGGGTCCCGCGAGGTCTCGGTGGCCTTCGTGGTGGATGTGTCGCGAAGCGTTGCATCGCGCTCGGTGGAGCAGGCGGTCGCCTGGGCGCGGGAAACGGGAAGCGGACTCGGCGCCGGGAACGCACACTTCGTGGCCTTCGCCGATCGGGCGGTCTCGACGGCGGGTGCCGACGGGCTGATGGGAGTGCAGGTGTTCGACAGCGGTGCGGCGGGCCGGACTGCTCCGCCCGCAGGGGCGCTCGATCAGGGCCGCACGAACATCGAAGCGGCGCTCCGGCACGCCGCCGCCCTCTTTCCTCCCGACCGGCTGAAACGGCTCGTGCTGTTCAGCGACGGCCGGGAGACCGAAGGCGACACCGCGGCTGCCCTTTCGCTACTCAAGGAGGGAGGAGTGCGCGTTTTTCCGGCGCCTTCGACGGTGCGGAGCGACGGCGGCGGCTTCGTGAACGCCGTCCACCTTCCGCCGGCGCCGCGGGCCGGCGAGATGACCGGCATCGAAGTCGAAGTATTTTCCTCGGCCGGCGGCCCCGCGGAGGTCCGCATCCTCGCCGGCGGGGAGGCGCTCGCGGCGGTCGAAGTCGAGCTTCCGCCCGGATCTTCGACCGTTCCGGTGCCGGTGCGCCTCGAAGAGGCCGGCATGACCGTCCTCGAGGCCGAGATCCGGGTTCCCGGCGACGGTCTCGAGGTCAACGATCGGCGGGCGATCGAAGCGCCCGTCGGCGAAGCGGCGAAGGTCCTCTATGTCGAGGGGGAGCCCGAGAGCTCCCGCTATCTGCAAAACGCGCTCGAGTCCGAAGGAGTCTCGGTGAACACCGCGCCGGTCGCGGCGCTGCCGAGTCTCGATCTCACCGCCTGGGATGCGGTGGTGCTGAGCGATGTGCCGCCGGAACGGCTCTCCGAGTCGTCCATGGAACAGATCGCCCGTTATGTGCGGGACGCCGGCGGCGGGCTGGTCTTCGCCGCCGGCGAATCCAGTTATGGCGAGAACGGGTACTCGGATTCGATCCTCGAAGAGGCGCTGCCGGTCGACTTCCAGATCAAGGAGAAGTGGAAGGACCTCTCCCTGGTGATCGTGCTCGACAAGTCCTACAGCATGTACGGGCGCAAGATCGCTCTCGCCAAGGAGGCGACCAAGGCGGCGCTGGACCTGCTGGAGGACACCCATCGCTTCGGGGTGGTCACCTTCGACTGGAATCCCTACACCACGATCCCGCTGCAGCTGGTGGTCGACCGGGACTGGATCGAGGAGGGGATCAGCCGCATCCAGGCGAGCGCTCAGACGAACATCTACCCGGCGCTCGACCGCGCCTACGAACAGCTCGACGAAAGCCCTTCCAAGGTGAAGCATGTGATCCTCCTCTCCGACGGGAAGACCTATCCCGACGACTATCAGGAGCTGGTCACCCGGATGAAGGAGGACGAGATCACGATCTCGACGGTCGCGGTGGGTGAGGAGGCGGACCGCGAGCTGCTCTCGGACATCGCCGACTGGGGCGATGGGCGGAGCTACTTCATCCGCGACGCGGCGCGGGTCCAGCAGATCTTCGTCGAGGAGACGCAGATCGCCCTCGACGCCACCCTCGTCGAGGAACCTTTCCGTCCGGTGGTGCGCCAGCAGGCGCGGGTGCTCGACGGGCTGGACTTCGACCGCGCCCCCGAGCTGAAGGGCTTCGTGGCCACGATGGCGAAGGACACCGCCGAGGTGCTCCTCGAAGGCCCCGACGAGGAGCCGCTTCTCGCCCGCTGGCAGTACGGGCTCGGCCGGGCGTCCATGTTCACCTCGGACTGCAAGAACCGCTGGGCCGCCGATTGGGTGGGGTGGGACGGTTACGGCAAGTTCTGGACCCAGGTGGTCCGGGACGCCATGCGGCGGGGGCAGGGGGCCGAACTCGATTTCGATGTCGCCCGGCGGGGCGATGCGGCGGATGTCCAGCTCTCCCTGATCCGGGAGGACGGGACCTTCCCGGTGGGCGTCGTCCCCGAACTGGAGATCCGCTACGCCGGCCTCGTCGGACGCACTGCGGTCCGCCAGACCGGCCCGGGCCGTTTCGAAGCGGAAGTGCCGCTGGACCTGCGGCCGGGGGACGCCGCCCGTTTCCGCATCCTCGGTGCCTCGCTGCCCGAAGACCTCGCCGGAGGCGCGGATCTCGAACGGGCCATCCACCTGAGCTATCCCGACGAATATCGCTTCCTCCCCGCCGATGAGGAGGCCCTCGCCGCCCTCGCCGCCGAGACCGGTGGAGTCCTCGCCCCGACGCCGGCGCAGGTGCTCGCTGCGGGCGGCGACCGGGTGATCCGCTCCCGCGCACTCTGGCCGCTGCTGGCGCTGCTGGCGCTGATCGCCTATGTACTCGACCTCTCGGTCCGCCGCACCCCCTGGCTCTGGACCCGCCTCGGCAAGCGGCTGCATCGCCTCCTCGCGCCCCGAGCGGCGTAACTCCTCCCCGGGGGCGCACTCGGCGGCGCGGCGATCACTTCGGGATCACCGCGACGCCGGCACGCCGGTCCTGCTGCTTCCGGCGTTCTTCCAGTCGTCGTAGCGAAGCCGAAGCGTGATGACCGGGTTGGCGTTCTCGTGCGGCTGGATGTCCTCATCGGTCACGCTGAGGTAAGCGTAGTAGTCACCGTCGTTGTGCGACCGTCCCGTCGGGTCGTCCCGGTCGGCGATGGCGATGTAGGCCACATGCGAAGTCTTTCCAGAGCATGGAGCAGCCGGTCGGGGCTCTTCTTCACAGGTGCATCGGCGGTCGCCGCCGGCTTCGTCGGCCGCTTCCATGGCGGCCATCACCCGGTCGGCCAGGGTTCCGTCGGTCTTCGTGAACGCGAGCGCTGCGTCTTGCGCGACACCGTCGCTGAACAGGATGTTCCCCTGGACCTGAAAGAAGATGTCTTCGCCCACTTGCCCCGACCGGTAGAGGGAAGCGGGGCTGTTCTCCTCCCCGTTGAAGCCGGCGCTGCGCCCCTGCAGATCGAGGATGCCGAACTGACGACGCTCCATCATCGATTCGTCTTTTCGGTTCTCCTGCTCGCGCAACAGCTCGATGATCCGCTTCGGGTCGGTCCCCTTCCGGAGCTCCTCGTAAACGAGATTTTGATTGGCGCGGGTGTCGTCGACGCCTGCCTGACAGGCGGCTACTCCCGCTCCCGGCACGATCACCGCCTGTACATCCATCAGATCTCTCGCCGGCCGAGGAGGGAATCTCGACTGTCGAACGCAGGTGGCGGAGGCGATGATGACTTGTCCCGAATTCCGATCCACGGCGATCACCGACCAGGTCCCGAGGGCGACCGACGGCATCCAGACGAGAAGCGCGAGCGATGCGCCGATCCGTCTCATGGGAAGCTCCTCCCGGTTTTTCCGGGCCGCAGACTAACAGCAGTGGGGGTCGTTCTTTACCTGCGGCGCAGCCTCCTAGCCATGACCTTGCGGTAGGTTGTTCACGCGAGCCCGATGCCCGAGACGACGACCACTCCCGCCTCGCTTTCTCCAAAATCCTCCCCGACGAATCCGCCCGTAGCGCCGCCGCCTTCCTCACCGACGCCCTCGCCTTCTTCCATCGCCTCGCTATCCCCGTGCAACGCCTCCTCACCGACGATGGCGGCTGCTACCGCTCCCGCCTCTTCAACCAACGATGCGAACAGGCAAGCATCCGACACCTCTACACCCGTCCATTCACCCCCCGAACCAACGGAAAAGCCGAGCGCTTCATCCAAACCGTTCTCAGAGAATGGGCCTACGCACACACCTACCAGAGCTCCGAACAGCGCGCCGCCCAACTGCCCGCCTGGCTCCACCGATACAACTGGCACCGGCCTCACACCAGCCTCCATCACCGACCCCCCATCCAGGCCCTCGACTTCCCCCTCAACAACCTGGTGAGCTTGCACACCTAGCGGATGCGAATGCGGTCCCAAGCGTCCCATGCGGAAGTGTCGGAGAGGATGATCTCGTCGCCTTCGGCGAGGCCGTCGAGTACCTCGATGCGGTTCACCGAACCGCGTCCGAGCCGGACCGGGACGCGCACCGCGCTCTCGCCGTCGGCGGCGATCCGGAACAGGCCGACGGTACTGCCGGGCTGCCCGTAGGCCGGGCGGCCCATATGGAGGGTGTCCACGATGCGTTCCAGTTGGATCCTGCCCTCCACCGAGAGCTCGGGCCGCGCCCCGGCAGGCAGTTCGCCTTCGAGCCGGATGTCCACCGCCACCGATCCCTCGCGCACTGCGGGGTCCACCCGGGTCACCACCCCCGGAACCACCCCATTGCGGGTGTCCACGAGGGCGCGCTGGCCGGGAGCGACATCGCTGGCCTGGGTTTCGGCCACCCGCAGCACCGCGCTCAGTTCCCGAGGGTCGGCGACGCGCGCCAGATTCTGGCCCGGCGTCACCTCCTGTCCCACCTCCACCGCCAGTTCGAGCAGGATGCCCCGTCCTCCAGCACGTACTTCCAGGGCGGCGAGCTGACGCGCTCTGAGGTCGAACACCGCCCGGTAGCGGGCCACGGTGGCTTCCTTGGAGGTGAACTGCGCGGCGGCGGAGTCGGCGAGGATGGCGAGTCGTTCCTCTTCCAGCGCATAGCGGATTTCGAGTTCCTCGGACTGCCCCGCGCTCCGGCGGTGGATCAGCTCTCCGATGAGCCCGGCGTCGAGCAGTTTCCGGTCCGCCTCGGCGCGCCGGCGGGCCTTCGCCGCGGCGGCGGCGAGCTGTTCTGCCGCACTCTGCTGCTCCAGGAGATCGGCCTCGGCCTGACGATCCAGCTTCCGGAGTTCCGCCTCGTGGGCGCGCAGCTGGAGTTCCGCCTCCCGAGTCTGCTGCTCCAGTTCCGGATTCGACAACAGCAGCAGCACGGTATCCGCCTCCACCGGCGTCCCCGGCAATACCCGGCGCTCCTCCACCCGTCCGCCGGTCTCCGCGGCCAGCCAGCGGATTTCCTCGGGCGGCACCTGCAGGCTGCCCGGCCCCCGAACCTCACGGACCATCTCTCCGCGCTCGACGACTCCGCTCCAGACGACCGCACGGTGCACCTCGGGGACGGCCGGAGCGATCCGCCCGAGCAGCACCGCGATCAGGCCGACCGCACCCGCACCCCCGCCGAGGAACCAGAGCCGCCGTACGCGGCGTCGGCGCTTCCCGTGGGCGATCTCGAAATCCATTGCGAGTCCTCCTCGGTGAACCGCGCCGGCGGACGTTCCCCTGCTACCCGCTGCCGAACACGAGGCGCGGAAGGGTCAGCGTGAGCCAGGGGACATAGGTCACGAGCAGCACTGCGCCCGCCCGGATGGCGAGGAACGGCAGCGTCGCCCGGTACACCTCCCCGAGCGGCCGCCGGAAGCGGTAAGAAGCGAGGAACAGATTCATCCCCACCGGCGGGGTCAGGTAGCCGAGTTCCAGGTTCGTGAGAAAGATGATCCCGAGATGCAGCGGGTCCACCCCGTAGGCGAGCCCCAGGGGAGCGGCGAGCGGCACGACGACCACCACCGCCGAGTAGATGTCCATCAGACAGCCGGTCACCAGCAGGAACAGGTTCAGGAGCAGCAGGAAGAAGAGCGGCGAGGCGACGAAGGACTGGACCCACAGGACTGCAGTTCCCGGGATGTCGGCGAAGATCAGGTAGTTCGTCAACCCGAGCGCAGTGCCCAGGATCAGCAGCACCCCGCCGATCAGGGTCACTGCATTCCCGCCGATGCGAACGAGGTCTCCGAGCGTCTTTCCCTCGCGGTGGACGACGAACTCGATGAACAGGGCATAGAGCACGGTGATCGCCGCCGCCTCCACCAAGGTCGCGAAGCCGGAGAGCACCGACCCGAGCACGACGAAGGGAATCGCCGCTTCCCACTTCGCGGTTCCGAGCGACCGGAGCGCTTCCCGGGGGCGAAAGGGGATGGTCTTCCCGGCGAAGCGGCGGGTCGCGAAGATCGTGAACCCGGCCACCAGAGCGATCTCGAGCAATGCCGGAACGAACCCGGCCACGAAGAGTCGGGGGATGTCCACCTCGGCGACCAGCCCGTAGAGGATCACCGCCAGCGAAGGCGGAAACAGGAGGCCCAGCGAGCCCGCCGAGGTGAGGAGGCCGGTCGAGAACTTCGGTCGGTGTCCGTCGGCGAGCAGCATGGGGAACATGAGGCCGCCCATCGCCAGGATCGTCACCCCGCTTCCGCCGGTGAAGCAGGTGAAGAACGCCGAGACCACGATGGCCACTACCGCCACCCCGCCTGGCATCCAGCCGAACAGTCCCCGGAAGAGCACCACCAGCCGCTTCGGGGCGCCGCCCTCGGCGAGGATGTAGCCGGCGAGGGTGAACAGGGGGATGGTCGGCAGCGTCGGCTTGCTGACCATGCCGTAGGCCTCGGCGGAGACTGCCGACACCGGATCCCAGTTACTCCAGAGGAGCACCGCGGCAGCGCCGCCGAGCGCGACGAAGATGGGAGCTCCGAGGGCGGCAGCCACCAGGATCAGCGCGAGGAGCGGCCAGGCGAGGCCGCTCTCGGTGAGATCGAAACCGAGGAGCCCTTCGTGGAGGAGGAGCGGCAGCGCGAGCCCGAGGATGGCGGTCCAGCGGCCCCAGCGCGTCGGGATCCTTCGGAATATCCGCCAGCCGATCAGGACGAAACCGACCGGCATGATCCCTTCGGCGGCCCAGACCGGGACCCCGAGCGCCAACTCGCGCCCGCCCTGCCACTCGGCCCGAATCAGCACCACGCTCGCGTAGGCGAGGACGACCGATACCACGACTCCCACTGCGCCGGACAGCGAAGCGAACCGCGGTTTCCATATGTCTGAGGCCACGCTCGGACCGGCGGTCAGGGCGAGCAGTTCGCCCCGGCGGGCGGCGACCGCGGCACCGAGGAATCCCACCCAGAGCGCGAGGTGTTGCACCCACATGGTGGAACCGGGGATCCCCGTGGGATGGAGAGGACGGATCGCGGCTTCCACGATGGGGATCGCCGCCATGAGGACGAGCGCAGAAACTGCGATGGCGTCCTCGAAGACAGCGAACCGGGCGCGGGGCGGCGCCCCGCCGCTACTCATGCGCTGCGCGGAACTCGTCGCGAAGGCGGACGACGCGGTCGAATACCGGTGCCGGGACCAACCTCTCGCGAACCAGCGGGTAGGTCTTCGCCGCTGCCTCGATCCAAGCCGCCTCGAACTCCGGAGAGGCCTCGATCACCTCGAGCCCGCGGCTCTCCATCGCCGCGAGCGACCGCTGCTCCTGCTCGCGATTCGTCCGCCGGAACTCCGCGGCGGCCTCGGCGGCGAGCCTCCGAATCACCTCCTGCTGCGAAGGGTCGAGCATCTCCCAGCCCGTGTCGTGGACGATCAAGGCGGCCTGGAGCGGCGCCCACTTGAGATCGTTCATGAACTCCGCCGAGCGGTAGAGCTGCGAGCCCTCGGCGAGGATGATCGGCAGCGCCGCGGCTTCGATCAGCCCGGTCTGGAAGCCGCTCACCATTTCCACGGTGTTGATGGGAACCGGATCGAAGCCGGCCCAGCGCAGCAGATCCACCGCCGTCTGGTCGGTCGCCGACCCGGCGAGGCGAAGGCTCTGGAGATCTTCGAGGGTTCGCACCGGCTCTTTGGCGAAGAAGTGGAGCCAGCCGACATCCGCCCACGCCAGCACCCGGAAGCCATGCTCCTGCAGCGACTCCGCAATCGTGGGATTCACCGCTTCCCGGACATGGTCCCACTCGGCGTAATCCCGGAAGATCATCGGGATGGACAGGGTCCAGGCGCTGGCGTCCAATTCGGCGAGCCCCGCGTTCGACACTGCGGCGAGATGCACCTGGCCGATCCGCATCTTGCGGATCGTGTCGGTCTCGTCGCCTGCGGCTCCTCCCGCGAGGATGCGGATGCGCACCTCGCCGCCGGTTTCGCGGCCGATCGCGGCGGTCATCTTTTCGAGGATCAGGTGCCAGGCCGAGCCCTTGGGCGCCACCGTCGCGAGACGCAGGGCGACGCGCGCTTCGGCGCTGCTCCCCGGCAGAAACGCTGCCGCCAGCGCCAAGGCCGCCGCGGGGCGGAGAAAGTGCCGCTTCGTGATGGTCGCCATGAGTCGAATCCTCATCCCTCCGATCCTCGTTCTCGAAATCCGGATCCTTCCGATCCGTCTTCCAGGTCGTCGAGGAAGTAGTCCTCGATGTTCTCGAGCAGCCAGGCAGCGCGCTCCTGTGCCACCCGGTTCAGCAGCCTGCCCTCCGGCTCGCTATCGATGTCGAAATCCAGCGTCCGGCGCAGCAGCGTCTCGAATTCGCCGCGGTTTCCGGTAGCGACGGAACCGGTTTCGGCCCAGGTGGACCACAGCACCGGCCGGCGGGTCGGGCCGATCTCGAGGGCATGTTCGTAGAACTCCCGCGCCCGTTCGAGGGATCCGCCGATCCGCGCGGTCTCGTAGATGCTCAGGTAGTCGTACGCCACCCCGCCGTCCACGGTATCGTCGAGGTCGAGGACCCGATAGAGCAGCGCGCCCATCACCGCGAGATCGGCGGTGGCTTCGGGGTTGTCGGTCTCCATGGCGATGCGCGCTCCCATCGCGGTACCGGTCCAGAGGGCGAGCGCGGCGTCGTCCTCCTCGAGTTCGAGAGCCGCCGCCTCGGGATCGAGTCGGAGGCGCGCTTCGATTCCCGGATGGTTCACGGTGAGGCCGCGCATTCCGAAGTCGGCGGCGCGCCGGTAGAGCCGCGCTGCCCGGGTCCGCACCGCCTGCTTTTCCGCGAACTGGGTGAAGTCGAGATCGAACAGCTCCGGTTCGACGAACCCATAGGCATAGAGCAGAAAGCCCTTCGTGGCGCTGAGCAGCATCTCCCGGTGTTCCGGATCCGACTCGAGCAGCGTTTCGATCAGCTTCAGGTTGTTCGCCAGCGCCCCTTCCACGAGCTGGAGGTCGTCGTCCGAGCGGTACACCGCTTCGCTCTTCGAGAGCACCGCCGAAAGCGAGTTCACCGCCATCCCGGCCAGAAGCGAACAGGAGGGCAGGAGGAGCAGAGCACCGCCGAGCGGGGCCGCTGCCGCGAGCAGCCCGCGGCCGCACGGGTTCCGGAAGCTCATCGACTCGGGGGAAGGTTACTCCGGGAGGAACCCGGTTCCCGTGCGGTCGAGCGCGACTCCGGCGTAGAAGCCGAGGTCCTCGTTGCGGGCCGCTTTCACCGCATAAACGATCTGCCCGAGGTGGCAGGAAAAGTGCTCGACCACATGAACGAGGATTTCGAAGCCGTCCACTTCGAACGCCTGGACCCGTCGGACGCGGCGGAGTTCTCCGGGATCGAGGCCGGCGATCACCCGATCGGCTTCCTCGACGGCGCTCCGCAGGACGCCGAGGATCTCTGCTCGCGGGAGCGGCCCCCGGACTTCGAATTCCCGCCGCCGCTTCCGGGTATCGGGGGCGCCTCCGAGCCCGGAGACGATCCACTGCCGGACATTTCCTTCGAGATGGAGGACGAGGTTGCCGACGCTATTGCTCGCCTCGTTCGGTCGCCGCCACAAGTCCTCGTCGGAGAGCCGGGCCACCGCCGCCTCGAGGCGGGGCAGGAACTCGGCGAGCAATTTTTCGCGGCAGATGTCGGCGATCCGACCGCCTGGGGCGGGGTTTCGATCCATGCCGCGAATATAGCGAGGGCATTCCCGCCGCGCGGAGGAGCGACGCGCTCGGCGCCGGTCGGTCAGCGGCGGGTACGAGCGGAGAGCGCGGCGGCGAGTTCGACCGAGACTTCGGCGGCGGCGCCCCGTTCGTTCTCCTGCCGCCAGGCGACGGTCCGGATCCGCCGGGTCTCGAGCTGCGCCCGCAGCGGTTCCAGCGAAGGGCCCGCAGCGGGGTAACGGTTGTCGGCTTCCTCGGGGTCCCGGGTCAGGTCGAAGAGGGCGAAGAGCGGTGCCTCCTGTCCCGGAACCGGGATCCGCAACATCCGCAGCCGGCCGTCGAAGATCCCGAAGAGTCCGTTCTCCGACTGCGCGTAGAGCCGGCGGTGGGGCCGCGGGTCCTCGCCGCGGAGCGCGGGAACGAGCGACTTGCCGATCACCCCTTCGGGGGGCGTCTCGGGAGCCGGAACGCCGATCAGCGCGAGCGCGGTCGGCGAGATGTCGGCGAGGCCGACCGCGGAGCCGAAACGGACTCCGGAGGGCACGCGGGAAGCGTCCCCGCCGGGCCAACCGAGGAGCAGCGGCGCCCGGAGCGTCTCCCGAAAGAGGGGGAGGGGACGGGTGAAGACCGGTGCATGTTCTCCGAGCGATTCCCCGTGGAGCCCGGCGATCGCTGCCAACGTCCTCCCGGCTGCCGGCCCGCCGGCGAGCGCGTCCAGCACCCGACCCACTGCGCGGTCCACGGACCGGATCGCAGCGTCGTAGCGATCCACCGCTTCGCCGTAGCCGGTCTCGGCAGGGTCCGTTCTCGCGGGCGCCGCGCCCGGGCGGAAGCGGGGCCCCGAGGGGGTGAAGCCGTCGGCCGCTACTGCGGCGAGATCTCCGTCGGGCGGTTCGTGGGGAGGCGCGGGGGCCGAGAAGTGGAGCCAGAGGAAGAAAGGCTGTTCCGAGTCCGCTACGACGATCTCCGCTCCGAAAGCGGCGATGGCGGCAGTGGCCTCGGCCGGCGGGGCGTTCCAGTGCTCCCGGAATTCGTCGAAACTCCGCGCGAAACCGAGCTCGGCGGCGAGTGCCGGATGGCTCACTGCGGCGAGGGTGCGGTACCCGGCGCCCCGGAGCGTTCCGCCGAGGCCGACAGAGTCGAGCAGGCGCGCCGGCTCGCCGCGGGTGATCCGGGCCGGGTCCCGCCCGGTCAGCACAGCGGCTGCCGCGCGTCCGGTCTCGGGCCAGGGGGTGGTGGCTTCGAGGAACACCGCTCCCGAGGCCCCGAACAGATCGAGCCGGGGTGTCTGGTTCCGCGGGTAGCCGTAGATTCCGAGGTGGTCGGCACGGAGCGAGGAAACCGTGATCAGCAGCAGGTTGGCCCGTTCCGCGGGAGCGGACCCGGAAGATCCGCCGCCGCAGGCCGCCGCCGCCGAGGCGGTGAGCGCGAGGATTGACCCGCCGACGCGGCTGCGGAAGCTTCTCTTCCGACTCCTGCCATAGCAGCCTGTGGTGGAAAGGCTGATCGACGACGAAGGTGGGGGAGGGGACGGAACAGTGAGGCCTGGTCGCCGGGAGCTGCGAAGTGAGTTGGCGCCGCCCAAGGGGTGCAGGAGGGCGCCAGCAGCCCTCAGACGCGGCATGAGCCGTCCCATGAGTGCTGTTTTCGCAAGAAAACGCGCCAGAGCCCGGTTTTGCAACTGCCGGGGAGTACCGAACCCGGTGTGAGAGCGCATCAGGAGAGCCAGATCGAAGCCGCCGACATGGAGGAGCAGGCGCTTCCGCAGGTTGGTGTGCCCTCGCGCTTTGCCGTCTGCGCCTCCCGGTGCCCCCCATCGGCGGTGGGCAGCTCCGCTTTCGCCGCCGGGAGCGTCCGATCCATCGCTTCCAGCGTCTTGCCCACCGTCCCGGTGTCGCCGCTCGGCCCCGGATGCACCGCCACTCCCAGGGTCTTCCCCCGAAACAGGCCCGCTTCCCGCAACCGCCGCAGGATCCAGGCATTCACCGCCTCGTGCGTCTCCAAATCGATCCGCCGCCGGGTCGCGGCAGCTCCGCAGTCGCAATCCAGAGCTTCCCCTGCCTCTCCCGTGGTGTTCGTCCTAATGACATGACTCCTACACTAATCCCTCCCCATCCCGCCACACCATCCCCCATCCGAAAAACCACAGGCTGCTAACGCTCCTCCCACCGGAACTCGATATGCCGAGTCCCGTCGGCCTGCCGGTCGAGCCGCACCCGGATCGCATCCTCCCGGAGAAATCGCCCGAGCCGTTCCGGCCACTCCACGATCACCACCGCATCCTCTTCTTCCATCTCCTCGATACCGAGCTCCTCGAGCTCTTCGGCGCGCTCGATCCGATAGAGGTCGAGGTGGTAGAGCGGACGCGTCCCTTCGCCGTAGCGCTGGACCAGGGCGAAGGTCGGACTCGTGACCTGCCGCGGGTCCACTCCGTAGTGGCGGGCGAGCCCCTTGGCGAACACCGTCTTCCCCGCTCCGAGGCCGCCTTCGAGGTAGAAGGCCCGGCAGCCGGGGTGGCCCGCGGCCAGCCGAAAAGCCGCGGCGATGGTCTCCTCGGGGCTTCGGCTCAGCGAGTGGTGGTTCGCCGCCGATCGGCCCGGCCCGCTCTCACACATCCTGCTCTCGCTGTTCCCGATTTCGTTCCAACCCACAGTCGCCTCGGGTGCGCTGGCCGCGCACCTGACGGATCGCGGTTCCGAGATGGGACGCCACTATGGAAGCGCTCACCGCGTCTTCGCCGTAACGGTCCTTCGCGGCCTCGCCTGCGAGGCCGTGCAGAAAGGAACCCGCCGAGAGTGCGTCGATCGGGGAAAGCTTCCGGGCCAGCAAAGCGCCGACCACTCCGGTCAGGACATCTCCCGAGCCTCCGGCGGCGAGTTCGGGGCCGCCGGAACGGTTCACGAAGACGGCACCGTCGGGAGCTGCGATCAGGGTCCCCGGCCCTTTGAGCGCGACCGCGTTTCCGGTGATTCCAGCCAGTCGGCGGGCGGAATCGAGACGATCCCCCTCGATTTTCGCTCTCGGAGCGGCGAGGAGCCGGGCAGCCTCGCCAACATGCGGGGTCAGCGCGAGAGCCGGCCGCGCTGCGAGATCTCCGGCCTGGCCCGCCCAGGCGTTTAGCCCGTCGGCATCGAGTACGAGCGGCGCCTCGGTGATCCGCACGATGCGGCGCGCTGCCTCCTTCGTCTCCTCGGCATCGCCGAGGCCGGGTCCGACGGCGATCGCGTCGGCGCGGGACGAGCCGACGAACTCGGCGATCCGAAGAGCGCTGTCCACCGTGATCTCCCCCTCGGCACCGGCGGCGAGCGGCAGCCGCATCACTTCCGGAGGGAGGCTCCCGAGCGCCTCCGCAGGACCGGCCACGGTGAGCAGGCCGACGCCGGCAGCGAGGGCGCCGTGGGCGGCGAGCACCGCCGCGCCCGGCATCCGCCGCGAGCCCGCCACGAGCAGCAACCGCCCGAGTTGGCCCTTGTGCGCTCCGGGCGATCGGGCCGGCAGGAGCGCGGCTACCCGAAGGGCGTCGTTCGTCCTCACCCCTCGGGCCCCAGCGGAGATCAGGGCGCGCGGGATTCCGATCTCCGCCACTTCCACCCGTCCGCAGACGCTGCTCGCCGGAAACACGAAATGGCAGATCTTCGGAGCGGCGAGGGCCACGGTGCAATCGGCGCGGAAGCAGGATTCGGGCAGGCAGCCGCTGTCCGCGGAAAGCCCGCTGGGAATGTCCACCGCCACCCGCCGCGCTTTCCTAAAAAGCGGCAACCGATCCAGATCGGTGATCACCCGCGCGGCGAGGCCGTAGAGCGGTCCGGAAGCTCCCGATCCCAGGAGGGCGTCCACCACCACGCCCGGTGCCGGTTCCGCGAGGCCGAAGGGGGCGCCGCTCTCGAGCACCTGTTTCCAGGCGCCTTCATCGGGGACCGGCAGAACATCGAGTCCGAGCCGGGTCGCGGTTTCCAGATTTTCGCCCGCGGCGCCCGTGAGCCTCTCCGGATCGGCGAGCAGCACTACGGTCGCCGGGAATCCGCGGGCGGCGAGGCTGCGAAGCGCCACCAGGCCGTCCCCCCCGTTTCCTCCCCGGCCGCAGAACAACAGCACTCGGCGTCCGGGCGCTGCGGCGGCTTCCCGAGCGACCGCAGCGGCGACCGCACGCCCGGCGTTCTCCATGAGTACCCGCGCCGGAATGCCGGCTTCCGCGATGGTTCGGCGGTCGGCCTCCCGCATCTGGACACCGGTCAGGACATGCATTTCAGGAAGAATTGTAGGAAACTGGCGCTTTCCGGGTTTCGGCGATGACTCTCTACTTTCCCGAGGCGCTCGTGCGGTCGGCGCTGCCGATGCGGGATGCGGTCGCCGCGGTCGAGAAAGTCTTCCGCGAACTCGGTGAAGGAGGCGCACAGAACCGTTCCCGGCAGCGGGTCCGCATCCCGGGCCGGATGCTCCACACGATGAGCGCGGGGAGCGCCGCTTTCGGTCATCTGGGAGTCAAGGCCTATCTCAGCGGGCGCGACGGCGCCTGTTTCGTGCTGCTGCTCTTCGATCAGGCGAGCGGCGCGCTCGCCGCGATCATGGAGGCCGATGCGCTCGGCCAGATCCGCACCGGCGCCGCCACCGGAGTCGCTGCGGACCATCTCGCCGCCGGTTCGGCGGGCACCGTGGGCATCGTCGGCTGCGGGGTCCAGGGGCGGACCCAACTCGAGGCCCTCGCGGTGGTCCGGCCGCTTCGCCGCGTGGAGGCATTCTGCCGAAACCCCGAGACCCGCCGGTCGTTCGCGACTGCGATGAGCGCCAGCCTGGGGGTGGAGGTGGTTCCGGTAGAGAGCGCCGAAACGGCAGTCCGCGACAAGGAGATGGTGGTGGCGATCACCAGCGCGCGAGATCCGGTGGTGCGCGGCGCCTGGCTCGCCCCGGATGCTTTCGTGGCTGCAGCGGGAGGTAACGCGCTCACCCGCCGCGAACTCGACAGCGCCGCAGTGCGCCGCGCCGGCCGCATCGTGGTGGACGACCGCGAACAGGCCCGGCTCGAGTGCGGGGATCTCGCTCCGCTCACGGCCGCCGGAGAACTCGATTGGGATGGCATCGAAACGCTCGGCGAGGTGGTGGCCGCCGGTAAGCCGACGGACCCTCGGGGCGGCGCGCTCTTCGAATCTCAGGGGATCGCCGCGGAGGACATCGCCGTCGCCGCACTCGCGTACGAGCGAGCCCGAGGTGAAGCGGTGCCCGTCGCAACCGGATAGAATCGTCCCCATGCCTGCTCTTCTTCGGGTTCCGGTCCTCCTGCTCGGCCCGTTCGGTGCCACCGAACTCCTGATCATCCTCGGGATCGTCGTCCTCATCTTCGGCGCCGCCAAGCTGCCACAGCTCGGCGCCGGTCTCGGAGAAGGCATCCGCAACTTCCGGAAGTCCGTGAAAACCATCACCAACTCCGATACGGCGGACTCTCCAGACCGCGGGTCCAAGAAGGACGACTGAGCGAAGGCTGACCCCCATCCGGGAGCGCTGCTCCGAAGGCTTCCGGGTAGAGACCGTCTCGCAGCCTGCGAACGGAGTTTCGTCCACAGGTTGCTAGCAACCGCCGCCGGGCTCTGCGGAGCGGGCGGGAGCGGAAAGCAATGGGCGCGCCAGTATGGGTGGATTGGGAGCAGTGAAAAATCTTTGGGCGGTTTGCGTCGGAAATTCCGTCTTTATCCTTCGTGGCGACCGATCCGACTCCCTTCCCGGGAGCCGCTGCCCCTCCGCAGGAAGATCCGCCGAGCTCGTCCGCTCCAGTAGCCCCTTCCAGTCCCGAAGAGGGCCTCGGACGGCTGCTCCAGGAACTCGTGCGTCTCGGGGGCAGCGATCTGCATCTGAGCCCCGGCGCCTCCCCGCGGTTCCGGGTGGACGGCAAGCTGTCGTCGGCGGGGAGCGAGCCTCCCCCCGCCAAAGCCGTGGAAGCCATGGTGGCTGCCGGAATACCACAGCGGTACCAGGCGCTTCTAGAGGGTGGCGGGGAGGCCGACTTCGCATTCACCCTGGAGGGAGTGGCCCGTTTCCGGGCCAGCGTGTTCCGCCGCCGGGGTGCTCTCGGCGCCGTCTATCGAATCATCCGGCGAAAGGCGCCGTCGTTCGAAAGCCTCGGGCTGCCAGCCGGCGCCGCCCGCCTGGCAGGGCTCGGATCGGGCCTCATCCTGACTGCGGGGCCGGTCGGTTCGGGGAAGTCCACCACTCTCGCGGCCCTCTTGGATCGCATCAACCACACCCGCCCGGTGCATGTGGTCACGATCGAGGACCCGGTCGAAGTGGTCCACCCCAACCGGCGTGCTCTCATCACCCAGCGCCAGGTCGGCAGCGACACCGCTTCGTTCCACAGCGCCCTTCGCTCGGTGCTCCGTTCCGATCCCGATGTGGTGATGATCGGCGAGGTGCGTGACCGTGAGACCGCAGACGCTGCGCTGCGCGTCAGTGAGACGGGCCATCTCGCGCTGGCCTCCATCCATGCCCGATCGGTGATCCATGCGCTCACCAGAATCGTGGAGATGTTCCCGGCTTCGAAACATCGTCAGGCGCGGGTACGGGTCGCGGCCTCCCTGGAGACGATCTACTGCCAGCGGTTGGTCCCCCGGGCCGACGGCCGCGGCCGGGTGCTTGCCGTGGAACACCTCGCGCCGACCCCTGCCGCTCGAAACCTGATCCGAGAGGACAAGCTGCATCAGCTGTTCGCCATCATGGAGGCGGGCGCCGGCGGCGCCGCGGTCGGACTCAACACCGCGCTCGCCGCGCTCTGCCGGCAGGGGAGCATCTCCCGGGGAGACGCGCTCGCGGCCTCGAACGAGCCCCAGAACCTGGAGGCCACTCTCCGTTCGGGCACGGGCGGACGGGGATGATCGGGGGGCGGAGCGGTGGAGTTCTGGCGAGCCGCGAAGCGGCGATCGGATGCTGCGGGATGGGCCTCGATCGTCTCGTTCGATGCGCTCCTTCCGGTCGGCCGCCGTCAGATCGCGGTGATGATGAGACAGCTCGCCGTCATGGTGGGCGCCGGCCTGCCGCTTGCGGAGAGCCTGTCGGTGCTTCACCGGCAACAGGACAACCGGCGTCTGCGCGGCGCCGTGGAGACAGTGGCGCGCGATGTGGAGTCCGGCAGCTCGCTCGCTCAGGCCATGAGCCGACATCCCCGGATCTTCCAGCGCCTCGCAGTGGCGATGACGGCCATCGGGGAAGCTGGGGGGCGGCTGGACCGCAGCCTGACCCGGCTCGCCGACGAACTGGAAAAAGCGGCCAGCATTTCGGCGCAGGTTCGGAGCGCTTTCGCCTATCCGATCGTGGTGGGCGCCATCGGGGCGCTCGTCGTCTCGGTGATCCTCTGGCGGGTCGTTCCGGTGTTCAGCGACCTCTACCGAGGTCTCGATGCCGAGCTCCCTCTCGCTACGCGCATCGTCGTGAACGCTTCGCAGTCCTTCGGTTCCTGGGCGCTGGCCGCGGGGCTGCTGCTCCTGGGCTCGGTCGTCGCCGTCCAACGCCTCCGCCGAACCGCCGCCGGGGGCGTGGTCTGCGATCGGCTGGTGCTGTCGTTGCCGCTGTTCGGAAAGCTCCTCCATCGCGCGGCGGTGGCCCGCTTCTGCCGCACCCTCTCGGTGCTCACGGCAGCCGGGGTCCCGGTACTCGAAGGCCTCTCCATCTCCGGACGCACGGTGGGGAACCGGTATCTCGAACGAGTGCTCTCGCAGATCGGGACCCGGGTGGAGGCGGGCTCCTCGCTTTCCGCGCCGCTGCAACGGAGTGGTCTGTTTCCGGCGATGGTCGTCCAGATGGTCGGCGTCGGCGAGCGAACCGGCGAACTCGACACTTCGCTCGAGAAAGTGGCCGACTTCTACGACGAGGAGGTGAAACGGGCCACCGCGACGATTCTGCCGCTCCTCGAACCTCTGCTCATCCTGGTTCTGGGCAGCGTGATCGGGGGCATCGTCGTCGCCATGTATCTGCCGATCTGGACCCTCGTCGGAAGACTCTCGTGAGTTCCGCTCTTCATTCCATCACGCCTCGGGAGGCCGTATCCTTATGAAACAGTTCCCATTCCGATTCATGCTCGGAGACCCCTTCGCGAATCGGCCCGAAACAGCCGGGCAGGCTACTCACCGATCCGCGGGTTTCACCCTGATCGAGCTGCTGATCGTCATCGCGATCATCGGGGTCATCGCCGGAATCGCCATCCCCCAGCTTCTCCGAGCGCGCCTCTCCGCGAACGAGGCACAGGCGATCGGTGACTCGCGGGCGGTGATCGCCGCCGAACAGACCTACGCGGCGTCCAACTGCGGATTCTTCGCCGATCTGACCCACCTCTGCCGCAATGGCACCGACTGCGGCGGCACGATCGGCATCCCCGACTATCCGGATGCGGCGCCGGAATTCCTGGGCGCCGATCTCGGGAGAACGAGCCCCTATGTGAAGTCCGGCTACAACCGGACGCTGGCCGAGAACGGGACCCCTACGACCGTGCCCGATCACTGCGACCCGGGAAGCCTGCTCGATTACTGCTATCACTCGGAGCCGGCCGATGTGGGGCGCACCGGAGTGCGGTCCTTCTCGGCGACGAGCGGCGGAGCGCTCTACAACGCCCCTTCCGGCGCGGCCATCGATTGCCCGGTGCCGGCCGCAACCGCCTTTCTCGAATGAATCGGAGATCGGAGCAGCCGGTTTGGAAATCCGCGCCCGGGCGCTGACCGGCAGTCATCCGGCGCCGGGTCGTTTCGGGCTCCCGGTCGCACGCCGGCCCGCGGTGCGGAAGCTGGACTTCGCCGTGAGCGATGGCGAAGTCGTGGCCCTCTGCGGTGAAAACGCCTCGGGGAAGACAACGACGCTGCGTCTGCTGGCCGGGCTCCTCACGCCGGATTCGGGCGAAGCCCTCCTCGACGGCCGCCGCGCCGCCGATGCCGAAGCCCGGCGGCGGCTCGGATTCGCCGGAGAGCAGGACCACTTTCCGCCCGGACTCCCGGTGGGTGTCCTCCTTCGCTATGCGGGGGCTCTCGCGGGGCTGCCCCGGAAGGATTCCCGCCGGGAGGCGCAGCGCGCCGCCGAGTCGCTCGGAATCGAGGCGCAGCTCGACGCCCCAGCGGGGCGCTGCTCCCGAGGGGTTCGCCGCCGCATCTCGCTTGCCCAGGCCCTCCTCGGCAGGCCCGCGGGCCTGATCCTGGACGAGCCGCTCACCGGGCTCGACCCGGTAGCGCGGATTCGGGCCATCGGCGCTATCCACGACGCCGCCCGGTCCGGAGCGGCGGTGCTCTTGAGCCTCCACGATGCCGCGGCTGTCGAGGCGCTGGCCGACCGGCTGATCCTGCTGGTGGATGGAGCCGTCGCCGGTGAAGGAAAGCCGTCCGGATTCCGGGAAGCAGCCGCCGGACGAGAGCGCCAGCAGCCGCCCCTCCCGACAGTGGGCGAGATCGGCGGTCCCGGGCTTGCCGGGGACTGGCTCGCCATAGCGCTCGGCCGGGCGTCGCGCGATCGCCGTTGAGCGACCGCTCCCGGCGGCGCGCACCGCCTGCTCTCCGCCCTCTGGCCGCCACCGCCGGGGTCACCTTCCGGGGCTTTTTCCACGACCGAAGCCTGATCGCCGCGCTGGCGCTCGTGTTGGCGTCCCTCGGGTTCGCGGCAGTGCTGTCCTCGGCATCGGTGGGCAGCGGGGAGCGCCTCGCTGCGGATATCGGCTGGGCCGCGGCGGGCCTGTTCGGCTGGCTGCTCGCGCTTTCGTACGGGAGCGGCCTGGCGGACCGCGGAGGAGTCCTCGGTCCTGTGGAACTGGCCCGACCGGTCTCCGCTTCCTTGCTGTTGGCGGGCCGTTTCCTGGGGCTCGGAGCGGGGCTCGCCGCGTATGCCGGCCTCGCCACTCTCGCGCTGCTGGTCTGGCTCGCCTCGGCGTACGGGGCGGCGGCGGAAGCGGCGGTGGTCAGCGGCTGGCTCTTGCTGCTCCGCCTCCTGGTGGTTCTGGCGCTGGCGGTGTTCTTCAGCGCGCTGGTACACCCCGCAGCGGCGGCGACTCTCGCCGCGGCGGCTGCTGCTGCGGGATGGTTTTCGGGAAGCCTGCCGCCGGCGCCGCCGCTGTCATACCTGCAGCCGCTCTCCGCGGCGGCTCGACTCCTGCTGCCCGATCTCAGCATCCTCGAACCCGTTTCCTCTCCGAACTTCGCCGCCCTCGTCCGGCCCACTCTCTACGCCATCCTCTATTCGGCAGGGACGATGGCCGCGGCCCTCGTCCTGTTCCCGCGCCTCGCGCGTCGGTCGCGAGCGCCGCACTGAGCCGTCGATGCCGCGTTTTCGCCGTCGGACGGCATGGACCATGGCATGGACTACGGCAGGAGGCCTCCTTGCGATCTGCTGTCTGGTGGCTGCGAGCCGCGTCGCAGAGCACGATCCTCGCTCTGCCGAGGTTGCTCCGGCACCCCTGGGAGCAGTACTCGGCGATGGCGTCGTAGCCGCCTTACCCCGCGGGGCTCGCCGACTTCTCGCCGACTCCAACTGGATCGCCGCCGTCCAGTACTACGGCACCCGCCGGCTCGCCGGAGACCCCGACTTCCCGGGGCTCCGCGCCCTCATCGGCCTGGCGCTGCGTTTCGATCCGGAACACCGGGCCGCAGCTGTGGACGGGGCGTTGCTGCTCGCTGAGGGTTCGCCGCTCGGAGCCGGAGAGCCGGGAGCCGCCGATGCCGTGCTCGACGCCTGGACGGCGCGGCACCCGCGGGACTGGGAGGCCTTGCTGCTGCGGGGGCTGGTGCGTCACTGGCACCTCCGGGATCCGGGCGGGGCTGCCCGGATCTTCGCGGCGGCGGGCAACCGGGAAGGTGCACCCGCGTGGTTCGCTTCGCTCGCTGCCCGCTCCTGGACCCAAGCGGGGGAGCGGGGGACCGCGCGCTCGCTCTGGCGCACGCTGCTCCGGCGCGCCCCTCATCCGCGGGCCCGGGCCAACGCCAGGACCCACCTGCTGCAGCTCGACGCCATGGACCGCCTCGATGAGCTCGCGCTGCTGGTGCGGGAGTTCGAGCACCGGATCGGGCAGCCGCCGCAGAGCTGGGCCGATCTCTCCAGGGCTGGTCTTCTCGACGGCGCACCTCTGGACCCGGCGGGAACTCCCTACCGGCTGGGAGCAGGGGGCACGCCGTGGATCGCCCCTGACTCCCCGCTGGCGGGGATTCCTGGGCGCTGAAAACGGCAGGGGAGCGATCGGAAAAATGCCGGAGATCACGGAGTTCCTCGCCGTGCGGCTCGCTGCGGGGCTCGTCCTCGGGAGCTTTCTCAATGTCCTGATCCATCGAATGCCGGCCGGGCAGTCCTTGCTCCTTCCCGGATCGCGGTGTCCGTCTTGCGGCGCGGCGATCCGGGTCAGAGACAACTTGCCGGTGTTGTCCTTCGTGTTTCTCGCGGGCCGCTGCCGCGATTGTCGGGATCCGATCTCCTGTCGCTATCCGCTGGTCGAGATCGCGGCTGCCGCGATCGTGGTGTATGCCCCGGCCGGAGAGGGAGCCGCGGTCTTCGGCGCCTGGGTCTGCTTCCTGAGTCTGTTGCTGGCGCTCGGTGCTTGTGACTGGGAACGACTGGTCCTGCCCGATGCGCTCACGCTGCCGGGCGCGGCCCTCGGCTTCATCCTCGCCGGCCCGCGTCCCGACATGGATATCGTCTCCGCAGTACTGGGGGCGGCCTCCGGAGCGGGACTTCTCTTCGGGCTTCGCGCAGCCTGGCTCCGTCTCCGGCGAATCGAGGCGGTGGGCTGGGGCGACATCAAGATGCTGCTGCTGATCGGGGCCTTTCTGGGCCCGGCGCAGACTCTCGGCGCGATGGCAGCAGCCTCTCTGCTCGGCCTGCTGGCGGCAGCCCCTTTGCTGCTGGCGGGGCGGATCCGCCGCGATACACCGCTCCCTTTCGGTGCTCTCCTCGCCATCGGCGGCGCCGCTGCCTTCCTCTTCCCCCGCTAGCAATGCGGGCGGGAGGACCGGTCCCCAAGCCCTGCCAGGCGCTCCGCGCGCAAGCGGGTCACTTGCAGGAACAACCTGCTGCAAGGTCACCGCCGGCCGCAGGGATGCAGGCGCCGCACCCGCTCACCGCCCGGACGGACCCCTCGGAGACGGCACCTAGAATCCGCCGGCTCATGCGCCGCGCCGAACTCGCCGCCTTCTTGAAGGAGCGGCCCCGGGTGGGCGATGGCGCGATGGGTGCGGCCCTCTACACCGCAGGAGCCTCTCCCGGGCGTTCGTTCGACGAGCTGAACCAGCGGGATCCCGAGCGGGTGCGGGCCATCCACGCAGCGCACCGGGGCGCAGGCGCAGAGCTCATCACCACGAACACCTTCGGAGCGAATCGCTACAAGCTGGCGCGGTACGGGCTCGGGGCGGAGGTCGCCGCGATCAGCGCCGCCGGCGTCGAGATCGCGCGGAGCGCGGCGGGCTCGGAAGCGCTCGTGCTCGGTTCCGTAGGGCCGACCGGAGAGGTGGTGGGCCCCTTCGACGAGGAGGCGGCGGCAGCGATCCGGGCGGCGTTCGCCGAACAGGTCACCGCCCTCGTCGAGGCCGGCGCCGACGCCCTGCTGCTCGAGACCTTCACCAGCCTGCCGGAGGCGCTGCTGGCTCTGGGTGCCGCTCGAGAGGCGGCACCGCAAATCGGAGTACTCGTGCTCCTGACCTTTTCCGGGCAGGGGGAGACGCTCCTCGGCGCGTCCCCGGAACGGGCCGCCCGGGCCCTCGCCGACGCCGAGGCCGACGCGGTGGGTTCCAACTGCGGGGTGGGGCCGGAAAGCACGCTGGCCGCACTCGAACGGATGCGGGAAGCAGTGGAGTTACCGCTGGTGGCGCAGCCGAACGCCGGCATTCCAGCGAGAGTCGAAGGTCGTTTTCTCTATCCCTCTTCGCCAGACTATGTGGCCCATTACGCGAAGCGCTACCTCGGGCTCGGCGTCGCGATGATCGGCGGCTGTTGCGGCACCGGGCGGGAACACATCGCGGCGATCTCCGGCGTGGTCCGGGCGGCTTCGGCGGGACGCCCCCGCGAATCCGTTCCCGCGCGGAGGGCCCGCGTGGAGCGCACCGGGGCCCCCTCGGCAAGGGCCGCGACGGTTCCGGCCAGCGAGCGCTCCACATTGGCGCGGGCTCTGGCGCAGGGAGAATTCGTGGTTTCGTTGGAGATGGATCCGCCCCGGGGGGGCGGCGCCGGCCGGTTCCTCGACCGCGCCCGACGGCTTGCGGGTGCGGGAATTCGCTTCGTGAACATCGCCGACGGGCCGCGGGCGACGGCGCGCATGAGCGCGATCGCCTTCGCCGCTCTCTTGGAGCGCGACGCGAAGGTCGAAGCGATCCTCCATTACCAGTGCCGGGATCGGAACCTGATCGGAATCCAGGCGGACCTGCTCGGCGCCCACGCGCTCGGCATCCGCAACCTGCTGGCGGTGACCGGAGATCCACCGAAACTCGGGGATTATCCGCACGCGACCGCTGTCTTCGATGTGGATTCGGTGGGCCTGGTCCGGATCCTCGACGGCTTGGGAAACGGACGCGATCTGGCCGGCAACACCCTCGGGGGAACCGTCGCGTTCCACATCGGCGTGGGAGCGAATCCCGCGGCCCCCGATCCGGAAGCCGAGATCCGGAAGTTCCACCGCAAACGGGAGGCGGGCGCGCACTACTGCCTCACCCAGCCGGTCTATGAACCCCGCCTGCTCGAGGTTTTTCTCGGCCGGATCCGAGAGGAAGGGGTGCCGGTGCTGGTGGGAGTGCTCCCGTTGGTGAGTTCCCGGAACGCCGAGTTCTTGCACAACGAAGTGCCGGGGATGACGGTGCCGGAGACGGTGCGCGCCCGGCTCGCGGCGGCGCCGACCCGCGAACGGGCGCGCGAGGTCGGTGTTTCGGTCGCCAGGGAGATGGTGAGAGCGGCGCGCGGGCTCGCGGCGGGGGTCTATGTGATGCCTCCTTTCCACCGCTTCGACCTCGCGCTTGCGACCGTCGAAGGACTGGTCTGACGAAGACCGATCCGCCCCGCTCATGCGGGTCGCTTCCACTCGTGGGAGAATTCGGCCGATGAGGCTGAAAGTCCTGGCTCTCGCGCTCGGTACCGGTGCGGCCGTCAGCGGGGGGTTCGGACAGGACTCCCCCCAAATTCCCCGCTTCGAGGCCGGCGTGGATCTGGTGTCGGTTCCGGTTGCGGTCACGCGGAAGAACGGCGAGTTCATCACCGGGCTCGCCGCCCGGGATTTCCGGATCCTCGAGGATGGCGTGGAGCAGGAGATCGTGGTGTTCGGCGCCGGGATCGAGGAGTCCTGGGTCGAGCTGCCCCCGGAACAGAAGGAGGAACTCTCGATGCGGCAGGTGATCGGGCTGCTGCTCGATTCCTCGGGCAGCATGGAGGAGGACATGCCGCTGCTGCGGGAGGCGGCGATCAAGTTCCTCACGAACATCCCGCGAACGGAGCATCTCTTCATCATCAGCTTCGACGAGAACATCTGGCTCTCCGAGTATTCCTCGGACGATCAGCGCACCATCTCCAACCGGATCTACGACATCGAAGCCGACGGCTGGACCGCGCTCTACGATGCGGTCGCCACTTTCCTCGACCGGGTGTACGACTACGAAGGCCGGAAGACCCTGGCGGTGTTCAGCGATGGGGCCGATTCACGCTCCACGCTGATGTTCTCGGAAGCGCTCGACCTCGTGAAGCTCGGGGACACCAAGATCCATTCGATCCACTTCGGCGACCGCAGGCGGCACGATGAAGCCTTTCACGATTCGCGTTTTCTGCGCGCCATCGCCGATGCCAGCGGCGGCTCGTATTCCCTCGCTTCCTCGCTGGATCAGCTCGACGAGCTCTACGACCGAATCCTCGACGAGCTCTACAGCCAGTACAACCTGGGGTACATCTCGACGAACTCCCGACGAGAGGGCCGATACCGGCGCATCGAAGTGGAAATCGACCGTCCCGACCTCGGCGATGTCGAGATCCGGGCGCGGCGCGGCTACTACGGCGCCTTCGAACTCCCCGACCCGCCGTAACCCGATTCGGCGGACGACCCGCCAAGCGGGCCGCAGGGCGATCCCGGAGGGGCGCGCCGGATTCAGTAACCGACGATCCAGCGGTGATCCACGACGAAACGGAAACCGGAGGCGAGCGAGCGGAGTCCGAGTTCGGCGGTGAGCGACTGCGAAAAGGCGCGCGCCAGGATGGCGCCGGGATCTTCCCCGCTGCTTCGGGCCTTTTCGGAGGCGGCCTCCGCAGCCAGATCCGTCACCAGCATCGTCCCCTCGACGGAACGGCCGCCGCTTTCGACCTCGACCGACCAAGGTTGGTATTTGTCGGTTTCCTGCCGCTCGGCGATCCGGGCGGCGCCCGTCCAGCGCTCCCCGCGCCCTTCGAACCTGATCTCCATCGGGGTCTGTCCTACTCGGGAAGGGAGGGCCTTTGGAAGATCTCCGACCCGTGTTCGCAGTCGAGCGTTTCGAGAAAAGCCACCAGATCGCCGATCTGCTCTTCATTCAATTCCCGATCCTGCAACTCGTCCCGGTCAATCCAGGGGTTGTCGATTCCTCCGCTCGCCATGAGACGCACCGCTTCCTCCAGGGTAACGACGCTGCCGTCGTGGAAATACGGGGCGCTCTTCGAGATGTCCCGGAGGGTGGGGGTCTTGAAAGCGCCTTGGCAGGGTTCGTCCGCAGTCGTGCTGCAGGCGTCCTCCTCGGTGACCCGTCCGCGGCCGAGATCGGGCTCCTCGGCATCCATGCCGATGCCGACATTGTGGTATTTCCTGTCGGTGAACAGCACCCCGCTGTGGCAGGCGGCGCAGCCCGCGTCTGCGGTGAAGAGCTCGGCGCCGCGCTGGGCTCGATCGGAGACCGCCGCGCTCTCCCCCCGCCGCCAACGGTCGTAGGCGGTATCGCCGCAATAGAAGACCTCCCGCTCGAAGGCAGCGATGGCCTGGACCACATTCTCGGGCGTCGCCGGCCCGCCGAAGACCTCCTGGAACTGATCGTGATAGCCCGGAACCGCGTTCAGTTCCCCGACCACCGTGTCGGCGTCGGCGCCCATGTTGCCGCCGGTCCAGGCGGCGCGGGCCTGGGCCTCGAGGGATCCGCTCCGTCCGTCCCAGTAGAACTCGTCGTGATAGGCGATATTCCAAAGGGTGGGGCTCGATCGGGTCAGCACCCGGCCCAGCGCGCCTTCGGCGACCGGCTTGCCGTCGGTGAGGCCGTGTTCGACGAGATGGCAGTCGTAACAGGAACGGGTGCCGTCCGCCGAGAGCCTCCTGTCGAAATAGAGCTGTTTTCCGAGGGCGACCTTGTCCGCAGTCTGGGGGTTGTCCGCCGGGATGGGCGGTCTCTCGAAGTCCGCGGGCGGTCCGGGAACGAACGCTGGCGTTGCCGCAGCCTCTTCGGCGGGCCCGGATTCTTCGACCGGAGTACAGGCGGAACCGGCGGCGAGCGCCAGGAGAACGATGGGCAGCGGAAGAAGCCGCATGGCAATACCTCTCCGGAGAAGCGCGATTTTCAGCAGGGCGGAGAATCCTACCAGCGGATCCCGCCGCGATAGTCTCTCTCGCCGTGCGCCGCCGAGCGATTGCTGCTTCCCTTCTGCTCGCCGTTCCGGCCGCGGCGGGGCTGACCGGCTGGACGCCGCTCTTCCCGCCGTTGCCGGCGAGCCAACCGACCCCTCTCCAGCTGCGGGAGCTGATCGCCGAAGCTGTGGGTGACGGGCTCGGGCGAAAGGCTCCGGCGCACCAGCGGCCTCACGACTTCTATTTCACCCGGGCGGCCTATTCCAGCTACGGCTGGCGCGGCTGGCATGTGGACTATCCCAAGGCCGACCGGCAGTTCCTGATCGGGCTTCAACGGCTCACGAACCTCGATTCCTACGAGGGGGAAAACGGAGTCCTGCTGACCGACCCGGACCTCGGCCGCTACCCCTTCCTCTATGCCGTCGAGGTCGGTTACATGGCGATGACCGAGGAGGAAGTCCGGGCACTTCGGCGCTACCTCCTCTCCGGCGGGTTCCTCGTGGTGGACGATTTCTGGGGCACCGACGAATGGCGGAACTTCGCCCACGAGATGGGCCGAGTCCTGCCGGGGCGCCCGATCGAAGATGTCCCGCTGGACCATCCGGTCTTCCGCGCCTTCTACGAAGTGGACGAGATCGTCCAGGTGCCCAATGTGGGGCAGGGGATGCGGGGCGGCCCTACCTGGGAACGCGATGGCTATGTGCCGGGGGTGAAGGGGATCTTCGACGATGAGCGGCGTCTGATGGTGCTCGCGAATTGGAACACCGACCTCGGTGACGCCTGGGAATGGGCCGAAAACCCCTACTACCCCCTCCGCTATTCGACCTACGCTTACGAAATGGGAGTCAACTTCATCATCTACGCGATGACCCATTGACCGGCGGTCCGACCCGGTCGACCTTCCGGAACCTCTCTTCCCCGTGATCTTGCGCGTCTTCGAGTGGCTCTTCGGCAATCCTCCGATCGCCTTCGAGCGGGGCGAACTGATGCTGCTCGCGCCGTGGCCCGTCTTCGGCGCCGCCGCGGCGTTGATCGCGGCGGCCGTCTGGTATGTGCTGGGGTATCGGCGCGTTGGCCGCAGGCTTCGCCCCCGGGAGCGCCTCCTGCTCACCGCCCTCCGCGCCGGAGCGATCTCCCTGGCGCTCTTGTGCCTGCTCCGCCCGCAACTCGTCCTGTCCTTGGTGGTTCCGCAGGAGAACATCGTCGGAGTGCTGCTCGACGATTCGGCCAGCATGCAGATCGCCGACGCCGAGGACAACGGGGAGGGCATGCGCCGGGGAGACGCGGTGCTTCGCGCCTTTCCCGAGGACGGCTCCGAAGTACCCGGAGCGCTCGGACCGGAACTCGACCGCCAGTTCGTGACCCGGTTCTTCCGGTTTTCCGACACCGTGGAACGGGTGTCATCTCCGTCGGAGTTGTCGTTCCTCGGGGCGCGAACCGACCTCTTCGGGGCGCTCGGCCGGGTGGCGGAAGAACTGGGCGCGGCACCGCTCGCGGGGATCGTGCTGTTGAGCGACGGAGCGGTCCCGGCGGCGGGCCCCGGCGCGCCGGATTTCGAGCAGACTCTCCTCGAGCTGAAGGCGCAGGGCGTTCGGGTGTATCCGATCGCGGTCGGTGGGTCCGAATTCGAAACGGACCTCGAACTCGGGGTCCCCGAGGTGCCGCGGCGGGTGTTGCGGGGCTCGATGCTGGAGATCCGGATCCCGCTGCGGGCGCGGGGGCTGGGCGGCCGGACAGCGCGCCTCGAGGTCCTGGACGAGGGCCGGATCAGCGCTTCGGCGGCGGTTCGCCTCGAAGGCGCGATGGTGGATACCGCGGTCACCGTGCTCACGCCGGTCGAGGAAGCCGGGGCGAGACGGCTGCGCTTCCGGGTAGCGCCGTTCCCGGGGGAGGAGATGACCCGAAACAACGAGCGCAGCGCGCTGGTCCTGGTCGAGGACCGGGTCGTGGAGCTGCTGTATTTCGAGGGGCAGCCGCGCTGGGAGATGAAGTTCCTGCGCCGCGCCATCGCCGACGACCCCGAACTGCGCGTGGCCTGCCTGCTGCGAACTGCCGGAGGAAAGTTCTACCGGCTGGATGTCGCGAGCCCCGGCGAGCTGGCCGGCGGCTTCCCGGATACCCGCGAGGAACTCTTCCGCTACTCCGGGGTGGTGCTGGGCAGCGTCGAGGCGAGCTTCTTCACCCAGGACCAGCTCGACATGTTGCGGGATCTGGTGAGCCTACGGGGTGGCGGCCTCCTCACCCTCGGAGGGGGAAGCGCCTACTCCGAGGGCGGCTACCGCGGCACCCCGCTCGCCGAGGTTCTGCCGCTTTCGCTCGCTGAGGACCCGCAGGCCCCGGCCGGGGCTTCCGAGACGCCCGCCTCCCCGTTCCGCTCCCTGCGCGTCCTGCCGACGCGGGCCGGCGCTGCCCATCCGGTGGTCCGGCTGGACCCGGACCCCGCGGCGAATCGGGAGCGCTACCAGAATCTGCCCCTGCTCTCCAGCGTGAACCTCGCGGGGCTGCCCAAGCCCGGCGCCTCGGTGCTGCTCGAAGGCGCTCGGGAAGGCGGCGTGCCGGAACCGGTGTTGGCATCGCAGCGTTTCGGGCGCGGGCGGGCCGCGAGCCTGACCGTCCAGGATCTGTGGGTGTGGCAGATGGACGCTGCAGTCGCGGTCGAGGATCAGACGCACGAACTGCTCTGGCGGCGGCTGCTTCGCTGGCTGGCGGCCGACGCTCCGCGCCGGGTCGAGGTTTCCATACACCCCGCCCGGGCTCTCCTCGGAGAGCCGATCGTGCTCGAAGCGAGCGTCGAGGACGAGCGGTTCCTCGCCGTGAACCGCGCCGTCGTCGAAGCGGAGGTCACCGCCCCCGACGGGCAGCTGGAGGTCGTGCCGCTCCGCTGGAACGGGGAGGCAGACGGCGAGTACACGGGCGTCTATCGGGCGGCAGCGCCCGGCGCCTATCGGGTGGAAGCGCGTGCTTCGATACCCGAGTCCGGAGGCGGACGCGACGGGGCGGAGAGCGCTGCCGGCCCGGAGAGAGCTCGTCCGGTGGGGGAGGCCTGGTTCGAGGCCGGGAGGGTGGACGACGAGTTCTTCGAGGCCGAGGCGGATCGGGAACTGCTCTCCCGGATCGCCGAAACGACCGGCGGGCGCGTCTTCGGCCTCGACGAGGCGGATCGGCTCGCGCTCGACCTGAGCCTCGCCGCTTCGGGCGCCACGGTGATCGAGCGGCGGGAACTCTGGAATGTCCCGGCGCTGTTCCTCGCGATCTTCGGCCTCCTGGCCGGCGAGTGGTGTCTTCGCGCACTGCGGGGTCTTCGGTGAGGGATTCCGGCGCCTCGCTGCGCGCTGCCGCCCTGATCGCTGCCGCCCTGATCGCTGCCGCGCCGTCGGCGTTCGGGCTCTTTCCCGGTAGAGAGAGCCTCGCGGAGATGCGGACCGCCGTTTCCGGGCGCAGGGGGCAGCCGACGCTCCTCGTGGTCGCCGGGATCGGGGGGAGCCCGAATCACCGTAAACGATTTTCCCGCTGGGCTCGGGAACTCTGCGAGGCCGCGGTTTCCGGACCGGCGCCGTTCTCGGTCCAGCTCCTCCTGGAGCGGGAGGCGGAGCCTGCGGAAACGGGGCAAGCAACCGGGGCGTGCGTTCCCACCGGGCGCAGCACCCGCGAGGAGATCCGCCGTCAGATCGCTGCCGCCGGCGCCGGGATCGATCCGGGAGAACCTCTGCTCCTCGTTCTCATCGGCCACGGCAGCGGCGGGGCGGACGCCCGATTCCAGCTGCCGGGCCCGGATCTCGCCCCGGGCGACCTGGCCGAGATGCTCAACGGGATTTCCGAGGGAGAGGTAACCGTGGCCCACCTCGGCAGCGCTTCGGGCGCCTTCGTGCCGGCGCTGTCGGCGCCCGGCCGGGTGCTGCTCACCGCTTCGCGGGCCCACGAGACGAACGAGACGCGCTTCGCGAAGCACTTCATCGCAGCGTTTTCGGGCGCCGGCGCCGACCGGAACAAGGACGGGAGGCTGTCGGCGCTGGAGGCCTTCGACTTCGCCCGGCGCGGCGTGGAGCAGGAGTACGAGCAGGCAGGGCTGCTGCGCTCGGAACACCCGCTTCTCGACGACAACGGGGATGGAGTCGGCAGTCTTGACCCGGAGGCATCTCCCGGGTCGGACGGCATGCTCGCAGCGCGGCGGGAACTGATGCTGCGGACCGCGGCGGCAGCCGAGGCTGCTGCGGAAGCCGGCGATCCGGAGATCGCGGCACTCATCGCCGAGCGGGACGAACTCGCCGCCCGGGTGGATGCGCTCCGCGAGGTCCGGGAGAGCATGGAGGAAGCGCGGTATCTCGAGGAACTCGAGGCGCTGCTCTACCGAATCGCCGAGATCACCGAGCGGATCGAGGCCGCCCGGAAGGAGAAGGGATGAGGAATCCTCGCGTTCGCGGCGCCGCGGCGGCGGGAATGGCCGCGGGGCTGCTGCTGGCCTCGGCAGGAGGCACTGCGCCGCCGGCGTCCGCCGCCCCCGTCCCCCCAGCGTCTTCCTGGCCCGGCGGACCGCCCGCCGCCGCGGCGGCACTCCATTCGGGACACTACCAGGAAGCCGAGGCGCTGTACCGCCAGGCGGGCCGCACCCCCGAGGCGCTTCGGGGGCTCGCGGAAACCCTGCGGCTGACCGGCCGATACCGGGAAGCGCTCGCAGTGCTCACCCCGCCGGATCCGGAAACGCCGCCCGAACCCGCACTCCTCCTCGAAAGGGCGCGGATCCACCTCGAACGGGGAGAGGCCGCACCGGCGCGAGACGCGCTGGACGAGATGCTCGCTCAGGTCCGCGGAAAAGTCGGAACCGACTGGCTCGAAGGGGAAACCCTGCTCGGCTTGCTGCAACTGCGCGTTGGCGAGCGGGAAGCGGGCTTCGCCCGCCTCGACGAGGTGATCGCGGTGTATGACGAGCTGCCGGCAGCGGCCTTTTCGGCCCGCGAGCTCACCGCCGTGGGACAGGCGGCGGCGCGGCTCGGATTCCGGAGCCCGGGGCTCTTCCGCGATGCGCTGCGCGTCTTCGACGAGGCCGCGGCCCTCGACCCCGCCGATCCCCTGCCGCGCCTGCTGGCTGCGGAGCTGTTGCTCGACAAGTTCAACACCGCGGAGGCGCGGGAGAGTCTCGAGTCCGTTCTGCGGCAAAATCCCCGGAATCCGCGCGCGCTCTACGGATTGGCCCGCTTGCCGGCCGGCTCTGGCGGAACCCCGCTGCCGGCGGCGGACCCCCTTGCGGAAGCGCTTGCGATCAACCCGCGCTTTCCGCCGGCGCGGGCGCTCGAAGTCCACCGGCTGCTGGAGCGGGAACGCGGAGACGAAGCGCAGCGGCGGGCGCTTTCGGCAGTGGGCGAGCTGCCGGACGCGCCTGAAGTGATGAGTGCGCTGGGCGCCGCCCTCTTCCTCGCGGAAGAGAGTCACCCGCTCGCAGAGCTCGAAACCCGCTTCCGCGCCGTCTGGCCCGGCGACCCCCGCCTCGAGATCGGCCTCGCGGCGGCCGCCGAGCGCAGGAGGCGTTACCGGGAGGCTGCCCGCCGTGCCCGCGCCGCGCTTCGTCTCGAACCCGGCTCGGCCTCGGCGAGCCGGCTGCTCGGGCTGAACCTGCTCCGCCTCGGCCGGATGGAGGAAGGGCGCACGGTGCTCGAGGAGGCGTTCTCGCGTGATCCGTTCGATGCACTGGTGAAGAACACCCTGGATCTCCTCGACGAACTGGACGGTTACGAAGTGGTGTCTTCGCCTCCCTTCGAAATCGTTCTTCCCGCGGCGGAAGCGGAGCTTCTCGCTCCCTATGTCGAAGAGTTGGCTCGGGAAGCACTCACCGGATTCGGCGAGCGCTACGGCTTCGTACCGGAGGCGGGCCTCCGCATCGAAATCTACGACCGTTCGGCAGATTTCTCGGTTCGCACGGTGGGAATCCCCGGAATCGGCGCCCACGGCGTCTGTTTCGGCGAAGTGATCGCTCTGGAATCGCCCTCGGCCCGGGAGGCTGGCACCTACCACTGGGCATCGACGCTCTGGCACGAACTGGCGCACGTGGTCTCCCTGGGGATGACCGACAACCGGGTCCCGCGCTGGTTCACCGAAGGCCTGAGTCTGCTCGAAGAACGGCGGCGTTTCGGCGACGGCGCCCCGCTCGGGTTCTACGCGGCGCTGCGGGACGGACGGCTCCTGGACCTTCCCGAGCTGAACGACGGTTTCGTCCGGCCGAGCTGGCCGGGGCAGGTCGCGGTGTCCTACTTCCACGCCTCGCTGGTGCTCGAACACATCGAGGCCGAATACGGATTTTCCGTGATCCTGGAGATGCTCGAAGGATTCCGCCGGGGCTTCGGCAGTTCCGAAGTGATCCGGCAGACTCTCGACCTCGCTCCCGAGGAACTCGACGCCGCAGTGGACGCCGGGATCGGCGACCGCTACGGCGCGGCGGCCCGCGATCTGGGGGCCCCCGCCGCCGGAGCGGGCCATCCCCCCGCGGCGGGCGGAACGGACCCCGGCTTCCTGGTGGAACGGGCCGACGCCGCGCCGCGGAATTTCGTGCGCCAGCTCCTCGCCGGAATCGCACTCTTCCGGGCCGAACGGGACGCGGAGGCCGAGGAGCGGCTCCAGCGCGCTGCCGAGATCGCGCCCGACTACGGCGGTGCCGACGGGCCGCAGGGGTTTCTCGCCCGCATCTTCACCCGGGCCGGACAGATGGATCGGGCCCGTTCCGCGCTGACCCGGCATCTGCGCCGGGTTCCCGCAGCGTACGATGCCTGGCTCCGACTCGCCGAACTCGAGAGCGCTGCCGAGGATCCCTCGGGGGCGGCCGACGCTCTGGTTTCGGCGATCCATGCCTATCCGATGTTCGCCGAGCCCCACGAACGGCTTGCGGAGCTCGCCGCTGCCGCGGGGCGGCCCCGGATCGAAGTTCGGGAGCGGCTCGCGGTCCTGGCCACCGATCCGCCGGACCGCGCCGGGGCGCTCTTCGGCCTCGCCCAGGCCCACTTCGGCGCCGGCGACCGCCAGTCGGCGCGCCGCCGGGTGCTCGAAGCCCTGGAGATCGCCCCCACCTTCGAGGAGGCGCTGCGGCTCCTGCTGGAATTGCGGCGGGAGGGGTGAGATGGTGATCTCGCCCCGATTCGGCCGAGCCGCCGCCGCGGCCGGGCTGTCGATCGGATTCGCCGGCCTGCTCTTCGCTGCCGGAAGCCGCCTCTCGATTTCGCCGTCTCCCGAGAGCGCGGCGCCCGACACTCTCACCGCGACCTTCCGCCCCGACCCGGCCGCGGTCGAACTTCCGCTCGACTACCAGAATTTCCCCTACGACGACCGCTTCACCTTCGCCCGGATCCGCTTCGAGCCGCCCCGCTATTCCCGCGGCAGCTTCTACTGGGGCCTCGACCTCAAGTGGAACCACGACTATCCCTGGGGGGAGGAGAACTTCACCCGCATCCTGGCCGAATACACCTCGATCTCGCTCAACGAGGGCGGCGGAGACATCTATTCGCTCAACGAGGCGGGTCTGTTCCGCCGCCCGTTCGCCTATCTCTGCGAGGTCGGGTACTGGAATCCGAGCGAACAGGAAGCGGAGAACCTCCGCGCCTGGCTGTTGAAGGGCGGCTTCCTGGTGGTGGACGATTTCGTCCAGCCCTTCCAACTGGGGAACTTCCTCGAGGCGATGGAGCGGGTGCTGCCGGGTTACGATGCGGTGCCGCTCGATGTCTCCCATCCCGTCTTCGACTCCTTCTTCCACATCGAGACCCTGGACTTCGAACACGCCGCCCGCCCCGACCTGGTACCGGTCTATTACGGATTCTTCGAGAACAACGACCCGGACCAGCGCCTGATCGTGATCGCCAACTACAACCACGACATCGGCGACTACTGGGAGTGGTCGGGAAGCGGCTACTGGCCGGTGGCGCTCACCAACGAGGCTTTCAAGCTCGGGGTCAACTATGTCATCTACGGGATGACCCACTGACCGCCCGTCCCACCGCCGGCCGACCCGCCGGAATCCAGGAGGTTTCCTTGATCGAAGACGCGATGGAAAGCGGCGCCCCGGCCGCAGCAGCCGCCTCGCCGGCGGTAGTTTCCGACGGCGAGCTGGCCGAACGGCTGCGGGACGCCGCCGCACGGATCACCGCCGAAATCCGCAAGCGGATCATCGGCCAGGATCAGGCGCTCGAGGAGGTTCTGGTCAGCCTCTTCGTGGGTGGGAACAGCATCATCACCGGCGTTCCAGGCCTCGCCAAGACCCTCATCGTCCAGACGCTCTCCGAAGTTCTGGCCCTCCGCTTCCACCGGATCCAGTTCACCCCGGACCTGATGCCGTCGGACATCACCGGCACCGACATCATCCAGGAGAACCCGGAGACCGGAAAGCGGAATCTGGTGTTCGTGCCGGGCCCCGTCTTCGCGAACATCGTTCTCGCCGACGAGATCAACCGTACCCCGCCGAAGACCCAGTCCGCGCTTCTCGAGGCCATGCAGGAGCACCAGGTGACCGTCCAGGGCCGCACCTACCCCCTGCCCGAACCCTATTTCGTGTTCGCGACCCAGAACCCGATCGAACTGGAGGGGACCTATCCACTTCCCGAGGCTCAGCTCGACCGGTTCCTCTTCAACATCGTCATCGGCTACCTGCCGGCCTCCGAGGAGTACGAGGTCGTCCGCGCCACCACCTCCGACGAGACCGCCGAACTGGCGAATGTCCTGTCCGGAGAGGAATTGCTCCGGTTCCAGCATCTGGTGCGCCGGGTGCCGGTGTCGGAAGCGGCGCTCCGGTATGCGGTGGATCTCGCCCGCAGCAGCCGGCCCGGGGAAGCGGGCGCTCCCGCTTTCATCACCGAGCAGGTCGAATACGGCGCGAGCGTCCGCGCTGCGCAGTACGCGGTACTGGCCTCGAAGGCGCGGGCGCTCATCCACGGACGCCACCATGTGGCCTTCGAGGATGTACGGGCGCTGGCCCCCGCGATCTTCAGGCACCGCATCCAGCCCAACTTCCACGCGCAATCGGAGAAGGTGGATTCCGAGGCCATCGTCCGGAGGCTGCTCGAAGAAGTCCCGGCCCCCGCCTCCCTGATGTAGATGCGGGCCCGGGCCAGCAGGTTTCTCGATCCGGCGGCGCTCGCCCGGATCGCCAACCTCTCCCTGGTGGCGCGTACCGTCGTCCAGGGATTCATCAGCGGGCTGCACCGTTCGACGGCCTTCGGGCGTTCGGTGGACTTCGCCGAACACCGCCCCTATCTGCCCGGTGACGACATCCGCCGACTGGACTGGCGCCTCTTCGCCCGATCCGACCGTTTCCATGTGAAGGAGTTCGAGGCGGACACGAACGCCAACTTCGTCGCTGCGGTGGACATCTCCCGTTCCATGGATTTCGGCAGCCGCGGGATCCGCAAGCTGGACTACGCGCGCCTGCTCGCGGGATGCCTCGCGGCTTTTTCGCGCGGTCAACGCGACCGAGTGGGGCTCGCCACCTTCGACACCGACATTCGGGAGTTCGTCCCTCCTTCGGCGAAGCAACTGGACACCGTGCTGCAGCACCTCGCGGGCGCGCAGCCTCCGGCAGCCCCCGGCCCGGCCGGCGATGGCCTCGCTGCACCGCTCGCCAGGCTGGGAGCAGCGCTCGACCGCCGGGGCCTGGTCGCCGTCATCTCCGACTTCTACGAACCGCCCGAGCAGGTGCTCGACGCCTTCGGCAGCCTCCGCGCCGCCGGCCACGACATCATGGCCTTCCAGGTCCTCGATCCGGCGGAACGCGATCTCGGGCTCGACGGGACCCGGGGATTCGAAGAGTCCGGAAGCCGTTTCCGGGATCTCGAAACCGGGGCTCTGCTCGATCTTTCGCCGGCGCGGATTCGGGATGCCTATCGAAACGCCATGGACGAGCACCTCGGCGCGCTCGCCGCGGGATTCGGTCGGCTCGGAGTGGACTACATCCCGATCGATACCGCCGCCCCGCTCGATTTCGCTCTCTTCCGCTACCTCAGCGAGCGGGAACGACGCCGCCGGAGGCGTTGATTCCGGGCATCGGCCGCTTCGTGGGTTTCCTCGCTCCCCTCTTCCTGCTCGGCGGATTGCTCGCCGCGCTGCCGGTCGTCCTCCACCTGACCCGCCGCCGCCGCGAGCCGATCGCCTTTCCATCTTTCCTGTTGCTCGGGGCGACGAGTGCCGCGGCGCGTTGGAAGCGCCGGCGCTTTCGAAACATCCCGTTGCTCATTCTCCGCTGCCTGGCGATCCTCCTGCTCGCCTCGGCGTTCGCGCAGCCCCGGATCGAGGCGGAGGGTGCCGGAGCCTTCGCGGCGGCGCCCCTCGACCTGGCGGTGCTCGTGGACCGCTCGCTGAGCATGGGGGTCGAGGGGCGGATGGAGGAAGCTCTCCGCACCGCCGGAGAGGAGCTGGACCAGCTGGGGCGGGATGATCGGGCGGTGATCGTGGCTTTCGCCGATCGGGCCGAAGCGCTCACCGAACTCACCGGCGACCTCGCTACCCTGCGGCAGGCACTCTCCGAGCTCGCTGCCGGGGAGGGAGGCACCCGGTTCCCCTCCGCGCTCGGGCTCTCCGGGCGGCTCCTTCCCGAAACTCCCGGACGCCGCCGGGAGGCGGTGCTCTTCTCGGACCTCCAGCGCAGCGGCTTCGAGGCGGGCCGCCCCGAATCGAGTCTCCCCGCCGGCGTCGGCCTGCGGGTGCGCCGGATCGGCAGCGCCCCGCCGCCGAACGCCTCGATTCTCGAGGTCCGGCTGACGGCGGTCGGGCGGGAAGAGATCGCGGTGACCGCCGAAGTCCGGTTCGCTCCCTCTCCCGCGGTTCCGGAGCGCACCGCGACCATGCAGTTGCTGCTCTCCGGGCGGGTTGCCGAACGGCGTTCCGTGGAGCTGATCGGCGACCGTGCGATCACGGTGCAGTTCGCTCCCGTTCTCCGCCCGAGCGAACCGCTCGCCGCCGAAGTCCGTCTCGAAGCCGACGCGCTCTCCGGCGACGACGGTTTCCGGTTCGTGATCCACCCCGAAACCGCGATCCGGCTCGTCGACTTCGGCGGTCCGCAGTTCGTGTATGTGCGCGAAGCCCTCGCGGTCAGCGTCGAGCCGGCGTTCTTGCTAGAGCAGGCGCCGGCGCGCGGCGAAGCGGCCCTCCGGCAGGCACTGCGGGGAACCCAAGTGGCGCTGGTGCGGGATCCCGGTGCCCTCGACGCCGGCGCCGCCCGCGCACTCTCGCAATTCGTCAGCGAGGGCGGGGGGCTCGTGATGGCGATGGGGCCCCGGCGCGGCACCGGCGCGGCGGCGTCCGCGTTCCCGGACCTGCTGCCCGCAGCGTCCGCCGGGTTCGTGGATCGGGAGCCCGCGGGCCGCCTCGCGGACCTCTCGATTCGGCACCCGATCTTCGAGCCGTTCGTCGGGGAAGGCGCTCTGCCGCTCGCCGACACGGCGTTCTTCCGCTATCGGGCACTCCCGGCGGGACGGCCCGGAGTCGAGATCCTGGCCTACTTCGACGACGGAAGGCCGGCGATCCTCGCGGCCCCGCGGGGGGCGGGCCGTGCTTTCGTCTTCGCTTCGTCGTTCGGCGGTGAGTGGAACGATCTACCCCGTCGACCGGCCTTCGTGCCTTTCCTCCACCGGCTCATCGAAGTAGCCGCCGACTATCGGGAGGTCCCGCTCGCTTTCCGGGTCGGAGACAGCGTGGACCCGGCGGCGGCATTTCGCCTCGCGCCCTCCGACGGGAGGGGTCCGTCCCCTGGGGAGCCGGGAGAGCTCCTGCTCGAATCCCCCTCGGGAGCGAGGTCGGTGCTTCGAGGGGCGTCCGCGCTCCGTCTGGAACAGGCGGGGTTCTTCCGCGCCCGCCGCCCGGGCTCTGCGGAGTTTCGGGAGATCGCCGTGAATCCGCCGCCGAGCGAATCGGATCTGCGGGTTCTCGATGCAGACGAAGTGCGGATCGGCGCCGCCGCTCCCCCGGTGCCGGCGAACGAGGAATCTGCTGCGGCTGGAATTCCGCCGGCAGGATTCCCGGCCTGGCGACTGCTGCTCGCCGGATTCGGCCTGCTGCTCGCCGCTGAGGCGTGGGCCGCGAACCGTCGGGAATCCGGAGCGCGTTCTTATACTGGACCCTGAACGAACCCGGAGCGCCGATTCCTCCTCCCCATAGTGATGACTTCATGACCTCTCTCGGACTCCGCGAGCCGCCCCCGGGCCCGCCGTTTGGCGATGCTTCGTACGCCGACCTGGTACGGGTCATCCGCCGGGTTCGGTCCCGCTGGCGCACTCGTCGGTTGCTGCTCGGGCTGGCTGCGCTCGTCGCGGCTGCCGCTGCGGTTCTGGGGATCTCTTCGGCGGGGTTGGATGCGCTGCGCTACGAACCTTGGGCCGTCCGCGGGCTGTCCGCGGCCGTGTGGTTGCTGGCCGCGGGTGCGGTGTGGCGCTTCCTCTGGCGGCCGCTCCGCTCGAAGGTCAGCGACGAACAGGTCGCGCTGTACATCGAGGAGCACGACCCCACGCTCTGCGAGGCGGTGGTCAGCGGAGTAGAACTCGGGAAACGGGTCGGCGGCCCCGACGGGGCGGCGGAAGGCGCGGATGTCCGCGGAATATCTCCGGAGCTGACCCGGCTGGTGATCGTCGATGCGGCGAAGCACCTCGAGACCCTCGGGGCGGGGAAGCTCGTGGAGAAGAGTGGACTGCGCCGCGCGGGGGGCGCGCTCGCCGGCATGGCGGGGGCGGCCGTCGTACTGTCCCTGCTGGCGCCGGAGGGGATTCGCCGGGGCGCGAGCCTGCTGCTCACTCCCTGGGCGGACATCGCGGCCGCGAATCCCTACCGGGTGTTCGTCGAACCGGAGGGCGCTGCGGTCGCAGTGGGCGCCGACCGCTGGATCGAAGCCCGGCTCGAAGGCTTCACCGCCGAACGAGTGGATCTTCGCACCCGGGGCGGCGCGGCGGCCGCTTGGGAATCCACTCCGATGGTCCTCGATCCCGAGAGCGGAACTTTTCGCCGTCTGCTCGTCGGAATCCCGGAAGCGACCGACTACTTCGTGGACGCCGAGGGCGTTCGGTCGCCCGTTTTTCGGATCGAGGTCGAGCATGTGCCCCAGGTGTCCCGGATCAGCTTGCGCTATCGCTATCCGGCACACACCGGGCTCTCCCCTCGGGAGGTGGAGGACGGCGGAGACATCGCGGCGGTCGCCGGAACCATGGTGGACCTGACGGTGTGGCCGACCCTCTCCGGAGTGACCGGGGCGCTTCGGCGGGAGCCCGGCGCCCGGGAGACGGCGCTCACCCCGGAGAGGGATTCTTCCGGAGCGGCGGCCCGTCTGACCGCGAGTCTCGGGATCGATACGAGCGGTTCCTACCGCATCGCCCTCGCGGGTCCGGACGGAGTGTTGCGCACCGCATCCCGAGACTACGCGATCGAGGTTCTCGAGGATCTTCCTCCCCTCGTCCGTTTTCTCAGGCCCGGACGCGACCTCCAGGCGAGTCCGGTGGAAGAGGTGTTCACCGAAGTCCAGGCCGAGGACGATTACGCAGTGGATCGCCTCGAGATCCGGCTGTCGGTGAACGGCGGCGAGGAGAAGCGCGTCGTGCTCGCCTCGGGCGGCGCCCGCGAGACGGTCCAATCCGGCCACACGCTGTTCCTCGAGGAGGAGGAACTCGCGCCCGGCGACCTCGTCTCCTATTACGCGTTCGCTGCGGACGGCGCCGGGGCCGAATCCTCGACGGATCTCTTCTTCGTCGCCATCCGCCCCTTCGACCGAACCTATCGGCAGGCGGATTCGCTGCCCGGCGGAGCCGGGGGGGCCGGAGACGGGCTCGACGGGACCCTGACCCTGCGCCAGCGGCAGGTAGTGGTGGCTACCTTCAAGGTGCTGCGCGACCGCGAAGAGCTGCCGGCGGCCGTGCTGTCGGAGACGGTGGCGACCATCGGTCTCGCGCAGGGGCGGCTCGGCGAGCAGGTCGGAACCCTGACCCGGCGCCTGCGGAATCGCGGCATCGAGGCGAGCGCCGAATTCGGGCAGATCCTCGAACACCTCGACGCCGGACTCGTCGAGATGGGAGCGGCCGAAGAGCTGCTCATCGGTGGTGATCCGGAGACGGCGCTCCCCCACGAGCAGAAGGCACTGACCCACCTGCAGCGCGCCGACGCGGTCTTCCGGGAAGTGCAGGTCGCCTTTTCGCAGGGAGGCGGCGGCGGGGGAGGCAGCCCCCGCCCGCAGGCGGAGGACCTCGCCGACCTGTTCGAGCTGGAGATGGACAAGCTCCGCAACCAGTACGAGACCGTCGAGCAGCAGCGCCGTTCGTCGGCGGACGACGAAGTGGACGAGGTTCTCGAGCGGCTCGCCGAACTCGCGCGGCGTCAGGAACAGGAAAACGAACGGCGGCGGCGAAGCTCTCGCCCCCCGGGGAGCGGATCGGGTTCGGCGCAGGGCCGGCTGGCCGAAGAGACCGAAGATGTGGCCCGCCGGCTCGAACGGCTCGCCCGCGAGCGGTCCCGCCCGGACCTCGCGGCGCTCTCCCGCCGGCTTCGCACCGCTGCCGACCAGATGCGCGCTGCTGGCGGTGAAAGCGGACTTTCGAGCGGACTCTCGGCTGCGAACAGTCTGCGCAGCGCTCGCCGCGACCTCGACGGGCAGCGGCGGGAGCGGCTCGATCGGGATGTCGCGGACGCGGCCGGCGAAGCTCGGCGTCTCCGGCAGGCGCAGGAACGAATCCGCTCCCAGGTGAAGGATCTCGAAACCGAGCGGAGCCCGGAGGCCGTGTCTCGGGTTTCCGGACAGAAGGAGGAACTCGTAAACAGAGTGAAGGATCTCGAGCTGCGGCTCGATGAAGTCAGCCGCGACTGGAGCGGCGACGAGCCCGAGGCGTCGCGGGCGGTGGGACAGGCTGCCGCCGGCATCCGCAACCGCAAACTGAAAGAGAAGATCCACTACTCGCGCGGTGTGGCTGCCCAGAGGTCTCCGGAGTATGCCGATCAGTTCGAAGCGATGATCGAGGACGACATCAGATCGCTCGAGGAAGAGCTCACCGCTGCCCTCGAAGTGGTGCGCGGATCGGAGCGCGGCGGTCGGGAACAGGTCCTCGACCGCGCCGCCGGACTCCTTCGCGGACTCGAGGCGATGCGGAATCGGCTCGCCGATCGGAGCGGCCGCCCGACGCCTGAAAATGGCGGGGCTGCGGAGGAGTCGGGTTCCGATGCGGCCGAAACCCGCCAGCTCGATCGCGAACTCGGCCGGCGGATCGAGGATGTGGAGGCGTTGCGGCAGGCGATGACCGGAATCGGAGCGGGCCGCGAAGGGGCTGCCGAACGCCTCGATCAGGTCGCCTCCTCGCTTCGCGGGCTGAACCCCGAGCGGCTGGCCGGAGATCCCCGAGGCATGGAGATCCTCGAGGCTGAAGTCCTCGACACCCTCCGCCAACTCGAATTCGAACTCCGCCGTACGCTTGCCGAGACGGAGGGCAGCGAGGTCCTCACCGGTGCCTCCGAGCACGTCCCGGAGGGCTACCGCGAGATGGTCGAGGAGTACTTCCGCAACCTGAGCCGCCGACCCGCCGGCCGCTGACTGTGCCGCGGATCAGTCGGTGGAGGTGTGGTCGTGGACGATCTTCCAGCCGTCCGGAGTGCGTTCGAAGAGCAGGGTGAAAAGGCCGGTCGGTGCGTCACCCTCGCGTGCGAGGCGGTAGCGGCCGAATACGAACACGAACCCCTCCGACAGCACTCGGACATCGAGATCGGTGAAGCGGAGCCGTCCCATCGCGGCGGGGCCGGGGTAGTTCCGCCGGTACCGTTCCAGCACATCCTCCATCCCGTAGCGGACGCTTCCGCCGGAGACGAAGCGCATCCGGGGAGAATCCAGATAGAAGGCGACGAAGGCGGCGAGGTCGCCTTCGTTCCAGGCGGCGGTCTGGTGCGCGAGCAAGCTTCGGATGGCGCTCCCGATCTCCGCAGCTTCGCCCCCGGCAACACTCTCGCGGACCTCTCGTGCCGCCGGACTCGACTCCGGATCGAGTGCGCCGGGCGAACAGGCTGCGGACAGCAGGATCCAGAGACCGATACGGGGAGCGGGATTCGTCACCGATGAAGATAGTACCGCTCGACGGCACGCTATCATCCCGATCTAACGGAGGCGATTGCACTGGCGACTTACGGAAATTCAGGAGGTGATGGGCCTTGGTCGGGAATCGGCGGAGACCGCTCCGGTCTGCCTGACCTCGAAGAGATTCTCGGGCGGTTCCGTGGCGGGTCGCGCCGCACCGTCCTCTGGGGAGCGGGAGCGGTATTGGCCCTCCTGCTCTTCTTCCTTTCGGTCTATCAACTGGAGCCGGATGAGGCCGGGGTGGTCACCCGATTCGGCCGTTACGCGCGGGTGACGGATCCGGGCCTGCACTTCGTCTTTCCGTTGGTGGAGTCGGTGACGAAGGTCCCGGTGGAACGGCAGCTCAAGGAGGAATTCGGCTTCCGGACAGTGGAAGCCGGAGTGCGGACGCGGTACGACGAGCGGCAATTCCTGGAGGAGTCGCTGATGCTCACCGGAGATCTGAATGTGGCGGTGGTGGAGTGGATCGTCCAGTTCAAGGTTCAGGATCCGAGGGCTTATCTGTTCCATGTCCGGGGCATCGGCTCTACCTTCCGTGACATGAGCGAAGCCGCGATGCGCGATGTGGTGGGGGACCACAGCGTGGACGAGGTGCTCACCGTCGGCCGGGAGCGGATCGCCGCCCGTGCGAAAGAGCTGCTCCAGGAAATGAACGACCACTACGAAACCGGGATCAGCGTCCAGCAGCTCGTGCTGCAGGATGTGAATCCGCCGGATATGGTGAAGCCCTCGTTCAACGAGGTCAACGAGGCGATCCAGGAGAAGGAACGCCTCACCAACGAGGCGCTCGCCGAATACAACCAGGCGATCCCGCGCGCTCGCGGCGACGCGCAGCGGCTCCTCCAGGAATCCGAGGGCTATGCCGCCGAACGGGTGAACCGAGCCCGCGGGGAGGCGGCCCGATTCGAATCCATCCACACCGAGTACCGCAATGCGCCGCGGGTAACGCGAACGCGCCTCTATCTCGAGACTCTGGCCGAAGTGATGCCGAAGCTGGGGCAGAAGGTCATCCTCGACGAAAACGGCGCCAACCTGCTCCCCCTTCTCAACCTGAACGGCGAGCTGCGGCCGCGAGGGACTCCCGGCCCGAATCCTTCCGACCCGGGAGGGGCAGAGCGATGAAACGGCTCATCGCCCCCGCCAGCGGGCTCCTCGGCCTCATCCTGCTCCTTTCCGCCACGTACACGATCGCCGAGACCGAGCAGGCGATCATCACCCAGTTCGGAGAACCGGTCGGTGGAGCGGTGAACGAACCCGGCCTCCACTTCAAGCTTCCCTTCATCCATCGGGTCACCCGCTTCGATCAGCGCTGGCTGCCCTGGGACGGGGACGCGAACCAGATCACCACGCGAGACAAGAAATTCATCTGGGTGGACACCTACGCCCGCTGGCGGATTGCGGACCCGCTGTTGTTCTTCCAGTCGGTCCGCGACGAACGCGGTGCGCAGAGCCGTCTCGACGACATCATCGATGGAGAGACCCGGAACGCGGTCGCAACCCATGACCTGATCGAGATCGTCCGGATCACGAACCGAGATTTCGAGTTGACCGAGGACCTCGTTTCCTTCGCCAACGAAGAGGCCGTCCGCGAAATCGAGTTCGGACGTAACGGCATCACCCGCAGCATCCTCGAGAAGGCTTCGGAGGTCACTCCGAGCTTCGGCATCGAACTCGTGGATGTGCGGATCAAGCGGGTCAATTATGTGGAGGAAGTTCGCGCCAAGGTGTACGAACGGATGATCTCGGAGCGGCAGCGGATTGCAGAACGGAGCCGGTCCGAAGGGCAGGGGCGCGCCGCCGAGGTTCGGGGACAGCGGGAGCGGGAACTCAAGACCATCGAATCGGAAGCCTTCCGACAGGCCGAGGAGGTCCGGGGCCGGGCCGACGCCGAAGCTGCGGCCATCTACGCCGGCGCCTACCAGCGGGACGCCGACTTCTACCGGTTCATGAAGACGCTCGAGACCTACCGCAACGCTCTCGACGAAAGGGTCACCCTCGTCATCGGCAACGACAGTGAATTTCTCGAATTCCTGAACCGTTCCCGCTGACCCGCTTTTCTGCCGCAGTCCTCTCGCCTCCGGCGGGAGCCGTCGAGCTGCTCGTCGCGCCGGATGACCGCGCGCTCGCCACAGCTGCGGAGGTGCTGCTCGCACCTTCCGATCGAGCTCGCGCCGTTCGCCGCCGGACCGAGTCCGGCCGGCGGCGAACAGTCATCGGCCGCGCCCTGCTGCGCCTGCTGGCCGGCGGGATCCTCGGGATCGAACCCCGCGAGGTAGCGACCGGGACGAGTCCGCAGGGCGCGCCGCGGGCCGGCGGGCCGGCGGGCCGGCGTGCAGGCGAAGGGGGGGCCGAATCCCTCGCGGTCAGCGTCGCCCACACCGCAGGCCTCGTAGTGGTCGCCGGGAGCTCCTCGGCTCGCCGAGTCGGGGTGGATGTCGAACGGCTGGATCGGCGCACCCGCCCCGAAGCGATTGCCCGGCGGCACTTCCTCCCGAGCGAAGCAGCCGAGCTCACCACCCTGCCGAGAGTGCGGCGGCGCGCGGCCTTCCTCCGCGCCTGGACTCTGAAGGAAGCCTGGGGCAAGGCAGCCGGGGTGGCGGTGCCGGCGGCCCTTTCCCGGATCGGGTTCTCGATCCGCGAGCTCGGGGACCTACTCCCGCCGCCCTCCCCGTCAGCCTCGATCTACCCACACTCCGCCCGCTGGCCGGGTGATGGGCCGACCGATCGGGGTTGGCATTTCTGGACTACCGCCAGCGGCACCCACACGCTCGGGGTCGCCGCCCTTTTCGGGGCCGGTGCCGAGGCCGGGAAGACCTCGGTCAGGATCCGCTCTGGCGAGGCCCGCCTCCGTTGTCCCGACTTGGCGGTTCGGACATGATGTACCGCATGCGGAACGCGCCGGACCGGGGCTGTTTCGCCGTCTTTCACAAAGGTTGGTTCTTCTGATGACGAAGTTTTCCGCTCTCCTCCGGGCGCACCGGGCCTTGGCAGCTTCGACGCTGGCCGTGCTGCTGACTGCAGCCCCGACGTCCTCCCAAAACACACGGGGGGCCGACGCGCTGCCGACCATCGAGGAGAAGACCTCCGGGATGACGGCGATTTCGGGCTTCGTCCCGCTCTACTGGGATGACGCCACCGGCAAGCTCTACGCGGAGTTCGGAGACCAGGAAAAAGAATTCCTGTATCAGGTTTCGCTCGCCTCCGGACTCGGCAGCAATCCGGTGGGGCTCGACCGCGGCCAGTTGAGCATGACCGCACTCCTCCGGCCCACTCGGATCGGGCCGCGGTTGCTGTTGATGGAGCCGAACCACCGCTTCCGCGCGGAGAGCGACAACCCCGACGAAGTACGGGCGGTGGAGGACGCTTTCGCGCCGTCGGTCCACTGGGGATTCGCGGTGGCGGCCGAGTCCGGAGAGCGGGTGCTCGTGGACGCGACCGACTTCTTCCTCCGGGATACGCACGGCGCCGCGGCCCGGATCGCCCGCGCCGGGCAGGGGAGATTCGCGGTGGACCGGGAGCGGAGCACCTTCTATCTGCCCCACACCAAGGGATTTCCCGACAATTCCGAAGTCGAGACGCTGCTCACCTTCACGAGCGACGCTCCGGGGAGATTGGTGAGCGGGGTAGCGGCGAGCGGCGAAGCGGTCACTCTGCGCCAGCACCATTCGCTGGTCCGGCTACCGGGGCCGGGCTTCGAGGTTCGGGCCGCGGATCCGCGAATCGGAGCCAACGGGCCGCAGTTCCTGGACTATGCGACTCCGATCGACCAGCGGATGACCGTGCGGCTCGCCGCCCGCCACCGCCTCCAGAAGAAGGACCCGTCCGCCGAACGCTCCGAACCGGTCGAGCCCATCATGTATCACCTGGACCGCGGGGTGCCGGAGCCGGTCCGGAGTGCGCTGCTCGACGGTGCCCGCTGGTGGAACGACGCCTTCGAGGCCGCCGGGTTCATCGACGCGTTTCGAGTGGAGGTTCTTCCCGAGGGGGCGGATGCGCAGGACATCCGCTACAACATGATCCATTGGACGCACCGTCGAACCCGCGGTTGGTCCTACGGCGGGTCGGTCCAGGATCCGCGTACCGGAGAGATCATCAAGGGGAATGTGAACCTCGGAAGCCTGCGGCTTCGCCAGGATCACCTCCACGGGGTGGGCCTCACCGCGCCGTACGGCGCCGCGCTCGGCGGCCTGCCGAGTGCTCTGCCCTTCGATCGGTCTGCCGGTCTCCCGCCGGACCCCGGCGGCCCGCACTCCTGCGGGCTCTCGGCGGCGCCGGGCTTCTCCTACCTGGCCCAGGTGGGCGAAGGCGCCTCACCGGTCGAGCTCGCGCTGGCCCGGGTGCGGCAGCTCTCCGCCCACGAAGTGGGGCACACGCTCGGCTTTCCCCACAACTATCTGGCCTCCACCTACGGCGGGCGGGCGAGTGTGATGGATTACCCGGCTCCGCTCGCGGTCCTCGAGGATGGGGTCGTGTCGCTCGACGACGCCTACGGAGTCGGCATCGGTTCCTACGATGTGCTCTCCGTTCGCTGGGCCTACGGCCACTTCCCGCCGGATAGGACGGCGGCCGCCCTCGACGCCATCCTTCAGGAGAGCCTGACCTCGGAGGCGCGCTTCATGGCGCACACCGACAACTACATCGGCGCCGGTGCGCATCCGCTGGTGTCGGTCTGGGACAACGGCGGGGACCTGGTCCGCCACCTCGAGCGCGAGATCGAAATCCGCCAGGCCGGCCTCGACGCGTTCGGAGAAGAGGCCATTCGACCCGGCGAAGCGATGTCCCTGCTCGAGCCGGTGCTGGTCCCGCTCTACCTCCACCACCGCTTCCAGATGAAGGCGGCGATGAACACGATCGGCGGGCAGGAGTACTACTATGCGGTGCGGGGAGACGGTCAGCGCCCGGTGGCGCCGGTGCCCGGCAACCGTCAGCGCCAGGCGCTCGAGGTCGTGCTCCGCACTCTGGAAACGGATTTCCTCGCTCTGCCCGAGCGGATCGTGGAGCTGATCCCGCCGCCTGCCTATCGGGTGTCCGGCGGCGAGACCTTCGACGGACACACCGGCCTCGTCTTCGATCCGCTCGCCGCAGTGGACACTTCCGCCGACTACACGGTGTTGCTGTTGCTCCATCCCGAACGGATGGCGCGGCTGGTGAACAACCAGGCGATGGACTCCAGCCAACCGGGGCTCGGCGAGGTGCTCGACCGACTCGTCGAGAAGACCTGGGGCGCCGGGGAGCCGGAGGACGGCTACCGCCGCGCGGTCCAGGACGCCGCCGAGCGAAGCGTGGTGAACGGCATGATGCGGGAAGCACAGAACCCCGACAATCCGGCGCGGGTGCGGGCAGTGATCGAGGATCGGCTCCGCACGCTCGGCGGCCGACTCGCGGGGATGGAAGACGCGAGCGCCCACGAGATGCTCGCCACCGCTGACATCCACCGGTTCCTCGACCGGGAAGAGAGCCTCGATCCGGAAGCGAAGCGCCCGGCGCTTCCTCCCGGTTCGCCCATCGGGGCGGCTCTTTCCGGAGCGTCCCCCATCCGCCCGCGCCGCTGATGGCGGGTCACTGCGTGGGGACCGGAATGGCGAGAATCGAGGCGCGGGCGCGGATCATCATGTGCACCGCCGGGTCCGGCCGGAAGAAAGACCCGGCGTGGCTCGGGTCGTACCCGAGCACGATCAGGTCGCGCGCTTCGGTGAGGCGGGCGACCTGCCGCGGCGGATTCCCCTCGGCGCGGAGGATGGGCACTCTGGTGCGATAGAGCTCGGCCATCCGCTCGATGGCGGGGAGCACGGTGCCCGCATCACCCGCTTCGTCGAATCCGCCGCTGATGAACGCCGGCGGGGTCACCAGGATGGCGGCGAGCGGAATGCGGAACTGGCGGGCGAGTCCGATCGCGGTATCCGCAGCGCGAAGGGTAGAGCGCACATCGGTCACTGGAACCACGAGCCGCTTCCAGGGAAAGCGGCCGCCGGGAATCAGCACGGGACAGGAGAATCCGGCCACGGTCGAGAGAAAGCGGGCGGTGTTCCATCCGATGCGGGCCGCGAGCGAGGGTTCGCTCCGCCCGATCACCACGCACCCGGCATCGGGGCGGGCGGCGCCGAACGGGTCGTCTCCTGGCGGAACCCGGACGCACTGCTGCGCCGGGATTCCGAAGTCCGCCGGAGGTCCGATTCCCTCGGGAGCCACGATCCGAAAATGGCGCGCCCGGGAAGTACGGAACAGGTACTCGGCCTCTCGCCAGGCGAGGTCGGGGAGGGCTCGCTCGGCGAAGACCACGAGATGGCTGCCGAACTGGAGCGGGAAGAGTGATTTCCCCTCGCGCAGAAACTCCGCGGCACCCGGCGCGACTTCGGGTTCGCCGGTGATCAGCAGGCGGTCGCCGGCCTCGATCACCGCATCGCCATGGGGCACCACGAAACGGTCCGCGCGATAGATCCCAGCCACCAGCCACTTTCGGGCGCCGAGGTCCCGGAGCCGCACCCGCACCGCCGGAGAAGTCGGCAAAACCTGGATTTCCCGGATCTCGCCGCGCCCGAATCCGAGCGAGGTCGCCACCTGGTGAGACCGTTCGATGCGGTTCCGGATCTGGTTCGCGATCATCACCGGGCGGGCGACGCTCTCGGCACCGGTGGCCCGCAGCAGCGGCGCGCGCTCCGATGCCCGCAGGGTGCCGATCGCGGAGGGGCGGGGCGCGAGTTCCGCGGCCAACCGACAGACTTCGATGTTCACCGAATCCTGGTCGGTGGTGGCGATCACCCACTCGGCGCCTTCGCCGGCGGCGCTCCGCAGAGCGAGAGCGCTCGTTCCATCGCGGGCGATCGTCTCGATATTCGGGCTCTCGGCTTCGGGGCACAGCTGATCGAGCTTCGCTCGGTCGGTGTCGAGAACGACCACCCGCCGCTCCTGCGCGAGCTGCCGAGCGAGCTCCCGGCCGGTCTGCCCGGCGCCCACGATGACCACTCGGGGGCGGCCATGCGCCTGCGCGGCCGCCGACTCGGAGCGATCCGCGCGATCAGAGTTCATGTGATCTCCGAGCGGAATCACGACCGCCGGATTCGGCGGACTCCGACCGCGGTGTGCCTGGCTATTCGGTACGAAGGGTGGCAGTGATGGTGGAGAGCGGCGTCCGGGCCGGACTGAACACCGTACCCGAGACCTCGAGCGGGGCGATCGGTTGGCGCGGGTCGCTGTCCGCTCCCTCGGCCTTCGGCGAGAAGTCGTCTCCCTCGGCCGTTCCGGCGTCGAAAGCGATGGCCGTGATGGTGATCTCCTGCAGCCAGTTCCCGTCCTCGTCGACGGCACAGGCGTTGAACCCGAGGAACCAGTCCGGGCTCGGATCGATCTTCTGGGCGAAGCTGATGCAGGGCTGATCGTGCGCCAGGGTCAACTCCTCGGCACCGATGACCTGGGTGACCACCTCGAAAGTCTGGGCCAGGGTGGTGTAGCCGAGCCCGTAGGCCTCGGCGATCAACAGACTGGAGGTGCCGGTCTCGGCGAGGCTCTTCAGCCCCTCTGAGGCCAAGCCGTCCTCCTCCCAAAGGACCGCATCGGCGGAATGCGCGACCATGGCGACCTCTGCAGCGGCCGCGACCCCTTCGGGGAAGGGCTGCGCTCCGAGCTGCTGGAACAGGGGATTCCCCGAAATCAGCGGCACATACTCGATGTCGAAGGTCGCCTTCTCCGCCGGCGACGGAGGTTCGGGATCCGGCTGCGGAGCTGGGGTCGGGGCCGGAGGCGCCGGCGTCGGCGCGGGAATCGTGGAATTGTCGCTTCCACAACCGCTGAAAGTGGAGACGCCGCCGATCAACGCCGCCGCCAGGAAAGTGCTCCGCAGGGTCGGGAGATTTTTCATGCTCGGTTCACCTCGCTGTGGACGATTTTTTCGACCAGGTCCGCGCCCGGAGCGAAACCACGTCCAGAGACGCGGGATTGTAGGCCCTCGGGAAACGGTCGAACCTTAACCGCCCGTGGACAAAGTCACACGGCAGTCGACCGGCGATGCCCAGTTCTCCCGGTGGGGGCCCCGGCTGAACCGCTTCGCTCTTCGTTGCGAATCCGTCGGAATACGCCCGGTATGCCTCCCGATTCGCGCCTTGTCAGCCAGGCGCCTCCCCGGTCTCGGTGCTCGCGCCACTTTATCCACGGACTGTTAGGCCGCGCGGAGCTCGCTCTTGCCGCGCGGCTACTCGCGGTCTTGCGGGTCGGTCTTGCGGGCAGCGCGGAGCACCTGGACCACGGCGGGGGGCACGAAATGCGGGGGGCGGTCGAGATGGGACACCGGATCTCGCGGCTCGGTATCGCCGCCCTCGGCCTTGTCGGCGAACTCGTCGCCGGCGGCGGTTCCAGCGTCGTAGGCGATGAGATCCGCGCGGATCTCGTCGAGCCAGGCCCCACTCTCATCGGTCGCACAGACATTCGAGAAGCCGATGAACCAATCGGGGCTCGGAGCGATCCTCTGCGCGTAGGTGAGGCAGGGGCGGTCGGGGTGCATCTCGATCGAGGGGTCGGGGCTGAGGAAGATCGCCAGCAGCTCGCCGAAGCTCGCGGCGATCTCCTTCATGGCAGCCGCTCTCGCTCCCTCGAGGAAGAGCTCCGATGCCCCGGTCTCCGCCAGCACTTCGAGGCCGTCGGAAGCAGGCTGCCCCAGCGAGAAGGGGGTGAAGTCTCGCGGATGGGCCACCAGCGCGATAGCCGGCGCGAAGGCAACTCCCTCCGGCAGAGACCCCGGAACTCGCGGGCTGATCCGCACTTCGGGCAGAGAAAAGTTGTAGCGCATCGTCGGAGGCCCGGGATCTGGTGCGGGCTTCGGTACGCTCGGTGGGGCGGGGGCAGGCGCAGGGGCGGTGCCATCGCCGCCGCATCCGGTCGTCGGGAGCACCGCCAAACCGCCGAGCAGCATCCCGGCGAACGAGAGCCGGCGAGATCCGGAGCGGGCGGAGTGGGAGATCATGGAAGCGGCCTCCATTCGGGGTCCTTTTCGACCGGATATTTTTCGACGAGGGCGACGGCGGTGGCCGCCCGCACCGGGTCCACGCCGGCCTCGAAACACACGCCGGCAGGGTGCTCGGCACGGCGAATCCCGCTGGCTCGGCCGAAGTGCCCGGTCAGCGCGGTCTCCCGCCGCACGAGGACTTCGTGTCCCCGCGCTTCGAGCCCGCGGGCGACCGCAGTGTAGCCGGGAGTTCGCTCGTCGAGGAACAGTGGCCCTTCTTCCCTGTGGAATCCGGGCCCCCCCGCAGCTTCTGCAATGGAAGACCCGCGATCCACCAGCCGGGCCAGGGTCATCGCCACTGCCGAGATGAGCCGCCGCCCTCCCGGGGAACCCGCCGCCGCACGGAGAATGCCATCCTCGAAGGCGAGGACCGGCGCCGCGGCGTGGAGCGCCCGCCTTCCGGGCGCCGCAGAAATGCGCCGGCCCGGCCGCGGGTCGAACCACATCATGCCGTTGTTCAGAGGGTAGCCCAGTCCCGGGGCCGTGAAAGCCGCCCCGAAGCGGCCCCCGAGGGTTGCGGTGAGCGCCACCGCCATGCCGGCATCGTCCATGGCGTTCAGATGGGTGGTGCAATCGCCCGCCGGAGCGCCGGAAAGCAGTTCGCCCTCGAAGGCCTCGCTAGCGCCGGGGGGAACCGGCTCCGGCGGCGTCGCGAGCCGGGGGCCGTCCGGCGACATTCCGTGCCGGCGCCGGACGAGGTACTCGGGATCGAGGAGCCCCGGGAGCGGGACCGGCACGCTCGCGGGATCGCCGAGATAGCGAAAACGGTCGGAGAAGGCGAGGCGCAGCGACTCTCCGGCGAGGTGGAGAAAGCGAACCTCGTCCTCTACGCGAACCGGCGAAGACCCCGTGCCGGAGTCGGCCGGAAGGCAGCTCCGAAGCACCGCCGGAGGGAACGCCGCCAAGTGGTACAGGGCGGCGGCGAGGGTCGGCCCGCCCGAATTCTCCGGCAGGGTCTCGACCATCAGTCCGCGAAAGCGAAACCGCAGCGGCGCCGCTTCGCGCACCGGCGAGACGGCGAGGTCGGCTTCGGTGAGGAGGCCTCCCGCGGCGGCGACCGCTTCGGCGATCCGGCGAGCGGCCGGGCCGCGGGCGAAGGCATCCGCTCCCTCGGCGGCGAAAAGCCGCAGCGACCCCGCGAGCTCGGGGAGACGAAGCAGGTCGTCGTCGCCCGCCGGAACGAAGGGGCTGCCGTCGTCGCGGGTGTAGAGGGAAAACGCCGGGGGGCAACGCTTCAGGCGGCGATAGCCGGCGGCGGCATGGAGCGCGAACACCCAATCGGGCGAAAAGCCATCTTCAGCGAGCCGGATCGCCGGTTCGACCAGCACCGGAAGCGGCAGCCGACCGAAGCGCCGATGCAGCTCGAAGAGCACCCCGGGGGCAGTGGGCGCGAGCACTGCGAGGGGCCCGGTCTCGGCACGGTCACCGCGCGTCGGGGGAAACCCGTAGAGCCCGCTTCCCGCCCCGGGCAGCACCTCGAACATCCCCCCCCGCGCTGCCCGAGGGCAGCGAGCGCTCCCGTCGAGCGCCACCGCCCTTCCGATTCGCGGGTCGAAGACGAGGGCGTAGGCGGTACCGCCGAGGCCGCTCATCGCCGGCTCGACCACGCCGGCGGCGAGCGCTGCGGCCACCGCGGCATCGGCAGCGTTCCCCCCGCCGGCCAAGACCTCCGCCCCGGTGCGGGCCGCAACCGGGGTCATGGCGGTCACTGCGCCGCGGTTGCCGGAAACATCCGACCGGCCGGGCAGGGGAACCTGTTCGACGAGGCGGGCCGGCCGCGGCCCCCGCGGCCCGAGAACGGACTGGGAAGGCATGGAGACTAGCTGCCTACGGATGAAAGAAAGGGACCGAGCCCCAAGACCGGCCCCGTTCTCCCGGTGGTGGGGCGCGCGGCGGCCGAGGCGTTTCCCCCTTCCCCCATGAACGCCTCACGCATCCTGACGCCCCGCGTCCGGAGCGCACTGCACGATGTTGCCGCCGCAGAGCGGGGTCAGGACGGTCCGGCCCGAAAACCGGGCCCGATGTTCGAGGAGGGCGGCCACTCCCGCAGCACCTGCCGGCTCGACCACCAGCCCGAGAGTCCGGTGGAGGAGGCGAACCGCTTCCTCGAGCGCCTCTTCCCCGACTTCCACGACCTCGTCCACCACCCGCCGCATGAGTTCCACCGCTTTCGGAACCGGAACCCGGACGGCGATCCCGTCGGCGCAGGTTTCGGGCGTTTCGCTGGCAGCGGCGCAATCTCCGGACGCGAAAGCGCGGCGCATCACCGGCGCCCGACGGGCCACCACTCCGACCACCGCCATCTCCGGGCGAGCGTGGCGAATCCAAAGCCCCATCCCGCCGATGAGGGCGCCGTTTCCGACCGGAACCAGCGCGGTGTCCACCAGTGCGGCCTCTGGAAGTACGCCCGCCTCGAGGCATTCGAGGGCGATCGTTCCCGCGCCCTCAGTGATCTCCGGCTCCCGTCCGTCCTCGACGAACATGGCTCCACGGTCTTCGGCGAAAGCACGCCCCGCCTCCTTCGCGGCATCGAAGTCGCCGCCCACCAGCCGGACTTCGGCGCCGAACTCCCGCATCGCTGTCACCTTCGCCGGATTCGCTCCAGTTGCGGAGAACACCGTGAGCGGGATTCCGGCGCGCCGCGCCGCCCAGGCGAGACCCTGTCCGAAATTGCCTGCCGAACCGGTCACCCAGCCGGTTCCGCGGGCACCGCCGGCCTCCGGCCCGCGCCGAGCGGCGAACCAACAGGCTCCCCGCGCCTTGAAGCTGCGGATCGGATTGACGCACTCCACCTTGACCAGCACCCGTGCTCTGGTTACGGCCCCGAGAGGCGCAGAAACGAACTGCGGAGAGTTACGGAACTCCCCGGGGATCGCGGCGTGGGCAGCCTCGATCCCTTCGAGCGTCGGTTCGTCCGGCATCGCGGGATGGTACGCCCGCAGCGTCGCCGAGCGCCCGTCGGCAAGCACCCCCGTTCCCATTGGCGTCTGGTCCGTACCGGGGAAAGCGAACCTCGCCGCGTCATTTCGCCCATGTGCAAGCTCACCAGGTTGTTGAGGGGGAAGTCGAGCGCCTGGATGGGGGAGGCGCCCGGCGGACAAGGCGCGATTCGGGAGGCATACCGGGTGTATTCCGACGGAATCGCAACACCGAGCAAAGCGTTCAGCCGGGGCCCCCACCGGGAGAACTGGGCATCGCCGACCTTTGGCCGTGTGACTTCGTCCACAGGCTGCTACTCTTCGGGGTTCGGTCCGGCAGCCCTCCCGCTAGTGGGACCCGGCCGACCGGAGCGGGAACGAGGGAACGGGTATGGATGAGAGCCGACGCCAGCAGAAAACCTCCCCGCGGGAGATCAGCCGCCGACAATTCGTCCGCACCGGAGCGGCGGGCGCCGCCGCGATGGGGATCGGAGTCCGGCGGGCACCGGCGGTCCAGTCCTCCGGCCCGAAACCGGTGGTGATCGCTTCGGGAAACGGGAATCGCTACCGGAACGGCGGCGACGAGGTCGTGGTCGAGAGGGCGTTCCGACTGATGACCGGGGGTGAGGACATCCTGGAGAGCCTGATCGCCGGAGTGAACATCGTCGAGCTCGATCCCGAGGATGCCAGCGTGGGCTACGGCGGCCGTCCGAACGCCGACGGCGTGGTGCAGCTCGATTCGTGCTGCATGCACGGCCCGAACCGCCGGGCGGGCGGCGTAGCCGGGATCGAGGGGGTGCGCACGCCGTCGCTGGTCGCCCACCAGGTCCTCCAGGTGACCGACCATCACCTGCTGGTGGGGAAGGGGGCGCAGACCTTCGCCCGCAACCTGGGATTCGAGATCGAAGACGACCTCAACACTCCCCGCTCGCGTGAAATGTGGCTGGAATGGAAACGCCGGATCGATCCCGGCCACTACCTCGACCCGAAGAAACGGGCCGCTGCCGGGCACGCCGCGGGGCTTTCCATGGTGCGCGACGGACTGATGGACGAAGAGGACTACTACGGCACGATCAACTGCAACGGGCTGAACGCGAGCGGGGAGCTCGCCGGAGTAACCACCACCAGCGGCCTCGCCTGGAAGATCCCCGGTCGGGTCGGGGACTCCCCGATTCTCGGAGCCGGCCTCTATGTGGACGGCGAGGTAGGCGCTGCGGGATCCACGGGGCGCGGTGAGGCGAACCTCTACGGCCTCTGTTCCTTCCTCATCGTCGAGGAGATGCGCCGGGGCGCCCATCCCAAGGACGCCGCGATGACCGCCCTCGCGCGGGTTCGCGAAAACACCGTGGAGAAGCGTCTTCGGAACAGCCGCGGCCTGCCCAATTTCGGGCTGTCGTTCTATGCGGTGAACCGAGCCGGGGAGCATGCCGGGGTCTCGATGTACGCGGGCGCCCGGTCCAGTTACGCAGTGTGCACCGAAAACGGCCCGGAATCGCTGCCGCTGGAGCCATTCCTCGATGGCAGCCCGTCGGACTGAGGAGCCGCCGAAGCGCTTGCGTCGAGCACGGTTCCGACCCCGCGGATCGAGTGTCGCGGCGGGCCTGTTGGCATCGTCACTCCTCGCAGTGCCGGCGGCTGCCCACGCGCAGTCGGCCGACCGCGAAGAAGCGGAACAGCCGCGGCCCCCGACGATCTTCGACCTCGACCACCGAGTCGAGAACCCGCACGACCTGCTCCCGCTGGAGCAGAACTTCCAGGATCGCTGGCGGCGTATCTGGGGGGCTCTCGGGATGCGCTACCACCTCTATCCCTCCCAGCAGACCGGGCCGGTCCGCTGGCCGCCCCGCCTCTACGCCGGCGGAATGAACTACTCCCTCTGGCGCCATCCGATCACCGGCTGGCCGGAGTTCTGAGGACTTTCGGGTCTCCCGCGCCGAATCCACGCCATCCCGAGCCGTGCGTATCCTGAGCTTCACCGCCGGTGCCGGGGCGATGCTCTGCGGCAGCTGCATCCGTGACAACGCGCTCGCCCGGGAGCTGAGGCGGCGCGGTCATGAGGTGCGGCTTCTTCCGCTCTACCAGAAGAGCCGCACCGACGAAGCCGATGCCTCGGACTCCGAAGTCCGCTTCGGCGGCGTGTCGCTCTTCTTGCAGCACGCCGCCCCGCGTCTCGGCCGCCTGCTGGATCCGATCCTCGACTCGTCGTGGGTTTCGAGCCTCGCCGGACGCTTCTCGGCTTCCACCGAAGCGGCGAAGCTCGGGCCGCTCACGGTCACCACGCTGCTCGGCGAGCGGGGACCGGCACGGGCGGCGGTCCGGGCGCTCGTCCGTTCGCTCGCCGGGGAGCGAGCCGATGTCGTGGTGCTGCCGAATTCGCTGCTCCTCGGATTGGCGCGGCCGCTCCGCCGAGCCCTCGATGCCCCACTGGTGGTCACCTTCTCGGGAGAGGACCTCTTCCTGTCCCAGCTGCCCACGGCCCATCGGGAGCGTGCGCTCGAACTGATGCGGGAAGCCGCCCCCGAAGTGAGTCTTTTCGTCGGGGTGAGCGAACACCACACCCGCGACATGGCGGGGCGCCTCGGGCTTCCCGAAGAACGGGCGGCACTGGTCCGCCTCGGGATCGACCCGGCGGGCTTTCCGGAGGCTCCGAAGGCAGACGGCCCGATCGCGAAAGGCCAGACTCCAGTCACCATCGGCTTCTTCTCCCGCATCGCTCCGGAGAAGGGACTCGACCGGCTGGCGCGCGCCGCCTGCCGCCTCGCCGCCGAACCCGAGGTTCCACCGCTCCGGCTGCGGGCCGCCGGCTGGATGAGCCGCGCCGGCCGCCGCCAGCTCGCCGAGGTGCGGCGGCTCGTTTCCGGATCCGGGAAGCGCATCCCTTTCGATTACCTCGGCTCACCCGACCGGGCGGCTAAGATCGCCTTCCTGCGTGACGCCGACCTGATCGCGATCCCCGCCGCCTTCCCCGAAGCCAAGGGGTTGCCGGCGATCGAGGCGATGATGGCGGGAACCCCGGTGGTGGCGCCCCAGGAAGGCGTCTATCCGGAACTCTTCGACCGCACCGAAGGGGGAGTCCTCGCCCGCTCAAGCGAACCCGAGGATTTCGCCGCCGCGCTCGGGCAGCTCGTCCTGCATCCCCGGCGCCGGCGGCTCGTCGGAGCGCGGGGTTTCGAGAAGGTCCGGGAGGAGCACTCGCTCGCCCGGATGGCCGAAGAGGCGGAGGCGGCCTTCTCCCGCGCGATCCAGCTCCCGAGGGCCGCCTGACGCGGCGATGAGCGAACCGGACTTCGGCGCCGAGGCGGTCGCAGCGGCGCGCACCCAGCTCGACCAGCAGGTGCGGGAGATCGTCGCCTGGCACTTTTCCGAAACCACCGGCTGTGCCTTCTGGCTCGACTTCCGCAAGCAGCTGGACTTCGATCCGCTGACCGAGGTGCGCGGGTTCGAGGACCTGAAGCGGTTTCCCCCCTTCGAGGACGAATGGCTCCGCGGCGGCCCGGTCCGCCGGTGGGTTCCGAAGCCCTACCAGGACCGCCCGCTGTTCGTGTTCGAGACCGGCGGTACCACCGGCATTCCCAAGAGCCGAGTGAGCGTGGGGGATTTCCGGACCGATTACGAACTGTTCAGCGCTGCGCTTCCGGACGAGCATTTCCCTCCCGGATCGAACTGGCTCATGCTGGGTCCGAGCGGCCCCCGCCGGCTCCGGCTGGCCGTCGAGCACTTGGCGCAGTTCCGGGGCGGCATCGCCTTCTGCCTCGATCTCGATCCGAGGTGGGTCATCCAGCTCATCCAAAAGGGGTGGACCGAACACCTCAAGGCATACCAGCGCCATGTGATCTCTCAGGCGATGACCATCCTCTCTGCCGGCCACGACATCCGCTGTCTCTTCGCGACCCCGAAGCTCCTCGAAGCGCTCTGCCTGCAGCTCGAAGACGAGGGGACGACGCTGGCGGAAACCGGCATTCGGGGCATCTTCTCCGGAGGCACCGAGTTCACCCCGCAGTGGACCCGGTTCGCCATGGAAGAGCTGCTCGACGGGGTGTTCTTGCAGCCCACCTACGGGAACACTCTGATGGGGCTCGCGCCGGCCCGCCCGCCGACCCCGGAGGACGGCTACCGGATCGCCTACTACCCTCCGGCACCGCGGGCCATCCTCGAAGTCGTGCACCCGGACACCGGCGCGGTGGTGGACTACGGGGAGACCGGGCGCGTCCGGCTCACCACTCTCACCCGCGAGTTCTTCGTGCCGGGTTTCCTCGAGCGCGACGAGGGGGAGCGCGAGCCCCCCTGGGGCCCCTACGCCTGGGACGGGGTGAGCGGCGTCCGGCCCTTCGGGAAACTGCCTGGGGGCACGACCGTCGGGGTCTATTGACCGGGGTGCTGCCGTGATTCGAGTTCCGGTGCTCCGTTGGGGCCGTCCCTACCGGAGCCTCGAAACGAACCCCCTCTCCCACTTTCTGACGGGAGCGCCGGTCGCGGAAGTGGATCAGGCGGCTTCCGGAATGGTGGCGCGGGATCTCCGTCACGCGCGCCGGGCGCGCGCCGCGCTCTGCGAAATCCCGACGGCGGAGCTGCTCGCGATGCTCCGGGAAGCGGCGCGGCTCTATCAGGAGGCAGAGCTGCCGCTCGGGGAAGGGCAGCAGACGCCCGAAGAGTTCGTCCGCTGCCAGTCGGCCACCACCGGGCTTCCCGAGTCCATGTGCCGGGCGAACATGGAGAAGAACCGGTTCGTCCTCGAACGGATGGAGCAGGTGCTCGACGCGCTCACCCGAGGTCTCGACCTCGACATCCTCGCCCAAGGACACGGGATGGAGGCGCGCGGCGTTCCCGTCGCCTACCAGGCGGAGACGCCGGTGCTCGGCGTCGTCCTGCCCTCGAACTCCCCCGGCGTTCACACGCTGTGGCTGCCGGTCGTTCCGTTGCGGATCGGCCTGGTGCTGAAACCGGGCCCCGAAGAGCCGTGGACTCCGGTCCGGATGGCGGAGGCGTTCTTCGCTGCCGGGATTCCCCGCGAGGCCGTCGCCGTCTATCCGGGCGGAGGCGAAGTGGGTGCCGCGGTGCTGCAGGGCGCTCCGCGGAGCCTCATCTTCGGCAGCCGAGCCACCGTTGAGCAGTACCGCGAAAACCCGGCGGTCCGGGTACACGGCCCCGGCTTCTCCAAGATCCTGCTGGGCGACGACGTGGTGGATCGGTGGGAGGAGCACCTAGAAGTGCTGCTTTCGAGCGTGTTCGTGAACAGCGGCCGGAGCTGCATCTCCTGCTCCAGCATCTGGGCATCTCGTCACACCGAAGAGATCGCCGCGGCGCTCGCCGAGCGCCTCGGCCCGGTCGCGCCGCGCCCTCCCGAGGACCCGGAGAGCGCGCTCGCCGCGTTCACCGTGCCCGGAGCCGCGGCGGCGATCCATCGGGATATCGAGGAGCGTCTGGCAGGCGGCGGCGCCGAGGACATCACCGCCCGCTTCCGCAGCGGTTCGCGGCTCGTCGAGCAGGGCCCGGCATCTTGGCTGCGCCCCACCGTGGTGCACTGCGAGGGATCGGAGGCGCCCGCCGCCAACCTCGAATACATGTTTCCTTTCGTGTCGGTAGTCCACTGCCCGCAGGAAAAGATGCTGGACCGGATCGGAGACACCCTGGTGGCCACTGCGATCACCGAGGACACCGGTTTCCGCGCCCGCCTGCTCGAGACGACTTCGATCGATCGCCTCAACTTCGGGCCGATCCCCACTTTCCGGATCAACTGGCTGCAGCCGCACGAGGGCAACATCCTCGATCTGCTGTACCGAGCCCGCGCCTTCCAGAGCGCCTGACCGAGAGGCGGGATGCCGGCCCACCCGGGAACGCGGATGCCGGCGGCCCCGGTGGAAGCCGGTCTCGCGGTGTCCGGGTTGGTGAAGGAGTACCCGGCGCCTGACGGCCTGTTGCGGGTGCTCGACGGGGTGGACCTCTGCCTGGTACCGGGGGAATCGGCTTCGGTGATGGGGGCTTCGGGGTGCGGCAAGAGCACGCTGCTGTTTCTGCTAGGAGCGATCGAGCCGCCGTCGGCGGGCGAGGCCCGCCTGGACGGCGTGGACCCCCAGGAACTTCCGCCCGACGAACAGGCGAGGTTCCGCCGCGACCGGGTGGGATTCGTCTTCCAGGACCACTGCCTCCTCCCGCAATGCACTGCGGTCGAGAATGTCTTGGCGCCGACCCTTCCCGATCCGAAGGAGGGCGACCGAGAGCGCGCCGAGGCGCTGCTGGACCGGGTCGGGCTCGGAGGCCGCCGCCGCCACCTCCCCGCCGAACTCTCCGGCGGGGAGAAGCAGCGGGTGGCGGTAGCGCGCGCCTTGGTGCGCCGCCCGCGGCTTCTTCTCTGCGACGAGCCGACCGGCAATCTCGACGGGAGGGCTGCGCAAGAGGTGGCGGAGCTCCTGTTCGAGCCGGAAGTCGTGGACCAGGATCGCATCGTGGTTCTCGTCACCCACGACCCGGCGCTGGCCGCCCGGTTTCCGAAGCGCTACCGGATGCACGGCGGGCGCCTGACCGATCCCTGAGACCCGTTTCCGCGGCGCTGGTAGAAACGGCCCATGCCTGACCACGCTGCGCCGGGAGGATCGGCACCCGCCCGTCCAAGCGGGCTTCGCCGCTCGCGGATGCTGCACCGCTCGATCCAAAGGCTGCGGATCGACGCCCGGCTCGCCGGGCGCGGCCTGTCCCACTACCGCCGGGAACATCTCCTGGTGGCGGCGGCAACCGCGGTCGCGGTCTCGGTGCTGGTCGGGGCGCTGGTGGTCGGCGACTCCGTTCGGGGCAGCCTCCGCGCTGCCTTCACCGAACGGTTGGGCGCCGCCGATTTCGCGGTGCTTCCGGTCGCTGCCTTTTCGGATACTCCCGATACCGGGCTCGCGGCTCGGCTCGCCGCCGCCCCCGAGTACCGGCTCCGGTTCGCCGAGCCGGTGCCGGTGTTCCGCCTCTCGGGAACGGTGTTCCCGCCGGACGCCCCTCCCGTACCGGTCACGGTGTTCGGAGTGGACGAGCGGTTCTTCCGGTTCCACGGACTCTCCGGCCGGATCCCTCCGGGGGCGGCCCGGATCAGCAGCGGCCTGCGCCGGGCGGGCATCGAACCGGGAAGCTCTCTCCTCGTCAGGGTGGGAGAGCACGCGGAGGTCGCCCCGGCCTCCCTCTACGGCGACAAGGACGACGCGGCGGTCACGCTCCGCCGGGCAGTCGAGCCCTGGCCCGCTCCGGCCCCCGGCGCCGCCTCGGGCGATTTCGCACTCTTTCCCGGGCAGGGCGCCCCGCGCGCGGTGTTCCTGCCGCTTTCCGAGCTGCAGCGGGCGCTCGACGATCCGGGCCGCGTGAACGCGCTGCTCATCCGGCGGCTCCCCGCCGGAGAGGGAAGAGCGGAGGAGGACGAGACGGTGCTCGCCCGGTCACTCGCCGCGGCGAGTTCGCTGGACGAGCGCGGACTGTCGCTTCAGCCAGGGAACGGCGGGGAGTTCGTGCTCGAAAGCCGCAGCCTCGTCCTCGCCGATTCCGTCGTGGAAGCGGCGCTCGCTGCGGCCGATTCGCTCGGAAGCCGCGCGGCGCCGGTGTTGACCTACCTGGCGACCGCGATCCGAGCGGGCGGCCGCGAAACTCCGTATTCGCTGGTGGCCGGCCTGCCGGCGGCAGACTTGCCGGCAGCTGGCAGCGATCTCCTGTTTCCCGGCGCCTGGCTCGCGGAAGATCTCTCGCTCGCTCCCGGCGACCCGGTGGAGCTCTCGTACCTCGTCTGGGAAGAGCACGGCCGGTTCGGCACGGCAGCGGTTTCTCTGGTGGCCGGGCCGGCCGCCTCTTCGACCGGGGTCTTCGGCGATCCGACCCTCGCCCCCGAGTTCCCGGGGGTGAGCGATTCGGAGCACTTGCGGGACTGGGATCCGCCGTTCCCGGTGGACCTGACCCGAATCCGCGAGCGCGACGAGCGCTACTGGGAAGATCACCGCACGCTGCCCAAGGCGTTCGTCCCACTCGCCACCGCACAGCGTCTCTGGGCGATGCGGCAGGGCAGCGCGACTTCGGTCCGTTTCGAGGGCGGTGACCGCCGGCGCCTCGCCGCCGCGCTCGCCGCCGCACTGCCTCCGGCGGATTTCGGCCTCGTTCCCATCCCGGTGCGCCGACAGGGGCTCGAAGCCTCCCGCGGCGCCACCGATTTCGGGACCTATTTCCTCTACTTCTCCGGCTTCCTGCTGGTCTCCGCGTTCGTGCTGCTGGCACTGCTCTACCGGCTGGGCATCGAACGGCGCCTGGGCGAGATCGGCCTGCTCCTCGCCTGCGGCTGGCCGGTGCGGCGGGTCGCGAGCACTCTGCTCCTGGAAACCGGAGTGGTCGCTTTCCTGGGCGCGCTCGCCGGGGCCGCTGCCGGAGTCGCTTACGCCTTCGGAATGATCGGACTGCTCTCCGGCGCCTGGGAGGGAGCGGTGGCGGGCACCCTTCTGGGCGAGGGACCGGCCGGGGACGCCTCGGGACGCCTCTCGCTGTTCGTCGGCTGGCGGTCGATCGCCATGGGGTCGCTCGGCGGTCTGGAAATGGCGATGCTGGCCGGCTGGTGGACGACCCGCAGCCTCGTCCGCCGCTCGCCGCGAGCGCTGCTGCTGGGCGATCTGGCGAGCCCGGCACCCGCAGCGGCGCAGCTGAGGCCTGCGGCCTCGCCGGGGCGGGGGGCGCGGCGTCTCGCCGCGGCGGCAGGAATTCTCGGAGGCGCCCTCCTCGTTTCGGGCTGGACGGGCGCGATTGCCGAGACCGGGGGCTTCTTCGGTGCCGGCGCGGCGCTGCTGACCGCCTTCCTGCTCCTCGCCTGGTCCCGACTCCGGGATGCGGCGGACCCGAAGCGCCGCGGACTCGGGCTGGGCTTCGGGCGCGGACTCCGCGGCTCGGGGCTACGCAGTCTGGGATTCCGGGCGGCCTCGTTCCGGCCGGGGCGGAGCCTCGCCGCAATGGCTCTCGTCGCGTTCGCGGCCTTCACCCTGGTCGCGGTGGAGTCCTTCCGAAAGCGCCCCGATCCCGAACGGCTCCCCGCCGGCGCCGGCGGCTTCCTCGCCCTCACCGAAACGGTCTTCGGGGCGCCCTGGAACCCGACGGATGCTGCCGGCCGGGACGCGCTGCACCTCCCACCGGACCTCGAGGGATTCCGCATCCGGCCGCTGCGGCTCGCCGGCGGCGAAGACGCGAGCTGCCGCAACCTCTATCGGCCCGCCCGGCCCCGGGTGGTGGGAATCCCCCGGGAATTCGCCGAGGAGAACCGCTTCCCCTTCGCCGCCCACCTGGGCCGGACGACCGAGGAGATCGACAATCCCTGGCGCCTGCTCTGGGGCGAACGCGATCCGACGGCGGCCATCCCGGTCCTCGGCGATCAGAACTCCATGACCTATGTCCTGAAGTGGCCGGTCGGGGAAGAGCGGACCTTCCCCATCGGCGAGGGCGGCGCCTCGGTCCGGCTCCGGCTGGTGGGGACGCTCTGGGACAGCCTGTTCCAGGGCGAACTGCTGATGGCAGAGGAAGACCTGCTCGACCGCCTGCCCGCCGCCGACGGCTACCGGATGTTCCTCACCGACCGAACCCCGGCTCCGGACAGCCGGGAAGACCTCGCCGCGGCGGAGGCGGCGGCGCTCCGCCTGCTCGGCGAAGCGCTCGCCGACTACGGAGCGGTCTCGACCTCGGTCCGCGCCCGGCTCGCCGACTTCCACCGAGTGGAGAACACCTACCTCTCGACCTTCCAGGCGCTCGGCGGCCTCGGGCTGCTGCTCGGCACCCTGGGCCTCGGGGCGGTGCTCTTCAGGAACGCCGACGAACGCCGCCGGGAATGGGGGCTGCTCGCTGCGACGGGCTACCGCCCCCGCGATTTCGCCGCGCTCGGCTTCTGGGAGAACGCGCTGCTGCTGCTCGCCGGGCTCGCTTCCGGGACCGGCGCGGCGCTGCTCGCGATCTTCCCGCTGCTCGGTGAGCGGCAGCCGGGGGGCAGTGTCGGGCTCGTCACCCTGCTGCTGCTCGGGGTGCTCGGATTCGGCCTGCTCGCGGGAGCCCTCGCCGCCCGCAGCGCCGCGGGCGGCCCGCTGCTCGCCGCACTCCGCCGCGGCTGAGGCAACACAAAGAGATCGGCGCACCGGGTTACCGTTGCCCGCAGCCGCCGTTCTCCCCGTGCAGTATCGACCTTCTCGGTTTTCCCGCAGTGCGGTGGATGACGCCGGCCGCCGGCTCGCGCAGCGGAGAACCCCCGGGTCGGACGGCGCGCCTCGCCGGGAAGCGCAGAAGATCGTGGACGACTGGCGAGCCGCCCACCGTTATCCGCTGCTGGCGATTCGCGTCCTCCTCGAAAGGAGAGCACAGAAGGTGAACGGAAGCAGCGTCACCGCGCAGCGGCTGAAGCGTCTCGCCTCGGTGGAGGCCAAGATCCGCCGATTCCCGAAGATGCTGGTTTCGCGGATGCAGGACCTCGGCGGCTGCCGCGCCATCCTGCCGACTGCGGACGATGTGGACCGGCTGCTCACCGTATATGAGACGAAATGGCAAGGACACGAATTCGTCAGGAAGTACGACTACCTCGAACAGCCGAAGTCCAGCGGCTATCGGAGCGTCCATCTGGTGTACCGCTATCGCTCGCGCAACGAGCGCAATGCCGGGTGGAACGGGCTGCGCATCGAAGTCCAGCTCCGTTCCCGGCTGCAGCATGCGTGGGCCACCGCGGTCGAGACCGTGGATGCGCTCACCGGAACTCGATTGAAGACGCAAGGGCCGGAGAACGGCGGCTGGGACCGTTTCTTCCAGCTCATGGGCAGCGTGTTCGCCATCGAAGAAGGGCGCGCCAGGGTTCCGGGGACTCCGGCCGCGCTCGCCGAGCTGCGGGCCGAAGTCCGGGAGTTGGTCGAGAGTCTCGAGGTCTCCCGAACTCTCGCCGGATTGAGAGCAGCGGTCGACGGGGTGCCAGATCTGCCCGGCGCTGCCTGGTTTCTGATGACGCTCGACGCGCGGGAGCGAAAAGTATGGATTCGGGTCTACCGGGAATCGGGATTCGAAGCGGCGCGGGCCGAGTATCTGAAACGCGAACAGGAGGACCGCAGCGGCTTCCTGACCTGTCTGGTGTCGGTGGAATCGGCGAAAGCGCTGCGTCGGGCGTATCCGAACTACTTTCTCGATGTCGGCGTGTTCAACGAAACCCTGATTCGTTTCCTCGGCGGGCCCCGAACATGAAGCCCGACCGACGAAGTTCGACTGGCGAAATCTGATCGACGAAGTTCGATCCGGGCCCCCTCGGGGACCGGAGAGACCGCGGCCGCGGTGCCGAGCGCCCGCTGCGGCGGTTCCGCACCCGAGGGGATGCGGCGAAGCGGCGGTGGATGCCGCGGAATGCGGTTCGCCGCCCCGGATACGATTCCCGGCCATGCTCCGAAACTCCTGCGTCCCCGCTCTTCGCCCCGTTTTCCTCTTCTCCGCCGCTGCCCTCGCCCTCGCGTCGGCGGCTGCCGCCCAGCCCGAAAGGGAACCGGCCCGGGGCTTCCTCGCCGGTCAGTGGGAGGCGCAGCGCGGGATCGAGGAGCGCTTTCGGGCGGTGCCCGACCCGGCACGGCTCCGAGAGTACATGGCCTTCATGACCGCAGAGCCGCATGTCGCCGGTCTGGGCCACGGCAGCCGGCGGGTGGCCGAATACGCCCTCGAAAAGTTCCGATCCTTCGGCCTCGACGCCGCGATCGAGGTGACCGAGGCTCTCATGCCGCTCCCGCTGGACCGGCATGTGGAGGTGCTCGGCCCGGAGCCCTATACGCTGCGGCTCGCCGAGCCCGGGGTTCCGGAAGACGAAGATTCCTCCGACGCGGGCCGCCTGCCGACCTACAACGCCTACGCCGCCGACGGGGATGTCACCGGTCAGGTCGTCTATGTGAACTACGGCATCCCCGAGGATTACGAAAAGCTGGCCGAACTGGGCATCTCGGTCGAAGGGAAGATCGTCCTCGCTCGCTACGGCCGGAGCTGGCGGGGGATCAAGGCCAAGCTCGCCCAGGAGAACGGCGCCATCGGGGCGCTGATCTATTCGGACCCGGAAGAGGACGGCTACTACCAGGGACCCACCTACCCCGAAGGCCCCTACCGGCCCGAGTGGGGGGTGCAGCGCGGCTCGATCCTGGATATGCCGATCCACCCCGGCGACCCCCTGACTCCCGGCTTCGGGGCGACCGAGGATCGGGAGAAGCTGACGCGGGAGACCGCGCGCACGCTGGTGCGAATCCCGGTACTCCCCATCTCCTGGGGAGACGCCCTCCCCATCCTCGAGCAGCTCCGCGGCACGCCGGCACCGAACGACGACTGGAAAGGGGCGCTTCCCATCACCTACTACCTCGGACCGGGACCGACCGAGGTCCGCCTGCGCACCGCCTTCGACTGGCAGGTCCGCCCCATCTACAATGTGATCGCCCGCATCGAGGGCTCCACTTGGCCCGACGAGTGGATCATCCACGGAAACCACCATGACGGCTGGTGCGCGGGGGCCACCGATCCGATCAGCGGCGCGGTCCAGCTCATGGAGACCGCGCGCGGGTTCGGCGAGCTGCTGCAGGCGGGGATCCGGCCGAAGCGCACGGTGATCTTCGCCCTCTGGGACGCCGAGGAGTGGGGCCTGCTCGGCTCGACCGAGTGGGCGGAAACCCACCGCGGCGACCTCGGAGAGAAGGGCGTCGCCTACATCAACTCCGACAGCACCGGAAAGGGCTGGCTGGGAATGGCGGGCAGCCATACCCTGCAGCGCTTCCTGAACGAAGTGGCGCGCGACATCGAAGATCCGGAACGGGGGGTGAGCGTCTTCGAGGCGGCGCGCGCCCGGCGTCTCGAAACCGCGGCGAACCCGGAAGCCCGCCGGCAGATCGAACAGAGCGACGATCTGCGGCTGGCCGCGCTGGGATCCGGATCGGATTACACCGTGTTCATCGACCACCTCACGATGGCTTCGCTGAACCTCGGCTTCGGGGGCGGCAGTCCGGGCGGCGTGTACCACTCGAACTATGACTCGTTCCATTGGTACCAGCAGTTCTCCGACAGCGAATTCGTGTTCGGCCGGGCGCTCTCGCAGCTCATCGGCACCGCGCTCCTCCGTCTCGCTAACGCCGCGATCCTCCCCTTCGGGTTCACCGACCTCACGGCCGCGATGCGCGACTATGTGGAGGAGATCCGCGAGACCCACCGAGCGATGGACTCGCCCGAAGCGATCGATTTCGAATCGCTCGACCAGGCGCTCGCCGCCCTCGACGAAGCCGGGCAGGGGTATGAGCAGGCGCTCCGGGCGCTCGGCGGCACTTCGGCGGATGCGGTGCTTTCGGAGTCTCGGGCGTCGGAACTGAACCAACTGCTCTACACCTCGGAACGCCGCCTCGGCTACGACGAGGGGCTGCCGAACCGCGAGTGGTTCCGCCACCAGGTCTATGCGCCGGGCTTCTACACCGGGTACGGGGTCAAGACCATCCCCGGCGTCCGCGAGGGCATCGAGGAAGAGGAGTGGGAGGCAGCCCGTTTCTATGTGCGGGTGGTCAGCGAAGCGCTCGGCGAGCTCACGAACCAGGTCCGGGAGGCGGAGCGCATCGTCGCCTCGCTCCGCTGAACCCGCCCATCCGCTCTCGGCTCCACCGCCCCCGGTACGGAACCGCTCCCGGTTTACCGAGCCATCGCGCTTTCCCCCGGCGCGATGCGCACGCTGCTGGCGTTCGCCGCCGTCTATCTGATCTGGGGGTCCACCTACCTGGCGATCGGCGTCGGGGTGCGCGACCTGCCCCCGTTCCTGATGGCGGGCGTTCGCTTCCTGATCGCCGGCACACTTCTCTTCTGCTTCGCCCGCCGCGGGCGGGCGCCGCTCACCCGGCGCGAATGGATGGAGGCGGGATTCGCCGGCGGGCTGTTCTTCACCTGCGCTCACGGGCTCGGCCATTGGGCACAGGTGCGCATTCCCTCGGGAGTAGCGGCGGTGCTGGCTGCCACGGCGGCGTTCTGGATTCCGGGCCTCGAGGCAGCCTTCGTGGTCCGACGGGTTCCGCGGCGAGTGACGGTGCTCTGCATCGTCATCGGGTTTTCCGGAGTGCTCGTGCTCGCCCAGCCGTGGCGCGCCGACGCCGTGCTCGACCCGGCGGGAGTCCTCGCGATGCTCGCCGCCCCGGTCGCCTGGGCGACCGCGAGTCTCTGGTCGCGCCGGGAAGCGATGCCCCGCTGTCTGCCGCTCTCGGCGGGAGCGCAGATGCTGGCGGGCGGCACGGCGCTCCTGCTGGTGGCCACCGCGGCGGGCGACTGGCAGGAGTTCTCGCTCTCCGCGGTGCGGCTGTCGGCGGTGGCCGCAGTGCTCTACCTCGTCGTCTTCGGTTCCATCGTCGCGTTCCTCGCCTACACCTGGTTGCTGGCCCATGTGGAACCGGCACTCGCCGCCAGCTACGCGTTCGTGAACCCGCTGATCGCGGTCTTCCTCGGCTGGCTGATCCTCGGCGAGCCCCTATCGCCGCGAGTCTGGCTGGCTCTCGCGCTGATCGTGCTCTCGGTCGCGCTCTTGCAGGGAAACGAAGCACGGCGCCGCCCGTCCGCCTCTTCCGCGCCTCGGCTCTCGGTTCGCGCGGACTAGCCTTCCGGCCTGCATGAGCCGAAGATTCCTTCCCGCTGCTGCCGCCGCCCTCGGGACGCTGCTTTTTTCCGGCGTCGTCTCCGCCGCCGAGCAAATGGGGTTTCCGATGGAATTCCAGCAGGGATCCCAGACCGGACCCGCCGCCCCGGCGGACCGCGAGATGGCTCAGGAGACGGACCGCGAGACGATCCAGGAGATCACCGGCCGGGTACTTTCCGCAGTGTCCGGCGAGCCGCTTCCCGGAGTGGAGATCCGCGCCGGGGAAGCCGCCGTCGAAAGCGCAGCGGACGGGTCTTTCCGCATCGAAGTCCCGGCGGGAGCCCGTTCGCTTTCCTTCGCGGCCGAGGGATATTTCGAGGCTTCCATCCTATTGCCTGCTGCTGCCGCCGAGATCACTGTGGAGCTCGCGCCCCGAACCTTCGAGGAAGAGGTCGAAGTGACGGCGCGGAATCCCGTGGCGGACCGGGCGGCCGCCACCGTGGTGGCCCCGACCGAAGTGCTCGAAACCGCGGGCTCGGTGGACAACATCTTCCGAGCACTCACCACCCTGCCGGGGGTCGCTCCCACTTCGGACTTCGGCAGCTTCCTCTCGGTGCGCGGCGGGACCCCGGACCAGAACCTGACGCTGATGGACGGGGTCGAGATCCACAACCCCTACCGGCTGTTCGGTCTGGTGAGCGCGTTCAACCCGGAGACGGTCTCGAATTTTTCGCTGGCCGCCGGCGGGTTCGGCGCCAAGTACGGAGACCGGCTCTCCTCGCTGCTGATGGTGAGGAACCGGTCCGGCGAGCGGGACTTCGGAGGGACTTCGTCGCTCAGCGTCACCGACGCGAACCTGGTCGTGGAAGGGCCGCTGCCGGGCGCCGGCTCGTTTCTCGCCACCGGCCGGCGCACCTACTACGACCTGGTCGCCGGACGAATCCTCGATCAGGACTTTCCCTCCTTCGCGGATTTCCAACTGCGGGCCGACTGGGAGTTGGGACCTGGCCACCGCCTCACCCTCACCGGCATCCGCAGCCGGGAGGACACCGAATTCTCCTTCGACGAGGAGGATGAAGACGAGCGGGTGGAGGTGCTGGCCGACGCCGAGAACGATCTCGGCGCCGCCCGCTTCGACGCGCTGATCTCGGATCGGCTGACCTCGACCACCATCGTCGCCTGGTACCGCAATGTGGAGGTGGTGGACTTCGACGCCCTGGTCCGCACTGGCAACCGCGCGGTGAACGTCGAGGAACCGGACGAGCGCGACCTGTTGGTGCCGATCGTGTTCGACCAGACCCGTGAAGTCCGCGACCTCTCGCTCCGACAGGAACTCGGCATCCGTTTCGGCGAGACCCACTTCGTCGAGACCGGTTTCGAGCTGCACCGCCTCGACTCGGGCCTCCAGCAGACGATCCGCGGCATCCGCAACGAATCGCTGGCCGATCCGACGAGTGTCCGGGGAGGCACCGCGCTGCCCGATGCCCTCGACTCCTCGCTTACCGGCTTTCGCGGCGGTGCTTGGGTCCAGGACGGCTTTCGCCTCTCCGAACGGTTCACCATCGAGCCCGGGTTGCGGCTGGAATGGAGCACGCTGAATCGCCGCGCCACCCTGTCACCCCGCTTCGCGGCTAGCTGGGACTTCGGCGGCGGGCTCCAGGCTCGGGCCGCCGGCGGGGTGTACACCCAAAGCCCCGGGTGGGAGAAGCTCTCCGCTTCGGACACGCTTCTCGACCTCAGCGATATCCGCGAGCTCGAGCACGAACGGGCCTACCATGCGGTGCTGGGAATCGAAAAGTCCCTGCCCGGAGAGGCGCGGCTGCAGGTCGAGGCCTACTGGAAGCAGTTCGACGGGTTGCTCGTGGGCCAACTCGAGACCGAAGCGGTAAGGCTCGCCCGTGTCGCCCGCTACGACTTTCCGGAGGAGCTGGCCGGAAGCGTGCCGTCGGCTCCGCAAGTCACGGTGGCGCCGGTGAACGGCGGCGACGGAAGCGCCCGCGGGCTCGACATCTACCTGGAACGACTCGATCCGGAAGCGCGGCTGGCGGGCTGGGTCTCCTACGCCTACGGGAAGGCAGAGCGGCAAACCTGGGGGCGCCGCTACCCCTTCGAATACGACCGGCCCCATGCCCTGAACCTCGTCGGCCGGGTGCGGCTCGGTTCCCGGCTGAGCCTCGCCGGCACCGCGAGGTTCGCCAGTGGATTCCCCTACACGCCGGCGGTCGGGATTCGGGCCGCAGCGATCGAAGACGCCCGGGGCCGGCTGGTTCCCGAGCGGGACGGCGCGGGGAACCTCGCCTGGGCAGCGGACTTCGGCGGCCTCGACAACCGCGGCCGGGCACGGCTCCCCTCCTACGCCCGCCTCGATCTGCGCCTGACCTACCGCCACGGCGGCCGCGGCGGGCGTTTCGAGGCCTATGCGGAGGTCATCAACGCGCTGAACCGTGAAAACGGGGTCGAGATCGAGACCGAAGTGGTTTCGGATCCCGCTGGGGGTCTGCCCACCGTCGAGCAGACGCCGAGTTTCGGCTTTCCCCGGGTCCCGACGGTGGGAATCCGCTTCCGCTTCTGACCGCTGCCGCCTGGAAGCGGCCGGCCCGGCCCGGCGATTCGCTCCACGGCGATCCGTCAGCGTAGATCCACCGAGGGAGATCCGTCAGGGGAATCCGTAAGGGAAATCCGTCAGGGGCGGGGACCGCCGGTTCCGAACCCCGAAACCCCCATCCGACGGGGGATGTAGTGGTCGGGATCCACCGTTCGGTGGAAGACGATGCGGCCGTTGCTCATCACGAACATGGGTTCGTGGGTGGCGTAGATGTCCTCGATCGGGTTGCCGTCCACCGACACCAGATCGGCTTCGAGACCCGGTTCGATGGCGCCGGTGCGGTGGCGGATCCCGTACACCTCGGCGGAGCGGGTCGTCGCCGACTGCAGCGCCTGGAGCGGGGTCATCCCCAGCTCGACGAAGTGAGTCATCTCCCGGTAGATGCGGTTGTTGCTGCGCGGGCCGTACTGGGTATCGGTGGCGGTGATGACGGTGACCCCGAGTTCCAGCGCCCGCCGAAAGCCCTTTTCCAGGTAGTGGAGCAGGTGGCTGCCCCGCTGGAAACTCGCCGAGGAGTCGTAGTCGTCGTGCGGCAGCAGAAAGCCGACGACCGAGGTATAGGTCGGCACCCACGCCGTCCCGCGTTCCGCCATCAGCCGCAGGCCTTCTTCGTCCACATAGGAGCCGTGCTCGATCGTGGCGCAACCCGCGACGATGGCGTTGCGAACGACTTCCTTCCCGTGGGCGTGGCAGGAGACCCTGACTCCCAGCGCGTCGGCTTCCTCCACGATGGCGGTGAGCTCGTCCACGCTGTACACCATCATCTTGGGGTCCGGTCCGTTCGGCCCCGAAGTGGTGCCCCCGGAACGGGTCTTGATCCAACGCGCGCCCCGGTCCACATCCACCCGCACCACTTCGCGCACTGCCGCCGCCCCCCGGACCTCCCGATGGAGGTACCGGTAGAGACGCGGGTCGGCGAGTGCCGACTGCCCGAGCTGGGGCAGCACATAGACGCCGGCGGCGAAGATCTCGGGCCCGGCGAGGTAGCCCCGTTCCACCATGTCGTTCATCTGTACATCGAGAAAGCTGCCCACCGCGGCGCTCTTCATCGTGGTGACCCCGGATTCGAGGGCGCGGTAGAGGCCGTCGAGGGTGCGCCCGTGCCAGTGGGCGTCGAAGAGGCCGGGGATGAGGTATCGGCCGCCGAGATCGAGGAGGTGCGCCCCTTCGGGCGGCGGGTCGGTTCCCACGGACTCGATCAGCCCGTCCCGGACCACCACCACCGCGTTCTCGATGATCGAGCCGTCTTCCACATCGACGACCTGGGTGTTCACGAGCGCCGCCCAGGGCTGCGGCAGGATGCCGTCCTCTCCCGGCAGGTGGGGGACCGTCGGCTGCGCCGCCCCGTTTTCCGGGGCGGCGAAGAGCGACAGCGCGGCAGTGACCGCGAACGGCAGGATGTCTTGCGCTTTTTGCATCATGGGGAGAACCCTCCGAACGGCAATGGTACGAAGGTGTGGAAGCACGAAGACGCAAAGGGAGCACGAAGGCGGGTGGAGAAGGCGCGGCGTCTCCGCCGCGGCCGGCGGGAGACCGGCGGGGCGATGCGGTCGGTGCAGTTCCCGGGTAGCGGAGTGTCCTCAGCGGACCGGCTTCACCCCGCCCCGGCGTCCGAGCCCATAGCCCACCCGATACACATCGGGGATGTTCACCCGACCGTCGTAGAGGCGCTGGAAGACCCCGAGGGTCTCGAGGCCCTCGCGGGCCCCCTCGGGCCCGGGGCGGCCAGGCGGCAGCTTCACTTTCACTTCTTGCCCTCCCGTCCAACCATCGAGGTCCTCGATCACTCCCCGCTCCCGCCAACGCTCCTCGATCTCGGCGAAGGAGAGGGGAACGACCATTCCTTTCAGGGCATTGAGGAGGCGGTGGACCCAGGGATAGTCCTCCCGCAGCTCGTCCACCCGGATCCTGGAAGCTTCCTGCACGCCGCGCTTGATGCTCTCGTAGTGGAGAGCGTGATCCCAATCCGGATGGCGCTCGGCGGTGTCTTCGGCAGCCGCGCGGAGGGCGGCGAGGAAAGAGCGCGGGCTCACCCGTCCGGCGGTGTCTGCCAGATGGTTCGGGATCCAGGTGTAGGGGAAGCCCCGGCGCGGGCCGCTTCCCATCCAGGGGCCGGTGAGAGCATGGAACTTCTCCCGCTGGCGGTCTTCGTCCGCGACGAACCGCCGCGGCACATTGAAGAGAGTCGGAAGCACCGCCGCAGCCCGAGCCCGCCTGTCGTCTCCGAGGAAGGCCCGAAATAACTTACCGGCGTCTCCGTTCGCCAGCGAATGCCAGAGGAGTCCATAGAGCTCGCGCCGGGGCCAGCTCAGATCGACGCTGGAAGCGAGGACCTTCGAGGCATCGGGGAAATCGGCGATGCGTCCCTCGTCGAGCTGGTCGGACCGGAGGAAGACCTTCACGCGCAGCCGCCGATAGGAGCGCAGATCCAACGCGGTCTGCAAGAGACCGCGGATGACCACATACATCGTCTTCCAATCGTCGGCGGATCGGTCCAAACCGTCGAAGAGCAGCAGGGTGTGCGTTTTCCGCTGATCCGAGGCCCGGTCGCTCTCTTCGAACAGCGCTTCCGTCGATTCCGGATGGTGCGCCGCCCACTCCACCCGCTCCGCCCACGAGGTTTTCTGCCGGAGCGGGTGATCCTCGCGGGGGAACTGCCGGGTGAACTGCCAGGCGGCCACCGTGCGCCAGATGATCCGCGCTTCGTGTCCTTCATCCAGCAGTTGCCGAATCGTGTCCTTCCCCGGGTATTTCCCGGAATCCGGTCGAACGCCGAAGCCAGTTCGCACTTCGGTCGAGGCGTCCACCGTGCGGAATCCGGGCACTTTGCCGAGCATCGCCCGCACCGCTTTGTCCTGGAGCGCACCCCACCAGAAGGTCTTGCCGGCGCCGCGCATGCCGGTGACGACCAGTGCGTCGGGGTCCATCGCCCGGAGGTGGGAGCGCGGCAGGTACACCTCCTCCAGCTTTGGCGTATCGCCGTGGCTCGTCCCCTCCGGCAGCTGCCGCAGCGCCTCCCTCGCCTCGGCAGCCTTTATCGTGCTCACCGCAGTTTCCCGGCGGCGCTGGGGCGGGGTGGAAAGCGGGCGTGGAAGCGCTCGAGAAACGCCCCGTAGGCCGATCCGGTGGGCAACCCCGCGATGTCGAGCAGCGATGCCCCGGCCGCGAGCCCCCGATTCCAGTGGATGGGCAGGGGGTGGTGCGGGGCGTCGTCGTCGGTCTCGCCGAAGGAGAAAGCGTTGCTTTCCGCACCTTCACCGGCTGCCAATTCGTCGTAGAGGTACTCCTGGAACAGTTCCCAGGCGCGCAGCCGGAAGCGGGCCAGATAGGAGCCGGTGTTGAATTCGGGGGTGAGCGCCGACACCGTCCAGAGCCGCTCCCGGATGTCTCGGGCGAGTCCGAGCTCCTGCCAGTGGCGGAAGAGGATGCGGTAGCCGTCCCAGGCACTCTCCGAATCGGTGCCGAAGAGCAGCACCTCGGCGCCGAGGTCGGTCACCGTCGCCGCCGCGATGTCGTGGAGCCCGCTTCGGCTCTCGATGAGCACCACCTCGGGGTCGTGCCGCTTTTCGAGGGTCTGGAGGAGCCGCTTCAGGCGGGCGGTCCACTCCTCCTGGCCGAAGCCCAGATAGACGCGCCCCAGTTTCGCCAGATATTCGCCCGGATTCCTGCCGTGGGCCGGCACGATGTGCACCGCGCCCTCGAAGTCGCGAGCCCAGGCGGGCGCGGCGGCCATGCGCTCGAGGACCCGATCTCCCTGACCGACCAGGTCTTCGACGAACCAGTCGGTGACGCCGAATTCAGGGCGTCGCTCGCGTTCCAGCATCACCGGCGAAAGACCCGGGGATTCCAGATCCAGGTCCAAGACCAGAACGCGCCGGCCCCGCCGAGCCAGGTCCCAGGCGAGGATCGCGGCCGTGGTGCTGCGCCCGACCCCGCCTTTCACCGAGTAGAGCGTGAACCGTTGCGGACGGCCGGGGACTTCCGACGATGGTGCAACCGTCCACCAGTCGGTTCCGGCCACCAGCCGGTCGGCCAGATAGAACCTCGATCCAGGCCGGAGCGGCTGGCCGCCCTGCTCGAGGGAGTCGAGCAGTTGGTCTCCCACGAACAGCACTCCCTGCTCCGGCTCATGGCTCCGAACTCCGAGCACCTCGTGGAGGCGCACCGCGGCATCACGCAGGAATTCCCGGATCTCGCGATCGGCCTCGCACTCGTTTCCGACACAGATCCTCAGCCGACCGTGGAGGTTCCGAACCAGCCAGATCTTCGAGAGTCCCGCCGGTGCAGGCGGCAGGGCGTCGACAGCCTCCGCGGCTCGCTTCCGCATGGCGTCGAAGGGAACGAACTGGTGCTTCATCATTCCTGCTCCGGTGGTTCCAGCTCCAGCCGTGCCCGTTCCACCAGGGGCAGAATCATCTTCGCGCCGAGTCGGTGCCGATCCACGCTCCCCTCCTCGAAACGGCTTCGGGGCGCATACCGGTCATGATGCGACCAGTCGGCGAACGGCTTGCCCGGCGGGAGTCGAAACCGAGCCTGCTTCCGATTCTGGATGAAGTCCTCGAAGATAGGCCAGAGCTCATGGATGTGCTTCTTGTAGTGGGGATCTTTCGGAGTGCCGGCCGCGTCCACCTCCATGCCCAACCGTTCCATGACCGCCTTCAGACCGCATTCGGCGCTCAGCCCGTAGAGGTGGTCGGCACCCCCGAAGCGTTTCGAACCGAACAACAGTTCGGCATCCTCCCCGTGCCGAAGATGGGCGTCGGCGAAGTCCGTCGTTCGGGTCATATCTCCACTCGCCCCGCTCCGATCCCCGAAATGCCCGAAGCCGGCCAGGCAGCGCGGGAGACCCGGGGCAGACGGAGGCGCTCGAAAGGGTACCCAAGAACGGTTCGGCGCCCGATGGTATGTTCGGGAGCCGATCGAGGGGAGGGGTTCCATGCTCCGAAGGACTTTTCTGGGGGCGGCCGGCGGCCTCCTCACCGCGCTCCAAGAGGACGCCGAAGCGCGGATCGGAAAGGCGGCCGCGCAGCTCGGCGGGCGCACTGCGGCCGAGGCAGCCCGGGACGAGGACTTCTGGTTCCGAGTGCGCGAGGCCTTCACCATCGACCGTAACCACATCAACCTGAACTCGGGCAGCGTGAGCCCGGCGCCGGTCTCGGTCCAACGGGCGATGCAGCAGTACTGGGACATCACCAACATGGGGCCCTCGCTCTATGTGGACGAGCTGCTCGGCCCGCGCCTCGAAGTGGCGCGGCGGCGGCTCGCCGCAGCCTTCGGCTGCGGGGCCGACGAGCTGGCCTTCACCCGAAACGCGAGCGAGGCGATGGAGATCGTGCAGTTCGGCCTGCCGCTCGAAGCCGGGGACGAGGTGCTCACCACCACCCAGGACTACCCCCGGATGCTCACCACCTTCCGCCAGCGGGAGCGGCGCGACGGCATCGTGCTGCGGACGGTCCCGTACCCCACGCCGCCGGAGGACCTCTCGGAACTCACCGGGATCCTCGAACGCGCGATCACCGAGAAGACGAAGCTGCTGCTGATCTGCCACACCACCTACACCACCGGGCAGATCTTCCCGGTGGGAGAGATCTGCCGGATGGCCCGCCGCCGCGGCGTCGAGACGCTGGTGGACGGCGCCCACGGCTTCGCCCATTTCCCCTTCACCCGCGACGAGCTCGACTGCGACTACTACGGCACCAGCCTCCACAAATGGCTCTTCGCCCCGGTGGGCACCGGGTTCCTCTATGTCCGCAAGGAGAAGATTCCGAGGGTCTGGCCGCTGATGAGCGCGCCTGCGAGTCAGGCCGACGACATCCGCAAGTTCGAGCAGATCGGGACGAACCCGGTGGCGCTCCGAGGGCCGATCACCGAGGCGGTCACCTTCCACGAGGGCCTCGGCGCCGAGCGGAAGGCCGAGCGCCTGCTGTACCTGCGGCAGCGCTGGGCCGAGCGGGTGCAGGAGCTGCCCGGGGTTCGGGTGCTGAACCCGCCGGACATCCGGCAAGCCTGCGGGATCGGGGCGATGCGGATCGAAGGGGTGGACTCCGGAGCGTTGACCGACTTTCTCGAGCACGAGTATCGGGTCCATGTCCGACCCCGCTTCGTTCGGGGCGAGTTCGACTGCATCCGGGTTTCGCCGAGCGTCTTCACCACCCTCGAAGAGGTGGATCTGTTCGCTGCCGGGATCGAGGATGCCGTCCGAAACGGAGTGACCGGATGAGCGCGTTCCGCCGCCGCGAATTCCTGAAGGGCCTGGCTTTCCCGGGAGCGGTCGCGCTTCCGGTACTGGCCGCACCTGTCGGCGTTCGGCCTGCCAGCGCCGAACCTGCCGGCAGACCGGCCGCCGGGCCGCCGCCGGCGGGGGTGGCGCTCTGGGGGCAGGACCTCGGCCTGGGGGAAGCCTTCCGCAGCACCACCGGGGAGACCGAGGTCGAAGTCTATGTCCGCAAGTGCGCCGATCACGGAGTCTCCCGCGTCTTCGCTCCGGGCGCGAGCGCCGAGCTCGTCGAGGCGGGCGCCGCAGTGGGGGTCGAAGTCCATCCTTACAAGGCGGTCGCCTCGCACGGCGGGATGCGGATGTACCCGGCCTGGTCTTCGAACTTCATGGTGCCGCGCTTCGGCAGCGAAGCAGGCCGGACGGTCCTGAACGCCCACCGCCCGATCTGGAGCCATCCCCGGCGGGTCGAGAGCCTGAGCGACTTCCTGCGAGACCACCCCGAACACCGCCACCGGAACCGGGAGCGAACCGACGCGCTCCGCCCCTACCAGCGGGTGTTCTTGAGTCCCGGATCGCCTGGCGGCCGAGCGGAAGAGGCGCGGGCCTTCGGCGAGCTGCTCTCTCGGAGCGGTGCCCGCGGTATCCAGGCCGAGTTCGTCTCCATCAACGAGGACGAGGACGGAGTCAGCACCGACGGCTACGAGGACTCGATCGCCGACGCCTTCCGCGAGACGACCGGGCGGGACCCCTTCGCGCTGCCGAACCGCGATCCGGAGTGGGTGCAATTCCGCGCCGACCGCTGGACCGAGATGGTGCGCGCCATCCGCGACGGAGTGAAAACCGCCCGCGCCGATGCGGCGTTCACGATCACCGTGATCGACCGCGGGGTGGACGGCTATCTCCCGCGGATGCAGGACTTCGCCGCCTGGGTGGAACAGAGCCTTTGCGACGAGATGCACCTGTGGTTCCGTTCCACGACCGACCTCGCCACGATCGAGCGGCGCTGCCGCCATTTCGTGGAGACGGTCGGCGGTCGGGTGCCCACGGTGGCCGAGTTCTCCTGTTACCACCCGGGCAGCCTGCAAGACCCGCGGGCGATGATGGAGGCGGCCCGCATCGCCCGCGCCGCCGGAATGGACGGGCTCGGCATCTACCGCAGCCACGCAGTGGAGCAGCTTTCGTTCTGGCCCCTTCTCGAAGCGATGAACCGCCTCTGACCCGCCCCTTTGAGAGCCGGAGTCGCCGGGACAGGGATTGCCGAAGAGCAGCGCCGGGGCTCGCCAGGCCGCCTTCGCCTCCGGTCCGAGCGAGACGCGCTCGGGTCCGATGATGGCGGCGGGATCACTCTTTTCCGGTGAGTTCCTCGCCGAAGGGGTGCGCGAGCTCGCCGCCTGGAAAGCGGCGCGGGGCGACCTCGCATCCGGCCTCGCCGCAAAGCTCCGGCGCCTCCGCGCCGAGTTTCCCGCACCGAGCGCGTCGGAACAGAGGGTCAGCGAGCAGGTCACTGCCGACGAACTCGTCTGGCGAGTGCTCGGGGCACTCGGCTGGACCGAAACGCTTCGGGAGCAGAACCTGAGCCTCCACGGCCGCCGGGACATCCCCGACGGACTCCTGTTCCTGAACGCTGCCGAAAAGACGCAGGCGCTCCGAGTCGAGGACGAATTCCGGCGATTCGCCTTCGGCGTCTGCCTCGTCGAAACGAAACGCTGGAAGCTGGATCTGGATCGGCCTTCCGGTTCCGACCGGGCGGCGCCAGCCACCCAGATGCTCCGCTACCTGCGACGGGCGCGGACCGCCACCGGCGGGCGGGTGCGCTGGGGCATCCTGACGAACGGCGCCCGCTGGCGCCTCTACCACACCGAGGCGCGCTCGGTCTCCGGCGATTTCTTCGAGGTGGAGCTGGATCGGGCGTTGGATCCGACCGGCAGCGCTCCCGATCGGTTCCCGCTCGAGGGAGGCGAGCCGCTCGACGAACTGACGCTCTTCACCCTCTTCTTCCGGCGCGACGGGTTCCTGCCGGAGGGCGGCGGTGGGGAGACGGTCCACGATCTCGCCCTGGAACAGGGGCGTTACTTCGCAGAAAAGGTGGCCGGCGATCTCTCGAAGGTGGTCTTCGGCGAGGTGTTCGGGGGGCTCGCCGCCAGGATCGCCGGAGCGGCGCCGGACGCCCCGCTCCCCGAGGTCCAGGAAGCGGCGCTGGTGCTGCTCTATCGCCTGCTCTTCATCCTCTACGCCGAAGACCGGGGGCTGCTGCCGGTGGGCGACTCCCGCTACCGGAACATCGGGCTGCGCCATCAGGTCCGGGGCGACATCGCCGAGCGGCTGGACCGGGGGGAGGCCTTCTCGGAGCAGGCCAGCGGCTACTGGCACCAGATCACCGATCTCTGCCGCGTCCTCGATTCCGGCGACCCCGCCTTCGGGCTGCCGCCCTACAACGGCGGGCTCTTCGACCGGAGCCGAGCGCCGCTCCTCGATCGGATCGCGCTGTCGGACGCGGCGGTGGCGCGGGTGGTGGACCGGCTGGGCTTCCGCGAAGCGCCGGGCGGCCGGCGCTACCTCAACTACCGGGACCTCTCGGTCTCGCAATTGGGCTCGATCTACGAACGGCTCCTGGAACAGGAGGTCGTCCACGAGAAGGCAGGGGAAGCAGGAAAGGAAGACGAAGGGGGAGTCGCTCGAAGAGTGGTGGTGCGGCCGAACTCGGCGGCGCGGAGGGATTCGGGCAGCTACTACACCCCGGAGCCCCTGGTCCGCCTGGTGATCGAGGAGACCGTCAGCCCGCGGGTGGAGAAGGCCCTGCACGAGTTTGCCGAGTGCGCCGGTCCCGAAGCCGACCCGGCGGAGCTCGCTGCGGCGGACGCCGCCTCGCGGATCCTCGCCCTGAAGGTCCTGGATCCGGCGATGGGCTCGGGGCACTTCCTGGTGAGCCTGCTCGACTACCTCACCGACGGGGTGATCGAGGCCCTCGCACTCACCCACGAGCAGGCGCCGGGCTACGAATCGCCGGTCGCAGCCCGCATCCGCGAGATCCGCCAAACGATCCTGGAAAACGCGCGCGCCGGGGGCTGGACGGTGGAACCGTCGCAGCTCGACGACCGGCAGCTGGTCCGCCGGATGGTGCTGAAACGCTCGATCTACGGGGTGGACAAGAACCCGATGGCGGTCGAGCTCGCCAAGCTCTCCCTCTGGCTCCACTCCTTCACCGTGGGGGCGCCGCTCTCCTTCCTGGACCACCACCTGCGCTCGGGCGACAGCCTCTTCGGTTCCTGGGTGCGCGAGGGGAAGGCGCGCGCGCTCGCCGAGGGCGGTCCGCTCTTCGTCGCCGGACCGATCCGCCGGGCAGCAGCGGCGGCTTCGCCGATGGCGGCCATCGAACGGCTGAGCGACGCCGAACTCTCCGAGGTGAGCGAATCGGAGCGCCTGTTCGACGAGATCCAGGAGCGGACCCGCCCCTTCGCCGCCTTCTTGTCGGTGCTCCACGCCCTCGACTGGCTGGAGGACCGGTCGCGCGAGGCGCGCGCCGCGGTGAAGGCCTACCTGGGCGGGCGGTTCGGCGATCCGGTGGCTCTCGCTGCCGAGGCTGCCGCCGGCGAGATCGAGGTCCCCGGTGAGGGCGCGCTGGCGGCGAAGTTCCGGGGACTCCTCGACGAGGCGCGCCGCCTCGCCGCCGAGGAGAGCTTCCTTTCCTGGGAGCTCGCCTTCCCGGGCGTCTTCGCCGAGCCGGATGCCGAGAGCCCGGAGCGGGGCGGGTTCGACGCGGTGATCGGCAACCCGCCCTGGGACCGGGTGAAGCTGCAGCAGGTCGAATGGTTCGCACTCCGCCGCCCGGAGATCGCCGGGGCCCAGCGCGCTTCCGACCGGAAGGCGAAGATCGCGGCGCTCGGGAAGAGCGGGGACCCGCTCGCCGCCGATTTCGCGCGGGCCGACCGGCGGGCGCGGGCCGCCGCGCGGGTGGCGCGGGAATCCGGCGACTATCCGCTCCTCGGCAGGGGAGACCTGAACCTCTACTCGCTCTTCGTCGAGCGGGGGATGGCGCTGCTGCACCCCGAGGGAGTGCTGGGGCTGCTGGTGCCTTCGGGGATCGCTGCCGACAAGACGGCGGCCCCTTTCTTCCGCTCGCTCACCAGTGCGGGAAAGCTGCGGGCGCTCTACGACTTCGAGAACCGGAGGACGAGATTCGGCGCGCCGCCCTTTTTCCCGGCAGTGGACTCGCGCTTCAAATTCTGCGTCCTGGCGGCGGGACGCTCCCCGACGAACGCGCCCGCCCGCTGCGCCTTCTTCCTGCAGAGCATCTCGGAGCTCGGCGATCCGGAGCGGGTGCTCGAGCTGAGCCCGGAGGACTTCCGCCGGGTGAACCCGAACACCGGCACTGCCCCGATCTTCCGCAGCCGGCGCGACCAGGAGATCACCACCGCGATCTACCGGCGGCTGCCGGTGCTGGTGGACCGGTCGGCTGGCGAGGCGGTGCGGGCGTGGCCGGTGAAATATGTCCGCATGTTCGACATGACGAACGATTCCCGGCGGTTCCGCACCCGCGCCGAATTGGAGGAGAAGGAGGGCGCCTGGCGCGTCCGCGGAAACCTCTTCGACAGCCCTTCCGGCGCCTTCGTCCCCCTCTACGAGGGGAAGATGGTGCAGGCGTTCGATCACCGGGCGGCGCGCGTCGCGGTGAATCCGGAGAACCGGCACCGCCCCGGCGTCCCCGTCCCCGCCGCCCTCGAACAGCACCGCGATCCCGACTGGTCGCCGGAGCCGCAGTTCTGGATACCGGAAGCCGACTGCGGCTGGCAGCCGGAGACGGGATGGGTCCTCGGTTTCAAGGAAATCACTGCGACGACGAACATCCGTACGGTGATCGCCGCGCTCCTCCCGGCGGTGGGTTTCGGGAACAAGATTCCGGTTCTCTGCCCGCTTTTCACCGAGCGGCGCGAGTGGCTGCTGGCAGCCAATCTGAACTCGATTCCGCTGGACTTCGTGGCCCGCCAGAAGGTCCAGGGTCAGACCCTCAACCTGTTCCTGCTGGAGCAGCTGCCGGTGGTGCCGCCGGAGGCCTACGAGGCCGTCCGCTTCGGACCGAAGACCGCCTTCGAGATCGTCCGCGAAGCGGTGCTCGAGCTCAGCTACACCGCGAACGACCTGGCATCCTTCGCCGAGCAGCTCGGGTATCTGGACGCCTCCGGCCGGGTCCGCCCGCCCTTCGTCTGGAACGAGGACCGGCGCCTCCGCCTCCGCGCAAAGATCGACGCAGTCTTCTTCCACCTCTACGGAGTGAGCGACCGGGACGAGGTGCGGCATATCTACTCGACCTTCCCGCTCCTCGAACGCCAGGAGCAGCAGACATTCGGGAGCTACCGATCGCGCGACCTCGCCCTCGCCTGGGGAAACGCCCTGGCGGCGGGCCGCCCCGACGCCGAACCCGAAGGCTGAACGAGATCACCGCTCCGTCCGAAGAGCCGATCCTCCGCTACGCTCCGTCGAGGAGCCCCGATTCGAACCGGCGGGGGAGCCGGGAAGGAGGAAGCATCATGATGCAGTCCTGCTCCGAGTGCGGGAAAGAGGTCTCCAGCCAGGCGAAGACCTGCCCGCACTGCGGCATCCGGCATCCCGGCCTGAGCGGAGGCGAACGCACGGTCAAAACGGTCGTGAAAGGGATCGCCTGCCTGGGCTGCCTCATCCTGGTGTTGTTCTTCTTCGGGATGTGCGGCCTGGGGATGTGCGTCCCGATCTGAACAGCCTCCCCGAGCGTCGGGCCGCCCCGGAAGCCGAACCCGACACCGAACCGTGCCGCTCCGCGCTACGGATTTCTCCCGTCTCCTCTCCCGTCCGGAGGGAGGATCAGCGGCGCTTCGGGCCGAGCGCGAAGAGAGTGCCGTCCTGGGTCCCGAAGACGATGCGGTCGCCGCTGATCGCCGGAGATCCCATGATGGGAGCGCCGGCGTGGAACTCGGAGAGCTTTTCTCCGCTCTCGAGGTCGAGCACATAGAGCCGCCCGTCGGCGTTCCCCGCATACACCCGGCCGCCGGCGACCGCCGGGGAGGCATCGAAGCGCGCGCGGGCGCGGAAGGTCCAGCGGGCCTCGCCGGTCTCCCGGTCGAGCGCGTGGACCAGCTTGTCCCGTCCGGCGACGATCACCAGCTCTCCCGCCGCCGCCGCCGAAGCGTAGAAGGGAAAGTGCCGTTCCGGGTGCTGGTAGCGCCAGCGGAGCCTGCCGGAGGAGGCGTCGACCGCCAGCACCTCGTTGTCGAAGGTGCCGTAGAAGAGCGTGCCGCCGCTGATCACCGGCGAGGCGGCGGTGTAGGCCCCGGAGTCGAAGCGCCGGACCTCGACTCCGTCGCGGATCCGCACTCCGCGCAGCACCGCGTCGCAGCCGGTGATCCAGGCGAGTCCCTGGTGGCGCGCCGGGGTCGCGTGGAGCGGCCCTTCGGTCCGGATCGACCAGGCGAGCGCCCCGCTCTCCCGCTCCAAGGCGTAGAAGTGCTCGTCGTAGCTGCCGATGAGCACCAGCTCGTCCGCCACTACCGGAGAAGCCTTGATCTCGGCGCCGGTGGTGAAGCTCCAAAGCGCCTCTCCGGTAGCGGCAGACACCGCGTGGAGCACCCCGAGGAGGTCGCCGAGGAACACCGCGCCGCCGGAAACCGCCGGTGAGGACTCGCCGAAGCGGTCTTCTTCGAAACCGTCGGGCGCTGAAGCGACGGGTGCGGCGGCGGCCTCCTCGGGAGCTGCGGCTGGCGCCGGCTCGATAGCTACCGGCTCGTTGCCCGGCTGATAGCGCCACTGCTCAGCGCCAGTCGTGAGGTCGAGCTTCACCAGCACCCCGGGAAGCGCGGTGGCGTACACGAAGCCGTCCACCACCGCCGGGGAGGACTCGACCGAAAAGCCGAGCGGCACGGTCCAGATCGGTTCCAGGGCGTCCCCGGGGCCGGAGGCGGCCACTCCGGTGAGCGCGGCGTCGCGGCGAAATTGCGGCCAGTCCGCGCTGCCCGGCTCGAACACTGCCTGGTCGGGGGGATGTTGGCCGAGGGCGGGCGCGGGCGCCGCCGAGAAGAGCAGCAGGAGTCCGATCGGCAGGAATCCGGGGTGCCGGAAGCGGAGGGATCGCATCAAGCGCAGGAACGATAGAGGGCGAGTGCGGCGGCCGCATCGAAAGGGCGCGGGTTGCAGCGCCCGGTCCACTCCTCGGCCGCTTCTCGGGCGAGTGCCGACCAGTCGGGGGCAGGCGTTTCGGGGGCAGGGATTCCGGCGGCGGCGAGGCTTTCCGGCAGTCCGGCGGCGCGGACCCACTCCCCGAGCAGCTCGGCGAGCGTCTCCTCCGGCCTTCCCTCGGGCATCTCGGCGGGCGTCTTCCCGGACCCTTTCGCAGGATCGCCGCTGCCCGGGGGGCAAAGGTCGGCGGCGCGGAGGAGCGCTCGGTAGCCCTCCCCCACTCGCCCCCGCCCCCGCTTGCCGCTTCGATCCGCCTCTCCGTTCCAGCGGGTGACCGGCGGCAGGGTGATGGCGAGCGCCCGGCCATGGGCGAGACCATGAAGGCGGGTCAGCGGGTTCGCCAGCGCGTGGGCGGCACCGAGCATGGACCGCTCGATGGCCGCTCCGGCGAGGAAGGCGCCCCGCTGCATCGCCTCCCAGGCACTCGCGCCGGGTTGCCCGCCGAGAATTTCGGGAAACGCCCGGCGGAGCAGCCGGAAGGCGCGCTGGCTCAGGGGCAGGGACTCTTCGGTGCGCTTCGAGCTCACCGCAGTCTCGACCGCGTGGGCCACCGCGTCGAAGCCGGCGGCGGCGATCACCGGAAGCGGCGCCGAAGGCAAGAGCTCGGGGTCGAGCACCACCCCGCGGAACATCGCCGAGGGCGCGCCGCAGGCGCATTTTCGATGGTCCCGGTCGCGGGAGATCAGCGCGTAGGACTGCGCCTCGCTGCCGGTTCCCGCGGTGGTGGGAACTCCGAGGAGCGGGGGGAGCGGCGCCGGGCAGCGGTCGTAGCCCCGGTAATCCTCCATCCGCCCGCCGCCGGCGAGCAGGAAGCCGACCCCCTTCGCCACATCGAGCGAGCTGCCGCCGCCGACTCCGGCGAGCGAGTCGGCTCCTAGCCGCCGGGCGGCTTCCGCGCCGCGCGCCACCTCGGACTCCTTTGGATTTTCGGCGAAATCGGAAAAGCAGGCAGCGGTGATCCCGGCAGCGCGCAGGCTGTCGAGTGCGCGGCCGGTGATCCCGGCAGCGGCGATTCCGGGATCGGAGCACACCAGGGTTCGCTGAAAGCCGAACTCCCGCGCGAGCTCCCCGAGAACGGCGAGGGCGCCCGGCCCGGAGCGCACCAGCGGGGAAGGCCCGGTGGGCAGCCGCCAGCGGCCTTCGGATATTTCGGGGAAATCGGTTTCGCCCCCGAAGTTCTCGTTGCTCATGCCCCCTCGTTCAGAGGTGTTGTGCGGCTTGGAGCGCTTGAGACGGCAGTGAGGAGCAGGGCGGTCCACACCAGGACGGTCGAGCTGAAAGCGGGGTGAGGGGAGTGTCCGGATCGGGGGACGGCGTGCGCGAGTCGCTATCGGCTGCCGCCGCCGGCGCCTGAGGCGGCCTCTTCCCGCTCCTCGATGGCGAAGAGGCGGTTCCGGCTGGCGATGTAGAGCACCCCGTTCGCGGGGACGGCGCTCGAATAGACCGAGCTGCCCATGTTCATCTCGGCGATCACTTCCTCCGTCGGACCGGGTCGGAGGACCACCACATCCCCATCCTCGTCGCCGAGGTAGAGCTTGCCGTCGGCGATCAGCGGCGACCCCCAGACGGCGGCGAAGGTGTCGTGGACCCAGATCGGTTCCCCGGTTTCGAGGTCGAGTGCGTGGAGGAAGCCGGAGAAATCCGGAAGGTAGAGGATGCCGTCCTTCACCGCGGCGGTCGAGATCGAGCGCCGGATGGCGTCGTAGTGCCAGAGCCGTCCGGTCTCGGTGATGTCGCCGCGCTGCGTCGGGTCTATCGCGTAGAGGTGGCCGATGCCCTCGCCGTGTTCGGGGTCCTGTCCGTTCGCGATATAGAGCCGGTCGCCGCGGATCACCGGAGTCGAGATCACATTGTTCCGAGTGCGCGGCCAGACGGAACCCGCCGGGTTCGTATCGAACTCCCAGAGCATTTCCCCGCTCGCCGCGGCATAGCCGCGGACGAAGCCGTCGCCCTCGCCCATCACCACCTGGGCCAGGCCCGCGACCTCGCCGACTCCCGCCGAAGACCACTGGCCGTGGAGGATGTTCTCCCCCACCTGGTTCTGCTCCCAGACGAGTTCGCCGGTGCGCTTGTCCAGCGCGATGATCGCAGGAGAGCGCGGGGAGGGGATGTTGGCGTGCGTTTCGTCGTGCCCGTTCGAGGTGCTGACGAAGAGGAGATCGCCGAGGGCCACCGGGCTGGCATTCGACATGTTGTGCGGGAAGGCACCGAGTTCCTCCATCATGTCGAACTTCCAGACGATGTCACCGTCGTTCGGCGACCCGAGCACTTCGCCGGTGAAGAGCCCGTCGTTGCCGTCGGCCATCCCCGCGGCGTCGAGGGCCAGCACCTCGCCCCGGTTCGTCACATAGTAGAGGCGGTCCCCCTCGACGAGGGGCGAGGAACAGACCCCCTGGTAGGGCCAGTCGTTCACCCGCCCCGAGGCGAGCTTGTCCGAGACCATCTGCCAGAGGAACTCGCCGGTCGCGGCGTCGAAGGCCAACAGGATGCCCTTGTCGCCGACGATCTCCTCGTCGTAGAGCGCTTCGTTGTTGGTGCCGATGAAGACTCGGCCCCCGGCGACCACCGGGTTGCCGTAGGTCTGCGAGCCGAGCGGGGCTGACCAGCGGATGTTCCGGCCACTGTCCACATCCCATTCGGAAGGCAGCCGGGCGGGGCTCTCCGAAACCATGTTGCGATCGGGACTGCCGCCCCACATCGGCCAATCCTGGGCCGAAGCCGATCCCGAGGCCGCCGCCAAAGCGGTTGCCGCCGCCAAAGCGGCGAGTCCGGGGGCCGGGCCGCTGTTCGGTCGGAACCGGCTTCGCCGGGAGAGGCCCTGTCGGGAGACGCTTCTCGGAGGCAGACCTTTTCGTGAGGGCATGGGGCGGAATTCCCCTCCTAGTTTCCGGGCGGGTTCCCCGGTTCCACGCGGATGTTGTCGAAGAAGACTTCGGCGGTCACCGCGTCGGCGAAGATGCCGGGGGTCCCCTCGCGATGCGGCAGCGGCTCGCGCCAGTCGAGGGTCCAGGCCTCCGGCTCCGGCTCGCTCCGCTGCCAGACCTTGCCGCGGGCGACGGTTCCGGCCTCGTCCTCGACGACCTGGAACTTCATGGAGTACCAAGTGTCCGGTTCCCAAGCGAACGGCATCTGGACGGTCCGGCCGGGCGTCGCCTGCCAGGAGTGGATCTCGAGGCGCTGGTGGGAACCCATCAGGACGAACTGATAGCGCTGGGCGACGAGCCCGGCGTTCCCCAGCTGGCGGCGCCGCTCCTTCGCCAGCACATCGGCGGAAACCGTGTATCCGGAAAGCGTCGGAGCGCCCATGTACACCCGCGCGCGGCGCAGGAACGGGTTGTCGGCCTTCTTGACCAGAACGCGCTCCTCTCGCTCGCCGGCGAAGGCGGTGCGCGTCTCGTACTTGCCGGCGGCGTTCACCCATTGCGGCGGGACCCTGGCGTCTTCGCCGTCGAAATCCCAGTGCCAGGGCAGGGGAGGAACGACGCGGAAGCGCGCCGCTCCCTCGATGGCGCCCGCAGCGGCGATCACCGTTCCGGCTCCTTCCGGAGCATCGGCCCCGACCGAAAGCGTCCCGTTCCGGACCTCCGCATCGAATCCTGCCACCGACCAGCGAAGTTCCGCCGGGGGGTCCACCGGATCGCCGAGCTCGTCGAAGGCCCGCACCGTGAGCGGGACCTCGTCCCCGGGCGCCAGGATCTCCTCGGTGGGGGAGACCAACAGGCGCACCGGGATACGCACCGGCGGAGAAGGAGCTTCGGGGGAGATCTCAGGGGAGGAGGCGTCAATCGGAGCTTCGGGCGGAGCTTCGAGGGTCGGGCGGCGCTCGCCGATCGCGTAGAGCGCTCCGGTAGAGACCAGGTACACGACACCGTCGCTGATCGCCGCCGAAGCCAGGATTTCCTCCAGGGCGCTTTCGGTGCCGAGCCGGTCGTCGTCGAGCACGAGGACGCCTTCGCGGCCCGGCCGCAGGATGAAGAACCGGCCGTTCGCGGTCCCCACATAGAGCTTGCCGTCGGCGAGCACCGGAGAGGCGCGCTGGATGGTGCCGAGGTTTTCCGACCAGAGCTCGGCGCCGTCGTTCGCGGAGAAAGCGGTCAGGTTCGCGCTGTTGTCGAGCTGGTAGAGGATTTCTCCATCACCGACGCCGGAGGAATAGCCCCCCATGAAGCCCGGCGCTTCCCAGAGCGCCTCGCTTCGCGCGATCTCGCCGGAGGAGCGGGCGTCGAGCGCCGCCAGCAGGCCCATCTGCGAGGACTCGAGGTTCTCCTCGCCGTGGCTCACCACCGCGAGGTTTCCGAAGACCACCGCCCCGCTGTTCACTCCGCGCTTGCTCATCGGGAACCGCCAGACCGAGGCTCCGGTGGTCGGCTGGATCGCGTGGAACGCCCCGTCGCCGCCGCCCACCAGCAGAAGCCGCTGACCGGCGACCTTGCGGACCAGGGCGGGGGAGTAGGTCGTGTCGAAGGGACGGCCGCCGGGCGTCGAGAGCCAGACGATCTCGCCGGTCCGCTTGTCGAAGGCGAAGAAGCGCTGGCTGCCGCGCGCCTGCGCCCCCCAGGAGGAAGTGAGACCGGAAAGGATCACCAGGTCCCCGAGGATCAGCGGCGAAGCGGTCCGCCCCCCGTGGGTGGTCACCAGGCCGAGTTCTTCGGGCAGCGAGCGCTCCCAGCGGAGGTTTCCGCTTTCGGCAGCCAAGGCGGAAAGCCCGCCGCCGACGGTGAACCAGAACACCGTCCCGGTCTCGGCGTCGGCGGCCGGAGAAGCCCATCCCACCCGCCGGGGGGGCGCATCGGAGTGGTAGATGTTGCGGCGCTCTTCCCAGAGCAGTTCGCCGGTGCCGGCGTCGAGGGCGAGCAGCCGGGCCTGGCGGGTCTCGCCCTCGCCGACCGCGGTCTGGAGGAACAGGCGGCCGCCGAGGATCACCGGGGTGGAGCGGCCGCCGTAAGGCGCCCGGAACAGGAGGTTCTCTCCGTCGGGCGACCAGGATTCGGGAAGACCGGTCTCCGGTGAGCGGCCGTCGCGCGTCGGTCCTCGACCCTCGGGCCAGTCGGCTGAAAAAGCGCCGGCGGCGAAGAGACAAGCGGTGAAAACCACCGGCAGGGCGGGAGGGATCGCCGGCCGGATCCGAGAGTCAGCCCGGCTGGTGGAAGGGCCGGCAAAGAATCCGAAAGGGGGTCCAGTAGGCACGGCGGGCCGGGATTCTATCGGCGGCGGCACGCACCCAAGCCGCGAAGCCATCGTCGCCGCGAGCAGAGCTGGCTATCTTCAGGGGAAGGGCCGCACACAACCTCGACGAGGTGGAGGTGCCCGATGGGGTGGTGGTGGTCGATGCTGTAGATTGCGAATTCCCGATCGCCCGACCACAGGAGCTCACCATGCCCTACTCCCTCGATACCGCAGCCGCCGCCGAACGCATCATCGCCGCCGGGGCCGATCCTGCCATTGCCCGCGCCATCGTCACCGAGCTCGCGCTCGCCGATGGATCCGGCGCCTCGAAGTCCGACCTCGACCGCCTCGAAACCGCGCTCACCGCCCGCCTCGAGCGCCTCGAAGCCGCGGCGAAGTCCGACCTCGACACGCTCCGCGTCCACCTCGAAGCCGCCATCGAGACGAGCTATGCTAAACTCTCCGCAGCGATCAGCGCCAGCGAGCGCCGGGGCATGCTCGCCACCCTGGCCATCGCCGGGCTCCTCTTCGCCGCCTTTCGGTTCTTGGCTTGAAACAGCCTTCTATGCATGGATGAAGTCACACGGCACTTCGCCCAAAGTCACTGCTATCACTCCAGCGGACAATACGCGGGGACCTGACGTGCGCATCTCTCCTGCGGCGGTTACCGCGAAACCCCGATAGAACCTCGTCCATCCTCCCGACGCACCCATCCTCCCCACCTCGACCTCACTCTTTCCTGCGGCGCAGGCTGCCAGGAAAGAGCTGTCCGGCCTTCCGCACCTCGTTGCCTGGGAGGTTCTAGAGCCGCCACTCGGCAGTTCGGCGGCCGGTCCGCTCGTCTCCAGCCCGCTCGTCTACTGCCGCAAGCGTCAGTCGCTGGTGTGGCTGGACTGGACCTCCTGGCGCTTCTTGCAGGCACTCGCAGCCGAACGGCCGGAACCGGCGGCCGACGAACTGGAGCCGGACATCGGCGGCACCAGCCTGGAAATCGCGCGTGCCAACGCGGCGACGCTGGCCGACCCCTCACTCCCGCTGCCCGACCTGCCGTTCCGGCCGGGGCGGATCTCTGAGGGGCAAGACAGACGGCGCGAGCGCCCCCCTCGCACCCCTCGGCTCTCGGAACGCGCAGAGTCGTTCGTGTTTCCGCCGGCGGCGGTGCGGGTGAATTTCCGCGGCCCAGAGCGAGCGGCGGCCCGGGCGGCGCACCTGCTGCGGCGAGTGGCGGACCAGGCGATCGCAGCTCGACGGCCGGTGGACTCCGTCCACCGGCGTAGTGATCGAGGAGGGGACAGGCCGCCAGGCCCAGTGATGGAGCTAGCCGTGGACTCCCTCGGGTCCGATGCCTATCAGGTCGTCCTGCCGGAAGGGCGGCTCGTCCCCTGCGCGAACCTGGGGCAGCTCGCCGGAGCCGTCGTCGCCGCGGCGTTCGAGGCGGTTTGCGAAGCACTCCCGTATCGATTCTGGTGTCACGGCGCTTCTGTGTGCTTCCGCGGCGTGCAGTGGCTGCTACCCGCTCCGACCGGCGCCGGCAAGACGACCCTTTCGAAAGTGTTGACCGACCGGGGCGGCATCTGTTCGTCAGACGATGCCATCGTCCTCGACGAGGAACTCCGACCGCTGCCCACCGAAGTGCCCCTCGCCATCAAGGAGGGCGCCTGGAAGGCCGCTGGCATGGACCCCGACGGCCTGCCTCCAGTGCTGGAGCGCCCGGACGGGCGTCGGTTCGTCCTCTACTGGCCGCCCTCTGCCAGAGAGAGAGAGAGAGAGAGAGAGAGATGGGCGCCATCAGTTCCCTTCGGCGGTGCGGACGGAAGACCCTGCCCAGGGACCACCCGCCGAGGAGCCCCCGATTCCCACAGTGCTGGTCGCGCCTCGATTCGTACCGGGAGAGGAGCTGGCCGTCCGGCCGCTCTCGCTGCCTGAAGCGGTGCTCGCAATGACCCGCAACGGCTATCGCCAGCGGCGGATCGGACACGCCGAAGAGGCCATCGCCTTCGTCGATCACCTCGCGGCGCTGCCGGCCTTCGAGGTTCGATACGGCGCCTGCGATCGCGTCGTCCGCTGGATGGAGGAACAGGCGGTGGCCTGGTACGGCTGATGCAGGAATCGGGAACAGAGGCTCTCATCCGGAATCTGTGCCGCGCCCTCGCAACTCTGGAGCACCCGACTCGCTGGGACGAATTCCCGCCGGCGGCCCAGGTGGACTGGCCGGATCTCTTCGAGCTGGCCAACCGCTTCTGGCTAGGGCCGGCGCTCGCCCACGCAGTGGTGCGGCATCCGCTGCGCATCGCCGACAGCGACGATTCTCTCGGCGGCTACTGCCGCTGGCTCATCGAAGGGAGCGAGCGGCGTCATGCTGCGCTCGAAGATGAGTTGATGCGCCTGGTCGCGTTCTTGAACGAGCGCAGCATCGAGCCGCTGCTGTTCAAGGGCTCGGCAGAACTATGGAGCGAGCCGGCCGATCTGCGCGGCCGGCGCTTCATGATGGACCTGGATGTGCTGCTTCCGCCCGAGACAGTAGGCTCTGCTTGGCGGGCACTCCGCGAGCGCGGCTATCAGGAGATCGAACCCGGGGATCTCTCCCCGTGGCCGGAAGCACGCGAGGAGAAGCACGCTCCGGCTCTCGTGGGACCGGGCGGGGTGACCGTCGAGTTGCACCGACGCTTGCTGAACGGCGGCGATCCGCTGCGGATGCTGGCTGCGGATGCGCGCGAACCCGTCGCCGCGCCGGAATTCGACCCGCCGCTGCGCGCCTGGCAGCTGACCTCGTCGGGAAAAGTCGCGCAGGCCATCGCCCACGACCTGCTCGACCATCACCATTACCGCGATCGGTCGCTCGATCTGCGCTACAGCTATCACATCTACCTGCTAGTCACGGCTGCCGGAGGGCGAGTCGACTGGTCGGTGATCGAGCGTGCCTTCACCCGCCACCCCGAGGAGCTGGCAGCGGCGCGGCAGCTGCTGATCTGGTTCTGGCCGGACGCCCCAGCCACCACCCACATCCCTGGCGCAGCGACTTCGCGATGGCTGGCGGAATCCATCGCCCGGCTGGACACTCCCCGCGAAACTCTGCGGGAACACGCCAACGGCAGGTTCTGGCGTGCCGGGCTCGCGAATACCTTTGCCGTGCCGGATGGGGCGGGCTTGTCCTTCGGAGAGCGTTCGAAACTGCTCGCTCATCGGATCCGGCGGCGGGTTCGCCAGTTGATCCACCCGCGCTCGAAACTCTCCGAGGCCCGCAGGCGGGCGGAGGCGAAGGCGTTGCAGCACCACCCCCGACTGATCGGCGACTTCGAAGACGGGGGCGAGATCGGCGGCACAAGGTTCCTGAAACGCACCTCGGAAGCCGCCGGAGAGATGCACAATACGCGGGAGAAGCCTCCGTGAGCGTCCCTCCTGCGGCGGTCCCGCTGCTCCTCCCGTTGTTCTTCCTCTCAGGAGTGGGTCCGTCTCCCGCTGGACCGGCCTTGCCGAGCCCGGAGCGAGGGCCGAATAGCGGTGAGCCGCCGGCGCACTGGCCGAACTGGCGGGGGCCGACTGCCGACGGCGTCTCGAACGAGACCGGGCTCCCGATCCGTTTCGATCCGGAAGCGACCGGGATCTGGAAGACGGTGACTCCGGGCGAAGGCCACTCGTCGCCCATCGTCTGGGGCAGGCGCCTGTTCGTCTCCGCTGCAGTAGCCGGCGAGGTGCTTCCCGGGAAGGCGCCGCCGGAGCACATCCGGGACGGCGAAATGTACCTGCACCCGGGGAGCCTGGACGGCGAGCGGTCGCATGTCCTGCTCGCACTCGCCTACGACGCCGCGAACGGCGAGGAACTATGGCGGCGGGCGGTGCGCGAAGGCCCGGTGTACGACGACCGCCACCGCGGCAACACCTACGCCTCCCCCACCGCACTGACCGACGGGGAACGGGTCTATTTCTTCTTCGGCTCGGAAGGGCTCTTCGCCTTCACCCTGGACGGAGAACCCGTTTGGGAGACGGACTTGGGCGATTTCGGAGTCTGGGGGCTCGGCCACGGCATCTCCCCGGTGCTCCACGAGGAGCTCCTCCTCCTCGTCTGCGACGACGACGGCGGGGAGAGGTCCCGGATCTTCGCGGTGGATCGGCGCTCGGGCGTGGTGGTCTGGACCACTCCGCGCCGGGTGCGGAAGAGCTGGGGGACCCCCGCGCTGCTCCCGGTCGGCGGCGAAACGCAGCTGGTGGTCCCGAGCTACGACCGGATCGCCGGCTACGACCCGGCGAGCGGCGCCGAAATCTGGCGAACTGCCGGTTTCGACTCGAATGTGATCCACACTCCGGTCCACGCTCCCCTCGGCGGCGAGCGGCTCGTCTTCGTCTCGACGGGATATCCCAGGAAGGAAATGCGCGCCCTTTCCCTCACGGGCCCAGCTCCGCCGGAGACCCGGTGGTCCTACGAGCGCGGCACCGGCTACCTGCCGTCGGCGCTCCTCTACCGCGGCCTCCTCTTCTTCCTGTCGGACGGCGGAGTGGTCACCGCGCTCGATCCGGAGAGCGGCACCCTTCTCTTCCAGGGGCGGCCGTCGAACCCGGGGCGCTACCACGCTTCGCCGATCGGCTACGAGGGGAACATCCTCATCGGCAGCCTCGAAGGCGACTTGACGGTCTTCCGCGCCGGGCGCGAGTTCGAGATCGTCGCCGAGAGCTCGATCCCCGAGGCGCTCTGGGCCTCTCCCGCGGTGGCCGGAGGGACCATCTTCCTGCGCGGCGTGGACCACCTCTATGCCTTCCGCGAGGCCCCGCAGTGAAGTTCGCCCTCTTGGCCGCGGCCGCCCTCTCGCTCGCGGCGCAGGATTGGCCCGGCTGGCGCGGCCCCGGCGGGCGGGCGGTCGTGGACGCGGCAGGGCCGCTGCGCTGGCAGGAGGACGAGAACATCCTCTGGAAGCTGCGGATCGGGGGGCGGGGGAATTCATCGCCGATCGTGGTCGGCGACGCGGTGTTCCTCACCACCGCGGTCCCCGGTGAGACCGTCCCCGGCGCCCGCGCGGTGATCCACTTCATGGGGGAAGAGGAATTCCTCCACCCCGACAGCCTCGGTGCCGATCGGCGGCTCGAAGCGGTGCTGCTCGCCCTCGACCGGCGAAGCGGCGAAGTCCGCTGGCGGAGGACGGCGCAGCCTTCGGCGCTGCCCTTCGACAACCGCCACCGGGTGAGCTCCTACGCGAACCCCACTCCGGCGAGCGACGGCGAACGGGTGGTGGCCTGGTTCGGCTCGCAGGGGCTCCACGCCTTCGGCCTCGACGGCGAGCCGCTCTGGTCCCGGGATTTCGGCGGTGTCGGGACGATGGGCATGGGGGTGGGCATCTCGCCGGTGGTCGTCGCGAGCGCGGGGCTGGTAGTGCTGCAAAACGATGTGGAGGGGGGCGAAGGCTCCTTCCTCGCCGCCCTCGATACCGCCACCGGGGAGCTCGCCTGGCGGCGAGAACGGGAGCAGCCGGCGGGCTGGGCCACCCCGGCGATCGTCGAGACCAGCGACGGAACCTCGCTGGTGGTGGCCATGGGCGTCCGGGCGATCGCTGCCTATGAGAGTGCCACCGGCCGGGAGCGCTGGCGCGCGGAGGGCCTCTCGGGCAACGCGGTCCCGACCCCGGCGGCTTCCGGGGACGGTCTGGTGTTCGCCGTCACCGGCTATCCGCAGAAGCGGATCCTCGCCCTCGATGTCGAGGACGGTTCGCTCGTGTGGAGCTATCGGAAGGGGCAGGGGTATGTACCGTCACCCGTCTTCCACCGGGGCCGGCTCATCCTCGTCAGCGACGGCGGCATCCTCACCGTACTCGACGGCAAAACCGGCGTAGTGATCCAGGAGGGGATCCGCACACCGCTGCCGTCGCGCTTCTTCTCCTCCCCGGTGGTCGCCGGGGAGCGGCTCTACCTCACCAGCGAAGACGGAGACACCCACATCCTGCGCACTGGCGCCCGCTTCTCGCTGCTCGCCACGAACAGCGTGGACGAGCCGGTCCTGGCTTCGCCGGCGATCGTCGACGGCACCCTCTACCTGCGGGGGAGCGAGCATCTCTACGCGATCGCCGAACCATCCGAGCCCATCTCCGAGGAAAAACCTCACCAGGAGAAATGAAAATCCGATGTTCGAACTCTTCCCCCGGACCCGTATTTCCGAACAGTCCTCGGCCGGCGCCCGAACCCCGGCCTCTTCTCTCGTTTCCGGCCTTTACGTCTTCGGGCTTCTCGCCAGCTGTGCGTCTCCGCCTCCCGAGATCCCGCGGTACGACGCCCGCGACTTCTACGAAACGGAACAGGTCTTCGGAGGGTCCTTCTCGGCAGACGAGAGCCGCATTCTGATCACTTCGGACCGGACCGGGGTGATGAACGCCTACGCGCAGCCGATCGCCGGCGGAGAGGCCCTGCCGCTCACCGTCTCGGAAACCGACGCCAATCTGGGAATGGCGTTCTTCCCGGAAGACGACCGGATCCTCTTCACTGCCGACGAGGGTGGGAACGAGCTGCATCACCTGTATGTCCTCGCTCCGGGGGAAACCCCGCAGGACATCACCCCAGGAGAGAACCTGAAGGCCTCGTTCCACGGCTTCACCACCGACGGCTCGCGTTTCTTCGTGACCACGAACGAGCGGGACCCGCAGGCGTTCGACCTCTACGAATACCGCGTGGAGGACCTTTCCCGGAGCCTCGTCTTCGAGAACCCCGGTGAGTTCATGCCCGGTCCGGTGAGCCAGGACGGCCGCTTCCTGGCGGTCAATCAATCGAAGAACAACGCCGACAGCGATGTCTATCTGGTGGATCTCGAGGATCCGGCGAGCCCCCCCCGACACCTCACCCCCCACCAGGGGGACGCTTCCCATCGCCCGCTGGTGTTTCGTCCGGCGCGAGAGAGCTCCGCGGAGCTGGTGTATGCAACCGACGCTCACGGCGAGTTCGTCGAAGCCTGGAGCTACGACCTCGAGACCGGCGAACACCGCCCGCTCCTCCAGGCCGACTGGGATGTCCTCACCGTGTACTACTCGAAACGAGGGAGGTATCGGGTGAGTGCCGTCAATGTGGATGCCGCAACCGAAATCACGGTGTTCGACCGAGAGACCGGCGAGGCGCTCGACCTCCCGGGAATACCCGAGGGAGAAGTGACCGGGGTTTCCTTTTCAGCGAGCGAAACGAAGATGGCGTTCTTCGTGAACAGCGACACTTCGCCGTCCAACCTCCATGTCTGGGAGATCGGGGACTCGGAAGCCGTTCGGCTCACCGACACCCTGAATCCCGAAATTTCGCAAGAACAGCTGGTGGACGGCGAGGTGGTTCGTTACCCCAGTTTCGACGGGCTTTCGATTCCGGGAATCCTCTACCGCCCTCACCAGGCGGCCGCCGATGCGCCGGTGCCGGCGCTCGTCTGGGTCCACGGCGGACCCGGCGGCCAGAGCCGCAAGGGCTACCGGGCGCAGATCCAGCACCTGGTGAACAACGGATATGCGGTGTTCGCGGTGAACAACCGCGGTTCGTCCGGCTACGGCAAGACTTTCTTCCACCTCGACGACCGGCGCCACGGCGATGTGGACCTCAAGGACTGCATCGAGGCGCGGCGGTACCTCGAAACCCTCGACTGGGTGGACGCCGGCCGGGTGGGAATCCTGGGCGGCAGCTACGGGGGGTACATGGTGGCCGCGGCGCTCGCCTTCGAGCCCGAAGCCTTCGATGTCGGAGTGGACATCTTCGGGGTGACGAACTGGGTGCGCACCCTGTCGTCCATCCCTCCCTGGTGGGGCGCCCAGCGGGACGCTCTCTACGCCGAACTGGGCGATCCCGAAACCGATCTCGAACGGCTGACCGCGATCTCGCCGCTCTTTCACGCGGAAAACATCGTGCGCCCGCTCTTCGTGGTCCAGGGCGCGAACGATCCGCGCGTACTCCAGGTCGAAAGCGACGAGATCGTGGAGGCGGTGCGCGCGAACGGAGTGCCGGTGGAGTACGTGGTCTTCCCCGACGAAGGGCACGGCTTCCGCAATCGGGACAACCGGATCGAGAGCGCGGACCGCATCCTGGCCTTCCTCGACGAATATCTGAGCGGGAGTTGACCGGATGAGTCAGGCCGGAGCGCTTCTCCTCTTCGCTCTGCTCGCGGGAGCTTCCGCTGCGATCCCGGCTCCCGCCGCGCCCTCCGCCTCGGAATGGGACCGCTTCCGCGGCCCGAACGGCAGCGGGATCGGCCCCGACGGGGCACTTCCTACCGCCTTCGGGCCGGAACGAGCCCGGTTTCGGGTCCCCCTGCCGCCGGGGCATTCCTCGCCGATCCTCGCTGCGGGCCGCGTCCATCTGACCGGCTATTCGGACCGCGAGTTCCACACGATCGCACTCGACGGCGAAACCGGCGAGGAGATCTGGCGGGGCACCGCCCGGCGGCCGCGGGTCACCGAGGTGGATTCCCGGAACAACGCGGCTTCCCCGAGCGTCGCAGCTTCCCCGGACGGGGTGTACGCCTTCTTCCCCGACCTGGGCCTGCTCGCCTACGACGGCGCGGGAAGGGAGAAGTGGCGGCTGCCGCTCGGGCCGTTCGACAACCTCTATGGAATGGGCGCTTCCCCGATCCTCGTCGGCAACGCGGTGGTTCTGGTCCTCGACCAGAACCTCGGCTCCGAGATCCTCGCGATCTCGCAGGATACCGGCGAGACCCTCTGGCGCACCCCGAGGCCCGAGGCCACCAGCGGCCATTCGACGCCGGTCCTCCGCGAGACTGCCGACGGGCTCGAGATCCTGGCGCCGGGGAGCTTCCTGCTCACCGCCTACGGCGCCGGGGACGGCTCGATTCGCTGGTGGGTGCGCGGCCTTCCCTGGGAGATGAAATCCACGCCGGTGCAAGGCGACGGCATGGTCTTCGTGAACGGTTATGGAGCGCCGCTGAACCAACCCGGGAATCAGCGCACCGCACCGTCCTTCGCGGAGGCGCTCTCTTCATTCGACGGTGACGGTGACGGGAGAATCGGACGCGAAGAAGCCGAAGGACACCCCGAGTCCTGGTTCGGAGTGATCGATCTGAGCGGCGACGGTTTTCTCGAATCGAACGAATGGGCGTACTACGAAGCGGTCCTCGCCTCGCAGAACGGCATCCTCGCCATTCGGCCCGGCGCCTCCGGCGAGGCAGGGAATCTCACTGCGGCGAACACCGTGTGGAGTTACCGGCGCCGGGTGCCGCAGCTTCCCTCGCCGCTGCTCTACCGCGGCGTGCTCTACCTGGTGAACGACGGGGGCATCGTCACCGCGCTCGACCCGAAAACCGGCGCGGTGCTCGTCCAGGGGCGTCTTACGGGCGCGGTGGACGCCTACTACGCCTCCCCGGTCGCTGCCGACGGAAAGATCTACTTCGTGAGCGAACTCGGTTTCGCCGCCGTAGTCCGTCCGCTGTCCCCCGGAGAACGAGCTGCGGAATTCGAAGTGCTGCAGATGAACCCGCTGGACGAAGCGGTGTACGCCACTCCAGCCCTCGCCCCCTCGCGCCTCTACATCCGTACCGTGGAGCACCTCTACGGCTTCGGTCCCGAGTGATTCCGATACCGAGCACCCACTCCGAGTCTCGCTTCAAGTCCCGATACTGAGTGCTGACCCGGCTGACCGTCCGTAATTTCAAGCGGTTCGGTGAAGTCTCGATCGATCTCGACAGCCCGGTCCTCTTCGTCGGCCCGAACAACTCGGGCAAGACCACCGCGCTCCAGGCGCTCGCGCTCTGGGATCTCGGGATCCGCCGCTGGAACGAGAAGCGTTACGGGACCGAAACACCTGCCGAACGCCCCGGCGTGACCGTGAACCGGCGTGACCTGCTGGCGGTTCCGACACAAAACGCCAAACAGCTCTGGCGAAACCTCCGGGTGCGGAATGTCCGGCGGGAGGACGGCCGTCAACGAACCGACAACATCCGGATCGAGGTCGTCGTGGAGGGCGAATCCGAGGGAGCCTGCTGGACCGCCGGGCTGGAGTTCGACTATGCGAACGAAGAATCCCTCTACTGCCGGCCGCTTCGCCGGAAACCCGACGGCGCGGAACGCATGCCGGTCCCGGACCCGGCCGGCTCGATTCGGGTCGCCTACCTGCCCCCGATGTCCGGACTCGCGGCGAACGAACTGCGGCTCGAACCCGGCGGCGTTTCGGTCCGCCTCGGGGAGGGGCGCACCGCGGAAGTCCTGCGGAACCTCTGTTTCCGCATCAGCGAGGAGCAGCCAGAGGAATGGCGGCGGCTGGTTTCCCGAATCGAGCAATCCTTCGGAGCGCGGCTGGACTCGCCCCGGCACCTCGCCGAGCGCGGTGAGATCTCCATGTCCTATGAAGAGCGGGGAGTCCGGTTCGACATCACCGCTTCGGGAAGAGGGCTGCAGCAGACGACTCTGCTGCTGGCCCATCTGGCCCTCAACAAGGGCTCGGTCCTGGTCCTCGACGAGCCGGACGCCCATCTCGAGATCCTTCGCCAGCGCCGGCTGTACGACTTGCTGGTCCGCACCGCAGACGAGAGCGGCAGCCAGATCATCGCGGCGACCCATTCCGAGGTGCTGCTCGGGGAGGCCGCCGGGCGCGACACCATCGTGGCTTTCGTCGGGCGCCCGCACCGGATCGCGGACCAGGGCAGCCAGCTTCTCAAGGCGCTTCGGGACATCGGTTATTCGGACTACGAAACGGCGAGAAAGACCGGCTTCGTGCTGTATGTGGAAGGAACGACCGACCAGGCGGTGCTGCGGGCGCTTGCCGAGCGAGTCGGCCACCCAGAGGCCGCCGCGGCGCTCGAAGCCGCCTTCGTCCAGCCGGTCGGCAACCAACCCACGAAAGCCCTCCACCACTTCCACGGGCTCCGGGAAGCGCTGCCGCAGCTCCGTGCCGGCGCGCTCTTCGACCGGCTCCCGCAAGAACTTCCGGAGATGGGCGATATGGCGGCCTGGACCTGGAAGCGCCGGGAGATCGAGAACTACCTTTGCTCGGAAGGAACGCTCCTCGCCTGGGCCGATGCCGGAAAGCCGAAGGGCGGCGGTCCACCGAACCTCTTCGCTCAAGGGGGCGGCGAGCGCCGGCGCCGGGCCATGGTGGAGGCGATCCGGCGGGTCCGCAGCGCGGCTCGGATACTCCGGCCCGGTCTCGATCCCGCTTCCTCCGACGCGAAGGCCAGCGACGACTGGCTCGAGCCGGTGTTCCACGAGTACTTCGCCCTGCTCGGCGAGCCGAACCGGATGCCGAAGAAGCGCTTCCACGAGCTCGCGGCCCACATCCCGGACGCGGACCTCGACCCCGAGATCCGGGAGAAGCTGGACCTCCTCGCGGATGCGGCTACCCCGCCGGAAAAATCGATGACCGGAGAAGAGGGTGAGGAAACGGCCGCCATGCCAAAGGCTGTGGGCCTCCGGGCATAATCGCCCGAGAATGGACTGCCGATGCTGTGGCGTGGAGCCGGACTTCCTCCGGGTGGCGAGGGGGGGGGCAGGCCCGGTCCATCCCGAGTGTTTCCCCGGGAGGGACGGTTGGTTCACCGAAAACGAAAACCTGCTGCTGAACGCCGAAAACCTGGAATGAGTCCACTCCTCGCCGCGCTGTTGCTCGCGCTGGCCCCGGCCGCGCAGGCGAACCCGGGCGCCGCGCTGCGAGACGCGGCCCGCGAAGGCGACATCGCGCGGGTCGAAGAGCTCCTCGCCTCCGGAGTCCCGGTGGATACCGGGGACCGCTACGGCCGGACGGCGCTCTCCTTCGCCGCCGACCGGGGCCATCTGGAAGTGGTGCAGACGCTCGTCGAAGCCGGTGCCGCGCTCGGCACCGCCGACCGCTTCTACGGAATGACTCCGCTCGGCCGCGCTGCCGACGGGGGACACCGGGAGGTCGTGCGGTTCCTGCTCGGGCGGGGTGCACCGGGCGCCGGAGCGGTGCTGGTGCGGGCGGCGCGTCAGGGCGACCGGGAGCTCCTCGCCGCGGCGATCGAAAACGCCGCCTTCGACCGGGATGCGCTCGCCGCCGCGCGGCAGGCGGCGGCTTCCGACGAGATCGCCGCCGCGCTCGATGGCGTAGAGGCGCCGCCGCCGAGCGTTCGGGAACTGCCCGCAGAGGCGCTCGTGCCGCTCGCCGGCCGCTACTGGAACGAGACCCGCGAAGAGGGCGTCCTCGTGGAGCTCGCCGGCGGCGGGCTCCGGGCCCGCGCCTTCCGCCGCGATCCGGAACGCTTCCTGGGCCCGGCCTCATCGCTCGAGGCGATCGGCGAACGCTCCTTCGAGGGACCCAGCGGGATCCGCTACGCCTTCCCTGGCCGCGGCGGGATGGTGGAGCGGCTGGTGGTCGAGCGGGGCCGCGAGGCGGCAGCCTTCGAGCCCGAGGGTGCGTCGGAGAGCCGGGCGGCGGCTCGGGAGACCGCCGAGACGGCACCGGGTGCCGATCTCGACTCCAAGGCCGAGGTTCCGGTCCGAGCGCGTCCCTGGCCCCAGTTCCGCGGGCCGGGAGGATCGGGAGTCGCAGACGAACAGGGGGTTCCACTTCGCTGGAACGCCGAAGGCGGAGAAGGCGTCGCCTGGGAAGTCCCGCTCGCCGGGCTCGGGGTATCGAGCCCCGTCGTCTGGGGCGACCGGGTGTTCGCGGTGGTCGCGGCGAGCCTCACCGACGACTCGGAATTCCGGATCGGACTCTACGGGGATGTAGCCCCGGTCGAAAACGAGAGCGAGCACCGGTTCGCCCTCCGGGCCTTCGACCTCGGCACCGGCGAACCGGTCTGGGAGACGGAACTCCACCGGGGAGTGCCCGAGACTAAGCGCCATTCGAAGTCGAGCCAGGCGAACGCCACTCCGGCGACCGACGGCGAGCGGATCGTGACCCTGCTCGGCAGCGTGGGGAAGCTGCTGTGCCATGACCTCGACGGGAATCTGCTGTGGGAACGCGAGGTCGGGGTCTTGAACAGCGGCTGGTTCTACGACCCCGATTACCAGTGGGGGCACGCCTCGTCGCCGGTGGTCCACGCCGGAGCGGTGATCGTGCTCGCCGATGTCCACGGCGGGGCCTTCCTCGGCGCCTTCGACATCGAGACCGGCGAGCCCCGCTGGCGTACCTCCCGCGACGAGGTCTCCACCTTCTCCACCCCGTTGGTCCACGAGACCGCCGGCGCCCCGGAGATCGTGGTGAACGGCACCACGATCCGCGGCTACGACGCCGCGACCGGTGCGGAGCGTTGGCGGCTCGGACCCAACTCGGAGATTCCCATCGGCGTCCCGCTGCTCGGCGACGGACTCCTGTTCGTGCAGGCCGGCTACCCGCCGATCCGTCCGATCTACGCGGTCCGCCCGGGGAGCATCGGAGACCTCACCCTTCCGAAAGGGGAGGAATCGAGCGAAGCGGTGGCCTGGAGCCGCCGCCGCGGCGGGGTGTACATCCCCTCGCCGCTGTTCTACCAGGGCATCCTCTACCTGAACGCCAACAACGGGCGCCTCGCCGCCTACGACGGGGAAACCGGCGACCGGCTCTACCGGGCGCGGATCGGCGGAGTGGGCGGATCCTACGCCGCCTCCCCGATCGCCGCCGACGGGCGGCTCTACTTCACTTCGGAGGAAGGGGACACCTTCGTGATCCGCGCCGGCCCGGAGTACGAGTTGCTGGCGAAGAACAGCATCGACCGGATCGTGATGGCCACCCCGGCGGCCAGCGCCGGAATCCTGGTCTTGCGCGCCATCGACCGGCTGTTCGGTCTGGGGTCCTTAGAATGACGGGGACTTCCAGGAGGTCTGCCGTGCGTCTTTCGTATCCCCTGCCTGCTCTGTTGCTTCTCGCGGTTGCGCCCGGGCTCTCTGGTCTGGCCGCCGCTTCCGACTGGCCCCACTGGCGCGGGCCCACCCGCGACGGGGTGAGCGCCGAAGTCGGCCTCCCGGTGGAATGGGACACCGTGAACGGAGTGGCCTGGAAGACCCCGCTGCCCGCCTGGAGCGGAGCGACGCCGATCGTCTCCGGCGACACGGTGTTCCTGAATGTCTCGATCCCGGGCGAGGGAGCGGGCATTCCGTCGAATCCTTCCGAAGGCTACGGTCGAAGGCGGCGGGGCGGCGGGGCCGTCTCCGGGCGCGGCAATGTCGCCTATTCCGGCCATATCGAGCTCTGGGCCCTCGACCGGGCCGACGGTTCGGTTCGCTGGACCCGGCATCTGAGCGAACGGGATCAGCGGGGGAGAAAGCAGAACATGTCCTCTCCGTCGCCGGTCACCGACGGGGAGCAGGTCTTCGTCCTGACCGGCACCGGGATCCTCAAGGCGTTCGACTTCGAGGGCGGCGAAATCTGGTCCCGCGACATTCCGGCCGACTACGGCGCATTCGGCTTGAACTGGGGCTACGCGAGCAGCCCGCTGCTCTTCGGGGACGCGCTCTTCGTGCAGGTGCTCCATGGCATGAAGACCGACGATCCGTCCTATCTGCTGCGAATCGATCCGGCGACCGGAGAGACGGTCTGGCGGGTCGAGCGCCCGACGGATGCGGTCCGCGAATCCCCCGACTCCTACACCACCCCGTTCATGCACGAGGTCGAAGGGCGCTTCGAGCTGGTGGTCACCGGGGGCGATGTGGTCACCGGACACGACCCCGAGACCGGTCGGGAGCGTTGGCGCGCGGACGGCCTGAACCCCGAAAACAGCACCTCCTACCGAATCGTGGCCTCGCCGATCGTGAAGGACGGGATCATCTACGCACCCACCCGAGTGAAGCCGCTGCTCGCGCTCCGCACCGGCGGGGAGGGGGACATCACCGAATCCCACCGGATCTGGTCCTTCGACCGCGGGCCGGATGTGCCGACTCCGGTGACCGACGGCGAGCGTTTCTTCGTCGTCACCGACGGCGGCGTCCTCTACGCGCTCGACGCTCGGACCGGCGAAGTCCGATTCGGACCGGAACGCCTGCCGCCGGGGACCTACAGCGCCTCGCCCGTCCTCGCCGAAGGCCGTCTCTATGTGATCAACGAGGACGGGCTGGCGTCCGTGGTCGAGGTTGCGGACGGGTTCGAGATCCTCGCCACGAACGACATGGGCGCCTACACGCTCAGCTCGATGGCGATGTCCGACGGGCAGATCTTCCTCCGCACCGCCGAAGCGCTCTACTGCATCGGGGGCTGACACACCACCGCTTCCGACTCGGGATGAGGCGCCTGCTGGAAAAGGCCGAATGCTGAAAGTTACAATGATGGTATGAGCTTTCCTAGGAGGAAAAATCGCATGCTCCCCCCCCCCCCCCCCCGAAAAAGTGATGTAGTTGTTCCGGATGGCCCCTCCGGGAAAGCCACCCGTGATGCTGCCGTTGCGCCTCCGGTAGCTGGACGGCGTGATTTCATCGGGCGTTACGGCTCGCTCGCCATGGTGACGCCGGTGGCCGTACATGCCATGATGTCGCCGAACCGTGCCCAAGCGCAGGTCTCATCGGTTTCTGTAGCGGACTGTGTGGTTCAGAATGGCGCGATAGCCGTCTCCGACGGCAATTCTTGCCGGATCACTCAGAGCCAAGTGGACACCTACGGTCTTTCAACATTTAATATAAGCCAAGGCGATACCGTGAGTTGTAAAGGCGGTAGAGTTGAAATCAGCGGCGGTTTGGAAGGGCAGCGCCTTGAAATGGGTGGTCTCATATTTAGGTGTAAGTAATGAGTAGATGGGTCGCGTGCAGGTCTGCCCGATCTTCTCCCGTCACGGACGGGAGGGAGATGAAGAAGTGGACTGCGAGCGGGGGAACTCCCAGCTGGCCGATGACCGGGCCGATCAGGAACGCCTGCCGCCGGGGACCTACAGCGCCTCGCCCGTCCTCGCCGAAGGCCGTCTCTATGTGATCAACGAGGACGGGCTGGCGTCCGTGGTCGAGGTTGCGGACGGGTTCGAGATCCTGGCCACGAACGACATGGGCGCCTACACGCTCAGCTCGATGGCGATGTCCGACGGGCAGATCTTCCTCCGCACCGCCGAAGCGCTCTACTGTATCGGGGGCTGACGCACCACCGCTTCCGACTCGGGACGAGGCGCTGCTGGAAAAGGCCGAATGCTGAAAGTTACAATGTGGAGCTTTCCTAGAAGGAGGACTCGCGTGCCCCCCCCCCCCCCCCCCCCCCCCCCCCCCCCCCCCCCGAAAAAATTGTGATGTAGCCGTTCCGGATGGCCCCTCCGGAAAAGCCCCCCGTGATGCTGCCGTTGAGCCTCCGGGGGCTGGGCGGCGTGATTTCATCGGGCGTTACGGCCCGCTCGCCATGGTGACGCCGGTGGCCGTGCATGCCATGATGTCGCCGAACCGGGCCCAAGCGCAGGTCTCATCGGTACCGGGCTTACCGGACTGTGTGGCTCAGAATGGCGTGATAACCCTCTCCGAAGGCCAGTCTTGCCGGATCACTCAGAGCCAATTGGACACCCACGGTCTTTCAGGGCTTTCCACCGCGAGTTGCAACGAAGGTAGCGTTGAACTCAGGGGTGCCGACGGAAGTCTCAGGCTTTCAGTCTCCACCACCATCAATCTGAAAGGTCTCAGATTTCAGTGTGAGGAAAAGGAGTAGATGAGCCGCGTGCAGGTCTGCCCGATCTTCTCCCGTCACGGGCGGGAGGGAGTGGAGATGTCGTCGGACCCTCGTTCTCGGTAGGCGGGGGAGCCCTGCAACGGTGTGACCCCGCATCCGGAAGCCGGAAGCATCATTCCCGAACGCTGCGGAGGCCTCTTCTCCGCGCCAGGATGAGGAAAACGGCGAACGCGGCCAAGCCGGCCAGGTTCGGAGGCGAAACGAGTGCTCCGGGCTCCGGGGGCCAGAGCAGCAGGACGGCGGAAGCCAGCGCCACGGCCCGCAGCTCTCGACGCAAGGCGCCGAAGAGCCATCCCGTGATCCCGGCGGAGAGGAGGAACACCACCAGGAGTCCGAGGAGGAAGGCGGCGGCGGCTCCCGGAACTCCCCGGCCGCCGTCGAGGATGAGCAGCAATTCCGGTCGGAAGACGAAGAAATAGGGCAGAGCGAAACCCGCCAGCGCGAAACGGAAGGCGGTGAAGGCGGCGGGGAGGATGGGAGTTCCGGCGATGCCCGCAGTCGTGTAGGCAGCGAGTGCCACCGGCGGGGTCACCATGGACATCATCCCGAAGTAGAAGATGAAGAAGTGGACTGCGAGCGGGGGAACTCCCAGCTGGCCGATGACCGGGCCGATCAGGATCGCCATCAGGAGGTAACAGACGGCGGAGGGAAGGCCCATGCCCAGCACGACCGAGCCGACCATGAGGAGGAGGAGGGCGGGAAGCAGGCCCTCCCCGGCGACCGAGAGCACCGCCGCCGGAAAACGGGTACCGAGCCCGGTGAGGGTCACCATTCCGAGGATGACCCCGACCGAGCTGGCGGCGGCAATGAGCGGCGCCGCGCCCTCGGCGATCCGGCCGAGCGCGTTCCAGAGTTTCCCGGGGCTCGGGCGGGTGGCGGGATGCCAGAGCGAGGCGGCGATCACCAGGACCAGCGCGATGCTGACCGCGCGGAATACGGTGCGCCCGGCGAGCAGCGCGATGACCAGGGACACGAGTCCGACCCCGAAGACGATTCCGGCCTGGATCGGCACCGCGCCGCGGTGTTCGACGGGCGGCGGCTTCCGCTCACCGCAGGCCGCCTGGCGGCGGGCTTCGAGATGGACCATCGAGAGCAGCGCGGCGTAGTAGAGGAGCGCCGGCAGGATGGCCGCCCGCACGATCTCGATATAGCGGACCGGCGGATCCACCAGCTCGAGCATCATGTAGGCACCGGCGCCCATCACCGGCGGCACGAGCGCCGCCCCGGAGCTCGCCGCGGCGGTGATTCCGGCGGCGAAGCGGGCGGAAAACCCAGTACTCCGCATGAGCGGAATGGTCACCGTCCCGGTCGTGGCGGCATCGGCGATCGCGCTCCCGGAGAGCGAACCCATCATCGCGTTCGCCACCACGCAGACCTTGGCGGCACCACCCACGGTGGCGTGGAACACCCGCCGCGCCGCCGCAGTGATGAAGCCGATGGCGCCCGTCTGCTGCAGCGCAGCGCCGAAGACCACGAACAGGAACACATAGGAGAACATCACCTTCAGCGCGATACCGAAGACCCCCTGGCTCTGCAAGAAGCCCTGCGAAGCGATCCGGCTGAGCGAATACCCGCGGTGAGGGAACAGGAACTCGGGAAGATGGGAGCCGAAAACGGCATAGAGCAGGAAGACCCCGGTGAGCAGCGGGAGTGCCGGTCCGATCCCCCGCCACGCAGCGGCGAGCACTCCGACGAGGCCGAGGAGCCCTATCGCGATGTCGAGCGCCGTCTCCCCGCCGGCGCGGTCGCCGAGGGTCGTACCGGCGAAGCCGCTCCAGTAGAGGACGAAGCCGCAGCCGGCTATCGAAGCCGCCAGACCGAGGGCATCGAGACCCCGCCGCCACCAGCGATCATCGGCCCTCGCGCGAAGAAGGAACGAGAGCGGCAGTCCGAGGAGCGCGAACGCCGCCAGCTGTGCCGAAGGCGAAAGTACCGGCCGGTTCACTTCGACCAGCACGAAGCCGGTCAGCGCCAGCGTGAGGAATCGGATCGCGAAGCCGCGCGGGCCGGCGAGCGGCTCCGCTCCCGACTCGCTCACCGCGACGGGACGATCAGCGCCCGGTCGCGGGTTCGGGCCAGATGCCGGCTTCCCGGTAGAAGCGGACCGCCCCGGGGTGGAAGCGGACGCCGGTATCGCGGGCGGCGTTCTTCTCGTTGATGGCCCGGCCGGCGGGATGTTTCTCCACCACCGAGGCTCGCTGTTCCCAAAGCGTCCGGGTCACCCGGTAGATGATCTCGGGGTCCGCATCGGTGCGGGTGATGAGGTGCATCGAGCCCACATCGAGCCCCAGGTAGTCCTCGTCCTGCCCGCGATAGGTCTCCGCCGGAATCACCGCTTCGCGGTAGAAGGGGTACCGCTCGGGGAGTGACATCCGCACTTCGGGATCGAGCGGCACGAGCCGAGTGTCCATTCCCGCGGTCGCCTGCACGATAGAAGCGGTGGGGATCGCTCCCCCGAGGAACGCCGCCACCGCCGAATCGTCGGTGAGCATGTCCACCGCACCCGCCTGAGTGTTGTAGAGGGGCACGAAGTCCTGGTAGGTGATTCCGTGCGCCTCGACGATGGGACGGATGAAGTGCTCGAATCCGGCCCCGGCGACGCCCACGACGACCCGTTCCCCGGCGAGATCCTGGATGCGGTTCACTTCGTGCCGCCGGGGGGAGACGAAGGTCGCCACATTCGGCGCGAGGGTCATCACCGCCTCGACCGGATACTCGCGGCCCCAGCCGTCTTCGCCGCGGGAAGCGAAATAGGTCACCGCGGCGTTCGAGAGTGCGAGGTCCAATTCGCCGGAAGCGAGCCGGCGGATGTTCTCTCCGGAGCCCTTGGTCGCCTCGGCGGTGACCCGCATCTCCGCTTCGCCCAGCACTTCGGCCAGTGCGCCTCCGACCACGAAGAAGGCTCCGCCGGGAGGCGCAGTCCCGAGGCTCACGAAGGACGGCGCCTCGTCCGCTCCGCCCCCCCCGCACCCGGCGGCGGCGATCAGAAGGGTCGCCAGCGAAGCCGGCAGCAAGACAGGCCGGCCGGCGAGCGCGCCAGCGGCGAGAAACCGGCGCAAGGACTTCAGCAAAAGGGCTCTTCAGAGGGGGCTCTTCTGGGAGGCGTCTTCAGTGCGACCCGGCAGCCGCCGCCAAACGGGGGATCTCTGCCGCGAGCTCTTCCAGGGTGGCGAGTCCGCGGGCCTGTCCCGCCCTTCCTCCGGAGATCGCGAAACCGGGCAGGATCGTCTCGGAGCCGTCCTCTCCAGCGCGCAGGTGGCGCTTCCCCGCCTCGCCGCCCACGACCCGCGGCAAGCGTCCGCTCTCACCGGCGAGGAAGACGAGCGCCCGCTCCCCGACGGAGAGCTGCGGTGAATGGGTGACCATCAAACGGGTGTCCCCGACGGTGCCGCCCGGAATCCGGAATCGGATCAGCGCCCGGCCTCCCCCCTTGAAGCGGCGGTCGGGGCGCATCGTCACCGTGGTGAAGATCTCGCGCCGGTCCGCGGTCCAAGACGACCGCATGTCGAGCACCTCTCCCGCCACGATCGTCTCGGCGCGAACGAAGAGCTCGGAAAGCGACGGCCAGGCGTAGGGGTTCCGAGCGCGTCCGCCCGGCTCTTCCGCGCCGCGCTGGGTGGTTCGCTGGGCGGCTTCGGGAGCCGCGGCGAAGAGCACCGCCGCTCCGAGGGCGAAGGCCGCAACCGAGGGCACGGCCGCCGAACTGCGCCGAGCGACTGTGCATCGCCGGGAGAAAACCACACGGATCATGCCGCAAGCATATTCCACGATCTCCGCTGCTGCCTCCGGCATTTGGAAACGGCCGGCCATCCCGGTCCTGACCGCGGCGCCGATCCATCCGTATTTGGAATAGGATGAGCAGACACTAGCTCCATTGATTTCGACGAATCCGGCGCGGCCACTGGAAAAGCCCCGGGGGCTCCGCTGTTCCGCCGCGGCGGCGCTCCGGTTCGGGACCGCGGCGGCGGCGCTCCTGCTGGCCTTCGCCGGCGGGCCGGGTTCCCGTCGAGCCGAAGCGTACCGGCTCTACGACAACGGCGCACTCGATTCGGTGGTGGGCTCGACCGAGGCCATCCGCTGGTCCGAGGAGGCATGGGGTCCCGGCGCAACGCTCTCGTGGAGCGTCGGGAACGATCCCGAGTGGGCGGCGATATTCGGTTCGCAAGAGGAGTTCGAGTCGGTCCTCGAAGAGGCGTTCGCCGCCTGGTCGGCGATTCCGAATGCGGACATCCGCTGGCAGCTCTCTCGGTCCGACAGCACGCCGCCGGGAACCTGGGTTCGGGACTCCGCGAGCCGCGTGTTCTTCGGCTCCGCGCCCGACGGGTCGCAGGGAGGCGTCGGCGTCTGGTTCTCTCGAAACGCCTCGCGCCATACCTGGGAGATCGTCGAGTGCGATGTCGGTGCTCCTTCGTGGTGGCTGGAGTCGACGGCCGAGCTCGCCGATCGCCGCCGCTGGGCGCTTTGGGACTTCACCGACTCGTTCGCTGCTTGCCTCGGGCTCGGCGCCTCCGCCAGCTTCCCCGGCTCGGTCCATCTGCGGGAGTCCGAGCCACCCTCCGGCGGCCTCCAGGAGCGCATCGATCACTTTTTTTCGAGCCCGCAGTACCCGAGCCCGGTGTGGCCCGGAACGGGTCATCCCTCGCTCGACCAGCGCATCGGCGCTTCGCTCCTGCGCCCGGGGACCGGATGGCTCGCCAGCGTCGGCAGCGTGGCCGGTTCGCTCCGAGCCGGAGGCGAGCCGGTCCCCTACGCCCATGTCTGGGCGTTGCGCCGCGGCCCGGCGGGAGCCTGGAATCCGGTGGGGGCGTTCACCAACCGCCGCGGCGAGTTCCTGATCGAAGGGCTCGAACCCGGTGAATACCTTCTCTGGGCCCACCCCATCCGGGACCGCCGACTGGTGGCCGCCGGCGCGAGGACCGACCTGAAGGATGCGGTCTTCGCGCATCCGGCACCCATTTCGGCCGGCCAGACGACCCAGGGGATCTCGATCGTCATGGGGCGGGGCCGGAAATGACGCCGGGAACGACGCCGGAACCGGAGACGGCCAGCAGTCCGATTCCGAGGGTGTTCCCGACAACCGTCTTCCGGGGGTTCGTCCTGCTGATGTGCTGCTGGACCGCCTCGTCCTGTGGAGGCGGCTCGCCGGCCATCCCGCGGGCAGGGATACCGCCGCCGCCTCCCCCAGCCCCACCGCTGATCGGCAGCCCCTGTCCCGGAGTCGAGGTCCGCGGCGAGCCGACCGATCGCGGAGCCTCGCTCGCCGGGGCGGCCCTGATCATCGAATGGGAGAAGGGATCCGTCGGCAGCTTCGACTGGTCGGAGCCGTACTTCGATCTCTATCCCGACGAGGACGACGGGCGGGATCTGCCGATGCTGGAAATGAGCATCGCCGAGTGGAGGGTGGAGACCACGAACCGCGGAACTCGGCACACCCTGGATCTTCGCTGGCCTCCTTTCCGCGAAGTCGGCCTGTACTTCCGGGCCGCCGCGGCCGCCTGCGACCGCCCGTCGCTCGCCTGCGGCGCGACCGGCTGTGAACTGAGGCCATAGCTTGGATCTGCGAAACGACGACCGGATTCCGGGATGCCGGGCAGCAGACTCGAGAAAACCGTGTTCCAACTTCGGAGAAAGCGAATGAACGAGCAGGAAACGACCCGCAGGGCGAGGCCATCCGAGCCGCTTCCCTCGAGACCCCGCCTCCGACGAGTCGCGGCGGGCGGCGCGCTGATCTCTCTGCTCTGCGCCCTGGGACCGGCCGAGGCCTATCGGTTCTTCGATCGGAAAGGGGAGGATGAACCCTTGTCGTCCTGGCGGCTCGTCCCGGCCGCCGACGCGCTCCGGTGGTCTCCCGACCGCTGGGGGCCCGGCGAAACGCTCGCCTGGGAAGTCGCTCCGGACCCGGACTTCGAAGCGTGGTTGTTCGAGGACACCGCGGAGGCGCTCCCCTACATCGAGAGCGCGATGACCGCCTGGATGGAGATCGGAACGGCGGACATCTCCTGGAAGCTCGAAGGGGTCGGCAGAGAGATCGACGAAATCGAGATCGAGGATGAGCGCAACTCGATCTTCATCGACGCCGAATCCCCCGCGGGGGGATACGCCGCGCTCTGGAGCGAGCGGGACAGCTCCGGCGGACTCTGGGAGATGACGGAATGCGACATCGCCCTCGGCAGCTGGGCCGCCGAGCCGCCGAGCTGGGTCCCTCCGGAAGCGCTCGACGAATTCCGCGGCCGGTTCCGCGATGAGGCGGTATATGTCCTCGTCCACGAGTTCGGCCATTGTCTCGGACTCGCTCATGCGGGCGCGGTCTCCATCACCGGGCGGCAGCAGCAGGACGCGGCATCCTTCTCGCGGGTCCATCCCGGAGATCCGGCCATGTCGTACGGAGTGGTCCAGTCGGCTCCCACCGACCTCGCCGACGACGATGTCGTGGGCGCCTCGCTGCTGCGCCCCGCTGCCGGGTGGCAGGCGAAAGCCGGGAGCATCTCCGGAACCCTCATTCTCGGCGCCGAACCGGCGGCGTGGGTCCATGTCTGGGCGCTCCCGGCGAAAGGTGATGCGCAGCGGGACCGCGTCGGCGCGTTCAGCGACGAGGGCGGCAGGTTCCTGATCGAGGGGTTGCAACCGGGGGACTACACCCTCTGGGCACACAACATCGTGATCCCCCAGGCCCATTCTCTGCTGATGTTCAACGGCGCTCCGCTGGACCTGGACGACACCCTGCGGGGCCGTCTCGTCCGAGTGGAGGCAGGAGCTGCCGGCGGCGGGATGGCGATCCCGATGCGGATCGGCCGCACGGGCAGGCCCCCGCCGGACTCGGGCGGAGCGAGCCGGAAACCGCGCTCTTCGATCACCGACACCTGGGGCGTTCCGTGTCCGGATATCCGCGTCCGCGCCGAGCGTCCCTACCCGGCGGATGGCCCCCGCGCGGCAGCGATACCCGATGAGGGCCTCGCCGGGGACATCTGGCTCACCACCGAGCTCGTCATGGAGTGGGGGGCCGGATCCGAGGATGTGGTCTTCGACTGGACCGGCATGTACCGGAGCTGGATCAAACCCCGCTGGCGGGAGCGGATCGTCTATGTGAATCCGCCGCGCACCGGATCCGAGTGGCTGGACCTGAGCATCGCCGAATGGAAGATCGAGCGCGAGGGATCGGTGGTGCGCCATTCCCTGGAACTCGCCTGGCCGGAATCGGCGCGGGCTGGCCTGCGGCTGCGCTCGAGCTCCGGCGGCTGCCCGAGTGAACCGATGGTCGTTTGCGACCCGTCCGGCTGCGGAATCACACCGTAACAGCACGCTGCCGGCTGGGTGTCAGTGGGCGTCAGATCGGAGGCAGCTCTTCGTGCCAGCTCGTCCGCGCCTGGTAGGCGTGGGCGACCTGGAGCAGTCGGGCCTCGGAAAAAGGCGGGCCGTAGATCTGGAGTGCCAGCGGCCGCTTCGGCGGCTCGTCGGAAAACCCGCACCCCATCGTGAGCGCCGGATACCCCGTCATGTTCCCGAGGAAGGTATTCCCCGGGCGGCTCGTCGTCTGGTCGGGGTCGGCTCCGGGGGCGACATCGCTCCTCGCAGCTTCTTCCGAGCGGAGCGGAGCGGCCGGCGCTAGCGAACTCGGCACGATCATCACCTCGCACTCGCCGAAGACCTGAGCCATCTCCTGCTGCAGCATCGTCCGCACCCGGAGTGCCTTGAGGTAATCGGTAGCGGGATAGAACTTCGCCACTTCGAGCCGCTCGCGAACCAGCGGGTCGAGGTCCTCCGGCTGCTCGGCGAGCCGTTTCTCGTGGAAGGCGGCCGCCTCCGCCATCGCCACGATCCAGCCGGCGCTTCCGGCGAGGTGGGCGTGCGGAACCGAGACCTCCACCACCTCCGCGCCGTCCGCGGCCAACAGGCCGATGGCGGCATGCACCGCCTCCCCGACTTCCGGTGTCGCCGATTCGAAGAATCCAGCCGTGGGAACCCCGATCCGCAGGCCGGAGACCTCAGGGGTCAGCCCCTCGAGGTAGTCGGGGACATCTCTGGCGGCGGTTCCCGGGTCGCGCGGGTCGGCGCCGGCGATCACCCCCAGCATCGCCGCCGCGTCCCAGACGGTCCGGGTCATCGGCCCCGCGTGGTCGAGGGTCCAGCTGAGAGTGGTGACGCCGAATCGGCTGACCCGCCCGTAAGTCTGTTTCAGGCCGACGATGCCGCAGGCGGCAGCAGGCCCCCGGATGGAGCCGCCGGTATCGGTGCCGATGGAGAGGGGAACCATGCGGGCGGCCAGCGCCGCCCCCGACCCGGACGACGACCCCGAAGGGGAGTAATCGGTCGCCCACGGGTTGCGCGCAGGGCCGAATCCCGAGAGTACTCCGCTTCCCATGGCGAACTCGAGCAGATTCAGTTTGCCGAGGAGGATCGCCCCGGCGGCGTTCAGCCGAGCGGTGATCGTGGATTCGTGCTCGGGGACCCAGTCGGCGGTGGCCTTCGAGCCGTTCGTGGTGAGAATTCCCGCAGTGGCGAGGATGTCTTTCGGGGCGTAGGGGATGCCGTGGAGCGGCCCACGCCAACCACCACCGGCGATTTCGGCTTCGGCTTCGCGAGCCCGCTCGCGGGCGAGGTCCGCGGTCACCGTGATGAAAGCGTTCAGCGCCGGGTCGGTGGCTTCGATATGGGAGAGGTGGGCTTCCACGACTTCGACCGGAGACAGCTCGCGGCGTCGGATTCGTTCGGAGAGCGCGCGGGCGCTCAGCCGACAGAGTTCCGGGATCACGAACCTTCTCCCTGCGGCGTCGGCACCTGGACCACGAAACGGACAGCCGGTTCCGTGAAGTCCGAGATCCCGAGTTCCCGGACCGTACGGAAGAAGGCGTGGTTCCTTCGGACTGCGGGAAGGATGGCGGAGAGCCGGTCGGAAGACAGCGGTCGGTTGGTCAGGCGGTTCACCTGTTCGAGGGCAGCGAGCGTTGGTCCATCATCCGCGGCCGGCTCGCCGCAGCCTGCGAGTACCAGCGGCGCCGCAGCCGCGCTGCCCAGCAGCTGCCGGCGGGTCAGGCGACGGGTCATGGATACCGGTTTCGTTCGCTTCGTCATCACCCGAACCCCCTCCTTTCGCATTCTATCGGCCACTCGCCGGGGGTCCGGAGGTGCTCGCCGGAGCGTCCGTTTTCCGGGTATCCTTCCGCTCCGTGCTGCTGCGGGGGATTCATCGGGGCACTGCTCGGAAGAATCGCGCCCGCAGTCGGCAGAGTTTTCGTCATGGGGCAGGGAACTTCGATGCTGGGAGTGCACGGGAAAGACGCCTTCGTCGGGACGATCCCCGCCGCCGGTGAGGCCGATTCGATGGGAATGGAACCGGTCGCACCTCGTCCGCGGCATCCTGACGCCGACTGGCGGCTCACCCGGCGGCGGGCTCTCCGCCTCGCGGGCGCTGCCGCCGGGCTCGCCTTCGCCGGGCCCGCTCGGGCCGGAGCGCGGGCGGGAACACCGTTTTCCGAGGGCTCGATCGAAGATCTCGAGAAGCGCCTCCACTCGGTCCGCCGCCGCTTCGGGCTTCAGCGCGCCATCGGCATCCATGTAGAGCACCTCGACAGCCGGTCGCCGCTCTTCAGCCACAACGCCGACCGCGGCTTCGTCCCGGCCTCGGGGATGAAGCTGCCGGTGCTGGCCGCTTGCCTCCATTACTTGGGGCCGAGTTACCGCTTTCCGACCCGGCTCTTGGTGGACGCTCCGCCGACCGGCGCCGGAGTGATCGAAGGGCCGGTTCAAGTGGTGGGAAGCGGCGACCCGAGCCTGAATCGACACGATCTGGACTACATCGCCGACTCGCTGGCGGCCTTCGGGATCACCGAGATCCGGGGCGATGTGCTCCTGGACGACTCCTTCTTCGAACCCCAGGAAACCGACCCGCAGCTCGTCCGGCGGCGGATTCGCTATCGGGAGCCGATCCAGAGCGCGCTCGGCTACCAGTGGAACCAGGTGGAGCTGGCCGGAGTCCCGGGCGAGGGGAATCGGCCCCAGGTGCGCGACGAGGGTTACGGGTACTACGAGGTCCAGAATCGGATGGTCCTTCGCAACTCCGGACGCCCCTACATCCTGGCCCAGCGGCGGGCGGGCGGGCGGGTGCAGCTTCAGGGGCGGATCCTGCGAAGCGGCGGCGAAAGAGTGGCCCGGCTCACCGCGACCGAGCCCGCGCTCTATTTCGGCCACGCACTCCGCGGAAAACTCGTCGAGCGCGGAGTTCGGGTGTTGGGCGAACCGCGGCGCGCGACGATGGCCGAGGCGCCCCGGAGGGTGCTGCTCTACCTCCATGAATCCGCCCCGCTCACTCAGGTGGTGGAAGCGCTGGGTAAGTACAGCAACAACTGGTCGGCGGAGCAGCTCTTCTACGCAGTCGGAGCGCACCGCTGGGGGCCTCCGGGCAGTGTCCGCAAGGGAGCCAGAGCGATCGAGGAGTACCTGGTGGGACTCGGTTTCCGGGCGGAAGACTTCCGGATCGCTGACGGCTCCGGCCTTTCCCGCCAGAACACGCTCACCGCCCGGCTGCTGGTAGCTGTCGTCCGCGATCTCTACGGTCAGCCGGAGCTACGCTCCGATTTCCTCTGTTCGCTCGCGGTGTCGGGAGTGGACGGCACGCTGGCGCGGCGGCTTCGGGGAGAAGAGACCCTGGGGCGGGTGATCGCCAAGACCGGCAGTCTGTCCGGGGTGAGTTCTCTTTCCGGGGTCGCGTTTCCGAGCGCCGGCGCGGGCCCGGCGCTCGGGTTTTCGGTGATCACGAACGGTCTTCGCAACCAGTGGAACGCCGACGCCGTCGAAAACCGGGTCGCCGCCGAACTCGTGCGCTGGGTCGGCACGGCTAGTTAGCAGCCGCGGCCGTGAACGCGGTCCTCGGACTCGACCCACCGGAATACCTCGATTGGCGCGAGCGCCCGGAGCTCCTCCAGGAGTTTGCCCGGACGCTGGCCCGAGATCCGGAACGTTTGCGGGTCGTTCGCTCGCTCGATGAAGAGCGCCGGCTGCGTCTCTACGCGGGCCTGGTCCGGAACCGTCTCCACGATCTCCAGCTGAAGCGCTGGGTGCGGTCTGGGGTGCTTTCCAAGGCCTGGCTCGGCGTCGGCGAGGAGGCCGTCACGGTGGGAGCCTGCCACGCCCTCGGCCCGGACGATGTGGTGGGACCGATGATTCGGAATATCGGCGCCTGCCACGAACGCGGGATGCCGCTCGCCGAGCTGTTCCGCGGTGCGCTCGGGACCGGGGACGGCCCGGCACGCGGGCGTGATCTCCACTTCGGGGATGCGGAGAGGGGGGTCGTAGCCCCGATCAGCATGGTGGGTTCGCTCGTTGCGGTATGCGCCGGCATGGCGCTCGCCTTCCGACTGCGCCGGGAGGAGCGGGTGGCGCTCACCTGGGCGGGAGACGGAACCACCGGAACCGCGGGATTCCACGAGGGGCTGACTTCTGCCGCCGCGCTGCGGGTGCCCCTCGTCGTGGTCGTCCAGAACAACCGCATCGCGCTCGGAACTCCGCTCGACGAGCGGGCCGCAGCCCGAATTCGATCTCTGAGCGCTGCGTACGGCACACCGGCCTATCCGGCGGACGGCAACAATGTCCTCGACATGTTCGCTGCGACCGTCCTGGCGCGCCGCGAGGCGCTCGATTCGTCAGGCCCCTCGCTGGTTCTCGCCGATACTTTCCGCATGGGCGGACACGCTACCCACGACGAGGGCGAGAGTCGGAAGATCCTTTCCCCGAAGCTCTTCGAGCACTACGGCAGGCGGGATCCTGTCCGCCTCTATCGCGCGTTCCTGCGGTACGGCGGAGAGGATTTTCCGCCAGTTTCCGAGACGGTTCTGGACGCGGTCGAAGCGGATGTCGGGGAAGAGGTGCAGGCTGCCGAAGCGGAAGCGCTCCGTTCCCGACAGAGCGCGCCGCCCGATCCGAAACAGGCTGCCGACGGGGTGTTCGGGCCGGACTGAGCCGCGGCCGGCCTCGACCCTCGACGGAGAAAGTCCGAAAACTAGAGTCTGCGGACCCCTGTTTCGGATACTAGCTGTGACCTTGCGATAGGTTGTTCACGCGAGCCCCAAGATCGGGGAGGCGCCCGGCGGACAAGGCGCGATTCGGGAGGCATGCCGGGTGTATTCCGACGGAATCGCAACGCCGAGCGCCGTGAAACGGGGCGGTTCAGCCGGGGCCCCCACCGGGAGAACTGGGCATCTCCGGCCTTTGGCCGTGTGACTTTGTCCACAGGCTGCTAGAGCCGGAGAGGGAAGGGGACTACTTGGCGCGCGGCGGGCGCAGCGCTGCCGGGAAGTGGTTCAGACCGAGGCGGGCCGCCGTGCGGTCCGTCTGATCCACGATCGCCGCGGCGTTGATACCGATGGCGATCACGATGGCCTCGCTGATCTCTTCCCTGGTGGCGCCGGCCTTGATCGCCTTTTTCACATGACCGTCGAGACACCCTTCGCACTTGGCGACGAGCGAACAGGCGAGCGCGATCAGTTCCTGGACTTTCGGGTCCAGGTGGCGGTCGTCCGAAAAGTAGGTCTCCTTGTAGAACTGGCCGTAGATCGACTTCATGCGCGGCTCGAGCATCGAATAGGACGCAGGTGTCGATGAACCGCTCTTCTGCCGTTCGCCGTTTTCCTTCCCATTCCGGTCCGGTTCGTAGTCGATGCCGGGGATTCGAGCCTCCGCCGAGACTGCGCGGTCTTGCGCCATTACGGTAGTTGCCTCATGCCCGCCGCTGTGGGCTGGGACTTCGTTCCGAGGGACGGCGGGTTGGGCGGCCGCAGATCTGGCACCGCCCGGTCAGCGCGTCGAAAGAGGAGGTAACGAACGAAGGTTACCATCAGGATAACGATGCCTGTCTTTCGATGTTCCATCGACTTGGCCGCTCCCCTCGACGACATCTTCCGCTTCTTCGCGGATGCCAGGAATCTGCAAGAACTCACCCCCCCATGGCTCCGTTTTCGGGTGACCAACGAGGGCGAGATCCCGATGGCCATCGGGACGCAGATCGACTACCGGTTACGGGTTCACGGTCTGCCGCTGCGCTGGCGCAGTGAAATCACTGCCTGGGATCCTCCCAACCGCTTCGTGGACGAGCAGTTGGTCGGCCCCTATCGGACCTGGATCCACGAACACCGCTTCGAAGTCCAGGAACGGGAGGGCGAGAAACCCATAGTCGTCGCTACCGACGAAGTTCGCTACCAGGCACCGGGAGGTTGGCTGGTCCACCGCTTTCTGGTCGCGCCAGACCTGCGGCGGATCTTCGCCTACCGAACCACGCGGCTGCGGGAACGATTCGGCGCGCCGGCAACGTAGGTTCTCACCCCTTCACGGGCTTCCAAGGAACGAGCCCCGACGCGAGCGGGCACCATTACCAGCCACGCTACCAAGCCGCCACTGGCTTGCGACGGCAACCCCTCGAAGGGATGCGAAGCAGGGGGTCGTTCTTCTACCCGGCGGAAGACCAAAGCGGTGCTCCGGCCGCTGTGCGGTGAAGACCAAGGCTTGGTGTCTTCTAAAGTGGTCTGGAGAAGGTCTTTCAGTGACTTCCGATAAGGTATATTATGTTTAGTTTTATTGTGCGGTATTCACTGGGATTCTTTGAGAGCTGTGACATCACGGTGGAAGACGAAGAGGCTGTCGAGGTCTTCCGTCGGAGACTCGAAGTTGTAGGTCCGCCCGCCTCGCACCTTCAGCCGCAGGTTGTTCCGGACATAGTCCAGTTCGAAGGCTTCGACCCGAGCGAACGGAAGCTCGAAGGCATCCTTGTGCCCGGTGCGGTAGTGGAAGCCGTCTCCGGTCGCCGCGAGTTCGCCATCGCATGACCCGAACCGGTGCTTGTGCACCACGGTCACCTGCACTTCCACCGCCGCCGTCGTCGCCGATTCTCCGAGTTCCACCCGCACCGGGACGGGAGACCGCTCCACTTCGACGCGCCGGGTGTGCACCTCGTGTCCCTCCGCTGACACGGTCAGCGTGTAGGAACCGGGGCGCAGCTCCTCGATAGTGACCGGAGTGTTGCCCTCGAAGGTCCGATCCAGGAAGACCATGGCACCCGGAATATCGCTCTCGACGACGATGGACCCGAGCTTTTCGGTCAATTCCGCTGACAACGAGCGGGTTCTGCCGCCCCGAATGGTGATTGTGACTTCGAGAGGGTGGAAGCCGTCCTTTTCCACCCGAACCGAATATTCCCCAGCGTCGAGATCGTCCCACGCACCCGGCGCCTCGCCGAGCCGTTCACCGTCCCAAAACACCACGGCGCCCGGAGTGCCGTTCACCTCGAGCCTCCCGGTCGCCGGCGGTGAAGGCGGGGTGCGGACCGGCTCCGGTGGCGGCGGCGGTGGTTCGGGTGCGGGCTCCGCTGGCGGCGGCGGTTCGACCGGGGCCGGCTCCTCGTCTGCACTCCCGCCGCATCCAGAAAGCCCGGCAGCGAACGCTCCAAGCAAGACTGCGGCGAGCAGAATCCTGTCAGCCTTCTGCATCGAGCCTCTCCCCGACCTTCCGGTAGCCGCGGTCGTGATACAGGAGCGGCGGCGCATCCCCGCGCTCCACCCGGCCTTCGACCACCCGCCCCAGGAACAGCGTGTGATCTCCCTCGGCGTACTTCGAGACCGTGCGGCATTCCGTCCAGCCGATACAGCCTGGAATCCACGGGGGCGCCCCTGCCCCCGCCGCTTCGACCCCTGCCCGAAATGTTCCCTCGAACTGCTGCTGCGAGTCCAGTCCCGGTTTCGCGAAGTGCCGGGAAATCCGGGCCTGATCCGCCGCCAGCAAGTGGACTCGGAAGCGGCCCGCGGAGATCGCGTCGTGGGCTCTCGCGGTGCGCTGGATGGAAACGAGCACCAGAGGCGGTTCCATGCTCACCGGGACGAAGGAACTCACGGTGATCCCACGCGGCCCCTCCGCGCCGCTCGCGGTCACCACGGTGACCAACTGGGGCGCACGCTGCATGAGCCCGCGAAGCGCGGCTGCGGAAGGATCTGCGCTCACGGGCGCTCGACTCTCAGAGCGCGGGATCAGAGACTTCCAGCTCGGAGAACTCGGCGGTGCAGCTGAGCTCCACCACCCCTCGAAGGGTATTGGCCAGCGGGCAGCGTCGTTCGTGGAAATGAAGCGCCCGTTCCGCCTCTTCCTTTTTTCCGGGCGGAATGGAAACCCGGTAGTGAATCCGCAGCGCGCGCAGCGCCATCACTCCATCCTCGTCCACGATGTCCCCTTCTACCTCGGCGAAGAGCCGACCCGGCTGGCTGGGAATTCCGCGTGCTTCGAGTGCCCGCCCGAAGGTCCCGACCATTCAACCACCGGTCGCAGCGACCACATAATCGAGAGTAGCGGGCAGCTCCTCCGCCGGGCTCACCCCATAGAAGTCTGCGATCCCGCTGTGGATTCCGAAGCGCACCGGTGTCTCGAAATTTTCGAGGAACGCCTCCCGAACCGGACCCGCCTGCTTCACCACGCGGGCGTGGCAGGTGTGAACCACTCTGCTCATCGGTTCGCTCCCTGCGGCGCCTCGAAAACCTCCGGGTGCAGATTCTCCACCGGCGCGCCCTTTTCCGCTACCGGGATCTCGATCCCCAGAGTCGCACTCGTGGGAGCACTACAAGCATCGTCGGTGCACAGTTGATAGCGCACCAACACTTCGGCTTTCGCGGACCGACCGCCCCTCACGACGGAAGTGACCGGAATCCGGATCGCCACCGTCCCCTCGTAAAGATCGTACTCTCCGAGCCCGGACAGGTCCCGGCGGATCGGCTCGGGGTAGTCCGGGGCGTCGCTCTCGAAGGCGTCTCCGCCGAGGAATTCCACTACGGTGGCTGTTGGCGGCGCCTCTTCGGGCCCGTAGAGGTGATACCCAGCATCGAGCTCGGCGACCACCGCGACCTCGAACCGGTCCCCGGGCCGCACCGGCATCTGAGATGCCACGAGTTCGAATCGAGCAGCATTCCCCCAGTCGGGAATGACGGGAACCTGGACTGCGAGCGCACCGGCGGCAGGCAGAGCGAACGATCCTGCCAACAGTTGATTACGGAGAAAACGAGACATGGTGGTGGGCCTCTCAGGAGCCTGCGAGCCGGGCGAGCTCGGCGAGGATATCGTCGGGAGATGTCCGATTGCGGTAGTTCACCCAGATATTCACGAAACGCACGATCCCGTCTCGGTCCACGATGATGGTCGCCGGATGCGGGATGCCTTGGCGATCGGTGCCCTCATGGTCCGGGTTGGGTATGCCGTAGCGGCGGATGACCGGGCCGCCGTCCACCAGGATCGGGAAGGTCCAGTCGTGCTTCGAAAGCCAAGCGAGAGTGTCCCCCGCCCCGTACTTCGAGATCCCGAGCACCGCAGCTCCGGCCTCTCGGAAGTGATCCAGTGACTCTTGCAACTCGCCGAGTTGCGCGATGCAGAAAGGTCACCAATCACCACTACGGAAGAATTCGAGTACGACGGGTCCATTCTTCACCATCTCGGACAGCCGATAGGAGACGCCGCGGGCATCCTCGAGAGTGAAATCCGGAGCTGGATCTCCGACCCGGACAGTCGGCGTGTCGGTGCCCTGGGCACTTGCCAGCGTCGGGGAGGCGCCCAACGCCAGCGCCAGGGCAACGCCGGCCGGTAGCAGAGAGACGGAAGCGGAGGTCTGTCGCATGAGCAACCTTATTGTAGCCGGCGCCGGAAGTGCCGACGGGAGGAGATGGGCCATTTTAGGATGGGTTGACAGTGCACTGTTTAGATAGCTAAGTCCTTGATTTAGAACCGCTTGCATCTGATGTCGGCACGCCGACATCGGCTTTCGGAGCAGAATCGGGTGTCCCTTCTTTTTTCGAGGATTCCAACTGCCGCAACAAGTCACGCAACGCCTCCACGACCTCGGTCTCTTCGACATCGCTCCGGCGGAAGGTCATCTGCAACCGGAACGGTCCCCCTTTGGGGGCGTACCGGAACACGAAAGGACGGGCTCGCGTTTCGGAGGCCCTTCGGCGCGGCGGTGTCCGATCTTCCAACCCCCGGGCGATCCGCTGGGCCCGATTCGCCATCGCTTCGGCGTTCGGCTCCCGGGCGACTCGCAGCAGCTGCCGCCGGGAGTGGAGGCCGGCGGCCCAGCAGAGTTCGCGGATCTCTTGCGGGATGTTCAATAGCGCGAGCGTCTCGGTGATCGAAGTCCGCGGTTTCCCCACCCGCCGCGCCAGCGATTCATGAGTGTGTCCGTGTTCGCGGATCAACCCCTCGTACGCAGCCGCTTCCTCGAAAGGGGACAGGTCATCCCGCAGGACATTCTCGACCAGCGCGAGCTCCAGCGATTGCCCGGCGCTGGCCTCCCGCTCCACACACGGCACTTCGCGAAGTCCGGCCAGCACCGCTGCCCGGTAGCGGCGCTCGCCGGCGATGATCTGGAAATCCTTGGGGCCGAGGCGGCGCACCAGGATCGGCTGCAGCACACCCTGATCGCGAATCGAGGTGGCGAGCGGATCCAGCGCCCCGATGCGCTGGCGCGGCTGCTCGGGGTTCGGGTGGATCTGCGCGGTCGGAATCATCCGCTGTCGGGCGCCAGGCTCTTCGGGAGCGAGCCCAGCCACATAGTGGCGTTCTCGGGGCCGCAGGCCGACAGCTTCAGGAAGGCCGGTTCGCTTGGACACGAGTGAGAACCTCCTCCGAGAGACTCCGGTAGTCCTCGGCGCCCCGGGAGGTCGGGGCGAAAGCGAAGATGGACTCCTGAAAGGCGGGACTTTCTTCGAGCCGCACATTCCGGTGGATCATGGTTCGGAACACGACCCGGTCGAAATGGCGGCGGATGCGTCGGACCGCATCTCGGGAGATCCGCGTGCGCTTGTCCACCATGGTGATCAGCACTCCGAGGAGGGTCAGGTCGGGGTTCGGCCGGCGGCGGATCTGTTCCAGGGTGTCCAGCAGGTCGTCCGCTCCCTCGAGTGCATAGAAGCTCGGCGGCAGCGGAAGCAGCAGATAGTCGCTCGCCACGAGCGCGTTCACGGTGAGCAGCCCGAGGGTGGGGGGCGTATCGATCACCACGAAATCGAACTGCTCCCGGACATGCTGGATTCGATCGCGCAAGCGGTAGTGGGCGTCCATGTCCCCGAGCAGCTGGCGTTCCAGTTTGGCCAGCGAGATGCGGGCGGGCGCCACCGAGAGGCGTTCGACCGGCGCGGGGCGGATGATTTCACTGAACCGCGCCTCTCCGGTCAGTGCATCGAAGAGGGATTCCTCGGCGGAATCCCGCCCGAGAAAGCTCACCGAGGCATTCGCCTGGGGGTCCACATCCACGAGCAGAGTACGGTGCCCGGCTTCCGCCAGCGCCGCCGCGAGGTTGACCGCAGTCGTGGTCTTCGCCACCCCGCCCTTCTGGTTGGCGACGGTGATGGTGGCACCCATCCGCGCGGTCTCCGAATCCTCAGTGCGCGTCGCCAAGATCTTCCTCGTCGAGGGATTCCAGCCAGTCGGCCAACTCTTCGCTGTCCTCGGGCGGCTCGACATCCTCGGCCATGAGTTCTTCGGCGCTCTTGGCCCCCCGCTCGATCACCCGGGAGTGCACGAAGATGGGAGCGCGGGTACGCAGCGCGAGGGCGATCGCGTCGCTCGGACGCGCGTCCACTGCCATCCGCTGCCGCTTCCGCTCGATATGCACATGGGCGTAGAAGGTGTTGTCCTGCACATCGTGGATCACCACCTTGGTGACCCGAGCATCCATCTCGCGCAGCAGTTCCCGGATCAGATCATGGGTGAACGGCCGGGGCGGTTCATAGTTCTCGATCTGGAGTCCGATGGCGCGGACTTCCATGGGGCCGACCCAGATCGGCACTTCCCGGTCTCCGGCCTCCTCCTTGAGCATCACCACCGCGGCACTCGTGCGGGGCACCATGAGGATGGCCTTGATGCTCATCTCGATCTCCATGGGTCGGCTCCTCACTGCTCCGGAGCGGGTATCGGACCGGCTCCGGCGCCGGGCAGAACGGGAGCCGCTCCCGAGGAGATCACCGGGAGTGGTATTTCGGGGGCACAGAGGCCTTTCCCCGAGTCGGAGGCGAATCCGGCGCGGGGTGCAGGAAGCTCCAACAACGCACCGAGCAGGCTGTTCGGCCCGTAGCCGGTGATGGCGACCCGGCTGAAGGTGCCGATGGCTTCCTCCGGCCCGGGAAAGTTCACCACGCGGTTGTCGGGGCTCCGTCCGGCGAGCTGTCCGCCGCGGCGGCTCGGTCCTTCGATGAGGACCTCGACCTCCTTTCCGACCAGCTGGCGGTTGAGACCGAGCTGGATGTCCCGCTGCCGCTCCTGCAGCTCGATGAGACGCTCGGTCTTCTCCGCTTCTGGAACATCGTCGGGCAGCCGTTTCGAGGCGAGCGTGTGCGGGCGTTCGGAGTACTTGAAGGAATAGGCCGAAGAGAACCGCACCGCGTCGAGGAGCGTCAGGGTGTCCTCGAATTCGCTGCGGGTCTCTCCGCAGAACCCCACGATGAGGTCGGTGGACAGGGCGAGCTCCGGCATCTTCTTCCGCGCCCTCTCCACGAGGCGAAGAAAGTCCCGGCGGCCATAGCCGCGCCGCATCCGCCCGAGCACGCTGGTGGAACCCGACTGCGCCGGCAAGTGCATGTGCGGCATCAACGGGCCGCCGGCGGCGAAGCGGTCCATCAGTCCTTCGCTGAAGTCCTTCGGATGGGGGCTCGTAAACCGGATGCGGCGGATGCCCGGAACCGCGCCGACCGCATCGGTCAATTCGGGAAACCTCCGCCCGTCTTCGGGATCGCGATAGGAGTTCACATTCTGCCCGAGCAGCTGGATCTCCCGAAACCCGGCGCCGGCCAGCGACTCGGCTTCCCGCACGATGGCGGATACCGGGCGGCACCGCTCCCGGCCGCGGGTGAAGGGGACGACGCAGAACGAGCAGAAGTTGTCGCAACCCTCCATGATGGTGATGTAGGCCTTGACTCCCGGGATCCGCTCGATCTGCTCCGGCGGTATGTCCAGGTTCTCCGGATGCCGGCCCGTTTCCACGATCCGCGATTCGCCAGCGAGCAGCCGCTGCACGATCTTGGGCAGCCGGACGATGCTCTGGGTACCGAGCACGAAGTCAACGGCGGGGGCGCGGCTGAAGATCGAGGCGCCCTCTTGCTGGGCCACGCAGCCCGCCACTCCGATGAAGCGCGGGCGCCCCTTCCTCCCGGCCATCAGTTGCGCAACGCGCGAAAAGACCTTCTCCTGGGCTTTTTCGCGCACCGAACAGGTGTTCAGCACCACGATTTCGGCGGATTCGGCGGACTCCCGGCTCCCGAAACCGGCTCCGGCCGGCCGGCAGCCGAGGCTTCCGAGCGCCGCGGTCATCTTCTCCGAATCGTGGACATTCATCGGACATCCCCAAGTCTCGATCCGGAAGCGGAGGCCCTGCGCTCGAGGAGAGCGCGTGTCCGCTGCTTCGGCCAGCGAAAGCGCGGTGGGCAACGGCGGCAGCGTCATGGCCGGCCGGAGGGCGGCTGGGAAGTCGATTGGGAAGTCGATTGGGAAGTCGATTGGGAAGTCGATTGGGAAATTCGTGGGGCGCCGGCGAGGAGCTCGCGTGCGTGGCGGCGGGCGCTCTCGGTGACCACGGGACCGGCGAGCATTCGGGCGATTTCCTCGACCCGGCCCCTTCCCTCCAGGGAACGAATCCGGATCGAGCCATCGGATTCTAGTTTCTCGACGACCAGATGGATCCTTCCGAGGGCGGCTACCTGCGGAAGATGGGTCACGCAGACCACTTGCCGCGACTCCGCGAGACGCGCCAGGCGGCGCCCCACTGCATCGGCGATTCGGCCCGAGACCCCCTGGTCGGCCTCATCGAAGATGATCGTGGGCGGGCCCCCCTTCCCCGCTCCCGCGGCCTTGAGCGCGAGGAAGAATCGAGAAGATTCCCCGCCCGAGACCACCTGCCCCATGGGCGCCGGCTCCATCTCGGGGTTGGCGCTGAACCGGAACTCGATGCGGTCGGTTCCGTGCTCGCGGAAGCCGCTGGTTTCCGGATCTCCGGGGTCGGAATCCCCGGCTGGAGCGCTCTGGCCGGAACCGTCTCTTACGCTTCGGGGGGCGCCGGCGAGCGGCTCGATCCGGATAGCGAAGCGGGCGCCCGGAATCCCGAGACCGGCGAGCTCTGCCTGGATGCCGCGGCGAAGTTCGGCGGCGGCGCGGCGGCGCGCTTCGGTGAGCTCCCCGGCGAGCTCTCGATACTCGGCGGCAGCGGCTTCGGCTTCCGCGGCGGCGCGGCGGCGCGCCTGGTGCTGGTCCGATAGCCGCGAGAGCGCCTCCCGCATTTCCTCGGCGCACGCGAGGAGAGGGTCGGCTCCGTCGGAGCCTCCGGCATGGCGGCGTTCGAGACCCCGAAGCAGGGCCAGACGCTCCTCTATCCAGGCGAGCCGTTCCGGAGCCGACCGGACTTCCTCCCTTCGGTCCCGGACCGTCGCGGCCAGATCTTCGACTTCCGCGATCAGGTCGGGCCGACCTTCCAACAGTCCCGCAGTGCGCGGGTCGAGCTGCGCCGCCTCCTCGAGCGCCCGCAGCGCCGCCCCCAATCGGGCTCCCGCCGCGTACTCCGCTCCGTAGAGCGCCTGGTACGCAGCGTCGAGCAGTCCGGACAGTCGTTCGGCCTCGCTCAGGGTCCGGCGCTCGGCGAGGAGTGCCGCGCCTTCTCCCGGTTCCGGAGCGGCGCGCTCGATTTCCTCCAGAGCGCGTTCCATCCTCGAGCGCTCGCTTCCGGTACGGCGGTAATCCGCATCGAGCGCGTCGCGGAGACGCCCCGCGTCCCGGAACCTTCGCCAGGCGGCGCTCACCTTCTGGAGGAGCGGCCGATGCCCCCCGCCCGCATCCACGGCTTCCCGCGCAGCGCCGGGTTCGAACAGAGCGAGGTGTTCTCCCTGGCTGTGGATCTCTGCGAGCCGGAGCCCGATGCGCCGGAGGGCAGCCACCGGGACCGCCTCCCCGTTGATCGAGGTTCGATTTCCGAGCGAGCGTCCACCGGTTCCGGGACGGAGTTCCCGGCGCACGATGACCTCGTCGGCCTCGACGCCGTCGCTTTCGAGTTCGGCAGCGGCGAGCGCGCGGGTCAGGAGTCGGTTCTCGACGGCTTCTCCGGACCCCGCCGAGAAGCCGGCCTCGACAACTGCGCGAGCTGCCGCCGGTCCGACGAGCTGTCCCCGGCCCCGCCCCCCCAAGACGAGTCCGAGAGCTTCCAGCAGAACGCTTTTCCCGACTCCCGTCTCGCCGGTGACCACATTCAGGCCGTCCCCGAATTCCAGCGAAACATCCCGGAGCAGTGCCACGTTCCGCGCCCGGAGCCAATCAAGCATCGGCGGTCTCTCCGTCCTCGCCGCGAGGCCGAACCCCAACCGGTAGTGGTCCTGCCCCCCATGGACTACTATATGTTGGGTCTTTCGATTCGCTCGTGTTCCCTCGGCGCCCGGTTTTGCTCCCTTGGGTCCGTGCCTTCGCGCTTTCTCTCCCTCTCCTGATGCTCAGCCTGTCGACATTCGGCGGGCAGACCCCGCCGGGCCGAGAAGTCGAGCCAGAGGCTGTGAACGAAGCGGTCACGGCAGTGGATATCGGATCGGGAAGCGGGATGTTCGGCTCTGAAAGCTTCCTCGCAATGGTCGTCGAAGCGGGCCCCGTTTCGTGGTTGGTCCTGCTGACCCTACTGGTGTTCAGTCTCGTTTCCTGGGCCATAATTCTGACGAAATCGCGCCGCCTGCGGAGAGCCGAGCTCGCTTCGGCCGCGTTCCTCCGGCAGTTTCGGTCGGTCAGGCGTTTCTCCGATGTCGTGGAGTCGGCGAGCCGAGATCCGGACAGCCCGCTCGCCCGCCTGTTCACTGCGGGGTATCAGGAGGTGCGCTACCAGTCGCGTGCCGACAGCGAGGAGGGGGGGCGGCTCCGGATATCCAACATGGAGGCGGTGGCACGCTCTCTGCTTCGGGCTTCTTCGGCGGAGACGGCGCACCTCGAACAGCGGATGACCTTCCTCGCAACCACGGGAGGCGCCACTCCGTTCATCGGCCTTTTCGGCACCGTCTGGGGGATCATGAACGCCTTTCAGGACATCGCGGTCACCCAGGCGGCGAACATCAGCGTAGTGGCGCCGGGGGTCTCCGAAGCGCTGATCGCCACCGCCGCCGGCCTCGCCGCCGCGATCCCCGCGGTGATCGCCTACAACGGCTTTCTGGCCCGTATCCGGCGCATCGGAACCAGCATGGACGAGTTCTCCATGGAATATGTGACCATGCTCGAACGCCACTTGACCCGTTGACCTCCGGTGGAAACAGCGTTCCGCTGGCAGAACCGGGTATTCGCGGCTGCGGACTTCGCGGCCAGCTCCTGATCCTCGGCTTCTGATGCCCGGCTGTTGACGAATGGTCGGCCCGATCGGGGAGTCTCCGTCCGGCGGTGCTGGCGGGGGTTCTGCGCTCGCCCGGCTTTCGGCACGGCGCACGGCGGGCGGACCGGGAACGCTCTCCGAGATCAATGTGACCCCCTTCGTGGATGTGGTTCTAGTCCTCCTCATCATCTTCATGGTGACCGCACCGCTCCTCGTGCGTTCGCTCCAGGTGGACCTGCCGACTGCCCGAATGCGCTCCGCCGAAGCCACCGAACGGGTGATCGTGACGGTGGACGCGGAGGGCCGGACCTTCGTCGGCGAGCGGGCCGTCAACCCCGTTCTGCTCGAGGATCGGCTGCGTGAAATCGTGGAATTCGAAGGCGCCCGGGAGGGCTATCTGCAAGGGGATGCCTCGCTAGAATACGGACAGGTCATCGAGGTTATCGACACGATGAAGCGGGCGGGTTTCGACCGCGTGGGTCTGGTGTACGCCTATCCTGGCGAACAGCGGGGCCGGTAGTCGGCCGTGGCGACGAAGGCCCGGTCCTCCCCTACCGTCAGCCTGCCTGCGGTCGAGCCTCCCACTGGCGGCAACTCTCTCGCCGGTGATTCCTTCCGCCGCAACCTGGCTTGGTCCGCCGGGATCCATGGGGCGTTGCTGGGCGTCGCCTTGCTCGGACTCGATCTCGACCGGAGCCCCGGCCTGCTGCCCGCTTCCGCCGCGTTCATCGAACTCGGCATGTCGGGGCCCCATCCGACCCCGAACCTCGGCGGCGCCAGCGCTCCCGCCGATCCACCTCCGCCGCCCCTCGAAGAACTCCCTCCGGAAGAAGAGCCTCCCGAGGCTCCCCCGGATCCGGAACCCGCAGAGATCGAACCCGAAGAGCCTGAACCACCCCCAGACCGGCCCGAGGTGGTCCGCCCCACCGTCGAGAACCGCGAGCGAATGCCAGTTCCCGACGCTCGGGCGCGCCGTCGCGCTCTGAGGCCCGAGCGGCCGGAGTCCGGATTGCGGGGCCGCGACGCGGCCTGGGCTGATTCGGCCCGGCTCGAAACCCGCCGGCCGATCGATCGCAGTTCCCGCCCCACCCGCAGGACGCCGCCCACGAACCAGCGCGCTGGCGCCGCCGACGCCGGGCTCGGTGGAGTACCCGGAAGCGCCCGCTTCGATCAGGATTTCGAATACTCCTACTACCAGCGTCAGATGGTCGCCCGGATCCACCGAAACTGGCAGCAGATTCCGGTGCGCGGTGAGGCGAAGGTATTGATTCGCTTCACCATAGACCGGGCCGGCGGGATCTCCGGGGCCGAAGTCGAGACTTCGAGCGGCCAGGACCTGCTCGACCGCGCCGCGCTCCGGGCGGTAGTCCTCGCCGAACCGCTTCCCCCGCTCCCGGACAGTTATCCACGCGACCGTGTCGGAGTGCACCTCCTCTTCACCTACCGCCAATCCGCCGACAGCGCCCCGACACCGTTTCCACTTCCGACCGGAAACTCCTCATGATCCGCTCCCTCCGGACGGGCGTCCGTACCCTGCGGCCTCCTGCGGTACGCCTGCTGCTCGCACTCGGGACGGCAGCTCTTGCGGCGGGGATGGTCGGGGCCTTCGCTCCCGCGTCGGCAGAACTTCCGGCCGAAGCGTCGGGAAGTGCCCCCCAAGCCGGCGACTGGTACCTCGACATCACCCGACCTGGGGCTCCGGTGCGTATGGCCATTCCCGATTTCGAAGCACTTCTGGAACGGCGGGATCCGACGCCGGCGTCGGAGGATGCGGGTTCCCCCCCCGCCGAAGCAGCAGCCGAAGAAGCAGGGGTCCCGGCGAGCAGCGCGAGAACGATCAGCGAGGTCGTCTGGGACGACATCCGCTACGCCGGGGTGTACCGGATGCTGCCGAAGCGCTTCTATCGAATCGCCGAGGCGGGGTCTGGCGGGGGCCTCGACTACTACCAGTGGGAGTCGGTGGGGGCCGACATCCTCGTTCGGGGAACGGTGCAGGTCGAAGGGGATTCGCTGATCGCCGAAGTGCGAATGCACGCAGTTCGCGCCCAGGAGAACGTGTTCGCCCGGCGCTACACCGCGGCCCTCGAGTCGCCGCGTAGTCTCGCCCACCGGATCGCCGACGACATCCTGCTGCAGGCGGGCAGTTACCGAGGGGTAGCACGTACGCGCATCGCCTTTGCGACGAGCCGGCGTCAGCCGCGCAGCAAGGAGATCTACCTGATGGATTACGACGGTCACCGCCAGCGCCCGGTGACCGCGAACGGCTCCCTCAACATCACCCCCAGTTGGTCTCCGGACGGGCGCGCCATCAGCTATATCTCTTACCGCGAAGGCGCGCCGGCGCTGTACCTAGCCTTCCTCTACCAGGGGCGGGGGGAGAAGCTGGTGGGCGACTTCCAGTCCTTCACTCCGGCCTGGTCGCCCGACGGACGCTGGATCGCGTTCGCCTCCAACCGCGACGGCCAGTCCGAGATCTACCTGGCGGCGGTGGATGGCAGCGAACTGCGCCGCCTCACCGACAATCGGGCGATCGATGTCGCCCCCAACTGGTCACCGAACGGCCGGACGATCGCCTTCACCAGCGACCGGACCGGTTCGCCGCAGATCTATGCCATGGACCGCAACGGGTTGAACCTGCGGCGGATCTCGTTCGAAGGCTCCTACAACGATTCCCCCGCGTGGTCGCCCTCGCGGCAGCAGAGCGAGATCGCCTACGCCTCCCGGATCGAACGCGGCCCCTTCGACATCGTGGTGCACGATTTCGAGACCCGCCAGACCCGCCAGCTCACTACCGGACGAGGCAGTAACGAGAGCCCTTCGTGGGCTCCGAACGGGCTCCACCTGGTGTTCACCTCCAACCGGACCGGAGAAGACCAGATCTTCACCATGCACCGGGATGGCTCGAACCTGAAACAACTGACCCGTGAGGGCCGGAACACCACGCCGCGGTGGGGGAACCCACCGGGCGTTCCGCGTTGAGTGAGGTGCGTGCGATGCAAATCCTGAGCGCCGCCCCTGCCCCGGGCGCCTCCGATCCGCCGAGGAACCCTGCTCCCGGAGTCGGCCGGCGGCGGCCGTTCGCGATGTTCGCCACGGGACTACTCGCCGCCGGCTGCCTGGTAGTCGTGAGCTGTTCCTCGGTCTCCCGGGTCCCGGCGACCGGGGAAACCCCTCCGGCCTCTTCCGAACCGGAACCCGCCGCGGAGCCGGAAATCGTGCGGGAAACCCCGTCGCCGGCGACCCCTTCGGATTCCCAGGGGCTCACCGAAGAAGAAATCCGGGCGCTGCCGCCGGAGGTGGACAGCGGGAGCGACATCCTCGACATCAGCGCCTTGAGCCTCGAAGAACTGAAAGCGCTCGCCCCTCTCCGCGATATCGGATTCGACTACGACAGCGCCGAGCTCGCAAGCGATGCCCGGGCAACGCTCCAGGAGAACGCCGAATGGCTGTCTTCCCATCCGGAAGTGCGTATCCTGATCGAGGGGCATTGCGACGAACGCGGAACGGTGGAATACAACCTGGCCCTCGGCGAAGAGAGGGCGCGGGTGGTGCGCGACTATCTGGGTCAGTTGGGAATCGCCGGGGAGAGGATGCGGATCATCAGCTACGGAAAGGAATTCCCGCTGGACCCCGCGCACGACGAGAACGCCTGGCGGAAGAATCGCCGCGCTCATCTGGAGATCATCGCCAAATGAACGGGCTCCTGCGGGCGCCGCGATGGGCACCACGAACTGCGTGGCTGCTGCCCTCGATGCTCTTCGTCGTCTCGGCGGCAACCGCTGATCCCTCCGGAATTCCCGAGGCTCTGGCGCGGCCGGCCGGGCAGCGCGGCCAGGACCGCATCCTCTCGGAGATCCGACAGATCCAGTCGCAGCTCGCGGTGCTGGCCGAAACGCAGGAGGGCCTCTCCCGCGCAGTCGAAGCACTGCTCGAGGAGCGCTCCGAGCAGATCGCCGCAGACCGCCGCAGCCGGGCCGAGACCCGGAACGCTCTCGACCGGATGGAGCGGAATGTCTCGACCCTGAGCGAGGCATTCCGGGAGACGAACGACCGACTCTCGGAACTCATGGTCGAAGTGGAGTCGGTCCGGGAGGCACAGCGCCGAGCAGCGCTCGCCGGCGTTCCGGCAGCCGGAAGCGATGAAGCGGACCCGGGCGAAGCACCACCTGCCGAAGCCGACGGCGCGGGCTCCGAAACGCCCGCCGGAGGAGAAGACGAAGCGACGCTACTGGACGAACCGGGCATCGCCGAGACCTACCTCGAAGCGGACGCCGATCGGCTGCAGGGCCGCTATGAACTGGCGATCTCGGGTTTCGAGCGGGTGATCGAGTTCGGCGGAGAGCTGGCGGACAACGCCCGTTACGGAATCGGAGACTCGCTGCTGGCACAAGAACGGCTGGAAGCCGCACTCGAGCAGTTCGAAATGCTGATCCGGGATTTTCCGGACAGCAACAAGATCGGAGAGGCCTGGTTCCAGAAGGGCATCATCCTCGGACGGTTGGGTCACGAATCCGACGCCCGAGAAATTTTCGAGGACATCTTGGAGGTCTATGCCGGAACCCCGGCGGCGCGCGCGGCGAAAAGACAGCTCGACGCCATGCCCCCGGAAAACCCCGGCGCGTGAACCGGCCGCTGAGGCGGCCAAAGGGAGTAGGGGTCATGAGAGATGTGAGCAAGGTGCTGTTGCGCGGGATGCTGACCGAGCCGCCGCGCACGAGGACTTTCGACGACGGTCGGAAAGTCGTGAACCTGAATGTCAAGACCGTCACCATGGAGAACGACGACACCGGCGCCCTGCGGGAGCGCCCTGCCTGGCACCGGGTGTCGGTTCGCGGACAGCGGAATGTGGAGGTCGCCGAAGGGATGGCGGCGGACACTCCGGTGTATGTCGAAGGGAGGCTGCGGACCCGGAAGTATCAAAAGGACGGTGAGGATATGTACGCGACCGAGATCAGCGCCGACATCGTGAAACGTCCGGAAAATCCGGAACCGCACCTCAATCGTTCGCTCATCCTGGGAAACCTCGGCCGCGCACCCGAGCTGCGGGAGTACCCGTCTTTCGTGGTGATGAATCTCCGGATCGCGACCAATGAGACATGGACCCGGCGGGACGGAGAGACGGGAGAAGAAACCGAATGGCACCAGGTTGCTGTTTTCGGAGACTCGGCTCGGCGTCTCGACGGCCAGCTCGAAAAGGGGCAGCGAGCGTTCGCCGAGGGCTACCTCCAAAGTCGGAAGTACACCGACAAGACCGGGCGGGAGCGTCGGGCGACGGAGACTCGCGCCCACATCGTTTTCTCGAGCGGAGACTCGCGTCAGCAGCGCGGGTATGACGATGCGGCGAGCCGGGCAGGCGGCTCCGATCGGCGGGAGAAAGAGAAACCTAAAGATCCCTGGGGCGCCTCCGGTGCTGGTTCCGAAACCGAATCTTCGGGGATGGACACCGGGGGCGGTGGAGAAGATCCGGTCCCCTTCTGAGGCTTTCGGCGCCCGGGGTTCCGCCGGGCGCACCGCCGGATTCGGCAGCGAACCTGCTCCGGACCCGGTCCCTTGTTTCCCACGGCCCGTAATTCGTATTCGAACTTCTCTGGCATAGCAGACAAATGTCTGCTATATTTCGATTCGTGCCGAAAAATCCGCCGGGGCAGACCCGAAACCGGATCTTCCTCTTCGTCCGCGGCCGCCTGCTTCGGGGGGACTCCCCCTCCCTCCGGGAAATAGGGGACCACTTCGGTTTCCGGGCGGTCGAAACCGTCCGGGCCCACCTTGCTGCACTGGTTGCAGAGGGCCGGCTGATCAAGGAACCGGGGCGGTCTCGCGGCTACCGGCTGCCTCTAGTGCAGTCCTTTCCGGGATCGGCTCTGCTCCGTTTCCAATCGATTCCGATCCTGGGAGAGGTCCCCGCCGGGGGGGGCGAGGAAGCCATCCAGAACCCCGAGGGGAGCGTCCCGATGGAGATTCCGGAAACCCGGGACCCTTCGGACTTCTTCGCGTTCCGGGTTCGCGACGAAAGCATGACCGGAGCCGGAATCCTGCCCGGTGACCTGGTGATCGTGGAAAGCGGCATCCGAGCCGTTTCCGGACAGATCGTGGTAGCGCTCGTCGGAGACGAAGCCACCGTGAAGACCCTCTATCTGGGGCCTTCCGGAATGGAGCTGCGTCCGCAAAACCACGACTTCGAGACGCTGCGCCCGCCTCCCGATTCCTGCCGGATTCTCGGGATAGTCATGGAGCTGCGTCGCCGCATCCGTTGACCACCCTTTTCGAGATCTTCCTGCAGCAAACCGTCACGCTTGCCGAAGCTCTCCCGACGGCGTGCCGCTGCAGCTCAACTCCCCGATTCGGGAAAGACCCGGTCGCCTTCGTAGCCCATCAGGCCGCAGAACCCCGCGACTTCATATCCGTTCGACTCGAGCAGCTCCGCGGCACGCGCGGCTCTTCCGCCACCCTGTCAAGCAGTGAGGATGGGAACTCCCTTCGGAAGTTCTCCGATCCTCGCCTCCAGTTCGTCGATCGGAATGTGCCGGAAACCCTCGATGGTGCCGTGCTCGGCGAGCTCTTCGTCGGTGCGCACATCGAGAAGCAACACTCCGCTCTCCAGCATCTCGTCTATGTCGGATGCTTCCACGCGGGGTGCGGCGGTTCCACCCCCTCCACAACCTGCGAAGAGTGCCGCCGCCGTCAATACCGTCGCGGAAAACAGACGCATTTTCTTCATGGGAAACTCTTCCATGGATCCTCCCCCGGGATAAGACAGTTTCGGAATCATGCCATCGGCCGGAACTCGCGGGTGCCGAGGTAGTGCCGGAGACCCGAAAACCCGACGACCTCGAACCCTGCGTTCTCCAGAATGGCCGCGGCACGCGCAGCGCGGGGCCCCACCATTCAGGTAGGGAGCACCGGCCGGTCGCGCGGTACCTCGTCGAGCCGTCTCGCCAGCTCTCCCAGGTGGATGTGCACCGCTCCAGGAATCGTGCCCGCTTCCTCGACTTCCTTCGCGGTCCGCACATCGAGCAGGAGCACGCTCCCCCCCTCGATCAGGGCATCGATTTCATCGGCCGGGATGAACGGCTTCCGGGTCCCGAAGGCGCGGCCGACCAGACTCACGGGACGGAGGGTATCAGGCGCAGCCGGCCGCTTGCCATGCCCGGAGCCCCTATTCCCGGCCCAGCTCTCGAACTCGGCGAGAAACTCCTCGTAGGGACGCGCGCTTCGTCGAACTGGACGTGCACGTGGGCTTTTTCAGCTCCCCCCACGATCATCCGGACCGTATTCGTGAATACCTGTGCGTAGGCGCAATCGAGCGGACCTCTCATCCGGCGAGCCGTCGGCAGAACGGCGCTCTGCGGCAAACGGCACTTCGGCAACCTCTTCGCCGCCCACCGACACGGAAGGGGGGACGAGGGCGGATCCTCTCGAAGAGTCGATCCTACGGAGGGGATATCTCAGGAGGGGACATCCTCGGTGGGGCCGAGGAATGGAAGGCGCCTTGCTCTCGCGCGCACCCTTTACAGGCTTCTGGCGTGGGCGCGCGGCGGCAGGACATCCCGCAGCCGCAGGCCTTCGCCCCTGAGGTAATCCATCAGGCCCTTCTTGTCGATCGTGCGGAGCGCGCGCATGCTGAGGCGGAGGCGCACCGTCCGTTCCAATTCAGGCACCCAGATCGTCTTCCACTGCAGATTCGGCAGCTGCCGCCGCCGGTTCTTGTTGTGCGCGTGGCTGATCGAGTTGCCGGAGAGCGGCCCCTTCCCGGTCAGTTTGCAGATTCTGGACATGAGACGGCTGAATTCTAACCGAGTGGAGAGGCTCAGCGGGGCCCCAGATCCTCGATCACCGCTCCGTTGAGAGCGTTCAGCAGCAGCTTGTAGGTTCCCCGGGATTGTCCGCGAAACTGAGGCCGGAATCCGAACAGCACCACTTCCCCGCTGCCCACCGGCACCCGCGCCATAGCGATCTTGCCGCCGATCGCGTCCTTCTCGCCGAGCGCCCAACCGCTCATCAGGATGTCCTCTTCTGCGTACCGGGCTACCACCTCCACATTCGGCGGCGGCGGTTCCATCGTGGTCTCCTCTCCGCCCTCCCGTCTTCGCGGTAGGCGAACCACCTCGAAAGCGCGGCTCCTGACGAACTGAGTGGCGACCTCATCCCGCATTCCGAAGGCCAGCGGGTGCGAGGTATCTACCGTGGCGCGCATCAGGGAGCCGGGAATGAAGAAGCTGCGCGCCGGAAGCGAATCGGTCGGGTTGCGGAGCGGCAGCCCGAACTGGGAGATCACGAAGTCGCTCGCCCCGTCGAGAGCCACGAGCGTTCCGCCTCCCTCCACGAAGCGGTGGAGCGCCAGGGAACCCTCGAGGCCGAGTCCGCCGGTGAATTCCTCTGGCATGGTCCCCGAGGCGTGCCCTTGCAGGATCTGATCCGCCGCCTGGTGCGGCAGCACGATGGCGTCGAGCCGGGAGAGATCGCCGCTGCGGACATCGGCATCGGAGAGGCTCGTCAGCTCGTATTCGTAATCCTCGAGCAGCCAGCGCGTCCATCCTTCGTCCATGCTGGCAGCGAAGGACTTGTAGAGCCCGATCCGGACGGGTTCGAGGGCGAGGAGTTCCACTCCGGGCGCCGAGGAAAGGCCCTGGACCGGCAGTCCCAGCTCGGACGCGATGCTCTCGATGATGGCGTCGGCGGGGTCCGATTTACGCACCACCAGGGTCCCCGCGGGGAATTCCATGCCGTCGCCAGCAAAAGATTCCCCCGCCCATGCGACTTCGGCTCCCGCAGCCAGCAGTCGGTTCTGGGCGACGACCGCCGCATTCGGGCGGTGCGAGATCGCATAACCGAAGCTCGCCCGCCCCGAGATCTCTCCTGGCGGCGCGCTCACCGGGCCCATGACCGGGACCGAATCCACTCCGGAGACTTCGGGGACCCGGTCCACGCGGACGCCCATCTGCATCGGCAGAGTCCAGCCGGCCAGATCGTAGGGTGGATCGGGCGGGCCGTCCGGAGTGCGCCGGCGGTCGGGGTATTCCTGCGGTTCGAGCAGATCGGCGAGGTAGGGTCGAAACGCTTGGGCTCCGGGGAGGATCCAGGAACCCGGACCGTAGCCCACTCCTTCGACCTCGAAGGCGGTCTCGGCGCGTTCGATCCGGAGGCCGCCCTCGAGGAGCACATTCACCAGTGCGGCCGCTTCCCCCGGATCCCATTGATCGGCGGGGACGATCCAGCTGGAGTCGCTCCCTTCGATGGCATCCCGCCCCATCCGCCAGATATCGAACAGCCATTTCTCGCGCAGTTCGGCAGCGATGTCGAGAACGGCGATCGAGGCGGTCAGCGTATATCGGACCGGATCCGAGAAGCGCGATTCCCCGCCTGCCCAGGGGTATGGATAGAAGACATCGGTGCCATTCGTGGGGGCCGCATGCCCCCGGCGCGGGTTGCCGACGAACTCCGGGCGCTCTTCGGGGTCGTAGATCCGCGGGCTCGCCGAAGCGTGTGAGGTTTCGGTCAGGAGTCCGATCATGTTGTGGAAGTACGGAACGGTGCGCATTCCGCCGTTCCACCACATCGAATAGATCATGTCGGAGACCGCACCCGGCATCTCCTCCATGGCGAAGCGATGCGCCATCGCCGCGCCGACCAGATTGACGGAGGTCGTGACTCCGGGATGGATCCTCGGATTCACCGGATCGGCGAAGGGGGGCAGGAAGATCCGCGCCCAGGCGGGGCCGGTCTGATGGTGGTTGTAAACGATCTGCGGGAACCACTCCCGATAGAGCAGTCGGTTGACTGCCGCGGTCTCCGGCATGTTGTTCATGAACCAGTCGCGGTTGTTGTCGTGTCCGACATAGTGGTGGTAGAGCTCGGGGGGGCGGGTGGTCTCGAAGGGAGTCTTCAGGTTCCGCTGGTACCAGGAGGCGACGATGTCGAGCCCGTCCGGATTCATGCAGGGCATGAGGATCAGCACCACTTCGTCGCGGATCTTCCGCATTTCCTCGGACTCCTCCGTCGCCACCCGATGGGCGAGGAGCGGCATCATCTGGGCCGGGGCCACTTCGGTAGCGTGGAGCCCGCCGTCTATCCAGACGACCGCCTTTCCTCGGCGCGCGAGACGCCGCGCCTCTTCCTCCGGAATCTCGGCACGAGCCAGCGCTGCAGCGGTTTCCCGATGCGTGTTCCGATCGGCCAGGTTCTCCGCCGAGGAGATGAACAGCACGATCAGCGGCCGGCCGAGAACGGATTCGCCGATCCGGCGAAGCTCGACCCGGTCGCTTGCGGCGGCGAGCTGTTCGTAGTACCCCGTCAGTTGATCCCAGAGCGCGAGCTGATAGTCGTCGCCGGGCTCGAACCCGAGGAACTCCGCGGGCGATGGGACCGCGGCGGGCGGCTGGGGCGCGGCGTCGGACGGAGCCCCGATGAGTGCGGAACCGAAAGCGAGCAGCGAAAAGACACCGACTCGTAGCATGGGCTGATCTCCTGGAAGGGCGGTGGAAGGGGCCGAATTCTACGGGCAGCGCGCCTCCGGCCCACTTTCCCGGGAGCGGCGTCCGCCAGACGGAATCAGGCCGATCCGACCGACTCCTTCAGCGTGACCGCGTCGAGGAACGGCATCATCCGCCGCAGATCGGCTCCGACGGTCTCGATCGGGTGCGCCTGCTCTTCACGGCGGCGCGCCATGAAAGCAGGCCGGCCAGCGCGGTCTTCCTCGATCCAGCGCTTCGCGTAGGCGCCGCTCCGGACATCGGCGAGGATCCGCTGCATCGCCTCCCGGGTTTCCTCGGTGACGACGCGGCGGCCGCCGTGGTAGTCGCCGTGCTCGGCAGTGTCGCTCACCGAGTAGCGCATGTAATTGAGCCCGCCCCGATACATCAGGTCCACGATGAGTTTCAGCTCGTGGAGGCATTCGAAGTAGGCGATTTCCGGCTGGTAGCCCGCCTCCACCAAGGTGTCGAAGCCCGCCTTGACCAGCTCGCTCACTCCACCGCAGAGCACGCTCTGTTCACCGAAGAGATCAGTCTCGGTCTCCTCGGCGAAGGTGGTCTGGATGACTCCGGCTCGGGTCAGCCCCACCCCGCGGGCATAGGAGAGGGCAAGCGCCAGCGCACTCCCCGAAGCGTCCTGTTCCACTGCCACCAGAGCCGGCGTTCCGCCGCCCTCGAGGAACAGCTCGCGGACCCGGTGGCCGGGAGCCTTCGGCGCGACGAGCGAGACATCCACCGCAGCGGGCGGACGGATCGTCCCGAACCGGATGTTGAAGCCGTGGGCGAACAGCAGAGTCTTCCCCGTGCTGAGGTGCGGCGCGATCTGCTCCTCGTAGAGGCGCGCCTGCCCGGTGTCGGGGGTCAGGATGGCCACGACATCGGCCCAAGCAGCCGCTTCGGCCCCGTCGAGCACTGCGAGGCCGTCCGCCTCGGCGCGCACGCGGGAGCGGCTTTCGGGGCGGAGAGCGACACGCACCTCGACTCCGCTGTCGTGGAGGTTCAGCGCGTGGGCATGGCCCTGGGAGCCGTACCCGAAGATGGCGACCTTGCGGTTGCGGATCAGCTCGGGATCGGCTGAGTCGTCGTAGTAGATGGTGGCCATCGGGCCATTCCTCCTCGGGGGATCGCTCGGCGTTTCACCAGGAAAAGCAGAGTTCAGACGGAACCGGCTCCGTCGTCGCCGCCCGGAAGCGGCCGCGCCGGTTTCGGCGGATTGCGGGGCACGGGGTCGCTCATCGCACTGGAAACGCCCCGAGCCATGCCGACCAGGCCGGTCCGGACCTGTTCGAGAACGCCGTAGGGACGGAGCACTTCGGCGAGCCCGTCGATTTTCTGCGGCGAGGCCGTGGCCTCGATGACCACCGACCCCGGAGCGACATCCACTACCCGGGCGCCGGTGGCGGTGGCGAGCTGGATGACCTGGCTGCGCGCTTCGGGCCCCGCCTCGATCTTGAACATGGCCAGTTCGTGGCGGACCGAGGGTTGGCCGGTGATCTCGTCGATGCGAAGGACATTCACGAGGCGCGAAAGCTGGACCCCGAGCCGGCGCGCCCCCGTCGGATCGGTCCGCACCACGATGGTCATCCGCGAAACGCCGAGGGCCTTCGCGCGGCCCACCGAGAGCGACTCGATGTTGAAGCCGCGCCTCCGGAAGAGCGAAGTCACGCGGTTCAGCACTCCGGGGAGATCTTCCACCCAGACCGCGAAGATGCGGGGCCCCACCGACTCGGCACTTCCCGAAGCCATCCCGCGATCACCACTCGATTTCGCCGGCGGCAGCCGGAGCCGCATCGGATTCTTCGGCCGCCGCTCGCTCGGGGCGCCGGATCATGTCCTGGAGTTCCGCTCCGGTGGGCACCATCGGATAGACGGTGTCCTCCTTCTCCACTCGGAAATCGAGGACCACCGTCCCTTCGCTGGAGCGGGCGCGTTCCACCGCACCCACGACTTCCTTTCTGGAAGTGATCGTCTCGCCGCCGAGGCCGAAACTCCGGGCGAGGGCTGCGAAATCGGGGCTCTGGAGAGGAGTGCCGGCATAGCGCCGGTCATAGAAGAACTCCTGCCACTGCCGCACCATGCCCAGATACCCGTTGTTGATGATCGCGATGTGCAGCTTCAACCGCTCTTGGGCGATCGTCGCCAGTTCGCACAGGGTCATCTGGAAGCCGCCGTCCCCGGCGATCACCCACACCTCTTCGTCGGGGCGGGCGACCTTCGCGCCGATGGCGGCCGGAAGCGCGAAGCCCATCGTCCCGAGGCCTCCGGAAGTGATGAGAGATCGAGGCTCGTCGTGGCGGTAGTACTGGGCCTCCCACATCTGGTGCTGCCCGACATCGGTCGCCACCACCGCCTTGCCGCCGGTCCTCCGCCAGATGTCGTGGATGACATGCGCGGCGTAGAAGCGGCCATCGTCGGGCAGGTTCTGGATATCCCGGACCGCGGTGTTCCCTTTCAGAGCGGCGATGGTTTCGAGCCACTCGGAGCGATCGCGGGCCTCGATCACCGGCAAGAGGTCGGCGAGCACCGCTGAAAGATCCCCGGCGAGCGCCACATCCACCCGGACATTCTTGTTGAACTCGGCGGGGTCGATGTCTATGTGGATCTTGCGGGCGTTGGGCGCGTACTTCTGCAGTTTGCCGGTCACACGGTCGTCGAAACGCATCCCCAGCGCCAGGAGCAGATCCGCCTTCTGGATCGCGCGGTTGACCCAGGATTCGCCGTGCATCCCCATCATCCCCATGTTCAGCGGGTGCACCGCCGGCACCGAGCCGATGCCCAAGAGGGTCATCGCGATCGGAATTCGGGCCCGCTCGGCGAGTTCGCGCACCGGGGCCATGGCTTCCGAGATCAGGATGCCGTGGCCCGCCAGAATGACCGGGCGGCTCGCGGCATTCAGCATCGCCGCGGCGCGGCGAAACTCCGACTCCGGGGGCCGGGGGTCGGGCCGGTAGCCCGGCAGAGCGATGTCGGCCGGGTCCCACTCGCCGTCGGTTTCGGCCTGCTGCGCATCCTTGGTGATGTCCACCAGCACCGGTCCGGGGCGGCCCGAACGGGCGACATGCATGGCTTCGTGGATCGCGGGCGCGATGTCGTCGACCTCGGTGATCAGGTAGTTGTGTTTCGTGATCGGCAGCGTGACGCCCGTCACATCGGTCTCCTGGAAGGCATCGGTCCCGATGAGTCGGCTCCCGACCTGTCCGGTCACGCAGAGGATCGGTGACGAATCCAGCATCGCGGTCGCGATCCCGGTGACCATGTTCGTCGCCCCAGGTCCCGAGGTGGCGACCGCCACTCCCACTTTCCCGCTCGCCCGCGCATACCCGTCGGCCATGTGGGTCGCGCCCTGCTCATGGCGGACGAGGATGTGCCGGATCGGGTAATCCAGCATGGCGTCGTAGGCTGGCAGGATCGCGCCGCCGGGGTAGCCGAAAACCGTGTGCACCCCTTCGCGGAGCAGGGTCTCCCAGAGGATCTGGGCGCCGGTTCGCTTGGGCTGCGGCACGGTATCCCTGCTCACCCGCCGCCCATCGCTGCGTAGATCGCCCGGTGGGCGGCGACGATGTGCTTTCGCGCCGCGGTATTCGGATCGAGCGACCACTCTCCCCGCTCGGCGGTGCTCCCGAGGACGATCCCGTCGCGGCGCGGCAGCATCCCGAGCCCCCGCACTCCTTCCGGGGCACCGGAAGTGCTCGCGGAAACGGAGTACCCGACTTCGGGCTGAGGGACGAGCACGGTGAGCTGTCCTTTGAGCGGCATGAGTTCGGGGTCGCCGCCGAGGTCGAGAGCTCCGAGTCCGGTGCAGTGGATCACGATGTTTTCCTCGAGTTCCACGAGTTGCCTGACTTCGGAGAATCTATGGATCTCGAGGCGCCCGCCGAACTCGAGAAAATCCCGCAGCACCGCATCCAGGTAGATGCTGGGCTCGATCCGGATCGTGTTCCGCCGGATCGCGTAGGCACTGGGAAAGGGATGCTCGCCGGGACCCAGCACGAAGCGTCCGCTTTCGAGGCGGGTCGGCACCAACGGCTCGATTCGCCGGACGCCCCCACCGGTCGGCTCACGGGGCGCAGTGTCGGTCAGCGTGTAGCGGTCGATCCAGGAAACACCGTAGCCCTTCCCCACAAGCCACTGGAATTCCAGGAAGGAAGTTTCGGCTGCCTCACGGAACTGGGCATCCCAGGCGGGAGTCCGAAGGGTGTCCTCGACTGCCCACGCCCCAGGCGTGAACCCGGCGTAGGCCATGTTGGAGGTCGTGTTCGGGGGCACCGCCGCAGCGTAGATGGTGACCTCGAAACCGCGCCGCTGCAGCTGGCGCGCGGCGGCGAGGCCCACCGCACCGCAGCCGACGACCGCGGCCCGCCGGTCAGGGTGTTCGAGGGCGATTGCGGCCGCCATCTTCCCCGTGCCCCACGAGAGCGAGATCCCGGCACCGCCATGCCCATAGTCGTGGACCACCGTTGTCTGGTCGAATCGTTCCGCGCGCAGCAGGAAGCCCGAAGGGCGGTACGGCCGCAACCCCACCGTCGTGCGGATCACCCGGTTCCGCTCGGCCCGCACCGGCGCGAGGCGAAACGGGAGGCGGGGGCGCGCGAGGTCGGAACGCGCCGCACAGCCGGCGAGTCCCCAGCCCAAAAGGCCCGAGCTGCCCGCCCTCAGCAGCGCTCTTCTATTCATCGACGCCCCCGAAAACGGCAGCCCTTCGCCTTCGTCCCGTGAGGCCGCCTCCCGGCGGGTTACTCATTCTCTCCAGCAGCCCGCAGAGCGTCCCGAATCCGCGCGGACATCCGCTCGCCGTCCTCTTTTCCGAGCCGGCCGGGTTTCCAAACCGTTTCGAGCCCCGAACCGGGAGCCTTGCTGCGGCGAACGCGGGGAATGAGGTGGAAGTGGACATGGGGCACGGCCTGCCCCGCCGGGGCGCCGTTGTTCTGGAGGATGTTCAGGTGGGGGACGCCGACGGCACGCTCGAGAGCACGGGCGAGCCGCGGCAGCACTCGTCCGATGGCAGCCGCCGATTCCTCCGAAAGCTCGCCCACGGTGGCACAACTCTCCCGCGGAACCACCAAGAGGTGTCCCGGGCTCTGCGGAGCGATGTCCAGGAACGCGACGACCCGATCGTCTTCGTACACCCGATGGCTGGGAATCTCTCCTCGCAGAACGCGGTCGAAGAGGGTGGCCTCGGACATGAAGCGAACACTAGCAGCCTGTGGATGAAGTGACGCGAGCCCCAAGAAGGGTCCCGTTCTCCCGGTGGGGGCCGGCGGACGAGGCGCGATTCGGGAGGCATACCGGGTGTATTTCGACCGAAACGCAACGATGAGCGCCGTGAAACGGCGCGGTTCAGCCGGGATGCATCGCCGGTCGCTCCATACGAGGCCAGCATGGCCCTGCGAACCCGCCGGAGAGCGAAGGGTTCCCGGTCCGGTGTCCTCGACCGGGAACCCTCGCTACTCGGCACTTCGTCCACAGGCGGCTAACAGGAGAAGTTCCTACCGTACACTGGCCGGCGTGAAGCGCTGGACCTTCGACCGCTTCGGCAAGGAGAACCTCCGCTTCGAGCAAACCGATCCACCGGAGGCCGGTCCGGGAGAGGTTCTCGTCGGACTGCACGCCGGCTCGCTGAACTACCGGGACCTAATGATCCTGGAAGGCGCCTACAACCCGCGGCTTCCCCTGCCCCAGACGCCGGTGAGCGATGGCGCGGGGGAAGTGCTTTCGGTCGGGGAGGGGGTGAGCACCTTCGCTCCGGGAGACCGGGTCGTCACCCACCCGGTGGTGGGCTGGGAGGACGGTCGCTTCCGCCGGGAATACGCGCGCGCCACGCTCGGCGGCCCGGGACCGGGGATGGGCCAGGAACGAGTCGCGCTGCCCGAAGCGGCGCTCTGCCGGGCGCCTTCGGGGTTCCGCTACGAAGAGGCTGCCGCGCTCCCGATCGCCGCGCTCACCGCCTGGAGTGCACTGATCACCGAAGGGCCGATCGTTCCCGGTCAGACCGTACTCACCCTGGGGACGGGCGGGGTCTCTCTCTTCGCGCTGCAGATCGCGAAGGCGCTCGGCGCTCGGGTCCTCATCACCTCGTCCTCCCACGAGAAACTCGACCGCGCCCGGGCGCTGGGCGCCGATTTCGGAATCCACCGTATCGAAGAGCCCGAATGGGACCGGGCCGTCCGCAAGGCGACCGGCGGCGAAGGAGCCGACCTGGTGGTCGAAAACGGCGGTGCGGGCACCCTGAGTCGATCGCTCCGGGCCGCCTCCGCCGGGGGGACGGTGGCGCTGCTCGGCGCGCTCACCGGGCTCGAAGCCCCGGTGCAGCTCGCTCCCGCGGTGATGCGGCGGATCCGGATCGCCGGGGTGATGACCGATTGCCGCCGGGCGCTCCGCGACCTGATCCGGTTTCTCGAAGAGAAGGACATCCGACCGGTACTCGATCGGTCGTATCCGCTCGCGGAACTGCCAGCAGCGCTCGACCGGATGGCGCGCGGCGAGCACTTCGGCAAGATCGTGCTCCGTATTCCCTGAGAGCGATGCCGACATCTGCGCCGCTGCGGATTCCTCCGGCACCGACCTTCCTCATAACGGGCGGCGCGGGGTTCATCGGAAGCCACTTCGTGGATCAGCTGCTCCGCCGGTACCCGGATTCTCGGGTGCTCACGCTGGACAAACTGACCTACGCCGGATCGCTCGACAATCTGAGTCGGGCTCTCGACGATCCCCGTCACGAATTCTTTCGCGGCGACATCTGCGATCCCGAGGTCGTCGGCCCGCTCGCGGCCCGAGCTGACTGCCTCGTCAATTTCGCCGCCGAGACCCATGTGGACCGAGCGATTCTGGACGGCGAGGCCTTCGCCCGGACCGACACCCTGGGAACCGCAGTGCTCCTCGAAGCCTTCCGGCGCGCCGGGCGGGGCCGCGTGTTCTTGCAGGTATCCACCGACGAGGTGTACGGCGAGGCACCCGAAGGACAGTTCGACGAAGAAGCGCGGCTGGCCCCGAGGAATCCGTATGCGGCCAGTAAAGCGGGGGCCGATCTGCTGGTGCTCGCCTACCGCGCGACCCACGGGATTCCCGCGCTCATCAGCCGAGGGACCAACACCTACGGCCCCCGCCAACACCAGGAGAAGATGACCCCGACCTTCCTCGGGCGTGCGTTCGCCGGAGAGCCGTTACCCCTCTATGGAGATGGTTGTCAGGTCCGCGACTGGCTCTTCGTCGGGGACCACTGCCGCGCTCTCGAACTCCTGCTCCGATCCGGCGCGCCGGGTGAGATCTACAACATCGGCAGCGGCGACCGAAAGACGAATCTGGAAATGGCGGAGAGCATCCTCGATCTCGCCGAACGGAAGACGGGAAAGCGTGCCCGGATCGAACCGGTCGCGGATCGGCCCGGGCACGACCGCCGCTACGCCGTGGACAGCTCCCGCATCCGCCGTCTCGGCTGGGTGCCGAAAACCCCGCTCGGAGAGGGCCTCTCGCTCACCTGCGACTGGATCTTCCGGCGCCGCGGCGGCCTTGAACGGTCGATGCGGGCGGGGCCACCCCCCGAAGGGCGGCGGCCCGCTCCGGTCCCCGCCTGAACGCTTCGCTCGGCGTTGCGATTCCGTCGGAATACACCCGGTATGCCTCCCGAATCGCGCCTTGTCCGCCGGGCGCCTCCCCGATCTTGGAGCTCGCGCCACTGTATCCACAGGCTGCTCACCCCCTCAACAGTCTGTGGCTGAAGCGGCATGAGCATCGAGATCGGCAGCGGTCTCCGCGGCGTCCCGGATGCCGAGGCGGCGGCGGAGAAACCACACCGCTCCATAGACCAGCGGGGTGTCGACCAGCGCGACGATCCACTTGAAGACGACGCCGTTCAGCACCAGGACCGGCAGCCGTTCCAGAGTGATCTCCTCGGCGCCGAAAGCGGCGAGCAGCGCGTTCACCAGGACGGTGTCCACGAGCTGCGAAGTGAACGTCGAAGCGTTGTTCCGCAGCCAGAGATGGCGGCCCGCAGTTCGGCGCTTCCAATAGTGGAATAGCCGGATGTCGAGATACTGGGCACCGAGGTATGCACCCATCGAGGCGGCGACGGCGATCGTCTGGATCCCGAAGACTCGCTCGAACATGGCGTCGTCCACCACGCTCCAGTCAGCCGCCGGAACGACCGTCGAGACCGCCACCAACCCCACGACGAAGACGCTCGCAAAGAAACCGGCGGTCACCAGCTGGCTCACCCGCCGCCGGCCGTAGAACTCCGAGAGCACATCGGTGCAGAGGAAGGTGACCGGGTAGGCGAGGATCCCCACCGAGAGCTCCATCCGCGGATCGAGCCCCAACAGGCCGAGCGCCGGAATCTCCCAGACGAAGAATTTGCGGAAGATGAGATTGGCGGCGATCAGCGCCGCGAGAAACACCGCGGCGAGGCTCAGGAATGCCTGCTCGCGGGTGTGCGGGTTCTCCGGCATCGGTCAGTCCGACGAGCCGAGCGCAGGAGCGACCCGCAGCAGCGGTCCGTAGGTGGACACGCGCCGGTCCCGGAAGAACTGCAGTAGTTCGCGGAGTTCGCGGATCCGGCCGAAATCGAGATCAGCGAGCACGGTCTTCGGCTCGCTCCCCGCCTGCGCGATGACCTCACCGAACGGGTCGCAGGCGAAGCTGCCGCCGTAGAAGGTCGTCGCTCCTTCGACGCCCACCCGGTTCGGCACGCCGACGAACACGCCGTTCGCGATGGCGTGCCCGCGCATCACCGTGCGCCAGGCATCCTCCGAGGAACAACCGGGGCGGTCGGGCTCCGAGCCGATCGCGGTCGGAAAGAGCAGCAGCTCGGCGCCTCCGAGCGCGAGCGCGCGTGCCGTCTCCGGAAACCAGGAATCCCAGCAGATGCCCACCCCGATCCGACCGAAGGCGGTTTTCCAGACCGGGTAGCCTCGGTCGCCGGGAGTGAAGTAGTACTTCTCGGAACACCCGGGACCGTGGGGAATGTGGTTCTTGCGATAGCAGCCCAGCAGGGTTCCGTTGGCGTCGAAGACGAGGGCGCTGTTGAAGAGCACCCCGGGAGCTGCCTCCTCGAAGACCGGTACCCCCAGGACCACTCCGAGATCGCCGGCCAGCTGGCCGAACTCCCGGACCCGGGGCGATGGCTGCGCTTCGGCCAGCCGCCAGAAGTCCGCCCGAACCTGCCGCGGGAAGTACGGGAGGTCGTAGAGCTCGGGCAGACAGACGATCTGCGCCCCGCCGCCGGCGGCCTGGCGCACCGCGCCGAGCGCCGCTTCGTGGGCGGCGCTTCGATCGGTTTCGACGGCGCGCTGTATGAGCGCAAGGCGCACGCGGCGCGGCGCGGTCGGATCGGATTCGGAACTCACTCCGGCAATTCTGACCCGAAAGCGGGGAACCGATCTACGCGAGGATCCGGCCCAGGAGTCCGTGGATGAAGTGGCGCGAGCACCGAGACCGGGGAGGCGCCTGGCTGACAAGGTGCGAATCGGGAGGCATACCGGGCGTATTCCGACGGATTTGCAACGAAGAGCGAAGCGGTTCAGCCGGGGCCCCCACCGGGAGGACTGGGCATCGCCGTCGCTCCGAGCGGGGCCGAATTATGGCCCCGCGAGCACGCCGGAGAGTGAGGGGCTCGGTCGGGGATCCTCGACCGGGAGCCCTTCACTACTCGGCAATGCCGTGTGACTTGGCCGTCGGATAGCGACCGCGAGCCCCAGCACCGCGAGGCTGGAAGCAGACTGAGGGCGCCTCCGCCTTCGTTCTGGGCCAGGAGTTCGATGGCCACCCGACCCTCGGCAGCACGGATGATTTCGAGGAGCAGCGGCTCGGTCGGCAGGCCGCGCTGGTTCTCGTATGTGGTCCACGCCATCCAGAGCGCCCGGTGTGGTTCGAACTCGGCGGGGAAAACGAACGACTCGCTGGCAGAGCCTGTACCAGCGGCCTCGCCGCCCGAAGACGCAGCGCGGGAGGGGACGGCCGCGCCCGCTGCTCCGGAACCGGACAGCGGAAATCAGGGAAGCCAGCATCGGGGCCGCCCCCGCAATTCACACCTTGCCGACTATACTCAGAGCAGTCCGGGAGGCGCTTCGAAGCGTCGTGAACAAGGCCGAATTCCTCGAGATCGCCGGGCTGGTGGCCCTGCGGTTTCCCGAAGACCCGCGGGAGAGAGACGCCATGCTGCAGGCGCGCCTCATGCTCCGCGTCTTCGCGTCCAGGGTTCATGGAGATGACGCGCCGGCCAGTGGAGAGGCCGTCGGCGGAGAGGCTGCGGACGCGCCGGTTCCGTGCCGGCTCCGCGCCGACGATCCTCAGGACGGGCTTGCGGACGACGCGGTCTTCGCCCTCGCTCCCGAACACGGAGACCGCTTGGTGCTCGTCCCGCGCGTGCTGTAGCGATCTGTGGATGAAGCGGTGCGAGCCCCTCGCTCCATGCGGGGCCAGCATCGATCCGCGAACGCCGGGGGAGGCTTCGGAAACACGCTGGTGAGGCAGGGATTGCTGCTCCCGGAGCCGGAACGCCGGCGGCGGGCCGTCCGGCTGCGCTCCGGAGAAGCCTCTGCCGGGGAGGCGACCGAGCTCGCGCTCGGCCGGATCGATGCGGTAGACGACTCGGTCCGTGCCTTCTTGCATATCGACCGCGAGGGCGCCCGCGCCCGCGCCCGGAGTCTGGACCGGCAACCACGCCATCGAAGGGGACCTCTGTTCGGACTGCCGGTCGCAGTCAAGGACAACATCGCGGTCCGCAGCTGGCTCTCGACTTCGGGGTCGGCTCTGCTGCGCGGCTATCGCGCTCCTTACGACGCCACCGTGGTGGAACGGCTGCGCGGTGCGGGTGCGGTCCTGCTCGGCACCACCAACCTCGACGAGTTCGGAATGGGGTCGGCCACGACGCGCGGATTCCACGGCCCCAGCCGCAATCCGGCGGACCCGCAGCGGGTGGCCGGAGGGTCTTCGGGCGGTTCGGCGGCGGCGGTCGCCGCGGGGACCGCCCACGCCGCGCTCGGGACCGACACCGGGGGCTCGGTCCGGCAACCGGCAGCCCACTGCGGGGTGTTCGGAATTCGGCCGACCTACGGCCGGGTGTCCCGCTACGGTGTCACCGCGTACGCCTCTTCCTTCGACCAGGTCGGCTGCCTGGCATCGGATCTGACCGACCTGGGGCGGGTCCTCGGCGCGGTCGCCGGGCTCGATCCGCGCGACGCGACCTCTGCTGCGAGAGATGTTCCCGACTTTGCCGCCGCTGCCGGGCGCCCCGCTCTGCCGCGCACTATCGCAGCGTGCGGCGAGAACGATCTGGCGGTGCTCGATCCGGCGTCGCAAGAGGCTTTCGCCGCTGTCATCCGGCGTTTCGAACAGCGGGGAGTCATCGTCCGACGCGTGGAGCTTCCCGATACCGAGACCGCGGTCGCGGCCTACTACCTGCTCGCCTGCGCCGAGGCGAGTTCGAACCTCGCTCGCTTCGACGGCATGCGCTATGGCCAACCCGAGGCAGGAGGCCTGCGACTCGAGGCCGCTTTCCGGGAAACCCGGACCCGAGGGTTGGGCCGGGAGGTGCGGCGGCGCATCCTGGCCGGGGCCACGGTCCTGTCGCGCGGTTACCGGGATTCCATCTATCGGGCATCCACCGAGATCCGAAAGCGCATCGCCAGGGAACTCCTCGGCCTGTTCGGCGAAAGGGAGCTCCTGCTCCTGCCGATCACCTGCGGCCCACCCCGGCTGCTCGACGAGCCACCGCCCCGAGCCCAGGAATACCGCTCCGACCGCTTCACGATTCTGGCGTCGCTCGCCGCACTGCCAGCGATCTCGCTGCCAGCTGGGGAGAGCCGCGGCCTCCCGTTCGGAGTGGAACTCATGGCCCCCCCCTGGGGGGAAGAAGCGCTCTTTTCGGCGGCGGCCGCATTCGTGGAAGCGGCCTGATCCAGCCGTCCGCCGCCTCGACTCTCCCTTAGCAGCCCCTGGACAAAGTCACACGGCAGTCGACCGGCGATGCCCAGTTCTCCCGGTGGGGGCCCCGGCTGAACCGCTTCGCTCTTCGTTGCGAATCCGTCGGAATACGCCCGGTATGCCGTCCCGATTCGCGCCTTGTCCGCCAGGCGCCTCCCCGGCCTCGGTGCTCGCGCCACTTCATCCACGGACTGCTAGCAGTCTGCTGCTAGGGAGGCGAAACCGGGGGCAGGACCTCAGCGCCGGGGGACGCCCCGCCCCGCTCCCGAACTTTTCGCGGGCGCTCCCTCCTCGAGCCCGTCCCAGCCGCCGGAAGGCAGCGGCTCGAGGCGCCCGTCCGGATGACGAAGGCGCATCCCGTCCGCCCGTTCGGTGATTCGTCCGATGCGGGTCAACGGGACGGAACCGGCTTCGGCCGCCCGTTCCAGTTTCGCCTCGGGCCCGGCCAGCAGCAGTTCGTAGTCCTCGCCGCCGCAAAGCGCCGCCGTCAGACCGGCGCTGCCGGGCTGCGCCAGCGGAATTCGCGCCGCGGTGAGGATCGCACCGACACCGCTCGCGGCGGCTAGCCGGTGGAGGTCGAGAGCGAGGCCGTCCGAGATGTCCATCGCAGCGCGGACCGCCCCGCAGGAAGCGAAGAGCGCACCGGCAGCAAGACACGGAGTCGGTTCCAGCTGGCGCCGTACGAACGGCTTCTCTTCGGGGGTCGGGTGGGTGGAAGCAGCTGCACACCGCCGCAGGACCGCGAGTCCGAGCGCCGCCCCCCCCAGAGCGCCGGTCACGAACAGGCCGTCCCCCGGCCGTGCCCCCGACCTCGGCAGCGGCGCGACTCCGGGTGCCATCGCCCCGACCACCGTGACATGCAGGGCGAGCCGTGCCCCTGCGGTGATGTTGCCGCCCAGGATCGGCGCACCGAGCTCCTGGGCGCGCTCGAAAGCCGCCGCCGCTGCCTCGGCGGCGGCTTCCTGTCTGGCGGGAGCGGCCACCAACGAAACGAGTGTCCCGACAGCCTGGCCCCCCATGGCCGCCAGGTCGCTGAGCGCAGCAGCGACGGCGCGCCGTCCGACGGCACGCAGCGGATGAGTGCGGAGATCGAAATGGACTCCCTCCTCGGCAGCATCGGTGCTGAGCAACAGCAGCCGGCCGCCGGACCAGCGCACCACCGCGGCATCGTCACCCGGCCCGAGCACGATCTCCGGCACCTCCCCGGCTCGGGGCGGCCCACCGTCGGTTCCACGGTCAGGCGTTTTTCCGAGAGCCGGGAGCGAATCGAGGAGCCGTGCAAGGAAGCGGTCTTCCCGGGTCTTCGGCACTGCTCCTCCGAAGCCGCCCGGAAGGCCGGATCGAGGGCGCGCCCCTCAGCCGCCAGCGGCGTTTTCCCGCAGCGCGCCCGCCTCGTCGAGGCGCTCCGCCAGGCCGACGAGTCGCTCCCGTGCCTCTTCGACGGCGGCTTCCACCGCCTCCGCCTGCGCGGCGGCGGCGCGGCGTTCCCGGAGCAGTTCATCGCCCATGTTCAGCGCTGCCAGAATCGCCGCCCGTTCTGGCGCCAGACCGGGCGCCGCCGACAGGATCTCTCCGACTCGCTCGTTCACGAGAGCGGCCACCTGCTGTAGATCGGTGCCGTCCTCGTCGGAGCACAGCCGGTAGGAGCGGCCAGCGACCTCGACTTCGACGATGCCGCTCAAAGGTCCCTTCTCCGTAACCTCATCCGGCTTCCACTTTCTGTCCTGACTCACTGCTTCCGACGATTCGGACCAGAAGACTCCGCGTTGCCTTTCGCTCCTCCTGGAGGAGGCGCAACGCCTCTTCGACCCGCTCGCGGCGGACCCGGGCCGCCTCGCCCTCCTGCTCCAGGGAACGACAGTCCATGGCAGCTCGCTCGGAAGCCGTCCGCAGTTGGCTCAGCGCGGAATCGGCGGCAGCCGAAACCCGCTCGATGTCGGGGAGCAAGCTGCGAACGGCGGCAGCGGCCTCCGCCATGAGGGCCTCTCCTCCGAATGACAAGCAGCCGGAGTCTCCGGATTTCAGGCGGGCGACGGACGGTCGTCCAGCGCAGACCGCGCCCGGTCCACCAAAAAGTCGAATGCCGCAGGGTCATGGACCGCCAGTTCGGCGAGCTGCTTTCGATCCACGCCCACCTGAGCCAGCGACAGGCCGTGAGCGAACTGCGCGTACGGAAGCCCCCGTTCACGGGAAGCCGCGCTGATCCGGGTGATCCAGAGCCGGCGGAAATCCCGCTTTCGGTTCCGGCGGTCCCGGTAGGCGTACGAGAGGGCGCGGTCCACCGCCTGCATCGCATGGCGGTACAGCCGGCCCCGCATGCCGCGGTAGCCGCGGGTCAGTTTCAGTACCCGCCGCCGCCGGTCCCGACGGTGCGTCCCTCGCTTCACGCGGGACATGAGGTCTTCTCCATGGTCGCTGCCTCCGACATCGTTCGGTTCGGGTTCTGGTATCGGGCGATGGGCTCAGCCGATGATGCGGGCGATCCTCTTCGCTTCGCCTTCGAAGACCCAAGCGCCGCTGCGCAGCCGGCGGCGCCGCTTCGCGGACTTCTTGGTGAGAATGTGACTGTGGTAGGCCCGCCGACGGCGAATCCGCCCGCTGGCGGTCTTGCGGAACCGCTTGGCGGCCCCGCGATGGGTCTTCATCTTGAGTTTCATCGGTTCCCTCCCGCGCTGGCGGCGGCGGTCCCATCCGGCAGCACAGCGCCAGGGACCGGGGTTTCCTCTCCGGAAGGAGATTCCTTCTCGCGCTGCGATCTCCGAATTCTGGGGGCCGGAGGTTCGTCGCCGGCCCTGCCGGAGCGCCCTTCGCGCAGCGCCTCGAGCAGCCGCCGATTCGGAGCGAGGATCATGCTCATCTGGTTCCCGATCACATTGGACCTCGACTCTACGGTCGCGATCTCTGCAAGCGCCGTGGTCACCTCGTCCAGGATGCGGTCTCCCAGCTCGCGGCGGCTGCGCTCCCGGGCCCGCTTGAACCAGATCGTGGCCTTGACCTTGTGCCCATCGTGCAAGAAGCGACCGATCTGTTTCATCTTGGTGCTCCGATCGTGCTCGCCGATGATGATGCGGAACTTGACTTCCTTGACCTGGTTCTGTTTCTGGTGCCGGCGCGATTCTTGGGATTTCTTGCTCTGTTGGTACACGAACCGCCCATAGTTCATCATCTTGCAGACCGGAGGCATGCGGTTCGGCACGATCTCGACGAGATCGAGGCCGCGACCTTCAGCAAGACGCCGGGCATCCCCGAGGGCTAAATCGCCGAGTTTCTCGCCGTCCTCGCCGATCACGAGAACGACGGGTGCCCGAATCCGGTCGTTTACCCTGAGCGAACTATCGATGGATCACCTCCGCTGTGCGGCGGGACAGAGGATTATCGCCTCTTCGTCGGCCATTCGCCAAACGACCCGGACCCGCGAACGGCCACGGTCCCCGAAGACAGCTCATACCGACAGGGACCGTTCGGCGATGAGCGCCTCGATCCGCGCCGCGAGTTCCGCTTCGGTGAGGGTCTCCTGGCCTGGCCGGCCCCGAGTGCGAACCGAGAGGGTCCCCTCCTCGACTTCGCGGTCCCCCAGAACCACCATGAAGGGGACGCGCCGCAGTTCCGCCTGGCGGATCTTGTACCCCATCTTTTCGCGGCGGTCGTCGAGCCGGACGCGGAAACCGCGAGTCCCGAAGCGCGCAGCGATGCCGGCGGCGGCCTCCCGGTGTCGGTCGGCGATGGGGATCAGCTGAACCTGAGTGGGTGCGATCCAGACCGGAAATGCGCCGCCGGTGTGTTCCACGAGCAGTGCGAAGAACCGCTCGACCGAGCCAAGGATCGCGCGGTGGATGACCACCGGCCGCTCGCGCGAACCGTCTTCGGCAGCGTAGGACAGATCGAAGGCGGGCGCCTGCGAGAAGTCGAGCTGGATCGTGGCGCACTGGTGGCTCCGGCCCAGCGCGTCCCGGACATGGAAATCGATCTTGGGGCCATAGAAAGCACCGTCTCCGGGGTTCACGAACCAGCGGTCCCCGGACTCGGCGAGAGCTTCTCCGAGGGCCGCCTCGGCGGTATCCCAGATTTCCGCACTGCCGACGGACTTTTGCGGACGGGTCGAAAGCTCCACCCGGATGTCCCCGAACCCGAACTCCCCATAGACATCCTTCACCAGGTCCATCAATCCGAGAACCTCGTCTCGGACCTGGTCGAGCCGGCAGTAGAGGTGGGCGTCGTCCTGAGTGAAGGCCCGCACCCTGGTGAGGCCGGACAACACCCCCGAAGGCTCGAAGCGATGGCAGTGCCCGAACTCCGAAAGGCGGAGCGGCAGATCGCGCCACGATCGGATCTCCGAGCGGTACACCAGCGCCGCGCCGGGGCAGTTCATCGGCTTGATGCCGAAACGGTTCTCGTCCGACACGATGAAGAACATGTTGTCGCGGTAGTGGTCCAGGTGGCCGCTCCGGGCCCAGACCGCCTCGTTCAGGATCAGAGGCGTCCGGATCTCCTGGTAACCGCGCCGGTCCAGCTTCCCCCGCATGGAGTCGAGCAGCCGGTTCACGATTCCCATGCCGTCAGGCAGCCAGAAAACCTGTCCGGGCGCCTCTTCGAGGATGAGGAAGAGCCGCTGGTCGCGGCCGATACGGCGGTGATCGCGCCGTTTCGCTTCCTCACGGCGGGACAGATAGCCGGCCAACTGCTTTCGGTCCGGAAAACTCGTGGCGTAGATCCGCTGCATCGGGATGCCGTTCGCGTCGCCCTTCCAATAGGCGCCCGAACTCGACAGCACCTTGAGCGCCCGGATCACCCCGGTGTGCGGAACATGGGGGCCCTCGCAGAAGTCGAAGAAGTTCCCCACCCGATAGCAGGAGACCTGTTCCCCGCCCTTCTCACGGACCAGTTCGACCTTGAAGGGCTCGCCCTGCTCCTCGAACACCCGGACCGCATCCTCCCGAGACAGGATTTCGCGACCGAAGGGAAGGCGTGCCTTCACCAATTGCCGCATCCGCTGCTCGATCCGTTCCAGGTCCTCGGGCGAAAAGGGTTCATCGACTCGGAAGTCGTAGTAGAAGCCGTCCTCGATGGGCGGCCCCACCCCGTAGCGGGCCTCGGGGAACAGATCCTTGACCGCCGCCGCGAGCAGGTGGGCAGAACTGTGCCGGAAGACATGCAGACCGGCGGGATCCTCGACCGTCAGGAAACGGACTTCGGCGTCACTCTGAGGACAGTGGGCCAGGTCCACCTCCCGACCGTCGAGAACCGCGGCCACTGCCGACGCCGGTGCGACTTCCGAGAGCCGGGACCCGGCAGGAAGAGTCAGCTCGCCCCCTTCGGCGAGAGCGAGTCGGATGGGGAACGGAGTCACGAGATCCATCGTTCCTCACCGAGACCGCGGAGCCGGCGCGCCGGAAGCGCGACAGCGAGGGAATTCGCAGGGGAGATCGTCGGCTCCGGTTTCCAGTCGGGTCTTTCGGGTTGGGGCGTTTTCGATTGGGGGAGTGGTAGGCGCGGGCGGATTTGAACCGCCGACTTCTACCGCGTCAAGGTAGCGCTCTCCCCCTGAGCTACGCGCCTGCCTCGAGGAGGGGCGCATCCTAGCAGGCTGCGCCGCAGAACGATTCCAGACGCGATCAACCACTATATGTAGTGGTCATCGACGAATCGACCTACTACATATAGTGGTCGTTTTTTCTGCAGCGCAGACTCCTGGCAGCCCGTGGATGAAGTGCCGCTCTCCGGCATGTTCGCGGGGCCGTTCCCCGCTCTCCCTGCTTCTGTCTTCTTTTGCGCGAATTTCTCCAAAAGGTCTTCGCCAGTGAGCAGAAAACCTCCGAAATTCCGTCTAGGAATAGAGGAGGACCTTTTCATTGCCTGACGAAGCCGTACCCGCCGCCGGACCGCTGGTGGAGAACCCGATTCCCGACCTCTTGGCCGTTCTGAGGCGTCAGGGAAACCTCCCCGCGACCGATACCGTAGCCCGCATCGCGCAGCTTCCCGCGCATCGCCACGAAGCTGCGCTTCTCGCTGCAGGAGTGGTGACCGAGGAGGACATCGCGCAAGCGGTGGCGCGAGACGCCCGGATCGCTTTCCGCTCCATAAACCCAGCCGAGTTGAACGCCGATGTGGTCACCGGGGTGCTGCCGGCCCCGTTCGCCCGCCGCCACACGATCTGCGCTCTCGCGAAGAAGGGAGACCTGCTCACCGTCGCAGTAGCGAATCCATACGAACGGGCCGCCATCGCCGACCTCGAACGCTATCTCGGAGTTCGGGTCGAAGTCGTGGTCGCCACTCGCTCCGACATCGAGGGGGTCAACGGAAGTCTCTACAACCTCCGCACTTCCCTTCAAGCCGCCGAAACCGAACTCACCGACCGGCACGGGACCGGTCCCGCACCCGGAACCCAGGAGTTCGTCTCCGAATCCGAAGCCGCGGTCGATCTCGAACCGACTACCCGGCCGGTCGTCGCAGCCCTCGACAGCATCCTGCACCAGGCATTCGAGCAGCGGGCCTCGGACATCCACATGGAGCCGAAGCGAGATCTGGCCGTCGTGCGTTTTCGGGTGGACGGCGTGCTCCGCACGATGCACACCTTCCCCCGCATCGTCTATCAGGCAGTCGTCAGCCGCCTCAAGATGCTGAGCGGGCTGGATATCGCCGAAAAACGACGACCCCAGGACGGCCGTTTCAAGCGGATCGAACCCGACCACGAGATCGAGCTGCGGGTATCCACCCTGCCCACCGTCTTCGGAGAGAAAGCAGTGCTCCGGATCTTCGATCCTTCAGCACTCGTCTCGTCGCTGGAACAGCTCCGGCTCGCCGAAGACGAAGAGGCGCGTCTTCGCGCCATCCTCAGCCGTCGGGAGGGGTTGGTCCTGCTCACCGGGCCGACGGGCAGCGGCAAGACGACCACCCTGTACTCGGTCCTCCGGCAGGTAGCGACTCCCGAAGTCAATGTGATCACCATCGAAGATCCGGTCGAACTGATCCATCCTCTACTCAGTCAGGTTCAGGTGAACCCCCGCATCGACCTCGATTTCTCGGCGGCGATCCGCAGCGTGCTGCGGCAGGACCCCGACATCGTGATGGTGGGCGAGATCCGGGATGGCGAAACCGCGGAGATGGCGGTGCAGGCAGCATTGACCGGACACCTCGTGCTGTCCACGCTCCACACGAATGACGCCGCCGGTGCGGTCTCCAGGCTGGAGGATCTCGGAGTGCCGCGCTTCCTGATCGGAGCGACGCTCGTCGGAGTGCTGGCGCAACGTCTGCTCCGCACCGTCTGTTCGCGGTGTGCGGTGTGGGACACGGTCTCGGCGTCTGCGGCCGCAACCGTCGGCATGCCAGAACTCGCCGGCAAGCGGGTTCGAACGGGCCGGGGCTGCGCCCGCTGCCTGGAGACGGGGTATCGAGGACGGCGAGGGGTGTTCGAGGTCTTTCCGGTGGGGCCGGCCGCGGCGGCTGAAATCCTGCGGGGCGCTGGTGCCGGGAGCTGGCCCGGTACGCGCGCCGTAACGGCTACCGCAGCCTCCGCCAGTCGGCAGTCCGGGTGCTCGTGGAAGGCGAGACCACCCTCACCGAAGTCGTGCGAGTCACCGGCGCCGGCCTCGACCCCGGCGAGGGGGGCGAGGTGCCGTCCGCGGCTCCTGCACCGGCTGACCTCACCTCGCTGCCGGGCTCAGTAGCCGAGCGCGCGGCCGATCAACAGGAGGAGCGCCGGTACCCCGTAAAAGCCCCCCAGGACATATCCGAGAGCCGCCGCCCGGCTCCGAACGGCGACCCCGGAGAGACGCCGCGCTGCCGCGAGCGGAATCTCCCGGATCCACCGCACCGGGTAGATGAGGCCGATCCCGATGAGGTTGAAGAGGAGGTGGACCACCGCCAGCTGAAAGCCCCAATGGGCGTTCGGGCCCGACACGGCGAGGGCAGCGAGGAAGGCGGTCACCGTGGTCCCGACATTGGCTCCGAGAGTCACCGGGAAAGCATCGTCGAGAAGCAGCAATCCGGCGCCGGCGAGCGGGACGAGCATCGAAGTGGTGACCGAACTGGATTGGACGAGAATGGTGGCGACGGCGCCCACTCCCATCGCGACGACGGCGCTGCGCCCGAGCACCCGGTGGACAGCTGCCTCGGCGCGTCCGCTGGCGAGATTCCGGAGAGTGCGCACCAGCAGCCCGAGAGCGGTCACGAGGAGTGCGGCCGAGGCCGCTGCGAGGATGGCGGCGGCGGCTTCGTCGGACCCAGTGATCTTTCCCGCGACCCATTCGATCGGGGTCGGGACGATCTGGATGATGGCCTTCAGCGGACTGTCGTAGTCGAATCCGAAACCAGCCAACCCTCCGAAGAGCCCGGCGACGAGGGTCGAGACGCGCGCCAACGCCCCGGTGAGCATCTCGACCGGCAGGAGAATCACGACCACCAACAGGTTGAACATGTCGTGGCAGGTCGCAACCGAGAAGGCGCGCCGCAGCTCCTCGCGGTCTCGGAGGTGGCCGAGGGCGGCGAGCGTGTTCGTCACCGTGGTGCCCACATTCGCTCCCATCACCATCGGGATCGCGCTCGCGAAGGGGAGCGGCGATTCCGGGGCGGCGACGAGCCCCACGATCAGGGCGCTGGTGACCGAAGAGCTCTGGACCAGAGTGGTGGCGAGCATCCCGATCAGCAACCCCACGAGGGGATTTTTCGAGGCATCGAAGAACCGGTGGAGAAGGCCGGACCCGAGCCCCTGGAACCCCTCGCTGAGCCCGTCGATCGCTCCGAGAAAGAGGATGAAGAGGGCGAACAGCGTAAAGATGCGCGGAGCGTCGCGGAAGGATCGTCTGCGGCTGCGAACGCCCGGCCCGATCATCAGAGATTCGAGGAAAGCGTCCGCTGCGACGCTGGAAACGGCAACCCAGGCTTCCGTTTCGAATGGGACGAGTGATCAGACACCCTGGAAGCTCGCGTCGGGCGCAGGGCTACAGGGAGACTACTGGAAGTACGGCGATCGCACCCGGAACACCGGCGGCACCCCCAATCGCCGCCCGGTGCCGATCGCCGCTGCTCCGGAGGCTCCGTCCGCTATTCGGGCGCTTCGACGATGACGAAGGTCCGTTGCCAAGCGCCGGGTGCGGACGGCTGCGCCACCCAGATCGGAAAGGGCTCGCCGGCCTCGACCTCGGAGAGGGCGCGACCGAGGTCTGCGGTGCTCCGGACCGGACGACCGTCCACTTCGAGGATGATCTGGCCGCGCTGGAGTCCGGCCCGATGCGCCGCGCCGCCAGTGGTCACGCCCCGGATCAATACGCCCTCGAAGTCGGAGCCCAGGCGTTCGGCAAGTTCCGGAGTCAGCGTTTCGCCCACGATGCCCAAGCGGCCCGGTGCCCCCGATTCCGGTGGGTTCGCCTCGGCGAGCGGCGCCGCTTCTTCGAAATCACGCTGAGCGAGGACCACTTCTGCGGTCCTCCGTTCCCCGTCGCGCAGGAATTCGATCTCGGATCGTTCACCGGGCCGGGCGTCGGCGACTGCGAACTGTAGATCGGTGCTGTCTTCGATGACGCGGCCGTTGAAACGGACGATCACATCGCCGGACCGGAGACCCGCCTGCCGCGCCGGCGAGTCGGCTCCCGAATAATCGGTGATCATCGCGCCCCGCTGATCCTCACTCAGATCGAACGCCGCGGCGACCTCCGGATCCACCGCCTGGACGGCTACCCCCAGCCACCCTCGGGTCACTTCCCCCTCGGAGGCCAACTGGTCGTAGACCCGCCGGACCAGATTCGAGGGGATCGCGAAGCCGAGGCCGATGTTTCCCGGCGTTCCGGCGACCTGGATCACGGTGTTCACGCCGACCAGATGTCCGTCGAGGCTCAGGAGTGGCCCGCCCGAATTCCCGGGATTGATGGCGGCGTCCGTCTGGATGTAGTCCTGGTAATCGCCCCCGAGCACGCGGCCCTTGGCGCTCACGATGCCCGCGGTCACGCTGTGGCTGTTCCCGAGCGGATTTCCGATCGCGAGAACCCAATCCCCAACCCGCACCTCGTTGGAATCTCCAACGCCGAGGTGCGGAAACGCCTCCCCAGCGGCATCCAGACGAAGCACTGCGAGATCGGTGGGAGGGTCGGTTCCGATCGCCGATGCTTCGAATTCTCGGTCGTCCGCCAGCCGCACCTGAATTCTGGAGGCGTTCTCGACCACATGGTAGTTGGTGATGACGAGACCGCTCGGGTCCACGATGGCCCCGGAACCGCGCCCCTGCCGCGGCCCCGGCTGCGGCACACCGAAAAACGGATCGAAGGGGCTTCCGTCCTGACCGCTGCCCTCATGGTCCACCAGCAAGCTGACCACCGCCGGAGTCGCCACCCGGGCCACTTCGGCGAAGGCGTCGGAAAGCGTCCAGGCGGGCGCGGTGCGATCGGCCGCAGGGGTCTGCCGAGAACTCCGGATGTCGCCGAGGTGCTGGAAACGCGAGCCCCGTTCCCCTGCCCCTTCGGCACTTTCCGGCGCTTCTTCCTGACCGTCTGCCGCCGCCGCCAGGGCGGCCAGCGAGTACCTTCCATCCCCATCCTCGAAAAGACAGCTCGAGACCGGAATCATCGCCAGAAGAAAAGCCCCGGCGAGCACGAATCGAAACATGGAAAACGCCTCCTGGACAAGACACCGCCCGGTGGGAACGACACGAATATAACGCGGGTCCCAGCGGTATCGTTCCCTCCCTCGGCGCATTGCGTGGCACGCTCATTGCGGCATCACACCGGAATCACGACAGGCATCGCGAAACGCGCTCTCAAGAAGCAACTCCGATCCCAACGCAAACCGACTCCAAAGGACAACGACTCATGCTCTTCGACCTGCCGCGCACTCTCCGCCTCTTCCTCGTCCTGCTGGCGCTCCTGCCGGCAGCCGCAGTCCAGGCCTCCGAGGCCGCGGGACAGCCCCCCCGCCGCGGCGGATATCCCGACCGCTCATCGAGCCGCGCCTCCACTCCCCGATGGGGCATCTCGTTCCACACCGGCTATCGGGCACTCCACATCCAGAGCCCGCTGTTCGATGACAACGAATACGATTTCGGGACCACCGCCCGCGATTTCCTCGCTGCCCGCTACGGAATCGAATTCCACTACGCAGTCGTTCCCCAAGTGGACATCCTGCTCGGTTACGAGTCGGGGAACGCAGACACGACCGCTTCGTACCTCGACCTCACGTACGAGGACGGTTCCGAAATCGAACACGACGCGAGCCTCACGCTCCAAGATCTGACTCTCGGCGTCCGGATCGGGCTCGCGCCGGCTTCGGCGCTCTTTCGCCCGTATCTGCTGGCGGGGTTTTCGGGAGCGCTCTATGAGTATTCGGAAGTCGGCGAGTTCGTGGATTTCGAAACCAGCGACATCTTCTACGACGAGTTCCAGGAAAGATCGTTCCTGCCCGGGTTCTTCGCCGGAGGGGGCGCCGATTTCGCGATCGTTCGCCGGCCCGACGGGCAAAGGCTGGAACTCTTCGGCGAGTTCCGCTATGCCCGGTCAGCCGGAGAACATCAGGACGGCTTCAAGGGATTCGGCGACCTGACCCTGGGGCGGTCGGGCGCCCTCTTCGGCGTTCGCTTCCGCTTCTGAGCCTCGGGAAGACACAGACTTCACAGGCAGCAGCCCCGGGCCGAAGACCGAATCCCTTCGCAATCCCCCGAGCTTTCTTCAGGCTCGTTGTCGTCTCGTGGAGGGAGAAGAGAGATCCTCGCCCGGCGGCGGCGCGCGCCGCTTCATCCCACAGGCTGCTGAGAAATCGGAGAAGGGACGCGCGCACTAGACAGCATGTCGAGAAGCGCGCTGTGGAGGCGGCCGTTCGACACCGCGATGTTCGGCCCGCCGTTCACGAAAGGGTCGCCGACGAAGTCGGTCACCCGGCCTCCCGCTTCGCGCACGATGAGTTCGCCGGCGGCGGTATCCCACGCCCGGAGCGTTTCTTCCCAGAATCCGTCGAGCCGGCCGGCCGCCACCGCGCAGAGATCGAGCGCCGCCGATCCAGCGCGTCGGACCGACCGCGCGTTGCGCATGATCCGGCAGAACAGCGCGAGTGCGCGGTCCATCGCTTCCCTCGAGTACGGAAACCCGGTAGCGAGGAGCGCGCTTTGGAAATCGGCAGTCGGGGAAACCCGGATCGGAGCACCGTCGAGCATCGCGCCCTCCCCGCGCTCGGCAGCGAAGAGTTCGTTCCGCACCGGATCGAGCACTGCGCCGGCGATGACTTCTCCCTCTTCTTCGTAAGCCACCGACACGGCGAAGACCGGGAACCCGTGGGCGAAATTCGTCGTGCCGTCGAGGGGGTCCACGAGGAAGCGGCAGTCGGTGCGAGAACCGCCCAGGAGGCCGCGCTCTTCGGCCAGGATGGGCACTTCGGGAAAGAATTTCCGCAACTGCTCCACGACGGCATCCTCGGCGGCACGGTCCACCTCGGTCACCAGGTCGATGGGCCCCTTGAGATCCACCGCGAAAGTCCTCGACTGCCGGGCGGTGTGGGCCTCGCGAACGACCTCCGCCCCCGCCTCGGCGGCCCCGACGCACGCCCGACCGGCGGGAGTCTTCACGAAGCCGGCGATACTCGCCGCTGTTCGAGCAGCACTCGGGTTCCGCCTCCGGGCGCCCGGGTCCAGGTGACCCGGTCCATGAATCGACGCATGAAGAAGATGCCGCGGCCGCTGTCTTTCAGGAGGTTGTCCTCGAGCAGCGGGTCGGGCACCGAAGCATCGTCGAAGCCCTCGCCTTCGTCTTCGACCGCTACTTCCACCGCGGGTTCGCCGTTCCCGGGATGCCGGGTTTCGATCGCGACGCGGAGCCGTCGGGCCGGGTCCATCCGGTTGCCGTGCCGCATTCCGTTGGTCACCGCCTCGCGCACCGCGGCCCCCATCCAGTGGACGGCGTCGGGGTCGTGGCCGCACTGCAGGCAGCGGCGCTCGAACACGCCGAGCAGGACCTCGACCCACTCGATCCGCGTTTCGACATCGAGGCGGACGGTCAAGGGGAATCCCGCAGCGGTCTCAGGCGGAAGGCGGGACGGCTGGCGAAGGCTGGGGCGAGAGCCCGACGGACGGATCTGGCGTCGGGTGGAGACCCGGGGCCGCTGCTTCCGTATCGCCGGGCAACAAGCGGAACTGCGGCTCTGGGAGTGTCGGAGCGTCCTCGATCCGAACCTCTCCGCCGATGACCTGCCGCACCTCGGGGAGCACCGCCGAGCGACGAAGGGCAGCTGCCACTTCCGGCGCCGCGCGGACCAGGAGTCCCGAAGAAAATTCTCCGGCCTTCTTCTGTGCCCGGGTCAGGATTTCCTGACAGACCGCGCCGAGCGAAGGAACCTTGCCGAATCCGCGGCAGGCGGGGCACGAGGCGAGAAGTCCGGTGTCGAGCGCCGGGCGCTCCCGCTGCCTCGTGATCACGACGAGTCCGGCGCGCGGTTCCGGCGGGGATACCCGGGTGAAGGCGGGATCCTTCCGCAGCTGCTCCCGAAGCGCGCGGAAAACCCGGTCGCGGTTCCGCCCTTCCTTCATGTCGATGAAATCGACCACGATGATTCCGCCGAGACCGCGCAGCCGCAGCTGGCGAACGACTTCCGCGGCCGCTTCGAGGTTCGTGAGAGTGCTGTTTTCGTCGCGCTCGCCGCCATCTCCACCGAAGCTGCCGCTATTCACATCCACGGCGACCAACGCTTCGGTCTGGTCGATGACGATGCTTCCCCCCGAAGGGAGTTTGACGCGGCGGCGGGTGGCCTGATCGAACGCCGCCCCGGCTCCGTACTCGTCGAAGATCGGATAGTTCTTCGAGTAGTGCCGGATCCGGTGCTCCATCCCGGGAAGGAACTGACGGATGAAATTCACGAGCCGCCCGTAGAGCTCCTCGGAATCCACCCGGATCGCGCTGAAGCCCGAGGACAGCACATCGCGGACAACGCGGAAAACCATGGGGATCTCGGCACGCAGGCAGGTCGGGGGGCCGGAGTTCCCCTCCCGGGCGACCTCCGTCCAGTCGGCTTCCAGACGGGTGATGTCGGCGGTGAGCGTTTCCTCGTCTCGCTGCTCCGCGGTCGGTCGAGCCGACCATTCCCCCTTGAGCGTGGTTTTTCGCTCGACGAGCGCGGCGAGACGCAGCTGCTCGCGGAGCCCCGAGGTCGCCCGCGAAACGATGATCTCGGTCGGTATCAGAGGACGAAAGTCGAAAAAGCGCCCCTGGAGTTTCAGATCACAACTGACCTTCCACCCTTTCAGGCCCAGTGGTTCCCGAATGACCTGCACCAGGACCGTCTGTCCGGGGCGCAGCAAGTCTTCGATCCGATGTCCGCGCAGGCTCGTTTTCTCTCGACCCTCCGCTGTTCCGGCCGCTTCCGGACCCTGGGGCTTCCGCGGATCACCGTCACCAGCGAGTCCGGAAGCCAGCTCGAGGGCGCCCGCAGGGATCTGATCGATCTGCAAGAACGCGTTCCGAGGCATGCCGAGATCCAGGAAGGCGGCCTGGGTGCCCGGGACCAGGCGCTGCACCCGGGCGCGGTAGATGCCGTGCAGAACGCTCTGTTCGGCGCGTTGCTCCACCCCGAGTTCCACGATCTCGCCGTCTTCGACGAGCGCCATCCGGGTCTGTCCGGGCAGAGTACTGACGATGAGTTCCCGATTCACGAAGCGCGCAAGCCTTGCGGGGACCCACGCCCGCGATTGCCCGGAAACCGTAACACGCCAGCCGGAGGCATGAGCCCGGAGAGGATCAGGTCAGGAAGGCGCGCCGCCGCACCGAGGCCGCAAGCCCGACCGCGGCCGCGGTGATGAGCAGCGAGTTGCCTCCATAGCTCATGAAGGGGAGCGGGAATCCCTTGATCGGGACGAGCCCTGCGACCATGGCGATGTTGTAGAGCGCTTGCAGGAAGAGCATGCAGAAGAGTCCGCCGACGATCAGCGCGCCGAGCGGATCCTTGTTGTCGGCAGATTGCACCGCGATCCGTAGCAGCCGGAGTCCGAAGAACCAAAACAGCGCCAGCACCACGCTGACCCCGACGAAGCCGAACTCCTCCGCGATCACCGCGAACACGAAGTCGGTATGCGGCGCGGGCAGGAAGCGATACGCGGTCTGCGACCCCTGAAGCCATCCCGTGCCCCAAAATCCCCCCGAACCCACCGCGATGGAAGCCTGGAGCATCTGATAGCCGGAGCCGAGCGGGTCGCTTTCGGGATTCAGGAACGCGAGGACGCGAAGCCGCTGGTAGTCGCGGAGTCCGAAGAACCAGAGGAGGGGCATCCCCGTCACGGTGACGACGGCTGCAGGCCAGATCCGGTTCCAGGACAGCGGCAGGCCAGCGAGGAAGACCATCCCGGCGCCGATGCCGACGAGAATCGCCGCGCTTCCGAGATCCGGCTGAGCCGCCACTGCCAGAACCAGTGCGGCCGCCGCGACCAGCCAGCTGACAGCCGTACGCCGGCTCAGCGATTCGCGGCTCATCCGGACGATCAGGTAGGCGAACAGCAGTACGAGGCATATCTTGGCCATCTCACCGGGTTGGAGACTCGCCACCCCGAAGTCGAGCCAGCGGCGCGTTCCCGCGCGCAGGGCCGCAGCGAGGTTCGCATAGACACTGAGGGCGAGCGCCGCGAGGAAGAACACCGGTGAAAATCGGGCCAGCCGCCGGTGGTCGGTGCGGTAGGCGACGAGGCCCACCACCACCGCCGTGCCCAACCGCGCCAAGTGATCCCAAACGCCGACCGAGGATTCGATCGCGCGAAGCGCACTCACCTGTGCCGCAACGGCGATCAGCACCAGGGCCGCAGCCGAAACCAGCAGCGGCCGATCGATGCCCAGACGCCACGGCGTCGGCGGAGAGGACCGCCTCACGGGGTGAGCTCCCCGTCCCCGACCGGAAGGGCCGTGGACCAGGCGGCCAGGATCGCACGCCCGATTGGGGCGGCCGCCGCCCCGCCGGAGCCGCCGTGTTCGACCACGACCGCGACTACGACCTCCGGCGCTTCGAACGGAGCGAACCCCACGAACCAGGCGTGGTTCCGGAACATCGGGGCCCGGTCCTCATCCCTGGCAGCGACCCGATCCAAGCTCGCGACCTGCGCCGTCCCGGTCTTCCCGGCGATCGTGAGCCCGGGAACCCGGGCCCGCCAGGCGGTCCCGGTCAGAACGGCATCCCGCATTCCGGCGCGGATCATCTCGAAGTGCTGGGCGGACACCCGTTCGATCCGTCCGGATCGGGCCGGCGACACCAGCCGCGGCGCGGGAAGGTCACCCGAAGAAGCGAACGCAGCGGTCAGACGCGCCATCTGGATCGGGGTGACCTGAAGCGCGCCCTGTCCCACCGCTACCGATGCCGTTTCGCTGGCATACCAGCGTTCCCCGGTAGCCCGGCGCTTCCACTCGCGGGTGGGGACGAGTCCGGCAGTCTCGTGCGGCAGGTCGACCCCGGTCGGTTCACCCAAGCCGAACTCCCGCGCGTAGGCGGCGATCACATCCACATCGAGCAACTCGGACAGCCGGTAGAAAAACACATTGCAAGATGCGGAGATCGCCTCCCGGAGCGTCAAGAGCCCGTGCCCCGATGCGCGATGACAGCGGAAAGTGCGCCCCGCCACCCGGGCTTGCCCCCGGCAGAGAAATCGGGTGTCCGGGCCCGCGACCCCCTCGGCGAGCGCTGCCGCGGCAGTCACCAGTTTGAAAGCAGAACCGGGCGGATAGCGCCCTCCGACGGCCCGGTTGAGCAGCGGGCTTCGCGGGTCGCGGCGCAGCGCGCGGAAGGCATTCTCGTCGGTCTGGAACTCGCGGGGAGCATGGGCCGGGTAACTGGCGAGGCCCACGATTTCTCCGGTCCCGACCTCGATCGCCACGAAAGCGCCGGCCCGATCTCCGAAGGCAGCGAGCGCCGCCTCCTGGATCGCCGCGCTGACCCCGAGCCGCAGCGTCTGCCCTCGCATCGGTTCGATGCGCCACCCGCTCGCCTCCAGCATCCGCTGTCGGCTGTCCACGACGCGGTCGAAGTAACCGTCGGAACCGACGAGCTGCGCGTTGTAGGCGCGCTCGATGCCGCTCTGGCCGACGATGTCGCGGGGCGCGTAGGCAGCGAACTCCTCGAGCAGCAGTTGGGCGCCGGTGACTTCCCCGGTGTAGCCGACGAGGTGGGCCGCGGCCTTCCCGAGCGGGTAGCGCCGCATCGGAACGAAATCCACCTGCACTCCGGAGAGTTCTCGTGCTCGTGCTTCGAAGAAGGCGGCGTCCGCGAAACCGATCCTCGATCGAACCACGGTCGGTCCCCGGGCGGCACGGGTGCGGAGCTCGGACATTTCCTCCGGGTCGGCGGACAGTTGGCCGATCGCTTCCAGTTGCCGGAGACCGTCGCTGTCAGCGAGGAGGGCGAAGGAGGGCTCGCTCTCCGCGAGAATTCGCCCCTGCCGGTCGAGCACGAGGCCGCGGGGCGCCCGCCGGCGCTCGGTCTGCAGATAGTTATCCTGGGCGATCTCGGAGAACTCCGCCCCGCGCACGATCTGCAAGTGCCAGAAACGAAACGCCAACAGCAGAATCACCGCTCCGAGGGGGTACCGGAACAGCAGGAGCCGCCTGCGGATCCGAGAGCGTTGATCAGCGCTGCTCATGGGTGTTCCGCGCGCCGCTTCCGGGACTCCCCCGGCCGGAGCGTTCGGTGCGAGTCGATGCCCGGAAAATCACGACCCCCGCAGCTACGGTGAACGGCAAACCGAGCCCGAAGGCGACCCAACGGCCGGCAGGGACCGGCGGCGATCCGGTGAGCAGGCGGAGCCCCCACAGGAACACGGCGTCGGCCAACGCACCGGCCAGGATGAGCAGGGACGAGGCAGTCACTCCGAGGGAAGGCCCCACCAGCGGATCTTCTCGAATCCGGCTGATGCCGAAGGCCACGAGCGTTTTGGAAAAACCGTTCAACCCCAGCAAACCACCCGAAAACGAATCCTGGAGGATGCCCCCGGCAGCGCCATGGAGGGTCGCAGGAACGATTCCGCGGACGAGCGCGATAGCGGCCACCGCCGCCATCACGAAATCCGGGGCGACCGCCTCGATTCCGAGCATCGGAAACAGGATCGTCTGGACGAAGAAAGCGGCGACGAGGATGAAGACGGTGCCGGCGGCACGCCATCCGGAGGTCCTCCGGCGCGGGAGTGATGAGTACCGTCTCGCCCGGACCTGCGCGTGGTCCCGGCGCAGTCCGGAGCTCAACATGACAACCGGTAGAGAGAGCGGCGCGAGGCCGGTGCGGCTCGGCCTTCGGAGTGGGGTGGGGGTGGGCGCAAGACACCGCAGTCCAGCGGCTCCCCCGCTGCTCCGGGCCAGCTCGATGTTTCGGTCACGGACGGCTCACGCCTCGGGTCGAGTTCGGATTCTTCGGGGACCTCGACCCCGGAGAAGGGAGGGAGGAGGAACACCCGCTCGAGGGAGCCGAAATCCACCATCGATTCCACTCCGATGTCGAGCAGCATCCCTGTTCCTCGCTGCACCCGAACCACCTTGCCCACGACGAGGCCCTTCGGATATATGCCGTCGAGGCCACTCGAAATCACCGACTCGCCCACCGCGACCCGCTGGCCGGCGGAAACGAAGTCGAGACGCAGCCCCATCGACCCGCCGCGAACGATGCCGCGCACCCGCCCCTCTGCGGTGAGCGAGGCCACTGCGGCGGCAGGCCCGGTGATCAGTTGCACCTGGCTGGCCGCAGCGCCTGCCGCGACCACCCGGCCGACGAGCCCTGCTGGCGACATGACCGGAGAATCACGGCGGATACCGTGAAACGAGCCGCGGTTCACGGTGACAGTACTGTCGAAAGGCGACGCACTGACACCGACGACCTCGGCCGGGACCGGTTCACCGATGGTGAATGCTGCCTCGTCGAGCACGCCGAAGCCGCGAGCCCGCACCAGCAAGCCCCGCTGCACCGTGAGCTCCCATTCGAGCCGGGCCACCCGCGCGGCTAGCGCCTCGCGTTCCGCGCGCATCCGCCACCCGTCCCAGACGACTCCCGCCCAGGTGCGAGCGCTACGGGTCGTTCGGTTCTTCAGACTCTGGACTCTGGAGAACGCAGTGAGGAGTGCGTCTCGCACCGGCAGGTCGATTCCGGTGCGGACCTGGAAAGTCAGCCCGAGGAAGTTCGCGGTGAGCAGCGCCGCCAGCAATGCGTTTTCGATCCTGCGCCGGGTCAACTGTCTTGCTCAGATATCTTGCTGGGGGGGTGCTCGGCCCCTTGCCGCCTGTCCGGGGCCTCTTGTCAGGTCGTCTTCGTGACCTGCTGCAGCAGGTCCACTTCTTCGAGCATCACCCCTGCCCCGTTCACCACGCAGTCCAGTGGATCTTCGGCGACCTCGATGGACAGGCCGGTCTCCTCCGCCAACAGATCAGGAAGCCCGCGCAGGAGAGCGCCGCCTCCGGTCAATTTGATACCGTGCTCCATGAGGTCGGCGGATAGCTCCGGCTCTGTCTGTTCCAGCACTTCCCGCACCGCACGCAGCAGCTGCTGGAGGGGCACATTCATGCCGGCGCGCACTTCCTCGTCGGTCACGGTGATCGTCGCCGGCACCATCCGCGAGAGGTCGCGCCCTCGAATGGCCAGATCCCGGGGCTCGTCCATCGGTTTCGCGCAGCCGATCTTCATCTTGATCCATTCCGCCGTTCGTTCGCCGACCAACAGGCCGCGGCTGCGGCGCAGCTCGCTCATGATCCCGCGAGTGAAGCTGTCGCCGGCAGCGCGGACCGAGATCCCGGCAGCGATGCCCGACAGGGAGATCACCGCGATATCGGTCGTCCCTCCGCCGATGTCCACGACGCAGCACCCGACCGGACTCGTCACCTCGAGGCCGGCGCCGATCGCCGCGGCGATGGGCTGGCTCACGAGATACACCTCGCTCGCGCGGGCTCGCAGGATGCTGTCGCGCACCGCCCGCCGCTCCACCGGGGTGATTCCGAGCGGTACCCCCACGACCATACGGGGAGCCGCCCAGCGCTGGCGGCCGAGCGCCTTGAGGACGAAGTAGCTGATCATCCGCTCGGCCGCTTCGAAGTCGGCGATCACGCCGTCCCGCAGCGGCCGGATGACTTCGAGGTGCCCCGGCGCCTTGCCGACCATCTCGTTCGCCTCGGCGCCGACCGCCACCACGCTCTTCGATGAGCTGCTGAGAGCGACGACCGACGGCTCGCGGAGGATGATTCCCCGATCCTGGGTATAGATCAGGGTGTTCGCGGTCCCGAGGTCCACCGCGAGGTCCAGAGAGAACAGGCTGAAGAGGTATCGAAGCATCTACCAGAAGCCGGGGCGCGCAGCGCTCAGAAAACGGACCGGCGAGCGCGAGCGGGCGGAGCGGAAGCGTAGCAGCCACGCTGCCGGGAAATCTCCCGCAAATCGGCTTTTCCGATCGCTGGCGGTTGCCTGTCGCGGAACTCTGGCGGTACCATGATGGGTTGTCGTGATCTTCGAATATTTCCGCAACCGCAAGTCCGTCGGGTGGTTCGTGGGCGCCGTTCTGCTCGCACTCGTGATCGTGGCGTTCGTCGCCCTCTATTTCCCGGATTTCATGGGAGACCCCGCGACCGCAGCCATGCGCCGCGGGGTTGCTTGGGTGGACGGCGAGCCGATCTCGGCCTCTGCCTTCCTCGAGGATTACCGTGAAGCGGTGCGGCGTTACCAGGTGCAGAGCGGGGGGGAATTCAGCACCGCCCTCGCCCGCCAGCTCGGCATCCCCGACCAGGTGGTTGGGGAACTCGTACGCCATCGAATCCTCGTTCTCGAGGCGCAAAAGCACGGCATCCTGGTCACTGACGCCGAAATCGGGAACAGCATCACGAACGCTCCGGCCTTCCAGCAGAACGGCGTTTTCGTGGGCCGGGATGCCTACCTCGACATGCTGCGGGCAGCGCGCCTGAATCCCCGCGACTTCGAGGCTTCGCTGCGCTCCGACCTGCTCGCCGAGAAGCTGCAGCTGCTGATCACCCAGTCGCCGCACATCTCCGATCTCGAGCTGCTGGAGGAGTACCGCAGGCGCAACGAACGGGCTTCCCTCGATCTCTGGTTCCTCAGCGAAGACAGCTGGCGCGGCGATGTCGAAGTGAGCGAGGCGGAGGCGCGGGAGCGCTATCTCGAGGATGCTCGGGCCTTCGAAACGCCTACTGCGCGCCGCGTCCGGTATCTCACCCTGTCCGAGCAGACCATCGCCGAAGAGATCTCGGTGCGGCAGCGCGAGATCCAGCGTTACTACGACCGCAACCTGTTCCAGTACCAGCTCGGGGAGCAGGCAGCGGCCAGCCACATCCTGCTCCAGCCGGAATCGGACGCCGAAGAAGCGGCGACGCGCACCCTCGCGTCCCGGCTCGCCGACCGCGCTCGGGCCGGGGAGGACTTCGCCGAGCTCGCGCGGACCTATTCGGTGGACGAGGCGACCGCCGAGGCGGGCGGCAGCCTGGGAGTCTTCGGACCGGAAGAGATGCTTCCGGAGTTCTCCGAAGTCGTCTTCTCCATGATGCCCGGGGAGACGAGCGACCCGATTCGCACCGACTACGGCTTCCATGTGGTGCGTCTCGAAAGCCGCCGGCCGGCCGAAACCCGGGAGATCTCCGAGGTGGAAGGCGAAATCGAGACCCGGCTGCGGCGGGAGAAAGCGGCCGAGCTGCTCGACGAACGGGTGCTCGCGCTGGGCTCCCGAGTGGAGAGCGCAGATGCCCTCGAGGAAATCACCGAGACCATCGAGATCACCGACGGCTATCCGCTTCTGATCCCGCAGGAGTCCGGTTTTTTCGGCGAAGGGGAAGAAATCGCCGAAATCGGTTCGGCGGAAGCGGCGCGCCTCGCCTTCGAACTCGAGATCGGGGCCGTAGGGGGACCGGTACGCCTCTCGACGGGGTTCGCCTTCATCGAAGTCATCGAGGAGCGGCCGCCGCACATCCCGGATTTCGAAGAGATTCGGGAAGATGTGCTCGCCGAGCTCCGGAGCGAGCGGGCGCGGGCTTTGGCGAACGAGGCGGCGCTATCCCTCGCAGAACGGATCGCAGCAGAAGAATCTTCGGATACGGACCCGATTCCACTGGAGAACTGGTTCCGCGGCAGCGCGCTGGGAGCCGCCGGAGTCCTCGCGGCAGAGGAGGAGGCGATCTTCGAAGCCGAGGTCGGCGCGGTCGTCGGCCCCCTCGAATCGGACCGCGGGTTCGCGGTCTTGCGGGTGAACGGACGAGACGGTTACGACCCCGATGCGTTCGCCGATCAGCAAGAGTCGTTTCGGGCGCAGCTGGCCGAAGAGAAGAAACAGCGCATCTGGGCGGCCTTCGTCGGCGCCGCCGTGGAGCGCTACCGTATTCGCATCGACCGGGAGGCGATCGGCGCCCTCATCGGCTGACCCGATTCATAGCAGTCCGTGGTCGAAGTGCCGAGTAGCGAGGGGCTCTCCGTCGAGGACTCCCGACCGGGAACTGCCGAAAGGACGCCCACTCTCCGGGCGCTCTGCCCCGTCCGCTCTCCACTGGACAGCCCCTCGCTCTTGCCGCCTTCGCCAACTCTGCGAAGATAGTTCCCCGTGCATCTCGATCTCCGGGAGCGCGACGGAGTTTGTGTCCTCGTGCTCAGCGGTCGGCTCGTGGACGGGCACGGCGACCGGGAACTGCGGGATGCAGTGGATCTGCTCGTCCAGTCTGGCCGAGTCCGGATCGTTCTGGATCTCACCGAAGTGAACGCGATCGATAGCGGCGGCCTGGGAGAACTGGTCGCTTGCTCCCGGCGGGTGGCCGAAGCGGGCGGCGCGCTCAAGGCACTGCACCCGAGAGAACGCGTGGCGCGGGTCCTCGACATCACCAAGGTGCTGCCGCTTTTCGAAGTGTTCGAGACCGAGGCGCAGGCAGTGTCCAGTTTCGGTCTCGACGAGCGGGCACGGCCGGTTTCCGAGGCGAGAGGTCCCAACGGCCGGGGATAACAGCTTGTGGACAGATCCTCGATGTCGGACGCATCGGCTTGCCGAAGTCTGAAACCAGCACGTACCCAAAGCCCGCAGATGCAGACTTGCTGCGGATCGAATAGAAGCTGAGGCGTCGTTTCCCGCAGCGCCGGCTCGGCGGACGCAGGATGCGAGGGATTCGGTGATCCCGGTCGAAGACGCTCTCCGCACCGTGCTGGCCCACGCCCGGCCGCTCGGGGCCGAGTCGGTCGGATTCGCCGCTGCCTCGGAGCGGGTGCTCCGGGAACCGATCACGGCGGACCGCGACCTGCCTCCCTTCGATCGTGCCCAGGTGGACGGCTACGCAGTATCGGCCGCTTCGCTGGCTGGAGGCCGGGGCCGACTCCGGATCGTGGACCGGATCGCCGCCGGTCAAACCCCGCGGGCCGCGATAGGGGCCGGCGAGGCCGCGGGCATCATGACCGGGGCTCCGATGCCGGATGGCGCTGACGCAGCCCTCATGGTGGAGGAAACCGTCGAGAGCGACGGTTTCGTGGAGTGGCCGGCGCCCGGAAGCACACCCGCACCGGTCACCCCGGGACAGCGGGTCACCCGCCGAGGCGCCGAGGTCCGCTCCGGCGCCGTCCTGCTCGAGGCGGGGGAGCGGATCTCCGCCGCAGCCATCGGCCTGCTCGCTACCGTGGGAAAGGTGCGGGTCCGGGTCGGCCGCCGCCCGCGAGTGACCGTGCTTTCTACTGGCGACGAACTCATCCATCCCCGAACTCGCCGTCCCGGTCCCGCCCGCATCCGGGACGCGAACAGCCATATGATCGCGTCACGCTGCCGCGCCATGGGGCTGCCGGTTCGCCGCCTCGGGTTCGTTCCCGACGACCCGCCGCAGCTCGCCGAGGCGGTGGCGCGCGGGCTTGCCGGCGACGCGCTCTTCCTCTCCGGCGGCGTGTCCATGGGCCGCTTCGACTTCGTTGAGCAGGTTCTCGAGACTAGCGGAATCCGCCTGCTGGTGACCTCGGTCGCCATCCGGCCGGGGAAACCCCTCGTTTTCGGAGTCGCCGGAGAAACGGGGGGGACCCTCGTGTTCGGACTGCCCGGAAATCCGGTTTCGGCGCTCACGACCTTCGAGGTCTTCGCTCGCCCGGCCCTCGAACGGCTCGAAGGACTGGCCGATCCGTCGCGCCCCCACTTGCGGGTGCGGCTGCTCGCTCCGGTGTCGAAGCGCGGACCCCGCCGCGGTTTCCTTCCCGCCCGGATCACCACCTCGGCAGCCGGAGAGCTCCTCGCCCATCCCGTACGCTCGCAGGGCTCGGGAGACATCGCTGCGCTCGCCCTCGCGAACGGGCTGATCGTGATTCCCGAGGACATCGGCGCTGTCGCCGCTGGGAAAACCGTGCTGGCGCAGCCGCTCGCCGGCTGCCCGGACCCGGTAACCGGGTGGCATGATCCTCGTCGATGATCGATCCTCCGCCAAGCGGCGAAGCCCGGCGCCACGAACTCCGGAAACCGAAGACCCTGAGCCACCTGGACCCGGGCGGAGCGGCCCGGATGGTGGATGTGAGTGCGAAGCCGGTCACCGTCCGGGAGGCGGCCGCCGAAGCCTTCGTTTCCGTTTCCGAGGCGGCGCTCGAGATCGCCCGGCGCGGGAACGCCCCCAAGGGAAGCGTGATCGAGACCGCCCGCATCGCCGGAATCCAGGCCGCGAAAGCGTGCCCGTCGCTCATCCCGCTCTGCCATCCGCTGCCGCTCGATCACATCGGAGTGCGGGCCGAATTCGAGGAGCGCGGCGTACGGATCGTTGCCCGGATACGGTGCCGGGCTTCGACCGGCGCCGAGATGGAAGCGCTCACCGCGGCCTCGATCGCCGCCCTCACCGTGTACGACATGCTGAAAGCTCTCGACCGCACGATGGTGGTCACCTCGATCCGGCTCCTCGAAAAACGCGGCGGCGTGAGCGGGACCTGGAAGGCAGACGATGCCGCCTGACCGGGCAACGAGCCCGTCGCTCGCCGAAAAGCGCGCAGTGCTCGAACAGGTGCTTTCCAGATGCGGTTCGGCGGTCGTGTCGCTCAGCGGAGGAGTGGACAGCGCCACTCTTTCGGTCCTGTCCCACCGGCTGCTCGGGCAGCGGAGCCTTGCGGTGACCGGAGTCAGCCCGAGCCTCTCGGAACACCAGCAGACGCTCGTCCGCCGGGTGCTCGCCCGTCACCCGATGCCCCACGAATGGGTCTCCACCGACGAGATGGCCGAGGACGGCTACCAGCAGAACGGCCCGGACCGCTGCTTCTTCTGCAAGCAGGAGCTCTACGCCCGACTCCGCCGGCTGGCCGACGAACGCGGCTACGCCGCGGTTCTCGACGGCACGAACGCCGAAGATACCGGTGATGTCCGCCCCGGACGACGGGCGGCGGCGCTCTTCGGAGTCCGCTCGCCGCTGCTCGAAGCCGGGCTCGGCAAACAGGAAATCCGGGGGCTGGCCCGCAGCCTCGATCTTCCGGTTGCCGAGGAGCCCGCTTCCGCCTGCCTCGCCTCGCGGGTGCCTGCGCCGGTCCGGATCAGCACCAGCGTCCTGCGTCAGGTAGAGGCCGGGGAAGAAATCCTGCGGGGGCTCGGGTTCTCGGGTTTTCGGGTCCGCCACCACGGCGCGATGGCCCGTATCGAGCTCGCCCCGGAAGAGATCTCCCGCGCGCTCGACCCGCCGGTCGGCACCCGGCTCGCCAGGGGCCTCGAGGCGGTGGGCTACCGTCGGGTGGCAGTGGACCTTCGGGGATACCGTCCGGCGGGGCTCGCCCGGCCCTTCGACCCGGAACGAGACCTCGTCTGGCTGCCGGGCGCCGGCTGACCCGAGCAGACCACCCCGGAACTTTGTCCCTCGAAATCCGGATCGTCGCCGACGCCGACGAGGCCGATGGAGAAGAACGCACGGTCGAGGTTCGACTGACCGTCCGGCCCCGCGCCGAGGAAGACCCGATCGAGGACTCGCGGTTCTTCGCCGCCGGCGACCGCGCGGAGATCGCCTTCTTCGTCGCGGGCCTACTGGAGCGGTATCGCGGTTCGCTGCCGCGAGCGCAGCTGACGAGTTGCCGGCGGTGCGAACGGATCGGGGATCCCGAAGCCGAAGGCGACTCCCGACGGCCCTTCGTCTGTCGGCGATGCCAGCGAAAGGCAGCCGCCACGGGCGGAGCTTCGGCGGAGGGCGGCAAAGCGCCGGATCCCGCGGAAACGCACGGTGCCAGCGGGGTCGAAGTCCTCTTTCTGGGGACCGGCGATGCGTTCGGCTCCGGAGGAAAACGCCAAGCGGCGATCTTCCTCCGCGCCTGCGGGCGGCCCCGGGGGGTGCTGCTCGACGCCGGCCCGGGCTGCCATGCGGCCCTCCGGCAGGAGGGCCTTGCGAGCGACGATCTCGCCGCAGTGGTGCTTTCCCATTTCCACGGCGACCACTTCGGCGGATTCCCGTTTCTCGAACTCGACGCACTGCGCAGCGGACGCCGGGAACCGCTCGCGGTGTTCGCACCACCGGGAGCGCCGGAGCGAATTCGGGAACTCCGGAATTGCCTCTACCGCGAGCTCCCGGTCCGCTTCCCCGAAGAGATTCGCGAAGTCCTTCCGGGAGAACAGGTCCTGCTGCCCGGGACCACAGGAGCCGGTGCCGCCGTCCCCTTCCCGGCCGACCACCAACCGGCAGCGTGGGCATTCGGCTGGACCCTGCGGATGGGCGGCAGGACCATCGTGTATTCCGGAGACACCGGGTTCACCGCCCGCGTGGTCGCCGCATCCGCCGCCGCGGACCTGTTGATCCACGAGTGCTCCTCGCTCGAAGCTTCCCGTCCGGGCCACACCTCGTACGCCGAGCTGGCGGGCGCCGCCGGGGAGATCACCGCCCGGCGAGTGCTGCTGGTCCACACCGGGGAAGAGGTGCTGCAGGCCGGTGATCTCGCCTTCGAGCGCGCCCACGACGGGCTGCGCCTCATGATCTAGCTGTGCAAACCCACCAAGTTCTCCGGCACCTTGCCCACAGACTGCTAGGCTGGGGAATCGTGGATACGCATGAGCTGCGGGCATCGGGCTCGCAGGAACGACCTGTCGAAGGTCACCGATAGCGAAGCCGTCGCCGAGTCACCGTGGACATCGCCGGCTGGACCCTCGTTTTCGTCCTCGGCAGCTTCGCGCTCTACAGCGGCATCGCGGTGGCGAGCCGGGTCGGGACGACCGCGGGCTTCTATGTAGCGGGGCGGGGCGTCTCGGCGGTGGCCAACGGGATGGCGACCGGAGCGGATTGGATGAGCGCCGCCTCCTTCATCTCGATGGCGGGGCTCATCTCTTTCATGGGGTACGACGGTGCGATCTACCTCATGGGTTGGACCGGCGGCTATGTCCTGCTCGCACTGCTGGTGGCGCCCTATCTCCGTCGTTACGGGCGCTACACGATCCCCGAATTCGTCGGAGACCGCTACGCCTCGCAGGCCGCCCGGCTCACCGCGGTGGTCTGCGCGGTGTTCCTCTCGTTCACCTATATCGCCGGACAGATGCGCGGCGTGGGGGTCGTCTTTTCACGCTTTCTCACGATTCCGGTCGAATACGGGGTGGTGATCGGGGGAGGAATCGTCCTGCTCTACGCGACCCTCGGCGGGATGCGGGGGATCACCTATACCCAGGTCGCCCAATACTGTGTCCTGATCGCCGCCTTCCTGATTCCCGCCGGGGCGATCTCCTGGATGATGACCGGAACTCCGATCCCGCAGATCGGCTTCGGCTCCCCACTGATCGAGGGAGAACGCGCCGGGGTGGCGCTGCTGCGCGCCATCGACCAGATCCACACCGATCTGGGCCTGCCGGAATACACCGGCGCCTTCCTCGCCGGGAAGAAGACGCTGCCCGATGTGTTCGCCATCACGCTCGCCCTGATGGCGGGAACCGCCGGACTTCCCCATGTTCTGATCCGCTTCTACACGGTGAAGAGCGCCCGGCTCGCCCGCTGGAGCGTGCTGTGGGCGCTCTTCTTCATCGCCATCCTCTACACGACGGCGCCGGCGGTGGCCGCGTTCGCACGGGTCAACATGATCCAGACGCTGCATGGCATCCCGGCAGCGGAGGCCCCGGACTGGTTCCGCAACTGGGAGGCGACCGGGCTCATCCGGTTCACCGACCGAAACGGCGATGGCCTCATCCAGTACGGCGAAGGCGCAGGGGCCGAACTGATGATCGATCGCGACATCATGGTGCTCGCCAACCCGGAGATCGCGGAGTTGCCGGCGTGGGTGGTCGGGCTCGTCGCTGCCGGGGGCCTCGCGGCGGCGCTCTCCACCGCAGCGGGGCTGTTGCTGGTGATCTCGGCGTCCATCTCCCATGACCTGCTGAAGGGCTTCTGGAGGCCAGGGATGTCCGAACGGGCGGAACTCCGAGCGGCCCGGCTCTCCGCCGCCTTCGCGGTGGTGGTGGCGATCGTGGTGGGGATCTATCCACCCGACTATGTGGCCGCCGTCGTCGCCTTCGCCTTCGGCCTCGCGGCCGCCAGCTTCTTCCCGGTGCTGGTGCTGGGGGTCTTTTCGACCTGGGTCACTCCGCAAGGCGCGGTGGCGGGAATGATCGCCGGAACCACTTGCACCGCTCTCTATATCGGCTGGTTCAAGGTGTTCGAGTGGAGCGGCCCGGAATCCTGGTGGTTCGGGATCAGTCCCGAAGGAATCGGCACGCTGGGGATGGTGCTCAACTTCGCTACCACTTGGCTGGTCAGCCGCCTTACCGGCCCTCCTCCAGCGGAGAGCCGGCGCATCGTGGAGTCGCTCCGCGGGCTCGCGCCGCGCAGCTCCTACCGCTGACCATCGCCGCGGCCGGCCCCGCCGTCAGCGGCGGCGCATCAGGACGATCCGATTCGAGTTCGTGCCTTTCCGATTGTTGGAGATACCCCAAGTATTCGAAGTCTTCGTGAAAGTCTGCTCGTTCACGATCACCGCGACCGGCTCCCACGGCGTCTGCCCCGCCACCTCGGCGACGACCCGATCCAGGAGCAGCGACCCCTTGCGGATCTCGCCGACTTCGAATGCGAACGCCCCCCCGGGCCGGGAGATCGCGGCCCCGTGCTCGAGCGCGGCGCGCACGAGTTCCGTCCAACTTGCGAGGCGGCCGGTCTGCGTGATTCCGAGGCCCTCGGGGTCGATGCCCGCGAACCAGCAGCGCATCCAGTTGTCCGCTTGGTAATCCACCGTGTCGAGAAACGGCGGCGAGGTGACCGCGAGCGCGACCGGCGGCCCGTCGTAGGCGAATGGCTCTTCGACCGACTGCTGGAAGAAACATCGATACGCCGCGGCGGGAGCGCGATCCCCGAGGTCCTTCAGCAGGGAATACGTCTTTCTCAGGATCAGCCGCTTCACATCGCGGTATTCCGGTTGCTGCTGCCGGCGCTCGTTGTTTCTGCGCTGGCTCTCGATGGAGACTGCCTGGTTCGGCGGGAGCGTATAGACGGAAAAGAACCCCGGGGAATGCCCGGTCAGGCGGTTGACCGCCGTCATCCGAATCCAGCGATCCACGATATCGGACGCTCCGGCGGCTTCCCGGTCGAGCAGGTAATCGCGCAGCCGGCAGATCTGGCGAAGAGTCCGTTCTTCGAAGAACACCTCGAAGCCGTCCGGGGACGCCGCCGGCCCATCGAGCGGAAGCGCATCGAGCCTCGCTTCCACTTCGGGCAGCGACGGAGGATGCAGCCTCGGTTCGAGAAGCATTCTGGACAAGGGATTGATGTCGTTCCCGAGCACCCCCCTCCCGAGAAGTGCCGCCTCGAGCACCGTCGTCCCCCGACCCATGAAAGGGTCGAAGACCACTTCTCCCGGGTCCGTGAGCCTGCTGATGAAGAAACGGGGCAGCTGCGGCTTGAAACAGGCCCGGTAGGAGATCTCGTGCAGGGAGTGCGCGGCGCGTTGCCTCGAAGTCCAGAACTCGTTCGCGAACTCGGGAATGCCGGCTTGCTCTTCGACTCGAGTCGGTTTGCCGTATCGCCGCCAGCGGGCGATTTCGTCGAGGAAGCCGTCGAGCGTCACCCGCGCGCTGTCGTCAGCAGGAAAAGGCACGGTCGCGTGCTCAAGATTTCGATGGTTCAGGCGCCCGCCAAGCCGAGGGAGAACCCGCCGAAGGCGGAGGCGCCCGCTACGGCCTGGGAGCGCAGGTGCGCTTCCAGACGAGGAAGGTGCGGCGAAACTCGATCACCACGGTGCCCTCCTGGTTTCGACCCGTGGTGCGGACCGTGACGATCCCGGCTTCGGGACGGGAGCGGGATTCGCGGGCTACGAGCACTTCACTCTCCGAATACAGGGTGTCCTCCTCGAAGAGCGGGGCTGGCAGCCGCACTTCCTCCCATCCGAGGTTGGCCACTGCGTTCCGGGTGAGATCGTGCACCGACTGTCCGGTAGCGAGCGCCAGGGTCAGGCAGGAGTTGACGAGCGGCTTGCCGAAGAGAGTCCGTTCGCTGAAATGGGCGTCTATGTGGATAGGGTTCTGATTCTGGGTGAGGAGCGAGAACCAGGCGTTGTCCGCGGTGGACACCGTGCGGCCCAGCGGGTGGATGATCCGCTGGCCAACCCGAAAGTCCTCGTAGAACCGACCGGAGTCGCGCTCGGGCTCGGCGTCTTCCGCCACGCTTAGCAGCCCGTGGATGAAGTGGCGCGAGCACCGAGACCGGGGCGGCGCCCGGCTGGCAAGGCGCGTGAGGGAGGAATACCGGGTGTATTTCGAGTGAAACGCAACGATGAGCGCCGTGAAACGGGGCGGTTCAGCCGGGGCCCCCACCGGGAGAACCGGGCATCGCCGGCCTTTGGCCGTGTGACTTTGTCCACAGACTGCTAGCGGCGCAGCCGGACGGCGGTGCCGTAGGCGAGGATTTCGGCGGCGGTGGTCATGACCATGGAAGTCGTGATCCTCATTCCGACGATCGCATCGGCCCCCAGCGATTCAGCGTGTTCGATCATTCGGGCGATGGCCTGTTCGCGGCTCTCCGCCATCAGTTTGGTGTAGGACTCGATCTCGCCGCCGACCACTCCCTTGAGGCCGGCGAGGATGTCGCGCCCGAGATGCCGAGCGCGGATCGTGTTGCCGCGGGCGATGCCGAGGATCTCGACGATCTGGCTCCCGGGAGCTTCGTTGGTGGTGCTCAGAATCATCGGCGAATCCTCCTGAAGGGATCGTTGGCATGAGCGCGAATCCGCCTGCGGACCACGCCGAGCAGAAGAAGCAGGGTGCCGAGAAGCAGCCCGGCGGTCCCGAGGCGCACCAGAAGATGCACGCCGGAGTCCACCATGAACTCGGTGGCGAACGCATACGCCCAATACCCGCACAGAACCGCAGCGGAGACCGAGACGAGGGTCCAGGCGAGCCCGCGTTCCAGGCGGGAATACACCCCGAGCCAGAAGCGGTCGAGCGCCGCATCGTCCCAGTCGCCGGCACGGGCCTCGGAGCTCCGCACCTGGGGCGCATCCACCGGGATCCGGCCCGAGGCGCCGGCGGGAAAGTGGTTTCGGGATTCGCTCATGGCGCGGTCAACCTCCGTTTTCGACGACTTCGCAATCCGGTGAGGGCTCGCCGCAGCCGCCTGCGGGCCAAGTGGAGCCGAGACATCACGGTGCCCGCAGGAATTCCGAGCCGCTCGGCCACCTCATGGTGAGCGAACCCTTCGATGTCCTTGAGCACCACTACCCACCGCTGCCCCTCCGGAAGCTCCAGGAGGCCCTGCTCCAGGGCCAGTCGGTCGTCGAGCGATCCCATCCCGCCGTCGCTGGCGCGTTCGGCGATGTCGCCGATCCACACCGTGGGCCGCCGCCGCCGGAGATAGTCGAGGCAGAGGCGGTCGAGGATGACGAGGAACCAGGGCAGGAAGGGGCGCCCGGTCTGGAAGCGCGGCAGCGCGTGGAAAGCGCGAACGAACGCCTCCTGGGCCAGATCCCTGGCCTCCTCACGGTCTCCGACCCGGCGTCGGGCGTGGGCCTCGGCCCACTCCCCGTAACGGCGGACGAGAGGCTCGTAAGCGCGGCGGCTTCCGTTCCGGCAGCGCCGGATCCACCCCTGTTCCTCCTCGTCGCGGCGGGGGCGGGAATCGATGGTCAAAACGGTTTGTGCGGCCAGCGGGCGGCAGCCGCCCTTTCGTACTTTCTCTTACGCTAGAGCGGCCCGGATTCTTCACCGCAAGTGCTCCCGCCTAGAATCGCAGCATGGATGAGACCTCGCGCGGCCTGACGGGCTTTCTCGCCCGCAGGATCCGGGACTTCACCCACCTGGCGATCGCGATCCGTTTTCTGAGGCTCTACTTCACGAAGGCGCGGCGGGTCCGGCGCCGGTATCGGGAAGCCGAGCGCCGCGGGGGAACGATCTGGCTCGACGACGGGCCATTCGAGGAGCCGCCCCGATGAAACTCGGAACCACCCCGCCGCCGGTGTACGCCTTCGGCTACCGGAAACCGCCGCCATCGGGAAACGCGATCAACGGCCTCGGAGAAGAGAAGCCGCGGCGCGCTTCCCAAGTTTTCCACAACGCCGATCCTGACCGAAAAATCGCCTGGCAGGGCCTCGACGACTTCTTCATGTGCCTCAACCCCTGGCAGGTGGTGCGGCATCGGCTCATCAACAAGTTCCAGCTGCGAGCCGAGCGGGGGCCGGTGGCTCGGCGGCAGCTTGCCCGGAGTGCGGAAGAAAACGCGGCCTGGATGAAGGAGGTCGCGAAGGCAGCCGGGGCGAGCCTGGTGGGGATCACCAGCGTCCAGGACAGCGATGTGTTCGAGGGAAAACGTGCCCCGTATCGCCAGGCGGTATGCCTCGGTCTCCCCATGCGGCGCCGCGAGATGCTCCACGCGCCCGAGCCCCGCGCCGCCGCCGAAGTGATGCGCGCCTACCGCGAGATCGCGGTGATTTCGATGCGGGTCGCCCGAGCCGTCCGCCGCCGCGGATTTCCGGCCAAGGCATACGGGGATCCGAACGCCACCCACATCCTGCACATTCCGCTCGCCATCCGGGCCGGGCTCGGCCAGCTCGGCAAGCACGGCTCCATGATCAGCCGCGAGCACGGATCCAACTTCCGGCTCGCCGCCGTCCTCACCGACATGCCGCTGGCCGAGGACGGGCCGCGCGACATCGGGGTGGACGATGTCTGCGTCCACTGCCGCCGCTGCGTCCTCGACTGCCCGCCCGACGCCATCCACGAGGAAAAGCAGTGGGTGCGCGGCGAGAAGCGCTGGTATGTGGATTTCGACAAGTGCGCCCCCTACTTCACCAAGACCTACGGCTGCGGCATCTGCATCGAAGTCTGCCCCTGGTCGGAACCCGGCCGGGGGGAAAAGCTCAGCGACCTGATGCTGAAGAAGCGGCAACGGGCGCAGCGGGATCGGCCAGAGCAGGCGGACTCCACTTCAGGATGAAGTCGGCCTGGGCCCGGAGTTCGCGGCGAATCCTCGGATGGTCCAAGGTGCACAGGCCGACCCGCAACCCCTCGCGCCGAGCGAAACGCATCGCCGGAACCATGTCGGCGTCTCCGGTGACCAGGATCACCGTTTCCACGAGGCGCTTCAGCGCCAGCGCGGCGATGTCCAGCCCCATCCGCATGTCCACACCCTTTTGCCGTAAATGAAGTCCGTGCCCGACACGGTTTTCCCCGGCTGATTTCGCAGGGCTTCCAAGGCATTCGATGAAAGACGCCAACCTCGAAAAACCAGTTCCCCGCGCCGGACAGCAAAGTCGTCCGATTCCTCCAATCCATGCATGAGTCGCTCGTTGTTACGAGCCGTCTTCGTGTCCGCAAATTGGATCTTCGCGCCTCCGAGGGGCCGGGGCTCCGAACCGCGGTATGGGTCCGCGTTGTAGAAAAGGACCCGATACAGGGTTCCATCCCGGATTCCTTCCATCAGGAATCCCGCCAACTGCTGGATGTTGGCCACACTCGGGAAAGGGCGGTTCTCCCCCTCGAAACGCTTGATGACATACCCGCCATCCATGATGAGCGCTACACGACCCATCCCTTCAAGAGCTCACTCACGGGTTGGCGCCTGACCAGGTGAAGGCCAAGAGGCCCTTCTTGGGATGGATGACTCCAGCCAGGCGCCGTTTTTCTCGCGTGTCCTTAGTCTAGCAAGATCGATGCGCCACGCCAACCGGGGTTCGTTTGCGGCCTCGTGCCCCTCGCGCGGTTCAGGATGCCAGCCTCCGAGATCGGCCGAGCGCGTACCGGTCCGCCCTGCGGCCGTGTGTCAGCCCGGCTCGGCGAGGCGGCCGTAGCGGCGGAGGATCTCCCGCAGGCGGTCGTGCGGAAGGCCATAGACCTTGCGGCCGTTGACTCCCGTCATGTCGCGGCCGGCGACCAACGCGTTCACGATCGCCTCCTCGGTCGCCTGCACCACCGCCTCGAAAAATGGGTTCAGATCCGGATTGGCGAGGATTTCGAGCGGAGCCACTCCGCTTTCGTTGTGGGCGGCGGCCTGGTTCGCGGTCGAAAAGGCCACGAAGATGTCGCCGGAGCCGTTCGAGGCGATGCTGCCCACCCGGCCCAGCGCGAGCGAGGCGCGGCGGATGAAACGGTCGAGCTGGTGCGGGAGAAGCGGGGCGTCGGTGGCCGCCACGATGATGATCGAGCCGTCGCGCCCGAGCCCCGCAGCACCGCCGTCGGAGAGAGCACCGTTTCCGCCGCCTGACCCCTCGCGCGGGAGATCGAAGGCGCCGCGCTCGGGGACCAGCTCCGGAATCTCGCGGCCCACCGGCACGCCGGAGATCGTCATCAACCGGCGGCTGCCGAAGTTGGATTGCACCAGCACGCCCACCACATAGCCGCCTCCGCCGGCTTCGACCCGACGCGAAGAAGTGCCGATTCCGGCCTTGAACCCGAAGGTGCGCATCCCCGTGCCGCCGCCGACCGAACCCTCGGTGACCGGCCCGCCGCGGGCGGAGTCCAGAGCGGCGAAAACATGCTCCCGGCGCACATGGAAACCGTTGATGTCGTTCAGGAATCCGTCCCAGGTCTCGGCTACCAGCGGTAGGCTCCAATCCGGGGCTTCGAGATTCTGCTGGGCCCAGGCGATCGTGGCCTCATGCACCGCGCCCACGCTGTGGGTGTTCGTGATCATCACTGCACCTTCGAGAATGCCGCGGTCGCGGAGCCAGGTCGTCCCGGTCATCTCGCCGTTGCCGTTGAGCGTGAACCAAGCGGCGAAAACCCGGCCCCGGCTTCTGCGGCCGCGGGGGAGCACCGCGGTGACCCCGGTCCGCACCGGACCCTCGCCGACCCGAAGCGCTCCCTCTCCCCGGATGATCGTGTGGTGGCCCACTTCCAGGCCGGCGACATCGGTGATCGCGTTCAGCGGACCGGGCTCGCCCTCGAAGGGCACTCCGAGATCCCGGGCTCGGGGTGTCTCCTGCGGAAATGCGGCCGCGGCAATATCGGCAACACCAACAACACCAGCAAGCAGAAGGGGGGTTGAAAACGGGAAACGAACTTTCACGACGCGGAACCTCTCACGGGAAAGAGTACGAGGCTGAGGCTGGCCTTTCTCGTGGAGTGCGAGAGAATGGATCCATGGACAGCCTTCGCAACCTCCGCCCCATTGCGTCCGTCGCCCTCGCGGCAGTCGGAATCGGCATCGCGTCGTCCGTCGGGTGCGTGGCTCCCAAGAGTGCGCTTCCCGCTGCAGACGCCGGCGCCGTTGCGAGAGAACGCCTGCTGCAGCAAGAGATCGCCTTCTCCGTCGGCCAGAAGCGGCAGCAGCGCCTCGCCGACCTGGCGTGGCCACTGCAGCGCGATGGCGCCGAACTGTGCGCGAGCAACACGGTTGCCGCGTTCGGATTCTCGTTCGAGTCGTCCGACGAGTACGACGACGAGGAGCGAGACGCGGCCATCCGAGCGCTCGGCCTCCGTCGGGCGCCCACGGTGACGATCGTCCCCAAGGGAGGGCCCGCCGACTACGCCGCTATCCAGCCGGGGGATGTCCTCACCCATGTCGGGCGTTACCGGCTGCCGGAGGGGAAGCGCGGAGTAGAGCATGGATACCGACGGCTCCGTGAGTTCTCACCAGGAAGCGCGCCGTTCCCGGCAGTTCCGGTACGGCTCGAGCGGGAGGGCGAGCCCTACATCCAGGAGCTGGTCCCGGAACTCCTCTGCGACTACCCGGTCATGCTCTGGGAAGACCAGACCATCAACGCTTTCGCCGACGGGGAGGCGGTCTATATCACCACCGGGATGATGCGGTTCGCCGAGGACGACGAGGAGCTGCAGGTCGTCATCGCTCACGAACTCGCTCACAACCTGGCAGGGCACATCACCGCCAAGAAAACGAACACGCTGTTCGGAGGCCTCATCGGTCTGGCGGCGGGGGCGTTGATCCGGGCGACGACGGGAGTGAACACCGGCAGCATCCCGACTCTCGCAGGAATGGCAAGCGGAAGCAGGGCATTCAGTCAGGATTTCGAGCGCGAGGCCGACTATCTGGGGATGTACCTGCTCGCCCGCGCCGGAGTGGAGACCGAAGATACCGGCGTGTTCTGGAGGCGGCTGGCGGCGGAGAACCGAGACAGCATCGAAAACAGCCACCGCTCGACACACCCCTCGACTCCGGAGCGATTCGTCCGGCTCGACGCAACCCACGAAGAGATCGCGGCGAAGCGGGCCGCCGGATCGCCCCTCGTCCCCAATCGCAAGAACCTGAACTGAAGGTTCGGAAGGGGCCGAGGCCGGTCGAGGGCACCCGTCAGGGGCGCGCAGCGAACAGGGAACGAGAAGCACCCGCTGCCCGCGGCGGACGGAAGAGGTCCGTGCGGAAGCCCGGATGGGGGCGGTCGAGCCCGAGTCGGCGGGAAGCCACCCGGAAGCGCTGCGCCAGAAGTTCCGCGTAGGGGCCCCGGCCTCGCATCCGCTCCCCGAACTTCGCCTCGTACAGCTTGCCGCCGCGGGCCTCTCGGATCAGGTTCTGGATGTGGGCGGCTCGGGTCGGGAAGTGCGTTTCGAGCCAGTTGCCGAACAGGCCCTTCAGCTCGTGGGGCAGTCGGACGAGGATGAACCCGCCGAAGACGGCGCCCGCTGCTGCTGCCGCCTCGAGGATCGCCTCGAGTTCGGCGTCGTTGAGCGCCGGAATCATGGGAGAGGCCAGCACTCCCACCGGTACTCCGGCTTCGCGAAGGGCGCGGACGGTGGACAGCCTTCTCTCGGGAGTCGCAGCACGCGGCTCCATGATCCGGGCGAGCCGGCGATCGAGGGTCGTCACCGACACCATCACTTGCATCAGCCCGTCCCGGGCCATCGGGGCGATGAGGTCGAGATCGCGGAGGACGAGCGCCGACTTCGTGACGATGCCGGCGGGATGACGGGCCTCGGAAAGCACCTCGAGAATCTGACGGGTGATCTTCAGCTCGCGTTCGAACGGCTGGTACGGATCGGTGTTCGAGCCGAGCGCGAGCGGGCCGGGCGCGTAGCCGCGCTTTCGGAGTTCGCCGCGCAACAGGTCGGCTGCTTCCGGCTTCGCCACGATCCGGGTCTCGAAGTCGAGGCCCGGAGAGAGACCCAGCCAGGCATGGCTCGGGCGGGCGAAGCAGTAGATGCAGCCGTGCTCGCATCCCCGGTAGGGATTGATGGAGCGGTCGAACGGAACATCCGGAGAATCGTTCCGGGCGATGATCGTCTTCGTCCGGTCGAGAAGGAGCGTGGTGGGGACCTGGTGGGGCGGCGGCTCGGTCGAACCCCAGCCATCGTCGAACGCCTCCTCGCGCACCGGCTCGAACCGCCCCGTCGGGTTAGAGCCCGCACCCCGGCCCCGGGCCGGAGTCCGGCCGTTCACTCCGGCCAGGCGAAACCGATCCGGTGCTGCACCTCGCCCGCCGAGCTCTCGACCCGAAGCGAATACCAGCCCGGTGCGAGGCCGGCGGGCGGGCGAAAACGGAGCGAGGTGCGCGCACGCACCGCGGCTCCGAGGCTGGCGAGTTCAGCCTCGATCTCCTCGGGGCTGCCTTCGGTTCGAACGAGCGCTCCCCCGGAGAGCTGCGCCAGTTCGGCGAGCGCCCAGAACGGATCCGTATTGCGAAGACCCCGGAGGTCTCGCCCGGAGTCCTGCAGGTGCCGGCCCTCGAAGGTGATCTGGTTGGCGAGGTCGTCTGCGCTGACGCTTCCGTAGAGTCCGCCGACACGACCGGCGCCCTGCGCCGCCGGCGCGGTGACCGCGAACACGAGCGGCGCCTGCCCGGCGGCAGCCACCAGTGGCCAGGTGTCGCGGGTCCAACTCGCCCCGTCCACGCCGTCGGTGAAGAGCGCCAGAACCGGCCGTCCCGGCGCGGCGGCGAGGAGCCCCAGAGCTAGGGTCAGGGCGTTGTTGAGCGCCGCGGGGCCGCCGCTCCGCAGCGCACCGGCCGCTTCCGCAGCATCGGCGCAGGTCCCCTCCCACCCCGAATGGAGCTCGATCCGCCGGGTGAAGGAGAGAAGCGCGCAGCGGTCGTCTTCGCCGAGCGACGAGAAGAGCCCGGAGATCCCCCGGACGGCAGCCCGGAGCTTTTCTCCGGTCATGCTCGAACTCAAGTCCATGATGACCGCGAGCGCGATCGGCTCCTCCGGGATCCAGTCGAACGCCGTCTGCCGGTCATCCACGAAGAGTCGCAAACCGGCGGCATCCGGGGTCGGAATCGGCTCGCCGTCTCGGTGGACGACCACCTCGACCCGCACTTCCTCCGGAGCGGGAGACGGCTCCTGAGCCGAAGCCGCAGCGACCGGCCCCGCCAGGACAGCGACCGTCCCCGCCAGCATGAGAACCGCAGCGATGAACGCGTTCGCAAGACGCTTCTCGATATCTTCGGCCTTCACCGCGGCGTCTCCTGACGACCCGCTGCATCGCGGACCTCGTCCTTCATCGCCTGGAACAGCTCCTGGAAGTCGAGCGCCGGCCCGAGCCAGTAACGCCATTCCGGCTCCCAACCGGCGGCGGGCCGCGACAGGAGGGTGCTCGCCGCTTCGGCGGCTCCGGTACGGTCGCCGAGGGCGAGCCGGGCGGCTACCAAGCCGGAAACCGCCGCCGGCGAACGGCGGGCGCGGCGGGCGGCCTCGGCGAAAGCGGTTTCGGCGTCTCGGAAATGTTCGGCCCCGAGCGCGGCTTCTCCCCGGATCAACAACGCCGCGAGGCGGGGCAACGGCGGGAGCCGCGCCCCCTCGACAGCATCGAGTTCGCGCTCCGCTTCCTGGACCCGTCCCAGGTCGAGGAGCACTCCGGCGAGCCGGACGCGCAGTTCGGCGTCCTTCGGCATCTCCCCGAGAAGCTCGCGCAGCAGTTCCTCGGCCCGGAGCAGGTACGGCTGTTCTTCCCGCTGCCGACCGACCATTTGGAGCATGGCGGCGAGGGCCTCCCGAATCTCCCGATCCCCCGGCAGATCGTCGAGCGCCGCTTCGTAGGCGGCCACCCCGGCCACCGAATTCAGCGCCACCTGATAGGAGTAGCCCACGGCGAGCCACCAGCGGCGGAGCCAGACTTCCCGCCGGGCGGCGTCGGGAAGCGCCGCCAGCAGCGCGCGAGCGTATTCCAGGTGCCGGTCGGCGTCCTGGCTCGCCAGCACCGCCGCTTCGGTGTGGAGGAGGGCGGCGGCTTGGAGCTGCACCGGTTCCGGCCTGGAGGCGATGAACTCGCGGACCACCGAAGCCGCCGACGCGCCGGGGAACGAAGCGAGCTCCCGCCCCGAAGCGATGAAGAGGCCGTCGAGGGTCTCGGCGAGCAGGGAGCGGTAGCGGGGGCCGTCGAGGCGGTCCTGGACGAGAGCCGCCGGGGAAGCGGCGAAGGCCCCCGCGACTCCTGCCAAGAGGATTCCTGCCGCCAGAATCAGCGCCTGCCGGGTCGCTGTCCGGGTTCGTAAGAGCGCACGCAGTCTATGCGTCATCGTTATCGTTTCCCCGCACTCCTCGAAACACCCCAAGCCCGAAGATCCGGTCCAACAATCTAGCAGACTGGGGAAAGAAGGGGCAGCGTGGCGCGAGCACCGGGAACGGCGAAGCCCAACGGCTCCCAGGCGGTGCGCCCTCGCCGTCGAACGGGGCTTCCCGCGGCCCTGCTTCCGCAGTATCGTAGGAGGGAACCGCGTCGCCCCCGACTCTCCGCCCTTGTCCGAAACCGCCCTCTCGCGCCGCGACCCGGTGGTGACCGGCATGGGCCTCCTCTCGCAGGTAGGAACCGGGATCGGGCCGCACCGGGAGACGCTGCGGTCGGGGGCCGAAGTCCCCTTCGCGGTGTACGAGCCGGGGGTACAGTGCGAAACCGGGTGCCGGCTGATCGGCGCCTACCGAGAGAAGATCGATCCCGAGGCGCTGGGCCTCGGTCGTTCCGAAACACGATTCATGGGACGGATGTCGCTCCTCGCGGTGCGCGCCGCGCGGCTCGCCATCGAGCAGTCGGGCCTCCCCACCCGCGAGCTCGCGGTGGTGGTGGGAAGCGGCACGGGGGAGATCGAGACCCACCGCGATGTCGTGCGCCGGATGGCGCGGGGCGGCCGGGTGCGGGTACTCCCGACCACGATTCCCCGCATCATGGCTTCCACGGTGTCGGCGAATCTCGCCACCGTCCTGAAGACGCGCGGCCCATCGGTGTCGGCCACTGCGGCCTGTGCCGGCGGGGCCTACAACCTGCTCATCGCGGCCTCCTGGGTCCGGGAAGGCATCGTGGATCAGGCGCTCGCCGGGGGAGTCGAGGCCGAGGATGTCCACTTCCATCTCGGCTTCGATTCCATGCGCGCTTACACACGGCTGGACAACGAGCGGCCAGGCCAGGCGTCCCGACCCTACGCCGCCGACCGGGCCGGTTTCGTGTTCGGCGAGGGCGCCGGACTGTTGGCCATCGAAACCCGGGAATCGGCAGAGAACCGGGGCGCGGAGATCCTCGGCTCGATCCGCGGCTTCGGCATGTCGTCCGACGGCACCGGGGAGATGGTGGCGCCGGACAGCGATGGGGCAGAGCTGGCGATTCGCCGAGCGCTCCACAACGCCCGCCTCCCGGCGGGCCTCATCGGGTACATCAATACCCACGGGACCTCCACTCCGCTCGGAGATATCTCCGAAGTCCGCGCGATCCGCCGGGTCTTCGGCGAGCGCCTCGTGCCCTACGGTTCGACGAAGGGCTATACCGGCCACACGGTGTCCGCCGCCGGAGCTCTCGAGGCGGGGTTCACCCTGCTGATGCTCCGCGAAGGCTGGATCGCGCCCTCGGTGAACGCCGAGCCGCTCGACCCCGAGCTCGCCGACTACCCTCCGGTGCTGCGGCCGACCCCGACCGGGGCGGAGTGGGCGCTCTCGAACTCTTTCGGATTCGGCGGCACGAATGTGTCGCTCGTCCTTCACCGCGAATGAGGAACGGGGGACCCTTCCCGATGCATGTGAATCTCGAATGGGACGGTGGGACCGGGTACGCGGTCACCACTCCGTCCGGCGCCGGAATCGCGCTCGACAGCGAGGCGAAGACCGGTGCCTCGCCCATGGAGTCGCTGCTCGCCGCCCTGGCCGGCTGCATGGCGATCGATGTGGTGTCGATCCTGAAGCGGATGCGCACAGCGCCAAAGCGGCTCTCGGCTCGAGTGTCGGGTGACCGCACCGACGGTCACCCGCGCCGGTTCACGAGGATCCGTCTGGAATTCACCGCTTCCGGAGGCGGTCTCGCCCAAGACCGGCTCGACCGAGCGGTAGCGCTCTCCTTCGAGAAGTACTGCAGTGTGCTCCACAGCCTCGCGCCGGACATCCGCTACGAGCCGAGCGCCCGGATCGCGGCCGGCTGATCGCAACTGGCTGGCTGACCGACCGCGGGGAGAAAGACCCCTCGACCCCCTTCGCGAAGGCGCCTCGTCCGCCGCGCCCCCCCGCCGGGAGACAGGCTGCTAAGGACGAGCGGTGTAGCCGGCGCGGGCGCGCACCCGAACCTGCCGCGAACGGACCCTCACCTCGATGGGGACGAAACCCTTTAGGTCCGGATCGGGGGTGAAGGCCAGCACATAGCGGACTCGGAGGTCCAGTAGCACCTGCTCGAAGGCGTCCTCGAGGTCCGCGTCGGAACGGATCGTGACCACCCGGCCTCCGGTGATCCCGGCCAGCTCATCGAGCAGCCGGGGGCCGTAGTCGTCGGGACGGAGGTTGCGCGAGGCACGCGGCGCCGGCGCCACGATGGCGTAGAGGAGCGTTTCGGAAGCCTGGACCGCCTGCCGGAGATGCTCCCGCCGCGTCCAGCTCAAATTGTCCTGGGCATCGGTGAAGAGCAGGAGGACGGGTCGCCCGGCACCGTCGTGGAGCGCGGCCAGCGAGAGGACGACACCATCCCAGAGCGCGGTGGCGCCGCCCGGAGCGGTCTGGAGCAGCCGCTCCCCGATATCCGGCCCGCAGGGGGTGAACTCGCGTACCCAGCGGGCGGTCGTGGAGAACGATACGACCCCGCAGGTATCGCGGCTGGTCAACGCTCCCGCGAAACGGCGTGCCCCATCGGCGAGCCGCAGACGGCGGTCTCCGGCAGTGCTCGCACTCCCGTCCATCGCGAAGAGAACCGCGAGAGCCAGACTCTCCCGGTCCAGCATCCGGAACGGTTTCGGTCGCCCCGCGACGAGCAATTCGAAATCCTCCTCGCGAAGCCCTCGCACCGGGCCTCGGGCGGTGACCGCGACATCCACCAGCACGGCGCGGGCCTCCACCCGGAATTGTTCCGCCGCGTCGGTCGGAAGCGAAAACCCCAAAAGGAGAACGACGCCGGATATCCGACGGGGCAGAGCGCGCCGCATCACCCCCGCACCAGGCTGCGCAGCCAGTCGAGTGCCGGTTCGTCGGTCGATGCCCAGGTCAGCAGGAAATCGGCCCACGGAAGGGTCCTCTCGCCGGCTCGGAGCCGGTCGTTGGCGAGCGCCGCCGCCTCGTCCCAGAGGCCGGCGGCTTGGAGCGCCGCCACCAGCGCTGCGATGACCACCTGCGAATCCGGAGCGAGGAGGGAGGCCTCCCGAAGCAGCACGGTGGCGCGGGGGAGCTGCCCGCGGAATCGGTGCGCCTCCGCTTCGAGGAGCAAACGCGGCACCTGCAGCCGCGGCGCGGGTCGTTCGCTGACCCGCGCCAGCCGGTCGGCCGCCTCCTGCCTCCGGCCCATTCCGATCAGCGCTACCGCGAGGCGCAAGTTCCGGTCGTCGGGGTCGGCGAGCGCTCTCGCCGCCAGCCGGGAAGAACTCCGCCCTTCGGCGGAGTCCAGGAAGCGGCGAGAAGCGGCATCGGCGAGCAGGTCGCGCACCTTCGGCCAAAGATCTTCCTCGCGGGTGAATCGGGCCCGCACCGTCCACACGGCGGCGAGTTGCCACCTGAGTGCCGCGTCACGCCGCGGCTCGGCCAGTTCGAGAATCCGAGACGCCGCGGCCAGGTCGAGGCGAGCCAGCCGGAGGCGCGCGACGGCCAGGATCGTTTCCCGGAAGAACAGTTCGCGTGGATTCGAGGCCGCCTCGTCACCCCAGGCCGTCCGCGCCGCGTCCCGATGGAGAGCGGATACCGCACCTGGCCAATGTCCGGGGAGCGAGCGGAGCGGATCGCGGATCAGGCGGGGGTGGGTGCTGGCGCCCCAGCCCGTCTGGGCCAGATCCTCGGCATGGAGCAGCGCCGCGGCGATCCGCCCCCAGAAACCAGACGCCACCTCTGCCGGGGGAAGCGAGTCGACGAACGCCGATTGCACCTCCCGGAGATCCGAAGCCTGGTGGTTCGAGAGCCGCCGGGCGGTCTCGACGAAGCGCCCCGACCGGTATTGCGCGATCCACGCCTCGTACTCCGCGGGGCTCGGGGCCTCGTGCCCAGCGGTTCCGGAGGCTTGCGCGGTGAGGAAACCGCGGCGGGTCCTCCGGCGGGCCGGAGTCGCCGGCAGAGTTCGTGTTCGGCGGCTGACGCCTGGATGCCCGACCGGGGATCCCGCATTTCGAAAGGTTTGGCGGGGGCGACTCACCCGTCACGCCCCGTTTCGGGATCCGTCCAGCCGGCGGAGGGCCTCGGCGAGGACCCGGGTCCCGTTCGTGATGTCGGCAACGCTCGTGAACTCGCGCGGAGAGTGACTGATTCCGTCGCGGCTCGGGACGAAGAGCATGCCGATCGGCGTCAACGCTGCCAGCGACTGAGCGTCGTGCCCGGCGCCCGAAGGCATCCGCAGGACCGAGAGCCCGATGGCTCCGGCGGAGTCGGCCACCAGGTCCAGAAAGCCGGGGTCGCAGGGAGCGGCGCGGCTCAGGTAGTAGGGCTCGAACCGGATGGAAGTCCCGTTGCGGGCGGCGATCTCCTCTCCCACTTCACGGAGACGGCCGTAGTGCGATTCGATGGTCTCCATCCGCAAGTCCCGGATCTCGAGGCTCAGTTCCACTTCGCCGGGAATCACATTCGGAGCGCCGGGGCGAGCCTCGATGCGCCCCACCGTGGCGACCTGGCGGCCGGGGCGGGCCAGCGTTTCGTCGCTCACCGCGGCGATGAAACGGCCCGCGCTGACCAGGGCGTCTCGCCGGATCGACATGGCCGTGGTTCCACCGTGGTTCGCGAAACCGGAGACCGTGACCCGGAAGCGGCGAATGCCGACGATTCCCTCGACGGCGCCGATCTCGATCCCGCCCGCATCGAGGACCGGCCCCTGCTCGATGTGCAGTTCGAGATAGCCGGAGACCGCACCCGGGGAAAGCGCGGCCTCGCCGATGCGCTCCGGAACGCCTCCGACCCGGCGGAGCGCCTCGCCGATGGTGAGCCCGCCGTATGCGGGAAGACCCATCTCTTCGGCGGTCACCTCGCCGGCGAGCGCCCGACTGCCGGTCTTCCCGTTCTCTTCGTTGAAGAACACCGCGACTTCGAGCGGGTGCCGAAGCCGCTGCCCGGATTCGGCGAATGCCTGGGCCGCTTCGAGCGCCCCGACCGAACCCACCACCCCGTCGAAGTTGCCGCCGTCGGGGACGGAATCGAGGTGGGAACCGGTCATCAGCGGCGGGAAAGCGGGGTCGGCGCCCTCCAGACGGCCGATCAGGTTGCCGGCGAAGTCGGAGCGAACCCCAAGTCCGGCCTCCTCGAGCCAGCCCGCGAAGAGCTTCCGCGCCGCCAGGTCGGCGTCGCTCCCCGCGGTCCGCGAGATCCCACCTTCCGGGGTCGCGCCCAGCCGGGAGAGCGCTTCCATCCGGGCCGCGATCCGCTCGCTGCGAACCGCATCCCCCGCTCCTTCCCGGAGAGAGGGGGAAACCCCCTTCCCGGCTGGGCTCCGCGCCGGTTCCTCTCGGCGCTGCCCGGTGCCGCGGACCGACGAAACACCGCCTTCGGGAATCGAGGCTTCGAGGAAGCGCGCTCCCGGCCAAAGCGCCCCGGCAGCGGGCGCAGTCCGGTAGAGGAACTGCCGGCGGGTCGGGTCGAACGCCATCGGCCCTCTATTCTCCCGTTTTCTCGCTCCCTCCCGCAGCGGCACCGACGACGGGGGTTGGCCGCGGCGGGATGAGTCGGACGGAGGAGAAGGGGCGAGCCAGCGGTGAAGCCCTCACTCCTCCACTGGGGCCACGCTTTCGCGGTCGGCATAGCCCACGATTCCGGCGGCGAGCACTCGGAAGAAGCGATCCTCCGCAGCGCCCCCGCTTCCTCCGAGCTCCAGATAGAAACCCTCCGGGAGCGAAGCGAGTCGAGGAAACGAAGCGCCGGGACCGCTCCGAAGCGCAGCGCCCGGTTCGACCACCACCGCGACCGGGGAAGCGCCGAGGCGGAGCCAGAGGAGACTGCCCGAGCCGGCGGCCGCCAAGAGGCAGCCGAGCAGCGCGAAGCCGAAGAGCCGGCGGCGCCGACCGAGCAGGAGCAGGGTCCCGAGGCTCCCCGCGGCGAGCGCCGCGGCGCTCAGGACAGCGGCGAACCGCCCCGGAGGAATCCGTCGGAAGCGGGCGGCGAAGCCCCCCATCGAGCGAAGGAGTTCCCGCGCGAAGTCGTCCGGAACATCTGAGGAAGCGGTCTCCGTGAGGCGGCGGCCGAGCAGCTCCCTCGCCAGCGCGAGGTTCGCCAGCGCGTCGTCGTCGCCCGGCCGCAACAGCAGGGTTCGTTCCCAGTGGAGCATCGCGCGCCCGAGCCTCCCGTTCCGGAATTCAGCGTTCCCCAGGTTGTAATGGAGCACGGCCCGGTCGAGGCCGGCGGCCTCTTCCTCCAGCAGCGTCCGCCAGACGGCGGCCGCCGCTTCATAGTCGCCGTCGTCGTAGAGCCGGACAGCCTCCCGAAGCTCTAGCGGCGAAGCCGCCTGCGCGAAGAGCGGCGCGGCAAGGAACGAGAAGGCCAGCGAAAGGAGATGCGAGAGACCGAAAGCGTGCGCTCTCATCCCGGCCCCCCCCTGCTCGAGAGCTGCTCTTCGAGCACCAGCACGAGTTCTAGCGCCTCGGCGGCAGGTCGTCCGAGGGTTCCCGACCCGCCGTCCCCGCCCAGCCCGGCAGCGAAGCGCGCCCCCTCGGTGCGGGACAGGAGATTCCGAAAGCGGCGGGCGGTTTCGGGTGCGGCGCCAGCGTGCTCCCATCTCGCCGCCGCGCCCTCCGGGGTCAGTCCGCGGGAGGAACCGCCGAGGCGGGCGGCAGCGTATTCCGAAAGTGCCTCTCCCACCGCGGCCGCCGCTTCCGACCCTTCCCCGCGAACGCGGGAGAGCTTTTTTCGGACGGCGCGAGCTGCGCCTTTTCGCCGAAAGGCCGCTTCATGGGCGGTGCGGTAGTCCCGGCGTCGGAGCGCGGCGAACACCCCCAGGTTCCACAGGAGCGGCAGCGTGAGCGAGAGCAGGAAGAAGCCGCCGGGCCGCCAGGGGCCGGGCGCCGGCACCGCCGGACCCATCGGTTTCAGGTAGCGAATATCGTCGTCCAGCCGCTCGAACGCCGAAGGCCCGAACCCGGAGGAGGCGCTCCGACCCGCACCCGCCGCACCCTCGACCCGCACCGAAAGAGGATCCGAAGCGAGGCTCTCGTAGGCGCCGGTCCGGGGGTTGAACACATCCAGGGTGAGCGGGCCGATGTTGCGCACTCCGCCGGACTCGGGGACCATTGGAAACTCCCAGATACGGCGGCCGCCGAAGGACACCGCCGCGCCTTCATCGACCAGGCCGGTTTCGATGGAAGTGTCCGGGTCGAAGAAGCGGAACGCCCGCTGGAACGACGGACTGTCGGGGAGCGCCGGGGTTCCGGCGGCGCGGAGGTTGCCGGCGCCTTCGAGCTCGAGGCGCAGGACGATCGGCTCTCCCGCGGCTGCAGCCCGTTCCCCGAGCGGCGCACCGCCCTGGAGCACCGCGGCGCGCAACTGGTAGTCGCCGACCGAGCCTGCGAATCCCGAGGGGCGGCCCGCCTGGGGAAGCGGCGCAGCGCGGATCGTCACCGGCGGAGCCTTTCGGGCCACCACGACCTGGCGAGGACCGAAGAACGAGGCGCGCGGCCCTTCGACCGCGATCTCGAAGTGGGGGCCGGGCAGTTCGCGTTCCCCGGCGCCGGTGGGGAACACCGCCCGCATCAGCAGCGGCCAGGTGTCGTAGGCGATTCCGTTCCAGGTGCGGCGCTCGCGGCGCGGACCCGGCAGCGCCCGGCGCCGCTGGATCTGCTGCCGGCTGAGGCCGCGTTCGGCCCAGGGGACATCGGGAAGCGTCACTTCTTCGATCCAGAAGCCCTCGGGCTGCGCCGACTCGACCGGAGCGGCGATCGCAATCGGAACCCGGGACCAGAGGCGATAGAGCACGAGCGCCTGTTCGCCGACCAGGACCTCGGAATCTTCGACTTCGGTTCGGACGAACAGGTCGTCCTCGGCGATCCCGACTACCGGATCCGGCGCCGGCTGCGGGTCGAAGGGGTCGAAGAGGGACCCGAACGGGGAGGCGAAGGGGGTCCGCGGGCGGCGCGCCGGCCGCAGGCTGCCGCTCTCCACGCTCACCCGGATCTCGGGCGTCGGCAGGTATCCGGGAACCGGAATCTCCGGAATCACCAAGTCGCCGGTAGCGAGCGGGCGCAGTCGATAGACCCATTCCCGGGCGCGGGTCAGCCGCCCGTTCACGATGGAGGTCTTCGAGACCCGCTGGCTGCCGAGCACCTCGAATCCGTCCAGCGGGGGCAGTTCGGGCGCGGCGCCGCGCGCTTCGGGAATGGAGACGGTCAGCACGAGCTGGTCTTCGACCCCGATCCGCGAGGCGTCCACTCGGGCCTCGGCCCTCTCCTGGGGGGCGGCGGCTGCCGCCGAGAGCGCGGAGAAAACCGCGGCGAGGAACGGGGCGCAGCGAACGAGCGAGGCGCGCCGCCCCTTCGGGGAACGAACCCTCCGCAGGACGCCGGCCCCCGAAGGCATGCCGAACCCACGGCTCTCGACGACGCGGGCTTCTCGTTCCACGGCCAGTGCCTGCTAGCTGCTAGTGCCGCCCGCGGCGGAGCGCCCGGACGCGCCGCTTCGCGAGGCGCGCTTCCTGATGGGCTCGTTCGACTTCGGCGAGGGCGGCGAGGATTCGCTCCGCCTGTTCGGGGCTGATCTCGGGCACCGGCCCGGGATCGGCGGCCTCCGGGTCGGCGCCGCGCGGCGTCTGTGGGTCCGGGTCGGAAGCTCCTTCGCTCGGCGGGGGGGGACCTTCTGGGAGACCTTCTCCTGCCGGGTTTCGGGGCTGTTCTCCGTCCTGCCGGCCCTGCTCGGGGCGGCGCTGCTGCTCCCCCGCTCCACTCGGCGGCGGCTCGCCCGGTTCCCCGCCCTGCCCGTCCTCCTGCCCCTCGTCTCCCGACTCTCCGCTCTGGGGCTCGGGCGACCCGCCGTTCCCCTGCTGTTGTTGCTGCTGCTCCTGCTCCTGCTCTTCGGCCTGCAAGAGCGCCCGCTCGAGGTTCTGCCGCGCCTCCAGATCCTCGGGGTCCAGAGAGATCGCCTCGCCGTAGGCGGCGGCAGCCTCGCGGTAGGCCCCGGCCCGGAAGAGCGTGTTCGCCAGGTTGAAGAAACCGTCGCGCCGGAGGCGGCCCTCGACGCCCCCGGCGAGGGCCGCCTGATACCCGCGGGCCGCCTCGGCGAGCGATCCCCCACCCTCGCCCCCGGAATCTGCGGCCGGCCCGGCCGCCGCGGCCTCCTCCTCTCCCATCCGGTAGTGGACCCCGGCGATGTTCAAGTCGTTCTCCGGCGCGTCGGGATACTCGCCCTCGGCACGGGAAAACGCCCGCAGAGCCGCCTCGAGCCGGCCTTCGTCGAGATGCTCCGCCCCCTCGCGGGTGTTCTTCTCGGCGCCGCCGAACCACTGGACCACTGCCAGCGCGACGAAGAAGACCCGAATCATCCGCGCCCCTCCCATGCTTCGTCGGCCCTTCGCCGCGCCCCCGGAGCGATCAGCCCGTGGGCCGCCAGGGCGATGATTCCGAACCCCAACGGAATCCAGAAGCGCTCGCGGTAACGGGGAGCCGCCTGGCCGCCGAGTTCTCCGCCCTCCATCGCGCCGATACGGCTCGCGACGGCGGCGATCTCCCGGTCGTCGGAGGAAATCTCGAAGAAGGCGCCGCCAGTACGCTCCGCGAGTTCGACGAGCGTCTCGGCGTCGAGGCGGCTCACGATGGGTGCGCCCGCGCCGTCCCGCATCGAGGCAGGCCCCGATTCCGTCGGAACCGGAATCGTGGCGCCTCCCGAAGTCGCCACCCCCACTGCGAGGACGACGATGCCGTGAGCGTTCGCCTGTTCCGCCACCTCGGCGACCGGTGAACTCCGGAGGTCGTCCTGTTGCCCATCGGTGAGCAGCACCACCACCCGATAGCGGCTTTCCTGCTGCTCGAAGGCGCGCGCTGCCTCCCCGATCATCGCCGCGAGGCTCGTGCCGGGATTTTCGACCACTCCGGTGTCGATCCCAGCGAGCAGAGTGCGCACCGCGCCGAGGTCATGAGTGAGCGGACACTGGGTGAACGCCGCTCCGGAGAACGCCACGATTCCCACCCGGTTTCCCACGAGCCGAGGCAGGAGCGCCCCGGCGATGTAGCGCGCTCGCTCCATCCGCGAGGGAGCCACATCCCGGGCGTCCATGCTGAAGGAGGTGTCCACCGCGAACACCACATCCACTCCGTTCAGCGTCAGAACACGCTCCTCGCGGCCCCATTGCGGACGGGCGGCCGCCGCCGCGAGGCAGAACCCGGCAAACACGAGCAGCAGCTCCTTGAGTCGCCGCCGAGGGCGGCTCTCCCGTTCGACCAGTAGTGCAGCGTGCCGGCCGAAACGGCCGACCAGCGTCCGGCTCCGGCGCGCGGCGAAGATCGAAAGAGCCGCCGCGAGCGGTGCGAGGGCGAGCAGCGCGAGCGCTGAGGGCTCTCCGAAGCGCATGTCAGACGGGCGCGGTTCGGAAGGCGGTAGCGCGGAGCGCGATGGCGCAGAACAGGAGCACGGCGGCGAAGCCGGCGAGGCGCGGGCCGTCGTCGGACCAGCTGGTCCAGGTCGGAGTGCGGATCTCGGTCCTTTCGAGGGCATCGATCTCGTCGTACACCGCGTGGAGGCCTTCGGTGTCCCGCGCCCGGAAATAGCGCCCTCCGGTAGCGTCTGCGACCTTTCGCAGCATCGCCTCGTCGATCCCGGGCGCCCTTCGCACCCGAAGCGATCCGTCGGGGCCGGGCATCACCAGCCGCCCCCCGTCTTCGCTGCCCGCTCCCACGGTATAGACCCGGATGCCCCGCGTTTTCGCCAGCCCCGCAGCGGTGAGCGGATGGATTTCACCGGCGTTCGAAACGCCGTCGGTGAGCAGCACGATGACCCGGCTCTCGGCCTCCGAACCGGCAAGCCGGTTCACCGAGGACGCGATGGCGTTTCCGATCGCGGTACCGTCGGCGATGTCGCCGATGTCCACCTCGCGGAGCTGCGCGGTGAGGATGTCGTGGTCGAGGGTGAGCGGGGTGATCGTCACTGCGTTCCGTGCGAAGGCGACGGCGCCGAGTCGGTCGCTCGCCCGGCGCTCGATGAAGTCTTCGAGCACTTCCTTCGCCGCCGTCAGCCGGTTCGCCGGGGCGAAATCCTCCGCTCGCATGCTCGAAGAGATATCGAGGGCGAGCACGATGTCCACCCCCAGGCTGGTAGCCGATTCGCGGGTGATCCCGGTCTGCGGCCGGGCGAGCGCGATCGTGGCGAGGACGAGCGCGGTGAGGATCAGAGCCCCGGGCAGGAAGGCGAAGCGCGACCGCAGCGAGCGGGGCAGTTCCATCATCCGGGCGGCCTCGGGGAAGCGGAGCGCGGGAGATTCGTGGCGCCGGGCGGCGAAGACGAGCAGCGGCACGAGAAGGAGGCCGGAAAGCGCCCAGGGCCAGAGCAGACGCATCAGGCCGACCTCGATCCTTTCTCCGAGGGGGGCGCCGTCCGGTCCGCGGCCAGATCCGCAAGCACCGCCGGCCGGGTCCGGTCGAGGAAGACCCCCGCCTCGACGAAGCGGGAGCGGGCAGCGTCTTCGCGGAAGGGCCGATCGCTGAACTTGGCGAGATCGGCTTCGGTGAGCAGCCCGGCGAGCAGGGGCAGCGCGGGCGATTGGTCGAAGGGCACCCGGGCGCCGAGTTCGGCCAGCATCTCCCCGGTGGTGCGCTCGCTCCAGGCAGTCTCGAAACGACGGCCGGCGTAGCGCTTCATGATCCCGGCGAGGCGCGCGTAGAACCCCACCACATCCCCGGCTTCGAGAAGTCCCGAGGCCGAGAGGCGGGCGAGCGCCGCCTCGGCCTCCGCCGTCGGCGGAGCCGGCGGGACGGCGGGGGCGTCGCGGCGCATCCGGCGCCGAACGAGGAACCAGGCCGCCGCCGCGAGTGCTGCGAGCACGAGGGCAGCGAAGCCGATCCATCTCCATCGAGGAGAGACTTCCAGGGGGAATGGCCCGCGAATATCGTGGATATCGGAAGCGGCGTCCCGTTCCCCGGGCGGCAAGGCGGAGACCACCCGGACCGGAACTGCCGGGGTTTGGATCTCGGCGAGGGAACCGTCCGCAGTTCGGATACCGATCGGGACCGGGGGGATCTCGTGGTCGCCGGGGAGCACGAACGCCCCGAGGCGGAGGCGAAAACGGAGGGTTCCCGGAAGCTGCTCCGGGCCGCGCTCTCCCGACGAGGCCCCGAGCACTCGGAAGTCCCCGAGGGCGGCGTCGAAGAGCGGCGCCGCCTCGGCGCCTTCGGGCACCTCCACGGTGACCTCGAGATCGAAAACTCCGCCCACCTCCACCGGTTCGGCGGCGACTTCGGCGGCGGCGCGAGCTTCGGCCGCCGCATCGTCTTCGGCAGGAAGAACCGGGGACGCCGCCAGCAGGAGCGCGAAGAACCCGGCGCGGTTCATCGGCGCCGCCTCTCCCGCATCCGGAAGAATCGGCGAAGCGGGGTGTCGTAGGACTCGCCGGCAACCACTTCCACCAGATCCACCCCGACCTCGCGGAGCGAACGGGCGGCCGCTTCGCCGATGCGGCGGGCGCGCTCCGAAAACGCTGCCCGAACCCTCCGGTCCGCGGTATCCAGACAGACCGCGGCGCCGGTCTCGGCGTCCTCGAAAGTGACCAGACCGAGGTCGGGCAGGGCGCGCTCGCACCCGTCGCTGACCCGGATCGCGATCAGGTCGTGCCGCCGCGCCGCCACCCGGAGCGGCCGCAGCCAGCGCTCTGCAGGATCACCCAGGAAATCGCTCAGCAGGAACACCGTCGCTCGCCGGCGCACCACTCGGTTCAGCAGATGGAGAGCCCCAGCGATGTCGGTCCCTTTCCCGACGGGCTCGTACGAAAGCAGATCCCGCAGCACCCGGAGCCCGTGGCGCCGGCCCTTTCGCGCCGGAAGTCTGGTTTCGGCGCGGTCGCTGAACAGCAGAGCCCCCACTCGGTCGCCGGAGCGGATCGCAGAAAAGGCGAGCGCGGCGGCGACTTCGGCGGCGGCCGCGCGTTTGAACTGCTCCCGGCTGCCGAACGCGAACGATCGGGACACATCGAGCAGGAACAGCACGGTGAGTTCACGCTCTTCGACGAATTTCTTGACCTGGAGCGTCCCGGTGCGGGAAGTCACATTCCAATCCACCGAGCGGATGTCGTCGCCGGGGGCGTACTCCCGGACCTCGGAGAATTCCATCCCCTGGCCCTTGAAGGTGCTGAGATAAGCGCCGGCGAGCGCCTCGGAGACCAGTTTGCGCGTGCGGATCTCGATCCTTCGCACTCGCGCCAACAGCTCTGCGGTGGAGAGCGTCGGCTCGGGCGGCAGCGCCCGAGAACGGCCACCCCCGCCGAACAGTCCGGAGAGGGGTCCGGCGTTGGGCACGGCAGGATTCGAGACGGGAATTCGGAGACTGAGGGTTCAGGGGACCTCGACCGCATCCAGAACGCGGCGGACGATTTCGTCGCCGTCCACCTCTTCGGCTTCCGCTTCGTAGGAGAGGATCAGCCGGTGGCGGAGGACATCGGGCGCGAGGTGTTTCACATCTTCGGGCGCAGTGAAGTCCCGGCCTTCGAGGAAGGCACGGGCGCGGGCCGCGCGGTAGAGGTCGAGGCTCGCTCGCGGCGAAGCACCGTGCTCGACGAGCGGAGCGATGTCCATGCCGAACGCCGCCGGATCGCGGGTGGCCCGGATCAACCCGAGGAGGTAGTCCCGGATGCGTTCGTCCACATAGACCGCCTCCACGAGCTCGCGCGCGGCGGCGATCTCCTCCGGCCCCAATACCGGCTCGACCCGCGGAACCGCGGAATTCGCCATCCGCTCGAGGATCCGCCGCTCTTCGGCGAGCTCCGGGAATCCCATCTTCAATTTCATCATGAAGCGGTCCACCTGAGCCTCGGGCAGCGGGTAGGTGCCCTCCTGCTCGATGGGGTTCTGGGTGGCGAGGACCACGAACGGCTCCTCGAGCTTCCAGGTCTCGTCCCCGATCGTGACCTGCCGCTCCTCCATCGCTTCGAGCAGCGCGCTCTGCACCTTCGCAGGCGCGCGGTTGATCTCGTCGGCGAGCAGGAAGTTCGTGAACACCGGGCCTTTCCGAGGAACGAAAGTCCGTTCCCGCTGGTCGAAGATCAGGGTTCCGATGAGGTCCGCCGGGAGGAGGTCGGGAGTGAACTGCACCCGCGAAAAGCGGGCCCGGACGCTTTCTGCCGCACTCTTCGCGAGCAGGGTCTTGGCGATTCCGGGGACCCCTTCGATCAGGAGGTGGCCGCGGGTCAGCAGGCCGATCAGGACCCGCTCCACCACCGCCTGCTGCCCCACCACCACCCGGCCGAGCTCGGCGGTCAGCCGGCCGGCGAAGGCCTCGCGGATTTCGATGCGGCGCGCAGGACTCGGGGCGGTGGTCATAGGGGCGGAAACTCCAAACACGCCTTCGCGTTCCCGGAATTCTAGGCGCGGGAGACGATGGCGGCGAGAACGGCTGCTCGGCTAATATTCGGTTTTCCGGGTGCGGAGCACCCGCTGGAGGTTTCCATGCTTTCGTCGAAAAACTCCCTTCGCCGCGCCGCTTCCGCCTTCGCCGTCCTCGCCCTGCTGGTTTCCCCAGCATTCGGCGAGGAATTCGGCGAAGGATCGGACCTCGGGACCGTGGACTTCCCGAACTCGGGCGCCGAGGCAGCGCAGGACGCCTTCCAGCGCGGGGTCGCAGCCCTCCACAGCTTCTGGTACGAAGAAGCCGCGGAAGCGTTCCGCAACGCGCAGGAGATCGATTCCGAATTCGCGCTCGCCTACTGGGGCGAGGCGCTCAGCCACAACCACCCGCTCTGGTCCGAGCAGGACATCAGCGCCGCGCGTGAAGTCCTCGAGCGTTTCGGAGCGACCCGCGCCGAACGTCGGGCGAAGACCCCCACCGAGCGCGAACGGCTCTATCTGGACACCGTCGAGATCCTCTACGGCCCCGGCGGCAAGTACGAGCGCGACGAGCTCTACCACCAGGCGATGCGGCGGCTCGCCGAGGCGCACCCCGAGGACAACGAGGCGCAGGCGTTCTACGCACTCTCCTACCTCGGCCTGGTGCGGCGGGGCGAGCCGGGGTTCCACCGCCAGATGAAGGCCGGGGCCATCGTCACCGAGCTGTTCCAGAAAGAGCCCGACCATCCGGGCGCCGCGCACTATGTGATCCACTCCTTCGACGATCCCGAGCACGCTCCGCTCGCCCTCGAAGCCGCGAACCGCTACGCGGAGATCGCCCCGGAAGCGCACCACGCGCAGCACATGCCGTCCCACATCTTCGTGCAGCACGGGATGTGGAACCGGGCCGCGGCCTCCAACGAAGTGGCCTACGACGCTTCGGCCAAGTGGGTGGAGTCGAAGAACCTCTCGATCACCAAGCGCGACTATCACAGCCTCGAATGGAAGGCGTACGCCGACCTGCAGCGGGGGCAGTACCGCGAGGTGCTCGACGCGATCACCATCGTGGACGCCGCCGCCGACGAGACCGACTCGATGCGGCTCCGCCGGATCTCCGCTTCCATGGCGGCGCGGCATGCCATCGAGTCCGGCCGGTATGACGCCATCGCCCTCCCCGAGGGAGAGGTGGACGAAAGCCGCTACAACTCGACCGCCAACCTCCTGCTCGCCGCGGGAATGAAAGCGCATGCCGAAGGGGACGAGGGCAGCGCCCGCGAAGCCGTGAAGCAGCTCCGGGCGCTCGCCGATGCCCGCGCCGAGGCCGGAGAGGCGTACCAGGCCGATTCCGTCCGCATCATGCAGCATGAAGTCGAGGCGTTGCTCGCCGGACTCGCTGGGGATACCGAGAGTGCGCTGCAGCACGCCGCCGCTGCGACCGCCATCGAAGAAACTCAGGACCCGCCGTCCGGCCCGACCTATCCGTTGAAGCCGTCCCATGAGCTGCGGGGAGAGCTCCTGCTCGCCGCCGGAAAGGCGGAAGCGGCCCGAGAACAGTTCGAGGCCAGCCTCGCTCGGACTCCGAACCGCACCGCTTCGCTCCTCGGGCTCGCCCGCGCAGCCGAGGCGCTCGGCGATCAGGCAGCGGCGAACCGCGCCTACGCCACCCTCCAGACCTTCCTCGGCGAAGCCGACGACGATGTTCCTTTCGTCGGCGAGGTGCGGAGCCGGGCCGTCGCGACGACCGACCAGCAGTAGAGCAGCAGAAGCCCGAAGGAGGCCCCTTCCCCCAGCGGCCTCCTTCGGACCGAGGGTTCGTTTCGCGTCGCGGCCCTCCCGTTTCGCGTCGGCCCTCCAGAGCTGTACTGGCTTTCGCCGGCGGCGAGACAGTCGGTCCGGGCGTCTGCTGAGGGGGGCGCCGCCGGTGCTCTTTCTTCTCATCGATCGGGGTGACCGACTCGGCGCCCACAGCTTGCGGAATGCCTGCCGGATAGCTGAAAAAGCCGAAAGGGTCGCCCTCGGTGAAGAACTGGCCGTTCTCCCGCTTGAGGCGCATCCCGGACGGGACGCACGCGATCGTACGCGGGCGCCGGGCGCTTCGGCGAACGCAGCCGACCTCGGCGAGCGGCCGGCGAGGAACTCGCACCGGGGAACAGGGGGGACTCTCTCATCCCCGCAGGAAGGGCCGCCTCCTATGGCGCCGCAAGAACCCTACTCGTGAATCGTGACGAATCCTGCCACCCATCGATCCCATCGAGACCCGCCGATTTCGGGACGGCGGAGCGGGCTCGAATCGCGGCCCGAAGACGGCCCGCCGAGCCGTCTTCGGGTTTACTGCTGTTCGTCGGTCGCTTCTTCTCCCGGGCGCTCGCCGAGCCGTACCGCCCACAGACCGGAGTTGCGGTCCGAGAAGAAGATCGTGCCCTTGTGCGGCTGTGCGCCCCAGACCTGGGGTGCATTCGGCAGGAAGCCCTCGGGATCGAGCGGGAGGAACCGCGCGATCTCCCGCCCCTGGCGGTAGAGATTGCCGAGCAGCTCGCCGGAGACATCCACCACCCGCAGACCGCCGTTGTAGAACGCCACATACATCACATCGTCCTCGATCCAGATGTTGTGGCTGCCCGCTTCGGGCACTTCGTAGCGGCCGACGAGCCGGGGCGGTTTCTCGAAGTTCTCGTCCCACTCCAGGATATGGATCCAGCCGCGCCAGCGGGTGGGTTCCTCGTCGTAGCCGGGAGTTCCGGTGCCGATCTCGGCGAGCGGGCTGTAGCGGCCGCTTCGCGCCGCTTCATCGCCGGCGAATATGTAGAACTTCCCGGTCGAGACGCTCCGGTAGGGATAGACCGCGTGGTTCCAGCCGGTGGGGAACGGGAACTGCCCGACGAGTTTCGGATCCTGGGGAGTGCCGCCCTTGCCCGCGCCGCCGACATCGATGACCGCCACCCCGTCACTCCAGTTGGCCGAGTAGGCGATCCCGTCCATCACCCAGACATCGTGGATCGAGCGCGCGGGGTTTTCGAGGGCGAAGCTCCCGACGCGGTGTGGAACCGAAGGGTCCTCGATGTCGATGATGTCGAACCGCCGGCCTCCGGACAGCGCATAGACATGACCCGCATGGATGAAGGTGTTGTGCACTCCTCCGGTGAGCTGATCGTCGTACTCCGCGAGCTTTCGCACCCCGACGGACGGATCGGACACATCGAGGATCACGAGCCCGTTCCGCCGGTTGGAAGCCCCTTCCCGCGAAATCACCGCCACCGCGCCGTCCTCGGCGATCTTCACATCGTTCACGGTGCGGGCGTCCACCCGCACCACATCCACCAATTCCAGATTCTCCGGGTTCGTCACATCCCAGACATAAGCGTGGCCGGCCGCGCTATGGGTGCCGGTGATCGCGTAATCCCGCCCATTCGGCGCCTCCCAGACCCAGAGGTCCGAAGTCGCCCGGTCCTTCACCCGGCCGTGTCCGACGAGTTCGATGGGCCGCCGGACGCCGCGCTCGGACACCCGGATCACCGCCGATGCCGAAACCGTACCGGTGCGGGCGACGACCGTATAGATCCCCGGCAGATCGGCGACGAATCGGCCTTCACGGGTGATCAGGCCCGAAGAGGGCCCGCCGCTCCCCATCGCGTCGGTGATGGAGAAGACGCTGAACCCGACCGGCACCTCGTCCACCCGGCCTCCCGCCTCATCCGTCATCGCCGCCGCGAAGCGGGCCACCTCGCCGGTGCGAACCGCGCTGCGGTCCGGCGTGAGCGTCATTTCCACGACCGGATTCGGCATCACTTCGAGCTCCAGCTCGGCGGTCTGCGTGCCTGCCGCCGCAGTGAGTGCGGCGCGCCCCGGCCGCAGCAGCGCGACGAGCCCCCGAGCCGCGGCGCGCTCGATGGTCACGGGCCGCCCCACCGGAAGCGCCACCGCCGCGTCGGACGAACTCCAGCGGACCTCGATCCCTTCCACGGGCGCACCGGCGGCATCACGCGCATCGGCGTGGACGGTCACTTCGGATCCGGCGTAGAGCGGGCCCTCGACGCTGAGGTCGAGAGCGGCCACCGGACGCGGCTGGATCGTGAGCGGGATGCGCTGCTCCAGATACCCCTCGGACTCGGCATCACGCGCCGAGGGGTCGATACCCGAGCCGACGACCCGGACCATGACGGCGAAATCCCCCGGGCGCCGGGTCGAGACTTCCCCTTCGCGCGAGACCTTGAAGATGTTGAAGCCCCAGGTGCGCTTCTCGGGGTTCCAGAACGGGCCGTAGAGCGGCAGATAGAGCACCTCGGCGTCCTCGATCTCCACTCCGGCCTCGTCGAACACCGTCGCAACGATCTGGGCGGTCTCCCCGGCAGCGAGGGTGATCTCCTCGGGAGTCACGCGCAGCGACGCGGGACTCCTCTCTTCCTCCTGCGCGAAGAGTGGACCCGACAGGAGTACACCGGCAAGCGAGATACCCAAGAAGAAACGGCCCCGAAGAAACGGGACAGACGCTCTCGCCGGAAGCGCGCCGCGGCGGAGCGAGTGGAACGAGCGCATCACCAGGCCACTCCGTAGTCGTCGCCGTGGTGGCTCGAACCACCCCAGAAGGTTCCGTGCTCGCGGTCGAACCAGATGGCGTTGATCGGTCCGGAGGTCCGCGGCGCGAAGCGCAGGGAATAACCCATCCCGATCAGCTCGTCGCGGACCCACGCGGGAACCTCGGCGTTCAGCAGCAGGGAGCCGGGCTCCGATTCGTGGGCGCCGAAGGAGCTGCGCAGCTGATAGCTGTTGAAGTTGGCGGCCTCGGCGGCTTCTTGCACATCCATGCCGAACTCCACCACATTCAGGAAGAACTGCAGGAGATTCTGATCCTGGCTGTCTCCCCCCTGGACCGCGAAGGACAGGAACGGCTCACCGTCCTTGACCGCCAGGCTCGGAGTGAGGGTGGCGCGGGGACGCTTCCCCGGTTCCAGCACATTGAAGGGATTCATCGCCGGATCGAGCACGAAACTCTGCATCCGCTGGCTGAGGCCGATCCCCGTCTCCCCGGCGAGCACCGCCGGCAGCCAACCGCCGCTCGGCGTGATCGAAACCACCCAGCCCTCGGCATCGGCAGCCTGGATCGAGGTGGTGCCGGCGAGGAATCCATCGAGGAACTCCTGCCGCTCTTCCTCGGTCGTGGGCCGCCCGGCGGTGCCGGAGAAGCGGTCGAGATAATCGGAAAAGGGGTTTTCCCCGCCCTGGAACGGGTAGGGATCCCCCGGGCCGATGGCCGGGTCGTTACGGTCCGAGAGGATGCTTTCGGCGCGCTTTCTCGCGTAGTCCTTCGACAGCAGCCCGACGATCGGTTCCTCGGGAGGGAAGTAAGGATCACCGTAGTAGAAGTCACGGTCGGCGAAGGCGAGACTGATCGCCTGATACAGGGTGTGGATATAGCGGGAGCTGTTGTAGCCCATTCCCTTCAGATCGAAGGGCTCGAGGATGTTCAGGGCCTGGAGCAGCACCGGCCCCTGCACCCAGTGGGTGAGCTTGTACACCTCGATCCCCTTGTAGGCCGTGGAAACCGGCTCCTCGATGTGAACCTCCCAGTTGGCGAGGTCCTCGGTGGTGATGAGGCCGCCCTGTTCCTGAACGCCGCGGACGAACTCCTCGGCGATGTCTCCCTCGTAGAAGCGGTCGTAGGCGGCCTGGATCGCCTGCTTGCGGTCCTTGCCCGCGGCGAGCGCTTCGGCTTCGGCATCCACCAGCTTGCGAAGCGTCTCGGCGAGTTCGGGCTGGCGGAAGATCTCGCCGGGAGCAGGCCCGCCCGCCGAGAAATCCCGGTAGGCAGGATCGTCGCGGTCCCAGTAGTTCCCGCGCTCGGAGGCGAGGTCCCCCGTCCTGCCGCGGTCTTCGCCGTCCTCCCGGTGCGGGAGCAGGGTGCGGCGCGAGTAGGGCCATTCGGCGATCCGCTCCGCTCCCCGCTGGATGGCCCGGGCGGCGGAGGCTTCGATGGGGTAGCCGTCGGCCATCTGGATCGCCGGAGCGAGCACCTGGGCGAGCGACATCGTGCCGTATTCGGCGAGCATCGTCATGAGCCCGCCGGGCGTCCCCGGGGTCACCGCCGCCAGCGGGCCGAGGGCGGGCGGGTAGTCCATCCCCTGCCCTCGGAAGAACTCCGGGGTGGCCCCGCTGGGCGCCGCTCCGAGGGCGTTGATCCCGATCACTCTCTTCTCTTCGGGGTGCCAGAGCAGCGCCTGGGTCTCTCCACCCCAGCTCAGGGCGTCGAACATCGTCGCCGTCGCGCCCAGCATGGCGCAGGCGGCGTCCACCGCGTTCCCTCCCTGGCCGAAGATCATCGCCCCGGCGGTGGCCCCGAGGGGCTTGCCGGTGATCGCCATCCAGTGCTTCCCGTGGAGCACCGGTTTCTGGGGCCGGGCGAAGGCGGAGGCGGCGACCGCGAAGGCGGCGAGCAGAACCAGAAAGACCGGCAGGAAGCCAGGCAGAACCCGGAAGGGCGGAAAAGGCAGGCGTTTCATGGTGCGCATTGTGCGGCCCGCGCTTTCCCGTGGCAACGGCCACTTGCGAAAGGTAGAACTCGTGGCGGGATTCGAGTCGTCGGCCGCACTTCGTCGAAGTGCTCTCCTGCTGTCTCGATGACCGCTGCGGGAGGCCGCTTCCCAAGCCGCTGCCCCAGGCCGAACTCGGGGCGGGTCCGCAGGGTTCCAGGGGATCCTGTTTTCGAGGGATACCGGTACCATCGATCACGATGACGGCGGTTCACCACTTCCCGCTCTCGACCGACCGGCCGAGGTCCTCTCTTACCGGCGGCAGGCGGCACCCTCGCATTTCGGCGGCCATCACGGGCCCGAGTTCCGGTCGAATTCCCCGGGTGCGGCGATGATCTCCGACTTCGTCCTCGGCGATTCTTTCGTCTACTGGTGGTGCGGAGGCATCGTCGTATTCACTTTCTGGTCCGCTTGGACGCTAATCCACAAATCTCATAGGTTGCTCAAATCACTCCAGGGGCTGAAAGCCGTATTAGTCGACATCCATGGGGAAAAACAATTCGTCAGCGAGTTCGAACGGTACAGCGATCACACCGAGGAGGTTTTCGGTCTGCCGTGGAAGGCATTCGTGGAGACCCTGGTGCGTCCGGCGCCCGGATCCAACGACCCGATCCGCAATACCGGCGAGGTGTCGTGGTATCTGAACGACGCCACGATCATCGTTCCCAAAATCGACTTTCGTTGGTACGAATCGATGCCGAACCTGCTGACCGGTGGCGGCATCCTCGGCACCTTCCTCGGGCTCGCCTTCGGGGTCGGCGCGGCGAGTTCCGGTCTGTCGTCCGACGATCCGGAGGAGATGATCTCCTCCCTGCAGCAGCTCCTCGACGGTGCCTCCCTGGCATTTGTGACATCCATCGTCGGAATCGGCTGCTCGATCGTCTTCGTGTTGATCCTTCGCCGCTTCTCGCGAAAGCTCCATCGCAGCTTGGACGATTGGGTCAGCGCCATCGAATCCCGGCTGGTACGGGTCACTTCGGAGGGAGTCGCGCTAGACCAGCTCGAACAGGCGAAGCGCGCGGTAACGCAACTCGAACGCTTCAACACCGAGTTGATCTTCTCCCTGGAAAAGGCGCTCGACGAGAAGATCGCCGGCCGCCTGTCACCCCAATTGGAGCGCCTGGTGGAAGCGGTCGAAGGACTCCGCGCGGACCGGTCGAACGAAACCAGCCATATGATCGAACAGGCACTCGGCCGGCTCACCGAAACCATGCAGGAGCGGACCGGATCGCAGTTCGAGGAGATGGCTGCGATCGTCACCGACCTGAACCGAACGCTGAAGGACTCCGCCGCCGGACTGACACAGGCGCAGCAGGACATTCGCACGACGCTCGATTCGGTTCTCACGGCGGTCAGAACATCGATGGATGCTGGTGCGAACACCGTGACCGAGACGCTCCAACAGGCGCTCGGGGAAGTCACCCGCAAGATCACGGGAGCTTCCGAACAGCTGGCGGAACAGATGGCCGCCTCCAGCACGGCCGCTTCAGTCGAGTTGCGCGAAGCCGTCGGGGCGGCGGCGCAGGATCTGGCCCGAACCGGCGTCGAGGCTGCCAAGCAGATCTCGGGATCGATGCAAGGTCTGAAGGCTTCCGCTGAGAGCCTCGATCGGTCCACCCGGCAGAGCGAACAGGTGCTGGGCGGAATGACGAAGTTCGTGGATAGGCTCGACGGATTGCGCGACGCCATGGAATCGGCCCACCGGCAGATCGCAGCAGCCGCGGAACCCATCGGGCGGGCCGCGAACGACATCCGCACCGCGAGCAACCGGACCGCCGGCACGCTCGAACGGACGAGCGATCTCGCCGGCCAGGTCGGTACCTTGGTCGATAGGCTCGAAAAGCATCAGCAGTCGGTCGCCGAAACCTGGGGTCGCTACCAGGAACGGTTCGAGAACATGGATGCCTCGCTCGCCGAGGTCTTTCGGCAATTCGATGAAGGCTTGGCGAGGTATTGCGAACAGGTGAAACGGTTCGCCAACGAGCTGGACCATACGACCTCGAAGACCATCCAGTCTCTGGCCGGAGCCACCGGAGAACTCAACCAGTCGATCGAGGACCTGACCGAGCATCTCGGGAGATCGAGGTGACGACCGGCAATACGAGACCCGCGCCGGACACCGGCCAGAGCTACCTCGCCAGCGTCAGCGATCTCGTCTCGGCACTGATCTTCGTTTTCATCATCATGCTGGCCGTCTTCGCGTATCAGCTCGCCAAAGTCACCGAGGAACAGGACACCGTCACCGAAGAACTGACCGCTGCCGACGAAACGCGCGGCCATATCCTGGCGGCGATCGCCAGCCGGCTCGAAGACGCCGGCATCCGCGTCGAGGTCTTTCCCGAGCAGGGCGTGTTGCGGCTGTCGGAGAACTCCATCAATTTCCCTTCCGGCAGCGAACTGCCGGTGGCCGGCCACCTGGTCCATGTGGGGCGGCTGGCGAACGCCATCGCCGAGGTCTTGCCCTGCTATGTCTCCTCGCGCCCGAGCGGCGCTGGGGAGCCTCCGGTGGAAGCAGCTGATGGGGCGCTGCCGTACTGCCAGCCGCCCGCCGATCCGACCGCGTACTCCTGCAGGGAACGACGGTTCCCCTGGCTCCTCGAGACCTTGCTGATCGAAGGGCACACCGACGAGGTACCGGTCGCCGCGGGAAACCGTTTCCTGGACAATCTCGAATTGTCGTCGATGCGGGCCGCTACCGTACATCGGATGATCGTCGCGTGCGAGCCCGGGGTCGAACAGCTGCGGAACACGCACGGCTATCCCATTTTGAGCACCAGCGGCCACGGCTATACCCGGCCGGCGACTCGCTATTCCGAACGAGCCGACGACAATCGGCGTATCGATCTCCGATTCCTCCTCGAACCCCCGAAGGGGTTACTGCAGCAGGACTCCGAAGTCCAAATCGAGATTCGCGAACGAGTCGGTGAAGGGTCGCCATGAATGTGCCGTCCCTGAAGCAATCCCTGGCACGCTGGATCGGCTTCCAGAAGATCGAGCGCGATTACGAGCCGCGAAAGACGAAGAAAGCGGCTGCCAGGATCGAAAAGCTGTTGGAGGCCGTCCAGCCGAAAACCCCCGCGGCCTACGACCTGCAAGCGTTGCATCGCCGAGTGGCGGAGTCCTGGCATCGCGACCGCTCGCTCTCCCAGCTCGCGCCCCGCGACTTGCGGCGATTGCCGTGGGTCCTGTTCTACCCGGAGCGAGAAGGAAACCGCATCGGCGGCAGCAACACCGCGGCAGGAGCCGCAGGCTGGCTGGGTGCGGAGCCCGCCGTCGTGACGGAATACCGCCGCCGCTGGCTGGCTGCCGGTCGCCGCACTCGATCGGTGTTGCCCCTGTTCCACGAATTCCTCCGCGTCTATCCCGTCGGTCTGCCGACCTTCGACGGGCTGTGCCGCCTGCTGCGAAAAGCCGTGAAAGGCGGCTCATCGCCTCCTCCCCCCTCTCTGCAGCGCTGGCGCAAACGCTTCCAGGAGTTGGGCATTCTGGATACCGACGGGTCCCGGAAGTTCGTGCGGAAGTTGGTGTCGGCGGCAGACTCTCCGGAGAAAGCCCTTCGCCAGACCGGACTCGACGCCGAATTCGCGCGTTGCGGATTCCTGGAATCGGGCATCTGCGCCTACCTTCCGGACGCCGAGTCGCTCCTCCGCGGCAACTGCCTCGGGTCCGGTCCACTCGATCGGCTGCTCATCCTCCTCACCTGCGACGGCCAGTTGCGTTTCGACGACCGGACCGTGCGATCGGAGATCGCGCAAGCGCTCCTCGGTCCTTTCGTCGAAAGGGCTCCGAACCCTGAGATCAGGGAACGACTGCAACCCTTCTTCCTGCGGCACTTCGGTGACCCGCGCCTGCCATCCGGGAAGAGCAGGTGGCCAAGGGTTCCGGATCCAGTTCGGCGGGTGGTGATCCGGTGGCTCAACGAACGCGCGCTCGAACAGTTCTTCCTGCTCGTCCAGGAGACCGCGCTCGACCGACATTGGCGCTATCGGGAAGCCTTCTGGCGGGCATTCCTGCCCTTGGACCCGGACATCTGCTTCGCGCTCGGCCGGCACGCTAAATCCATCCTACAGCGGAAGAATGCGGTCTCCGACGAGTTCGAAACGACCGCCATGCTAAAGGGTGCTCAGGGGAATCAATCGGTGCTCTTGCTGCAGCTTCCCGGAGTGATGACCGTCGCGGAATGGAGCCACAACGGTACCTGCCGATTCTGGCTCGACGGAAATTCTGCTGCGCCCAAGTTGTACGAACAGGAGTATTCTCGATTCGATCTGGTCTCCGGCGAGGATTTTTCGCAACGGCATGACGGCAATCTCACCGGCCGGTGGCAGGACCAGATCATGGATTGGTTACGGGACAATCGAGATGGACATCGAGGTCGATCGTGCCGAGTATTTCCCCGACCAGCTGAGAGAAGTCAACGGAAACCCCGATCTGACCATATATCCCGAATTCAGGCGGCGGAGACGGAGAAAAGCCTCGGCAAGAAGCCGCAGGCCGATCGGGCGAAAACCCTCGCACAACTGGTAGATCCGATGGCCAAATCCTTCGCGTTCGAGCCGACCCCGGGCGGTTTGACCGTCCGAATGGGCAGCGACCCGCCGCTACCGGTGAGCGAGTGGACTGCGCACGCCAGCGATTCTTCGGGTGCCGGCACGCTGATTCGACTCCGTGACGACGGGAGTGCCGTCGAACACGAAGAGGGACGCACGCTGTCGATCCCATGGCCGAGCGTTGCCGGTTTGACGCAGGACGAGCTGCGCCGCATCGAGCTTCCCGACGCCGTTCCCTACGCACTCGAGATCGTCGCAAGCGGCGCGATCCACGACCCGAATTTCGATATCCACTATGGATTCCGCAACAAGGGTCGGCGCGTATTGGGCACACGCCGCCAGGGCGCCTGGCTGCGGGTCGGTGATGACGACTTCTTGCTGCTGGACCCCCTGTACACCATCACCGATGCCATCGACCGATTCCAACGAGCGGAGAACGCGGATCTCGAAACCCGAATGCTCCAATGGGGACGGATCGCGGAGATCCTTCCCGAGGACGCTGTCGTCGATGGAAAGCTGCGGGCGTTGCACATCGTCGTGGCGTCGAGTTTCGAACTCGCCCCGTTCCTGGACGATGATGGCGAGCCGAACTTCGATCCGATAGTCGGCCGCCGGGAGACGCGCATCACCGATGCGGAGGACGAGGAACAGGTTTTCACCCGCTCCCTGCCTTCCGCCCGTCAGCAAGAGTTCGCACGGCGTTTCCGGGGGTTGTCGCAGGTGAAGCACCGGTACGCGGCCGGAGGTGGGGCCTATGTCGTGCTGACGCCGGAAGTCGAACGGCTCCTCGGCTCCGTCCGGCGCGCCCAGACAGGCACCGCCGGCGAGCGGCGCGACTTCCTTCGGGATGTCCCCGGATACCTCCGCGGAGCGCTCGACGGCGCCGGCGATGAGCAGATCGATGTCGACAGTATCTTCAGCGACCTCGGATTGAGCGAACGGGTGCGCGGTATCGGCATCTGGATCGAAAAGCCGCTTCCGTGGATCCAACAGGCGGCGGAGCCCTGGCTCCCTCCCGAGAAACTGGGACTCCGTATCGGTTCACAGATCGTGCACCTGGAATCCGACGACCTCCCGGATCTGCTCGAAAGAGTCCGCACGGCGGTCGAGCGATGCGATCCGACCGTCCGAGTCGGTGACGACAGCGAAATCCCCGCGGATCCGGCCGCCATCGAAGCCATCGAGGAACTGGTTCGCCGAAGGGCCCCGGTGGCGCGACCGAAGCCCGACAGGGAACGACCTCGCCCCGGCAAAGGAGCCGGACCGGACGGTAGCGATCGAGTGCTGCTCGTCGCCGACAACCTGGAAGCCCTTCAGTTCCATCGCGAGCGCAGGAAGCGCACGCCCGGCATAACGGCCGCAGCCCCGAATCTCCGCACCACCCTCTTCCCGCACCAGCAGGACTGCCTCGCGTGGCTGCGATCCCACTGGGACGCTGGAAGCTGGGGCGTCCTGCTGGCCGACGACATGGGCCTGGGCAAGACTTTGGAGGCGCTGGCGTTCCTCTCCTGCCTGAAGTCATACGCCCTCACCGTGGGCCTCGCGCCCCGGCCGCTACTCGTAGTCGCCCCGACCGGATTGCTTCGCAACTGGCGGGACGAGCACGACCAGCACTTGTCCGAAGCCGGACTCGGCCGAGCCGTCGAGGCGCATGGTGCAGGCCTCCGGCAACTCAGAACCGGAGCGAATGAGGCGGGCAACGAACTCAGAGCCGATCCGCCGCTACCGAAACTGAAAGTCGAGGCGCTGTCGGAAGCGGATTGGGTGCTGACCACCTATGAGACGCTGCGCGACTACCAACACAGCTTCGGCCGCGTCCACTGGCGTGCTGCGGTCTTCGACGAAGCACAGAAGATCAAGAATCCGAGCGCCCGCATCACCGACGCGGCACTCGCGATGAATGTGGATTTCGCCCTATTGATGACCGGCACCCCGGTAGAGAACCGACCGGCCGACATATGGTCGATGCTCGACCGGATCGAGCCCGGCAAATTCGCGACCCTGAAAGACTTCAGCCGGCGCTATGAAGCAGACGACGAGGACGGCCAGTCGGCGCTTGCGGAACTGCATCGCGAATTGACGGTGGAGTCTCCCCCGGTACTGATGCTGCGGCGCCTCAAGGAAGACCATCTCTCCGGCTTGCCGGACAAGCACATACACCGACACGTCGTTGAGATGCCCCCGCTCCAAGCCGAGCGATACGAGCAGATCGTGCTGCAAAGCCGGCAAGGCGGGAGAATGCTCCAATCCCTCCAAGATCTGAGAAGCATTTCGCTGCATCCCGCCGCGCCGGCCGACTCCGATCCGGACCGATACATCCAGGAATCGGCGAGGCTCTCCGAAACCTTTTCGATCCTGGACAAGATCGCGAATCTTCACGAGAAGGTGCTGCTCTTCGTCGAATTGCGCGAGATGCAAGACTTCTTGATCGTGGCACTCCGGCAGCGCTTTCGACTTCCCAACGATGTTCTGGTCGTCAACGGCGCCGTCTCCGGGCGGACGCGCAAGGCGCGCGTCGATGCCTTCCAGAATCGCCAGGGATTCGATGTGATGGTCCTCTCACCCCGCGCCGGCGGTGTCGGCTTGACCCTGACGGCCGCGAACCATGTGATCCATCTTACCCGGTGGTGGAATCCGGCCGTGGAGGATCAATGCACCGACCGAGTGTTCCGGATCGGACAGCGCCGACTCGTGCATGTCTATCTGCCGCTGGCCCGGCATCCGCGCTTCGGCGATTACAGCTTCGATCTGAAGCTCGACAGCCTGATGGAGCGGAAGCGAGAGAGGAACCGCCGCGTACTCGCGCCCACCACTGCGACCGAAGGAGACATGAACGATCTCTACCACAGCACCATGACGATGGCGCTCGGCGGCGAAGATTCGGAAACGCGGGAAGCCCGAGCCGACATCGATCTGCAGGAACCGGAAGCTTTCGAAATCTGGGCACTGCAGCAGCTCGCCGAGGCCGGCTACGACACCCGGCGGACTCCTCGGAGCCGAGATCGAGGCGCAGACGGTATCGCGATATCGCGCATCGGCGACGACCAGCACACGATCATCCTTCAGTGCAAGCACACACAACCCGACGCCAGCTGCGGCCGCGCCGCGGTCGAGGAAGTTCTGCGCGCGATTCCCCATTACGAGATTCGAGGAGAACCGATACCGATGGTCGTGACGAACGCTGCTGGCTTCACTGCGAGTGCCAGGCGTTTGGCTCGTCGACGAGATGTACTCCTGGTGGATCGCCACGAGCTGCCGCGGCTTCGGGCCTGGAAGAAAAACCGAAACCGGCATATCCGTTGATACACCGCCGAAATGCCGCGGACTGCGCAAGCGCCGCTCCGAAGAAGGCCCCTGCCGGAGGGTAGAGGCCGCTATACCATTTTTCCCTGATTCGGCCGAGCCCCCGGGGGACGAAGCCCGTCGGCGAAGTCGTTTCGAGGGGACAGCCCGCGCCGAATCACCGGCCGCCCGACTCGTCGGTGGTCGTCTCTTCGGTGACCCGGAAGCGGTCGAACCACTTTCGCAGCAGCAGCTGCACCCGCAAGAAGTTCGTCGGGGGCAGGCTGCGGCTGTGCCAACCGTCGGTGAGCCGGACCATCGCCGTCGGAATCTTCCGCATCTTGAGCGCCCGGTAGTACTGCTCGGTCTGCTCCATCGGAGTGCGCAGATCGCGCTCGCCGGTCATCAGCATCGTCGGCGTGGTGACATTCCCCACATACATCAGCGTCGATCGGCGGAGGTGCTCCTCGGGATCCTCCCAGGGCAGCTTCTCGAAGTTCCGGTACCAGCTCGCGCCGTCGGTGGTTCCCACGAAGCTCAACCAGTTCGTCACCGGCGCTTTCGCCACTGCCGCAGTGAACCGGTCGGTGTTTCCGACGATCCAGGAGGTCAGCACTCCACCGCCGCTGCCGCCGTACACGAACAGGTTTCGCTCGTCTATGTAGCCGCGCGACAAGACCTCGTCCACACCTGCCATCAGGTCGTCGAGGTCCTTGCCGGGATAAGCGTTCGCGATCTCGTTGCCGAAGGCGCTCCCGTAGCCGCTGCTGCCGCGCGGATTCGTGTAGAGAAGGACATACCCGTTGGCCGCGTGGTCCTGGTTCTTGAAGTCGAAACCGCTGTTGTACATCGCATGGGGGCCGCCGTGGATGCGGAGGATCAGCGGATACTTCGAGGAGGGGTCGAAGTCCGGCGGTTTCACGATCCAGCCCTGGATGTCGAGGCCGTCCGAGGATTCGTACCAGATCTCCTCGACCTCACCGAAACGCACTCCGGCGAGCACCGATGCGTTCGTCACATGCAGCGTTGTGAGCCGCTCCGGGGAATCCACCTCGAAGGCGACCAGATTTCCCGGAGTGTGGTAGGCGCTCACCACTCCCACCGCGGTTCCATCGCCGCTCACCGTCGCCACCGAAAGGATGTGATTCCCGGAAGTAACGGGCCGGACTTCACCGTCGAGCGGCGCGAAATAGAGATTGCTGGTGCCCCGCACCTGAGCGTTGAAATAGACCCCGCTCCCGTCGCTGGCCCAACCCACGATTCCCGGCCGCCGGCCCATCTCGTTGGCCACCACGCGCGGATCGCCGCCGTCGGCGCGCATCACCGTGAGAGATTCCTCCCGATAGGTGTCCCTGGTGTAGTCCATCCCGGTGTAGGCGATCATGCTCCCGTCGGGGGAAGGGACCGGTCCGGAATCGGGGCCGCGTCGATCGGTCAGCGCAGTGATCTCCCCGGTCGCCACCTCGACCCGGTAGATCTCGGACTCGCGCCAGGCGTGTTCCGCGTCCGGAGTCCGGAGCGAGGTGAACACGATCGCCGCCCCGTCACCGGCGAAACGCGGTCCGTCGTGGTGGAAGCCGCCGCTCGTCAGCTGACGCGGCGTGCCGCCGTCGGCACTCACCAGGAAGAGGTGCCGGAATCCGGCGGGGGCATACCCCGACCCGTCACGCCGGTAGTTCAGCCGGGTGACGATCCGCGGCGGTTTCGTCCAGGCGGCGCCCTCGGGCGGTTTCGGCATCTCGATGGCCCAGGTGTCCTCGGGTCCGGGAGGTACCACCGCCCGGAAGGCGATCGAACCGCTGTCGGGCGCCCACTGGATCTGCGAAGGAGGATTCAGAAGCCGGGTCAGCTGGCTTTCCGCGCCCTCGGCATCCATCCAGCGCACGAAGATCTGGCCGTCGCGCAGGAAGGCGATCCGGGTCCCGTCGGGAGACCAGCGCGGGCCGCCGCCCTCGGTGAGGAAACGGTTCCTCGATCCGTCGCTGCCGATGACCCAGAGTTCGGTCTTCCAGCGGTCCTTCATGGAGTCCACGAAGCGCCGCTCGTACACCACGCTCCCGCCGTCGGGAGCGATCTGCGGACTCCGCACCGCCTCCCACGAGAGATAGTCGGCGAGCTGCAGCGGGCGCTTTCCGTCCGCAGCGGACGCCGCCGCCGCCGTAACGAGCGCGAGGAGCGCCGCTCCACCCCAAATCCTGATCGTTCGCTCATGCATCCTGGAAACCTCCATCGGACAGGCCGCCGCAACCTTCGGCGGCTCCGGCGAGTTTACGAAACGGCGGTCCAGAGACGGTCAGCGCCCGCGGGCGCCTCCTCCGGAAGAGCCAGCAAACCGATCCCGGCGAGCAGCGCGAGGTCCATGAACAGCAGCGGGGCGAACGGCGGGGCACCGTGGATGAAGGCTTCGAGAGTCCGATCGCCGATAGTGCGGATGCCCGCTTCGAGATGCATCGCGAATCCGAGGATTCCCACCAGGGCCTCGACCCCGAGCACCGCCAGGGCGAGCCGAACGAGCGCCGGGTCGGGATGGTCGCGGTAGGCGACGACGCCCAGAGTCGAAAGGCCGAGCGCCGCTGCCGCGACCGGGATCCACTCGGTCCAGAAGAAGAAGCCGTTCTGCTCGTGATCGAGGAGCGCGAGCAGGAAGCAGCCGGCGAATCCGCCGGCGGCGAATCCGATCACCCACCGGCCCCAGGCGAAGCCGCTGCCGAAAACCCGGTTGACCAGCAGCAGGAATCCGATTCCGGAGTAGGCGAGCGGGGCTGCGAACGGAGCGGCGTACACCAGACTCTCGAGAGTGCGGGTACGGAAGAACTGCCCTTCGAGATGGGCGAGCGCCCCCCAGATTCCCAACCCGATCGAGAGCAGGCCGACGGTCCCGCCGGCGATGCGGGACGCCGGAACATCAGGGCGAAGCCCGGAGAGGAGCAATCCGGCGACGAAGCCGCCGCCGAGGAGCGAGAAGCCGAGCGGCACCCACTCCGAAGGCTCCCGAAAGCCGTTCACCGAATGCGCGAAGAAGATGTCCACCGCCAGCAAGAGAAGGTTCCCGGCGAGGAATATCTCGAGCAGGAGCCGCCGGTGTCTTCGGAGCCGCCGCGCCGCTGCAGTCGGCGAACCCCGACCGAGCCGCACCCCCCGGAAAGCGCGCAGCACTCCCCCGGCGAGAGAGTCGCCGCGCCGGGTCCGAAAACCCCGGCCGAAAGTGGACGAGTCGGTCGTCACTCCTCGACGAGCGCCGCCACCCGTTCCTCGATCTCGCTGAGCCGATGTACCAGATCGTAGGTTCCGTGCCACTGCACGAAGTCGGCCCCGTCCATGAAGGCGCCGTGCTTCACCGTCCGCCCGGCGTAGTGCCAAGCGTCGAAGAAGAGAAAGTCGAGAGTTTCGTCGAAGGGAGCGTCGGTGAGCAGGCCGGATGCCTGGACCTCGGCCATCCGATCCACGAGTGCCGAAACCCGCGCGTTCGTGGCTTCGACGACCCGCTCGGCCTCGGCGTAGTACTGCTCGACATGGCTCGCGGCGTGGCACTTCAGACAGATTCCCTGCATTTCTGCCTGCGCCCGATGGTAGTGCGGGCGCTTCTCCGACACCGGTGCGAAGAGCCACCAGGAGAGCCGCTCGGTGGTGTCGTGGGTGACCTTCGCGCCGGAAAGGCCGCTCAGGTGACAGGTGGCGCAGGTCGGCACCGGCATGTCGAAAGCGGTGAGCCGTTGGGGGTCGGCGTCGAGATCCATCGTGTGCCGCAGCGCTTCGAACAGGACGCCGTGTTTCGACTCGCCGTAGATCTCCTTCTGGGCGTGGTCCGGCCCCATGTGACACTGCCCGCAGGTCGCCGGAGAGCGAGCGATCGAGATGGAGGTCGCATGCCGGCTGTGGCAGGCGGTGCAGGTTCCGATGGAGCCGTCTGCGTTGGGTCTTCCGATGTCATGACAGCCGAGGCACCCGGAACGGATCGTGGCCGGTCCCTCCAGCCGGGCGAGTGCGTTCGCTGGACGCATCACCGCTCCCGGATGGAGCTCCTCTGCGCGGGCGACTCGATCTTCCGGGAACGAGGCCGGAATCCCCTCCGTCCCCATCACCGCGGCGTAGGCCGGCAGCGCGTGGCGGCTCCTCTCGAACTGGCGTACTTCGTCGGCGTGACACCCCTGGCACGCAAGTGCGGTGGCGGCTTCCGAGAGCTGGAACCCGTAGTGCTCGACCGCCGTCTGGCGCGGGTGGACCCGATGGCAATCGAGACAGGTGACCTCGGCGGCAGCGTGCGCGCTGGTCTCGAACTGCGCGACGATGGCGCCGGTCTCGTTCCGGTGGCAGTTCGCGCACTCCCCGCTCGCCCGCACCTGCGGCGCCGAGCGCCCCTCGACTCCCGGTCGGGCGGTGTGGATCGCCACCGCCGCCGCGACCAGGAACCCAGCGACGGAAACGATGAGCACGAAATCGCGAAAACGAATGCTACGCGCCATGAGAAGGCCTCGAACCCCGCAGTGGTATCCCGCAGACTAGCAGCCTGCGGACGAAGTCACACGGCCAAAGGCCAGCGATGCAACACGGCGAAGCCCCCACCGGGAGAACCGGACCGTTCTCGGGGCTCGCGCCATTTCATCCACAAACTGACAACAGCCTGTGGATACTGCTCTGCGGCCGCCTTGCGAGACCCTTTCGGGCGCGGCGGACTGCTCTATCCTCTGCGCCCGTGAACAGCATCTTCTTCTCCCTGCTCGCTGCGGGTCTCCTTCTGACTCCGGCGGCCAGCGCCCAACCGCCCGACCCGCCCTCCTTCCATCCCGAGGATCGACAGGATCTCGCGAACCGATACCGCGAAACCGCCGGACAGATCCTCGGGGCGGCGCTCACCGATCGGGACGCCTGGGCCAAGCTCGAGCATCTGACACTGCGCATCGGACACCGTTTGAGCGGTTCTGCCGGGCTTTCGGACGCCATCGAATGGGCGGCGGAGACCATGCGCGCCGAGGGACTCGACCGGGTACACCTCCAGGAGGTCCTGGTACCGCACTGGGTCCGGGGCCCGGCGCGGGCCACCCTGCTCTCCCCCTCGACGGACCAGCTGCCGATCCTCGCGCTCGGCGGCAGCGTGGCCACGCCGCCCGGCGGGATCCGCGCCCCGGCAGTGATCGCCCGGTCCTTCGAGGAACTCGACCGGATGCCCCGTTCGGAAGTGGAGGGCCGCATCGTGGTCTGGGCGGTCCCCTGGATGGGCTACGGCGGGACCGGCGCCTACCGCCGGATGGGGGCGGTCCGCGCTGCGGCGAAGGGCGCGGCGGCAAGCCTGGTGCGCTCGGCGACCGGACGGAGCCTTTCCACGCCGCACACCGGAAACATGCGTTACGAAGCGGGGACCCCGAAGATCCCCGCCGCGGCGCTGACCGTCGAGGATGCCGAGCGGCTGCGGCGGCTCGACGAGCTGGGGGAGCCCATCGAAATCCACCTGGAACTCGAAGCGGAAACCCTCCCCGACGCGCGCTCCCACAATGTGATGGCGGAGATCACCGGCAGCGAACTGCCCGAGGAAGTAGTGGTCATGGGCGGCCATTACGACTCGTGGGATGTCGGCCACGGCGCGCACGACGACGGCGCCGCATGTATCGCCGCCTGGCACGGACTGACCCTGCTCCGGCGGCTCGAACTCCGCCCCCGGCGCACCCTGCGCGTGGTGCTTTGGACGAACGAGGAGAACGGAGGCCGCGGAGGAACCGCCTACCGCGATTTCGTGGGAGACGGGATCGAAAACCATGTCGCGGCGATCGAAATGGACGGCGGTGCCGAGCGGCCGGTGGGCTTCGGTATCGGCCTCCCGTGGCTCGGGGACGGGCCGGATGCGGACGACGGGTACGCCGAGGCGCTCGCCATCCTGCGGCCCATCGGCAGCCTCTTCTCGGCGATCGATGCGGAGGCGATGACCCGCGGGGGCGGCGGCGCCGACATCCGCCCGCTGATGGCTGACGGAGTGCCGGGGATCGGCTTCCGCACGGTCTCGGAGCACTACTTCGACTGGCATCACACCGAAGCCGACACCCTCGACAAGGTGGACCCCGACGACCTGCGCCGCGCCGCGGGAATGCTCGCGGTCCTCGGCTACCTGCTCGCCGACATGCCGGACCGTCTTCCCCACGGTTCCACGCGCGGGCAGTGATTCCGACGCCGGCGATCGATACCGGAATCGCGCGTCCGCTCCCGATCACTTCCTCCGGTTTCGGCAGCCTCGTCGAGGGATTCGCCATCGGCGAGGCCGGAGAGGAACAGCTCGCCTCGCTGCGCCGGCTCTGGCTCGATTCGGGCGGTCTCCTGGTGCTGCGCGGAGGCGGCCCGCTCGACACCCGGGACTTCCTGCGCTTTTGCCGCGCCTTCGGCCCGCTCGAACGAAACGAAAAGTATGACCCGGACTTCCTGCTACCCGGCCATCCCGAGATCCTCCGGCTCGGCAACCTCTATCGAGACGGTAGATACCGCTCGCTCTTCGTCCGCGCCGATGCGGGCGACATCCAGTGGCATACGGATGACAGTTTTCGGCACCCACAGCCCGCAGGTTCCATCTTCCACTGTGTGGTCCATCCCGCGGGCGGAGGCGGCACCTGGTTCGCCGGGATGACCGAGGCTGCCGCGGCCCTGCCCCGGCGCCTCCGGGCAGCGATCGAGGGACGGTTCGCCGTCCACTGCTACCACTTTTTGGACGAACGCCTGCGCCGGACGAATTCCCATCGCCCGCTACTGTCGCGGGAAGTGCGCCGCCGCCATCCGCCGGTGGTCCGGCCGCTGCTTCCGCGCCACCCCGAGACCGGGCGCGAGGCGCTGCTGATCCCCGAATGCCACATCCGCGGGGCGAGCGGGCTTGCGGAACCGGAAGTCCGCGCCCTGCTCCGAGAGCTCCTCGCCCACGCCACCGGTCCCGAGTTCGCGGTCTGCTGGCAGTGGCGCGAAGGCGATGTCGCTGTCTGGGACAACCGCTCGGCGATGCACGCCGGCTCTCCCTTCGACGAGCGCGAGGTCCGCCTGATGCACCGGGTCACTTTCGGCGGCCCTGACTCCCTGTCGATCCACCAGGCGGAACCATGAGAGCCGGGGGAGAAGCAGCGCGAACGCAGCTACCGGCGAACGGACACCGGATGCTTGCCTCGCCGCGTGGGGGGCACCGCCCCGCCCGCTCCCCGGCCATCGGCCGGATCTGCCCCGGAAGGTGATCCGTACACTCTCCCGAAAATCCCGATGCTCCAGTTTCTGCTTCTCGCCCTCACCCTGATCACGGGCGGCTCTACCGCCGCCGCCGCCGAAGGCCGTTTCGACGCCCTCCGCTGGCGCCACCTCGGCCCGGTGGGAAACCGGGTCTCTGCCGTTGCCGGAGTCCGCGGCGATTCGAATGTCTATTACTTCGGCGCCGCCTCGGGCGGCGTCTTCCGAAGCGACGACGGCGGCATCCACTGGACTCCCGTCTTCGACGAACAGCCCGTTCTTTCCGTAGGGGCGATCGCCGTTTCGGCCGCCGATCCGAATGTGGTGTGGGTCGGGACCGGAGAAGCCCACATCCGCAGCAATGTCTCGCTCGGGAACGGAGTGTACCGCTCGACGGACCGCGGCGACCGCTGGACCCATACCGGCCTCGAACCCAGTGGACGCATCTCGCGCATCGTGACCCACCCGAACGACCCGGACACCGCCTGGGTCGCGGCTCTCGGTCACCTCTACGGGCCGCAGCAGGAACGCGGCGTCTTCCGCACCCGGGACGGCGGCGAGAGCTGGGAGCGGGTGCTCTTCGTGGACGAAGACACCGGGGCCTCGGAAATCGTGATCCATCCGGAGAACCCGCGCATCCTGTTCGCCGGCATGTGGCAGATGCGCATGTGGACCTGGGGCCGGGAGAGCGGCGGGCCGGGCAGCGGCATCTTCCGCACCCGGGACGGCGGCGACACCTGGGAACGGATCGAGGGCAGCGGGCTGCCGGAGCGGCCCTGGGGCAAGATCGCGCTCGCCGTCACCCCCGCCGATCCGCACCGCCTCTACGCGCTCGTCGAAACCAGTTCCAACGAGGCATTCGCCCCGCTCGACCGACAGGACGGGGTGCTCTGGCGATCCGACGACGGCGGCGACAACTGGATTCTGGTGAATCGGGATCACACCCTCATGCAGCGGCCGCACTACTACACCCGGGTGGTCGCCGCACCGGACGATCCGGACGAAGCGCACTTCCTCGCCACCCGGCACACCACGACCACCGACGGCGGAATCACCACTTTCCGGAACGATTCCGGCGGGGATCACCACGACATGTGGATCGCCCCGAACGAGCCCGACCGGATGATCGTCGGGCACGACGGCGGAGTGAGCATCTCCACGAATCGCGGCGAGACCTGGGCCCGCCCCCGCCTCCCGATCGCCCAGATGTACCATGTGTATACGGACGACGAGATCCCCTACCGGGTGATGGGGAACCGGCAGGACGGCCCCTCGTCGCGGGGTCCCTCGAACAGCCTGACCCGAGGCCCTATTCCGATCGGCGCCTGGCAGCCGGTGGGCGGTTGCGAATCCGGCTTCGCCGTTCCCGACCCCTCGAACGCGTCGGTGGTCTGGTCCGGCTGTTACGAAGGGATCCTCGAACGCTACGACGATACGACCGGGCAGGCGCGCAATGTGAGCGTCTGGCCGGACAACCCGGAGGGGTGGGCGGCGGCTGAACTCCAGGACCGCTTCCAGTGGACCTTCCCCGTCCACATCTCCCCGCACGATCCGGAGCGGGTGTACGCGGGCAGCCAACGGGTCCATGTGACCACGAACGGCGGGCAGAGCTGGGAAGTGATCAGTCCCGATCTGACGACCGACGACCCCGACCTGCAGCAGAAGACGGGCGGGCTGACCTTCGACGATGTCAGCCCCACCTACGCCGCGGTGCTGTTCTCGCTGGCGGAATCGCCCCACACCGCCGGGGTGTTGTGGACCGGAAGCAACGACGGGAGGATCCAGGTGTCTCCGGACGCCGGCGAAACCTGGAAGGATGTCTCGGCGGAGCTGCCCGGCCTGCCTCCGCTCGGAACTTTCAGCAGCATCGAGCCGTCCCGCCACGCCGCCGGAGCCGCCTATGTCACGGTGGACCTCCACCAGCTCGGCGACACGAACACCTACGCATACAAGACCGAGGACTTCGGATCGAGCTGGCGCCGGCTCGGCGAAGACCTGCCGCAGCACACCCACAGCTACGCCCACACCCTGCGCGAGGACCCGGAGCGCGCCGGGCTCCTCTTCCTCGGCACCGAGAACGCCGTGTTCGTCTCCTTCGACGACGGCAGGACCTTCGAGTCGCTGCAGTCGAACCTCCCCCACGCTCCCGTCCATTGGCTCACGATCCAGGAGCGATTTTCCGACCTGGTCGCAGCGACCTACGGGCGCGGCTTCTGGATCCTCGACGACATCACTCCGCTGCGCCAGTGGCCGCCGGCGGATCCGGAAGCTCCCGCGCACCTCTTCGCTCCTCGAGAGGCATGGCGTTTTCGGATGCGGCAAGCGCCGATGAGCCAGCCCGAGGACCCGGGTGCCGGCGAGAACCCGCCCTACGGCGCCACCCTCCACTACTGGCTCGGCGATCTGCAGGACGACGGCGTCTCCCTCGAGATCGTGGACCCGGCAGGGGAACTCGTGCGGACTCTCTCCGGGGACGGCGGCGCCGGTCTGCACCGCGTCGTCTGGGACCTGCGCAACGAAGCGGCCCGCCTGCCCCGCCTGCGGACGCCTCCGCTCGACAGCCCGCACCAACTCCTGCCGGCGCGCGGTTTCCGACTGCTCACGGAATCCCGCCCGGTGCAGACGCTGCTCGCCCCCGGCGAATACACCGTGCGCCTCCGGGCCGGCGAGGAATCCCGGGAAGAGCAGCTCACCGTCCGCGCCGACCCGAAAGCTCCGAACGGGGGCGCCGACATCCCGGTCCAGCTCGCAACCCTGTTGCACATCCAGGAGATGGTCGGCGAGGTTCGGGCCATGATCGAGGAGATCGAATGGCTCCGGAAGCAGACCGGCGAGCGGCTCGCCCTCGGGGTGGCCGGCGCTGCGATCACCGACGCTGCCGGGGAATACGAAAGCGCGCTGAGAGAACTCGAGGCGCGGTTCTTCGAACTCCGGCTCACCGGTGGAAACGCCGGACAGGACACACTCCGCTGGCCCCGCCGCCTCCACGCCAAGCTCACCAGTCTCCACGGATACATCGCTGGCAGCGACCATCGCCCCACCGACCAGCACCTCGAAGTCCTCGCCCGCTACGAGCAGGAACTCGCCGACACCCGCGCGATGCTGGATCAGCTCGCGGGGGAAGAGCTCGCCGCCTTCAACGACCGTCTCCGAGACTCCGGCCTGCCTCCGGTCGTCCGCACCGTCCCGGACGAATCCCAGCGGGGGAAAATGTGAAAGGGGCCCCCTTTCACGAAACAACGACTCAGCGATCCGAAATCGCTGCCCCCGGCAGCAGTTCGGATTCCCGGCGCGCAGCGCCGGGCGGTTCGGGAGCGGGGCGTCCCGCTCTTCCCACGGGAGTGCGAGACGCAATCCGACTTCACGCCCCTAGAGAGAGCCGCGACCCGTGTCCGTGGGTCTAGAAAAACACCTGTTGCGGCCGAAGCTCCGCTTCGGGCGCGGCGCAGCGGGGGAAAGTGTGAAAGGGGGTCTACCCCCGTTCACAGAACGGTGACTATGAATCGCACTTGCTGCCGCCCCTCGCAGCCTGACCGCGAACCGAGTCTGGAGAACTGTTTGCGAGCGGCAGGAGTGCGATTCCCGGCGCGCAGCGCCGGGCGGTTCGGGAGCGGGGCGTCCCGCTCTTCCCATCTGAGTGCGAGACGCAGCCCGACTTCACGCCCCGAGAGATGAGAGCGACCCCCGTCCGTGGCCCGAAAAAACACCTGTTGCGACCGAAGCTCCGCTTCGGGCGCGGCGCAGCGGGGGTATGTGTGAAAGGGGGTCCACCCCCTTTCACAGATTCGTGACTCAGAATCCGAAATCGCTGCCCCGGCAGCAGTTCGGGAGCGGGGCGTCCCGCTCCCCATCTGAGTGCGAGACGCAGGCCGGGCGGTTCGGGAGCGGGGCGTCCCGCTCTTCCCATCTGAGTGCGAGACGCAGCCCGACTTCACGCCCCGCTCCCGGACCGCTCAGCCCGAGGACCGCTCAGCCCGAGGACCGCTCAGCCCGAGCGGCTACCCGGCCAGATTCTCCTCGAGCAGGCCCCGCGCGATGAGGGTGAAGTCGTGCTCGGTCACGATCCCCACGAGCCGCCCCGCTTCCACCACCGGAAGCGAACCGATCCCCTTCTCGTTCATGATGCGGATCGCATCCACCGACAGCGTGGAAGGCGGAATGGTGATCGGATCCTGCCGCATCACCTGCCGCACCGGCAGGAATTCGTCTTCCTCCAGGCCGCTCTCGGCCACCAGCTTGATGATCGTGCGGTAGGAAACGAGGCCGACCAGCTTTCCGTCCTCTTCCACCGGGACATGGCGAATCCGACCCCAGTCCATCAGGATCGCCACCCGGCGGACCGACTCTTCCGGGTGGACGGTGCGGATGTCCTGGGTCATGAACTGTTCCACCCGGAGGTAGTGGTGCCTCCAGCCGCCGGAGTCGGCGAGCACCGGCAGCTCCCAGCGAGAGACCGGGATCCCGGCCCCCTGCTGGCGCCGCGCGGCGCCGGTGATCGCGCTCAGCCGCTCCGACGGCGACGCCTGATTCCGGAGCGAGTCGAAGCCGTCGAGCATCCAACGCGCGCCCGAGCGGCCCGTCTTCACCCGCTCTTCGACGATGCCGACATAGTGGTCCACATCGGCGCCGTCCACTTTTTTCCGAAGAAGACCATCGCGCACCCGGGGCAGCAGCTCCTCGAGGAGGAGGTCGCGCACCCGCCAATGCTTCCCGTCGAGCCAGGTCAGCTCCGCCTTCAGTCCGAGGCGGCTGGCCGCGAGGAAATTTTCCGCCGCATCGGCGAAGGGCAACGCTTCGCGCGGTTCGACGCCCTCCCCGGACAGGGCGCTCATCAGCCCCAGCCAGAGGGCCATGTTCGCCACTTCGTCGGGAATCGTGGGGCCGCACGGCAGGTAGCGACTTTCGATCCGGAGGTGCGGTTCGCCCTCGGTCACGCCGTAACACGGCCGATTCCAGCGCCAGACGGTGCCGTTGTGGAGCGTCAGGGCAGTAAGGCGCGGCGGATCGCGGTCCGGGTCCTCGTCGTCTCCGGCGTCGAGCAGCACCGGATGCCGAGCGATGTTCTCCTGCAGAATCTCGATCACCCCGCCGTCCACCCAGTCCTGGCCGAAGGCGCCGCGGGCGGTGCGCTGGCGGACATCCGGGCGCGCTTCGCGGGTGTCCAGACTTTGCTGGAAGAGGCCGATCCGCGTCTCGCGCCAGAGCCTCCGCCCGAACAGCAGGGGTGAATTCGAAGAGCACGCGAGGATCGGAGCACTGACGAGCTGCGCGAGGTTGTAGAGCCTGCTGAACTCGCGGGCCCCGACCTGCAGGTGGATCTGGAAGCTCGCGTTGCAGCTTTCGAGCATCACATTGTCGTGGGTCGCGTGGATTTCGTCCACGCCGGAGAGGCGGAGGTGATACGGCTTGCCGCCGCGCAGCCGGCGGAGAGCGTCGTCGAGCACCCGATAACGGGAAAGCGGCGTCATGTTCTCGAGGGTCAGATCCGAAAGCCGGAGAGTGGGCAGAATGCCCGTCAGACAGACATCCACTCCCACCCGGCGAGCGGCCTCCGAGGCTCGGGTCATGGTCTCCTCGAGACGCTCCTCGGTCCGAGACAGGAGGCCGCCGCAAAGCGGCATCGGCTCCAGGTTCGCCTCGAGATTGAAGCGGGCGACCTCAGTGGTGAACGAGGGATCGTTCAGCTCCTCGAGCACTTCCATCGCCATCGGAGCCGGGCGGTGCGCCGGCCCGACCAGGAACATCTCCTGCTCCACGCCGACGCGATAGACGTCCTCCTCGATCCTCCCCGCCTCGATCAGGGTGTTCAGCTTCCTCAGGTCGGAGAAGAGCCGCTTCTCGAAGCGGCGGAGCTGCTCGCCGGAAACCGCTCTCGCGTCCAGCCGCCCCATGACTCTCCGGATTGTACGGAGCGGCCTGGCTACTTCGGGGGACGGAACCGGCTGCCGACTCCGGTCAGTCCACCGCCGGCCTCTCGACGATCCGGCCGTCGAACAGGTGGATCATGCGGGCGGCGCGGTCGGCGTAGCGGGGGTCGTGGGTCACCATGCAGATCGTCGCTCCCGACTCGTGGAGCGAGTCCAGCATGTCCATGACTTCGGTGCCGTTCTTCGAATCCAGGTTCCCCGTGGGTTCGTCGGCCAGCAAAAGGGAAGGCTCTCCGACGACCGCTCGCGCCACCGCCACCCGCTGCTGCTGCCCTCCGGAGAGTTGCGAGGGAAAGTGCTTTCGGCGGTGCGCCATCCCGAACCGCTCCAAGGCTTCGAAAGTGCGCCGCCTCCGTTCGGCGCCGGCTGTCCCCCGATAGACGAGCGGCAGCTCGACATTCTCGTACACGGTGAGGTCTCCGATGAGGTTGAACGCCTGGAAGATGAATCCGACTTCGCGGTTGCGGATCCGAGCCCGTTCGGTGAGCCCCAGGTTCGCTACCGAGCGCCCGTTCAGCAGGTATTGCCCGGAATTCGGAGTGTCGAGCAGTCCCAGGATCGAGAGCAGGGTGGATTTGCCGCACCCCGACGGACCGGAGACAGCTACATAGTCGCCGGGTTCGAAACGCAGGTCCACCTCCGAAAGGGCATGGGTCTCCACTTCGTCGGTGTAGAAGATCTTGCTGATGCCGGTCAGCTCGATGACAGGGTCACTCACGAATCGTCCTCCCGCGCCGCTATCGGTGGCGCTCGGTAATTCTGTGACAGATGGATCCGAGAGATGGGGCCCCGGTGCAGCCGCCGGGAAGTTCCCCGCTCATCGCACGCGGATGCGTTCATGACCTTCCCATGCCGAAGCGTCCGAGAGAAGGACCGAGTCGCCCTCAGCGAGTCCTTCGAGGATCTCGACCCGGTGGACCGACGCCCTCCCCAGCCGGACCCGGGTGCGGACCCCATGCTCGCCGCCGGGCGTGAGGCGGAACAGCTCCACTTCGTCGCCTTCCTGCCCGAACGCCGGACGCCCCAGATGGAGCACCTCCGGCAGCCGCTCGATCTCCACGAGTCCTTCCACCGAGAGTTCGCTCCGAGCCCCCCGCGGCAGGTCTCCGAGGAAATCCACATCCACTGTCACCGCTCCCTCCCGCACTGCGGGGTCCACGCGGGTGACCCGGCCGGCGACGACGCCGTTCCGGGTGTCCACCTGCGCCACCTGGCCGACCTCGATGTCCTTGGCCTGCACTTCGGCGATCCGCAATTCGGCCTTCAGTCGGGTCGGCTCGGCGACCCGGGCCAGATTCGACCCCGCCGCCACCCGCCGGCCCGCCTCGGCCGACACCTCCTGAAGGATGCCGGCGATTCCGGCGCGCACCTCGAGCCGGGATACGAGTTCCCGCTTGAGGTCCAAGACGGCCCGGAGCCGGGCGACGCGGGACCGTTCCGCCTCCAACTCAGCCTGCACCGCCTGTTCGACCAGCCGCAGCCGTTCCGCCTCGCGGCGGGCCCTGGCGTCGAGTTCGGCCGCATCGTTCTCGCTGTCTTCCAGGGCGAGGCGGCCGATGATCCCCTCGGCGTGGATCTCTCGGTCGGCCTCGGCGTCGAGCGCCGCCTGGCGGGCCTCGGCCTCGACGGAGGCGAGCAACGAGCGCTGTTGCAGCACCTGCCGCCGCAACCGGACCCACCGGTCGTCGAAATTCGCCTCGGCGGCGGCGAGTTCCAGCTCGGCGGTCGTGAGCTCCTGGACGAGGGTCGGGTTCTCCAGAGTCAGGATCACGGTGTCGGGTTCCACCCGCACCCCTGGGAGAGCGTGGACCTCGGCCACCCTTCCCCCGGCACCCGCCGCCACCCAGCGGACCTCGACCGGGACGAGGATTCCCGGTCCCCGGACGCTGAGCAGCATTTCACCGCGCTGCACCGTGTCGAAGAAGACCGCCCCCCGGTCCACCACCGGAGCCGCGGGCTCGAGGCCGAGCGCGAGACCGACCAGCGCCGCCACTGCCGCGCCCCCTGCCGCAGCGGCCAGCAGGCGCCATCGGCGGCGTCTCTCGGCGACTCCCTCCCGCGCTACATCCATCCGGGTTCTCCGCAGCCGCCCAATGGCCTAACGACTTTCGTCCTCCATCGTTCCCGGGGCGGCGCCGGCAGCCGGCACCAGAGGGGCAGTACCGAGCAGCGACCGACCCGGCAGCTCCGGATCGGGCGTCAGTCCGAGAAGGTCGAGCGCGGTGGGCACCACCTCGAGCGCGCTGGCCCGCGGCCACTGCGTCCCCGGAGGAATGCGCGGACCCCAGCCGGCGAGCACCGCCAGCATGTCCCTTCGGGTCGGCAGGAATCCATGGTTTCCAGCCGGGGCAGCGGGCATCACGATTTCCTCGGCGGGACGGGCGGAGAACAGAAAACCCGGACGCAGAACGGGAAACAAGTCCCCGGTGGAATCGCCCCCGGGCCTCACCACGCCGCCGCCCGACGACTCGAGAAACCCCGAGACCACGGGTTCTCCGTCGGCTCGAATCCCGAGCAGCGCGGCCCGCACTGCTTCGAGGATCTGTCCCTCTTCGTCCGGCGGAACCAGCCCCCCGGAACGGGACATCCGGTTCACCGCCACGCTGCCGTCCGCGGTGGTTAGCAGCATCGCCTTCGTGCGAGAGAGGTCCACGGCACCGTCTCCACCGAACGCGAGCAGACCGGCGCGCTCGAGCGCCGCATTCGCATGGACCAGCCGATCGGTTCCGGCCATCCCGTGATCGCTGATCACCAGCAGGTGCCCGCCCGCTGCTTCGGCCAGGGAGAACATCCGGCCCAGAACTCGATCCACTTCGGCGAAAGCCGCTGCCAGCGCGGGTCGGAGGCCGGCGGCGAGCGACGGACGATGCGAAGGGAGCTGCCCGTCGAGAGCCCCGTAGAACAGATGGCCCATCTCATCGGCGATCGGCAGGTAGAGCGCGAGGAAATCCCAATCGGGAAGCGAGGCGGCGGCTTCGAGGTGGGTCATGGCGGCGTCGGCCACCGCTGCTGCGTTCTCCACGAGACGCGACTCGGCCACTCCAGTTCCGTTGCGGGCCAAGGGAGCTCCGAGCCGACCGGAGGCATATTCGGCAGCGCCGATGGTTCGAGGCCACCGCGGCTCTCCGAGCCGCTCCCGCCAAGCCGATTCAGGGTGCATCGTCACCTCGCCGGCGCCGCTGCGGAATACCGTGAACCGCGCCGGGCCCCCTTCGGTCGGCGGTTCGACCGCGAACGCGCGCACGCCGAACTCCACCCGACGGCCGCCGGCCCATGCGGCGATCGGGCCGGAAAAAGCGGCGTCCGGGCCCACCCCGACCCGGGCGAGCAGAACGGGCGGGTGTTTCGGCCCGTTTTCGGCGGCAGGCTCGGCGATCACCCCGAAGCTGTCCCAGCCCGTCGCCGGGTTCGCCGGATCGTCGAAGAACATCCCGAAAAATCGGTTCGCGCCGACGGAGAACGGGAAGAAGCGGGCGTCCTCCGCCGGCGGATAGGACACCGGCGCCCGGGCCAGGAGCGGCGTCCGCTGTTCGTTCAGGGCCTCCGGCGCGAGCCGGACCTCCCCGTAGCCGGTGAGCAGAAAGAGACGCTCGCGTTCCTCCGCGGAAAGCGTCCGAAGGGCGGCGGCGAGAGGGAAGGTGTGGGTGGTGTGGAGCACGACCGCGCGGAGTCCCGACCGCACCGCGCGCACCCAGAGCGGATCGGCGCGCAGGGCCTCCGCGGAAAACCCGTCGCGGGTGTCCAGCAGCGAGTGTTTCTCCGGCGGCAGCGCGAGCACGCTGTTTCCCGTGACCCCGGTATCCATGCCGGGAAGCCCGGTCCAGATCATGGCGAATGCCGCCGCCGTCTTCGACGGGAAAGCGGTGACCATCCCGTCCGAAAACGCCCCTTCGTCCCGCAAGCGGCCGAAATTCGGGAGCTCTCCCTCGCGCAGGAAGCCCTGGATGAGCTCATGCCCGCCGCCGTCCACCGCCAGCACCAGCAGTCGGCGAGGGGCCGCACCCTTCGTGTCTGCAGCCATTGCCAGGACCGTTGCCGCTCCGACCAGAATCGCTGCCGACCTCACGCCGCAAACCCTACCGAATCCGACGAGGAACGGCGTGCCGCGGGATTGCGGTTCCAGAGCGAAGACCACATGACTTCATCCACAGGCTGCTAACTCCCCAACGGTGACTCGGAATCGCACTCGCCGCCTCCCGATCGCCTCGAACTCTGGCCGGGGCCTGAAAAAACACCTGTTGCGCCCGAGGCTGCGGCTCGGAAGCGGGGCATCCCTCCCCTCCCATCAGGACACGAGACGCGGCACGACACCCGCCCCGCCCCCGGACCGCTCAGCCCGACACCGTGCTACGATGGAATCCGTGCGTCAGGACACCTTCACCTCTTCCGCGAAGACTCATGGAATCCGGGTGGATGTCGAGGCGCGTTTCGCCGACGAGCGGCGGGAACCGCCCCCTGCCTGGCTGTTTCAGTACGAGATCGCCATCACGAACGAGTCGAAGGATCTGGTCCGGCTGCTGAGCCGCCACTGGATCATCGAACACGGCGAAAGCCAGGTCGAAGAAGTCCGCGGCAGGGGGGTCGTGGGCTCGCGCCCCTACCTGGTCCCCGGCGAGTCGTTTCGGTACACCTCATGGTGCCCGCTGCGCGCGCCCTTCGGCTCGATGCGCGGCTCCTACCTCATGGAGGTCCCCGGCGGCGAGCGCTTCGAGGTGGAGATCGCCCAGTTCACGCTGAGCCCGCCGGTCACGCTCCACTGAGGGAACCCCGCGAGGGCGCCGTGACACCGATCGGCGCAATCTGGATCGGGAGCGGCGACGCGGCATGAGCCGTGGCAGGAGCAAGCGGCTCTCGATGGCCAGCCAGGCGGACCGTTACCAGCTGTACCAGAACTCGGTCCAGGACGCTCCCGCGGACGCCGCTTTCCTCGACGACGAATTCCACCGCCGGCGCAAGCGGCGGGCGTTGACTCTCCGGGAGGACTTCTGCGGCACTGCTGCACTCTCCTCTGAATTCGTGGCCAGACGCCCGGAAAGCCGCGCCGTCGGGGTGGACCTCGACCCCGATCCGCTCGTCTGGGGCCGCGAACACAACATCGCACCGCTAGGCCGCGCCGAGCAGAAGCGCATCGAACTCGTCGAGAGCGATGTGCTCGACTGCTCGGGGCCGCCCGTGGACCTGGTGGCGGCGATGAACTTCAGCTACTGGATCTTCGAGACCCGCGACCGAATGCGGACCTACTTCGAGCGGGTCCATCGGGCGCTGAACCCCGATGGATTGTTCTTCATCGATGCCTACGGCGGGTCCGATTGTCACGAGGAGAAGGAGTACGCTCGGGAGGAGGACGGCTTCGACTTCATCTGGGACCAGGTCGCTTTCGATCCGATCAGCGGCCGGATGCGCTGCGCCATCCACTACGAATTCCCCGACGGCAGCCGGCTGCGGAACGCATTCCGGTATCAGTGGCGGTTCTGGTCGCTCCCCGAGCTGCGCGAGTTGCTGGTCGAAGCCGGGTTCACGAAAACCGCCGTCCTCTGGGAGGGCGCCGACGAAAACGGCGATGGAAACGGCGAGTTCGAGGAAGTAGCCGAAGGATCGGCGGACGAGACCTGGATCGCCTATCTGGTGAGCGAGCCCTGAGCGGAGCCCTGAACCGCCCGCCGGCGGCGGAACGCCCGGAATTCCGCCGCCGCACGGCTGCCTTCGTGGTCATCGGGAACGAAATCCTCGCCGGGAAAGTCGCCGACACGAACACCCGGCTCCTCGCCCGGGTTCTTCGGGAAAAGGGGGTGGCGCTACAGCGGGTGGTGACGATTCCGGACGAGCCGGAGGCCATCGGGGGCGAGCTATCCACCCTCGCCGAGGAGTACGACCTGGTGTTCACTTCCGGCGGCGTCGGCGCTACCCACGACGATGTGACGATGGAGGGCGTGGCCCGCGCTTTCGAGACCCGAGTGGTCCATCACCCCCATTTCCTGGCAAAGCTCCGAGAACGCGGGGTGGAAGAGGCCCACCGCGACCTTGCTCGGGTACCCGAGGGCGCGGAACTGCGCGAAGGGAGCGGCGGCAGCTGGCCGGTGGTGGTGATGCGGAATGTCTGGATCCTGCCCGGCCTGCCGCCGGTCTTCGAACGAAAACTCCAGGTGGTCTCCGAATGCCTCCCCGCCGGAGAGGCGTACAGCACCGACGAAGAACAGATTCCCCGTCCCGAGGAGGAACTCATCCCGCTGCTCGACCGGCTCGTCGCCGCGCACCCGGAAGTGCAGATCGGCTCCTACCCAGGAGCGAACGGCACCCGAATCACCCTCGATGGCGACACCCCCGAAGCGGTGGCGGCCGCCGCCGCCGCCCTGCGGAAAGAGCTCGCCGCGGCGTCCCGGTCTGCCGACAGACCTGCTGGAGCCGGCTGATGCGGCAGCCGCCGAACCGCCCCCCGCACCGAGGCATCGCCCGGAACGCTGCGGTACCGCCCCCCGTTTCAGGGCAGAATGCCGGGCCAACCGATGATCTCGACTGCCCCGAAACGCAAAACATCTCCCGGCCTCGGCGGCCCCCCCCGGATGCTCGACACCGGCGCGGGACCATGAGACACGAATCCGCACGGAATACCGCCCGCATCGCCACCCGCTCGGCCGCTTTGCTGGCCGTTCTCCTTGCCGGGACGGCTCACGCTGCCGCTCAGGACCCTCTGCCCCTTTCCGACGAGCATCGGAAGTGGCTCGAAGAGGAAGTCCTCTACATCATCAGCGACCGCGAGAAAGACGCGCTCGAGAACCTCCAGTCGGAAGCCGAACGCGAGGCCTTCATCGCCGCCTTCTGGCAACGCCGCGATCCGGAGCCGCTGACGCCGGAAAACGAGTTTCTCACCGAGCACTACCGGCGGATCGAGTACGCGAACCTCCGACTCGGCGGGGAGTCGCCGGTGCCCGGCTGGATGACCGACCGAGGCCGTATCTACATCAAGCTCGGAGAACCCGACGACCGGGAGACCTTCCAGGCGATCCCCGGCCTCTACGCCTCGGAACTGTGGTTCTACCTGCAGCGGAAGGAAATGTTCCTCCCTCCGATCTATCTGCTCTTCTTCCGCGACAACAACGCCGGCCCCTACCGCCTGTTCAACCATCTCCTCGACACTCCGGAGGACCTCATGCCAGCGCAGGCACTCGACATGGAAAACTCCCGGCGGGCGGCCTACGAATTCTTGCAGGAGATGTCCCCCCAACTCGCTCACGCCACGATCAACATGCGCGCCGACCAGGGCGTCACCTTCGGGCTCGCGCTACCCGATGTGGCGAACCTAGAGACACAGACAGTCTTGTTCGACATCGAACGCGCCCCGTACCGGCGCCTGGACTCTTCCTGGGTCTCGGCCGCCGAGGCGAATCGCGGGATGATCGAGACCGACTACCTCTTCAACTCGGTGCCCAGCTCTGGCGTCGCCCGCATCTTGCCGGGCCCGCGCGGATCCGCCTTCCTCCACTACATGGTGCAGATCGCTCCCGAGAACATGACCCTCGCCCGTGAAGAGGGCGGGACCACTTACTTCACTCGATTCGAGGTGCGGGGCGAGGTGACCGGTGCCGAGGGGGAGATGATCCACCAGTTCGGGGCGTCGCCTTACCTGACGCTGACCCAGTCCGAGTTGCGCGAAGTGGGGGCGCGCCCGTTCGCGTACCGTGGAATGTTCCCGCTCATCGAAGGAGAGTGGAGTTTCCGACTCATCGTCAAGAACGACGCCCGGTCCGAATACACGATCTTCGAGTCGACGGTTTCGGTCCCGGCGCAGGGAGAGGACCCCTGGATCGGCGCGGCGGTACTCCTCCACGAACCGGCCGAACGCCAGGAGAACGAAATCGGCTATGGGACATGGGCGCCTGCCGGAATGAGGCTCAACCCACAGGCAGCGCCTGTAGTTCCGGCCGGGGGCACGCTGCATCTCTGCGTGCCGGTGCGAAACGCGACCGATCTCGAAGTGGCGGTACGCCCCGCAGCCCACGCTCCGGGACAAGGCGATCTCGACGGGATACCCGACGCGATGGCCGCCCTCGCGGCTGCCCGACAACGGATTTCCCACTCCGAATCGGGAAGCGGTTTCGATTGCCTGCCGGTCTCCCTCCCCCTCGCCGGACTTCCCAACGGAAGTTATGAAGTCGTGGCCATGGACAGCGCCGGAGCCCCATGGTCGGTCAGCGGATTCGACGCCATACCCCGCCGCAGCGTTGCCCTTCCATGGGCGTTCAGGGACACCTTCGACGCAGAGTCACCGGGCGCCGTGGAGGCAACCCTTGCCCAGCAGTGGCTGAACCTCAAGGAGTTCGGGCGAGCGCGTCCGCTTTTCGAAGACGCAGTCGAGCAGAACCCCAACCTGATCGGCCCCCGGATCGCTCTCGGGCGTATCGCGCTCGACGACGGCGAGCCGCGCACTGCGGTACGCCTCCTCGAACCCGCGCTCGCCCAGCAGCCGGAGAGCGTCGTGATCCTCCGTCTCCTCGGAGACGCCCACTCGGAATCCGGCAACCCCACCCGCGCCGTACAACTCTACGAACGAACGCTGTCGCTCGAATTACCGGACGCCGCACTGCTGAACGCCCTCGGACTCGCGCTCGTGCGGCTCGGGGAAAACGAACGGGCCATCGCCCATCTCGAGAGTTCCCTCGAACTCGACGAGGGACAAGAGCAGGTCAGGGAGCTGATCGCCAGCCTGCGCGCCGCTTTGCGTCCGCCGAGCCGCTAACGCTGACGGCGTGCCGAAGACGATTCGGATCTTTGGAGAGGAGAGCCGAAAATTCCCGGAGACCGTATGTCCGATTTCCTCGATGCGACCCAGTCGCATAAAGACAAGACAGGGAAAATGGACTGATGGACACTCCGCGCAATCTGTGGCATGATTATTGCCGTTTTCTTCACTCAACTGCTGCTTCCGATCGGGTCCACCGATCTGAAGTCATGCTCCTATCATCGCGAACCCCAACAAGGAGGGACCATGCGAAAGCCAAGAATCGGGCTGCTTCTGATCGCAGTCTTGGCGCTTTCGGGAACCGCATTCGGACAGGGCGGTGACTCGAGCCTTAGGGGCTCGGTCATCGATGAGTCCGGGTCGGTGCTTCCCGGCGTCACAGTAACGGCGATGAGCCCGGCGCTCATCAGCCCGGCCGTCGCCGTTTCGGACGGCTCGGGCAACTACCGACTCGTGAACCTGCCGCCAGGCGACTATGTGCTCGAAGCAGCCCTCTCCGGGTTCGCCACCTACCGGCAGGAGGGGATCATCCTCCGCGCCGGCGCCAACTTCGGTGTGGATGTCACGATGACCATCAGCACCGTCCAGGAGACGGTCACGGTCACCGCGGAGACTCCGATGCTCGAGATCTCCCGTCCGAACAACATCCTCAATGTCGAGGGCGACTTCCAGCGCGATGTCCCGATCCAGGCCCGCGGGAACTGGAGCGACTTCCTCGAGATGACTCCGGGAGTCAATGCCCGCCCGTTCGATGACGGCTCCGGCCGGATGGTCTATTTCGGCCATGGCACCGAACACTTCGCTCATGTGATCCAGATCGAGGGCATGGCCGCGGCCGGCTACACGGATGCCCAGGTGACCTATGTCGGGATGGGTATGGACATCGTCGGCGACATCAGCGTCAAGACCGGCGGGGCCGAGGCCAAGGACCCGATGGGAACCGGCATCATCATCAATGTGGTCACCAAGTCCGGTGGAAACGACTTCAGCGGTTCGGCCAACTACGACTGGCAGTCGTGGGGGCCCGAGGAGATCGCCGAAGGGGATGACAGCTTTTTCGGCAACAACGCGCTGCCTAGCGGATTCGATCCCTTTTCGTCAGAGAAGTCGAACTTCGCGAGTCTCGGCTGGTACAACCCGCCGGACAACCCGTCTACCGGCGCCGGCACCCCCACCGCCCACAAGGTGAACCAGCTCGATCTCACCTTTGGAGGACCGATCGCGCAGGACAAGGCGTGGTTCTTCGCTTCCTACCGCTACGCGGACCTGGCCGCTCGGATCAGCCGTAACGCCCAGGATGTGGCGGAGCTGCAGCGCTATTCCGGGATTCCACTCGGAAACCGGGGTACGACGCCGGTTTACGAGGCTTTCCCGAACACCACCCAGAGTCATCAGCCGTACGCGAAGCTGACCATGCAGTTGAACCAGAATCACGAAATCTCGGCGTACTACCAACGCGACACTCTGGAAAACACCTCGAACCGGGAATACGACCTGGCGCCGCGCATCACTGTGCAGACTGGAGGGAATCTGTACGGAGGCAAACTGACCTCGGTCTTCGGCACGAACACCACCGGGCAGTTCACTCTCAGTTACAACGACAAGGCCTCTTTCGTGCCGCTATCGATCCAGCCGCAGTTCGAAACCCTGCCGCTGTATATCGAGATCCACGACGGATTCACCGACAACGGCTCGACCTTGAGCGGCACCGGGCGCCAGGCCGCGCTCGGCACCGGCTCCGGCACCGAGAGGCCAGCCCAGTTGCTGCTTTTCAGGAGCGACATGACCCATTATGTGGAAGACCTCGCGGGCTCGCACGAGTTTCAGTTCGGCGCTTACATCGTCCCCGACAGCCGCTATCCCAGCACGACCACCCGGCCGAGCCAGTCCGACGGCTGGCATTCGGAAAGCCATGTCCCGCTGGATGTGAACAACCCGTCGCTGGGCACGCGCTGGTTCTCTCGGCAGCGTTACGACATTGCGGAACTGCTGACCCGTGATGCCAAGGACCGGGATTACGCCTTCTATCTGCAGGACTCGTGGAAGCCGATCGACCGCCTCACTCTGAACATCGGCATTCGCGCCGACTTCGTGAAACGGCATGACGCCCTCGAAGGGTTCGACCGCATGTCCACCGCAGCGATCGGTCCGCGCTTCGGGTTCGCCTACCTGCTCACCGAAGACGGACGGACGGTCCTTCGGGGCAACGCCGGGCGCGTTCACGAGCAGATGAATGGCCGCGACAATGTGACCAGCTACGGCGGCGGCGCCTCGAACGGCGACCTGAACGAATGGGACATCGACGGCGACGGCATCGCCGACTACACCCGTTACGACGCACCGTCGGATCGCATTCCGGCGCAGACTCGTTTCGATCCCGATCTGGAACAGCCGTTCGTGGACGAGTTCATCGGAGGCGTGCGCCGTCAGTTCCCGGGGCAGTTCGCCATGGATGTCGCGTGGGTACACCGGCGGCTCACCAAGAACTACGCTCTTCTCGATGTCAACGGTTACTACCCGGACGGCCCGGGGCAGCCCTTCGTCGGCTTCGGCAGAGTGAGTAACGAGCAGGGCGTTTTCCTCCAGCAGACGAACAACAGCTGGAACAAGATGATCTACAACGCCCTCGAGGTCACCATGACCAAGCGCACCGGCAGCATGCAGGCGATGCTGAACATCAACCGTCAGTGGCAGCACTATGACGGCGACTGGAATCCCTACGATCCCGCCAAGTTCATCTCCCCCGAGAAATTCGAGAGTTGGAAGGCGCTCTACATGCCGCGCGGGAACAATGAGCACAATACGCTTCGCAACAGCAGCGCGCTCTCCTACGCACCCACTTGGCGCCAGTACTCGATCCGAGGCGGTCTGACCTATGTTCTGCCATACGAATTCACCATGGCGCTCAGCTACACGAACAACGCCGGACCGTGGTCGGGCCCCCCGATCGGACGCCTGAGTGCAGACGATCCCCAAGTCACCCAGTACGGCCCGGCTCGAACTTCCGACTTCGAGCTCACTCAGGCGCAGAGCAACCCACTCGCCACCGTATACCGCATCGTGGGACCGAACCGCAGCGAACTCCAGGTGCAGGCCCCCGCGGTGCAGACCGTAGGTCTCAAGCTCGGCAAGGTCATCGAGCTGCCGACCGGGGGAACTTTCGAGATCTCGGCGAACTTCTTCAACTTGCTCGATTCTCACAATCACAACCAGTTCACCTACAACGCAGCGAACCGAACCTTCAGCCCGAACTTTCTCCAGCTGCGGAGTCGGCAAAACGCCCGCACGATGACGCTCCGGGGAACCTTCCGCTTCTAGAAACCTCTCCAAGCACCTTCGGCCCGGGCCGCTTTTACAGCGGCCCGGGCTTTTTTCGTGTGCGCTGCCATCGGCGGCCCACTGATCGAGTTGGCGTATCCCGCCGTACCTCGAGGCTCTCTCGCCCCCCACCGGCGGGCGGCGGTCAGGGCGCGCTCGCAGCGCTCGCCTCGAGGGGCGGGACCGTTTCCCGGCGAATCACATGCTCCGCGAAACTCGGGATCCCCATCTCCCAGACCCCGGGAGAGACTTCCCAGAGGACTCCCAGATCCAGGAGCGAGGTCCGGAGTGCGATCCAGTGTCCGTCACCGGGAATGTCCACGCGATCCAGAAGGGCCTCGATTTCGGCGTCCCCGACCCCTCCGCTGCGCTCTCGAAACAACGAAGCCAGCGGAAGGAGCGCCGGGCGCGTCCCCCGCTCTTCGGCCTCCCGGAGGCGCTCGGCGTAGAAGTCTTCGATCTCCGGGCGCGCCGCGGCCACCCCGCGCCGAGCCGCATCCACCCGGATCGCCTCGGCGCCCTCGGCTTCGGCAACCCGCCAGGCGGCGCTGCCGAGAAGCTGCAAGAAGTATGGATAGCCGTGAGACTCTTCCGCCAACAAGAGTGCGGCGGCGGGTTCCATCGGCAGGCCTGCCTGCTCGGCCGGCTTCGAGAGAGCGACCGTTGCTTCCCGGCGCTCCAGCCGTCCGATCCGGATCCGCTCGAAGCCGCGTTCGTTGTGCGTCGCCGCCCGGCGCAATCGGCGGGGAGCGTCGGGAGTCCCGGCGCAAATCACGAGAAAGGGATGTGATCTCGCTTTCGCCGCCTGGATCGCGTCGAAGAGCGGCCGCCCCACCTCGGGGACCAGCGCCTGCACCTCATCGACGACGATCACCAAAGGCTCATCGGTACGCTGGATCCAGCCCGCCAGCAGCTCGTGCGCATTCTCGGTTGGCGGCGCCCGATCCACGGCGCCGCCGAGCGGCCCGACCTGGACGCCGCTCACGCGATCTCGGACGAGTCCGGCCCGCTCCTGCAGCTCGAGGATCAACGCGCTTCGAGAGACGAGGGCGTCCACCGGGAACCCCTCGACCCGCAGACCTCGCTTCTCGGCGCGCCGCCTGGTCTCGATCAGAAGCGTCGTCTTCCCGTTGCCTCTCGGTCCGTAGAGAAGCACATCCTGCGACGGCATTCGCCCGCTCTCCAACTGGTCCAGGCGCTCCTTCAGCACTCCGAGTTCGGCTTTCCTCCCGCCGATCACCGGTGGGGCCACCCCCCGCCCCGGCCGGAAGGGATTCAATCGCTCCGCTCCCATGTCTCGCAGCCTACCGCACCCCCGGGCCCGCGGGACCGCCGCGTTTCCCGCGTGTTCGGGCCGGACCCGCCCACGCCTGGCGAGCGCAGCCCTCAGCGCTCTGCGAGCGCGCGGGGGGACGAGACGGCGTTGCGGCGGATCACATGGTCCGCAAAACTCGGGATCCCCATCTCCCAGCCCCCGGGAGAGGTCTCCCAGAGGACACCGAGATCCAGCAGCGAATTTCGGAGCGCGACCCAGTTCTCTGCCGGGCCTCGACGGTGGCCTCTGGCTCCAGGCGCCCGATCGGCACTCGCTGGAAGTCTCGCTCGGTGAAACTTCCGGCTTCCCGCAGGCGCCTCGGCGCATCGGGCGTTCCGGCGGCTATCAGCAGGAACGGCAACGATTTTCTCCCCGCCCACTGGGTTGCGCCGAAAAAGGTCCTCCCAACCGACGGACAGAGCATCTGGACTTCGTCCAGCAGAACGACCAGCGGCGAATCGGTTACTTCCACCCACGACGAAAACAGCACGGAGATATCCTCCTTGGGCGAGGCTCGTTCGGCCGTGCCCCCGAGAGGTCCGAGATTCACTCCCGTCAGCCGACCCGCGATGAGGCCCGCCCGTTCCTGGAGGGTGCGGATCAAGCCGCACCCCCGAAGGTCGTCAGAGCGAGCCGGGTACATGAGGACGGATACACTCGCAGGTTCGGCCCGACAGCCCTGACTCCAGACCGAGGAGAACGCTTGTGACTCACATTCCCCGGGCGCTGCTGCGCTTCGCTTTCCCACTCCTGTTCTTCCTGCCGGCGAGCGCTTCTTCCGCTCAAGACGGGGAAGCCGACGCCCTGATGACCCGGTTCCTGGATGCCCAGCGCACCGACTTCGAGGAGGTCGCGCTGCGAATCTGGGAATGGGCGGAGGTCGGCTACCAGGAGGAAAAGAGCTCGGGCCTGCTCCAGGAGCAGCTGGCCACCGGAGGCTTCCAGGTGGAGGCCGGGGTCGCCGGGATGCCGACCGCGTTCGTCGCCGAATGGGGCTCCGGCGGACCGGTGATCGGCATCCTCGCCGAGTTCGATGCGCTGCCCGGAGTGAGCCAGGCCGCGGTTCCCGAACCACTGGAACGCGAGGGGGTGGGTGCGGGCCACGCCTGCGGCCATCACCTGTTCGGTACCGCCTCGGTCGCTGCCGGCCTGGCGGTCAAGGACTGGCTGGAGCGCTCCGGGACCCCGGGACGGATCCGGGTCTATGGCACCCCCGCCGAAGAGGGCGGCGCCGGGAAGGTGTACCTGGTGCGCGCCGGCCTCTTCTCGGATGTGGATGCGGTGCTCGCTTGGCATCCGGGGGATCGCAACGACGCGAGCCCCGGAGACTCGCTCGCCAATCTCTCGGCCAAATTCCGTTTTCGCGGGGTGTCGGCCCACGCCGCCGGGGCACCGGACCAGGGGCGCTCCGCGCTCGATGCGGTGGAAGCGATGAACTTCATGGTGAACCTGATGCGCGAGCATGTCCACGAGCGCAGCCGGATCCACTATGTGATCACCCGCGGCGGTGAGGCGCCCAATGTGGTTCCGAACTTCGCCGAGGTCTATTACTACAACCGCCACCCCTCGGTCGAAGTCGCCCGCGACAACTGGGCGCGTATCCTGAATGCCGCCGAAGCGGCGGCGCTCGGCACCGGGACCGCAGTCGAACACGAGATGATCCACGGGATCTACAACATGCTCCCCAACGAAAACATCGGACGGCTGCTTTTCGAAAACCTACGGGCCATCGGCGGCTTCCCCTACACCGAGGAAGAGCAGGCCTTCGCCGAGAAAATCCAGCAGCATCTGGCGAAGCCGCGCCCGATCGGCTCACAGGAGGAGGTCGCCGAATGGTCGAGGACGCCGGCGGGCGGTTCCACCGATGTGGCGGATGTGAGCTGGGTCGTACCCACCGCGCAGTTCCGCACTGCGACCTGGGTTCCCGGCACTCCGGCGCACAGCTGGCAGGCGGTCGCCGCCGGCGGGACGAGCATCGGCCTCAAGGGGATGCGTCTCGCCGCCGAAGTCCTCGCTCGGACCGCTGCCGACCTCATCCAGGATCCGTCACAGCTCGCTGCCGCCCTCGCCGAACTGCACGAGGCCCGGGGGCCGAACTTCGCCTACGAGCCGCTGCTCGGCGACCGTCCCCCGCCGCTCGACTACCGCCGCTGACCGATTCCGCGCCTGCCATACACTCGCTCTTCTGGAGGTTCCCGTCCATGCTCTATTCGACGACCCGATCCGAACCGAGAGGGCGCCTGCCCTTCGCCCTCACCGTCTTCGCGCTCGCCTTCGGGCTCGGGAGCGAATCCACGGCCCAGGACCGCCTGCGGCTCGCCTTGACCGGCGACTCGATCATCACCCGGAAGATGAGCGTGTACGACGAGCCGCAGTTCCTGCGGATGATCGAACTGCTGCGCGAAGCCGATCTCGCCTTCACGAATGTGGAGGTGCTCTTCCACGACTACGAGTCCTATCCGATGAGTTCCAGCGGCGGGACCTACATGCGCGCCCAGCCCGAACTCGTACAGGAGTTCGTTTGGGCAGGCTTCGATCTGGGTTCGCTCGCCAACAACCACGCCGGCGATTTCGGTCCCCCCGCGATGCTGCTCACCGAGAAATACATTCGGGAGGCGGGGATCGTGGCCGCCGGAGTGGGCCGTAGCCTCGCCGAGGCCCGTGAGGCCAAGTTCGTCGAGACCCGAAACGGGCGCGTCGCGCTCATCTCGCTCTCCTCGACCTTTCCCGATCACTCGCGGGCCGGCAAGTCCCGCGACGACATCCCGGCGCGTCCGGGGCTGAACCCGCTGCGGTACCTCACCACCTACGAGGTGACGGAGGAGCAGCTCGACGGTGTCCGGGCCACCATGCGCGGCCTGGGGATGAACCCGCCGGACGGCGGAGACAGTCTGACCTTTCTCCGTCAGCGCTTCGAACTTTCGGACACTCCGGGAATCCGAACGGAACCGCATCCCGAAGATCTGGCGGAGATCGGCATGGTCGTTCGGAACGCCAGCCGGCAGGCCGACCAGGTGATCGTGACCATCCACGCCCACGAGGGAGCGGGAAGCCGCTTCGTCCCGGCGCAGTTCCTGGTCACCTTCGCCCGGGCCATGGTGGACGCCGGCGCTTCCGTCTTCGTGGGCCACGGCCCCCATGTGCTGCGGGCCATCGAGATCTACAACGGGGCGCCGATCCTCTACAGCCTCGGCGACTTCCTGTTCCAGAACGAGACGCTGCAGCGCCTCCCCTACGAGAACTACGACCGGCTGGGGCTTTCCGAGGCGGACGGCCTCGCCGACTTCAACGACGCCCGCTACCGGAACGACACCACCGGTTTCCCGGCCATCCCGGAAATCTGGGAGGCAGTCATCGCCGTTCCCGAATGGAGCGGAGCCCAGCTCGCCGAGCTCACGCTCCACCCGATCACGCTCAACCACGGCCAGCCGCGGCAGGTGCGGGGCCGTCCGATGATGGCCGAAGGAGCGCTGGCGGACAAGATCCTCGGAGACCTCGTGCGGCTCTCAGCCCCCTACGGCACCGAGTTCGAGATTCGGAACGGGATTGCCCGGGTGGTGCTCCCGCAGCTGGCGACCGACGGGGAGCAGTGACCGGGGAGATCCCTGCGCGCTTCCGGCGGGAGTGGCGCCTGCTTTGCGCCGGGCTCTGCGGCGCCCTCTTTTCCGCCTGCCTTCTCGGCGATGCTGCGGCTTCTGCCGCGGTATCCGGCGGCGCCCGACTCCTCCAGCAGGAGGAGCCGCTTCGGGTGGACATCCACGCCCACCCCTCCCGCTTCCACCGTGCCGACGTGCCTCGGATCAGCGACGAAGAGATCGCTCGCTACCTGAACCGCGGCATGGACGCGGTGGTCGCCACGATCAGCACCGACACGCCGTACCGGGGCGGGTACGAACAGCGCGACGGGACGCGGATCGAAAGCGGAAATCGCCGCCCCGAGCCCGGCGAACCCTGGGCCTACACCCTCGACCGCTTCGAGCGGCTCGAACGAACGGTGTCCGAAGCGCGTGCGGTCTTCGCCCGCACTCCGGAGGAAGCGCGAGCTGCGCGAGCCCGAGGGGTCCTCGCCATCTTGCCCGGACTCGAGGGCGCCGATTCACTCGAAGGCCGGATCGAGCGGCTCCATGAACTGCATCGGAGAGGACTCGCCCTGCTGCAGCTCGTCCATTTTCGCCCGAACGGACTCGGCCACATCCAGACCTGGCCTTATACCCCCGGCGGGCTCACCGCATTCGGACGCGAGGTGGTGCGCGAGTGCAATCGCCTCGGGATCGTGATCGACCTCGCCCATGCGAACCCGGAGACGATCCGGGACACCCTCGAACTGTCCCGCAGTCCGGTGGTGTTCAGCCACACCGGAGCCTTCGCCCTGGAAGAGCACGACCGGCACCTCCGAGATCCGGAGATCCGGGAGATCGCGGCAGCAGGCGGCGTGATCGGGATCTGGCCGAACGCGGGGCTCGTCCCCACGGTGGCGGATCTCGCCCGCCATGTTCGACGAGTGACGAACCTCGGCGGTGGATCGAGCGTCGGAATCGGGAGTGATCTGCGCGGCATGTCGGCTTACAGCGAAGGCTTCGGCGAGGAAGCGAATTTCGAGGCGATCGGCGAAGCCCTCGCCGAAGCCGGCTTTGACGAAGACGGAGTCCGCGCGATTCTCGGCGGCAACTTCGAGAGGGTCTGGAGTGAGGTCATCGTCCACCGAAACACCGATGGACCACAAGGAGACGAACGATGAACCGGATTTTTTCCCCAACGACCCGACCGCTCCTGTTCGCCCTCCCGCTTCTCGGGGGGCTGTTCGCCGGTTGCTCTGCCCCCGAACCGGCTCCGGAACCGGGTGAGGTCTTCGCCGCAATCGTGGCCGAAGCGCGCGACGCGGCCGGAAGCCCGGGCCTCTCGGGCGCTGTAGCGATCGAGGGAGAACTGGTTTGGAGCGGAGCCTCGGGTCTCGCCGACATCGAAAACGGAGTGCCGGCGACCGCGGACAGCGTGTACCGGATCGCCTCGATCTCGAAACCCATCGCCGCCGCCGCCGTCATGCAGCTCGCCGCCCAAGGGGCTCTGGACCTCGACGCGCCGGTCCAGGAGTATTTCCCGGCTTTCCCGGAGAAGGAGTACCCCGTCACCGTGCGCCAGCTGATGACTCACACCTCCGGCATCCGGCACTACCAGCCGGGGGAAATGGAGATGAAGGATCACTTCGACACGGTCGAGTCCGCCATCGCCATCTTCGAAGACGACCCGCTCCTCTTCGAACCGGGGACCGAGTACCGCTACTCCACCTACGCATACAACATGCTGGCCGGCGTGATCGAGACAGTGGCCGGGCAGAGTTTCGAGGCCTATCTGCAAGAGAACATCTGGGGGCCGGCGGGGATGGACGCGACCTATCTCGAACACCAGGGCGACATCGTTCCGGGCCGGGTGCGCCAATATGTGAAGTCGGAATCGGCTCCGCTGGTCCGGAACGCACCGTTCGCCGATCTCTCCATCAAGTGGGCCGGCGGCGGAATGATCGCCGCCGCGCCCGATCTCGTGCGCTTCGCGCTGTCCCTCGACGCCGAAACGATCCTGCCGGCCTCGACCCACGAAGCGATGACCACCCCGCAGGTGCTCGAAGACGGCACGGTGAGCGAATACGCCCTCGGCTGGAGGATCTCGGAAGACGAGACCGGGACCTGGGTCGCGCATTCGGGAGGAGCCACCGGCGGCACCACCCATCTGCTGCGGCTCCCGGAGCGCGGCGTGGCGGTCGCGCTCACCGCCAATGTCCAAAACGGCTCCGGGCTTCCCGAAGCCGCCCGCCGCCTCGCCGAAGCCGCCCTCGATGCCTATCCGCCCGGGGCGTCTCGTTAGCAGCCTGTGGAAAAAGTCTGATGTGGAGATTGGAGTCGGTTGGGGCGATTTCGTAGTATGTGTGTATGGCTATGGGATTGCGTCGGGTTGAGCAGCGCCGGACATCCTGGACTTCGAGGGCGAGTCTTCCTCGAAGCGCGGGGGATCCGTTCTACGAGCGGCTGAACCGGATTCTGGAAGAGTCCGGATTCGACGAGCATGTCGAGCGCGTGTGTGCGCGAGGTTCCATGCGCCGGTGATGGGGCGGCCGAGTTTGGCGCCGGGGCATTATTTTCGTCTGTTGCTGGTGGGGTATTTCGAGGGGTGCGACTCGGAGCGTCAGATCGCATGGCGGCTGGCGGATTCTTCGGGCCTGCGGCGCTTTCTGGGGCTTTTGCTGACGGATCGGTGTCCGGAGCATTCGACGCTGTCGAAGACGCGGCGCCGGATTGCGACGGAGGCACACGCGGAGGTATTCGTTTGGGTTCTGCGGCGGCTGGAAGAGGCGGGATTGCTACGGGGTCAGAGGGTAGGAGTCGATGGAACGACGCTGCTGGCGAACGCCTCGATGCGAGGGATCGTCCGGCGGGATACCGGGGAGGGGTACCAGGAGTTCCTGCGCCGTCTGGCGGAGGAATCGGGGATCGAGACGCCGAGTCGGGAGGAGCTGCGGAGGTTCGACCGGGCGCGCGCGAAGACGACGACGAACAAGGAATGGGAGCATCCCCAGGACCCGGAGGCGCGGGTGGCGAGGACGAAGGACGGCCGGACCCGGATGGCGCACGAGGTGGAGCACGCGGTGGACCGGGAGAGCGGGGCGCTGGCGTCGGCGGTCGGGGAACCGGCTGGTCCGCGAGAGCTGGTGTGCGACAAGGGGTATCACAGCAATGCGACGCGGTTGCGTCTGCGGCGGGAGGGGGTGCGTTCGTATGTATCGGAGCCGAAGCGGGGCCTTTGGAGCTGGCGGGGGAAGGAAGAGGAGCGCCGGGCGGTGGTTGCGAATCGGCGGCGCGTTCGTGGTGAGCACGGGAAGCGCCTGCTGCGCCGGCGGGGCGAGTTGGTGGAGCGCTCGTTTGCGCACGGTTACGAGACCGGGGGGATGCGGCGGCTGTATTTGCGCGGACGGGGGAACATCGGGAAGCGGCTGTTGATCCAGGCAGCCGGCTTCGACCTCGGGCTGCTGATGCGCCACCGGTGCGGAATCGGCAAGCCGCGACGACTGCAGGGGCGCGCGGCCGCGGTCGGCGCCGCGCTTTTCGCTCTCATTTTCGCCTACCGGAGCCGGGAAACGCCCGCCTGGGCCTGGATAGCGCCCTGTCGGGCGGTTTTCCCGCGCAGAACCGCGCCCGCACGCCGTACTGCGCCGATCACGGCACCCCCTCCGGGGCCGCTGATCCTCACCGATTACAGCAGTTTGTCCACGGGCTGTTAGCAGCCTGTGGATAAAGTGGCGCGAGCCCCAAGATCGCGGTGAGGCGCCCTGCTGACAAGGCGCGATTCGGGAGGCATACCGGGTGTATTCCGACGGAATCGCAACGCCGAGCGAAGCGTTCAGCCGGGGCCCCCACCGGGAGAACTGGGCATCGCCGGTCGCTCCGAGCGGGGCCGAATATGGCCCCGCGAGCACGCCGGAGAGTGAGGGGCTCCCGGTCGGGATGACGGGAGTCCCTCGCTGCCGGCCGCCCGGTAGGCAGGTCGCCGGGAGCGATTACCGGGCGCCGCGCGAACCCCCGCCAGACTTCGCTTCCCGTCAGGACGAGGCCCGGACTCCGCCGCACAGACCAGCCGCCGGACCAGCAGACCCGGCGGGAGCAGCGGATCAGGACGGATCTTCGCCGCCGGCGGCAGCCGTTTCCCCCTCCTCCGCATCACCGGGAGCGGTCTCCCACTCGTACTCCATGCCGCGCACATGGCGCTCGAACCAGTCGATCTCCACATTCACTTTGAAGAGTTCGTGGCGTAGCTCCCGCCACCCGTGCGGCTCCCTCGGCGCGATGTAGAGATGGGTGTCCACTCCATTCGTCTTCAGCGCCCGGTAGAGCTCCACCGACTGCGGCGGCGGCACCCGGACATCGTTCTCGCCCACCAGCACGATCGTCGGAGTCGTGACCCGGTAGATGTCCTTCAGCGGGGAATGGCCCCAGTAGGTATCGATCGGAGCGTCCTCCTGCCACGGCGTCCCCCCGAACCACGGCGTCCGGTAGATGCGGACATCGCTCTGGCCGTACATCGAGATCCAGTTCACGGCGCCGGCGCCGGAGCTCGCCGCCTTGAAGCGGTCGGTGTGGGTGATGATCTTGTTCGTCATGTGCCCGCCGCCGCTCCAACCCATCTTGGCCATCCGCTCGCCATCGGCGATACCCATCTCGATGAGGTGGTCCACTCCGGTCATCACATCGAGGTGCGATTGGTGGAAGTAGTGGCCCACCATGTCGCGCAGGAAGTCGTCGCCGTAACCGGTGCTGCCCCGGTAGTTCGGCTTGAAGACCAGATACCCGCGGGCCGTCAGGACCTGCACATAGCTGCTCCAGCGCCCGAAAGCGAACTTGTCGGACGCCGCCGGTCCGCCGTGGGTCTGGACCACGACCGGGTACCGTTTCCCCTCTTCGTAGTCGAGCGGGTAGTAGAGGAGTCCCTCGACCTCGACGCCGTCCTCCCCCTTCCAGCGGATCGCCTCCTGGCGAGGCAGCTCGAAGGTTTCCGCGAGGTAGTCGAACACCGAGGTCACTTTCGTAGTAGCGCCCCCGGCCGCGGACATCAGGTGGATGTCTCCGGAATTCTCCCGGTCGTTGATGCCGAAGACATGCTGCTTCGTCTCCGCGTGGTAGTTCCAGCCCGAGAGGCTGTGATCTCCGCTGGTGATGACGGTCGGAGCGTCGTCATCCACTCCCGCGTGGAAGATCTGGGTGCGGACGCCGGTGTTCGCGGTGAAGTAGATCGAGCCGTCGGGCGCCCAGCTGGCTCCGTTCACTTCGTGGGGCATGTCCTCGTAGAGGAGCCGATGCGGGCCGCCGGCGGCAGGAACCATGAAGATGTTGTCGTTGAAATAGGTCTCGAAGTCGGCGCTCGAATCCGAGCGGAAGAGAACGCGGGCCCCGTCGGGTGAAAGCTCGGCGCCGAACTCGCTCACCGTGTTGTTCGTCAACTGGAGTGCGTTCCCCCCGTCGGCGTCCATGATCCATACCTCGCCCTCGTCGCGGTTGTCGAAGAGCGGCGTCGGAGCGCGCGAGTGCGCGATCCGGGTCCCGTCGCCGGAAAGGCGGAACTCGAGTATCGAGTATTCCCCCTCGGTGATCCGCTCGGCCTTCGCCGGCGCCTCGCCGTCCGCCGCAACCCGGAAGAGGTGCCGCTGCCGGTAGTCCTCGTCGAAAGCGAACACATCGTCTTGGAGTTCGTCCTTCTTCTTCTCTTCTTCGGTCTTCGGCTCGGGGGCGATGAAGTAGATGTGCTTTCCGTCGGGTGAAAATGCGAATGTCTGCACCGAGCTTTCGTGTTCGGTCAGAGGAGAGGCTTCCCCGCCGCGGTTCCGCATCCAGTGGATCTGCGAAAACGGCCCCTCCCCGCGGCGGGCGAGGAAAGCGATCCGGGAGCCATCGGGGGACCAGCGCGGGCTCGATTCGCCGTGCTCGCCGTTCGTCAGCCGGACTTGGCCGCTCCCGTCGGTCCGGACCCGGTAGATGTGGGTGGTCCGGCCGTTCTTCTTCCAGTCGGTGTCGCTCCTGGTGTAGAGCAGCTGGCTGCCGTCGGGGGACAGCCTGGGACTGCCGACCACCGGAACATCGATCAGTTCGACGATCGTGATCGGCCGCTTCTCCTGGGAGGAGCTCGCCGGGGCCGAAGCGAGCCCGGCGAGAACGATCGCGGATGCGAGGGAAAGGGAACGGTTAGGGAACATGGAACGCCTCCGGTAGCGCGGATTGTCCACCGGCGGCGGGTACCGCTTCAACCCGAGGGCTAGAATCGGACCGGTCCTTGCGCATGCGAACAGGAATCACCGGTGCGACCGGGCTCATCGGGCGGACGCTTTCGAGAGAGCTCATCACCCGCGGGCATGAGGTGGTGGCGATCACCCGGCGGGACGGCCTTCCTTCCGGACTGCCCCGCGGCGCGGAGGTGGTGCGGTGGAATCCCGAGACGCCGGAAGGCGGCGGCGCAGCGCTCGACGAAGGGATCGCCGGCCTGGATGCGCTGGTCCACCTCGCCGGAGAGCCCGTTGGAAAGCGCTGGAGCGCCGTGCGCAAGCGGCGAATTCGCGAAAGCCGCGTCGAAGGGACCAGGATCCTGGTGGCTGCGCTCGCCCGCTCGAAGAACCCGCCGGACCGCTTCCTCGCGGCTTCGGCGATCGGCTACTACGGACCGCGGGGCGACGAAGTGCTCGACGAAGAAGCCTCGTCGGGCAGCGACTTCCTCGCCGAGGTCTGCCAGGAGTGGGAAGCGGCGGCCAGTAGCGCGCGTGGTCGAGCGCGCGACTCCGGAATCGAGACCGCCTCTCTCCGCATCGGAGTGGTTCTTTCCCGCGAGGGGGGAGCCCTCGCCGCCATGCTGCCTCCGTTCCGGCTGGGTGCCGGGGGCCGGCTCGGGACCGGGCGGCAGTGGATGGCGTGGATCCACATCGCCGATGCGGCGGCGGCCATCGTCCAACTATTGGAAGCGCCGGCAGGGTCCCTCGCTCAGGCGTACAACCTGACCGCGCCCGAGCCGGCGCGAAACGCCGACTTCACGAAGACCCTGGGGCGGGTGCTGCGCCGGCCCACCGTGTTTCCGGCGCCCGCCTTCGCCATGCGGCTCGCACTCGGGGAGATGGCGGACTCCCTCCTGCTGTCCGGTCAGCGGGTGATCCCCCGGCGGCTCCTCGCCGCCGGATTCGGCTTCCGCTTCCCCAAGCTCGAGCCGGCGCTCACCGACCTCCTCACCCCCCGCTGAGATGACCTGCTGAAATGCCCCACCGCCGGCGTCACCCGAACCGCCCGCGGGCAGGCAAGCGGCTCGCCCGGCGGATCGTCATCGGGTTCCTGTTCGCGGCCGCTGCGGTCGCCGGCTCCATGCTCGGGCTCATCGCCGCCTATCAGAGCGACATCCCGCTGATCGAGGAGCTCGAAAACCATGTGCCGAGCGCCACCAGCATCGTGTACGACCGCAACGGGGTGGAAATCGGTCAGTTCGCCATCGAGCGCCGGATCGAGATGGAGTACGGGCAGCTGCCGCAGCACCTTCGCGACGCCTTCGTAGCTTCCGAAGACCAGCGCTTCTGGCAGCACCACGGATTCGATCCGATCGGCATCGCCCGGGCGCTTTGGGACAACTACCGCACCGGCCGGATCGTCTCCGGGGCCAGCACCATCACCCAGCAGGTGGCCCGCGAGCTGTTTCTCGACCGTGCCGAAACGATGGAGCGCAAGATCAAGGAGGCCATCACCGCTTTCCGCATCGAGCGCGCCTACCGAAAAGAAGAAATCCTCACCTTCTACGCCAACCAGGTGCACCTCGGGGAGGGAACCCACGGAATCGAAGCCGCAGCGCAACATTACTTGGGCAAGAGCACTCCCGAACTCACCGTTGCGGAAGCGGCCATGCTCGTCGGGGTCGCTCCCAATCCGAGCCGTTTCAATCCGTTCCGCAACCCCGAGGCGGCAAAACGCCGGCGGCGGATCGTGCTGGATCGAATGGTGGACGAGGGATTCCTGGTGCCGGAAGAGGCCCAGGCAGCCCATGAAGAACCGCTTCGCCTGCGCCCGCGCCGCCGTCACCGTTTCGCCCCCCACTTCCTCGAAATGGTCCGCCAGCACCTGCGCGACCGATATGGCGATTTCCGCACCTACCGCGGCGGGCTCAGAGTGCACACCACGCTCGACGCCGGCATGCAGCAGACAGCGAGCCGCTCGGTGGACCGCACGCTCCGCGCCCACGACAAACGCAGCGGATTTCGCGGATTCGAGAGGAATCTGCTCGACGAGAACATCGAACCGGCGGAGTACCGAGACCCCTCCTGGAACCACGGCCTGACGGTCGGAGCGGTGGTGGGCGGAGTGGTGACGGCGGCGGGCCCGGAGCCCGAAATCCGGATCGGGAGCTTTCGCGCCCGGGTGGATCCGGAGTCGCTGCACTGGACCTTCCGACCGGCGGAACGGCTGTTCCGGGTCGGCGATCTGGGGCAGTTCCGGATCGTGGAAGACGGAGCCGGCGCTCGGGAGGGGAACCCGGAGAGCGGCGCTGCCGGCCGCCCAGCCAACCTCTCCCTCGCGGGGCCGCTGCTCGTGACTCTCGAACAGGAGCCGCAGGCCGAGGGGTCTTTTCTGGCACTCGATATCGGGAGCGGCGCCCTCCGGGCGGTGGTCGGCGGTTTCGACTTCGAGCGCAGCGAGTTCAACCGGGCAACGCAGGCTCGGCGGCAGGCAGGTTCCTCCTTCAAGCCCTTCGCCTACGGCGCCGCACTGGCCACCGGCCGCTTCTCCCCTACCTCACTGCTTCTCGATGCGCCGTTCACCTGGATCGATCCGGTGAACGGGCAGCGCTACCAGCCCCGAAACTACGACGAGGAGCACCGCGGCTGGATCACCCTGCGGCAGGCGTTCGAGGGCTCCCGCAATGTACCGGCGGTGCGCATGGTCCACGATGTCGGGCCCGAACAGGTCGCCGCCCTGGCGCGGCGTCTGGGGATCGGCGGAGAGCTGTTACCGGTCCTCTCGATCACGCTGGGCGCGAGTGATGTGACCCTGCTCGAAATGGTCTCCGCCTACAGTGCCTTTCCGAACCAGGGGGTCCGGATGGAGCCGCACTTCATCACCCGGGTAACCGATTCCGGCGGCCGCGAGCTGGAGCGTTTCCACCCGAAGACGGCATCGGTGATTCCCGCGGACCTCGCCTATGTGATCACCCACCTGCTCGAAGGGGTGGTGGCGCGGGGAACCGCGGTCGCCGCGAGGCGGCTCGACCGGCCGATCGCGGGCAAGACCGGGACCACGAACGATTTCACCGACGCCTGGTTCATCGGTTTCGATCCGGAGATCGCCGCCGGCGTCTGGATCGGGCAGGACGAGAACCAATCGCTGGGAGAGCGGGAGAGCGGGGCCAGAGCGGCGCTGCCGGCGTGGATCCGATTCATGGAGGCCACGCGGGGTGACGCCCCGCGGTCCGGTTTCCGGGCGCCTCCCAATGTCACCCTGATTCCGGTGGATCTCGAAAGCGGCCAGCCGGCGGACCGGGGACCGAACACGATTCTCGAGGCTTTCCTGCACGGCACCGAACCGACGAACACCTACCATCCTTAGCTGCTGTACCGCAGAAAGAACGACGCCCATCCGGAGCAGGTCGATTCGTCGACGACCACCACATCCATGAACAAGAAATACCTTCTCGCCGGCTGTGGCGGAACGCTGGCGGTACTGCTGGTCCTCGGCCTCATCGCCTTCTTCTCCATAACCTCCACCTACAACGCACTGGTGACGCTCGACGAGTCGGTGAAGGCGTCTTGGGCGCAGGTCGAAAATGTGTATCAGCGGCGCTCCGATCTCGTTCCCAACCTGGTGAACACGGTGCGCGGCGCGGCGGACTTCGAGCGCGAAACGCTCGAAGCGGTGGTCTCGGCCCGCTCGCGGGCCACCGGGGTGCAGCTTTCCGCGAACGACCTGAGCGATCCGCAGGCGCTCTCGCGTTTCCAAGCGGCACAGGGGGCGCTGTCCTCGGCCCTGGCGCGGCTCATGGTGGTCGTGGAGCGTTATCCCGACATCAAGGCGAACCAGAACTTCCTCAATCTCCAAGACGAGCTGGCGGGAACCGAAAACCGCATCGCGGTGGAGCGCCGGCGCTTCAACGAGGCGGCGCAGTCGTACAACACCCGCCGGCGGCGCTTCTTCACCCGGATCGCGGCGTCGTGGTTCGACTTCGGCGAGGCCGCCTACTTCGAAGCAGACGAAGGAGCCGAGAGCGCCCCCGTCGTGGATTTCTCGCCTTGACCGGCAGCCCGACCGGCAGCTCCCTGCAGCGAGCAGGCGCCGTCCTGCTGGCGGCAGTCGTCTCCGCGATCGCCGCCGTGACGGCCTCGGGACAGACGACGCTCCCCGAACTCACCGGCAGGATCGTAGATATGGCCGGCATCCTGTCGGACGAGGAGGAAGCGGAACTCACCCGATACCTCGCCGGTCTCGAGACCGAGACTTCGGTCCAGATCGTTCTGGTGAGCGTTCCCGCAATCGAGGGCGCGATCGAGGACTACACGATCCGGCTCGCCGAGCACTGGGGCCTCGGACAGGCGGAGAGTGACAACGGAGTGCTGGTGCTGGTCTCCGTCGAAGACCGGCGAGCGCGGATCGAGGTGGGCTATGGACTCGAATCGGTGATTCCCGACGGACTCGGCGGCCGCATCCTCCGCGACGAGCTCGCCCCGCGATTCGCAAACGGGGAGTACGCCGCCGGGTTCCGGGCGGTAACCCGCGCTCTCGGAGAAGCGGCCCGCGGCGAATACACCGGACGAGGCAGCGGGGCCCGCGCCCCGGGCCGTCCGCAGCGCCGGCGAACCTCGTTGCTGTGGATCCTGGGACTGCTCCTCGCCATGAAGCTGCTCGGCTATGTGGGCACGGTATTCCATCCGGCGGGAGCGTCGGCCCTCGGCGCCGGGATCGCCGCCCTTTTCGGCTTCCTCCTGATCGGTATCGGTTCGCTCTTCTGGCTCGTGCCGCTCGGCCTGGTTGCCGGCATCGGAGCTACCGCGTTCCGCCGGGCCTCCGCCGACCGGTCCGGATGGGGCTACGGGGGAACTCCGGGAGGTGGGGGAGCCGTCTGGGGCGGATCAGCTTTAGGCAGTGGTCTCGGCAGGGGCTTCGCCGGTTTCTCGGGTGGGGGCGGCAGCTTCGGTGGAGGCGGCGCCAGCGGAAGCTGGTAGCGGCACCGGCCGGTGCGCAAAGAGCTCGGCTACCATGCCACCGGTCTCCCGCCCGAAAACCCCCGGAATTTCTCGATGCGCGTTCCCAGACGGCTCCGCTCGGCGCTGTCCGAAGGAGACCTCGACCGCATCGCCGCGGCGATCGCAGAGGCCGAGCGGAAGACCGCAGGCGAGCTGCGGGTCCATGTGATCCCTCGGCTACGGCCGCTGGAGAACCCGCGGCGACGGGCGGTCCGCGACTTCTTCCGGCTCGGGATGGATCGAACCCGCGACGGCTCCGGGGTCCTTCTCTTCTTGGCGGTGCGCTCCTGCCGATTCGAGATCGTGGCCGACCGGGCGATCGACGACCGAGTGGGGGTCGCCGGCTGGAACGAAATCGCGCGCGAGATCAGCGAACACATCCGTGAACACGGAGTGGGCGACGGCCTCGAGCACGGCGTCCGCCGCATCGGGGGCCTCCTCTCCCGGCACTTCCCGGTCCAGCCCGAGGATATCAACGAGCTTCCGGACGAGGTGTCCTTCGGATGATCGCCAGAGTTTATAACGATGGGCTCATATTCAGGCGAACTACAGGCTCCTGAAATGACCGTTTTGTCAATGATTTATAGGAAATTTGACAACGATTCGCGCACAAAATTTTCTACTATGCTAGGATGCGCCGCATTCGAAGGAGACGACCGCCGATGTCGAACCCGGTGAAAGGCTCGTTGACCGACCCCAGCTCGCCGCAGGGCCAGGTGCACCGCATGGTGCCCGTGCTGCCGCTTCGGGACATCGTGGTCTTCCCCCACTCCTTCCTCCCGCTCTCGGTGGGCAGGAAGAGCACGATCCAGATGCTCCGGGACGCCACCCGGGAAGCAAAGGAAACGGAGCCGGGCAAGCCGCCGATGGTGATGCTCGCCGTCCTGACCCAGAAGGACGACTCGGTGGATCAACCGGGAGAGGACGATCTCTACCAGGTCGGAACCGCCGCCCGGCTCGAAAAGCAGGTCCGCATGCGGGAGGGCACCGTCCGCATCGTGATCCGCGGCAGCTTCCGGTTCCGCGTCGAACGGATCGTGCAGACCGAGCCGTATGTCCGTGCGGACATCCGCGTGCTGGACGGCACGGCGGGTGCCTCGAACACGGTGCAGTTCGAAGCGCTCACCCGCAAGATTCGAGAAGAGCTTCAGGACATGATCAAGACCGATCTCTTCCCGAGAGCGCGCGAGGTGATGAAGACGCAGTTGGCGCGGGTGGGGAGCGCCGGCCAGCTCGCCGATTTCGTGGCCGAACAGCTGCCGAGCCTCAACACCGAAAAGCGGCAGGATGTTCTGCAGACGCTATCGATCGAGCAGCGGCTGGAGCTCGCATACGCAGCGATCCTGCGGGAGAAGCAGGTCCGGGACCTCGGCCGCAGCATCGAGTCCAAGGTCAAGAGCGAGGTCGGACGGACGCAGCGCGAATTCTTCCTGCGCGAACAGATGAAGGCGATCCAGAAGGAGCTCGGGGACGGCGACGATTCCACCAAGGAACTCGATGAACTCAAGGAGAAGATCGAAAAGGTGGGAATGCCCGAAGCCGCCCAGAAGGAAGCGCTCCGTGAACTCCGCCGATTGGGCCGCATCCCTACCGCGTCGGCGGAGTACACCGTCGGCAGGACCTACCTCGACTGGCTGGTCCGGGTTCCGTGGAACGAACGCACCGAGGACAAATACGACATCCCGCGCGCCAAGGGCATCCTCGAGGCAGACCACTACGACCTCGAGAAGGTCAAGGACCGCATCCTCGAATTCCTCGCCGTCCGGGAGCGGAAACCCGATCAGAAGGGACCGATCCTCTGTTTCGTGGGCCCCCCGGGAGTCGGCAAGACGAGCCTCGGCAAGTCCATCGCTAAAGCAGTCGGACGCGAATTCGTGCGGCTGAGCCTCGGCGGAATCCGGGACGAAGCCGAAATCCGCGGGCACCGGCGGACCTACATCGGCGCGCTGCCGGGGCAGATCATCCAGAGCCTCGTGCGAGCCGGCACCCGGAATCCGGTCTTCATGCTGGACGAGGTGGACAAGCTCGGGATGGACTTCCGCGGCGATCCGAGTTCGGCGCTGCTCGAAGTGCTCGACCCCGAACAGAACGACTCCTTCCGGGACCACTATCTCGATCTGGCCTTCGATCTCTCCGAGGTGTTGTTCATCGCGACCGCGAACATGGTGGATCCAGTGCCGCCGGCGTTGAAGGACCGAATGGAGATCCTCGGCCTTCAGGGATATACCGAGGAGGAGAAGGTCCAGATCGCCATCCGGCACATCATTCCGCGGCAACTCGACAACCACGGGATCTCCGACGAGGAGGTGGCTCCGGTGCTCGACCGGGAGTCCATCTCGGCGATCATCCGGGACTACACGCGCGAAGCCGGCCTCCGGAACATGGAGCGCGCGATCGCCAAGATCTGCCGCAAGGTGGTCCGCAAACTCGCCGAAGGGGAGAAGGGATCGCTCCAGGTGACTCCGCAAACGGTGAACGATCTGCTCGGCGCGCCGACCTCGCTCTCCCGTGAGCTCGAGGCGCGGGTCAGCGTTCCCGGGGTCGCGGTAGGCCTCGCCTGGACTCCGGTGGGCGGTGATCTGCTGTTCGCCGAGGCTTCCCGCATGAAGGGAAACACCCGCCTCACCCTGACCGGGCAGCTCGGCGAAGTGATGAAGGAGTCAGCGGCAGCGGCGCTGTCGTGGGTGCGCCAGAACGGAGCGGCCTACGGCATCACCGGGGACTTCTACAAGAAGTCCGATATCCACTTCCATGTGCCGGAAGGTTCCACTCCGAAAGACGGCCCCTCGGCGGGAATCACCCTGGTGGCAGCGCTCGTCTCGGTACTGACGGGCTCCGTCTGCCGCTCCGAACTGGCGATGACCGGCGAGATCACGCTGACCGGGCACATCCTTCCGGTCGGCGGGATCAAGGAGAAGCTGCTCGCCGCCCACCGTTACGGTATCCAGGAAGTGATCGTGCCCCGACTCAACGAGGGGGTTCTGCTCGAAGATGTTCCCGACGAGGTTCGCGACGATCTGCAGATCCACCTGGTCTCGACTCTCGACGAGACGATTCCGATCATCTTCCCCAACTTGGCCCCCACTCCGGCGATCGAAGCCGGGGCCGACACCAGCCGGTTGCCGATGCACTGACCCACGGGCGTTTCGGGGGCGGGAATCGCACTCCTGCCGCTCGCCCCCTTCCCCGGACCCGGTTCGCCGCCAAGTCTGGAAGAGGGGCGGCAGCGAGCGCGATTCCAAGCCACCACCTCGAGGGACACCCCTTTCGCACATTCCCCGGCTGCGACGCGCCCGAGGTACAACCTCGGCCGCAACAAGTGATTTTCTGACCCCGGCCAGAGGTCCCTCACGGGCCTTCATCGTCGGTTGTGGTCCCGGATCGGCGAACGAGCCGGCGGGCGGCGCTGCTCATCGGATACGGCCTCAGCCGGGTGAGATCGCCGCGGAGGGTTTCGAGTTTTCCGCGGGAGGCTTTCACGATCACCGAAGGCGCCCCCCCTGGGGTCGCGCCGCCATCCAGGATCCGAAGCGCCTCTCCGCCGGGACCGGTGAGTCTTCGGGAGGCCTCGATGGCGGTGGTCGCCGGAGGAGCGCCGCTCGGATTCGCACTGGTCGCGATCACCGGATGCCCGAGCGCCTCAGCGAGCGCCCGCGCGAGCGGATGCGAACTGACCCGCACCGCAGCGATTGCGCGTTTCCGTCCGCGGCCCGGCAGCACCAGGGTCAGGGGCCCGGGCCAATAACGCTCCGCCAGGGTGCGCGCTGCCGGCGGGAGCCGGCAGACCTGCTCCACCTGCTCCCTGCTGGCGGCGATCCAGGGCAGCGGGCGATCCGCAGGGCGGCCCTTGATGCGGAACACCAGCGCGGCCCCCGCCGGCGACCGCGGATCGGCGCCCAGCGCGTAGTAGGTCTCGGTGGGATAGAGGACCACTCCGCCCTCTCGCAGGGCAGCGGCGGCCTCGGCGAGCATCCGCCTTCGTTCCTCGGGTGGCCGATCCGCGAACGCGCGGCCACTGCCCGGCCATTCCACTCGAGATCAACCCCCGCCCCGCTTCGCGCGCGGGTGGTGCAGATCGTAGATCTGGCGAAGGCGCTCCTCGGTCACATGGGTATAGATCTGGGTAGTCGAGACCGAAGCGTGGCCGAGCATCTGTTGCAGGCTCCGCAGGTCGGCCCCGCGCTCGAGCAGATGGGTGGCGAAGGAATGGCGAAGCACATGGGGCGAGAAGCGGCGCCGGATCCCCGCCTCTTCCCCACAGGCCCGCACGATCTGCCAGAAACGCAGGCGGCTCATGGCCATTCCTCGACCGGTGACGAAGAGCCAGGAACGATCCACTTTTCCGGCCAGAACCAGCGGACGGCCTTCGCGCAGCCAGACCGCAAGCCGGATGGCGGCGGTTTCTCCGAAGGGCACGATGCGCGCCTTGTCGCCTTTGCCGATCACGGTGAGATACCCGGGAGAACCTTCGCGAGCCGGTGCCACATCCTTCAGCCGGAGGCGCACCAGTTCGGACACGCGGAGCCCCGTCGCATAGAGCATTTCGAGCATCGCGCGGTTCCGAAGCCCGCGGGGGGAATCGTCGGGGACGTCCAGCAGCCGCTCGACTTCGGCAGCAGACAGATAACGGGGCAAGCCCAAAGGCGCCCGCACCGAAGTGATGGCCTCCGTGGGATCCCGTTCCAGAACACCGGTAGCGACGAAGAACCCGAAGGCCCCGCGCATCGTGGAGGTGATGCGCTGCATGGACCGGAAGGCGAGCCCGCGGCGATGCAGATCGGTCAGGAACTCCTGAAGATCACGGGTATCGAGCTCTAGAAGCGACTTCTCCCCCGCGAAGACCGAGAGTTTCCGAAGATCACTGCGGTACGCGTCGATGGTGTTTTCCGAAAGGCCCCGCTCCAGGCGCAAGTAGGTCAGAAACCGCGTCACCAGCGGATCCTCGGGCCGCTCCGGATCTGACCTCACCGATGCGATCCGGAGCGGAGACGGCGGATCAGCCCCATCAACGGATCCCGAATCAGGACCCACTCCCGCGGAGCGATCACCGGAACGGTCACGACCCACGCCGAAGCGCCGGCGGCCACCGCGAACAGAATCGTGGAGAGGAGTTCCACGCTCCCGCCGCCCAGGCGCCCGCGAATCAGTTCGGCCCCCCCCCGAGCAGCGGCGCCGGTAACGAGCGCCACCGGTACGGCGCGCAGCGCCACTCCCGCCATTTCCGAAGACAGGGCTCGCCACCTTCTCCGCCCGCACCGGTCCACTCCGAGCCGGGGCGCGAGAAGCAGCGTCAGAAGAACCGCCTGCAACCACGCCACCGAAACGGTCGCGAGCGGAAGCCCGAGATGGCCGAATCCGGCGGTCGCCACGAAACTCCGGGTCGTGATCCAAGTCGAAGCCACTCCGAAGGCGGCGACCGCGAGCGGCGGCCGAGTCGTTCCGATGGCGAAAAAGGCATCGGAGAGCAGCTTCGTGAGCCCGAAGGCCGGCAACCCCAGGACGAAGATCGAGAGCATCGCCGCGACCTGCGCGCTGTCACTGGGAGTGAACGCGCCGCGGCGGTAGATCAGGGAAACGAGCGGCTCGGCGATCGCGAGAAGTCCAGCACCCGCCGCACAAGCCAGAATCGCCATCAGGCGGACGGACTGTCCCAGCATTCGGTCGAAACCGTCCGGATCGCCCCGGGCGGCGGAACGGGTGAGCGACGGCAGCGTGGCGCTCGAGATCGCCACATTGATGAGCCCCGCAGGGAACTGCACCAGCCGATACGACATGGCGAACCAGGCGAGCCAGGAGGTTCCCGCAGAAGCGAAATGGCGAGAGATGACCACATTGAACTGCAGGCTCCCGGCGGCAGCCGCCGCCGGCGCGAAGAGCCGGCACACCCGGCGAAACGCAGGATCGCGGACCACCGCCCGGGGTCCTCCGGTCCGCCGGGGGCGATACCCGCTCCGGCCGAACCAAAGTGCCTGAACGAGCAGCAGGACGACCCCGCCGGCCGGAACTCCGATCGCGAGCCCCGACATCGGATGAAGGCCGAGTTCCGGCGCCGCGGCGAAGCCCACGATGCCGAAGACGATCACCGTGACATTGAAGAAGGTCGCGGCCAGCCCCGGCAGAAAGAACTGGCTGCGCGCGTGCAGTCCACTCATGAAGAGAGCCGCCAGCGCGACGAAGAAGAGGAACGGGAACATGAGCCGGGTGAGCCACACCGCCAGCTCCCGCGGGGTGTCGAAGCCGAAGCGCTGCCTTTCCGGAAGCGATGTGTGGAACGCGCCTCTCGAAAAAACGAAATCCACGAGCTCCGGAGCGAACACGACACCGAGCACGCTCACCAGCAGAGCGGCCGGCAGCAGTGCCCGAAGGATTCGATCGAACAATCGGTGGGCGGCATCCGGCCCCTGGTTCTGATCCACTCGGGCGAAAGTGGCGATGAACGCCTTCGAGAGCGCTCCTTCTCCGAGAAGTTCCCGCAGCGTGTTCGGGAAGGTATACGCCGCGTAGAAGGCGTCGAGCAGCCGAGTGGGAAACAGGAAAGCCAGCACCTGCTCCCGCACGAGGCCGGTGACGCGAGAGAACAGGACCCCGAGGCTCACCCAACCCGCGCGCCCGGCGAGGCGGCGCTCGTCGCGGGAAAATTTTCCGGACATCGAGGCGGACATCGAAGATGGTTTGGGCAGGTTGTCTGGATGGTACGCGGGCGAAGAGTCCCGGCACCGGCCCCCCGAACGCAGACGCCGCACTTCGCCCGCGAGGCGGAATCCGGCCATCCGGCGCATGGAGTAGCATTCTGGACCCCTTGATTGCACAGGACGATCCGACCCCGGCGGTTTCCGGGCGGCTTGGCCGCCGGACCAGTCACCGGGCTGGCCGCCGGGCGCTCCTCCTGACGGCGTTCCTGCTGGCGCTCGGCGCGGCTGCACCCGCGGCGGGACAGGCGCACCGGTTTCGTTTTTTTGCCGGAGCCGGGCTGCAATTCTTCGCCCGTCCCCAGCTGAGCCTCGGCCGGGGCGCGGGCTTGGGCGGATCTCTCGCGCTCCGCGCCAGCGAGCGGCTCAGCTTCGAGACCGGTCTCTTCTTCGGCCGTTCCAACCGGCGCTACACCGCCGAGGATCAGCCCGTCGAGGATGTCCTCGCCGAGCCGGCCTACCAATTCCGCACGAACCGCTACCACCTGGATGGATCGCTGGTGTTCCACCTCGGTCGGCGCCAGCCTTTCCAGATGTATCTTCTGGTGGGCGGCGGGGTGGTGCGCCGAGACGAGCTGCGCGAAGACTTCGTGTACGAGACGGTGGATCCTCCCGCCGACGGAGAAGTGAGCCAACCCATCGGAATTCGGCGTCCGCTGAAGAACGAGGTCACTCTCGACGACGCGACATATACCGCAACCGCCCACGCCGGAGTCGGTTTCGAGGTCTATGTGTTCGACTACCTGTCGGCGCGGGCCGAATACCGGATATGGTCGCCGAAGGACTTCTCCTTCCGCACGCAGCAGTTCGTGATCGGCGTCAACTACTACAAGTAGCCCCGGTGCGCTTCCCGTTCGCCCGCCCGGCTGCTGCGCTCACGAACGCCTCCCGCCGTACGATTCTCCCGTGATGCCGGACGGACCCGAGACAGGCAGCGGAGCGGCGAGTCAGGCGAACCCCCGGAGCTAGCAGCCTGTGGACAAAGTCACACGGCCAAAGGCCGGCGATGCATCACGGCGGAGCCCCCATCCGGAGAACTGGCCGCTCCGCTCGGCGTTGCGATTCCGTCGGAATACACCCGGTATGCCTCCCGATTCGCGCCTTGTCCGCCGCGCGCCTCACCGCTCTTGGGGCTCGCGCCACTTCATCCACAGGCTGCTACCGGCGCGCCGCCGGCGCGTTCCTCCGCTGCCCGTGGCGATTCTGCTGCTCTTCGGTTTCTGGGTCGCCCTGTCAGGCGAATTCGATGCCTTCCACCTCGGCCTCGGAGGGCTCGCTGCGACCGGAGTCGCGTTGGGTTCGCGCCGGCTCTTCCGGCTGCCGCCGCCGCCGATGCCGGCAGAGCAGTTCATCCCCTGCGTCTTGCGGGTCCATCGGTTCGCCGCCTACGCCGGGTGGTTGGTACTCCAGATCTTCCGATCCGCGACCTCCGTGGCCAGGCTCGTGCTGCATCCTCGCATGCCCCTCCGCCCGCGGATCGTCCGGATCGAGGACGCCCTGCCGCACGACGCCGCCCGCCTCACGCTCGCACACTCGATCACCCTGACTCCCGGCACGGTAACGCTCGATTGCGATGCGGAGGGCATGGTGATCCACGCCATCGACGAACCGGCGGCAGCCAGCCTCGGCACCACTGGAGGGGACATGGCGGAGCGGGTCCGCGGACTCTTCGCCGCACCGCGTCCGGTTCCCTGATATCCCTGCTGATGTCCTCCTGATGTCCTTGCTGTTGACCGGGTTCGCGGGCGCCGTCTTCGTCGCAGTCGCCGGTTCCCTGGTGCGGGTGGTTCGCGGCCCCACGCTCTGGGATCGGCTCTCCGGCCTGGCGCTGACGGGGACCAAGACCCTGATCCTGCTCTTGGTCGCAGGTCAGCTGTCCGGCACACCGGAGATGTTCACCGACATCGCCCTGGCCTACGCACTCGTCGGATTCCTCGGGGCTCTGGTGCTCGCGAAGTACTTCGAGGGAACGAGTGGTTCGTGATCCACGACATCTCCCCGGTCGAAGGATTCGCGGCGCTGCTCCTGGCCTGCTCCTTGTTCTTCACGCTGGCGGCAGTGGTCGGAATCCTGCGCCTTCCCGACTTCTACACCCGCCTGCACGCGGTCGGGAAATGTGACACTGCCGGGCTTCTGCTCGCGCTGGCGGCTCTGGCACTGCTCTCCGGAGACCCAGCGGTGGCGATGAAGCTCGCCTTCGTCTGGCTGATCGTGGCGGTGGCCGGTCCGACGGCCACCCATGCGCTGGGGCGGGCAGCGCGGCGAAGCGCCGTCCCCCAGTGGCATCCCGCGGAGCCGCCGATCCCGGCACCGAGACCGAGACGATGATCGCGCCCTCCGGTCTGCTCGGCCTCGGCCTGCTCGCGATCCTGTTGATCACGGCGGCGGCCGCGCTCTTCGTGAGCGACCTGCTCTCCGCCGCGGCTCTCTTCGGCGTCTTCAGCTTCGCGGCGGCCACCTGGTTCGCCCTCGTGGGCGCGGTCGATGTCGCCTTGACCGAGGCCTGCGTCGGGGGCGCCCTGACCACGATCCTCTTCGTATCGACAGCGTTCCGCACCGGCCGGAGTTTCGACTGATGCCGGGGCGAAGAACTCCGGCGGCCCGCACCGGCCGAGAGTTGCCCGGGGCCCGTCGAACCGTTCACCGCCCGCTCGGGGTGCTCGTCTTCGCCGCCTTCTTCGCTGGCTTGGCTCTGGGGGCCGCCGAACTCCCGCCGCTCGGGGACCCCGCGTCCCCGGCGTCCACCCATGTGTCTCCCCGTTTCATCGAGGACGCCGCTCGAGAAACCGGCGCCGCCAACATGGTCACCGCAGTCCTGGCCGACTACCGCGGCTACGACACGCTGGGAGAAACGGCAGTGATCTTCGCCGCCGGACTCGGCTGTTTCGTGGTTCTCGCCTCTTCGACAGGCGCCTCCCGATCCGAACCCGCCGTCGGCATGTCCCACCGCTTCGGGAGCGGCCTGCTGGACACCTCGGCCCGCATCCTGGTTCCCTTCATCCTGCTGTTCGCGGTCTATGTGCTGGCGCACGGCCACATCAGCCCCGGCGGGGGCTTTCAGGGCGGCGTGCTCTTCGGGTGCGGCCTCGTGACCATGCGGCTCGTCTGGGGACCGTCCCGCCCCCCACGCGCCGGAGACCCGGGAGTTCCGGCGTTCGGCCCCGGCCTTCGGGCTTCGTTCGTGATGGCGTGCTCCGGGTTGCTGGCCTATCTGACGATCGGCTTCGCGGCGATGGCCTTCGGCGGCTCCTTTCTGGATTACGGAGCGATTCCCCTCGGAGAGGACCCCGCCGCGCGGCGCGCCCTCGCCACCTTGGGCGTGGAAGCGGCGGTCTTCCTGGCCGTCGCCGGTACGGTCGCGGTGCTCTTCGACACCATCAGCGTGGGCGTCCGGGAGACCGGAGACCCGGCGTAAACCCATCCGGAGCCCCTCGAACGAAACCGATCGGGCGATGACGATCTACCTGTTCCCCGCCGCCCTCTTCACCCTCGGGATCGCCGGGATCGCTCTGCTGCCCAACCTGCTCCGGAAATTGCTCGCCATGAATGTGATGCAGGTCGGGGTCATCGTGTTCTTCGTGTCCGTCGGCTTCAAACAGGGCGCTCAGGCGCCGATCCTCACCGGGTCCGAAGCCCCGTCGGCGGCAGCGTTCATGAATCCCCTGCCCCATACCCTGATGCTGACCGCGATCGTGGTGTCCGTTTCCACGACGGGACTCGCGCTCGCGCTCCTCACTGTGATCCGGCGCCGGTTCCACTCCCTGAACGAGGACCGGCTGCTCGAAAGGCTCCGGTAGCCGGACCAGCCCGGGGCTCACAGCTCCGCCTTCGAGGAAAACGAGAAGTTGCGCGACTCGCTCCCCGGCCTGCTGGTCGCGCTTCCACTCGCCGGTGCGGCGCTGGTACCGCTCGCTGCTGTGTGCTTCCGCCGCAGTACCCGGTGGCTCGCGCTGGGAATCCACGCCGCGGTCGCCGGAGTAGCGGTCGCCTTGCTCGGCGGAGTACTCCCTTCGGGGTCGATTCGGCATGCGGTCGGCGGCTGGCCGGGTCCGTGGGGCATCGAGCTGTGGTTCGACAGTCTGAGTGGATTTCTCGCGGTGCTGGTGGCGGGAATCGCCTGTTTCGCTGCCGCCGCACACCCGTCGGGCTCCCCGCCCGTTTCGCCGAGGGGGGAGAGCGCGGATCGGCCAGGGGCCGACCCGACCCCCATGCGCGAGGGTCTTCTCCGCGGCGCGATGCTCCTGCTCGTGGCCGGCCTGCTCGGCATCTGCGTCACCCGCGATGTCTTCAACCTCTTCGTCTTCCTCGAGATCTCGTCACTCGCCGCCTGCACGCTGGTTGCTTCGGCAGGGGGCCGCGCGACGATCGCCGCCTTCCGCTATCTCCTCGCGAGCACTGCCGCGGGTTCGCTCTACCTGCTCGGAGTGGGCTTCCTCTACGCGCTCACCGGAACGCTGCACCTGGACGATCTCGCCGCCCGGCTTTCGGGGGTCGAAGCACCCGCTGCGGTGACCGTCGGGGTATGCCTGATCGCAATCGGTCTCGCCATCAAGGCGGCCCTCTTCCCGCTCCACGGCTGGCTGCCGGACACCTATGTGTTCGCTCCCGCAGCAGCGGCCGGGATCATCGCCGCGGTGATGGCCAAGGTCAGCGCCTACGCACTGTTGCGCCTGCTGGGAGAGACACTCGCCGGGACCGAAGCCGGCACCCTGGTGCTCGATGGAATCCTCTGGCTCGGAATCGCCGGTGTCCTCGCCGGAGGCGTGTTCGCGGTGGCTCAGCGGGAGATCCCCCGCATGCTCGCCTGGTCGAGCGTCTCGGCGATGGGCGCCATCCTGCTCGGAATCGCGCTTGGATCGGAACTCGCGATCACCGGAGCCGTGTTCCACATGCTCGCCCACGCCCTCGCGAAGGGCTGTCTGTTCCTCGGCGCCGGCGGATTGCTCCAGGAACCGGGAACCGGAGGCCACGGCAGCTGGGCGGGTCTCGGCGCCCGCGCCCCCTGGGTCGCCGCCGCCTTGAGCGTGGCGGGCCTCTCCATGATCGGCATCCCCCCGACCGCCGGGTTCTTTTCCAAGTACCTGCTCCTCGCCGCCGCGATCGATGCCGGCGGTCCCGGCGGTATCACCGCCTTCGCCGCCCTGCTCGTTTCGAGCCTGCTGGCGGCCATCTACTTCCTGCGCATGCTGGAGATCCTCTGGTTCCGCCCAGCCTCCCCGAGGGAGGGGCAGGACTCCGGCGCAACGCGACCGATCGTCGGTTTGCAGTTTCCCCGCTCGCTGACGGTCCCCGTTACCGGGCTCGCCGTGCTCGTGCTGCTCGCGGGCATCTTCGCCGGCCCGCTGCAGCAGCGGGTCTTGCCGGACTGGCGCCCCGGCGCGGGAACGGCGGCTTCTTCCCTCTCCGCCCCGACGCGATGAACGAGATCCTGTCGCTGAAGCCGCTCCTGGCGGTGGGAGCGGGGCTCGCTGCCGCCGGGCCGATCCTGCTTTCCGCGCGGCGGCCGAATCTGCGCGAGGGCTGGACCTTCCTGGCCGCCGCAGTGCAGCTCGGAGCGGCGCTTTCCATGCTTCCGGCGGTGTTTTCCGGAACGGTCCCCCTGAGTCCGGAACTCCCCCTGCTTCCCGGCGCCGCCCTCCAGTTTCGCGCCGACCCGCTGGCTCTCCTCTTTCTCATCCTTTCTTCGATCCTGTGGACCGCCACCTCGGCGTATTCCGTGGGATACCTGCGAACCCTTCGCTCTTCGCACCAGACCGGCTACTTCGCCGCCTTCGCGGTCGCCTCGGCCTCGGCGGCCGGGATCGCCCTCGCCGCCAATCCGGTCACTTTCCTCATCTGCTACGAAGTGCTGACCCTGGCGACCTGGCCGCTCGTCGTGCACCGGCGGACGCCGGGGGTGCTCGGCTCGGGGCGCTCCTACCTGGCGTACACCCTGTTCGCCGGCCAAATGTTGCTGGGAGCCGTGGTCTGGATCGCGATCATCGCACCCGGCGCCCATTTCACTCCCGGAGGCTTCCTCGCCGGAACTGCGGATGACGGGGCGCTCCGGTTGCTGTTCGCGCTCTTCCTCATCGGAGTCGGGGCGAAGGCTGCCGTGTTTCCGCTCCATGGATGGCTTCCGGCCGCGATGGTGGCTCCCACTCCAGTGAGCGCCCTGCTCCACGCAGTGGCGGTGGTCAAGGCCGGGGCCTTCGGGACACTGCGGTTGACCGGTTGGGTCTTCGGTCCCGAGCTGATGCGCGATCTGGGGCTGAGCCTGCCCCTCGCCCTGCTCGCCGCGGGAACGATCCTCTTCGCTTCCCTCCGGGCCCTCGGCGAGAACCACCTGAAACGCCGGCTCGCCTATTCGACGATCAGCCAGCTCAGCTACATCGTGCTCGGCGGCGCGATCGGAACCCCCCTCGCGCTGGCCGGAGCCGCCTTCCACATCGCCGCCCACGGCTTCTCGAAGATCACCCTCTTCTTCTGCGCCGGATCGGTGTACGCGGCTACCGGCAAGGAGTACATCCGGGATCTCGGCGGCCTCGGCCGGGCGATGCCCGTCACCTTCGGCGCGTTCGCGCTAGGTGCATTCGGCATGGCCGGGATTCCGTTGCTCCCGGGATTCATCGGCAAGTGGAACCTCGCGCTCGGCGGGATCGCCGGAGGCCATGCCTGGGTGGCAGCCCTGCTGGTGGCGAGCGGCCTCCTGAACCTCGCCTACTACCTCCCGATCCTGCGGATCGCGGTTTTCGAGTCGGGTCGAACCGAAGGGATCCGGGAGCCGTCGCTCTGGCTGGTGGCGCCGCCGGTCTTCGCCGCCCTGGCCGCAGTGGTGCTGGGGCTCGCACCCGACGCCGGCGTGCGGTTCTGGTCGCTCGCCGAGTCGGCCGCCCGGAGCGTCGCGCGGGGAGCGCCGGACCTGCTCGCCGCCATCGGCGGAACGCCGTGAAACTGCGGCTGCTGGCCGGGATCGCGGCCGGAACTCTCGTCGCCGTGACCCTTCTCGGTCTCGAAGTGCTCTCGTTCCTGGGCTCGCCGTCGCACCACGGGGGACCGTGGAACGAGTGGCCGCTTTGGGATCTGGTGTGGGGATTCGCGGGCGCCGCGGCGCTCGTCGGCCTCGGAATCCGGATCTTGAAGCCGGCGCTTTCGCGGCCCGAGAACCACTACCACCGCGAGGGAGACCGTTGAACAGCGCCTTGCTGCATCCCGGGATGTGGCTCTTCGCCGGAGCACTCGCCGCCGCCGCCGCCGGCCGCCGAGTCCCGGCCGCCGGAGTGGGGATCGCCTTCGCCATCCCGGCCTTGCTCGGCTTGCTGCGACTTTCTCCGGGAACTCGTGAGGCCACCGTCGCCGGGTTCCAGCTCACCTGGTTCCGGGCCGACGAACTGAGCCTCCTGTTCGCCCTCGTCTTCACGATCGTGACCCTGCTGGGTCTCCTCTACGGAGTCCACCGGATGGGAGCCGGCGAAACCGCCGGAGCCCTGCTCTATGCCGGGTCCGCGATTTCCACAGTGCTGGCGGGGGACTGGATCACCTTCTTCATCTTCTGGGAGCTGATGGCGCTCGCGTCCCTCGCGCTCCTCTGGATGGGAAGGACCGGCCGCGCCCGACGCGCGGGGATGCGCTACCTGCTCGTACATGCGGTCGGAGGCGCCCTCCTGTTCCTCGGAGTCGCATTCCACCTCGCAGCAGGAGGCGACCCCGGCCTCGGCCCCCTACCAGGCGGCCTGCCGCCCTTCTGGTTCGTTCTGACCGCAGTCGCCCTGAACGCGGCGGTTCCGCCGCTCCATGCCTGGCTGACCGATTCCTATCCCGAAGCCTCGACCTCCGGAGCGGTGTTCCTTTCCGCGTTCACGACCAAGACTGCGGTGTACGCGCTGCTCCGACTGTTTCCGGGTGTCGAGATCCTCGTTCCGCTCGGAGTCGCCATGGCGCTTTACGGAGTCGTGTTCGCCATCATCGAGAACGACATCCGCCGACTGCTCGCCTACCACATCGTGAGCCAGGTCGGCTACATGGTGACGGCGGTGGGGGTCGGCACCCAGCTCGCGCTGAACGGCGCCGCCGCGCACGCCTATTCGCACATCCTCTACAAGGCGCTGCTCTTCATGGGGGCGGGCGCGGCCATCGAAGCGACCGGGATGCGCCGGCTCTCGGACCTCGGCGGGATCGCTTCCCGAATGCGTTTCGCTGTCGGAATGTATGTGGTGGGGGCGCTCTCGATCTCTGGCTGGCCGTTGTTCAACGGTTTCATCAGCAAGTCCATGATCGTCAGCGCCGCAGGAGAGCAGCATTTCCTGCTGGCCGAGCTGCTGCTCACTCTCGCCGCGGTGGGAACCTTCCTTTCCGTCGGGCTCAAACTCCCCTGGTTCGCCTTCTTCGAGGCACGCCGCAGCGTCGAGGTCCGACCCCTTCCCTCGAATCTGCTCGCCGCGATGGGAATCGCGGGCGGTCTCTGCCTGCTCTACGGGATTCTGCCCGACCTCCTCTATGTCCGTCTGCCCTTCGCCGTGCAGTACGAGCCGTACACCCTGGATCATCTCTCTTCGACTTGTCAGTTGCTGGTGGGTACTGCGGTTCTCTTCGCCCTGGTCCGACGGAAAATGACGCCTGCACCCGCCGTCACCCTCGACTTCGACTGGATCTATCGGAAACCGCTCAGGAACCTCGGCGCCGCATGCGGCTCGGTGCTCTCTTCCCTCGGACCGCTGGCTCGGTTCCTTCGAGCCGGACTGGTTGTCCGCCTCGAAGCCGCGGCTCTCCGGATCGCTTCCGGGCGCTCCACCGTCAAGAGCCAGGACGACTTCGCCTTCCGCAGCACCATCGGCTGGACCGTGTTCTTCGCCGCGGCGGTTGCCGCCGGGTTGCTCTGGTTGCTCGCGGCGCGTTAGGTTTCCAGCGCGTCATGCGGCCCGTACGGTGGCTTTGGCCTGCCATCGCAGCGGGAGGCGCCCTCTTGGTGATCCTGCGGCCGTGGGCGGAAGACGAAACGCCGGTGCCGCCGCCAGCGGAGGCAGCGCACCCGGTCGAGGCGGCCGAAGCCCTCTACCGAGAAGCTATCGGCGACCTCGAAGCCGCATTGCGCTCGGCCGATGCGGACGACGGCCTCGGCGGTGTCCACGCAGCCATGGAACCCGAACGACGGGCACTCGACGCCGCCATCGAGGAGAGCCGGCGGCGGGCCACCGAGGCGCCGGAAGACGAAGAGGCGCAGGAAACGCTGCTCGAAAGCCTGCGCCGCAAACTGGACCTTTTCCACAACACCCTGATGTTGATGCGGGATATCGAGCGGGGCAACAGCGCCACCGCCCGCGACCGGATCGACGCGATCTCAGGTCGGGAACGACCAGAGACCGAATGACCCCGCCCGCATTCGCATCCGTTCCGGAAGACCCCCCGGCAACCGGGTTCCGGCGGCAGAGGAGCGTGTTCCGATGACGGACGAATCGAGACCGGCGAGACGGCACGCCGCGTTTTCCCCGCGACTGTCTCCGGCGCGCGTCATGGCGCCGGCAGTGATCCTGGGTCTTCTCGGAGGGGGCCGAACCTTCGGTCAACCAGCCACCGAGCGGGTCGAGCACGCGATCGAGATCGAGGCCGAGACCATGATCACCGTGATGAACTTCGCCGGGAATGTAGAAGTTCACGGCACCGATCCCGGTGAGGATCGGACCCTTCGGATCGTGGGGGTGAAGCGGCTCACCGCCGACCTGCCAGCGGCCGAAGCGGCGCAGATCTTCGAGCGGGTCGATCTGGATCTGCGGAGGCGCGGCCGCCGCATCCATATCGGTCCGCGCCCGCGGCGGAACAGTTCCGGCAGCCGCGAGGGCGAAACCCCGATCACCGATATCCGGGCGCCCCGGCGCATCCCGCCGGTCTCGGTGGACCTCGAAGTGTGGCTCCCGGACGGTGCTTCTATCGAAGTCCGAACCTTCTCGGCGCCCATCACGATCACCGATGTCTCCGTCTCCGAAGGGACCGTCTTGCTGCGCAGCATCAGCGGCGCACTCACCGTCAGCGGAATCGATTGCCACGATCTGCGGGCGGAAACCGTGAGCGGCGAACTGCGGCTGCGCGATGTCGTTTCCCACCGGAGCGAGTTCAAGACCCTGACCGCCGGCATCCAGTTCGACGGCGATTTCCACTCCGAGGGGTGGTACGAGTTCCAGACCCATTCCGGCCCGGTGGTTCTCGGGCTCGGATCCCTGCCCGGCTTCGAGGTGGACGCGACCACTTACACCGGAGCGATCCGGAACGATCTCGAAGTCGAAAGCCACACGGGTCCCCGAAGCCTCGAATGCCGCCACGGCGAGGGAGGGCCGCAGATTTCGGTGAACACCTTCAGTGGGCTCATCCACCTCGCCGAGGAGGTCGAAGCCGGAACCCCGGCGAAGCATCAGCGCTGAGCAGCCTGTGGATGAAGTCGCGAGCACCGAGATCGATCGATGAGGCGGTCGGTGGTACACTCATGGATTCTCGCTGTCCCGGCAGCCTTGCTCGTGAGCGGGGTTCCCGAGCGCACCGCAGCATGGTTTCCGGAACGACCGGATTCGGAGAGACGATGGCCCATAGCAAATCCGCGAAGAAGCGCGTTCGACAGAATCAGGAACGCCGCTTACGCAACCGGCATCACCGGAGCAGTCTCCGCACCGCCGTGAAACAGCTTCGCGCCGCGGTGGCGGCGGACGATCTCGATGCGAGTCGGGAGCAGCTCCCGAAAACGCTGGCCCTGCTCGACCGCATGGCGGGCCGGCGGATCCTCCACCCGAACGCCGCCGCCCGCAGCAAATCCCGCCTCTCCCGCCTCGTTCTTCGGTCCGAGCGGTCCGGGGACGGGGCGTGAAGTCGGGTCGCCTCTCGCTCCTTGTAAGGTGAGCGGGGCGCCCCGCCCCCGAACCGCCCGGCGCGCCGCACCCGAGCCATAGCCTCGGGCGTAACCGATATTCTTTCGGGTCGCGGACGGGAGTCGCCGCTCATCTCCCGGTCCAGGTAGTCTGAGGGCTGCGCCCACCGGAAGAGGGTTTTCGCCGGCTCGGGGTTCGATAGGCTTGCCCCCCGGTGGGGGAGTCGGGCGAGCGGTGAAGGATGGACCGCCGGGCGGGCGGCGGAAGTTGATCGAGGTGGCCCTGCCCCTCGACGCCATCAACGAAGCGGCGGCGCGGGAGAAGTCCATCCGCCACGGACACCCCAGCACCCTGCACCTCTGGTGGGCGCGCCGCCCGCTCGCCGCCGCCCGCGCCGTCCTCTTCGCCCAGCTGGTCGACGACCCCGCGTGCCTTCCCCGGCGCCGCCGGCCTCGCCGCCGATGTCCGCTTCTACGGAGCCTGGATGCGCGATGAGGCCCGGCGCCGCCTCGGACACCTCTACCCCGAAGCCCGCATCTCCCCCGAACTCCTGCAGGGGCGCCCCGACCTCGCCCGCTACGCCGGAGCAACCGCGAAAGGAGAGGGGAACGGAGGGCGGTCGGGAGCTGCCGGTGATCGCCTGGCTCTGGGCGCGTACGGTGAAAAGCCCCAACCCCGCCTTCGCCGAAGTCGAAGTCCCCCTCGTCTCCTCCTTCCTCCTCTCCTCGAAGAAGGAGGGGAAACAGGCCTAGGTCGAACCGGAGGTTTCCGGGCGCGAATACCGCTTCGAGGTGCGGACCGGGAGCCCGCCCGAGCCGGAAACGGTGAAGCGGGGGACCTCAGAGGGGAAGCGGCGGGGGTTCCGCTGTCTGGTGTCGGGGGTGCCGATCCCCTATGAGCACATTCGGGCCGAGGGGAAGGCGGGGCGGCTGGGGGCCCGCCTCATGGCGGTGGTGGCGGCGGGCGACCGGGAGCGGGTGTACCTGCCGCCGACCCCGGAGCACGAAGCGGCAGCGCTGCGGGCCCGCCCGGCCTGGAAACCGCATGGGGAGGTGCCGCCGAGACTCACTGGTGGGACCTGTGTTCCTTATGGCATGAAGGAGTGGGGCGATCTGTTCACGGAGCGGCAGCTGGCGGCGCTGACCACCTTTTCGGACCTGGTGGCCGAGGCCCGGGAGCGGGTGCGCGAAAACGCCCTCGCCGCCGGGGCGGCCGAGGACGGGCTCCCGCTGCGCGAGGGCGGAAGCGGCCCCCGCGCCTACGCCGACGCCGTCTCTGTCTATCTGGGATTGGCTGTGAGCCGCCTGACCGACATCTGCAACTCCCTCTGTCGCTGGGAAGTCACGAAGACACAAGTTCGCAATCTCTTCGGGCGCCAGGCGATCCCGATGATGTGGGACTACGCGGAGAACAATGTCTTCGGCGGAGCAGCCGGCGATTACGCGGTGAGCCTCGAGAACATGGCCAAGGCACTGGAGCGGATGCCCGGTTTTCGGTGTCGGGAGTGCAGAGCAGGCGGACGCGGTAGGAGGGCAGTCCGGCGGCGGCGAGCGGATCGTTTCGACGGACCCGCCCTACTACGACAATGTGGCCTACGCCGACCTGTCGGACTTCTTCTATGTCTGGCTGCGGCGGACGCTGCGCCCGGTGTTCCCGGGGCTGTTCGCCACCCTGGCGACCCCGAAGGACGAGGAGCTGGTGGCCGCACCGCACCGGCACGGGGGGAGAGCGGGGGCGGAGGCCTTCTTCCTGGGCGGGATGCGGCGCGCCCTGGAACGCCTCGCGGAACAGGCGCACCCAGCCTTCCCGGTCACCCTCTACTACGCCTTCAAGCAGGCGGAGACGAAGAGGGAGGGAGGGACGGTGCGCACCGGCTGGGAGACCTTCCTGGAGGCGGTGATCGGCGCCGGCTTTTCGATCACCGGCACCTGGCCGCTGCGCACCGAGCTCTCGAACCGGATGGTGGGGATGGGGACGAACGCGCTGGCGTCTTCGGTGGTGCTGGCCTGCCGACGGCGGCCTCCCGGGACCGCTCCGGCGACCCGGCGGCAGTTCGTGGCGGCGCTGCGGCGGGAACTGCCGGAGGCGCTCGCGCCGCTGCGGCGGGCGCACATCGCCCCGGTGGACCTGGCGCAGGCGGCGATCGGGCCGGGGATGGCGATCTTCACCCGGACCCCGCGGGTGCTGGAAGCGGGGGGAGGCCGGTGGCGGTGGGAGAGGCGCTCGCGCAGATCAACGAGGTGCTGGGCGAGACGCTTTCGGAGCTCACGGGGGAGTACGACGCGGAGACGCTGTCGAAAGCGAGGAACACCAGTGTTTCGGGACTGGTGGAGGCGGGGATCGTGCGTTCGGGAGGGGGGCGGGTGCGGCTGTTGCGCCCGGAGGAGCTGGGGGAGAGTCGGGAGCGGGGGGAGGCGTGGGCGCCGGAGGGAGAGGGGCGGTTGACGGGGTGGCGGGTGGCGCACGAGCTGGTGCGGGCGCGGGAGCAGGGGGAGGTGGCAGCGGGCCGGCTGACGGGACGGGTGGAGGGGGTGCGGGAGCTGTTGTATGGGCTGCACGCGGCGGCGGAGCGAAGGGGTCGAGCGGGGGAGGCGTTCGCCTACGACGCGCTGGTGCGTTCCTGGCCGGAGATCGAGCGGCTGGCCCGCGAAAACCCCCGAGAACCGCAACCCCTCCTCTGACCCCGAGCGGTCCGGGAGCGGGGCGTGAAGTCGGGTCGCGTTTCGGACCCTCGTGGGAGGAGTGGAACGCCCCGCTCCCGAACCGCCCGGCGCTCCGCGCCGCGAATCGCACTCCTGCCGCACAACGAGTTCCCCACACCCCGTCGCGTCCAAGCTGAACCGGGGCGGCAGCGAGTCCGATTCGAAGCCACCATCCTGTGAACGGGGGTGAACCCCCTTTCACACTTTCCCCCGCTCCGACGCGCCCGAGCCACAGCCTCGGGCGCAACAAGTGTTTTTCGGGCCACGGTCGGGGGTCGCGGCTCTCTCAGGAAGGCGTGAAGTCGGGTCGCGTTTCGGACCTTCGTGGGAAGAGTGGAACGCCCCGCTCCCGAACCGCCCGGCGCTCCGCGCCGCGAATCGCACTCCTGCCGCACAACGAGTTCCCCACACCCGATTCGCATCCAAGCTGAACCGGGGCGGCAGCGAGTCCGATTCGAAGCCACCATCCTGTGAACGGGGGTGAACCCCCTTTCACACTTTCCCCCGCTCCGACGCGCCCGAGCCACAGCCTCGGGCGCAACAAGTGTTTTTCGGGCCACGGTCGGGGGTCGCCGCTCTCTCAGGAAGGCGTGAAGTCGGGTCGCGTTTCGGACCCTCGTGGGAGGAGTGGAACGCCCCGCTCCCGGACCGCTCGAAACTGGCGTGGGAAGAAATCGATCCGAATTCCGTCTATGAGAGTGGGGCGTGTGCGTCATATCGCCCCCGTCCGAAAAACAGGAGAAAACCCCATGCCCCCATATCCGAAGAAGACCCCCGAAAAGCCGCCCCGAAAGAAGAAAGCCCGAACCAAGAAACTCCGTCTGACCGCAACGGCGACCGCTGCAAGCGAGGTTCCGAGCAGCCTGACCAGCGGCGGTGTTGCGAGCGTTGCGGAGCCGGCGACCCGCCCCTACACTCGCTCCCATGCTGCGGAGAGGGTGCCGATGAGCGGAGCCGAAGCGGCGGCCGACCGACCTCCGGAGCCGGCAGTTCCCGAAGGGCTCGAAGGGGAGCAGTCCCCAGTGCTGCGGGAGCTGGCCGGGATCCGCGGGGAGATCCGGGAGATCCGACAGGAGGCGCAAGCCGACCGGAAGGAAGCAGCGGCGGCGCGCGAAGCCAACCGAAAGGAAGCAGCAGCGGTGCGCGAGGCCGACCGAAAGCAAGCAGCGGCGGCGCGCGAGGCCGACCGGAAGGAAGCAGCAGCGGTGCGCGAGGCCGACCGAAAGCAAGCAGAAGAGAAGTTCCAACAGTTAGTGGCGGTTCTCGAAGCCGACCGGAAGGAAGCAGCGGCGGTGCGCGAGGCCGACCGGAAGGAAGCAGCGGCGGCGCGCGAGGCCGACCGGAAGGAGGCAGCGGCGGCGCGCGAAGCCGACCGGAAGGAGGCAGCGGCGGCGCGCGAAGCCGACCGGAAGGAGGCAGAAGAGAAGTTCCAGCAGTCGGCGGCGGCGCGCGAAGCCGACCGAAGGGAAGTAGCGGCGGCGCGTGAGGCCGACCGGAAAGAGACAGCGAAGAATTTCCAGAACATTCTGGACGCCATCGGTGGCCTGGCGGTCTCTCTCGCTGAGCTGCGAGAGCGGAGTTCATGGACCCGCCGGCTCGCCTGGGGAGCAGCGGGCGCTCTGCTGTTGGCCGCCGGTGCCTTCGGCAAGCCGATTGCTGCTTGGCTGATCACGGCGCTGCTCGAACGCTGAGCCGAGCGTTCCGGAGGCGGGAATCCGAACTGCTGCCGGAGGCAGCGAGTTCGGCTTCTGCGTCACCAATTCGTTAACGGGGGAGAGACCCCCTTTCACACTTTCTCCCGCTGCGACGCACCCGAGTCGCAGCCTCGGGCGCAACAGATGTTTTTCAGGGCCGCGGACGGGAGCCGCGGTTATCTCTCGGGCGGCAGCGAGTTCGATTCCGAGTCGCTGTTTCGGGAACGATGGGTCGGCAGTGCGGCGTCGAGCGTTCCTATGAGGAGGAGGGCGGGGCCCCCGCGGCTCCCCCCAACAACAGGGCCAGCGAGGAAAGCGCGGCGCGGTGCGGGACACGGGTGGTCTTGAGCCGCAGATCCATCTCGGCGATCCGGCGGAGCAGCAAGCGCAGTCCGGCGCGATCGAACCGGCGGGCGGCGCGGCCCAGATCCGCAGCGACCCGCGAAGGGACCCGAAGCGCCGAGGCGAGCGGTTCTCCCTTCGCCTGAAGTTCCTGGGCCAGCTGGATCTGAACCACGAGCCGGTGGAAGAGCGCGAGGAGAGCCTGCGGCGATTCCCCGTCGCGAAGAAGGAGGTCGAGGGCTTCGAGGGCCGCCTCGGTGCGGCCCGCCTGGAGGGCGTTCGTGAAGCGGAACCGATCCCGAGCACTCCCGCCCCCGAGCACCCGGTCCATGTCCTCGACGGTGATGGCGCCGCGGTCGCCATCCCCGGCGTAGGCGGCGAGCTTCTCGATCTCGTTCACTTGCTGCCGGAGTTCGCGCCCGAACCGCTCGGCGAGCCGTTCCGCCCCGCCCTCCGGCAGCCGGACGCCGCGCTCGCGGGCCGTCCGGCGAATCCAGCCGGGCAGCTGCGTTTCTGCCGGCGCGTCGCAGTCGAAAACGAACGCCTTGCCGGACTCCACCGCGGCGGCGAGAGCGGCGGCGAGCGCCTTCCAGTCCTTGCGGCGGCGATCCGGATTCTGTTCCCACTCGACGACGATCACCGCCCGTCCCGGGGGGTCGCGCACGAGCTCGAGGAAGACCCCGGCGAGCCCGCGCGCGGTCGCCGGCGGCTGGGCGAGGCGAAGGGCGCTTTCGGCGAGCACCACCGGACCGCCGTGGAAGGCGACGGTTCGGGCTGTGCTCGTCAGCTGATCGCCGGTCGCGGTCCGTCCATCGAGACGGCGTCGCCGGAAGGGCGCCGGCTCTTCCCCCAGATGGTAGGTGGCGATATGCCCCGCGGTCCGTCGGCGCAGCCAGCTGTCTCCTCCCCCGACCACATAGACGCCCGGGGTCCCCGGCGCCGGCAGACTCTCGCCCGCTGCTTCCGCGGGGATCGGGCGGAGCGCCGCGAAGGTCCGGGCGAAGCCAGCTTCCGAAAAGGCCATCAGCCACCCGGGGGAGGAACGCCCTCCGCAACTCCCCGCAGTGCTCGACTGCCCGCCGAACGAGTGCCCTGCATTGCTCCCCTCAACAGCCTGTGGATGCAGTGGCGCGAGTCCTGAGAGCGGTCCCTGCGGGGCCAGGAAGGCCCCGCGAACACGCCGGAGAGCGAGGGATTCCCGGTCGGTTGTCCTCGACCGGGAGCCCCTCGCTACTCGGCATTTCGTCCACAGGCTGCTAAAAACCTTCGAGAATGGCGACCAGCAGAGAATCGGCGAACGCGCTCGCGATGCGGGTGAACGCCAGCCCTTCGCGGTCGAAGGCGGCGTCCGGATTCTCGCTGATCGAGAACTCGTCCCGCAGGGTGAACTCGTCGGATTCGAAGATCGGGACCTCGTTCACGACATCGGTGAACACCACGGTGGCTCTCACGATGATGAGGTAGGAGGAAGCCGCGCCAGTAGCGGGGTCGAGCTGCGCCGGCGAAAAATCCACGCTCAGCACCGTTCCGCGCATCACCGCGTGGGCCCCTTCCTCGTGCTCTTGCACCGTGTAGCGGCCCCTTTCGTTGAAGCCCTCGATGATCTGCTCGGTCATGCCCTCCTCGACCTCGGGAAAGGCACTCTCGTTCTCGAAAGGGAGGATCGCGATCACCTCGATGTGATCGGGAAGGCCGGCCCCCAGGCCGGCCAACCGGTAACCGCAGCCGGCGGCAAGCGGGGCGGCGGCAAGACCGAGGAGCCCGAGGATGGGCCCGGCCGACCCGACGAGGAGCCCGGTGACGCGGAGAGGAGATTTCGCAGCGGACGCCACGGTCAGCTCGCCACGAAGTTGACCAACCGGTCGGGCACCGTGACCACCCGCCGCACGGTGAGGCCTTCGAGGTGGCGGCGGATTCCCGGATTCGCGCGCGCAAGCGCAACGAGCGCACCACCTTCGAGGCCGGCGGGCGCTTCGAGCCGGCCCCGCAGCTTCCCGTTCACTTGCAGCACCACGAGCACTTGCTCGTCGCGGGCGATTTCCTCGTCGTACTCCGGCCAGGGCGAGTGCACCAGCATCCTTTCGCCCCCGAGCCGCTCCCAGAGTTCTTCCGTCAGATGCGGCGCCATCGGGTTCAGCAGGGACACCACCGCCTCCACCGCCTCACGGACCGCCCGCCTGGAGCCGTCGGACGCCGCCTCGGGCAGGCGCTGGGAAACCGCGCTGGTGAGCTCCATGATGGCGGCGATCGCGGTGTTCGGGTGGAGCCGCTGTTCGAGGTCGCGAGTCACCCGCCGGATCGTCTGGTGGGTCTTACGGCGGAGTGCGAGATCGGACGGCTCGAAAATCTCCTCGCCGGTCGGCAAGGAAGTGCCCGCCAGCCATTCTGCGTCCCCCGGGATCCTCCGATCGAGCCGTCCGAGGTAACGCGCCGGACCCGCGAGCCGTGCGTCGGTCCAGTCCATCTCCTTTTCGGGAGGCGATTCGAACAGCACATAGAGCCGGATCGCATCGGCTCCGTGGCGCTCCACCACGGCGTCGGGGTCCACGACATTCCCTTTGCTCTTGGACATCTTGGCGCCGTCCTTGATGACCATTCCCTGGCTCAGCTGTCGGACCACCGGTTCGTCGTTCGCAACGAGGCCGAGGTCTCGCATCACCCTGGTCCAGAAACGGCAATAGATCAGGTGCAGGATGGCGTGCTCCACCCCTCCGATATAGAGATCGATGGGAAACCAGGCGCGCGCTTTTTCGGCGTCGAAAGGAGCTTGATCGTTTCTCGGATCGAGGTATCGATAGAAGTACCAGGACGAATCCACGAAGGTGTCCATGGTGTCCGTCTCGCGTCGGGCGCCGGCGCCGCAGACAGGGCAGTCCACCCGGTTCCAGGAGTCGATCTTCGAGAGCGCCGACCCTCCCATGCCGGTGATCTCGACATCACGCGGCAGTTCCACCGGCAGATCCTTTTCGGGGACCGGAACCTCGCCGCAATCCCGGCAGTGGATCATCGGGATCGGAGTGCCCCAATACCGCTGCCGGGAGATCCCCCAGTCGCGGAACCTCCAGGCGATCTTCGGCCCGCCGTAACCGCCGGCGCGCGCGTGCTCGGCCATCGCCGTCTTCGCCTCTTCGGTGGGAAGGCCGCTGAAAGAGCCGGAGTCCACCACCGTGCCGTATTCGAAGAATGCGCCGTCTTCAGCGCGGGGCGCTTCAGGATCATTCGGGATCACCACCGGGCGGATGGGGATCCCGTACTTCTTCGCGAACTCGTAGTCGCGTTCGTCATGGGCCGGGACGGCCATCACCGCGCCGGTTCCGTACTCCATGAGCACATAGTCACCGACGAAGACCGGAATCTCCTCTCCGGAAAAGGGGTTCACTGCGCGGAACCCGGTGTCCACCCCGGTCTTCCCGGTCTCCTCGCCGCCGGGATGAGCCGCTGCGGCCCGCTTCGACATGGCTACGGCGATGAACTCCGCCACCTCGGGAGCCCGGTCCGCGAGCGCGCGGGCAGCAGGGTGTTCCGGAGCGAGCACCAGCGCGGTAGCACCGTAGATCGTGTCCACCCGGGTGGTGAACACCGGAACTTCGCCGTCCCCCCCCAGCTCCGGGATGGAAAAGCGGATCTCGGCGCCCTCGGAGCGCCCGATCCAGTTCCGCTGCAAGAGCAGCACCTTGTGCGGCCAGCCCGGCATCTCCTCCATCGCCTCGAGCAACTCGTCGGCGTAATCGGTGATGCGGAGGAACCACTGCGGAAGATCCCGCGAGATCACCACCGCCTCGCAGCGCCAGCAGTGACCAGCCTCCACCTGCTCGTTGGCGAGGACCGTCTCGCAACGAGGGCACCAGTTCACCGGCCCGTTCTTCCGGTATGCGAGGCCGCGCTCCCGCATCTTGAGGAAGAACCACTGGTTCCACCGGTAATAGGCTGGATCGCAGGTGGCGAACTCGCGGTCCCAGTCGTAACTGAATCCCAGGCGGCGCAGCTGGCGCCGCATGTGCTCGATGTTGCGGTTCGTCCAGTCCGCGGGGTGCGCTCCGCGCTCGAGGGCCGCGTTCTCCGCGGGGAGCCCGAGAGCGTCCCAGCCGATCGGGTGCATCACGGTGAAACCGCGCCGCCGGCGGAAACGGGCCACTACATCTCCGATGGAGTAGTTCCGCACATGCCCCATGTGGATGCGGCCCGACGGATAGGGAAGCATCTCCAGGCAATAGAACCGAGGCCCCTCGGGGAGGTCCGGCGCACGGAAGGTGCCTTCCCGTTCCCAGCGCTCCTGCCACTTCGTTTCGACGCGCTGGTGAAAATCGATCATGGGCACCGGGGAGGGCGCAGTCTATCCATGCCTCTGGTCCTCAACAGCTTGTGGACAAAGTCACACGGCCAAAGGCCGGCGATGCCCAGTTCTCCCGGTGGGGGCCCCGGCTGAACGCTTCGCTCGGCGTTGCGATTCCGTCGGAATACTCCCGGTATGCCTCCCGAATCGCGCCTTGTCCGCCGGGCGCCTCACCGATCTTGGGGCTCGCTCGCTACTCTCCACGGCCGAAGGGTTTCGGAAACAGGCGGCTAAAACCACCAAGAGCCATCCGGGCGCCGGTGCCGCAGGGGCCCCGGGGAGAACGCCGGCGAAACTCCACCGGCTCCTCGGTAGAATTACGTCTCGATGGTGTTGGTGCGAGTGGAAGCGTTCCCCGGTACAGGCGGACCTTCCGCTCCGGATTGAAGCGGGGCTCACCGGAGGGGCAGGCCTTCCGCTCCGGATCGAAGCGGAAGGCATCGGGGGTATCGAGGCGGAAGCGGAGGCGCGCGCCGGTCCCGAGAGCGGATCGCCCCGCTCCAGCGGTAAACCAGCCGCCGGAAAGGGTTTCTCTTCCGGAGAGGGTGCTGGTCGGATCCATCCGGGTGGGCATCGCGCTGGTGCTGCTGACCCCCCTGATCCTCAGCCGAGAGACGGCCTACCCGTTCATCGTCGGCAAGGCGATCTGGTCGCGCTCGCTGATCGGAGTCGTCTTCGCGCTTTGGGTGCCGCTCGCGCTCTGGCGGCCGGCGTGGCGCCCACCGCGATCGAGGCTGCTCTGGCTCCTCGGCGCCAGTCTCGCCGTCGCGCTTCTCGCGGCCGTCTTCGGGGTGAGCCCCACCCGCAGTTTGTGGTCCACCTACGAGCGAATGCAGGGGGTCATCGACCTCACTCACTGGTTCGCCTTCACCGTGGTGGTCGCCTCGGTGACGCACGGGCGCCGCGAGATCCGAAGTTTCCTGAGCGTCCAGGTGGTCGTAGGCAGCGTGGTGGCAGCAATCGCGGTCGGCAACCTCTACGCTGTGGAATGGCCGCTGCTCGGCTCCATCCCGGAACAGCACTACCCGCGGATCGCGGCGACGCTCGGTAACGCGGACTTCCTCGGGGCGTATCTGATGGTGAACCTGCTGCTCGCCCTGGGGCTGGCCTGGCAGTCGTTCTTCCCGAATGCTCCTCCCCGAGATCCACCGGACGCGGTCACCCCGCCGGGCGCCCCGGAAGAGAGTGCTCGAAGATGGTGGAGCCGCCGCCTGGCGGGGGCAGCGCCATGGATCTTCGCAGCGATGTCGAGCCTCTTCGGCATGACGCTGAGCGGCTCGCTCTCGACGATCGTCGGCCTCGCGGGAGGTGTCGCTTTCGGTCTTGCCGGCGTCCTGCGGCAGCGCTCGGGCCGGTGGCGGATCCTCCTCGCAACCGCCGGCGCCGCCGGGCTGTTCGCGCTGCTCCTCACGGCGCCCACTCCATGGGGAAAAGCGTTTTCCAATCCACTCACATCCCGCCTGGACCGGCTCTACGAAAACGTCCTGGTCTCGATGGGACCCCGTTCCGCTTCGTGGGACGCCGGAATCCGGGGCTTCGGCGACCGCCCCCTGCTGGGCTTCGGTCCGGAGAACTACCTGATCCCGTTCGGCCGCCATGCTTCGGGGCTTGGCGCCGCGATGCAGGTCCATGACCAGGCTCACAACACGCTCGTCGAGGAAGCGGTCACCAAGGGAGCGCCGGGCCTGCTGCTCTACCTGGGGATCTGGGGGTACGCGCTGCTCATCCCCTGGCGCGCAGCGCTCTCACCGGATCGGCAGGTGCGGGCTCTCGCCCTCTTCGCGGGGGCGGCTCTCACCAGCTTCTTCGTGGCATCCCAAGCGCTCTTCGTCACCGCTTCCCATTCCGTGCAGTTCGCGGTCCTGAGCGCCGTCGTGGTCCACCTCGAGCCCGCATCCGGCGCCCTTCCCCGCTTGCCGCAGAGACTGGCAGCGGCGCTCTCCGCCCTCTTCCGCCGGGGGTGGGTGCGGGTCGCGGCAGCCGTCGGTGGGATCGGGCTGGCAGGCGCCGGCCTCGGGGTGAACTACGCCATCCACTCCGGCGCGAGCGCGATCCACCGCGGCCTGGCCACGAGCCAGCTGGTGCCTTTCGAAACCGCGACCCGCCGCTTCGACCCGCTGGCGAATCTCCCGAGGCGGCTCCTGTTCGAAAACCTGCAGCGCAACTGGAGCGAGTTACACCGCAGCCGGAGCAGCGAAGCGCAGCGTCTGCTCGCCTGGTCCGAAACCGAGGCCCGGGCGGCGCTGGCCGCCGAGCCTCGGAATTGGCAGATCCACGCCTCGCTGGCGCGTCTCTACGGGGCGGTGGCCTCGACGGATGCCCGCTACGCCGAGCGCGCGCTGCACCACCTCGAGGCGGCGCTCGAACTCGCTCCGAACCGCGATCCATGGGCTCCCGGCTGATGACGCACGCCGAAAATCTCACCCGAGACCCGATGCGGCGCGCCCGCTACAAGCGCCCCTTCGATCTCGCCGTAGTCTTCGTCTCCTTCTGGCTGCTGCTGCCCCTGTGGCTGCTGTTGGCGATCTCGATTCCGCTCGCCATCCGCCTGGAGGACGGCGGACCGGTCTTTTTTCGACAGACCCGGCTGGGCCTGGACGGAGAGGCCTTCCGACTGCTGAAGTTCCGCACCATGGTGGTGGACGCCGAGCAGCGCCTCGGGCCGGTCTGGGCGGCTCGTAAGGACCCGAGGATCACCGCGGTGGGGCGGGTGCTCCGACACTTGCGCTTCGACGAGCTGCCGCAGTTGGCGCATGTCCTCCGGGGTGAGATGAGCCTCGTGGGGCCGCGCCCCGAGCGTCCCGAGCTCACCGAACAGATCGAACTCGAGGTTTCCGGCTTTCGGAGGCGTCTCCGAGTCCGGCCCGGTATCTTCGGCCTCGCCCAGGCTGCCGGCGGCTATCACGCTTCTCCGCGCGAAAAGCTCCGATACGACAACCTCTACATCGCTACGATGAACCCTTGGCTGGACTTGAAGCTCATGGCCTGGTGCGTTCTCGCGACGCTCCGCAGAGACTTGGGAATCGGCCCCCGACCACCAGCCCCGGGAAAAAGGACTCCGAGCCACCGGAAGGAACGCAAGAGATAGAAACGCCCGAGTCGAGCGCGCCCGACACCGCTTCCCTTCGGTGTCCCCGGTCGGCGCCGAGGGGGTGGAAAGGGGCGAAACTGTCGTCAGGTCAGCAGCCCGTCTGCCCGAGCCGGGTGAGCGTTTTCCGGAGCATGGAACCCGACGGGAGCGATTCCACTTCTTCGGGCCGGACCCATCGCGCCCCAGTGCGCGCTGGGGAGGGCGGCGGACCCTGGTTGTCCGCCTCGAAAGGGAACACCTCGATCCTCCGATTCATGATCGCGTGGCGAAATGGAGGAAGCGGCTGCCGCGGAATCACCGAAAGGCCGTAGCACCGGGCCGCCTCGCGCACGAGCGCCTTCGCCGGCGCCTCGCCGTCGCGGCATTCTCCACCCGGCAGTTCATAGAGACCTTGTAGCGGGCTCTCGCGGCGGCGGAACGCCAACAACCGCCCGTCTCGGTCGCGCAGGACCGCCTGCGCCCAGCGGACCGAGACGGGCGCCAGGCGTGGCCGTCGTTCCGGCAGGTCCCGTTCGAGTCCCCCGGCCCGGGCACGGCAGGCACGGCACAGGGGGCACGCCTCGCAGCGCGGGGTGGTCGGATGGCAGATCAGCGCCCCGATCTCCATGAGAGCCTGGTTCCACTCGCCGGGGAAGAGGGCGCCGTCCGCCTCCATCAATCGTTCGGCGATGCTCCGGATCCGCTTCTCGAAGGAGGCGCGGCCCGGCACGCCCCGCACCGCGAAGAGCCGGGCGAAGACACGGCGCACATTCCCGTCCACCGCCGCGGAGGGCTCGCCGAAAGCGATGGAAGCAACCGCGCTCGCGGTGTATTCCCCCACCCCGGGGAGTTCCCGGAGTGCGACCGCGGTGCGCGGAATTCCTCCGCCGGAAGCGGCCAGCGTCCGCGCCGCCCGGTGGAGGGCGCGGGCGCGACCGTAGTAGCCGAGCCCGGACCAGGCGGCCAGCACCTCGTCTTCCCCGGCGGCAGCCAGCGCGGCGGGGTCGGGAAAGCGCGCGAGAAAGGCTCGGTAGCGCGGCAGCACCGCCTCGACCCGGGTCTGCTGGAGCATCACCTCGGATACCCAGATCCGCCAGGGATCCCGGCTCTCGCGGAAGGGCAGCGAGCGCCGGTGCTCCCGGAACCAGCGGAGCAGCGTCCGACGCAAACGCCGCGCCTCGCCGCCGGTCGGCGGCCCTTCCGCCGTTGAGGAACCCGGTGCCGAGGGAACTGTCGCAGGCGGCATCGGATCCGATTCGTGAGAGAGTAGCGGGCGGCCCCGACACCTGTGGATCGCGGTGCGAGTGTCCAGAGCGGGATCGGACGCGCGTGACTTCGTCTCCAGACGATCGGGCCATGGAGGAATCCCATGCGGAGCGATGCGATCAAGAGCGGACCGAGTCGGGCCCCGGCGCGGGCGATGTTCCGGGCAGCCGGACTTTCGGACGAGGACATCGCGAAACCACTCATCGGCATCGCGAACACCTGGACCGAGATCACCCCCTGCAACAGCCACCTCCGCGAACTGGCGGAACAGGTGAAGACCGGCGTCCGCGCCGCCGGCGGCACCCCGCTCGAATTCAACACCATCGTGGTCACCGACGGGATCGCGATGGGCTCCTCGGGGATGCGCGCTTCGCTGGTGTCGCGCGAGGTGGTAGCGGACTCGATCGAGCTGGTAGTGCGCGGCCACCTGCTGGACGGAGTGGTGGCGATCTCCGGCTGCGACAAGACGATCCCCGGGACGGTCATGGCGCTCGCCCGGCTGGACCTGCCCTCGCTCATGCTCTATGGCGGGTCCATCGCGCCCGGACGCTTTCGCGGTCGGTCGGTGACCATCCAGGATGTCTTCGAGGCGGTGGGGGCGCACGCCGCAGGGGCGATGAGCGACGCCGAACTGCGGGAGCTCGAGGGAGCCGCCTGCCCCGGCGCCGGCGCTTGCGGCGGGCAGTTCACTGCGAACACGATGTCGGTCGCCACCGCCTTCCTCGGAATCTCGCCGATGGTGGGGAACGAGATCCCGGCGACCGACTCGCGCAAGGGAGACGCGGCGCGGCGCGCGGGGGAGCGGGTGATGCATCTCCTGCGGGAGGGCAGGACGGCACGGGAGTTCCTTTCCCGGGACGGGCTCCGAAACGCGTACGCCGCAGTGTCGGCGACCGCCGGATCCACGAACGCGGTGCTGCACCTGCTCGCCATCGCCCACGAGGCGGGCAGCGAGCTCACCCTCGACGATCTCGACGAGATCGGAGCGGCGACGCCAGTACTCGCCGACCTGAAGCCGGGTGGGCAGTTCACCGCTCCGGAAATGGAGGCCGCAGGCGGGATGCGCCTCCTCGGCCGCCGGCTCCGGGAACTCGACCTCCTCGCCGACACCCCCACCGTCTCGGGGGAAACGCTCTTCGAGCTCGCCGGGGCCGCTCCGGAAGCTCCCGGCCAGGAGGTGATCCGCCCCGCGGCGGAGCCGATCAAGACGCGCGGCGGACTCGCCATCCTCACCGGAACGCTGGCGCCGGCGGGATGCGTGCTGAAGCTGGCGGGACACCGGCGCACCCGGCACCAGGGACCGGCCCGCGTCTTCGATTCGGAAGAAACCGCCTTCGCCGCCGTCCAGGACGGACGGATCGAGGCCGGCGATGTGATCGTGATCCGCTACGAGGGGCCGCGCGGCGGACCGGGGATGCGGGAGATGCTCGGCGTCACCGCGGCGGTCATCGGGCGCGGTCTCGGAGATCGGGTGGCCCTCATCACCGACGGCCGTTTCAGCGGCGCGACCCACGGCTTCATGGTGGGCCATGTGGCGCCGGAAGCCGCCGCCGGCGGCCCCATCGCCCTCGTCCGCGACGGAGACCGGATCACCATCGATCTCGCCTCCCGCCGCCTCGATATCGAGATGCCCGACGCTGCATCCCGCCGCCCCTCGCCCCCTGATTCCACTTTCGCCACCGGCGCCCTCGCCAAGTACGCCCGCACCGTCTCCTCGGCGAGCCGCGGCGCCGTCACCACCTGACCGCTCGGAGAGCGGGGAACGACCGATCCGCACCACTCCGAATCTCGGATCACAACCCCGATCCCTCCCTTCCGCAAGGTGTATAGCGTCTCTGCTAGCAGCCTGTGGATGAAGTGGCGCGAGCCCCAAGGTCGGGGAGGCGCCCGGCTGACAAGGCGCGATTCGGGAGGCATACCGGGTGTATTCCGACCGAATCGCAACGCCGAGCGAAGCGGTTCAGCCGGGGCCCCCACCGGGAGAACTGGGCATCGCCGGCCTTTGGCCGTGTGACTTTGTCCACAAGCTGCTAACCACCAGGCGGCACTCGAGGAAAATCCACTGCGCGCAACGAGGCTCTTCTACCTGGACCAGAACCAGCTGGGGACGATCGTCATGACCAATGCTCTCTCCGTCAGCTTCGCGTGCATTCGTAACGGAATCCTCGAACTGTTCGCTGGCGGAATCGTCATGATCGCTGTCTTCGCGCTCCTCTGACGGCCCCTGACATCGCCGCGGGCGTCGGCACTCCGGCGTCGGCATCCTGTGGTTCGGCCCGCCCGGTCCCCCGGACGGCAGCGAGCGGTCAACGCCGCAGCAGCGCCGCCCGTAGAATCGGCGGATGCGTTTCCTCCGAGCCCTCTCGCTCTTCTTCGCCGCCGGTTCCATCTTCCCCGCGGCACCGCTCGCCGCAGCTCCCGCCTCCGGCCAGGACGAGGACGCCGATGCAGCAGAAGAGAAGGGACTTCCGCTCGCCGCTTCGGAGACGCTTTCCTTCACGGTGACCGAGGGGACCTGGATGTCCCTCGATATCTCCCCGGACGGGCAGACGATCGTCTTCGACCTCCTCGGGGACCTCTACACCTTGCCGATCAGCGGCGGAGAAGCCACCCGGATCGTCGGGGGGCTGTCCTTCGAGAGCCAGCCGGTCTTTTCGCCCGACGGGAGCGAAATCGCCTTCCTGAGCGACCGCAGCGGCGTCGAAAACCTCTGGATCGCGAAAGCGGACGGCAGCGAGCCGAGGGCGGTCACCGAAGACGGCCCCACCCGCGACCGCCCGCAGCTCATGGTGTCGCCGAGCTGGGTCGAGGACGGCGAGTACCTGCTGGTCTCCCGCGCACGGCCGCCCGACCGGACCGCCGGCGTTTTCCTGGTCCACCGAGACGGCGGAAGCGGGGTGCGGCTCGGAGCGGCGCCGCCGGAGCCGACTCCGGGGACCGGCGGACCGCCGCCGCTCCATCGGCTCGGCGCAGTGGCCGATCGAGACGGCCGTTGGATCTATTTCTCCGAGCGGCGGGGTACCTTCAACTACAACGCGCAGTTTCCGATCTGGCAGGTGGTCCGCTTCGACCGGGTGACCGGCGACGAGACCACGATCACCAGCGCTCCGGGCAGTGCGATGCGCCCGGTTCTGAGTCCGGACGGTCGGCAGCTGGTCTATGCCACCCGCCACCGGACCGAAACCGCGCTGCGGGTGCGCGACCTCGATACCGGCGAAGAACGCTGGCTGGTGAGCGGGGTCACCCGCGACGACCAGGAATCCCGAGCGAGCCGCGACACCATGCCCGGCTACGCCTTCACTCCCGACGGTTCAGCGCTGATCGCTTCCGTCGCCGGAGAGATCCGCCGGATCGACTTCGAGACCGGCGCCATGAGCCGGATCCCCTTCGAGGCGCGGGTCGAGGCCGAGGTGGCCCCGCGCCTCCACTTCCCCCGGCGGGTCGAGGACGGACCGGAGGTAACCGCTCGGATCGTGCGCTGGCCGCGCATCTCGCCGGACGGAGACGCCCTCGTCTTCTCCGCATTCAGCCGCATCTATCGGATGGATCTCGCCGGCGGAGCTCCCACCCGCCTCACCGATGCCGACGAGGACGAATTCATGCCGGCGTGGGCCCCCGACGGCAGCACCGTGGCCTATGTCACCTGGTCGAGCCGCGGCGGCCACCTCAAGACGGCTCCGGCGGCAGGCGGCGCGGGGACCGCGCTGACCACCGATCCGGCGTTCTACGCCGAGCCGGTCTGGACTCCGGGCGGGGACGGCATCGTGCTGCGGCGCGCCCCGGTGAAGGAACACCTCTATTCCTTCCTGCGAACGGGACCTGGCGGCTCGGATCTCTCCAGGACGGACCTCTACAGCGCTGGCCAGCAGGAACTCGGCGGGACGAACGAGGAGGACGAAATCGGCGGCATGCGCCCGGCCGAGCTCAGCGAGCTCCTGTTCGTGCCGGCCGGCGGCGGGGAACCGACCGTGATCGGACCGGTGGAAGGCGGCCGTTTCCCCCACTTTTCGAGCGATCCGGACCGGGTGTACCTCACCGGGAACGACGGCCTGGTTTCGCTGCGGCTCGACGGCACCGACCGGAAGACCCACCTGAAAGTCACCGGGCGGGGCGCCGGCAAGAATCCGCCGCCCGCCGAACAGATCATGCTGGCCCCCGACGGGAAACAGGCGTTCTTCGAACTGCAGAACCGCCATCACCTGGTGGAGATGCCGCAGTTCGGCGATCGGACGCTCGAAGTCCGGGTGGGGAGCGGTGATCCGCCGGTCCCGGTCCGGGAAGTAGCTCCCGAGGGGGGCGGCTACCTCGCCTGGTCGGCTTCGGGGGACGCCGTGATCTGGTCCCTCGGCAACCGGATCTACCGCCAGGCCGCCGCCGCGGTCGGCGGCGAAGCGGACCTCGCCCCCGAAACCTTCGCGGCCGTGGTCACCGAGCCGCGGGCGCGCCCGAGCGGGACGATCCTGCTCCGGGGCGCTTCGCAGATCATCACCATGGCGGGAGAGGAGATCGTCGCCGGCGGCGATGTGCTCGTCGAAGACAACCGGATCGCTGCGGTCGGCGTCGGGCTTTCCGCGCCCGCGGGAACGCGGATCCTCGATGTCTCCGGCAAGACGATCCTGCCGGGCTATGTGGACGCCCACGCCCACATGTGGGCGCCGCGAGGGCTCCATCAACGGCAGGTGTTCCAGCACCTCGCCAACCTGGCCTACGGGGTAACCACCACCCGCGACCCGCAGACCTCCACCGCGGATGTGTTCGCCTACCGCGACCTCATGGAGATCGGGCACATCCTCGCCCCGCGGATCTACGCCACCGGCCCCGGGATCTTCTCCCGCTCGGGAGTCCATGACGCCGACGCCGCCGACGATTTCCTGAAGCGTTACGCCGAAGCCTACGACTCGATCACCATCAAGCAGTATGTGGTCGGCGACCGGATCGTGCGGCAGTGGGTGGCGCTGGCCGCCGCCAAACACCGGCTCATCCCCACCACCGAAGGAGCGCTCGACCTGAAGCTGGACCTGACGCAGATGGCGGACGGGTTCTCCGGCAACGAACACAGCCTGCCGATTGTCCCGATCCACGACGATGTGGCGCAATTCGTGGCGCGCACCGAAACCTTCTACACCCCGACGATCCTGGTCGCCTACGGCGGCCCCTGGAGCGAGAACTACTTCTTCCAGAACACCGATGTGGTCGGCGACGAGAAGCTCGCGCGTTTCGTACCCGCCGCGATCCTCGACAACATGGTCCGACGCCGCGGCCAGTGGTTCCTTCCCGAGGAATATGTCCATGCGGGAATCGCCGAGGGCTGTACCAAGGTGATCCGGGCGGGCGGGAAGTGCGCCCTCGGAAGCCACGGACAGCTCCAGGGACTCGGTGCGCACTGGGAGATCTGGGCGCTCCAGTCCGGCGGACTCACCGAGCACGAGACGCTGATCGCCGCCACCCTCTTCGGAGCCGAAGCCATCGGGCTCGCCGAGGACCTGGGCTCGCTCGCTCCCGGCAAGCTGGCAGATCTCCAGGTGCTCGATCTCGACCCGCTCGAAGACATCCGGAACACGAACTCGGTGCGGTTCGTGATGCGGAACGGCGAACTGTTCGACGCGGGCACGATGGCGCAGCTCTGGCCGGTCGAACGGCCGGCGCCGGAACGATTCTGGGAGGACGACACTCCGCCGCCCCCGTCCGGTAGCCGATAGCCGACTGCAGCGGCCCGTCGAGCGGTCAGTACCAGACGCGCAGGCCCATCACCAGCAGCGGGCTCCAGTCGGCCCCGGCTCCCACGCTCTCGCCCGCGGGATCGCGCGTCCTCTCGAAGAGCACCCCCAGATAGGGCGCGAATTCCCTGCGAATCTCGTATCGCAGGTGGATCCCCGCCTCGGCGGCGCCCAGCGCGGCACCCCTGCCGGAAACCGTCCCCTTCCCGAACCCGAGCCCGATCTCTCCGCGCGGCTGGAGGATCAGCCGCTGAGTGAGCAGCAGATCCAGCTCGGCTTCCAGCCGGGCGAACGCCCCGCCGTCGTCCCGGAGGAAGACGGCGGCGTCCACCTCGAAGAGATAGGGCGCCAGACCCTCGAGGCCGATCACCGCATAGCTCGATCCCCCCGCCGCGCCGAAATCCCGGCGGGCGCCGATCTGGACATCGAAGAAGGGGCTCACCGCCCGACTGTAGAGGAGCTGGCCCTCGAAGACTTCCCCGTCCGGCTCCCGTTCCGCTTTCAACCAGAGCTTGTGGAGGTCGCCCCCGAACCAGCTCTGGAAGTCGGCGAGAAAACGCCGCGAACCCTCCCCGGAGCGGATTTCGAGGCGTTCGACTTCCAGGTAGGCGATCAGCGGTACTCGGTGTTCCCCGTGTGTTTCCTGATCGCCTGCGCCCCGAGCCGCTTCCGTTGGAAGGGCTGCTCCCGAGAGGGCGGGCAGCAGCGCCGCGGCGAGAGCGGCGGATCGAAAGCCGGCGGCTCTCCGCCTCATCCGACAGATGCCGCGCTGCCGGGGCCCTGGACGGAGACCACCCGCATCATGCCGGCGCGCATGTGGTAGAGCAGATGGCAGTGGAAGGCCCAGTCTCCCGGAGCATCGGCAGTGACGAGCAGCGGCAGCCGCTCTCCTGGTTTCACTGAAATGGTGTGCTTTCTGGGCAAGCGGCGCCCGGCTCCGGTCTCCACCTCGAAGAACATTCCGTGCAGGTGGACGGGGTGGACCATCATGGTGTCGTTGACCAGGATCAGGCGCAACCGCTCGCCCTCGCGAAACACGATGGGTTCTTCGGCGTCGGAGTACTTCACGCCGTCGAAGGACCACATGTAGCGCCGCATGTTGCCGGTGAGATGGAGTTCCAGTTCGCGCTCGGGGGCGCGGGCGTCCGGGTTGTCGCTCAGGGCGACGAGGTCCGCATAGGAGAGCGCCCGGTGGGGAACGGCATCGAGGCCGAGCCCTGGCTCCGCCAGCCGGCTGACCGGAGCCGCGGCGAGATTCGCGACTCCCGGGCCCTTCGGATGGTCGTGCGGTTGCGGCGCCGACGAAGCGCCGGTTCCGTCCATCCCCGCATGATCCATCTCCCCATGGTCCATCCCCGCATGACCCATCCCCCCGTGGGAGGCCGTCCCGGAGGGAGCATGTTCGCTGCCGGATGGTGAATCCCGGTGCCCCCCGTGACCCATGTCGCGCATGGTGAGCCGGGGCGGTTTCCGCAGCGGCGGCACCTCGGCGCTGAAGCTCGGGTTCCGATCGGCTTCGGGGAAGCCTGCCGCAGGGGCGAGCGTGGCGCGCCCGTAGCCGCTCCGGTCCATCGCTTCGCACATGACCGTGAAGGCGCGCTCCTGCCTCGGAGTAACGATCACATCGAAAGTCTCCGCCACCCCGATCTGGAATTCGTCGATCTCGACGGGCTGGATATCGAGGCCGTCGGCCTGCACCACGGTCATCGGCAAGCCCGGAATCCGGATGTTGAACAGCGTCATCGCCGCCGCGTTGACGAAGCGCAGCCGTACCCGCTCGCCCGCCTGGAAGCGCCCGGTCCAGTTGTCGGCCGGACCACAGCCGTTCACCAGATAGGTGTAGGCGGCCCCGGTGACATCGGCCAGGTCGGCGACCGACATGCGCATCCGCGCCCAGGCGGCCCGGTCGCGGAGCGCGGCTCCGAACCCGCGGCTGCCGGCCTCGCGGAAGAAGCCGCCGAGGGTCGGCTTTCCGAAGTTGAAGGATTCGCTGGACTTCTTGAGGCGCTCGAAGATCCACTCCGGCCTCGAGAAGGTCCAGTCGCCGAGCACCAGCACATGCTCGCGGTCGAAAGCCACCGGGTCGCCCTTCGCCGGTTCGATGACGAGCGCCCCGTAATGCCCCGACTGCTCCTGGAGGCCCGAGTGCGAGTGGTACCAGTAGGTTCCCGCCTGACGCACCGGGAAGCGGTACTCGAAAGTCTCGCCCGGTGCGATCCCGGGAAACGAGACGCCGGGAACACCGTCCATCCCGTACGGGACGAGAATGCCGTGCCAGTGGATCGAGGTGTCCTCGTCGAGTTCGTTCTTCACTCGGAGGACGACCTCGTCTCCCTCCCGCCAACGGAGAAGGGGACCGGGAACGCTCCCGTTGATCGTGATCGCCTCGCCCCGCCGTCCTTCGATCGGGACCGGAGCGCGGAGGACGCACAGATCGAAGCGGGAACCGGAGAGCTCGTCCGGGACGGTGCGTTCCGGGACGCCGGCGGCAACGCGCCCCGGCCACAGTCCCGAAAGCGCCGCGGCCGCCCCCGCGTACGCCGCGCCCGACAGGGCCGAACGCCGGGAGATCCGGGGAATCACGATCGGGGAACCAAGGACACGGACGCTCGCCAGCATAGCGCACTCGAGAACGCCCCCGGCTTTTAGCAGCCCGTGGACGAAGTCACACGGCATTGCCGAGTAGCGAGCCGATTCGCGCCTTGTCAGCCGGGCGCCTCCCCGGTCTCGGTGCTCGCGCCACTTCATCCACGGACTGTAGAAGACTTCGCCGTGCTTTCCGGCTTTCGGCGGGGGAGGCACGGTGCCTGCCGACTACACCCCGGCCCGATTTCTCCACCCGTTCTTCTTCGCCCGCGGTTCGACCCGCGGGCGAAGCCGGTTTCGATGCCGATCGGGGAGGCCGTCGGGCGATCCGCCTTCCCGGGCGGGCGGTCTGCTGGCGAACCGGTCGTCGGAAGAGGACGCCGCCGTCCACCGTTGGTATGGAGCGGCAATACCTGACGGTCGATCCGAGCGATCTCCCGAAGGAGGAGCCGCCCCGCTACGCTGCCCATACCCAGCTCGAACTCGAGGAGGAGCGAAGGACATGGAGAAAACGAAGAACGGTCTGACGGTGTGGCGCTTCGGCGGCGCCCTGGTGCTCGGCGGCTTGGTGCTCGGCGCCTGCCGGGGCGGGTTCGACTATCCCGAGACCCGCCAGGAAGCACTCGTCGAGTCGCTCCACGGCGTGGAAGTCGCAGACCCCTACCGCTGGCTCGAAGACGACCGCGACTCCGAAGTGCTCGCCTGGGTGGACCGGCAGAACGAGGTCACTTTCGACCACCTGCACTCGCTGCCGCAGCGCGAGGAGATCCTCGCCCGGCTGACCGAGCTGCAGGACTATCCCCGCCGGAGCGTCCCGTTCCGCTTCGGCGAGCACTGGTTCCTTCGCGCGAACGACGGGCTCCAGGACCAGGATGTCCTCTACCGCATGCCCTCACCCGACGAGGATCCGGGTGTATCCGAAGTCCTCCTCGACCCGAACGAGTTGTCCGCGGACGGCACGGTGAGCCTGGGAACGACCGCGTTCAGCGAGGACGGAGCGCTGCTCGCCTACGGACTCGGCGAATCCGGCTCCGACTGGCGGGAATTCCGGGTGATGGAAGTGGCGAGCGGCGAGCAGCGCGAGGACCACCTGCGTTGGATCAAGTTCTCCGGCGCCGCCTGGACCCACGACAACGGGGGGTTCTTCTACAGCCGCTACCCCGAACCGGACCCCGAGGCCGCGCAGGGCGGGGTCACCCGGAACCAGAGCGTCTGGTACCACGCGCTCGGGTCGGCGCAGGACTCGGACCGGCTCATCTACGCGAGGCCCGAAGAACCCGACGGATCCGTAGGGGCCGAAGTGTCCGACGACGGCCGCTACGCAGTGTTCTCCATCGGCGAAGGGACCGACGAACGAAACCGGATCCATCTGCTCGACCTCGGGCGGGGCGAGGCGCCGCGCTTCGACGGCGAGATCGTTCCGCTGCTCGACGACTTCGACGCTTCCTACGGGTTCCTCGGAAACGACGGGCCGAGCTTCTACTTCCTGACGAATCGAGACGCGCCGCGCTATCGGATCGTCGCCGTGGACATCGAACGCCCCGAGCCGGGAAACTGGCTGGAACTGGTGCCGGAAAGCGAGGACACACTGGAGCGCGCGCGTATCGTCGGCGACCGGTTCGTACTGTCCTTTCTCGACGACGCGAAGAGCCGGCTCGCCGTCCATACTCTCGACGGCGCCTTCGAGCGGGAGGTTCCCTTGCCGGGGATCGGCTCGGTGTCCCAGCTCAGCGGCGGCCGGCGGGACGACGCGCTCTACTTCGCGTTCTCTTCCTTCCTCTTTCCGCCGGCGGTGTACCGCTACGACCTCACCTCCGGGGAAACGACCGAGCACTGGGCGCCCGAAGTCCCCTTCGACTTCGAGGACTACGAAACGGAGCAGGTGTTCTTCGCTTCCGCCGACGGAACCCGAATCCCCATGTTCCTGACTCACCGCAAGGACCTGGTGCGCGACGGCGGCAACCCGACGCTGCTCTACGGCTACGGCGGTTTCAACATCAGCCTGCGGCCCCGGTTCCGCGCCTCGGATCTCGTCTTCCTGGAACGCGGCGGGGTGTATGCGCAGGTCAATCTCCGAGGCGGCGGGGAGTACGGTGAGAGCTGGCACCGCGGAGGAATGCTCGAGAACAAGCAGAATGTCTTCGACGACTTCACCGCCGCCGCCGAGTTCCTGATCCACGACTCGGTGACCCGCCCGGACCGGCTCGGCATCGCCGGAGGTTCGAACGGCGGTCTGCTGGTCGGGGCGGTTCTGAACCAGCGTCCCGAACTCTTCGGCGCGGCGCTGCCTGCCGTCGGAGTGATGGACATGCTCCGCTTCCACGAGTTCACCATCGGCTGGGCCTGGACTTCGGACTACGGAAGCCCCGACGACCCGGAGATGTTCGAGGTGCTGCGCACCTATTCGCCTTACCACAACATCGCCCCGAGCGAAGACTTTCCGGCGACGCTCGTGACCACCGCCGACCACGACGACCGGGTGGCGCCCGGCCATTCGTTCAAGTACGCGGCGCGGTTGCAGGAGATCCACGGCAAGGGCGAAAACCCGGTGCTGCTCCGCGTCCAGAAGAGCGCCGGGCACGGCGGGGGAATGCCGGTCTCGATGCGGATGGCGCTCGAAGCCGACCGCTGGGCGTTCATGCTCCACCACCTCGGGGTGGAGCGATGACCTGACGGCGCCGGCGGTTCCGACAGCGCCCCGATCCCCTCCGGGTGCGCTGCTCACCCGCCGGGCGAAGGACCTTCGCCGGGGCCGTATACGACGAGTAGAGCCCTTATTCCAGCCGGGCGTTCGCGGGAAGCTGGCTCGGAGCTAGCAGTTGGACCGTCAGCGAGACGACCGCGCCGGCTCCGGCGCGCGAACCCGGACCGTACATCGAATCCGGTTCGCTTCCACCCGGAACTCGGGCGGTGGGTTTCCGTTGGTTTGCAGGTCGCGCCGCGCTGAGGGAATCCCGAAGCCGAATCGCTGGAAGAACCCGAGGACGCGCATCGCCTCCGCCAAGATCGGGTTGCGGTAATCCACGAGGCCCGGTTGTCCGAAATTGCGGTGGTTCAGCTCTCCGTACGCCCCCCCCCCCGGGCTGTTGATCTCGATGCGGTCGTCGAACCAGTACACATGGATGGGGGCGTTCGTTCCCTCATAGCTGCGATGCATGACCGCGTTGCGGACGAGCTGCTGCAGAGCACTCGGCGGATAGGTCACCGTCCGTTTTTCCAGCCGATCCGAAGTGAAATCCACGGCGGTCCGGTTGTGGGCGAACAGCTTGAGGTCCAACTGCGCGATGACCTCGGAAATCGGTCCGAAGGCAACGAGCTTCGTCGACGACCGGATCCCCCACTCGGTGCCGGCGATCCGCAGGAATTGGGCGTAGGCCCCCGGTAGGAACTCCTGCGGACGGCGGCCCAGGACCAGGACGCCGACGATCGTCGGCATGGGATCCTCCACCGTAGCGATCATCTTCATGGCGGCGAGGCGCTCTTCGATGTTCCGGTCGTTTCTCGCCAGGGCTTCGGCATCCACCGCACCCGGCAGGTAATCCTCCCGGAACCGCACCAGGCTCAGGCCGGCGAGTCTCGCTGCCGCCACCGGCATCGCCTCGAACCTCCGGCAGGCCCTCGCCGAGAAAATCCCGATAATGTGCGCCCCATGATCCTGCGCCTCCAGCACATCGGCACTGCACACCGGAGCCACGCCTCGGCGGCGGCGGGGCTCCGCCGGATCGGACTCGAACCGTCGGAGCGGCGCACCGATCAGGGCCGGGGGTTCCAGCTCGACTCGCGCACGCTGCTCGGGAACGAATGCTGGCTCCATGTGGTCCACAACTGGAATCCCGAAGCACGCGTTTGCCGCTACCTTCGCGAGCGGGGCGAGGGGCTCGAACACCTCGCCCTCGAGACCGACGACATCGAGGGCGCCGTGGCCCGGGTCCGGCAGACGACCGAGATCTTCGAGGACACGATCTTCCGAGCCGCCGACGGCTTCGAAGCCTTCGTCTATCCGGGGGACGCCTGCGGTTTCACGGTGGAGCTCATCCAGCCCCACGCTTCGAGCTGGAACTGGCCCGACCCGCCGCCGCCCCGGATGAGCCCGCTGCTGTCAGCCACCCGGCTCGTCGAGGTGGTGGCGGGAAGCTCGGACCCGGCCGCCGCGGCCCGGCGTTTCGAGCGGCTCTTCGGGGTTCCGCCCGCCGGTTCCGAATCCGGCAGCAACGGCGGACCGGGCACGGTACTCCCCTTCGGAAACGGCTGCGCTCTCCGCTTCGAGCCCGGAGAACCGGGACTCACCGCCCTCGTCCTCGACACCGGCGATTCCGAGGCGGACCGCAGGGGGCTCGCCGAGGGCGGAGTGCCCGTGGAAGCCGGCCCCCGCGAAGGCGAGCTGCGTATTCCCGCTTCGGCCGCCGGGTTCGTCGTCCGTCTGCGTCCTGACGGCAACCGCAGCGCAGAATCGTAGTGGAATTCACTAAGATTTATATATTGTGATCTTGCTAAACACTGCTTGACAACCCGCGGCATCGCGTCTATCGTTCCCATCGTTCGGAGCTCCTGATCGGCATCGCCGGCCACACGCTAGGCAAGCCGCTCCGGGACCGGTTCCGCAGCTCGTGAGACCGGCCGGACCCATCTGAAACCCCCGGCATGGGCGCCGCACGGCGTCCATCCAAGCCAAAGAGAGGAGATATGTACCGATGAACATCACGCCGCTGAGGGAGAATGTCGTGCTCCGCCGCCTCGATGCGGACGAGGAGAAGATCGGCTCCATCATCGTCCCCGACACTGCCAAAGAGAAGCCGATGACCGCCGAAGTGGTCGCGGTCGGCAAGGGCAAGGTCCTGAAGGACGGCAGTCGACAGGCCCCCGAAGTCGAAGTGGGGCAACAGGTGCTGATCGGCAAGTACTCCGGTTCGGAAGTCAAGCTCGACGGCGAGGACTACCTGATCGTCCGCGAGGACGAGATCCTGGGCATCGTCAACTAGACGGCCCACAAAAAGAAAACGAAGGAGAAACACACAGGAAATGGCCAAGAAGATCGTTTACAACGAGGAAGCCCGGCAGGCTGTGATGCGCGGTGTCAACAAACTGGCCGCCGCCGTCCGGGTCACGCTCGGTCCCAAGGGGCGCAATGTCGTCCTCGAGAAGAAGTTCGGCTCGCCAGTGGTCACCAAGGACGGCGTGACCGTCGCCAAGGAAGTGGACCTCGAGGATCCGGTGGAGAACCTCGGCGCCAAGATGGTCCGCGAAGTCGCCTCCAAGACCTCGGATGTCGCCGGCGACGGCACCACCACCGCCACCGTGCTCGCCCAGTCCATCTTCCGTGAGGGCTTGCGCAATGTCACCGCGGGCTCGAATCCGATGGAGCTCAAGCGCGGCATCGACAAGGCAGTCAGCGCCGTGGTCTCTCGGATCCAGGCCGAATCCAAGGAAGTCGGCGGCGACATGATCGCCCAGGTGGGCACCATCTCCGCGAACGGCGACCGCGAGATCGGCGAGATCATCGCGCGGGCGATGGAGAAGGTCGGCAAGGACGGCGTCATCCAGGTCGAAGAGAGCCGGACGCTCGACACCGAGCTCGACATCGTCGAGGGAATGCAGTTCGACCGCGGCTACCTCTCCCCCTACTTCGTCACCGATTCCGAGCGGATGGAGGTCGTCCTCGAGGACTGCCTCGTCCTCGTGCACGAGAAGAAGATCTCCAGCATGAAGGACATGCTTCCGGTACTCGAAAAGGTCGCGCAGGCGGGCAAGCCGCTCGTGGCCATCGCGGAGGATGTGGAAGGCGAAGCGCTGGCCACCCTCGTCGTCAACAAGCTCCGCGGCACCCTGAAAGCGGCAGCGGTGAAGGCGCCCGGCTTCGGCGACCGGCGGAAGGCGATGATGGAAGACATCGCCATCCTCACTGGCGGCAAGGCCATCTTCGAGGACCTCGGGATCAAGCTGGAGAACATCGAGGTCGGCGATCTCGGCCGCGCCAAGAAGATCATCATCTCGAAGGAAGACACCACGATCGTCGAGGGCGCCGGCAGCCAGGACGCCATCGAGGGCCGGATCCAGCAGATCCGCGCCCAGATCGAAGACACCACCTCCGACTACGACCGCGAGAAGCTCCAGGAGCGGCTCGCCAAGCTGGTCGGCGGCGTCGCCCTCATCAAGGTCGGAGCGGCGACCGAGACCGAGATGAAGGAGAAGAAGGCCCGCGTCGAGGACGCCATGCACGCCACCAAGGCCGCGGCCGAGGAGGGCATCGTGCCCGGCGGCGGGATCGCAATGATCCGCGCCGGAGCGGAACTCGACGACCTCGCAACCGACCCGGACCTCACCCACGACGAGCAGGTCGGCGTGAAGATCGTCGGCCGCGCCATCGAGGAGCCGCTTCGCTGGATCGCCCAGAACGCCGGTCACGAGGGCTCGATCGTGGTGAATCGGGTCAAGGAAGCGAGCGGCGCCACCGGCTTCAACGCCGCGAAGGACGAGTACGGCGACATGGTCGAGGCCGGTGTCATCGATCCGACGAAGGTGGTCCGTTATGGACTCCAGAACGCCGCTTCCATCGCCAGCCTGCTCCTCACCACCGAGGCTCTCGTCTCCGAGATCCCCGAGAAGGAGGAAAAGTCGTCCGGCGGCGGCCCCGGCGGCCCGGACATGGGAGGCATGGGAGGAATGGACTACTAGTCCGAAACCGAAGCACACTCGCCGGGACGGGGCCTCCCCGTTCCGGCCGCCCCTGTCGGATGACCTGACGGACAGCCTGTCGGGAAAAGCGTTCGCTCGGAAAAAACCTTCGAAGCGTTCGCGGAAATCCGGGAGGGGTTTTTCTTTTCGCCGCGACCCTTTCCCACCGACCACCGACATCCCCAGAGGATCGGAGCGTCGTACCGGTCCATTACCGTCCCTCGGGACCAGCCCCGTTGCAGCACGCGGTCGGCGGCAGGACTCCGGTGCCCCAACACCGCTCGACGGAACCTCCGCTAGACTCGTCGCCATGCGAAGGCTGCTTCGAAGGGCTTGGGCGCCAGCGCTCCCGGGCGCTGCGGCATCGCTCTCGGTCGCCGCAGCGTTGCTCTCGGGGTTGGCCGGGGTGCCCGAGGCCGAAGGCGTTTTTCGAGGCTCGCCAGCCGCGGAAGACTCCGGTGCGGTAAGGGAGCGCATCGCCGCCGCAATCGGAAGTGTTGACTCTGACGAGTTCGCCGGCCTCGAGCGGAGTCTCTGGATCGGGACCGCGGATAGCGGATTCAGCGGCGGCGGGCCGCTCTATGCAGAGTCCCCGGAGGCGCCCCGTCCGGCGGCGAGCTCGATCAAGACCTCGTACCTGGTCGAGCTGTTCACCGACCGCGCGAACACCCTCGGCGAGGCGCTCCCGGGGAGCGCCGCGGCTGCCTTCGACTCCGCGCATCCGGCGGTCTCCCCTTTCGACGCCAGGACGCAGGCGGAAATCCGCGAGCACCTCGAAACTGCCAGCGCCGAGACCGTGGGGTTCACGATGATTCGGGGAACCGAAGTCTCGAACGCGGTGTACAACGCCGCCGCGAACCTGGTGACCGCCTTCCTCGGCGGCCCCGCCGAGCTGACGCGGAGGATCCACGCCCGCCACCCGGATTTCTCCGGGATCCACGCCCGCCGCTACATGCTCGCGGCGCGCGATGTCACCGGCGACAACGAAGCCACCGCCCGCTCACTCGCCGCCGTCCTCGCTTCGATCGCGCGGGGCGACACCCCGGGCGCTGCTCCGGAGACCATCGCCGCGATGCGGGACATCCTCTTCCTCGAAGAGACCGCCCACGGCCGCCACTTCTACAAGGGCGGATCGCTGAACTCCAGTCCGATCACCCGGGTCCTGTCGGGCTTTTTCGAGCGGCCGGAGGACCTCCCCGGCCGCCAGCTCGTCTATGTGGCCATGGCGGAGATCCCCGGGCCGGAGAGCGTCGCACCGGGAGATGATCGGGCACCGGAGGACGCGGGACGAAGGCTCCAGAGCTACCTCGAGGCGCTCCTGGATCGGGCGCTCTCCCCCGCGCGGGAATGGCTCGCCGCCGAGCCGCCGACACCGTGACCCGAACGGGTCGGCGCACCGCGCGCCGCGGCCTCGCGGGCGGGATCGCTCTCTTCCTCTCTACCGGGGCCGCGCCGGGCGAAGACTGGCCACAGTGGCGCGGCCCCAACCGGGACGGAATCTCCCGCGAGACCGGGCTGCTCCAGAGCTGGCCCGAAGGGGGGCCGCCGCTGGCTTTCCGCGCTGACGGGCTCGGCGCCGGGTATTCGACCGTCGCGGTCGCCGATGGCCGCATCCACACTCTGGGCATGGTGTCGGGGCGGGAGTGGGTGATCGCCCTCGACGCGAAAACGGGCGCGCAGCTCTGGGCCGCCCCGCACGACGAGGGCTACCGAGACGGACGCGGCGATGGACCCCGCTCGGCGCCGACGGTCGCCGCCGGGCGCGTTCACGCGCTCGGGGCACAGGGCCGGCTCTCGACGCTCGATGCCGCAACCGGGCAGGTTCTCTGGAACGCGGATCTGCTCGGCGAGATCGGCGGGCGGAACATCTCCTGGGGGATCAGCGAATCCCCGCTCCTGCTCGGCGGCCGGCTGCTGGTTTCGCCGGGCGGAGAGGGCTCCGGGTTCGCGGCTTTCGACGCCGCCTCCGGGGAGCTGCTCTGGAGTGCCGAGAACGACGAGGCGGGCTACGCCTCGCCGCTGCCGGTGGACCTGCCCGGCGCCCCCCATGTCGTCTTCTTCAGCGGCGAGCGCGCGGCGGGCGTCCGGGCCGAAGATGGGGCGCTGCTCTGGAGCTACCCCCGGGCTTCCAACCGCACCGCGAACATCGCGACTCCGATCCTGGTGTCTCGCGAGGAGGGCTCCGTCCGCCTGTTCCTCTCTTCCGACTACGGCACCGGCGGCGCGCTGCTCGAACTGCAGTCCGACGGAGCGGGCGGAGTCGCCGTCGAAGAGGCGTACTTCACCCGCAACATGCGCGCCCACCACGCCACTCCGATCCTTCGCGACGGGGTGCTCTACGGCTTTTCCGGCTCCATCCTGAGCGCCCTCGACATCGAGACCGGCGCGCTCTTCTGGCGCGACCGCTCGATCCGGAAAGGTTCGCTCACGCTCGCCGACGACCGCCTCTACATCTTCAGCGAACGAGGCGAAGTCGCCCTCGTCGAACCCTCGCGGGCCGGCTACCGCGAACGCGGACGCTTCCGGTTCCCCGAGACGGAGCGCTCCCGGCGGGACACCTGGAGCCATCCGGTGGTCGCGAACGGCCTCCTCTACCTTCGCGACCAGGATGTCCTGCTCGCCTACGACATCAGCGACGGATCCTGAGCAGGGGGGTCGGCGGACCTCCCCCTTTTTCTCCGGGAACGCGCGCGGTTCGCCGGCACTTTCGCCTCTTCCGGGGGAAGGCGGCGGCGAGCGCGGCTAGGAATCTACGGGGGGCCGTCGGCCCCTCCCGCTATCCGGTCGCGGAGGGCACGGTCGGCGAAGCGACTCAGTCGACGGATCAGGAGGAAGGTGGCGACAACTCCGATCACGGTGAGGACTGCCGACCAGCGGAAACGATCGGTGGCGAGGCTAGCTCCTGCGCTCCCGGCCGCTCCGAGGTGGGCGAAGAAGGAAGCGCCGACGGGAACGGCCAGCAGCGAGCCGAGGGCGTAGGCGCGGAAGCGGACGCGGGTGACCGCCCAGCCGAAGTTCTGGACCGGAAAGGGCAGCAGGGGAGAGAGACGGGTCAGAGCCACGGTGCGAAACCCGGCACCGCCCAGGGCGGCGAAGATGCTCTCCACGCGGGAGAAGCGCCGGATCGGACTCCTGCGGAAGCGCCGCGACAGCAAGCGCCGGAAGAGCCTTCCTGCGGCGAAGGCGGCGAGCGAGCCGAGGAAGGCCCCGAGCGAGGCGAAGAGCATCCCCCGCCCCAGGCCGAAGAACAGCCCGGCGGCGACGCAGAACGGAGTGTTCGGCAGCGCGACCGCGCTGGCGATGGCGTGGAGGGCGATCAGCGCGGCGGGGTGCGTGGGCATCCAATCCGGCAGCGCGGCCGACGCTCCCCCAACGCCGGGCAGGAGCAGCGGCCAGAGCAGCACATTCGCTAGAAAGACGCCCCAGAGCGCCGGCTTCCACCCTGCCCTGACCATTCGGATCCAGACCTGGCTGCCGGCCCTGCCGGCTTCGACGCCGCTTCGGCGCGGGAGTCCCTTCGCCTTGCGGACGGGGTCCGACATCAGAAATTCAGAACCGCCGCGGCAATCCTGCCTGGCACCGGCATGCCCGGCACCGGCCTGTTCGATACCGGAGGTACCGGCCGTCCAACGCTTCGGTTCGGCGTTTCAGAAGCGCTGCGAAGCGTTCCGCGGCCAACGCTCCACCACGACCTTGGTCTGGGTGTAGAACTCGACCGCGTGGGCGCCCTGGGCGTGGAGGTCGCCGAAGAAGCTGCCGCGCCAGCCGCTGAACGGGAAGAACGCCATCGGCGCGGCGACCCCGACATTGATGCCCACATTGCCGGTCTGCACTTCGTGGCGGAAGCGGCGGGCGGCGCGCCCGTCGTTCGTGAAGACCGAGGCCATGTTGCCGAACTCGCCGCCGTTCACGAACTCGACCGCTTCGGCGACCGAATCCACCGAGAGGAGCCCGAGTACCGGGCCGAAGATCTCGGTCCGCACCGTCGGGCCGGCGGCGGGCAGGCCGTCGAGTACCGTGGGACGCACGAAGAAACCGCCTTCGAGACCGGGAACCCGAGCGCCGCGGCCGTCCACCACGACTCTCGCGGCCTCCTCGTCCACCGCGCGCCCGATCAGCCGTTCGATCCGCTCCCGGCTCTCGCCGCGGATCACCGGCCCCATCTCCACCGCTTCGTCGAGCCCCGATCCGACCACTCGCTGTTCGGCAGCGGCGGCGATCCGCTCCCGAAAGGGCTCGCGTGCCGAGCCCACGGTGACCGCCAGCGAGGCGGCGAGACAGCGCTGGCCCGCACAACCGAAGGCGCTCTCGGCGACGGTGGCCGCAGCGGCGTCGAGATCGGCGTCATCGAGCACCACTACCGGATTCTTCGCGCCGCCCTGACACTGGACCCGCTTTCCGGCAGCTGCGGCGCGGGAATAGACTCGGCGGGCGACCGGAGAGGAGCCGACGAAGCTCACCGCGGCGATGTCCGGGTGATCGAGGAGCGTCTCGACCGCCTCACGCCCTCCGTGGGTCAGCTGGACCACCCCCGGCGGGAACCCCGCCTCCTCGAGGAGCGCCATCACTCGATGCATGGTGAGCGGGGCCTTCTCGGAAGGCTTGAGTACCACCGGGTTGCCGCAGGCGAGCGCATACGGCAGGAACCAGAACGGGATCATCGCGGGAAAGTTGAAGGGCACGATCACCGCGGCGACGCCCACCGGCTGGCGGATCATCAGCTCGTCGATTCCGTCTGCGATGTTTTCGAGCATCCGCCCCTGCATCGATGAGGGGATGCCGCAGGCGACCTCGACATTCTCGATCGCCCGGCGCACTTCGCCGCGCGCCTCGGCGAGCGTCTTCCCGCACTCGATCGTGACGCCCCGCGAAATCTCCTCGAAGTCGCGTTCGAGAAGGGCTTTGAGGCGAAAGAGCGGCTGCACCCGCTCGGTAGGCGGCATCTCCTTCCACTCGTCGAGTGCCCTGCGAGCCTCCCGGACCGCCCGCCCCACCTCCTCCGGCCCCGAAAGCGGAATCCGCGAGAGCAGCTCCCCGGTCGCGGGGTTCCAGACCCCGAGCGTCTCGGTCGCCGGGGAAACCTGGTAGCTGCCGCCGATGAAGTTCGGGAGGATCGCGGGGTCAGGCACGGAAGACGGTCAGGGAAACTCTCCGGGAGACAGCGCGAATCATGCCGAAAACGGGAGAGACGTTTCCTTCTTCTCCCTACCGGGAGGAGGTCAGTTCGCCGAGGCCGGGATCCGGTCGAGGACTTCCGCGGGTTCGGGGAAGCGGCCGGTGTCGTACTTGGAGTAGATCAGCTCGCCGTCCAACCGGACATCGAAGACGCCCTTGCTGCCTTCGATGAGTTCAGGCTCGACGCCGCGTGACTTCTCGATGGCCGCCGCCAGACTGGCGGCGTTCGGAAGGTAGTTTCAAACGACGCAATACGTGATCGAGATCTTCATCGAATCCATCCTCATGGGGCCCTCTCTCCTCGGATTTCCCCAAGGATCAGCCCGTTGAACAGGGCGCCGGAGCGCCGTACCGGAAAGCGGCGAATGGCGGGGCCGACGGGACTCGAACCCGCGACCTCCGGCGTGACAGGCCGGCGTTCTGGACCAACTGAACTACGACCCCATTGCTCGCAACAGCGTGGGATTCTAACAGCCACCCAAAGGAAGCCCTCTCCGACCCGGAGTCCCGGATGCTTCATCCCCTCTTCCTGTGATAGGATCACGGGCTGCGCGCTATGCGTCTGACCAAGAGCCAGATCCATTTTCTCGGCTACCGGATCACCGACGATCTACAGGTAGCCGGCCTCATCGATCCCGAAGATCCGAACGCCCTGGTGGATTCCATCGTGGAGATGATCACCGAGAGTCTCCAACAGGAAGACGACCTGAACGAGGAGGTCCGGAAGCTGCTCGAAGGCTACGGCGAGGAGATCCGCACCGGCGGAGTCGAATATCGCGAGATGTTCAAGCTGGTGAAGAAACGCCTCGCGCGCGAGCAGGGAATCATCCTCTGAGACGGCGATGCGGCTGACCACCGGCAAGATCAACCACTTGGCGAACCAGGTCCTCGATCTGCTGCGCGCCGACGAGACCGTGGAGTTCTACGCCGAGGACAGCGACATCCGGCGCATGATCATGCGGATCATCAATTCGGAACTCGAAGACGACGAACGAATCGATCAGATCGTCCGCCGGAAGATCGACAGCCAGAGCCGAACGGTCCAACAGGGCACCGAGACCTGGGACATCCTCTATCGGCGTTACTACGACGAAGAGATGGTCAAGAGCCGGCGGGTCGTTCCCGGCCTCGACCGTCAAACGGACTGAGCCCGGGGCGTTCGGACGCCGCAGCGCCGTCGGCCGCCCCCCGGAGCGCACCGCCCGAGAGCCGGCGCACGCGCCGGCCCCCGGAGTGTCCCTCCCGATCAGTGGACGCTGACTTCGATCTGGCGCGGCTGCGCCTTCTCGACCTTGGGGAGCACGACGGTCAGCACGCCGTCCTTCGACTCGGCGCGGATCCCGGAAGGATCCACGGTGTCCGGCACTTCGAAAATCCGGCGGAACTTCCCGGTGATCCGCTCGCGCTGCGTCCAGCCAGCCGGCGCGGTGCTCGGCTCGCCGCCTTCGCCCCCCGATTCGGTCTCGACGCCCCCGTCTCGGTGCCCCTCGAGGGTCAGCCGGCCGTCATGGAACCGGACCGAAAGGTGGTCGCGGGGAATCCCCGGCAGCTCCGCCTCGATCCGAAACTCCGAGTCGGAGTCGCGGACATCCACCGGCGGAGCCCAGCGGACTCCGCCGGGTTCTCCGTCGCCGAAGCCGGCGGGCAAGCCGAAGAACGGATCGACGAACAGCCGCGAGAACGGCCGATCGAAAAGAGTGAGATGCGTCATGGCAAGTCTCCTCAGGTTGGGTCTCCTGGTGTCTGCGGGGGCCGGATCGGGCGTGGCGCCGAGCCAACCCCGGGGTCCGTCAGCCGAGTGATTTCGCCTGACAGAAGTCACTATAGCAACGCATCCGATAAATATCAAACAGAAAGACTACGATTATCTTAGTGATAATCACTCATATTTTTAAGTCCCCAAACAGGCGCACCGAATTCCCGAGGTTCGTTGACCCGCCCGCACTTCCTCCCTATCATCCGCCGCCACCGGCAAGGGAGCCCTCGTGCGCATCGGCATCAACGGATTCGGCAGGATCGGACGGAACATCTTTCGGGCAGTCCAGGCGAACGGCCAGGCGGAGAGCCAGGCACACCGGGACATCGAGATCGTCGCAGTCAACGACCTGACCGACCCCGGCACGCTCGCCCACCTGCTGAAACACGATTCGGTGGCGGGTCCGCTCGACGGCGCGGTGCGCGTAGCGGGAGACGAGATCGTGGTCGCTCCTTCGAGTGGCCCGGAGCAGCGGCTTCTCGTCCTCCGCGAGCGAGACCCCGCGAACCTCGGCTGGGGCCGGCTCGGAGTGGAACTGGTCGTCGAGTCCACCGGCATCTTCACTGCTCGCGAGCAGGCGCGAAAACACCTCGAGGCCGGCGCCCGGAAGGTCATCATCTCCGCTCCCGCCAAGGGCGAAGACCTCACCGTGGTGATGGGAGTCAACGAGGGCAGCTACCGGCCCGACATCCACCACATCCTGTCGAATGCATCGTGCACCACGAACTGTCTCGCCCCGGTGGTCAAGGTGCTCCACGAGGCGTTCGGCCTCAGCAAGGGAATCATGACCACGGTCCATTCCTACACGAACGACCAGCGCCTGCTCGATCTTCCGCATTCCGACCTGCGCCGCGCCCGCGCCGCCGGAGTGAACATGATCCCGACCTCGACCGGCGCAGCGCGGGCGGTGACGAAGGTGCTCCCCGAGCTCGAAGGTCGGCTCGACGGAATCGCGGTGCGAGTTCCGACTCCGAATGTCTCGCTCACCGACCTGACAGCGGTGCTTTCGCGGCCCGTCGGCGCCGAGGAAGTGAACGACGCCCTCACCGCCGCCGCCGAAGGCCCGCTGCGCGGAGTGCTCGAGGTCTCGCGGGAGCCCCTCGTCTCGGTGGACTTCCAGGGCAATCCCCACTCCTCCATCGTGGACGCTCCCTTCACCAAGGTGGTGGCCGGCGACGCAGTGAAGATCCTCGCCTGGTACGACAACGAGTGGGGCTTTTCCTGCCGCGTCCGCGACCTGATCCGCTACCTCGCCTCCCGCGGCTCGTAACCACCGGCAGCCGGCGAGCCGCATCCTCCATTTCAGCGCAAACGCGGTCGGCGTCAGCGATCTCGGGGCAGCTACGGCCCTGGATCGCGGCATCACCCAACTTCTCATCGAGCAAGGCATACGGGCGGCAGTGATCCCGCACGGAAGCCTTGCGAATCCAGAAATGGCGAGCGGAGTCATTTCTTTCAATACCAGATCATCCAAACTGCCAAGCGACTAGAGTATTTCGCCGACACACATACTTACCGTTCCTGGGCGCGCTTGGTGATCCGAAACGCCGATCAGACAGAAATCCTGATCGCGTTTCACGGAATCGGACAGGAATTCCAGGGAGTTCTCGCTTGCTCGGCGACTTGGTTCCAGCGCGTGGAGACAGCGGAAGGCAAAAGAGAAATCGGCACGGTAACGCCTGTTACGAGACCGGGGGGATGCGGCGGCTGTATTTGCGCGGACGGGGGAACATCGGGAAGCGGCTGTCGATCCAGGCAGCCGGCTTCGACCTCGGGCTGCTGATGCGCCACCGGTGCGGAATCGGCAAGCCGCGACGACTGCAGGGGCGCGCGGCCGCGGTCGGCGCCGCGCTTTTCGCTCTCATTTTCGCCTACCGGAGCCGGGAAACGCCCGCCTGGGCCTGGATAGCGCCCTGTCGGGCGGTTTGCCCGCGCAGACCGCGCCCGCACGCCGTACTGCGCCGATCACGGCACCCCCTCCGGGGCCGCTGATCCTCACCGATTAGGGTAGTTTTTCCACGGGCTGCTAAAACTGTGGCAGGAGACCTCCCTATGAAGTGGCAGCGGACCGGGGGGCATCGCCAGCCGCAGATCCTTCCGGCTGGGCAGATCGAGCGGCCGGCGCATCGTGTCGGTGCAGCAAGCGACAGTAAGACGCTTCAGCGCTGCGGCTGCGCCCCGGACGAGGAGCCGGCCAAAGCGCTGTTCACTCCGGATTCGTGTTCGAGGACCCGTCCGTAGAGCCAGAGCAAGTCCGACATCCGGTTCAGCAGGGCGAGGGATTCCGGGGCGACTGGGGCTGTTTTCTCCGTTTCGGCGGAGGGAGCCTCGGTGAGGCGGACCAGCGCCCGCTCGGCCCGCCGGCAGGCGGTACGCGCCAGATCGAACGCGGCCGCGGCGGTGTGACCGCCGGGCAGCGCCCAGTCGGAGAGCATCCCCTGGCGATTTTCGAGTTCCCGAACCTCCGTGGTGATCTCGGCCAGGAGTCCGTCCGGGAGCGTCTGTTCCCTGCCCTTCGGTCTGGCGGGCGCGCCGATCCCCGCCGAGACTCGGAAGAGCACGCGCTGCAGCCCTTCCGCGCGCTCCCGAATTCTGTCATCGCCGGTCAGCGACCGCGCGAAACCGAGCGCCGACACCAGCTCGTCGAGCGCACCGAGTGCCTCGACTTCGCAAGAGCCCTTCGAAGTCCGGCGGTCCGCGACCTGGGTCGTCCCGTCGTCGCCGCGTGCGGTGGAAATGCTCATGTCGGAGGGCGAATGCGGAAAGGATCGTAGCCGCCGGTGATCCTTCGGAGGATGCCCCGGATATCGTAAGGTTCGCGCCGCTGTGCTCGAGCGATTCCGGAAACTGCGGCTTGCCGATCTCGACCTCCACGGCCGGCAGCTGCTCCTGCGGACCGACTTGAACACGCCGCTCGCCGGGGGCGAGGTGAGTGACGACACGCGGATTTCCGCCGCGCTTCCGGCCATCGAGGCCGCGCACCAGGCCGGCGCCGCAGTGGTGCTGGCTTCCCACCTCGGCCGCCCCGGCGGGGTTCCGAAGGAGTCCCTCAGTCTGCGCCCGGTAGCCCGTTGCCTCGAAGAGCTGCTCGGCCAGCCGGTCCGGTTCCGTGCCGAGCCGGTGGGCGCCAGTTCCGACCGGGCCGCCGACCGGCTCGCTCCGGGGGAAACCCTGCTGCTCGAGAATCTGCGCTTCCATCCCGGAGAAACCGCGAACCGCCCGGATTTCGCCGCCGCGCTCGCCGCGTTCGGCGACGAGTACGCGAACGACGCCTTCGGGGCGGCGCACCGCTCTCACGCTTCGGTGGACGCCTGCGCTCAACGCTTTCCGAGGGCGGCAGCCGGCCCGCTGATGGAAACGGAACTCCGTGCTCTCGGCCTCGCCCTGAACGATCCACCGCGCCCGTTCGTGGCCATCCTCGGGGGAGCCAAGATCGCCGGCAAACTGCCCGTGATCCGCTCGCTGCTCGGGCATGCCGACCGGATCCTGATCGGAGGTGCGATGGCCTACACCTTCTTCGCCGCCCTCGGCTTCCCCACCGGCCGCTCGCTCGTCGAACCAGAGAGGGTCGCCGAGGCCGCCGCGCTGCTGCGCGCACACCGGGACCGCCTCCTTCTCCCCTCGGACCACCTCGCCGCACCGGGACGAAACCCCGGTCCGGTTCGCGAACTACCGGTGGACCGAATTCCGGAAGACTGGATGGGCCTCGATATCGGCCCCTCCTCCCGTACTCTGTTCGCCGCCGCGATCGTGGAGGCGGCGACCGTCTTCTGGAACGGCCCGATGGGGCTCTTCGAAGACTCTCGATTCGCAGGCGGCACCAGCGCGGTAGCGCGGGCAGTCGCCGAAGCCACCGGCCGAGGCGCCGCCACGATGGTGGGGGGCGGAGACTCGCTCGCGGCGCTGCGGCGCACCGGAGTGGGCCGCCGGATCACCCACCGGTCCACCGGCGGCGGCGCCTCGCTCGCCTTTCTCGCCGGCCAGCCGCTTCCAGGAGTGGAGGCCCTGACCAACGCCCGGAATGCCGATGTCTGAACCGACCCCCGCCCGCCGCCCGATGGTGATCGGCAACTGGAAGATGCACAAGACCCTGCCCGAGGCGGTGGAACTCGCCCGCGCCATCGCGCAGGGGCTCGGCCGGCCTCGAGCTCGGGTCGGAGTGGCTCCTCCCTTTCCCGCACTGAGCACCGTCGCCGAAGCGCTCTCCGGGAGTTCCGCCTGCGTGCTCGGGCAAGATGTGTTTCCCGAAGCGGAGGGCGCCTACACCGGGGCAGTTTCAGCCCCGATGCTCGCGGCAGCCGGATGCGGCGGAGTTCTGGTGGGCCACTCCGAGCGGCGCCACCTCTTCGGAGATCGCGACGACGAGGTGCGGCGCAAGGCCCGAGCGGTTCTCGCCGCCGCAATGTGTCCGGTGCTCTGTGTGGGAGAGACCGCGGCCGAGCGCGACGCCGGCCAGGCCGCCGCGGCGGTGCGGGCGCAGCTCGGAGCCGTGGTCCGCGGCCTCTCGCCCGCGGAGCTCGAACGCCTCGTAGTGGCCTACGAGCCCGTCTGGGCCATCGGTACCGGACGAAACGCCACCCCCGAAACCGCCCAGGCGATGCACGAGACCATCCGCCGCGCGATCTCCGAGCTCGCCGGAGATGCAGCTGCGGCGGCGATGCCGATCCTTTACGGAGGATCGGTCAAGAGCGATAATGCCGGTGCCATCTTGGCCGGCCTCGATGTGGATGGCGTGCTGGTGGGCGGGGCGAGCCTCCGCGCCGACTCCTTCCTGAGCATCTGTCGGGCCGCCGGCTGACCCGGCCCCTCTCTCCCCATGACGATTCTGCTGACTATCTTTCACATCCTGGTCTGCGTCTTCCTCGTGCTCGTGGTGCTGACGCAGCAGGGCAAGGGGCAAGACTTGGCGAGTGCCTTCGGCGGCGCCGGCACCCAGGCGGCCTTCGGGGCCCGCGGCACCGCGACGCTACTCACCAAGATCACCGCCGGCGCTGCGGCGACCTTCATGGTCACCTCCCTGCTGCTCGGATATGTCCAGGGCGGCGTCGATGCCGAAACGGTCGTGGATGTGCCGGGGGTCAGCGTTCCCGCCGCGCCCATGGAACCCGAGGAAGAACCTCCGGGGGACACGCCGGAGAGCGGAGAGCGCGAAAGCCCCGAAGAGGAAGCCTCCGAGCCCGAATCGGATCCTTCGGACTGATCCCGGGGCCGCCTATGATTCCGGGCTGCCGTCCGGCGCGCCGACTGCGGGGGCTCGCCTCCGCCGAAGTGGTGGAATGCCGAAGTGGTGGAATGGTAGACACGTGCGCTTGAGGGGCGTATGGGAGTTATCCCGTGGGGGTTCGAGTCCCCCCTTCGGCACCAGGCGGTTCGGGGGCGGGGTGTGATGTCAGGTTGCATCTCGCACTCTCGTGGGAAGAGCGGGACACCCCGCCCCCGAACCGCCCGGCGCTCCGCGCCGGGAATCCGAACTGCTGCCACAGCAGCCAGTTCGGATTCTGAATCGCCAATCCGTGAACGGGGGTAAACCCCCTTTCACACTTTCCCCCGCTGCGACGCTCCCGAGCCACAGGCTCGGCCGCATCAGATGTTTTCCGGGCCACGGATGAGGATCGAGGCCCTCTCCGGCGGGGTGTGATGTCAGGTTGCATCTCGCACTCTCGTGGGAAGAGCGGGACACCCCGCCCCCGAACCGCCCGGCGCTCCGCGCCGGGAATCCGAACTGCTGCCACAGCAGCCAGTTCGGATTCTGAATCGCCAATCCGTGAACGGGGGTGAAACTCCCTTTCACACTTTCCCCCGCTGCGACGCTCCCGAGCCACAGGCTCGGCCGCATCAGATGTTTTCCGGGCCACGGATGAGGATCGAGGCCCTCTCCGGCGGGGTGTGATGTCAGGTTGCATCTCGCACTCTCGTGGGAAGGCGGGACACCCCGCCCCCGAACCGCCCGGCGCTCCGCGCCAGGAATCCGAACTGCTGCCACAGCAGCCAGTTCGGATTCTGAAACATCGGCTCTATCGCGGCAGATACTCCATGGGAAGGACGCCCCGCTAGCGCTGAGCCCCGCAGGGCGAGATTCGGTTCGTCAGTCAGCCGGTAGGTTCGGCTGGAGACGGAACGACCGCACGGAGGAAGTGGTGGGGAGAGCCCTCCGCATCCTCGATCCGCTCGACACCGGCCAGGCCGAAACCGAGTTCCCGAAGCCATCCATGGACCTCGGGGCTCGCGGCGTGGACCGGGGCCACCGTCTGCGACTCGTTATGGAAGCGGGTGTGATGGTGATCCTCCGGAAAGTCCTCGTCCACGAGCACCAGCCGGCCTCCGGGGGCGAGCACCCGACGCACCTCGGCGAGGCCCCGCTTGGGGTCGGCCCAATGGTGGAAGGCGTTGATCGAAAGGACGAGGGTGGCCCAGCCGCTCTCGGACGGAAGGCTCTCGGCAGAGGCGCGCCGCACCCGTACTGCGCCCCAGGACTCCGCCTCGACGAACGAGCGGAACGACCCGAGCAGTCCGAGCGACCGGACACCGGTGGCCAGACAGCAGGGCCAGGCGGGATCGATCGCCAGAACCTCGACTCCCGAAGCACTCCGGACAGCCAGCAGCGCCGCCTCGCCCGGCCCGCAACCGATGTCCACTACCCGGTCGCCGGCGCGGATCCCCGCCCGCTCGATCACCATCCGATTCCACGGTCCGGAGTAGTGGCGGATGCAGTAACCGATCGCCGCAGTGGTTCGGAAAGATTTCCACCACGGGCGCTTCGCGTGGTCGGTGCTGCGGTCGCGGTGGCTCGGCAAGAGGAGGAACCGTAGCATCCGTTCCCCACCCTCTCGGTATCGTTCTCCCCATGCCAACTCCCGCTTCTCGGACCGGCCTCGTGTACCGCGAGGCATTCTTGCGCCATCACATCCGCCCGGAACACCCCGAATCCCCGACCCGCCTCGTGAAGATCCGGGAAGCGCTCGCCGCCGCCGGGCTGCTCTCGGTTCTGGTCCCGATCGAGGACTGGCCCGACCCGCTCGCGGCGCTGCTGGGCCATCACACCCGGGAGCATGTGGATCGCATCCGCCGCATCCCCACCACCGGCGAAATCGCCGAGCTCGCAGTGGGCGGCGCGCTCGCCGCGGTGCGGGAAGTCTCGGCAGGGCGGCTCAGGAACGCTTTCTGCGCCGTCCGGCCGCCGGGCCACCACGCGAACGACACCGGCGCCGAGGAGGGCTTTTGCTTCTACTCGAACGCAGCGGTCGCCGCCCGCTACGCGCAGCAGGTCTGCAGCCATCCGCGGGTGCTGATCGTGGACTGGGACTACCACCACGGCAACGCCACCCAGAACGCCTTCTACGAGGACCCGTCGGTGCTCTTCTTCTCGACCCACAATTGGCACGACTACCCGGGCACCGGCGATCCCTCGCTCTCCGGCGCGCGTGAAGGGAGCGGCACGAACCTGAATGTGCACCTCGGGCCGGGTGCTACCGACCGCGACCTGCTTTCGGCGTGGGACCGCACCCTTCTCCCCGCGGTCGAGCGCTTCCGCCCCGAATTCGTGATCGTCTCCGCCGGGTTCGACAGCCGCCGCGAGGACCTCCTGGGCTCCTTCGAGGTGACCGATGACGCCTTCGTCCGAATGACCCGCACCCTGATGGAGATCGCCGCCCACTACTGCGGCGGCCGACTGGTGTCGCTGCTCGAAGGCGGATACAACGTGGATGGGCAGGCTCGCGCAGCAGCCGCACACATCGCCACCCTCACCGATTGAGGCCGACCGCCATGATCCCGAAGCCGCCACCCCCTTCCACACCCGCCGCCCCCTTCCCTGCCCCCTTCATGGCTGCTGCGGCGGCCGCTCTCGCCGCCTTACTCTGCGGTATCCCCGCCGCCGCCCAGGAGGCCGCGCCCCCAACGGTCAGCGAAGACCTCCTCGCCGGCCTGAAATTGCGCGGGATCGGACCGGCAGCCCGCTCGGGACGGATCGCCGATGTCGCCGTGGACCCGAGCGATCGGGCGACCTGGTACATCGCAGCCGCCTCGGGGGGCGCCTTCAAGACGACGAACCGGGGCGTCACCTGGGAGCCGATCTTCGACGACTACCCGGTCTATTCGACTTCCACCGTGGTGGTGGACCCAGAGAACCCGAATGTGGTCTGGCTCGGGACCGGGGAGAACAACGGACAGCGCTCGGCGGGCTACGGCAACGGCGTCTGGCGCAGTCGGGACGCCGGCGCCTCCTTCGAACACCTCGGCCTCGACGATTCCGAACACATCGGCAAGATCGTTCTCGACCCGCGCGACAGCCAGACGATCTTCGTAGCCGCCCAGGGGCCGCTGTGGCGGTCAGGGGGTGACCGGGGCCTCTACCGCACCGGCGACGGGGGCGCGACCTGGGAACGGGTCCTCCACATCTCCGAAGACACCGGGATCAGCGATGTGGTCCTCGATCCGAGGGATCCGGACATCGTGTACGCCGCGGCCTGGCAGCGGCGCCGCCACACCGGTCTGCTGGTCGCCGGCGGCCCGGAGGGCGGGATCCACAAGTCCGAGGACGGCGGCACCAGCTGGCGCCAGCTCTCCCGCGGCCTCCCCGATGGGGCCCGCCACGACATCGGTCGCATCGGGCTCGCGATCTCTCCCCACGACCCGGACATCGTCTATGCGCAGGTCGCCGCTTCCGACGACGCGAGCGGCTTCTACCGCACGACCGACCGGGGTGAGAGTTGGGAGAAGCGCAGCGACTACCTCCCGGTGGACCCGCAGTACTACATGGAGATCTTTCCCGACCCACACCGGCCGGGCCGTATCTATTCGATGGATGTCTTCGTCCACCTCACCGACGACGAAGGCAGCAGCTGGCGGCGGCTGAACAGTCGCTTCAAGCATGTGGACAACCACGATCTCGAATTCGACCCCGACGATCCGGACTATCTGATGGTCGCCACCGACGGCGGCCTCTACGAGAGCTGGGATCTCGGAGAGCACTGGAAGTTCCACGCCAACCAGTCGCTGACCCAGTTCTACCGGGTGGGGATCGACAACGACTTCCCCTTCTACAACCTCTACGGCGGCACTCAGGACAACGCCACTCTCGGCGGCCCCTCGCGCACCATCAATGTGCACGGGATCCGCAACAGCGACTGGCTGGATGTGATCGGCGGCGACGGATTCCAGGCGCGAGTGGACCCCGAGGACCCGAACATCATCTACGCGCAGTTCCAGTACGCCGGAATCGTCCGCTTCGACCGCCGCACCGGGGAACGGGTGGATATCCAGCCGCAGCCCGAGCCCGACGAGCCGCCGCTCAAGTGGAACTGGGATGCACCGCTCCTCATCTCGCCGCACGACCCGCGGCGGCTCTATTTCGGCGCGAACCGGCTGTACCGCAGCGACGACCGGGCGAACCGCTGGACCCCGATCAGCGGCGATCTCACCCGCGGCATCGACCGCGCCGAGCTGCCGGTGATGGGCCGCTCGTGGAGCGTGGACGCCGTCTGGCGAAATGTCTTCACTTCGACCTACGGCAACATGGTGGCGCTCGACGAATCGCCGCTCGTCGAAGGGCTGCTCTACGCTGGAATGGACGACGGACTCCTCCAGATCAGCGGTGACGGAGGCCTGGAGTGGCGGGCGGTGGACACCGTCCCCGGAGTGCCGCCACGCACCTATGTCGCCGATCTCCACGCCTCGCGGCACCGCGAGAACACCGTGTACGCGGTCTTCAACAACCACAAACAGGGGGATTTCGCGCCCTATGTGATGCGGAGCGACGACCGCGGTGAAAACTGGAAGGACATCACCGGAGACCTGCCTGAAGATCAGCTCGCGTGGGCGGTGGTCGAGGACCCCGGACGCGAGGGGCTCCTGTTCCTCGGGACGGAATTCGGACTCTTCGTCACCCTCGACGGAGGAGGACGCTGGATCCGGCTGCGAGGCGGAATGCCCACCATCCCGATCCGCGATCTGGAGATCCAGACGCGCGAGAACGACCTGGCCGCCGCCTCCTTCGGCCGTGGTTTCTTCATCCTCGACGACTACACCCCCCTGCGCCACCTCTCGGCCCAGGCTCTCGCCAGCGCCGGCGCAGTGTTTCCGGTGAAGGATCCCTGGATGTACATCGAGGCGAACCCTCTCGGCGGCGGCGAGAAAGCGCAGCGCGGCGACGCCTTCTTCACTGCGCCGAATCCTCCGTTCGGGGCGGTCGTGACCTATTACCTGCGAGAGGGGCTGCGCTCGCTCCGCGAAGAGCGCCGCGATCTCGAACGCGCCCGGGCGGCCGCCGGCGAGCCGCTCGCCTACCCCTCGTGGGATGCACTCCGCGCCGAGGACCGCGCCGAAGACCCAGCATTGTTCCTGGTCATCCGGGATGCGGACGGCACCCTCGTCCGTCGCCTCCCGGCGCCGGGGGCCGCGGGAATCCACCGCATCGCCTGGGACCTCCGGCACCCCGACGCCGCCGGGGGCTCGCGCGGCGGCCCGCTCGCCATGCCGGGGCGCTACACGGCGGAGCTCGTGCGCCGCGCCGGCGGGGAGAGCGAACGGCTCGGGGAACCACAGCCCTTCACTCCCAGCGTGCTCGCTGCCGCCGGAGTGCCTCCGTCGGACCCCGAAGCCCGCCACGCCTTCCAGAGCGAGGTCGCCAGGCTCCAGCGAAAGACCTTCGGTGCCGTCGCCGCCCTCGAAGCCTCCGTCGAACGGGTCGAGGCGCTCGCGAAAGCGATGGACGAATCCACTGCCGGTAGCGAGCTCCGCGCCGAGGCGGCGGCGATCCGCACCGCGCTGCTCGACCTCCGGGTGCGGTTTCTCGGGGACGACACCGTCCGCTCACGCCGCGAAGCGGTCCTCCCCGGCCTCCGCGAGCGCATCCAGCGCGTCGTCGGCGCCTTCTGGTCCACCGCAGACCCCACTGCCACCCACCGCCGTCAGGTCGAGATCGTGGTGGAACAGTTCGACCTGGCAAACGCCGAACTCATCGAACTCGTGGACGGCCAGCTCGCTGCTCTCGAAGCTCGAGCCGACGCCGCCGGCGTCCCCTGGACCCCGGGCCGCTCCATCCCCTGTTATTCGTTGCCCTGCATCCCGGGGGACGGTAATGACCCGTTCGCGAGGTAGACAGCAGCACATCCTCGGTGAGCGCCGGCGGGCTGTTCGCTCCCGGCAGATGGCCGTGCGCGGGGAGCCGCGGAGCGCCCCGTCCGGAAGTGTGATATCCCGGCTGCTGCATCCTCCACGCCTCCCGGGAAAGAGGATCGCCCCGATCATCCACTGTCGATGCGCATCGAGATCTGGACCCCGCCGCTCGCCCGGCTGAGCGGCGGGAACCTCTACGACCAGGCGCTCGCCGAAGGGCTGAAAGCGCGGGGGCACCAAGTGCGGATTCGCGAATTCGGTACCGGCGCCGAACCGCATCCGGACTTCTCGCCCCAAGTGGTGCTGCAAGACGAGCTCTTCCATCGGGAGTTCCTGGCCCGAAACCGCGCCCTCGTCTCGGAGCGCCCCCGGATCGTGGCGCTGGTCCACCACTTGATGAGCGACGAGCCGGAGCGGAGCGAAGCCGCGCGGCGGCGGCTCCGGCAGGAAGAAGCGGCCTATCTGCAGAGTGTGGACGCCGTGCTCGCCCCCAGCCGGGCCACCGTCCGGGCCGCACGGCGGCTCGCCGGAAGGAAGATCGAGGCGGCGGTGGCGCCGCCGGGACGCGACCGCTTCGCCGGCTCGGGGCCGCCCCCCCTGCTCGACAGCGAAGGGACCCGGGAAGAGACCCGGGAGGGAATCAGAGCGCGCGCCGAAGGGCCGCTGCGGGCGGTCTTCCTCGGCAACCTGATCCCGCGAAAGCGACTTTTGGAACTGCTCGAAGCGATCTCCCGGGTGCCCGAATGGACACTGGCGGTCGCGGGCCGTTTCGACCTCGACCCCGGCTACGCTGCCCGCGCCCGCTTCCGCGCCCGCGCTCCCGACCTCGCCGGCCGAGTCCGCTTCCATGGCCGACTGGACGCCGAGCAGGTCGCAACGCTCCTCCACCGAAGCTGCCTGACCGCAGTACCTTCGACCCACGAGGGGTTCGGCATCGCCTATCTCGATGGTTTCGCCTTCGGTCTTCCGGCTCTCGCCGCCGCCTCCGGAGGCGCGCCGGAGATCGTCTCCGAGGGAGAGACCGGTTGGCTGATCCCCCAGGCACCACCCCGAGAGACGGCGATTCTGCTGGCGGGCCATCTCGAAACCCTGAGGGCCGACCGGGCGAAACTCGCCGCCATGGGGATCCGCGCCGATGAGCGGTACCGGGCACATCCGACCTGGGCAGAGAGCCTCGAAGCAGTCGAGGATCTGCTCACCGGGGCGGGCGCATGAGCCAGGCGAAGAAGAAGGCGGCGAGAGCGAGGGATCCCGTCGGGAGCCCGGCGAGTTTCAGGGCGCCCAAGGCGGCGGCGAGAAAGGCGGCGATCCGGCTTGCCGGAGCGCGGAGGCGATCTAGCCGGAAGGCGAACTGCCGCAAACCCTGACCGAGACGGCCGCTCGCCAGAAGGTAGTCGTGGACGAAACCGGCGAGGAACGGGGCGCCGAGCGCTACGCTCGAAGGCAGCGCCCAACGAAGCTCGATACCGGGGGCCAAACAGACGACGAGGAGCCCCATCTGAAAGCCGGCAAGACGGCGGCGGAACGGGCTCGGGGAGAGCTTCTGCGGACGACGGCCGAGATGGCGTTCGATGAAGAGGCCGGCGCCGAAGAGGTACCGCGCGAGGCCGGCCGCCAGATACCAGCGCGGCAGGGTCCCGGCGACGAAGACGCCGATGCCGCTCGCCGCCGCTATCCCGAGCGCGTCGGCTTCCGCGTCGAGCCGGGCGCCGAATGCGCTCTCCGAGCGGGTGTGCCGAGCAAGCACGCCGTCTGCGAAATCAGCGAGCGACGCCGCTCCGTACGAGAGGCACGGGATCCAGCCGCTCAGCGCGAGGGGGGCCTCGGCCGAGAAGGGGAACGAAAGACCGGCAAGCGCCCCCAGCACCGCGAGTCGGGCGATCGTCAATCGGTTCGCCGGCCCGAGGGGCGACGGCACCAGTTCACGGGCGGCGAACGCGACCACGCCGAAGAAGATGGCGGCGCTGGCGAGGCCCCCGCCGAGGGTCCAACCGGCGAGGAACATCCCGGCGGCGAAAACAGCGCCCGCGGCCGCCGCCGAAAACGACCAGAGCCCCCTCACGGCAGCCGGAGCGAGGCGGCGTACGCCGCCGGGCTCAGGAACCGAAATCGTTAGAACTCGTAGGAGACACCGACCTTGAAGCGGCGGCCCTTGGGGTTGTGGGTCAGGGCGTCGAAGGCGAGCTCCTGGTTCACGAGCGGCGGATGGGTCCCGGTCAGGTTCAGCACCGAAAACGTGATCAGCATCTGGGTATCCGGAACACGGTACTGGAGATTGGCGTCGAAGATCAGCCAGGAATCGATGTTCTCATATTCCGCCGTCGTCGTCCGGTCCCGATAGCCGGAGATGTACTGCGAGGCGCCGGTGATCGTGAACGGGCCGAAGAGCCAGGAGAGGAGCGTATGCGTCCTGAGCTTGGGCAGCGGCGGAGCAAGCGGGTTCGTCCGGTTCAGGAAGCCCGCCGCCTGTTCTTCGGCGATCAATTCGACGCCCTCGTGGAAAAGCGCCTCCACGGTGTAGTCGAGGGTGTAGCTGGCGTCGAAGTTGAAGACGAGGGCGCTGGTCCGATCGCTCCGCGGTAGCCGAGGTGGGAGTCCACCCCCGAGGTCTTGAGGGCGGTGGCGTTGACCCGACGGACCCGAATGCGCTCGATGTCCACCGGGTCGCAGCTTCCATCGGTGAGGCCCCCGGGACAAGTGATCAGGTGCTGCACCCGGCTGCGGGTGGCGGGGTTCCCGTAGGCGCTCACGATGCCGGAGTGAGGCAGGGTGCTGATCGGGTTGTCGAAGTCGAAGTGCCAGTAGTCGAGTGTCGCGTCGAACCCGCCGTCGGTACTCACTGTCATTCCGAGGTTGTAGGTGAACGCCTGCTCGGGCAGGAGGTCCTTGCTGCCGGAGTCGTCGATCGCCTTCCAGGTGCCGCTCGCCGAGACCCAGTCGAGGTAGGTCGCTAGATCCTCGTTCAGATCATCTACCGACGGAGTCCGGAAGCTCGTCTGCGCCGTGCCGCGCAGCGCGAAGTTCTCGACGGGATGGAAGATGACGGCCACCTTGGGATCGAAGCTGTCGGCGAAGTCGTACTTCTCGTAGTGGCCGGCGATCTGGGCGTCGAAGCGGGAGCCGAGGTTCAGCGCCAGCTCGGTGAACACCGCATGGGTCGTCTGGTTGGCGTCGTATGGATGGCGGGCGGTGGTGAAGGTGAAGGGGCCGGTCTGGATCGCGCACCCCCGGTCGCCGGGAACCGGGCAGGGATGCAGCGAAAGATTCCCGGCATCGTTCGGGTGGGCGCTCGCGCCTACCCGGCGGAACTGGTAGCCGACGGCGTAGCTGGCGCTCTCGCTCAGCACGCCGTTCAAGGTCGCGTCGGCGGAGAACAGGTCGGAGGTGGACTGCACATCGACTTGCTCGTTGATCCAGCCGAGCAGCTCGGCGGAGTTCGCGAGAGCCGCTTCGTATTCGGGGTTCGCGGCATCGAGATAGGGCGCGCCTGGTTGCGCGGAGAACTGAAGGCCGTTCGAGAACGGGTTGTAGTACATGCAGTTCCCCTGCCCCGGAGCGGCTCCGCCCGGGTCCCCGAGCCCCATCCGCGAGAGTGCGTTCGGGTCCACCACCACACCCACGCCGCAGTTCGGCCCGCCGAACCCGCGGAAGGCGAGGAATTTTCGGTAGGCGTATTCCGCCGGCTGATTCACATTGCCAGTGGAACGGGCCGCTACCGCACCGATGTCGTAGTGGAGCCCGCCGCCGAGTTCGCCGCCGAGCGATGCAGTGATCCTCGCAGTCGAACTCTCCCGCTTCAGGACGCGGCCCGGACCGGAATTCCCGACCAGCCGCCCGAAGAAGTACCAGGGTTCGCTGCCGGTCAGATCCAGCGCTGCGCCATCGGCGGCGTAGAGCCCCGGATACCGAGCGGCGAGCGCCTGACGGCCGGGATGATCGGGGCCGACGAGCTGCACCTGGTTCAGCAGAGACACCGGCGGAAAGGAGGGAGTGGTCTCCCAATTGGGGGTCTGCGCATCGGCAAACAGACCATCGATCCGGTAGTAGCCGTGTTCTCCGACATCCCCGCTGACCTCGACCAACCCCCGAGTGTGCTGGGTCTCTGGGATGAGGTCATCCCACGGCTGATAGCGGAACCGGCAGCTCCGCAACTCGTTGTCCACATAGCCGCCGAAGTTCTCGCACTGAGGATCCATGAAGCGCGGCGCGGCCGCGAGCCCTGTCTCGTTCAGCGGACCGGCTCCGGGAACGATGAAGGCACCTGGGTTTCCGACCCCCGACCATCCCCACCTCCAGTTCGGGTAAGGACGCAATGTGAAGCTCCGCTCCTCCGCTTCGAGTCGGGCGCGGCGCTGGTGCTCGAATGCAACGACGACATTCCTGGTTCCGAAACGCCGTCCCCAGATACCCGAGAACAGCGAATCTCCGCCCCCCTCGAAGTACTCGTGGGACGCCTGCACTTCAAGGCCCTCGAAGGTGTTGCGGGTGATGAAGTTAACCACCCCGCCGATGGCATCGGAACCATAGATCGCGCCGGCCCCCTCCTTGAGTACATCCAGCCGTTCCACGGCGATCCCCGGTATCGAGTTCACATCCACGAAACGGCCGCCGACGAGCTGGGCGGGAACATGGACCTGGCGGCGGCCGTTGATGAGAACCAGGGTCCGCGACGCCCCCAGGCCGCGCAAGTTCACATTCGCCACCGTCTCCGGGACATTCGTGCTGCCGGCGTACCAACTGTTCACTTCGCCGATGACCCCGCTGCTTGCGGTGAGACTCTTGAACATATCCACGAGCTGCGGCGATCCGCGCTGGACCAGGGTGTCGCGGTTGACGAACGACACCGAGTAGGGAGAATCGATCGGGGTCTCGCGGATCGCGGTTCCGGTGACCGAGACCTCCTCCTCATAGCGGAGTTCGGTAATGTCCGCTTCCGGATCCTGAACGGTCTCCTCGGGCTCCTCGGCGGGATCCTGCTGTTGCTGTGATTCGGCAGCGGGGAGCGGAGGCGCGGCGGAATCGCCCCGCGCCCTTTCGAGCAAGGAGGGCTCGCGCGGATCTTCCTCGCCTTCCGGGGGTGCGGCACGGTTCTGCTCCGCGGGCGGCGGCGCGGCGGCGAGTGAGGACCCGGCAATCCCGGCCGGGGCAGCGAAGATCCCGACAACGAAGAGGAGACACGATCCACGAAGCATGAGGGAAGTATCCCGCATTGGCCGGTCAGCGGACGAACCACCGTCATGCTGAACCACACCCCGATCGATCGCCGCTTTTCAGCTGTCGAGCCGCTGCAACAGCAGGATTCCACCGGGGAGCCCGAGGCCCGAAAGGGCGCAGGGACGATGCCGCCGGTCCCCGCTCCCCCAGGTCATGGAACGAGAGCCCCATCTGCGGGCTCGTTCGACCCCGGGAACACCCTACGCAGATCGCGGGCGAAGTCGCTCATGCGCCATGAAGAGCCTGCTTCCGGAACCAGCGTGCGGGCGAAGCCCAACCGCTCGAAAGGGGTCAGGAGAGCGGGGTCCCGGGAGAAGAGGTGGATCGGAGTCGCCCAGGTGTCGCTGTCGTGGAGCGAAAGCTTCGGCGGCTGGTGATCCCCGACGACCACGACGAGCGTCCGGCGCGGAGCGAACTCGCGGAGGAAACCGCCGAGGATGCGGAACTGGTACTCGAGACTCAGGGCGTAGCGCTCCGAAAGCTCTTCCAGATCCCGGAAGTCGTCGTGGGCGACCGAGCGAAGCGGTCCTTCATAGGCCGTTCCCTCATCGAACCGGCGCCACGGCTCGACATAGGGCGGTATCGGCCAGTAGGGGATGTGGCTGGTGATGAGCGACACCTTGGCGAACAGCGGGCGGTCCGCACTGCGGATCTCGCGTTCGTGGAGGGCGTAGAGCGTGAACTGGTCGGGCACCTTCCACCAGCCCATCGCCGGCCCTCGGTAGCCGATGCCTTCGTAGTCGTACACGCGGTCGAATCCGTACCACGCGCCCTCCGGCCACTCCTCGCGGATCCCCGGCTCGAACGCCGCCGTCCGGTACCCCGCCTCGCGGAAACGCTCGACCAGGCTGGCCCGCCCGGAGGCGAGCAGCGCCTCGTACACCGCCTCCCGATCCACCCACACCCCGGAGAGCAGCGAAGCGTGGGCCCGCCAGGAACCGCCGCCGAAAGTGGGGCTCTGGATTTGCGCCGAACGGAAATCGAAGCCGCCCGCCGCCGCGTCGGCGGCGAAGCGCCCGGCCGCCTCGGCGAGGCGGGCCCGCCGCGACGGCTCGTCGAACGCCGCCACGCCGTAGGACTCGATGAAGATCAGATAGAGATCCGCGCCGCCGAGATCGGGAGCACCGGGCAGCTCCGGTCCGGAGAGGTCGGGGGCAGGCTCGGCGAGCGGTGCGGCGGCGATCCGGAACGCGGCGAGCACGGCGGAACCGCCTGGGGGAGCCGCTGCCGGCCAGCAGAGAGCCCCGAAAGCGAGGGCGCCCGCGGCAACCCGCCCCCTCGTCGAAATCTGCGCCCCGGCGGTGCCGAAGACCGCGAGCGACCAGCGGGTGGCCGCCAGCAGAACCGCACCGGCCGCGAGCACCCCGAGCAGGGTTGCGCCGAAGGACCACCCCGGGAGCGCCGTGAAGAGCATCTCGGCCACCCGGCCGACATGCGGCAGATCTCCCGCCGGATCGAGCGGCCGGCCGAGGAGGCCCAGGGCGGCGAGGCCGGCGAAACGGGCCGCCGCCACCGCGAGGAGGCCCGCCGCGAACAGCGTCCGGAACCGCTCGGCCCGAAAGAAACCCGGCGCCAGCGCGGCCAGAACCACCAGCGCCAGCAGGTCCGGGGAAACCGCGGCCACCGGCCGCACCCAAGGCACCTCCGGCGAGGCCGACAGGGTGAGCGGCAGGTTCAGGGCCCCGAACGCCAGCCCGACTCGAACGACGCCGATCCGACCGCCTGCTTCGACTTCTCGGGGCCCGCGATTCACGGGAGGCCCGGAAGCGGACGCGCGCTGCGGTAATGCCGGTCGAGGGCATCGAGGCCGAGAAGCAGGTGCGCTGCGACATAGAGGAAGGCGTCCCGGGGGATCCGCTGTGGGGCGGCGTTCGACACGAGGAACGGGGCGAAGGCGCGGATTCCCGCCCGGTCGCCGCTGCGGACACTCATCTCGGTGAGAGTCCCCCAGATTTCGATACCCGGACGCTTCTGCCGGGCTTCCTCGCCGGTGCGCCCGTAGTAGGCGAGCTTCAGCCCCGGCATCCGCTCGCGGCAGAACCGGAGCACCCGCGCCGCCACTTCGGGAGCGCCTTCCAGCGCGGTCCCGGCCACTGCCGCCGCATTCGAGGTCTGGACGATGTCGTTCGGGGAAAAGAGCACTGTCCGGTCGTCGTCGAAGAGCGTGGTCATCTCCGGCTGGAACACATCGTAGAGAAGTCCTGCCGGGGAGCGGGCGGCGCGAACCACCTCGTAGCTTCGCGCCGCGAGCCGGGCGAGTTCCTCCCGGTCGGTCGCGCGGGCCACCCGCGCCAGGTAGTCGGGACCGTAGTCCACGAGGAACGAATTCGTGGCGAAGTCACGGCTTGCGAAGTTGAAGTAGTTCCGGATCAGCAGCAGTCCGCCCGCCTCGCTCGCGTGGCGGGCGTAGCCATCGAGCACGACGAGCGACAGCTCCCGATCCTCGGGCGCGTCGAATGCTGCGGCGCCTTCGCGAAGACCCTCGGAGACCCGAAGCGCCTCGGTGGTGCCCGAGGCGTCCGGCGGATCACCGCCCGGCCCCGGCGCCCGCCGCCAGACCACGAAGCCGCGAGTGAAGGGATCGTCGGGTTCGTCCACGATCAGCCTGCGGAGCGCGAACCCCCGAAGCGACTCGTAGAGCTCTCGATCCGAAAGCCGCGCCGCCACCCGCATCAGCTCGCCGATGTCCACCGCATAGGCGAAACCGTCGCTCCGGGCGAGATCGCCGGCGAGCACCCGCTCCCGCACCGCAGTGTGGAGCGTGGTCAGAGCGTCGCGGGTCGGCCCGGATCCCGGCCAGTCCCCTCCGCCGCCCGCTCCCCGGCAACCGGCGAGCAGAACCACCACCGCCAGACCGAGAACCGGGTGGCCGGCTCGCTCCCGGAACGCGGCCCCCCGCATCGGCCGGAGGATAGCCGGCGACCCCCTACAATCGCCGGCCTCGGTTGCCCGTCCGGTCGAAGCTGGGTCGAAGCCGGGTCGAAGGAGGCAGCGAAATGCGTACTTCCGCCGTTTTTCCGAGTTTCATCATCGTGCTGGGGGGGGCCGCTGCCGCGGCGGCGACCGCCCAACCCGGTTCCCCACTCGACTCTCTCGCCGCGCTCTACGAGCCGGGGGGAGCCGCCGCCGACACGAACGGGGACGGGGTACCCGACCGACTCCGCGCTCGGGTGGTGCTGTCCGGGGCGCCTTCAGCCGCGGAAGTCGCCGCCGGAGCGGAGATCGCGGCTCGTCTCGGTTTCGAGACCATGGCGCTCGATCTGCCGTTCCCCGACGACTCTCCGGTGGCCATCGCGATCGGCGGGGCGGCCGCGTCGGAGCTCGGGATCTCGGAGAGCCCCGGGCAGCTCGCCGCGGGACGGGGCGCGGTGGAGCTGCACTCCAACGGAGACGAAGCCGTGGTGGTCGTCCGCGGCGGGGACGCCGCCGGTCTCGCTGCCGCTGCGAGCTGGCTCGCTTCCCGAGCGCCGCATGTCTTCCGTCTCGGGGGTGAGTCCCTCGACGCGGTGGAAGCAGCGGTACTCGGCGCGGTGGGAGACCCGGCGAAAGACCCGGCCGGCGGGGCCCATACCGTGCGGGTCGAGCTGGAAGCCGGCGCCGATTCGCTCGCGTTCGCCGAAGTCCGGATCAGCGCCGCGAGCGCCGACGCTGCCGCCCGGATCGGTTCCGCCGCCGAAGCGGCCGGTGAAGACCTCCGGTTCGAGAGCCTGGATGTCCTTCGGGTGGTCGCGGCGCACGCGGGCGGCGAGGCGGCGGCCTCGATCGCTCACCCGCCGCGGCCCCGAGAACCGGGCCCCATTCCGGCGCGGGCCGGATCGGGCGCGAAGAAAGACCTCGACCTGGGGGTGCTCTACGAGCCGGACGGCTTGCTCGGCGACGCGAACGGAGATCGCATCCCGGACCGGCTCGACTCCCGGCTCGCGGTCACCGCCGAAGACCCCGAAGGCGCGCTGGCGCTCGCCGCCCGGCTCGGACTCGAGTCCTCCGGCATGGATTTCCCAGTGGCGATCCCCGCGGAAGCAGTCGAAGAACCGGAGGAGTTCCCGACGCTGGTGGTCGTCGGCACCGCTGCGGCGAACCCCCTGCTCGCCGATCTGGAGATCCCCGCGCTCGGCGCGGGAGAGGGCTTCGTCGGAGTGGTCCCCGGAGCCTTCGGGAAGAAGCCGGCGCTCGCGGTCACCGGCGGCGACCCGGCCGGTCTCGCCCGCGCTCTCCACCAGACGGCGGTGAGCTTCCCCCACCTCGATGCCTCGAACCGCAAGAAGGACCACCCCACGGTGGAGGCCGTCGAGTTCGCTGCCTGGAAATTCCTGTCCTCCCGAAGCCCCGGGGGGCAGGCCGCGGCCGCCGCCTACAAGCTGGAGCAGATCGCCGGAGAGATCTCCCACCTGGGAATCGAGAGTTCCAGGATCCTGGTGTCGGTGAAGGATCCGGCGCCGGGACTCGCCGGCTTCCTCGAAGATGCCGCGGGACGGCTGGGCCTCGGCGAAGCCGCCCTGGAACTCGACGACCGGAATGTGGAGGGCGCCCGCGTGATCCACGAGGAGGAGTACCCGGTGCCATCGGAAGTCGAGGAGTTCCGACGGCTGGTGCGCGACCGGCTGCTCCCCGCGGTGGGGCGCGGCGACCGCGTCCGGGTAGTGGCCCACCTGAGCGAGCCGGCGGAGGTCCGGGCTTCGCTCCGGGACGAGCTGGCCGCCGCCCTCGAGGGTCGGGCAGCTGCGGTATCTCCCCGAGACATCGTGATCCTCTCCGCCTACCGGCAGGGCTACGGCTGGATCGAGGAGGTCGTGCTTCCGAGGCTCCTCGAACTCCGGGACGGCCCGAACCCACCGGCCCGCGTGCGGCTGCTGTTCCGCGAGCACCGGCCGCCGGCCGACTGGCCGCAACAGGCGATGCACACCCCGCTCCGTTGGCAGCACGCCATGTTCCCCGCCGACGAGATCCTCGCCGAAGGGCTCGGCCTCGACCTGCCGCAGGTCGGCTACGAGATGCGCACCGAGCAGGACGCTCCGGCCTACCAGCTGGTCGCCGAGAGCGCGGACGGAGAGGTGCTCTTCAACGACACTTTCGAGCCGCGGCTCGTTTCGCGGCCCTTTCTCGACCGCTATCCGGACTACGAGCGAATCCAGGTGACCACCGGCGGCCTCACCGCGCGAGTGGAGGGCCGGACGGTGCTGGACGAACGGATTCGGACCGACGCCGAGGCGTTTTGGGACCACTACCAATCCGACACCCTCGCCCGGCTCTACGACCACCTCATGGAGCAGCACGAGGGGAAACCCCGGGGCCCGGTGGATGCGCCCTATTTCGGTCAGCTGAAGGTGGTGCTCTCGCTTTCCGAGCCGGAGCGCCGGTTGGGCGTGGAGCAGGAGATCGAATCCACCCACGACGCCCTCCACGAGGACATCTATTTCGTCACCCACACCCTCCTCCGCCACCTCGGCCGCAACTCCCTGGGAACCGAACTGACCTATGGCGGCCGGGTGATTCCCGAGATGCGGCCCAAGACCGACGGCTCCCCGGGAACCGCGCACATCCGCTTCACCGGCTTCCGCACCGGCCGCCCGGCGGTGGTGGTGGAGTACCGGACCGCGGACGGACAGCGCGGAACCGTGCGGCGGAACATCCCCCGGGTCGAGGTGGATCGGCCGCGCGCGATGGCGGCCCGAGTGAGCAGCGGCGGTTCCGGGGTGGACCGCCTGCGCCTGCGGGTCAAGGTGGACACCGATGCGGACGAACGGGACTACTTCGTCTCGCGGCACGGCGAGGACGCCGCCGACGAGCGGATCCTGTCCGCGGCGCAGGCGACGAGGACGATGGAACTCCTCGGCGAGCTCCGCACCGCCGGGCTCTATGCCGACGAACTGGCGTTCGCCGGCCTTCGTGAGCTGCAGCTCGCCGCTTCCTGGACCTGGGACCACGAGCCGGATACCGAGCGGGTGGCCACGCTGCCCGCGAACGGCGAGCCGCCCCCGTTCCCCGATGTCATGACCTTCCGGAACGAGACCGGAAGCGGCGATCCGCTGGTCCACTGGGACGCCCCGATCTCTCCCCCCGAGGCCTACGGCATCCTGGCGCGCATGTCCGAATTCCCCGAGGCCGCCGTGTACCAGATCGGCGAAAGCTACCTGGGACAGTCCATCTGGGCGATGGATCTGATGCCGGAGCTGGAAGCCTCTCACTGGTCCCAGCGGAAGGCCAGCCTGTTGAAGCCGACCATCGTGTACAGCGCCCGACAGCACGCGAACGAGGTCTCCTCCACCTCGCATGTCCTGCGGCTCGCCGAGCGGATCCTCACCGATCCGGAGCACCGGAAGGCGCTGGACCGGGTGCAGGTCATCGTGCATCCGATCCAGAACCCGGACGGCGCCCAGCTCGCCTGGGACATGCACCAGATCAACCCGGAACACATCCTCCACGCGGGGTACTGGGGGTCGCTCGGAATCGACTCCACCTCGGACAGCGACCAGCCGATGCCGATCTATCCCGAAGCCGAAGTCCGTCCCCGCCTCTGGCGGATGTGGCTCCCCGACATCTTCCTGAACCCTCACGGCTACCCCGCGCATCAGCTGGTGCAGCTCTTCAGCGAGTTCAGCGGCCTCGTCCGGGCCGGACGCCGCACCGAACGAAACTGGGGCTTCAACAAGGGATGGTTCATGCCCGGCTTCGATGTGGTGGATGACCCCGAACTCCCCCGCCACAAGGCGGCTGCCCTCGAGATCCGCAGATACATCATGGACGCCATCCAGTCCACCGGCCCGGTGGCTGCGATGAACGCCCGGAACTACGACCGCTACCGCCGCTACGGCATGGATTTCGACCCGGAGACCTTCCGCATGGACCTCCATGGCGGCGTCAACATCGGCATGCCGATCAAGGGCCGCCGCGCCGCGGGGTCCGGCAGGAACTTCACCTACGACCCCAGGATCACCATCTGGGCCGGTGGAACCGAAGCCCCGGACGAGCCGGCGCGCGGCGACTGGATGGAGCTCGTCGCCTCCGCCGGCCTCGCCTGGGACACTGCCATCCTGCAGTACCTGCTCGACGGCGACCACCGGGTAACCCGCGAATCGAGCGAGTTCTTCGGCGGCGTCTCCATCCGGCTGGACCGGCCCCGCCCCCCCGAGGAAACACCCGAAGAGGCAGACGACGAGACCGAGAGCGATGCCCACCCGAACGCCCACTGAAGCAGGCACCCCGCCCTCCGGGCCGCTTCCGCCCGTTCTCCCGGCGGTTTCCGAATGACCCCCATCGGGGCCGCAGGGGCAGCGGAGGCGCAGCCCCTCATCGTTGCCGTGTTGCTCCGGGTCCGGGTCACGCCGGGGGGCTCGCCGGAACGGCTCGGCCGGCTGGCGGACGGCAGCGTCCGGGCATTCCTCGCGGCAGCGACAGAGCCGGACGAGTCCAACGCGCGGCTCATTGCTCTCCTCTCCCGGACGCTTCGAGTTTCGAGCGAGTCGATCCAGATCGTCTCCGGGACTTTCCACGCGCGGAAGCTGGTCCGGATCGCGGGGGTCAGCCGCGCGGCGCTGAGTGCGAGGATTCCGCGGCTTCCGACCGGTCCCTCGGTGCCGCGCCCGCGGCGGCGGACCCGCCGACTGGGAACCCGCCGACTGGGAACCGAACAGCGGGCCCGGAGAGCCCGGCACCGAGCGGCTCGGCCGGAGGAGTACCCCCCGGTCAGGCCGGAAGGTGTTCCCGGGTCAGATTGCGGGGGCCGGTTTCGGTCGCGAGCACATCGTCCTCGATGCGGACCCCGCCGTAGGGAAGCAGCGCTTCGACCGCCTCCCAGCGCACTGCGGCGCGCTGCGATTCCTCGCCGGTCCGCCACTCGTGCAGCAGCATCGGAATGAAGTAGAGGCCGGGTTCCACCGTGAGGACCTGCCCCGCCGCGAGCGTTCGGGTGCTGCGCAGCGCGGGGTAGGCCGCGGGTGCGGGGACGCGGCCGCCGTCGGGCCCGGCGAGGTAGCCCCCCACATCGTGGACCTGGAGGCCGAGGAAGTGGCCGAGACCATGGGGGAAGAAGACGCGGCTGAGCCCGCTTTCCACTGCCGCCTCGGGGGAGATCCGAAGGATGCCCTCGTCCCGGAGCACTCCAGAGAGGGCATGATGCGCCTGCTGGTGGAGTTCCGCCCAGGGGCGGCCGGGTCGGACCTCGCCGCAGAGCACCTGCTGGACCTTCTCCACGGCGGCGAGGAGCGAGCGGAAGCTCTCGTCGGCGGCTTCTGCGGCGTGGGTCCTGGTGATGTCGGAGGCGTACCCCCGGACTCTCGCGCCGGCGTCGAGCAACAGGCTCTTGCCGTTTCGCGCGTCGGGACGCTTCCCTTCGTAGTGGAGCACGGCACCCTTCTCGTCGAGCCCGACGATCGTCGGATAGGGAAGGTCGGCTTCGACGCTGCCGGCCGCCTCGACGAAGGCACGGTGGATGTCGAGTTCGCTGCCCCCCTCGTGGAACACCGCCGCAGCCGCAAGGTGCCCTGCGGCGCCGATCCGGTTCGCCTCGCTGATGCATGAGACCTCGTAGGCCGTCTTGATGGCGCGCCGCCAGTCGAGTCGGGAAAGCAGCGAATCGGGGTTCCGGGAAAGCCCGAGCGCCTCGGCGATCCCGGCGCTTTCGCCGATGGCGGCGGCGCGGGACCGGGGGAGCCGTTTCGCGATCTCGGCCGCCTGATGTCTTCGGCTGCCGCATTCGACGATGCGGAAGCCGCCCGCCCAGAAGGGGTCCCCGACTTTCGGGCTCTCGTACCAATAGTCGTTCGGGCAGAGGGCTGCCAGAAACGGTTCCTCGCCCGGGCGGAGCAAGAGCAGGTGGCCGGGCCCTTCGAGCGGGCAGAAGTGGAGGAAATGCGCTCCGGCCCGAAAGGGGGCCGGCTGGTCGTCGCGGAAGTAGAAATGCGGACTCCCGGCATCGAGCAGCAGAGCGGAGAAACCGGTCGTCCGGAGATCCTCGGCGACGCCATCGAGGCGGGTGTCGAGGTGTTCGGCGAACCGGACGCCGAGGTCCTGGACCATGGTGCGGGGAGGATACGCCGCCGGGGGATCCGAACCGCTCTCGGAACCCGCGCCGCTTCATCCACAGGCCGCGTGCCATGATTCGCCGCATGGGCCGCCCGGGGCGAAAGCGCTGGATCTTTCCGCTTCTCCCCGTCTTCCTGCCCGTCCCCGCGCTCCTCGCGCTCCTCGGTTGCGGCACGCCCGGCGACGCTTCTCCCGGTATCGGCCTCCTCGACCCGGCGGCGGCCGCGGCGGTGCCGCCGGAACCACCGGCCGCGGCGCCGCCCCCCGTGCTCCGGCACCGGGTGGTCCGGGAGTTTCCCCACGACCCGCAGGCGTTCACGCAGGGGCTCTTCTTCCACGACGGCTTCCTCTACGAGAGCACCGGACTCCACGGAGAATCGGGCCTGCGGCGGGTCGCGGTCGAGACCGGCGAAGTGCTCGAGGAGCGCCGGCTCCTTCCCTCGCTCTTCGGCGAAGGAGCAGCGCTCGTCGGCGACCGGATCGTGCAGCTGACCTGGAAGGCGGGCCTCGGCTTCGTGTACGACCGGGACTCGTTCCGGCTGCTGCGCGAGTTCCGTTACTCCGGCGAGGGCTGGGGGTTGACCTTCGACGGGGAGCAGCTGGTGATGAGCGACGGGTCGGACACCCTCCGCTTCTGGGATCCGGACACTTTTCGCGAAGTCCGTCGGCTTCGGGTGGCCGCCGACGGCGCGCCGGTCTTCTCGCTGAACGAGCTGGAGTGGATCGAGGGGGAGATCTGGGCCAACCTCTGGACCGAGGACCGGATCGCCCGGATCCGGCCCGACACCGGAGAAGTGACCGCCTTCGTGGACCTCGACGGCCTCCTTCCCGCGGCCTCCCGCCATCCCGAAAGCGATGTGTTGAACGGCATCGCCTGGGACCCGGGGGAGCGTCGGATCTTCGTGACCGGCAAGAAATGGCCGACGCTCTTCGAGATCGAACTGGAGGAGGAGCGGCCATGAGCCGCACGGCGCGCCGCCGGACCGGATTCCTCGTCGCCCTGGCGGTGCTCCTGCTGAGCATCTGGCCGCTCTACCCCTGGGTCGGCGGAATCCGGCCGCTGGTGTTCGGGATGCCGTTCTCGATGTTCTGGCTGGTGCTGATGATCGCCGCCGTCTTCTGCACCTTCCTCGCGCTGTTCGCCGCCGATCGCGAGGACGACGAAGCCCTCGACCGCGAGTATCGAAGGTAGCGGGCGAAGACACGAGGTCGGCGGCGACGGCTCGGAAGCTGCGGAATGGACCCCTGGGTCATCGTCTTCCTGACGACTCTCGCCTACCTCGGCGTCACCCTGGCGATCGGGGTCGCCTCGGGCCGCCGGATGTCGAACACCCCCGAGGGGTTCGTGGCCGGCGACCGAAGCCTGGGCTTCATCGTCCTCTACTTCATCATGGGGGCGTCGATCTACAGCGCCTTCGCGTTCCTGGGCGCCCCCGGCTGGGCCTACTCGCGCGGCGCAGCAGCCTTCTACATCGTCTCCTACGGGACGGTGGGGCTGCTGCCGTGGTACTTCCTCGGTCCTCGGATCGCGATGCTCGGGCGCCGCTTCGGGTTCGTGACTCAGGCGGAGTTCTTCGCCCACCGTTTCGAGAGCCCGCGCGCGGTCCCCGCGATCATGGCGATCATGAGCGCGGCGGCGCTCATCCCCTACCTCGTGATCCAGATGAAGGGCGCCGGGTATGTCTTTTCGGTGGTGACCGAGGGGCGGATGCCGGAGTGGGCGGGCGCCGCCCTCGCCTACGGGGTGGTGTTCCTCTATGTGGCTCGGAGCGGCGTGCTCGGCGTCGGCTGGACGAATACCTTCCAGGGCATCCTGATGCTGGGGCTCGCCTGGGGGCTGGGGCTCTACCTTCCTCTAAAGCTCCACGGCGGGATCGGCCCGATGTTCGAGGAACTCGCAGCCGCAGCGCCCGAGATGCTGACCGCCCCGGGCCTCGACACCGCGGGCGAACCGTGGGGCTTCGGCGCCTATTCGAGCGCGGTGCTGATCTCGGTACTCGGCTTTTCCGTATGGCCGCACTACTTCATGAAGATCTACGCCGCCCGGAGCATCCGGACCCTCAAGCGGATGGTGGTCTTCTATCCGACCTTCCAGATCTTCCTGATTCCGGTGCTCTTCATCGGATTCTCCGGGATCGCCGCCTATCCCGGCGTCGAGCCGGCGGACACCATCCTGCCGACGATCCTCATGGACCTCGACCTCTCGGCGCTCACCGTGGGACTCTTCTGCGCCGGCGCGCTCGCCGCCTCGATGAGTTCGGGAGACGCCATCCTCCACGCCGGCGCGTCGGTGCTGGTGAAGGATCTCGAAGTCCCGCTCCGGCGCATCCGCCGGACGCCCGCCGCCGAGACCCGGCGCATCCGCTGGACCGCGCTCGGGATGGCCTCGGTCGCCTACTACTTCGCGGTGGGTTCCGAGGCGTCGCTGGTCGGGCTGCTGCTCCTGTCGTACGGCGCCATCGCCCAGTTCTTCCCGCTGATGATCGCCGCGATGTTCTGGCGTCGGGCGAGCCGGGCCGGTGCCATCGCTGGACTCCTCGCCGGCTGTACCGTCACGCTGGCGGGCAACCTGTGGCCCGTCCTCGCCCCGTTGGGGATCCATCCCGGCATCTACGGGGCGGCAGCGAATGTGCTGGTCCTGATCGCAGTCTCTCTCCGCACCGACCCACCGCCCCTCGAACGGGTCGAGCCCTATCTGATGCGCACCGCCCAAACCGTACGCTAGCAGCCCGTGGACAAAGTCACACGGCAGTCGACCGGCGATTCATCCCGGCTGAACCGCTTCGCTCTTCGTTGCGAATCCGTCGGAATACGCCCGGTATGCCTCCCGATTCGCGCCTTGTCAGCCAGGCGCCTCCCCGGTCTTGGCGCTCGCACCACTTTATCCACGGACTGCTAGCTGTGCGATCCATCGAGTTGTTCAGCAGAAGTCGAGCGGCTGGATGGAAGGTCGATGATGGAGGCTGGCATGCGGCCGGCGCCGCTGCATCGGTGGAGTCGGGCGGCGCGCTGGGCGATGCGTCCCACGGTGCCGGGCCGCCTCCTCGATGCGAAGGCCTCCCTCGGTGAGGCGGCGAACCAGGATCTCTCGACCAAACGGGGTCCGTTGGGCGGACTCGTGGATGTTCCTGCGGGTTGCTGCTCGGGCTGCTGGGGATCGTGGATGCCCAGGAGCTCCAGGCATCGGGCTCGCATGAACGATCTGCCGCAAGATCACCGCTGACGCCGTGCCGGCCTCCGGTTTCCAGACCTTCGGCGCGCCGCACTTCGTCGCCATGGGGCTGACGCTCGCTCTGCCGATGGCGCTGGCCGGCGCGGCGCGGCGCGGGCCGCCCGGAGCGCGGGGCGCCATCGCCGCCGCCTGGGCCGCCGTGCTCCTCGGGAACGAGCTCGTCTGGTGGGCGGTGCGGATCGGGCAGATCGGCTTCGATGGATGGGTGCGAAACCACCTGCCGCTCCACCTCTGCGGGGCGGCGGTCCTGCTCACCGCGGCGACACTGCTCTTTCGCAGCCGGAAGACCTACGAGATCGTGTACTTCTGGGGTCTCGTCGGCTCGCTGAACGCGGTCCTCACTCCCGGCGGGCTCGACGCCGGATTCCCCGAGTACCGCTTCTTCCAGTACTTCATCGCCCATTCGGGCATCGTGGTGGGGGTCCTCTATGCGACCTGGGCGCTCGGGATGCGGCCGACCCTCGGAGGGCTGCTGCGCGCCTTCGCCTGTCTCAACCTCTTCGCGGCGGGGGTCGCCGGGGTGAATCTGCTCCTCGGATCGAACTACCTGTTCCTGTCGGGACCTCCCACGGACACCGCCTCTCCGTTCTTCCGGATCCCCTGGCCGTGGTATCTCCCGGTGCTCGAATTCGTCGGCCTCGGAATGTTCTTCCTCGTGCTCGCCCCGTTCTTCTGCACCCGCCGGCGCCGACCGGGCCGCGGCCTCACGGCTCCCGATCCAGGGAGCCCGTGAGGAAGTCCGCCACGCGGAAGCGCAGCCGGTGGAATTTCCCCGGCATCTCGTTCGCCTGTCTCGGCGAAACCGCAGGGTGGAGTGTTTTTCCGAAGGCCGTCACCGGCGGTCCTCGAGGCGGCGGGCACGGAACTCGCTCGTTTCGCTCCACTCGGGCCATTCGGCGGAGTCGGCGAGGCGCCGGCCCATCCGGTAGAGGAACTCGAGGTCTTCCACCATGCCCGAGAGGTCGTACCAGTCCTGCACCTCGTCGCCAGGCTTGTGGTAGGCCTCGGCGACATAGGCGGCACGGGCCTCCATGCCGAATCCCGGAGGCTTCCCGAGGAAGTCCACTCCGCCGTCGGGATAGAAGGCGGGAATCCCCGCCTTCGCCATCTCGAAATGATCGGAGCGGTAGTAGAAGCCCTTTTCCGGCTCGGGGTCCGGACGCAGTTCGCGGCCGAGCCCGGCCGCCACCTCTCCGGCGACCGCGTCGAGTTCCGACTGGCCGAGGCCCACCACGGTGATATCCGTCGTCCTCCCCCAGATGTTCATGCCGTCCATGTTGATGGCCGCCACCGTGTTCGCGGTCGGATAGAGCGGATTCTCGGCGTAATGGCGGGAACCGAGCAGCCCCTGCTCCTCCGCGGTCACCGCGAGGAAGAGCACGCTGCGCCGGGGCGCGCCTCCGGCGGCGAAGGCTTCCGCGAGCGCCGCGAGGCCCGCGGTTCCGGTGGCGTTATCGAAAGCGCCATTGAAGATTCCGTCGCCTTCCATTTCCGCTGTGGTACCGAGATGATCCCAGTGCGCGGTATAGATCACGAGCTCCTCGGGCGTCTCGGAACCCGGCAGCAACCCGAGCACATTGTTCGAGTCGATCTCGCGGTGCGCGGATTCGAGCACGAAGCTGGCGGAGATCCCGAGCGGCATGGGAGAGAACCCGGGCGCGGCGGCCGCTTCCCGCGCTTCGTCGAAATCTCTCCCCGCAGCTTCGAACAGCGACACCGCCCGCTCGCGGGAGACCCACCCCTCCACCTCCAACCGATCCAGATTCCCGCCGGGGCTGCGGAGGTCGAACTGTTCTCCGGTCCACGAGCCGCTCACCACTTCCCAGGGATATCCCGCCGGGCCGGTCTCGTGGACGATGAGCGCTCCGAGAGCGCCCATCGCGGCGGCCTTTTCGAATTTGTAGGTCCAGCGGCCGTAGTAGGTCATCGCCTCGCCGCCGAAATGGTGCTCGCCGGGCGGATCGTTCACCAGCACGACGAGGATCTTTCCCGCAAGGGCGGTTTCGCCGAAATCGTCCCAGCGGTATTCCGGAGCTTCGACTCCGTAGCCGACGAACACCAACTCCCCGGACGCCCGGATCTCCGGAACCACCCGTTTCGTCCAGGCCACGAAGTCCACCGCCGGCTCCCAGGCGCCGCCCGGATCCGACGAAGCCTCCATGCCGGCAGCGGTGGAGCCGACCAGCGGAACCGGCTGCACCCAGCTACCGTCGGGATTTCCCGGATCGAGCCCGGCTGTCCGGAACGCATCCGTCAGCCACGCAACCGTCTTCTCTTCTCCGGGCGAAGCCGGAGCTCGCCCGCCGAATTCGTCGGAAGAGAGCACGGCGATCTGTTCGAGCAGCCGAGCCTCGTCGAACCGGGCGGCCTCCGAACCGGACGGCCCGCCAGCACAACCAGACCAAAGCGCGGCGGAGGCCGCCGCCCCGACCCCCGAAGAGATCAGAAAAAGGAACGAAACCCGGAACGGACGGCGCATCGGTGCGGAACCTCCTGCGAGAACCGGCGAAGTCTGCCAGAATCAGCGGCTCCTACAGGTCCCGAATCCACCGGAGTACCCAACCGGCAAGGAGATCTCTTCCCATGTTCCCCTTCTCATCCCCCGTTTGGCAACTGGTGCGCACTCCGGTGCTCGTCACTCTCGGAGTCACCGCGCTGCGTCTGCTGGGCGCTCTCGGCGGCCTGCCGGAATTCCTCGTGAACCGCGAAACCGGCGGGACCGGAGCCATCATCGGAATCGTCTGGCTGGCGCCGATCTTCGCCGTCTGGTTCGGAACCCGGCACGCCCGTGCCGGAGACACCGGCTTCGTCTCCGCGTTGCGGACGAATTTCGTCTATTCGTTCGGCGCGCGCATCCCGGTCATCGTCATCATGCTGTTCGCCACCCTCGGCGATTGGGGAACCCACTACGACGCCTATCCACCCGAAATGGCCGGTATGGGCCCGCTGGCCCAGTGGTTCTTCGGGGGCGTCATGGCGCAAGTGCTCTTCTGGATGGGACTCTGGACGACGCTCCTCGGCGGTTCGATCACCTGGTTGACCGCGAAGATCTCGAAAAAGCCCGCCGCAGCCTGACTTCCCTCCCGTGGATGGCGGCACCGGACAGCATCGGTGCCGCTTCGGACAGGATCAGTAGGCGACGGAGAGCCGGAAGCGGACGTCGGCGAGCGCTGCTGCGGCCAGGAGCGACGAAAGCTCCCGGAGTTCGGCGAGCAGCTGCTCCGCGGATGGAAACGCGTCGGGCTCCGAAGACACCCTGCCGAGGAGGGTGCGCACGAGTTCGAGTCCGGTGCCGGAGTCGAACCAACCCGCGGGAGACGCCGCGTCCACCTCGGAGTCGAAATTGAGGTCGGAGGCCAGGATCTCGGACTCCTCGGGGCTCAGGCTGACGAACTCGTCGAGAGGCTGGAGCCCCGCTTCCTCGGCGGCTTCGGAGAGCTCCCAGCGGGCCTGATGCAGTGCCCGGCCCTCGAAATTCGACGGGTCGGCGCCATCGACCTCACGGTCGAGGACTACCGAGATGCCTATGCCCAAACGCTCGGGACCACCCGGTCAGTCGGTCGGCGCGACGGCGGGGTGGTAGCGCCGCTCGCCGGCCTCGATGCGGAACCGGAGCCGGTTCTGCGGCGGCGGCGTGGGACAGGTGGTGAAGGCACTGAAGCCGCACGGCGGGTTCTCGGCCCGGTTGAAGTCCAGGACGACCCGCCCGTTCTCCGGCGGCGCGGTGGTGAGGAAGCGGGCCGCCGGGTAGGTCGAAACGCCGCTGGTGCCGTCGGTGAGGATGAAGAACAGGTTGCCGTTTCGGCGGGTGAACGCCAAGAGGCGGACCTCCTCGCCTTCCCAGTCGAAGACCGCCTCGCCGTCCGAAACATAGTCCACGATGTCGCCCCGGATGTTCACCGCTTCGACCTGGCGCTGCTGCGGATGGCGCTCGAAAGCGGCTTCCACCCGGAACTTCGGATCCGGCAGGAACCACTTGCGGCCGGTGAACCCTGTCCGCAGGGGGTTTTCGAGGTCGCGCAAGCGCAGCGCGCGGCGCTCGCCGCTCGAGTGGAGCCAGAAACGGATGCGCTCGTCGAGAACCACCGCGCCGTCCTCTCCGGCCGCGAGCTCCCCTTCGCGAAACGGCGCTCCGCCAACGGTCGCGGTCAGCCCCTCGGCGACCCGGGCGAATGCTTTCCCCGCTGCCGACCAGGAGACGGTCACCGCGGTGTCCGGAAACCGCTCCGGCAGGCGCAGATCGGCGTCCTCGCCGCTCCCGACGATGTGGTCTCCGGCGGTGAGGAAATGGAGTCCGGCAACCGTGAGCCAACTACCGTCGGAGGTCAGGAGGGCCTCCGCCTCCTCCCGGTGGAGCCGCTCTCCCTCGCGCCAGGCTTCCTCATCGAAGGGAGCGTCGCCGCAACCGAGCAAGAGCCCCGCGAGGGCGGCGCCGGAAACGACCGCCCGCAGGCGCCGGCAGGCCCGAGGGGAAAGGGCGAAGCGAGACGGGGCATCGAGGGAACGCATGGCCGGAAGTCTACGATGCGCCGGAGCCCGGAGCCTTGCCGGTTCGCGCGGCGAAGGCGAGACCGGCTTCGATGAAGCCGTCGAGATCTCCGTTCATGACCCGGTCCACATCGCCCACCTGGTGGTTGGTGCGGTGGTCCTTGACCAGCCGGTACGGCTGGAACACATAGGAGCGGATCTGGTTGCCCCAGGTGTTTTCGCCGAGACTCTCCTTCTGGGCTTCCTCCTGCGCCTTTCGCTCCCGCACCGCGCGGTCGTGGATGCGGGCGCGGAGCACTTTCATGGCGCTGTCCCGGTTCCGGTGCTGGGAGCGTTCGTTCTGGCAGGAGACCACGATCCCGGTGGGCAGATGGGTGATGCGGACCGCGGAGTCGGTGACATTCACATGCTGGCCGCCCTTGCCGCTGGCGCGGAAGGTGTCTATGCGCAGGTCGTTCTCGTCCACCTCGATCTCGATCCGGTCGTCGAGATCGGGAAAGGCGGCCACCGAGGCGAAGGAAGTGTGGCGCCGGTGCTGAGTGTCGAAGGGGGACATCCGCACCAGCCGGTGGACCCCCGACTCGACCCGGAGCCGCCCGTAGGCGTGGTCTCCCCGCACCTCGAGGGTCGCTCCCTTGATTCCGGCCTCCTCCCCCGGCTGCCGGTCGAGCACCTCGATCTCGAAGCTGCGATTCTTCGCCCAGCGCACATACATCCCGAGGAGCATCTCCGCCCAGTCCTGAGCGTCGGTTCCGCCGGCGCCCGGGTTGATGGTGACGATCGCGTCCTCAGCATCGTGCTCGCCGGCGAACAGCCGCCGCAGTTCGATATCGGTGAGTTGGCTCTCCAGACGGTCGAGGTGCTCGCGGAAGTCCTCGGCCACCTCTTCTCCCTCCCGGGTCCACTCGGCGAGTGTTTCCACCTCGTCGATTACGCGTTCGAACCGGGAATGGCGATCCAGTTCCACCGCCAGGTCGGACCGGCGGCGGGCGAGGGCTTCGCCTCCGCCGGCCCCCGACCAGACCCCGGAATCGCTCAGTCGCTGGTCGAGCCCTTCGATCTCTGCGGATAGGGCCGCCGGGTCAAAGAAACCCCCGGTGGGCGGAAGCGCGCGCCAGCAGGGCTTCGCAACGGTCCAGCAGTTCCTGACTCATTCGGCGGTGTTCATCGGAACGGATTCTACTGGCCGAAGGGGGACCTGCTGCCCCGGGGCTGCCCGGGGGTCAGCGGCTGGTGACCAGGGTGGCGAACTGCTCGCTCTCGAGGCGCGCGGCGAGTGCCCGGGCCGCCTCGCGGGTGCCGAATCGGCCCACGCGCACCCGGAAGATCCCCGCCGGGGTCGCTTCGAGATAGCCATCGATCCCCTTTCCTGCGAGCTGGGCCAAGAGATTCTCGGCTGCCGCGCGGTCGCGGAAGGCGGCTACCTGGATCGTGAACTTTCCCTGGGACTCCGCCGCCGCGCCCCCCGCCGCCGGTGACAGAGGCGGCGAGGACGACGAACGGGCCGGCGCCCTCTCCTCTCGAGCGGCCGCAACCGGAGGGCCCGCCGTATTCCGGGAGGGCGGAGTCTTCCGGCTGCCGGTCGCGACACTCAGCGTGCTGGCGGCGAGCTGGTCCGGGCTTTCGGAGCGGGTCTCCGCGGTCCTCGCGGAGGGCTCCCCGACCGGCAGCTGCAGCTGGTCGCCGGCATTTTCGGAAGCGTTCTCCGCAGCCTCCGCAGCGCTGCCGGCAGGTGCAGACAGGGAAGGCGGCACGGGAGCTCCGGCGAGCGGCTCGGCCGCTTTCGGCGGCTGCGACCGAGCCGTGACCGCTGCAGCCGGTTGCATCCCCCGGCCGATCGCGATCCCCCCGACGAACACTCCCCCGACGATCACCGTGAGCAGCCCGAAGAGCATCACGAGCTGACGGGTAGTGAACTGGATGTCATAGTTGTCGCTGTCGTGGTAGGTCATGGTTTCCTCCCGTGGCGCCCGCTGAAAAGGGAGCAGAAATCAATGCCCCCTACCGAGAACCTTACATAACTTACGCCAGCTTTCCTAAAGTGACACTTGAAGTCCCGGCAGCGAGGCTGCTGCCGCCGGCCGCGGAGAAAGCAGAAGCTCTCAGTCCGTGGTGCCGCTGCCGTACTTTTCGGCGAGCGCCATGAACGGCTTCACGATGTCGAGCGGCAACGGGAAGATGATCGTTGAGTTCTTTTCCGAAGCGATTTCGGTGAGGGTCTGCAGATAACGGAGCTGGGCGCCGAGCGGGTGCCTGCCCACGATCTCGGCAGCTCTGGCGAGCTGCGTCGAAGCCTGGAATTCGCCCTCGGCATGGATGACCTTGGCGCGCTTCTCGCGCTCGGCCTCGGCCTGCCGCGCAAGCGCCCGGGTCATCTCGCCCGGCAGGTCCACATGCTTGACCTCCACCGAGGACACCTTGATGCCCCAGGGGTCGGTGCTCTTGTCGAGGATCCCCTGCAGCTGCAGATTCAGCTGGTCGCGCTGGGCGAGCAGGTCGTCGAGGTCCGCCCGGCCGAGCACGCTGCGAAGCGTGGTCTGTGCGAGCTGCGAAGTGGCGTAGAGGTAGTCCTCCACCTCGACCACCGCCCTCGTCGGGTCCACCACCCGGAAGAACACCACCGCGTTCACCTTCACCGAGACATTGTCGCGGGTGATGATGTCCTGGGGCGGCACATCGAAGGCCACGAGCCGCAAGCTCACCCGAACCATCCGGTCGATGGGCGAGAACACGAGCACGAGGCCGGGTCCCTTCGTCTTCTTGAGCAGCTTGCCGAAGCGAAAGACGACGCCGCGCTCGTACTCGTTGAGGATCTTGATCCAGTTCAGCAGGAAGATCGCGCCGAAGGCGATGGCGATCAGGGCTCCCAGGGGAAGTCCGAACATTGCTTTCTCAGCTCCTTGTTTCCGATGGGGGATCGGAGAGATCGGGAAGGGCCGCAGCGGCGCCCGAACCGGAGGCCCCTCCGACCCGGAGGGTCAGTCCCTCGATGGCGAGGACCCGCACCCGGTCTCCCGCGGCGACCGGTCCGGAAGCGATGGCGTCCCAGAACTCTCCGTGGACGAAAACCTTGCCGGCCGCTCCGGGCCGGATGTCGGTGTGTGCGGTGGCCGTCAGACCGACCATCCCCTCCTGGCCAGTCACCGCGGACGCCCGCTGCGACCGGACCACGAGCTGCCCCAGGAAGAACACCAGCACCGAAAACACCAGGACGGACGGAATCACGAGTCCCCAGGTCAAATCGAGTGCAGGTGTGGGGAGCGACTGCTCTTCGAAGAAGAAGAAAAGGCCGAGCACCAGCGCCGCCGCCCCCGACATGCCCATTATGCCGAACGAGGGAGTCAGCGCCTCCGCGGTCAGCAGGCCGATCCCGAGCAGAAGCAGGAGGATGCCCAACAGACTCACCGGCAGCAGGTTCAAACCGAAGCCCGCGAGCAACAGGGCAACCGCCCCGAGGATGCCAGGGAACAGCAGCCCCGGGTTCGAAAACTCGAGATAGAGGCCCAGGAGGCCGATCATCCCCAGCAGGACCGCGAGGTTCGGATTGGCGATGACCGAAAGCGCGCGGTCGCGGAAGGACATTCCGGTTTCGACGACGAGCGCTCCCGCAGTGGCGAGCGTCGCTTCGGCTCCGTCGATCCGCTGCACGGTCCGGCCGTCGAGCGCGTCGAGGAACGCCGCGGTGTCGTCGGCGATCAGGTCGATGAGCCCGGCTTCGAGCGCTTCGCTGGCGGTCCAGCTCCTCGCTTCGGTGACTCCCTGTTCGGCGAGCGCCACATCCCGCCCCCGGCGTTCGGCGATGGAGCGCAGATAGGCCGCGGCGTCCGACTCCACCTTGCGGCTCAGCGTCTCGGGCATTTCACCGCCAGTCCCGGAAATCGGAGTCGCGGCACCCATGTTCGTCCCCGGCGCCATTCCCGAGACATCCGCGGCGAGGGTGATCAGATAGCCGGCCGACGCCGCGCGGGCACCGGACGGACCGACGAACACCGCCACGGGGACCTCGCTGTTCAGAATCGCCTCGATGATCTCGCGCATGGAGGTGTCGAGGCCGCCCGGGGTGTCGAGACGCACGAGGACGAGCGCTGCTCCGGCCTCTTCGGCGGCCACGATGGTGCTGGCCACCCGTTCGGCGGAGATCGAATGGATGATGTCCACCACATCCACCTGGCGCACTTCGGAAGCGGCCGCCGGGCCGGCGACCAGAACGCCGAAGAGCGCGGCCGCGAGCCGCGGCACGAGCCGGGCCGGCGAGCCGCAGCGGTGTCCGGGCGGGCGGCGGCACGACGGGCCGACGGGGCCGCGCACTCTCAACGCTGCTCCCGATCGTGGATCGTGCGCAGTGCGACGACCTCGAGTTCCCGCTCGCCGGCCGGCGTGTGGACGCTGACTTCATCTCCGACCCGCGAGCCCATGAGGGCTCGGCCGATCGGCGAACCGAGAGACACTCGGCCTTTGCTCGCGTCGGCCTCCTCGCTCACCACGAGCTCGTACCGGTGCTCTTCATCCGTGCCCAAGTCCAAGACCCGCACCTCGCTGCCGAGCGAGATGCGGTCCACCGGGATGTTCTCGACACTCAGCATGGAGAGATCGGCGAGCCGTTTCTTGAGCTGGGCGAGCCGGATCGCCACATAGTTCTGCCGCTCCTTGGCCGCCTCGTATTCGGCGTTTTCCGACAGATCGCCGTGTTCCCGAGCTTCCTTGATCTGCTCGGGAAGCCGGAGGTGCAGTTCCTCTTCGAGATCGCGCACTTCGGTCTCGATGCGGGTGCGGAAGGTCAGGGTCACAGATCGGTCGAAGCCTTTCGGGAAGAGAGCCGGGAGCGTAGTCGGAGCGAAAGTTCAGAATAGCACCACGGTGGCGGGCCTCCATCCCGGAAGAGCCCTTGCGGGGCGGGCGGCGAGGCGGCATGATCCGCTGCCGTGCTTTCGTTCGGGGAGGTCGTCCATGCAAGAAATCACTCGCCAGCCGCGAGATGCGCGGCTCGCCGCGTCGGCGCTGGCTGCGGCGCTCCTCAGCGCCGGCATTGCCGAAGGCGGCGCCGCTGCCGGGGAAGCGCCTGAAGCGATGACGCCGAAAGCTGCGGCTCAGGACGGCCCGCTGCAGGTGGGAGACCGGGCGCCGGCCTTTCCCGCCCCGCTGCCCTCGACCGCCGGCGAGCGTCCGGGCGCCCGGGCGATCGCACTCGAAGAAGTACTCGGCAACAAGAACATCGTTCTCGCCTTCTATGTCGCCGACTGGACCGGTGGTTGAACGCGGCAGTTTTCGTCCTACCAGGACGACATCCGGAAGTTTCTGGATGCGGACACCCAGGTCTTCGGAATCAGCGTGGATTCCCCCTTCTCCCAGTGGAACTGGCTCGAGAGTTTTTCGAAAGACGGCGGCGGCGCCGACGAACCGGCTGCCGAAGGGGACGAGCTTCCAGGTCTGGTTCTCCTCTCCGACCGGCTGGCGCAGGTGGTGGACGCTTACGGCGTCGAACCCATCGAGATCAATGGGGCGCGTTACGCCTCCCGGGCCACCTTCGTGATCGACCGGCAGGGAATCCTGCGCTATGTCAACTACGACTATCAGATCCGGGAGGACTACGGCCCCCTGATGGAAGCACTCGATGCCCTCGAGTAGGTTCTCGACGGATAGATTCTCGAGTAGCCGTCGAAAACAGCCGTCCGAATAGCGCGCGATGCCCCGGCACCGGGCGGTGGTGGCGGCGCTTCGCCACGGCCGCGCGAACGCCATCGGCCCCCTCCTCCTTTCCCGGCTCGCCGAAAGCCTCGATGAGGCGGAAGCAGCCGGTCGGCCGCTGGTCCTGACCGGGGCGGGTGGCTTCTTTTCCGCCGGCCTCGATCTCGCCGGACTGCCCACCGACCGGACAGAGCTCGGAGAGTTCGTGGACGCCTTCGAGGATCTGCTGCTCCGGCTCTTCCGGTTCCCCTGCCCGACCGTAGCTGCAGTGAACGGGCACGCCGTAGCCGGGGGGGCGATCCTCGCCGCCGCGAGCGATGTCCGAATCGGCGCCGAAGGGGACTACCGGATCGGCGTGTCCGAGGTCCAGCTGGGGGTCATCTTCCCGGCGGCCGCCTTCGAAATCCTCCGCTGCGCCATCGCGCCGTCCCGCACTGCGGAAGTGCTCCTCCGAGGGAGGCTGACGGGCCCCGGGGAAGCGGTGAGGAGCGGTTTCCTCCATGAACTCGCGCCGGCAGATGGGCTCCTCGTCCGTGCCGCAGAGCGGGCGGAAGAGCTCGGCGCGCTGCCGCGCGAGGCGTATGTCCACACGAAACGAGAACTCCGGAGGGAGTTCGCGGCCCGCGCCGCCGAGAGCCGCGCCGAAAACCGCGAGCGGTTCCTCGACTCCTGGTGTTCCGAAGAGTCGCAGGTGCGCCGCGCGGCGATCCTCGACCGCTCCGGGAAGAGTCGCTGAGAAAAGGGAAGCGCGCTCCCCCCGGAGGGGGAGCGGTGCGTCAGACAGAGGGCCTCGGGCGCCGCGCGCCCGGAGCGCTCACCGACCGATCGCGTCGCGAATGGCCCGAACCGTGACTTCGGCACGGTAGCGGAAGAGCTGGCGCCCCCAGGACCTGGTCTCGTCGAGGGGGTCCACCTCGACCCCGTTGATCGAGAAGAGGTCGGCTTGGCGGCGTTCCGAGGCGCGGATCGAGTTCTGGTCCACCGCCGCCATCATCGCCGTGATGGCGTAGTCGTCGTGGATCCCCTCGGGGGTCTGCTCGATCCCGCGGTCGGCGAGCCAGGTCTGGAGTCCGGAGTAGTCGTAGTACTCCGGGATGTAGTGGACGCCGGGAGCGCCGGCCCACGCGGCATTCAGTTCCTCGGCGACCGCCTTCATCCCGGCCTGATTGCCGCCGCTGTCGCCGATCAGGACGATGTCGGCGAAGCCGCTGGCGCGGAGGCTGCGGCAGACATCCCGCACCACGGCTCGGAAGGTCTCTTCGCTGAGCCCCACGGTTCCGGGATAGCGCATGTGCCCGCTCGGGGGATCGAAGTCCCCCTCCGGCACCAGCTTCAGGATGGGTGCCACGAGCGCGTCGCCCAGGTCGCGGGCGATCGCTTCGGTGACGCCGCGCAACAGGACATTGTGCTTGCCGGTGACCAGGTATGGTCCGTTCTGTTCCACGCCGCCGCTGGCCACGATGGCGGTGGTTTTCCCGGCGGCGATCAGGTCGCGGACTTCCATCCAGGTGAGGTCCTCGATGAAGACGCTGTCCCGGATGGGGATCGGCCGCGGCTTGTCGGGCGCCGGGCCCTGGGCGGCCGCGGCGAGCGGCAGCACGCTGACGAGAGCGAAGGAAGGGAAAAGAAGGCGCATTGCCGGATCTCCTTTGGGGATGCGAAGCGGTCCGCCGGGCGTTCAGACGCCCAGCCCATGGCGCAAGACAGTATCGCGGTAGTCCTGGCCGACGATGGGCACCGTCCGACATGCCTCCCGCAGCAGCGAAACCGCGCGGTGGGTGATCCGCTCGGAGAGCGCCGGCTGATAGGCCGAGGCTTCGAACGGATAGACGGTAGTGCAGAGGAGCAGAACTCCGTTGTTGAAGCACCGGGTCAGGAGATAGAGGAGCTTTTCTTCTCGTTCCTGGCCGAAGCGGCTCGCCATATCGGCGCCGAGCTGGTCGAACACCAGGATCTCGGCCCTGGCGGCCCATTCGATGCAGCGTCTTTCCGCCTCCAAGACCTCCCGCCGGCTCCCTTGCCCGTCTCGGAGAAACTGCGGGAGATACAAAAAGCCCACGCGGGCAGAGATCTTTCGCTCCAGGAGGATGCGGCGGAGCACTGCAACCGCGAGATGCGTCTTGCCGACTCCGGCAGGACCGGTGAGCACGAGCCCCGTCTCCACATCGGGATAGGCGTCAGCCCACTTCCGCACCGTCTGCTTGGCGCGCCGAAGATCCTCGGAGATCTTCTCGTCGAAATATTCGAAGCGGGCATTGTCGCGAAAGCGCAGCGGCACTCCGACTTCGGCAAGGCTCGCTGGAACCGGAGCCGATGGCCGGCAATGGCAGGGCTCGACTCCGCTCGATCCGTTCGGGCCGACCGCCGGCTTCCAGCGGGTACCGGCGCAGTCGGGACAGCGTTCCTTCTTCGGCAACGATGTTCTCTGCCGGCAGGCTCTATCTTCCGGCGGCGTCGTCCTTCCCCGGCGCCTCGGCAACGCGCACCATGTCCTGCCGGGGAAGTCTGACCAGCGCGTTCCTGGTCCTTTCGCTGAGCGCGCTCTCCTCCCGCGCCAGTTCCCGGTGGATGAACTCGGTGAATTGGGCGATCTCCTCCTGCATGCGTTCCATCTTGCGGCGCATGTCGAGGATGATGTCCACGCCGGCCAGATTCACCCCGAGCTCCCGCAGGTTGAGGATCGTCCGCAGTCGCTCGAGATCCTCATCGGTGTACACCCGGGTGTTCCCCTCGGTGCGCGAGGGCCGGAGGAGTCCCTCGCGTTCGTAGAGTCGGAGCGTCTGCGGGTGGACGCCGCAGATCTCGGCGACGGCGCTGATCATGTACACGCCCCGGCGGCGTTCCGCGCTCATCGGGAATCCTCCGGCCGAAGCTTCTCACGGAGAGCATCCCGGGGGGACTCGGGATAACGAGCCGAAAGCTCCCGCACCAGATCCCGCGACCGGTCGTCACGGATCTCCGGAATGTGGATCCGCACCTCGAGAAAGAGGTCGCCGCGCGCATCCCCCCGGGTCGAGGGAACGCCGCGGCCGGCGAGCCGGACGCGGGTACCGGGCTGGACTCCCGGCGGCAGGCGCACCGTGACCGGCCCGGAGAGCGTCGGCACTTCGATCCGGCCGCCGAGCACCGCCTCGGCGAGGGTCAGCGGCAAAGGGCAGATGAGGTTGTCGCCGCGGCGTTCGAGCACCGGATGCGGAGCCACCTCCACATGGAGCTGGAGATCGCCGGGAGGCTCTCCCGGGCCCCGGTGGTGCCCCTTGCCCTCCACCTGGATCGTGGCGCCATCGGCCACTCCAGCGGGAAGCCGGGCGATGAGCCGGGCCGGACGGGCGCAGCGCCCGCTCCCGCCGCACCGGCGGCAGGCGACATGGAGCAGCACTCCCTGTCCATTACACCGCCGGCAGGGACGCACGAACACCATGTGGCCGTACCGGCGGGTGCGCCGTCCCGACCCGGAGCAGGCCGGACAACCGGCTCCACTGTCGAGAAACGATCCGCCGACGGGCTGTTCGCCGCGACCGCCGCAGGGTTCGCAGGTCTCCTGCCGTACCGCCCGCAACCGAATCTGCTTGCCTTCCAGCGATTCGAGGAACGAGACCCTCACTCTGGCATGGATGTCCGCAGCAGCTTCCGGCTCCCCCGGGTCCGGCTCGCCGCGGCTGTCGAAGATCTCGTGGAGCGCCCCGGAATCGGTGGCCGGGTCGCCGCCGAAATCGAAGCCGGCGAAGCCGTAGTGCACCTGGGTCACCACCGCGGGAGCGGGTTCGCGGCTGCCCCAGCGGTCGTACTCGGCGCGCCGCTCCGGATCGCCGAGCACTTCCCAGGCCCGCTGGATCTCCTGGTAGCGCTCCCGGGCAGTTCGGTCGTTCGGGTTCAGGTCCGGATGCATCCGGCGCGCCAGCCGCCGGTACGCCTGGCGGATTCGGGCGGTGTCGGAAGTGCGCACCACCCCCAGCACGGCGTAGTAGTCCGCGCCGCCGGGGCTGGTCTTCGGCCGGCTGCTCATCCTCCGGGGATACTGCTGACGGAGGGCGCGGCGCCCACGACCCCTCAGTTGTCTCCTACCACCTCGGCGTCGATGATGTCGCCGTCGGCGGCGCCGTTCCCCTTGCTCTTCTTACCGCCGGGTGGAGGCGGCGGGGGCGGCGGGGCATCTGAGGCAGCCTCTTCCCCGGAGCCCGAAGTCTTCCGGTACATGACTTCCGCGAGCCGGTGGCTCGCCTTCTCCAGCTCGGCCCGGGCGGAGCGAATTCGGTCCATGTCGCCGTCCTTGAGCGCCGCGCGCGCCGCCGACACCGCCTTGCCGATCGTGTCCGCATCGGAACCTTCGATCTTTTCGCGGTTTTCTTCCAGCAGCTTCTCGACCTGGTGGGCGAGGGCATCGGTTTCGTTCCGGAACTCGACATCCTCGCGGCGCTGCCGGTCCGCGTCTTCGTTGGAGGCCGCTTCGGCTTTCATCGTCTCGATCTCGTCCTTGCTGAGTCCGCTCGAGGCGGTGATGGTGATCGCCTCCTCCCGCCCGGTCGCCTGGTCCTTCGCCGAGACATTCACGATGCCGTTGGCATCGATGTCGAAGGCCACATCGACCTGCGGAACCCCGCGCGGCGCCGGCGGAATCCCCACCAGTTTGAACTTCCCGAGGGTTCGGTTGTCGGAAGCCATGGACCGCTCGCCCTGGAGCACATGGACCTCGACCTCGGTCTGGTTGTCGCTAGCGGTCGAGAAGACATTGCTGGCCCGATGCGGGATCGTGGTGTTTCGCTCGATGAGCGGCGTGAAGACCCCGCCGAGAGTCTCGATGCCGAGCGACAGCGGGGTGACATCGAGCAGCAGCAGGTCCTTGACTTCGCCCCCGAGCACTCCCGCCTGGATCGCGGCGCCGAGAGCGACGACCTCGTCCGGGTTCACCCCTTGGTGCGGTTCGACTCCGAAGATCTCCTCCGCGAGTTGCTGGACCCGCGGGATCCGAGTCGTGCCACCGACGAGCACCACCTGATCGACGGAACTCCCGCCGAGCCCGGCGTCCTCGATCGCCTGCTGGCAGGGCTTGCGGGTCCGCTCCAGGAGTTCGCCGATCAGGGACTCGAGCCGCGATCGGGAGAGAGTCAGCACCAGATGCTTCGGCCCGGAGGCGTCGGCGGTGATGAACGGCAGGTTGATCTCCGTCTCGTGAGTGGTCGAGAGCTCGACCTTGGCCTTCTCGGCGGCGTCGGTGAGCCGCTGGAACGCCATCCGATCGGCGCTGAGGTCGATCCCCTCAGACCTCAGAAACTCGGCGACGATCCATTCGCGCACCCGCTTGTCGAGGTCGTCTCCGCCGAGGTAGGTGTCTCCATTCGTGGAACGAACCTCCACCACCCCCTCTCCGACCTCGAGGATCGAGATGTCGAAGGTCCCGCCGCCGAAGTCGTAAACCGCGATCTTCTCGCTCTTCTGCTTCTCGAGGCCGTAGGCGAGCGCGGCCGCGGTGGGCTCGTTCACGATGCGCACGACCTCGAGTCCGGCGATTTCGCCGGCGTCCTTGGTGGCCTGCCGCTGCGAATCGTTGAAGTAGGCCGGGACGGTGATGACCGCCCGCTCAACGGTCTCGCCGAGGTACTTCTCGGCGGACGCCTTCATCTTCTGCAGCACCATGGCCGAGATTTCTGGCGGGCTGTAGCCCTTGCCGCTCATCGACACTTCGATGCCGTCGTCCTTGCGGATGATTTCGTAGGGAGCCGTCCCCCGTTCCTCCTGGGCCTCGTCGTAACGCCGCCCCATGAAGCGCTTGATGGAGAAGACGGTGTTCTCGGGGTTGGTGATGGCCTGCCGCTTCGCCACCTCCCCGACGAGCCGTTCGCCGGACTTGGCGATTCCCACTACCGAGGCGGTGGTTCGCCCCCCCTCGGCGTTCGGGATGATGGTGGGCTGCCCACCCTCCATCACCGCGACGACCGAGTTCGTGGTACCCAGATCGATACCGATGATCTTGCTCATGCGCCTTGGAACTCCTGAATCGAAAACGAATACTGAACCGGGACGACCCGGCCCTTAGTTGGACGCAACTATAAGATATGAGTGATATTTTGTCAACTCAGAGCTGAGCGGTTCGGGAGCGGGGCGTGATGCCGTAGCGTGTCTAACTCCCATGGGGCGAGCGGGATGAGCGAGACGCACCGCTCCCGAACCGCCCGGCGCTTCGCGCCGGAATCCGAACTCCTGCCACAGGCAGCCAGTTCGGATTCTGAGCCACCATCTCGTGAACGGGGGGAAACCCCCCTTTCACACTTTCCCCCGCTGCGCCGCGCCCGATCCTGAGGCTCGGGCGCAACAGACGTTTTTCCGGCCACAGATGAGGATCGAGACCCTCGAGCGGGGCGTGATGCCGTAGCGTGTCTAACTCCCATGGGGCGAGCGGGATGAGCGAGACGCACCGCTCCCGAACCGCCCGGCGCTTCGCGCCGGAATCCGAACTCCTGCCACAGGCAGCCAGTTCGGATTCTGAGCCACCATCTCGTGAACGGGGGAAACCCCCCTTTCACACTTTCCCCCGCTGCGCCGCGCCCGGCCACGAGAGAGGTCCTCGCACCCGGGCCTTCTGCAAGGCAGGGACGGCCCCCATCCTTCCGCTATCCATCGTCGAACCCGGGGCACAGCGGCCGCGAGCAGCGGCTGCCAGAACTATTGCAGCAGTGCGAGGATTTCGGGTTCGAGTTCCTCGCGCGCCTGGAAGTTCACGAAGTGCCGGGCGACCGTTCCATCGCGCGAGGCGAGGAACAGGGTCGGAAAGATGTTCACATTGCCGAGGGCGGCGCGGTCTTCCGCTCGCAAGTGGAGATTTTCGAAGGTGACCCCGCCTTTCTCCTGGTGCGCGGCACGGTCTTCGTCCCCGAAGGGCAGTTTGAGAACCCGGTCGGCGTTCAGACCGATGATCGCGAGCCCGTCGCTTCCGAGGTCCTCGTGGAGCGCCTGGAGCACCGGCGCGATCTGGACGCAGGGAGGGCAGTTCGTGAACCACACATAGACCAGGGTGGCATCGTCCATCAGGTCGGCCACCGCTGCTTCGCCGCCCCCGAACCGCTCGCCGACGATGGCCGGCAGGCTGCGGCCCTCCCAGCCGGTCAGGCTCCGGCTCACGGCGCGCGCAAACCGTTCGTCGGCCCGCACCAGCTCCTGGTCGATCGAGACCAGCTTTCCTTCTCCATCCCGCACGAGGAACTTCGGCACCCGTGGATCCGATTCCATGATCCGCAGCACGATGTCGGCTGCCTCCTCACCGTAGAGCGAGAACTGCCCGGCGATTTCGCCGAGCGTCGGCAGCCGCCCCTCGCGGCCTTCGAACTCGACCAGGAACAACGGAGTGCGAAAAAAGACATCGTTCAGTCGATCGAGCGCCCGCTGTTCTTCGGGCGCCTGAAACCGCTCGACGAGCTCCGAGAGCAGCAGCCTCTCGCCAGGCTGCAGGGTGTTCGCGACATGCACGAGAATCCGCCGCTCGGCATCTTCTTCCGCCTGCGGAGCGGCGAGTGCCGGAGCCAGGAAGAGAGTGGCGAGAAAAGGAGAGACGAAGAGCAGGAGGGAACGCATCCCCCGATTCTATTCCGGTCGTTCGAGGCTTCCGGGGCGCACTCTCCGGAAACCGAGCAGGGAACCGCCCTGCCGGGCCGCCGCCTCAGCGCTTTGCCTCACTTGCGCCTGCTGGCGAAGCGGGGGCTTTCTCTCCGAGCTGCTTGGATAGACTCGGAAGGATGCTGCCCAAACACGGCGCTGCCGCGCTCTGCATTCTGGCCGGCCTTGCGATCGTCGGCGCCGCTTGCGGGCCGCGCCCGGCGCCGGTGATTCCGACAGTCCCGCTCGACGGCTTTCACCATGCGGCGCCGCGGCGCCCGACAGCAGGAGCGGGGTTGACCGAAGCCGCCCGGGCCGCGCTCCACGAAGGATGGCGGCTCGTCGTCGAAGGAAGGCTCGGAGAGGCCGACCGGGCGCTCGCTCCGCTTCGCGAGACCGCTCCCGGCGATTCGGGCGTGCTCGGAGTCGACGGGTTCCTCGCGCTCCGGGCCGGCCGGCGGGAGGATGCCGATTCCCTCTTCGGGCGGGCTCTCGAAGCGGTGCCCGGGGATGGCTTCGCGGCGCTCGGACAGGTTCTGGTAGTCCTCGGCGAGGAAGACCCCGAGAGCATGTTCCGGAGGCTTCGGCGGCTCGCCGGAATCGAACCCGATGCCGTAATCGTCGCCGAGCGGCTCCCGGCGCTCACGCTGGAGGTCGCTGAGCGCCGCCTGCGCCGCGCCCGCGAGACTGCTGCCCGGGACCGCGGGGATCCGACAGTCGCCGACGCGTATCGGGCGGCCCTCGAGGTGATCCCGGATTCCGCCGATCTGCTCCTCGAAGCCGCCGAGGCAGCGTCCGCCGGAGGCAGCGTGCTGATCGCCCGGGAGTGGTTCGACTCGGTGCCGGCGCTCGCTTCGGCCAGCGAACGCCAGGCGCTCACCGCCCGCATCGCCGGCGCGGAGCTGCTGGCCGACGCGGGCCTGCTCTCGGAGAGCCTCGTCCGCCTCGACCGGGTCCTCGCCGAACCGGGCCTCCGGAAACTGGCCGACCTGACGGACCGCGCGAGCGCACTCGAACGCCGCCTCGAAATCGCCCGCGTCGCGGAGCGGTACGACCGGATCCGCGAAGCCGAACGGGTCACCCGCGAACAGCTCGCGGCGATCCTGTCAGCGGAACTCGGCGCGCCCGAGGCGCCGGAACCCGAACGCCCGGACCTCCGGATCGCCATCGACATCGAACGCAGCTGGGCGGCGAACCTCATCCGGACGGCACTCGGCGCTGGATACCTGCGGCTGTTTCCCGACCACACCTTCAAGCCGCGTGCCTTCGTGAGCCGCGCCGAACTCGCCGCTGCGCTCGGCGCCGCACTCGGCGCCTTCGATCCCGAAGCGCTCCACCGGGCACAGCGCGACGCCGCCGATCGACAACTCACCGACATGCCCGAGGGGCACCGGAACCGCAGTGCCGCCCAGGTCGCCGTCCAGCTCGGCCTGCTGCGGCTGCCCTCGAAGGACACCTTCGGGCCCCGCGGCTTCGCTTCCGGCGCCGAAGCCGTCCGCGCCGTCCAAGCCCTGCGACGCCTGCTGGCAAACCAGGAACCCGAACTCCGCTAGCGCTAGGAGTCTGCGCCGCGGGTCAGCGGCGACCGAGGACGTACTCGCGCCCTGCCTTCATGAGGCGGACGAAGGCAGCCTCGTCGTCATCGTGGATGACCGCAGCGAGGCGGGAAACCGCGGCCGCGAGGTGATGGATCGCCGCCGGGCCGTGCGGATTGGAGTGCTGGATCTCATAGTAGAGGCGCGGGTTCTCCCCGGTGACTGCCGCCGCGACCCGCAGCTGGCGTTCGAAGGTGACGCTGGACAGCCGGGCGAGCCGCGGGGCCTGCTCCCCGCTCCCTATGAGGGCGGTGACGAAAGCCGGATTCAGGGCGTGCGAGAGCCCGAGGACATAGGCGATCAGCGGGTCGTGCTCCGCCAACGGGAGGCACAGGATCTCGGCCATGGTGCCGGAGAAGACCGAGAGGCGGCTTCGGCTGCGGCCTCCGACCGGCCGGCATCCATGACCAGCACATGGCAGCCGTGGAGGACATGGGCATCCGGGCCGAACATCGGATGCACCGAAGCCGCGTGGCAGCCGCTCTCGACCAGGGCGGCGAGTCCACGCGCGAGAGGCGCCTTGACCGAACGATGTCGAAGATCAAGCCGCGGCGAGGTCGGGGGAGATGCCCCTGCCGGCGGCGAGGCCGCGGGCCCTTTCGAGGACCCGCGCCTCCTGCGAGGAATCGTGGATGGGCCGGCGGGACTCCTGCTTCACCCTCCCGATCGCCACCGTGATGGCGTCCCGCCGCGCCCAGGCGTCCAGGATCTCCTGATCCACCTGTTCGAGGGCGGCGCTCAGCGCCGGGCGCTTCGGGAGCGGGGCATCCTCACTCTTCCCCCGAGAACGCCCGACGCCATCCTGACGCCCCGCTCTCGGAGCGCTCGAACCGCTCGAACCGCTCGGTCCGTAAGCCCGCCCCTCTACAATCCGCGCCCCTCCGCCCGGAGGGTTCCGTGTTCCTCCCTTCTCGTTCCGATTTCCGGGCGCTGGCCAGACAGGGCAACCTGATCCCGGTCCGCCGCGAAATCCTGGCGGATTGCGATACTCCGGTCTCTGCCTTCCTCCGAGTCGGCAACCGGGGGCCAGCCTTCCTGATGGAGTCGGTCGAGGGTGGAGAGACCGTCGGCCGCTATTCGTTCCTGGGATCGAAACCGCAGGCGATCATCGAGGGCCGCGGCGCCCGCGTGACTTGCCGCTTCCTGCGGGAGGGGAAAACCGAGGCGCTTCGCAGCGAAGACCCCCTCTCGGCGCTGCGGGATCTGCTCCGCCGCTACACCCCGGTGCCGGTGGACGGCCTGCCGCCATTTCCCGGCGGATTCGTCGGCTACCTCGCCTACGACGCCGCGCGCCAGTTCGAACGCCTGCCAGAGACGGTGGACGATTCGCTCGGGCTCCCCGACGCGGCGTTTCTACTCGCCGACACCGTCCTGGTCTTCGATCGGGTGCGGAATGTGATCCAAGTCATCACGAACTCCGTCGTCGAGACGCCGGACCGCGCCGACGCAGCCTACGATGAAGCCGAAGCCCGGATCGCCGCTGCGGTCGCCGAGCTGCGGGCGCCGCTTCCCGCCGCACCCCGAAGAGGTGCGCCGGCGGACCGCGGCCCCTTCCCCGAACCGCGTTCCAATGTGAGCCGGGAGGCATACCTCGAAATGGTGCGCCGAGCGAAGGAGTACGTGGCTGCCGGCGACATCATCCAGGTCGTCCCCTCCCAGCGGTTCGAGACTCCGCTGACCGTGCACCCCTTCGACTTCTACCGAGCGCTGCGGGTGGTGAACCCGTCGCCCTACATGTACTACCTCGATTTCGATGGGCTGGTGGTCGCGGGTGCCTCGCCAGAGATGATGACCCGTACCCAGGGAGACCGCATCGAGACCCGCCCGATCGCCGGCACCCGCCCCCGCGGGCAGACGCCCGAGGAAGACGCCACACTCGCCAGGGAACTCCTCGCCGACGAAAAGGAGCGCGCCGAGCATGTGATGCTGGTGGACCTCGCCCGCAACGATGTGGGCCGGGTCTCTCGCTACGGCGAGGTCGAGGTCGAGGATCTGATGGGCATCGAGCGCTATTCGCATGTCATGCACATCGTCTCCCGCGTGCTGGGACGCCTCCGCCCCGACCTCGACGCTTTCGATTCGTTGCGCGCCACCTTTCCCGCCGGCACGCTCTCCGGCGCCCCCAAGATTCGGGCGATGGAAATCATCGAGGAACTCGAGAGGGAACGCCGGGGGGTGTACGGCGGAGCGGTGGGCTATTTCTCCTACAGCGGGGCTTCGGACACCGCGATCGCCATCCGCACCCTGGTCGCCAAGGACGGCGTCGGATATTTCCAGGCCGGCGGCGGAGTGGTCGCCGACTCCGATCCGGCCGCCGAGTACGAAGAGAGCTGCCGGAAGGCAGAAGCCGTGCTGAGCGCTCTCCGGATGGCGCATGCCGGCCTTTCGTGAGGTTCCGTTGACCCTCGTCCTCGACAACTACGACTCCTTCACCTTCAACCTGGTGCAGCTGCTGGGCGAGCTGGGCGCCGCCCCCCGAGTCTTCCGCAACGACACTCTGACTCCGACCGGAGTCCGCAAGCTCGCTCCCCGCCGGATCGTGATCTCCCCGGGGCCCGGAACGCCGGACACCGCCGGGATCTCCGTGGACCTGATCCGGGACCTCGCCGGAACCACTCCGATCCTCGGCGTCTGCCTCGGGCATCAGGCGCTGGTGCGGGCCTTCGGCGGCCGGATCCGCCGAGCGCGCCAGCTCGTCCACGGCAAGACCTCGCCGGTGCGCCATAATGGAGGCGATCTCTTCGCCGACCTCGAAAATCCGTTCGACGCCACCCGGTATCACTCGCTCGCCGCCGACGAGCCGCTCCCGCCGGAACTCGAGGTGACGGCCCGCTCCGACGACGACGGCGAGGTGATGGGCCTTCGGCACCGAAGCGCCCCGCTCTGGGGCGTCCAGTTCCACCCAGAATCCATCCTGACCCGCTGTGGCAGGCATCTCGTGGAGAACTTCCTCGACCTCACTCCGGACATCCCGTGAATCCCCTCTCCCAAGAGTCCGCCACCATGGTGCTCATCCTGAACTCGTGGGCCACCGACCAGGACATCGCCCACCTCACCGGCCTGATCGAGCGAAGAGCCCTCGATCGCGCGATCTACCGCAGCCAGACGGGAGCCCAGATCCATGTGCTGGGGGATCTCTCCGGGGAAACCGAAGCTTTCTGGCGCACCCAGCCCGGCGTCCAGCAGGTGTACGGGCTCGCCAAGCCGTACCGGCTCGCCAACAAGACCCATCGCAAGGCCAACACCCGGATCCAGATCGGCAGCCAGCAACTCGGCAGCGAGGACCTGGTCGTCTTCGGCGGCCCCTGTGCGCTCGAGAGCGAAGAGCAGGGCATGGAGTCCGCGCGGATGCTGCGCGATCTCGGGCTCGAGATCATGCGCGCTTCGGCCTTCAAGCCGCGCACTTCGCCCTATTCCTTCCAGGGGCTCGGGGTCGAGGGGCTGCGCATCCTGAGCCGCATCCGGGAGCAGACCGGGATGCTCGTCGAGACCGAGGTCATGGATGTGCGGGATGTGGAGACCGCCGCCGGGCTCGTGGATGTGCTTCGCATCGGAGCCCGGAACATGCAGAACTTCGATCTGCTCCGCGAAATGAGCCGCGTCGCGGCCCCGGTGATCTTGAAGCGGGGCATGTCGAACACCATCCGCGAGTTCCTGTTGGCCGCCGAGTACATCCTCCAGGGCAACGAACAAGTGATCCTCTGCGAGCGCGGCATCCGTTCCTTCGAGACCGCCTACCGCAACACCCTCGATGTGGGCGCCATCGCGGTGCTGAAGCAGGAGACCCACCTGCCGGTGATCGCCGACCCGAGCCACAGCGCCGGCAACAAGACCCTCGTCCCGGCGCTGTCGCTCGCGGCGGTGGCCGCAGGGGCAGACGGACTCCTCATCGAGGTCCATCCCAACCCCTCGGCCGCGCTGAGCGACGGCGACCAATCGTTGTATCCCCACCAGTTCGTCAACCTGATGGGAGACCTGAAACGGCTCGGCGCCGCGCTCCACCGACGGGTCCTGCCCGAGGGCTCCCGAACGGCGGGGTTCCGAGAGGCCGCGAAGCCGCCCTCGCGGATTTGACTCTCCGATGACTCTCGGCAGCCCTCGTTGAAAGTCGGCGGGTCGAGACCCGCGGCGCGGGATAGCGGGGCGCTTTCCCCACCGGCGGTCACGGTCGGGGTAGAGACGCCGGGACAGCGCGCTTCGTACCAGGTCCACATCGGCGGGGAAGCCCTCCTCGAACTCCCGGGGCTGCTCGCCGGACTCTTCCCCGGGCACCGGGCGGCGGGGATCGCCGATTCCGGAGCCCTCGGCTTCCACGGCGAACGGTTCCGCGCCGCTCTGCCTCCGGGAGCGCCGCTGATCGAAGTCCCTGCGGGGGAAGAGCACAAGTCCAGAGCGCAGAAGGAGCGTCTCGAGGACGCACTGCTTTCCCACCGTCTCGGACGGGACAGCGTGATCGTCGGCTTCGGCGGCGGGGTAGCCCTCGACCTGGCGGGGTTCGTGGCCGCCACCTACCTCCGCGGCGTGCCGTTCGCCGCGGTTCCGACCACGCTGCTCGCCGCAGTGGACGCATCGGTGGGCGGCAAGACCGGGGTCGATACTCCGCGCGGCAAGAACCTGATCGGGCTCATCCGCCAGCCCGCGGCGGTGCTCTCCGATACCTCGCTGCTCGGGACCCTGCCAGACCGGGAGCTCCGGAACGGGCTGGCCGAAGCGTTCAAGATGGCAGCGACCAGCGATGGCAGGCTCTTCGCCGAAATCGAGCAGGACCTGCCCACCTTGCTCCGACGCGAGCCCGGCGGGCTGGCCCGTCTCGTCGCCGCCAGCGTGCGGATCAAGGCTGCAGTGGTAGCCGCCGACGAACGCGAAGGCGGCCTGCGGCAGGTGCTCAATTTCGGACACACCATCGGCCATGCCCTGGAGCACGCCACCGGATACCGGCTTCCGCACGGGATGGCGGTCGGGATCGGGATGATCGCGGAGAGCCGAATGGCGCGGACCGCGGGATTTCTCGACGCCTCCGAGGAAGAGCGTCTCGGCCGGCTCCTCGCCGCCGCCGGACTCCCGGGGAGAGCTCCGGCGGAAGCGTCGCGCGAACAGGTCTTGAGCGCCCTCGCGAGTGACAAGAAGACTCGCTGCGGCGAAGCCCGCTTCGTGCTGCTCGAAGCCATCGGCCGCGTCCGGTGCGAGGAAAACGGGGGACGGACCACGGTTTCCTTTCCCCTCTCTCCCGAAGTGGTGGATTCCGGGCTTTCGGCCATCGGGCTGTGATCGAGATCGCACCGGGGCCGTCGCCGCCGGACGCGGTGCTCCGCGTACCCGGCAGCAAGTACGAGGCGAACCGGCTGCTGTTCACCGCAGCCTTCGCCGACGGCGAAAGCCGGATCGCCGGCGCGCCGGAAAACGACGACATCCAGGCGGCGGTCTCCGCGTACGCGGCGCTCGGCGCGACGATCCTCGACTCTCCCGGCGAGCTGCGGGTGCGAGGGCCCAGCGCGGCTCGGCGGCGGTCGTCCGACCCCGTCACCGTCTCGGTGGGCGAGTCGGGAACCCTGCTTCGTTTTGCGACCGCGGCGGCCGCCACCGTGCCGAATCCGGTCCGAATCCTCGGGAGCGGCCGCATTGGCGAGCGTCCCATCGCGGGACTCGTCACGGCGCTCGCAGAACTCGGCGCCGAGGTGGAAACGAGCAGCGGGTTCGCGCCGCTCATCGTGCGGTCCGGGAAGCTCCGGGGCGGGACGGTCCGCGTCGCCGCGCGAGAGAGCAGCCAGTTCGCGAGCGCCCTGCTCCTCGCCGCGCCGCGCGCCCGGAGCGAGCTGGTGGTCGAACTCGCCGACGAACCGGTCTCCCGCTCCTACCTCGATCTCACGGTTTCGGTGATGGCCCGCTGCGGGGTTTTCGTCGAGCGGGAGGGCCGACGGCGTTTCCGGATCGGCGGCAGCGAACGCTACGCGCCGGGTTCCCGGCAGGTGTCGGGCGACTGGACCGCCGCCGGCAATTTCTTCGCCGCGGCAGCCGCCGCTCCGGGCAGAGTCTCGGTCTCGGGCCTCGATCCGGCTTCTCCGCAAGGGGAACGGCGCTTTCCGAAAATCCTCGAGGAGATGGGCTGCGAAGTCTCCGAGGAGGAACGCGAGGACGGCTTTCGCTCGACCGTCACCGGCACCGGAGCGCTGCGCGGGGTCACGGTGGACATGAGCTCCCTGCCCGACGCCGCGCCCGCCCTCGCCGCGATCGCTCCCTTCGCCGCGAGCCCGACCCGCATCCGCGGAATCGCGCATCTGCGGCACAAGGAGAGCGATCGGATCGCGGCGCTCGCCGAGGGGCTCGCGGCGCTCGGCGCCCGGGTGGACACCCACCCGGACGGGCTCACGATCCACCCCTCGACGCTCCGGCCGGGGAGCGTGGATCCCCGGGGCGACCACCGAATCGCCATGGCGCTCGCGCTCCCCGGGCTTCGGGTCCCGGGAGTGCGGATCGGGACTCCCGAAGTGGTCGCGAAATCGTTTCCCGGATTCTGGAGCGCGCTTTCCCGACTCGGATGCCGGATCTGTCGATCCGCTGCCGAGCCGTGACCGAATCCGCGCCACCGCCACCGGCGTCTCTCTTCCCCGGCGGGGCGCGCTATCCGAATGTAGTGCTCATCGGGGCCCGTACCTCCGGCAAGAGCCGGGCTTCACGGGCCTTCGCCGAGGCCACCGGCTGGACGCGGGTCAGCACCGACGAACGGATCGAGGAGCGTCTCGGTCCGATCCCCGCTTTCGTGGAACGCCATGGCTGGGAGCGGTTCCGAAACGAGGAGAGCGCGGTTCTCGCAGCAATTTCCGGAGAGCAGCTCGTGGTGGACTGCGGCGGCGGCATCGTGGAGCGGCCCGGGAACATCCGGCGTCTCGCAGCGCTCGGGACGGTGTACTGGATGCGCGCTCCGGTTCCGACGCTCGCGGAGCGCCTTTCCCGACCAGCACTCCGCCGCGCGCGTCCGCCGCTTCCGGGGACCGCCCCCGAGCAGGAGGCCGGGGTCGTACTGGAACGGCGGACGCCGCTCTACCGGGAAGCCGCGGGGTACGACATCTGGAGCAGCGGTCCGGGCGAAGCGGCCGAGCATCTGCGCGCCGCTCATTTCGGGCCGCGGCTCGCACTCTCGGTTGCCGCCGAAACTCCGTCGGAGGCGAAGGCCGGCCTCGCTGCGGCGTCCCGGGAAGCCGGGCCGGAGGACCTGATCGAGCTGCGCGTCGATCCCCTCCGGATTCCCGCCCCGAAGAGTCCTGCCGCCGGACTCGCCGAGCTTCTCGAAAGCCTGCCGGAATCCCTTCTCGCGCGCCTGATCGTCACCGTACGCCGCCGGGAGGAAGGGGGCCGTTTTCGCGGCAGCGAAGAGCAGCGGATCTCGCTGCTCCTGGAAGCAGCGCACCGTGGCGCGGGATATCTGGACCTCGAGTACGAAGCCGATCTGCAGAGCGGCGGCGCGATCTCCCGGCGGCTCCGGGAGGCGGCGCCCCGCGTCCGTCTGGTCGCCTCGGTGCACGACCTCGACACGGTCCCCGACGATCTGGAGACACTCCCCGAACGGATGGCCGCGATGAAACCCTCGATCACCAAGATCGCCGCCGCCGGCGGGCAGAACGAGGTCCGCCGGATCCACGCACTGATCCGGCGCCGCGCCGCCGCCGGAAGACCGATCGTCGGGATCGCCCTCGGGCCGGCGGGGGCCGCGCTCCGGGTGATCGCCCGGGGCGCCGGGGCCTCGATCGGAAGCTATGCCTCGCCGCCGGGCCTTCCCACAACGGCTCCGGGCCAGCTGGACGCGGCAGCCATCCGCGACCGCGACCGCCGCTGGGGGCGGAGGCTCCGAGCACCGGTTCCGGTCTATGGAGTCGTGGGCAGCCCGATCGCCCACAGCCTGAGTCCGCCGATGCAAGAAGCGGCGTTCCGCCGGTTGGACCTCGATAGGGCCTACCTGGCGTTCGACGCGCCGCCCGGGGAGCTCGCTGACTTCCTCATCGCCGCGCGGCTCACCGGGGTCCGGGGGCTGAATGTGACGATCCCGCACAAACGCGCGATTCTCCCGCTGCTCGATGGGCTCGATGCCGACGCGCGGCGAATCGGCGCGGTGAATACCATCCTGCCGATGGAAGGCGGACTCGTCGGGGCGAACACCGACTGGATCGGCGCGGTGCGGGCGCTCGAGGAAACGGTGCCGCTCACCGGCCGGCGCGCCACCGTACTCGGCGCCGGCGGCGCCGCCCGCGCCGTACTCCACGGCCTTCTTCGCCGCGGCGCGGAGGCCCTCGTGGTCTCGCGGGATGAGCGGAAGGCAGCGGCTCTCGCCGGGGAATTCGGCGCTCGGCACGCCCCCCGCTCCCGGCTCGGGCGTCTTGCCGGCGACATCCTGGTAAATGCGACCCCGGTGGGAATGTCCCCCGCAGCGGATCGCTGTCCGGCCCCGGAAGCGGCGATCGCGGGACACGAGGTGGTCTTCGACCTGGTCTTCTCGCCGCCGCAGACGATCTTCCTCGAAACCGCCCGCCGCCTCGGGAGGAAAACCGTGCCGGGCCTGCGGATGCTGATCCATCAGGCGGCGGCTGCATTCGAGCGCTGGACCGGCAAGTCGGCCCCGCTGGAAACCATGGTGGCGGCCGCCCGCAGAGCGGAGGAAGCGCGCCGAGCCGACGATGCCTGGTAGCTCTCTCGGACAGGCATTTCGGGTCACCACCTGGGGCGAATCCCACGGACCGGCGATCGGGGTGGTGGTGGACGGCTGCCCGTCGCAGCTGCCCATCAGCGAAGCCGTCGTCCAGGAGGATCTGGACCGGCGCCGGCCGGGCCAGAGTGCACTCGTCACACCCCGGATGGAAGCGGACCGGGTGGCGATCGAGTCGGGAATTTTCGCCGGCCGGACCACCGGACATCCCATCTCGATGGTAGTCCGGAACACCGACGCCCGCCCCGCCGAATATCGGGAGATCGAGACCATCTACCGTCCCGGGCACGCCGATTACTCCTTCGAAGCGAAGTACGGAATCCGAGATCCACACGGGGGCGGGCGGGCGTCGGCGCGGGTCACGGTGGCTCATGTGGCCGCCGGAGCGGTGGCGCGCGTCCTGCTTCGGGAGCGGTTCGGCACCGAATGCGTCGCCTGGGTGCAGCGGGTCCGGGACCTCGAAGCCCGAGTGGACCCGGGACAGGTCACCCGTGCCGCGGTCGAGCGAACCCCCACCCGCTGCCCCGACGAGGAAGCCGCTTCCCGGATCGCAGAACTCATCGCCGCGATGAAGCAGATCGAGATTCGGTGGGCGGCGTCGTCGGCTGTTCGGTGCGCAGGGTCCCCGCAGGTCTCGGAGAGCCGGTCTTCGACAAGCTCGAAAGCGATCTGGCCAAGGCGATGCTCGCCATCAACGCGAGCAAGGGTTTCGAGATCGGCTCCGGTTTCGCCGGAACCCGCCTCCTCGGCAGCCAGCACAACGACGCCTTCACGATGGAAGACGGCAGGGTGAAGACGGAAACGAACCACGCTGGAGGCGTCCTCGGGGGAATCTCCACGGGGATGCCGATCGTCTTTCGAGTCGCCTTCAAGCCCACCTCGACCATCCGCAAGCCGCAGCGGACCCTGGACTCCGAAGGCCGACAGGTCACGCTCGCAGCCCGCGGCCGCCATGACCCCTGCGTTCTCCCCCGGGCGGTGCCCATCGTCGAGGCGATGGCCTGTCTGGTCCTCGCCGACCACGCGATCCGGCAAGCGGGAACCGCGGCGGCGCCATGACCGCCGGGGGACTTCATCCACGGGCTGCTAGAATTTCGGCGGATCGTTCCTGCCGGGGGGCGGCTAGCTCAGCTGGGAGAGCGCGGCGTTCGCAATGCCGAGGTCACGGGTTCGAGCCCCGTGCCGTCCACCGCCGGAGTAGGAGAGGTTCCCGAGGTGGACTCGCCAGCATGCGGCAGACCTGTTCGAAACCTGCGAGCGTTTCAGGCATTCTTCCAGGCTTGCTGGCGGCACTCGGCAGCTCCGCCGCCGTACCCGCTGCTCCGGAGCAGCCAGCAGCGCCCGAGATCGGTGCGCGCGCCCTGATCGAGCGGATCGAAGCCCACCACCGTTCGCTGCCGCATTTCGAGGCCCGGTTCGAGCAGCGCTTCTCCCCCCGGATCTTCGGGCGCGACCGGATCGAGACCGGCCGGCTCATCGTGAAACAGCCAGGCCGGATGCGCTGGGATTACGAGACGCCCGAGCCCAAGGTCTTCGTCAGCGACGGGACGAACACCTGGTTCCATGTTCCCGCCGATCAGCAGGTGGTCGTGGGTTCCTTCGCGGGCGGCGACGACGCTGCGGCTGCCGCGGTTCCCGGCGAGAGCACGGTGAATCCGCTGGACTTTCTCACTGGAGGCGCAGCGATCCTCGACCATTTCGACGCGTTCGCCGTCGGCGAGGAAAGCGTCGGCCATCGCACGGTGTCGCTGACCCCCCGCGGGACGGGCGGTGAGATCCAGTCGCTCCGACTCAGTGTGGACGGGGAGACCGGGCGGATCCTCACGATCGAGTCCGAAGACCCCGAAGGCAACCTCACGACCTTGGCATTCCGCGACTACCGTACCGGCCCGGCGCCGGACGACTCGCTGTTCACCTTCACCATCCCTCCGGGAACCGATGTTGTCACCGCTTCGGCACTGCGCGAATGAACGGACGGCGCCCACCGCTGCCCGGAGGCTCGATGCCCCCCATGGCGATCGAAGATGCAGCAGGCTCTCGCTTCGCGTTCCTCGTCGGTTGTGCGCTGCTCGTCGGACTCGGGGGCTGCGCCGGCAGCCGGCACCTCGCCGCGGGCGAAACCGCCGAACGGACCGGCCGTTACGACGAAGCGGTCGCCCACTATGCGCGCGCCGTCTCCGAGGATCCGTCCGACCAGGCGGCGGCGCTCTCCCTGACTCGCGCCAAGCTGCGGGCCGCCGAGGAACACGCCCGAGAGGCGGAACGACGGGTGGCGGCGGAGGATTACCGGGGGGCCGAGGACGAACTGCGAAGCGCGATCCTCTTCGCCCCGAACGAAGCCTCCTACCAGGAGCGGCTCCAGGAGGTGCGCGAAGCCGCCGCCGGGCAGGACCGCGAGGCTCGCGCCCGCACTCTCGCCGCACTCAAGGAGGAGGCGCTTTCCCGTCCGCTCGGCCTCGATGTCCTCCGAGACGCCCGAGCTCCCGCGAGTTTCGTATTCCGGGACGCGAGCCTCCGGGATGTGCTTCTGACCCTCGGCGAGATCGGCGGGGTGAATGTGGTCTTCGACGAGGACTTCGTGGACCAGCCGGTCTCCATCGAAGCCGAGGACTCCACTTTCGAGGACGCGGTCCGGGGGCTGACCTCCACCACCGGCCACTTCTTCCGGGTCGAATCGCCGCACCTGATCACGATCGTCCCCGACACGCAGACGAAGCGAACCCAGTACGAACAGGTGGTGGCACAGACCTTCTATCTGTCCACCGCGGACCTGGTGGAGACCACCGATACCCTGCGGGTGGTGCTGGGGCTCCGGCAGATCGCCCAGCACCCCGGAACGAACTCGATCACCCTGGTGGACACTTGGGAACAGGTCCGCTCGGCCGCGCGCATCATCGAATCGCTCGACCGAAGCCCCGGCGAGGTTCTCGTGGATGTGGAGCTCATGGAGGTGAACCGAACCCACCTCCAGCAGTACGGCATCCCGCTGGTGTCGCCGGACTCCGAAGGGCTCCAGCTCGCCCTCGCACCCCGGCTCGACACCGTCCTCGAAAACCCTTACCGCCGCTCGAACCTGCGGGTGGCCGGGCTGCCGGCAGCGATCCTGAACCTGGTCCGCACCGACGCCGACACCCAGGTGCTCGCCAACCCGCAGCTCCGCGCTTCCGACGGCAAGACCGCCACTGCGGACTTCGGAGAACGGGTGCCGGTTCCGGTCACTACCTTCGCTCCGATCGCGACCGGCGGACTCGCCCAGCAGCCCACCACCACCTTCGAGTACGAGAATGTGGGAGTCAGCATCGAAATCCTGCCCCGCCTCCATCACGACGACAGCGTGACCCTCGAAGTGAAGGTGCGCCTCGACAATGTTTCGGGAACCGGTTACTCCGGACTCCCCACCTTCGGCAACCGCAGCGTGGAGACCACCCTCCGGCTCCGGAACGGCGAGACCAGCATGCTCGCGGGCCTGATCCGCCAAGAGGAGCGCCGGAGCCTCAACGGGCTTCCCGGAATCGCCGATATCCCACTGCTCGGCCGCCTCTTCGGCCAGAACTCCGAAACCGCGCTGGAGTCCGACATCATCCTGACGATCACCCCCCGGATCGCCCGCCGCGCCGACCTCGACCGCGACACCCTCCTCCCCCACATCGTCCGGCGCTGACAGACGAGTGCCGAGTAGCGAGGCGCCCGATGAAACTCTCTCCGGAGAACGACCACTCGCGCAGGAATTTCCTCGCTTGTTTTTCCAGTGCCGGACTGACCACGACACTGTTCCCCGGCGTGCTTTGGGCGCGTCTGCAGGAAACCGGTGCCGAGCGCGTGAACCTCGGCATGATGCAGGAGGCCGCGGCTCTCGCCGGGCTCGAGTTCACCGACGAGGAGTACGACCTCATGCTGGACGAGGTGAACGCGAATTTCGATCACTACCAGGAGATCCGGAAGACGCCTCTCGACAACTCCGTCCCGCCTCCCCTCTATTTCAACCCGGCCGTTCCCGGGATGCGTTTCGACCGCAACGAACGGGGGGTTCGCCTGGGAGCCGTGCCCGCGGTGCCGCGTCCCGCGAATCTGGAGGAGGCCGCGTTCTGGCCGGTAACCCACCTGGCCCGCCTGGTCGAGACGCGCGAGGTCAGCGCGATCGAGCTCACCGACATGTATCTCTCGCGGCTCGAGCGACTGAATCCGGTCCTCAACTGCGTCGTGACTCTCACCCGAGACCGGGCTCGCGAGCAGGCGCAACGAGCGGATGCCGAGATCGCTGCCGGACGCTACCGAGGCCCGCTCCACGGCATTCCCTGGGGGGCCAAGGACATCATCTCGGTGCGCGGGTATCGCACGACCTGGGGTGCCGCCCCCTTCGAGGATCAGATCCTCGATATCGACGCCGCCGTCGTCGAGCGTCTGGATGCCGCGGGCGCAGTCCTCGTCGCCAAGCTCACGACGGGTGAGCTCGCTTTCGGCGACCAGTGGTTCGGCGGGCGCACGAACAACCCGTGGAACCCGCAGGAAGGCTCCAGCGGGTCTTCCGCCGGCTCGGGCTCGGCGACCGCCGCCGGCCTGGTGGGGTTCGCGATCGGAACCGATACCGGCGGTTCGATCCTCTCGCCGGCGGTGCGCTGCGGCATCGTCGGTCTCCGCCCGACCTTCGGCAGAGTCAGCCGGCACGGGGTGATGGCCGCGGGGTACTCTCTGGACAAGATCGGACCCATGACCCGAACGGTCGAGGACAACGCGCTGGTGCTGCGGGCCATCGCCGGTCGCGACGACCGAGATCTCGCCGTGGTGGACGGCGTTCCGTTCAATTGGGACGGCAGCGCTTCCGCGCGCGATCTGCGGCTCGGCTATCTCGAGTCCGCGTTCGCGGATCCGGAGCCCTCAAGAGACGAAGAGAACGAGGCGTCGGCCCGCGAGAGCCTGGCCACTCTTCGGTCGCTGGGCTACGACCTGAAACCGGTGGCGATCCCGCAGAGCCGCCTCACCTATTTCATCGAGTACGTGGAGCGCGCGGCCGGTTTCGACGAATTCGCGCGGACCCGGCGAGACCGAGACCTGAAGCGGCAGCGGCATCGCGGCGAGCTCCGCGCGTCCCATCTCGTCCCCGCGGTCGAGTACTTGCAGGCCAACCGAATCCGGCGGCTGTTCATGGAAGAGATGGCCGACGAGATGGCGGACATCGACGCCGTCTTGTCTCCGTGGCGCGCGATCAATCCGCTGACGAGCATGACCGGCCACCCGGTCGTGACCGTACCCAACGGTTTCACCGCGGACGGTACGCCGACGGGCATCTCGCTCGTGGGGCAGATCTACGGAGAGGAACGGCTCCTGCGCGCCGCGAAGGCGCTTCAGGACGCAACCGACTACCACGAACGCCACCCGAGCCTTTAGCAGCCCGTGGACGAAGTCACACGGCATTGCCGAGTAGCGAGGGGCTCCCGGTCTAGCCTCCCCGACCGGGAGCCCTCACTCTCCGGCGTGCTCGCGGGGCCATATTCGGCCCCGCTCGGAGCGACCGGCGATGCCCAGTCCTCCCGGTGGGGCCCTGGCTGAACCGCTTCGCTCTTCGTTGTGATTCGGTCGGCAACACTCCCGCGGCAAACGTTTCGTCAGCTGTGCGGTAACCCGAGAGTTCGGGCGGCCCGTTCGGGGATGCCGTCGAAATGGCCGTTCGAGAGGAAGAGGAAGACGGTGGGTTCGGGAGAGTCCGCCAGTTCGAGGACCCGCTCGACGAGGGCGGCATGGCCGGTCGGAACCTCGGCGGGGACGGCGTGCGCCGCGAGATCGGCCGCGAGCCGGTCGAGGTCGAGGCGAGCAGCCTCTTCCGGGTGGCGGCCGCGCGACTCGCCGGTATCGGCAGCGAGCAGCACCCGGGCCGCGTTCCGGAAGGACTGCGCGAAACGCCCCTGGAAGTGTGCGCTGCGGGCGGTGAAGGAGCGCGGTTCGAAGACCGCCACCCGTCGGGCGTCCGGCCAGCGCTTTGCCGCAGCTTCGAGCACGGCTTCCACCGCGGTGGGGTGGTGGGCGAAATCGCGCACGACCACGACGCTCCCATCCGCCCGGGAGGCGAGGACCTCGAGGCGCCGGGCCACCCCGGAAAAACTCCGCACCGCGTCCCCGATCTGCCTCCAGGAGACTCCGAGCCAGTCTGCAGCAGCGGCGGCGGCCAGCACATTGCGAGCCGAAGCCGCACCCCAGAAACGGCCTTCGAGCGGCGGCTTCGCCTCTCTCCGAAACGCCGCCGCGAGGCGGGTGCCGGCGGGGCCGGACCCCTCCGGGGCCGCGGTCCAGTCCGCCCCCCCGGAAGGGGAACCGGAGGCCGGGTCTCGAACCGAAAAGGTCCGGACCGTGGTGTGAGCGTACTCCCGGAGATCGAGCGCCGCCGGGGAATCGGCACCGAGCAACAAGAGGCCGCGGCGCGGCGGCAAACGGGCGAGGAAGGAGAACTGCCGGCGCACCGCAGCGAAATCGGAGTAGATGTCGGCGTGGTCGAACTCCACATTGCCGACGATCGCCACCTCCGGGAGGTAGTGGAGGAACTTCGGCCCCTTGTCCCAGTAGGCGGTGTCGTATTCGTCCCCCTCGACGACGAAGGGCTCGCCGGGCGCGCCCGCTCGAAAGCTGCCCCCGAGGTCCGCGGGCGCCCCGCCGACGAGGAATCCGGCGTCGCGGCCCGCAGAGCGGAGGATCCAGGCGAGCAGCGCCGTGGTCGTCGTCTTGCCGTGGGTTCCGGCGACCACCACCGGGATGCGGGCGCGGAGCAAGATCTCGCGCAGGGTTTCCGGGAAGGACCAAAGCGGCAGCCTGCGGTCGAGCGCAGCTTCGAGTTCTGGATTTCCGCGCGACACTGCGTTCCCGACGATCACCGCCCGGCAGGGGTCGGGCAGGTTGTCCGGGGAAAACGGCGCCCGGATCGCGATCCCCTCTCCTTCCAGCAAAGTGGACATCGGCGGATAGGCACCCTGGTCGGAGCCGGTCACCCGGTAGCCGAAGCGGGAGAGAAGCCCCGCCAGAGACGCCATGGCGGTTCCCGCCACGCCGAGCAAATGCAGCGGATCGCCGGGCGTCGGGCCGAAGATCATGGGGCGGGGATCACCGGCCGAGGAGTCCGGGCCGGATCGAAGCGCCGGAAATCACCGAACGGCGCCTTCGAGGAGAGTCAGACCGTGCTCGTCCATCCGGGCGCGCACCTCGAACGGAATCGTCCGGCCGGGGGCTGCCGCGGTGTGGCCAGTCGCGAAACCCATCGCGGTCGGGACGCCGAACCGCTCGGTGAGACGGAGGAGGAGCTCCTCGATCGTGTATCCCTGGTCCGGGTGCTGGATCGAGCCCGGCATCTCTCCGAAGACGATGCCCCGCACTCCGTCGAGGAGTCCGGCGAGCCTCAGTTGGGTCAGCATTCGTTCGATCTGGTAGGGCTTGACCGCGATGTCCTCGAGTACCGCGATCGCTCCCCCGAAGCCCACCGCGAAGCGAGTTCCGGCGAGCGCCGCCAGGAGCGAAAGGCACCCGCCCCGGAGCACCCCCTCCGCGGTGCCGGGGTGCAGCAGCTTCGCCCCGCGCCAGGGCAGCTGGAGGCCCGCCTCCCGGGCGCCCAGGACCGCGAGGGTCTCTTCGGCGTCCCAAGAACCTACTCCCCGTGCTATCTGCTGGGCCACCATCGGGCCGTGGAAGGAGACGACCCCGGCGCTCGACGCCAGCGCCAGCAGCGCCGTCGCATCGCTCGCGCCGAGGATCGCCTTGGGGTCCTGGCGCATACGATCCGGGGGGATCCGGGAGAGCAGGTCGAGGCTGCCGTAGCCCCCGCGGGCGCACCAGAGGGCCGCCACCCGTGCATCGCCCCAGAGCTCCAGAAAGTCCGCGGCGCGTTCGTCGGCGGAACCCGCGGTGTACTCGCGGCGGGCGAGCAGATTCGATCCGCGGCGCGGGTGAAAGCCTCGCTCGCGCAACTCTCGCTCGCCGGCTTCGAGCCAGCGCAGCTGGACCGGGCTCGCCGGGGCCAGGATGCCGAGGACGGCGCCGGGAAGCACCGCGCGCGGTTTCATCGGAAGAGCCCTGCCGAAGAAACCGCCGCAAGCACCGCGAGCACCGCCGCGAGCCAGAGAGCTGCCCGGATCCGCGTGCGGCGCGGTTCCCCGGGAAACGGGCCGGCCGCGAAGACGCGGGGCGGTTCAGCCGCCGGCCGAGCGGGCGCTCGCGGGCCGGCGGGCACGGGGTCCGGCCCATTCGGTTCCGGGCTCGAGGGCGGCGCAGCCCCGGAAGCCGGCCGCCGGGGCGCCGTCTCGGCGGGAGGAGACGCAGCGGCGGGAGCTTCGGACGAGGCCGCCCGTTCTCCGGGGGCGGTTCCCTCTCCCTCGACGCGGCAGCGGACCGGTCCGAATTCGAGGACATCGCCGGCGTTCACCCGCACCCGGGTCCGGACCACGACTCCGTTCCGGCGAGTGGTGTTCGTGCTGCCGAGATCTTCGAGGTGCAGGTCGTGATCGCGGAGCAGCAGCCGCGCGTGCCGGATGCTGACGAAGAGATCGTCGAGCCGCACCGTAGCCGCCGGAGAGCGCCCGATCACGGTCTCCCGGGACGCGATCTCGTGGCGCGCCGGCGGCGGTTGCTGCTCCCTGGGAGCGGTCCCGGACGGAGCCGTCTCCACCACCAGCGTATAGATCGGAGCGGCGTGCCCGGATCGGCTTTCGCTCAACCGGATTCCATCAGCGGGGCATCGCGGCACGGCGCCGGGCCAGCGGGGCGAGGAGCGGGCCGTCGTGGGTCACGAGGGTGGCTCCCGGAACCGCCGCGGCGGCTTCGAACGCCGCCGCCGCGCGCGCGGGTTCCGCAGCGGCGAGAAGAGCGAGACCCCGATAGTAGAGAACCGTACCCTCGCCGATCCCCGCGCTCCCGGAGAGACGCAGATCGTTCAGGTGCTCTCGCAGAGCGCGGCTGGGATCCCCGAGCATGATCCAGCAGATGCCCGCCTCCAGCTCCCGGGCCGCGTCGCGCTGACTGCGGGCGAACTCTCCTTCGAGGGCAACCAGCCGACGGTTGCACTGCCTGCTCCGAAGCGAAGCCAGCACCGGGGTCTCGTCGAGGGTCAGATGCAGCGTCCGGGCAGCTCCTTCTCGACGCACCAGGATGTCCACCGAGGCGCCAGGCGAGAGCGAATCCACGATCATGGCCAGCGAGGCTTCCTCCGGGACCAGCCTGCCTTCCACCTCGATCAGCCCATCCCCCGGTTCGATACCGGCGAGCACCGCCGGACCCGCCGGATGAACGCTGGACACTTCCAGTCGGAATCCGGCCTCTTCCGCCCCGAAGGACCGGCGGACCGCGGCGGTGAGCCCGAGCCAGGGGCGGCGGCGCACTGGCGGAGTCAGCAGCTCGAGGGCCGCCCGCGCCGCGCTTTCCGGAGCGAACCGGTCGAAACCGGCAGTATCCGGAACCAAGGAACCCGCAGCGAAAAATTCGATCCGCGAGGGCCCGGCCCCGAGTTCGGGAACCATCACCCGGAGCCGCGCCTGCACTTCCTCGTCGTCCTCGGCTGCCAGGAAGAATCCTTCCCGACCTTCGAGCGCCCGCCGGACGGCTTCGTCCACCGACGGTTCCGACTGCGGACCGCTCGGAACGAACGAGAGGACGGGGCGGACTTCGCAGCGGATCGCCGTCCGCGCCGCGCGCGAAACCGTGAACGACCGGACGCAGCGGCCCGCCGGGTGACGGATCTCGACCCGATGCTCGCCGGAACACATGGCCGAGAAGGCGAGCGGAGTGACGCCTCGCTCTTCCCCGTCGAGCAGCACCCTCCCGCCCTCGGGTTCGCTCTCGATGCGCAGCCCGCCGGTCGAGGGGCCGAGACGAACGAAGCGCGGCAGATAGTCGCGGACCTCATCGGCGTGGAAAGTGAACCGCGCCGGGCGGCGGCAGGGGGCTTCGATGGTGATCTCGTTGGCGCCGAGCGTCAGATCGGAGAGTGCGAGGGGCGCCGAGAATTCCTCCTCGGAGAAGCGCGGCGGGACCAGCGGGATCAGGTCCTCGGGAAGCCGGCCGGCCGTGGTCCCCGTCACCCGGCCGGCAACCCGGACGATTGCCCCGGGAGGGGCGGTCATCACCGACAGGACGGGGCTTGCGCGCTCCAACGCGCGCTCGATCGCGACCATCTCCCCGGCGAACACTTCGCGCCGCGGTTCCCGCGCCGCGGCGTATCCGGGCCGCTCCAGCCGGATGTCCAGGGATCCGGCGAGCACCGGCCGCCCGACGATCGGCGTCTCGCCGATCGGTTCATCTCCCACCAGCACCGTGGCTCCGGAAGGCTCGGTGCGGACCGTGAGGTGGGCGAGCAGCTCGCCGCGCTGGGTTTCGAAGAGATCCACCACCGCCGGCGACAATCCAACGAGATCGAGTCTCCGCGCCGGGTCGGCGAGGATGAGGATGCGGAGGTCATCGGCCGCTGCCTCCCGGGCTCCGCGTTCGGCGTGGCCCCGGGCTCGGTATTCGAGGGCCCGCAGAAACAGCTCGGCCTCGGTCGGCGGCAATTCTCCCGCCGGGCCGCGCCGCTCGTCGAGCTCTTCGAGGATCCGGGTCAATGCGGGAACCGCGACGGCGGCCTCGTCCGGATCGGATGCCGCGGAGCGGAGCGTCAGGAGCTCCGCGGCGACCGCCGCCGGGTCCCAGGAAGAACCTCCCTGCCCGGCCAGAGCCCCCCCCGGCAGGAACGACCACCCCACCAGCGAGAGGCAGGACGCGAGGCCAAGACGGCGGAGCGGGAGCCGCAGCCGGATGTTCGCCGGACTCACCGCAGCACGGCCACCGTCCGGGTGGACTCGTCGAGCACGAAGAGCGTTCCGTCGGCGCCCACATCGAGCGAACGCGGACGCCGCAGCGAGCCGCCCGACCAAGCGGCGCCGGCGAGCGTCGTCACCGGGGCCAGGTCCCGGTCGTGGACCGCGAGCGACGGCCCTTCGCTGCCGAGAACGAGCAGGTGGCCCAGGTCGTCGAAGACGAAATCCAACGGCTCGCCGATACCGAGCTGCGAGGAGATATGGAGCACCCGCCGGCCTTCGGCATCGAAGGCGAGCACTCCCTGCCGTTCATCGAGGACGACGAGCCCCCCGGCAGGGTGGCGGGCGATGCGGCGCACCTCGTCGAGGCGCGGATGCGGAACCCTGCCGAGAAAGAGTCCCGAGCGGGCAAAGCGCAGAACTGCTTTCTCCCGGTCGTCCCAGATCCAGTAGCCCTCCGGCGAGACCGTCACCGCACGGATCCGCCGCAGCGGCTGGGAGCCGCGGCCGCCGGCCGCCGCCTGGAGGCGCATGACGTTCCCGCCCACCACCAGCGACTCTTCCGCCGCAACCACCGGGATCGCCCCTCCGGTAGCGAACGGCGAAGCTTCGTCGAACTCCAGATCCCATGAATCCTCGATTCCGAAGGCGCTCCGAAACTCTCCCGTGGTCGAGAAGACCTGCAACGCATCGGCGTCCCGATCGAGCAGATGGAGAACTCCGTCGGCGATCCGGATCCGGCGCGGTTCCTCAAGATCCCTCGGCGGCTTGAGCGCTCCGCTGAAACGCCACTCCAGACCGTCGGGCGCGCGATATCGCGCCACCAGGGTCGCGAGCTCGCTGGCGCGCTCGGCGAGCTCTCCGGCATCGAACTCCCTCGGCTCCCCTTCCGGCGGGTCGGAGGGAAGATCTTCTTTCTCTGCGGTCCGCAGCAAGTCCACGCGAAGACTCGCGATCTCGCCGAGCGCCGCGTCTGCCTCCCCCAATCGGGCCAGGCTGCGGGCGAGCAGGAACCGCGCCTCGAACCGTTTCGACGGCGTCACCGACGCTCCGTCCGTCTCGTGGAGCGCCGAAAGAAGAGCGCCGGCAGCCGTACGGTCCTCCATGCGGTCCCACGAGATCCGGGCGATCCCCATCAACGCGGCAAAGGACCAGGGAGAGCTCGAAGGCCCGGCAGCCGTCAACGCCCGCTCGAACTCGGCGAGAGCAGCGGCAGGGCGGGGAGGAATGCTGTCGGCGGCGATCCGGCCGAGCAGCAGGTGGCCGCCGGGAACCGAATCGCTGGCGGGAAACTCGCGGAGCAGGCGGCTCACCATCGCTTCCGCTCCCGCCGGGTCCCCCTCGACCTCGAAACGATGACGGGCGATGCGCAAGGCAGCATCGTCGGCGAGCCGGCTCTCCGTCATCGCGTCGAGAATCGCCTCGAAATCGCGGATCGCCTGCGCATGGCGCCCCCCGGCATAGAACTGCTCGGCGCTCAGAAATCGGCGATCGGCGGCGCGCTCGAGCTGGGGGTCGGCCGGCTGAGCGAAAAGCGGCGCTCCGATGAAAAAGGCGGCGACTGCCGCGCTCCAAGCCGCCCGGGGGGTCATGGACCGAATTATCGAGTGTACCCGCCGCTGGTGCGAGGCGCTCGAAGTTTTCCCCGGGGAAAGGAAGCGTTTCGAGCCTCGAGCAGGGCCTCGGCGGCCTCCGGATCCCTGAAAGCGCGGATCGCGGCGATTCCCGAGATGCCGATTCCAGCGAGAGGTTCCAGGTTTCGCGGCGTCAGGCCACCGACCACCCAAACCGGGATGCGGACCCGCCGGCAGGCCTCGCCGAAGGTTCCGGGGAGCAGCGGAGACTTGTTCCCCGTCGCGGCGACCGGTCCCAGGATCAGATAGTCCGCGCCAGCGCGGGCCGCGGCGCACGCCCCCTCCACTCCGTGGACCGACCGTCCGAGCAGCAGGCCGCCCCGAAGAAACCGAGATCGGACCGACGCGATCGGAAGGCCGTCCTCGGGCAGGTGAACCCCGGCCACCGGAAAGGATGCAGCGAGCGCGAGCCGGTCGTTCACGAGCACTCGCCGGAGCACTCCCGGGGCTTCGGCGGACAGCCGTTCGAGGAAGGTCTCGAACTCGCGATCCGAAACCTCCCGATCTCGAAGCTGGAAGAAGTCCACCCCGACCCGGCGGAGCGCTTCGAGTCGAACCGGCGTTTGCTCCCGGACCCGGGAAATGGCACAGCAGACGACCCGCTGCGGCGAACCCGGAAACGGCCCGCCGAAACCTTCTCGAAACGACACCCGCCCGCCGCGGCCAGCGCTAGCAGTCCGTGCCTTCGTCCTGCCAGCAGTCTGAGGATGAAGTGGCGCGAGCCCCGAGACCGGAGAGGCGCGCGGCGGACGAGGCGCGATTCGGGAGGCATACCGGGCGTATTCCGACCGAATCGCAACGCCCGGCCTTTCGCCGGGTGCTCCCTGCGGAGCCAGGAAGGCCCCGCGAACACACCGGAGAGCGGGAGGTTCCCGATCGGGTGTCCTCGACCGGAAGCCCCTCGCTACTCGGCAAATGCCGTGTGACTTTGTCCACGGGCTGTTAACGACGCCTTTCGCGGAGTCTGGCTGCCTTGCCCTTGCGCTTGCGCAGGAAATACAGCTTGGCCCGCCGTACATGGTGCGAACGGACTACTTCGACCTTGGCGATGAGCGGCGAATGCAGGGGGAAGATCCGCTCGACGGGCACTCCGAAGGATGTCTTCCGCACCGTGATCGTGCGGCGGTTGCCGCCGTGTTTCATGGCGATCAGGATTCCTTCGAAGACTTGGATGCGCTCCCGGTCTCCCTCGCGGATGGTCGCGTGGACCCGGACCGCATCGCCGGGATGGAGCCCGGGTCGGTCGGCCTTCAGATCTGCGGCCTCCAACGCCCGGATCACCTCGGCGGCGGGCGACAGACGGCGCGCCGTCTCCCCAGCGACTTTCGCATCTTCCGCCGAAACGGCGAGCGCTCCGGCCTCCGCAGCGGAAGGCGCAGCCTTGGCGAGAGGCTCTCTCTGCTGGCTCGAACTCATGATGTTCTCTCCTTGGAATCGTCAAGACCTCGCGGATCGCAGCGGTTCCGGCGAGCTCGAAACCCAGCCGGCGACGATCGGTAGAGGTCGGGGCGGCGCCGCCGGGTCAGCTCCACGGATTGCTCGAAGCGAAAACGCCGCACCGCTTCGTGATCGCCCGAGAGAAGCACCGGAGGCACCGCCTGCCCCCGGAACATCGGCGGACGGGTGTACTGGGCGTGTTCCAGCAACCCATTGGAAAACGACTCGTCGGCGACCGAATCGGAGCCGCCGACGGCGCCGGGAAGCAGCCGGGTCACCGCATCCACCAGGACCATCGCCGGAATCTCGCCGCCGGAAAGGACATAGTCCCCGATGGAAACCTCCTCCGCTCTCGCAAGCCCCACGAAGCGCTCGTCCACCCCTTCGTAGCGTCCCGCGACCAGCAGCAGCCGCGGTTCGCCGGCGAGTTCCCCGACGAAGGTCTGGCACAGGGGGCGGCCGCGGGGTGACAGGAGCACGATCCGGGCCGGACGCGAGTCGAGCTCGGCGATCTCTTCCACCGCGGCGAGCAACGGTTCCACCCGCATCACCATGCCCGGCCCGCCGCCGTAGGGAGCGTCGTCGGCCCGCTGGAAACTCCCCCCGGTCCAGGCGGTGAGTGCGTGCGTCCCGATTTCGATGAGCCCCGCCTGCCGCGCCCTCCGGACGATTCCGTGGTCGAAGACCTCGCGGAACATGTCTGGGAAGAGCGTCAGGATGTCAACGCGCATGGCTGTTGAGGCCGACGAGGCCTTCCGGCAGATCGAGGACGACGCGCGCCTCGTCGAGGTCCACCGAGACGCAGAGCGCCTCGACGAAAGGAACCAGGTCTTCCGAGCCGGCGGGGGTTTCGAGGACGAGCAGGCTGGGGCCTGCGGTGTCCTCCACCGCGACGATCTCGCCGAGCCGGATTCCCTCCGGGCTCTCAGCCTGACAGCCGACCAGATCGTCGTGGTAGAAGCGGCCCTCGGGCAGCGGGGCCCGCTCCGTGGAGTGGATGCGGACCTCTGCGCCCCGCAACCCCTCCGCCCCGCCGATATCGGTGATCCCGGAGAACCCGACGACCGGGCGCCCCTTGTGGAGGCGCACCGAATCGAGGGTGCGCCGCACGCCCTCGACCCCGGCGCGGCCGACCTCGGCGGCGGCGAGTTCGAGGAAACGGCCGGGGTCGTCGACCAGCGGCTCGACGACGACCTCGCCCTGCCTGCCGAAAGGCCGGACGATCCGCCCGACGACTACATCGGCGGTTTCACGCTCCGCAGGCGATGCGACACCCGGAGGAGATTCGGAATTCGGGGGCGTTTCGGTGCGAGCCATGATCCTGAATGCCTTCCGTTCGGGTCCCCGGATCCCTGGTCACGCTCGTCCGGTGGGGAATTCGATCCGTAAGGGATTCTTCAGGAGCTCGTCAGCAACTCTTCAGAGGATGTCGTTCCGAGGGATTGTCAGCAAGGCCGCCTCCGCCAGTATCGGCGATCCAAGACCCGGCGCGACCCGGGACCGCTTCCGACCGCGCTACCCGGTCTGGCTGGCCGGTTCGAGTGTCTCTTCTGTTTCTTCGAGTCTTTCCGGAGCAGAATCGATCGGATCGGTGGACAGACCCTTCAGGAAACTCCGTACCGTAGGGCTCGGCTTCGCCCCGTTCCCGAGCCAGTAGCGAACCCGGTCCCGATCGATGTGGAGCCGATCCTCCGCGTCGTTGGGCAGCCGCGGGTGGTAATGGCCCACGGTTTCCACGATGCGCCCCACCCGCCCCTGGACGGAATCCGAGATAACGACCCGGAAATGGGCATCGCGCTTCCGGCCGGTCCTGGCAAGCCTGATGTTCAGCATAGTAGGGGGACTCGAATCCCGAAGGGCACCGCTGCACCCATCCGGGAGAGGGGAATTTTAGGCGGAATCCCCCGGCCAGTCAAGGACATCCCGGAGGATTCCGGGGTTGTCCCGCCAGCCTGCCCGCACCTTGACCGTGAGATCCAGGAAGACGCGCCTGCCGAGCCGTTTTTCGATCGCGAGGCGCGCCTCGGTCCCGATGCGCTTCAGCATCCGGCCGGAGCGGCCGATCACGATACCGCGCTGCGAATCGCGGTCGAGCAGCAGGGAAGCGGCGATGCGCACCAGATCGCCGCGGTGGTCGTATCCCTCGATCCGGACCGCTGCTGCATGGGGCACCTCCTGACGCAGGTTCCCCAGGAGCCGCTCGCGCACGATCTCGGACGCGAAGAACGCTTCGGGGAGATCCGTGATCTGATCTTCGGCGTAGAGCGGCGGGCTCAACGGCAGGCGGTCCACGAGGGTCTCGACGAGGGGCGCGGGAACGCCCCCGTCCGGTCCGCCGCCTTCCACACCCGCGCCGGTGCGCGCCGAGAAGGCGAGGACCCCGTCCGGGCGGCGTTCCCGGCAAAAAGCCAGGAGCTCCCGGATCCGGGCTGGCGGCGCCGCATCGATCTTGTTGATGCCGACGACCTGCGGGCCGGGAAAGCCATCGAGGCGTCGGAACAGCGAGGCGACACCTCCCGATACCGGTTTCGTGCCGTCCACCACACAAAGCGCCAGATCGGCTCCTCCGAGACTCTGGGTGACAGTGCGCATCATGACGCGCCCGAGACCGGTGCGCGGCCGATGGATTCCCGGAGTGTCGAGCAGGATCATCTCGACGCCGGGGCGGCGGGCGATCCCCAGAATTCTACGGCGGGTGGTCTGAGGCTTCGGGCTGACGATCGCGAGCTGCTGACCGACGAGACGGTTCAGGAGAGTGGACTTCCCCGCTCCAGGAAGGCCGATGATGGCGACGAAACCGGCCCGATGACCGGTGTCCGCGAGAAGCTCCGGCAATTCGGCCGGTGGAGGCTCCATTCAGGAGGTTGCCCGCGGTGTGCCGAGGGCGCCGGCGGGGGTGATGCGCACCCGGTGGATTCGCCGTTCATCCGCATCCACGACCTCGATGGTGATCCCGTCCCGCTCGATCATCTCGCCTGCCGCGGGAATCCGGCGCCAGGCCGCCAGCACGAAACCGGACATGGTGTCGAAGGACGCTCCGTTGAGGGACTCGGGGAAGGAAAAACCGGTCGCCTGGGCCACGCCGTCGAGTTCGGCCCCGCCCCGGACCAGGAAAGATCCACCGGGCTCGGGGATGAGGTCGGCCTCTTCCGGACCGGGGTCCTCGCGCACCTCTCCGACGATCTCTTCGGAGATGTCACGCAGAGTGACGATTCCGGAAACGCTCGCGTGCTCGTCCACCACCACGGCGAAAGTCTGCTTCGTCAGCTTGAACTCACGCAGCAGGTCGTCCACCCGCTTGGTCTCCGGAACCACCGGAACCTCGCGCAGCAGCGAGTCGAGCCCGCCGCCGTCCTGCGGAACCGCGATGAGGTCCACCGCGTCCACCACTCCGAACACCTGATCCCTCGCGCCGAATACCGGGATGCGGTGGTGGCGGCTCCCCGCGATCAGGGTCTCGACCTCGGGGCGCCCGGCCTCACCGGACACCGAGACGACATTCGGACGGGGAGTCATGACCTCGCGCACGAGCATCTCGTCGAGTTCGAGCACTCCCCGCACCATGGCCGCCTCCTCCGCTTCCAGAATGCCTTCCTCTTCGCCGGTCTCCAAAAACGCTTCGACTTCCTCCTCGGACGCCTCGTCGTCCGGCTCGGCGGAAAGCGGAACCCCTCGCCGCAGCAGACGGCGGAGCGGCTCGGCGACGGGTCGGACCAAGCGTTCCCACCTCCGAAACCACGGCAGCAGCGGCGGCAGCACATCTTCGGGATCGCGGAGCAATACCGCCGCCGGAACGAGCTCCCGGAAGACGAACCAGCCGGGAAGGAAGAGCCCGACCCCCCAGAGGAACGGGGACCTCCCGAGGCCCAACCCGTCGAGAGCCGCCACCGCGAGCGCTGCGGCGGTCAAGAGGCCCAGACGGGCCGGAAGGAGTATCGCGATTGGATCGGCGAGACGCTCCCGAAGGGTTCTTCCCTCTTCCACCCCTTCCCCCAAGGCGCGGATGACGATCGGGCCGGACGCGAAGAAGGCGATCTCGAAGAGCGCGAAGAGAGCGACGAGCCCGGCGGCGGCCGCAAGGCCCAGGATCCACATGAGCGTCACTCGGAGCCTCCCCGGGCATCCAAGCCGTGCCGACGGCGAAGGAGGCGTTCGAGGCGGGCCATCTCGCCGTGGTCCCGCTCATGGTCGTATCCGAACAGGTGGAGCAATCCGTGGAGCGCCAGCGTGCGCAGCTCGACATGAAGCGGCCAGCCGCGCGCGCGGGCCTGCCGCACCGCCGTTTCCGCCGAGATCACCAGATCGCCGAGATAGGGGGGCTCCCCGGGCGGAAACGGATCGGCGGGAAAAGCGAGCACATCGGTGGGGCCATCCCGATTCCGATAGCACCGGTTCAGCAGGCGGATGCCCTCGTCGGGAACGATCCGCACGGTCGCACCGCGTCGATCTCCCGGTGCGACATCGTCCGCAACGCCTTCGAGGAAATCCGCCAGGCCCCGCCGGTCCACCGGGAGGGCGCGCTGGCGGTTCTGGATCACGAACCGCGCCGGTTCGGGGGGGTGATCCTCTCCGTCCGCGCTTTCGCAAGCCCCGTTTCCGAGAACCGCGGCGCCTCCGATTTCACCCACGCGGCCGCTTCCTGAAATCGAACCCCGGATACGGCAACCGTTCGTGATGGACCCCTTCGAGGGTCGCGAGAAAACTCCTCCGGATGCGGTCCATGTCGCTCAGGGTGAGGTCGCATTCGGTGAGCTGATCGTCCTGGACGATCGCTTCGCTGATCCTGTCGATCACCTGCTCGAATTCGGATCGAGTCGGATCCTTGAGGCTGCGGGCGGCGGCCTCGACGCTGTCCGCGATCATGATGATCGCCGCTTCCCGAGTCTGGGGCTTCGGGCCGTCGTAGCGGAAGCAGCTCTCATCGACAGGGTGTCCGTTCTCCGCCGCCGCCGCCTTCGCCTTTTCGTAGAAGACCCGGATGATCCGGGTGCCGTGGTGCTGGGGGATCACATCCACGATGTCTTTCGGGAGATTCAATCGCTCGGCGGTCTCGACCCCCTCGGTCACATGTTTGCGGATGATGTCGGCGCTCTTCTCCGGGGCCAGCTGATCGTGCGGCGTTTCGCCGCGCGTGTTCTCGACGAAGTATCCGGCGCGGTGCAGCTTGCCGATGTCGTGGTAGAGCGCCGCGGTAGCGCAAAAGGCCCCGTTCGCCCCGATCTCATTGGCAGCGGTTTCCGAGAGCATCCCTACCGTGACGCTGTGCTGGTAGGTGCCCGGAGCGCTGAGCGCCAGCTGGCGCAGGGCGTAATTGTCGCGCTGCGAAAGCTCCATCAGGCGCATTTCACTCGTCCGCTCGAAGAGCACTTCGAAGAGCGGAAGGAGCAGGATGACCAGCGGGGCGGAGAGCAGCCCGGCGAAGAACGCACTCGCCGCCTCCAGGGACAGCCGGGGAACCCCCTCGAACCCACCGCGCACCAGTTCCATGGCGATGATGAGTCCAGCGCCGGTCAGGCCCACGAGCGCGCCGACTCCGAGCAGTTGCGCCCGCCGTTCCGAGCGTTGGTAGAAGAAGATCGCAGCGAAGCCGGTCATCAGCGCGAAGAGGCCGAGAGTGAGGTTCCCGGTCATCAGCGCCAGCGCGGTGGCGAAGAGGGTCTGGGTGACGACCGCCGACGGCTGATTCTCGAGGATCACCATCAGGAGCGCCGCCGAGGCGAAAGGGACCACCCAGACATAGACCGACGGATCGGAGAAAGGCTCGCTGACCATCTGGGCGGCCACCGCGCGGCCCAGGAATCCGAGGATTCGGGTGAGGCCGAGATGGAGCACGATCACCGTCCCGGCCATGACGAAGGCGAGAACCTGCCAACGCCGGACGGTTCGTGCGGGAATCAGCAGCGTTTGCAGGAGCAGCACGAGCACCAGCGCGAAAACCATCGCCCCGCCCCCTGCCCAGCCGGAAGCCCCCACCTCCGGAGCCCGCATCTCCTGGAGTTGGCGGTGTGCCAGCTCGGTGACCTCGTCGCCGGCCCGCACGATGGTCCGCCCGCGGCGCACCTGGATGACGACCGGGTCCACCGTCCGCTCCGCCTCACTGCGCAGGTGGAGGGTTTCCACCTCGTCCCGCTCGAGAGTCGGCATGAGGAGCGACGCCCCGAACTCGGCGAGCGCCTGGCGGCGGGTGCGGCTCAGATCGGAGAGCGCGAGAATCTGCAGTCGGGCTGCCTCGCGGGCTTCCTCGAGGGAGAGGGCATTGGAATAGTCCACGAGGACGGTCGACTGCCCGCTTTCAGCATCGTGGCGCTGGATCGGCCGACCGAGCGCCGCCAGCGCCCCCTTCTGCCGCAGGATGTCGCGGGCGAGAAGGCTGGCCACCGTATCGGCGAGACTCTGTTCCACTTCCTCGGCGAACTCGAGCTCGACCAGGAGCTGCATTTCGAGCGCGGTCACTTCGGAGCCCAGGGTCACCGCGAAGGTCTCGGAGAACTCCGGATCTCCGGCCGTTCCGGATTCGAACGCCGCCCTCCCGAACTCGAAAGCCCGGGCGATCTGCGAGCGCACCCGCTCCCGGGCCTGGGCGTCGAAGTCATACACATCCGGCACTAGTTCCACGGCCTCTCGCCGTCGCATCTCGGTGGCCGCAGCGTCCTCGTAGGTCAGATCGCTCGCAGCGCGGACGGTGCGCGGAGCGACCTGCCCGATTTCGTAGAGGGGCGCCCGGAGGCCGAGCCCCGGCCAGATGAGAAGCCCGATAGCGAGGGCGAAAAGGGATACGACGAGCCGGGTCCGCTCGAAGAGCGCGTCGCGGGCGCGGAGTGCGAGAGAGCGCAGCGACAGACGGGAAGCGGGCTGCCGGCCCATCATCGCGCGGCGGTCGTCATCCGGAGGTGCCGGCTGCGAGGGCCGGCCGAACCTCGAAGCCTGCCTGGGGCCGGGACCGCTTTCGCGCCTGTTCGCTTCGGGCGTAGGCGCGGACGATGGCCTGGACGAGCCGGTGGCGGACGACATCGCTCTCTTCCAGCTGTACGAGCCCGACACCTTCGAGATGGCCGATCACTTCGAGCGATTCCACGAGCCCGCTGATCCGCCCCGGCGGGAGGTCGTTCTGAGTGATGTCCCCGGTGACCACCGCGCGAGTCCCGTTGCCCATGCGGGTGAGGAACATCTTCATCTGCTCCGAAGTCGTGTTCTGCGCCTCGTCGAGGATGATGAATGCGTCGTTGAGGGTCCTTCCCCGCATGAAGGCGATGGGCGCGATCTCGATCACTCCCCGTTCCCGGAGCCGCTGCGCTCTTTCGGGATCCATCATGTCGTGAAGAGCGTCGTAGAGCGGGCGGAGATAGGGGTCCACCTTGTCGATCAGATCGCCTGGCAGGAAGCCGAGTTTTTCTCCTGCCTCGACCGCCGGCCGAGTGAGGACGATGCGGCGCACCTGCTGGCTTTTGAGCGCCTCCACCGCCACCGCCATCGCGAGCCAGGTCTTGCCGGTACCCGCGGGGCCGACCCCCAGCACCAGGTCCTTGGCCCGCAGCGCCCGGATATATTCGAGTTGGCGCAAGCTGCGGGGCCGCACCGCCTTCCCGGGCGACGGGTTGATCACGGTTTCGATGAAATACTCGCGCAAGGACGCGCCGGGATCCTGCCCCAGGATACGGAGGGCAGCGCGCAGGTCCGCCATCCGGTAGCGCTGGTCCAGGTCACGGTGGAGTGCCGCAAGGCCCTCGAGCGCCGCGGCGAGCAGCGCGATCTGATCCTCGGGTCCCTCGGCGAGCAGCACCTCTCCCCGACTGGACAGGGTGAGCCCGAGGATCTCTTCGAGCGCGCGCAGGTTGCGGTCGCGGATGCCGAAGAAGGCGAGACCACCTTCCCCGGGTATGGGGATGCGGGTCATGGGCGGCACAAGTCCCGAAACCCAGGGGGCTCGCTCGCACCGGCAGGCGAAAAGGCCATCGCCAGAGGCCCCGGATCAACTGCCGGCAGTCCCACGGAGGACAGGCCGCCGGACCGGTTCAGCACGGAATGCCGCAAAAGCGCGCCCGGGAAGAGAGTCCGTCCGCGCGCCTCATGAACGGCCAAGACGCTAGCACACACTCCAGAACCGCGGCAAGGCCGAGCGGTTCGGTTCGCAGCCAGCACCGGATCGGGCGGCAGCGAGTGCGATTCGAAGTCACCATTCGGTGAACGGGGGTGAACCCCCTTTCACACTTTCCCCCGCTGCGCCGCGCCCGAGCCGTAGCCTCGGGCGCAACAAGCTGTTTTTTGCATCGGATTCACTCTTCGACCTCTGCCAGGGCGTTCCCGGTCCGCCCGGCCCGAGAGTCGGGCGATTTCAGGCTGACCCCCGCCTCGTCGAGCTGGGAGTCGCGGACTCCGGCGGGGGACCCCGTCATGAGATCCATGGCCGAGGTGGTCTTGGGGAAGGCGATCACTTCGCGCAGACTCGAGCTTCCCGAGGCGAGCATGGCGATTCGGTCGAAGCCGAGAGCGATCCCGCCGTGCGGAGGAGTGCCGTATTCGAGAGCCTCGAGGAAGAATCCGAAGCGTTCGGCCGCTTCCGCAGAAGGGATATCGAGAACATCGAAGATCCGCTGCTGAAGCGCCCGATCATGGATCCGGATGCTTCCCCCGCCGAGTTCGTGCCCGTTCGCGACAACATCGTAGGCGAGGGAACGAACCCGAAGGGGGTCACTTTCGATGCGGTCCAGATCTTCGGGATGAGGGCTGGTGAACGGGTGGTGGACCGAGGTGAGCCGCTGCCCCTGCTCCGAAGTCTCGAACAGGGGGAAATCGGTCACCCACGCCATTCGAAAATCTCCCGTCCCGATCCAGCCTTCGCTCACGGAGAGCTGGCGCCGCAGCACCCCGAGCGCCCGACAGGCAGTCCGGCTCTCTCCCGCCACCATCAGTAGCAGATCTTCCGACCCGCCGCCCGCAGCTTCGAGCAGGCGGCGAAGCCGGTCGCGGCCCAGAGCCTTGCGCAGGGGCGAACGGATCTCTCCGTCCCGGAACGCCGCCCAGAAGAGGCCGCCCGCGCCCGCATCGATCGCAGTTGCCTCGAGTTCTCCGAGGCGCTTCCGCGAAAGCCCCGCGCAGCCCGGCGCCGCGAGACCGCGGAGGGTGCCGCCGGCGGAAAGCGCGCGGTCGAGGACCGGGTGGGCGGCCCCTCGGCCGATTTCGGTGAGGTCGGTGATCTCGGCGCCGTAGCGGAGATCGGGGCGGTCCACTCCGAAACGCTCCAGCGCCTCTTCGTAGGTAAAACGCGGGAAGGGCGGCCGCACCTCGATGCCCACCGCAGAGAGGGCGCGTTCGAAAAGCCCCTCGGTGATGCCGATGACCTGATCGGGATCGGTGAAGGACATCTCGATGTCCACCTGGGTGAATTCCGGCTGGCGGTCAGCACGAAGGTCTTCGTCCCGGAAACAGCGCGCGATCTGGTAATAGCGGTCCATCCCGCCGATCATGAGCAGCTGCTTGAAGAGTTGGGGAGATTGCGGAAGTGCGTAGAAACGGCCGCGATGGACCCGCGAGGGCACCAGGTAATCACGCGCTCCCTCGGGGGTCGAGCGGGTCAGAAACGGGGTCTCGATCTCGAGGAATCCGTGGTCGTCGAGGTGCCTGCGCACTTCGGCAGCCAACCTGCCGCGAATACGAAGATTGCGTTGGAGGCGCGGATTCCTGAGGTCGAGGTATCGATAGCGGAGGCGCAGGTCTTCGGCGACTCCTTCCGAATCGGTCGGTGCGAACGGCGGGGTCCGCGACTGGCTGAGCACCTGGATCTGCTCCGCGGCGACCTCGATCTCTCCGGTGGCGATCGACGGGTTCACGGTTTCGGGCTCGCGCGCCAGGACTTTCCCCTCGACCGCGAGCACCCACCACGGAGCTGCTCGCTTCGCCTCGCCGAGGGCTTCCGAATCGGGGCCGACCACGATCTGGGTAATGCCGCGGTAATCACGGAGATCGAGGAAGAGCAGACCGCCCAGGTCGCGGATGCGCTCCACCCAGCCCATCAGGATGACCCGGCTTCCGGCGTCTTCCGGGCCGAGTTCGGCGCAGTGGTGCGAGGGAGCGGTCGGGACGGTCACCGGTGCTCCCCGAGATAGCGATTCTTGAGGGCGACGTACTGTGCCGCCGACGCCTCGAGGTGTGCGATTTCGGCATCGGCCAACGGACGAGCCACCCGGCCGGGCACTCCCCGGACGAGGACGCGCGAGGGAATCCGAAGGCCGGGCGGAACGACCGTGCCGGCGGCTACCATCGCTTCAGCGCCCACCGAAACGCCATCGAGGACCACCGCACCCATCCCGACGAGGCACCGCCGGCCCAGGCGGCACCCATGGAGCACTGCCTGGTGGCCAACAGTCACTTCTTCGTCGATGAGCGTCGGCTCGGCACCTCCGTTCCCGTGGACCACCGCCTGGTCCTGCAGATTCGAGCGGGCGCCGAAGCGGATGGCGCACCCATCACCCCGCAGCACGGCGCCGAACCAGATGGACGCGTCCTCGCCGAGGGCGACATCGCCGATGAGCACGGCGCCCGGGGCGACGAAAGCGGAAACAGGCACCACCGGCGAGTGGCCGCCCAAGGAAAGAAGCATGGAAGCGGGCGGTTCGGGGCGGTCGAACAGATGAAGAACGAAGACCCGGGAACCGGCGCACCGGGTCCCGGTCCGATCGGGAAGCCGCGCGCGGGGTGCGGAGGGTACCACGCAGCGGTCCCGATCCGGTCGCTACAATGCGGGAACAGCGGTCCCGTCGCACGCATTCTCCACTGTCTCCGAACGGCTCGTCTCCGGACGGTTCTCCGGCTTCGTCCTTCACTTCGCGCCTCGTAGCGGCGGCCCGGACCTTCTGGAAGCCGGCGGAGCCCGAGGTCAGCGCGATCACCGGGCGTCCGCTCGTCCATCTCGATTCCGGTCTCTACAGCGGACGCGGCGGTTTCGCCTCCGCGCTCGCCGTCCACAGCGTCATCCTGGCGTTGATCGTTTTCGGAATTTTTGCTGTCGAAGAGATCCAGGAGGCCGGACTGGACCTGCCGGGCCTCGTCTTCCTGGTCGAGCCGGGGCCGGGGGGCGGCGGCGGAGGCGGCGGTGACGAGTCCGCGGTGGACCCTGCGGAGCTCCAGGCGGAGGGGGAAGACCAGGCACTCGTCGCCGTTTCGACCGCCCCCGAACCGGAAGAGCTCATGTTCGAGGATCCCGAGGAGCTGGTGGAAGAATTCCTGGAAGACGCCGTTCAGGCGCCCTTCGCAGCGGCGATGCCCGATCCGGAATCGCTAGCGGGGCTGATCCGCGGCGCCTCGGAGCTGCTGACCTTCCAGCGGGCGGGAAGCGGGCGCGACGGTGGAGCGGGCACCGGCAGCGGCGGCGGCCTCGGCGAGGGAGACGGCGACGGGATCGGAGCGGGCACCGGCGGCGGTTTCGGCGGCGGCGCCTACCGCATCGGCAGCGGTGTCGAGCCGCCCCAGCTACGCCGCCGGATCACTCCCGAATACACCGACGATGCGCTGTCGCGGAAAATCGAGGGCATCGTGATTCTCGAGGTGGTGATCCTCAAGAACGGTCGGGTGGGCCCGTCGAGAGTGATCCGCAGCCTCGACGCCGGCCTCGACGCCAAGGCTATCGCCGCGGTTCGAGAATGGATCTTCCTGCCGGGCAGCTTCCGGGGCGAGGCGGTGGATGTGCTTGCCGAAATCGAGGTGGAGTTCCGCCTGCTGTAGCGGACCGCGGTCGGCCCCGAAGACCTACCGCGCTAAAAACATCCGTTGCGGCCGAAGCTTCGCTTCGGGGGCGGCGCCGCGGAATGGGGCGTCCCCGCTCTCACGAAATCGCAAGATGCAACGCGGCATCACGCCTCGTTTCCGGACCGCTCGGGTCTATTCGTCCTGGTAGGCACCGGCGTAGCTGCGGTCTGCTGGAGCCGGGAGCAGGAAGAAGACGAGCTGGAGGACGCGGGCGTTCCGGGTGAGTTCGATGCCATCCTGGTGGTGGATGGTGAGGAGCGAACCGCTGCGGCCGCGGTAGCCCGAATCCCACAGCGCGGTGCCGATCTGGGCTCCGCACCGCAGCAGCGAGGAGCGGGTGCGGCCCAAGGCGAAGATGTCCGCCGGAATGCTCACGATCTCGTTGTAGCGGATCCAGTAGGCGCCCTCAGAAAGCCGCCACACCCCGTCGGAGTCTGGGGGAATCGCCTCCGGGGCGGGGGTCCTGCGGGTCCGGTTGTCGAAGTCCACCCGACCCGGCCCCGAGCCGAAGGCCGCCACTTCGGCCAGAGTGAGGTCCACGCCATTCATCTGGATCTGGATCTCCGGGTCGGGGAGCCCGGAAAGCAGGGGGGGAGCCGCTCCGAGGCGCCGGCGGAGCTCGGAGCCGGCGATCAGTTGCATGCCGGGCACTCGCACCCCGGGCGGCCCCGAAGGGCGCTCACTTCCCGCTGCTGCGGTCCTTTTTCGGGGAGGGCAGAATGGTGGGAAGAGTGATGTGCTGCTGCCCCTGATACTTGCCCTTCCGATCGCGGTAGCTGATTTCGCACGCTTCGTCGCTCTCGAAGAAGAGGACCTGAGCGATACCCTCGCGCGCGTAGATGCGGCAGGGGAGAGGCGTGGTGTTCGAGATTTCGAGCGTCGCGTTGCCCTCCCACCCAGCATCGAATCCGGTCACATTGATGAGGATTCCGCAGCGAGCGTAAGTGGACTTGCCGATGCAGATTCCGTATACATTCTTGGGAATCCGAAAGTTCTCGATGGTGTTCGAGAGCGCGAACGAGTTGGGCGGAATCACGCAGACCTCGCCCTCGTAGTCCACGAAGCTGCGTTCGTCGAAGTTCTTCGGGTCCACGACGGCGGCATAGACATTCGTGAAGATCTTGAACTCGTTCGACACCCGGATGTCGTAGCCGTAGGCGGAGAGCCCGTACGAGATCACCCCCTCCCCCACCTGGTGGTCCACGAAGGGATCGATCAGGCCTTTCTCTCTCGCCATCTTCCGGATCCAGCGGTCCGGCTTGATGCTGGGCACGGCTGCACCTCGTTCAGGTCAGTTCGATCCCCGGAAAGAAGTAGCCGATCTCGAAGGCCGCCGATTCGGGAGAGTCCGACCCGTGGATGGCATTTTCTCCGATCGAGGAAGCGAATCGAGCGCGGATCGTCCCCGGCGCCGCCTCGGCAGGATTCGTCGTTCCCATCACCTCGCGGAGTTTCGGGATCGCGTCCTCGCGCTCCAGCACCAGGGGCACCGAGGGCCCCGAGGACATGAACTCGGTCAGACTCGAAAAGAAGGGCCGCCCGCGGTGGACAGCGTAGAAACCCTCCGCCTCGGCGCGGCTGAGCCGGTAGAGCCGGATCGCGGCGAACCGGAACCCGAACCCCTCGAGAAGGGAGAGGATCTCGCCGGTGTGGCCGGCGGCCACGGCGTCCGGCTTCACGATCGCAAGGGTTCGCATCGGAGATCTCCAGGTCAGCTGTTTTCGAGCATCGCCTGCATGGCGGCGCCGAGGTCGGCAGGGCTTTCGACGACCTGGGCACCTGCCGAGCGAAGTGCTTCCATCTTGTCGGCTGCGGTTCCTTTTCCGCCCATCACGATGGCCCCGGCGTGACCCATCCGCCGGCCGGGGGGAGCGGTCTGGCCGGCGATGAAACTCACGACCGGCTTGCCGAATTCCCTCCGGATGAACCCGGCGGCTTCCTCCTCGGCGCCGCCGCCGATCTCGCCGATCAGAACCACCGCCTCGGTCCCCTCATCGGAGGCGAACAGCTCCAGGACCTCGAGGAACGAGGTGCCGATCACCGGATCCCCGCCGATGCCGACGCAGGTGCTCTGGCCGATCCCGCGCTGGCTGAGCTGGTGGACCGCCTCGTAGGTGAGCGTTCCACTCCTGGAAACGACTCCCACCGAGCCCTCCCGATGGATGAAGCCGGGCATGATCCCCACCTTGGCGCGCCCCGGAGAGATGACGCCGGGGCAGTTCGGCCCGAGGACACGCGTCCGGGAGCCCTCCGCCGCACGCAGCACCCGCACCATGTCGAAGGTGGGGACTCCCTCGGTGATCGACACCACCAGCTCCACCCCGGCGTCCACCGACTCGGCGATGGCGTCGGCTGCGAAAGCGGGCGGGACGAGCACGAAGGCGGCATTCGCCGCAGTCCGCGCCACCGCCTCCGCCACCGTATCGAACACCGGCACCCCGAAAACCTCCTGTCCGCCTCTGCCGGGTGTGACTCCGGCGACCACCCGAGTGCCGTAATCCCGGCAGGCTGCGGCATGGAAGGCACCTTCTCGCCCGGTGATGCCCTGCACCAGGAGGCGAGTCTCGCGCCCGACGAGAACGCTCATGCCGCCTCCAGTTTGCGAACCACCTGATCGGCCGCGTCGCGCATCCCGTCCGCAGTGGTGAAATCGAGCCCCGATTCCTCGAGCATCCGACGTGCGATCTCTACATTCGTTCCCTCCATCCGGATCACGATGGGGGTGCGCACATCCAGTTTGCGGACCGCGGCGATGAGTCCCTCGGCGAGACGATCGCAGCGCAGGATGCCCCCGAAGATGTTGATGAGGACGGTCCGCACCGCACCGTCGGACGAGAGGATGCGGAAGGCGTTCTCGATCTGTTCCGCGCTCGCCCCGCCGCCGACATCGAGGAAGTTGGCGGGCGAGGCGCCGGCGAGTTTCACGATGTCCATGGTGGCCATCGCGAGCCCGGCGCCATTGACCATGCAGCCGATCTCGCCGTCGAGCTTGATGTAGTGCAGGCGGTGCCGGCTGGCTTCGACTTCGAGCGGCGACTCCTCGTGGATGTCGCGCAGGGCCGCCGCCCGCGGCTGGCGGAAGAGCGCGCTGTCGTCCACGGAGACCTTGGCGTCGAGCGCGATGACGGCCCCGCTTCCGGTGACCAGCATCGGATTGATCTCGATCTGGCTGGCGTCGAGTCCCGCGAAGGCGCGGTAGAGGGAGAGCAGGAAGGACACTCCGTTCCGGAGCACCTCCCCTTCGAAGCCGAGCCCGAACCCGAGTTGGCGGGCCTGGAAGCCCTGCATCCCCATCGCCGGGTCCACCGTCACCTTCAGGATCTTTTCCGGAGAGCTCGCCGCCACCTCCTCGATGTCCACCCCTCCGGCAGCGCTCGCGATGCAGAGGGGCCGACCGCTCGACCGATCGATCACGAAGCTGACATACAACTCCCGGGCGATCTCCACGCCTTCCTCGACCAACAGCCGGCGGACGAGCCTGCCGTCCGGGCCCGTCTGTTTCGTGATGAGCGTGGAGCCGAGGAGCGCTTCGGCCGCGGCGAGGACCTCCCCTGCCGTCCGGGCGAGCCGCACGCCTCCCGCCTTTCCCCGCCCCCCGGCGTGGATCTGGGCCTTCACCACCACCGGCAGGCCGAGCTCCGAACCGGCGGCCTCCGCCTCTTCCACGGTGTGGGCCACCTTTCCCCGGGGAACGGGCACGCCGTAGCCGGCGAGCAGGGTCTTGGCCTGGTGTTCGTGGAGATTCATCGCAGCGCGACTTCAGACGCCGATCTTCCCGGTGAGCTCGCGAACCGAGGCTGCCGAACGGTCCAGGGCTTCCTGCTCCGCGTCGGTGAGGCGAATCGGAACGATCTCCTCCACGCCGCCGCGGCCGAGTTTCACCGGCACGCCGAGATAGAGGCCGCGCACACCATATTCGCCCTCGAGGAAGGCGGCACAGGGGAGGATCTTCTTCTTGTCCTTCAGGATGGCGTCCACCATCTCGACGATGGCGGCGGAAGGGGCGTAGTAGGCGGATCCGGTCTTCAGGAAGGCCACGATCTCCCCGCCCCCTTTTCGGGTGCGCTCCACGATGCGGGCAACGGCCTCCCCGGAAAGAATGTCCGGCAGCGGGATGCCGGCAACGGTGGAATACCGGGGGAGCGGCACCATGTCGTCGCCGTGGCCGCCGAGCACGAAGGCGTGGACATTCTCCACCGAGACATCGAGTTCGGCAGCGATGAAGGTCCGCATCCGCGCCGCATCGAGCACGCCGGCCATCCCGACCACCCGCTGTTTCGGCAGTCCGCTCGCCCGCAGGGCGCTTTGCGCCATGGCGTCGAGCGGATTCGAGACCACCACCAGGATGGCCTCCGGCGAATGGGCGACCGCCTGACGGGTCACGCTGCTCACGATGTCGTGGTTCTTGCGAAGCAGGTCGTCGCGGCTCATCCCCGCCTGCCGCGGCAGTCCGGCGGTGATGACCACCACATCGGAACCGGCGGTGTCGGCGTAGTCGCAAGTTCCCGAGACCCGGACATCGACGCCGGTCATCGGACGGGCTTCCAGCATGTCGAGACCCTTGCCCTGCGGAATTCCGTCGATGATGTCGATCAGGACGACATCGCTCAGCTCGGCGTCGGCGAGCCGCTGCGCGGTCGTGGCGCCGACATTCCCGGCGCCGATGACGGTGACTTTCGGAAGCATTCCGACTGAACCCCTCTTTTCCGACCCTCTCGGGAACCGCGCCCGTCAGGCCATGTTCCCGATGATCGCGTCCGCGAACTCCGAGGTCTTCAGTTTCACAGCGCCCTCCATGAGCCGGTGGAAGTCGTAGGTCACCCGCTTTTGGGCGATCGTCGCCTCGAGCGCATTCTCGATCCGGTCGGCCGCTTCATTCCAGCGAAGATGCCGGAACATCATCACTCCGGAGAGGATGACGGAACCCGGATTCACCTTGTCCTGGTCGGCGTATTTGGGAGCGGTGCCGTGGGTCGCTTCGAAGATGGCGTGTCCGGTGTCGTAGTTGATGTTGCCGCCCGGAGCGATTCCGATCCCGCCGATCTGCGCGGCGAGAGCGTCGGAGAGGTAATCGCCGTTCAGGTTCATGGTCGCGATCACATCGAAAGAACGAGCCCGGGTGAGCACCTGCTGCAAGGTGATGTCCGCGATGGCGTCGCGGACCATCAGGCGATTCTTCCATCGCCCGTTGCCGTGGGTGTCCCAAAGCGACGCCAGGCACTCCTCGACCTCGGCGCGCACCGCCGCCTGGCGTTCCGGGGGCATCAAGTCGTAGCCGGGTTCGATGGCGCGCGCGTTCGATGGCGTCTGCATCCCCGCATTGCTCTCGCGGTTGGACAGGATCCAGCTCTCGCGCTCACTCACCGTTTCGGCGCGGAACTCGCGGGCCGCCAACGCATAGCCCCAATCGCGGAAGGCGCCCTCGGTGAACTTCATGATGTTGCCCTTGTGGACCAGGGTGACGCTCCGCCGGCCGTGGTCGAGCCCGTAGCGGATCGCGGCCCGGACGAGCCGCTCGGTGCCTTCGCGGCTCACCGGTTTGATCCCGATCCCGGAGGTCTTCGGAAAACGGATCTTCCGCACCCCCATCTCGTCGCGCAGGAAGGTGACCAGCCGGCGCACCTCTTCGGAGCCTTCGCGGTATTCCACCCCCGCATAGATGTCCTCGCTGTTCTCCCGGAAGATGACCATGTCCACCTGTTCCGGGTGGCGGACCGGGCTGGGAACCCCCGCGTACCACTTGACCGGGCGGAGACACACATAGAGATCGAGAACCTGGCGCAGCGCCACATTCAGCGAGCGGATGCCGCCGCCGACCGGAGTAGTGAGCGGCCCCTTGATCCCGACCAGATAGTCGCGGAAAGTGTTGACCGTGGCTTCGGGGAGCCACTCGCCGGTCTCGTTGAACGCCTTTTCTCCGGCGAGCGTCTCGAGCCACTGGATGCGCCGCGAGCCCCGATAGGCGTTTTCGACTGCGGCGTCGAAAACCCGCACGCTGGCCCGCCAGATGTCGCGCCCCGTCCCGTCCCCCTCGATGAAGGGGATCACGGGATGGTCGGGGACTTGCAGTTGCCCGTCCCTGATGGAGATGCGCCCGTTCCCGGGCGCCGGAGTTTCGGATTCGATGTGCATGGACTCCTCTGTCAGCCGGCCTTTCGCCGGTTGGTCTGCGCGCTTTCGTGCGGGGGGAATCCCCCGCTGGTCGAAGCCGCTGCCCACGAGCCGACCAGAAAGCCGACCAGAAGTTGCGCCTTGCCAGCGTCTGGATCTGCCTGTTGGGAGGGGGCCTTCCCGCTCCTGCCGGAGCGTATCCAGAGCCCCCGGGGCCGCTTGGCTGATCCCCGGGCCGGCTCCGGAAACCGGGGAATTCTACGGCGCGGGGCTTGGCAGGGCAATAGCAGCGGTGCGCATCGCTTCGGCGGCTCCCTCCGCCCCCTTTCTCTTTTCGCGGGGAATGAGGGAGTCTCCTCCCCGCACGCACGGCAGCGCCTGCGCGCTGCGCTAAGCGCGCTGAGCGAAGAAACGCTGGAGGCGGGACACGCCTTCGGCGATCTCGTCGTCGGAAGTTGCGTAACTCAGTCGGAGATGGGTGTCGTGACCGAACGCGGCGCCGGGAACGGCGGCGACGCGCTCGCGGTCGAGCAGCGCGGAAGCGAGAGCGATCGAGCCCTCGCCGGACGCCAGACATCCGGCGAAGTTGGGAAACAGATAGAAGCCGCCGTCCGGTGCGCCGCAGCGGACTCCTTCGATCCGAAGCAGCCCCTCGCGCATCCGCGTCATCCGCCGCGCGAACTCCCGGGACATCCAGGCGAAATCTGCGGGGTCCGCGCGGACCGCGGCGAGCGCCGCCTTTTGCGAGATCGCGCAGGCGCTCGATGTCATCTGACTCTGGAGGGAAGCGGCTGCTTCGATGACCGGCTCGGGACCGATCGCCCAGCCGAGCCGCCAGCCGGTCATGGCGTACGACTTGGACGCCCCGCCGGCGATGAGCAGTCGGTGGCCGAGAATGTCTGCGAGTCGCCGGTATGCGCCTTCGGGAGCCGGCTCGAAAGTGAGCCGCGCGTAAGTGTCGTCCCAGAGCAGCCAGGCGTCCGCCCCGGCCGCGAGGCGAGCGACCGCTTCGAGTTCTTCGGGAGAAAGAACGACGCCCGAGGGATTCCCCGGGATGTTCAGGATGATGGCCCGCGTCGAATCCGAGACGGCCGGTTCGAGCGCAGCGCGGGTAGGCCGGAACCCGCTCGCTTCGTCCGTGCCCGCGAACACCGGACGGGCTCCGGCGATCCGGACCTGCTCGGGAAAGGTCGGCCAGTACGGGGTCGGAATCACCACTTCGTCGCCCGGTTCGCAGGTGGCGAGGAGCAGGCCGGTGAGGGCGTGTTTCCCCCCCGAGGTGATCAGCACCTCGCCGGCGGTGCAATCGAGACCGAAGTCGCGTCGGTAACCAGCGGCAACGGCGCTCCGCAGCTCGGCAGCGCCGGGATTCGGCGTATAGCGGGTGTACCCGGACTCGATAGCCGCGATCCCGGCATCCCGGGCGACCTGGGGGGTGTCGAAATCCGGCTGGCCAGCCGAAAGATCCACCACCGCCTCGCCAGCGGCCCGAAGCCGCATCGCCTCCGCCATGACCGCCATGGTCGGCGAGGATGAGATCGTGCCGACCCGGGAGGCGAGGCGGATCGAGGGGTCGCTCACAGATGTCGGGAGGCAGGCAAGACTGGCAGCCGGTGGATGGAGTCGCGCGGCAGGCAGCCCGCCGAATCAGACGACGGCCGGGTCGCGGGGGAACTTCTCCGCCAGCCGGCGGGCCACCGGCGCGGGCACGAGTCCGGTCACATCGCCCGAGAGAGCTGCGATCTCCTTGATGAGCTTCGAGCTCACATAGGAATACTCCTCGGCGGGAGTGAGAAAGACAGTTTCCACCTCCGGCGCCAGCCGGCGGTTCATGAGAGCCATCTGGAACTCGTATTCGAAATCGGAAACGGCCCGGATACCCCGCACGATGGCGGAGGCGCCCTGCCGACGCGCATAGGCGACGAGCAAGCCGGAAAACGCTGCGGCCTCCACCCGCGGATCATCCGCGAAGGTGGCGCGGATGAAGTCGAGCCGTTCCGGCACCGTGAACCGAGGCGCCTTCTCGGTGTTGTGGAGAACAGAGACCACGACCCTCTCGAAGAGGCGGGCGGCTCGTCGGATGATGTCCACATGCCCGAGAGTGAGCGGATCGAAGGAACCCGGGCAGATGGCAAGCCGCGATGTTGGTTCCAAAGAAGGGCACCGCGCCGGCGGGCGGTGCCGGCGGAACCTAACACATAGGGCCCGAATCAGCCGTCGAGGCGGAGTCCGGGGGAGAGTTTTCCACAATTCGGGCGAAATCACTTCGGGGGCGGGAAGAAGCGGACTCGATTTCCGTCTGTAAACGGTGTGAGCGGGTTCCCCTCCCCCGATTCTCGCTGGTACAGCGAAACCGCGCCGTCTCCGGCGGTGAGAGTCCGTGTCCGGACGAATGCCTTCCGCGGGGCGGCCTCGGACTCCCCCCCTCCGATGCGCACCGGCGCCGCCCAGCCGGAACGATGCTCCGCCGCAATCACTCCGGGGCCGAGCCGGGCGGCGGCTTCCAGAAGCGAAAGCCCGGGGCCGGCCTCCCAATCCCGCCAGGGTGGGTCCAGAAAGACGATCCCGAACTCCGTCCCGACGCCGGCGAGGCGACGCAGCTCCCGGGCCGCCCCGCCGGCCACGAGCCGGAGCGAATGGACGCCGAGATGCTCCGCATTGCGTTCGATGAGCCGGCACATTCGCGGCGCACGTTCGACGAAGACGCACTGCCCGGCGCCTCGGGACAGAGCCTCGAAACCGAGAGTCCCGACTCCGGCGCACAGATCGAGGACCCAGGATCCGGGCACCTCGTCGGCAAGCACCGAAAAAAGACTTTTTCGGAGCCTGGCAGCCGTGGGACGGAGGCCCGGGAGCGGGGCGCCGCGGTGCGGCGGGCCGAAGAGCAGCCGGCCGGCGAAGGCGCCGCCGGTGATCCGCACACTCACGCCGCCAGCCCTCCGAGGATGGAGGACGACTCCTCGACGCCACCTCCCCGCAACCTTTTTCCCAAGGAGACGCCATGTCCACCCCATCGCCTTCTCGGGCCGCCCCGCCGGCCGTTTCCCGGGCAGTTCCCCCCACGCCCGCCCTCCGGCTGCTGCCGAACGGTCCCATGAGTTCCCGCGCGCGAAGGCCCCAGGCGGTCCGTGAGCCCGTAGCCCCGCCAAGACTCGAGCACCGGGCGGTGGTCTCGGCAGAGGTCTCTGCGGACGGCGAAGGCGGGGAGTTCGCGCGCGCTCGCCATCGGGTGCTGCACTGGGTGGAAGCCCATGCGGGCCCCCTCCCCGCGAGCTTCGCCGCGGACCGAACGGACCCGGCTTCCGGGCGTCCGGTCGAGCGGCACCGGGCATCCGGCGCACTCGTTGCGGCAGTGGACCGCAGCGCTGGATCGTTGCGGTACTTCGCAGTTTCGCTCGAGGTCGGCGCCGCTTCCGGACTCCCGTCCTGGAAAGCGGTCGTGATCCTCGCGCGCGCCGACGAGACCAGTTACTTCCGGGCAGCGCTGCTCACCCCTCGGCGGCGGCGTCCGGGGGCCTGGGTTCCCGGGGTCGTTCACGGTCTCGCCCATTCGCCGGGGCTCATCGATTACGGCTGGCGCATCCATCCCGTCCCTTGGATCATCCAAGATGAAGAAGGGGTCGAGGGGCTGATCCACCTCATCGGCGATCCCCACCGCACCCGCCCCGTGTTCGCCACCGGCCTCGGCGGGGGCGCGACGAATCCCGAGGAATCTCCCATGGATCTGTGGGATCTGGCGCACCGCACCGCCGGCCTCGCCCATGTGGTCGTGCTCACCGGTCCGATGACCTATGCGCTCTCCGACCGGGTGGGACGCAACTTCAGTGTCTTCGGCAACGCCGTCCGCACCTACCGCCCCGGATGCGTGATCGGCGCCAGGTCGCTCGAACACCCGATGGCGCTCGCCGAAACGGTGCGGAACTGGACAGCCGGCGGACCCCTCGAGTTCGCCGGGTTTCTGGCTCGGGAGGCCGCCCGGGCCAGCGTGGTTTTCCAGACGCCGCGGAAACACTGGTTGCCCGAAGCGGTGGAAAGGGAGTTCCCGGAGGTTTCGCGTTGTGCTGCGGACCCATTCACCAGCGCCCTCGGCGTCCCCACCCGGGACGGCGACCGGCTCCACCCGCTCGGCGCCGGTGAAGATCCGGACATCGGAGAGGAGGCGCAAGCCTCGGGACAGCCGCTGGCGGTCTCCCGCGCCGGCTGAGCTCGAGTCCGGGACGGTGGACTGGGGACAGCGAGCAGTCCATTTCCGGAATTACCCCGCCGCGGCCAGACGAAACCGCTCTCCCCAGATGGCGCGCACATGGGTGAGGATTCGCCGCCCTTCCGCGGTTCCGATGGCGCTCGAAGCGAGGAAAGACGCGGCCTCTTTGCGGGCGAGGCGCAAGAAATCGGCGTCGCGCACGATGTCGGCGACACGGAAGGGCGGGATTCCCGACTGGCGGGTGCCGAAGAAGTCGCCCGGTCCACGAATCGCGAGGTCCTCCTCGGCGATTCGGAATCCGTCGCTGGTCTCCTCGAGAACTCGAAGCCGGCGGCGAGCCATTTCGGTGGGCCGGCCCCCGACCACCAGCACCGCGGTGGCTGGATGGGCACCCCGACCGACGCGGCCCCGCAGCTGATGCAGCTGCGCCAGGCCGAACCGCTCGGCGTTTTCCACCACCATCATCGTCGCGTTCGGGACATCCACGCCGACCTCGATCACCGTGGTGGCGACCAGCACCTCCAGTTCTCCCCGGACGAAGGCGGCCATCGTCCGTTCCCGGCGCACCGAGGGCATCCGGCCGTGGACGAAATCCACCTTCAGCCCCCGAAACGGCCCGTCGGCGAGCTGCCGGAAGCGGGCCTCGACGCCAGACCCCGGGCTCTCTTCGGACTCGTCGATCGTGGGACACACATGGAACGCCTGCCGCCCCTGCCGAACCTCGTTGCGCACGCTCTGGTACACCCCCGGCAGTTCCGCACTGGGGCGAACGAGGGTCCGGATCGGCTGGCGGCCGGGGGGGAGCTCCCGCAACTCCGAAAGATCGAGATCCCCGTGCAGCGCCATGGTGAGCGAGCGAGGGATCGGCGTCGCGGTCATGACCAGCAGATCGCAGCCGCCTCCTCGTTCCAACAGGCTGCTGCGCTGGGCGACGCCGAATTTGTGCTGCTCGTCCACGACGGCGAAACCGAGGTTGCGGAACTTCGCGCCCTCCTGGATCAGGGAATGGGTCCCCACCACGAACTGGGTCCAGCCGGAAGCCACCGCGGTCAGCGTGTCGCGGCGGTCGGCGGCGCCGAGTCCCGCGGTCAGCAGAGCGACCCGGATCCCATGCGGTTCGAGAAGCCCCCGGATCGTGGTGAAGTGCTGCTCGGCGAGCACTTCGGTCGGCGCCATGAGGGCCGCTTGCGCTCCGTGGTGCATCACGATGAGCGCGGCGATCACCGCCACGATGGTCTTTCCCGAACCCACATCGCCCTGCAGCAATCGCCTCATGGTCAACGGCGACTGGAACTCCCGGGCCATGGTGGCGAGCGCCTCCCGCTGCGAAGGGGTGAGGCGGAACGGGAGCACCCGCCGCACCAGGCTGCGGAGGCCGTCGTCCACGGCGAAAGTGGATCCGCCAGCCCGAGCAGTGCGGTCCTGCCGGCGTCGGAGCTCGAGGCCGAGAGCGAAGAGGAAGAACTCCTCGAGGATCAGCCGCTGGTGGCCGGAAGACCTTCGCCGCTCGAAGGTCTCGAGCGAAGCGCCGGGCGGGGGGAAGTGGACCTCTTCGAGTGCCCTCTTCCGCGACGGCAGCTGCAGCCGGGAAGCGAGCGCAGCGGGCAGGTAACCGGCCCCGGCCGCAGATTCCGAGCCGATCAGATGATGGAGGATCCCCCGCAGCGCCCTCGGGTCGAGGGTTCCGATCCGTTCGTAGATGGGCACGATCCGGCCGACATGAGGGCTGCCCCCCGGCTCTTGGGGGGCAGCGCCGTCCCCCCGGGGCGCCGTCAGTCCGGGTTCCAGCTGTCCGGGTTCCACGAGTTCGTAGCGCGGGTTGTTCAGCATGGGCGCGCCGCCCGCAAACGCCCGCTTGACCGGGCCGAACAGCAGAACCCGCCGCCCCGGCCGCAGAATATGTTTCAGATGGACCTGGTTGAACCAGGTCGCCCGCACCGGTTCGCTCCCGTCGTACCCGCGCAGCTCGACGATGCGGAGCCCGCGGCGGCGGGTCGGTCGGACCTCCAGCGACTCGACCGCCACTTCCACCGAGGCCGCCTCGCCATCCGACATCTCGGAGACCCGGCGGCGGGCGCTCCGGTCCTCGTAGCGGAACGGAAGGCGGAGCAGAAGATCGCCGGCCCGGTGGATTCCGGCGTCTTCGAGGGCCCGCGCCCGGCGCGGTCCGACCCCGGGAAGGTCGCGGACCTCGGTATCCGGTCCGGTGGCGGGCAACGAAGCCGGATTTCGGGCTTCCCCTCAGCCGGGCGGCGCCGGAGTCAGCAGGATCTCGCCGCTCCTCACTTCGAAGCCCGCGATGGCCCGCGGCAGGGGGAAAGACGCGTCCGGATCGAAACTCTCGGAGGACCCCGAGTCCTGAAGAATCTCGTGGATCACCGAAACGATCACGCCGGTCAGCAGGGGAGCCGGCACCTCGAGACCCGCCACCGTGCCGCGGAGGACCTTCGCTTCCCCCGATCCGTCAGTGCCTTCGAGCCGGAGCACGGTCTCGAATGGCTGCTGGCCGCCCGCGGGGGCCAGGGGGCCGAGGATCCGGGCGGCGAGGCCGCCGTCCAGCATCCCCGAGAGTCGCACCTCATCGGGCAGCAGCCGTGCGCTCAGCCCCAAGAGGCCGGCCCGTTCGGCGAAGAGGGCGGAAAGCTGGACCGATCCCAGCAAGGCGTTCGTTTCCGCTTCGGAGAGCACCACCGGCTCCGGCGACCCGGAGCTCAGTCCGAGCACCTTGAACCAGGCGCCGGTTTCTACGGGATCCGGCGGCTGCTGCTGCCAAGGTCGGACTTCGCGCGCCATCCCGAGCGGCGCCAGCACCGCGAGCAGGCATCCCGCCAGGATCCGGAGGCGGACCTTTCCGGCGCGCGGGCGTCTTGGATGGTTCAAGTTGCTACCAGGGGAAGGGTAGCCGACCGGGGCCCGGCTCCTCCTCGAACTCTCGGCGCCGCGAACTGCCGCAGCACCGATTCCAGTACCGCGGAATCCTCGCCGCCGCCCGGATACCACCGCACTTCCCGCTCGGCGCGGAACCAGGTCCGCTGCCGCCGGGCATAACGGCGGGTCGCGCTGACGATCCGCGCCTCGCTCGCTGCCAGGCTCCGTTCGACCTCCGAAGCGTCGGACGCTTCGACGAGGGCGGTGAGAACCTCCCGGTACCCGATGGCGAAGCGTCCCGGCCAGCGGTCGCCGAAACGGTCCCGAAGACCGCGAACCTCCTCCACCAGACCCGAATCGAACATCCCCCGAACGCGCGCGGTGATGAGCACATCGAGCTCCGGGCGCGGAAGGTCCAGGCCGGCAACCCGCCAGCAGGCACCCGGAAGCGGAGGGCGGCGCTCCTCCCGAAGCCTTGAAATCGGTTCCCCGGAAGCGATGGCTACTTCGAGGGCGCGCACCCGGCGCACCTGGTCGTTGCCATGGATGCGGCGGTGGGATTCGGGGTCGAGCCGGGCGAGTAGTCGGGAGAGCCAGCGGCCGCCGGCGGGCCGGCGGTACAGCGATTGGAGCCGCTCGCGGAGGCGCGGATCGAGCCCGGGTCCCGAGAAGATTCCGTCCCGCAGGGCGCGGAAGTAGAGGCCGCTTCCCCCCACGACCAGGGGAATCGCGCCCCGGTTCGCGATCCCCCGAATGGCTGCCGCAGCGAGCTCGGCGTACCGGCCCGCAGTGCACGGATCATCCGGCTCCAGGGTATCGAAAAGATGATGTCGAAGACCTCCACGCGCGGCGAAAGGAGGTTTCCCCGAACCGATGTCGAGCCCGCGATACACCTGAAAGGCATCGCAGGAAACGATCTCCACCGGAAAGGGAAGGCGGCGGGCGAGCCGGACCGCGAGATTCGATTTGCCGGAGGCCGTCGGCCCGACGAGCGCCAAAACGATGAGGGGAGGAGAACCCATCGCCGCTTCCGAGGCTCGGCGCCGTTTTCCGACTTCGCTGCCATCAACCACCGCCCGTCAGACGAGCGCGCGGATTCCGGCGATCAGGAGCAGGGCCAGCACCGAGAACGCCCCGGCGCGCAGCTGGGCAGGACTGAAGCCGAAGCGGAATCTCGCGCTCATCGAAACCGGTCCCCTGGGAGAACGATCATCTGATCTCGCTTTGGTGCTTCACGAGCGCTCGCGCCGCGTTCTTCTGAAGCCATCGATGCAAAAGATCGGCGTTGTATTCGTCACCGACCTTCGCCCCCGGCACGTCCTCGAACTTCTTAAGAATCTGACTCCGCACGGCGATTCTCACACCATCTCGCCCGGTGTTATCGGGATCGATGTAGCCGTTTGCGATCACGGACGCTGTTGCATAGCCCACAGTCGCCCCAGATGGCGGCTTGCGTTTGCGGCGTTGCCCGCGCGCAAATAATGTCCAAATATCGAGCACCATCCAGATGCCGAAGACAATGATCACGCCCCACAAAATCAGCTCCACATTCCCGCCACCATCGAACCAATCGGCGGTCGAGCGCAGGAGTCGGGCTAAATCGGACGGGGCGGTGATCACGCCAATTCCTCCGGCAGCAACCGCAACACCTTTCCCCGTGAAGGTAAGAATCCGCATCCCGCCATCATCGCGACCCCCGCCCTGCTGTCAAGTCATCTTCATAAGCCCCCTGCTAAAACTCATCGGGCAGGGGCGATGCTGGTCCCGGGGTAGTAGTGCGCCAGGATCTCACGGTAGTCGGCGCCGGCCGCGGCCATCCCGTACGCACCCGCCTGGCACAACCCGAGCCCGTGTCCCCAGCCGCGTCCGGTGAACCACCACTCGATCACTTCTCCTTCGCCCCGCCGCCGCGGTTCGGCGAAGAACAGATTCTCGGAGATCCCGAGGAGCCGCCGGATCTGGAGCCCGCGAGCTTCCCATTCCCCTTCGGTGCCCACGAAGCGGAGTCGCACGACCCGCCCGGATCGGCCGTATTCCAGCGGCTCGAGCGCCACGATCTCTCCGATCGGGCGCACGCGGGCGACCGCGGCGGAGAGATCGCGGTTGTTCTTCGGAACCAGCCAGCTGCTCTGCCGGGAGAAGCGGTCGAGCGCGTCACCGCGGTCTTCGAGGATCAGAGCCTCGAACTCGATCCCGACTTCGCCGCCGGACCGGGAGACGACCTCCCCGGGCCGGGACCGGTATCGCACGAAGTCGCCCACCCGCAGGCGGAGGCGCCCGACCGGGACGGCGAGGGGAGCAGGATCCGCGCGTCCCGGGATCCGAACCGGACGCACCTCTCGAAAAAGCCGGGCCTCCGGAGCCGGTTCGATCCAGAGAAGGTCAGGATCCCGATCGGGAGAGCCGCTCCTCTCGGGCTCTACCGAGATTCCGCCGGCGCCGGCCTCGCGGACCTGCCCGCGCCGGAAGAGGCCTGGATCCCGACCGAGCAGGCGGGCAGCGAAACCGATCACCTCCCGGCGGCTCACCGCCCGTCGGGGATCGAGACCCGCTTCGCTGGGGTCGAAGAGGCCCTCGGCGAGCAGCCGGCCCACCGCGGGCGGCCCGCCTCCCGCCAGCGCACTCCCATCCGGCCCCGGTCCGCGGTACGGCCCCTCCGGATTCCGGCACCGAACCGCCTCCACGAGCTCGCGAAGCGACCGAGAGTCAAGGGCCCGGCGGGTGCTGCCTCCGCCGAATCGACCTCGCAGACCGGGAGGCCGAACCACTCCACCGCCGCCGCCACGACCCCGAGGCTGTCAGGATTTCCGCCGCAGATTCGACGCCAGGCAGACCAGATCCATTCCCCCCTTGCGTCTTGCGCCGCCCCCAACTTCTCGCACCCGGTCCAGCAGCGCTGGTAGCTGCCTCGGTCGCCCGCGTTCGCCGTCAGCTCCTCCTTCGGCTCCACCATCCCGCTTCGGTAGCCGATTTGGCACGGGCTATCTTCGCGTTTCTGGAGTCTTGCTTTACTTTGGCAGCACACAGGATCGTCCCGGCTACTGACGCAACCGTTGCTATCCGGGTTTCTTTCGTCTTCCATGTTTCTGCTTTCATTTCAATCCAGGAACTGCTCTTTTCCACTTACCTCTTCTAGAACGAGGATCGAAGGAAGGTCTGATCAAGATGCCTTTTTTGTCAGAGCAGCAGTTCGGCCTTGCAGATGGCGTAGGTCTCGGAGTTGATCTCCTGCCCGTAGAGATGGGTCGAGATGTTCTTACCCCGCTCCGCCGCAAGCTGGCGCATGGTCTGCTCGCCCACGGTGAGCATCCCGCCGGTGCCGCAAGCGCCGTCGTAGAGCAGATAGGTCGAGGATTCGATGCGGTCGGCGACCGGGCGGAAGACGAGATTCGCCATCAGCCGCACCGCGTCGCGGGGAGTCCAGTGCTCCCCTGCCTCTTCGTCGGTCTCCTCGTTGAAGCGCCGGACCAGCTCTTCGAAGATGGTGCCCATCGCGTGGTTGTCGAGACCGGGGAGGCGGATCGAGCCGTCGTCGTTCAGGACGGTTTCCGGGCTCAGGTTGATCGCCGGGGAGAGGAACTTCTCGATCAGCGCCCCGATGGCGTCATTCTTCCGGAGCCGTCCGAGCTGATTGCGAAAATCGAAGTTTCGAGGATGTCCTGGACATTCGGGGAAAAGCCGTCGAGATACGCCAGGAAGTCGTCGTGCTGCTGTTGCCGGCTGCTGAGGGAGAGCAGATCGTGCAGGGTGAAGCAAGAGGTGTTGTAGAAGTCCTGCCCGGCTGCCCCGCGGAGCGCGCTGTCCTGCTCCACCACCCCCGCTCGATCGAGCATTTTCTTCCTCTCCAGCACCCGATCCTGCACCGGTTCGAGCACCACATCGAAGCGCCGGATGACCGTCATCGGCAGAATCACATCCCGATACTTGCCGCGTACGAAGACATCGCGGAGCACATCGTCGGCGATCCCCCAGAGGAAACCCGCGATGCGGTCTGGGGTCATCCCCCCTCCGTCGGGAGCGCCGGGCCGGCGCGGTAGGCCTCCCGGGCCGCGGAACGGCGGGCGGCTTGGCGCAGGGCGGCTTCGGGGTCGAGCCCGAGGCGGTGGGCTTCGGCAGCGGCCGCGAAGAGGAAGTCGCCGAAGGTTCGCTCGAGGCCGCCGCGGTCCCCGCTCCGGCGCGCCGCTTCCAAGCGGGCGGCGGCGCTCGAAAGTCCGCCCGGGCGCGGTGCCCCTTCGTCCGCGTCCCCACCCTGCCGACCGACTCGCCCTTCGATCACCTTCACCGCGAAGAGCAATGCCGGCAGGCCGCGGGGCAGACCGTCGGCCGGGGAGGAGCGCTCGGCCCTTTCCTCTGCCTTGACCGCTTCCCAGCTCGCCAGCGCCGCCGCGGCGTCCTTCGCGCGCTCTCCTCCGCCGAATACGTGGGGATGGCGCCGGATCAGCTTGTCGGCGATGCCCCGGGCGATCTCGGCCATCCCGAACCGGCCTTCCTCGGCGGCGATCTGCGCCATGAAGACGACTTCGAGCAGCAGGTCGCCGCATTCCTCGCGGACGGCATCAGGGTCCCCTCGATCCACGGCGTCCACCAGTTCGTGCGCCTCCTCCAGCACATGGCGGGTGAGCGATCGCCAAGTCTGCTTCAGATCCCAGGGGCAGCCATCCTCCGCCCGCAGGCGGGCCATCACCCCCATCAGCCGGACGACCGCAGCAGCGCTCGCAGCCGCAGAGCTCGGCGGGGAGCCCGAAGCGGCGTCGTCGGCAGGCTGGTCCATGGCGGGCGGATTCTCTCCCTTCGCGCCGAATCGCCTCAAGGCGCGACGGCACCCCGATCCCTTCCACGGTCAGGATCGTTAGGATTCCGGCGCGCCGGTCGTCCCGAGGGCGCGTGACGAACATGAGCGACGGCGAAGAGAAACCGCGTATCGTCGTCCGGGACCGCCGCGCCTTCGCCCGCGACGGTTCCCGCCGCGAGACCCCCGAAGCGCCGGCGTCATCCCCGCCCGAGGTGCCCTCCGGGACTTCCAGCGAGCCTGCCCCGAAGCCGAGGCCGGCGGCGGCACCTCCATCGCCGAAACTGGAGTCGGCCGGTACGCCTTCTCTGGATGGGCCTTCGCTGCAAGAAGAGCCGCGCTTCAGACAGCTGGTGTCTCTGCTGTTCAGCCAGGCGGCGGCCCTGCTGGAACGAGAGCCCAGGACAGCAGGAAGGACCTCGGGAAAAACGGCAGGGGAAACGGCAGACGCGGCCGGCAGCGAGGTGCTCGCGGGCCTGCAGATGGTGATCGGGCTCTTCGAGGTCCTCGAGGAGAAGACCCGCGGCCGCTTGGCCCCGGGCGATGTCCGGTTGCTCTCCCAGATGCTCTACCAGCTGCGCCTGGCGTACATGGAGCGCGCCCGCCCCCCGGCCCCCAGCCGGCCCCCGTCCGCATGAGGCGCGCATGAGGATCGAGCGCATTCGCCAGTTGGAGCCGGCGGGGCTCGGCGTCCTGGAGAGCCGCCAGCCGCTGCAGAAACGCCAGCTCCAACCGACGGTCGCAACGATCGGAAACTTCGACGGGGTGCATCTCGGACATCGCCGGGCCCTGCTTCTCGCGCACCGCGAAGCCGAGAAACGGGACGCCGCGCTGGCCGCCGTCACCTTCGATCCCCATCCCGCCCGTCTGCTCCGTCCCGACCTCGCCCCGAAGAGCATCACCAGCCTGGCGCTGAAGGCGGAGCAACTGGAGAGCGTGGGGGTTCAGCGCCTGCTGGTGGTCGAGTTCAATGCGGCGCTCGCGCGGATCACCCCTGCCGAGTTCGTCGAACGCCTGCTCGTTTCGCGCCTCGGCGCCCGGGCCGTAGTCCAGGGCAGGAACTTCCGCTTCGGCCGCGGCCGAAGCGGCGATCTCGACACCCTGCGCGAACTCGGCGCACAGCACGGATTCCGCCTCATCGAGGCCCCGACGGTCTCCTGGAAGGGATCCCCGATCTCCTCTTCCCGGATTCGAGACGCCCTGGCCGCCGGAGATCTCGACCTCGCCGCCGCGCTCCTCGGGCGTCCCTACGAGATCGCCGGCGTCGTGGTCCCGGGCCGGGGAAGAGGCCGCACCCTCGGGTTTCCGACCGCGAACCTGGAGCCGGAAGACGAAGTGTTGCTACCCCACGGGGTGTACGCCGCCGAGGCGATGGTCGGTTCCCTCGCCACGGTTGCCGCGGCCCGCCGTTTCCGTGCCGTCGTGCACCACGGTCCCCGGCCCACTTTTCGCGACTCGCCCTCGCTCGAAGCCCACCTGATCGGCTTCTCCGGGCAGGTCTCCGCGCTCCGACTCTGCTTCCGCGCCTTCCTGCGCCCGATCGCAGCCTTCGCTGGGGCCGACCCGCTGCGGGCGCAACTCGAGCACGATGTCTCCCGAGTGCGCGATCCCGAGTCCTTCGACTTCGGTCCGAGACTGCGATCGAGCATGATCGAAGCCGCCTCGTCTGTTCCCGGGCTTCCGGCTGGATACTGAGCCGATGCCCGATCTCGAGGTCACCACCCGCCGCTTCGGCGCCGTGGTCGTCGTCGAACCGCGAGGTTTCATCAACGCGCACACCGTCGCCGGATTCGAGAGCACCCTGAACGGGCTCGTGGAAGCGGGCGACACCCGGATCGTCATCAGCGGGGTGCACCTGTCCTATGTGGCGAGCGCCGGCTTCGGAGCGATCATGGGGCTCATCGAGGAAGTGCGGGCCCGGGGCGGGGACATCCGGGTCGCCCGTCTCACCCGTACCGTGGGGCACATCTTTCGGGTCCTGGGCTTCGACCGGTTGTGTCAGACCTTCGACGAGGAGGAGGAAGCCGTCGCGAGCTTCGCGAACGACTGACGAGCCGTGGCCCGAGAACGCGCGCCGAGGCCGCGCGCGCCGTTCCAGATGGATGTCCCGGCGGCTCCGGAGTCACTGACCCTGGTTCATGAGGCGACCCGGCGGACGGCGATGGCCGGGGGGTTCAATGCCGCAGCAGCAGAGGAGATCGCCGTCGCGGTGGGAGAAGCGATGACGAATGTGGTGGAACACGCCTACCGGAGCGAGCCGGGGCACGAAGTTCGGCTGCGGTTCGTTCCCGGCCCCTCCCTGCTCCGGATCGAGCTGGAGCACCGGGGAGACGCACCGGGCGATCTCCCCACCGGCGTGGACCTCGGCCGGCTGGCCCGCGAACGCCGGCGAGGCGGGCTCGGCGTCCACCTCATGCGGCGGCTCATGGACCGTGTCCTCCACGAGGAACCGTCTCCCGGCGTTGGGCTCTGGATCCTCGAGCGGCAGAAGTCCGAGACAGCCTCCGGAACTTCGAGTGGCTGAGAGCCGGACGGGATCGGGCGCCGAGGGGCGCTGCTCCACCGGCGCCCGCTATCAACGCCTCCTCGCCCCCCACTTCGACCGTCTCGACTCCGACCTCGAGCGGCGGCTCTCCGAACTCCTGGCACTGACCGACTTCAGCGCCGCGCTGACCGATGGATTGAACGCCGAGGAGGTCGCATCGCTGATCCTGCTGGTCGGGATCGGGGAAACCGGAGCCCGCTGGGCCGGGTTGCTCCTTCCCGACGGAGAGGGGGGGCTGCGCCCCGCCGGCCGCCGCGGCGCCCGAAGCCCCGGCTGGGAGGAACTGCGCTTCGAGGTTCCCGACCGACTTCCCGGAGAGGCGGTGCTCCGGTGCGCGAGTGCGGACGGCTTGCGCGACGCTGCTTTCGCACCCTTCCAGCGGGTGATGGAGCAGTCCGGCGCGGCAGCGGCAGCGCTCCTGCGCACTCGGGAGAATCTTTCGGGATTGCTGCTCCTGGGAGGGGCGCACCCCGAACTCACCGGATCCGAAAGCGACTTTCTCGAAGCCCTTGCGATCTCGGCGGCGGCCGCTCTCGAACGGTGCCGCCGCGACGAAGAACTGCACACGGTGAACCGCCGGCTCGCCCTCCAGGTGTACCAGCTGCGGTCCCTGATGGACCTGACCGCGGGCATGCACCGGGCGCACGAGGAAAGCGCCGTCTGGGATCTGCTCCTCAACGGAGCGATGGGGCATGTGCTCGCCAGCCGAGGAGTGGTGGTGGGCGCGGGCCGAGTGCTCGCAGCCAGGGGGCCCCGGCGGCCGAAAGAGGATTCGACGCTTTTCCTCCGTGCCGCCGGACTCGTCGCCGAGGAACAGGAGATCCTGCCAGCCGACCGCCTGCAGAATCCAGAAACCGCCCGCGCGCTCGCCGAACTCTCGATCGGCTGGATCGTCCCCTTCGCCTCCGGCCTGGTGCGCGGCGCTCTCTTCCTCGGAGCCGCCGGCTTCGGGCGGGACCTGTCGTCCGCGGATCGCGCGTTTCTCGCCTCGCTCGCCGGACAGGCGGCGGCGGCGGTGGAGAGTATGCGCCTCACCCGGGCCGCGATCGAGAAGGAGAAGGAGCTGGAGGCGGCGCGGCGCATCCAGGCGCGATTCCTTCCCGCCGAGACCCCGAACCCGCCGGGCTGGGACCTCTCGGGCATCAACATCCCCTGCCTCGCGGTCGGGGGCGACTACTACGATTACCTCGAGCGCAGCGGGGGCATCTTCCTGACGATCGCCGATGTATCCGGCAAGGGCGCCGGGCCGGCGCTCATCATGGCGTCGGTGCAGGCGTCGCTTCGCGCCTTCTTCCTTCACGGCCAAACGAGGCTCGACAGCGCCGCCGCGGAACTGAACCAGCTACTCCACCAGAACACCGAGGAAGCCCGTTACATGACCGCAGTGCTGGCGCATCTCGATCCTGCCAACGGCCGGTTCTCCTATCTGAACGCCGGCCATGTGCGTCCACTGCTCGTCCGGCGGGACGGGGAGGTCGAACGGCTCGACCGGGGTTCGACGGTCCTCGGACTCTTCCCCGAAATCGAGACCGATGTCGGCAGCTGCCTTCTCGAAACCGGAGACCTGCTCACCATGTTCACCGATGGACTCAGCGAGGCCGAGGATCCGGCCGGGGCGGTGTTCGACGACCACCGGATCCTCGAGACGCTCACCGAGGCGCGCGGCAGGAATGCGCGCGACATCTGCGGCGACCTGCTCTCGCGCGCTCGGGCCTTCGCCGGTTCGAACCCGCTGCGGGACGATCTCACCCTCGTGGTGCTGAAGCGCACCGGATGACCGTCTTCGACTGAACGAACCCATGTCTCAGGAGACCGTCTTCCGGCTGTGGAACACCCTCGGCGGCCGGATCGAGCCGTTCATCCCCCGGCGGCCTTCCGAAGTGCGCATGTACACCTGCGGGCTCACGGTGTACGCCCGCGGGCATATCGGCAACTTCCGCACCTTCGTGGCGCAGGACATCTTGCGCCGGTTCCTTCGTTTCAAGGGCTACCGCGTGATGCAGGCGATGAACTTCACCGATGTGGATGACAAGACGATCCGCGGAGCGGCGGAAACCGGCGAGTCCCTGCGCGGATACACCACCCGGTTCATCGAGCAGTTCTTCTCCGACGCCGACGCTCTCGGAATCGAGCGAGCCGAGCACTACCCGCGGGCCACCGACCCCGAATACATCGAGGCGATGATCCGGCTCGTTTCCGCACTGCTGGACAACGGGTCCGCTTACGAGTCCAGCGGTTCCGTGTATTTCCGGGTCGCCGGTTTCCCCGGATACGGACGGCTTTCCGGAGCGGCTGCCTCGGACCGCTTGGCGGGCGCGCGGGTGGACTCGGACGAATACGACAAGGAGGACGCCTCCGACTTCGTGCTCTGGAAGGCCGCTCGACCCGGCGAACCGGTCTGGAAAGCCCCCTTCGGCGCCGGGCGGCCCGGCTGGCATCTCGAGTGTTCGGCAATGGGGCTCGAACTGCTCGGCTCTGGCTTCGACCTCCACTGCGGCGGCGTGGACCTCGTGTTTCCGCACCACGAGAACGAAATCGCCCAGAGTGAGGCAGCGACCGGCTCCCTCTTCGCGCGCCACTGGTTCCACTGCGAACACCTGCTCGTCGAAGGACGCAAGATGTCCAAGTCGCTCGGCAACCAGTTCACGGTTCGAGAACTGCTCGACGACGGGTTTTCCGCAGCGGCCATCCGCCATCTGCTGGCGAGCGTCCACTACCGCCAGCAGCTGAATTTCACCAAGGACGGCCTGCGCCAGGCCGAGGTCGCCATCCGCAGAGTGGACGACTTCCTCCGCCGTTCGGACGACGCCCTCCGCAGCGAGGGGAGCGCCGCCGGCAGCGAGAAGGCTGCCGCCCCGAGTTCCGAACCCGCGGCGGCTGCCGAGGCGGGAGCCGCGCAGGCGGTCGCCCGTTTCGAGCAGTCGCTCGACGACGACCTGAACACCTCGAAGGCGCTCGGAGAGGTCTTCCGCGCGCTTCGGGAAGGAAATCGGGCGCTCCACTCTCCCGGAGGCGGGGCGGCTTCCCTGCCCTGGGCGAAGGCGATCCGCCGACTGAACGCGGTGATCGGCAGCTTCGAATTCCAACCTCCGGTCCAGGGGAGCAGCGAAACCACCCCGGCCGTTCCCGTAGCGGCGGTTGCCGCGAAGACTGCCGCGGCGGTTGCCGTGCCGGCCGCGGCCGCGGCGACTCTCCCCCGCGGGGCTCCGCTTGCGAGCGAGATCGAAGCCTGGATCGAAAAGCGGGCCCAGGCCCGGCGCCGGCGCGATTTCGCCGAAGCGGACCGGATCCGGGACGATCTCGCGGCGCGGAACATCCTCCTCGAGGACTCCGCGGCAGGAACCCGCTGGCGCCGGCGTTGATCCGGCCCCACCCCCGCCGCTTCCCCCGCCTGTTCCGCCGCTTCGTCAGGCGGCGGCCTCCGCATCTGCGGCTCGGGGCGCGCGGCGAGCGGATCGCGGCGCGGGAGCTGCGCCGCTCCGGTTACCGCATCGTGGCGCGGAACTACCGGCCGGGGCGAAGACGGCGGGATGCCGAGCTGGACATCGTGGCCTGGGAGGGGCGCACCCTCGCGGTCGTGGAGGTGAAAACCCGCCGGGGCGGTTTCGGCGATCCCGCAGAACGGGTGGACGCGGAAAAGAGGGAGCGGATCCGCCGCTCGGCAGCGAGGATGTGGCGCCTCGAATCCGGGAGAAGACGGATTCCGCCGGGCTCCAAGCTGCGGCTGGATGTGGTGGAGGTCTGGTTTGCCAGAAGCGGTCCGCTCCGCGCGGTCTCTCTGCTCCGCCGGCTCCGCGCTCGGTTCGTCCGCCTGGTCGTCCGGCCGGGCGGACGGCCGATCGTCCGGATCCGGCGCGGAGCCTTCTGACCGGTGCCCCGGCCGCAGCGTCCCGTCGGTACAATCGCGTCTTCTCAGAGCGGGACTAACTCAGTGGTAGAGTGCAACCTTGCCAAGGTTGAAGTCGCGGGTTCGAATCCCGTGTCCCGCTCCCCTGCGGTTCCCGGGTTCTTCAGCGGATCGGCGGCGTAGCCAAGTGGCCAAGGCGGAGGTCTGCAAAACCTCTATTCGGCGGTTCGAATCCGCCCGCCGCCTCCGCCCGGCATGAAGATCCGGACGATGGAAATCTGGAAATCGAAAGTCTGAAACCGCCGCTAGCTGTGACTTTGTCCACAGGCTGCTAGGCGAGGCACCTCGGACTCCTCTCGGAGAATGGGAGGGCGGCGGAGTCGGGAGTCGGACGGGTGGCTGGGGTAGAGACTGGAATCGACGGCTTGCCGGGATGGCGAAATGGCAGACGCGGGAGACTTAAAATCTTCTGCCCCGAAGGGGCGTGCGGGTTCGAGCCCCGCTCCCGGCACTCTGTTGATCCCGCGGGAAAGCGCGCCCCCAAACCCTACTCCCGGAGGTCTGCCGACTTCGGTAGAATCCGGAACAGCACCCGGGTGGTTTCCTGTGTTCCGGCTTATGGAACCGAATGGGAGTCACCACTGCCAAGCGGGAAGCGCAGCCCGTCCGGGGCGCTCTTTTTCGAGCGGGCCCGGCGCGGGAAGCCCGGGCTCGGCACGCGACGCCCCCCTACACCATCGTAGGACGGAACCGGAGAGGCCGCTCGGGTCGCCAGACCGCAGGGGGGGGTATCAGACCGCCGCCAGCGCCTGGCCGAGGTCGGCGATCAGGTCTTCCGGGTGTTCGAGCCCGATGGACATGCGCACCAGGTCCCGAGGGGTCTCGGTATCCGGCCCTTCCACGAGCGCCCGGTGCTCGATGAGCGTTTCCACCCCGCCGAGACTGGTGGCGCGAATCGCCAGCCGCACCCGTGAGAGCACTCTCCGGGCGCCCGCTTCGCCGCCGCGAACCCGGAACGAGAGCATGGCGCCGTAGCCGTCCGCCTGGCGCGTCTGGACTTCGTGTCCAGGATCGCTCGAAAGCCCCGGATAGCAGGTGCGGAGGACGGCCGGGTGGCGGTCGAGGAAGCGCGCCACCGCTCCCGCCGCGGCGGACTGAGCACGGATGCGCAGCGGCAGGGTCTTGATCCCGCGGCGGAGCAACCAGGCGTCGAAGGGAGAGGGGACGGGGCCGGTATCCATCTGCACCGACCGGAGGCGCGGGGTCAGCTCGAGTCCCCTGCGGACCACCACCGCGCCGCCGGTCGCGTCGCTGTGGCCGCCGAAATACTTGGTGGTCGCGTGGATCACGATGTCGGCGCCGAGAGAGAGAGGCCGCTGGAGAACGGGGGTCATCCAGGTGTTGTCCACCGCGACCAACACCCCGGCGGCGCGGCAGGACGCCGCGACCGCGGCGATGTCGGTGATCCGCAGGGTGGGGTTCGAGGGGGTTTCGAGGATGGCCAGCACCGGGCGCTCGGCGAGGCCGGCGTCGAGATCGCCGGCATCGAGGAAATCGGTGCCCCGGGTGCGAAGGCCCCAGCGCGACAGGGACCCATTCGAGGATCCGTTCAGGAGCTGCGTCGTCCCGTGGTAGGCGTCTTGCGGCGCCAACACCAGGTCGCCGGGAGCGAGCGTCAGCAGCAGCGAGTGGATGGCGGCGAGCCCCGACGCGAAGCTCACGCATTCCGCGCCCCCTTCGAGATCGGCGATCGCCGCCTCGAGCGCCGTCCGGTCCGGATTCCCGCTCCGGCTGTAGATGAATTCGGAACGCAGCTCCCCCTCGGGCCCCCGTTCGAAGGTCGTCGAGAGGTGGATGGGCGGCGCCACCGCCCCCGCCCGATTGCGGGCCGCCCCGGCGTGGACGCTGCGGGTTTCGATCCGTTGGTCTCGCGGGCGAGTCACTCCGAGAGTATGCGGCCACTGCTGGCGGACCCCGGACTAGACTGCCCGGCAGCTTCGGGTCGTGCGCGGCGTGAACAAAACGGCGGCCCCCGTGCGTCTTCCTTCTGAGCCAGCTAGAGATGCGCCCGATGAGGAGACCCGAACCGAAGGCCCCCTCTCGAACCCGGGAGTGCCGGATCGGGAAGCGGAGAACCGGGAAGAGCGCCGGCTGCTGCGGAGATTCCGCGAGGAGGGAGACCCGCGCGCTTTCGACGAGCTGGTCCGCCGCACCGAGAGCCGCGTTCGGTCCGTTGCCCTCACGATCCTGCGGGACGCTTCGGAAGCGGAGGACGCCGCCCAGGAGGCCTATCTGCGAGCCTTTCGCCGTGCCTCGGGTTATCGAGGCGAGGGGCCGGTGGGCGCTTGGCTGTGCCGGATCGCGATCCGCTGCGCCCACGACGCGCTGCGAAGTGCCGGACGGCGGCGCCGGCTCGTCGAAGCCGCAACCCCTGGAGAAGACCAGGACCGGGCAACCCGCGCCGAAGACGCGCCGGAAGGAATGCGGCGGCGCGCCGAGCTCTCGTCCGCGCTTCGGACGCTGGCCGAAGCGGAGCGGGAGGCTCTGCTGTTGAAGGAAGTGGGAGGAATGACTTACCGGGAAATCGCGGACTCCTGCCGGACGCCGCTCGGGACGGTGCAGTCCAGAATCCATCGGGCGCGGCAGCGTTTGGCGGCGGCGCTGGAACTCTCCCCGGCACCGGATCCGCCCGCAGCGCTGGATCCGGGAGATTCGGGATGAGCGGCTTCGGTTCCGACTCCCGAGCCCCGCTCGGAGAGTCGTCCGGGGAATTGCCCACGAAGTCGTCTGCGGCGCTTTCGGCGTATCTCGACGGGGAACTCGACGCCGCGGCGGTCCGCCGGCTCGATCGGCAGCTCGCGGACGATCCGGAACTCCGGCGCGAGCGCGACCGGCTCGGCGAGGCGTCCGCTCGGCTCGCGATCCGCTGCGAGCCCGATCCGGAATTCGTCTCCCGCTGGAGATCCCGCCGGGAGACGGTTTCCGTCATCCCGCGTTGGACCTGGAGCCAGCTGGGCTTCCGGCTCGCCGCGGCGGCCGCGGTGGCGATCGCGGCCGCCGGACTCAGTCTCTGGCAGGGCATCCTTTCCGAGCCGGGTGCGGGGCCGATCGAGGAATTGGACGGGGACGGAGCCGATCCCGGCGAATTCCTGCGCGCGCTGGAAGGGCAGGTCCTCGGCGCCTCCGGCCCGGCCTCGGCTGACCTTTCGGCGTGGTTCGACGCCGCCTCTCCCGAGGCAAGACCCGCGGCGGCCGTCTCCGACGAGCCGGTACTGCGGATCGCGCTCGGTGCTTCCTTCCCCGCCGAGAATTCGGACACGGAACCGGAGGGAGGATGATGGAAGCCGCTTCCCCGGCAGGCGCCGGCCGCGCCGCCCGGCGGTGGCGGCGCCTAGCTCCACTCCTCCTCGTGCTCCTGGGTTTCGGCGCGGGCGTGCTGGCGACCCAGCTGCTGCACTCGGCTCACCCGCTCCGCAGCGAAGCCGCCGGACGCCGGACGGACCGCGAGAGAAGCGGCAGATCCTCCCGGAGCGAGCCGCGGAGAAGTTCGGAATTTCGGGAGCGGCTGGCGAGCCGGCTCGCTCTCGACGCCGAGCAGCAGGCGAAGCTGGACTCCTTCCTCGAGGCGAACCGTGAGGAAGCGAAGGCGTTCTGGGAGGACACCCACGCCCGCTACCGCGAACTGCGGCTCCGCTTCCACGAGCAGATCCGCGAAATCCTGACCGATTCCCAACGCCACACCTTCGATTCCTGGGCATCCCGAATGGAGCGCCGCCGGGCTCCGGAGTCGGGGGGCAAGGACGCCGACAGCCGGACGCGGCGCCGTCCGGAAGGAGCATCGCCATGAACGAGATCGACCGAACCGGGATCGCCGAGACCGAGACGGACCGACGCCATGAAGCGAACGCTCCGGAACCGGCGCCCGAGCGCGGCGGCGCGCTCGCCCGATTCGCAGTGGACCGACGGGTCACGGTGAGCATGATCGCCCTCGGACTCGTCGTCCTCGGGTATGTGTCGCTGACCCGCCTTCCGCTCGAGTTCCTGCCTTCGTTCGGTTCGAACAGCCTCTGGGTGAGCGTGGATTACGAGTCCTCCTCGCCGGAAGAAACCGAACGGCTCATCGTCCGCCCGCTCGAAGCGAGCCTCGGAACCATCCCCGGGATCTCGGTTCTCACCGCCACCGCGAACGCGAACAGCGGCAATGTCAGCGTCGAGTTCGACGAGGGCGCGGACATGGATCTGATGGTGGTCGAAGCCCGCGACCGCGTGGACCGAGTGCGCCATCTGCTTCCCGACGATATCGAGCGCATCCGCATCCGCCGTTTCCAGAGCACCGACATCCCCATCCTGCAATTCCACCTGGCGGCGCCCTGGGAGCGCGAGCGTCTCTACGACTTCGCCGAGGACATCGTGCAGCCGCGCCTCGAGCGCATCGAAGGCGTCGCCAGCGTGGACGCGCGCGGGGTCCGGCGGCGCGAGCTGCAGGTGAACCTGGACCCCCAGCGGATGGCGGCACTCCAGGTGGATGTGCGGGAGGTCGCCTCCGTCCTCGGCCAGAGCAATGTGAACATCTCGGGAGGAACGATCACCGACGGATCCCGGAAGCTCATCGTCCGTACGGTGGGCGAGTTCCGTCGCCCCGAGGACATCCGCGAGACTCCGATCGGGGGCGACGGCCTGCAGGTCGGCGATGTGGCGGAGGTGGCCTACACGTACCCGAAGCAGAACTCGTTCGACTACCTGAACGGCGAAGAAGCGGTCACCTTCCGCATCTACAAGGCTTCGACCGCGAATGTCCTGCAAGTGGCCGACGGGGTGAGGGCCGAAATGGCCGCGATCGGTGACCTCCAGCGGTATCGGGAAATCGATGTCCGCTACCTTCGCGACTCTTCAGAGGATGTCCGCGGCGGGCTTTCGCAACTCACCTGGGCGGGGGTCTTCGGGGGGACGCTCGCCATCCTGATCCTGCTGCTGTTCTTGCAGAAGGTTCGCACCACCCTGCTCGTCGCGGTGGCGATCCCGCTCTCCATCATCACCACTTTCGTCATCCTCTATCTGGCGCGGCAGGCGGGTCTGGTGGACACCACCCTGAATGTGATCAGCCTCTTCGGGCTGATGGTGGCGGTGGGGATGCTCGCCGATCCGGCGATCGTGGTCATCGACTCCATCTCGCGCCACTTCACCGAGCATCGGGAGGATTCGCGCACGGCGGCGATCCTCGGCGCCTCGGCGGTCACCATGCCCATCATCGCGGGCGCCGCCACCACGATGTGCGTGTTCGTCCCGCTGATCTTCCTCGGGGCCACGATGGGCGGCTTCTTCCGCATCTTCACCGACTTCGGGTTCACCCTGAGCGTGGTCATCGTGGCCTCGCTGCTGGTGGCGCTCACCGTGGTTCCGATGACCGCCGGGGTCGTGCTGCGAAACGAGAAGCGCGTGTACTCGCGCACGATGCGGCTCCTCGCCCGTTACTACGGGCGAACGATCCGCTGGACGCTCCAGCACCGCGCCATCTCGCTCACCGTCGCGGTCGGCCTGCTCTGGGTGGCCTGGGCGCTCTATCAGGGGATCGAGCGGTCTGGCCAGGAGTCCACCGTGGAGCGGCAGGTGACGATCCATGTGGATGTGCCTCGAGCCTTCTCGCTGGATGAGACCCGGGAAGTCATGGAGACGGTGGCCGCCCTTCTCGACGAGCGGCGCGAAGGGCTCGAGATCGCGGATGTGGTATACGAGTTTCGGCGCGGGGGAGGCCGTTCCCGCGGCGGTTTCGGGGGCGGCGGCCGCCGTTTCGACATCTATCTGCGAGACGAGGCGGAATCCGAGCGCAGCGTCCAGGAAATCACCGACGAGATCCGCGGCCTGTTTCCCACCCTCCCCGGAGTGGGCTTCCGGATCGCCCAGAGTCGAGGCCGCGGTCCGGGGGGCCGGGGGAGCGGGGTCCGGGTGGACTTGAAGGGCGACGATCTCGAGGTGCTCGAACTGGTCGCCGGCCGGGTCGTCGCGTCGCTCTCCACCCTTCCCTGGATCCGGGATGTGGACACCTCGCTCGAAAGCGGGTCCGAAGAATTGCATGTCAGCGTCCGGCCCGAGCGGGCGCTGGCCAGCGGGGTGTCCACCAACGCCGTCGCCCAGAGCGTTCGCAGCGCCCTGACCTCGCGTCCGGTGGGGAATATCGAGAGCGACCGCCGCGAGGTGGACATCGTGGTCCAGTACCCCGAAGAGGAGCGCGAGCGGCTGGACCACCTGCGGCGAATGCCGGTGTTCACCGCAGGAGCGAGCGTTCCGGTCGGGGCGATGGCGAACTTCGAAACGACGAGCGGGCCGCGCAGCATCGAGCGCGAAGATCGCCGGCCCAAGCTGACGATCAGCGCCAACACCACCGTTCCGGGCGCCTCCTTCCGACTCATGGGCGAAATCCGGGAAGCACTCGCCGACATCTCCCTGCCGCCCGGTTACGAGTGGAGCTTCGACCGCTGGTCCCGCATGGGCCAGGCGGATTTCACTTCGGCCGGATTCGCCTTCGCGTTCGCGCTGCTGCTGATCTACCTCATCATGGTCGCTCTGTTCGAGAGCTTCCTGCACCCCGTGGTGATCATGTTCTCGATCCCCTTCTCGTTCATCGGGGTGGCGGTAACGCTGAAACTGACCGGACAGACGCTCGGCAACACCGCGATGCTGGGTCTGGTGCTGCTCGCGGGAATCGTGGTCAACAACGCCATCGTGCTCATCGCCCAGGTGAACTCGCTGCGCCGGCGGGGAATGCCCCGCGACGAGGCACTGGTCCTCGGCAGCGAGCACCGGCTGCGCCCGGTGATCATGACCGCACTCACCACCTTCTGCGGCCTGCTGCCGCTCGCCGCGCCCTACTTTCTCCCCGGCCTCTTCGGCTCCGTCGATGGGCGCGCCGGAAACTGGGCCCCGATCGGCCTGGTACTCGCCGGCGGGTTGCCCACCTCGACCCTCCTCACCCTGCTGCTGGTACCGACGATCTACGCGGTGACCGACGATCTGCGGCGCCTCTTCTGGCCCTTCACCACCGCCCCGGAGGCGGTCTCCGAAGCCTCGGGGGCCGCTTCGCCGAACTGATCCGACGAGGAAGCAGTCCCCGCAAAGGAATCCCATGACGAAAGCACGCCTTCCCCAACCCCGGCGCTCGTCGGGGAGCCGCATCCTGTTGCCGGTCTTCGCCGCCGCCGCCTTCGGGCTCTGCGGCTGCGGCTCGGGAGACGAGGGGGAGGCGGCCTCCGGCGGTCCGAGCGGCCGGCCGGGAGGTCCGCCCGGTGGATTCGGCGGCGCCCGGTCCGGCGCCGGCAGCAGCTCGGGAACGGCGGTTCCGGTCGAGGTCGTGGAGATCCTGCCCGGAGAGATCGCGGCCTTCATCGAGACCAACGGAACGCTCGAAGCCGAGCGCGAGGTGGACATCGTGGCCCGGATCGGCGGTCCGCTCACCGATCTCCGCACCGAGGAAGGGATGCAGGTGAGCAGCGGCCAGCTACTCGCGCAGGTGGACGAGGCGGAACCGCGCGCCCAGGTAGAGATCGCCCAGGTGTCGCTGCAGCAGGCGGAACGCGCTCTGGAACGAGCCAGAGCCTCGTTCGAGAACTCGGTGGTGAGTCAGGAGGTGTACGACACTGCGGTCTCCACCTTCGAGTCGGCGCGGGCGCAACTCGACGGCAGCCGGATCCAGTTCGGCTACACCCGGGTCGAAGCGCCTTTCGACGGCCTGATCATCGAGCGGGTGGTGAAGTTCGGGGAGACGGTCACCCCCGGCCAGCGCCTCTTCCGGATCTCCGATTTCGATCCGCTGCTCTGCACGATCGGAGTGCCCGAGCGCGACCTGACCCGCCTCTCGGTCGGACAACCAGCCCGAATCGAGGTGGAGGCGTTTCCGGAGGAGAGCTTCCAGGGGCGCGTGCTGCGGGTGAGCCCGGTGGTGGATGCCTCGACCGGCACCATTCGGGTCACTCTGGAAGTGGATCGGCAGGGCCGGCTCAGCCCCGGGATGTTCGCCACCGTACGTCTGGTGACCGATGTGCGCGAGAACGCGCTGATCCTGCCGAAGCGGGCCCTGTCGCTGGAGAGCCTCGCCGACTCGGTGTTCGTGGTCGAAGACGGCGTCGCCTACCGCCGGAATATCACTCTGGGATACGAGGAGGAGGAACGGGTCGAAGTGACGAGCGGGCTCCAGACGAACGATCGGGTCATCGTGGTCGGCCAGGACGGGCTCACCGACGCCACTCCGGTCCAGATTCTCGCCGGGCCGGGCGCCGAAACGACCGCGCCGCGCCGCGCTGCGGACGGAACGGCGGATGGGACCGACGAGCGCCGCGAGCGGATGCGGGCGCGCGGGATGACCGACGCCCAGATCGACGAGCGGCTGGCGGCGATGGCGGCTGGCGGCACCCCTCGGGAGGGCCGTCCGGAAAGCCCGGCAACGGGGGAGGCCGGCGGCGCTGCACGCGGAACACCTCCTCGCTCCCGCGCGTCGGGATCCGCCCCGCCGCCGCCGGCCTCCCCTGCCCCGGCGGCTGATACCGCGGCGGCGGACGACGGAGTGGCGGCTCCCGCGCCGCGCCAGGCAGGCGGGGCCGAGAAGCCGCAGCCGCCCTCCTTCGAAGCGATGTCGCCCGAGGTCCAGGAGGCGATCCGCACTCGCCTTCGCATGATGGGCATGACCGAGGAACAGATCGAAGAGCGTCTCCGCACCGGCTGGAACTCGGATCCGGCCGCCTCCCGCGCCGAGCCAGCCGACGGGACGCGAAGGAATGCGATGACCGCCGAAGAGATCGAGACGTTCCGCGAGCGCCTCCGCGAGCGCGGTCTCACCGAGGAGCAGATCGAAGAGCGCCTCCGCGCCCGCCGCCGTCCGCGGCGGTAACGGGTTCCTTTTCTTCCTTCGAGGACACCCTGCCCGTGCGCATCGTCGACTTCTCGATCCGGCGGCCGGTCACCGTTCTGGTCCTGTTCATCGCCATCATCGCCTTCGGCGTCGTGGGCTTCGGGCGGCTCTCGGTGGACCTGCTGCCCGACATCACCTACCCCTCGCTCAGCGTCCGCACCGACTACGAGGGCGCGGCGCCTTCCGAAATCGAGAACCTGATCACCCGGCCCATCGAGAACGCGGTGGGGGTCATCAACAATGTGGTACGGGTGGTTTCCTCGTCGCGGCCGGATCTCAGCGAGGTGACCCTCGAGTTCGGCTGGGGCACCGACATGGACATGGCGGCGCTCGATGTGCGCGAGCGGCTCGATGTGGTGCGCCTGCCTCTCGACGCCCCGCGCCCGACGCTGCTCCGTTTCGACCCCTCGCTCGACCCGATCCTGCGTTTCGGACTCACCGGCGACGAAGACCTGGTCCGGCTGCGGCTCATCGCCGAACAGGAGATCCAGCGCAACCTCGAACGGGTCGAAGGGGTGGCGGCAGTCCTGGTCAGCGGCGGCCTCGAGGAGGAGATCCATGTCGAGATCGACGAACACCGGGTCGCCGGCCTCGGCCTCTCGGTTCCGGCGGTGGTGAACCGCCTCGCCCAGGAGAATGTGAACCTCACCGCCGGACGGCTGCTCGACGGGAGCACCGAGTACCTGGTGCGCACCATCAACGAGTTCGAGCGTCCCGAAGACATGCGCGACATCGTGGTGGACACCACCCGCACCGTCATCCGGCTCGACGATGTGGCCACCATCCGACGCGGCGCCAAGGAACGGGAGGTGATCACCCGGATCGACGGCCGGGAGTCCATCGAGATCGCGGTGTACAAGGAAGGCGGCACGAACACCGTCACGGTGGCCGACGGCGTGCTCGCCCGGGCGGACGAGCTCGAAAGCCGCCTCGAACAGGTGGGCGACGGCCTCGCGCTCACCCTGGTGACCGACCAGGCGCGCTACATCCGCCAGTCGGTTTCCGAAGTGCTGCAGACGGCGGTGCTGGGCGGGATCCTCGCGGTGCTGGTCCTGATCCTGTTTCTCGGGGAACTCCGCTCGACGCTGATCATCGGGGTCTCCATCCCCATTTCTGTCGTCGGCACCTTCTTCCTCATGTTCGTCTCGGGGGTCTCCCTGAACATCATGTCGCTCGGCGGCATCACTCTGGGGATCGGCCTGCTGGTGGACAACTCCATCGTGGTGCTGGAGGCGATCAAGCGAAAGCGCCAGGAAGGACTCGCTCTGGTCGAAGCGTCGAGCGCCGGGACCGCCGAAGTCGGCCGAGCGGTGATCGCCAGCACGATGACCACCGTCTGCGTGTTCGTCCCCATCGTCTTCGTGGAGGGCATCGCCGGCCAGCTGTTCGGCGATCAGGCACTGACCGTCACTTTCTCGCTGGCGGTCTCCCTGCTGGTGGCGCTCACCCTCATCCCGATGCTCGCTTCCCGCGAATTCCGAGCGGCGCCCGCAGCGGAGCAGACGGCGTTCCGCAGCGCAGCCGGGCGCCTCGCCGGCAAAGCCATCGCCGCGCTCGGCCGCATCGTGTTCTGGATCTTCTTCGGGACCGCCCACGGCGTGGACCTCCTCATCCAGGGGATCCTCTGGTTGCCGAGCCGCCTGTTCCAGCTCGGATATACCGGCCTGGTGCGCGCCTATCCGAAGGTCCTGGACGCTGCTCTGAACCACCCGTTCCGGGTCGGAACGCTCGCCGTCGCGCTGTTCGCCGGCACCGTGTTCCTGTTTCCCAGGCTCGGGACCGAACTCGTGCCCGAACTGATCCAGGGCGAGTTCTTCGTGGATACCGAGCTGCCCGCCGGAACCCACCTCGACCTGAATGCGCGCCGGATGGAGCGGCTGGAAGCGGCGGCGGCCGCCCTCCCGCAGGTGCGGACCGTCTATGCGTCGGTGGGAACCAGCAGCCAGCAGGGCGGAGCTGCGGGGGAGCTGCGGGAGAACATCGGCCAGCTCACCGTGCTTCTCGATCCTCCGGTGGACCGGGAACGCGAGGAAGCGGTGATGGCGCTGCTCCGGCCCCATCTCGACGCGGAGGAAGATCTGCTCCACCTCTTCGGCCGGCCGTCCTACTTCAGCTTCCGGACTCCGATCGAACTCGAAATTCGGGGCTTCAACCTGACCCTGCTCGAACGGGTAGCCGACGAAGCAGTCGCGAAGCTCAGGGAGATCCCGGGACTAGCGGATGTGAAATCGTCCACCGAAGGAGGCAATCCCGAACTCCAGATCCGCTTCCACCGGGACCGGGTGGCGGTGCTCGGATACACGGTGAACCAGCTCGGCAACCTCATCCGTTCCAAGGTGCTCGGCGATGTCGCCACCGACATCCAGCGGGAAGACCGCTCCATCGACATTCGCCTCCGCACCGACGAATCGTTTCGGGACAGCGCCGCCGACCTCGGCAACCTGAACATCGCGGACGGCGGAACCGCCACCATTCCACTGTCCTCGGTGGCTGAAGTGCGCGAAGTGACCGGTCCCGCGGAAATCCGCCGCGCCGACGGCGAACGGGTCGCCACGATCACCGCGAATACGGTGGGACGAGATCTGGGAAGCGTTGCCGCCGACATCGAAGCGGAAATGGCGGCGATCTCCCTCCCCGCCAGCTTCAGTTGGCGGCTCGGCGGCCAGCAGGAGGAGATGGAGACTTCGTTCCAGAGCATGCAGTTCGCCATCCTGCTCGCCGTGTTCATGGTCTATCTGGTGATGGCGTCGCAGTTCGAGTCGCTGCTCCACCCCTTCGTCATCCTCTTCTCGGTGCCTTTCTCGCTCATCGGAGTGGTGCTGGCGCTCTGGCTCTTCGGAGTGACGGTCAGCGTGGTGGTGCTGATCGGCGTCATCATGCTGGCCGGCATCGTGGTGAACAACGCCATCCTGCTCCTCGACACCACGAACCGCCTCCGCCGCCAGGGGATCGCCAAGCTCGACGCCCTGCGAAAGGCCGGCCGCGTCCGGCTCCGCCCCATCCTGATGACCACCTCCACCACCGTGCTCGGACTCCTGCCGATGGCCGTCGGCCTCGGTGAAGGCAGCGAGCTCCGCACCCCGATGGCCATCGCGGTCATCGGAGGGCTCCTCCTCTCCACCGCGCTGACCCTCCTGGTGATCCCCGCGGTGTACCGCCTCATCGGCCGCTGACCCGACCGGCAGGGGTGCCGAGGCTGGCTTGGTTCTCCTCCACCGCGGCCGGCAGTGCGGCAGACCGGAAGCCTCCGGGAGGGAGATTCCGGGGCTTCCTGAAAGAGGCCGCCGCGCTCCTATACTCCGCGCCGCAATGACGAGTCCCGGCACGCCCGAACATCCGCTGCGGGTCGCGATCTTCGGATCCGGCCCGACCGGCTTCTACGCTACCGACCACCTCTTCAAGGCCGACGGGATCACCGCCGAAGTGGATCTCTACGACCGGCTGCCGACCCCCTACGGCCTGGTCCGCGGCGGAGTGGCCCCCGACCACCAGAAGATCAAGACGGTCACCCGCGCCTACGAGCGCACGGCGAAGAACCCCCGCTTCCGCTTCTATGGCGGAGTGGAATTCGGGAGCGACATCCGGCTCGCCGATGTTCGCCGCCACTACCACGCGGCGATCTATGCCGTCGGCGCGCAAGTGGACCGGGCGATGCGGATTCCCGGTGAAGACCTGCCGCGCAGCCACGCAGCGACCGAGTTCGTGGCTTGGTACAACGGCCATCCCGACTACCGCGACCGGGAGTTCGATCTCTCGCAGGAGTCGGTGGCGGTCGTCGGAGTCGGCAATGTGGCGGTGGATGTCTGTCGGGTGCTCGCCCGTTCGGTGGACGAGCTCTCGTCCACCGACATTGCGGACTACGCGCTCGAACAGCTCCGGGAGAGCCGGATCCGCGAAATCCACATGCTGGGCCGGCGCGGGCCGGCGCAAGCGGCCTTTTCGAACCCGGAGATCCGGGAACTCGGCGAACTCGAAGGCGCCGACATTCGCGTTCTCGAAGAGGAAGCCGCGCTCGACCCGGTGAGCCGCGTCTGGGTGGATTCCGGCGCCGACAAGGCGGCGCCCCGCAAGGTGGAGATCCTCCAGCAGTACGCAGCCGAAAAACGCTCCGGCAAGCCCCGCACGCTCACGGTGCGCTTCCTGGTATCCCCGGTGGAACTCCTCCCCGGCGAAGATGGCGGCGTCGGTCGGGTGCAGCTGGTGAAGAACGAGCTCTATCGGAACGAACGGGGCACGGTGCGCCCCCGCGCCACCGACCGCTTCGAGGAGCTCGACGCCGGACTCGTATTCCGTTCCGTCGGCTATCGCGGCGTAGCGCTTCCCGAGGTCCCCTTCCGCAACGACTGGGGGGTGATTCCACACGCTTCCGGCCGCGTCCTGGATTCTCCCGGCGGCGAGCATCGCACCGGGCAGTACTGCGCCGGCTGGATCAAGCGCGGCCCTACCGGAGTGATCGGCACGAACAAACCGGACGCCCTGGAGACGGTCGGCGTGCTACTCGAGGATGTTGCCCAGGGCAGGCACTGGCACCCCGAGCACCCCTCGGCCGAAGCAGCGGCACAGCTGGTCGCCGGCCGGGCGCCGGACTATTTCTCCTTCGCCGACTGGAAGGCTCTCGACGCCCTCGAAGTGGCCCGCGGCAAGGCCCAGGGCCGCCCCCGCGTCAAGTTCGTCACTCTCGAGGAAATGCAGGCCGCGATCCGCCGCTAGCGGCGGGCGCATCGCCCGTCTGGTCCGAGCGTCCGGGACCGAACATCGGAGCCGCCGCCCGCTGCTCCACAGACTGATAAAACCGGCATCTCAAGGGCATCCGGAAGATGCCGCCGAGATCGAACCTTTTCCGAGTCGATTCGGCGATCCGGCGTTTCGCCGACCTTCGCTCCGTTCATCTTCGATCCTCGGCCGCGGTCCTCCCCTGCAGAAATCCCCCAGGCTGGAATCTCATGCCGAGGGCGATACCGTTCCAGAGACCCAGCGCTCCAGACCCCCACACCTCGCCGAGGAAGAGGGAAGAATCCTCGACCAACCACCACCGCCAGCACGAACGCAGACCCCGAAACGAAGCCGAGAGCGGTCCAGTCCTTCGTTCGCGGCTTCAGGCGGTGCTCGAGCCATCGCCCCAGGCGGTATCCGAACGGGAAGCCGACGAGAATCCCTACGGCGAGACCTGCTGGAGAAGTCGAGTCTGACGAGACGGACCCGGAGGAATGCTGCGATTCAGTGTCGGCGGCACCGCCTGAGGGACACCGGCTGGATCGCTGCAGCGGACCAGGGAGAGAACGATTGCGGACGAAGCCAGCAACACTCCGACCCGAGTGACACCGGCCACTGGCCAGAGCTCGATCTCGGGCGGCCGTAGTGTGTGAGGTGAGAAAGCCGACTCCACACCCTTCTGACGAAAATCTCGAAATCCCTCATGATGATCCCCTGCGGCCCAATCGGCAACCCTCCGAGATTTAGCCGGACGGAGTTCGGCTGTCAATGCCCGCCCGGCGCCAGCCAGCCCGGTTCGCTCTCGCTCCCGGCGAGAGCGACAGCGTGAGCCTCTACTGGCGGCAGGTGCGCCGCTACCGGAGCCTCAGCGCCGGTGAGACGAGCCACTACTGCAGTCGGGCGATGCGCTCCGCGCCGGTCGAGGCGCAAGCCGGTGATGGGCCGAAGGAGCAGGAGTGCAGCACCTTCCGTCGGAACCGCGACTCGATGATCGAGGGGGAACCTCGGCTTGGTCGTCGCCATCGCTGACGCGGAGAACTAGACCGGCGAGCTCGTTGGGAACCTGACCGGAAACCCGACCGAGGACCCAGCTACGAACCCAACCGCCGTACAGCCAGAGGGATAGCTGCCCGCGCCTCGCCTCCGCTTGCGACAGCATCTTCCGGCGAAGGCCTGCCGTTCCCGGCTGCCGAGACGAGGAGCGCCGCCTCGATCTCTCGACAGGTGGAGTCGTCGTCTTCCCGGGCCTGGCGAGCGGCGAGCACCGGGCCCGCTCGCTTCGGATCCACCCGCGCGATCGCCCAGGCGGCGTGGCCGCGGACGAGGGGTTCCGGGTGGTCGAGTGCACCGCGGAGCACCCCGAAGGCTTCCGGGCCGCCGGTGTTTCCGAGGGCGACGGCGACATTCCGCAAAAAGCCGGAGTAGCCGGCGCGGCGGATGGCGCTTCTTCGGGTTCTGGCGCGGAACTCTTCCGGGGTGAGCCGCAGGAGGGCGGCGAGGGTCTCGGTATGGAGGCCGTCCGCAATCGGTGCCAGGCGAGGTTCGGCGGTCTTTTCCGCGAAGCGGTTCCAGGGGCAGACATCCTGGCAGTCGTCGCAGCCGAAGATGCGGTCGCCGATGGCTTCCCGGAACTCGACCGGAATCGGGCCGCGGAGTTCGATGGTGAGGTAGGAGATGCATCGTCGGCTGTCCACGAGGTAGGGGGCGACGATGGCCGCGGTGGGGCATGCCTCCAGGCAGCGGACACAGCTGCCGCAGCGGTCCGGATGCGCTTCGTCCGCCGGAAGGGCCACCGGGAGGAGGATTTCGCCGAGGAAGAACCAGGAGCTGCCGCGGGTCGCCAGAACATTGGAGTGCTTTCCGATCCAGCCGAGTCCGGCCCGCGCGGCGAAGGCCTTCTCGAGGAGCGGGCCGTGGTCCACGAGCGTCGGAAGCCGCCTCGGGCCGCCGGGCGGGCGTGCTGGAAGCAGGCCGGAGGCGACGGCGCGCGACTCCGCGAATCCAGCGAGTGCGCGGAGTTTCGATTCCAGAACCCGGTGGTAGTCCTCCCCTTGAGCGTACTGCGAGACCACCCCGCCGCCCGGCGGCGCGGCGGCGGCGCGGCCGCCGTAGTAGTTCAGACCGCAGGCGACGACTGTTCTTCGGGGCGTTCCCTCGGGCGTGGGTTCGAGGTTCGGGTCGAGGGTTCGGCGCCGAGTCCGTTCGCGGCGGCCTGGACCTTCCGAACTTCCCGACCTGCCCAGACGGGCCGAACGGGCTCTTTTCCGGGTGGCATCACTCCGCCGTTCGGGGTCGCGGGCCATCCAGCCCATCGTTCCGTGGCGGCCGTCGGCCAGCCATTCGCGGAACCGCTCCCCCGCCTCCGGCAGCCGCGGCGGTGCGAAGCCCACCGCCGAGAACCCGAGCCGAAACCCCTCCTCCCGAATCGCGTCTCGCAGCTCGGTGCACCGAGCGTCGAGAGCCATCGCTCAAGAGAGCCTACCGGCTCCGGCGCGCCTCCCGCCGCTGGTAGCATCGCCGGCGTGGCGGTGCAGCAGCGCTACGACCCCGTCGTTCGGACTCAGCTAACAGCCGCATCGATCCGGATTCCCTCTTCGCGCACCGGCCCGAAGGAGCGGACGACGGCCAGGAATCCGATCGGGAATTCGACCAGCTGTTCGTCGTCGAGACGAAGGGGCTTGCGGCTCGGCGACGGATAGAGTCCGGCCTTCCCTCCCCTGCCCCGCCTTTTCAGGGAGATTCGTCCAGTGCATACCGAAACCCTCGCTTCGATCCGCGGCGAGCTGGCCGCCATCGCGGACGCCGGGCTCGAAAAACGCGAGCGCGTCATCGCTTCGCCGCAGGGGGCGCTCATCCGGGTCGGAGACCGCGAGGTGCTCAACTTCTGCGCCAACAACTACCTGGGACTCGGAAACGATCCGCGGGTGCTCGCTGCCGCCCGGCGCGGCCTCGACGAGCGCGGTTTCGGGCTCGGCTCGGTGCGCTTCATCTGCGGAACTCAGGACCTCCACCGCGAACTCGAACGGCGGATCGCGGATTTCCTCGGGACCGAGGACACCATCCTCTACAGCTCCTGTTTCGACGCCAACGGCGGCTTGTTCGAAACCCTGCTCGGCCCCGAGGACGCCATCCTGAGCGACGAGCTGAACCACGCCAGCATCATCGACGGAGTGCGGCTCTGCCGCGCCGCCCGCTACCGCTACCGAAACCGGGACCTGGACGACCTCGCAGCCCGGCTCGAGGAGTGCGCCGGGGCGCGCCGCAAACTGATCGCCACCGACGGCGTGTTCAGCATGGACGGGACGCTGGCCCCGCTGGATGGGATCTGCGAGCTCGCCGAGCGCGAAGGAGCCTTGGTCATGGTGGACGACTCGCACGCCACCGGCTTCCTCGGCGACAGCGGGCGCGGCACTCCGGAACGGTTCGGAGTCGCCGATCGGGTGGATGTCATCACCTCCACCCTCGGAAAGGCGCTCGGCGGGGCGGCGGGAGGATTCACTTCCGGCCGCCGGGAAATCGTCGCGCTGCTCCGCCAGCGAAGCCGGCCCTATCTGTTCTCGAACACCCTCGCTCCCGCCATCGTTTCGGCAGCCATCGAAGTGCTCGCGCTGCTCTCCGCCAGCGACGAACCGCGCGAGCGGCTGTTAGCGAACACCCGACGCTTTCGAGAGGCCATCACCGCCGCCGGTTTCCGGGTGGCCGCCGGCGAACATCCGATCGTCCCGATCATGCTGGGAGACGCCCGGCTCGCCACCGAAATGGCGGACGACCTCCTCGATCTCGGCATCTATGTGATCGGTTTCAGCTTTCCGGTGGTTCCGAAAGGCAAGGCGCGCATCCGGGTGCAGTTGTCGGCGGCCCACACCGGCGAGCAGGTGGATCAGGCGGTCGAAGCCTTCGTCGAATCCGGCCGCGCCCGAGGAATCCTCTGACTGTCGGCCTTTCCAAGGGTTGCTCCCTCGGCCCCGACCGGAAAAACCGAGACCGGGAAATCGAGAGTATCGCCGCCCTCCGGACCAGCTGTCCGGGTCCCGTCTCCTATCTCTGCAAAGACTGAGCGATCGCCGACAGATCGGATCGGCCGCTGAGTCTTCGATAACGCCGTTTCCACGACGGGATCCATCACGCTCGCTATCGGAGTGTGGCCGCCGGCACACGAAAAAATCGGCGTCGGCTCCAGCGGACAGCAGAACTCGCATCACCTCCGGGCTGCTATGGAGTGCGGCCACGGAAAACGGGGAAAGCGGCGAGAAATCGTCTTCGACCCTCCTTCGATCTTAGTTGTAAAAGCAAAGATTATTTGACATGAAACCCTTATATCGTTTACATTCGACGAAGAAAACCTGATAAGGAGACTGTCATGTCCATCCGAACAACGGAACGCGCCCACGCTGCCCTTTCCCGAGCCGCCGAACTCGCGGCAGAGAAAAACAACCCCGAGGTCTCCCCCGAGCACCTGCTGACGGCGCTCCTCGAGGACGCGCCGGACGGGCTGCTGTTCCGGCTGCTGCGTCGGCTCGATCTCGATCCGGAGGCCGCGAAACGGCGCGCCGATGCCGCGCTTGCCCGGCTGCCGATGCAGCGTCGTCGGGGAGATGGGAACCCGGCTCCGTCCGGGCAGCTCGCGAAGACTCTTCGTACCGCCGCCGGGGAGGCGAAGAAGCTCGGCGACGAATATCTGAGCGTCGAGCACCTCGCTCTCGCGCTCGTCTCCGGGGACTCCGGGGCCGCCCGCGCGCTCGCCGAAGCCGGTATGGAGAGGAAGGCGCTCGAAGCGGCGGTCGCGGCCGTGCGGGGAACCTCGCGAGTGCGGAGCCAGAATCCCGAGAGCGCCTACGAGCCGCTCGAACGGTATGGACGCGACCTCACCGGGCTGGCCGCCGAGGATGCGCTCGATCCGGTGATCGGCCGCGACGCCGAGATTCGGCGGGTCATGCAGATCCTCTCCCGCCGCACCAAGAACAACCCGGTGCTCATCGGCGAGCCGGGCGTCGGCAAGACGGCGGTCGCCGAAGGGCTCGCTCTCCGTATCGTCGGGGGAGATGTCCCCGAGGGACTCCGTGGGAAGCGAGTGGTCGCCCTCGATATGGGGGCGCTGATCGCGGGCGCGAAGTTCCGGGGTGAGTTCGAGGAACGACTCAAGGCGGTGCTCGGCGCGGTTCAGGAATCGGACGGCTCGATCATCCTGTTCATCGATGAGCTGCACACCGTCGTCGGGGCCGGAAAGACCGACGGTGCGATGGACGCCTCGAATCTGCTGAAACCGGCGCTCGCCCGGGGAGAGCTGCACTGCATCGGGGCAACCACTCTCGACGAATACCGCCAGCACATCGAAAAGGACGCGGCGCTCGAGCGCCGTTTCCAGACCGTCCTGGTGGAGGAACCCTCCGTTCCCGACACCGTCACCATCCTCCGCGGCCTCAAGGAGCGCTACGAAGTCCACCACGGCGTGCGCATCCAGGACAGTGCGCTCCTCGCCGCCGCCGCGATGTCCAGCCGCTACATCTCGGGCCGCTTCCTGCCGGACAAGGCGATCGATCTGGTGGACGAAGCTGCCGCGAGCCTTCGCACCGAGATGGACAGCGTACCGACGGCGCTCGATGAAGTGGAGCGCAAGCTGTTGTCGCTCCAGATCGAACGCGAGGCACTGAAGCAGGAACCGGACGAAGCGTCGAGGAAACGGCTCGCCGACCTCGAGCGGCGGCTCGCCGACCTGGAAGGAGAGGCTCGGGCGCTCCGTACCCAGTGGCAGGGCGAGAAAGAGCGGCTGCTCGCCGTCCGCAAGCTCCGCGAACGCATCGAGGAAGCGAACCTCCAGATGGAGCGGGCCGAACGGCAGCAGGATCTGGGCCGGGCGGCGGAACTTCGCTTCGGCACCACGCTCGCCCTGCGGCGGGAACTCGCCGAGGCGGAAGCGCGGCTCGGCGGCCAGGAGGGGCGGCTGCTCCGCGAGGAAGTGGCCGACTCCGATGTGGCGTCGGTGGTCTCCCGCTGGACGGGGATTCCGGTGGACCGACTCCTCGAAGGAGAGCGCGAGAAGCTGCTCCGGCTGGAAGAGCTCCTGCACCGCCGGGTGATCGGACAGGACGAAGGCGTCCGGGCGGTGGCCGACGCCGTGGTCCGCGCTCGAGCCGGCGTCCAGGATCCGGACCGGCCGCTCGGGGCCTTCCTGTTCGCCGGGCCTACCGGGGTGGGCAAGACCGAGCTCGCCCGCGCGCTCGCCGCCGAACTCTTCGACGACGAGAGCGCGATGGTGCGGCTCGACATGAGCGAGTACACCGAAAAACACGCCGCCTCGCGCCTCACCGGGGCGCCCCCCGGCTATGTCGGATTCGAGGAAGGCGGACAGTTGACCGAAGCCGTGCGCCGCCGTCCGTTCGCGGTCGTTCTGTTGGACGAGATCGAGAAGGCGCACCCACAGGTGCGAACCGTGCTTTTGCAGGTGCTCGACGATGGCCGGCTCACCGACTCCCACGGACGGCTCGTGAACTTCCGCAACACGGTGCTCATCATGACTTCGAATGTGGGAAGCGGCCGGATCTTGGCGCTTGCCGAGGCCGGCAGCAGCAGAGAAGCGATCCAGCGCGCGGTAGCCGCCGAACTCCGCCGTGAATTCGCGCCCGAATTCCTGAATCGAGTGGACGAAACGGTGGTGTTCCGCAGCCTGACCCGCGACCAGGTAGCGGAAGTGGTGAGGCTGCAGCTCGCCCGGCTGCGAAAGCGGCTCGCCAGCGAGAACCTCTCGCTCGAAGTGAGCGAAGAAGCGCTGCGGATCCTCGCCGCCGAGGGATACGACCCCCGCTACGGCGCGAGGCCGGTCCGCCGCGTGATCCAGTCCCGGGTGGAGACTCCCGCCGCACGGATGTTGCTCGCGGGAGAGCTGTCCCCCGGAGCGGTACTCCGCGTGGACGAAGGCTCCGGCGGGGGGCTCCGGCTGCGAGCCCAGGAAACGGCCGACGACACCTCGGAGGAGCCGGCTCCCCTGCCCCGCTGACCGCTGCCCGGCTTTTGCCAGCTATCTGCTGTCCGCCTCGTACTCCTCGGCGCGGTGCATGTCGAAAGGCCGGTGTTCGGGATTCGCGGGGAAACGCCGGAATTCGGCGTGACAGCGGTAGCACACGGTCACGCTCCCGAGGCGGCGGTAGATGAGGAAATCGAGCAGGGCCACCGCGGCGAAGACGACGAAGGCGCCGAAGAAATCCCACCAGGCGTAGCCGGCTGTCGCCAGCGCGACGGCGGCCAGAACGACCGCACATCCGATCTGCTGGGGCACATCCTTCTTGATGTAGAGCTCGGCGTTTCCGCAGTGGAGGCAGGCAGCGAGGGGTCCGAAGGCGCCGCTCCCAGTCCCGTCGTCCACGGCGGCAGCGCCCCCGGGGAGACCCGACGGCGGATTCGGGTGGCCGCAATGGGCGCAGCGGTCAGAACCTTCGGCAAAGGGAGGGCTCCAGGTGGAATAGCGGTCGCACTCGTCGCAATAGAACCCCACCTCGGGCCCTCGGGCCGTCATCGGCGGAGGCTCGTCCGGCGACGCCTCGACAGGAAGCAGGCGATCACCCGCACCGCGAAACGATGGCCTCGATCGCGGAGTCGATCTCCTCCCGGGTGTTGAAGAAGTGGATCGAGAGGCGGAAGTCCCTCTCTCCGCGCACCGGCGAAGCGAGAATCCCGTCCTCCGCCCCGAGACCGCGGTAGAGGCTGTCCGGGTCGCACCCCGCAGGGAGGCGCGCCACCAGGATCCCCGAACGGTCCCTCGGATCCTCCGGCGAAGCGAGCGAGAGGACGCCGCTCCGCCGGAAAGCCGCGATCCCGTAACCGACCAGATCCTGGATCCGGGCGAAGATCCGGGCGAAGCCGATCTGTTCCATCCAGTGGACGGCGCGGTCGAAACCGTGGAAGTCGGCGAGCGCCCGGGTTCCGAACTCGTAGCGGGCGGCGCTCGGCAACAGGCGGTAATGGCCCTGGTAATCCATCTCCTGGTGGCTGTGGGCACCCGCCCAGGAAAGCCGCACTTCGTCGAGCAGATCCCGGCGCACGAAGAGCGCCCCCGTGCCCTTGGGACCGAGGAGCCATTTGTGGCCGCACAGGGAATAGGCGTCGCAGCCGAGCGCGGCGAAGTCGGTCGGGACCGAACCCGGCCCCTGGGCGCCGTCGAGGTGGTACCGCACGCCTCGGGAACGGAGGAGATTCCCGAGTTCGGCGGAGTGTTCGGGGCGCAGCCGGCGGCCGTTGTTCCGGGAAACATGGCTGATGCTCACCAGCCGGGTTCGGGGCGAAAGCTGTTCCCGCACCTCGTCGAGCAGGTCGGTGCCGGGATCCAGATCGATCGTGCGGATCACGATGCCGAACCGGTCGCGCAGGACATACCAGGGAATGACATTCGCCGGGTGCTCGGTGTTCGAGATCACCACCTCGTCTCCCGACCGCCAGTCGAGCCCCCAGGCGACGATGGAGATTCCCTCCGAGGTGGAGTGGGTCAGCGCCACTTCGTCGCCGCCGGCGCCGAAAGCCCGTCCGAGATGGACCCTGAGATCCGGCTCGATCCGCGCCATCTCCGCCGAGACCCGCGGATCGGCGGGGCTCCGGTTCTGAAACTCGAGACGCTCCCGGACTGCTTCGATCACCGCGGTCGGAGAAGGACCGATCCCGCCCGTCTGGAAATAGCGGCTGCCGACGGCAGCAGGGATCTGTTCCCGGGCGCGGGCCACCCACGCTTCGGGATCCGCTCGCTGCCGGGAAGCGCCTTCGGCGAGAGCTGCCAGGCCGCCGACGGGAACGACGGGCATCAGAGCCAGCGAGCCGAAGACTCTCGAGCTCCGGAAGAGGAACTCCCGGCGGGCGGCGGCGGATGGTTTGCCGTCGGCTTCGGAGTCGGAGAGCACGGGAACAGGGTACCGCTCGGCGGGCTGGTTGGCAGCGAGAGGCGGCCCGACCTCCTCTCTCAGACGAGCGCGCCTCCCGTAACCTGTTCGAGGAACACGGCGGTGAGCTCTCCGAACAGCACGAGGATCAGCGCGACATAGAGCAGTCCGGTCGCCGACTGGGTGGAACGGATGCGCACCGTGCTCCGCACCAGCAGGCAAAGCGCCGCCGGCGCCATGAGCCCGGTGATCGCCCGGAACGAAAAGAAGAGCGCCGTGGTCGAGTAGATGAGGTCGCTGGGAGTCGACAGCCGGAGCGCCGCCGCACCGGAAGCGGCGAGCGATACGGCGGTGATCGACACCCGCAGCCCGGTGGCTCCGAGCAGGAGGGCGGCGCCGAAGGCGAGCGGGCGGATGGAGAGCGCGGTGTCCACGAGGTACCAGTGGCCGAGAACCATCGTCGCCGTAGTCGCGCCCAGCAACCCCGCCGCAGCGAGATTCGCGGCCATCGCCAGCGGCACTCCCCCCGTCGCGATCTCCGAAGCGGAAGGGAAAACGAGCCACCAGGGGGCGAGCGCCCCGGCGAGTCCGAGAGCCGCCATGGCGGCGGCAGCCTGCCGCCGCGAGGATTCGAGCCGCGGCGGAACGAGTCGCAGCCCGACGGCGAGAGCGAGGCTGAGCGTCAGGAGGCCGCCCCAGTACGCAGCCTCGGGCCGGTGCCAGCCGAGAAGTAGCGCCAGGGCGAAGAGTCCCGCGGCGCTGTCGAGCAGAAACCGGAGAAAGCGGTCCGGCACCGGGTGACGCCAGCCGATGCAGCCGGCGGCCAGGAGGGTCCCCGCGGCCAGCCGGGAAGCCAGGACGGCGGCGACTGCGCCGATCACGGCGAGACTCTTCCCGTCAGCCGCTCATCAGGCGGCCCGACCGTCCCCCCGCTGCTCCGGGACGAAGCCGCTCGGCAGCGGCCCGCCGCTCCCGAAAACCGAGGGGCTTTCGATCGAGACGGAACTTCGGAATCGGGCTGGGGGCGGGGTCTCAGACCTGGAACGACTCTCCGCAGCCGCAATTGGAGACGGCGTTGGGGTTGTTGAACCGGAATCCGGCTCCCATGATGTCTTCGACATAGTCGATTTCGGTGCCGTCGAGGTAGGGAAGGCTGCGCTCGTCCACGAGTATCCGGACGCCGTTCTGTTCGATGATCTGATCGCCGGCGCGGGATTCGTCGTCGAGGGCGAGCTGATACTGGAATCCGGAGCATCCCCCGCCCACGACGCGGACCCGCAGCAGCGCTTCCGGGCGATCGTGCTTCCCGAGAAATTCGGCGACCTTGGTCGCAGCTACATCCGTGAGGCTCAGCATCGGTTCGCTCCTTTTCCGCGGCGCGGAACGGCCCGGCGGAACCCGCCGCCGGCGCTCCGGATTCTAACGGGAGAGGCCGCGGCGGCATGGAGGCGCAGCACCTTCGACGAACTTTCCCAGGATCAGGGACTACACTTCGCCGCCACACGCATGGTTGTGCACCCGGATCGGCCTCCCAACATCGATCTCCATTCCCATTCCACCGAGTCGGACGGGGAGATGCCCCCCGCCGAAGTCGTGCGCGAGGCAGCGAGGGACGGAGTGACCGTCCTGGCGCTCACCGATCACGACACCCTGACGGGAATCGGCGCCGCGCGCGCGGCCGCCGCCGAAGCCGCGATCGAACTGGTCGCCGGCGTCGAGGTGAGCTGCCAGCACGGGGCCGAATCCGTGCACCTGCTCGGGCTGTTCGTTACCCCTGACGACCCGGCGCTCGTCTCGCTGTTCGCCGAAGTCTCACTGCGCCGCCGGGAGAGGATCCGCCGAACCTGCCAGCAGCTGACCGATGCGGGAATCCCGCTCACCTACGAGGAGGCGGCGGCGATGTGCCAGGGAGCTTCGCTGGGGCGGCCCCATGTTGCCGATGCCCTGGTTCGGAAAGGGATCGTCCGAAATCGTTCCGAGGCATTCGAGCGGTACCTCGGCGATGGAAAGGCCGGCCATGTTCCGTACGGCTGGAAAGTCGAACTCAAGGAAGCAGTGGACATGCTGCACGCGGCGGGAGGAGTGAGTTCCATCGCCCACCCCAAATACCTCGACGACCAGAGCAGGCTCGTCCCCCTGCTGCGAGAGTCCGGAGTGCGGGCGATCGAGGTGTACCACGCCGAGCAGGACGCCGCGGAGCGAGATCGCTATCTCGAAATCGCCGATTCCCTCGGTCTCCTGGTGACCGGCGGTTCCGACTTCCACAAGCGCGAGAACGGCAAGCGCTTCGGATCGGATCTGCCGCCGCACCGCTACCGAGAGCTGCTGGCAGCGGTCGGCGGCTGACAGGACCCGCCGGCCGTCATTCGACGGCCTCGCGCCTTCCCCCGACTCCCCTTCTCTCTGCCGGAGCCTCTTCGGCGAGACGGACGAAGACCGTTCCGTTCTCCACCCGCACCGGATAGGTCGGCACCGAGGAATGCGGGTTGACCGGAGAGCAGCCGGAGGCGAGATCGAACTGCCAGAGGTGCCAGGGACAGCGCACGACCCCGCGGGTCACCTGTCCGGCATGGAGCGGCCCGCCCCGATGAGGGCAGGTCTCGCTCAGCGCAAATACCCGCCCCTCATGCAGAAAGAGGGCGAGCCGCAGCTCGCCCGCATCCACGGCCAGCGCGGCAGTCTTCGCGAGCTCGGCGAGACTGCAGACAGCGCGCTCGGCGCTCAAGCCGGTTCGTCCTCGCGCCGCAATCCATCGGGGTCGCTCCGCGCGTCGAGCACTTCTCCGCCCAGCTCCCGCGCGGTCTCGGTCACCGCAGCCCGCAGCGGAGGAGGAACCGCGGCGAGGATCGTCCCCCCGCCCCCGGCGCCGCACGCCTTCACCGCGCTCGCCCCGGCTTCCCGCAGCCGGCGCTCGAACCGCCGCAGGGTGGGAGTGGTGACCGCCGGGGAAAGCGCCCGCCGCGCGCGCCATTCGAGGTTCAGGATCCGGGCGGCCCGATCCCAATCACGCGAAAGGAGCGCTTCCCGCATGGAGAACGCCGCCTCGGCGATCTCCTCGATGCCTTGGACCGCCGCCGGTTCGCCGCCGAAGATGCGTTCGAGAACACTCCCGTTCGAGTCCGCCGAGGAGTGCGCCTCGCCAGTGAACACCAGGACGAACCGCTCCCGGAGCGGATCCTTTCCGGGCATGGCCCAGGGGAGCGGCTCGGCGCGCGGCGCCGGACTCTCCCAGTGGTGGGCGCGGGTTCCGCCGAGTCCGGCGGCGTACTGATCCTGCGCTCCGGTGGCGGTTCGCAGGATGCGGACCTCGGTATCCATCACGATCCGGACGAGTTCGGGCACCGTCCACCTCGCCCCGGAGATCTGGTTCAACGCCCCGGCGATCGCCATTCCGAGCGCGGACGATCCGCCGAGCCCGGAGCCCGGCGGGACTGCGGTTTCCCACCGGACCTCGACCGGAGTTTCCGGCTGGAAGAACGCGATCAGCCGTCCGGCGAGAGCCGCGTACGGATGGGGAAAGAAGCTCTCGGGCGAATCGGCGGCGATGTCGAGGCGGCGCTGCTCGTTGATGAGCCGGTGTCGAGAAGCAGGCGCCACCGTGGCGCGCGCCCGCAGGCTGATCGCCGCATTCACCGTTACCGCTCGGGGCACGAGCAACCCGACAGGCCAGATATCCAGCGTTCCGCCGGCCAGATCGACACGCGTCGGCGCCGAAAAGGTGATCGGGGGGCTCAGAACGAAAGCCCGACGGAAGTGACCCAACGGGTCTTCGGCGCTTCTCCGAAGTCCCGCTGGAGCTGGACTTCGAGATGCAGCCGTCCTACGCCCAATCCGGCGAGCGCCATCCCCGCCGCTACCGGCGTCTTCTCGCCGCCGCCGCCGAAGCGGGTGGAGACGCCGCCGCCGGCACCCAGATAGACACCGAAACCGGGTGTCGGCAGCAAGTTCATCTTTCCGGTGAGCCAGGCGCGCACCGGAAATTCGCGCCCGTCGGCGCCCCGCTCGATGCCGGTGCCCGTCTGGCCGAGCACCCCCACCGTAAACGGGAGCATCGGGAAATCGAATTCGTAGCCGACGCCGAGGCTCCACTGGCTGTCGGAGGAGCCCCGCTCGCTGCTCGAACCCGTCTGCACCAGCGGCTGCGCTGCCGCGGATCCCGCGATCAGCACGGCCGAAACTGTTGCCGGGCCGAGCAGCCGGTGCGAGAGACCGTGGAACATTCCCGAATATTATTGCCGAGCGACGGTCGGAATCCGGGGACGGGTTGTTGCCGCCCCGCTTGGGTTGTTGCCCCGCCGGAATGACGGAGCGATGCGGTCCGGGGCGCTCCCGGCGGATTCGGGCCGCGGGGGATCTTTCGCTACCGCTACGACGGACGAGAGGTCTGGAGCTCGACCGCGAGGATCCTCCGCGACCTCCTCGATGTCGGGTAACCGCTACCGGTGCGGGAGAGCGCAGGAACGAGGATCGCGGTCCTCGAAACCGATGAAGGACGGGTGGCGGAGGTGGCCCGACGGCGTGACCTCGAGATACTCCACACAGGCCACCAGCAGCGGACGGACGAAGCGAATGTGCCCCTCTCCGGTCGCGTCGAAGCCCGGAGGCCGAGAGGATGTGAGGCCTTCGAGGGAAGGGCCGAGTCGAGCCCGAGTAGGGGCGTCGAGTCCGCCGCCGACATTCGCCAACCACACCGGACCCTCCGGCCCGTACGCCCCAACCACCAGCGAGCGCACCGGCCCCCCCTCGTCTCGGTGCAAGGTGCCGAACACCACGCAACTCAGGCGAGGCCGTAGCTTCACCTTCAACCAGTCATCGCTGCGCTCTCCGATCCGGTAGGGGCTCCCGAGACGCTTGGCGACCATCCCCTCCATCTTGCGTTCGCGCATGGCAGCGAAGAACCGGCGGCCGGCGCCGACGACCCGCGGGTTCGCAAACAGGCGCGCTTCCGGTTCGCCGGGAAGCAGTGCGTCGAGCGCGCGGCGCCGTTCGACCAGCGGCCGCGCGGTAAGGCGCTGGCCGTTTCGGTGCAGCACATCGAATGCGACGAACCATGCCGGCAGGTGTCCCGTGGCACGCCGGACGGCGTCCGCATCGCGCAGGCGGTTCCGTTCCATGACCAGCGGGAAGCTGGGTCGATCCCCTTCGAGCACCACGATCTCACCATCGAGAACGCCTGATCCGGTAAGCGCCCCGAGCTTCGCCGCGAGGTCCGGGAACTGCGGCGTCTGATCGCGCTGGCTTCGGGCCTGCAGCCGAACGGTCGGGCCGAAGAATGCGATGGAGCGCAGCCCGTCCCACTTCGCATCGAACAGGTGGTCCGGCGAATCGAAAGGCCGACCGGTCCCGGCGAGCATCGGCTGCACACCCTCGCGGAGCCACTCGGCGGGCAGCCGCGGGAGCGACGGTTCCGGCGCGCTCAGCTCGCCCGCCGCTCCTCGCCGGGCTGTCCCTCCCGATCCAGCCCCTCGCCGGATTCGGCCGCTTCCCCTTCGATGCGGGCGAGGCTCGACCGCAGGGCGTCCATGAGATCGATGACCCGGCGAGGCTCCACGCTGGGGGGAGAGACCAGTTCCTCGCCCCGGCTCTTGGCTTCGACGATCTCCAAGAAGCGCTTGCGGTAGCCGTCCTCGAAAGCGCTCACATCGAAGGGTTTGGCGTAGGAGTCGAGGAGTTGTCGGGCCATCGCGGTCTCCGCAGCGTTCGGCGCGGCCGCTTCCGGAAGATCTTCGATGTCCGACACCTCGCGCACTTCGTCGGCGTAGTGGAGGAACGACATCAGGAACACGCCGTCGCCGGGGCGGATCGCCACGACCTTCTCCTTCCCGCCGAGGACCACCTGGGCGATGGCCACCCGATTCGATGCCTCCATCGCCTTGAGGATGGTGTGGAAGGGACCGGCGGCCACCGCGCCGGCCGGAGCCAGGTAGTAGGACCCGTGGTAGTAGAGCGGGTTGATCTCGGATTCCTGCACGAATTGGACAATGTCCAGGGTGCGGAGCGAGGGCAGCTGCAGCTTGGCCAGATCCTCCTGCCGGATCAGCACATACTGGTCCTTGCTGTACTCGTAGCCGCGCACGATGTCGTCGCGTTCAAGGTCCTGATCACAGGAACTGCAGCGGCGCTGCTGGCGGATCCGGGCCTTGCATTCCTCATGGAGCTGGTTCATGGCCACCGTCTTGACCCGCGCCGCCGGGTACGCTCGGACGGGCACGAGCACCAGCGCCAACTTCAGGTTGCCCTGCCAAGTGGGTCGCATCGGGAGCGGGCCGCGGGGAACGGCCGAGGCGCGGGCCGGGTCTCCGCGAAGAGCGAAGGTTAGCAGCCTGTAGATGAAGTGACGCGAGCCCCAAGATCGGGGAGGCGCCCGGCGGACAAGGCGCGATTCGGGGGCATACCGGGCGTATTCCGACTGATTTGCAACGAAGAGCGAAGCGGTTCAGCCAGGGGCCCCACCGGGAGGACTAGCCATCGCCGACCTTTGGCCGTGTGACTTCGTCCACGGGCTGCTAGCTGTGACCTTGCGGTAGGTTGTTCACGCGAGCCCGATGCCCGAAGCTCATGGGCATCCACGATCTCTCAGCATGAGGAGGAACCCGCATGAGCATCCACGAGTCGGCCAAACTGACCCCGCTCGGTCGAGAGATCCTGGTTCGCCGCATCACCGAGGAAGGCCTCCGCGTCGAGGCGGCGGCCCAGGCCTCGGGGGTGAGCGTGCGCACTGCATACAAGTGGCTCGCCCGCTGGCGCGAGGAGGGCCTGCCGGGCCTCGGGGACCGCTCCTCGCGCCCGCATCGCTGCCCGCACCGCACCAGCGAGGCGCGGCGCACCCGAGTCGTCGAACTGCGGCGCGAGCGCCGCACCTACCACGACATCAGCCAGCAGCTCGGCATCTCCCCCAGCACCGTGGGGCGAATCGCCCAGCGCGCCGGCGTCAACCGCCTCTCCCAGCTCGAACCACCCCCTCCCCCCAACCGCTATGTCTATCCAGATCCCGGGGGCCTCCTCCACCTCGACATCGAGAAACTCGGGCGCTTCCGGCGCCCCGGACACCGCGCCACCGGAAACCGCCGCTCGACCAGCCCCCGCGCCGGCTGGGAGTTCGTCCATGTCTGCGTGGACGACCACTCCCGCCTCGCTTTCTCCAAAATCCTCCCCGACGAATCCGCCCATAGCGCCGCCGCCTTCCTCACCGACGCACTCGCCTACTTCCAAAGCCTCGCTATCCCCGTGCAACGCCTCCTCACCGACAATGGCGGCTGCTACCGCTCCCGTGCCTTCAACGCACGATGCCAACAGGCAGGCATCCGACACCTCTACACCCGTCCCTTCACCCCCCGAACCAACGGAAAAGCCGAACGCTTCATCCAAACCGTTCTCAGAGAATGGGCCTACGCACACACCTACCAGAGCTCCGAACCGCGCGCCGCCCAACTGCCCGCCTGGCTCCACCGATACAACTGGCACCGGCCTCACACCAGCCTCCATCACCGACCCCCCATCCAGGCGCTCGACTTCCCCCTCAACAACCTGGTGAGCTTGCACACCTAGCAGCCTGATTCCATCCCCGGTTGGGGTACACTGCTCCCCGTTGGGGCGTCACTCGAAGGTGGTTTCGCTCGGGCGACAGATCTTCGCGGGGCCGCCCAGAGTAGAGTCAGACAGTGAAGTCCGGCGATGCAGTCCGGCCACCCCCTGATCCGAACCCGTAAGCGGCGCCGGTAATGCAAATCCTGTCCCGCAAACCTTGCTGATGTCCGACAAAGCGGCTCTCGTCGAGGAAGCCGTCCCCTTAGAACTCGAATCCCGTTCCGTCTTGAACGACCTGGCCATCCAGGTGGCTACGGTGAACGGTTCGGGGAGCCAGTCTTCGAACCTCGTCCTGCTCCGGGCGCTCTTTCGAATGGGGATTCCGGTGGGGGGAAAGAACCTGTTTCCCTCGAACATCGCCGGCCTGCCGACCTGGTTCACCATCCGCGCCAACCGGAACGGCTGGGTGGCCCGCAAACGGAATGTGGACTTCCTGGTGGCACTGAATCCCCAGACGGCGAGACGGGATGTCGAGGCACTCCAGCCGGGCAGCGCGGTGGTCTATGAGGAGGGGCTGCGGTTGGATCGGGTGCGGAAGGACCTGATCTTCTATCCGGCGCCCTTCCAGGAGCTGGCCGCCGAGGTTTCCCGTGAAGTCCGGTTGCGGAAACTGCTGGCCAACATGATCTATGTCGGCGTGCTCGGCGCCCTGCTCGGGATCGAGATCGAAGAGATCTACGGCTCCATCGAAACGCAGTTCAAGCGCAAGAAGACCGCAGTGGAGCTGAACCGTCGAGCGGTGGACATCGGCTTCCGCCACGCGCGCGAAAACCTGGAGAAACGGGACCCGTTCCAGTTGGCCCGGATGGACGAGAACCGCGGGAAGATCCTCATCGACGGAAATGCGGCGGCGGCGCTCGGCGCCATGTTCGGCGGGGTGAGCGTCGCGACCTGGTACCCGATCACTCCCTCTTCGAGCGTCGTGGAGCAGCTCACCGGCTTCCTCGACCGTTACCGGAAGAATGCCGAGGGCAAGGCCACCTACGCGGTGGTGCAGGCCGAGGACGAGCTGGCGGCAGTCGGGATGGCACTGGCCGCTGGCTGGGCCGGGGCGCGGGCGATGACCGCCACTTCAGGACCGGGAATCTCCCTGATGTCCGAGTTCGTGGGGCTCGGCTATTACGCCGAGATTCCAGTGGTGATCTGGGACATCCAACGCGTTGGCCCCTCGACTGGACTTCCGACCCGCACCGCTCAGGGCGACATCCTCTCCACCTACACGCTCTCCCACGGGGACACGAAGCATGTCTGCCTGCTGCCCGCTTCCACGCGCGAGTGCTTCGAATTCGGCTGGCGGGCCTTCGATTTCGCGGAACGCCTCCAGACCCCGATCTTCGTTCTCTCCGACCTCGACCTCGGGATGAACATCTGGGCCACCGAACCCTTCGATTACCCCGACCGACCCATGGATCGCGGGAAGGTCCTGACTCGGGAGGACCTCGAACGGCTCGGGTCGTTCCAGCGCTACGGAGATGTGGACGGCGACGCGATCCCCTATCGAACGCTTCCCGGCACGAACCACCCGGCGGCGGCGTACTTCACCCGCGGAAGCGGACATGACGAAAACGCCGAATACACCGAGAGCGAGGAGGCGTATGTCCGGGTGATGAAACGGCTCGACCGGAAGTTCGAGACCGCCCGCGGAATGGTGCCTCGCCCGCTAGTGGACGAGACCGATCCACCGAGCCCGTTGGGGATCATCGGTTTCGGTTCGTCGGACCCGGCGATCGAGGAGGCACGGGCCCGCCTCCGGGAGGAGGCCGCTATCGAAGTGGACTATCTCCGCCTGCGGGCCCTGCCGCTCACCCCCTCGGTGCTGGAGTTCATCATCCAGCGGCGCCAGGTCGTGGTCCTCGATCAGAACCGCGACGGCCAACTGCTCCAGCTGCTTCGGGCCGAATACGGGGACCGGATTCCCGAGGGTGTCCTGCGGAGCCTCCGTCACTTCAGCGGACACCCGATAGACGCCCGGACCGTCATGGACTATCTGAGCGAGATCGAAATCGCGGCGATATAGCAGCCTGTGGACAAAGTCACACGGCCAAAGGCCGGCGATGCCCAGTTCTCCCGGTGGGGGCCCCGGCTGAACCGCTTCGCTCGGCGTTGCGATTCCGTCGGAATACACCCGGTATGCCTCCCGAATCGCGCCTTGTCCGCCGGGCGCCTCCCCGACCTTGGGGCTCGCGCCACTTCATCCACAGGCTGCTAGGCATCGAGAACTTTAGGGAGCGAAACCATGCGAGACCATGACTGACGAAGCGACCGCCGCCGGAGCGCGCCGAGGGCCCCGCCGGACCAACCGGCTCGGGCTGACCGCGAGCGACTACAAAGGCAAGCCGTCCACCCTCTGCAAGGGGTGCGGGCACGACGCGATCTCGAACCAGCTCATCCGCGCCTTCTTCGAGTCCGAGGTGCGACCCCACGAAGTGGCCAAGCTCTCCGGAATCGGCTGTTCTTCCAAGACTCCGGCCTACTTCCTGAACCATAGTCACGGCTTCAACGCAGTCCACGGCCGCATGCCCTCGGTGGCCACCGGCGCCGTGCTCGCCAACCGCCGGCTGATCGCGGTGGGAGTTTCCGGTGACGGGGACACCGCTTCCATCGGCATCGGCCAGTTCGTCCACCTGGTGCGGCGCAATTTGCCGCTCCTGTACATCGTGGAGAACAACGGGGTGTACGGATTGACCAAGGGACAGTTTTCGGCCACCGCCGACGAAAACGCCGCGCTCCGCTCGGGCGAGGTGAACCGATTGCCGAACATCGACCTTTGCGGGATGGCGGTCGAACTCGGCGCGACCTATGTAGCCCGGTCGTTCGCGGGGGATCCGAAGCAGCTCGTGGCACTGCTGCGCGGCGCTCTCGCCCACAACGGCACCGCGGTCCTCGACATCCTGAGCCCTTGCGTCACCTTCAACAACCACGCCGGCTCGACGAAGAGCTACACCTGGGGCAAGGACAACGAAGAGCCCATCCACATGGTGGACTTCGTCCCTTCGTTCGAGCAGATCGAAGTCGAGTATGCCGAAGGCACGGTGCAGGAAGTCCAGCTCCACGACGGGTCCCGGGTCCGGCTCGGCAAACTGGAGCGTGACTACGACCCCACGAACCGGCGCGCGGTCCGAGAACTCATGCTGGAAGCCAACGAGAAGGACCTCTTCCTGACCGGACTCCTCTACCTGAACACGGAGAAGCGCACCCTCCTCGATACTCTGGAACTCACGGACGAGCCGCTCGCACTCTTGGGCGAGGAACAGCTCCGCCCGCCGCCGGAGGTCCTCGACGAGGCCGTCGCTTCCTATCGCTGAGCCGCCGCGGCGGGAGATCACCACTTCCGGTCATGCGGACGAAGTCACGGGAGGTCCGGCAATGACGGATTCCATCCTCAACTTGCGAGGTCCCTTCGCGGTTCTCGGATTCGCGGTCCTGCTGGCCTCTCCGGCGGCCGGACAGCACCGGAACTTCACCGTCGGGGACGCTCTCGGGATCGCCTCGGTTTCCGACCCGCAACTGTCGCCGGACGGGGAGCAGGTCGTCTATGTGGTCTCCCGGATCGACCTCGAGGAGAACGAGTCGGCGAGCCGAATCCACCTCGTGCCCTTCGCCGGAGGCGATTCGAGGGCGCTGACCCGGGCGGACCGCTCGGTTTCCCACCCTCGGTTCCGTCCCGACGGCTCGCAGCTCGCCTTCCTGAGTTCCGGCGACCGCGGGAAGACTCAGGTCTGGCTGTTGCCGCTCGCCGGCGGCGAGGCACGAGCCCTGAGCGACCTGCCCGGAGGGGTTTCCTCCTTCTCCTGGGCTCCAGACGGAACGGCGCTGGTCGTCGTTTCCATGGACCCGGACCCGAACCAGCCGGCCGAGGGGAGCGAACCCGAGCCAGCGCCGCTGGTGATCGATCGCCTGCAGTTCAAGCGCGACGGACGGGGATATCTCGACGACCGCCGCCGCCATCTCTATCTCGTGGACAGCAGCGACGGGTCACACGAGCAACGGACCTTCGGACCCTATGACGATGTCTCGCCGGTCTTTTCTCCAGACGGTTCGGAGATCGCCTTCGTGAGCGTCCGCCCACTGGAAGGGGATCCGGACGCCACCGACAACTCCGACATCTTCCTGATTCCGCGGAACGGCGGCGAGACGACCGGACCGGTGCGGCTCACCAGCAACCCCGGGCCGGACCGGTCTCCCGTCTTCAGCCCCGATGGACGCTTCGTCGTCCACACCGGCAACCGCAAACCCGAACGAATCTGGTACGCCACCGAGCACCTGTTCGCCCTCGACCGGGCGACCGACGAGGTGATCCATCTCGCCGCGGCGCTGGACCGCAACCTCTCGAGCCCGCGTTTCGGCACCGACTCCGGCTCGGTCTTCGCCCTCCTCGAGGACGCCGGCAACCGTCACCTCGCTTCGTTTTCCCTGGCACCGGATGCTGCCTTCGACCGGGTCCTCGCCGGAGAGCGGGATGTCCGGGATCTGGAAGTCGTGGGGGAGCGGGCGGTAGCAGTCGCTGCCACCCCGCATCGACCGCCCGAAGTGATCGGCTGGACGCGAGGTAGCGAGCCGCGCCGGCTGACCCGGGAAAACGACGCCCTGCTCGCCGAGGTGCGGCTTTCCGAGGTGGAGCGAATCACTTTCCCCAGTTCGGACGGAACCGAGATCCAGGGTTTCGTTACCAAGCCGCCCGACTTCGAGGCTGGAAAACGCTACCCCACGATCCTCTGGATCCACGGCGGGCCGGTGTCGCAGTTCTCGACGGCGTTTCAGTCCATCTGGCAGGTGTTCGCCGCGAGCGGCTATCTGGTGGTCGCCGCGAACCCCCGAGGATCCTCGGGGAGGGGCGAGGCGTTCTCCCACGCGATCTGGGCCGACTGGGGCAACCTCGACTACGAGGATGTGAATGCGGCGATAGACCACCTGATCGGGCTCGGCTATGCGGATCCGGATCGGCTGGGAGTGGGGGGCTGGAGCTACGGAGGCATCCTCACCAACTATGTGATCACCAAGACCAACCGTTTCCGGGCAGCCGTGACCGGCGCCAGCGAAACCGATTACCGGGCGGCCTACGGCAACGATCACTACCAGCTCGAATGGGAGATGGAACTCGGGCTGCCTTGGGAAAGCCCCGATCTCTACAACCGCCTGTCCCCCATCTCCAGCGTGCACCAGGTAACCACCCCCACCCTCGTGCTCTGCGGTGAGCAGGACTGGAATGTCCCGCTGAGCCAGTCGGAGAACCTCTACCAGAGCCTGAGACGGCTCGGGGTGCCCACCCGCCTCATCATCTATCCCGGACAGAGCCACGGCATCCGGCTGCCATCGTTCGTGAAGGACCGTTACGAGCGGTACCTCGATTGGTTCGATCGCTACCTGAAGCCGCCGAAGGGCGCTGCCGACGAGAACTAGCGGTAGCGCGCGCTTTCGGGCAGGCGGGCGGGGGCCCGCACGGCGCGGACTCTGTCAGAACTGATAGCGCAGCTGTCCGATGACCTGGCGTCTCAGGACATCGCCGAAGATGTGCTGCTGGATCTCCTGGTTCAGCAGATTGATGATCCGGATCGACGGCCGGAATCGCCCTTCGAGCAGGTTCACCCCGACGGTGGTATTCACCATGGTGTACGACTCGGTCCAGCCGTGGTACTCGGCAGTCAACACATCGGTCCAGCGGGCACGGTCCGCGTAGTTCACGGAGGCGCCCAACCGCATCCGCCCGAACGACGCGTCGAGGCCTGCGTTCCAACGGTGTTTCGGCGGCCTGCTGACTTCGGCGAGTTCGTCCTCGGCGTAACCGGTCACTTGGGGGGTGCCCTGCCACGAATAGTTGAGATAGCCGCCCAGGTTGGAGGCGAGGTGGGCGTGCAGGCCGAGCTCGAGGCCGCGGTTCGTGAGGGAATCCCGATTCACATAAGTGAAGACTGCCGGGAGCCGCACATCCGCCAAACTGCCCAGCAGGTCGATGAGGGCCGCAGGGTTTTCGCCGACCGCCGCCACCGACGGCGGCAATGTACCCGGAGGGAGCGCTGCCGAGACGCCCTTGAAGAAGTCACTCGTTGCGGCAAAGGCTTCGTTCCAGCCGGCAGGAGGGTTCGCCCCGGACCAGAACTCGCTATCGGTGAAATCGATCGTGTCCCGGGTGCGGTTGATGTAGAACGCCGCGGTGGCACCGACTCTCGTGGAGAGGGCGCCCGACCAACCGATCTCCCAGGCGGTCAGGGTTTCCGGCAACAGGCCGGAGGATCCTGTCGCCACGAAGGGGACGCGATAGAGGACCGGCTGGGGAAGCGCACTGTCAGGAATACCGAGTCCGGGGAAGAAGCCGCGGATGGCGGGCCGCAGATCGAACTCGGCTGGCTGTGAGATATCCACTTCCATGAAGTTGTTGACCAGCGAGGGGGCACGAAACGCCTGGCTGTATGAGATGCGGAGGGCGTGTTCGGGCGCGGGCTTGAAGATGAGCGTCGTGCGGGGAGAAATCGCGAACTCGTCGAGAACGCTGATCCGGTCGGCGCGGGCGCCGATGATCCAGCGGAATCGGTTTCCCAGGAAGATCTCGTCGTTCAGATAGAAGCCCTGCTCGTTGCGCCCGTCACCGCGCGGGGCGATGCTCATGTCCAGCGTGACGAAACGGAAGCTGGCGCCGTAGCTGACGATGTGCCGACTACCGAGCAAGCGGCTGTCCTTGAGGCTCAGGTCGTAGGTGTTCGAGCGCACATGGGACTCGATCGTGGCTCCGGCGGGATCCTGGACGAGGATGGCGTCGAACTCTGAAGCCGTCGAATTCACGAAGGCACCCACTTCCAGAGAGCCGCGCAGATATTGCACTCTCCCGTACGCCATGCGGGAGCCGGGACGGATCTGGAACGGCCCGAGCCCGGAATGCATCATCCCCTGGGTTCCCGCATAGCCTCCGGAAACCCTGAAGCCGGCTGAGCGGTCGGGGGCATCCCAGTCCACCCGGAAATCCAGCTTCGGCATTTGGGCGTCGACGCCCTCGATCGGCGGATACACGGTCCCCGTGTCATTGGGAATCTCGCCGAAGGGCCGGGCGAATGCGCCCTGGCGAGTGAAACCGAGGCTGACCCGATAGGCCAGCTGATCGCTCACTGCCCGGGCGTGGGTGAGAGTCCCGGAAAGGAGGCTTCCGGGGTCCATTTCGCGTCCGGTGACATTGCGGTCGAAGGTTCCCATGCGAAGATCGAGGGTGAACCCCTCGGTGTCGCGCGGCGCCTTGGTGATCAAGTTCACCACTCCACTCATCGCATTGGCGCCCCAGACCGCGGAAGCGGGGCCGTTGACCACCTCGATTCGGTCGAGATCTTCGACGCCGACCGGAATGAGGTCCCAGGCGACGAAACCGAAGAAGTCCTGATATACGGAGCGGCCGTCCACCAGTACCAGCTGAGAAGTGGCGAGAGTGCCGGAGTTGGCGCGGCTCGTGACATTGAAGTCCCGGTTCGACAACTGGGTCACATTGACGCCCGGAGCCTGCCGGATCAGATCGCCGAAGTTACTCGACGCCTGGGTTTCGATGAGTTCGGAGTCGATGACGGTGACGGTGGCCGGAGCGTTCACCAGCTCCTGTTCGACGCGTGAAGCGGAAACCACCACTGTTTCGGAGTAGCGGAGCGGCTCTTCAGCCGCTTCTGCCTCCTCCTCCGCCTGCGCGCCGGCCTGTCCTTCTGTCTCCTCCCCGGCTTCCTGCGCTTCGGCGCGCGCCGCGTTCCCGACAGCTACAGAAAGCAGAACCAGCACCGCCGAGGCAGCTATTCGAAGGGCGATCCCCGGCAGTTCGATCTCATGGCGGATCGGTCGGTCTGGACTCACGGGCGACTCCTTTTTCTTGCGAACAGCACAAAGACACTGCCCTCCGAGTATCCTAAACGGCAGCCACTTCCTGACCAACGGCGCAGAAGAACCGCCGCCATCCTCTCTCGAGTCGAATCCATGCCCTCACCCAGCCGCCAACAGCTCATCGAGGCGCTCAGCGCTGTCGGGAATCCCGAGTTCTCCGGCGCGAACATCGTGGAACTGGGACAAGTGAGTGATCTCCGGATTTGCGCTCCGGCAGTAAGCGCCGCAGTCGTTCTGCCCAATGTGGGCAGTGCCGCCGCCGAGATGATTCGGGAGCAGGCGCAAAGAGCCCTGCTCGCCCTGCCGGGGATCACCCGAGCCGAGATCGTCGTCCGGACCCAGGTGACGGCCTCCAGCCTCCCCGAAGTCGGGGAAGAGCACGAGACAGCGCGGCGCGGGCCGAAGACTTCCCCCACGAAACCGGAGGGAGTCCGGAATGTGGTCGCCATCGCCTCCGGAAAGGGCGGAGTGGGGAAGAGCACGGTGTCCGCCAACCTCGCGGCAGCCTTGGCGGCCGAGGGCGTCCGGGTGGGTCTCCTCGACGCCGATGTGTACGGGCCGTCGCAGACCACGATGTTCGGAAAGGATGACCGGCCGGCCACCGACGAACACCGCCGATTACTTCCCCTCGAAGTCTACGGAGTTCGTTTCATTTCGATGGGAATGCTCTCTTCGAAGGAAACGCCGGTGATCTGGAGGGGCCCCATGGCGTCTCGTCTGGTGCAGCAGTTCTTCTCCGGAGTGGTGTGGGGCGATCTCGACTACCTCCTGGTGGATCTCCCGCCCGGCACCGGAGATGTCCAGCTCACGATCGCCCAGACGGCCGCGCTCGCCGGAGCGGTGATCGTCACGACCCCCCAGGCAGTGGCGAGAATCATCGCGGAGAAGGGTCTCCGCATGTTCCAACCCGTCGGAGTGCCGGTCCTCGGCGTGATCGAGAACATGAGTTCTTTCGCCTGCCCCCATTGCGGCCAGACGACCGACATCTTCTCGAGCGGCGGCGGAACAGAGGTGGCTCGGGACCTGGAACTCCCGTTTCTCGGCAGCGTGCCGCTCGATCCCCGGGTAGTCGCCGCGGGAGACAGCGGCAAGCCCACGGTGCTCCGGGATCCCGACAGTCCGGCAGCGGCGGCATACCGGGAGATCGCTCGCCGCGTTTCCCTCGAAGTCGCCCGTTCGAACCACGGGGAACGGGTCGGGGCGGCGGAGTCGATTCGCGTTGAAGACGACAGGATCGTGGTCCGCTGGAACGATGGCCGGCAGGATCGGCTGGATTTCGAATACTTGCGGAATCACTGCCCTTGCGCGACCTGTGTGGATGAGTGGAGTGGCCATCGCCGGTCTCTCACCCTGCTACTACCCAGCGCCTTCGCTCCGAAGCAGCTCGTCCCGATCGGAAACTACGGGGTCCAGATCCATTGGAGCGACGGGCACGAGACCGGAATCTACAGTCATCAGCTACTCCGCCGGCTCGCACGACAGCAGGAGCAGAGGCCGGCGGGGGCACCGGCGTAGTCAGCCCCGTTCTCCCGGTCGGGACTTCGCCGCGCCCCCACCGGGAGAACTGCGGGCATCGCCAGTCGACGGCCGTGTGACTTTTTCCACAGGCTGTTTAGGCCGCGCTGGAACGGGGAGGGCTGCCTCGATGGACCTCGATGACTCCAGGCACATCCTGGATCAGGCGCGCGATAGCACCGACCTCCTTCGCATTCTGGACCGCAACCCGCACCCGGATGGCCCCCCGCTCGGCGTCATCGGCAGAGCCCTCGAAGGCGCGAATATCGGTATCGGCCTCGGCGATGACCTTGGTTATATCGGCGAGCATTCCCTTGCGGTTTTCGACCCGGACGAGGAATCCAGCCTCGTACCGCGCTCCGGTGGTGGATTTCCAGGAGACCGGCACCTGCCGCTCTGGGTCGCGCACCAGTTCGGCTAGCTGCGAACACTTCGCGGTATGGACGGCAACCCCCTTTCCTTTCGTGATATAGCCGGAGATCGCTTCACCAGGCAGGGGCGAACAGCAGTTCGCCCGATGCACGAGAATGTCGTTCTGTCCGCTGACCAGGATTTGCCCCCGCTCGCGGCCGATGATCCGTCGTACCGCGCGAGCGATTCCGGCGCCTGCTCCCATCGGGGGAGTTCCGAAGTCGATCTTCTGTAGCGGGAAGCAGTCGGCGAGCGCACGCGAAGGGGAGAGTTTCCCGTATCCGATGGCCGCGAAGAGGTCGTCGGGGTTCGCTGCGCCGTTGCGTTTCAGCGCCTCGGGCAGCCCTTCCGCGGAGAAGACCCGACGCAGGCTCAGACCGTGCGCGCGCGCTTCCTTCTCGATCAGTTTTCTTCCGATCTCGATGCTCTCCCGCTTCGCTTCAGCGTTCAGACGCGCTCGGATCTTGCCCCGGGCGCGGTTCGTCTTGACGATCTTCAGCCAATTTTCACTCGGCAGGTGATTCTTGCGGGTCAGGATTTCGCATATGTCGCCGTTTCGGAGTTCGTAGCGGAGCGGTGCCATCGCACCGTTGACCCGAGCACCGACACAACCGTGACCGACCTCGGTGTGTATGGCGTAAGCGAAATCGATCAGCGTGGCACCCCGCGGCAGCGACTTGACTTCACCCCGCGGGGTGAAGCAATGGACTTCTTCCGGGTACAGGTCGATCTTCAGGCTGCTCAGGAACTCGTGAGGATCCTCGACTTCCTTCTGCCATTCGAGTACCTGGCGCAGCCAGGCGAAACGCTTGACATCCTGTTCGCCATACGTCGCCGACGACTTGTAACCCCAATGAGCTGCGATGCCCTCCTCGGCCACCCGATGCATGTCCGCAGTGCGGATCTGGACCTCGAAATGGGTGCCGGAATCGGCCAGTAGGCTGGTGTGCAACGACTGGTATCCGTTCTCCCGCGGCATGGCGATGAAGTCCTTGATCCGTCCCGGGATGGGTTTCCACGAGTTGTGAACCACTCCGAGTGCGGCATAGCAGTGGGGCACCGTGTCGGTGACGAGTCGAAGAGCGATGAAGTCGTACATCTGGTCCAGCTCGATGTCCTGGCGATGCATTTTCTCGTGGATGGAGTAGATGCTCTTCGTGCGGCCCGAAAGTTCTCCCGGAATTTCTTCCGCTTGAAGCTGCTTCCTGAGCGTGCGGCTGATGTCGCGAATGAAGTCCTCTGCCCAGCGTTTCTTGGCATTTACCCTGGTTTCGAGAACACGGTAGGTCTGGGGCTCGAGATGACGAAGCGAAAGGTCCTGCAGCTCGGCTTCGATACGCCCCATTCCCAGGCGGCCAGAGATCGGTGCGTACACCTCGAGGGTTTCCTTGGCGATCCGCTGGCGCTTCTCCGCCCGCAGATAGTCGAGCGTCCGCATGTTGTGCAAGCGGTCGGCGAGCTTGATCAGAATGACTCGAGTGTCATCGGTCATCGCGATGATCATCTTGCGGACATTTTCCGCCTGGTTGGCCTCGGCAGAGCTGAAATCCACTCGGCTCAACTTGGTCAACCCGGCGATGACGCGCTTCACATCGCGCCCGAAACGGGTTTCGATCTCGTCGATCGTGACCTCGGTGTCCTCGACCACATCGTGGAGAAACCCGCAGGCGACGGACACGATGTCCAGTTTCAGGTCGGCGAGGATTCCCGCGACCTCGAGAGGATGGCTCAAATAGGGCTCACCCGACCGGCGCACCTGTCCGCCGTGCGCCTGCGCCGCCACGACATAGGCTCGACGCAAAAGATCGAAGTCAGCGTCCGGCTGATAGGCGCGGACTCTGTCTCGAATCGCCTCGAACCGGATCATCACTCGTCACCTGTCCCCGAACGGACATGCCCGAACGAACCCAACGGCGCGCATCCTCGGCGGATGCCGGGGACACGCGCGTCTCGTGTACCGGAATACCCTCTCCCGACCCAGGGCGCTTCCCACCCGCCGCACGGCCGCCCTCCGCTGCTGACGGAGGAACTGATGAAGTTCTGTACGGATCCCTTTCGTCAGCGCTCCTTGGCGGCGGCTTCCGCGGCTTCCGCAGCAGCTGCTCTCGCAGCCTCCTGCTGCGCATCCCGGATCTCGAGTGCCCGAGCACGGTACTCGTCGGCCTCGGCGATCAGAGCTTCCTGGTTCCGGGGATCCACCTTCGCTTTCTCCCGGAGGAGGAGGTTCTTGTAAACCAGAGCATCCACATACTCGTCTTCGAGGACCAGCGCCTCATCGAGTTGCTCGAGCCCGAGATCGATGTATTGCTGCCGTTCACGCTGGCCGAGATCGGGATCTCGATAGACCTTGTCCCAGTAGTAAGTAGCGATGAGGTAGTAGCCCTCGGGGTTTTCCGCATTGACATCACGGGCCCTGGCCAACCAATCCATCGTCTCCTCGAAGCGGCCGTACTTGTTGAGCAGGTTGGCTACCTGCCGGTAGCCGATCGGATCCTCCGGATTCATCTGGACCGGGACCTCGTATGCGGCGATCGCCTTGTCCAGCAGCGGGTTCTCTTCGGGATCGTGAAACCGCTCGTACACATCCGCGAGCCCGTAGTAACGCTGCGGGGTATCTGGATCCAGTTCGATCAGGCGGTTGAAATAGTGCTCCGCACCCTCCAGATCGTCGAGGTGATCCCGATGGATTCCGGCGAGCTGTTCCGATGCGTAGCGTTCATAAAGAGCGACGGTTTCTTTCGTCCCTTCATCGAGATCGGGATTCTGGAGAGCTGCCTCGACCACATCGAGAGTGTCTTCGTATCCATCGAGCGCCGCATCCAGATAAGCCTCGTTCGCCGGATCGTCGAAATTGTTCGGGCGGTAGAGAAGATGGTGACTGCTGGCGCTGAAGAAGCGAAGAGTGGTCTGCATGATCGCGTGGTCCGCCGGAGCGTTCTCGGTCGCATCGACATAATGCTCGATCGCCTCCTCGTACTCCTTCTTCCCGTAGGCTTCGTTGGCCTTCTGGAAAGATCGCATCGACTGCAGCATGTCCACATAGTTGCTGAGGAAAGCCGGAAGCGGCGAAATCGCAATTCCGACCACGACGACCAGCGCGACTCCAGCCGCGATCCCAGCGCGAATTCTCGTCTTTCTGTCCACGGTGCGTTGTCCTCCTGGATGGCTCTGTGGCCTTGGCCGTTATTCGGCCACGATCCCGACGCGCTCGACGCCGTTCCCCTTGGCCACATCGAGGACGGCAACCACCTGTCCATAGGTGAGAAACGCGTCAGCCTTGAGGAAGATCGTCTTGTCGGCTCTGGTTTCGAAGATGTCTCGGATACGCAGGGGCAGCTCCTCGCTCGGAACGACCTGCTTGTTGATCGTCACCTGGTTGTCCCGATCGATCGTCAACACCAGCTGATTCGGATCGGGTTCGGCATTGATGACCTGATCCTGGTTGTCGGGCATCTCCACATCGTGCCCTTGCTGGGTCAGCGGGGTCACGACCATGAAGATGATGAGAAGCACCAGCAACACATCGATCAGCGGGGTGATGTTGATGTCCGAAGTAACGCCGCCTTTGGCGAATCCTGACATTCCCATGATGATTCCTCCTGGAAGGGGTCCCCTCGCTGGACGAGGAGATCCCGGCCGGGGCTATTCGCCGTCGGCTCGATCGGTGATGAGGCCGATCTCATCGGCTCCGCCGTCGCGGCAGATCGACATGATCCGGAGCACCTCGTGGTATTCGAGACGCTCGTCGGCCTTCAGAAACAGAACTTTCTCCGTCTTGCCCTCGAACTTGGCAGCGAGAGCGGTCGGGAGGTCCTGCTGGGTGGTCGGAAGCAGATCCAGATAGATCGCGCCATTCTCCCGGACGGCCACATTCACGACATCGTCGCTGTCGGGGTGGTCCGCGCCGTACTCGGCGACCGGAAGCTTGACATCCACTCCCTTCTGCAGAAGTGGCGTCACGACCATGAAGATGATGAGCAGCACCAGCATGACATCGGCGAGCGGCGTCACATTGATGTTTGCATTGACATCCTTGCTACCAATGCCAGCCATTCCCATGACTCGTTACTCCTTCGAGGGGTTGCCCCGCTCACCGGCGCGGTGCTCTGAACAGAGACCGGCGCCGGCGAACAGCGCGGTTGAGAGAACTTTGGTGGCTTGACTACGGCGAGTTCAGCGCCGCGCCATGAAGTCGATCAGCTCAGAGGCTCCGTTGTCCATCTCGACACCGAAACCATCCGCTCGATTCGTCAGGTAGTTGAAGGCCCAGACTGCGGGAATGGCGACGAAGAGCCCGAACGCGGTAGCGATGAGCGCCTCTGCGATTCCGGCCGAAACGGCGCCGATCCCGCCGGATCCGGTGAGCGCCATGCCGCGGAAAGCGGTGATGATGCCGAGCACGGTTCCCAACAGTCCCACGAAGGGCGCCGTCGCGCCTACGGTGGCGAGCCCGGAGAGATTCCGGCGCAGGTCCATCATGCAGATGGCGGTGGCTCGCTGGATCGCTCGGTGAGCGGCTTCCATCGTTGCTTCGGTGTTCGACGCCCCGCCTTCCTCGGAGTGGTACTGCACTTCCTGAAGCCCGGCGAGAAGCACCTTGGCGAGGTGGCTGTTCTTCACGCCCTTGTCCTTGCTGACCTTGATGGCCTTTTCGAGGTCTCCGCCTTTCAGTTCTCTGGCGATCTTGGTCGAGTATCCGCGGGATTGCCCCTTGGCTTTCCGATAGGTCAACCAGCGCTCGATCATGATCGAGAGCGAGTACACCGACATGATGGCCATCACTCCGTTGATGAGCTTCGCTGCCGGCCCCATGTGGGACCAGATCTCGAGTAGGTCAAAAGACATTTCCGTAATCCTCCTGGGGTCCTGGAAACGAGTAAGGGTTTCGCCGGGCGCCGATCTTCCGAATCCGAAAAATGAACGATACCGGTATTGGGCTCGATCCGAATTGCCGAATCTTGCTGAATCTTCTCTCGGACTGAATTTCTGGGAGCGAGGGAAGTCAGCCGAGGTTGAAAGTCACGGTGACCGTCATGACGATCGGCACCGGAACGCCGTTGAGGAGAGTGGGTTGATACTTCCACTGGCGCACCGCGTCCATGGCCGCCTGGTCGAGAAGCGGGATCGAGCGAAGAACGGAGATGTTCGTCACATTCCCACTCGGGTCGATGATCGCTTCGAGGATCACTACCCCGGAGACCCGCGCCTGTTTAGCGATCTCGGGATAGATCGGCTGCACATACACGGTGCGCGTCGGCTCGCGGATCTCCCCTCCGACCCGGACAGGAGCCGCCTTGGGCGGCGGAGGCGGCGGCCCGGACGGGAGACCACCGACGATGCCGCCGATGATCCCGCCGGGAACTCCACCCTCGATACCGCCCGGCACGCCGAAGTCCACGCCACCCTCACCGATGTCGTCGGGGATATCCACTGGAGCCACGAACTGCGGAGTCGTGTTGAGTACCGGCTTGGGGGCCTGGCGACGCGCCTTCGGCGGCGGCGGCGGCGGCGGCGGTGGCGGCGGCGGCGGCGCTGAGGCCATGAAGGTCATGATTCCTTCGGGCGTCGGAAGGTTGACGGTCAGGATCGGGATGACGATGAACGCGATCACCGCGCCCCCCTGGAGCAGGAACGAAACGGCGAAACTGCCGAGAGAGCGGCCGGCACTTTCTTCAGCGCCCGCCAATCGAAAATTCACGTCTCTTGCCACGCTAGGCTCCTTTTCCTCCAACTGGATGCCCTTCTGGGTGAAGAACAACAGCCCGGGAGCCACCGGTTCCCCACATTCGGGAGCGCGACAGGCGCATCCCCGGGCTGCATCGAAGGGATGGAGAAACTACCATCGCCCCCTCGGGATGTCAACCGTATGTCAACCGTCAGCCCCGACCCTCGGACCGCCCGGGGGGGATTCGAGCGGCTCGAAGGGTTGCCCCGCATGCGTCGTAAATCCATGAAAATTCAGACTAACGAAGGGAGAATCGAACCACCAGATCGCTGAGCGCCGGAACCGGCCTGCCGTCCCGGCGCGCGGGTCGGAACCTCCACTCCGATTCGACGACTCGAACCGCCTCGGCGTCGAGCCCCGGAACGGAACGCAAGATCCGCAGCACTTCCACGGTTCCCCGCGGATCGATCAGCGCGCGCAGAACCACCCGACCACGAATTCCGTCTCGGAGCGCCTCGCGCGGAAACCGCGGTCGGGGCATCGCGATCGGAGCCGGCGGTTCGTCGGGAGGCGAAAGGACAGGATCGGCCCGCCCCGGAAGAGCTCCGATCCGACCTCCCGGAATGCCTTCGGCAAGCCCGCCGACGACCCCGTCCGGTCTGCCGAACTCCAATCCATCCCACACTCCATCGGGGACACCGGTTTCGGCGCCGAAGCTGGCGGACGGCCGAGAAACCGAATCCAGCATGGCGGACAGATCGGCGATCAGGAGGGGCAGAAGCTTCGCCCGCCGGGACGCGGCCCCGGGCGGGCGCGCCAGATCTTCGGGTTCGGGCCGGATCGTCGGATCTCCGAGGCGCCGGGCCGCCGCCGGAGGTGCGAACAGGCGGACGCGGTGGAACTCGATGGACGGCAGCCGGTCGGCGCGAAACGCGAGGGACGAATGGAGGAAGAGCCAGACCAGGGCAGCGTGGAGCAGGACTCCGATCGGCAGCGAAGTGCGGAGCCCGACGGAACCTCCGCCGGTGACGGTCGGCGACAACGACTCGCGTCGTCCCGCAACTCCGGCTTGCACGAAGGTCGAACCTCCGTGAGCGAGTGTAGCGGGAAGAGTCCCGGCGCCCGGGCCGAAAGCGCCGGGGCGCCGGTCAGACGCGGGCCGGTTTCGCTTGCGGCCGCTGTTCTTCGGCGCTCGCCGCGGATCCTCGGCGGAAGGATCGCCACCAGAGGACGATCGGCGAGGCGACGGCGATCGAGGAATAGGTCCCCACGACCACGCCGACCACCAGCACGAACGAGAAAGCGCGGAGGACCTCGCCGCCCCAGACCAGCAGCGCGCCGACGGCAAGCAGGGTGAGTCCGGAAGTCAGGATCGTCCGGCGGAGAGTCTGGTTGATCGCCAGGTTGACGATCGCAGGCAGGCTCAGGCGGCGGTGGAGGTGCCGGTTTTCCCGCACCCGATCGAAGATGACGATCGTGTCGTTCACCGAGTACCCGACGAGAGTCATGAAGGCGGCGATCACATTCAGACTGATCTCGTAGTCGAACAGGGAGACCAGCGCCAGGGTCACCAGCACATCGTGGACGACCGCAACGGTGGCCCCGACTCCGTACACCGGCTCGAAGCGGAAACCGATGTAGAGCAGCATGGCGAAGAGCGCGAGGAGGGTCGCGTTCCGCGCCCGGCGGCGCAGCTCTTCGCCGACCACGGGACCCACGATCTCGGTGCTCGCCGACACCATCTCGTTGCCCGCCACTCCGTTGCGGAGCGCTCCCAGAATGCGGTTCGCGGCCTCGTCTATTCCAGCGCCGGCCGACGGTTCCGCGCCGGCGCCACCGCCCGAAACCGGAGTCCCGGATGCAGCAGCCGCCTTTTCGATGCGGATCATCACCTGGTTCATCTCGGGGCGGTCGTAGCTCTGGATCACCGCGTTCCCGTATCCGAGGGCGGAGACCGCATCCCGAACCGCATCTATCTCCGGAGGTTCGGCGAACTTGGCGACCACCATGGTTCCCTCGGAGAAGTCGATGCCATACAGGAAGCCGCCCTTCCGGAGGACATCGAACGACCCGAGGACCAGGACCGCGAGCGAAACCGCGGCGAACCACCAGCGGTACCGCAGCCAGTCGATCCGGGTGTCTTTGAGGATGTCCATGCCGATTCAGGCGTCGAAGAACTGCAGGGCGCCCGCGCTGCTTCGGAGAGGGAGCGCTTCCGCCACGGCGGTCAGATGCTGAGAGCGGCGACCTGGCGCCGGCCCGAAAGCACGAGGTCGAAGAGATATCGGGACACGAACATCGCGGTGAACACATTGCTCACGAGGCCGATGCTGAGGGTCACCGCGAACCCCTGGACCGGCCCGGTGCCGAACTGGAAGAGGATCGCAGCCGCCACCAGACTCGTCATGTTCGCGTCCACGATCGTCCAGAAAACGCGGGAGAACCCGACGGAAATCGCGGTCCGCGGGGCCTTGCCGGAACGCATCTCTTCCTTGATCCGCTCGAAGATCAGCACATTGGCGTCCACGCCCATGCCGATCGTCAGGATCACGCCCGCGATACCGGGGAGCGTCAGGGTCGCCGCGAAGTAGGCCATCGCCCCGACCAGGATCAGCAGGTTGAGGAGCAGCGCGACGATGGCGTTCACCCCGGAGAGCCGGTAATAGAAGATGAGGAACAGCAGAACCCCGGCGAGTCCGGCGAGCGAGGCAGTGACCCCGCTGCGGATCGAGTCCGCTCCGAGCGAAGGTCCGACGGTGCGCTCCTCCTGGTACTCGAGCGACGCCGGCAGCGCTCCCGCGCGCAGGACCAGCGCGAGGTCGAGCGCCTCCTCCACGGTGAAGTTCCCGACGATCTGTCCCTGGTCGTAGATCGGGCTCTCGATGACCGGCGCGGAAACGACCTCCCCGTCGAGCACGATCGCCATCTGCCGCCCCACATTGGCCCCGGTGAAGTCCCGGAACCGGGACGCGCCCTCGGCGTGCAGACTGAACTCCACATTCGGGGTGTTCGTCTGGAAATCGATGCCCTGCCGCGCATTCCGGAGGTCGCGCCCGGTGATCGCCGCCACCCGGTTCACCTGATAGAAGCCCGTGCCGCCGGTCGGCAGCTCCGTTGCGAGGTTTTCGAGCGAACTGTTCCGGGGAGGCAGCGCCGCTTCGTCGAACGCAGGTCCGGCCTGGACGAGCCGGAGTTCGAGCTGGGCGGTAGCCTGGATGATCTCCTTGGCGCGCGCCACATCCTCGTAGCCGGGCAACTGGACCAGGATCTGATCTCCGGTGTTGCCGTGAGTGGTGATGACCGGTTCGGCCACCCCCAGCTCGTCCACCCGCCGACGGATGGTCTCCATCGCCTGGGTGACGGTCTGCTCGCGGACCACGATCTCCTCGGCAGGGCGCAGCGTGAGCGACCAGTCACCGCCGCCGAGGCTCCGCAGGTCCCAACCCGGCCAGCTGAATTCGAGGATGTCGCGTACCTCGCGCAAACGGGACGCATCGAGACTGCGCAAGGTCAGCCGTCCGAGCTCCACAGCCTCGATATCGGCGAAGTCGATGTCCTCGTCGTCGAGCCGTTCGGCGAACTGTTCCGCGGTCTCGTCGGTGAGCACCCGGACCGCGTCCTCGGTGTGGACCCGCAGGACCAGATGGATACCGCCCTGGAGGTCGAGCCCCAAAACGATGGTCTCCCGCGGCGGATGGACCAGCCAGGCGAGCCCCGCCAACAGCGCAAGGAGCAGAACTCCCTTGACGCGAAGATTCTTCTTCACGGTGAAGTCGAGGAAACCCTCCTCGCGGCGAGGACGGTCAGGCCTTCTTGTCGATCACGCTGGCGACGGCGCTCTTCGAGATCTGGAGCTTGAGGTTGTCGGCCACCTTGAGCTGCACCACCTCCCCCTGGATCCCGATGATCGTGCCGTGGATGCCGCCGCTCGTGACGACCCGCGCGCCGCGATCGAGGCTTTTCAGCATTCGCTCGGTGTCCCGCTGCCGCTTCCGCATGGGGCGGAACACGATGAGATAGAAGATGCCGAAGATGACGGCGAACAGGAAGATCTGCATGCCGAAGGCGCCGCCGCCGGCGTCGGCCTGAAGCAGAGGAGGGAGCATGGTCGGGATCCCGGCGATGAGGAAACGCGAACGATGGGAACGCGAAAAAGCCCGGACCCCCTCGGTGGAGCAGGACCGGGCGCCGAAGGCCGGACAGGATACCACGGCTTCGAGGGCGTACCGAGACACGGCGGCGGGAGGGGGTTCTCCATCCCCGCGAGGGGACCGCCCTCGGGCATCGGGCTCGCATGAACGACCTGCCGCAGGTCACACCAGCCCCGGTACCGACTCAGCGGTGCGGAGCGGTCGAGGCCCACCGGTTCCGCTGTTCCTCCTCGAAAGAGGCGTAACGATCCTCCCGGATCGCCTCCCGCATCCGCGCGGTGAGTCCGGCGTAGAAGGTCAGGTTGTGCGCCGTCAGGAGGGTCGCGGCGATCCGCTCCCCCGCGCGCAGCAGGTGGTGGAGCCAGGCGCGGCAGGATTCCCGGCAAGCGGGACAGGGGCACGCCTCGTCGAGGCGGGCGCCGTCGTCCCGGTACGGGGCGCGGGAGAGATTCATGCGGCCCGCCGCAGTGAACACGATCCCGCGCCGCGCGAGCCGGGTCGGCACCACGCTGTCGAAGAGATCCACCCCGAGTCCTGCCGACTCGATGAGATCGGCCGGCAGCCCCGCGCCCATGAGATAGCGCGGGCGCTCCTCGCCGAGCGCCTCGGCGGCGACCCGGGTCATACGCCGCGTCTCCTCCCGGGCTTCCCCCATGAACAGACCGCCGACGCCGAAACCGTCGAAACCTTCGCCCGCGGGCCCGAAGGCCGCCAGCTCCCGGGCGTTTTCGCGCCGCAGAGCTGCCGAAACACCTCCCTGCACGATCCCGAAGAGCAACTGTCCGGGGGGGCGCGGCGGCACGAGCGACCGTTCGGCCCAGCGTAGGCTGCGGTGCGCCGCCTGCCGAACCGCAGCTTCGGCCGCCGGCAGCGCCAGGCATTCGTCGAGGACCATGGCGATATCGGATCCCAGGTTCCGCTGAATCCCGATAGCCCGCTCGGGAGTCAGTTCGTGCATCGATCCATCGCGGTAAGAACGCACCCGCACGCCGGCTTCCGACACCTTGGCGAGCTGCTTCAGGCTCGCTAGTTGGTATCCGCCGCTGTCGGTGAGGATCGGCCGGTCCCACGCCATGAGACGGTGCAGGCCGCCGAGCCGGGCGATCCGCTCGTCCCCCGGCTGCAGCATGAGGTGCCACGCATTGCTCAGCAGCATGGGGGAACCGGTGGCCGCGGTCCCGGCGCTCGTCAGGCCGCGGATCGCGCCGCCGGTGGCGACCGGCATGAAGGCCGGGGTTTCCACCGGGCCATGCGCAGTGAGGAGGCGGCCGAGGCGAGCCGGCCCGCTCGTCGCGGTGACCTCGAAGATCAAGAAGCGGGGATCAGACGATCGAGCGCCGAAGCCACCCCGTGGGCGTCGTGGGATCCGGTGAGCGGGAAGCCCAGCGCCTTGAGTTCGGGTTCGGCGTTCTCCATCAGGAAGCCCAGGCCCGCCGCCTCGAGCATGCCCACATCATTCCAGTTGTCGCCGAACGCGAGGGTCGCCTCGAGCGGAACGCCGGCGTCCTCCGCGATCCGCGCGAGCGCTGCCCCCTTGTTCGCCCCGGCCCCGAGCACATCCAGCAGGCCCAGGTCGGTAGCCGGGTACTCGGTCCGCTCCAGGGTCACGGTCTCTCCGAGCGCCTCGCCGAGCGCCGCTTCGGCCGCCCGGCAGGCGGCGGGCCTTCCCGCGAGCACCACATGCAGCGGGTCTTCTACGAACCGCGGGAACGATTCGAAACGGGGCCGGGGCCGCACCGTCGCGAGATAGCGCGCGACCCGTTCCGAAGCAGCTTCCCGGGCGGTGATCCGCACTCCGCCGTCCCGGTCGCTGATGAGGAGGATGAGTCCGGGGATGAGCCCGGGGGTGAGCGCGATCCGGCACGCCTCGAGCGCCGCCGCCCGCGGCACCGGGATTTCGGAGATCGCGCGGCGCTCCTGTCGGATCAGCGCTCCTCCGTGCCCGGCGCGGAACAGGCCCGCCGGCAGCCCGACGGTCAGCGACTCGAGTTCGGCGAAGCGGCGTCCGGAGATCACCGCGAGCCGGACCCCCGCCCGCTCCGCACGGAAAAGCGCCTCCCGGTTGCGGTCGGAGATCCGTTTGTTCGAGTCGAGCAGGGTGCCGTCGAGATCGAAGGCCGCGAGGCCGAAACGGGGCCCGGAAGCGGACGCTGCCGCGCCCGAACTGCTGCCGCCCACCCGATCAATACGGCGGAGTGATGCCGTCCCAGATCCGGATGCGCCGGATGCGCTCCCCCGGCCGGATGCGGTCGAGGACATCGAAACCGGAGCGCACCTGCCCGAACAGCGTGAAGCGGCCGTTGAGGTGCGGCTGCGGCAGCAGGGTGATGAAGAACTGGCTGCCCCCGGTGTCCTTGCCATCGAGCGCCATGCCGACGCTTCCGCGCATGTAGAAGCGTTCGTTGACCTCACAGCGGATCGTGTATCCCGGTCCGCCGGACGAGTCGCCCCGCGGGTCCCCCGTCTGCACCACGAAGTTCGGCACCACCCGGTGGAAGCGGAGCCCGTCGTAGAAACCCTCCCGGGAGAGCCGGATGAAGTTCGTCACCGTTCGCGGCGCGTCGGCGATGAAGAGTTCGATCTCGATCTCGCCGCCGGCCGTCTCGATCCACGCCACCGGGGTGAAAGGCGCGTGGAGCATGGCGTCGTACTCCGCCGCAGCGAGTTCCGGCGCTGGCGCCGGGGCTTCCCCGGGGGGAGCGCTGCTCCGGCGCAAGAACTGATGCGCTTCCCGGCGGACGGGCCAGGCGGCGTCGGCGAGGGCTTCTCCGGCGAACCGGATGCGGGCTTCTCCGGCACCGTGGGCGAGGCGGGCGCGGAGTGCTGCCAGCCGGAAGTCGGGGCGGGGCGCGTTGTCGCCGCGGTAAGCGCGCTCGATGGCCTCGATCCGGTGTTCGAGGAGTCCGGAGCCGAGCCGGGAAAGCGCTCCCGCGGCAGCAGCCCGTTCGTAGAGGTCGGGGGCATCCAGCGCTCGAATCGAGGCTACTGCCAGCTCGGGGCTCCCCTGCCCCGCGGCCGACAGCTCGGCTTCGAGAGCTCCGAGTCCGGTCAACGCCGCGGCTCGAACCCGCGGGTCCTCGTCGGCGAGGAGGTTTTCGAGCAGAAACCCGCGAATGCGCGGATCCTGGATCGCGGACAGCCGCCGCGCCATGGCGATCCTGCCGAGAGGGTCGCGGTCGGACCAGCCGGACAGCAGCAGCCAGAAACCCTCCGGGTCCTGACGGTGGACGGCACCGAGCGCGGCGGCGCGGGTTTCGGGATCCGGCGACTGCATCCGATCGATGAGGGCCGGTACCGCGGCCGGATGCAGCACGGAGCCGAGGGCCGCGATCGCTTCGCTGCGGATTCCGGGGACCGCATCGTCGAGCGCCGCGAGCAGCAGGGAGCCCGCCGCCGCCGGCGCTGCTCCGGCTTCAGCGAGCGCCGCGGCCGCGCGGATCGCCTCGATGCGCACGATGTCGCTCGGATCGTCCAAGGGGGCGGTCAGCTCGCCGACGACGGGGAGCCCCGCGCCGCCGAATCCGCGGACCCCGAGCGCCCGCACCACCGGGTCCGGAGAAGCGGCATAGGCACGATAGAGATCCGAGAGGGTGGGATCCCGCAGCCGGGCGGCGGTCCACGCCGCTGCCCACCAATCGGTGCGGGGGGATCCGTCCCGGACGAGCAGCGTCCGCGAGTCGCCGGGGTCTCCGCCGTCGTCCCGAATCCGGGCGAGCGCGAAGAGGGAAAGGCGCGCCTCGTCCCAGGAAGAACGGCGCAGCGAGACCTCCACATCTTCGCGCCGGTCGGCGAACCCCTCGGCCTCGACGAGTTCGGCGAGCCGGCCCCGCACGATCTCGCCGGCACGCTCTCCACCCCGGCGCCCGAGCGCCTCGACCGCCTTTTCCCGCACCCTTTCCGAAGGATCGGAAAGCGACGCCTCGAGAGCCGCCTCCGCCTCGGCAGACAGCGGGTCTTCGAGGATCCCGAGTGCGAACGCCGCCGCGGAACGCACCGCACCCGCCTTGTCGCCGCCGAGCGCCCGCAAGAGCGGCTCGACCGCTTCGGGGCGGCCGATGCGGCCGAGAGCCAGCACCGTCTGGCGCCGCACTTCCGGATCGGGATCGAGGACCCGGGCGCGCAGCCATCCATCGCCGAAGGACCGCGCATCCTCGAGGGCGACTACCCGCGCGAGCCGCTCGCGGACGGTTGGCAGCGGGGCTTCTCCCGAAGTCTGCGGAACCGGTGCGGCCGGCGCGCCGGCCGCGGACGACATGGCGGCGAGCAGCAGCGCAACTCCGCCCAGAGGAAGCGCGCTCAGGGCGAAAGCGTGGTCTCGCAAAGGGTGTGGCGCCGGATGACATCGTCCAGCAGGGTGAACCCGATGCCCTCCCCTTCGGGGATCGGGAGCGAGCCGTCCGGATCCACGGTGACGGGCGGGGAGATGATCTCTTCCTGGAAATAGCGCTCCGAAGCCGCCACATCGCCGGGCATCGAAAAACCGGAGAGCGAGGAGAGATGGATGTTGTGGGCCCGTCCGACCCCGCTCTCGAGCATCCCGCCGCACCAGACGGGGATCCCGGCGCGCTCGGCGAGGTCGGCGATGGCGCGCGCCGAAGAGAGCCCGCCGACCCGGCCCGCCTTGACGTTGATGATCCGGCAGGCCCCCATCTCGATCGCGCGGCGGGCGTCGGCAGCGGAATGGACCGATTCGTCGAGGCAGATCGGGGTCCGGAGGCGCCGTTGCAAGGCCGCGTGATCCCACATGTCGTCGTGGGCCAGCGGTTGTTCGATCATCATCAGATCGAAACCGTCGAGGGCGGCGAAGAGCGGCGCGTCGTCGAGCGAGTAGGCGCTGTTCGCGTCCACCATCAACGGGATCTGCGGGTAGCGCTCCCGGACCCGCCGTACCACTTCGAGATCCCACCCGGGTTTGATCTTGATCTTGATCCGTCGGTAGCCGCGGGAAAGTTCGCCCCCGATCCGGTCGAGCAGCTCTTCCACGGTGTCCTGGATGCCGATCGAGACCCCGGAGGTGATACGCCGGCGGACGCCGCCGAGGGCGGCGGCGAGCGGCTGCCGGTTGTGGCGGGCGTAAGCGTCCCAGACCGCCATCTCGATCGCCGCCTTCGCCATGTTGTGCCCGCGGATCACGGCGAACGAGGGGAGCACCTCGTCGGGATGGGCATATTCGGCCGCCGCCGCCAGCGGCCAGAGGAAGTCCTCGATGAGGTGCCGGGCAGTGCGGACGGTTTCGTACGAATACCCCGGGGCGAGGTCGGCGACGCACTCGGAATAGCCGGAGATCCCGTCCACCCGGGCTTCGAGAAGCAGGAACTGCTGGTTCGTGACCCGCGCGAAACTGGTTTCGAACGGGGATTTCAGATCCAGTCGGATCTCCCGGAGGACGAGCTGTTCGATCTTCAAAAGGGATTCGCGCCGGGGCGGAAGACGAACCATCTTACGCGCTGGAACCTCTCGGCGGAGGGGCCCGCCGCCCGCCTCTACAATCCTGGCTCCGCGCAGGCGTCCCGACGAGGCGCACTGGGCGGGTCGAGTGACGAAACCGAGGATCCGCGCCCTCTCCATCCTGGGGGCCACGGGTTCCGTCGGCAAGACCGCGCTCGAGGTCGTGGACCGCCTTTCGGAGCGTCTCCGGGTCGCGGCGCTCGCGGCCGGCCGTTCCACCACCCGCCTCGCCTCGCTCGTCGAGCGCTACCGTCCAGAAGTGGTCGCGATCGGAAACCCCGTGGAAGCGGAGAAGTTCGAGAGGGACTTCGCCCGACGGCTCCCCGAAGTCGAGATCGCCTCGGGCGCCGCCGGGCTGGAGCGGGCGGCGACCTGGCCCGGCGTCGAGGGAGTCCTCTCCGCGATCGTCGGAATCGCCGGGCTGCGGCCGACCCTGGCGGCGCTTCGCCAGGGGCTCACCGTAGGCCTCGCGAACAAGGAGTCCCTGGTCGCGGCAGGTGCGGTCATGGCGAGCGCCGCCGCCGCCGCGGGCGCGGCGCTCATCCCGGTGGACAGCGAACACGCCGCCATCCACCAGTGCCTCGCCGGGCGGCGGGAGCCGGTGCGGCGCCTGTGGCTGACGGCCTCCGGGGGCCCGTTCCGCACTGCTTCCAGCGAGGAGATCGCCTCGGCGACCCCCGAAACCGCACTGCGCCACCCCACCTGGAGGATGGGCCGCAAGATCACGATCGATTCCGCAACCATGATGAACAAGGGCCTCGAGCGGATCGAAGCCCGGTGGCTCTTCGATGCCCCGGCGGACTCCATCCGGGTGGTGGTCCATCCGGAATCGATCGTCCACTCGATGGTGGAGTTCGAGGACGGGTCCCTGCTCGCCCAGCTGGGAGCGCCTCACATGAGGGCACCGGTCCAGCACGCGCTCACCTGGCCGGAGCGGCTCCCCACCGGACTTCCGCCGTTGGCTCTCGACGAGCCGTTCTCGCTTCGGTTCACTCCGCCCGACTCGGGACGGTTCCCCTGCCTGCGCCTCGCCGCCGAAGCCCTGGACGCAGGCGGGGATACGCCTGCGGTCCTGAACGCCGCGAACGAAGTGGCGGTAGCCGCGTTCCTCGATGGCCGGATCCGTTTCCCCGATATCCCGGCCGTCATCGAGGAAACGCTCGGCGAACACTCGCCGGTCGAGCCGACCGGCCTCGCGGCGGTGATCCGCGCGGACCGATGGGCCCGCGACCACGCCCTCACCCTCGTCCATCGGCGTACCCCGGCACCCGCCGGCTGCTGACTCTCTCGTGCTCACCCTGATCGCGTTCGTGCTCGTGGTCGGCACGCTGGTGATCCTCCACGAACTGGGCCACTTCCTCACCGCGCGCTTCCTCGGCGTCCGGGTGGAGACCTTCGCCATCGGCTTTCCCCCGAACATCTTCCGGCGCAAGATCCGCGGGACCGAGTGGACGATCGGCCTGCTTCCCATCGGCGGCTATGTGAAGATGGCCGGCGACCTTCCCGGGACGCGCAGCAGCGACCCCGGCGAACTCCAGAACCGCACCCGCGGCGAGCGCCTCGCCATCCTGTTCGCCGGCCCGGCGATGAACTTCCTCGTCGCGGTGGCGATTCTCTCCGGACTCTTCTACTTCGGGATCGATCGGCGGGTGGGGCTTTCCGACCCGCCGGTGATCTCGTACCTGGCGGCCGATTCGCCGGCGGCCGACGGCGGGCTTCTCCCCGGGGACCGGATCAAGGAGATCGCCGGCGAACCGGTGACCGATTGGAGGTCGACGATCGAGGAGATCTTCACCCGACCCGATCAGGAAGTCGTCTTCGCCGTCGAACGGAACGGAGGGCCGCGCGAATTCGCGGTCGCGATAGGTTCCGAGGGACGGGACGCGGTAGGCGATGCCGGAATCTATCCGCCGGCGCCGCCGATCATCGGGGAAGTGATTCCGGAAACACCGGCGGCGGGTGCTGGGATCGCGGCGGGCGATCTCCTGGTGAGCGTGGACGGTACGCCGGTCGGCAGCCGGCAGGAGGTCGCCGGCATCGTGCGCTCCACTGGAGTCCGCGAGATCACCTTCGGCGTCGAGCGGGACGGCCGCCGCCTCAGCGTCCCGGTCACTCCGGAAGCCTACGAGGATCCGGAGACCGGACAGGCCTGGCCGCGGATCGGCGTGATCTTCCGGCCTCCGTACCGCCGGGTCCAGGTGGGTTCGGTGCCGGAGGCAATCCGCGAGGCGGTGGCGGAGACTACGCGCTGGGGAAGCCTCACCGTGCGCCAGCTCACCCGGGTGGCGTCCGGGTCGGCGTCGGCACGCCAGTTCTCCGGACCCATCGGGATCGCGCAGGCCTCGGGGGAAGCCCTCCGCCGGGGTCCGACGGAGGTCCTGATGCTGATGGCCATCCTCAGCCTCAGCCTCGGCGTCCTGAACCTGTTGCCGATTCCGGTGCTGGACGGCGGCCAGATCGCGGTGCTGCTCGTGGAGTCGGCCGCGCGGCGCGATCTGAGCCTTCGCCTGCGGAAGGCTCTGATGTTCGCTGGAGCGGCGTTCCTGCTCCTGGTGTTCGTGTTGGTGATCTTCCTGGACCTGTCGAAGAGCGGAATCCTGCGCGGGTTCCTCGATTGATTCAGCCGGGCAGGAAACCCCGGACCGCCTCGAAGGCGACGGCGGCGAAGAGCATCCCGTCCACCCGGTCCAGCATCCCGCCGTGCCCGGGCAGGAGCCGCCCGCTGTCCTTCAGTCCGGAAGCCCGTTTCCAATAGGACTCGAACAGATCTCCGAGCGCCGCGGCCGCGGCCAGACAGGCGCCGGCGGTCGCCGCGGCCAAACCCGGCGGGCGGGGATCGAGGAGCGGCGCCGCAAGCCCGGCGACCGCGGCGGAGACGATCAGCTGCGCGGCGAATCCGACCCAGGTCTTTCCCGGACTGAGTCGGGGAGCGAGCAGCGGCCCGCCCACCAGCTTCCCGACGGCGAAAGCGCCGGCTTCTCCACTCATCACCGTGGCGAACAGGAAGAAGAGAGTTCGGCCTCCGGTTTCCCCGGCGCTCAGCGCGAGGATCGCCGCCGTGGGAAGACCGATCCAGCAGCCGGCGAGAACCACGGCTCCGAGGCGCGAGAAACCGGCCGGGGTCCGGGGGAGGGTGAGCGCGAGGAGCCCTACCAGAACCAGCGCGATCGCAGCGACCGATTCCGGCGATTCCGGACGCAGGGGGAGAAAGGAGGCGGTGGCGCCGAGCGAAGCGGCGAGCAGGACCAGAGCCGCCGTGAAGACGAAGTCGGGAAAGAAGAGGTTCGGCGGCCGGCTGCCTGTCTCCGCACGGTCCACGAATGCGGCGCCGGCCAGCCGTACCGCTTCGCGGCAGGCATAGAGTGCGGCGAGCAGCAGGGCCGCATGACGGGCGGGTGCCGGAGCGGCGAAGCAGAGGATCGCGGCGGCGGCGGCCACCGTCGCCCCGCTCAGGAGGCGCTTCACCGTACCCGGCTGAGGCCCAGAAAACGCAGCCCGACCTCCGGAGAGAAGAAGTGCTACCCCCGGATGGCCCGCATCTGGCGGACCCCCGAAGACGCATCGGCCAGCGGGGCGGTTTCGCCCGGTCCGGCCGCAGGGACGCCGCCGTAGCGGCGGCTCCGGTTCTGGAACCAAAGGATCGCCCGGTAGAGATCCTCCCGACGGAAATCCGGCCAGAGAGTCTCGGTGGTCCAGAACTCGGCGTAGGCCATCTGGAACAGCAGGAAGTTGGAGACCCGCCTCTCCCCGCTCGTGCGAATGAGCAGGTCGAGCTCGGGCGAACCCTTCGTATCGAGCTCCGCGGCAAAGCCGTCCTCGTCGAAGTCCGGAACGCGCCCCTCCCGGGCGGCTCGGACGGCGATCCGCCGGGCCGCATCCACGATCTCAGCCCGGCCGCTGTAGTTCAGGGCTATGTTCAGCCGAAGTCCCCGACAGCCGGCCGTTGCCTCGGTGGTCTCCGAAACTATCCGCTGCACATCGAGGGGCAGGCCGCCGAGACGGCCGATCGCCCGGAAGCAGATGTCGTTCTCGATCAGGTTCGCGGTCTCGACCGCCAGGTAGTGCTTCACGAGATCCATCAGAACTTCGATCTCGTCGCGGGGACGACTCCAGTTCTCGATCGAGAAAGCGAAGAGAGTGAGCGTGTCGAGCCCGAGACCGGCAGCCCCTTCGACGGTATCCCGCACTGCGCCCACCCCGGCGCTGTGCCCCTGCACCCGCTCCAGGCCCTTCCGCGCCGCCCAGCGGCCGTTGCCGTCCATGATCGCCGCCACATGGCGCGGGAGCCGGGTGCGGTCGATTTGCTGCAAGAGTCCGGCCGTCTCCGTCCGGGGCGCGAATTCGACGAGCGCAGGCACGAAGGCAGAAATTTAGCAGCAGCGATTCACCCCGGAGGCAGAGCGGGCGAGAGCCCCTCGCCGCGGTAGTCCACGCGGTGAAGCCTGAGACCGGCCGCCGGCGCCCGAAACCGCGGCCCGGCGATCGCGGGGTCGCGAAGCATCTCGCCCACGCGCCCGGGGGGGAGCTGTCCCCGACCCACTGCGACCAGCGTTCCCACCATCCGGCGCACCAGGTAACGCCGGAACCCATCGGCGCTCACCTCGAAGATCCGGAACCCCTCATCGTCGAGCCAGCGGGCTGTGGTCACCACGCGAAACGGGCTCGAAGGCGGATCGCCCGGCGGCGCGGCGAAGAAAGCGCGGAAGTCGTGGCGGCCCACGAAGGCCCGGGCAGCTTCTTCCATGGGCGCCCGGAGAAGTCCGTCTCCGACCGGCCAGGCGTACCGGGCACGCAGCGGCGAAACCGAAGCGGTGGGGAGCAAGTGATACCGGTAGGTCTTCTCCACGGCGTCGTACCGCGCGTGAAATCCGTCCGGAACCTCGTGTGCGCTCGATACCCGGATGGCTCCAGGCAACAGTCCGTTCACCCCGGCACGGACTCCCGCGGGGGGGATCCGGTGGGGAGCATCGAAGTGCGCCACCTGCTGTTCGGCATGCACTCCGGCATCGGTCCTTCCGGCGCCGACGACTGCGAGCCGGGCTCCCCGAGGAAGGCGGTAGAGACGGCGGAGGGCCTCCTCCACCCGGCCCTGGATGGTGTCCCTTCCGGGCTGGAGCTGCCAACCCGCGAACCCGGTCCCGTCGTAGGCGAGATCCAGCCGCAGCCTCACGGTTCGCAGCCCGTGGAGAAGGCTCCCGCGACACTATCCACAGGTTCCGGCTCACGGTATCAGGCGGCACAGCGCGCCCGGAAGGGAACCCGAAGCCCGGCAGGGTTCGTATTCGGAGGACGGGCGTAGAAAATTCGGCCCGAGCGCGTCTTGCTCGGGGTCGCCGTCATCGGCGGCCGCCCCTCTGTCCCATCTGCAGGAGAAACCCCATGCGAAGCCCCACCGCGATCCCGGCCCTCGTGACGATGGCCCTCGTGGCCCCCTCTTTTTTCGCGGCCCACTCCCTCGCGGCTCCGTTCGGATCCGGAGCGGCGTCAGCGTCCCGAGCGGAGGAGGATTCGCCCACGCAGCCGGCGCCGGCGGTTCTCAGCCTCGAGGAAGCGATCCAGCAGGCGCTGGAAAACAACCTGAGCGTCCGGATCTCCCGGTTGAACCGGCAGTCCTTCGGGCTCGCCCTCTCGGCGGCGCGCCGGGTGTTCACGCCGAATCTGGTCCTCGATACGAACCTGCAAGAGAGCCTGTCTCCTGCGGAGACCCAGCTCGACGGCGCGGACCTGAACGAGCGTGACACCATGAACTACAACCTGCGATTCGAACAGCAGCTCCCCTTCGGCGCTCGCTACTCGGTCCAGTTCAACAACAACCGCTTCGCCACCAACAGCGCCTTCTCCAACTTCAATCCCCGTTACCGCAGCGCACTCAACGCGCAGGTGACCCAGCCGCTGCTCCAGAACTTCCGGGCTGACCCCGAGCGCCGCCAGATCGTGGTCTCTCAAAACGGCGAGCGGCAGGCTGGCCACGATTTCGAGCGCAGCGTGCTCGATGTACTGCGGGATGTGGAAAACGCATACTGGGATCTGGTGTTCGCGATCCGCAGCCACGAAGTGGCCGTCCAGTCGCTCGAACTCGCCCGCGACCTGCTGCGGAACAACCAGGTGCAGGTGGAAGTCGGAACGATGGCGCCGATCGATGTCCTGCAGGCCGAGGCCGAAGTCGCTGCCCGGGAAGAAGCACTCATCCTCGCCGAGAATCAGATCCGCCAGACCGAGGACGCAGTGAAGGCTCTCATCCGGGATCCGGACGCTCCGGGGTTCTGGGACGGTGCCATCCAGCCCGCCGACGCCCCCACCGTGGAGGACTACGCGGTGGAGCACATCGAGGCGATCCGCATCGCGCTCGACCGCCGCCCAGAGCTGCGTTCGCAGCGGGCCCAGCTGGACACCGAAGAATACGATGTCCGCTTCTTCCGGAACCAGACGCTGCCGCAAGTGGACCTGGTGGGCCTCATTCAGCTCACCGGTGTCGGAGGGACGGAACTCGTCCGCGAGGGGTTCTTCGGCCAGGCGGTCCAGACGATTCCCGGCGGCTACGCCGACGCCCTCTCGCAGATGGGAGGGCTCGACTACCGCGATTGGCAGCTCGGGCTCTCTTTCTCCTACCCGATCGGCCCGAACCAGGCCCACGCCAGCCACGCCCAGGCACAGACCGACCTCAATCGTCAGCGCGAAGCGATCCGGCAACAGGAAGTCCAGATCGCCCAGGAAGTCCGCAGCGCGGTGCGGCAGGTCCAGACGAATCGGCGCCGGATCGATGCCAGCCGGGTCGCGCGCGAGCTGGAAGAACAGCGGCTCGATGCGGAACAGAAGAAGTTCGAGGTCGGGATGACGACCAGTTACTTCATCGTGCAGTCTCAGCGCGACCTCGCCCAGGCGCGCGCCAACGAACTTCAGGCGATCATCGACTACAACAAGGCGATCGTCGCCGTCGAACGCGCCCAGGGCACCCTCACCGACCGCTCTCGCGTAACGGTCCGCTGAGTCTGCGTCTGAGCGGTCCGGGAACGGGGCGTGAGGTGATACTGCGTCCCGCTCCCTCGCGAGAAGAGACAACGCCCCGTTCCCGGACCGCCCGGCGCTCCGCGCCGCGAATCGCACTCCTGCCGCTCGATCCCTCCCCAGTCTCGATTCGCCGTCAGGCTGGAACCGGCGGCAGCGAGTCCGATTCGAAATCACCATGCTGTGAACGGGGGTGAACCCCCTTTCACACTTTCCCCCGCTGCGACGCTCCCGAAGCTCCGCTTCGGGCGCAACCGGTGTTTTCCAGCCACGGGACGGGTCCAAGCCCTCTCGGACCGAGCGGAGCGGCAGCGTTATCGCGTGAGCGGTCTCGGCGGAGTGTCCCCTCGGGAACGGAGGCGAGGACGGTGGAACAACCGGCAGAGCTCACAGGGGTCGCTCCGGGGGTGGCGGGGACAACCCTCGACGATGCCGAGGCGGCTGAGGGCGAAGTCGTATTTCGTCGGATCCGCAGGATCGAGCTGTGCGAGCGCCCGGGTCAGATCCAGCGCCGCCGGCCAGCCCGGAGTTTTTCGGGCGGTGAGGCGCAGCCTGCGCGCGATGCGGAACATGTGGGTGTCCAGCGGCACCACCAGGTCGCGCGGGTCGAGGCAGCGCCAGAGCCCGAGATCCAGCCCATCGTCTTCGCGAACGACCCAGCGGAGGAACATGGCCATCCGCTTGGCCGCGGAAGTCCGGGGGCTCGGGAAGAAGAAGCGGACGCCGGGACCGGCTACCGCGGCTTTCGGCTGGAAACGAAGCGCTTCCTCACGAAACCGCACGATGCTGGCGCCGAGATCCGCCCTGGCGTGGTCTCCCGGGACGATCCCGCGCTGGAAGGCCGCTTCGAGCGTCCCGTGCACTTCGAGCAGACCGCGCAGGACGAGGCCGAGACCGACCACATCCTCTGCGCTACTCCGGCGGTGCCGGAAACCCCGGAGTCCGGCGAGCCCGCGGCCCCGGGTCAGCGTCCGGAGGAAATCCGCTGGGCGGGGGCCGGTCCAGGCGAAGATTCGGGACAACGACGAGCGCACGGTGACGGCGTTGCCGTAAGCGAGCGAAGCAGCGAGAAAAGCCGCGGCCTCGCGATCCTCGGAGGTTGTGAAGCGACGCGGGAATTCGAGTGGATCGGAAGCGAGCGCGGCGTCCTTCCCCGGACCATGCCGGAGGAAGACCTGCTCCGCCACCTTCCGAAAGCCGCGCTGCGACATCGGGCACAAAGACTGCTAACGCGAAAAGACCAGCCGCCCACCCACCCAGGTGGCGGCGACCTGGCCGCGCAGTTCGAGGCCGGCGAACGGCGTGCTGCGGCCTCGGCTGCGGAACGACTCGGGGCGTACCGTGGTGCTGGATTCCAGATCGAGCAGGGTGATGTCCGCCGGGCTCCCGGGCTTCAGATCCCCGCCCGGCCTTCCCAGGATCCGCAGCGGACCGACGGAGAGCAGCCGCACCGCGTCGGCCAGGGAGATCGTCCCCGGCATCACGAGCCGATCGAGGACGAGGGGAACCGCGGTTTCGAGCCCGACGATCCCGAATGGCGCGCTCTGGAAACAGAGTTTCTTCTCGTCCTCGTGATGGGGGGCGTGGTCGGTGGCGATGGCATCCACCGTTCCGTCGGCGGTCGCCTCGACCAACGCCGCGCGGTCCGCCTCGGAAGCGAGCGGAGGCTTCATCTTGGCGGCGGTATCGCAGCCACCGGCCGCCTCTTCGTTGAGGAGCAGGTGGTGCGGGGTCACTTCGGCGGTCACCCGGAGCCCCGCCGCCTTGGCCCGGCGCACTGCGGCCGCCGAACGCGCGGTGCCGAGGTGCGCGATGTGGAGGCGGGAGCCGGTGACCTCGGCGAGGGCGATGTTCCGCTCCACCGCGATGAACTCGGAAGCTGCCGGAATCCCCGGCAGCCCGGCCTCGGTAGCGACCGCGCCCTCCCGCATCGCGCCATCGCCGGTCAGCTCGAGGGTCTCGCAGTGTTCGATCACCGGGAGATCGAAGAGACGGGCGTATTCGAGAGCGCGGCGCATCACCGCCGGATCGCGCACCGGGAGTCCGTCGTCGGAGACCGCGACCGCCCCGGCGCGCCGAAGGCAGCCGAATTCGGTGATCCGCTCTCCCCGCATCCCCCGGGTCGTCGCCCCGATGGGCCAGACCCGCGCGAGACCGGCATCGGCAGCGAGCTGCCGGATATGGGCAGTGATCGAGGGGTTGTCGTTCACCGGATCGGTGTTCGCCATGCAGGCCACTGCGGTGAACCCTCCGGCGACCGCCGCCGCCGCTCCGCTCGCCACCGTTTCCTGGTACTCGAAGCCGGGCTCGCGAAAATGGACATGCATGTCGCAGAAACCGGGGGCCGCGACGAGGCCGGCGGCTTCGAAGACCACATCTCCGGGCTCGACGAGGCCGAGTCCGACCGCAGCGACCTTCCCCTCCGCGAGCCGTAGATCCCGGATCCCGTCGAGGCCGGCTGCCGGGTCCACCACCCGGGCGCCGCGGATCAGGACCGGGGGCTCAGCCATCGCCGGTTCGCCGCGGCCGGCTGCGTGCGATCTCGGCGAGCACCGCCATGCGCACTGCGACGCCGTTCCGCACCTGGTCGAGAATGACCGACTGCGGCCCGTCGGCAACGGCGGAGGAGATCTCCACGCCGCGGTTCAACGGCCCCGGGTGGAGCACGATGGCGTCCCGGGTAAGCGCGAGGCGCTCACTGGTCAATCCGAACTCCTCGTAGTACTCCCGCTCGGAGGGGATCGAGGGGCCGTGCATCCGCTCGATCTGGATCCGCAGCACCATGACCGCATCGGCGTCCGCGAGGGCCTCTTCCGGCCGCAGGAACGGGCGGACGCCCAGCCGTTCGAGGCCGGGAGGGATCAGGGTCGGGGGGCCGGAGCACCGCACTTCTGCGCCCAGCAGGGTCAGTAGCCGGGCGTTCGAGCGAAACACCCGGCTGTGGAGCAGGTCGCCGACGATGGCCACCCGCAGGCCCTCGATCCGCCCCCGGCGCTCCCGGATCGTGAAGGCGTCGAGGAGTGCCTGGGTCGGATGTTCGTTCATGCCGTCGCCGGCGTTCACCACCGAGGCGTCCGGAATCTCGCGGGCGAGCACTGCCGGCGCACCGGTTTCGCGGCTGCGCACCACGATGATGTCGGGGGCCATCGAGGCGAGGGTGCGGGCGGTGTCGAGAAAGGTCTCGCGCTTCGTGAGCGAGGAGGTTCCGGGCGCGAAGGAGAGCGGCTCGGCCGAGAGCCGCCGGGTGGCCAGCTGGAAGGACGCGTGGGTGCGGGTCGAAGGCTCGAGGAACAGGTGGGTCACGGTACGGCCGAGCAGGATGGGGACCCGGGGGACCGGCTGTTCGGCCACATCCTGGTACCGGGGGGCCTCGTCCAGGATCGCGAGGGCCTCCGGCGCGGAGAGCCCGCGAATCCCCAGCAGCTGCCTCACCGTCCTTCAGCTCCGGCGGCGATCGTGAAGACGCCGTCTTGCCCGTCCTCCTCCATCACTCGGACCCGCACCAGCCGATCGGCGCCGGCCGCGAGGTCGAGGCCCACGAAGTCCGCGGCGATGGGCAGTTCGCGCCCTCCACGGTCCACTAGCACCGCGAGGCGGACGCTCCGGGGGCGGCCGAAGTTGCTCAGCGCCGTCAGCGCCGCCCGGATCGTCCGCCCGGTGTACAACACATCGTCCACGAGCAGGATGTGCCGCGCTTCGAGGGGGAAGGGAATGCGGGTCTCTCGCACCCGGGGCAGGCCGCGGTCGTGGACATCGTCCCGATAGAGGTTGATGTCGAGTTCCCCGATGGGGACATCCCGGCGGCCCGCGCGTTCGAGATGGCCTTGCAGCCGCATGGCGAGCGGCACTCCCCGCCGCCGGATCCCGAGGATGGCGAGAGGGTCCGGCATCTCCGCGTTCACCAGATCCCCGAGCCTCGAAAACGCCTTCCGGAATTCCTCCCCGCCGAGAACCGTCTTCGAGCGGCTGTCAGGCATGTGCCAGGATTTCGGGCAGGAAGAGCGTTGCGGGATCACCGACTCCTGCCGCGCGCGAATCCTATGCGAGCCCCGGCCGCGCGGAGGGTCGAGCCCTCTTCCACGGTGGACGCTTGCCGGAGCGCGGCGAGGGTCCGATCGAGATCTTCGAAGAGGGGGGCGGCGAAGCGCACGGTCTCCCCGCTCGCCGGGTGGAGGAACCCGATTTCGGCGGCGTGGAGCGCCGGGCGCTCGAGCCGGCGCAGCGCGGCGCCGGCGCGGCCTCCGCCCCGGCGGGGGGCACTCGGGCCGTACATCGCGTCGCCAGCGATCGGGAAGCCCGCACCCGCGAGATGGACCCGGGCCTGGTGCGTGCGGCCGGTTCCGAGGGACAGGGCGACCAGCGTCGAAAGGGGGAGCTCCTCGAGGGGCCGGGCCTCCGACAGGGCCTCCCGGGCGTTCTTGCCGCGGATGCGGTATCGCTGCGAGTTCCGCGGGTCGCGCCCGATGGGCTCGGCCATCCGCCGGAGGCCCGGGAACCGTCCGAGGACCAGCGCCAGATACCGTTTTTCCACCTGACGGCGGGCGAAGCTCTCGGCGAGCCGCCGCCGCGCCGTTTCGGTGCGGGCAGCCACCAGCACCCCGCTCGTGCCCCGGTCGAGCCGGTGAACGAGCCCGGGACGTCCGGGAGGACCGACGGCGCTCATTTCGGGATACCGATGGAGGAGGCCGTTCGCGAGGGAACCTCCGGGATGTCCCGGCCCCGGATGGACCACGATCCCGGGGGGCTTGTCGAGCACCACCAGGTGCTCGTCCTCATGGAGGATCTTCAGCGGAACCGGCTCCGGGTCGAGCGGTTCCCGCTCGCCGGGCGGTCGGAAGCGCGGAGCGCCGGCAGCGGGGCCGGCGATGCGCACGGTTTGCCCGGCGCGGCAGCGATAGCCCGGGCGCCGCACCCGGCCATCGATGAGAACGAAGCCCGCCTCGACCCAGCGCGCGACCTCCGTCCGGCTGAGCCGCGGGAGGCGCTTCGCTGCGGTGGAATCGAGCCGGCGGCCACCGTCCTCGGAGGCGACCTCGAAGGAGATCGTGAACTCGGGAGCCCCGGATCCGAAGCTCGGAGGCGCGGTGCCGATCGGGTCAGGCGGGGCGCTTTCGGAGGACAAGCAACGCGGCGGCGGCGGAAAGAACGATCCCGATCCCGAGGAACTGCGAAGTGGAAAGCAGCCCGTCGAGCATGAAGCCGCGCGGATCACCCCGGTAGAACTCGATGACGAACCGGGAGACCCCATAGACGACGGCCCAGACCAGAAAGATCTGGCCCTGGAACCGACGGCGGCGGGCCAGCACGAGGAGGAACAGGAAAAGACCGAATTCGAGGCCCGCTTCGTAGAGCTGGGTGGGGTGGAGGGGAATTCCGAGAGGAACGCCGGTGAACGAGTTCGCGTAGACGTCGGTGAAAGTGACGGCGGTCAGGCCTTCCGCGGGAATTCCATAGCAACAGCCGGCGGCGAAACAGCCGAGCCGGCCGATCCCGTGTCCGAGGGCGATGGACGGCGCCATGAGATCGCCCCCGTTCCAGACCTCGATCCCCCGCGAGCGGAAGAACCACACGGTCGCCCCCACCGCCCCGAGCAGGCCCCCGAAGAAGACCCCCCCCGCGCTGATGAAGCCCCAGGGGTTGTCCCAGAAGCGCACCGGGTCGAGCAGGATCAGGAGGACCTTCGCTCCGATCAACGCTCCGAGAAACAGGTAGGGGGCCAGATCGTAGATGTGACGGGAGGCGATTCCGTGTTGCGGGGCGCGCCGGGCGGCGGTCCAGATGCCGATCACGAAGCCGGCGAACAACAACAGTCCGTAGGTATGGAGAACGGGGTGGAAGGTCCGGGAGGCGAACTCCAGCGGACCGAAGTCCAGGAGGCGCGGAAACATCAGCGAGCCGCTCCGGCCCGGCCGAGGTCCGCGCCGCCGGCGCGCGCACGCCGGAACTCGCGGACGCTCTCGAGGAACAGCAGGCCGACGCCGACGCAGATCGCCGCGTCGGCGACATTGAAGGCCGGCCAGTGCGCCGAACCGAGATAGAAGTCGGCGAAGTCCACGACATGGCCGTAGAGGATTCGATCACCGATATTGCCCACCGCTCCGGCCAGCATCGAGGTGATCCCGAGAGCGGTCAGCGCGGGGAGAGGGCCGGAGCGGATCGCGAACCAGACGATCACCGCGAGGAGAGCGGCGGAACCCGCCGTCAGAACCCACGCCTTTCCCGCGAACGACACCTCGTGCAGCAGCCCGAACGCCATTCCCGTGTTGTGGACGAGGCTGAGCTGGAACAATCCCGGGACCACCGCCACCGGGTCGCCCATTTCCAGCCAGCGTTCGGCCAGGATCTTGGTGATCCGGTCGGCGCCGAAGATTCCGGCGAACACCGCGGCCAGCAGGCGGCCACGCAGCACGGCGAGCTCGGAGGGCACCCAGGAATCCTAACGGTGGCTCGGCGATTTGTCCTTACACTCTGCCGCCCGCCCCGATCCGCTGTCATGGATTTCCAAATGCGCGACCTCGCCGGAATGGCGGACATGCAGGAGTGCGAAGCGGTCCAGCAAGAAGTCTGGGGCTTCTTCGAACTCGATGTGGTGCCCGCCGGCCTGTTCGCGGTCATGGTCCACTACGGCGCCGTCTCGGTGGGTGCGTTCGTCGGCGAGCGGCTGGCCGGCTTCGTTAGCGGCTTTCCCGGATTCGCGGACGGGGAGGCGTTCCACCACTCCCACATGCTCGCGGTGCGGCCCGAGTTCCAGGGACATGGAATCGGGCTCACCCTCAAATGGGCCCAGGCCGACCGGGTGCTCGCGCAGGGCCTCCTACGGGTGAACTGGACCTTCGACCCCCTGCAGGCGCGGAACGCCAACCTCAACATCAACCACCTCGGCGCGGTTTCCTCGGTGTACCGCCTGAATGTGTACGGCGAGAGCCAGAGCCCGCTGCACGGCGGCCTCCCGACCGACCGACTGGAGCCGGAATGGCGGCTCGGTTCGGAACGGGTGGCACGAGCGCGGCGGGGAGGGCTGGTTCCCCCGCCGGGGATTCCGGGACTGCCCGCGATCAACCGGATCTCGTTCCGCGGCGGCGGCCTGCCGGAGAGCACCGATCCCGAGCCGCCGGGAGACCCCGAAGTCCTTCTCTACATCCCCGAGGATCTCGGCACGATCCTGCGCGGAGACCTCGGACTCGCGCTGGACTGGCGGCTGAAGAGCCGGGCGGCGCTCACCGATCTCTTCGCCCGCGGTTACCAGGTCCGCGGCTTCCACCGCGGCGGACGCGAAGCGGCCTATCGGCTGCACCTCGCCGACTGAGCTTCGGCAGCCAGCCTTAGCAGCCGGTGGACAAAGTCACACGGCCAAAGGCCGGCGATGCCCAGTTCTCCCGGTGGGGGCCCCGGCTGAACCGCCCCGTTTCACGGCGCTCATCGTTGCGTTTCGGTCGAAATACTCCCGGTATTCCTCCCTCACGCGCCTTGCCAGCCGGGCGCCGCCCCCACCGGGAGAACTGGACCGCTCTTTGGGCTCGCGCCACTTCATCCACAGGCTGTTAGCCGGCGGCTGGCTCTGGCTGGCGGCTGGCCCTCGTCAGCTCGGATCGGAAGCCGGACCGCCAGCGTCCGGATCCGAATCGAGAGTCGTCTGGGTCCAGCGGGCGGGACGCTTTTCGAGGAAGGCGCGCATCCCCTCCTGGGCGTCGGGTTCGACCGCATTGCTGCACATGACCTCGGACATCTCCCGGTAGGCGTCCTCGAGGGAGAGTTCCGCCTGGCGGAGAAAGGCGCGCTTGCCGAGGGCCACCACGAAGGGGCTCGCCTCCGCGATGCGGCGAGCGAACGCCAGGCTGGCCGCCTCGAGGGCGGGCTCGGAAACCACTCGGTTCACGAGACCCCACGCCAACGCGGTCTTCGCATCCACGAAGTCTCCGGTGAGAAGCATCTCCATCGCCCGCTTGCGGCCCACCACCCGGCTGAGCGGCACCATCGGGGTCGAACAGAAGAGTCCGATCCGTACGCCCGGAGTAGCGAAGCGGGCGGTGTCGGCGGCGACCGCCAGATCACAGGCGGCGACCAGCTGGCAGCCAGCGGCGGTGGCGATGCCGCGCACCTCCGCGATCACCGGCTGGGGCAGCTCGTGGACGACCGTCATCAGTTCGGAGCAGGCAGCGAAGACCCGGCACTGCTCGGCGCGGTCCTTTCCAACCATTTCGGGCAGATAGTGGCCGGCGGAGAACGCCGGCCCGGCGCCTGCGAGCACGACGGCGCGGGTCGCTTCGGCTTCACCCGCTTCCCGGAGGGCGCGGGTCAGCCGGTTCATCATGGCCACCGAGAGCGCGTTGCGCTTTTTCGGCCAATGCATCTCCACCCGCGCGGCCGGCCCCTGAGCGACGATGCGAACTTCCGCTTCAGTCATTCCGAACATCTCCGGCCCAGTCCTGATCGATCCGGGCAGCGATGAACGGCTCGACCTGTTCCGGGCGCGGCGGTGCGCCGAGGAGGCTCACCGCGATCAGCCCGGCGATCGAAGCGGCCGCCGCCGGATAGATCCCATAGTCGTAGTCGGTCGGCAAGAACAGCACCCGCTCCACCCCCGCGGCATGCAAGACTCCGAAGAGGATCGTGGTCACGATGCCGGCGGCGATCGAGACCACTCCACCGGTCGGGGTAGCCCGCCGCCAGAGGAACGCCGCGAGCAGCGCCGGAGTAACGGCGGCTCCCACCATCGTGTAGGCGTAGAGCGCCATGTCGAGGATGCTCTCGAACCGGGTCGTGATCAGGAGCGCGAGGCCCGAAAGCCCGACCATGGAGAGACGCTGGAACCGGATCACCGCGGACGAGCCGGCCTCGGGCCGCCAGAACCGCTGATAGACATCACGGGCCAGGCCGGTCGAGGGAACCAGCAGGAAGGTGGTGGCGGTGGAAAAGATGATCGCCACCGCGCCCGCGAGCAGCAGACATCCCGCGAACACCGGCAATCCGCGGTACGCGAACTCGAGCAGGACGGTCTCGGTGGCGCCGATGTCGAACCCGCCGGCGCTTCGAAAGGCGGGGTCGTTCCAATAGCCGGCCGCAGCGAACACCGCGGTGGCGTCGATCAGCACTTCGATCAGGACGACTCCCGCGATCATCCCGAAGGCGGCCTTTTGCGCCGCCGATTCCGACCGGGCGGCGTAGAACTTCTGGTACATGCCGCTCTCCCCGAGCAGCAGCAGCATGGTGGGCAGGAAGAGGCCGATGGCTGCCGAAAGCCCGAGACGGCCCGTGAGGGTGAAGTGGGTCTCCGGGAGCACCGCGGTGAGCCCGGCGGTGCCGCCCGCGCCGAAGAAAGCGAGCGGGGCGGCGATCAGGATGCTGACGATGATGACGATCCCGTTCACCACATCGAGGCGGATCACCGAGATCATCCCGGCGCTCACTGCGAACACGGTCACCAGGACCGCCACGATGACCATCCCCGCGGTCGGATCGAGGCCGGGAAAGAGGATGGCGAGGAGGCGCCCCCCGCCCATGAACTGGTAGCCGGCGATCGTCAGGTAGGCGATCGCGATGGCGGCGGTACCGAGGAGGCGAGCGGCCGGGTGGTAGCGCCGTTCGAGCAGGTCGGGCACCGTGTATTCGGCGATGCGGCGCACCCGGGCGGCGAGGAAGAACACCACCGCGATGCCGACCCAGGCGCCGGCACTCATCCAGAGCGCGGAGAAGCCTTCGCGAAACGCCCGACCCGCACCGCCGAACAGACTCCCGGAGCCGATCCAGGTGCAGACCAGCGTGCCGACGAGCACCTGCCACGGGACCGAACGGCCCGCGACCATGAAGTCGTCCTGGGTGGCCGCGGTCCGGGCGCGGCGGAGCGCGAGGAACACCAGCAGTCCGAGATACCCGGTGACTACTGCGATATAGAGCACGCCCCGATCCTATCCGCCCGAGCGGTCCGGGAACGGGGCGTCGGGATGGCGTCGGGCGTTCTCGGGGAAGAGGGAGGGAGCCCCGCTCCCGAAGCGCCCGGCGCCTCGCGCCGGGAAGCCGAACTGCCGCCGGAGGCAGCGAGTTCGGCTTCCGAGTTACCAAATTCGTGAACGGGGGTAGACCCCCTTTCACACTTTCCCCCGCTGCGCCGCGATCAGTCCTGCGGGACTGCTCGCAGCAGGTGTTTTTCCTGGCCGCGGTCGAAGGTCACGATATATCCGCTGGGAGGGCGGCGGTTCAGAATTCGGGGCACCGCTCGGTTCTGGAGCGCGCGGGGCGGCGAGGACGCGGGGGATCCCGGCGAGGTCGGAAAAGGCCGTGACCGGTCCGAAGCCGGCGGCCTCCAGGATCGCCTGCGCGGCGGGACGCTGCCCGGCCCCGATCTCGACGAAGAGCTCCCCCTCCGGTCGGAGCGCCCGCGCCGCCTCGGGCGCGAACCGGCGCAACGGCTCGAGGCCGTCGAACCCGCCCGCGAGCGCGAGGCGCGGCTCGTGATCCCGCACTTCGGGCGGGAGGCGGGAGATTTCGGCATCGGGGACGTACGGCAGATTCGCCGCCACTGCGTCGAACACTCCGCTCCGAATCCCGCGCAAAAGGTCGCAGCGAGCGATCCGGACCCTCCCGCCGAAACCGGTGTCCCGGACATTCCGCGCCGCGAGGCCCAGCGCGGGCGCCGAGCAGTCGAGCGCAAAGAGCCGGGACCCCGGGAGGCGCGAGGCGAGCGCGAGCGCAACCGCGCCCGAACCGCACCCGACATCGGCGATCCGGAGCGGAGCCGCCGATTTCGAAGCGAGCCGGGCGAGCACCGCTTCCACGAGGGTCTCGGTGTCCGGTCGGGGAACGAGCGCTTCGGGGCCGACCGCGAGCGGGACTCCGAAGAATTCGACGCTTCCGGTGAGGTGCTGGAGGGGGCGGCGGGCGGCGCGGGCGCCGATCAGGCGGTCGAACCTGGCGCTCGCCGCCGGAGACAGGCGCTCTTCCGGCCGGGCGGCGAGGTCGGCCGCGGACCACCCCGCCGCGGTGCGAAGCAGCAGCCCCGCATCGAAGGCCGGAGAGGAGACCCCAGCGGCGGCGAGGCGCCGAGCCCCACTGCGGTTCGCTTCCCGGGCGGTGGGCGCAGCGCCCACCGCTCAGAGCTCGAGCGCCTGGAGCCGCTCGGACTGTTCGCTGGCCTGCAATGGCTCGATGAGGGCGTCGAGCTCCCCGCCGAGCACTGCGGGAAGCGCGTGGAGGGTCAGGCCGATGCGATGGTCGGTGATCCGGTTCTCCTTGAAGTTGTAGGTACGGATCTTCTCGCTGCGGTCTCCGCGCCCGACCTGTCCGCGCCGCTCCTGCGCCACCCGCTCGCGTTCCTCGGCACGGGCGAGATCGAGCAGGCGGGAGCGAAGCACCCGGAGCGCCTTCGCCTTGTTCTTGACCTGGGACTTTTCATCCTGGCAACTCACCACGACTCCCGATGGCAGATGGGTGATCCGCACCGCCGAGTAGGTCGTGTTCACGCTCTGTCCGCCCGGCCCCGAAGAGCAGAAGGTGTCCACTCGAAGCTCCTTCGGATCCAGCCGGACCTCGACCTCCTCGGCTTCGGGAAGCACGGCGACGGTCACCGTCGAAGTGTGGATACGGCCGGAGGCCTCGGTCGCCGGGACCCGCTGCACCCGGTGCACACCGCTCTCGAACTTCAGCCTGCTGAAGGCGCCCCGACCTTCGATCACCGCAACGATCTCGCGGAGCCCGCCGACCGCAGATTCCTGCTGCGAAACGACATCCACTCCGAATCCCCGCGACCGGCTGTACTGCTCGTACATCCGGAAGATTTCGCGGGCGAAGAGCGCCGCTTCCTCGCCGCCAGTTCCTGCCCGGACCTCGAGGAGGACATTCCGATCGTCGTTCGGGTCCTTCGGCAGCAGCAGCCGACGGATCGCAGCGGCGGCGTCGGCGAGCGCGCCGCGGGCCGCCAAGGCTTCCTCGGCGGCGAGCCGGGCTATCTCCTCGTCCGGGTCGTCCTCGAGCGCGAGCGCGTCTGCGAGCCGGGCCCGGAGAGTGCGCATCCACTCGCCCGCTTCGACGAGCGGCTGGAGTTCGCCGTGGGCTGAGGACAGCTGGCGAAGCCTGGCCGGATCAGCGAGAACTGCCGGATCGGCGAGGCGCTCGGTCACCTCGAGGTAGCGCTTTTCCGCGGCTGCCAGCGAGGCCGCTAGGCCGGGGGCGAAGTCGCCTTTCGGGTTCATGGAGCAAATACCCGGGGTCGCTCCTGCCACTGCCACCGCCGGCGAGGGGCCGGCGAGCGGCTCGCCGGCAGGATCAGGAAGCCGCTTGCGGCGACTGCTGTTTCGCCAGACGCTTCGACTGGACCTGGCCGAACTTCTGGCGGAACCGCTCGACCCGTCCGGTGGAGTCGATGATCCGCTGCTTTCCGGTGAAGAACGGGTGGCAGGCGGAACAGATCTCGAGACGGAGGTCGGTCTTCCGGGTGGAGCGAGTCGAGAAACTCGCGCCGCAGGCGCAGGCCACCTTGATTTCCTGGTACGGAGGATGGATGCCGGCGCGCACGAGAGGGCCGGGATCGTAGCATGAGAACTCGAGGGGGAGACTCAATCGGACGATGTCATCGCGCTCAGGAAATCGGCATTCGTCCGGGTCTCTTGCATCTTGCCGATCATGAGCGCCATCGCTTCCAGTGGTTCGAGCGGGGCGAGCACCCGGCGGAGCACCGACATGCGCTGGAGCTCTTCATCGGAAAGGAGCAGCTCCTCCCGGCGCGTGCCGCTCTGGTGGAGATCGATGGCGGGGAACAGCCGCTGTTCGAGCAGATGCCGATCGAGGTGGATCTCCAGGTTCCCGGTGCCCTTGAACTCCTCGTACACCACATCGTCGAGCCGGCTGCCGGTATCCACCAGCGCGGTGGCCAGGATGGTCAGGGATCCGCCGCCCTCGATGTTCCTCGCAGCGCCGAAGAATTTCTTCGGATACTGGATCGCACTCGCGTCCATGCCCCCGGAAAGCAGTCGCCCCCGCGCCGCCGCTTTCGTGTGGTTGTAGGCACGCGCCAGCCGGGTCAGCGAATCGAGCAGGATCACCACATCCCGTCCGATCTCCACGAGCCGTTTCGCCCGGTCGATCGCCATTTCGGCGACCTGGATGTGCCGGATGGAGCGCTCGTCGAAGGTGGAACTCAGGATTTCTCCCCGAACATTCCGGAGCATGTCCGAAACCTCTTCCGGTCGTTCGTCCACCAGCAGCACGAAAAGATCGATCTCCGGATGGTTCCGCTGGATGGCGTTCGCGAAGGATTGCAGCAGAACCGTCTTGCCCGCGCGGGGCGGCGCCACGATGAGACCCCGCTGGCCGGCCCCGATCGGTGCCACGAGATCCACGATCCGCGAAGCCAGATCCGCCGAGCCGTTCTCCAACCGAATCCTCCGGTCGGGGTGCAGCGGGGTCAGCGCTTCGAACTCGGGCCGCTCGGGCCTTTCGGCCGCCGGTTCGCCGTTGACCAGCTCCAGATTCTTCAGGCCGAAGTAACGCTCGCCCCCCCGCGGCCGGCGGATGTCGCCGAGCAACAGGTCGCCGTTCCTGAGATTGAAGTGGCGCACCTGCATCGGCGAGACATAGACATCGTTCGGCCCCGGCAGGTAGGAGTTGATCGGAGAACGGAGGAAGCCGAAGCCCTCCACGAGGCGATGCAGCGTTCCCTGGGCGATGACCCGACCTCCGCGTGCCGTCTGGGCGTCGACGATCCGATAGAGCAGATCCTTCCGGGGGAGAGCGTCGGGAGTCTCGATGCCGAGGGACTCGGCCACTTCCTGCAGCTCGCCCGGGCGCATCCGCGCGAGTTCTGCAGTCCGGAACACCCGAACGACACCAGGCGCGGCCTTCCCCGGAATCCGGGACCCCGCCCGAAAGCTCCGGCGGGACCGATGGCGGGCGCCGCCGGTGCCGAAACTCAGCGCCATGCCTCTACCTTCTCGGCGATGAGCCGCCGAACCTCGGAGATCCCCGAGAGCGCACCCGACGGAACTCCGGCCCGCGGGAGGAGGGTGACCGTCGAACAGGCGATCACCGGAATCGCCCCGCCTTCGCCGTACGCCTCTTCGAGCAGCCGCAGCCGCAAGCGCGTCTCACCGCGCCGCATCCGGTCCACCTTGGTGGCGACCACTGCAACCGCCCGCCCGGTGCCGCGAAGCAGGGCGAACGCCTCGCGGTCGCTTGCGAGCGGGTCGCGCCGCGAGTCCACGAGCAGCAGATGCAGTACCAGACTTTCGCGGTCGGTGAGATAGGCGAGGACGAGGTCTTCCCATCCGGCTCGCACCGCATCCGGAATCCTCGCGAACCCGTACCCCGGAAGGTCCACCAACCGGTGGTTCCCCCCGACATCGAAGAAATTGACGGTCCGGGTGCGACCGGGCGTCTTCGACACCTGCGCGAGGCGCCGCGCTCCGGCGAGCCGGTTCAATAGGCTCGACTTCCCCACATTCGAGCGTCCGATGAACGCCACCTCGGGCATCGCCGGCGGCGGGAAACCGGCGGCAGCAGCGGCGCTCGTCACGAAGACGGCGGGCGCCCGCGTTCTTTGCGGCATGGTGGCGGTCATTCGAGAGAAGTAGAGAAAGGAGCAGCGCGCCGGGCGGTACGCCCGACCGAAGGCCGGCAGCCGCTTCGGCAGTCAGCCAGCTTTTTGGGTAGCTTTTCGGGCGGCTTCGGGGGCTGCTTTTCGGGAAAGCACGGTGACCGGATCGGCTTGTCCGACAACGAATTCCCGGGTGACCACGACCTCGCGCACCTGTTTCCGCGAGGGCAGGTCATACATCAGATCGAGCATCAGGTCTTCGATGATCATCCGGAGTCCGCGGGCCCCGAGGTTGCGCTCGACGGCCTGGACCGCGATCGACTCGAGGGCGTCGTCGGTGAAGCGGCACTCGACGCCCTCGTCGCGCAGCAGCGCCTGGTACTGCTTCACGATGGCATTCCTGGGTTCGGTCATGATCCGGATGAGCTCGCGCTCGCCCAGGTTCCGAAGAGTCGCGACCACCGGCAGACGGCCGACGAACTCGGGAATGAGCCCGTAACGGATCAGGTCGGCGGGCTGCTGCTGGTCGAGGGTAGCGTCCCGCCGCGCCCGCGCGCTCTCCGGAACGGCGGCGCCGAAACCCAGCGCCTTTTCACCGATGCGGCGTTCGATGATGGATTCGAGTCCCACGAAAGCCCCGCCGCAGAGGAACAGGATGTTCGTGGTGTCCACCTGGTGGAACTCCTGGTGCGGGTGTTTCCTGCCTCCCTGGGGGGGAACGCTCGCCACCGTCCCCTCGACGATCTTGAGCAGCGCCTGCTGCACTCCCTCGCCCGAGACATCCCGGGTGATCGAAGGGTTTTCCTCCTTGCGGCACACCTTGTCGATCTCGTCCACATAGATGATGCCTTCCTGGGCGCGGGCGATATCGCCGTCCGCGGCCTGCAGGAGTTTCAAGATGATGTTCTCGACATCCTCGCCGACATAGCCGGCTTCGGTCAGAGTGGTGGCGTCCACGATAGTGAACGGAACTTCGAGGATTCGGGCGAGCGTCTGGGCGAGGAGTGTCTTTCCGGTTCCCGTCTCTCCGAGCAGCAGGACATTGCTCTTGCTCAGCTCCACGGTTTCCTGACCCGAGCCTCCGTGCCGGGTGAGCCGGACCCGTTTGTAGTGGTTATAGACCGCAACCGCGAGTTTCTTCTTGGCTTCCTCCTGACCGATCACATAGTCGTCGAGACGCGACTTGATCTGTTCCGGAGTAAGCGGCTGCTTGCGCCGGGTCTCGGGCGACGGCACCCTCCCCTTGTCCGCGATGATGTCGTTACATATGGCGACGCATTCATCACAGATGAAGATCCGATCGGGCCCGGCGATCAGCTTGCCGACGGATCCCTGCCGCTTGTTACAGAAGGAGCAGGTCAGATTGTCGGTGGGTCCGCCGCTCGACCGCTTCCCCCTGGTTGGCACAGCGCTCTCGATTCTAGCAGCCCGTGGATGGAGCCACTCGGCAGCCGACCGGCGAGGCATCCCGGCAGAACCGCGCCAAGCACCACTCCGAGCAGAAGAACTGGTCCGGTCTTGAGGATCGCATGAACAACCTATCGCAAGGTCATGACTAGCTGTCGGTTTCCGAAGTCACCCGGCGTTCGATCACCTGGTCCACCACTCCGTACTCACGGGCGTCCTGGGCGGTCATGAAGTGATCCCGCTCGATGTCGCGGGCGATCTCCGCGGCATCCCGGCCGGTGTGCCGGGCGAGGATCTCGATCAGCCGGGACCGCACCCGCACGATCTCATTGGCCCGGATCTGGATATCGGTCGCCTGCCCCTCGACCCCGCCGAGGGGTTGATGGATCATGATCGTGGAGTTGGGCAGAGCGAAGCGCTTGCCGACCGCCCCCGACGCCAACAGGATCGCCCCCATACTGGACGCCTGCCCCAGGCAATACGTCGTCACATCGGGACGAATGAACTGCAGCGTGTCGTAGATCGCGAGCCCCGCGCTCACCGAACCGCCCGGACAGTTGATATACAGGGAAATTTCCTTTTGGGGATCTTCCGCTTCGAGGAAAAGCAGCTGAGCCACGACGGTATTGGCGAGAGAATCCGTGATCTGTTGCCCGATGAAGACGATGCTGTCTTTGAGCAGCCTAGAGTAGATGTCATAGGCGCGTTCTCCCCGGCCGGTCTGCTCGATGACATGGGGAATCAACACCTGATCGCGGATTTCGGGTTTCATGAGTATCTTCCTTCCTCCCGGAGCCCGGAAGCAGATTACCGCCTGACTGGGACGAAAACCGTCACTGCCGGGATCTTCCCAAGTGGATTCCTCCGGTTTCACTCAGGCACTCAGACCGTGGTCCGCCGCGCCCGTTCCCGGAGAAACTCTATCGCCGCATCCCGCCGAAGTCCGGTGCGGAGGCGATCGAGCTGCCCGTCACCTTCCATCGCCGCCCGGAGAGCGGCAGGAGTCTTCTTCTGCCGCTCGGCCAGGGCGCCGATGCGTTCGGAGACCACTTCCTCGGATGCTTCGATGTTCTCCTGATCAGCCAGCGCATCCAGCAGGATCGCAGAAGCGACCGTGCTCTCACAGTTGGCGCGCAGCTCCGGAAGACGCCGCCTGAGCTCCGCCTCCACCTGTTCCGGAGGAATTCCGCGCTCCTCCATGCCCGCGGCGAGGAGCTGCACCCGATTGTCGAGATCCCCCTGCACGAGCGGCACCGGAGGCTCCACGGGATTCTTTTCCAGCAGAGCGGCCACCAACCGGTTCGCCAGTTCGCGGCGGTCGTCCGCCGCAGCGCGCTCACGCAGCCGGTCGCGGATGTCGCCGCGCAGTGCGAGCAGCGAGTTCGCACCCACGCTGCGGGCGAAAGCATCGTCGAGCGGCGGTAGCACCGGCATGGCCGCTTTCCCGATCTCGAACTGCGCCCGCAGCGCCCGCCCCGCGCGGTCCGGATCCGGCGACTCCTCTCCGAAGCGGGCGGTGGCGATCACGGTATCGCCGGCCTGGGCGCCCTGGAGCGCTTCGTGGAGTGCGGGGTGGTAGGCCCCGGTCCCCACCCGAAACGCGACTCCCTCGGTTTTTCGCAACCACGCACTTCCCTCGGCAGTGTCCGACTCCTCGAGGTCGCCCACGACGAAATCGTCGTCCTGGATGCCGCGATCGGTGATCGGTCCGGGGGTCGCCCGCTCGATCCGCATCTGCTCCAGCGTTTCCCCGATATCGGATTCGGTGATCGAGCTCTTCGGGTCTTCGACCTCGATGCCGGAGAAATCCACCGTTCCGAGGTCCGGCCAGACACTGAAGGTCAGCCGGGCGGTCAGTGCTCCCCCCCGCTCGGCCCCTTCGATCCGTGCCTCCGGCGTATCGAGCGGCGCGACGCCGAGCTCGTGGAGGCTCTCGCGGGTGGCGCGGGCCACCAGACGGCTGATGGCACGTTCCCTGGCGTCGTCGCCGTAGGCCCGCTCGATCCTCTCGAGGGGGGCTTTCCCCTTGCGGAAGCCGCGCAGGTGGGCGCGCCGGCGAATCCGGCGCAGCTCCTCCTGCACCGCTTCCTCGAAGACGGCGGCCGGGACCGTTACCTCGATCGCGCGCCGGGAGGAACTCTCCGTTTCGAGCCGGAAGCCGAGCCCTGGAATGCGCTCCGCATCGGACGGCGGCTTCATCTGCTTGTCCACGAACTCGCTGGTGTCCGGCGACGGGCTCATGCGAAAGGGGGGATTCGAACCCCCACGGGTCACCCCACTGGATCCTAAATCCAGCGCGTCTGCCAATTCCGCCACTTCCGCAGCGGCGCCGAAAGCCTCCTGGCGAGAGGGAGATTAGCAGTCCGCTACCGAAGTCATGCGGCCGCCGACCGGCGAGCCCCGTTCTCCACTCCGCCCACGGCTCGCCGCCCCCTCCGCGGCAGTCGACGCGCCGCACCGGGTTCCGCGCGTCCTATTCGCCGCCACCCGGAAGCCCGCGGAAACGACGGGTCCGCGGCAATCCGCCGCCGATACACTCCGCCGCCTCCGGCGAGCCCCGCGGGGGCATACGCTACCGCCCAAGAGAGGTTCGTTCCGATGCCCACTCCGTTCGTGAAGCGCCGGCTGCTGCTGCCGGCCGCCCTGTTCGCTTTCCCGGTCACTGCCCTGCTCGCCGCCCCGCTCGCGGCGCAGGATCTGGAAACGCTGCGCCCGGTGGCAGAACAGGGGGCGTCCGAGCGGGCCAAGCTGGTGCAGGTTATGGTGGACTCCATCTTCAGCTTCGGAGAGCTCGGTTTTCAGGAAGTCGAGACCTCCCGCTACCTCACCGGGATCCTGCGCGAGCAGGGATTCGAAGTCGAAGAGGCGATCTCCGGAATACCGACAGCGTGGATCGCCCGCTGGGGCTCCGGATCGCCGGTGATCGCGCTCGGCAGCGACATCGATGGGATCCCGAAGGCGTCCCAGAAGCCGGGAGTGGCGTATCACGATCCGTTGGTCGAGGGTGCCCCGGGCCACGGCGAGGGGCACAACTCGGGACAGGCGGTGATCGTGGCGGGTGCGCTCGCCGCGAAGGAGGTGATGGAGCGCGAGGGCATTCCGGGGACCATCGTCCTCTGGCCCGGAGTCGCAGAAGAGCTGGTGGGGAGCAAGGCGTGGTTCCTCCGCGACGGCTACTTCGAGAATGTGGATGTCTGCATCTTCACCCATGTCTCCTCGCGTTTCGGGGTGAGCTGGGGACAGGGCGGCGGCAACGGCCTCGTTTCCGTCGAGTACACCTTCCGCGGCGAATCGGCGCACTCCGCGGGCGCGCCCTGGCGCGGGCGGAGCGCCCTCGACGCGGTGGAGATCATGAACACCGCCTGGAACTACAAGCGGGAGCATCTGCGGCTGCCGCACCGCTCGCACTATGTGATCACCAACGGAGGGGACCAGCCGAATGTGGTGCCGCAGCTGGCGTCCGTCTGGTACTACTTTCGCGAGCTGGAACAGTCGGGAATGCAGGAGTTGTTCGACCTCGGCAACACGATGGCGGAAGCCGCCGCCGCCATGACCGACACCGAGGTCTCCTGGCGCATCCTGGGCCACGCCTATCCCCGGTACTTCAACAAGCCGGTCGCGGAGGCGGTCTGGGCCAACATCGAGCGGGTAGGGCTTCCGGAATGGAGCGAGGCGGACCAGGCGCTCGCCCATGGGCTCCAGCGAGAACTCGGTGTCGAGGAGCAGGGCCTCGCCACCGAACTCGGGGAGATCGGCGGCCCGGCGCCGGAGCCGAGGCTAGGAGGCGGATCGGACGACATCGGGGACATCTCCTGGAATGTTCCGACGGTCACCTTGCGCTTCCCGTCGAACATCCCCGGCGGCCCCGGCCACCACTGGGCGAACGCGGTGGCGATGGCGACCCCGATCGCCCACAAGGGCGCGGTCGCCGGAGCGCGGGTGATCGCCATGACACTCATGGACCTGTTCCTCGACCCGGAACTGGTGCCGGCCGCGAAGGAATACTTCGCCGAGCAGACCAGCGAGCACCAGTACACCCCGCTGATCGGCCCCGACGACCCGCCGGCGATCCATCGCAACGAGGACCGCATGGACGCCTTCCGGGAGGAGATGCGCCCGTTCTACTACGACCCCAACCGCTACGACAGTTACCTGGAGCAACTCGGAATCGAGTACCCGACGGTGCGCCCTGATCCGGACCCCAATCCGGACTCGGCAGCGGAAGAGTCGCGGCACTGATTCGCCGCCAGCAGCCGCAAACCGCCCGGCCCGCGAAAGCAGGATCTGCCCCCCTTTCGCGCAGCGCCGGGCGGTTCGGGAGCGGGGCGTCCCGCTCTTCCCGCGGGAGTGCGAAACGCAACCCCACATCACGCCCCGCTCGAAAACCTCGACCCCAGTCCGCGGCCGAAAAAACACCTGTTGCGACCGAGGCTCTGCCTCGGGCGCGGCGCAGCGGGGGTATGTGTGAAAGGGGGTCCACCCCCTTTCACAGAATCGTGACCCAGAATCCGAAATCGCTGCCTCCGGCAGCAGTTCGGATTCCCGGCGCGCAGCGCCGGGCGGTTCGGGAGCGGGGCATCCCGCTCTTCCCACGAGAATGCCCGATGCCATCCCTGACGCCCCGCTCTCGGAGCGCTCAGCCCGTCGATCCGCTGGTGCCGAAGCAGGGATTTGAACCCTGACACTCGCGAGGAGTACTGCGCCCTGAACGCAGCGCGTCTGCCGTTCCGCCACTTCGGCCCGCGTTAGCCCGAGTCTAGCGCCTGTGGGCAGAGCGACGCGCGGCCGGGACCGGACGGAGGAGGGGGCCTCCGCCCGTCGGCTGATCCGCGGCCGTTTCGAAGGCCGACGAGACGGCGACGGCTGGGTGATCCCCGAAGGACAGGACGCGGCCGAGGACCTCCACATCACTCAGGGCCGCCTCGGGAGGGCTCTTCCGGGAGATTCGGTGGAAGCCGAGATCGCCTTCCGGACTCGGCGGGGCCGGCTGGAAGGCACCGTCGTCCGGGTGCTGGCCCGAAGTGGAAAACGGGTCGTCGGGCAGTTCACCGCGGAACGGACGGTCGCGGTATGGGACGAGCAGTGGGCGCGGGAGATCGTGGTGCCGTCCGGCTCTTCGGGAAACGCCCGCCCCGGAGACCTGGTGGAGGTTCGCGTCCGGCCGCCCGCAGCTCCGGGGCGCCCACTGCTCGGCACCGTGCAGTCTCTCTTCGGCGGATCGGAAGACCCGCGCGCCGAACTCCGTGCGGTACTCGCCCGCTTCGACATTCGGGAAGAATTTCCGCCGGAGGCGCTGGCACAGGCCGACAGCGTGCCGCGCTCGGTCGGCGCCGGCGACCTCGCGGGCCGGCAAGACCTCCGCGGGCGCCCGATCCTCACGATGGATCCCGCAGACGCCCGTGACCACGACGACGCGATCGAGGCGGCCCGACTCCCGGGAGGGGGGTATCGGATCGGCGTCCACATCGCCGATGTGAGCCACCATGTCCCACCCGGAAGCCCACTGGACCGGGAGGCCGAGCGCCGCGGCATCTCCGTCTATTTCCCGGAGCGCGCGGTTCCCATGCTGCCCCGAGCACTCTCCTCGGGCATCTGTTCCCTCGTTCCCGGAGAGGATCGGCTGACCCGCTCGGTGACGCTCTCCATCGCCCCCGACGGCCGGCTCCGGGAGGCCCGCTGCTACCGCAGCGTGATCCGCAGCGCGGCGCGCCTGACCTACGAGGAGGGCGCTCGGCTGCTCGCAGGCGCGGACCGCGGTGTCATCCCCGAAGCGGTTCGCGTGATGGGCCGCGCCGCGGCAGTCCTGTCCGGGGCGCGGCGGGACCGGGGCGCGGTGGATCTCGACCTGCCCGAGCCGGCGGTCACCACCGACCCGAACGGCAACCTGCTCGACGCGCGTTACGCAGAAAGAAACGACGCGCATCGCCTGGTGGAGGAGTTCATGCTGCTCGCCAACCAGGCGGTCGCCGAGAGGCTCCGAACTGCGGGGGCTCCAGCGCTCCACCGAATCCACGCCGCGCCCGACGAAGTCCGGATAGGGCGTTTCGAAGACCTGCTGACCGCCTTCGGCGAAAGGCTGCGCTCTCCGTCCGAGCCGCTTCGACCGGCCCACTGCGCCCGTCTGCTGGCCCGCATCGAATCCCGCCCCGAAGCACCCTTCCTCCGCAGGCGCCTGCTCCGGGCGATGCGGAAGGCGGAATATTCCCCGCGCGGCGAGGGGCACTTCGCGCTTGCGCTTCCCGACTACACCCACTTCACCTCGCCGATTCGCCGCTATCCGGACCTCGTCGTCCATCGGGCGCTGGCCGCCGCCCTGCGCGAAGACCCGGCGGCGGATCCCGAAGCTGCTTCCGGCCCTGCTTCCGAAACGCTGGCCGAGCTCGCAGCCGCCAGCTCCGCAGCCGAGCGGCGCGCCGAGGCAGCCGAGCGCACTCTCGTGAAGCGCCGGATCGCCCGAATGCTCGCCGGCAGGCTCGGGGAGGTCTTCGCCGCGCACATCGCCGAGATCGGGCGCTTCGGCCTCGAGATCACGCTCGACGAAATCCCCGCACGGGGTGCGGTGCCCCTTTCGCTCCTGGACGCCGGTTTCCGGTTCGACCGGCGCGACTACGCGCTCCGGCACCGGGCGACGGGCCGCCGCTACCGCATCGGAGGCGCGCTCGAAGCGCAGCTGGTCCGTGTGGACCGGCTCCGCGGCGACCTCGAGTTCGCCCCCTAGCAGCCCGTGGACAAAGTCACACGGCTGTCGATCGGCGATGCCCAGTCCTCCCGGTGGGGGCCCCGCCTGAACCGCTTCGCTCGGCGTTGCGATTCCGTCGGAATACTCCCGGTATGCCTCCCGAATCGCGCCTCGTCAGCCGGGCGCCTCCCCAACCTTGGGGCTCGCGCCACTTCATCCACAGACTGCTAGTGATTCGAGGCCTGCTGAACCGCGCCTCGGCGAGCCGAGCGCCGACAGTCAGCAACCGCCGGCTTTCGCTGCCGGTTCCGCTATCCAGCCCGGACTGCCGAGCCCAGCCGGTTCGCCGGCTTCCTCCCGATCGAGCGAGCGAAGCGCGGATCGCCGCGCCGGCAAGACGACGGTGAACCGCGAGCCCCGGCGCGGCGCGCTCTCGACCTCGATCCGTCCACCGAGCATTTCCGCCAGGTGCCGCGAGATGGCGAGACCGAGCCCGGTACCCCCCACCGTACGGGAGCGCGCGGCGTCCACGCGGTAGAAGCGCTCGAAGATCCGGGCGTGATGGCGCTCGGGGATGCCGACCCCGTTGTCGTGCACCGCGATCCGCACTTCGCCGTCGGTTCGCTTCGTCACGACCTCGATCCGGCCGTCGTCGCCGGAATACTGGATGGCATTGTCCACCAGGTTCTGCAAGATCTCGGTCAGCAGGGTGGGATCGGTTTCGACGAGCGGTCCCCCCTTCGAATCCCGGGCGATCACGGTGCGGCCCCCCGCTTTCACCTGCGCCGATTCCACGATGGGCGCCACGACCCGGTGGATCCGGACCGGAACGAAATCGGCATCCAGCTTGCCGGCTTCGATACGCGCCAGTTTCAGCAGATCGTCGGTGAGCCGGGAGAGCCGGACAGCGTGTTCCCGGATGATCCCCAAGAATCGCCGCCGCTCCGGCGGGCCGTCGAGATCGCCGTCCAGCAGCGTTTCCGCGAAACCGCGGATCGCAGTCAGCGGAGTTTTCAACTCGTGGGACAGATTGGCCACGAAGTCCTGACGGACCCGCTCCAGTGCGTGGAGGCGGGTGACATCCATCAGGACGAGTACCGCTCCTGCGGGCTCGCTGCCTCGAGCTTCTTCGCCCCGGGTCCCTCCGCCCGCGCGGCCTTCGGCCTCGGAGGACACGACCGGGGCCCCGCGGGCGAGCACTTCGCGCCCTTTCAGCGAGATCTGGCGCTCGCGGGACTTGCCTCGCATCGCGGCCTTGACCATTTTCAGCAGGCGCTTTTCTTCGAGGACCTGGTGGGCGTCGCGGCCGCGGTACTCCCGCCAGGACTCTCCGGGCAGCGACAGCGCCTCGCGGAACGCACCGTTCAGATACTGGATCCGCAGATCCCGGTCGAGCACCGCAACGCCTTCCACCATGCTGGAGAGGATCGTCGCCCCCTGGTTCTTCTCCGCAGTCAGGGATCGAAAGCTCGTCTCGAGCGCCTTCGCCGTCCGGTTCAGCGACGCGAGGAGTTCGTCCAGCTCGTCCATCCGGAGCGGCGCGGTCTCCGGGGTGAAATCCCCCTGCGCCACCCGCTCGGAAAACCGACAGAGCCGGGCCACCCGGTCGCCGAACCGGGCGGAGTACCAGAAGGAGAGCGCGGCGGCGCCGCCCGCCGCGAGCAGCGCCACCACCGTGACCGGAGTCAGGATGGCCCGGATGGTCTCCTCGATGCGGACCACGGGTTCCGAGAGCCGGAGCACCGTCTCCTGGTTCCACGGCGGCCGGACCGCCACATAGGTCAGCTCCTCGCCGCGGGTGTCGCTGAACCGCTGCGAGCGGCCATACCCGGAGGTGAAGGCCGCCACGATCTCGGGTCGGCCTTCGTGATTGTCCATCGTCTCGGCGTCTTCGTGGGAATCGGCGAGTACCCTCCCGTCGCGCGCGATCAGCGTCACCCGCCGCTGCCGTCCGGGAGGAGTGCTCCGCTCCGCTCCCGGCGCCGATTCGAAGGCGGCGAGCGCCATCGCCCAGTCCACGAGGGCAGCGGACGAGGCGTCTCCCGGAGGGGAGCCGAGCCCGACTTCGGCCACGGCGTCGAGACTCGCAAAGGTGGAGGCGACGGCGCTCCCCCGCACTGCCTGCGCCGCGGTCAGCAGCACCACGATGAGCGGTGCCAGCGCAATCGCCAGACTCGCGACGGCCAGCCGGATCGCAAGGCGGGAGGGCCGGCGAAGCCGCCAGCCGCTTCCGGAAGGTCTCCCGTCCCCTCCGGTCCGGCTGTCGGTCGAGGAGCTTCCGGTCAGGGCGGCGGTTCGAAGCGGTACCCGGCCCCCCGAACCGTCTGCAGCAGGGAAGGACCGTCCGGCGGGTCCACTTTCCGGCGCAGCCGCCGCACATGGACATCCACATTTCGGAGGGTGAGGTACTTCTCGCGGCCCCACACCCGGTCGAGGAGATGCTGCCGCGAAAAGACCCGTTTCGGACGGGATGCGAGGTAGTGGAGCAGCTTGAACTCGAGGTGGGTGATCGGCAGGTCGGCGCCCGCGCGCAGCACCCGGTGCGCTCCCGGATCGATCTCCAGCTCGCCGAACTGCAGCGTTTCGGCGACGGCACCCCCGCTCGGCGGCTCGGCCCGCCCCATCCGGCGGAGGACGGCTCCGACCCGGGCGGTGAGTTCGCGCGGGCTGAACGGCTTGGTGAGGTAGTCGTCGGCGCCGAGTTCGATCCCTGCGATCACATCGGCTTCCTCGCTGCGCGCGGTCAGCATGATGACCGGAAGGTCGCGGAGCTCGGGATCGCGCCGCACTTGCCGGCACAGCTCGAACCCGCTGACCTCGGGCAGCATCAGGTCGAGGATCAAGAGATCCGGGTGCTCCCGGCGCAGCCGGGCCAGCCCCTCGGCGCCGGTGTAGGCGGAGGTCACCGTGTACGACTCGCGCTCCAGGTTGTAGCGCAACAGTTCGACGATGTCGGGGTCGTCTTCGATGACCAGGATTCGCTTCACGGTCCGTCGCGCCGGCGAATGCTAGCAGCCTGTGGATGAAGTGACGCGAGCCCCAAGATCGGGGAGGCGCCCGGCTGACAAGGCGCGATTCGGGAGGCATACCGGGTGTATTCCGACCGAATCGCAACGCCGAGCGAAGCGTTCAGCCGGGGGCCCCACCGGGAGAACTGGGCATCGCCGGCCTTTGGCCGTGTGACTTCGTCCACAGGCTGCTAACAGTCTGTGGATACCCCGGGGACAGGGGGGGCCGCCCGTTCCCTGCGGAAATTTCCGAAGGGTCGATGCCCGAAGAAGATCAGGACGCGCCGGGTCGACCCATGCCGCGCCAGGTCGATCCGGATTCACGGAACTTCGTCGAGTTTTGGGCGGAATGTCTTGCGTCCTTCAAGGAGGCGCAACGACGAGAACCCACAATCCGCGCCGATGTTCAAGCCGTATCTCCGTCTCCGGGGAGCACCCCCCCGTTCCGCCGACCCGACCGGTTCCTCCCACCGGCGCCTGCCGACCTCCCTGCAGGCCATCGCAGCCGCGCTGGCCGCCGCAGCCGGCGGCAACCTCTTCGCCGTCCTTCCCGCCGCCGCGCAGGACGAGACCGGACAGATCGCCGGGGTGGTCCGCGACGGGTTCAACGCGATGACGCTGCCCGCCGCTCCGATCACCATCGCCGCAACCGGCGAGACGACCTTCACCGAACTCGACGGAGCCTTCCTGATCACCCTGCCGGCCGGCCCGCAGGAGATCCGAGTGCGCTTTGCGGGTTATGAAGAGGCGGTCGTTCCGGTCGAGGTCGAGGCCGGGGCGACCACCCGCCTGGATGTCGCGCTGAAGATGGAGCGCTTCGCCGAGGAGGTAGTGGTGACCGCCGAAGTCATGGAACCCGAACTCTTCACCGCGGAAGCCCAGCTCGTCGAACGGCAGAAAGCGGCGGCCATCACCGACAACCTCGCGTCCGACGAGATGAAGCAGAACGCGGATTCGAACGCCGCGGCCGCCATGAAGCGCATCACCGGACTCACGGTGGTGGACAACCAGTATGTCTTCGTCCGCGGACTCGGAGAGCGCTACTCGAACACCACGCTGAACGGAGCGGTGCTCCCGACGACGGAGCCCGACAAAAGGGTCGTCCCGCTCGACCTCTTTCCCACCGGCCTCATCGAAAGCGTTTCTGTGGTGAAGTCGTACCTCCCGGACAAGCCGGCGGACTTCTCGGGCGGGCTGGTGGAGATCGATCCCCTCTCGTTCCCGACCGAAGCGGTGCTGAACCTTTCGATATCCCAGAGTTACAACACCGCCACCACTTTCGCCGACGGGTTGACCTATACCGGCGGCGGACGCGACTGGCTCGGCTTCGACGACGGTTCCCGCAGCCTTCCTGGAGCGATCCCGAGCAGCAAGGTGGTGCGCACCAGCCGGTTCACCACCGCCGGTTTCCGTTCCGCGGAACTCGAAGCGATGGGAGAGTCCTTCTCGAATATCTGGTCTCCCCGAACCGAATCGGTGCGGCAGGGCCAGTCCTACAGTTTCGTCGCCGGAAACAGCTGGGGCCGGCTCGGCGCCATCTTCAGCGCCACCTGGTCCCAGGACCATCAAAGCCAGCAGGAGGACCGCACCTTCTTCGCGGTGTCCGGCGGAGATCTCGAGGTCCAGAACGACTACGAATTCGATATCACCACCTCGAAGACTTCGACCGGCATGGTCGGAAACCTCGCCTACAAGTTCTCCGGCAGCCACCGCGTCGCCCTCGAGAACTTCTATACCCACAACTCGAAGAACGAGGTGCGGATCTTCGAGGGGTACAACAACGATGTCGGCGAGAACATCCGCAATACCCGACTCTTCTGGGTCGAGGAGACCATCTTCTCTTCGCAGCTTTCGGGAGAACACCGATTCGCATCGATGGGTTCGAGCCAGGTGGAATGGAAAGCCAACCTGTCGCGGGCCGCGCGCGACGAACCCGACCTCCGGGAAACGCTCTACGAGTTCAACCCGTCCATCGATTCCTTCGTGCTCGCGGACGAGTCGCAGAGCGGATTCCGCATGTTCAACGAGCTCGACGACGAAGTGATCGATGCCGGCCTCGACTGGACCTCCTTCTTCACCCAGTGGGGCGGCCTCCCCACCATGCTCAAGGCCGGCCCGCAGCTCACCGTGCGCGAGCGCGGCTTCGCCTCGCGCCGTTTCCGCATGACGCCGAAGGGCAGCGGATTCGTGGATCTCACCCTTCCGCCGGAACAGATCTTCACTCCCCAGAACATCGGAATCGCCTACGAACTGCGCGAGGAGACCCGACCCACCGATACCTACGCCGCCGAGCAGACGGTTTCGGCTTTCTACGGAATGCTGGACCTCCCGATCACCACCGAACTGCGGCTGATCGGGGGGGCGCGGGTCGAGCGTTCGGAACAGCGAGTGGACACCTTCGATCCGTTCTCCACCGCCGGCGAAACCGTCACTGCGAAGCTTTCCGACACCGATCTGCTGCCGGGAGTGAACGCGGTGTATGCGCTCTCGGGCCGGACGAATCTGCGCGGCGGATACAGCCATACCGTGAACCGGCCGGAGTTCCGCGAGCTGGCGCCCTTCGAGTTCACCGATGTGGTGGGGGGCCGCGCGGTCGTCGGGAATCCGAATCTCGAGCGCGCACTCATCCGGAATGTGGATCTCCGCATCGAAACCTTTCCCAGCGCCGCCGAAGTGTTGGCCGCCAGCATTTTCTACAAGCACTTCACGAACCCCATCGAGCGGATCGTGCAGCCGACCGCACAGCTCCGTACCTCGTACGCGAACGCCCTCGGCGCCCGGAACACCGGAGTCGAACTGGAAGCCCGGCGGCGCCTCGGCCGGATGACGGGCTCGGCGAACTACACCTTCGTGAACTCGCAGATCGAACTCGAAGAGACCGCTGGACAGGTGCAGACGAGCCTCGAGCGGCCGCTCGCAGGACAGTCGGCGCATGTCTTCAACCTGAGCCTGGAGGTGGACCTGCCCGAAATCGGGAGCAGCGTGCGCATCCTCTACAACTACTTCGGGGACCGCATCGTGGATGTCGGATCGCTCGGAATGCCGGACATCCACGAGACCGGGCGCGGGGTGCTCGACGCGGTGTTCCTCAAACGCTTCGGCTCGCTGAACCTGCGTGCCGCGTTCGACAACCTGCTGGATTCCCCGTACGAGTTCACCCAGGGCGGGCGACTCCAGCGGGTCTTCAGCCTCGGCCGCTCGTTCTCCATCGGCCTCTCCTATGCGGTCTTCTGACCGCGCCTTTCGGCATCCCGCATCCTTGGCACCACGGTGAATCCGAGGCGAAGAGGGATTTCCTGGAAGCCTCCCTGCCACTCGCCCTTTCCTTCCCCTCTTCGATCAGCGCAGCTGAAGGAGGTTTCTCCATGCGCAAGAAAAACACCGCTTTCCCTCGAGCTCTCTCCGCCATCCTGCTGGCAGCGCCCCTCGCCGGCTTCTCCGCCTGCGAGGACAACGGTGGTTCCACGACCACTCCGGCCGCCCAGCCCACCGGGCCTGTCGGGGCCACCGGACCCACCATCGTCACCGGCACGATCTCAGCGGAAACCACTTGGACTGCGGACACCGAGTACGTGCTGCGCGGCGCAGTGTTCGTGGGCTCCGGCACCACCCTCACCATCGAGGCCGGCACCCGGATCTTCGGAGAGAACGCGACGAACGGCGCCCTCATCGTCTCGCGCGGCGGCAAGATCGTCGCGGACGGCACCGCCGAGGCGCCCATCGTGATGACCAGCGATCAGCCCGACGGCCAGCGGAGCCGCGGCGACTGGGGCGGTCTCATCATCAACGGTAACGCTCCGCTGAACATTCCCGGCGGGACCGCCGAGGGCGAAGGCGGCACCGGGATCTACGGCGGGCTGCTCCGGGCCGACGACAGCGGCGTGCTCCGCTATGTCCGCGTCGAGTTCGCCGGCACCGAGTTCAGCCCGGACAACGAGCTGAACGGCATCGCCTTCCAGGGCGTCGGCAACGGCACCGTCGTGGACTACATCCAGGTGCACTTCAACAAGGACGACGGTGTCGAATTCTTCGGCGGAACGGTGGACGCCAAACATGTGATCTGTACCGGGATCGCCGACGACAGTTTCGACTGGACCGACGGCTGGACCGGCCGCGGACAGTTCTGGATCGCCCAGCAGCGCGGCGATGACGCCGACCAGGGGATCGAGGCCGACAACAACGGCGAGAACAACGACCTGATCCCGCGTTCGAACCCGACCCTCTACAACCTCACCCTGATCGGAGACCCCGATACCGACGAGGGCGACGAGAGCGACATCGGCATGCTGCTCCGCGAGGGCACCGCCGCCACCATCGCGAACGCGATCGTGATCGGTTTCAAGGAGACCGGGCTCGACATCGACAACGCCGCGACCTACCAGAACGCCGAGAACGGATCGCTGGTGGTGAAGAACTCGATCTTCTGGGGCAACCTCGAAGCCAACTTCGACGACGATTCCGGCGAGGACCCGGCGCCCTCGTTCTCGACCCGGGATTTCGCCGCCGCGGCGCTGCTCGTCGAGCTCGATCCGATGCTCACCGATCCGTACAACCTCACCGCTCCCGACTGCCGGCCTCAGGCCGGTTCGCCGGCGCTCCTGACTCCCGGCACCGCGCTGCCTCCGGCTGACGGGTTCTTCGACCCCGTGACCTACGCCGGCGCCTGCGGCCCGGACGACGACTGGTTCCGAGGTTGGACCGACTTCGCGCAGAACTGAGCCCGGCGTTGAAGTCGGCTCTGGTTTTTTCCGCATCTCTCGCGGTCGCCGGTGCCGCGTGCAGCAGCGGCCGGTCTTCCGAACAACCGGCGCATCTCCCTCGGGAGATGGAAGAAGCCGTTGTCTCCTTCACGGGCGGATTCGAATCCGCCGAGGCGGCGGCGCAACGGGCCCTCGACCTGATCGAAAACGGCGATCCGGAAACCCTGCACGAGATCGCCCTCGATGAAACGGAATTCCACGAGCTGGTGTACCCCGAGCTGCCGGCGAGCCGCCCCGAGCGGAACACTTCGGCGGACTTCGTCTGGAGCATGCTGCATCAGCGCAGCCGGAACTCGCTGGCGTTCACCCTCGACCGCTACCGGGGAGAGCCGCTGGAACTCGTCGCTGTGGATTTCGCCGGTGAGACCACCGACTACGGACCCTTCCGGGTCCACCGCCAGACCACGCTCACCGTCCGCCGCCCGGGCGGACAACAGGCTGTCGTCCAGCTCTTCGGCTCGATGATCGAGCAGGACGGCCGCTTCAAGATCTTCAGCTTCGTGACCGACTGAACCCGCCGATTCCCCCGTCCGGCTCGCGGATGCTCAGCGCGATGCCGATCGCGGCGAGCTCGCCGGTCTCCCGCCCGATCCCGGCGCGGGTCAGTGGGTGGCGCCCCAGCCATCCCGGCGGGAAGGAGAGATCGAGGCTCGCTCCGGCGGCGGCAGCGCCGATCCGCGGAAGCGGCTCCCGGCTCCGGCGGCGGCAGAGCAGCACCGCGATCCTCAGGATGGCGGCGAGCCGGCCGGCGGCAGCGGGGTCGGCGGCGGCGAGCTCTTCGAGCCGGCCGGCGCGGATACGCTGGCGCTGGGTCTCGATGAGTGCCGCGAGCAGCTCCTGATCGTCCCGCGAAAACCCCGGCATCTCCGAGTTCCGGACGATGTAAGCGCCGTGGCGGTGATGGCCGCTGAACGACACCGAGAGCCCGATCTCGTGGAGGTCGGCGGCCCAGCGGAGGAACCGCTCCGAGGACTCGTCTCCGAGTCCCCAGGCGTCTTTCAGCTGCCGGAGCCCGGCGAGCGCGGTGGATTGCACCCGGGCGGCCTGTTCGAGGTCCACCCGATACTGGGCCATGAGGTTGCGGATCGTGGATTCGCGCACATCCTGGCGGCGGCGCCGTCCGATGAGGTCGAACAGCACCCCCTCCCGCAGCGCTCCGTCAGCGGCTTCGAGCTCCCCGAGGTCCAGGGTCTTCATCGCGGCGCGGAGAATCGCGACACCCCCGGGGAAATCCCGGGCGCGGTCTTCGGGAAATCCGGGGATGGCATCCGGTCCTTCGGCCAGCGCTGTGACATCGGCGGCTCGGATCATCCGATCACGGAGACGCTTCAGCCCGGCCCGGGTGAGACCGCCCTTCCCGCGGAGCAGATCGCCGCGGAGCAGATCGAAAGCCGCGCGCACGGTGCCGGAGGAGCCGAAGGCGTCGGTCCATCCCACCCGGAAGAACCTTTCCTCCACGGTCTCGAGCTCTCTGCGCGCTTCGGTCTCGGCGGCAGCGAAGGCGGATTTCGTGATGGCCCCGCCAGGAAAGAAGCGCCGGGTGAACGACACGCACCCCATGTAGAGGCTCGCGGTGCAAAGCGGCTCCTCTCCCCGGCCGATCACGAGTTCGGTGCTGCCGCCGCCGATATCCAGCACCAGGCGCCTCCCGCCGCCAGGCGGCAGCGACGCACTGACCCCGAGGTAGATGAGGCGCGCTTCCTCGGTGCCGGAGATGACCTCGACCCGGTGCCCGAGCACCCGGGCAGCTTGGGCGAGCACCGCCTTCCGGCCGCGCAGCTGCCGGAACGCATTCGTGCCCACGGCGCGGACCTGTGCCGGCGGAATATCCCGGACGCGTTCTCCGAGCCGGGCGAGGGCGGCTTCGGCTCGCTCCCACACCGCGGCTTCGAATCGCTTCTCCTGGAGACCGGCAGCGAGCCGGACCGGCTCCCGAAGCCGGTCCACCACCTCGATGTTCTCTCCGTGGACGCGGGCCACGGTCAGGTGGAAACTGCGGGAGCCGAGGTCGATCGCCGCGTAGAGGCCGGCGGGCAGCGGCGGCTCGGAAAACATCGGAGAAAGAGGGCCGGCGGCGAAGAGAGCTTCTTTCGCCGCGCGCTGTCAACTAGCCTTTCGTCGAATGACAACTTGGGTCGTCGGCGATGTGCACGGGTGTTTTAGCACCTTTCGGGCGCTGCTCCGCCGGATTTCCTGGCGGGCGGAACGCGACCGGATGTGGCTCGTCGGCGACCTCGGGAACCGCGGCCCCGATTCTCTGGGAACCCTCCGTTGGGTGCGGGATCAGGGCGACTCGGTGGTCTCGGTGCTCGGGAACCACGACCTGCACCTGCTCGCTCGGTACGAAGGAATCCTCGGCGCCCGCCGCCGGGACACGCTGGACCCGGTACTCGAAGCAGCGGATGCGGGTGCGCTGTGCGACTGGCTGGCGGACCGCCCGTTCGTCCACCGCGAGGGCCGCGAGCTGCTGGTGCACGCGGGGGTACCGCCGGACTGGACCCTCGACGACATCGAGCGCGGCGCCGAGCTCGCCAGGCGGGCGCTCCGGCAGGACCGCCGCGGTTTTCTCGATGCGCTCTATGCGTTGCGCGGAGAGGCTGCCGAGAGGGGGCCGGTTTCTCCGGCCGCCGCGGACGGTGCCCGGGCGGCGTCGGCGTTCACCCGTCTCCGCATCGTGGATCGCGAGGGGGCCCCCGAGTTCGCCTTCGACGGCCCCCCGGAGGCGATCCCCGCCGGCTACCGGCCCTGGTTCGAGAAGTCGAACTTCGGAAAGTCGGGTTTCGAGAGGTCCCCCGCGCCCGGAGGGCTGCGGGTGCTCTTCGGCCACTGGGCGGCGCTCGGCCTCATGGTGTCGGAGCACGCCGTCTGCCTGGATTCGGGCTGCGTCTGGGGAGGGTCGCTGACCGCGATGCGGCTCGAAGACGGCAGCTTCGTCATCCAGCCGGCGGTGCCGGGCGACAGTCCTCCACCCCCGTCGAAGAGCGAAATCGGCTAACCGCGCTCCGCCGGCTGCTGCCGGCGGCCAACCCCCCGGAGTGGTTCGCCGCAGGCCGTTGCCGGGCGCAGGCGCAGCGTCCGCTCGGGCAACCGCAGATCGATCCGGCGCCGGAAGCGGCCCAGGCGCTCCCAGGTCCCGAGATCGAGCCTCCGCAGCTCACCGCTTCTTGCGGACCGTGGTGGCGAACGCACCGTCCCCGAACTCGAGGCGGAGCGGCTCCCGGGTCTCGAGGTCGTACCGGTCTCCCGGCATCAGGAAGTAGAAGCCGCCGCCGTTCGGCAAGATCCGCGTGTTGTCGTAGATGGCGACATAGCCTTGGCCGATCACCTCGAAACGGTTGCCGCGCACCACGATCGCAGTGTCCTCGTCGATCCCGATGCCGAGCAGCTCGGGACGCGCCGAGAGGATCTCGAGGAGATCGAAATGTCGATTCCGCACCAGCAGGTGCTGATCGATGGCGACCCCACGCAGGAAGCCGAAGCCCTCCTCATGGTCTCCCATCATGATCGTGTTGCTGCTGGTGTCGCCGCGGGCGAGGTACTCGCCCTGGATGGTGGCTCCTGCCGACGACCCGCCGATCACTCCGCCGCGGGCGAGCAGCGCGTGGAGTTCGCGCTCGGTGCGGGTGCCGGCATAGGCGTCCACCAGCCGCCACTGCCGGCCGCCGGGGAACCACACCCCCCGCGCCCGGGTGATGGGAGCGACGAAATCCTCCCGGTCGGCCTCCTCGCGGTCCCAGGTGTGGAGAACGGTGAGGTCGCCGGCACCGAGTGCCCGGAAACGCCGGGCTCCGGAGTACCACTCGTCATAGTCGTCTTCGCCGCCCGCCGTCGGGATGATCACGAGGGGAGCGTCCTCGCCGCCGGCGAGGTTCAGGAAGCGCTCGAGGATCGCTTCGTCGCGGAGTGCTCCGCCCACGATCACCAGCGACCCCTTCTCGGGGCCTCTCGCGGGCGCTTGCCCGGCGGTACCGGCGGCAACAGCCGGCGCGGGAACGCGGGCAGGCAACAGGGCGGGGAGCAGGGTGAAAGCCGCGAGCAAAACGAGCAGCAGGGGCGGACTGAAGAACATGGCCGGGTCCTCCGTTCGGAACGAGGCGGAAATAAAGCGATGGCGAGAGGATTATCCCGACGAGCCGGGAAGCCGGGGCCGACCGAGAGAGCCGGGCCCTAGAATCCGGCGCTCATGCGGCACCTCGTGGTCGGTACCGCCGGCCACATAGACCACGGCAAGAGCTCGCTGGTGCTCGCGCTCACCGGGATCGATCCGGACCGGCTCGAAGAGGAGAAGGCGCGGGGAATCACGGTGGATCTGGGGTTCGCCCACCTGGAGCGCGGGGGCGTCACCTATGGCTTCGTGGATGTTCCCGGCCACGAACGCTTCGTGCGGAACATGCTGGCGGGCGCTGCCGGTTTCGATGTCGTGCTGCTCGCGGTGGCAGCCGACGAGTCGGTGATGCCCCAGACCCGCGAGCACATCGAGATCTGCCGCCTGCTGGGCGTCGAACGCGCGGTGGTCGCGCTCACCCGGACCGATCTGGTGGACGATCCGGAGCTCATCGAAATCGCCGGCCTCGAAGTCAGTGAACTGCTCTCCGGGAACGCAATGGCCGGGGCGCCGATCCTGCCGGTGTCCTCCCGGACCGGCGCCGGGCTCGACCGGCTGCTCGCCGCGCTCGAAGAGGCGGCCGCTACGATCGGATCTCGGGAAACGGACCGCCCGTTCCGGCTTCCGGTGGACCGCGCCTTCACCATGCGCGGCTTCGGCACGGTGGTCACCGGCACCCTCACCTCCGGCCGGACCGCGATCGGGGAAGAAGTCGAGATCCTCCCCGGCGGGGAGCGTGCCCGGGTGCGGGGGCTGCAGGTGCACGGCGAAGCCGCCGCCGCCGCCAGCGCCGGGCAGCGGGCTGCCCTGAACCTCGCCGGGAGCGGCCGCGCCGGCGGCCGGCTGCGCCCCGAGCGGGGGGCGCTGGTCGCCGCACCGGGGGAGCTCCGAGCCACCCGGATGCTCGACGCCAGGCTCGAACTGCTCGACGGGGCCGCAGGGCCGCTCCGGGACGAAGACCGCGTGCATCTGCACCTCGGCGCCGCCGCAGTCCTCGCCCGGGCGCGCCTGCTCGGCGGCCGGAAACAGCTCCCCGCGGGCGAGTCCGACTTCGTCCAGTTCCGTCTCGAGACCCCTCTCGCCGCGGTGCGGGGCGACCGCTACATCATCCGCCGCTACTCTCCGGTGATCACCATCGGCGGAGGCACGGTGCTCGATGCCTCCCCGCCGAAGCGGTCTCCCGGAAGCCGGCGGGGACGGGCTGCGGTGGCCGCGCTCGAAGGCAGAGACGATGCGGCCGCCGCCATCGCCTTCGCTGCGGAAGCCGGCCCGCGGGGAACGAGCGAGGCCGAACTCGCCCCGCGGCTCGGACTCCGACCGGCGGCGGCGGCGGAAGTGGTCCGGGCGCTCGAAGGGCGCTGCCAGCTCGTGAGCTTCGGCGCCGGAGAAGCACGAACCCTGCTCGCGGCAGCGAGCGTCTCGTCTCTCGAAGCCCGGATGCTCACCCTGCTCTCCACCTGGGAAGCGAACCACCGCCTGCGGGCGGGGATGGCGGTCGAACAACTCCGGGAACAGGCGGGCATCTCCCCCGCGGTCACCGGCGGCCTCCTGGATCGGCTCGCGAGAGACGGGGCGGTGGAGCGAACCCAGGACACGGTGGAGAGCGCCGGGCGGCGGATCGAGCTGACTGCAGCGGAGCAGCGGGTGTCCGACGGCTTCGTCCGACTCCTTTCGGAACGGGGAGTCGCGCCCCCTACCCTCGCCGAGGCAGCGACCGCGCTCCGAGCGCCGCTGGCGCTCGTTTCCGCGCTGCGCCGGTTGCTGGAGCGCGAGGGCCGGGCGGTGGCGGTCAGCCCCGATCTCTACTTCGACGCCGAACACCTCGCCCGGCTGCGGCAGGCGGTGGTGGACCACGGCGCGCTCGGCGCCGAGGCCGGTCAGAAGAGCACACCCGAGATCTCGGTAGGCTGGTTCAAGGAGAACTTCGACTTGAGTCGGAAATACGCGATCCCGCTGCTCGAGTGGCTGGACCGGGAACGGGTCACGGTGCGGATCGGCAACCGGAGGCGCATCCGGGCCGAGCGGGCCGGGAACGGGGCGTGATTTCGTGTTGTCCCCCGCACCCCTGTGGCACGAGAGAAAACGCCCCGTTCCCGGACCGCCCGCCGCTTCGTGCCGGGAATCGCACTCCTGCCGCTCCCTCCGCTCCTCGAACCCGGTTCGCCGTCACGCTGGAAGCGTGGCGGCAGCGAGTGCGATTCGGTGTCACCAATTCGTGAACGGGGGTGAACCCCCTTTCACACTTTCCCCCACCGCGCCGCGCCCGAAGCACAGCTTCGGCCGCATCAGATGTTTTCTGGGCCGCAGAGGAAAGTCGAAACTCTCTCGGGCGGGGCGTGATCTCGTGTTGCGCCCCACACCCCTGTGGCACGAGAGAAAACGCCCCCTTCCCGGGCCGCCCGCCGCTTCGCGCCGGGAATCGCACTCCTGCCGCTCCCTCCGCTCCTCGAACCCGGTTCGCCGTCACGCTGGAAGCGTGGCGGCAGCGAGTGCGATTCGGTGTCACCAATTCGTGAACGGGGGTGAACCCCCTTTCACACTTTCCCCCACCGCGCCGCGCCCGAAGCACAGCTTCGGCCGCATCAGATGTTTTCTAGGCCGCAACGGAGATCGCGACTCTCTCGGGCGGGGCGTGATCTCGTGTCGCCCCCCGCACCCCTGTGGCACGAGAGAAAACGCCCCGTTCCCGGACCGCCCGGCGCTTCGCGCCGGAATCAGGTCACCGGGTTGCGTTTTCGAAAGCGCGGCTCCCGGTGCTCTCCGCCCGCGAGTACCTGTCGGAGCGCTTCCACCGCGTCCCCGATGTCCCGATAGCGGACATAGAGCGGCGCGAGTCCGAAGCGGAGGAGATCCGGTTCCCGAAAGTCGCCGACTACGCCTCGGGCGATGAGCGCCTGCATCACCGGGTAGGCATCCGGATGGCGGAGCGACACCTGGCTGCCGCGCTCGCGGGCCTCCCGAGGGCTCGCCGCCGTCACTCCGAATCCGGAGAGCCGTTCCTCGGCGAGGCACAGGAACAGGTCCCCGAGCGCTTCGCTCTTTTCGCGGAGATTCCCGAGATCCACCCCCTCGAAACTGCGCAGCCCTTCCTCGAAGGCGGCCAGGGAGAGGATCGGAGGCGTGCCGACCAGGAAACGCCGCATTCCCGGCGCCGGCTGGTAGCCGGCAGCGAAGGCGAAGGGATGAGAATGCCCCATCCAGCCGGTGAGGGGCGATTGGAGCGCGTCCTGGCGTTCTCGCGCCACATAGAGGAAACCGGGTGCCCCCGGACCGCCGTTCAGGTACTTGTAGCCGCAGCCGACGGCGAACTCGACACCGTCCTCGCGGAGCCGGAGCGGGACCGCGCCGGCGCTGTGGGAGAGATCCCAGATCAGCGGGACGCCCCGTTCCCGCGCCGCCCGGGTCAGCCGCCGCAGATCGCGCATCCGGCCGCTGCGGAAATCGACCTGGCTGAGCAACGCCACCGCGACCTCGGGCCCGATCTCCCCCTCGAAATCTTCGGCAGGGACGAGACGCAGCCGGGCGCCGCCACCCTCCACTCCCCCGGCCTCGAGGAAGCGGACCAGCCCCTCCGCCATATAGCGATCCGTCGGGAAGTCACCCTCGTCCGCCAGCACCACCCCTCGGCCTCCGGCGAGACGGAGCAGCGCTCCGAGCAGCTTGAACAGATTGACCGAGACCGAATCGGCGGCGATCACCTCGTCCTCGCCGGCTCCGAGCAGCGGCGCGAGCCGGGCGCCCACCCGCTCGGGCAGCCGGAACCAACCGTTCCGGTTCCAGGAGGCGATGAGGTCCTCCCCCCACTCGCCGGCGATCAGCCGTTCGGCGCGCTCCATCATGGCCCGCGGCGGCGGCCCGAGCGAGTTGCCGTCGAGGTAGAGCACCCCCTCCGGGAGGCGAAAACGGTCGCGGAATCGGGCGAGCGGATCGGCGCGGTCGCACTCCAGGAGGGCCTCCCGTCCCAGCGGACCGGACGCCGCCTTCTCCGCGGCACTCACCGAAGCCCCTCCTCGCGGTACGCGCCCCCCGCAGATACCGGCTGCCCGCGCCGGTCCGAACCCATGATCCGATTATAGGAACGGCCGCTCCCGAAAAACGGACCTCCCCAAGCCGAAATACGAGCCGTCCCCGCCCGGCGCGGTCGTATCCTCTTTTCCTCTTCCTCTCACCTCATTTTCTCGCCCTTTCCCCTTGACAGACCCGCTCTCCCGCTTCGATCCGGCGGTGGCCAGCTGGTTCCGAGAACGTTTCGCATCTCCCACGGAGCCGCAGATCGAGGGCTGGCCGGCGATCGCCGGCGGCGGCGATGTGCTGATCACGGCTCCGACCGGTTCCGGGAAGACGCTCGCCGCTTTCCTCTTCGCCATCGATCGGCTGACCCGCGAGGCGCGCAGCGGCGGGCTCGAAGACGCTACCCGCGTGGTCTATGTGTCGCCGCTCAAGGCGCTTTCCGCCGACATCCGCCGAAATCTCGAAACCCCGCTGGCGGAGATCGCCGCCCGCAGCGGCGGCGCCTCGCCGGTCCGCGCCGCGCTCCGGACCGGCGACACCCCGGCTGCCGACCGAGCCCGGATGCTCCGGAAACCGCCCCACATCCTGGTCACCACCCCCGAGTCCCTCTACCTGCTGCTCACCGCCGCGGGCGGGCGCCGGCTGCTCAGCACCGCCGACACCGTGATCGTGGACGAAATCCACGCCCTGGCCCGCGACAAACGGGGAAGCCACCTCGCGCTCTCGCTGGAACGGCTGGAGCGGCTGGTTCGACTGGAACCGGGGGAACGGTCGGAACGGCCAGCGGACCTTCCGGTTTCTCCTTCCGGGGCTTCTCCTGCCGGCCGCCCCCTTCAGCGCATCGGTCTCTCGGCCACCGTACGGCCGCTCGCCGCCGCCGCCCGCTTCCTGAGCCCGCACCTCCCCGAAACCGAAACCAGCGAGCCCGAGACGAGCGGACTCGATACACCGGGCAAATCTGCTCCCGGCGGACCCACGGTGGTCGCCGTGGGCCACCTCCGGGAGCTGGACCTCAGGGTCGAGGTTCCCGGCGGCGAGCTCGGGGCGGTCGCCACCCACGAGATCATGGAGGATCTCCGCGACCGGATCGCCGCGCTGATCGCGGAGCACCGCACCACGCTGGTCTTCGTGAACACCCGCCGGATGGCGGAGCGGCTGACCCACGCGCTCAGCGAGAAAATCGACGCCGGATCGGTCCTCGCCCACCATGGCAGCCTCGCCCGCGAAGTCCGTCTCGAAGCCGAACGGAGGCTAGCCGCCGGCGAGGTCCGCGCCATCGTCGCCACCGCCTCGCTGGAACTCGGAATCGATGTGGGCTCGGTGGATCTCGTCTGCCAGCTCGGCTCCCCGCGCTCCATCGCGGTCGCCTTGCAGCGGGTGGGACGCTCCGGCCACTGGCTCGGGGCGACTCCGAAAGGAAGGCTCTTTCCGACGACCCGCGACGATCTCGTCGAGTGCGCGGCGCTGGCGGCCGCGGCGGCCTCCGGAGAACTGGACCGGATCCGCATTCCCGAGGCTCCGCTGGACATCCTCGCCCAGCAGATCGTCGCCGAGACCGCCGCCGCCCCGGAGGAGCACCACGCGCTCGACGAACTCTTCGCCCTCGCACGCCGTGCCTTTCCCTACCGAAACCTGGAGCGCGGCGCCTTCGATGCGGTGATCTCCATGCTCGCCGAAGGCGTCGCCACCTCCAGAGGCCGGCGGGGGGCGTATCTCCACCGGGATTCGGTCGCTGGAACCGTCCGCGCCCGGCGCGGCGCCCGGATGGCGGCCATCGAGAGCGGCGGGGCGATCCCGGAGACCGCGCAGTACCAGGTGGTCGCCGAGCCCGACGACCGCGTCGTGGGACAGCTCGACGAGGACTTCGCGATCGAGAGCTACCGCGGGGATGTCTTCCTGCTGGGCACCACCTCCTGGCGAATCCGGCGTATCGGAAAGGGGCAAGTGCGGGTCGAGGACGCGCAGGGCGCCGCACCGACGATCCCCTTCTGGAGGGGGGAAGCGCCCGGACGCACCGCCGAGCTGAGCGCCCGGGTCTCGGAGCTCCGGGAGCGGGTGGACCGCAGCCCGCCGGCAGCGGCGGCCGCCTTCCTGACCGGTGCTGCCGGGCTCGACGCCGCGGGAGCCGACCAGGTGATCCGCTACCTCGCCGCCGGGCGCGCTGCGCTCGGCGCCCTGCCCAGCCAGCGCACCGTCGTCGCCGAGCGGTTCTTCGACGACTCCGGCGGGATGCAGCTCGTCCTCCACGCTCCCTTCGGCAGCCGGATCAACCGGGCCTGGGGGCTCGCGCTGCGGAAACGTTTCTGCCGCTCCTTCGACCTGGAACTCCAGGCGGCGGCGACCGACGACGGCATCGTCATCTCGCTCACCGACCTCCACTCGTTCCCGCTGGCGTCGGTGTTCTCCTTCCTCCGTCCCGAGACCGTCGAAGCGGTGCTCACCCAGGCGGTGCTCGGCGTCCCGCTGTTCTCCGTGCGCTGGCGCTGGACCGTCTCCCGCGCGCTGGCGGTTCCTCGGCGCCGCCGCGGACAGCGGGTGCCGCCGCCGCTGCAGCGGATGCTCACCGACGATCTGCTCGCTGCCGTGTTCCCCGATCAGGCGGCGTGCGCCGAGAACCTCGCCGGCGAAGTGCGAATCCCGAAGCACCCGCTGGTGGACGAGGCGATCTCCGACTGCCTGCGAGACGCGATGGACCTCGAAGGGCTGACCCGGGTACTCGAAGACCTCGGCAGCGGCGCCCTGCGTACGGCCTGGGTGGACACCGTCGAGCCGTCGCCCTTCGCCGCCGAGATCCTGAACGCCAACCCCTTCGCCTTCCTCGACCCCGCCCCGCTCGAGGAGCGCCGAGCCCGGGCGGTGCGGATGCGGAGCGCGCTCCCCCCGGCGCTCGATCCCGAAGCGGTACTCGATCCGGAGGCGATCCGGCGGGCGGAAGCCGAAGCCGCGCCGGAGGTCCGGGACCGCGAGGAACTGCACGACGCCCTGCTCACCCTCGGAGCGATGCCCGAGCAGCGCGAATGGTCGGAGTGGTTTCGGAAGCTCGAGGCCGGCGGGCGAGCCGCGGCCTTCCAGGCGGGAGCCTCCCGGACAGGGACCTCTTCGGCTGCTGCGGGGCGGCGCCTGTGGGTCGCCGTCGAACGCCTCGCACTGGCCCGCGCCGTCTGGCCCGAGGGAGCCCCTGCCGGAGTTCCGGGCGGCAGCTCCGTCGAGGCTGGCGGAATCCCGGACACCCGCGCCGGAGCCCTGGCCGCCGTTCTCCGGGGGACGCTGGACTGTTCGGGTCCGGTTACGGCGGCCGGGCTCGCGGCGCGGCTCGCCCTCCCCGAGGAAGAGACTACCGCCGCCCTCACCCTGCTCGAGGCGGAAGGCGTGGTGCTGCAGGGCCGCTTCCGCGCTCCCCGAGCGAGCGGAGCGCCCATCGAGTGGTGCCACCGGCGGGTACTGGCGCGGATCCACCGGCTGACCCTCGCCCGGCTCCGGCGCGAATCGGCGCCGGTGAGCGCCGCCGTGCTCTTCGACTTCCTCACTGCCTGGCAGCACGCGGCCCCGGGAACCCGGCTCCGCGGCCCGCGGGGAGTGCAGCGCGTCCTCGCCCAGCTCCAGGGCCTCGAAGCGCCGGCGGCTGCTTGGGAATCGCGGATCCTGCCGCTCCGGGTCGAGGGCTACCGGCGAGACTGGCTCGACGAGAACTGCCTCTCCGGGGAGGTGGTCTGGGGCCGGATGTCCGCGGCGGAAGAATCCGGGGCGCGCGCCGCCCGCCCTACCCGGGCCGCTCCCATCGCATTGCTCCTGCGTCGAGACCTCGCGCTCTGGCTCACGCCGCGCACCGAGAACCTCAAGCGGCTCTCGGGCGCGGCGCAAAAGGTTCTGTCGCTGCTCGAGGCGCGCGGGGCGCAGTTCTTCGCCGAGCTCGAGGGCGCCTCGGGGCTGCTTCCGGCGGTGCTCGAAGATGCACTCTGGGAGCTCGCCGCCTGGGGGAGAGTGACCGCGGACGGCTTCGACAATCTGCGGGCGCTCATGGATCCCCGCCGGCGAACCGCCTTCGGCCGGTATCGGCGGCGGAAGGCTCGCTACGCGCCGGGCCGCTGGGCGCTGCTCGGCCCGCAGGCTCCCGAAGAAGCGGGCGAAGCGACGGCCTCCGACGGTCCGGACTCCGACGAGGCGCTCGCCCGCAAGCTGCTCGACCGCTGGGGGGTCCTCTTCCGCGACCTGCTGAAGCGGGAACGGCTCGAAGGCCGCTGGCGGCGGCTGCAGCTCGCCCTGCGGCGGCTCGAGATGCGCGGCGAAGTCGTCGGCGGGCAATTCGTGACCGCTTTCGCCGGGGAGCAGTTCGCGCTCCCCGAAGCAGTGGAGACGCTGCGCCGGATCCGGCGCGATGGCGGCTCCGGTGCCGAACGACGGGCGCGCGAACCGCTCACCCTCGGCGCCGCCGACCCGTTGAACCTTTCCGGCATCCTGTTCCCCGGCCCCCGGGTGCCGGTGTCTTCGAGCGACAGCCTCACGCTGGAGAACGGGGTGCTGACCCGCCAGAACGCCTCCGCTGGCATCGGCACCGCCTGAAATGCATCCTCCTCCGCGCCGCGGCGGCCCTGCCTTCGATGCGGCCCGGAGGTTCGAGCAGCATTTCGGGCGGCCTCCCGAGGCGGTCGTTTTCGCTCCCGGCCGAGTGAACCTGATCGGCGAGCATCTCGACTACTGCGGCCTGCCGGTGCTGCCCTCGGCACTTTCCCGCGGCATCGCCCTGGCCTTTCGGCGGCGCGGCGACCCCCGAATCCGCTGCCTGAGCACCGAGCCCGGGCACCAGGGAGAGGCCGCGGTAGTACCCGACGCCCCCCCGCCGACGGCGGGATTCGGGCGCTACCTGGCGGCTGCCGCCAGCGGGCTCCGCACCGGCGGCTGGGTCCCGGGCGAGAGTCCCGGATTCGACGGCTTCCTCGCTTCGGACCTGCCGGTCGCCTCCGGGCTCTCCTCGTCTTCGGCGCTGGTGGTGGCGGCGGCGCTCGCGCTGCTGGCGGCGGCGGGACGCCTCCCGCCCGTCGGAACCGGAATCCCGCCGGGGATCGGAATTCCGCCTCCGGGGGCGCGGCGCCTCGCCCTCGATCTCGCCGCCGCAGAGCGGGGAGCAGCGATCCAGGGAGGCGCGATGGACCAGTCCGTCTGCCTCGGCGCCGCTGCCGGATACGCACTCGGGATCGCCTTCGAACCGCCGGAGTGGCACCTCGTCCCGGTAGATCCCTCCCGCTTCTCCTTCCTGGTGGCCTATAGCGGCGAGCCCGCCGACAAGGGGGGCGCGGCGGGAAGGGTGTACGACCGGCGGGTCCGGGAAGCCCGGAAGGCACTCGCCCTGGCCCGGCGCGCTCTCGGCGAGCCCGAGAGGAAGGACGGCGGCAGTCCCGGCGGCTATCGGCATGGCTATCCGGGCCTCGTCGCCCGCCACTCGCTCCCGGACCTGCTGGCGGCGGCGCGCCGGCTTCCCGATCCGCTCGGGGGACGGTTTCGGCACCTCGTGACCGAAGCGGAGCGGGTAGCCGAGGCCCGGCGCTGTCTTCGCCGCGGCGATGCGGAAGCCTTTGGCGCACTCCTCGACCGCTCCCACGAGAGCCTGCGGCGCGACTACCAGGTCAGCACTCCCAAACTGGACGCGCTCGTCGCCGAGGCGCGGCACGCCGGAGCGCTGGGAGCGCGCCTCACCGGAGCCGGTCTCGGCGGCTCGGTGGTGATCCTCGTGCCGCCGGCGGCGGAGCATCCCCTCCGGCGCGGACTCCGAGAACGCTTCTACGCCCCGCGCGGCATTTCCGACCCGGACGAGCGCCACCTGCTCGACGGCGCCGCCTCCGGCGCCGCCACGATTCTCGAGGGGCCCGATCAGCGCGGGCGAGAGGCGGCGGGGACGAGATCGGCCAGCAGCACATAGAGCGCGGGTACCAGCAGCAGGGTGATCAGGGTCGCGAAGGCGACACCGAACGCGAGCGAGGCCGCCATCGGGACCAGGAACTGCGCCTGAACGCTGCGCTCACCGAGGAGCGGGGCGAGCCCGGCGCAGGTCGTGACCGAGGTCAGGACGACGGCGCGAAAGCGCCGCAGACCCGCCGCGAACGCCGCCTCGCGGACCGACATCCCCTCGCGGCGTTTCTGGTTCATGAAGTGGAGCAGCACCAGCGCGTCGTTCACCACGATCCCCACCAGCGGCGCCATCCCGAAAAAGCTCGTCATCCCGAGGTTCACTCCCAGGATCTGGTGTCCGAAGACCGCGCCGGCGAGGCCGAACGGAACCGCGGCCAGGATGACGAAAGGCTGCGACCAGGAGGCCAGCGGCACGGCGAGCAGCACATAGACGACCAGGAGGGCGAGGAGGACATGTCCCCCCAGCGCTCCGAGGGTCTCCGCCTGTTCGCCGGCCAGGCCCACCACTGCGAACCGGACTTCGGGGAAGCGCTCCCGGAGTTCGGGAAGCGTCCGGCTGCGGACTTCACCGAGGACGGCGCCGCTCGAGGCGAGGCTCGGATCCACATCCGCATGCACCGTCACCGCGCGCCGTCCATCCACCCGGCGGATCACCGAAAGGCCCGTCTCGCGGGAGAGCGAAGCGACCGCGCCGAGCGGTGCGGTTCCCCCTTCGGGGCGGCGCACGAGCATTCGGGCGGCGCTTTCGAGGTTCCGGCGCGCGGAGTCGGGGTAGCGGAGCAAGACCTTGATCTCGTCGCCGCCGCGCTGGATCCGCTGCACCTCCTCGCCGTGGAAGGCCTGGCGCAGCTGTCTTCCGAAATCGGCGGCGCCGATCCCGAGCCCGGCTCCGGCTGGCCGGGCGCGCGCCACCACCTCGGCGGCGCCGGCCTCGAAGTCGTCCCGGACGAGGACCACCCCCTGGTAGGCGGCGAGCCGGGACTGGAGCAGCACCGAGGCCTGCCGGAGTTCCTCCATGGAGTCGCCGCTGATCTGGAGGGAGATGTCCGCCGCACCGCCGAGAATCGAGGTCCCGAGCGTCATCTCGGCACCTTCCGGAAGCGGTCGAGCGAGCTCCCGAAGCCGGTCGGCGAGCTGCCGGGTGGAAGCCTCGGGGCGTTCATCGGCGGGACGGAGCTCCCACACGAGTTGGCCGAGAGCGCCCCCCGCCCTCGCCGATTCGCCGCCGATCGCCCCGCCCCGCCCGGTCGCAAGCCGCTCTCCGATCGATACCGCCAGATGCTGCTGCACCTCGATTCCCTTCGCTGCCCGGATCTCCTCCCGGATGCGCCCGATGACGCCCTCGATCCGCGCCGCCGCGCGCCGGGTCGCATCGGCTCCGGACCCCGGAGGAAGCCTCAGCTGTACGACCACCGTGTCCGCTTCGAAGGGCGGAACGGTGTCCACCGGAACGAAGCCGCCCCGCACCAGACCGACGGCGAGCGCGAGCCAGAAGACTCCGCAGGCCAGGATGACGAGAGGGTTTCCGAGGGCGAACCGGAGGGCCGGGCGGTACAGCACGCGGACTGTCCCGTCGAGTACCGCGGCGGCCCCGGCGCGCAGGCGAGCCAGCCGCCGGCTTCTCCGAAACCCGGCGACGCCGCCATGGGCCAGATGGTGGGGGAGGATCCAGGCTGCTTCCAGCAGAGAGAAGGCGAGCACCGGGATCACGATCCGGGGCAGCGTTCCCATGAGTTCGCCGAGGGCCCCGGGGAGACCGAGGAGCGGCAGGAACGCCGCCATGGTGGTCAGCACCCCGAAGGCCGCCGGGACGAGAACCTGCTGCGTTCCGCGCACTGCGGCCGTCTCCGCAGCCTGCTGGTCCGTCCGCCCGTCCGATGGCCCGTCGGCTTCGAGCTGCCGCTGGATGTTCTCCCCGACCACGATCGCGTCGTCCACCACGATGCCGAGCGTGAGGATGAATCCGAAGAGGCTGATCATGTTCACCGTCATCGAAAGGCCCGGCATGAGCAGGAAGGCGCCGAAGAACGCCACCGGCAGGCCCGCCGCGGTCCAGACTGCGAGACGGCTGGACAGGGTGAAGAACAGCACCAGGAAGATGAGCGCGAGCCCGGAGAGCCCGTTCCGCACCAGCACCTCCATCCGGCTCTCGAAGAGCCTCCAGGTCTGGTACCAGGGGGTCACCCCGATCCCTTCGGGGAGGCGGATCGATTCGATACGGGCGAGGACGGCGTCGGTGGTGTCGAGCAGCCGTGCTTTCGGCGCCAGGGACACCGTGAGGAACACGGCGGGCTCCCCGTTCATCCGCGCTTCGCGCTCGGAGTCGGCGAATCCGTCGGTGACGGCGGCGAGGTCGCCGACGGTCACCAGCCCTCCCCCGGGGGTCGCGATCACCGGAATTCGGGCGAAATCGGCGGCGGTAGCCGCTTCGGCCTCCGCGCGCAGGCGGACCTCGCGTTCCCCGGTGCGGAGCGAGCCGCCCGGAATGTCGGCAGAACCACGCCGGATCGCGGCCGCGAGCCGGTCGAAGGTCTGACCGAAGCGGGTGAGCGCTTCTTCCCGAACCTCGATTGCGATCTCGTACTCGCGCCCGCTCGCGAGCGCAACCCTCGAGACTCCCGGCACCTCGCCGACCGCGTCTCGAACGAAGAGCGCGGCCTCCCGCAAGCTGCGCTCGTCGGCAGCGCCGTGCACCGCGATCCGGAGCAGCTCCCGGTCCACCGCGACCTCCGAGATCACCGGATCCTCGGCGCCCTCGGGGAGGCTGGCGAACGCTTCCACGAGTTCTCGGACCTCCTCGCTGACGGTCCGGAAATCGGCCCAGGCTTCCACTTCGAGCGTCAGCACCCCGAGGCCATCGGCGGCCGTCGCCGCCATCTCGGAGACGCCCTCGACTTCGCGGAGTGCGTCTTCGAGCCCGATGAGGACGCCTTCCTCGACGACCGCCGCTCCGGCCCCGGGGAACACGGTGCGGATCGTGAGCGCCGCCGGCCCGGCCTCGGGGAGCAGTTCCTGGGGAATTCCTCCGAGGGTGAGAAAGCCGCCCAGCGAAATTCCGAACAGGAGCAGGTTCGCCGCCACCCGGTTCCGGACGAACCAGGGGATCATTCCGGCGGGACGCTCCCCGGGCGATACGGACCAGCAGCCGTGGACGAAGGGACGCGATCTCCAAGACCGGAGAGGGGCGCGTCGGTTCCGGCAGCGGGCGAGGCCGTGCCCGGCGGCAGGACCCGCACCGGCATTCCGTCGCTGACGATGGCCGGCGGGGTGATGACCACGCGATCTCCGTCGGTGAGCCCGGAGCGGACGAGGACGCCGCCCGCGCCGTCGTACCAGAAGTCGTCCACCTCTCGGATGCGGAGGCGGTTCTCACCGTCCACCAGGAGCAGCTGTCCGTCCTCGCGGAACGCGCTCTCGGGCACGACGGCCACCCCGGGGAACTCCTTCCCGGCGATCTCGGCGCGCATGAACATTCCGGCCGCCAGCGGCGGACGGCCCGCCGGCCCCGGTGCATAGGGGTCCCGGACCTCGATCACCGCCGGCAGGAAGCGGGTCGCCGGATCCACTTCCCCCTCCATCCGGACGAGGCGCCCTTCCCAGGACCAGGGCGCCTGCGCTCCCGGACCGCCGAGGACAGCTGTCAGCCGGGCGCGGGGAGCGCTTCGGGTCGGAACGGCTCCGAAGGGCAGATCCAGGAGTCCGAGCGCCGCGTCCGGCAGCGACACGCGGACCTCGGCCGCCGCCACCGAGAGGAGTTCCACCAGGGGCAGGCCGGGGGCCGCCCATTCGCCGACCTCGGCGGCGCGCATCCCGACCAGACCGTCGTGGGGCGCACGGATTTCCGTGCTTTCGAGATCTCGTTCGGCCCGCCGGAGCGCGGCCCGCGCGGCGGCGAGCGCCGCTTCGGCGGCGGCTCGCTGGGGGATGCGAAGAGCGAGCGGATCGGGGTCGCCCGGCTCCTCTTCCCATTCGGCGCGGGCGATCTCGGCGGCGGCCCGTTCCGTCACCCGCCGGAGCTCGGCTTCGGCGACGCGGCTTTCGGCCTGGCGGAGCGCCTGTTCATAGGCAGCGGGCTCGACCCGGAAGAGGGGGGCGTCCCGGGCGACCCGGACCCCGCGCCTGAGCCCCGCCGCCGCCCAGAGGATCCGCCCGGCCACCCCGGCGGTAACCGTGGTGCGGCGGGCGGGCTCGACCGACCCGTCGGCGCTCACGGTGACCCGGTAGGGAGCGAGCTGCACCGTCATCACCCGGACTTCGGGAGGCAGCGTTTCGAGTTCCCGGGCGACCGGCTTCGGTCCGAGCGCGGTGAGCAGCCAGACCATCCCGGCTGCCGCCAGCAGGATGAGGACGAACCCGAAACGCCGGAGGAACGGTTTCATCGGCACTCTCGGGAGGATCGGTGGGACCGGGGCGGACTCTCGAAACCGCCGCCGAGCGCGAGGAAGAGGTTGACCCGGTTGTCGAGCCGGGCGCGGACCCGCGCGAGGTGGGCGGATTCCGCCGCGAGTGCCGCCCGTTCGGCGTCTTCGGCGGCGCGCCGGGAAACGAGGCCGCTCCGCCACTGCGCTTCGCTCCGCAACCAGGCCCGGCGGGAGGCTGCAAGCGCTTCCGCGGCGCGGACTTCGGCCTCCCGCAGCGCCTCTTCCGCCGCGAGCCCGGCTTCGACCTCCTGGTAGGCGGTGAGGACGGTGCCGGCGTAGGCAGCGAGGGCCTCCCGATCCCTGGCCTCCTCGCGGCGGATCCGGGCTCGGATGCGGCCTCCCTGAAACACCGGCGCGGCGATCCCGGCGATCAGGCTCCAGACCGAGAAATCACCGTTCACCAGCTGGCGCAGCCGGGCGCTCGCAGTCCCTGCCGAAGAGGTGAGCCGGAACTGCGGATAGCGCGCCCGCCTGGCGATCTGGGTGAATTCCCGCGACGCCGCCAGCCGACGCTCGGCACTCGCCACATCGGGGCGGCGCGACACCAGATCGGCGGGAACCCCGGGAGGAGCGGGAGAGTCGGGGCCGGCGAGGCGCGGCCCGAGATCCCAGTCCGGCCCGGGGTCGCCGTCCGGGTAATCGTTGAGGAGCACTTCCAGGCTGCGGACTGCGGCGGAGCTCGCCTGCCGGCGCGACGCGGCCTCCCCCTGCGCCGCCGCGAGCCGAGCCGCCGCGGTGTCCACCTCGGCGAGGTGAGCTCGGCCGACCCGCGCCCGCTCCCGAACCAGACGGGCCGATCGTTCGAGATTGGCCGCCAGGGCGTCAGCGATTCGGGTCTGCTCTCTCGCCTCGAGGGCCAGGAAATAGAGGCGTGCGATCTGGCCTGCCAGCGAGATCCGAGCGCCGGCCACTTCGGCGAGCGCCGCTTCGAACCCGGCGTTCGCGGCACGCGCGGCGGGGGTGGCGGCCCGCCACAGATTCATCTCCCACGACAGGTCGAGTGAGAGCCCGTAGGCGACATATTCCGCGGTGAGGACCTCGTCGCCTCCGGTCCCGGGAATGGGGAGCCCGATGAAGTTCCGCCGTTCGGCGAGACGGTCGGCGCCGGCGCCCAGCTGCGGATAGAGCGCACTCCTCGCTATCCCCGCATCGGCGGCCGCCTGGGCGAGCCGCGCCGCCGCCCCTTCCAGGGTGAGATTTCTCGCGAGCGCGCGCGTTACGATCCGATCGAGGGCGGGATCGCCGAACGAGGTCCACCAACCGGTGTCCGGCACCGCCGAAAGGGCTGCGGCGCTGCTTTCGGCAACCGGATCAGGGGCCTCTGGGTTCTCGGGTGCCAGCGGCAGATCGGGAGGAGCGACCGGTGCTTTCAGCCCAGTGCAGCCAGCCCCGATCAGGATGATGGCCGCCGCGCCCGCCAGCTGCCGCGGCGAAAGCCCGAGGTCATCCATTCCCGGCATCGCTGGAATCCAGTGCCCGAAGCAGCCCGCGCGCATCCCGGAGAGACCTCCGATCTCCCAATCGCCGCCTTTTCGAGGGCGCCGCTCCGCGAGCTCCGGGCTCGTGGAGCGGACCGGATCGGGGTGAGGATTCAGCCGCCGGAGCCTTCCTCCGCCTTCGGAAGGACGAGCGCCACCAGCGACTCCGGCATCTCGCCCCGCCGGCCGATCTGCACCACGATGTACTGCCGACCCTCATGGAGGTAGGTCATCATGCCGTACATCCCGGTGGCCGGAAGGGGGATGCTGCCGATCTTCTCGCCGGTCGCCTTGTCGTGGGCGTTCAGCACCGACGGCCCCCCCATGCCTTCGGTGGTGAGCAGGAGGTCGCCGCTCACCATCAGGATGGCGCGGCCCATTCCGCCGACTTGCGAGAGGTCCTTTCCTGCGAGCGCCGGGTGGTTTCGGATCCGCTCGTTCGGCTGGCCCACCGGGACCCACCAGAGGTGCTCGCCGGTATTCATGTCGATGGCGGTCACCCGGCTGTAGGGCGGCTTGTAGATCGGCAGGCCGTCCGGCCCGGGGACGCCGATCGTCCGATAGTTCACCCAGTCGGCGACGGTCTCGCCGATCGTGGTGCACTCGCCGCTCGGGGAGGTGCAGCCGTGGACCGGCTGGTCGGCATCCACTCCGGGCTGGACCATCCGCCCGGAGCAGGAGGGGCCGGACGACTGGTAGAGGATGCCGGTCGCCGGGTCGAGCGCCGCCGGATGGGTGATGTTCACCCCGGCGGTGCTGCCGCAAGCCACCCAGCCCTTGTCCTCATCGTGCCCCTTGGGCACCGGGGGCATGTACGGCCCCCCGACGCGGTATTCGCTCACGATCTCCATCGCCTGCTGCCGAAGCTCGGGGGTGTAGTCGATCAGGTTGTCTTCGCTGAGATCGAGCGGCTCGAGAGGCGCCGGAACCGTCGGATACGGCTGGGTCTCCGACAGCTGCTCTCCGGGGACGATGGACTGCGGGACCGCGCGCTCCTCGATGGGCCAGACCGGCTCGCCGGTCTCCCGGTCGAAAGCGAAGGTGAGCCCCTGCTTCGTGGTCTGGATGGCCATGGGCACCTTCTCCCCGTTCACCGTCGCGTCCACCAGGATCGGAACATTGGGGAGGTCGTAGTTCCAGATCGGGTGGTGGGTGGTCTGGAAATGCCAGACCCGCTCGCCGGTCTGGACATCGAGCGCGATGACGCTGGTCCCGAAGAGATTGTCTCCCGGGCGGAAGCCGCCGTAGAAATCGATCGTCGGAGCGTTCGTCGGGATGTACACGATGCCGCGGTCGAGGTCGGCGGAGAGCGGCGCCCACGAGGAGACATCACCGGTCCATTTCCAGGCGTCGTTCTCCCAGGTGTCCATTCCGAACTCCTCCGGGGAGCGCGGGATGACATGGAACTTCCACCGGTGCTCGCCGGTCCGGGCGTCGTAGGCGAGGATGTCGCCGGGGATGTTCTCGATCCGGGTCTGGTGGTAGCCCTGAGCGTGGGAGTTGCCCACCACGACCGTCCCGTTCACCACGATCGGGGGCGAGGAGCTCGTGATATAGCCGATCGTCGGCGGCAGGCCCTCGTCGGGATCGTAGTTGTGGCCGAAGTCGGCGAGCAGGTCCACGACGCCGGTCTCGGGGAACCCCGGGAGCGGCACCGGTTTGCCGAAGCCCTCGAGGTGCCGGCCGGTCTCGGCGTCCAGCGCGTGGAGGAAGAACGCCGGACTGATTCCGTAGATGACCAGCCGGTCGTCGAGCTCGGCATAGGCCACTCCCTTGCCGTAGCTGGAGCGCATGGACTCCTCGAAGCGCCGGGTGGAGGGCTCGCTATAGGTCCAGCGCGTCTCTCCGGTCGCCGGATCGATCGAGGCGATCGTCCGCCGGTAGCCGGCCACCGTGAAGAGCTTCCCGTCGATGTAGCTGGGAGTGGATTTCGAGAGGTAGCTGGGTTTCGGGCCGAAGTTGTCGGCGCGCCAGATCCAGGCGACCTCCAGCTCCTCGAAGTTGTCGGCGTTCACTTCGGTGAGCGGCGAGGAGCGGGTTCCCCAGGCGTCGCCGCTCTGGTACCGCCATTCCCCTTCGGGCATGTCGCGGTTCTGCGCGGCGAGGGGGGATCCCAGCAGGAGCGCGATGGCGAGCCCGCCGGCGAGCCGCACCGCCGCCCGCCGGGGGAGCATCGGGGTCGTCATCATCGAGGTCTTGATATGGATCATCGCAGTCCCTCCGTATCGTCGAGGAGGCGGAATCCTATGCCCTTCGCGTCCAGCAGGGATCCGATTGGGGTCCGATCGGGATTCGACCCGTCCGGATCAACGCAGAACGCGAAGCAGGTTCGAGAAATCGTCGGTCCAGAGAAAGTCCTGCCCCGGCGCCGCCGCCTCGCCGACCCACGGCTCGGCGCGGCCCAGCACGCTCGGATCGGTCACGAAGTCGCCGTTCCGGGTCAGCAGGACCCAGGTCGCGGTGTACCGGTAGCGGGCCGGGTCGGGCTTGCCGACCGTCAGCAGGGAGAGCAGCCCCAGCCGCAGGGCCTGGGCCCGGACCACGGGAGCCAGGTCCACATGCCGGTTCGAGATGTGGACGGCGAGCACTCCGCCGGGCGCCAGACGGCTCTCGTAGAGATCGAAGGCTTCCGCGGTCAGCAGATGCACCGGAATGGCGTCGCCGGTGAAGGCGTCCAGCACGATCACATCGAAACCGGGATCGTCGGTTTCCCGGAGCAGACCGAGCCGGCCGTCGCCGAGCGCGATCTCGACGCTCGCCGGGGTATCGGCGAGGAAAGTGAAGAATCCGCGCGCCGCCGCGACGACCTGCGGATCGATCTCGTAGAAGCGGAACAGATCTCCGGGCTCGGCGTGGACCAGCAGGGATCCGGCGCCGAGCCCGATCACCGCGACCCGCAGCGGCTGGCCCCGCTCCCGGTGGGGGTGGCGGGTCAGCGCCGCCTCGATCCCGGTCCCCTCGTAGTAGTAGAGCGTCGGCTCTCGGCGTCTCCCCGGAGCGAACCACTGGGAACCGTGGGCGATGCCGCCGTGCCAGAGATCGCGGCGCCAGTCCGGAGCACCGGGGAACGCCTCCATCACCCGGATCACCCCGAAGAAGTTGCGGCTCGCGGCGAGCGGGCGCCGGTGCTCGAGCGCGGACACCGCGATCGCCGCTCCCAGCGCCGCTCCCAGGATCGCCTTCGGGACCAGCGGCCAGCGGCGCTTCCGGGAACGCCGGGGAGCGAAGAGAGCGATCCCGACCGCCAGCACGAGCGCCAGCGGAAACTCCCAGACATTCGGCAAGACGAGCGGGCTCGCGAGCGAAGCCAGCAGGCCGCCGAGGGCGCCGCCCGCGGTGAGTGAGAGATAGAAGCCGGTGAGGTCCGCAGGCGCCGGTTTCCGCTGCGCGATCTCGCCGTGAGCGATCCAGCAGGCGGCGAAGAGGAAGGCGAGTCCCGCCGCCGCCTGGGACGAAAGCGAGTCTTCGAGCTCCCCGGTGAGATCGCGGAACCAGAGGAACAGGCACGCCGCCACCGAGACCAGCAGGAGCGGCGTCAGGATGCGGCGGGGATACGGGGCGCCGCTCCCCCGGAAGGCGAGGATGAAAGTCAGCAGGTATCCTGCGAGGGGCACGATCCAGAAGAAGGGAATCGCCGCCACATCCCGGGTCAGCTGGGTGGTGACCGCCACCAGGGTCAGCGACCCGGCCGCCGCCAGGCCGAACGCGCCGGGATGGAACGCTGCGGGGCGCGGCCCGATCGCTTGCGGATCGGCCGCCGCTGGCTTCGGTTGCGGACGGCCTGCCCGGACGCCAGCGAAGAGTCCGGCCAGGAGGGTGAGGGCTGCGAAGACCAGAAAGCCGGCGGACCACCAGGAGCTCTGCCCCCGGAGCCCGGTCAGCGGCTCGAGCACGAGCGGGTAGAGCGCCAGGCCGAGGAGCGAACCGGCGTTCGAGAGCGCGTAGAGCCGATACACGCTCCCGCCCGCCGGCCCCGCCCCGGAACGAGTCGGCCCCGCCCCGGAACGAGTCGGCCCCGCCCCGGAACGAGTCGGCCCCGCCCCGGAACGGACTCGCCATGCCGACACCAGCGGAGTGGTCGCCGCGAGCGCCAGCAAGGGCAGACCGAGGGTTCGCAGCAGGGTCAGCAGGATCCACGCCGCCGGCGCCTCGCCGCCGGTCGGTTCCCAGCTGGAATCGGGAAGGGGCGACAGGCTCGAAACCGCGGCGGCGGCCAGCAGCCCGCCGTGTATCGCGAGCTGGAGCCGGGGCGAGACCCGGGTCACCAGCAGGTGGGCGTAGAGATAGCCGACGAGGAGAGCGGTCTGGAAGAAGAAGAGCGCGACCGCCCAGACCATCGGCGCCCCGCCGTACCAGGCGAGCAGGCTCCGCGCCGAAAGCGGCTGGACCACGAAGAGGAGCAGCGCGCCGAGGAAGATGGACGCGCCGGAGAGCACGCCGGAGATCCGGATCCTGCCTGAGAGGTCGCCCAAGAGGTTGTTAGGATATGGGGCCGGCCATGAAGAAACGACGCTCGCATTCGACCTCCCGCCCGCCCGGACCCCCCTCCGGGCTCCCCCCGGCCCGACCGGCGGAGTCGTCCGCCCGGAAGCAGGGCTTTCGCTTCGCCCCCTTCCTGGCCGTGGCGTTTCTCGTCGGCGGCGCGGCGGTTTTCCTGGTGGCCGTCGTCGGCGACGACACCACGGACACCGCCGGCAGGGAAGAGCTGTCCCGAGACCCGGCTCAGGATCTGGCCCCGGACGCCCACTCCGGGGCGAAGTCCTTCCCGTACCACGACTCTCCCGAGGAGGCCCGGCCGTTCCCGGTCACGCTGCCGCCGAACACCTACACCCATGAGGCGCTGCGCACGACCTACGCGCTCGCCAAAGAGATCCCGGAAGTGCTGGTCCAGCTGCCCTGCCTCTGCGGGTGCCACTCTCAGGCCGAGGATCACGGCAGCCTTCTCGACTGCTATGTGGACAACCACGCGGCCACTTGAAGCACTTGTCTCCAGGAGGTCCTCCTGGCCAAGAAGATGCATGACGAAGGGGCGAGTCCAGCCCAGATCCGCGAAGCCATCTACGAACACGAATTCCTGGACATCCCCCTGAACTAGATCGGCGAACCCGATCGGCAGGAGCCGCCGCCGGCGCAACCCGCACCCGCCGCCGGGCGGCGGCCGTCCCCGCGGCTCTCTTTCCCTCGTCGGCCGGCTTCACCGCCCTCGATCAGAGGCGGGCGCGCAGCACCAGCGTTTCGTATCCCTGCCGCCGGAGCGCCCGGGCGACGGATTCGGCATCCCCGCGGCGCCGAAAGCGGCCTACCCGCACTCGGTGGAGGCTGCCGCTCCGGCGGATCTCCACCAGGGAATACCCCTTCGCCCGCAGGTCAGCGGAGAGCCGCTCGGCAGCCGCCGAGGTGCGGAAGGCCGCGACCTGAACGGTGAAAGGCAGGCCCGGAGGGAGTTCGACGACGGTCAGCATGATCCGGGCGATGCCCTTTTGCACCATCCCCAACTGACGGGCGGCCTCGTGGGAGAGATCGAGAATCCTCCCGGCGATGAAAGGACCCCGGTCGTTGATCCGCACCTGGACGACCCGTCCGGTGTCGAGGTCGGTGGCCTGGACGACGGCCCCGAAGGGCAGCGTGCGATGCGCCGCGGTCATCGCCCCGGGGTCCATCACTTCGCCGTTCGCGGTGAGCCGCCCTCTCTCCTCGATCCCGTACCAGGATGCCTGACCGAACTCCACGCCGTCCGCAGGGCTGGCGGGCGGACGCCGGCTGCCGGCGCAGCCGATAGCCGCGAGGGTGAGGAGCGCCGGAAGGAGCCGCATCAGCAGGAAGCCAGGATGCCAGCCAAGCGGCAGACCAGGAGGCGAACAGGACGGCAAGCCCGACGGACGAGGGCTCATCGCTGGTAGCGGTACGCCGCGGCGGGCGGGGCGCCCCGAGGAATGGACAGCGACTTCCAGGCCGGCGCAGAGGCCCGGGCCAGCAACACGACCTGCCCGGTGTGGTAGGCGAGGTGTGCGATCTGCCGCTGGACCGCTTCGAGGACGGAGAACTCCTCGCCCCGGATCGTCACCGTCCGATCGAGATCTCCGGGAGCGACCCTTTCGAACTCCGAGTCGAGGAGGGCGAACGCCTCGTTCCACTCGCGGAGGAGCTCGGCGCGGGTTCGCCGATCGCAGGGTTCGAACTCGGCCTCGCGGTTCCGATCCGGCTTTTCGCCGTCGGTGGTGAGGAAATCCCGCCAGCGGGAGCGCAGGTTGCCGGCGAGGTGGCGCATGAGGATGGCGATGGAGTTGCCGTCCGGCGCCAGCCGGCGATGGAGCGCGGCATCGTCCGGAACCTGCGCGACGGCAGCCTCGGCGAGGCGGCGGAGCCGTCCGAACTCGAAGCGGGCGTTCGCCAGAAAGGCTGCTCCGGCAAAGGCTTCTTCTGCCGACGAGCCTCCGGCAGCGGGAGGCGGAGGGTGCAGGGGTTCTTCGCTCATTCCGGATATCAGCATTCCGCAGGGTGGGGACCGTGTCCGAAGCGGTCCGGGATCTCGGACAGGAAGAGGAGCCGCCCGGCGAAGCCGTCGCTCCGCTCGTTCGGTTCGCCCCCGAACGCCCCTCCCGGGAGGGGCGCAGCGTCAGGTCCTTCTGGCAGCTGCCCGCCCGGCGGATGGCACTTCCGACGGTTGTCAGACCCTCACTTAGGATCGGCCGCCGCGAAAGGGCTCTTCCACCCCCTCGCCGCGACAGCGAGGTCAGGACCCTGCCGGAAATCCTGCCTGACCACCAGCCAGCAGAGCCTTCAGTCTTGCCCGGCACCATGCCGAGCAGCGCAGCCAGGCGGTACCCCGAAGCATGGCTCCGGAATCCGGAGCGCATCCCCCGGAGGTCGGGGAAAACCGGAGCAGAACACCCGCCCCGGAAGAAAAACGAGGCAACGATTCTAACCGAAAACGGCGAGCCCATACATCCGGGGATGAAGCGCGCGAGCGGAGAGGCGTGCGGTACGAGAGCAGGGGGAAGAAAGGTCGCCGCCTCCGCGCCGTCGGATAGAATTCGCCCCCCATGGAACCGGGAGCGGCCCTTTCGCGACGGCGGTTCCTCGGAACGGCGCCGGTCGCGATCGGCGCCGCGGCGCTTCCGGCGCATTCGGGGGCGGGGTCTCCCCGGCGCGGACAGCAGGCCGCCCGGTCCGTTGGGTCGGTCGAGGGCAAGAGCGATCTCCGAGTCCTCAGCGAGCGCCCGGTGAACGCCGAGACCTGGGTGACCGACCTCGATCCCCGCTTCACTCCGAACGAGAAACACTTCGTGCGGAACAACGGAGATGTGCCCGCCCGCGCGCTCTCCGGAGAGCTCGAGGGCTGGTCGCTCGAAGTGGTCGGAGAGGTCGAGCAGACGCTGACGCTCTCGCTCGAGGATCTGATCTCGGGCTTCGAGAATGTCCGTCGGGCGCTGGTGCTGGAATGCGCCGGAAACGGCAGGGCTGGATTCTCGCCGGGAACTTCGGGCAACCAGTGGTGGCTGGGCGCGGTCGGCTGCGCTCGCTATACCGGAGTCCGGCTCCGCGATGTGCTGCACGCCGCGGGAATCCTCGACACCGCCGTCTATCTCGCCTGGTACGGCGAAGACCCGCACCTGAGCGGTGACCCGGACCAGATCCCCATCTCCCGCGGGCTGCCGATCTCGAAGGCGATGGAGGAATCTCCCCTGCTCGCCTGGGAGATGAACGGCGAGCCCCTGCCCCCGCACCACGGCTTTCCCCTCCGCCTCGTCGCTCCCGGTCTCCCGGCCTCGGCCAGCGGCAAGTGGCTGCGCCAACTGTGGGTACGCGACCGGGTGCACGACGGTCCGAAGATGACCGGTCATTCCTACCGGATGCCGCGCTATCCGGTGTCCCCCGGCGCCGAGGTTCCGGAAGAGGACATGGAGATCATCGGCGAGATGCCGGTGAAATCCGTCATCACCCGTCCCGGAACCGGGATGCGGCATCCGGTGGCGGGCCCGCTCTCCGTCCACGGCTGGGCCTGGGCCGGGGGTGGACCGGTGACAGCGATGGAGGTGAGCGCGGACTTCGGCGCCCGCTGGATCGAGTGCCGCCTCGAAGAGCCCGAGAACCGCTTCGCCTGGCAGCGTTTCGAAGGCTCGGTGGCTTTCGACATCCCCGGCCACTACGAGGTCTGGGCGCGGGCGACCGACCACCGGGGCCGTCAGCAGCCGATGGTGACGCCCGGCTGGAACCCGCGCGGCTACCTGAACAACGCCATGCACCGCATCGCGGTCACGGTGGTTTGAAGTGCGGCCCCTCGGCGCGGTATTCGCCGCCCTGCCCGTTCTGATTTCGCTGCCGGTCTCCGCTTTCGCTGCGGCGCCGTCGCCGCAGCTCCCCCCCGCCGACTCTCTGAAGGACGGCGAGGGGGTGGAACTCGTGCGCGAGAACTGTCTCTACTGCCACGACGACAGCTACATCGTCTCCCTGAAACTCGCGCGCGGCGAATGGGACGGAATCCTCGATCTGATGCTGGGAATGGGGATGCCACCGCTCGAACCCGAAGTCCGGGAGCAGATCCTCGAGTATCTGGCCGTCGTTCAGGGAACCGACCCGGACTCCGGCGAGCCTCCCGGAGCCGGAGCGGCCCCCACCGCCGCTCTGCCCGTGGCGGAGACTCCCTGGGCAGAACCCCGCTATCGCCCGAACCCGCTCGACTGGAAAAAACCGGAGCGGTAATCGTTCGGAAGCCGGCGGCGAAACCTAGGAGTCTTCCCGGCTTCTTCAGGCGTTCGGCGCCACCAGGAACTCGATCTCTTCCTCGAAGGCGCCGTAACCCGACACTTCGAGACGCGCCCGGGCGAGCCAGCGAACCCGGCCCTCGAACGACCGGTAGGACAACGGCGCATCTTCCGGCAGGGGGATCTCCGCGGCGGCTTCGAGCGGATCGCCGCCGGGAGGGAGCGCAGTGCGTTCCAGCAGCTCCCGGCTGTCCGTGAAGAGGCGCTTCGTCGTGCCGGCGCTGTCGCGGCTCTCCGCCGTCAGAGTGATCTGCAACTTTTCGATCTCGACGGCGCGGCGCGCAAGGATCCGCACCGCGCAGCGGACCGCACCGCCGGGAACCGCAGCTTCGCTGAGTCCGAGATCACCGGACGCGAACGGGTGTCGGGAAAGAAACCACACCGTCGCCCCCATCGACCTCACGACGAAGAGTCCCACCACCACGCCGAGGACGATCCAGGGAAGACTCCAGCCGTAGAAGCGGGCCAGCTGCAAGAAGAAGAGCGCGCCGAGAACGATTCCGGAGAGAGACAGCAGGGAACGACGTTTTCCCCGGACGACGAGCGAGGTCCAGACGAGCATGACGAGGGGGGAACGCGGGGACGATTCTAGGGAATCCGGCGGCGCCCGGATGCTGGTGGTGGGCCACCTCAGCGAAGATCGGACCCCGGCGGGCTCCCGACTGGGCGGTGCCGCGGCCTTCGCCGGACTGCTCGCGCATCGCTTCGGCGCCCCCACTGCGATCCTGACCGCGGTGGACCGAGAGTTCCCCTTCCTCGAGGCGCTGGCCGGAATCTCGATCCGGCGCCTCACCTCTTCCGACCGGACCCGCTTCCACAACGACTACCGCGAAGACGGCGCGCGGGAACAGCGAATCCTGAGCCGGGCGGCGGTGATCCCGGAGGCCGCGATCCGCCGCGCGGCCGCCGGGTTGCCGCCGGGGTCGGCGGTCCTCTACGCCCCGGTGGCGAGGGAACTCGGCGGAAGCGGCCCCCTGCCCCGGCCCGCCGGCGAGGGGAGCTTCGCCGCTTGTGCGCCGCAGGGCCTCCTGCGCCGCTGGGACGGCGAGGGAAGGGTCTCGGTTTCGCGGCCGGAGGGGCTGGACACCCGGCTCGCCGGGCTCGATCTGTGCTGTCTCTCCGCGGGAGAATTCGAAAAACTCGAAGAATGCCGGGAAGAGGGTCCGGCGCTCTCGGTCCCGCTGCTCGCGATCACCCGCGGGCGGTGCGGCGCCGTCCTGCGCCGTCCGGGCCGGCCCGACGCCGAGGTGCCGCCGGTACCGGCCTTCGAGAGGGACCCGACCGGAGCCGGCGATGTGTTCGCGGCAGCGCTCTCGGTCTCGCTCTGGCGGGGGATGCCGCCCGCAGCGGCGGCCCGCCTCGCCGCGGCAGCAGCGGCGATCAGCGTCGAATCGCCCGGGACCGAGGGCGTGCCCAGCCTCGGGGAGGCAGCCTCCCGCCTCGGGAGGACTGCCGGCCCCGGGCGGTGATCCCGAAGCGCCGTCCCGCAGGAAGGCACAGGGAGTGCGCTCCCTCGGATCGCCGCCGCTCGGTCGCAAAGACGATCGATTACTCGATCGATCAATTTTACTCAATATAGTAATATACACTTGATTACGATATCGAGTGGATTCACTCGATAGAGCGATTCAGGATGTCGGCATACGAACGAGCCCAGGTGGGCACGCTCATCGAGCGCCTCGGCGAGGCCCCGCGGCGGATCATCGCGCTGTTCGGCCCCCGGCAGAGCGGGAAGACGACGATCGTGGACCAGGCCCTCGCCCGGGTCCGCAGCGAGTCCTCCATGGAGACGCTCTACCGCGCAACCGACGAACCCGAGGCGGACCCGTCGACGGACGAAGGGGAGAGCGTCCGACGGCCCGGATCCGCCAGGGCGCCGGGCGCGGACTGGATCGTCGGGCACTGGAAAGACGCCCGCGCCCGGGCGGGGCGAGCCGGCGGCGGATGCGTGCTGGTCTTCGACGAGATCCAGAAGATCCCCGACTGGTCGAACACCGTCAAGGGTCTCTGGGACGCCGACCGCGCCCGGACCCGCCGCCCGCGGCTGGTGATCCTGGGCTCGGCCCCGCTGCTCCTCCAATCCGGCCTCACCGAGAGCCTCGCCGGCCGGTTCGCGCCGCTGCCGCTCCACCACTGGTCGCTGCGAGAGATGGCGGAAGCCTTCGACTTCGATCTGCGCCGCTACCTCTTCTTCGGCGGATACCCCGGACCCGCAGAGCTGGCGCGCGAGGAGCGGCAGGACGAATGGCGCGGGGCAGTGCTCGACGGCTGCATCCGCCCCTCCATCGAGCGGGACATCGTGGCCCTGACCCGCGTGGACAAGCCGGCGTTGATGAAGCGGCTCTTCGAGATGAGTGCGCTCTACTCCGGGCAGATCGTCTCCTTCACCAAGCTGCTCGGGCGCCTCCAGGACGCCGGGAACACCACGACCCTCGCCCGCTACCTCGACCTCCTCGAAGCCGCCGGGCTGGTCGCCGGGCTCACCGGCTACACGGCGGCGCCGCTCCGGCGGCGGTCGAGCCCGAAGCTGCTCGTCCTGAACACCGCGCTGATGACCGCTCCCTCCGGGTACGGCTACTCGGAGGCGCTCGCCGACCGCTCCTGGTGGGGCCGGGTCGTCGAGTCGGCGGCGGGCGCACACCTCTTCCGGACGCGCCGCCCCGGAGCTCGCCTCCACTACTGGCGGCGCGGCCGGCGCGACGATCTCGAAGTGGACTTCGTGCTGGAGCGCGGGCCCCATCTGCTCGCCGTCGAGGTGAAGGCCGGCCCGTTTCGCGGCCCGCACCCCGGCCTCGCCGCCTTCCAGAAGCAGTTCCCGCACGCCCGGACGATGGTCGTCGGAGAGGGCGGAGTTCCGCTCGTCGAGTTTCTGTCCGAACCCGCCGAATTCTGGCTGACCGATTCTGGCTGACCGATTCTGGGATTGAGAAATGGGACAGATCCTCGACCGCTCCGTCCAGCGGATCGGGCCGAACGGCCAACTGTACGAGTCGAAACCGCTCGCGGCGTACCGGGACACTCCCGCCTATGTGCTGCTCGGCGATCCCGGCGCCGGGAAGACGACCGCGTTCGAGACCGAAGCCCGAGCCGAAGCCGCGCAGGGAAACGCACTCTTCCTCTCGGCTCGGGACTTCCTGGCCGGCGAGCCGAACCCCGAATGGCGAGGCCGGACGCTGCTGATCGACGGACTCGACGAGGTGCGCGCCGGCGAGCCGGACGGGCGTCGACCCTTCGACAGGATCCACTCCCGCCTCGACGAGCTGAAACGACCGCCCTTCCGCCTCTCCTGCCGGGAGGCCGACTGGCTCGGAAGCAACGACCGAAAGCACCTGGAGAAGGTTTCGCCGAACCGGGAAGTCGTGGTCCTCCGCCTGGAGCCGCTGACCGGCGAGGAAGCCCGCCGGCTCGTTTCCGAGCGCCCGGATATCGGCGATCCGGAGGAATTCCTCCGGGAAGCTCGGGGCCGGGGACTCGACGGACTGCTTCGCAATCCACAGAACCTGACGCTGCTGGCGAAAGTCTTCGGCACGACCGGCGAGTGGCCGGCGAGCCGGCGGGAGACCTTCGAGCAGGCTTCGAAGCTCCTCGCCCGGGAAGAGAACGAAGAACACCGAATCGGAAACCGGAATCAGCCGCTGATGGAGGCTTTGGAGGCTTTGCTGGACGCCGCCGGGCGGCTCTCGGCCGTCCAGCTGCTCTCCGGCGCCGCCGGGCACGCACTCTCCCGGGATGATGCGCCGCAAAACGACTGGATCCCGATCACGGCTCACGGAGACGAGTGCCGGGATGCGCTCCGCGCAGTGCTCGGGACCCGGCTTTTCTCCGCCGACAGGACCTCCGCCGGAAAGGGATTTTTCCGACCCCAGCACGCGCACCTCGCCGCCTTCCTCGCCGCGCGGTGGCTCTCCCGGCTCGTCGCCGAAAGCCTCCCGCGGGGGCGGGTCCTGGCGCTTCTCGCCGGAACGGACGATGTCCCGCCGACACCGCTGCGCGGGCTCGCCGCCTGGCTCGCGGCGGCCTCGCCGGCACTCCGCCGACCGCTGATCGAGCGCGATCCGGCCGCGGTGCTGCTCTACGGCGATGTCACCGAATCCACCCTCGAAGAGAAGAGGCTCCTGTTCCACGCCGTCGGACGGGAGTCCAACCGTCTCGGAGACACCGGCGGGGCGGTCTCCGCTCTCGGCGCTCTCGCCACCCCGGACCTGGAGCCCACGCTGAAGCAGGCGCTGCGTGATCCCGACCGCAGGGTGGTGGAAGTCGCCATGATGGCGCTCTCCAGCGCCCGACTGGCATCCCGATTGGCACTCCGGCTGGCGGACGAGCTGCTGGAGATCGTTCGCGACGACTCCCGCGAGTCGCGGGTGCGACGGTCCGCTCTCGACACCTGGATTGCGAGCCTGCAGAACGAGCCCGACCGAGTCGGCCGCCTCCGCAGCCTCCTCGACGAGATCCACCAGGGACGAATCCACGCCCCCGACGGAGAACTGCCCGGCAGACTGCTCGACGAGCTCTATCCCGGCGGCCTGGAACCCGCGGAAGTCTGGGATTACCTCCCCCATCGGTCCCGTCCGGTCATGGAGCGCCCCTACGGTTTCTGGCAGAGACTCTATGAGAGCTGCCCCAAGGACCACCTGCCGATCCATCTCGACCGCCTTTCAGGCGCCGGGCCGCTCGCAAGCACCTGGCTGGAACGCACCTGGTTCGACCGTTCCCTGCGCAGCTCGTTCTCACGGCTGCTCGCGCGCGGCCTAGAGCGGTACGGCACCGAGGTGGAACCTCTGCGCCTCTTCCACTGGCTCCAGGCAGGAGCGGCGGCCGCACTCGACCAGCCCCGAGACCAGCCCCGAGAAACGTTCCGTCCGGTCGCCGCCTGGCTCGAAGCGAACCCCGATGTCCAGAAAGCGGTGATCCGGACGGCCTTGCGGGCGAAAGAGAGCCCTGCTCTGGACGCGCTCCTCTACCGATCGAGCCTTCCCGAGGACATCGGCCGGTGTCACCTCGACGAGGCGAAACGCTGGAAGCAGCTGCGAAGCGAAACCGCACCGCCGCACGCCCCGTTGCTGGAGGCGGTGCGCCGCTCGGCGGACGAACTCCGGGCGAATCGGGGGCGTCCGGAACTGCTCTTCGAGATCGCCGAGGAGTACTACGCAGGGAGCTACGAGCCGGGGGCGCACAGCCGACTGGATCGGCGGAACCGGCTGACCGAGGCCCTCGGCGGCGACGAGGCGCTGACGACGACCGCTCTCGGCGCCGTGCTCGACACCTCCGACCGGCCCGACCTGCCCTCGGCGAAGGAGATCCTGGCGGCGAGGCGGCGCGACCGGATGCATCTCCTGGTGCTGCCGGTGCTGGCGGCGGCCGCGGAAATGGAACCGGACCGCTTCCGGCGGCTGACGAAAGCCCGCTTGCGGACGGTGCTCGCCTGCCGCCTCTGCTTCCACGACCAGTACGCCTTCTCCCAGGAGGCCGACTGGTACTGGCAGTGCGTCCAGGAACAGCCGGAGCTGGCGGCGGAGGTGCTTGTGATCGCCGGCCGGATCCTGCTGCAAGCCGGAGAGATCTATATCCCCGACTTCCACCGGCTGGCCCACGAGGAACGCCACGAACCGGTGGCGCGGCGCGCCGTGCTGCCGCTGCTGCGGGCGTTTCCGGCGCGGGCGAGGGAAGGACAGCTCGGCCTCCTCGATGCTCTCCTGCTGAGCGGCCTGCGCTATCTCGACTCCGGGTCCGGCGAAGCGGCGTTCCGAGAGCTGATCGAGAGGAAAGCCGCACAGAAGAGCACGACCCGGGGCGCCCGGCTGCGCTGGCTGACGGCCGGGCTGGTGCTCGATCCGGACCGGTTCCTTGCCGTGCTGTCCGCCGAACTGCGAGGTTCGGAAGCCCGGGTCCGAAATTTCGCCGGCTTCTTCAGGTCGCTGGGGTCATCCCCGCCGCCCGGCCTGATCGAGCGCCTGACGCCCCCGGTGCTGGAGCTCACCATCCGGACGCTCGGAAGGTCCACCGACCCGCTCCCGCCGGGCAGGACCAGGGCCTTCGACGGCGTATCCCCCGACCTCATCGAAAGCCTCATCGGGAATCTCTCCAGGTCTCCGGAGGCACAGACGACGAGAATCCTCTGCGGTCTCGCTTCGGATCCGGAGCTCTCGGCATGGCGGAGCCGCCTCGAGCACGCCTTGGACACCCAGCGGGTGATTCGCCGGGACGCCGACTACCGGCCTCCCGCCCCGGAAGAAGTGATCGCGACACTCGCTGACGGGCCGCCCGCGAGCGCGGCCGATCTGCGCGCGCTGGTGGTAGACCGGCTGGAACAGATCGCCGAGGAGACCCGAACCACGAATGCCAACCTCTGGCGGCAGTTCTGGAACGAGGATCGTCACGCCAGGCCGACGGAACCCAAACCGGAAAACTCCTGCCGGGACGCCCTGCTCCCGCTATTGCGCTCGAAGCTGCCCCGGGGATGCGAAGCGCTACCGGAACAGCAGCACGCCGGGGGCCGGCGCGCCGACCTCCGCATCGCGTGCGGCGGCTTCGCCGTCCCGGTGGAGATCAAGAAGAACTGCCACCGGGAACTCTGGCAGGCGGTGCAGAAGCAGCTGCTCCCGCACTATGCGAACGATCCGGCGGCAGCAGGCCTCGGGATCTTCCTGGTCCTGTGGTTCGGGCCGGAGCGCACCGCCCCGGCCGAAGAGGGGTCGCGGCCCCGGACTCCCGAGGAGCTGCGGGAGCGGCTCGTTGCGCAGCTGACCCCGGAGGAGCGGCAGCGCGCCGCGGTGATCGTGCTGGATGTCACCCCGCCGTGAGGCGGAGACGGTCGTCGGTCGGCCCTCCGCTCAGACGCGGAAGACCTGCATCACTTCGTCGCCGAGATGGTTGATGACCTTGACGGCGATGCGGCCCGTCGGGGGCTTCGGGAAGGGGCGGGAGACATCGCGGCGGAGGCTCTCCCAGGCCTCCTCGTCGATCTCGGCATTCAGGGTCTTCCGGAGCGCCTTCCAGGGGTCGTTCGCGGTGCCGGGAAAGTAGGCGTGGCGGACGAAGAAGCTCTCCCCGTCGTACTCGGTGTCGAGGAACCAGCAGGCGACCCCGTCGGCGCTGTCGCTGCGGATCTCGCCGGTCTGCGGATGGAACACATCGACGCCCCGGAGCCGCACTCGAAACCGCTCCTCACCGCCGCCGGATTCACCGGAGGGCCCGATCTCCTCGATCTCGATGTCGGGTTCGCCGAAGATCACGAACAGATTGCCCTTCGTTTTATCGCCCTTCCCGATGTCTTTCAGAACCTCGGCCATGTGGAGGTCGGCGTTCATCCGCGCCTTCAGGACCTGCACCCTGCCGAGCTTCGCAAGGTCGGCGGCGTGCGGGTCGTAGGCGAAGGCGCAACACACCAGGACATCGAAACCGGCTTCGGCCGCCTCCCGCGCCGCGGCGGCGAGATCCGGACGCGAAACCGTGCCGAACTCCGGGCCGATGAGGATCCCGGCGCGCCGCTCGCGTTCCCCTTCGGAGTAGCGCCCTTCGGCGGCGAGGTAGATACCCGGCCAGGGGGTTAGCGAGGAGAACTCGATCCGGTCTCGCTTCCGCGCTTGCTGGACTCCAGCGGTGCGCAGCTGTTCCAGGATCATGGGAGCGAAATCGCCGGGGCCGCTGCTCCCGCTGCCATAGGGGGCGCGGGGCTCGGCGGCGCGCAGGATCGGCTCGTCCTCTTCATCCACCGCCAGGGTCCGGTGGGGGGCCAGGCTCTCGACGGTGAAGGGACCGGCGACCCGGACTCTCGTCTCGTCTTCGGCCGGCTTATCGTGGAGAGGCTCGAAATCCGCTTGCCGGGCGATCGCGGCGTCGATCTCCTGCTGCCGTATCTTTCGGGCTCTCCAGAACGAGGAGACCGCAGTGCGGGCGGCGGGGGGCCAATCGGCGGGCGGCTCGCGCGGGACCTCCCATTCGAGGAGGCCGGCGGCCGGCGCCGGGTCGCCGTTCGGGAGTCGGACCGTTCCACTCCGAGAGGTGAAGTGCACCGCCTGCCCTTTCCGGGCGCCGCGGGCCACCGGGAACGGGGACTGGTGCCCCGCGAGCGCCTGGTTCAGCCCGGCGAGCGCTGCCTCGACTGCCGGCTGCCGCTGCTCCCAGACCACATCGATCTCGGCGTTGTTGGCGATGGCCTTGAGGGTGATGTGGGGGACCCGCCCATACACGAAACCCTGGCGCAGGTCGCCGTACGTCGGGCCGGTCTGCGGTGCCCGGCCCGAAAGCTTCGCCTCGGCCTGCTGCCCTTCGGGGCTGTCGGCCAGGGTGTAGTAGGGGAAGCGCGCGCCCATGATCCGGGCGCGGGCGAGCGCGAGGGCGACCCGCGAGGTATCGATGGTGATCCAGCGCCGCCCCCACTGCTCGGCGACATACGCCGTCGTGCCCGAGCCGCAGGTGGGGTCGAGCACCAGGTCCCCGGGATCGGTGGTCATCAGGACACAACGCTGAATGACCTTCGGTCGCGTCTCGACGACATACCTTTGATCCCGATTGAAGCCCGAAGTGTCTTGCCAAATCTCGGAAATCACCTTGACCGGGTAGTCCTTGATGAAGTATTTCCACCGCAGTTTCTGTCCTGCCTTGACCACTCGACCGGATCTCACGAGAGCATTCATGCTGTCCGGCCAAGTTACTTTCCAGTGGCTGTTTCCCTTGGGGCTGAAGGTTTCACCCTCGAACGCGAAGGGAGAGTCTTCTCGATTTGCCCCAGGAGACTCGAGACTCACGAGTCGGAGGACTCGTGAGTCTCGAGTCTCCTGGGGCAATCCAGCCCTCTCCGCGTCGGTGAGCTTCACGATCGCACCATCAGCCTTCTCCACGAAGTTGTAGAAGGCATCTGGTTCTTTCTGCGTGAACAACTGTCGATATTTCAGATCTCTGCTGACCCTTCCATACCAAAGGATGTAGTCGCCCGTCCTTCCCAACGCATCGGAAACCATGCTGCCGGTTTTCTTGAAGACGATCTGTCTGACGAAGTTCTCCGGGCCGAACACTTCGTCCAGCAGAGCGCGCACACGGTGGACATTCTCATCGCCGATCTGGACGAAGAGGCTGCCGCTCTCGGTCAGCAGCTCCCGCGCCGCGGCGAACCGGTCGCGCAGATAGCTCAGGTAGGAATGGATGCCGTCCTTCCAGGTATCCCGGAACGCCTTCACCTGCTCGGGTTCGCGGTTGATGTGCTCCCTCTTGCCGTCCTTCACATCCCGGCTGCCGGTGGACCACTGGAAGTTCGATTGGAATTTGATCCCGTAGGGGGGATCGAGGTAGATGCACTGCACTCTGCCGCGCAGCCCCTCGCGCTCGGCGAGACTCGCCATCACCCGCAGCGAGTCTCCCAGGATCATCCGGTTCGACCAGTTCCCCCGGTGCTGATAGAAATCGGTCCGGTCGGCGCCCTCCGGAAGGCCGTTGAAATCAGCGAAGAGAGAGGGAGCTACCCCCCCCCCCCCCCCGAATTCTCAGCGCAGTCTTCGCTGCGCTGCATCTTCCGGTGCAGGGTCTCTCGGCGCAGGTCGTCCACCAGCGCCTTCGGCTGCACCCGCTCCTGGATGTAGAGCGGCGGCGCCGGAACGACGAGCTCGGACTCTTCTGCCCGTTCGTCCTTTCCCCTCCAGACCAGCTGCGGGTCGAGGTCCGGGTTTCGCGGGTAGCGAACCGGAATCGGAGCCCGGTCGCCCTCCGGAACGAGGGGCTCGTGCTCGGCGCTCGGCAGGTTCAGCCGATTCGAGGACGAGTGCCGGGTCGCTTCCACCGCGATCGGCTTCTTCGTCGTGCGCTTCTTCGCCATCGGGTCTCCCTCTACGCGGCTGCTAGGCAGCTTCGCTTTCGGCGCCGAGCGCGCCGACGAACCTCCGAAACTCCGCCGCCATGCTGGAGATGTTCCGCAGTTCCAGGAACGCCCAGCGGCCGAAGGTTCCGAGGCCGTTCACTCCGGGAACCCACTGGGAGCGCATCGTCTCCGCCTTCGCCTTCGATTTCTCGTCCGGCCTCCCCTTGACTTCGACGACGATGTGGACGGGCTCGCCCGCACCGTCCCGGACCCGGACGATGAAGTCCGGCAGATAGCGGTGGGCCTCTCCGGCGAGTCGGTAGGGAACCTCGAACCCGAGCCCGGCATTCTTCACATACGCCTCGACGGCAAACCCCTCGACGGCAACCCCCCCGACGCTCGGCTCCGCCTCGACCACCCGGCAGAATTCTTCCTCCCAGGAGAGATCGCAGACCGCCCAGTTCACCGGGCACTTCCCGGGGTCGGCCCGCCAGAGCGTCGTCTTCGAGGTTCGGAAGTCCACGGCCCCCGTCGAGCCTTCCGGATTCCAGGGGTCGAGGACCGCCAGCAGCCGCTCGCTGCCGGAGGCGGCGGTGACCGCGGCAGTGATCCGTTCGCATGCCATCGCCGCCAGTTCTTCGTAGAGCAGCTGCCCCCGATGGGTTCCCGGCTCGCAGACGAGGTGCCCGTCCCGGAGCCAATCGCGCACGATCCGCTTCACCTGACCGAAGAGATGGAAGCGGGGCTCTTCGCCCGCACCGTAGAGATGGCGGCGCAGCAGGTCGCGGGCGAGATGGAAGGCGAGCGTCGCTTCGCGGATGTCCTGGTTCCGATCGGGCCGCAACTCGGCGGGAAGGCCGACGATTCCCTGATTCGTCGTCTTCATCGGCCCCACGAGTGCCGGAGTCAGGACGATCGTGGAGTCGGCGGTGAAGCGGGCGGTCAGCCGATCCTCGGGGAGCTCCCTTCGATACCCCGCGACGCGGGGGAAACGGATTTCCAGGGCGTCGCGCTCGGGCCGCACCGCGTGGACATGCGTCACCGGGGGCGGCGGCTTGGGAAGGGGAACGGGAACCGGTTTGCCGGTGAAGTCGAAGGGAATGCCCAGCACCTCGGCGTATTCGGGATCGAACCGGCCTTCGCTGTTTCGCTCGTACGACTGCCGGCGCAGCGCCCGGCCCACCACCTGTTCGCAGAGGAGCTGCGTTCCGAAAGCCCGGATGCCCAGGATGTGGGTCACCGTATTGGCGTCCCAGCCTTCGGTGAGCATCGAGACCGACACCACGCAGCGGATGTCTTCCCCGAGCCGCCCGGGCTTGCCGACAGTGTTCATCGCCTCGCGCAGCAGATCGGCGTCGGAGATCGCCTCTGCATCCGCTCGGCTGCCGGTGCGGTCCACGATCTCGCGCCGAAAGCGCTCGATCTGATCCTTCGCGGCTTTCCGGAAAGCGGGGTCGAGTGCGTCGCCGGACTCGATCTGTTCGCTGTCGATGAGCAGCGTCCGGGGGCGCGGCAAGCGGGTCCCGTTCTCGTCGTAGTTGCGGAAGAGTTCCAGCCGGCCGTTTTCGACCTCGGTTTCGCCGTCCGCGCGCTTTCGTTCGTATCCCGCGAGGTAGTCGTGGACCAGCTTCGAGGCCGCGGTGTTGCTGCAGACGACGATGAAGACCGGCGGCGTTTCGATACCGGCTTCCTGCCAACGGTCGAAGGTCTTCTCGTAATGGGAATAGAGCGCCGAGAAGGCGGTCTCGAGGAGCGGTGGGAGGTGTCCCGGATCGAGCGAACCGGCGCTCTGCCGGCGGCCCTTCCTCGGCATCTTCTTCCCGATGTGCTCCCAGAGGTCTCGGAGCCGCGGCCGGTCGTCGGGGTTCACGCTGTCCGAGACCGGAACCCGCGGCAGTTTCACGATGCCGGACTCGATGGCGTCCATGAGTGAGAAATCGCTGACCGTCCAGGGGAAGAGCGTCCCTTCGGCATAGCCGGAGCCGCGCAGGAAGAAGGGGGTGGCGGAGAGGTCGAAGACGACGGGAACGCCGATCTTCCGCCGCACCGTCTCGATGCCCCTGATCCAGACGCGCGCTGCCTGCTGGTTCTTCTGCGCTTCCTCCCTTTCTTCCCCGACGAGCCTCCCTTCCTCGCTTCCGCCGGCCTTCTCCCGGTAGCAGTGGTGCCCCTCGTCGTTCAGGACCAGGATGTGCTTCTTCCCCAGGAGGCGGGACATCACCCGGCGGAGCATCTCGCCCTCGGTTTCTACGGTGCTGGGTGGGGTCCCCCGGCCCTGGAGCAGCGAGCGGGTTCCCTTCGCGAGCTTCATCCGTTCGCGCCGCTGGAAGGCGTGGAAATTGGTGATGACGATCTCGGCGCGCTGGAGGTCGCCGAGCATCTCGCGGGGAACGAGTTCACTGCCTTTTCGGAAGTAGCTGTTCGGATCGTTCGGGAGCAGCACCCGCAGCCGGTCGCGGATGGTGATGCCCGGAGTCACCACCAGAAAGCCGCGGGTGAAGCTCCGTCGCTTCGGGTGGCGGACCGCGTTGACCGTCTGCCAGGCGATCAGCATCGCCATCACCGTGGTCTTCCCGGCGCCGGTCGCCATCTTCAGCGCGACCCGGAGGAGCTGCGGATTCGCCGCCCGGTTCGCGTGGTGGAGGTGCTTCCAGATGCGGCGGAAACGGTGCGGCAGGTTCTCCCCCGATTCCCGGAGCAACCCCGCGGCCTCGACGAGCCAGATTGCGGTCTCCACCGCCTCGACCTGGCAGAAGAAGGGGCGGCGGGTGCTGAATTCGTGGCTGCGCCAGTGGCGGAGGAGGAGGGCGGTCTCCCGGGTGACGCCCCACTTCGCCTCGGGCAGCTCGCGCCAGCGGTCCACCTCCTGGCGGATCCGATTGATGACCGGATAGGGGTCGTATTGCTGTTCGGCGGTCGAAAGGCGCGCTTCTCCCAGCGCCAGCCGACGCGGCCCCCCTCGCTGCGGCTTCGGCGGGGGTACCGGAGAGAGGAACTCCGCTGCCCGGCGGGCCGCGGCGATCTCGTCGGTCGGAACTCCGTCCGGGCCGAGTTTCCAATGGCGGTCCGGAACCTCGTAGGGGGAGTTCAGGATCGGGCGCTCGAAGAAGGTCTCACGCATCGGGGAGGGGGGCGATTGTAAGGAGCCGAGCGAAGAAGCGCCCAAAAGCCCCGAAAACCGCCCCGGCGCGCTAGGAGGGAGGGATCGAAAACGCGCTCCGCGCGGCGGCGCGGCCCCGCAATCAGCGGATGGACGAAATCAGTGGTGAATCAGCGGGTCGAGTAAAACGGCGGGGAATCAGCGGGTGAGGAGGGGAATGGCGTCGGGACTCACCCGCGCTCCGGTGACCCGCCAGGTCCAGATACCGCGCCGCTCGAACAGGATGTCGGCCCAGAGCGGCTCGCCGTCCGAGGCGTCCCGATCCACTCCGAGGCGGACGGTGAAGTCGCTCCATCCGTCGTAGCCGGCGCGGACCGACACTCCTCCACCTTCTTCCTCCTCTCCGCCATCTCCGGCTCCGAGCCCGAGGAAGGACGACCAGCCGCTGCCCTCCTCCGGAGGATCGCGGAGTGCCCGATCCACTCCCTCGGGAGTGGCGAAACGGTCGATCATCGTTTCGCCGACCGCGACCGCGAGCTGGCTGCCCAGATCGAGCTCCGCTTCTTCCTCTTCTTCTTCGGGCCCGGCGTCCGCCGGCTCTTCGCTCTCTTCCCGGTCGCGCGCCCGCCGGCTCGCCTCCACCGTGCGGCGCAACTCGGCCTTGAGATTTTCCCGGACCGCCTCGAAGTCCACGAAGTCGCGGAGCGCCTCGGAGTCTCCCGCCGCGACGGCTTCCCGGATCCGCCAGGCGGCGAAGTAGGGACCGAGATAGATGCTCGCGCCGAGAGCCAAGAAAACGGCCCACCCCGCGAGCAGCTGCATACGCCGGCGGCTCACTTCGACAATACTAACGGCCCCGTGAGCACCGGGTTCCTTCGCGGCGGAGCCGCGTAACGATGGGTAAGCTGGTGGCCCCTCCGGTCGAACCGTTGGACTCGGAGATCCGCTTCGATCCCGCGGGCTTCCGTTTCGGCGGACTCACGAAGGAACACCTCGAGCAAGCCGCGACTCCCGACGAGCTCGCCGCGTTCGAACGGGACGGCTTCCTCCACATCCCCGAGGCGCTCGATTCGGAGCAGGTCTCCCGGCTCCTCGCCGCGGTGGACCGGCTCGACACCGCCGAGCGCGGGAGACTGCAGCTCGCGCGCGGCGACATGATGTCCCGTTTCTCGGTGATCCGCTTCGATCCGGCGTTCCTCGAACTCGTGGATCAGCCGCGAACCTTCCCCAAGGTCTGGGACATCCTGGGCTGGAACATCCAGCTCTACATCTCCCATCTGGTGGTGTATCCCCCCGAGACCTGGGGCGGTGCCCAATGCCGGGCGCCGGTCTGGCACCAGGACAGCGGCCGCCCGGTACTGGAGCTCGAGCGGCCCGCCCCGCGGCTCTCGGTCAAGACGGCCTACTGGCTCACCGACACCCGCGCGCCGGACTGCGGGGCGATGGAGGCCATTCCCGGCAGCCACCGCCTCGATGCACCTCCACCCCGCTCGAACGATTCGGAATGGGAGGGGCGGGTTCTCCTCGGGGGAGCGCCGGGGGACGCGACGATCTTCGACCGGCGGCTGTGGCACCGGCACGGGAAGAACACCTCCGAGAGAGTGCGGAAGTCGCTCTTCTTCGGCTACAGCTACCGCTGGCTCCGGCCGCTCGATTCCACCGCCCTTCCCGCGAGTTTCCTCGAGCGCTGCGATCCGGTGCTGCGCCAGCTGCTCGGCGACGGAAAGACCGAGGTGGGCTTCTACCAACCGCAGCCCGAGGATGTGCCGCTCCGTTCGTGGCTCGCCTCTCGGATCGGGAAGGCGAGGCTCTGGCGGCCCCCTTCGTCGCAGCCGCAGCAAAAGTCCGCCGAGCCTCGATAGCGCGTCATGCGGCCCCTCCTGCTCGCTGCCGCTCTAGCAGCCTGTGGACAAAGTCACACGGCCGTCGACCGGCGATGCATCACGGCGGAACCGCTTCGCTCGGCGTTGCGATTCAGTCGGAATACACCCGGTGTGCCTCCCGAATCGCGCCTTGTCCGCCGCGCGCCTCACCGGCTTTTGGGCTCGCGCCACTTCATCCACAGACTGCTGGGGTCGGCGGCGGCCGCCGCCTCCGGCGTCCCCGAAGATCCGGCACCGGCGGCGGTCCGGTCCGCTCGGCAGGATTCCATCGGCGGGCTCCGCGAGCGCGCCCGCGCCATCCTGGCCGAAGTTCAGGATGGGGACCTGCCGCTCCCCGACGCCCGCCGTCAGGTCGAGCAGCTCCTCGGGGACCTGCGCGGCCTCGGCGAGACCGAAGGCTGGACCCCGCTCCGCCGGCGGCTCGAGCTCACCATCGCCCGCCCCGAAGACCTCGGCCCCGCGCTCGCCGAGGAATGCCCGCTGTTCTTCGAAGAAGAGCTGGTTCGCCTCTGCCCGCTGGACCAGGCGCGCTCCGAAATCTGGGGGAGCCGGGTGCTGGTCTGCGAGTTCGCCTGCGCGCCCGAGCCGGAGCCGTGAGTTCGGCGCCCGAGAGCTCCCGGCGGCCCCTGCGCCCGCTCTACCGGCCGGAGGACGCGCCGGGAGGCGAGGCGCGCCTCGGACTCCCCGGCGAAGCCCCCTTCACCCGCGGCATCCGCACCTCCGGGTATCGGGAGCGGCTCTGGACGATGCGCCAGTACGCGGGCTACGCCACTGCCGCCGCCTCGAACCGCCGCTACCGCCGCCTGCTCGAAAGCGGGCAGACCGGGCTCTCGGTGGCCTTCGATCTGCCGACCCAGATCGGATACGACTCCGATCATCCCCTCGCCGCCGGCGAGGTCGGGCGGGTCGGGGTCGCCATCGATTCCCTCGAGGACATGGAGACGCTGTTCGCGGACATTCCGCTCGGGCGCGTCTCCACCTCGATGACGATCAACGCCACCGCCGCCATCCTGCTGGCGCTCTATGTAACGGTGGCCCGGCGGCAGGGAACGGCGCTCGAGGCGATCTCGGGAACGGTCCAGAACGACATCCTGAAGGAATACGCGGCGCGGGGAACCTGGATCTATCCACCGGAGCCTTCGCTCCGGCTCGCCGCCGATGTGATCGAGTGGTGCCGGCGCGAGCTGCCCCGCTTCCAGCCGGTGAGCGTGAGCGGCTATCACCTGCGCGAGGCCGGATGCACTGCGGCGCAAGAGGTGGGGTTCACCCTGGCGAACGGCCTCGCCTATGTCCGCTCGGCGGTGGAACGCGGCCTCACGGTGGACGAGGTGGCCCCCCGGGTTTCCTTCTTCTTCGGCGCCCACCGGGACTTCCTCGAAGAGGTCGCCAAGTTCCGCGCCGCCCGGCGGCTTTGGGGGACGCTGCTCCGCGAGCGCTTCGGCTCGAAGGACCCGCGGGCGCAGATGCTGCGCTTCCACGCCCAGACCGCAGGCTCGACCCTCACCGCGCTCGAACCCCAGGTGAATGTGGTGCGGACGACGCTCGAGGCGCTCGCCGCGGTCCTCGGCGGAACCCAGTCGCTGCACACGAACGCGCTCGACGAGGCGCTCGGCCTGCCGACCGAGGAGACCGCGAGACTGGCGCTCCGCACCCAGCAGGTGATCGCCTTCGAGAGCGGAGTGGCGGCGACCGCCGACCCGCTCGGCGGTTCCTGGGCCATCGAGGCGCTAACCGACGAGCTCGAAGCGGAGGCGGTCTCGTGGATCGAGCAGCTGGACCGTCTCGGCGGGGCGGCGGCAGCCATCGAATCGGGCTTCGTTCGGGCGCGCATCCAGGAAGCGGCCTATGCCTTCCAGCGCGACCTGGAGGAAGGCCGGGAGACGGTGGTCGGGGTGAACCGGTTCCGCCAGGAGGGAGAACAGAGCCGGCCGGCGCCCTTCACGCTCGACCCCGAGGCGGAGACCTCGCAGGTGGAGCGCGTTCGCCGGGTGCGGGAACACCGGAGCCCCGAGCCGGTGGAACGGGCGCTCGCCGAAGTGCGCCGGGTCGCCGGCGGGAGCGGGAACCTGATGCCGCCCATCCTCGGCGCGGCTGCCGCCCGGGCCACCGTCGGCGAGATCAGCGACGCGCTCCGGGCGGTCTTCGGCGAGCACCGGTGAGCAACCGGTGAGCGCCGCCCCGCTCGAAATCGAGCTCGAAGCCGAAAACTACCGGGATTTCCGAGAGCGGCTGCGGACGGGCGGCTGTCAGCGCTGCGGACTCGCCGCCGGCCGGAGCCAAATCGTAGTGGACCGGGGAAACCCCGAAGCGGCGATCCTCGCCGTCGGAGAAGCCCCCGGCGCTTCCGAGGACGCCGCCGGGTTCGCGTTCTGCGGTCGGGCCGGGAAGATGCTCGACGAGCTTTGCAGGGAGGCGGGCCTCTCCACCGAGGAAGATATGCTGCTCGTGAATGTGGTCAAGTGCCGACCGCCGGGCAACCGCGCTCCCCGGAGCGAGGAGGCCGCCGCCTGCCGGCCCTTCCTCGACCGTCAGCTCGCGCTCTCCCCTGCCCGGATCGTGGCGCTGCTGGGAGCGACCGCGCTCCGCCGCTTCGATCCCAAGCGCGCGACCGGCCCGCTTTCCGCCCGCGTCGGCCGCTTTTTCCCCCTGCCCGCCTGGCCCGACCGCGAGTTCGTCGCTCTCTACCATCCGGCGGCGATCCTCTACAACCGCAGCCTCGCTCCCGTCGCCCGCCGCCACCTCCGGGCGCTCGCCGCCCACGCGGCGGCCAGAATCCGCACCAGCGGATCGGTCGCCCCTTGAAGTCGAGCACTTTTCGGCAGGGGCGCTCCCGCACCTTCCGCGATACGATGGGGGCTGGTGCGTTGCACCTGATGGTGATGGTTGCATCCTCTCTCGATCCGATGGATGGCGGCTCTCTGATCGAGTTGTCGGTCGTGTTGGTCGCCGATGGAAACAACCCGTCCCTCCTGAATCCGGATTTCCTCATTCGCCACGGGATCGTGGAGGACGGGTCCAGGCCCACTTCCCCACAGGTCTCGACCCCCGTTTTTTCCCAAGTGACCTTTGAAGACGGCGTCACCGTCACGGCTGATCCGCAGCGGATCGTCTTCACCTCCGATTCGGCCGAGCGGATCGACTCGATTCCCAGAATTGCGATGCGCTACCTGCAGCACGTCCCCCATCCCCCATGCCGCGCCTTGGGGATCAATCCGCGATTCCGGCAGTCTCTGCCGGCACCTGCCCCCCTCCTCGAGACGGCTCTGCGCGACCGGGGCCGCTGGATGTCGTTCCGCGGGATCGGGCCGAATGTTCAGCTGAAATTCGTTTACCCCTGCGGTGACAGAACGATCACACTGGACATCGCAGAGAAATCCGGTGCCAGGGTGTTCCTGGCGAACGTACACCGTGACCTGTCCGGCGAGAACACGATCACGAACGAGCGGCAGGTCGAATCCGTTCTGAACGGCTGGCACTCCGACCTGGCCGATGTCCGCGGCCTGATGCAGCAATTCAGAGGAGCTACGGCGACAGCATGACACCGACCTCCGCCGTCGATACCTCGACGCACAGCCCGGTTTCCTCCTCGTCCGTATTCCCGGCTCCTATCGCAGCACCTCCGGATTTTCGAGTTCCAGAGGAAAGCGTGTCGTCGCAGTCGATGCCATTCCAGACCTCGCCGACTGTCGATTCCGAAACCAAGATGCGGATCTGGCGCTCACTAATCCAGCCGTTGTTCAAGCGTTTTCTGGATTGGCAAAGCATCCCGTCATTGCAAAAAGAGCTGCTCGAGATTTCGGCGAGTCACGGCGCCGAGGACTTTCCCACAGACCTCGCCGATGCGCTTCGCGACCTCGACGAAGTCCGGGACGAGGCGAGAGAGGAGGGCTTCCCCGAGCCATCCGAGCCGGCGGTCGACAACGCCGGCCGTCTGCTGCGGCGCATGTTCGCCATATCCAGGCGGCGCTACGAGATCTACCCCACCCCGGACGGCGAAGTCGCCCTGGATGCCCCGGATGGGCGGGGGCAATCGGTGCTGCTGCTGTGTGCCTCGGCGGGCGGGGTTCAATGTCTCGTCGATGCGAAGACCGGACATCGCCGCGCGGCCTACGCCGCGGCGGCTGTCCTGCCGGACGGTTTCCTCGACGAAGCGCTGGCCGAACTCGATGCCCCGGCCCCCTGAAGACACCCCCATCGCACCGGAGGAGCGTCTCGGGCGCGGCGTATTCTCGAAGCGAGAATCGAAGCGCGCTCGGAGAACTCGAGTATCGCTCAATGTGTTTCTCGAGAAGGCAGGGAAGGTCGAAATCTCCGTGGATCGACTGAGCAGAGCGTCTCCCGGAGAATCCTTGGCCGTCGCCGAACAGGCAGGCGCGGGGCGGAACAGATCGTTCCATGGATGGGCGGTCGTTGACGCAGCGATGGCAGGACAGAAACCCCGGCAGGTGTGCTCTTCACCCGTACCCGGCAATCGATGGCACGCAGACATCGTGCTGCCCCGCGCCGTGGTCGAGGACCGTACGGAGCAGAAGCGGCACGCCCAGGAATTGGCCGATGCCTCGCACTGGCAGGCTCGTCCGGGATCTGGAGATTCGACTTGGGGAGATTCAGATTGATACGCGAGCTCGCGATCCGATGCCGAGTCCGTCCCCAGCGAGTCTCCTCACGCCGCTCGGCAGGCGGCCGAATCGAGACCGGGATCAGAGAGGGTCAGGGCACCGCGGAGTTCGCGGATGACTTCCCAGCTCCAGCTGCCACCCTCGCCGCACCTTCTTCATCGCAACGCGATTCCCCGCTGTACGATGAAGACTGCTGGCCTGGCACACCCGGAGATGGTCGAATCCCCCGATCCGATGATGGCGGTTCTCTGATCGATTTGTCGGTGTCGGTCGCCGATATGAACAACCCATGCCTGCTCGATCCGGATGCGCAACAGGTGTTTCGGGCAGCGGGTGAGGGTCGCCCTCGGGCCGCCCGGCGCTACGCACCAGCGCCCGCCGCCGGTGCTCGATCGGCCCGATCGAAGAGTGCCTGCAACAGGTCCAGTTTTTCCCTCACTTCCAAAGAGAGGGAAGCCGGCGCGGCGAACGGAACCAGACGGTGCAATTCCCCCTTGCGCAACAGCATCGGCTGGCCGATCTGCTCGCCGAGGCGCCGGAAGAATTCTTCGGCGAATTCGCTGAGCTTCAGCCGCTCGGTACGAGATACCCAAACGAGCTGCGCCTGATCCGAAGAGAGACTTCTCCAGGTCTCGAAGTCTCTCTCGTCGTCGAAGACTCTTTGCCGGATCAGGGTGTCGAGAACCGTTTCGGCTTCCTCGCGGAAGCCTCCGAAGAGAGAGGACTCACCGTATCGGTGCGCGGTGTACGCCAGCAGCACCTCCGGCGTGACGATGTAGTTCTCGACCTCGTAGCGCTTCCACCAGGCGATCCTCAGGCCGCCCTCGTCGGTGTCGGAGCGTAGACCGCCGTCGCTGTCGAGGAGCGCGAGCCCGCGCAGCTCGGGCACGATCTCGCGCAGCGCGAAGAAATGCTCTTTCGGTGTGGCGCCGAAAGCGCCTTCGACCCGTTCGATTTCCCTGTCGAGAGTTTCCCCCGGGTAATTGTCCCGAACGAAGAAAACATTGAGCCTCTGGTCCCACCCTTCGGCTACCGGATGCTCCATCCGGGCTGCGAGGCTCCGCAGCACATCGAGGTCCGTCCGTCCCTCGACATAGAGGACATACCGCCGCTCGACCGCCCGGAGATAGTGCTCGGTGCCGTAGTGTTTCAGCGCGGTGCGGATGCCGGTGCGGGCCGCCAGATCGTCGGCCCGGCCTCCCAGGAGCAAGGTCAGGTTTCGGTCGAGGGCTTCGTCGAGGATCGCTTCGGAGTGCGTGACCATGACGACCTGCGATTCATTTTCCGCCGCGATGTCCCGCAAGAGGATGTAGATCTGTCTCTGGCGCAGGATCTCCAGGTGCGCGTCCGGCTCGTCGATCAACAGCACGCTCTTCCGGTGGGAGTAGAGGTAGGCGAGAAGCAGCAGAATCTGCTGGAGCCCGCGGCCGGCGAGAGAAATGTCGAGGGGTTCCTTCACCTTCGCCTGGCGGTAGCGCAGGGAGATGCTTCCGCGCCCGGTCTCCGTCGGGTCACCGAGCTGGACCGAGAAGAGCCGCTCCATCCACTGGAGGATTCGTTTCCAATCTTCCGGAGCATCCCGGTGAATGAGCAGACACAGGTTGCGGAGCACTTGTGCCGTCTGTCCTTGTCCGATGAGCACATCGATGCGCCCGGGCTGCAGCACCGGTTCTTCGGTATCGAGCCCTGACAGCGGGTAGAGGAGCGCAACCCGCAGACGCGCCGCCGCCTCGATGGATTCCGGCGCCTGCAGGGTGGTTTCGTCCGGGGCGCAATAGACGATGTCCTCGCCCTGGTTCCGGAAACGCATGGTCACCGGTTCGACGGCGTTCCCGCGCCGGAGGCCGACGGTGATTCGGAGCGGAATGTCCCGGTTGCCGCGCCGCACCACGGTGTCCCGCCAGAAGTAACGGGTGCGCTGTACCGGAACCGAGATGATGGACAGCCGGTTAAGGGCGGTGGCCGTGCGCTGTTTCGGCGGCGCCGCTCCCTTGGCCGCGAACCAGGTCCTGACGGCTTGGGACCAGAGCGCGAGCGCCTGGATCGCGGTCGTCTTGCCGCAGTTGTTGGGTCCGATCAGAACCGCCGGGTGCTCGAGCGGAATCCGCTGTTCCTCCCCGAATTGCTTGAAGTTCTGAATCGCCAGGTAGTCCAGTAAGCGCACCGGAACGATTCTACGCAGGAAGAAGCGGACCTATCCGCAGCGAAGCAGGAGGCTCTGCCGCGCCCCGCAGACCGGGGGCTGGGATCTCGCCGCTACATTCGGGAGAGGAGGACCGCCGACCCCATCCCGCCGCTGACGCAGAGGGCGGCGATTCCGTACTCCACATCCCGGCGCTCCATTTCGTGGAGCAGAGTGACCACGATGCGCGCGCCGCTCGCCCCGATGGGATGCCCGAGCGCGATCGCCCCGCCGTTCACATTGAGCCGGTCCGGGGCGAGATCCAGATCGCGGGCGCAGGCGAGCACCTGCGGCGCGAACGCCTCGTTCAGCTCGACGAGCGCGATGTCCGCGAGGCGGCGCCCGGTTCGCGCCAGCAGCTGACGGACCGCGGGAACCGGCCCGATGCCCATCAACCGCGGATCCACTCCCGCCGTGGCGCTGCCCACGAGACGCGCCATCGGTTCGATCCCGAGCTCGGCCGCCCGGGCCCCGGAGAGCACCGCCACCGCCGCCGCGCCGTCGGTGATGCCCGAGGAATTCCCGGCGTGGACGACCCCGTTCTCTCGGAACACCGGAGGCAGCCGGGCGAGCGACTCCGCGGTCACGCCGTCTCGGGGATGCTCGTCCCGGGTGACCTCGATCTCCCCCTTCCGCGCCGGCACCAGCAGCGGGACGATCTCCGGCTCGAAACGGCCGGCATCGCGCGCCGCCTCCGCGCGGTTCTGGCTGCGGGCGGCATACCGGTCGCATGCGGTACGCGAGAGCCCGTACTGCCGGGCGAGGGTCTCGGCGGTCTCCCCCATGAGCTGATCGGCCAGCGGGCAGTGGAATCCGTCCCGGAACATGCCGTCTTCGAGCGGGGCATCGCCGAACCGATGCCCGAAACGCGCGGCAGGCAGCAAGTACGGCGTGTTGCTCATGCTCTCCACGCCCCCGGCGAGAACCGCTTGCGCCTCACCGAGGCGAACTGCCGCAGCCGCATCCAGAATCGCGCGGAGCCCCGAAGCGCAGGCCTGATTCACCGTGCGCGCCGGAACCGCGTGGGAGAGCCCCGCGCGCCGCCCGATCTGGCGCGCCGGATTCGGCCCCACTCCGGCTTGCCGGGCGTTCCCGAAGACGACTTCGTCCACCGCTTCCGCCGGCAGGCCGGCCGCGGCGAGCGCCCCCCGCGCCGCGGCCGCGCCGAGTTCGGGAGCGGTCAGCGGGGCCAGCGCACCCCCGAACCGCCCGATCGGAGTGCGCCGCGCTCCCGCGACCACGACCTCCATCAGGGGAGCTCCATACAGGAAGCGCCGTCGGTCAGGGGATCGGCTTCAGGGGCGGCGCACATACTCGTAGCCGACCGGGTTGCCGTTCACGCCGTTCCGCGGCGGCGCGATCCAGTACGCCATCCGGCCCGGTTCGGTGACCGGAATCATCAGGCTTTCGACATAGGCGCGGTCGGCGGCGGTCGGCAGCCAGTCGTCCCGGCACCGCTCCCAGCGGTCCTCTTCGACCAGATCGCCCCCGGGATCGAACCGGTGGGCCGCGTAGGCTCCGATGCGCCGGTGGAAACGCCGGTTCGGGAGCGTGAGACGTTCGCGGAGTCCCGCCTCCTCGAGGATGCGGTTCCAGCGCGCGACGCCGCGTTCGCAATCCCGGATGTAATCGTCGCGCAGCACCTCGTTCATCGCGTTCCGCAGCGCTACTTCGCGCCGCCGCAACGCTCCGTCCTCGGGAATCTCCAGGGAATAGACCCCCTCGAGCGCGGCATGATCCCGGTGCCGCGACTCCCGAGCCCGACCCTTGAGTCCGCTCGCGAAGTAGTGAGCGGCGTTCGAGGACACCTCTCCGCCGAACAGGTCGAGAGACGCACTGAACCAGAAGTTGATGTGGCGCTGGATCAGGGGCAGGTCGAAGACCCCGGCCTCTTCGGGGGCTTCCGCCCCGGCGGCCATCACCGCCGCGGTCCGCTCGACGATCCGGCCCACGCCGGTCTCCCCCACCGACATGTGGAACGCTTCCTCGGTGAGCATGAAGCGCGTGGTCCGCGACAGCGGGTCGAAGGCGCTTTCCGCGAGCGCGAGGAGCTGGTACTTGCCGTCGCGGTCGGTGAACATCGTGAAGAGGTAGAAGTTCAGCCAATCGTCGCAAGGCTCGTTGAAGGCCTGGAGGATGCGCGGCCGGTCTCGATCGCCGCTCGATCGTTCGAGCAGCGCATCGGCTTCCTCGCGGCCGTCCCGGCCGAAGTGCGAATGGAGCAGATAGACCATCGCCCAGAGGTGGCGCCCTTCCTCCACATTGACCTGGAAGAGGTTGCGCAGGTCGTAGAGGCTCGGAGCCGTACTGCCGAGCTTCCGCTGTTGCTCGACGCTCGCCGGCTCGGTGTCCCCCTGGGTGACGATGAGCCGCCTCAGGTCGCCCCGGAATTCTCCCGGAACCTGCTGCCACACCGACTGGCCGACGAGGTCTCCGAAGCCGATGCGGCGATCCGGTTCCGGCGGCGCCAGAAAGATCCCCCAGCGATATTCGGGCATCCGCACGAAATCGAAGTGCGACCACCCCGACGGCTCCACCGAAACCGCAGTCCGCAGCAGCACCTCGTCCCCCCGGAAACCCTCCGGCCCCATATCGTTCCACCAGCGGAGGAAAGCGGGTTGCCAGCGAAGCAGCGCCCGCTGGAGGCGGGGATCCGCCGACAGGTCCACATTGTTCGGGATCAGGGAATCGAGTTCGGACATCCTGCTCGCTGTTCGTCAGGTCCGCTCCCAATCGAAGGCGGCGCGCTCGGGGCGGCCGTATACGGTGAGCGCGCCCCGCTCGCCCATCGCGTTCGGACGCTGGAAGATCCAATTCTGCCACGCCGAGAGACGGCCGAAGATCCTCGTTTCCATCGTCTCCGGACCAGGACACCGGAGCGAAGCCTCCATCCCGGTCAGCGCGTCGGGCGAAAACCCGGCGCGCTCCTCGACGGCGACGCGCAGTTCGTCTTCCCAGTCGAGATCGTCGGGGGCGAAGGTGGCGAGCCCGAGCCTCTCGGCCTCGGCGGCGGACGCCGCCCCCTGCCCCCGCAGGACTTCGATCCGCTCCGGCTCCCCGACGAAACGACTCTCGAGTCGCGAGCGTCCGTTCGCCGTCGGATAGGCCCCGAAGTTCACCGGAGTCAGCTCGACCCGGGCAGGCCGGACGGGATCGTCGCAGAGGTATGAGCGGTCGGCGGCGAGCAGCAGTTCGGCGAGGGTCCCCACGAACTGTTCCCCCGGCTCCCCGACCGCGAAGAAGCTGCGGGCGGTCTGATCGAGACGGCGGAGAGTCCGCGCAACCCGAAAGCGGGCCTCCCGCGCGAGCCACTCCGCAGCGAGCCCGCCCAGCCGGAGATCCGCTTCCCGAACCGCATCCGGATCTCCCGCTGTGCGCAGGAGCACCACTCCGAGTTCCGGTTCGTGGAAGCGCAGCCGGCAGAGCGCGTCGTCGAGCTCGCGCGCCATCCGCAAATGCCATAGCGCCGATCCCGCAGCCCGCAGCTCGGCAGCAGTGGCCGGGGGCGGGTTCGCCGGAGCCCGAACCGTCAGGGTGGCGGTGCGGGCGCTGCGGTCGCAATGGAGCTCGACATGCCGGTAGCGGATCCCGCATTCCCCTTCTTCGGGATCGAGCGGCTCCAGGGCGATGCCGACCGCCGCCTCGGGGAGGGCGGCGGGGGACGAGGCAGCGAGCGACGCCGCCCGCCGGCGGACTTCGTCCTCGAAGCGGCTGCGGGGCGCGAGCCCGTCCACCAGCCCCCAGGCGAGCGCCCGGCGGCCCCGAACGCCCTCGGCGAGCGTCGAGAACACATCGGCGAGATCGCGCCGCACCCGGCGCTTGTCCAGGACCCGGGTCAAACCCCCGGTGCCGGGAAGGACCCCGAGCAGCGGCACCTCCGGAAGCGAGACCGCCGAACTGCCATCGTCCACCAACAGGATCTCGTCGGCGGCGAGGGCGAGTTCGTACCCGCCGCCGGCAGTCGTTCCCGACAGCGCCGCGAGATAGCGCTGCCCGCTTCTCGCACTCGCGTCCTCGATCGCGAGGCGCGTTTCGTTCGTGAACTTGCAGAAGTTCACCTTGAATCCGTGCGAGGCCGCGGCGAGCATGAAGATGTTCGCGCCGGAGCAGAACACCCGATCGAGACCGCTCCGCACCACCACCGCGCGCACCCGCGGATGCTCGAAACGCAGCCGTTCCACCGCGTCGGCGAGCTCGATGTCCACCCCGAGGTCGTAACTGTTCAGCTTCAGCGCGTATCCGGGCCGCAGCCCGCCCCCTTCGTCCACCGCCAGCGTCAGCCAGGCGACCGGACCTTCGGTGTCGAGGGTCCAGTGCCGATAACGCGACGGATGGGTCTCGAAGCGGATCGGAGCGGGCCGGGACATGGGACGCGGGCTCGCATTATGGCCCCGCGCCGCCTTCAGGCGCGGTACCCGCGCCGCTTCGTCCACGGACTGCCAGCGACAGTACGCTTCGCAGATGGATCGTTCCGGCAGCGCGAAGCGGGGTTTCCCCTTGCTGGCCTTCCGTTTTCCGGCCTCCCCGGTTCTGCTTCTCCTCGTTCTTCTCGCCGGAGGTACGGCAGCCCAACCGCCGAGCCCGCAGCTCCTCGAACCGAAGGAGCGGCTGGCTCTCGACACCGCACTCGGGCTGCCCCGGACTCTCGATTTCGATGTGTCTCCGGACGGCCGCCGGGCAGTGCTGGCAGTTGCCGTCTCGAACCGCTCGAACCTGTTCCTCGCCGCTGCGGGTGCCCGGCCGGGCGCGCTCACTAGCGGGCGCTGGGATTCGGCGCCCCGCTTTCTCGCGGACGGCACCGCAGTGGTCTTCGTCTCCGGCCCCCCTCCCTCGGGGACCGATCCCGAAGCGGGCCGTCTCTTCCGCCTCTCGCTGGGCGGCGACCCCGAGCCGCTCAGCGGACCGGAGCTGCTCGTCAGGTCGCCGGCGGTCGCCCCCGACGGAGAACGGATCGCTTTTCTCGGCAAGCGGCGGCGAGAAGCGGCCTCCAGGGAAGAACCCGGCACCGGCTACGACCTCTGGACCCTGCCCGCGGCCGGCGGCGAAGCCCGCCGCCTGACCCGCCACCCCGGCGACGAGGGCGCCCCGGTCTGGTCGCCCGACGGAGAGCGGATCGCCTACCGTTTCGCCGCCCCTGCGGGAGCTGGCCTTTCCTTCGTTGCCGTCGTCGCCGCCGTCGGCGGAGGCGGCGCAGGCGATCTCCTGCCGGAACCACAGGTCCTGACCCCGAAACCGGCGCCCGCCGCAAGCGGCCTGCCCGACTGGACCCCGGACGGCGCCGGTCTGGCCTGGGCGGCCCGCTGCATCGAGGAGTGTTCCAACGGCGGTTACGACGCCATCCACTTCGCGGACTCCGCCGGCCTCTCCCCGCCCTACGCGCTCGTCGCGGCGGAACGGGACCTCGGGGAACCCCGTTTCCGACCGGCAGCGGATCCGGATGGGGAAAGAGAACTCGCCTGGATCGAGTCCGACCGGGGCAGCCGGCGGATCCACCACGCCCGCCTCCACCGGGGGCCGGACGGGAGATGGAGTCCTTCGGGGCGGGTCCGGATCGTGACCCGAGGGGCCGGGGTCGCGCAGTCGCTGCGCTGGAAAGACGACGGCTCCGCGCTCGCAGCGCTCCACGAAGCGGCAGCGTTCCCCCGCGATGTCTGGTTCTTCCCGCTCGCCGGAGGCCGTCGGCGGGTCTCGGACACCCTGTTTCCGGCCATCGATGTCCGCGCCTTCGCGCGACCGGAACGGATCGAGGCCGGGGGCGGAAAGGGGCCGACGGTGGACGCCTTCCTCTACCGCCCTCCGGCCGGAGAGCTGGCGGAAGCGGTCGCCGGATCGTCTGCGGTCGCGCCGCTCCTCGTACACCTCCGCGGGATGCCGGGAGAAGCCTGGCAAGACGGCTTCGATCCCATCGTCCAGCTCTTCGCGGCGCGCGGCTACGCGGTGCTCATTCCGAATGTGCGCGGCGTCGGCGGCCGAGGCGCGGCCTTCGCCGCTCTGAACGACGGGGACTGGGGCGGCGGGGACCTCGAAGACCTGGCCGCCGCCACCCGAGCCGCACAGGCGCGGCCCGGGATCTCCGCCGAGGAAGCCTGTGTCTTCGGGATCGGATACGGCGGGTTCCTGACGCTCGCCGCACTCGCCCGCCACCCGGCCCTCTTCGACTGCGGCGTGGAAGCGATGGGAATGGCGGATCTCCAGCGGCTGCACCGGGCACTGGATACGGGCCGGCGAGCGCATCTCGAAACCGAACTCGGGCCGCTGCGCGGCAACCTCGAGACCTACCGCCGTCTCTCCCTCACCGGCGAGGCCGTATCGATCCGATCCCCGCTGCTCTCCTTCCACGGGGAGGAAGTGCCGGAAGCGCCGCTCGAAGCGAAACAGGACTTTCTCGCAGCGCTCCGGGCGCGCGCCGACTACCCCCTCGTCGAGCTGTATTTCCGCGGCGACAGCGGCAGGTCCGTCTTCCGCTGGGAGACCGATCGCGGGGCCGCCTACGCCTTCTTCGAGAAGATCCTCGAATTCCTTTCGGTGCACCTTCCGGTCCCCGCGCTGCGGTGAGGAGTGCCGGCGGCTCCTGCTTCGAGCTCGTCCTTCTTCCTTCCGGACCGGACCGTCCGCATTACAATTTCGGCCTGTGCCGACCGATGTGATCATGCCCCAGATGGGGGAGAGCATCACCGAGGGCACCATCACCCGGTGGCGCCTGGCAGTCGGCGAAGCCGTCGAGCGCGACGATCCCCTTTTCGACATCTCCACCGACAAGGTGGACACCGAGGTGCCGGCGGCGCTCGACGGGAGGTTGGTGGAGATCCTGGTCGCTGAGGGAAAAACGGTGGAAGTGAACACCGTCGTGGCGCGGATCGCGGCGGAAGGCGAGGCGTGGTCCCCTGGAAGCGCCGCGCCGGACCCTCCGGAAGAACGGGAAGACTCCGAGGCGAACGAGATCGGGAACGCGAAGACTCCGTCCGGCGGAGCCTCCACTCCGAGCCGCCGCCGCCCTCGCAGCTCCCCGCTGGTCCGGCGGATGGCCCGCGAGCATGGCGTGGACCTCGCCGAGGTTCCCGGAACCGGCGAAGGAGGCCGGGTCAGCAAACAGGACATGTTGGACTGGCTCGAACAGCAGGAACGGCCCGCTGCTTCGGCGCAGACGCCCGCGGCTGCCGAAACGCCAGCCAGGGCCGATCCGACCCCGCTCCCAACGGACCCGCTTCCAGCGGACCCGCTCCCGGTTGGCTCACCTGCTGGCCCGCCGGATCCGACTCCCGAGGTCTTCCCCGCTTCGCGGGTAGAGCCGGCCCCCGGATACCGGACCGAGCCGCTCTCGCAGATGCGGCGCACCATCGCCGAGCACATGGTCCGCTCCCGCCGAACCTCGGCGCATGTCACCACCGTTTTCGAAGTGGACCTGTCCCGGGTCACCGCGATCCGTAGCCAGGAGGCGGCAGCGTTCGAAGCGCGAGCGGGCGTCCGACTGACGCTGATGCCGTTCTTCACCCGAGCCGCGATCGAAGCCCTCGCCGAGTTCCCGATCCTCAACGCATCGCTCTCCGGCGACGAAATCGTCCATCACCGTGCCGTCGGGCTGGGCATCGCGGTCGCCCTGCCCGACGGGCTCATCGTTCCGGTGCTGGAGCGGGCCGACGAACGAAACTTCGTCGGCCTGGCGCGGGGAATCACCGACCTCGCCGCGCGGGCGCGCTCCGGCTCGCTCACCCCCGCCGAGGTGCAGGGAGGCACTTTCACGATCACGAATCCCGGCCCCTTCGGGGCCCTCTTCGGCACTCCGATCATCGCCCAACCACAAGTAGCCATCCTGGGGGTCGGCGGGGTTCACAAGCGAGCGGTGGTCGTCGAGGGGGACGCCATCGCGGTGCGGTCCATGGTTTTCCTCGCCCTCTCCTTCGACCACCGACTGATCGACGGGGCGGTGGCCGACCAGTTCATGGCGTCGGTCAAGAGCCGGCTCGAACACTGGCCCGAGGGCGGCGGCTGGATGCCGGCCTAGCAGCCACTCGTGGACCCAGCGCCCCCTTCCCGGCTGCGAGCCGGCACCTCGGGCTCTTGAGCACCGGGATCGTTCCGCTTCCGGTCGTGGCTGCGGCCCGCCCGCCGGAGCCGCCCGCGCTTTCCCCGGCGCCCCGCGCCCCACGCCCCGAATGGCTCCGGGTCAAAATGCCCTCGGGCCCGGTCTGGTCGAGGCTCCGGCGCCTCCTGCGGCAGAAGAACCTCCACACCGTCTGCGAGGAAGCGCGCTGCCCCAATGTCGCCGAGTGCTGGGGACAGGGCACCGCGACTTTCATGATCCTCGGAGACATCTGCACCCGCGCCTGCGGGTTCTGTGCGGTGACCACCGGCCTTCCCCGGGGGCTGGATCGGGAGGAACCGAAGCGGGTCGCCGACGCCGTTGCGACCATGGAGCTGCGCCACGCGGTGATCACTTCGGTGAACCGCGACGACCAGCCGGACGGCGGCGCCGGGATCTTCGCCGAGACGATCCGCGCGGTGCGGCAGCGCAACCCGGAAACGACGATCGAAGTCCTCATCCCCGATTTTCGGGGAGATGCCGAAGCCCTCACCACCGTGATGGCCGCGGCCCCCGAAATCCTGAACCACAATGTGGAGACCGTTCCCCGGCTCTACCGCGCCGTGCGCCCCGGGGCGCGCTACCGCCGTTCGCTCGATCTCCTGCGCTCCGCGAAACAGCTGCGGCCGAGTGCCATCACCAAGACCGGCGTGATGCTCGGGCTCGGCGAGACCGTCGCAGAACTCGACGCGCTGATGGAGGACCTGGTCGGGGTCGGCGTGGACATCCTGACCGCGGGCCAGTATCTGCAGCCCACCCCCGCCCACCTGCCGGTGCGCCGCTTCGTGCCGCCCGCGGAATTCGCGGAGCTCGCCGAACGCGGCGAGGCGATGGGGCTCCGCCATGTGGAGGCCGGCCCGCTGGTCCGCAGTTCGTACCACGCGGCGAACCAGATCCCGGACACCGCGGTACCGGCGCAGCAGCGCCGGCGGCGTTCGGATTCGCAGGCCGGGGCGCCGTCGTGATACATCCGGGCGACCGTCGCGGAAACCGTCCCGGGGCGCGATTCGCGGGCTCCGCCGCTAGCAGTCCGTGGATAAAGTGGCACGAGCACCGAGATCGGGGAGGCGCCTGGCTGACAAGGCGCGAATCGGGAGGCATACCGGGCGTATTCCGACTGATTTGCAACGAAGAGCGAAGCGGTTCAGCCAGGGCCCCCACCGGGAGGACTGGGCATCGCCGGTCGCTCCGAGCGGGGCCGAATATGGCCCCGCGAGCACGCCGGAGAGTGAGGGCTCCCGGTCGGGGATCCTCGACCGGGAGCCCCTCGCTACTCGGCAATGTCGTGTAACTTTGTCCACGGGCTGCTAGGAACAGCTTTTCAAGGAGTGCTGTCATGCGCAGCCTGTCGTTCTTCGCCCTGCTGCTCATCGCAGTTCCGCTCCATGGAGCCCAAATGGCAAGTATTCTCGGGGATCTCGACTTCGACTTCGAGCGCTGGCCCTATCCCCTGCATCAGGAAGTCTCCGACCGGCTGGATGAACTCGCGGGGCTGCACCCGAATCTCGCCCGGACCCACATCATCGGGAAGAGCCGGAAAGGGCGGGATCTCCGGATCATCGAGATCACCAACTTCGAGACCGGCCCCGGCGAGTCGAAGCCGGCGCTCTGGCTCGACGGAAATATCCACGTGGTCGAAGTCACCGGACGCCAACTGCTTCTGTACTTCGCGGAAGCCGTCCTCGCCAGTTACGGCAAGGACCCGGTCGCAACCCGTCTCGTTGACACCCGCACCTTCTATGTCATGCCGATCTTCGACGCCGACGGCGGCGAGATCGCCCTGACCCGGCATCCGGCCTGGTCGGAGCACAAGCCGGAGGAGCACGCCGGCAGGGATCTTGACGGCGACGGGTACATCACCCGGATGCGGGTCCGCGACCCCGCGGGCGAGTCCTACCCCAGCCCAACCGACGAGCGGCTCATGCTCCGGGTCCGCGACCGCACCGGGGGCCGCTGGAACTTCGTTCCGACGACGCTCGAAGAGCCGGAGCACTTCGAGGAAGATCTGGCCCCCCCCGACCGGCGTTACCGCGTTTACACCGAGGGCGCGAGCCTCGAACGCGAGGTGACCGACGAACGCGAGGAAGCGAACTTCAACCGGAACTGGTCAGGGGAATGGCAGCGCAACGAGCCGGGAGCCGGTCCCTATCCGTTCTCGCTACCCGAAGTGCGCGCGGTGGCCGACTTCATCACCTCCCACCCCAACATCTTCTTCACCTACACGATCCATTCGGGCGGCGGAGCCCGAAATTACATCGTGCGGCCTCCGATGAGCCACCCCTTCGAATACATGCCCCCCGAGGACAACGACTTCTATACCCGCTCGGGGGCTATCTGGTCGGTGCTCTCTCGCGGGGGCGTGATGAACAACAACTACTACGCGCAGGAGGTCAAAGCCGGCCTCTACGGCGAAACGATGCACGGGTTTTCCAACGACTGGGCCTACATGCATGTCGGGATTCACAGCCTGCTGCCGGAGATCTCGGGAGCAGGCCGCGACTACGACCAGGACGGCTATGTGACCCAGTACGAGATCCTGCGCTGGAACGACGAGGAGAAGGACGGCGTTTACTTCGCACCCTGGACGCCGTATCGGCATCCGGAGCTCGGAGAGGTGGAGATCGGCGGTTACCGGGGCCTGCCGCAAGGGATCGACGAGCGCCTCGAGTTCGAAAGCGGCATCCACTACCAGTATCTGCTGCACATCGCCGACCTGTCCCCGCTGCTCCAGATCAGCGACCTCACGGCGGAACGGATTTCCGTAAACGAGCACCGAGTAACGGCAGTCCTGCAGAATCACGGTTTCCTCTCCACCTATGTGACCCGGAAGGCGCTGGAGATCCGGCTCGACTATCCGATTCTCGCGAAGATCCGAGTTCGGGGCGGCGAGGTGACAGGCGCGGCCACCGTGGATGCCGGGCACATTCTGGGCAAACTCGCTTATATCCGCCGCTGGGGATCGGGCGCCGACGAATCGACCAAATCCGTCGGCTGGACAGTCGAGGGAGAAGGTCCGATGGAAGTCACCGTAGAAGCCTGGGCCAAACGCGCCGGGCGTCACGAGCGCACGATCACCATCGGTCAGGCGAACGGGAGTCCGGGGCGCTGACCGGCGGCCGTACACCGTCGAGTATCTGGCCGCTCTGGTCGTCATGCCCGGAAGACGCCGCCTGTGGGAAAGCAGAGAACGGAAAGCCGAGCGCTTCATCCAAACCGTTCTCAGAGAATGGGCCTATCAGCCCGTGGAAAACTGCTGTAATCGGTGAGGATCAGCGGCCCCGGAGGGGGCGGCGTGATCGGCGCAGTACGGCGTGCGGGCGCGGTCTGCGCGGGAAAACCGCCCGACAGGGCGCTATCCAGGCCCAGGCGGGCGTTTCCCGGCTCCGGTAGGCGAAAATGAGAGCGAAAAGCGCGCCGCCGAACGCCGCCGCGCGCCCCTGCAGTCGTCGCGGCTTGCCGATTCCGCACCGGTGGCGCATCAGCAGCCCGAGGTCGAAGCCCGCTGCCTGGATCAACAGCCGCTTCCCGATGTTCCCCCGTCCGCGCAAATACAGCCGCCGCATCCCCCCGGTCTCGTAACCGTGCGCAAACGAGCGCTCCACCAACTCGCCCCGCCGGCGCAGCAGGCGCTTCCCGTGCTCACCACGAACGCGCCGCCGATTCGTCGTCGTCTTCGCGCGCGCCCGGTCGAACCTCCGCAGCTCCTCCCGACTCGGCGTCTCGATCCCCGATTCCTCCGCCAGACGGCGCAGGAACTCCTGGTACCCCTCCCCGGTATCCCGCCGGACGATCCCTCGCATCGAGGCGTTCGCCAGCAGCGTCGTTCCATCGACTCCTACCCTCCGACCCCGTAGCAATCCCGCCTCTTCCAGCCGCCGCAGAACCCAAACGAAACCTCCGCGTGTGCCTCCGTCGCAATCCGGCGCCGCGTCTTCGACAGCGTCGAATGCTTCGGACACCGATCCGTCAACAAGTTCCGGGCATCGGGTTCGTGTGAACAACCTACCGCAAGGTCACAGCTAGCTCCCGGCTCAGTAACGCATCAGGCGCTGCGCCGCCTCGACGACCCGGGCGGCCGTCGGCAGCACTGCATCCTCGAGTGCGGGCGCATAGGGAACGGGAGCGTCGGCGGCCGCGATCCTCACGATCGGGGCGTCGAGATCGGCGAAGAGGTACTCCGCAGCGAGCGCCGCGATCTCGGCTCCGAAGCCGCCGGTGAGGTTGTCCTCATGCACCACCACCAGCCGGCTGGTGCGCCGGACGGATTCGAAGAGCGCCTCGCGATCCAGCGGAACGAGGCAGCGCAGGTCGAGGACTTCGGCCTCGATCCGCTCGCCGGCCAGCTGATCGGCCGCCTCTGCCGCCAATCCGACGGCGCCTCCGTACGCGGCGATCGTGAGATCGCTTCCTCGACGACGAAGCGCCGCCCGGCCGAGGGGAACCACCTCGGGCGCTCTCCGGAACTCCGCCTCCGGGATCCGGAGGCTCCGGTAGAGGCGCTTGTGCTCGATGAAGAGAACCGGATCGTCGTCCCGGATGGCAGCGCGCAGCAGCCCCGCCGCGTCGGCCACGCTGGCCGGCGCCGCCACCTTGACGCCCGGGGTGTGGGTGAAGTGGGCTTCGGGACTCTGCGAATGGAACGGTCCCGCGCGGACTCCCGCGCCCGCCGGCCCGCGCAGCACCAGCGGAACCGCGAGGCCCGTGCGATAGCGGCTCTTCGCGGCGAAATTCGTCACCATGTTGAACGCGCTGGCGATGAAGTCCAGGAACTGGAACTCGACGATCGGTCGAAAGCCCTGAAGCGCCGCCCCCACCGCGACCCCGGTAAATCCCTCCTCGCTGATCGGGGTATCGAAGACTCGTCCGGGGCCGAAGGTCTCGAGGAACCCTTCGGTGAGCCGGAAGGCGCCGCCGTAGCACCCGATGTCCTCCCCGAGCAGGATGACGCTTCGGTCGCGCTCCATTTCGGAGCGGAGCGCCCGTCGGATCGCCTCCAGGTACGTGATCGGCAAAGTCGGATCGGCCGGTCGGCTGCCTGACCGCCTGCGCCCCCCGCAGCGGCTGTTAACAGCCCGTGGACAAAGTCACACGGCATTGCCGAGTAGCGAGGGGCTCCCGGTCGAGGATCCCCGACCGGGAGCCCTCACTCTCCGGCGTGCTCGCGGGGCCATATTCGGCCCCGCTCGGAGCGACCGGAGATGCATCATGGCTGAACCGCTTCGCTCTTCGTTGCAAATCAGTCGGAATACGCCCGGTATGCCTCCCGATTCGCGCCTTGTCCGCCAGGCGCCTCCCCGGTCTCGGTACTCGCGCCACTTCATCCACGGCCTGTTACGCCGCGTTCCCGCGTCCGGCGAGCGCCGCGGCGAACCGGGAGGGCGCCGGTTCGACCCGACGCCGGAACACAGCTCCGAACGCCTCCACGAGCCCGTCCGTGACCTCGGCGAGAGAAAGCCGCCGCCCGGCCTCCGCTTCCAACGTGGTCGCCCGGCAGCCTCGGATCCCACAGGGCACGATGTGGGAGAACCACTCGAGATCGGTGGCCACATCGAGCGCGAATCCGTGCGACGCGATCCAGCGCGAAACGCGAACCCCGATCGAAGCCAGCTTGCGCGGTTCGCTCGCGGGCGGCTTCTCCCCCCCGCACCAGACCCCGGTGAAACCCTCGCGCCGGCACCCCGGCACCCCGAAACCCGCCGCCGTATCCAGGACCACCTGCTCGAGCGCCCGGAGATAGGCGTGGAGATCCTTTCTCCAGCCCGCGAGATCGAAGATCGGGTATGCGACCAGCTGGCCGGGGCCGTGGAAGGTCACATCGCCTCCGCGGTCGGTCTCGACGACTTCGGCGCCGCTCTCGACGAGCCGTGCCGGCGCCATGAGCAGATGTTCGGCAAGGGCGGTCCGGCCGAGGGTGAAAACCGGCGGATGCTCGGTGACCAAGAGAACATCCGGGATCGCACCGCGCCGGCGGCGCTCCACGAGCTCTCGCTGCAACGCCCAAGCCGCGCGGTACTCGAGCCTCGGCAGGGAAAGCCGCCAGACCGGCGGCCAGGGGGCTTGGTCCACGGGCTGTGTGTCAGGCGTGGAGCGGCGACCCGAGAGCGGCGAGCGCCCCTTCCGCCACCGCTTCGGACAGCGTGGGATGCGGATGGACGCTCCGGGCGAAAGATTCCAGCGTGGCTTCATGCTCCATCGCCACCACCGCCTCGGCGATCAGATCGGTGGCGTGAGGACCCACGATATGCACTCCGATCACCTCGCCATAGCGGGCGTCGGCCACCACCTTCACGAACCCGGTGAGATCGCCCAGGATGTTCGCCTTGCTGTTGGCGGCGAAGGGAAACCGGCCCACCCGCAGCTCGCGGCTCTCGGCGAGCGCCGCCGCCTCGGTCAGCCCGACGGAACCCACTTCGGGCACGCAATAGGTGGCGGCGGGCATCCGGTCCCGGCGGAGCGGCCGCGGCTCGTCTCCGGAAATAGCCGCCACGGCCGCTTCGGCCTCGGCGGAAGCCACATGGGCGAGCTGTGCGCTTCCCACCACATCTCCGATCGCGAAAACGCCGGCGGCCTGGGTCCGACAGCTGTCGTCCACCGCGAGCACCCCGCCGCTGTCGGGCTCGAGTCCGACGGTTTCGAGACCGATCCCGGCGGTGCGAGGTGCCCTGCCCACCGCCACCAGCAGCCGGTCGTACTCCGCGCATTCCACTCGGCCGCCCGCAAGGTAGCGAACCGCGACCCCGGATCCGGAGGGCTCGGCCCCTTCGACGGCGACGCCGGTCTTCACCCCGATTCGGCGGCGGCGGAACGCCTTTTCGACGACTTCGGAGACCTCGGCGTCCTCGAGCGGCAGAACCCGCGGCAGCGCCTCGAAGAGATCCACCTGGGTCCCGAAAGCGCGGAACATCGAGGCGAACTCGGCGCCGACGGCGCCCGCGCCGATGATCCCGAGCCGGGCCGGACACTCCGGCAGATCGAACATTTCGGCGTTCGTCACGATCCGGTCCCCATCCAGGTTCAGGAAGGGAAGCGTGCGCGCTTCGGAGCCGGTGGCGATGATGATGTTGGGCGCGGTGAGCACCCGGACGGCCGCCTCCGGCGGTCTGGCCGTTTCGGGAGGCTGCACCTCGACCCGGCCCGGACCCGCAAGTCGGCCGGTACCCCGAAAGCATGCGACTCCAGCGCGCCGCAACAACAGCGCCACTCCGCCCGCCAGCTTGCCGATGACCCTGCGGTTCCGGCGCTGCAAGCCGCCCCAGTCGAGGTTCGGCTCGGAAACCGTGACTCCGAAAGTCTTCGCGGTCCGGATTTCGTCGAGCAGCGAGGCAGTATGGAGAAACACCTTGCTCGGAATACAACCGACATGGAGGCAGGTGCCGCCGAATTTCTCGTCCTTCTCGACTACCGCAGTCCGAAGGCCGGCGGCGGCCGCCTGCAGAGCAGCCACATAGCCCCCCGGACCACTCCCGAGGATCACCACCTCGAACGCGGCCTCGCTCGTTTGGCTCATCGCTCCTCCGGCAATCCCAGAGGCAGAATGTTATGCCCCGAGAAATCGCCTTTCGGGTGATACGATCTGCTGCACCGTGCTTTCGGTCATCTCTCGGAGGGCATCGGATTCCTGCTGTCTTCCAGAATCCGGGCTCCGGCTGCAGACGGATCGAGGCCTCCGGAGCCGATAGGCGAAGATGGAGATGCGGGCATGAGCAGGTCCGAGCCCCCAGGCAACGAGAACACACCGAAGAAGCAGTCCGGGAAAACCCCGGGGAGGACAGTGCCGCGCCGCTCGCGCGGTGCGCCCGAATCGTTCTTCGCCCGCCGGCGCGGCGCTACTGCTCCGGTTTCCGAAGGGGAGGCTCCCGAACCCGTCCTGGAGTTCGAAACGGTGGACCTCGACGAAGATGCCAAGCCGGCGCCGGAGGGAGAGAGTCGCGAGCGCTCCGTCCAGCGGAAACGGCTGCAGAAGGACCTCGAGGCGACGCCGCTCGCGCGAGGCCTCGGGCTCCGCCTCGACTACGCCGACAACGGAGTCTCGCGGGTCCGCCTTCCGGCTAGAGCAGGAAACACCGAGCCGGGCCCGCTCGAAGGAGGTGTCCTCGGGTCGATGTGCGTGGCCGCCGGGCACCTGGCCGCCGCCTCGATCGCGCCCGGAGTGAGCATCCGCCTGGTGGAGTACAAATTGAGCATCCTGGGGATCGTTCAGGGGGACCTGCTCGCCATCGGCGAAGTCGTACGCAAGGGGCGCACGCTGGTGGTGTCCCGGATCGAAGTGGTCGAGGACAACGACCGCGTCGTTGCCGTGGGGCTCGCGACCTACCTCCTCCAGCAGGCCTGAGCGTTTCGGGGCGGGGCGAGGCTTCCGCCCCGCCCCGCCCCGAAACGCCCGACGCTCCGCGCCGGGAATCGCACTCCTGCCGCTCCTTCCGTTCCTCGAACCCGGTTCCCGATCAGCCGCAGTGGGGCGGCAGCGAGTCCGATTCGAAATCACCATCCTGTGAACGGGGGTGAACCCCCTTTCACACTTTCCCCCGCTGCGACGCTCCCGAAGCTCCGCTTCGGGCGCAACAGGTGTTTTCCGGCCACGGGCAGGAAGCACACTCCTCCCGGGAGCTGCCGCCCCGCCCCGAAACGCCCGACGCTCCGCGCCGGGAATCGCACTCCTGCCGCTCCTTCCGTTCCTCGAACCCGGTTCCCGATCAGCCGCAGTGGGGCGGCAGCGAGTCCGATTCAAATCACCATGCTGTGAACGGGGGTCCTGCCGGAATCGTCGAGAACCTCCCCTCACTCCGCGCCGCTCTGGCGCCACCAGGTGTCCTGAGGGGTGACCGGCCCCCGGCGCTTGTGTTCGGTCTGCCGGTGGAGCGCCTCGATCCGGGCCGCGGCCGCAGCCGGCGCGGGACGGCCTTCGAGATAGGCGTCCATCTCCTCGTACCGCAGTGCGAGCACCTCTTCGTCCGGAATCTGCGGCCGCAGATCTTCCAGGTCGGCGGTGGCTTCCTTGCTCACGATGTCCGGGGGAGCACCCAGATGGGCCGCGAGCCGCCGTACCTGTCCCTTCGTGAGACCGAACAGCGGCATCACATCGGCGGCCCCGTCGCCGAACTTGGTGAAGAAACCGACGAGCGCCTCCGAAGCGTGATCGGTCCCTACCACCAGCCCGCCCCCGAGGTTCGCGAGGTGGTACTGGACCGCCATCCGCATTCGCGCCTTCGTGTTCCCTCGGGCGAAGTCGCGGCCTGATTCGGAGCACTCCGTGAGCCGGTCCCTCGGCAGTGCATCCTCGAGAGCCTGGACGGCTGCTTCGATTTCCACCGACACGATTTCGTCGGGCCCGATCCATTCGAGCACCCGCTCCGCGTCGGCGGCATCGCGCTGCTCCCCGTAGGGAAGCCTCACCGCGACGAAGCGGAGATCTCCGCCGCGTTCGCGCTTGCGTTCGGAGACCGCAAGCGAACAGAGACGGCCGCAGAGCGCCGAATCCACCCCGCCGGAAACCGCCAGCCACAGCGCGCGCTGTCCGCTCGCCTCGAGATATTCCTTCAGGAAACCCACCCGCCGCCGGACTTCGGCCTCGGGCTCGATCCGAGCGCACACCGCAAGCCGCTCTCTCGCGCGCGCCGCCGTACGGGTCTTCACCCCCCGAGATTATGCCCCGGACAACCCGCGCCAGAAATCCGAAGTCGAGTACGATTTCTTGGAACTTCAGCTGGCAGAAGCGCCGCAGCGACCCATCGAATCACCATGAGTCAAGGGGTTATGTAGAAGTAGCGAGCACCCCTCGGATGGTTCGGCTCTTGCTGCTCGGCCCCCGAGGGGCTTTGCGCGCCCCCGGCATGATTTTTCTGACTTCTCTCGATGAGGAGGGCTCGTCCCGATGACGAAGACACTGAAACGAAAGCTGTGGAAGTTCGCGACGATCTTCGCGGCAGTGCTGCTCCCGGTGTCCCTGTTCGCGCAGATCACCGCCGGGCGCCTCGACGGAGTGGCGCAAGACGAACAGGGCCTCGTGCTTCCGGGAGTGCGGGTAACGCTCGCCTCTCCGGCTCTCCTCGGGAGCCGGGTCGCGGTCACGGATGTGGACGGCTCATTCCGCTTCCAGGGCCTGCCCGCCGGCAGCTACACCATGACCTTCGATCTCTCCGGCTTCGGCACCGTGGTCCGGGAAGAGGTGACCGTCGTCACCGGGCAGACCTTCACGGTGAACCAGACCCTCTCGGTGGCCGCGGTCGCCGAGACGGTGACCGTCACCGGGGAGTCGCCGGTGGTGGATGTGAAGTCCAGCCGCTTCGGCGGGACCTTCGACGAGACCGCCATCCTCGAGGTGCCGAACTCCACCGATCCTCACGCCATGCTCGCGCTCACTCCGGGCATCCGGATGCGCGGCTTCGATGTGGCGGGCTCGCACAAGGCCCAGCAGTCCGGTTTCGACGCCTTCGGACTCCGCGATCAGAATCGGATCGTCATCGACGGAGTGGACTCCAATTTCAGTACCGGCGGTTTCGGTTTCTACATGGACAGCCTGACCGTCAATCAGTTCAACATCTCGAATGCCGGCGCCGATGTGGAAAACGCCTGGGCCGGGAACACGATCGTGATGGATATCAAGACCGGAGGAAACGATCTCTCGGCGCTCCTCTACGCCGACTACCTCGGCGAGAGCTTCGTGGGCGACAACCTCACCTCCGAGCTCGAAAGCCGCGGAGCAGGGACGAACCACATGCTCACCTACTGGGAGGGGCACGCCGATGTGGGCGGACCCCTCTGGCGGGACAAGGCCTGGTTCTTCCTCGCCTACAACAACAACCTCACCCACCGGACCATTTCCGGCCTCGACCCGGAAACGATCAAGGAAGAGGCGGTCCTGCGGAACTACTACGCCAAGGTCAACTTCTCCCTCTCCGAAAAGGACGAACTGATCGGCTACAGCCAGTGGGGTCTCAAGTACCGCCCGAATCGGGGAATCAATGCGCTGAACTCGCCCGATGTGCGCCTCGCCCAGGATTCCTGGACCTGGGTGCACAAGGCCGAATGGCAGCGGGTCTGGTCCGACCGTGCCTTCTCGAATGTGAAGGCGATGTACTACGGCGTCACTTGGCCCATGGTGCCGGCAGTGTCTCCTGACACGAATCCCCCCCGCATCGATCTCGATACCACGCGCCGCACCGGCTCCGGCGTCTGGCCGTTCACCTACGACAAGGAACGGCCGCAGTTCGTCGGCATCCTGAACTACTACATCCCCGACGCGGCCGGAAGCCACGACCTGAAGTTCGGCGTGGACTACATGGAAGACGCCCGGCTCTTCTTTTCGAACGACGCCTCGGGGTCCATCCAGTACCGCGACCGGTCGAGCCTCGTCAGCCCGACGAATCCGACGGGGACCTCCGAGATCCTCTTCGTGAACACCCCGACAGCGGTATCCGATACCAGGGACGCGAACCTGCACTTCTTCGCCCAGGACACCTGGCAGGTGAATCCGCGTCTGACGATCACCGCGGGCATCCGGGTGGCCAACCAGCACGGCTACTACAACTCCGCCGAACTGGCGCCGGCGTACAGCGAGTTCTTCCTGAGCGGCGTCTCCATTTCGGAGAAGGACATCTTCACCTGGAACGACTTCTACCCCCGCTTCGCCGTTACCTACGACCTGACTGGCGAGGGCCGGACCGTCGTCAAGGCGTCGGCCAGCCGTTACACCCACAATGTGGGGCCCGACGGCTTCCAGAGCGCCAACCCCGCCTCCCGCCAACAGGTCATCTTCCAGTTCCTCGATCCCAACGGAAACGGAACCTACGACGGGCAGAACGAGCTGGGTGACCTGTTGAGCCAGTCGTCGGGCACCGGCCTGCCGGTGGGCCGAGTCGAGGGCGGGGTGCCGGTGGACCTCAGCCAGAAGCGCTACTACGACGAGATCACCGCCTCTCTCGAGAGCGAGGTGATGCCGGAGACGAACCTGCGGATTTCCTATGTCCGCAAGATGGACCGGAATGTCTTCGACACCTACCGGGCGGATCTCCTCGACGCACTCCTGAACAGCGCGATCCTCTGCGGCGACGCGGTCTTCCCCTGCCCCATGAACGCGAACACCGGCCAGCCCATCACCTCGATGACGCGGCCGCCCGAGGGAACGGGAACGGCCAACGCGGTGGATACCGGGCCTCCCGGACTCGATTCGAACGAATACGACAACATCGAGGTCGGTCTCGGGCGGCGGTTCCGCAGCGGCCTCTTCCTGCAGGGCAGTTTCCACTACCAGTGGCGAAACGAGCTCGTCTGCTGCGGCAGTTCGTCGAGCGCCGACACCCAGGCCGACCCCTGGACGCTCGGGATCCAGGGCAGCGGGCTGAACTGGAATTCGGCGGTGAGCACGAAGCAGAAGCACTCCAACTGGAACCTCAAAGCGATCGGCCGCTACCAGATCCCGAACATCGGGGCGGCGATCTCCTTCCAGTACCGGGCGCAGAGCGGCTGGGCTTACGCGCCGATCCAGCCGATCAGCATTCCCGGCGGGGCGGGAACGAACCAGGTGCCGCTCTCCGACATGACCGAGCGTTCCGACAATGTCTTGATCCTCGACCTGCGGTTCGAGAAGGACCTGTCGTTCTGGGAACGGGACCGCCTGTCGTTGTTCTTCGACGCCTACAACATGACGAACGCCAATCCGGTGTTGAATCAGGTGATCCGCGCTGGTTCCGCGTACGGCAAGGTCATCGGCTTCCTCGAGCCTCGCAGTTTCAAACTGGGCGTCCGCTACCAGTTCTAGTTCTAGCCGGGGGCCAACCCTCCCCGGCTCGGCGGCGGGGCCGGAGCCGTCCCGCCGCCTCACTCCCCCGCGGGGGTCAGCGGCGGCGGAGCGCCAAGACGCGCTCGTTTTCGGGATCGAGGGCCTGCGCCCGATCGAGGAATTCGCCGGCGCGTTCCTCGTCGCCGAGGACGAGATGGGCGGTGGCCAACAGCACCAGCAGGTCAGCGTCCGGCGCGCGCAGCGATAGCGCCCGGTTGAGGGGAGCTAACGCCGCCTCGAATGCACCGCTTCGAACCCGGGCCTCGCCAAGGCGGCGGGCGGCGTCATAGCGGTCCGGATGGGCCTCGAACACCGGGCCGAGCAACGCCGCGGCACCGGCCGGATCGTCCTCCCGCAGCCGATGCGCGGCGAGCAGTTCGCGCGCCGCCGCCAGGTTGGGCCCCACCCGCACCGCCGCCTCGGCGAAGGCGCGGGCCATCGCGGGGTCCCCGGCAGCCTCCCATTGCCGTGCCCGCGCGAGTTCGGGCGCTCCGGCCAGCTCGGGGCGGCTCTCCCCGAGGCCGCCGTCCACCGCAGGCCGGGCCACCACTGCGCGCGGAGTGATCTGGAACCGGACCTCCCGGCGCGCGAGCTCCGCGTCGGACGCGCTGAGGAGTCGGATCACCGCCAGGTAGCGCCCGCCGACCAACCCTTCGAGCGGCTGCCTCAACACCAGCGGCCCCTCGCGTTCGGCATGTGCGGGAACAGCGCCTTCGCGCGGCAGCGGCGGCAGCAGCTCCTCCGAAGCCAACCCGTCGGGATCTGGAACCACACTCCACGCGACCCGCGCGCCTTCCGGCGCATTGAGCGGCTCGGCGAGCAGATAGAGGGTCTCTCCGGAAGCGAAGATGCCCGCCGGATTCGGGGAAAGGATCCGGCGTCCGAATCGATAGGCCCGGTAGAGAGGCTCGCCGCCGAGCAGCTCGCTGGACCAGGCGAGTACCGGAGCCGTCAGGTCCGGAGTATCGAACTGCAGCTCGGGGACCTCGAAAGCCCCGTCGAGCAGCGTATAGGCGCGCCGGCAATCCTCTTCGCGGCGGCTCGGACAGGCACGGTTCCGCACGATGACCCGCAAGTCATGCGACCCCGGAATCACCGGCACGGTGCCGCGAAACAGGTACGGGCGGGTGAGCGCCGCCGCTTCTTCCTCGGACACCGCGAAGAATGCCTCCGCCCGATCGGAATAGAGCACTCTTTCCGGGTCCTCGCGGGAGGAGATCTCGATCGAGGCGAGGAACACCGCGCCATAGCGACCGATGTCCGGATCCCGCACCACGATCACCGATTCCGGCGGAATCTCGATGGCCCAGTGCAGGTAGTAGCCGCCCGGCCCCGGCAGCACCTGGTGGAACCCGGCGCTCGGAACATGGTGGAAGAGGTAGTCGCTTTCGACGCTGCCGAGATCGAAGCGCGAGGCATAGCTGGTGTCGATGCCGAAGGTCGGCGACCGGTAGATCTCGTCGAGGAGCGCCACCGTGCCGAAGGAGCGGAGGTCACCGAAGTTCGTACCTTCGTCGGTCCGGAAGGAGAGCGCGGCCGAGGCGAGTTCGGGGCTGATCTCGTGGAGCTGGTCGTAGGCCGCTTGGATGTTCTGCCGGAAGTCTCCCCGATGGAACGGCTCGGGGGCGACGAGCAGCGCCTGCGGGCCGTCTTCGACCGGGCTGTAGAGGCGCATCTCCCCAGCCCCGAAGGGCCGGAAGAAGAGCAGATAGAAGAACGCCGGAACACCGCGCTCCCGGAGCGCCGAGTCGTTGTAGAACCAAAGCTCCGCCGGGTAGAGGAAGTTCGAGTAGGAGAAGTCCTCCGTGATGCGCGGTGGCCCCAGGAGGATGTGGAACCGGCCGCGGTCGGTGCGCCAGCCGGAACGCCCGGTATCCCTTCCGTAGAACTCGTTCGCGTAGGCGATCCTGGCGAAGTGCTCCTCCCGGAACTCGTTCTCCGGGGTGGTGGGGTTCGGATCGCGCCGCTGCCAGAACGCTTCGATGAAGCCATCGCGGGTGTCCTCGCCCGATAGGGCGGCGAATGCCTCGCGTTCGATTTCGGAAGCGATATAGGCGGCCTCCTCTTCGAGGAAGGCGCGGTGGCGCGGGGCCATCTCTTCCTGCTGCGCACTCCCCGCGGAAGCGGGGAAGAGGCCGCCGGCCAGTACCGCCGCGGGCGCCAGGGGGCGCAGTCGAGAGAAGAGAAGGCCGACCTTCGTCGTGTTCTTCACCGGGTGGCTCCCCCGCGAGGAGAAAGGGTCACCGGCCGCCCCCTTTCGTAGAGTGCGATCCGCGCCGCGATCTCCCCGGCGAGGCCGCGGTCTCCGGCATCGAGGGCCAGTGCCGCGGCAGTCCTCGCGGCGACGAGCGCCCCCTCGAAATCTCCAGCGGCGGCGAGTGCCGCGCCCAGGGTGTCCGCAGCCGAAGGGTCGAGATGGCGGGCCAGTTCGGAGGCGCGCCGCGCGTAGCGGACCGCGCGCTCCGGATCGCGGTATTCCGGAGTGACCGAGAGGATCCAGGCGGCGGTCTCGAGCGCCGCCGGATCGTCCGGCGCCGCGGCCAGCGATGCTTCGAGATGGGCGAGCGCCGCGGGGTGATCGCCGCGCCGTGCCCGGATCAGGCCGAGATTCCGGTGGGCCTCGAAGGCGCCGGGATCCACCCGCAGCGCCGCTTCGAGCACGGGCTCGGCACCGGAAACATCGTCGGCGGCGAGCAGCATCCGGGCGAGCCCCAGCCGCGGCTCGACGAGTTCGGAGTCCAGCTCGACCGCCCGGCGGTAGTGGCGTTCCGCGGCGAGCCGGGCGCCGACCCGTTCCTGGATGAAGCCCAGGTTATGGTGCGCGGCGGCATAGCCTTCGTCGAGTTCCAGCGCCCGCCGAAGCGAGGTCTCCGCCTCCTCCCACGCTCCTCGCGACAGCAGCGCGACTCCCAGGTTGGCGTGAGCGCGCGGATAGCCGGGGTCGATCGAGAGGGCCCGGCGGTAGCGAGCTTCCGCCGCTTCGAGCTGCCCCGCCTCCCGGTAGGCGAATCCCAGGTTGTGCTGGAATTCGGCGCTGTCGGGAACGATGGCGGTCAGGTTCTCGTACCGCTTCCCGAGCGGCTCTGCCGCGGCACGGGTTTCGAGCCCGAACAGCAGGACGAGCGGCAGGGCGAAGAGCCCGGCCCACTTCGCCGCGTGGGGGGTGAGGATCGCGCTCCGGACGGCGGCGGCGGGAACCGCCCTCGGAGCCCGATGGATGCCGAGCGCTCGCCCGGTGTCGGCCTCCCGGATCTTCCAGAGGAAGCCATCGAAGTAGAAATGGAGCATCGTCGAGGCTGCCACGACCGCGAAGACGAACCGCCCCACTGCGGGCGCGGATACCACCTCGGGAACGAAGCGCAGGAGCCCGTACCCGAGGACGAGGCCGACATAGAGGAAGATCATCGCTCTCCCCCCGCCGAAGAGAACGCGGGTGAAACGTCCGGCGCCGCCTTCGCGGGCGCGGCGCTGGTTGAACGCCCAGACGATGGCCAGGTACTGCACATCGTGGAAGACCTCGAAGAGCGCGACGCCGAGAACCGCGTGAGGGACCGCAACCGAACACCACCACCAGAACCCGAAGGACATCGCGGCGGCCAGCAGTTTCACCGGGTGCTGTCCGCGTCCGGCGAGCAGGTCCCGCGCGGCGCGGAAGACGAACAGCGCGGTGAGCCCGGCGAGGGCCAGATCGAAACCCCCGCGAAATCCGAAGAACCACTCCGGGGAAACCAGGGGCGCGCCGAGGGCGTACCACAGCTCCAGCAGCTCACCGAGGCGGCCCGGGGAATGGAGGACGCCGAAGCCGAACCACCCGAGACACATCGCGAAGTCGAGGCGCGAGTTCCAACGGCCGAAGGCGCCCGCTCGGGCGTCGTAGATCCTGAGGAAGCCGTACACCTGCAGCGCTCCGTGCCAGACCCCCCAGACCAGCACCAGGAGCGACACCCCGTTCAACCCGTGCAGCGCGAAGCCGAGCGCGGCAGCGAGGAAGGCGAGCGGCGCGAACAGGAATCGCGCGCGGAACCTCGAAAAGAGCGCCCGGTCCCCGTAGGCGCGCATCATCCCCGGCAGGTGGTGGCCGAGGGCGCCGAAACCGGCCACCAGCAGACCCACGGCGGCAGCGGCCTCCCGGCCCTGAACCAGGAACGCCACCGGCAGGATGAGCGCCGGAGTCGCGATCAGCAGCAGCAGATCGTTTACGGGGCCGAACACCCAGAGCCGGCTCCCCGGGCGCCCGGAGAGAAGCCCCGCCCCGCTCTCGCTCACCTTGGAGTCCGTCCCTTGCGTGCGGGGGAATCTACCGCGCTCCAGGTTCGCAAACCGCTGCCGGGGAAGGGGGATCCCCTTCACGAGGCAGCGACTCTCTCGCTCTCCGATCTATCTGGACACTGGACTGGGGGAGACGGACTCCTGCGATGAGGCGTTCAGGGAGAGGCACCCGCGCGGCCTCTCTTGCTCCCTGAAGGATTCCTTCAGGATCTCGGCTCGGGTTCCACAGGCTGCTGTGCTATCGGCGGCGGCCCCGAATGGGGCCATTTTCCGGCGCGGCGGGCGCGCCGTCGGGCTGATGCCGGCGGAACCAGGTCAGGATCCGGTCGGAGACATCCATCAGGAACTTGGGCTCCCGCGGTCCGTGCGGCGTCCGGGGATACACGATCATCTCCGTCGGCACTCCGCGCCGGTCGAGCGCCCGGTAGAACTCCTGCCCCTGGGTGAGAGGCACCCGCAGATCCTCGGCGCCGTGGATCACCTGCGTCGGGGTCGAGACTTCGGCGATCCGGTAGATCGCCGAATGCGCCTCGTACACCTCGTAGTCCTCCCAGAAGTCACCCCCCATGTGGCCCGCGAGGTAGTCCTGGATGTCGGTGGTGGTCACCATGCTGATGAGATTCGGGAGCCCGGCGCCCATGCTGGCGGCCGCGAAACGGTCGGTCCGGGTGACCGCGAAGGAGGTCAGGTAGCCGCCGTAGCTCCAGCCCATGATGAAGAGCCGGGCGGGATCGGCCACCCCCTGCTCGATGACCCGATCCACTCCGGCCAGGAGGTCGTCGAAATCGCCGAAACCCCAATCCTGGAAGTTGGCGTAGCGGAACTCCTTGCCGTAGCCGGTGGAACCCCGCGGATTCCCCCGCAGGACGGCGAATCCCTCCTGGGCGAAATACTGCAGCAGGTAGATACCCGGTCCCCCGGTGAAGGTCTCCGAATACACCCCGGCGGGGCCGCCGTGGATGTTCAGGATGAGCGGGTAGCGGCGGCCTTCCCGGTAGCCGACCGGGAGGGTGAGCAGCCCTTCCACCGGAGTTCCGTCGGGCGATCTCCAGGAGAGCACGCTGGTCCTGCCCAGCTCCGGTCGGGCGACCCCTGCGTGGAGGTCGGTGAGCCGGCGCGGCTCGAAGGAGTCGAGCATCCCGCCGCCTTCGCCGAGGCCGGCAGCGAACACTTCCCAGGGGGTCTCCGGCGTTTCGTGGACGAACGCCATGACATCCGCGGCGGCGGCGACCGCCGGAGAGCGGAACACCCCCTCGCCCGGAGTCAGCGCGAAGGGAGCCCCGCCGCCCCGGGGGAGCGCGAACAGCCGCCGCGTAGTGCGCTCGGCTTCCGCCGCATAGACCAGCGACCCGTCGCGCGACCAGCCGAGGATCGCCGGGTTTCGGTCCGGCGTTTCCGCGAGACGCACCCGTTCGCCGCCCATCACCGGGATGAGATAGACATCGCCGAGCCCGATCGGCTCCGGCCGGTCGCCCGTGGAGCGAAACGCCACCGTCTGACCGTCCGGAGAGACGCGGGGCTGGCTTTCGACCCCGGCGCCCCCGTGGAGCAGTCGGACCGCACCGTCGGCGAGATGGACCACCGAGAGGTCGCCGGAGCGGCGGCTCGTGTTGATACGGGGATCTTCCTGATGGGCGAAGACGATCCGGTCGCTGCTCGACCAGTCCCAGCCGGTCACCTGGAAGTCCCCTCGGGTGAGCCGCCGGTCTTCGCCGTCCGGGTCGGGGCGGTCGGTCACGAGCGCGACATGCAGATGGGTGTAGTGGAAATTCCGATCCACGAGCTCGACATCCCGCTTCTCCTTCTTCCGCTGCTTCTCTTCCTCGGTCTCGGGATCGTTCGTCAGATACGCCACGCTCCGCCCGTCGGGCGAGAAACCGAAGGAACGCGCTCCGTCCTCGGCGTGGGTGATCGGGAACGCCTCACCCCCGCCGAGCGGCAAGAGCCACACCTGGGGCTTCTCCGGCCCCGCCCGCAGGAAGCCGAGATAGCGGCCGTCCGGCGAAAAGGCCGGCGCCGTCGCCGATTCCTCTCCCGTGGTGTAGGCGACCGTCTCGCCGCCCGCCGCCGGGACCACCTGGATCTGGGTCCGGTACTCGGACTGCTCGCCTTCCATCAGCGGAACGGTTCGCCCGAAGGCGACGAGCTCGCCGTCCGGCGAGATCGCCACCGAGGACACCCGGTGGTATTCCATGGAGAGCGCAGGCGTCCAGCGAGTCTCTTCGCGGCCCCCCCCGCGGGCCGCGGTGGACCAGGCCGCCGGTGCGGCGAAAACGATGGAAACAGCGAACGAGAAGAGGAAACGGATCATCGGGGCAGACCTCCCTGGCAGGCGGGCTCGGCGACAGCGCCGCCAGACGCCGAAGTATCCCATCGGCGGAGAAGCCGGCCGACCGGATGGCCCCGAACCGGGAGCGGTCCGAATCCGTAGTCTTTCCGCCATGAGCAGACAGCGAGTGCGCACTGGGCTCGATCGGCTGCCGGAGGCCGGAGAGCTGCTTTCGGGGCTTCGGGTCGGGCTGATCGCGAACCCCTCCTCGGTGGACACCGGCTTTCGCCACGCGCGGGAGGTCGTCGCCGGCCTTCCCGGGGTTCGGCTGGCGGCGCTCTTCGCACCCGAGCACGGCTTCGACGCGGTGGAGCAGGACCTGGTGGAGATTCCCGACGGGGCGGACGAAGTCCCCCGGTTCAGCCTCTACGGCCCCGTCCGGCGCCCGACGGCGGCGATGCTCGAAGGGCTGGATGCGCTCGTCTTCGACATCCAGGACATCGGGGCGCGCTACTACACCTATGTCTGGACGATGGCCCATGCGATGGAGGCGGCCGCCGAGCACGGGAAGCGCATCGTGGTGCTCGACCGCCCCAACCCGATCGGCGGCGCCGTCGAGGGCAACCTGATCCGGGACGACCACCGCTCCTTCGTGGGCCTCTATCCGCTGCCGAATCGGCACGGAATGACCGCCGGCGAGATCGCCGGTTTCCTGAACCGCCGCCACCGGATCGGTGCCGACCTGGTGATCCTCGGCTGCCAGGGCTGGCGGCGGGAGCAGTGGCTCGACGAGACCGGGCTGGCTTTCGTGCCGCCGTCCCCGAACATGCCGACCCTGGACACCGCCGCCGTCTATCCGGGCGCCTGTCTCCTCGAAGGGACGAACCTCTCCGAAGGGAGGGGCACCACGCGCCCTTTCGAGCTCTGCGGCGCCCCCTGGGTCGGGGGAAGCCGCCTCGCTGCCGCGCTCCGAGAGGAGGAGCTCCCCGGAGTCCGCTTCCGTCCGGTACGGTTCCGGCCCACCTTCCACAAGTTCGCCGGCGAGGAATGCGGCGGGGTCATGCAGCATGTGACGGACCGCCGCGCCTACCTGCCCTGGCGGACGGGAATCGCGATCCTGCACCACTTGCACCGTCTTTGGCCCGACGAATTCCGCTGGCGGCCCCCGCCCTACGAATACGAGAGAGAACGGCTCCCGATCGACATCCTCGCCGGGAGCCCCGAGCTACGCGAGGGCATCGAGGCGGGCCGCACCGCCGCGGACCTCGCCGACGCCGGCGAGGCGGCGCGGGGCGGTTTCGACCGGCTGCGGGCGTCCTCGCTGCTCTACTCCTGATTCGCCGCGCCCCCGGAAGGGGACGGACGAGCGGAGATCAGAATTGCCGGGCCCGGCTCACGAGCGCGTCGGCGCGGCGGACGGGTTCCGGAAGACGAAAACCGATGGCGCAGCCGAGCACGAGGCGCTCGGCGGCCGTGAGGTCCAGGAGATGGCCGACGCTGACGAACACCGGCCGCACTCGGTCGCGGGTGCGGAGCGCCGTGCCGACCCGCTCGCCGCGGTGCGTGAGGGCCGTTCTGGCACCGTGCGCGGGACCCGGCTCGTCGTACTCCCCCACCAGAACACTCTTGGCGCATCCCACCGCCGGGATCCCGGTGAGTACCCCGAGGTGGCAGGCCAGGCCGAAGCGGCGCGGGTGGGCGAGCCCGTGTCCGTCGCAGAGGAGTGCTTCGACTCTCGTGGTCAGCTCGAAAAAAGCGGCCAGCACCGCCGGTGCCTCTCGAAAGGAGAGGAGTCCGGGAACATAGGGGAAGGAGAGCGGCCGGCGGACCACGCGCTCCTCGAGCACCCGGCGCTCCCCGACATTCCAGGCGACAGCGGCGGCGACGCAATCCCGGCCGCCCCGCGGGAAAGCGGCATCGAGCCCGACGACCACCGCGGGATCGAACCCGGCGGGCGCGCTCGAGGAGACCCGTCCGGCGAGCTCGCGCTGGATGGCGGCCGCTTCCCCCGGAGAAACATCCCAGCGATGCACCGGAGAATCCCGATTCCCCGGGAAAACCCGATTTCGAGGTTCGGCCGGAGATTCCCCCCGGGGGCGAGGCGCGTCCGCGCCGTTACCGGGGAGCGTTGAGGCGCCAGTCGTACGCATAACTCAATTCGCCGTCGAAGCCTTCGAGTTCCACCGCGAGTTCCGGTTCCGCATAGCGGAGCAAGTGGGCTACCACGTCGGCCTCGGTCTCGCCGAAATCCTCGCGGAACCAGTCGTAGAGGCTCGAAACCACCGCATCGGACTCGTCCCGCACTTCCACCCCGCGGGGATGGTTGATGTACATCCTCGCCCCCGCTTCGAGCAGCGCTTCGAGGTTTTCCGCCGTGAAAGCCCGGGAGGCCAGGTTGGGGCAGCCGAGGCTTGCACAATTCACCGCGTAGTGGATGCGGGGGTCCCGCCAGAGAGCGCGCAGGACGCCGTGCTCGATGTCGTTCAGCGTCAGCTCCTGCCCCGCCACCCGCGCGTGGACATCGTCCCAGGGACCCGCGAGGGGCACGATGCCCTCGTGGATGTGCCGGATGGACTCCACCGGGTAGCTGCCGAGCACGATCTCGATCGTGAGGGCGTTGTAGAGGTTGATCCAGTACGCCATCTGTTCGCCCCGGGAGTAGCGTCGGGGATCTCGTTCCTGGAGGTAGGCCAGATACGACACCAGCCGCTCGCGGTCCGCGGCGTTCGCCAGGAGCGCCGCGTAGTCGAACCGGTGGATGCCGGAGGGGTCTTCGGTGCGCAAGTAGCCGTCGAGGATCGCCTGCCAGGCGGCGTGGTCCATCGAATCCGGATTTCCCTCGTCGTACGCCGCCCAGAAAAGATCCGCGGCCGGCCGCGGTGCAACGCAGGAGATCCCGGCGAGCGCCCAGAACCAGAAGACGGCGCACCGGAGGGACGGGTTGCCGGTCATCGTTCGCCGCCTCCTCGCTCCCGACCAGCACGCCCGAGTCCAGGGCAGCTTTTCCGAATCCGAAGCCGGGCGATGGTACCCAGGATCCCGAGACTCGCGCCGATCACGCCGCGAACCGTTCCTCCCACTTTCGACCGGCCGCGGCGGCGCCTGCGGGTGTCCACCGGCGCCTCTACCAGCCGAAGGCGGTGCCGGATCGCCAGGATCTGCATCTCGACGGTCCATCCGTAGGCCCGGTTGCGCATTCCGAGGCGTTGCAGCGCGTCGGAGCGGATGGCGCGGTAGGGGCCGAGATCGGTCACGACTCGCCGCCAGAGGCCTCGAATCAGCAGGGCGGCCACTCGGTTTCCGGCCCGCTGCGGCCAGGAGAGCGCCCCCGGCTCGGAGGTCCCCAGCGCACGGGACCCCACGGCGAGATCTGCTCCGGCGGCGATCGCGTCGAACAGACGGATGGATTGCGCGGCCCGGAACGATCCATCGCCGTCGGTGAAGAGCACCACATCCACCGGCGCGAGCGCCGAGACCGCCTTCAGACAGGCGGCGCCGTAGCCGGGTTCCGACTCGAACACCACGCGCGCCCCCGCCTTCTCTGCCCGGTCCCCGGTGCCGTCGCGAGATCCGTTGTCGCACACCACGAAATCGTCCACCAGCCGCCCGCCGCCGTCACCCCGGAGCTGGAGCAGCTCCTCCACCACCGCACCGATGTTCGGCTCTTCGTCCCGCGCCGGGACGACGACGCCGACCCTCGAACCCCGGTACATCACGGATTCTCCGCCGCCTGCGGAAAGAGGAAGGCGTCGGTTTCCGAAGGCTCCCACAGACAGCGGTCGAGCTGCACGCGGCCGGCGGCGTCGAACGGCGCTCCCTCGCGTTCGAGCAGCGCCCGCTGCCACCCGAGCGGACAGCTCCCCCGGATTTCCGCCGAGAGCTCTCCCGCGGCGTTCACCACCCGGTGCCAGGGAACCTCGGGCGAACAATGCCGAAGCGCCCAGCCCGCCGCGCGCGCCGAGAGCGGATAGCCGGCGGCGGTGACCGCGCGCGCGAGCCGGCCGTAGGTGCTCACCCGGCCGGGCGGAATCCTGCAGACCAGCGCCTGGACCCGGGCGAACTTGCCGGTGGCCCCGGCGAAGTCGTCCTTCTCTGTCGAGCCGTCCTTCCCCATCGAGCCGTCTACCCCAGCGGGAGTGTGGTACAAGCGACCGCCGTCCGCCACACCCCAGGAGTCTGCGCCATGGCCCCGATCCATCCGAAACACGACGCCCCGGCGGACGGCGTGAGCCGCCGCGATTTCCTTTCCGGCGTTTCCATCGCGCTCACCGGAGCAGCACTCGGCTGCCAGGAGGTTCCGGAGTTCCGCGCGGCGATCGCAAAGGAAGGAGCGCTTCCCTATCCCCCGCTCCGCACCGGGATGCGCGGGGCGCACCCGGGCTCCTTCGAGGCGGCGCACGCCCTCGCGCGCGAAGGCCGGACCTGGACCGCGGCCGACACCGGCGAGTCCTACGACCTCGTGGTCGTGGGCGCCGGGATCTCCGGGCTGGCCGCCGCCCACTTCTTCCGGCAGGAGGCCGGCCCCGGCGCCCGCATCCTGCTGCTGGACAACCACGACGACTTCGGCGGACACGCGAAGCGCAACGAATTCCATCTCGACGGCCGGACCTACCTGATGAACGGCGGAACCCTGAATGTGGAAGCCCCGTCGCAGTACGGCGCAATCGCCGGCGGGCTGCTGCGCGAGCTCGGCATCGATCGGAAGCGCTACTACGAGAGCGTGCGCCCGGTCGCGGGAACCTACCGGGACCTGGGCCTCCGGCGGGGCATGTTCTTCGACCGCGAGACCTTCGGCGAGGACCGCCTGGTCGCCGGGCTCGGGAGCCGCCCACTCCACGAGTTCCTCGCCGATTCGCCGATGCCGGAAGCCGTCCGCCGCGACCTGATCCGACTCCACGCCGAGGACCAGCCGGACTACCTGCCCGACCTCTCCCCGGCCGAGAAGAAAGCATTCCTCGCCACCATCAGCTACCGGGACTTCCTGCTCCGTCATGTGCAGTGCGGCCCCGGAGTGGTCTGGTTCTTCGACCACCGGCCCCGGAGCACCTTCTGCACCGGCATCGACGCCTACCCCGCCCGCTATGCCTGGGAAGAGGGCTGGCCGGGATTTTCGGGGATGGAGATCCCCGAGACGCCGCCGGACGCGCTCTCGGACGAGCCCGGCGGCCAGCACGGGCGCGAGAACCAGACGCGGGCGGATGCCGGAGACCCCGACCTCTACTTCCCCGACGGCAACGCCACGATCACCCGCCTCCTGGTGAGACGGCTCGTTCCCGACGCCGTGCCGGGAAGCAGCATGGAGGATGTGGTGATGGCCCCGGTGGACTACCGGAAGCTGGACCGCCCCGACGCCCCGGTGCGGATCCGGCTCTCCTCGACGGTGATCCGGGTCGAACCCCGGGGCGGGGGCGGAAACGGCGGCCCCGCGCGCGTGCACTTCGTGAGCGGCGAAGCGGCATCGGCGGTCCGCACCGAGCGGGTGATCCTCGCCTGCTGGCACAACATCGTTCCCTTCCTCATCCCCGAACTGCCGCAGGCGCAGAAAGACGCGCTCGCCTGGGCCGAGAAGTCTCCGCTCCAGTACACGAGCGTGCTGCTCCGCAACTGGCGGGCCTTCCCGGAAGCCGGCGTCTCCGCGATCGCCGCCCCGGGGGGCTACCACAGCGCCGTATCCCTCGCGCCGCAGCTCGCTCTCGGGGAGTACCGCACCTCCATCTCGCCGGACGAGCCGCTCGTGCTCCGGATGAATCGCTACCCCGGCGAAGCCGGACTCTCCCGGCGCGAACAGCACCGGATCGGCCGGATGGAACTGCTCCACACCACCTTCGAGGCGGTGGAAGAGCGGATCCGCGATCAGCTCGACCGGATGTTGGGGAGCGCCGGCTTCGACGCCGGCCGCGACATCGCCGCGATCACCGTGAACCGCTGGCCCCACGGGTACACCTACTCTTACAACCCGCTCTTCGACCCACCCGAATGGGCCTTCGAGGCGGGCGGCGAGCGCCCGGTGGTCACCGCCCGCCGCCCCTTCGGGCGGATCGCGATCGCGAATGCGGACTCCGCGGGCAGCCCCCACACCGACGCCGCGATCCGCGAGGCCCATCGCGCGGTGCAAGAAGTGCTCGCCGCCGATTAGCAGCCTGTGGATGAAGTGGCGCAAGCCCAAAGAGCGGTCCAGTTCTCCCGGTGGGGGCGGCGCCCGGCTGGCAAGGCGCGTGAGGGAGGAATACCGGGAGTATTTCGACCGAAACGCAACGATGAGCGCCGTGAAACGGCGCGGTTCAGCCGGGGCCCCCACCGGGAGAACTGGGCATCGCCGCTCGACGCCGTGTGACTTTGTCCACAGGCTGCTAGAGGCCCCCGCCCCTCCCCGCGCTTGGAGAATTGCGCGCGGTCGAGCCCCAGCCGTCGGATGGAGATCGTGGGGACGGGCGATTCTCTTCACTCCCCGAACGGCGCATCGAGGTGGACCGCGGCGGAGTCGCGATCCCCGGGTCGGGCTCGCGTGAACAACCTACCGCAAGGTCACAGTTAGCAACCGAGGGACTGGCAGGGGATGACCGCCACCCCGTCGGTACGCATGTACCCGTAGGCGCTTCCGACGATCACGCCGAGGACGGACGGCGCCCCGACGAGGCGGTCGTCCACCCGATCCCGGAACCGGAGAAGGTTGGCGGCTGCTTCGTCCACGCGCCCCGCGCTCAGCTTCACCTCGAACGCCCCCCAGCGGCCGGGGCCGGCGTCCACGATCGCGTCCACTTCGAGCCCGGTGTTGTCCCGATAGTGATAGACACTGCCGCCCATCGCCTGGGCATAGACGCGCAGGTCACGGACGACCAGGGACTCGAAGAGGAATCCGAACCAGGCGAGGTCGGCGACCAGGTGTTCCGGGCCCGCAGCGAGCGCCGCCGCCGCGAGCGAGGGATCCACGAAGTGGCGCTTCGGCGAAGTCCGCAGCCGCGACCGAGAGCGCAGCCGGGGTCCCCACGGCGGCTGGTCTTCCACCACCATGACCCGTTCGAGCGCCGCGAGGTAGGCGCGAGTGGTGGACGCGGTCAAAGTGTCGTCCGGGCCCGCGATATCGCGGGCGATGGTCGCGAGCGAGGCGCAGGTCGCAACCTGGCGGGCGAGCGACCGAAGAAAACGCCGCACCCTCTCCGGGTCTCGCCGGACCCCGTCCACCCGCGCCAGGTCCACGCGGCAGATATCTTCGAGATAATCGCGATTCGCGAGCATCGCCCCCTCGGGGGGTGAATCGAGAGATCCCGGCCACCCGCCCACGCACACCAGCTCGGCGAGTTCGGGCACGGACAGCACGGCCTTCACCCCAGGCGCCGGCTGTCCGTCGAGCAGCGCCCGGAGGGAGACCTCTCCGGTGGAACGCCCGAGTTCCAGGAGGGACATCGGGCGCAGCCGAAGGCGGCTGACTCGGCCCGCTCCGGTGTGCCGGGTGATGTCGTCGGCCGGCATCGCGGAGCCGGTCAGGATGAACTGGCCCCGCGCGCGGCGCTCGTCCACCATCCGCCGCATGGGGTTCCAGAGGGAGGGCGCGGCCTGCCACTCGTCGAGCAGCCGAGGCGTCTCCCCCGCCAGTACGAGCCGCGGATCCACTTCGATCGCCTCGCGGGCGGTCTGATCCACATCGAGCAGGACCTCACTCGCCGCGGCGCGCCGGCCGGTTTCCGTCTTGCCGCTAGCCCGCGGCCCTTCCAACAGAACCGCGCCGGCGGCGGACAAGCGCTCCTTCAGTTCCCGGTCAGCGACTCGGGGGAGGTACTCCCTGGCTCTGGACAATGGTTGCGGAGAGGAAGTCTATTCGGAACAGCTGATTTGCAACGAAATCAACATGACTTTCGCAATGGAATCAGAATTCCATTTGCAATCGATTCAACATTCGATTCGCAACCCCGAGCTGCGCGGACTTTCCGCATCCGACGCTCGCGGGCGGCTCCGGCTGGCGTTTCTCCAGAGACCGCACCGCCGGTGCTGCCGGCCGGCTCATCGGCCGGGACTCATCGACCGGGATTCACCGGCCGGGGCCGGGGCGGGTTCGGGTCTTCGGCGGGGGGTGCTGGACGATGCCGTTTCGGACCACCCAGTAGCCGTCCCGAAACACTTCCGCCACATTGGCGAGAGCGCCGAGACCTTCGAGCGGGTCGCCTTCGACGATCAGGATGTCGGCCAGCTTGCCGGCTTCGAGGGTGCCCAGCTTGTCGTCCATGCCGAGGATCCGCGCGCTGTCGCGGGTAGCGGCGACCAACGCCTCGGCGCGGGTGAAGCCGCACTCGACATATGCCTCCAGTTCCCAGATGTAGGCGTGGGGGAGGTCGCGGAAGTTCTCGAGGATGAGGTCGGTCCCGACCCCGATCAGCACTCCCGCTTCCCGGAGCTGCCGCAGCATGGCCCGGCTGGTCTCGCCGTCGAGTTCGAAGCGCCGGGAGGTCGAGCCGTGGTAGCTGCCCCGCTCGTTGAAGATGTAGTCGTAGGTGATGATCGTGGGCACCGAGGCGGTGCCCCGGCGGGCCATCATCGCTACCACTTCCTCGGTGCGCGGCAGCGGATGCTCGATGGTGTCGGCGCCCGCCTCGACCGCCCAGCCGGTGTAGAAGGTCTCGGAATCCACGGTGACCCGGAGACCGAGCGAGTGCGCCTCGTCCACCGCCGCCGCGATCTCCGCCTGGCTGAAGTGGCTGGCGATCTTGATGAGGTCGGCGCCGCGCTTGAACTGCTCGCGCACCGCGTCGCGGAACTCGTCGGGACCCGACGCCTCGACGATCCCGCCGTAGAGCGGGTGGTGGATCGAGAGCCCCTCCGCCCCGTGGCCGCCGGTCCCGGTGATCAGCGAGCCGGCGGCGAAAACCCGGGGACCGGGCAGCCGGTTCTGGTTCACCCAGTCCTTGACGAGGAAGGGAACCGTACCCGCCGAACCGGTGTCGCGGATCGAGGTGATTCCCGAACCGAGGAAGACCTGGAGGCGCTCGAGCGCCCTCAGCGTCTGGTGCGCCGGATCGATGGCGAGCGGCTGCGGCACCCCCGGCTCGGTGTAGGTGAGATGAGTGTGGAGGTCGATGAGGCCGGGAAGGACGGTGTGGCCGGAAACATCGAGCACCCGAGAGCCCTCGGGCCAGCCGGTCTCCCCTTCGGGCCAGCCGGCGGCTCCTTCCGGCAGGACGGCGGCGATCCGGTTCCGTTCGAGGACCAGGGCGGCGACCCGGGACTCGGTGCCCGTTCCGTCGAAAACGAAGCCGCCGGTGAGGACCGTCGTCCCCTCCGGCCCGCGCTCCCCCGGAGGCGCGGGAACGCGGCGCGGGTCGTCCGAGGTCTCGACCCCGTTCAGGAACGGACGCCGGTCCACCACCTGTCCCTGCTGCCCGGGCTGGGCGAGGGCGGGCAGGGCCGGAAGTGCGAGAACGAGCGCAGCGGCGGGAACGAAACGAAACATCGAAAACTCCTTCGCCGACGGGGGATGCAGCCACCCGATGCAGCCACCCCCTGTCGGGCTGAAGCCATCCCCGCCCCGGGCATACAGGCGCACCGTCCGGCGCCGCACCCGCCCCCGGGCCGGGCCTCAGGCCTGGTGCATGGTCTTGCCGCCGACGACGGTGCGCTGGACGGCGATGTGCTTGATCCGGTCGGGATCGCTCGCCGCCACCTCGTGGGGATCTTCTTCGAGCATCACGAAGTCGGCGAGCTTGCCGGCCGCGATGCTCCCCTTGATGCCCTCCTCGAAGGAGGCGCGGGCGCCGTGGATGGTCCCGATCCGGATCGCCTCGTCCATCGAAACTCGCTGGTTCTCGCCCCAGACCCGGTCCTCGGTGTCCTTGCGGGTCACCATGGCCTGCAGCGCCATCATCGGCTCGTAGGGGCCCGGGACATAGTCGGAAGCACCGGCGACCGGGATGTCGTAGTCGAGGAAGGAGCGGTGGGCGAACATCCACTGCATCTTCTCGGCGCCGTACTCCACCCACTTGTTCCCGTGGTAGTGGACATAGGTCCAGAACGGAGTGGGAATGGAGCCGGTGTCCCGGATGCGGGCGAGCAGTTCGGGGTTCACCAGCGAGCAGTGTTCGAGGCGGTGGCGGGCGTCTCGGGGCGCCTCGGCGAGCACCTTCTCGTAGGCGTCGAGCACATAGCCGATCGTGAGATCGCCGTTCGCGTGGATCCCGATGTGGAAGTCGTGGGCGTGGGCGTCCTCAACCGCTTCCATGATCTCCTCGGGGGTCATCGTGAGGATGCCGTGGTCGTCGGTCCCCTCGTAGGGAGTGCTCATGTACATCGTGCGGCCGGACGCCGATCCGTCGGCGCCGTACTTCACCGCGCCGATGCGAAGCCATTCGTTTCCGAAGCCCCGGTGGATCCCGGCGGTCTTCAGCCCGCGGTAGAGGTCCGAATTTCCCGAGGCGAAGTAGTACATGCGGTAGCGCAGCTCGCCGGCGGCGTAGGCGTCCTCGAGCGCCCGGAGGCCGTCGGCGTCGCCGCCGGTCTGGTGGACGCTGGTGATTCCGGCAGCGGTCATCAGCTTCGACATGTGGGCCACGCCCTGCTGGAACTCCTTCCGCCCGTACACCCGGCGCTGCCCGACGCCGCGAAAGACATCCTGTGCCCGTTCCTCGACGAGGCCGGTCAGCTCTCCGCTTGCATCCTTTTCGAAGCGCCCTCCCGGTGGATCGGCTACCGAGGAGTTCACCCCGGCCATCTCGAACGCCTTCGAGTTGTACCAGGCGATGTGACCGCCCCGGTGGGAAACGCGCACCGGATGGTCCGCCGCCGCCTCATCGAGGTCTTGCCGGGTGATGCGCCGGTACTCTCCGTTCTCGGTGACCTTGGTGTCGTCGTACTTGAACCCGTCCACCCAGTACCCCGCCTCGGTGTCGGCGGCGGCGGCGCGGATCGCCAGCTTGATGTCGTCGATGGTGCGCACATCGAGGTTCACCTCGAACAGATCCCGCATCCCCCCCGGATGGCAGTGGGCATCGATGAAGCCGGGAACCACCGTCATGCCGCCGGCGTCCACGACCTCGACCCCGGGGCCGGCGAGGTTCAGGATCTCCTCGTTCGAGCCCACGGCGGTGAACTTCCCGTGCCGGACCGCGAACGCTTCGGCGCGGTCCATCGTCTCGCCGCCGGAGCCGTACTCGGAGGTGTACACCCGGGCGTTTCTGACGATGAGGTCGGGACGGCTCGATCCCGCCTGCCGGCAGCCGGCGGCGGTGGTGAGCCCGGCCGCGGCGGCGGCGCCGGAGAGCTTCAGAAAATCGGCTCGGGTGAGAGCTGGCATCGGTTCGTTCCTCCTGTGTCGGAAAGTCAGTTCCCGCCGTTCGGGCGCGGGGTGAGGCGCGGGGGACCGCCCTCGCGGAGGGCCTGATTCAGCCCGGGAATGTCGGCGCGCACCGCTTCCCAGGCAGCGAGGCGCTCGTCGAGCTCCGCGCCCAGAGCATCGATCCGGGTCCGGACCCCGGCATTCGGCGCCTCGGTGTAGGCATCGAGGTTCCGCGCCACCGCCCCGATCCGGGCGAAGAGCGGCCGCGGCCAGGCGCCGAAACCCGGCCGCCCCTCGTTTCGGGAGAGGTTTCGGGCGGCTTCGGACGCCGCTTCGAGCAAGCTCGAAACCCGCGTCTTCATCTCGCTGTCCGGCTCGGTCTCGAACGCCGCTGCGAGCGCCGCCGCTTCCCCGGCGGTGGCCTCGGCATCCTCATGGGCGCGGACCATCGTCCGGAGCATCCCCGAAAGACGGACGAGCGCGTCGTGGTTCGCACGCCGGTCGGCGGCGGAGATTCCGATCCTGGGATCGTCGGCGGCCTGAACCGGGACTTCGGCGGACGCCTCGCCCCGCGTCACCCGCGCAGTGTAGGCGCCGGGGAGCACCCGGGGACCCGAAGGCGGGCCGCCGAAGCCTCCCCCGGAGTCGGGAACCGGGGAGTCATGCCGGAGGTCCCAACTGGCGCGGTTGAGCCCCGCTTCGAGATCGGCCTGCAGCGAACGAACCGTGGACCCGTCAGCGGCGGTGATCGTGATTCCGGCCTCGCCCGCCTCTTTCGCGTAGATGTGGAGCAGCGCTCCTGCGGGCGGGTTGTCGGCGACGAAGAACTCGTGGCCGGTATTGCCCTTGTGATTTTCGAGCCGCCAAGCCACCGCGTCGCGCACCGGGAAGACATGGAGGTCCGCATCGAACACGGAAGCTTCGAGGGTGGAAAGGGGGGCGATGTCGTCGGCGATCCAGATGCTGCGTCCGTGGGTTCCGAGGATCAGGTCGTTCTCCCGGGGATGGATCGCCAGGTCGTCCACCGGCACGGTGGGGATCTGGCCGCCGATCCGGTGCCAGCGGACGCCCCGGTCGAGCGAGAGGTGGGCGCCGAACTCGCCGCCGACGACCAGCAGGTCCTCGTTGTCGTGGTGCTCGCGGATCACATTGAGCCCGGCTTCCGGCGGCAGCCCGGCAGCGAGCGAGCGGAAGCTGCCGCCGTAGTCCTCGCTCGCGAAGACATAGGTCGAGTAGTCGTCGTTCCGGTGGCCGTCCAGGGTGACATAGAGCCTTCCCGCGGAGTGGGCGGAGGCGATCACCCGGGTCACATAGGTCTGTTCGGGCACGCCCGAGAGGTTTTCGGTCAGATCGTCCCAACTCGCACCGCCGTCGCGGCTCCGCTGCAGGTTGCCGTCGTCGGCGCCCACATAGAGGAGGCCCGCATCGAGGGGCGAGGCCGCGATGGTGACGATCTGCCCGAAACTCGAGATGCCGTCGTGCCGCGACAGGGTGTCGTCGGTCACCGGCGAGCCCATGATGGGCAGCTCGCCGCGGTCGATGCGTTTCGTCAGATCGTCGGTGCGCGTCCAACTGTCGCCGCGGTTCGAGGAGAGGAAGAGCCGGTTGCCGCCGTAGAACACCGTATCGGGGTCGTGCGGCGAAACGACGATGGGGCTGTTCCAGTCGAAGCGGTAGCGCTCGCCGTCGTCCTCCGGCTGCGGGCGGATCTGTTTGGTTTCCGAAGTGCGCCGGTTCAGTCGGCGGAGGTTTCCATTCTGGGACTCGATATAGACGGTATCCGGATCGCCGGGGATCACCTGGGTATAGAAACCGTCCCCGCCGCCGATCCGGAACCAGTCCTCGTTGCTGATTCCCTGCCGGAAGAGAGTGCGCGACGGTCCGGCCCAGCTCCCGTTGTCCTGGAGTCCGCCGTACACCAGATACGGCGTATTCAGGTCGTAGCCGATCTCGTAGAACTGGCCGAGCGGAATGGTGTTCACGAAATTCCAGCTGCGGCCGCGGTCCCAAGAGAAGTGGATGCCGCCGTCGGAGCCGAGGAACATGTGGTTCGAATCCGCGGGATCGATCCAGAGCGCATGGTGATCGCCGTGGATCTTCTCCACCCGATCGGTGACGAAGGTGCGCCCGCCGTCCTCGGAGTTGTGCATGCGCGCCCCGAGCACCCAGAGCCGCTGGTCGTTGTTCGGGTCGATGTGGATCTGGCTGTAATACATGGGGCGCGGGTTTTCATCGCTCATCCGCTGCCAATGCAGCCCCTTGTCCTCCGAGCGGAAGACGCCTCCTTCCCGGTTTTCGACGATCGCATAGACGATGCGCGGATCCCGGCGATAGACCGCGAGACCGATCCGCCCGGTGTCCCCTGCGGGCAATCCCCCGCCGAGCTTCGTCCAGGTTTCTCCGCCGTCGGTCGTCCGGTGGATGCCGCTTCCCGGGCCGCCTCCGGCGAAGCCGTACGCCCGCCGGCGGCGCTGGTAGAGCGCCGCATAGAGCGTGTCCGGGCTCGCGGGGTCCATCGCCAGCTCGACGGCACCGGTGTCCTCGTCATGGAAGAGCACCCGGTCCCAGGTCTCGCCGCCGTCCCGGGTGCGATAGACGCCGCGCTCCTCGTTCGGCCCCCAGAGGTGGCCGAGCGCCGCGACATAGACGGTGCGGGGGTCCGTGGGATGGACGAGCACCCGGCCGATGTGGTGGGTGTCTTCGAGCCCCCGGTGCGACCAGGTGGTTCCGCCGTCGGTCGAGACATACACCCCGTTGCCCCAGGAACTGCTCTGCCGGTTCGCCGGCTCTCCGGTGCCCACCCAGACCACCGAGGGGTCGGAAGGCGCCACCGCGATCGAACCGATCGAGGACACTGCCTCGTTCTGGAACTGCGGGATCCAGGTGGTTCCGTGGTTCTCCGTCTTCCAGACTCCGGCGGAGGCAGTGGCCACCCACATCACCTTCGGATCCGACTCGACCACCGCCGCATCGTCGATGCGGCCTCCCATGATCGCCGGACCGATGTTGCGCCAGTGGAGGCGGTTCAGGATCTGATCCACCTGTTCCGGTGTCTGGGCGCCCGCCGGAGCGGCGGCGGCCGCTGCTACGGTCAGAACGACGGTCAGCAGCAGGAGCTGCCGTCCGGCGCATCGAATCCCCACTCCGAACCCGATCCGAAACCCGACGGGGCGCCGGACGATCCGGCCCTCCCAGAGCCGCGCAACCGGAATCGTCATGGGTCTCGCCTCCCCCGCCGCCCGGCGGACCGTCTCCGGCCCGCACCCGGCGCAGCGAACCGACGAGGGTACATCAACCAGGGTTGCGATCCGTCTTCAGCGCGGCTTCTCCCCGGGAGACCGCGAAGTCCCGCGAGACGGCGCCCCGGTGTCCCCCAAGCATCGCCCCGGCGATCGAATGAAGACTGACGACGATCTGGAGGGAGTAGCGCTCGCTGCAGCGGCTATCTTCGCCGCAACTCGCAGCCGGCGATGTCGAGGCTGCAGACTACCATCGGTTCGCCTTCGCAGGCATCGTCTTCGGAACGAAACCGCAAGCTCGCCTCGGTGGATTCCGGCCAAGCGATCTCCATGGTGTGGCGCACCAGGGGACCGTCGCGCTCGATCCGGTAGTCGGAGATGTTCACATCGAGGACAGCCGAACTGGCGCCGATGCCTTCCGACTGGAACGCCACCGGCTGGTCCTCCTCGGCGTCCCACCACCAGTCTCGATAGGAACCGCTCCAGTCGAAGACCGTGTTCTCCGAACCCGGCGACCATTCCAGGGTCAGCTCCGTTGCGAACCAGCGATCCCCGCGGAGATAGGAGTTGCGCCTCGTGAACCACAGGGGGCCTCCTGCGAGATACGGCGGGACGCTCCGAATCCGGACGCTCCGGCAGGGAGCGGCTCCCTCCCGCGTGATCGGGACGGGCGGCTCCGCTGTCTGCCCTGCCAGGAACACATCAGGCGGCTGGCGGACGCTTCGGCCTCGACGCATGGGGATCTCCACTCCTCCGGCCGCCTGTCCCTCCTGGACGCGAACGATGCGGCCAGGAATCGTGTCGTCCAGGTCGATCGGCGCCCCGCCAGAAACTAGGCCGCCGTGCGCGCCCGATCGATTGATCGGCTGGGCCCAGAGGGCATAGTCGCCGGGCGGCAGTCCTTCGATCAGGAACGCACCCTCGCGGTCGCTGAAAGCGCCGATCCGGTCCCGGAGCGGTGCCTCTCCCGCGGGAAGCGCCCATACATGCGCGTACGGCACCGCTTCTCCCGCCAGGTCGAGAGCTCCGGCGATGCTGCCGGTCCTCGTCCTCCTCCGCCATCCGGGGGCGGGCCGTAACAGGGAGGCGCCGAGGGCATCGTCCGCCGACAGGTCTTCGGGCTCCTCGAGATTCACCCCGTAGGACATGGCGGGATCTCCAGGATGCACGAAGTCCCAATCGCCCTTCCGGGTCCACCGACCTTGCGTGGAAACCGCGCCGGCGTGGGCGAGGCCGAGGCAGTGTCCGAATTCATGAACGAGAAGTCCGACCGATCCTTCGCGATGCTGTTTCCGATGTTCGTCGAGGGAATCCGGTTCCACCCATTCTGGAATCTCCGTGATTTGGGCACAGAAGGCGACATCACATTCTGCGATCTCCCATCTGCCTGAAGAACGACGCTCGGACCAGATACGGGCGTAGCCGCCGCAACTGTCGTCACCCGCATCCACGAAGACCGTGTGGCGTCCTTCCGCCTGCGGCAGATCTTCGTGGTCTCCCTCGCCGATGCCGTTCACCTGCCACCGAACATCTGCCGTCGGGATGTCCGACCAGGCCGCAAGGGCCCGCTCGGCATACGGAATCACTCCTTCCGGGGAGTCGAAATAGACCTCGAAGTCCGGGTCCGGGGCGATCTCCCAGGACAGCGTGTCCCCCGGACCCCAGACTTCGGCCTGCCAGCGCATTGCATGCTCCGCTCCGACGATCCGGGCATCCGTTCGTCCATCGCTGAAGAACCGGTAGGCTTCGAGCGACCCTGAAAGGATGAGGACCACCGAAAAGCCGAACAGGATCGCGAGGAGCGGGAGGCGCCGGTTCGAGTTACGGCGGGGCCGCCCACCGGAAATCGCCTTCATGCGCGCCATTTCTCCTTCTCTTCTTCGTTCTTCCGGTCAGGTCGAGTTCCTGCCGAGTCAGGGCGAGGCCTGCAGCGCGCAACCGCTGCTGGAGCAGAGGAGCGCCGGAAGGGCGCAGGCACCCACATCGGAGCGGAAGATCATGCCGGCATCCAGGAAGGGCGGCCATTCGATTTCGAAGATATGCCGGGTCGCGGCCGCCGTCGTCTCGATCCGCCAGTCCGCGACATTGACTTCGAGGAGCGGGGACTCATTACGGCCGTCGTCGTAGTACGGGCCCGACCAATCGAAACCGCCGCCGGACCCGATCTCCCATTCGACGACCAGGGTCGCCCGCGTAACCGACGACCCTCGATGGGGCGGCTCGCCGCGCACCACCACACCGGCGCACGGGCTTCCGATCATCGGCGGCGGCACCGGAGTCGGTGCCGGCGCCGGAGTCGGGACACCCGGAGAGGAGGGGCCGCTCGGCACAGTGGATGTGCCCCCGCCGCAGGACAGAACGCTCCAGAAAAACCACGGCAGAACGAATCCGCGGGTAATCGATATCGGCCGGAAAATCGGGCAGCGCACCCATTTCGGGAGCGGATCCGAGCGGTTCGGGGAGGGTGTCATCTTCGGCCGCGCCGCATGGGGATCGCGATTCCGCCGGTAACCGCGCCCGCCTCCACCCGAACCGGATGCATGAGAACGGTGTCTTTCATGTCGGTCGCCCCGCCTCCTTCGATCAGCGGCCAATGCTGATGGAAGAAGCGGATCGGGTGCGCCCAGAGAAGGTAGTCACCCGGCGGAAGACCCTCGATCAGAAACTCGCCGCCGGCGTTCGCGAACGCTCCCACCGGGTGCCGCATCTCCCCGCCCCCGCTGCGCCGAAGCGCATAGACATGCGCATACGGCACCGGCTGCCCTTCCATCTCCAGCGTGCCGGAGAGAGCACCGACGCTCGACGGCCAACCGGTGCGGGGCCGCAGGAGCGATGCGCCGACGCGATCGTCCGAGGAAGGTGAGAGAGAATCCGGCCGCCGCCACCAGGACATGGCTGGCCAGGGCAGCCACACAGCTGAGGATGTGAAGTACTGCCTGGAGGAGTCTTCGGCGGAAGCTCGCAGCCCTATCGACCCGGGGGGCAGGGCAGCACGACCGAGACCGAAGCAATGGCCGAATTCCTTAAGCAGAAAAAGGGGCACATTCCTCGTCGCAGCGTCGGCATCCTCATCCACCCAATCCACCCAATATCCGGGAATTCCGACATCGCATTCCATGATCTCCCATGAGTCCAGCGCGTGGTTCCGGACCCACCAGATCACGGCGCCGCCGATTCCGGATTCCCCATCGAAGAACACTCGATTCGCGGAATCGCCGAAGCGCGGCCCCTCTCCAGGCTCGACGACTCCGGCCATCCGCCAGGAGATGTCGGCGGTCGGGACCTCCGACCATGCCGCGAGCGCTCTTTCGGCCAGCGGCACGATGTCCTGCGTCGAATCGAACAGGAGAGGCCAGTCCGGCCCGTCCTCGACCTGCCAGACGAGCGTCTGTCCCGGTCCCCACGCTTCCGCGGACCAACGGATCGCCTGATCCGAGCCGACGATGTAATCGAGGGCGCCGTTGTCGTAGAGCCGGTATGCCCCCGCGGGATTCCCGCCCGACCCGAGTCCGACCGTGATCACGAACGCCGCCCCCCGAACGAGCCGGCGCACCCTCGACCTCGGGGATCTCGGGAGAGAAGCTCCGAGAGATGAAGAGGAGCGGCGCCGTTCGCCGGAGCCTGACATCCGCAGCGAGTGTACCCGATGAACCGGCGCGTTCTCTTTCCGATACTCCACGGGATCCGTTCGCAGCCTGATTGGAGAGGAGGAGGCTTCCGAGGTCAGATCAGACCGGAGAGGGCTGGGCTGGCCCTCCGAATCGAGAAGAACTACTGGCCCGAAATAGAGCCCGAGCGGAAGAAGCCGCTGCCGACGCGGGGCAGAGGCGAACGCGGACGCCGGGAAAACCCGGGAGAGGCGTCAGCGAGACGATCAGCGAGGCGATGTGTCCGGCGAGCCCGGGGAGAAGGCTGCCGTCTGGGGGGCTGCGGACCCGGTGGAAGCGTTCCAGAAGGTCTCGAACGCCAGGTCCACATGGTCTCGTTCGCTGAGCCGGTGGTCGCCGCCCTCGATCTCGACCAGCCGGGCGGCGGCACACTCCCGGGCAAAGCCGCGCGAGAGCGCAACCGGCACGACCGCGTCCTCCGTCCCGTGGACGAGCACTGCCGGAGTATCGAGTTCCGCCGCGAGCCGTTCCATCGGGTAGTTCTCCTCGTCGGGAACCGCGCCCCAGCCGAACTCGAGAGGGCTTTCCCCCAATGGAAGCGACAGGAAGCCGCGCTGCGCCCAGCCGTCCCGCTCCGGCCCCGAGAGGCTCGCCGCGAGCCGGGCGGCCATCAGGAACGCCGGGGCGATCGCAAAGACCCGCGAGACGGCATCCGGCCAGCGCGCCGCGAACCAGAGCGCCGCGATGCCGCCCATCGAGGATCCGACGAGAATCCTCGATGCGTCCGGGGCCTGCCGGTCGAGGAACGAAACCGCCCGCCCGATGTCCTCGAGGTTCCGCGAGAGGGAGAGGCCGCGGCAGTCGCCGCCCGAGGCGCCGTGCCCGGTGAAGTCGAGGGCGAGGAACCCCGGACCCCGCTCCGACAGCCAGGCGCCGAAGCGGCGGGCCTTCGCCGCGTTCCGATCGGAGCCGAGGCCGTGGAGGAAGATCCAGACCGGGGAGGCCGCCTCCGCGCCCGGGGTGTAGCGGAACGCGAGCCGCGCCTGCCCGGGTGCCGCGGGTTCGAGGAAGGAGCTCTCCGAACCTCTCGAAACACCGGTGCGGGTTCGGCAGTTCGTCATTTCGGGAGGTTCACCGCACCCAGGCAGGTCAGGGCTGAATCTCGGAGGATTCTTGCGGCTTCTCGAGAAGACGCCGCGCTTCGGCGAACACCGCATGGAACATCGGGCGGGTGAGACGCCCGGTGAAGGTGTTCTGCTGGCTCGGGTGGTAGCTGGCCAGCAGGCGGACTCCTCGGGCCAGCTCCGTCGAGACGCCGTGTCCGAAACGGGGCGCCGGCACCGGAACGGGCTGCGAGGCAGCAGCCCAGGCACGGAGGAAGGCGCGGAAGGCGACGGCTCCGAGCGCGACAGCCACCCGGAGCCGCGAAGCCGCCGCGATCTCCTCCTCGAGGAAAGGTTGGCAGGCAGCGAGTTCCCGAGCGGTCGGCCGGTTGCCGGGCGGCGCACAGTGGACGGCAGCGGTGATCCGCGCGTCTTCGAGACGGAGCCCGTCCGCCGGGTCCGGCGAATGGGGCGCACTCGAGAAGCCGAACCGGTGGAGCGCTTCGAAGAGCCACTCCCCGGACCGGTCCCCGGTGAACATCCGGCCCGTCCGGTTCGCACCGTGGGCCGCCGGGGCGAGGCCGACGATCAGCAGCCGAAACCCCTCGCCGCCGAGCGAAGGGACGGGGCGCGCCCAATAGCAATCGCCCGAGTGGCGGCGCGGCGGTTCCGCGCCGACCGCTTCGCGGTGTGCGGCGAGCCGCGGACAGGAGCGGCAGGAAGTCACCCGCGTCTCGAAATCACCCGCTAGTCTCACTGTCCGGCGCCTCCCGGCAGCGGCTCTTCCCGCCGCAGCCCGCCGCCGGGCCGCCGGTCGGTCCGATGCGCACTCCGAGGATTCCCCCGATTCATACGATGTCGGAACGCCCCGAGCCGAAACTCCGGATCGCGGTGTCCGCGTGTCTCCTCGGGGAGCGGGTTCGCTACGACGGCGGACACCGACGGAGCCGCTATGCCGCGGAAGCGCTCGGCCGCGCTTTCCAGCTGGTCCCCGAGTGTCCCGAAGTCGGGATCGGCCTCGGGGTGCCCCGCCCGAAGATCCGGCTCGAAGCAGCCGGGGACGGCGTCCGTCTGGTCGGAGCGGAAGGAGAGGACCTGACTCCGGTCATGAGCGCCTACGCCGCGGCGGCGGCGCGGCGGTTCCAACAGGAGCGGATCGCGGGCGTCGTGCTGAAATCGCGCTCGCCCAGTTGCGGCACCGGAGACGCGAAGGTGCACCGGAACGAAGTCGTCGTTTCCACGCGGGGAGACGGAGTGTTCGCGGCGGTTCTCCGCGGCGGTCTCCATCGGGAGATCGGCAGGGAGCTCTGGAGCCCGCCGCAGATCTCCGAAACCGCCCTCGACGATCCGGCGCGCCGCGACCATTGGCTGACCCGCGTCTTCGGCTTCGCGGCACTTCGGGATCTCGACCCCGCGAACACCGCGATGTCCGATCTGTTCGACTTCCACGCCCGCTGGAAGATGGTGTCGATGGCCCATTCGGAAACTGCCGCCCGCCGGCTGGGGCGCCGACTCGCCGCTGCGGAAGACGCTCGGTCGGCACTCGCTGCGTATCGGAGAGGTTTCGCCGCCGGGCTCGCCGAGCCTCCCTCGATCCGAACCCACGAGAATGTCCTCCGCCATCTCGCGGGACACCTGAAGCGGCGGCTCGATCCCCAAGAGAGGGCGGCACTCCACATCGAGATCACCGCCTTTCGGGAACGACAGGTTCCCCTCGCGGTTCCGGCGGGCACCCTCGGGCGTCACGCCCACCGGCTCCGGGTATCGAGCCTCACGGATCAGGCATACCTGGAAGCCCGCCCGGAAACCCTCCGCTACCGGGAGGACATCTACCGGGCCTGACGACCTCCACCGGCTCCCCCATCCGGCTGGACCGCGCTCCGCCTGGGGCGGCTCAGCTGGACACCGCCGGCTCGCCCGCGAGGACCCGGTGGTAGAGGTCCTCATAGCGCGGCAAGACGATCTCCCGAGCGAAGCAGCGGATCGCCCGCTCCCGCCCCGCCTCGCCCATGGCCTTCCGCGCCGACTCGTCGGAAAGCAGCCGGACGGCCTCTGCCGCCATGCCCGCCACCTCTCCCACCGGGAAGAGCCGCCCGCATTCGCCGTCGGCGACCACTTCGGGAAGGCCGCCGATCGTGGTGGCGATCACCGGAACCCGGGAGACCATCGCCTCCAAGGCGGTCAGCCCGAAACTCTCCTGCTCGCTCGGCAGGAGCAGCAGATCGGCGGCGGCCAGGGGTCCCTGGATGTCGTCCTGCTCCCCCAGGAAGATCACATCACCCCTCAGCTCCAGCTCCCGCACCAGCTGCTGGGCGAACAGCCGTTCCGGCCCCTCGCCGATCAGCACCAGCTTCGCCGGCAGACGGCGCCGCACCGCGTCGAAGATGCGCACCACGTCGCTGACCCGCTTCACCGGACGGAAGTTCGAGGCGTGCATGAGGATGCGCTCGCCGTTCGGGGCCCAAGCCTCCCGAACGCACGGATCCGATTCGTCCGGCGGCAGCGCGGTCGAAACGAAGTTCGGAATCACCTCCACCGGAAGCTGGGGAGAGAAATCGCGCCGGGTCCGTTCTGCGAGATAGTTGGAGACCGCGGTGACCGCGTCCGAATTTTCGAGGGCGAAGCGAATCACCCGATCGAAGGACTTGTCGGCTCCGACGAGAGTGATATCGGTGCCGTGGAGGGTGGTCACCAGCCGGGTGCTGCCGTTTCCAATGATCTCGCGGGCGAGGAAAGCGCTCACCGCATTCGGGACCGCGTAGTGGGCGTGGATGACATCGAGGCCGCTCTCGGCGGCGACCTCGGCGAGCTTGGTCGCCAGCCCCAGCGTGTACGGCGGATAGCGGAACAGGGGATACGACGCGATCTCCACTTCGTGGAGCCGAATCCCGGGGTGGAACCGACGCAGGCGGAACGGCACCGCGTAACTCACCACATGGACATCGTGGCCGGCGTCGGCGAGTCCGATAGCGAGCTCGGAAGCCACCGCACCGCTGCCGCCGTGGGTCGGGTGACAGACGATGGCCAGCCGCATGAGGTCCTGCCGGTCAGCCTAGCAACCTGTGGACGAAGTGTCGGGAGGCGGCAATTGCGATCCCCTCCGGCTTCTGCGAAACTCCGATTCGCGAAGTCGGTTCTTTCCGGGAGGCGGTTCCGCCGGGTGTGCCTGCCGAATTCGGGAGGCAGCGGAGCCGGAGGGATCGGGCCCTCGATTCCGCTGTTCCTCGGCTGTTCTTTTCGGCTGCTTTTCGGAAAGCACGCCGGAAATACCGAAGGAACGACCATGGAACCACTCCTCAAGATCGCTCACCGGCCCGCGACGCGGATTCCGCCCGAGGAAACCGTCTGCGGCGCTGTCGAGGCGATGGTCCGGGACCGGGTGGGCGCCGCGGTGGTCGTGCATCCGGACGGCACGCTCGCCGGCATGTTCAGCGAACGCGATTTGATGACCCGCGTGGTCGCCCGGCATCTCGACCCCGAAACCACGACCGTCGGGGAAGCGATGACCCGGAACCCGGTGACCATCACGCAGGAGACCTCCATCGAGAAGGCGCTCGAAATCATGGTCACCCACCACTTCCGCCATCTGCCGATCATGGACGGAGACCGAGTGCTCGCCATCGCCAGCGTGCGGAATGTGCTGCAGTACAAGCTGGACCAGGAAAAGGAAGAGCTCGAGGCGGTAGTCCGCTTCTTCAGCGCCGACGGCATCGGCGGCTGAACGCTTCCAGTCAGCCTTCGTTCCGTCGGTCTTCCCGTTCGATCTTCCTGGTCGGTCTTCTCGGTCAGCGCGCGGCGGGCGGCCGTTTCCTGGCCATCCACCAGCCGAGGACGAAGACCAGCGCTCCGGCGCCGGTAGCCGCCAGCATGCGCCGTTCGGCATCGGCCCCGAAGAAGAGCGCCGCCGCTGCGGTCACGAGCAGCATCCCCGCCAGCTGGAGCGTCCGCCCGGCGAAGTAACGGACCCAGGCGAGAGTGACCGCGGAGGGGAGCGGTTTCCTGCCGAAATGCCTACCGCGCGGCTTCCGGAGTCGTTGGCGGCGGGCCATCAGGGTTTCGACAGCCGTTACCTGCGGCGGAAACGGCGTTCGAGGAACTGCAGGTCGAGGCGGAGGACGGTGGGGCGCCCGTGGGGGCAGGTGGAGGGGTTCGATGCTGCCCAGAGCGAGCGCAGGACCTCGTCCATGCGCTCGACGCCGAGCCGGACATTCGCGGTGATCGCCGCGTGGCAGGCGATCCGCGCCATGATCCGGGCCTTGGCGTCGTGGCCGGCACTCAAGGGACACTCGCCTTCCTCGACCGCGAGCGAGCGCATCAGGACCTCGACCCCGCGGCCGGCGCCGAGCACTTCGGGAACTCCCCGCAGGATCCAGGAATCTTCGCCGAACGACTCGATCTCGAACCCGGCCGCGGCGAGCCGCTCCCGTTCGTCCGCGAGCGCCGCCCGCTCCACCGGAGAGAGCTGCAGCGGAACCGGCTGCAGCAGGGAGAGCGTCCCGCCGGCTGGTGAGCGCTCCATGAGCCCGTTGAAGAGCACCCGTTCTTCGGCGGCGTGCTGGTCGATGAGCAGCAGTTCATCGTCACCCTCGGCCAGGATGTAGGTGCGGCGGAACTGCCCGAGGACGATCGGCGGGGTGTCGCCGAAGCCGAGATACGCGGGAGCGGCGGGTTCGCCCGTCTCGGCGCCGTAGAGCAGCTCGCCGATCGACCGCCCGTCCCTCCCGCCGTCCTTGCCGAGCGAAGCGACCGGTTCGCGCGCCCTACTGTCCCCCCGTCCGCCCGCGCCCCCGGCGCCCGGAGGCCCCGCCGCAGCGCCGAGGTCCACCTGCTTCGGCGACCCCTCGAGCGCTTCCAGCACCCCGCGGAAGACCGCGCGGTAGGCCGCCTCGGGTTCGGAGAACCGCACCTCCGCCTTCGCCGGATGGACATTGAAGTCCACGAGTTCGGGGGCGATCTCGAGAAACATATACGCCTTGGGCGTTCCCGAGAGGCGCGACACCCGGCGGTAGGCCTCGGTGACCGCGTGGTAGAGCCGGCGGTCCCGGATCGGGCGGCCATTCACGAAGAGGAGCAGGCGGGAGGCGGCGCCGCGCGCCGCCATCGGCGGAGAAAGGAAGGCCCGAAGGGCGGGATCGCCGGCTCGGGGCGCAACCGTGATGGCGTCCCGACAAAAGCGCGGTTCCAGCTGCGCGAGTCGGGACGCCGTATCCCCGGCGGGATCGAGGGCGAGTACCCGCCGGCCGCCGCTTTCGAGGTCGAAGCGCACCTGGGGCCAGGCGACCGCGAGATGGCTGACCGCAGCGACGATGTGCGACGACTCGGTGCTCTCCGCCCGCAGGAACTTGCGCCGGGCCGGAGTGTTGAAGAACAGATCGCGCACTTCGACCACGGTCCCCGGCGGCATCCCCGTCGGTAGGCCCGCCGGCACCCCCTCTCGGCCGGCCCCCTCCCCGCCTCCCTCGATCCGGATCTCCCAGCCGGCGTCTGCCTCCCGTTCGCGGGTCCGCAGACGGAAGCGGGACACCGAGGCGATCGAAGGCAGCGCCTCGCCGCGGAACCCGAGCGAGCCGATCGCGGCCAGATCGTCCACAGATTCGATCTTGCTGGTGGCGTGGCGTTCGAGGGCGAGCCGGGCGTCTTCCGGACTCATCCCCACGCCGTCGTCGCTCACCCGGATCTCCGCCTTCCCTGCCCGGCGCACCCGCACCGAAACTCCGGAAGCTCCGGCGTCGATCGAATTCTCGACGAGTTCGCGCACCACCGCAGCGGGGCGTTCGACCACCTCCCCGGCGGCGATCTGATTGGAGACGGCGGGCGGAAGGCGGTGGATTCGGGCCATCAGCTCGACCTGCAGGCGAGTCCCGAGCGCAGCTGCTCAGCGCTCCGCAGCGGCGGTGGCGGCGAGCTCGCGCAAGTCTCCCACCTGGGAGAAGAGGGCGTCTAGCCGGGCCAGCAGCGCGAGCCGGTTGGCGCGGACTTCGGGGTCGTCCACCATCACCAGCACCTCGTCGAAGAACCGATCCACCTGCGGCCGGAGCGCCGCCAGCTCGGACAGACCGCCGGTGTAGTCGTCCCGGCCGAAGCGCTCCCGCACCCGCGCTTCGGTCACCTCGAGACCGAGGAGCAGCGCCTCTTCGGCGGGCTCGGCGAGCAGATCCCGCCGCGGGTCCGAGCCCTGCTGCGCCTCGGGCGGCAGGATACGGCGCACCCGGGTGGCCGCGATCGACAGGGCCGAAAGATCCCCGGAGCTGCTTGCTTCCTCGAGGGCATGGATCCGCATCCGGGCGTCGTCCACCCGTAGTTCGACGCCTCGTCGAGAGAGTTGTCGAGAGAGCACGGTGCGGACGGCGCCTCTCGAGAAATCCCGCCCGAAGGCGTGGTGGAGCCGCTCTTCGAGGAAGATGTGCAGGTCGGCGCGGGCGGCGCGCCGCGCCGATTCCTCCCCGAGACTCGGGTATCCGGAAAGCGCCTCGTCGAGGAGGGCCGCGGGCGACGGCCAATCTCCGATGCTTTGCAACGCCGGACCGTCGGCCAGCGTCCGGAGCAGCGAGAAGGCCGCTCGCCGGAGGCCGTAGGGATCTCCCGAACCGGAGGGAGCCTCTCCCGCGAGGAAGAAGCCCGCGAGGGTGTCCGCGCGGTCGGCGAGCGAGACGGCCGCGCCTTCCACTGTTCGCGGCAGTTCGCCGTCGAGACCCGCTGGCCGGTAGTGGTCGTACACCGCACTCCAGATCTCCTTCGGCGCGCCCTCCTCGCGGAGCAGCAGCCCGCCGACGACCCCCTGGAGCGAGGCGAATTCGCCCACTAGCCCGCTCGTGAGATCGCACTTGGCGAGTCCGGCAGCCTCCGCCGCCGCCTCGTGGGCGGCCCCGATCCGAGAAGCGATCCAGCGGGCGAGCCGCTCCATCCGGTCGGCCTTCTCTCCGAGGCTGCCGAGGCGCTGGTGGAAGACGACTTCCGCGAGCCCGGCGCGGCGTTCCGCCAGCCGGGTCTTCCGGTCCCCGTCCCAGAAGAACCGGGCGTCGCGGAGCCGAGCGCGCACGACCCGTTCGACGCCGCGCCGGATGTGCCCTTGCGGATCGTCCGGCATGTTCACGACGGCGAGGAAGGCGCACTCCTCCTCGACCGGCAGGTATTTCTGGTGATGCACCAGCACGGCGCGCCGGATTTCCATCGGCAGAGCACGAAAATCCTCGGAGTAGCGGCCGAGCACCGCACCCGGGTATTCGACGAGGTGGTGATGCTGCGAAGGGGTTTCGAAAAGGCCGCCGCTTCCGCGGGCGGCGCCGTCTAGAGCCCGCGACAGCTTCTGCTGCCGCTCCTTCGGGTCGAGGATGACGAAGCGCTCCCGCAACTCTTTCCGGAGCGACGCGAAGGAATCCACTTCGAAGGACTCGCCGGGCTTCCCGATGCGCGACCGGAACCGGTGCCCCCGACTCCGGTTGCCGGCGACGACCGGTTCGCCCCCGGCGACCTCGATGCGGAACGGAATGACCTGCCCGCCGAGGAGCGCCACGATCCAGCGGATCGGCCGCCCGAAAGGGAACGGCTCGCCGGAGATCGAGGCATCCCAGTGCATCGTCTTCCGAAACGGGAGCGCCCGGAGCGCACCCTCGACCACTCCCGGCAGGACTTCCATCGCCGGGCGGCCGAGGACGCGGCGCTCGATCCCGAGATAGTCGCCGCGGGGAGTGGACACCAGCTGCATTCGAGCGTCGAGTTCGGCACTCTCGATTCCGTGCCGCCGGGCGAACCCGACCGCCGCGCGGGTCCAGCCGTTTTCGTCTCGCCCCACTCGTGCGGGAGGGCCGGTGATCCGTTCCAGGCGGTCCGGCTGCCGGAGAGCCGCCGACCGGGCTCGAGCCACCAGCCGCCGGGGGGTTCCGCAGCCCTCGACTTCCCCAGCGGCGCCATGCAGCCCGACACCGTGCAGCCCGTCCGCAACCGCCTTGCCGAACCCCTCGACGAGAGGGCTCAGCCAGTCGGCGGGGATCTCCTCGCAGCCGATCTCGAGCAGCAGCTCGGCCGACTCGGAGGCGCTCATGCGGCGTCTTCCAGGAAACGAGCCGCCGCCCGCAGCGCCAGCCGGCGCACCGCCAGGATGCGCGCCGGGCGGTCGCTCACCGAGACCGCGCCGCGGGCATCGAGCAGGTTGAACAGGTGCGAAGCCCGGAGGCAGCACTCGTACCCCGGGATCACGAGCCCACTTTCGAGGAGCCGCCGGCCGTCGGCGACCGCCTCGGCGAAGCCCCGGGCGAGAACCGCGAGGTCCGCCTCTTCGAAGGCGTAGCGCGAACCCTCGACCTCGTCCCGCCGACGCACTTCCCGATAGCGCACCCCGGGCGCCCAGGCGAGGTCGTACACATCCTCAACATCCTGGAGGTACATGGCGAGGCGCTCGAGGCCGTAGGTGATCTCCACCGAGACGGGGGCGAGTTCGACGCCGCCGGACTGCTGGAAGTAGGTGAACTGGCTGATTTCGAGACCGTCGAGCACCACCTGCCAGCCGACACCCCAGGCGCCGAGGGTGGGCGCCGCCCAGTTGTCCTCCTCGAAACGCAGATCGTGCTCCGCGGCATCCACTCCGCAGGAAGCGAGGCTTTCGAGATAGAGGTCCTGGATGTCCTGCGGAGCCGGCTTCAGGATCAGCTGGAGCTGGTGGTGCTTGCCGAGGCGGTTCGGATTTTCGCCGTAGCGCCCGTCTGCCGGGCGGCGGGAGGGCTGGACATACACGACCTTCCAGGGAGCAGGGCCGAGCACCCGAAAAAAGGTCTCGGGGTGCATCGTGCCGGCGCCCATCTCCAGGTCATAGGGCTGGGCGACCAGGGCGCCCCGCTCCGCCCAGAAGGCGGTGAGGGTGCGGATCAGATCCTGGAAGGTCATCACGCCGGAATTCTGACGCTCCCAGAGGCCGAGCGGAGCCTCTCTTCGAGCGTGGCGCGCGCGGGAAGCGCCCTTTCGGCGGAGGCGGCGGCGAGCCGCCCGTGGAAGCGGAAGAGCTCCTCGGCGGCCCGGGGTTCGGCAGTCACCGCCGCGGGCGGGTGCACCCAGAATTCGGCCAGCAGGCCCAGTGCGCCCGGCGAGACCCGCATCGTCGGCTCTCCCCGGCGGGCGGTGCAGGCAGGGCAGCGGAACGACGGCCCGCCGGCGAAGAAGCTCGCTCCTGCCTTTTCGAACCCCTCACCGCAGCCGCAGCGGCCCGGCCGGGGATAGAGCCCCGACAGGCGCAGGATCCACGCTTCGAAATAGGCGACCACGAGCTCCGCCGGACGCTCGCCGAGGAGTGCGTCACGGCTGGCACCGATCAGGCGGTAGAGCTTCGGGTTCCCTTCCCGGTCCGGCGCGAAGGAGTCCACGAGTTCCGACAGGTAGCGGATGGCGGCGGCGCGGACCGGATCGCGGACGAGCGGCAGCGCCGAGGCGACGAGATCGCAGCGGTCCACCTGCACCAGTTCCCTGCCCTCGCGCTCGAACCACGACACCTCCACTTCGTTCCCGGTGTCGATTGAACTGCCGAAACGGGACTTCGGACGGCGGGCACCCCGGGCCCAGCCGCGCACCTTGCCCTCCTCTCCGCTGAAGAGGACGGCGATCTTGTCGGCTTCCCGCACCGGGTAGGTGCGCAATACGAAACATCGCGACTGTCGGAGAGGCATCGGGTCGGCCCCGGATTTCGGACGGCAGCTCAGAAGTAGGTCAGCACCGTCGTGCCGAGGCCGAGAAAGAGCACGAACCCCGCCACATCGGTTGCGGTGGTGACGAACACCGAGGAGGCGAGCGCAGGATCCACCTGCAGCCAGCGCAAGGTGAGCGGCATCAGGGTGCCGACGACCGCGGCGACCACCATGGTACCGAGCATCGCGAGGGCGAGAGCGAGCCCGATCCGAGGGTCGCCCTTCCAGAGCCAGGCCACCCCGGCGATCAGCAACCCGATCACCAGGCCGTTCACCGACCCGACCGCGAGCTCCTTGAGCAGAGCCTTCCGGCTGTTCTTCCAGCTCAGTTCGCCGAGCGCGATCCCCCGAACCATCACGGTGAGGGTCTGGTTCCCCGCGTTGCCCCCGAGCAGCGGAACCACCGGCATGAACACCGCCAGCACCGCGAATCGGGCGATGGCCTGCTCGAAGAGGCTGACCACCCAGGCGGCGAGGAAAGCGGTGGCGAGGTTCACCGTGAGCCAGGGAATCCGCATGCGGATCGAACGCCGGGCGCGAGTGAAGACGCTCTCGGCCATGCCGAGCCCCGCCATCCGGTACATGTCCTCGGTGGCTTCCTCCTTCAGGACATCGATCACATCGTCCACGGTGATGACGCCCACCAGCTTCCCCTGGTGGTTCACCACCGGCACCGCCAGGATGTTGTAGCTGGCGACCAGCTGGGCGACCTCTTCCTGGTCCATCTCGGTGCGGACCCGGAGGACATCGGTGACCATGACTTCCGAGAGCAGCGCGTCCGGGCGCCGCTGCAGGAGCTGGCGCAGCGAGAGTACGCCCACCAGGGTCCCGTGGTCGTCCACCACATAGATGTAGAAGACCATTTCCACATCGGGCGATTCCTGCAGGCGTTTCATCGCCTCGCCGATGGAGGCGTCCTCGGAGATCGAAAACACCTTCGGGCTCATGATCCGACCCGCGGTCTCCTCGGGGTACTGGAGCAGATCCTCGACATCGGAGGCTTCGCGGGTGCGCATCCCGCGAAGCACCTCTTCGCGGAGCTCCTCGGGCAGTTCGCTCAGGAAACCCGCCGCGTCATCGGGGTCGAGCTCCTGGAGGAGCTGGGAGATCTCCGCGGGCTCCAGCCGGGGAACCAGGGTGGCCGCCCGGTCGGTTCCGAGTTCTCCCAGGGCGGCAGCGGCGAGCGCCAGATCCCGCTGGAAGACGACCCGGAAGGTCTTCAACCGGTACGCCTCGGGCAGGTCGGCGAGAACCTGCGCCACATCCGCGGCGTGGAGCTTTTCGAGGATGCGGTGGGCGTTAGCGAACGCTCCCCGGGACACCAGCTTCCGCACCGTCTCCGCGAGCAACGGAGTCTTGGTGAGGGGCATGGCGGGTACCGGGGGAGCGCGCGCCGACGGAGCCGGCAATCCCCCGAACCGTTTCCCGGGGCTTTTCTCGGGCGGGTTCGGGAGGTTGGGCAGAGCCGTCAAGCTGCATCAGAAGGCAAAGAGTATCACGGGTTACGGCCGGCGAGGTTCCCCCGTTCCCTCCAACCCCCGGGGCAGAATCCGGCTGGCGGACCGGGAGCGAACGGCACGGATCGCTTCCACCGGCGGCCCGCCGAGCAGTGCTATCCGATCGCGGCCTGGAGGTGCATGTTGCCGAAGTGGATCGTCAGCACCGGGCGGCCGGCGAAGTCGCCGCTGCCGGCAGTGATGTCGATCAGCATGTGCTCCGCAGTGCCCATGCTCTCGGAATAACGCGAGTCCAGCCGCATCACCTTGCCCATGTCGGGCATCTCGCCGCGGGGGATCCGGCCCTCGTGGAGCGCCATGGTCCAGGAGCCGTCGTCTCCCTTCATCACGCCGATGGTGTACTCGCCGGCGGCGATCGTCTCGTCGCCCGCAGTCACTTCGGAGCCGACCAGGAGGCGCGGGCCGCGAGGGCTCACGAAGGCGCCCGCCTCGACGGCGGACACCCGCTCCATGTTGGCGTCGGTCGAGTTGTAGGACACCGAGACCTCGACCTCACCGATGGTGGTCGTCACCGTCTTGTTGAAGTGCGGGTGCGCGGCTGCCAGCGCCGCGGCCGCCAGCGCGGCGCCGGCGATGGAAAGCGTTCGTTTCATGGGGCGTCCTCCTCGGACTCGATCAGGGGTCGGCCCGCCGGCCGCCCGATTCGGGGGCGGACATTCTACGGGAGCCTTGGAACCCGGGCGCCTCCCCGCTCTCGGGGCTCGCGCCACTTCTACTAGCGCCCCATCCCCAGTTTCAGGACACCAGCTCCAAGACTGCCCGCAATGCCTCGAATCGACAGGGAATCGAACGGGGAGGAAGGCAGCCGAGCGGTCAGGCGGCGCCGCGGAACCCGCGCCGCCACTCGCGGGCGATTTCGAGCACCCGGTCCACATCGGCCTCGTCGTTGTAGATGAAGCACGAAAAGCGAAGCAAGGCACGGCGGATGGAATGGACGACGCCGGCGTTCCGGAGCCGGACATGGAGGTCGGCCATCCCGGCGTCGCTCGCGGTGCGCACCCCCTGCCGGCCCAGGACTCCGACGGTCACGATGTGGGAGATGCGGGCGCCGGATCCGTGCGAGGTCGGCGGCAGCCCCAGGGCGGCGAATCCGGAGGCCAGCCGCGCCGACAGCCCGAGGGTGTGCTTTTCGATCTCCGGGGCCCCGAATTCGGAGAGCATGGCCAGCGCTCGCTCGGAGGCCAGCGCGCCGAGATAGTTGTAGTTGCCGAGGTCGAAACGGCGCGCCCCCGGCGCGTAGAGAAGCGCAGCCCCCGGCAGCGCGGTTTCGGAAGCCTGCTTCAGGTCCACCCCGTAGCGCCCGAGCGCAGCCGGAACCAGAGTTTCGGCGACTCCGCGCCGGCAGTACAGGAAGCCCGTCCCGTAGAAGGCCGAGAGCGCTTTCTGGTTGGCCACCGCGAGGACATCGGCGCCGAGCTGGTTCACATCGGTGCGAAGCACCCCCACGGACTGCGCGGCGTCGAGCACGAGAAGCGCGCCGTGCCGATTCCGCGCCTCCCGCAGCGGGGCGAGATCGGCGATGAACCCGGGGGAATAGGACACCGTCGCCGCCGTGATGACCCGAGTGCGCGGACCGACCGCTTCCGCCATCCGGACCGACGGCAGCCGGCCGCCGGCCGCCGGCACGGCGACGAGCCGTACCCCCCGGCGCACCGCGAGGTTCCGCCAGGGAAGGACATTCGACGGATGCTCCAGGTCCGGGCAATAGACGACCTCGTCGCCGCCCCGCCAGTCGAGGGAGCTGAGAAACAGGTTCAGCCCATCGGTCACATTCCGGGTCCAGGCCACCTCGTCGGCCTCGGCGCCGATCCAGCGGGCGAAGCGCGACCGGCCGAGCTCCACCGTTCGCAGCAGCCCTTCCTTGTCCGGCCCTCCCTCCATCGCCCCGTCGAGGTACTCGTCGCAGGCGGCGCGTACCGGGCGGGCGAGCAGGCTCCGCACCGCCACATTCAGGTATGGGCGGCGTTCCGCAGCGGGAAAGAGGCCGCGGGCGGTCCGGATCTCCCGGCTTTCAGGCACTTTCGGACTCCCTTCTCTCGCCGCCGCTCACCACCAGGGTTCCGACGAGATCGCCGAGGATGTTGGCGGTGGTGGTCGGCATGTCCACGAGGCGATAGATCCCCGCCACCAGCACGCCGATCTCCACGGGCAGGCCGAAAGCCCGGAGCAGGAGGAACTGGTTCACGAGGCCGCCGCCCGGAACTCCGGGAGCGGCGGCCGAAAGCAGCACGCCGAGCAGCACCACCGCGGCGATCTCGGAAAAGCCGAGGGACACTCCCGTCGCCTGCGCGGTGAACAGGACGATTCCCGCGAGCAGCACTGCGCTCCCATCCTTGTTGCACTGGGCGCCGAGCGGAAGAGTGAAGGCATAGATCCGGCGGGGCAGCCCCATGCGCTCGGCGGCGTCCAGCGAAGCACCGAGGCTGGCGAGGCTGCTGCAGGTGGAGACGGTAGTCGTCCACACGGTCGCCGTCCGCCGCACGAACACCAGCGGGGAGATGCCGGCGCGCCAGCGCAGGACGACGAAATAGAGAACGAAGATCGCCCCGTCGGCGATCCACACAGCGGCAATATAGATGCCGAGCGGCCCGAATACCGCACTTCCGTGCTCGCCGACGCTTCCCGCGGCGAGCGCCGCGACCCCGATCGGCCCCACCCAGAGGACCCCGGCCACCAGTTGCCGAAGCAGCGCGGTCGTCCCCGAGAGGAAACGCACGACCTCGCCGCGCTGCTCGCGTTCCAGCCGACGCGCCGCCAGTCCCACCATCAGCCCCAGGACGACGACGGCGGTGATGCGGCCGTCCACGAAGACCCCGAACACATTGTCCGGCACCAGCGCGAAGAGGAAGTCGGCGAACTGCGGAATCGTGACCGACGCGGGGGACCCGCCGGAAGCCGGCGGGACGAGCTCGGCGCCGGGAGCGAGGAGCCCCACCACCGCAAGCGACCCGAGAAGCGCCGCCGCCGTGGTCAGCAGGAAGAAAGTCCCGATCCGCAGGGTGAGGCGGCCCATCCGCTCTGCAGCGGAGAACGACGCCAGCGCCGCTGCCAGGTTGAAGAAGACGAGCGGAACGGCGACCAGGGTCAGCAGCCGGATGAAGATGTCGCCGAGGAAGGCGAGGGAAGCGGCGCGCTCGCCCAAGACGGCGCCGGCGATGGCCCCGGCGACCATTCCGAGGAGCATCAGCGCGCCCAGCGAGGGCAGCCGCCGGAAAGGAGAGGCCATCGAACGGCGCGCGACGGTATCAGCGGGGGGCGGCATCCGGGCGGCGAACCCGTATCATCGCCGGCCCGCAGCCGAGCTCCGAGCTGCCAGGAGTCACACCATGAATTCGCACCCCCGACATTCCCTGCTCCCCATCGGAGGACTCTTCGCGCTCGGTGCTCTTCTGGCCTCGGCTGGTTCCGCCCAAGAGGAGACCCGCGAGGTCGAAGGGCTCGGCGCCTCCGTCGAGGTGCTGACCGACCGCTGGGGAATCGACCACATCTACGCGGAGAACGAGGACGACCTGTTCTTCGCCCAAGGGTACCGCGCCGCGGAGAACCGGCTCTTCCAGTTCGAGATGTGGCGCCGGCAGGCGACCGGCACGGTGGCGGAGATCCTCGGGCCATCGGAGATCGAGCGCGACATCGGAACCAGGCTCCACCGGTTCCGCAAGGACCTGGGCGAGGAGATGCGCTGGTACCACCCCCGCGGCGACCGGATCATCCCCGCGTTCGTCCGGGGGGTGAACGCCGCCGTCGCCCAGGCCCGGCAGGAACCGGATTCGCTGCCGCTCGAGTTCCGGCTGCTCGGCATCCTTCCCGAACCCTGGACCGAGGAAGTGGTGATCTCCCGCCACCAGGGCCTCTTGTCGAATGCGAACCAGGAGCTGAGATACGGAATGGCGGTAGCCGCGATCGGCGCCGACGCACTCGCCGAAATGGAGTGGTTCCGCCCGGGAACGCCCCAGCTCGAACTCGATCCCGCCATCGACGGCTCGCTGCTCGAACCGGAGATCCTGGACATCTACCGCGCCTTCCGCAGCCCGGTCGTCTTCCGACCCGACCAAGTCGCCGAGGAGTATCGGAACCGCGGCGCGGAACGGCAGGCGCTGCTCGAGGAGTTCCCCTCCGAACTGAACCTGGCGGCGCGCGGCGAACACATCGGCTCGAACAACTGGGTCGTCCACGGCGAACGCACCTGGACCGGGCTGCCGCTCATCGTGAACGACCCGCACCGCTCCATCGTGGCGCCCTCGCTGCGGTACTTCGTGCACCTCGAAGCGCCGGGATGGCATGTCATCGGCGGGGGCGAACCGGTGCTCCCCGGCCTTTCCATCGGCCACAACCGGAAGGGCGGCTGGGGTCTCACGGTGTTCGGACAGGACAACGAGGACCTGATGGTCTATGACACGAACCCGGCCGACCCGAACCAGTATCGATACCTCGGAGAATGGGAAGCCATGACCGTGCGCACCGAGACGATCGCGGTCGAGGGGCAGGACGACCACCGGGCGACGCTCAAATACACCCGGCACGGGCCAGTGCTGTACGAAGACACGGAGAATCACAAGGCGTACGCGCTCCGCGCCGCCTGGCTGGAAATCGGGAACGCCCCCTATCTGGCCAGCCTGCGGATGGACCAGGCCCAGACCTGGGAAGAGTTCGTCGAGGCATGCAACTACAGCGGCATTCCCGCCGAGAACATGATCTGGGGCGATGTGGACGGCAACATCGGCTACCAGGCAGTGGGGATCTCTCCGATCCGGAACGCGAACTGGAGCGGACTGGTCCCGGTACCCGGCGACGGGCGCTACGAATGGCAGGGATTTCTCCCCATCAAGGCGCTCCCCTCGGTCGAGAACCCCGAGAAGGGCTTCTGGGGCACCGCGAACAACCTGATGGCTCCGGCGGTTGCATCGCACTATCCCCATCCCGAGGCGCTCCACTTCACCTGGGGCGATGAAATGCGCGGACTCCGGGTGGACGAGCTGATGCGCAACGGCCGGCGCCACACCGTCCAGGACATGATGGCGTATCAGCATGACGAGCTGAGCGTGGTGGCGCGAAACCTCGTCCCGCTGCTCCTGCTCGCCGAGCCCGAAGCGAGCCCGGAGCGAGACGCGCTCGCCGCCTGGGATTTCGTGATGGACGAGGAATCGGTGGCGGCGACCCTCTATCTGCACTTCGAGCGCCGGGTTTCGGCAGCGATGCGCGATCTCTTCCTTCCCGAGACGGTGCGCGGCCTGCTCCGGGGTATGAACAAGAAGCGGATGCTCGACCACCTGCTGGCCCCCGACGGCCGCTTCGGGAACGACCCGACCGGGGCGCGGGACGAGCTGCTGCTCGAAGCGTTCGCCGACGGGGTCCAGGATGTCCGCGAGCGGCTCGGCGACGACCGGGCGAACTGGCGCTACGGCCAGCAGGCCATGAAGCATGTCCACATCACCCACTACCTCGCGGAGGCGGTGAACGAGGAGACCCGTGCGCTGCTGGAGGTCGGCCCGTATCCGCGCGGCGGTTACGAATCCACCGTCAACAACACCGGCGCCGGCGACAACCAGCGCTCGGGCGGCAGTTTCCGGGTGATCCTCGACCCCTCGAACTGGGACAACTCGGTCGCCACCAGCGCCCCCGGCCAGGCAGGCGACCCGCAAAGCCCCCACTACCGCGACCTGTTCGAACTCTGGGTCCGCCACCAGTACTTCCCGCTCGCCTACACCCGCGGCAAAGTCGAATCGGTTACCGAACACCGCCTGCGGCTCGACCCCGCATAGCCATCACCGGGAAGGGCTTTACGCAGGTTTCGTCCGGAAGGAGTTTCCAGCCGGACGAGGAAGGCGGCGGCACCGGAAAGCGCGGCTACCCTTCCGGCGCTCATGGCCGGGACCGGGACTCCTCCGCCCACTCCTCCGGTGGCCGCGCGGCGGCCGGTCCGGCGGGAGAAGTTCGGAAGGGTCTGGAGCGATCCCTGGGCGTGGATCCGAAACCGGGAGGACCCCGAAGTGCTCCGCCACCTGGAGGCGGAGAATGCCTGGACCGAGCGCTGCCTCGCACCCTGGGACGGCATCCGGAAGGCGGTCCTCGCCGAGATGAAGGCGCGCATCGTTCCCGATTCCGCTTCCCCCCCCGTCCGCCACGGTCCGTTCCTCTACTACGCGCGCTACCGGCGGGGCGAGGAATACCCGGTGTTCTGCCGGCGTCCGGCGAAAACAACAGTGAAAAACCGGGGACGCGGCCGGGCCGGGCCGGAGCAGCTCCTGCTCGACGGAAACCGGTTGGCGCGCGAGGCGCACGGCGAGTCGGCGGACGGCTACTTCGATCTGGGGGCGCTGGAAATCTCGCCGGATCACCGGATCCTCGCCTACGCCGCCGACACCGTGGGCCGCCGCCGCTACGAGTTCCGCTTCCTCGACACCCGGACCGGCCGGGTGCTCGAAGACCGGATTTCGGGGGCGGCGCCGAACCTGGTCTGGGCCCGCGACGGCGCCACGGTGCTCTACACCAGCATCGACCCCGGAACCCTGCGCTGGTTCCGGGTGATGCGCCACCGGCTCGGCACCCCGGCGGAGCAGGACGAGATCGCCTACGAAGAGAGCGACGAGACTTTTTCCGTCATGGTTTCGGAGAGCCGCTCTCGGGAACTCCTCTTGCTCCACTGTGAGCAGACCGACCGCGCCGAAGCCTGGGGGATTCCGAGCAGCGACCCCGAGGCCGCGCCACGCCGGATCGTCGCCCGCGGCGGCCCGCACGAGTTCGAGCTGGACCACTTCCGGAGCCGCTTCTGGATCCGTACCAACCGGGACGCACCCGACTTCCGCCTGGTCGAGGCGCCCGAATCCGATCCGGGAAACCCGGAGGCCTGGACGGATCGGATCCCGGCGCGGGAGGGAGTCCCGCTGGAGGGCTTCGCGCTATTCGAGAGCCACCTCGCGCTCTTCGAGCGGCGGAGCGGGCGCCAGACGCTGCGGCTCGTGGACTGGAGGACCGGCGCATCCCGCGAAGTCCGCCTTCCAGGACCGGTGCGGGCCCTCGACGAGGAGGAGAATCCCGAGCCCGGCGCGGCGGCGGTCCGGGTGGTGGTGAGCACCCCGAAAACCCCGCCGACCACCCTCGCGGTCTCGTTGACGACGGGTCGCCGCCGGGTGTTGAAGCGGGAGGAAGTCCCGAACTTCGATCCGGCCCGCTACCGGGTGCGCCTCCTGTCCGCTCCCGCGGAGGACGGCGTGCGGATCCCGATCTCGCTCGTCCATCACCGGGACCATCCGCCGGCGAGCGAGACCCCGCTCCTCCTCTACGGATACGGGGCCTACGGCATCCCCATGGACCCCGCTTTCTCCCGCACGAGGCTCAGCCTCCTCGACCGCGGTTTCACCTTCGCCATCGCCCATGTCCGCGGCGGGCAAGAGCTGGGGCGCGCCTGGTACGAGGCGGGCAGACAACACCGGAAGTGCAACACCTTCCAGGACTTCATCGCCTGCGCCCGCCACCTGCGAAAACGCGGGCTCGGCGACCCCGAGCGGCTGTTCGCCATGGGCGGCAGCGCCGGCGGGCTGCTGATGGGCGCGGTGCTGAACGAGGAACCGGCACTCTTCGCCGGTCTGGTGGCGATGGTCCCCTTCGTGGATGTGCTGAACACGATGCTGGACCCGGACCTCCCGCTGACCACCGCCGAATACGACGAGTGGGGCGATCCGAACCGGAAGGAGTTCTTCGAGCTCCTCGCCGGCTACGCCCCGCAGGAGAACATCCCCCAGGCCGCCCTGCCGCACCTCTTCGCGACCAGCGGCCTCCACGATTCGCAGGTGCAGTTCTGGGAACCCGCGAAGTGGGTCCAAAGGCTCCGGGAGCGGAATACGAACCCCGACGCGGTCATCGTGCTGCGAACGAATCTCGATGCCGGTCACGGCGGCCGCTCCGGCCGCTACCGCGGCCTCGAGGAAATCGCCGAGATCTACTCGTTCCTGCTCGGCCTCGCCGAACGAACGACGGCGGGAAGCCCATAGCAGGCCTCCCGAGGGAAGCGCTCGCTTCGGAGGCGAGCGAATCTCCGTCCGCTGAACTCGGGCAGCGGATCAGAGCACGGCAGATCAGAGCCCGGCGGGGAGCGCGAGTCCGGTACGCAGAAGGGGGATCAGACCTGCTGCGTCTTCCAGCCGCCCCGGCGGAACCACAGGGTGCTGACCACTGCAGAGAGCGAGTAGGCGATGGCGACCGCCCAGAAGATTCCATCGACCCCGAGCGCGGTGCGGGAGAGCAGCCAGGCGAGCGGGATTTCGAAGAGCCAGAAGCAGACGAAGTCGATCACGGTCGGAGTGCGGGTGTCCCCCGCCCCGTTGAACGCCTGCCGGGTCACCATCCCCCAAGCGTAGAAGACATACCCGTAGCTCACTATCCGCAGCGCGGTGGCGGCGATGGCCCGCACCGCAGGGTCGGCGCTGAAGAACGCTGCGATCTCGGGCGCGAAAACCACGAAGAGGCCGGTCACCACCCCCATGAACGCCATGTTCCAGCCCCCGGTGATCCACACCGCGCGCTCGGCGCGTTCCGGTTTCCCGGCGCCGAGGTTCTGTCCGACGAGGGTCGAGGCGGCGTTCGAGAGGCCCCAGCAGGGCAGGATCACGAAGAGCGCCACCCGGATGGCGATCACCCAGCCCGCCACCGCCACGGTGCCGAAGCTGGCGATGATCCGGATCAGCAGGATCCAGGGCAGCATGTCGGCGAGCATCTGGCCGACGCCGCCCACCGACACCCGGCAGAGATTCCGCAGCACCGCCCACTGCACCCGGAGGTCTTCCGAGCGGATGCGGAGGCGCGAGCCGCGGGCGAGCACCCAGAACTGGTAGATCACTCCGGTTCCGCGCCCGATGGTGGTCGCCACTGCCGCACCCGGAAGACCCAGTTCGGGGAACGGCCCGAGCCCGAAGATCAGGCAGGGGTCCAGCACGATGTTGATCGCGTTCGAGAGCCACAGCGCCCGCATCGCCGCCTGCGCATCGCCTGCTCCCCGCAGGATCGCGTTGTTGAGGAAGAGCAGGATGATCGTCGCCATCCCGGCGTACATGATCCGGGCGTGCGGAACGCCGATCGCGACCGTCTCGGCGTCGGCTCCCATGAGCATCAGCACCTGGGGGGCGAAGACCACCCCGAGCGCCCCGAGCCCGAGCGAAGCTGCGAGCCCGAGTCCGATCGCCTGGACTCCGGTGCGCGCCGCCCCCCGCCGGTCTCCTTCGCCGCAGCGGCGGGAGACCACCGCGGTGACCGCGATCGAAAAACCGATGGCCACCGCGTACACGAGATCGAGCGCGGTTTCGGTGAGTCCCGACGAAGCGAGCGCGGGCGCTCCGAGCCGCGAAATGAAAAAAGCGTCCACGACCGCGAAGATGGACTCCCCCACCATTTCGAGCGCCATCGGCACTGCGAGGACGAACACCGCCGGGGCGAGCGGGCCCGAGGTCAGGTCCCGGTTCGAGCCGCGCAGCGCTTCGAGTAGAAGCGCGAACCGACCCGATCTCGGCGGAGGAGTTTCGGTCACCCGGGTCGAGGGATGCGGTTCGGAAACCGCCGCCCGCTGAGAGACCCCGGCGGAGGAAGCGGCGAAATGCGGGGACCGCCCAGCGCGCTCTGTCCGGGTTCGATCCGGCTCAGTTCGAATCCGATCCGGCTCTGCCGGGCGGAATGAGCGCCACGATCCGGACCGGAGCGCCGGTGCCCTTCTCGATCTTCATCGGCAGGGCGATCAGCAGGAAACCCGTCGGCGGAAGCTCCGAGAGGTCCCCGACATTCTCCAGATTGGGAATTCCGGCGGCACCGCCCAGCTGGTGGACGATGAAATCGGTGGAGGGCCCGTGATCCACGCTCGCGGTGTCGATCCCGACGAGGCCGACTTCGCGCGCCGCCAGGAGGCGCATCGCGTCCTCGCCGAGCCCCGGGAAGTGCAGGTTCGCCGCACTGCCCGGCTCGCCGCCGCCCAGATAGCCGAGCGGATCGGGCCAGCGGTCCGCCCAGCCGGTGCGGAAGAGCACCGCAGCCCCGGCAGGAATCGCGCCGTGGATTTCCTCCCAGGCGCGGATGTCCTCGGCGCTCATCCGATAGTCCGGATCGGCCTCGGCCTCAGCGCTTCCATCGATCACCACCCCGGGGGCGATCAGCCGGCGGAGCGGGATCTCCCCGACGAACGCGCCGTCTTCGTCGAAGTGATACGGCGCATCCAGGTGGGTCCCCCCGTGCTCGGCGGAGGCGAATTCCTTCGCGGCATAGAAGAACCCCGCTTTCGTCCTTCCTTCGGCCAGCGCAGCGAGCTCGAAGCCGCGGGCGTCGGTCGGCCAGTAGAGCGTGTCTTCCCCGTAGGGATGGCTCAGGTCCACCATCCGCCAGCCGGCCACTGTTTCGGGCCCGAGGGAGGGTGCCGGCTCGGGCGGCGCCTGCGGAGCGCTGCAAGCGAGCACCGCGAGGGCGAGAGCGGAAAAGACGGGAAGTGTGCGAGGCCCGCCCGGCATCGAAAAACCCACGGGAGGAATGCTATCCCTCCGCCAGTAGTCTGGAATGCTGGGAGCGCCCCCCATACAGCCGGTGCGCCGGATTCGTGCGCTGTGCGCCCAAGGTCCGATAGAGGATGTCGCCGAAATCGACGGTATTCCGTGAACGAATCCTGGACGCATCCACGGAATCCAGCCATACGCAGGATCATGAGGAAACGCTTGCAATCGGTCTCATGAAACGAAGAAACGCCGATTCGAGCCGATGGAACGACTCTTCGGTGATGACTTCCTCGAATCCCCACGGGAGCAATGGGTTTTCCTCCATCATCTCGACACCGTGAACATCACGCAGAACCGGATCGCCGAAATCCAGCGCCTCGTGCCGGTAGAGGGCGAGATCCCGAGCCGCGCCGGCGACCATCCGCCGGCGAGAGCACTCTGAGCGGCGGCGGGACAGGATTCCTCGCAGCCGACGCCTGGGACGGGTCCCCCGACTTCCTGCTCCGCATGGCGCGTCCGAGCCTGCTGGGGGCCTGGTCATACGCAGCGATGGACGCCAAGCTGGCCCGCTCCGCGACGGCCGGCGCCGTCTTGCAGCTCAGCGTCTATTCCGAACTGCTCGCCGGGGTGCAAGGAGCCGCGCCCGAGGTCATGTTCCTCGTGCTCAGGGGAGGAACCCGAGAAAGGAAACCTTCCGCTACGACCACTACGCCGCCTTCCTCCGCTCGGTGAAGCAGCAGTTTCTCGAACGGGTCCAGGACCCGCCGGACACCTGTCCCGAGCCGGTGGACCACTGCCGGTTGTGCAACTGGAACCGCGAATGTTCCGCCGCCATTCGGACGATTCGACCGCCGAGGACGCGCCTCGCGGGATGGAGTTCCACTACGGTCTGAACCGGCTGAATGTGGCCACCTCCCGTGCCCGCTGCGTCGCCGCCATCGTCGCGAGCCCCGCCCTGCTGGCGCCCGAGTGCCGCACCCCGTGGCAGATGCGCCTCGCGAACGCCCTCTGCCGGTTCGTGGAGATCGCCCGGGTCCGTCTCCCCAGTCCAGTGTCCAGATGAATCGGGAGGCGGGAGAAGACCGACTTCAGATCGAGTCGGCATCCGGACGCCCGGATCGTCCGCCGGGAAATCCCGAGTGTTCCGGGTCACGAGCAGGGCTTCGATGCGGTGGCGCTGGCCCAGACGATGGCGTCGGGGAGGCGAATGCGATGCTTGCGCCGGATGACGACCGCCAGCTCGCTCACCGCCTCGTCCAACGGCACGAGCCGGACAGTCGGTGTTCGTCGAGGTACCGCGCGACCGCGCGCCGGACCCCCTCGGCTCGGGAAATCTCCTGTCTCCGGCACACTTCGGCCAGCCGTTTCGCCTGTTCGTCCGGGAGAGCGATGATCGTACGCACGATATGTGATATCGATGAACGAGAGCTTCTCGCATGAGCGAAGTCCCCGCGCCGCCGGTAACGCCGGTCTCGCTCCCCGGGGTTCCCGGCGCCCGCCGGCCGCCGCTCTCTTGATCGGCCTCGCCGGGGGCGCCCTGCTCGCCGGCGGGGCGGCGGCGATGGCAATTGCGGTCGCCGCCGCGGTCGCCGCGGTCTGGGCCTGCGGCTCTTCGGATAGCCGGAGCTCCTGGGGGGCGTGGTCGGGCGCCCTCTTCGCGCTCTCGCTCGGGGCGGGAACGCTGCTCGCAGCCTCGCCGTCAGCAACGGGTCCGGCAGGCCTGCCGCTCGCGCTCTGGGGGCTGCTCCTCGGCGTCTTCGGAGTGCCGCTGGTGCTCACCGGCGCCGGGTTCGCGCTGTCCTTCCGGCCTCCGGACCCGAAGGCGCTGCGCCGCCTGCGGAACCGGAACTCCGCAAGGAACCCCCGGCGATGATCCCGGCGATCCTCCTGCTGGTGACGCTCGCGGTGGGGCTCCTCGCGCTCCGCCGCACCGGGAACGCCGCCGACTTCTTCGCCGCCGGGCGCCGCCTCGGAGCTCTCCGCGCCGGGCTGGCGGTGGCGGCATCGGCGTTCAGCGGCTTCGTGTTCCTCGGCGGTCCGGGCCTGACGGGACAGGTCGGACTCGGATCGCTGTTCATCGTCGTCCCGGCCGGCTTCACCGCAGCGCTGCTCTGTCGCACGGTCGGGCGGCGGCTGGCGCTGACGGCCGCGGCGAGCGGCGCGCTGACCCTGCCGGAAGTCCTCGCCTTCCGCTTCGGGGCGCAACCGGGGGCGCGGCTCGCCGCCGGGCTGGCCGCCGGCGGGATCCTCATCGGCAGCATCATCTATCTCGGGGTCCAGCTCGCGGCGCTCGCTCTCGCCGCACAGTTCGCCTTCCCCGGAATCGGACTGTTCCACGCCCTGGTGCTCGGGGCCGGGGTCGTGCTCGCCTACTCGCTGGCCGGGGGGATGACCGCGTCGGTGAACACCGATGTGCTCCAGGGGATCGTGATGGCCGGGGCGGCGGCAGTCGTCTTCGTCTGGGCGATGGCGGCGGTCTCGGGACCCTGGGGGGCAGCGGAGGCGCTTTCGGCTGCCGGCCCGGACGGAGCGAAGCTGCTGCACCCGCTCGGCTCGATGGCGCCCGCCCGGGGGTTCGGCCTGCTGCTGCTGTTCTCGCTCGGGACGCTCGGCCAGCCTCATCTGCTCCACAAGTTCCTGATGCTCCGGAGCCCGGATGCGCTGCGTTACCTGCCGATGGTCATCGGCGGGGCGCAGGGGCTGAGCCTGCTGGTGTGGATCGGCCTCGGAACGGCGGTGCTCGTCTTCACCGCCGACGGGCGTCTTGGCCCGCTCGGCCACCCCGACGACGCCGCGCTGGCGGCGCTCGCGCTTCCGGGGACCCCCGGCCTGCTCACCGGCCTGCTCACCGCGGCCGTCCTCGCCGCCATCATGTCCACGAGCGACGCCTTCCTGAACCTCGGAGCGGCGGTGCTGGCGCGAGACCTGCCTCGGGCGCTGGGAAGGCTGGAGTCCGCCGGCCTCGGTACGGCGCGCGCCGGATCGCTGCTCGTCGGTCTGGCGGCGTTCGGGGTGGCGGCCGTCCACCTGGCCGGAGGCGGCCTGATCGCCTTTCTGGGGACCCTCGGTTTCGGAGCGTTCGCGGCGGCGCTCACTCCCGCGCTTCTCCTCGGGCTCTCCTGGCAGCGGGTCACCGCCCGGGCGGCGGCCGCCTCGATGGCGGCAGGCCCGCTCGTGCTGCTCGGGCTCGAACTCCTCGCTCCCGGCCTCGAAGCCCCGGCGGCCGCAGTGGCCATGGCGGCCGGATTCGCGGTCCTCGCCGGAGCAAGCCTGCTCACCCGGCCGGCGCCGCTGCCGGAACCGGTGCGCCTGGTGCTGACCCTGTGAGGCTCTCGAAGCAGCCTTCGGGCACGGCGGTTGCGCATCTCCGCACCGGCGGTCGGCAGCGGTCGCCGCATCACCCGACCCCGCAGCAGCGGGAGGAAGAGATCGAGATGAACAGGATCAGCCCCAGTCCCGACCGACTCACCCGGCTGGCGAAGCGCTGCGGAATGCTGGCGCTCGGCCTCGCCGTGCTCACCGCGGCTTCTTGCACCTATCGGGTGGCGGTCCGCGCCGCCCCGTCGCATCAGGCGTATGCGTTCGAGGACCGGCTCCCGGCGCGCGCCGGCATCTTCGTGGACGGCGACCAACTGTGGCGCAATGCCGGGATGATCGCCCGAGACAACCGTTGCGCCGACTCCAATTACCCGATCGACGCCCGGGATGCGCTCGAACAATCCATTCTGGGCACGCTCGAGCCCCTGATCGAGGAGGTGCGGCTGAGCGAATCCCGGATAGCGCGCGAGGACATGGACCGTCTGGGGATCGACACGGTGATCGCGGTGCGGGCGGAAGTCTTCGATGTGACTCTCACCGGAGGCGGGCTCTTCCGGATGGAGGCGGCGGCAGCACTCTCTCTCGCCGTGTCGGTCTTCACCGAAGACGGCCTCCTGTTCCGCGAGGTCGTGATGGGAAATGCGGTCCAGGCCGGGAGCGGCATGAGCTGCGGAGCCGGGGCGAAGCTCCTCTCCGCCGCAGCAGAGATCGCCATCGAGAACTCCATGACCGATCTCGGAGAACTGATCGTCAACGCCCCCGGGCTGCGGAAATCGTTCGGATCCGCCCCGCGGGGCTGAGACCGGCCGCACTCCCTCCCGGGGCGGGCCCGGGGCGGGTTAGCAGAGGGATGGGGCGGGCGCCGCCGCCGCGCGGATACGCTCCCCCGGTGATCCTCCCGGACCGCAAAGCGAACGGAACGTCGGAGAGAACCGATCGGCCGGCTCCATGATCCGCCGGGTCACGCTGCGCCGCTTCAAGCGGTTCGAGGAGCAGGTCTTCGAGCTCGGCGATTCGGTCGTGCTCGCCGGGGCCAACAACTCTGGCAAATCGACACTGCTGCAAGCGATTTCCACCTGGAAATTCGGACTCGACCGCTGGCGCGAACAGCGCAGCAGCGGCAGCAGGGCGCGGGAACGCTCGGGAGTCGCGGTCACCCGCGACCGGTTCACTGCGGTTCCGCTCCGGGAGATGAACCTGCTCTGGGAGCAGCGCCGCGTCACCCAGGAGGGGACCAGCCTTCCCCGCCGCATCGAGATCCAGCTCGACGGCGGGGAGGCGAGCAACCCGTGGTCCTGCGGAATGGAGTTTCAGTATGCGAATCCGGAGCTGCTGTATGTGAGGCCGCTGGGCGCGAAGAACATGGCCCGAGAAGCTTTCGATTCCTTTCCTCCCGAAGCAGCCGGCGCCCTGGATGTCATCCATGTCCCCGCGCTCTCCGGAATCGTGCGCGACGAACCTCGCCGCGACCGGGGGATGCAGGACCTCCTGGTGGGGATGGGGCGGCCCGGGAACATCCTGCGCAACCTGCTCTGGGAAATCGCGAGCCGGGAGAGCGAGGACGATTGGTCGTCACTGACCGGACATGTCCGCAGCATGTTCGGCATCGACATCAGGCATCCGTCCTACTCGCCGGCACAGCCCCACATCGTCTGCGAATACAGCGAACCCGGCCGCCGGCGGCCGCTCGATCTCTCGAATGCCGGAAGCGGGACCTTGCAGGTGCTCGTGCTGCTGGCCTTCCTGTACGCCCGGCGCGCTTCGGTCCTGCTGCTCGATGAGCCGGATGCGCACCAGCATGTGGTGCTCCAAAAGCAGGTGTACGAACGCATCCGCGGCGCGGCGAAAGAGCGCCGAGGACAGCTGATCGCCGCGACGCATTCGGAAGTCCTGCTCGACGCCACGGATCCTTGCGATGTCATCGGCTTCTTCAGCGCCGGACCGCGCGCGCTCGCCTCGTCTCAGGATCGAAACAGGCTTCGGGAAGCTCTGCGCCGCCTCACTACCACCGAGCTCCTGCGAGCCCGGGAATGCGGCGCGATCCTCTATCTGGAAGGTCGGAGCGATGAGGAGCTGCTGCGGCAGTGGGCGGAAATCCTCGACCACCGGGCGAAGAAGTTCTTCGGTCGAGCGAATGTCCAGTGGCTCGGGGGCAGGAACCTGAAGGAAGCGCGGCACCACTTCGACGCTCTGCGCATCGAATTCCCGGAACTTCCCGGCATCTGCCTCCTCGACGGCGACAACCTCGACGAACCGGAGGAAGAGACGCGGCAGCAGGGTCTGGTCGTGCTCCGATGGACTCGATACGAAATCGAGAACTACCTGCTGCAACCGGAGGCGATCAAGCGCTACCTCGGCGGGCCGCTGCCCACACTCCTGGAAGTGGACCGGGATTTCCGCCGTCAGATACCGCCGGACGCCGACCTGTTCAGCGACATCGCAGCGCTTTCGCGCGTGAAGGCGAGCGACGAACTGCTCCTCCCGATGCTGGAGCGCGTCGGCAGGCCGGAGAAGAAGACGGATCTGCACCGGCTGGCGGCGGTGATGACGCCGGCAGAGATCCATCCCGAAGTGTGCGAAAAGCTGGACCGCATCGCGGCGGAACTGCTGCCGCCGAACCGGTGACCCGGCGTCCGACGCGAAAGCCGCCGCCTGCGGTGCGGTCCACGGGGAAGACATGACGAGAGCGAACGGTCCGGCGCTTCGCATCGCGCTGATCACCGGAGGTTCCACTCCGGAGCGGGAAGTGGCGCTCGCCGGGGCCGGAGAAGTGCTGCGGGCGCTGCGGATCGCCGGGCACGAGGTCACCGTGGTGGACACCGTCCACGGCGCGCTGGACCCGGAACAGGAAGGCCGGCTGCTTTCGCTGCGAGTGGACCGGGAGCCGCCCGACGACGAAGTGCTGGCCCGCTGCCGCGAGCGCGAAGATGTCCCGGGCCTCCTTCGCCTTCCGGCGCTCCGGGAAGCCGAACTCGCCTTCCTGGTGCTCCACGGGCTCGATGGCGAAGGGGGACGGCTCCAAGCGGTCCTCGAACTCGGGGGCAAGACCTACACCGGAAGCGGAATGCTCGCCAGCGCGCTGGCCATGGAGAAGGCCGCAGCGAAGCGGGTCCTGCGCGGCGCCGGCATTCCGACTCCCCGCTTCGCACTCCTTTCGTCCTTCGGCCCCAGCGTCCGCCGCGCGGCGATCGAAGCCCTCGGTTCCCCGGTCATCGTCAAGCCGTCACGGGTCGGCTCCTCGGTGGGGCTGCGGCAGGCCGGCGGTTTCGAGGCGATCCGGGAGGCGGTCGCCGAAGCCGCGCTACACGACCGCTGGGTTCTGGTGGAAGAAAACCTGCCGGGGCGCGAATTCACTGTCGGAGTGATCGGCTCGGCCGCGGACGGCACGCCCGAGGCCCTCGGCGTGGGCGAGATCGTCACCCGCTCCGGCCTTTTCGACTACCAGGCGAAGTACACCCCGGGGATGGCCGAGGAGATCTTCCCCGCTGAGATTCCCGAAACGCTGGCGCGCCGGCTCGGCGAACTGGCGATCGAAACCCATCGGGCGCTCGGCCTGCGCGACTTCTCGCGGGTGGACTTCCGCCTGGACGCCGGCGGCTGCCCTTCGGTCCTCGAAGCGAATACCCTTCCGGGAATGACCACGCGCAGTCTGCTACCGCAATCGGCTGCGGTTCTGGGGATCTCGTTCCCAAAGCTCTGCGACCGGATCGCCCGTCTCGCGGCGAAGAGGAATGAGAAATGACGACGGCGAGAGCATTCCCCGGCAGCCGGGCGAGGGCGATCGGCCCCGCCGCCGCGATTCCTCTCGCCGCCCTGTCTCTGGCCGCTTGGGGGCGGGATCTCGCCGCTTCGACGCCAAACGGACAGAACGGGAGTTCCGAGACATCCGAGATCCGGACACATCTGTACGCCCTGGAAAGCACCGTGATCCCCCTTGGAAGACGCCAGCCGAACGGCGGAGCGATGGCAAACCTGGGCGATGACCTGTTGGTCGTCTCGGGAGCGGGAAACCTGGTCTTGATCACGCCGGAAGGCGCCGTGGAACCTCTTGCGGAGCGAGTTCCGATGAATGTGTCTGCCTGGGTCCAGGACGAGACTTTCACCGGCAAGGAGAGCAGCAACTTCCGCACCGCGGGCATCCTGTTGAAGGAACTGTCGCCGGAGCGCTTCGAGTTGTTCGTCACCCATCACTATTTCACCGGCGAGTGTGTTCGGTTCAGGCTGTCTTCGACGATCCTGGAGCGTCCGGGGACTGCAACTCGCTCGGGGTCATGGAGAACGATTTTCGAAGCGGATCCGTGCTTCGAATCCTGGCTCTCAGGGGATCGGTCCGCCGGCAGGATGCTGCGTGACGGACCGGATCACCTGCTGGTCGTGATCGGGGATCACGCGAGGGATGGGTGGTTGCCCTGGGCGAACCGGGCTCCGGTCGCTGCCGATCCCGATTCGCACCTGGGCAAGCTCGTTCGGGTCACGATCGCAACCGGGGAAGTGGAAATCCTGGCGGCCGGCCTTCGGAACCCGCAGGGACTCGCAAGAGACGATGACGGAGCCCTGTGGGCAGTCGAGCATGGGCCGCGAGGCGGGGACGAGCTGAATCTCCTGGAAACCGGCCGCGACTACGGCTGGCCTCATGTCAGCTATGGAGTCGATTACGGCCGCAAGTCGCCGCTTCCGATGGAAAACGAGACCGTGGGAGGGCACGACGGATTCCACGAGCCGGTCTTCTCTTGGGTGCCGTCCATCGCCCCTACCAGCATCGTGGTGAACGACGAACGCCGGTTCCCACTCTGGAAAGACGACTTTCTGATCGCCTCACTGAAGGCGAGATCCTTACTCCGGGTTCGCCGCTCCGGCACCGCAGTGAAATATGTCGAGCAAATCGAAATCGGCGCTCCGATACGGGACATGACCTGGACGCCGGATGGCCGCCTGGCGATTCTGTACGCGTATGGAGCAACCCATATCGGTTTCCTGAGCCGATCCACGGACTACTGTGGCGAGGAGTCACGGCAGAATCGAGATGTGTATGCAGCGCATTGCGCCGAAGTTCCGGAGGAATCGGCTTCAGCTGGCGGCTGGTAACGGAGCTTCGTTTTGGGAGCGGGTTCGGAGGTGTCCATGTCCGACGCAGTGCAGATCCTGGTTCCGACGATTTCGATCGTGCTCGCCATCGCGGCTTCCCACCTGTCGCTGCGCCGGGAGATCGCCGGTCTCCGTCGGAAGATCGGCGGCCTCCGTGAACGCATGGCCCGACTCGAAGGCATCATGGAAGCCCTTCTTCGAAAGGGCTCCGCCGCCCCGCTCGAATAGCTGCCGGGGGCTCACCGCCGCCCAACGGCGAACCGTCCTATCGCCGGGGGCTCGTTAGACTCCTCGGTAGTCCGTTTGGGAGCGGGCTCGGAGGTGTCCATGTCCGACGCAGTGCAGATCCTGGTTCCGACGATTTCGATCGTGCTCGCCATCGTGGCTTCCCACCTGTCGCTGCGCCGGGAGATCGCCGGCCTCCATCGGGACATCGGCGGCCTCCATCGGTACATCGGCGGCCTCCGTGAACGCATGGCCCGACTCGAAGGCATCATGGAAGCCCTGCTCCGAAAGGGCTCCGCCGCCCCGCTCGAATAGCTGCCTGGGGGCTCACCGCCAGGGGACCGACGGGGCGGGGTCTGCATGTCCGGGCCGCTCGTTTCTGCCGAATGGCTCCGGGCGCTAGTTGCAGCGAGCGATCCCGGGCTGGTGCTCGTGGATGTGCGCGCGGACCTCGGCGACCCGGCCTGGGGGCGGGCACGCTACCGGGAAGGTCATCTGCCGGGGGCGGTGTTCGCCGACCTGGAGCGCGACCTGTCGGCGCCGAAGACGGGAACGAACGGACGCCATCCCCTGCCCTCGGCGCCTCGGATGGCGGAGGTCTTCTCCCGGTTCGGAATCGGGCCGGACTCCTTCGTCACGGCGTACGACGACCGCTCCGGGATGTTCGCGGCGCGGCTCTGGTGGATGCTGCGCTATCTTGGCCACTCCGGCGCAGCGGTCCTCGACGGCGGGCTCCCCGCGTGGCTCGAAGTCGGCGGCGCGCTCCGCTCCGGAGAGGAAACCCGTCCCGCCCGGACCTTCGTTCCTCGAAAAGCCCCGGAAATGGCGCTCGCTGCGCCGGCGGTGGAGGCGGGGCTGGAGGGACGGAAACAGCTGCTCCTGGACGCGCGCGAGCCGGCGCGCTGGCGCGGGGAGGTCGAGCCCATCGATCCGGTTGCAGGGCGTATCCCCGGCGCGAAGAACCACCCCTGGACGGGCAACATCGGTGAAGACGGTCGGTTTCGCGCGCCGGAAGAGCTTCGGGCCCGGTTCCGGGCGCTCGGCCTCGAACCGGCGGCCGCAGCGGACGGAGAAAACCGGGCCGACGAACGGAACCACGAACGAGACGGTCGGCGGATCGTCTGCTATTGCGGCTCCGGGCTCACCGCGGCGCTGAATGCGCTCGCCCTCGAGCGCGCGGGCATCGAGGGAGCCGCCGTCTATTCGGGATCGTGGTCGGAATGGTGCGCCGATCCGAAGCGGCCGGTGGAGACCGGACCGGAAGGAGCCGGACCCGGGTGAGCTTCAGGCGAGGAGCTCGCGGGCGATCTGCTGGTAGTAAGCGACCGCGTCCACGAGATCACTCTTCGGAACCCGTTCCTCGGCGGTGTGGGCGTCGTGGATGCTGCCAGGGCCGATGAGGATCGGGGTCCCCCACGAAGGCATGAAGGGGATATCCGTGGAATAGGACATCGGGGCGACCCGGAAGCCGGGGAGCGTGCGGCAGAACACCGCGTCGTTCTCCCCGATGAGCTCCCAGCGCAGGTCTTCGTCGGCAGCGACGATCCGGGAGAGGCGGGCGCGGGCGGGCGCCGAGGCGCCGACGAGGCGCCAGTAGAGCGTTGCCTCGGCAGCGGGCGCGAACACATTGCCCGCCACCCCGCCGGATATCAGGCCCACATTCAAGGTCGAGGAGCCGAGGACCTCGCTCACGCCCCAATCCAGCGCCTGGAGTCGGGCGATGAGCTCCAGCAGGCGGTGGATCGCCGAGTCTCCCGCTTCGGGATAGGCGGAGTGCGCCGCCTTGCCGCAGGCGCTGATCCGCGCCCGGAGCGTCCCCTTGTGCCCACTGGCCATAACGCCCTCGGTCGGCTCACCGACCACGAGATGGAGCTTCGCCGAAGGATCGCTGCCGAAGCGGGCCGGGCCGCGCTCTTCGAGGAACTTCGCTCCCAGGCTATCCACCTCTTCTCCCACGGTGAAGGCGAGGCCGAACCCCGAGACCCCGTCCTCGAGCAGGCTGCGCGCAGCGAAGACCATCGCCGCGAGCATCGCCTTGGCATCCGAGGAGCCGCGCCCGCCGATGTGGGTTTTCGTCTCGTTCGAGGGAAAGAAGGGCGGCACGGTATCGAGGTGGGTGCAGAACCAGAGGCGCGGGGCGTCCCCGCGAGCGCGGGCCACGAGGTTCGGCCGCCCCGGCGCCGCTTCTTCGAGCGTCACCTGGAAACCGGCGGCTTCGAGGTCCGCACCCACCCGCTCGGCGAGCGTCCATTCGTCGCCCGTGACCGACGGAATGTCGACGAGGTCCCGCAGATAGCGAAAGAGAGGTTCCACGGCCAGGTACCGGATCAGGCGGATGCGTCGGGGTGGCGGAACAGCAGCGAGGCATTCGTCCCGCCGAATCCGAACGAGTTGGAGAGTACTGCCTGAACTTCCGCCGGACGGGCGGTGTTCGGCACGATGTCGAGGTCGCAATCCGGGTCCGGCGTCTCGTGATTGATCGTCGGCGGCAGCAGCTGGTGGCGAAGGGTGAGACAGGCGATACCGGCTTCGAGGCCGCCGGCACCGCCGAGCAGGTGCCCGGTCATGGACTTCGTGGAGCTGACCGCGAGCCGGTCGGCGTGTTCGCCGAAAACTCGCCGGATAGCCGCCGTCTCGATCCTGTCGTTCAGCGGGGTGGAAGTGCCGTGCGCATTCACTGCGTCCACTTCCTCCGGCGAAGCGTTCGCCTCGGCGAGTGCGGCCCGCATCACCCGGACCGCTCCGTCCCCGTCTTCGGCAGGCGCAGTGATGTGGAAAGCGTCGCCGGTCATCCCGTAGCCCACGATCTCCGCATAGGGAGCGACGCCGCGGGCGAGGGCGCGCTCCCGTTCTTCCAGGACGAGGATCCCCGCTCCCTCCCCGACCACGAAACCGTCGCGGTCGCGGTCGAAGGGGCGCGAGGCGCGCGCCGGGTCCTCGTTCCGCGTGGAAAGCGCGCGGAGCGACGCGAAGCCGCCGATGCACATCGGAGTGATCGTCGCCTCCGCCCCGCCGGCCACCATCGCGTCGGCGTAGCCGTAGCGGATGAGTCGGAAGGCATCGCCCACCGCGTGCGCCCCCGCAGAACATGCGGTCGCCGGCGCGGCGTTCGGCCCCTTGGCACCGAGCCGAATGGAGACCTGCCCCGCCGCCAGGTTGACGACCATCGCGGGCACGAAGAAAGGCGAAATACGGCGCGGGCCGCGTTCGAGCAGCTTGCGGTGCTCCCGTTCGATGGTCTCGAAGCCGCCGATGCCGGAGCCCACGATGACCCCGGTTCGCTCCGGATGCTCCACCGGGAGGGAAAGGCCGGCGTCCTCGGCCGCGAAGAGCGAAGCGGCGAGCGCGTAGTGGATGAAGGTGTCCATCTTGCGCGCTTCGCGCCGGTCGGCGTAGTCGAGCGGGTCGAAGCCCGGAACTTCACCGGCGATCCGCGAGGAGAAGCCGGAAGCGTCGAAGTGGGTGATGGGGCCGGCCCCCGAAATTCCGGCGGCGATTCCGGTCCAGGTCGCGCGAGTCCCCACCCCCAAGGGCGACACCAGCCCTACCCCGGTAACCAGCACCCGGCGGGCGGTCATCTCACCTCCGGTCTCGGGCGGGCTTCGAAATCTCCGGCTCGCCGGGACTCTCCCGGCTGGCTCCGATCGTGGGTGCCCAGCGCCGGACGCTTAGCAGTCCGTGGATGAAGTGGCGCGAGCACCGAGACCGGGGAGGCTCCTGGCTGACAAGGCGCGAATCGGGAGGCATACCGGGCGTATTCCGACGGATTCGCAACGAAGAGCGAAGCGGTTCAGCCAGGGCCCCCACCGGGAGGACTGGGCATCGCCGGTCGACTGCCGTGTGACTTTGGCCACGGGCGGCTAGGCCTTGAGCCGCTGCTCGATGAAAGCCACCGCATCGCCCACGGTCTGGATCCGCTCGGCCTCGTGTTCCGAGATGTCGATGCCGAAATTCTCTTCGAGCGCCATCAGCAGCTCGACCATGTCCAGCGAGTCCGCGTTCAGATCGTTCACGAAGCTCGCTTCGGGAATCACCTCGTCGGGCGCCGTCGAGAGCTGATCGCAGATCAGCTCGCGGACGCGCTCGTCCACCGGCAACTCCTCGACTTCCGGGGCGCCGTCTTTTTCCTTCGACTGGTCCGTCATGGCGGATTTCTCCTGAATCGTACTTTTCGGGGCCCGTGGCCCCGTCGGGTAAGGCTAGAGCGCGAGCCCTCCGGTGACTTCGAGCACCGCGCCGGTGATGTAACTCGCCTCCGGGGAAGCGAGGAATGCGACCGCGGCAGCGACCTCCTCCGGGGTTCCGGGGCGCGCCATCGCGATCGAACTCGAGAACGAATCGCGGCCCGACTCCAACAGGGACTTCGTCATGTCGGTCGCGACCAGACCCGGCGCGACCGCGTTCACGGTGATGTTCCGCCGCGCCAGTTCCTTGGCGAGCGCCTTGGTGAACCCGACGATCCCGGCTTTCGAGGCCGCGTAGGCGGTCTGACCAGCCCCACCGCGAAGTCCCACGATGGAACTCAGGTTGACGATCCGGCCGTAACGAGCGCGGATCATAGGCCGGACCGCCTCCTGGCAGCAAGTGTGGAGGCTGTCCAGGTTCGTGCCGAGCACCTCGCGCCATGCAGCGGCCGACTGGCGCACGAGCAGGCCGTCGCGAGCGATGCCGGCGTTGTTGACCAGCACCTGCAGCCCGCCGTCCGCGCCCGCTTCGCCGAAACATCGCTTCACCGATTCGGGATCGGCGAAGTCGAGGCGGAGCCCCCGCACCCGGCTGCGGTCGTCGTCGAGTTCGGCGGCGATTTCGATGGCGACGGCTTCGGCGCGGGCCGCATCGGTGCCGGTCAACCACACTCGGGCGCCCTCGGCGGCGATCCGCGCCGCGATCGCGCGGCCGATCCCCCGGGTGCCTCCGGTGACCAACGCCGTCTGGCCTTCGAAGCGGCTCACGCCGGGGCTCCGCACAGAGTTTCGACCCCCGTAGGATCCGAAACGGAGAGCGTCTCCGCCCCGCGCACCACCTTGCGGACGAGCCCGGTGAGCACCCGGCCCTCGCCGATCTCGACGAAGCGCAGAGCGCCGGCCGCCTCCATGCCGAGGAGAGTGTCTTCCCAACGAACCGGGGAAACTACCTGACGGCGGAGGGCTTCTCGGGCTTCGACGCCGGCGCGGATGGGCGCGGCCTCCACATTGGTCCAGAGCGGCGCCGAGAGATCGCCGAAGGAAACGGCGTCGAGTTCGGGGGAGATGGCAGCGGCGGCCGGAGCCATCAGGCTGGTGTGGAAGGGCGCGCTGACCGGAAGCGGAACCACCCGCCGAGCGCCGGCCGCCTTCAGCGCCTCGCCGGCATCGGCGACCGCTGCGGCGTGGCCGCCGATCACCGTCTGGCCGCCGCCGTTCCGGTTCGCGATCTCGACGACTCCCGGGCCGCGCCGGCTTCGCTCTTCCGTGATCCGGACCACGATAGCGGCGGGCAGGCCGAGAACCGCGGCCATCGCTCCCTCGCCTTCGGGGACTGCCGCCTGCATGAATTCCCCCCGGCGGCGAGTGAGCCGCAGCGCGTCGGCGAAATCGAGACCACCGAGGGCGACGAGCGCCGAATACTCCCCGAGGCTGTGCCCCGCCGCCATCTCGCAGAGGGCGCCGCGGGCGGCCACCGCCCGAAACGCCGCCACGCTCACCGCGAGCAGCGCGGGCTGGGTGTTTCGGGTCCGGCAAAGATCCTCGGCGGGCCCCTCGAAACAGAGGGTGGACAATCGCTCACCCAGAACATCGTCGGCTTCCTCGAAGACCGCCCGCGACTCGGGGAACGCCTCCGCGAGCGCACGGCCCATTCCCGGGCGCTGGGAGCCCTGCCCGGGGAAGAGGAAGGCGGTGCTGCTCACGAAAGGCTCCTCACCGCCCGCACCGGAAACCGGGGGAGCACCCAAACCGTTCGAAAAACAATTTTCGGCGAAGCCGCGCCGGTCCCGCTACGAAGCGTCGACTTCAACGACCTTCTTGCCCTTGTAGTGGCCGCAGTGCGGGCAGACCACATGGGGGCGGATCCGGCGTTGGCACTCGGTGCAGATCGAAAAGCCGGGAGGGGACAATCCGTCATGCGCCCGGCGGCGATTCCGGCGGCCCGGGGAGTGGCGCCTTTTGGGTTGGGGCATTGCAGAAACTCCTCTGAACGGATGAGCGGTTAGCAGCCTGTGGATGAAGTGGCGCGAGCCCCAAGGTCGGGGAGGCGCCCGGCTGACGAGGCGCGATTCGGGAGGCATACCGGGAGTGACGGAATCGCAGCGGGTAGATCGGGGCGGGCCGGCGTCTCTACCGCGGCGCCAGCAGGTTTCGCAGCCCGGCGAGTCCGCCTGTCGGGCGCGTGGCCAGATCGCCGCAGCGGCAACCGGGGCCGCGGTTCTGGTCGGCGCCGCACGATGGGCAAAGGCCGAGACAGTCTTCGGAGCAGAGCGGTTTCACCGGCACTGCGAGATGGACCTGCTCCCGAAAAGTCGCGCGGAGATCGAGCGAGTCGCCCTCGTAGAACGACACATTCATGTCGGAAGCTTCGAGCGGTCGCTCGCTGCCGTTCTCCCGGGGCCGGGACCCGCTCGCGGCCGGCACCGGACACTGGGGCAGATACACGAGGTCGAGGGCCTCGTCGAGAGGTCGCTCGACCGGGCCGAGACAGCGCCCGCACTCCAGTTGCAGGATGCCGCCGAGGCGCGCCCGAAGCCGGAAACCGTCGCGATCCAGCCGCTCGATCCGTCCGTCGAGACGGAGAGAGCCTTCGACAGCGAAGTCCGCTTTCGAAAATTCGAGTGCATCCCCGTCGGCCGCAACGGCGATTCGCTCTCCCCCCGGGGACACTGCCGGCAGGTTCACGGCAAGGGCGGAAGGGTCGTGCACGGCGCAGCGGAGACGATACAGTTTACCGTTCTCGCCTCTCGTCCGGCCCACAGCCGGCCGTATCTCCGGGTAGAGGTAGGAGGATCATGAACAGCAGCTTTCCCCGCACTCTCGTCATCCTCACCGGGGGTGCGCTCGCCGCCGCATCGGCTGCCGCCGAAGAGGTGCGGGCAGCCGCTTCCGCCACGACCATCGAGGCCGAGATCCGCGCCGAACTCGCGTCGCTCAGGGAGCGCATCGAGGATCTCGAGGCGATGCTCGGGACGCTCGCGGCCGCCCGCAGGGCGGAGGCGGCAGCCCCGGCGCAGGAGGCCCCCGCGCCCCTACCCGAAGGGCTCGCCAGCACCGGTGGACAACCGCTGTCCATCACCGGCCTCGTGGACACCTATTACACCCACAACGCGGGGGCCCCCGAGGACGGGACGAACACTCTCTACTACACGAACCCCAACGCTCGCGGATTCGGGCTCAACCAGGTCAAACTCGAGATCGAGACCGTCGGTGACGGCCCCTTCGGTTTTCGCTCGGACATCTGGTTCGGCTCGGGAGCCCGCCTGTTCCGGGACGGCCTCGAGCCGGGGCCGCTCGCCGATGTGCTCTACCTGCAGCAGGCATACGGCTACTACCGATTCAGCGGCGGCGCACAGCTCGATGTGGGGCTGTTCGGGACGATCGCCGGGCTGGAGGTCGCCGAGTCACACCTCAACTGGAACTACACCCGGGGCATCCTCTGGGCCTGGAACGAGCCGTTCTCCCACCTCGGAGCGCGGCTGGGAGTGCCGCTGACCGAAACCTTCAGCGGAACCCTGCTGCTGGTCAACGGCTTCGACAACGCCTGGGACCAGAACAGCGGCAAATCCTACGGCCTCCAAGGCTCCCTCGCGCCGAACGACCGATTCAACACCACCATGACCTGGATCAACGGCCCCGAAAACGCCGGGACCAACGACGGCTGGCTTCGGGATCTGAGCTGGAACGCCTGGTTCGGGGCGAGCGAGCGGTTCGAGGCCATGGTGAACATGGACTACATCTCCGCGACCGACGAGACCGGGACTGCTGCCGCCTCCTGGGGGCTCGGCGGGTACCTCCGCTACCACCTGAACGATCGGGTGCGCATCGCAGAGCGCTACGAGTTCATGAACGACCGGGAGGCGCGCTCTACCGGAATCGAACAGATGCTCATGGAGAACACTCTGACTCTCGAGTTCCAGCCGGTCGCCAGCGACCCGCGCTTCCTCACCCGCTTCGAGTATCGGCGTGACTGGTCCGACGCCGACTTCTTCAGCTGCTCCGGCTGCTCCGAGGGCCTTTCGAAGAGCCAAGATACCTTCACGATCGGAATGTCCTGGATCTTCGGACCGCGCTGACCGGCAATACCGAGTATCCCCCGGGGAAGGCGAGGCCGGCGATGACCGCGTCGGGCATAGCAGCCCGTGGACAAAGTCACACGGCATTCGACCGGAGATGCCCAGTTCTCCCGGTGGGGGCCCTGGCTGAACCGCTTCGCTCTTCGTTGCGAATCCGTCGGAATACACCCGGTATGCCTCCCGATTCGCGCCTTGTCCGCCAGGCGTCTCCCCGGTCTCGGTGCTCGCGCCACTTAATCCACGGACTACTAGAATCCGTCCTCATGCGCGGCGTAGCGAATCTCGTTCTCGGTTCGGGGCTCGTTCTCGGTTCGGGGTTCGCCGCCTGTGCCTCCGGCGAACGCTCGGGACCCGGAGAGGAGGCCGAACGGCCGCCTTGGCAATGGACCGAGGCCGAGTGGCGGGCACCCATCGAGGCAGTGCGCGCCGGCCGGCGGCTCGCTCCCTCGTCGTGGCCCGGGGGCGCGCGGGTGGCCGTCGCGCTCTCCTTCGATTTCGACAACGAAACGGTGTCTCTGCGGGACGGCAACACGACCGCCTCCAACCTCTCGCGCGGGCAGTACGGGTCGCGGGCCGGACTCCCCCGGGTGCTCGACTTGCTCGAACGCCGCGGAATCCGCGCGTCCTTCTTCATTCCCGCGGTCAGCGCGCTGCTCTACCGGGAGGATGTGTCGCGGATCGTCGCCGGCGGGCACGAGATCGGCGTCCACGGCTGGATCCACGAGCGCAACTCCCTTCTCCCCGGAGACGAGGAACGCCGGCTGATCCAGCAGGCGGTGGACACCCTCACCGAGCTCACCGGCAGGCGCCCGGTGGGACTTCGCACTCCGTCGTGGGACTACAGCCCGAATACGCTCCAGATCGTTCGGGACCTCGGGTTCCTCTACGACTCCAGCCTGATGGCCGATGACTGGCCCTACGAAGTGGTCGCGAACGGCGAGGCTACCGGACTCGTCGAGCTGCCGGTGGAGTGGATCCTCGACGACGCGCCCTATTTCGGATTCAGCCGCTACTCGGCGATCCGCCCCCATTCCACTCCGGACGATGTGCTTTCCATCTGGCGGGCGGAGTTCGACATGGCACACGCCGAGGGGGGCCTGTTCCTGTTGACCATGCACCCCCATGTCATCGGACACCGCTCGCGGATAGCGATGCTCGACCGGCTGATCGAACACATGAACGCAGTGGGCGGCGTCTGGTACGCCACCCATGAAGAAGTCGCCCGCTACGCACTCCAAAACGCCGAAGCCGGGCAGTAGAAGCTCCCGAGCGCATCGCCGCGGCCCCGGCGGTTCGCCGGTCCGGCTCTTCGGAGGATGGGGTCGTGGAGTCGGCGGACTCCTGCGAGGGCTCCCGACTTTGGCGCGCGGGCAGGATCGGTGGCGTTCTCAGGCCTCGGTCGTGCGGGTGACGAAGCTGAGGACTGCCCCGGCGATCTCCCCCTCGACCTCCTCCGGGGAGCGTCCCGAAGCCGCGAGCAGCGGCTTCGCCACTCGGAATCCGTGGTCGCCTCCCGCGATCCGGCAGACCTCGGCCTCGGCGCCCGCTTCAACCGCCGCCCGTTCGAGGAGGAGCGGCGGTGCGAAGGGATCCCGGTCGCCGCTCACGAAGAGCATCGGCAGCCCGATGCGGCTCAGGTGCGCCACGCGCTGGGCCGGAATTTCGGGCTTTCCCGGCGGCTTCAGCGGATAGGCGAGAAACACCGCCCCCGCCACCTGCCGGCAAATCGGGGCCGCCGGGTCGGCGAGCAGCAGGGACGCCATCCGCCCCCCGAAGGAACGTCCGCCCAGAAAGAGCGGTCCGTCGAAGGCCTCCCGCGCCCAGCCCGCAGCGGCGGTGATCGTCCGGAGGGCGGCGGCAGGTCGGTCGGGACGCCTTCTGCCGGCTTCGGCGGCAGGCAGGTTGAAGCGCAGCACTCGAATCCCCCGGGAGGCCAGCTGGGCACCGAGAGCAACGAGGCCGGGCGTCTCCAGATCACCCCCGGCCCCGTGGGTCAGCGCCAGAGTGGGCTCCGGACGCTTCCCGGCTCCTGGCGCCGCTTCGTGGATCCGGCCGCTCACCGACCCCCCGGCCCCGTCGGAAAGCCGGACCTCTCGAACGACGGCGGTCATCGGGCAGGCTCGGACAGGATTCACCCGCGCAGAATCCGCTTGCCGAGCGCGGAGGCCACGAGTTCCACCGCGACCTCGGCAGTCTGGTTGCGGATGTCGAGGATGGGATTCACCTCGGCCACTTCGAGGGAGCGGAGTCCGCCGCTCGCCGCCGCCGCTTCCATGAGCGTGTGGGCTTCTCGGTAGGTGAGTCCGCCCGGTTCGGGGGTCCCGACGCCGGGGGCGACGCTCGGATCGAGGGCGTCCACATCGAGGCTCAGGTGGAATCCGAGAGTTCCGTCGAGTGCCCGGGCCACCGCCTCGTCCGCCACCGGGCCGATGCCGCGCCGGTCCACCTCTTCCATCGTGTACACCCGCACTCCGAGCCCGGCGACCACCTCCGCCTCGGGCTCGTCCACGCTCCGCACGCCGATCAGCGCGGTGTTCGCCGGATCGAGGCGCGTCGATCCGGGGGCGAAACCGCCGACCCGAGTCAGCGCCTCGGGGCCCCGGCCGAAGAGCGCCGCCACCGGCATCCCGTGGAGGTTGCCGCTCGGAGAGGTTTCCGGAGTGTTCGCATCGGCGTGGGCATCCACCCACAAGAGACCGAGCCGCCCGGCGCCCCCGCCGGTCATCCCGGAGACGGTTCCGAGCGCGATCGAGTGATCGCCGCCGAGCACCACGGGGAGAAAGCCCCGTTCCCGCTCCCGCCGCACCCGGAGCGCGAGGGCCTCGAGCACCTGCACCACCTCGCCGAGATAGTGCGCGTTCCCCCCGCCGGGGCCGTCGAGCGCCTCCGCGACCGGCGCCTCGAGGTTGCCGCCATCCGCTACCGAAAAGCCGAGCCGCCGAAGCCTCCCCGCGATTCCCGCCCGCCGCATCGCCGACGGCCCCATGTCCACTCCGCGACGCCCGGCACCCAGGTCCAACGGAACCCCGAGCAGGCAGACGGCTTTCTCGCTCACCCGAGCGATCCTACTTCCGAGCCGGCAGCCTCGAGCCATTCTCGTCGTTCCGGCCCCCGCCGGCCCGAATCGGACCACGGTTCTGCGGGCGGCGGGACTACTCTCTCCCCCTCTGGAAGATGGCCTACCGCTCGCTCGCCGATGCGATCCGTGATCTCGAACGGAACCGGATGCTCGTTCGGGTTCCCGACGAGGTGGACGGGCATCTCGAAGTCGCCGAAATCCAGCGGCGAGCCTATGCCGCAAGGGCGCCGGCGATTCTCTTCGAGCGGGTTCGAGGGTCTGTCTTCCCCTGCGTTGCGAACCTCTTCGGGACGATGGAGCGCGCCCGCTTCCTGCTGCGGCACGGGCTCGACCGGGCGAAGGCGGCGGTGCGCTACCGGGCGGAACCCGGTCGGGTGTTCGCCGATCTGCGCCGCCGGCCCGGCTCCCTGCTCCACGCTGCGGAAGCCGCAGTGCATTCCCTCCCCCGCCGGGTGCGGCGCTCCGCTTCGAGCCAGACGCACCGGATCGCGCTCGCCGGCCTTCCGCGCATCACCTCCTGGCCGGACGACGGCGGGCCGTTCATCACCCTGCCGCAGGTCTTCACCGAAGATCCGGACGCCGCGATCGGCGGAGGACCTTTCGGCGCTCCGCTCGCGTCGAACCTCGGGATGTACCGCATCCAGCTCGGGGGCGGCGAGTACGGCCCGGAAGAAGCGGGGATGCACTATCAGATCCACCGCGGGATCGGCGTGCACCACACCGCGGCGGAGCGCCGGGGCGAGCCGCTTCGGGTGAGCGTCTTCGTCGGGGGACCGCCGGCACACACCCTGGCCGCGGTGATGCCGCTCCCCGAGGGTCTGAGCGAGCTGCTCTTCGCCGGGATGCTCGCTGGGCGGCGTTTCGGCTGGCAGCGGCGGGCGGACGGCTTCGTGGTTTCGGCGGACAGCGATTTCACGATCACCGGCTGGGTGGATCCGGCGCGCACCCTCCCCGAAGGACCGTTCGGCGACCACCTGGGGTACTACAGCCTCACTCATCCGTTCCCAGTGCTCCGGGTGAGCGCGGTCCACCACCGGCCCGGCGCCGTCTGGCCGCTCACTGTCGTCGGCCGACCACCGCAGGAGGACACCACTTTCGGGCAGCTGATCCACGAGATCACCGAGCCGATGGTTCCGACCACGCTGCCCGGGGTTCATTCGGTCCACGCAGTGGATGCCGCCGGAGTCCATCCACTGCTGCTCGCGGTCGGCAGCGAACGGTACGCGCCGTTCCTCGAGCGCCGCCCGCAGGAACTCTGGACCATCGCCAACGCGATCCTGGGGTTCGGGCAGTGCTCGCTGGCCAAGTACCTCTTTCTCGCCGCACGCGAAGACGACCCCGACCTCGCCGCCCACGACATCCCCGGGATGTTCGGTCATGTGCTCCGCCGGGTGGACCTCTCGACCGACCTCCACTTCCAGACCCGCACCACGATGGACACCCTCGACTACTCCGGGACTGGTCTGAACTCCGGCTCGAAGCTGGTGATCGCCGGAGCGGGGCCGGCGCGGCGGACCCTCGCCGCCTCGCTACCGGAGGAAGTCGGCCCGGTTCTGCCTCCCGGCTTCTCGGGAATGCAGGCGGTGCTGCCGGGATTGTTCGTCCTGGGGGGGCCGGCCTTTTCCTCCTACGAAGCGGTAGCGGGAGAACTCGTTCCGCTCTTCGGCGCTCTCGACGCGGTGGAAAGGAACGGTGCCGACCTCCGCGGGGTCCCGCTGGTCGTCCTCTGCGACGATCCACGCTTCGCCGCCGAGAGCCTGCGGAATCTGCTCTGGGTGGCTTTCACCAGGTCCAACCCGTCCCACGATGTCCACGGCCGCCGCGCGGCCACCGTGCACAAGCACTGGAGCTGCGTCGAACCCATCGTCCTCGATGCCCGTCGAAAACCCCACCACGCTCCGCCGCTTGTCGAGGATCCCGCGGTCAGCCGCCGGGTAGATGCGCTCGCCGCGCCAGGCGGGCCGTTGCACGGCGTGCTCTGAGGGGGAGTCCGCACTCGGCTCCCTCTTCCTTGCTATCTCGATGAGCTACGAATCATGAAAACACTAGATGTCCAGCCAGCGACGGGCACTCGCTGCAGTCGAGGATCGCGACTCGCGGCGCTCGTCTCCTGCCCACTGCTCCTGCTGTCGAGCAGCTGTCTCTATGTAGCGGCCGGCGTCGGCGCGCTCGGCGTCCTTTCTCTCTTCGTGGAGGATTCGTTCGATTCCGAATATGTTCCCTACATCATGAACATGACAGCGGACATGTCAACGGTTTCTTGTGGCGATGTGTTTTCCTTTTCGGATTACTACATGGTCGTCGACCGATCTCCCATCGACGGGCTACAACAGGAAATCGATCGATTGGAAGAAGAGATCGGGAAACTGCGGGTGCTCCAGGAAGAGGAAAGCCAGGTGCCGCATGGAGAGGTTCGATCCGATCTGAGCACAGAAGTCGCGCGGATTTCGGCGCGGCGAGAAGCCATGCGGACTTCGTTCGCCACGGCTGGATCATCGAGATACGAAGGTACTCATGCAGTTCTCCAAGTGTTCCCCGGGGATACGATTCATGTCAAAGTTAACGAAGAGGACGAGTTCTTCGACGATCGATGCTTGACCGCTAGTTTCGATCTGGATTCAGAAACTCTGAAGCGCCCTAGTCACCAGATCACTGCCAGCTCACCGGTTTGGCAGCAAATCCTGATGCCAGGCGGCGTTTACCAAAGCGGGGTGTTGCACATGGGATTTCAACCGGTCCAAACCTCGGAACAGGTCCCGGAACCGGAACGCCGCGAACCCGAGTCCTGAGATGAGACCGAACGGATCGAGGGGCATCCTCGATGCCCGGCCTTCGTCGTTCTCCCGCCGGCCGGATCCTTTGGGTCCCTTCCCCCGCTCCAATGGTTGGTGAGGTGAGGCGGCATCGAGGCCGATACCCCTGATGACGCATCCGCCCGCCGGACTCACCCGGAGCCTCGGCCTCGCCGGGCTCGCTGCTACCGGGATCTGTTCGATGCTCGGGGCGGCGATCCAGGTGATGCCCTTCATGCTGCTGCGGGGTATCCCGGAAATCGGCCCCCATGTCCTCCCCGCCTACGCCTTCGCCGCGCTGCCGGCGGTGCTGGCGGCGCTCGCCTACGCGAGCCTCGGCTCGGCGATGCCGCGCGCGGGAGGCAGCTATGTGTACGCGAGCCGAGCGCTCGGCCCCTTCTGGGGCTTCGTCGCCAGTTTCTCGCAGTGGTTCGGACTCTCGATCGCCATCGGGGTGGTGTCCTATCTGCTGATCCCCTTCCTGCGCGACATCGCCGCCGCCCTCGACTTCGCCGGGGCCGCCGCGGCGCTGGAACGCGGCCCGATCCGGGTCGGCCTCTCGATCGCCTTCCTCTGGACCTTCGTTCTGGTCAACCTCCGCGGACTCGCGCTCTACCAGCGAACGCTGATCCCGCTGACCATCCTCATGTTCGCCCTCGGCGCCGTGGTGATCGTCGCCGGGTTCTCCTTCGACCACGGGGATTTCGCCGCCGCTCTCGCCGCGAGCGAGAGTCGGGCGGTCCCCGAGACCCCCACCCCGCCGCTGCGTCTCGTCCCGCTCCTGACCGCTTCGGTGATTCTCTTCGCTACCTTCATCGGGTTCGACTCGATCGCCCAGGCCGGCGGCGAGGCGAAAAACCCCGCCCGCAACCTGCCGCTCGCCATCGGAATCGCCATCGCTGGAGTCGGCGGGTTCTATTTCCTGTTCACTGCGGCGATGTACCACGCGGTCCCCTGGACCTTCGTGGCGGCCGAAGCGGCGGTCCGGGATGTGACCGCTCCGGGCCTCCTCGGCTATCTCCTGCCGGCGGCGGGGACGACGGCCATCCTCGCCGGGGCCGCCGTCGCGCTCATCAACGACCTTCCCGCGATGCTGCTCGCGGTGTCGCGGATGATGTTCGCCTGGGCCGAGGACGGCATCTTCCCTCGGGCAGTAGCGGCGGTCCACCGCCGCTTCCACACTCCCTGGGCCGCGATCCTGCTGAGCGGACTGATGGCGACGGTGGGCATCCTCGGGAGCCACCTCGCCGGCGACTTCTTCCTCGGCATCGACATCCTGGTCACTTCGATGCTCGTGAACTTCGGGCTGATCTGCCTCTCGCTGCTGGTCCTGCCCCGGCGCAATCCAGCCCTCGCCCGAGAGTTGAAGGTGCTGAGCCCCGCTGCTCGGAACCTCGTGGGCGGCGCGGGCACGGCGATCCTCGGAGCGTTCCTCGCGCTCCACATCGCCAGCGATCTGGGAACCGGCGCGAAGGCCTGGTACTTCCACTCGACTCCGGTATGGCTGCTCGTGATGGGCGCCGCTTCGCTGCTCTTCCTGCGCGAGCGGGCGCGGCTCCGCCGCCGCGGGGTGGATATCGACCGGATCTTCCGCACCCTGCCCCGCGAGTAACGCACCGGTGGGACGGACGCGGCTCGCTCCCGGGCTCGAACTGCCGCGGGTGCTCACCGGGCTGTGGCAGGTCGCCGACCAGGAGCGGGGAGGGGCGCTGCTCGATCCGGAAGCAGCCGCCCGGGCGCTCACGCCGCTCGTGGACGCCGGCCTGTGCGGCTTCGATGTCGCGGATCACTACGGCTCGGCGGAACGGGTCGCGGGAGCCCTCCGCCGGCAGCGCCCGGAACCGCGCGCTGCAGTCCGGGTACTCACCAAGTGGGTGCCCCCGCCCGGGGTCTCGTCGCCCGAGGAGGTGGAGGCCGCGGTGACGCGGTCGCTCGACCGGATCGGCGGGGGGCGGCTGGACCTCCTCCAATTCCACGCCTGGAGCTATTCCGACCCGCACTGGCTGGACTGTCTCTTCGAACTCCGGGAGCAGCGCGCCGCCGGGCGGATCCTGCACCTCGGAGTCACGAACTTCGACGCCGCCCACTGGGATCTCGCACTCCGAAGCGGGATTCCGCTGGTCTCGAACCAGGTCTGCTATTCACTCCTCGACCGGCGTCCGGCAGGGGGGCTAACCCGCGTCTGCCGAACGCACGGAGTCGGGCTCCTCGCCTACGGGACCCTCGCCGGCGGGCTGTTGAGCGACCGCTGGCTCGGACGGGCAGCGCCCCCGATGGACGAATCCCGCACCTGGTCGGAGATGAAGTATCTGCGCTTCATCGAACAGGCGGGGGGCTGGGACCGCTTCCAGCGCCTGCTCCGCTCGATCCGCCGGGTGGCGGATCGGCTCGGCGTCTCTATTGCGAATGCCGCCTGCCGCCAAGTACTGGAACAGCCTGGCGTCGCCGGAGTGATCGTGGGCGCCCGCCCCGGAGCGCCCGGCCACCTCGAAGACAACCTGCGGCTCGGCGCCTTCTCGCTCGACGAGCGGTCGCGGGAGGAACTGGCCGAGGCACAGGCGGAGCTCGACCCGATCCCGGGAGACTCCGGCGACGAATACCGGCGCCCCCCCTATCTCACCGCTTCCGGCGATCTCAGCCACCACTTCACCGAACTGCCGGCGCCCTGGATCTCGCGGGAGACCGGGCGCGGATACGAACTCCCGGCGGAAGCGGGATTCCGGGAGGCGGTTCGCATCGGCCGCCGGATCCGAATCGCCGGCGCCTCTCCGTTCCACCGGGGCCGGCTCCTCGGCGGCGGCGACGCCCGCGCCGAGACCCATTGCGCCCTGGACCGGTTGGAAGGCGCGCTCGGTTCGCTGGGCGCCGCGCTGGCGGATGCGGGGCGGATTCGGGTGCGCGCGCGCACTCCGGAAGACCGGGAGGCCGCGACCGAAGTCCTCTACGATCGACTCGGCGCGATGTCTCCCCCAGATGCGGGGAACGAGACCGCCGTCCTGCCTCCGCAGAGCCGTCACCGGGTGGAACTCGATGCGCGGGCGGAGATGGCGCAGAGCTGACCGTTCAAAGCGGTCCCGTGGGCCGCCCCCATGCTCCCTGTCGACTGCGGAAACGGCCGCAACGAGCGTTCTCGAGCCGTTCCGACCCGGCCCGGGCGGGATGCCGCCGTATCTCGGTGGACGCCGCCCGCCCCGGATTCGAGGAAACGAAAGGCGAGCTACAACGGCACCGCTTCCGGCAAACTCGAGCAGCGGCACTTCCTGTCAGTCGGCAGAACGGTCGCCGACGCCTTCGAAACCCACCCGGTTCTGAGACATCCGCTCAGTCCTTCCATGCCGGCTCCTCGAGGCTTCGGAACACTCCGTTCTCCTCGTATTTCTCGAACTCGCCGAAAGGAGAGAGCCTAGACCGTAACCCAGCGTAATTGTTGGACTATTTCCGAGGCGCTGATTCTTCCATACAGCGTCTTGCTCGAAGACGACGCCCGCGGGTGGGTGGCCGTGCACGATCGCGCCCGCATCCGTGAGGTGGCCGCCGAGCGGCTCCTGACGCATCCCTTTCGAAAAGCGCGCGGGGGTGCACTGCGCCGCTGGCGAATGAGGCCGCGAGGTCCGTCGACAACCGACAACGCGGTGCTGACCGAAACGCCCGATGGAGCCTTGCCAGCATCAACCAAAGCTCCCTCCACGGAATGTCTGGATCGTGCAGACCCGTATCGAGGGGCGGAGCCGCCGCATCGTCATCGCCCGGCACGGCGAGATGGAGCTTGCCGAGGCCCGCCGCCGCGCCCGCGACATGCTCGCGCGCATCCGCGCGGGCGACAATCCCGCAGACGACATCCAGCGCGAGAAGAAGACCCCGACCTTCCGGGAGTTCGCGGACGAGTACCTGGCCGCTGCGAGCCGCACTGGAAGCCCTCGGGGCGCAGGACCGTGCGCATCTATCTGAAGGCCCGCATCCTCCCCGCCTTCGGCAAAATGCCCCTCAACCGCATCGGCCCGGAGGACGTGGCCGCGTGGTTCGACGCGGCGAGCAAGGACAAGCCCGGCGCGGCCAACCGCGCCTTCGAGATACTGCGCGCGATGATGTTCCGGGCCGAAGAATGGGGATTGCGCGAGCGCGGCAGCAGCCCTGTCTCGGCATCGCGAAGAACCCGAGAAAGAAGCTCGCCCGGTTCCTGGACGCGGACGAACTCGCGCGGCTCGGGCGCGCTCTCGACACCCGCGAGGCCGAATGGCCCGAGGCCGTCGCGGCGATCCGGCTGCTCGCACTCACCGGGTGCCGCCGCAGCGAAGTGCTCAATCTTCGCTGGCGGAACGTCGGTACCGACGCGCTGAATCTTGAGGATTCGAAGACCGGACCGCGCGCCGTGCCGCTCGGGGAGGCCGCGCGGGCGCATGTCGCCGCGCTGCCCGGTGCGCGCGATCCCGATGCGTTCCTGTTTCCGTACTATGCCGAAGGCCGAGGCACCTATAGCCTTACGACGTGCTGGCGAAAGGTATGCAACGACGCGAAGCTCGGCAGCCTGCGTCTGCACGATCTTCGGCACACCGCCGCAAGCCAAGCGGTCATGTCACCTTTATTGCGGTGATGGATACGTTTGAAATCCCAATAGGTCCCTTCGGCTTTTCTATTGATAAGGGCGGCAACCGTTTCCTGCAAAGCATCTTGTCCCATCATGAGTGTGTTCTTCTGCCATTCGTTTGCTTTTTGTCCGGCGTCTCCGGCGTTTTTCCTTCATTCCCACTCCCATCGTCAACGGCGACATCATTTTCTCATACAACTCAAACAGATGTTCCACCCGTTCGCGCTCCGACGCAAAGCCGCCATGCCGGCAGATGCGGTCCACGGCGCGGCCGAGGGCCTAGCGAGGGCTGGGGTTGGTCGCAGAGTGATCCCATCCTAAAACGTCCACTGACAGTTATCTACGGTATGTGCTTCTCGTAGGTCTTGGAGTCGGACGCAGCAGTCCATCGGATCGTCATGCTTCCGTCTTGCTCCAGCTCCATGACGAACTGCCCGAGCGGTTTGTACCCGCGTTCGATCTCGGCCTGTACCGCGTCGGAGATTTTCTCCGCACGCACGATGAAAGACGATAGGATCCGCGCCAACTCCAAGGGATCGCGGGACTCGGTCGTGATCGCCGTTCCGAAGAAGTCATCTGGAATGTCGAGACCAACCTCGATATAAACCCGTCCTCCAACACGATCAGCAGCCGAAACGAGCGTGTTTACGACATCAACCAATGGTTCGATGTCCTTGCTCTCCTTCCGTGCTGCCAAACTGTCCCATGCCGCATCGGCCATTCGCTTCCCGAGAGTACTGACGAAGGACTTGAAGAAGACCGTGGCTGCGGTCAGAGGCAGCCACAGCGCGGCCTCACCTAGTATCTTGATGACCGATGGCGGGTCTATCGAGGCTCGATAATACCTCTCTGGCTTGCTGATCCGCAGGTGTCGATTGAGCGCTGCTCGAATCTCCAAGGCATCGGTCTCGGTGAATTTCTCGGTCAATACAAGGCGCAGTTCCGATTTTTTCTGCAAAGCATCTTGTCCGGTCATGGGTGTGCCCTTTTCTGGTCATTCACTTGCTTTTGTTCGGCGTCTTGAACGTGCCTTGATTCCCGCCCCGAGCGGCGACTGCACCTTATCATACACCCCAAACAGATGTTCTACCCGCTCGCGCTCTGACGCGAAGCCAGTACGGCGGTAGAGGCGGTCCACGGCGCGGTCGAGGGCTTGGTGGGCGCGGCGCAGGGTGGGCGGCATCAGATCGGGATCGTAGAGATCGGCCAGAGTCGCGTCCGGATGAGCGGCGCGGGCGTCGAGCACTGCTTGGGCGAGCGGTGCCAGCTTCGACATATCCGCGCCTTCGGGCGGTGTCGGGAAGGTGTTGTAGACGAGGCCGATGGAATAGCGGTAGCGGCTTTCCAACCGTCCGCCGATATGGCGCAGCCATGCCATGTGCATCGTCGAGGTCAGCAGCGCGAAATCGACCAGCGAAGCGTCCTGAAGGACGAACACTAGATCGCTGGGGACGGTCGGCGGCTCCAGCCAATCCACCGGCACGTATTCGCGCCGCTCCGAACTGACCTTCGGAATCACCAGAAATGGTGTGGTCGGGATAACGTTGACATGGTAGAGCGTCGGCGTCGTCGCAAGCTTGCGCGTCGGCGCGCTCTTGCTCGCCTCGCGGTAGGCGCGGACGGCGGCGATTCGCTCCCGCACTCCCGGTAGCCACGCAAGAAGTTCGGGCGGTGCATCGTGCAGCGCCAGAATCCAGCGCTCGCCTCCCTGCAAATACTCGCGTGCCCCGATGAACGGTCGGAGCCAGGGCGCGGCCTCCGGCTCCGCATCCAGAAACGCGTCACGTTCCGCCGAGTCGAATATGTAGCTTCTGCCGTCGATGGGCTTGGAGCCGATAATCAATCTGCCCATACCGTTGATCGGCGCGCTTTCCTGTGGTCCATCATCCACAGCGCGGTCTCCGCGATGCGGGCCGGGAACTCGCCAAGCTCGATCCCGTAGAACTGATCCACGTCCACCACCGACTGCCACGCTGCATCGAGTACCGCCTGACCGGTCGCGGCGGTGGCGTCCCGTATCTCACGGATGATCTCGATTTCGAGCAGCCGCAATTCCCGGTAGGCGATGATGAGGAAGTTGCCGCAGCCGCATGCGGGGTCGAAGAACGTCAGGCTGGCGAGCTTCGCCTGGAACTGCCGGAACCGCCGTTGTTGTCGGCTGGGAGGTGCACGCAGACGATCTTGACCATTTCTCCACCTGGAATATCCACCGACCACGACGCACTGCACACCATGCGCCTGTTGGCGCCATGCCTCATGCCGGAGCCTCCTCCCGCAGCCTCTCGATTCCCCGCAGCAATGCACGAAAGCTCGCCGAACGGTTTCTCTCCCGCGTGAGCCGCTTCCCCATCCGGCGAGCACCGGAGACTTTCTGGAACTCAGGAACCAGTTGGCGGACCGCTCGGGAAGGGTTCACAACGGTGTCCGGATCACGATAACGGGCCTGTCGTCCGATCGACCGCAGTTTCTCGTCGGAAAACGCCTCCGCCAAAGCGTCCGGCTCCCCGAGATACCAGGCTTCGAGTTCCTGACATGCGATCCGCACGAGAGCATCCCGTCCGGCGCCTAGGGGACGCAGCTCGAGAAGCCCGTTCTTCAGGGCACGGCAATCGGCGCCGTCGTTATCTCGCATTATCAGAAACCGAAACGCCCGGCTCGCGCCACCCCCGGAGTTTCCGCGGCACGCTCTTCTCCAGATGCTGCTTGCCCTCGTGCGCCAGACAGAGGAACCGAACATCCGGGAACGATCGCGGCAGCAGTTCCTCGAGAAGAACCTTCATCGAGCGCTCCTCCAGCAGAAAGCCGATTCGGCCGGTCACAGACCCGCCCCCTCGAAGAGTCCCTGCTTCCAGAGCGCTCCGGGAGAGTCGCCTTCCTGCATGAGATTCCGCAGCGTTTCGTTCTCGGACGCCCGCCGCACCGTCGTGAATCCGCCCTCCTCGACCAACCAGAAGATCTCTTCCAGTTTCGCCCCGTTCAGGAAAACCGGAGAATGGGTGGAGACGAACACCTGGCCTCCGCGCCGCGCGTAGTCGCGGAACTCTTCCGCGAGTTCGATCAGCAGGTCGGGGTAGAGCTGGTTCTCCGGTTCTTCCACTGCGAGACACGGGTGCGGTTTCGGATCGTGGAGCAGCACCAGATAGGCGAACATCTTGATCGTGCCGTCTGAGACATGACGGGCGATGAAGGGATCGCGGAAGTGGCCGTCCCGGAAGCGGAGGACGAGACGCCCGTCCTCGGTGGGTTTCGCCTCCACAGACTCGACACCGGGTACGCGTTGGCGCATCGCTTCCAGAATCCGGGCGAAACGATCAGGGTGGTTCTCGAAGAGGTACTGCGCGACCTGGGCGACATTGTCTCCGCGAGAGGAAAGGTGCTCGGCGAAGCCGGCTTCCGCGCTCGGGCGGGCGTCGGCGATGTGGAAATCAGAGATGTACCAGTTCTCGATCAGGCTGCGAAACTCCGAGACCACCCGGAACTCACGGAATTGTCCCAGCCCCTTGATGGCGAGGATGCTCGGGTCGTCCAGCTCGTATCGCTCCCGTTTCTCGACGGCGCCCTGCTGACCATAGACGGATTCATTCGTGATCGCTGTGCCCTCGCCGCGCGAAAAGTCCACGAAATGCCACGGCTTTCCCTTCTGACCCCGGCGGTAGCGAAGCACTTCACGCTCCACGACGACGCGCCCGCCATCCTGGGCCACCTCCAGAATGTAGGTGGCCAATCGGCCGCCCGTCTCACGAAACTTGATCTGGATCTCGACAGTGCCCAATTCGCCTCGGCTGACCAATTCGCGGAACCCGCCCCGGCGGGCCACTGCGGTAGCGGCATTCCCGCTCAACGCATCTTTCAGGAAGGTGAACACATCGAACAGCGTGGACTTGCCCGATCCGTTGGCGCCCACCACCACCGCCATGTCTGGCAGCCCACGAAACGCCGTACGGCGGAACGCCCGGTAGTTCTTGAGTTCGATGCTCTCTATCCGCATGGGTTCGGCCCCGCCGGTCCGGTCGGATCAGTTGCTCGGGGGATGCGGTGTCTCGGCCGCGAGGACCACTCGAAGACGCAAAACTGCCGCACTCAGGATCGGCCGCCGCGTCTTCTTCTCGGTCGAATGGGAAAGTCGACGACGAGATCCTCCTCGAAGCGGAGCCCGGCGACCTCACAGGCTTCGCGGATCCGCAGCACCTTTTGAGAGTTTCCCATATGCGTTCCGAGCCACCAGCCGGATGCGACCGAGACGGCTCCGATGGCGATCCGCTCGGGAGTGTCCGGAAACAGGTCCTCCCTGCGAGTGGCCAGGTACCGCCTCTTCGTGCCGTAGTAACGGCCCGCATACCGCTCGCAGAAGCCCGGATCACGGGCCGCCAGCTTCCGGAAGACGGCTACGAGCAAATCCTTCGCATACCGAAACGAACGCGTCTCGCCAGCGAAGCTGAAGGAAAACGGGCCTCCGCCCCTCGACGGCGCAGGGGCCGGCAATGGTCCGCTCGGCGCTGGCCGATCCTGCCCCTCCTCGATCGGGGCCGCCTCCGCCTGCTCGCGCAAGAAGGCCGCCACCAGGCCCCGGTCGGGCGGCACCCCGGTCTTCTTCTCGACTGCATCCGAGAGGGCTTCTTCGAGACGAGGGCTCGGTTCCGCCAGCAGGCGCTGCCACACGGAGGAGAAAACCTTTCGACCCTTCATCTCTTCCCCGATTCACGGCCCGGAGGGGCGCCGACCGGAGGCACCCGAACCTCTCGGATACGGGTCGTTCGATTCGATCAATTGCCCGGGGTTTCCTCCTCCTCCGCCACCACGACCGCCGGGACGCCGAGGGCGGCGATCCGCGCGTTGAAGGGGACGAGGTGCTCGGTGATGGCCGCATCGAGATCGGTGTGGATGGCGTCGAGCTCGGGTTTCAGGTCGTCGAAGCGTTCATAAGCGCCCGCGGTGGGTTCGTAATCGGCCTGGACGATATATCCGTAGAGAGTGACGAGCTGGTTGTCGATCTGCGGCGGGAAGTTGATCGGGTCCTGGGAGGACTTGCTGTTCGTCTGGGTGATCGTTTCCTCGATCGCGGTGAGGCGGTCGCCGAGCGCTTTCGAGAGTTCTCCGAGTTCCTCGTCTTCCCGGTCTGCTTTCCGCAGGCGGGCGGTGATGTCTTCGGCCTGGGACTTCACCTCGCGGAGGCGGGTGAGCGCGTCGAAGAGTTTCGTGATCTCACCGGCGACGGTTTCGCCGAGCTCGCGCTGTTTCGCGAGATCTGCGGCGGTGGAGGAGAGGCTCGGGTTGATCGCCACTTCGAGTGGCGCGGTATGGGTTTCCTCGCCCACGGTGAGACGCACTTCATATGTCTCGGGAAGCACCGGGAGACCCGGCGTCCCGCCCCAGTGGACGACTCCGGCGGGTCGCTCGATCCGCTCACCGCGCAGGTTCCAGCGGAAGGAGTTGAGCCCTGCCTTCGCCGGCAGCCTTTCGGGTCCCCCGCCGCCGAAGAACGCCGCGAACGGCGAGACCGGCCCGCTCGGAGCACCAGCGCCCGGCTGTCCGGTGAGCTTTCGCACCGTATTCCCTGCGGAATCGAGGATTTCGAGGGTGATGGCCGATTCCGGCTCGTTCTTCAAGTGATACTGGATCCGGGCCGCACCGCCGAAACCGCCGCGGTGCGCGGTGCGCGGTGCGTAGAGCACGGACTCTGCGGTCGTGGTTTCCTCGTCGAGCTGGTGGAGCGGGCTCAGGTCGTCGAGCACCCAGAAGGAACGGCCCTGGGTGGACACCACCAGGTCCTTCCGGTGCACCCGGAGGTCGGTGATCGGGGTGACCGGCAGGTCGTTCTGGAACCTTTGCCAATGGGCGCCGTCGTCGAAGGAGATGTAGAGGCCGAACTCGGTGCCGGCGTAGAGCAGCCCCATCCGATCCGGGTCTTCGCGAATGGCGCGGGTAGGATGCGTGGGCGGGATCCCGTTCGTGCCGTCGGTCAGCAGGTCCCAGCTCGCCCCGGCATCCCCGGTGCGGAAGATGTAAGGGCGGAAGTCGTTCTCACGGTACCGGTACACCGCGAGGAAGGCGCGCGCCGGGTCGTGCACCGAGAGTTCGATCACATTGACGGTGCCGCCTTCGGGCATGTCCGCCGGAGTGATCTCGGTCCAGGTATCGCCCCGGTCGCGGGAGATATGGACGCGGCCGTCGTCGCTCCCGGCCCATAGCTCCCCCGGGGTGTGCGGCGATTCCTCGAAGGCGAAAACAGTGTTGTACACCTCGACGCCGGTGCTGTCGCGGGTGATCGGACCGCCGGCGTAATCCTGGTGTTCCGGGTCGTTCGTCGTCAGGTCCGGACTCACCACCGACCAGCTCTGCCCCTGGTCGCGGGACAGGTGGACGACCTGCGAAGCGTGGTAGAGGATGTCGGGGTCGTGCGGGGAGAGCCGGATGGGCGCATTCCACTGGAAGCGGTACTTCAGGTCGCGCGCCGCCTGCCCGAGCTGCAGCTGCGGGTAATGGAGGATCTGCCGATATTCGCCGGTCTTGCGGTTCACTCGGGAGATGGAACCGCCGTAACAGCCGGCGTAGATGATGTCCGGATCGCGCGGGTCCACCGCGATGTGGCCGCTTTCACAGCCGCCCACCGAATACCAGTCGGGCACTACCCCGAAACCGCCGCGCGAGGGGATCGAGATCGTGGAGTTGTCCTGCTGCGAACCATAGATGCGGTACGGCCACTGATCGTCCACGAACACCCGGTAGATCTCCGAGGTCTCCTGCCCCATCAGGTCGGTCCAGCTCTGTCCCCCGTCGAAGGAGACATTCGCGCCGCCGTCGTTGGCATTGATCATGTTGCTCGGATCATCCGGGTTGATCCAGAGGTCGTGGTTGTCGCCGTGGGGTACCCGGATGCGCTCGGAGAAGGTCTTGCCGCCGTCGATGGACTTGTGGAAACCCACATTCAAGCCGTACACGGTGTTCTCGTCCTTCGGGTCGGCATAGATGTGGATGTAGTACCAGGGGCGCTGGCGCAGATTCGCGTCGCCGTTGATCCGGGTCCAGCGTTCGCCGCCGTCGTCCGAGCGGTAGAGCCCGCCGTCGTCGCCTTCCGCTTCGATGAGTGCCCAGATGCGGTCCGGGTTGGCCGGCGAAATCGCGACCGCGGTCTTTCCCAAAAGCCCCGACGGCAGGCCGCCTTCGACCTTTTCCCAGCTGTCGCCGCCGTCCCGGCTGCGGTAGATGCCGCCGTCTTCGCTCCCCGAGATCATCGTCCAGGGCTTCCGCTCGGCGCGCCAGGCGCCGGCGTAGAGGATGCGGGGATTCGTCGGATCCATCTGGATGTCCACGAAACCGGTGCGGTCGGAGAGGAAGAACACCCGTTCCCAGCTCTCCCCGCCGTCTTCGGTGCGGAAGATCCCGCGCTCTTCGTTGGGTCCGAAGATATAGCCGAGCACGGCGGCGAACGCGACTTCTGGATCGTCGGGATGGACGGCGATGGCACCGATCTGTCCGGCGTGCCGGAGCCCGATGTGTTTCCAGCTCTTGCCGGCATCCGTCGAGCGGTAGATGCCGTCACCCACCGAGATGTTCCCGCGCGGACACACGGACCCGGTGCCTACATAGACCACATTCGCATCGGACGGAGCGACGGCGATGGCGCCCACCGCGCCCACCCCGAAGAAACCGTCGCTGACATTCGTCCAGTTGTGGCCCGCGTCGCTGGTCTTGAACACCCCGCCGCCGGTGCCGCCGAAGTAATAGGTCAGCGGATCGCCGGTCACCCCGGCCGCCGCGGTGGAGCGCCCGCCGCGGGTGAAACCGGCCGCCCGGAACTCCATGCCCTCGTAGTACTCGGGCGGCACGGTGACATTCGCTTCGTCGAAGTGTTCGTCGTAGTCGCGATGGCTGCCCTGGGCGAGCGCCCGCGGGGCAGACAGCACCCCGGCGAAGACTCCGGCGGACAGCAGGATCACGAGGCGTCGGATATTCATGAAGGACCTCCGGGGATGAGAGACGAGGAAACGCACCGAGTGTACCGGGCGGACGCAGTCGGGGGATGCGGCCGGCCGGAACCCCGATCCCCCCGCAGGATCTCAGGGGAGCCGAGACTCGCGGAAGGCGACCACTTCTTCGAGACTCGACGCGCCGAGCGCCGCCATGACCAGTCGGTCCACGCCGAGTGCTACCCCCGAGCAGCGGGGGAGGCCCCTGCTTTCGAGGGCGGCGAGCAGGCGCTCGTCGAGTGCAGCGGGCCGCCGACCGGCGCATTCCCGGGCGCGGTTTTCGGCGGCGAAGCGGCGGCGGTGTTCCTCCGGATCCTGCAGTTCGTCGTATCCGTTCGCGAGTTCGAGGCCGCGGCAGAAGACCTCGAAGCGCTCCGCAGTACGGGGATCGCTCTCGGTTGGGCGCGCGAGCGCGGCGAGCGGCGCCGGGAAGCGAACCACGAAGGTGGGCGCTGCGCTTTCGCCGAGGCTGGGTTCCACGAGGCGCGAGAAGAGGAAATCCAGCGCCTCCGCCCGATCCAGCGGCCGCCCCGGGTGGCCGTGGGCCTCGGCGAGCACCGCCAGCTGTTGGTCGCCGGCACTGAGCGGATCGGCACCGACCGCCGCAAGGAACAGCTCCCGATAGCTCTTGACCGCGGCGCGCGGCGTTCCGAGCAGGTGGCCGAGCAACAGTTCCATTTCGCTGAGCAGTCCGGCAAGCGGTCCGAGCCGGTACCACTCGGCGAGAGTGAACTCCGGCGCGTGCCGCCGGCCCGTCTCTCCGGCGCGAAAGGCCTTGACGATCTGGAAGATCGGACCGCTTCCCGCCGCGAGCAGCCGTTTCATCGCGTATTCGGGCGAGGTTTGGAGGAAACCGCTTCCTGCCGGAATCGATTCCAGGTTCCGGTCGGGGACCGCGCTCGGCCCCAGGATCGGGGTCTCAACCTCGAGGTACCCCCGCGCGGTCAGAAAGGCGCGCAGACGGGAAACGATGCGGGCGCGCTCCCGTAGATTCGCCGCCGGGGCCGAGGGCTGCCAGTTCGGGGGCGTTTCCCCGCTCAGTTCTTCACCCGGGAAACATATTCACCGGTACGGGTATCGAGGCGGAGCACCTCGTCCTTTCCGATGAACAGCGGCACCCGCACCACTGCCCCGGTTTCGAGGGTGGCGTTCTTGGAGCCGCCGGTCGCAGTATCGCCCCGAATTCCGGGTTCGGTCTCTACCACCCGAAGCTCGACGAAGTGCGGCGGGCTCACGAGCAGGATCTGGTCGTTGTAGAGAGTGACCGAGCAGTTCATTCCCTGGAGCAGCCATTTTTCGGTGCCCCCGAACGATGCCTTCGCGGCAACGAACTGCTCGTAGCTGCGCGGATCCATGAAATGCCATTCTCCGCCGTCGGAGTAGAGATACTGCATCTCGGTGTCCACCACATCTGCGGCTTCGACCTTCTCCGAAGACTTCAGCGTCTTGTCGAGCACCCGACCGGTCTTCAGGTTCCGGTAGCGGATGCGGGTGAACGCCTGTCCCTTTCCCGGCTTGACGAACTCGCAGTCGAGCAGGACCGAGGGATCGCCGTCGAGCAGGACTTTCAGGCCGCTTCGAAACTCGTTGGTGGCGTAGGTATTGGCCAAGCTGATCGATCCCCTGGCAGTGGAACGGGGAAGGGATGGTAACAGCGGGAGCGCCGATTTCCCGCCGGAGCGCACCGGAAAGCCCCCGCCGGGCACCTGTCCCGCCACCGCTTCCTGCGGGGAGCGGAGCGGACTCCGGAGAGTCCCGCCCTAGAGCAGCCCGCGGACAAAGTCACACGGCATCCGACCAGCGATGCCCAGTCCTCCCGGTGGGGGCCCTGGCTGAACCGCTTCGCTCTTCGTTGCGAATCCGTCGGAATACGCCCGGTATGCCTCCCGATTCGCGCCTTGTCCGCCAGGCGCCGCCCCCACCGGGAGAACTGGCCCGGTCTCGGTGCTCGCGCCACTCTATCCACGGACTGCTAGAGATCAAACCTCCGTCAGGAGGTGCCCCATGCGTTCTTTCTTGGTGCGCAGGTAGTCGCGAGAGTGCTCGGTCGCCGGGACCTCGATGGAAACCCGCTCCTCGATGACCAACCCGTGGGCCTCGAGCGCGACGAACTTCCGGGGATTGTTCGTGAGCAAGCGGATGCGGCCCACCCCGAGATCGCGGAGGATCTGCGCGCCCACCCCGTATTCGCGCTGGTCGGCCCGGAACCCGAGGTGGGTGTTCGCATCCACCGTGTCGAGCCCGGCATCCTGCGCGGCGTAGGCTCGCAACTTGTTCACCAAGCCGATGCCGCGGCCTTCCTGGTTCAGGTAGAGCAGCACCCCGGCGCCTTCGTCCCCGATTCGCGAGAGCGCCGCTTCGAGCTGCGGACCGCAGTCGCAGCGCTGGGAGCCGAAGACCTCGCCGGTGAGGCACTGGCTGTGGACTCGCACCAGCACCGGCCGATCGGGTCTCGCCTCGCCGAGCTGCAGCACCAGATGCTTCGTCTGGTCGAGGGTGTTTTCGTAGGCGGCGGTACGGAAGGTGCCGAACCGGGTGGGCAACACCGTTTCCGCCAGCCGCCGCACCAGCGACTCGGTGCGCAGCCGATAGCGAATCAGATCGGCGACGCTGACGATGCCGAGCCCGTGGCGCCCGGCGAAGGCCATGAGATCCGGCAGGCGGGCCATCGTCCCGTCGTCCTTCATCACTTCGCAGATGACCGCCGCGGGGTAGAGCCCGGCGATTCGGGCGAGATCCACCCCGGCCTCCGTCTGCCCGGCCCGCTGCAGCACCCCTCCGGGACGGGCGCGGAGCGGGAAGACATGGCCGGGACGCACGAGGTCTGTGGGCGCGGTGTCGGGATGGATGGCCGCCAGCACCGTTCGGGCGCGGTCGGCCGCCGAAATCCCGGTAGTGACTCCCTCGCGAGCCTCGATGGAGACGCAGAAAGCCGTCCTGAGTGTCGAGGTGTTCTCCTCCACCATGAGCGGGATGTCGAGCGCGTCGAGCCGCTCCCCGATCATCGGCATGCAGATCAGGCCCCGGCCGTGGGTAGCCATGAAGTTCACCACCTCGGGGGTCACCTTTTCCGCCGCGACCGTCAGGTCTCCCTCGTTCTCGCGGTCCTCGTCGTCCACCACGACGACCATCCGGCCGGTAGCGATCTCCGCGACTGCCTGTTCTACCGAGAGGAACGGCGGGACCGGGGTTTCCTCGCCGGGAAGCCGGGCGGGGGGCGCTTTGGGGTCAGCCACTTCTCGAACTCCGGGGGACTCGGCCTTCATCCCCGGGGAACCGGGCCGGGCACTGGAATCGTAGCGGCAACGAATCGGGCCAGGTACTTGGCGAGGATGTCGTATTCGAGGTTCACCGTGTCGCCTGCCCGCAGTCGGCCGAGCGTGGTCGCCTGCCGGGTGTGCGGGATCAGCATCACTTCGAAGCACGCCTCGTCGGGGAGGGAAGCGGCGACGGTGAGGCTCACTCCATCGAGGGCCACCGAGCCCTTCTCGACGATCCAGCGAGGCTCGCCGTGCCGGATCCGCACTCGGTAGTCAGCGTCTTCGCCGCCGGCGGCGAGGACTGCCCCGGCCCCGTCCACATGCCCCTGTACGAAATGGCCGCCGAGCCGGTCCGAAGCGCGCAGCGGCAACTCGAGGTTCACCGGACAGCCCGGATGGAAGGCGCCGAGAGTGGTTCGGGAGAGGGTCTCGGTGGAGACCTCGAAGGATACCCGGGCGCGTCCCGTTGCGGTTGCGGTCAGACAGACGCCGGCGACCGCGACGCTCTGTCCCGGAGACACCTCGTCGAGCAGCGCCGCCGGATCGGAGACGGTGAGAAGCCGCGCGCCTCCGGCGAGCGGGCGCGCCTCACAGACCTCGCCGACGCCGAGGACCAATCCGGTGAACATGAGCCGGGAGACTGACCGAGCCGCCCGCTCCGTGCAACCGCCCCAACGACCGAGCGCGCCCATACGATCCGCCCGTGGACGAAGTCTTCATGCGGCGGGCGCTCGAGCTCGCCGCGCTCGGAAGGTACACCGCGCCGCCCAACCCGGCGGTCGGAGCCGTCCTGGTACGCGGGGGGCGGGTGCTCGCCGAAGCCTTCCACTCCCGCGCGGGCGGCCCTCACGCCGAGGCCCAGGTGCTGGAAGCGGGACCGGCGGTGATGGGGGCGACGCTCTTCGTAAATCTCGAACCGTGTTGCCATGTCGGCCGGACGCCCCCCTGCGTCGAGCGGATCATCGCCTCGGGGATCCGCCGGGTGGTCACGGCACATCCCGACCCCGACCCGCGGGTTTCCGGAGGAGGCTTCCGCCGGCTGCGCGCCGCCGGTGTCGAAGTGAGCACCGGCGTGCTCGACTCCGAGGCTCGCGATCTCAACTCGGCCTTTTTCAAATACCTGCGCACCGGAAGGCCCTGGGTCACGGTGAAGGCGGCGATCTCGGTGGACGGAGTGATGGCTCCGCCCGGGACCCGCTGGATCACGAGGCCCCGCACCCGGGGGCACGGGCGGGTGCTGCGGCGCGAGAACGACGCAGTCCTCACCGGGATCGCCACGGTGGCTGCGGACGATCCCCGGCTGACGGCGCGGCCTCGCCGCGGCGCTCGGGCGCTGCTCCGGGTGGTGCTGGATCCGACCCTGCGGATCGCCCCGGAAGCGAGGATCCTGAACGGACGCGACCGCGATCCGGTGCTGGTGGTGGTTGGTCCCGAAGCTCCGGCGGCGGCGCGGCGGGCGCTCGGCACTCTCGGCGTCGAGGTCGTCGAAGCCCCGCTGGCCTCCCCTGGGCCCACCCCGGAGAACACCGCGGTCGCGCTCTCGCTCGAAGCGGTGCTGACCGAGATCGGGCGGCGCGGCGCGCGGACGCTCCTCGTGGAAGCAGGACCCCGGCTGACTTCGGCATTTTTACAAGACGGGCTGGCCGATCGTCTCGTCCTCTACCTGGCGCCGCGGTTTCTGGGCCGGGGCGAAGGGACCGGGCTGTTCGACGCCGCGAGATCCCAGGCCGGCGGCCGCCGGCGGCCGCCGCTTTCCCAGCCGCTCCCGGCGACGGCGCGGTATGCATGCCTCGGACCCGACCTGCTCGCGGAATTCCGGATCGTCGAGCTGAGCGATTCGGGAACGGGGCGTGGGGTGGTGCCGCGTCTCGCTCCCTTGCGGAAAGAGAGAAAACGCCCCGTTCCCGAATCGCCCGGCGCTCCGCGCCGCGAATCCGAACTCCTGCCATAGAAGCGATTTCGGATTCGGTGTCACCAATTCGTGAACGGGGGTAAACCCCCTTTCACATCTTTCCCCCGCTGCGACGCTCCCGAAGCTCCGCTTCGGGCGCAACATGTTGTTTTCAGGCCACGGACGAAACTCGCAGCTCTCGGATCGGGGCGTGGGGTGGTGCCGCGTCTCGCTCCCCCCTGGGAAGAGCGAAACGCCTGATCTCCTCCTCTTCACCCCTCACCCCAGGAATCCGCGGCGTTGACGGACGACCGGGAGTAAGCGAGGGGGAAACGGGCTAACCGGCGGTACACCGCGCCGCCCGGGGTGAGAATACTGGCCATGAGGTCCACGAAGGCGGCGGGAAAGGGACCCCCGGCGGCGGCTTCCGCCGCGCCCCCGGTTCCGAGCAACGCCAGCACTTCCCTGCTGATCGGCGACGGGACCCGGAGTCGGGCGATCGTCGCGTGCGGGACGAATCGGCGTGCCTCCGGAGCGAGACCGGCGTCCCGCGCAGCCATCTCGGTAGCCTGCTGAACGGCAGTGAGCCGGCCTCCTTCCTCGGAAAACCCGGCCCAGACGATCCGCACCTTCCCCTTTCCGGGAAAGGCGGAAAAGCCCGTGTGCGTGAGGACCGGGGCAGGCAAGCCGGCGGTCCTGCTGGCGAGTCGCTCCCGGAGCGAAGCCGCGGTCGGCCCCTGACCTCCCGACGCATTCTCCGGACCGAAAAAGCGCAGGGTCAGATGCAGATTCTCGGGCGGGACGGAGCGCGCCATACCCTGGGGCAGCGCCCGACAGAATTCCGCGGCGGCTTCGTCGAGCCGGCACCGGACCGCCTCGGGGAGAGGAATCGCAGCGAACAGCCTCGGGCTGCGCGCTCCGGGAGCGGGGCGGAAAGTTGCGTCTCGCACCCCCGTGGGAAGAGCGAGGAAGTCCCTTTACCGGGACGCCGATTCGAGCGACCGCCGCAACAGATCGAGGGCAGCCGTCGCGGCCAACCGCCGCACCAACACCCGGTCACCCGGAAAGCGGTACCGGCGGACCCGCGCCTCCGGTCCGCTGACCGCGACCCAGACGAGGCCCACCGGCTTTCCCGCAACGGCTCCTCCGGGTCCGGCGATCCCGGTAGCCGAGAGACCCCAGGCGTTCCCCGATCGGACACGGACGCCGTCCGCCATCTCCACCGCGACTTCTCCGCTCACCGCGCCGCGCGTTCTGAGGGTCTCCTCCGAGACGCCGATGAGGGTGCGTTTCGCCTCGTTCGCATACGTCACGAGTGCGAGGTCGAACCAGCCCGAAGCTCCTGGCACCCGGGTGATGCGCTCGGCGATCAGACCCCCGGTCAGCGATTCGGCGAGCGCGGCCCGTTCCCGGCGCGCCGCGAGCAAGCGGCCGACGACATGTTCGAGCCGTTCTCCCGCCGAGCGGGTGAAGACCGCCTCGCCGAGCCGCTCCGCGATCCGGTCCGAGAGCTCCGAGCCTGCGCCGGCTCGCTCCGCCGGCGCCGAGACCCGGACCTCGATTTCGCCGTCCGACGCCAGGATGGCGATCTCTTCCGGCGCTTCAGGCGGCGGAGTGAGATCGAGGATGCGCTCCTGGAGCACCGATTCGGGAAGGCCGGCGACCCGGAGAGCTGTCGTGACGGGCAGGGTGGCCGCTCTCGGTTCCGCCCTGAGATACGCCTCGATCCGGGGCCCGACCTCCGCATCGAACATCCGGGTGAGCTCGCGCGGCGGGCCCGGCAGCAGGACGAGGCGCGCACCCTCCGACGAGTGGGCGAACACTCCGGGAGCGGTTCCGGCAGCATTCGGCAACGCCTCGGCCCCTTCGGGGAGAAGCGCCTGGCTGCGGTTCCCCTCCGGCATCCGCATCTGGCGGCGACGGAAGCGGGCCCGGATCGCCGAGAGGGAAGGTGCGTGCTCGACCAGCGGCACCCTGAGGGTGCGGGCGGCAGCGGAGCGGGTCCGATCATCGGTCGTCGGCCCCAGGCCGCCCGAGACGAACACGAAGCGGCAACGGCGGAGCGCCGCACCCAGAGTTTCCGCGATGGCCGCCTCTTCGTCGGGTACGACGGCGGTAAAGGCCACCGGGATGCCCAGCTCGGCAAGCCGGGCCTTGAGCGTCGGGGTGTTCGTGTCCACCCGGCCGGGGGCGAGGAGCTCGGTCCCGACCGCGACCACCGCCGCGCCCCCGAAGCCCCGCCTGCCGGAATTTCCAACCAACTTTCTTTCCGCCTGGCTTTCCGCCGGGATTCCTGGCTGGCAGTCCGCGGATGAGGTAACTCGAACCGCTGCTAAAAAACAGCGAAGAGGAAAACCAGCGCCCGGACGATGCCGCCGGCCAGCAGGTCGTCCGCCATGATTCCGATGCCGCCGGGAAGGCGTTCTGCCTGGCGCACCGGCGGGGGTTTGAAGATGTCGAGAGCGCGGAAACCGAGGAACGCGGCCAGCGCTACCCCGAGCGAGGGAGCGGCAGCGACCAGCGCCAGCCACATCCCGCAGAACTCGTCCACGACCACCGACTGCGGGTCGCCGCAGCCCAGATCCTTCGCGTGGCGATGCGCCGCCCAGGTTCCCACCAGGGTCACCGCGAGGAGGAGGAGCCCCTGGATCCAAGGAGACAGGCTCCAGGTGAGGAAGAAAGCGCCGAGCCCCGCCGCCGAGCCGAAAGTCCCCGGCGCCCACGGGATGCGGCCGAGGAAAGCACAGGTGGCGATCGTCTCGGCGAGGCGGGATCGGGCAGTGGAAGAAGACTCCCCGGGAAAAAGACCCTCCTCCCCGGGCACTTCCTCGGCGGCCTCCCCGTCGCTACCCGCCGGCGCGGGCAGGTCGTCCTCGGGAATTCGCCCCGGGGCAGCGGGGGCCGCCGGGTAGGGACGGGCTTCGCCGGAGCCGGCATCCCTTGCCGCAACCGGCACTTCGCGGCGCTCCGCGGCTTCCCGGAGACGCCGTTCGACCCGTTCCCGAACCGCTCTGGAATCCAGCGAGGAATCGGCCTCCGCCTCCGGCACTTCGGATTCCGGCACCTCCGCTCTCGGCGCCTCCGATTTCGGCGCCCCGGCAGCGCTATCTTCGACCCTGCGGCGAACCGTCTCGCTCCAATGCTCCCGAGGGGCCTGCCCAGCCTGGCCGCCGGTCGTTACTGCGGGAGGCTCTCCGGTCTCGTCAGAGGTCACTGGAGCGCGCAGGCAGCGATGCGAATCCAACAGGAACCCGCTGGAAACCAAGGAAACTCCGGCAACTATACTCGCCCCCGCAGCATGGCGAGGAGGGGAAATTCGGACCTCCTGCTCCCGGGCAGCAGGCGGGGAACCTGGCTCGAATGCGTCCCCAACTTCAGCGAGGGCCGCGCTCGGGGGACGATTCGGAAGCTCGAAGCAGCGGGCGGCCCTCTTCTCCTCGACACCCATTCCGACGCTTCGCACCATCGCACCGTTCTCACTCTCGCCGGAGACGCCATGCAGGTCCGGCGCGCCGCGCTCCGACTCTTCGAGATCGCGCTCCGGGACATCGACTTGCGGCGGCACCGGGGCGAGCACCCCCGGACCGGAGCGCTCGATGTGCTCCCGATCGTTCCCCTGGAGGGAGCGTCAATGGACGACGCGGTCCGGCTCGCCCGTTCGCTCGGAAAGGAGATCGGCGCCTCGGGAGCGGCACCGGTCTTCCTCTACGGCCGCAGCGGCCCGAACCGCCGTCCGCTCCCGGAAATCCGGCGAGGCGGCCTGCCAGGACTCTCTGGCCGCCTGTCGCGGGGCGAGATCGCTCCCGATTTCGGCCCCACCCGGCTCCACCCCTCCGCCGGAGCGGTCTCGGTGGGCGCACGGGAACCGCTCATCGCCTTCAACCAGAACCTCGACACCGACGATGCGGCCTCGGCGCGCCGCATCGCCCGCCGAGTGCGGGCCAGCAGCGGCGGACTCCCCGCGCTTCGCGCCATCGGCGTCCGGGCGCGGGACCCCGACGGCGGCCGCCCCTTGGCTCAAGTCTCGATGAACCTGCTCGACTGGCGAACGACTGCCCTGCCGGAAGTCTTCGACCGGGTACTGAGCGAAGCGCGGACGGAAGGGACCGAAGTCTTGTTCTCCGAGATCGTCGGCCTCCTGCCGCGGGCCGCAGCCTGGCCCGGCATGGAGGAGGACCTGCGGCTCCGGAAACCCGCCCGCACCATCGAAGCCGCATACGCTGCGGCCGCCTCCGGGACGCCTCCATGAAGTGCCCCTACTGCGCCCACCCCGAGGACCGGGTGGTGGATTCGAGGGAGCGTCGGGAAGGCGAAGTCACCCGCCGCCGGCGTGAATGCCTCGAATGCGGCCGGCGCTTCACCAGCTACGAAGTCGTGGAAGAGATTCCCTGCATGGTGGTCAAGAAGGACGGCGGCCGCGAGGTCTTCGAGCGCAGCAAGGTGCTCTCGGGCCTCCGGAAGGCGTGCGGAAGCAGGATCGCCGAAGCGAAGATCGAGGCCATCGTCGACCGAGTGGCCGCGGTAGTGGCCGAGAGTCCCGACCGGGAGCTTCCCGCGAAGCAGATCGGCGAAGTCGTGATGGAAGAGCTGAAGCAGGAGGACCATGTAGCCTTCGTCCGCTTCGCTTCGGTGTACCGCGATTTCCAGGATACCCAGGACTTCGTGAAGGAGATCCGCGCACTCCTGAAGCAGCGGACCCCCGGTGCGCACCGGGATCACCGCCGGCGCCCCTCCTCCTGCTGACAGCGATCCTTCAGCACTCCTTTCCGAACCGTTGCCGAACGCGGTTCGTTACAGGTTCCTAGTCGGGAGAAGAGCGAAGCGCCCCCCTTGGACTCCCCGGCCAAAATCTCCGATGCCCAACTCGCCCAAAACTGCCTCGCCGGCCGCGAAGACGCCTGGCGGAGCTTCGTGGATCGGTTCCAGAGACCCATCTGGGGCATCGCCTATCGTTTCGCCGCCACTCCCGACGACGCCGATGAGCTCACCCAGGACATCTTCATGCGCCTCGTGACCGTGCTGCGCAGCTACGACCCCTCGGGCGCACTCGGCGCCTGGGTGCGGCAGGTCGCCACGAACGCCGCGATCGACGCCTATCGCCGGCGGCGCCGCGCTCCGCTGCTGCTCGCCGAGGAACAGATCCCCGAAGCCTCGATCCCCTCCTGGCGACACCCGGACAGCATCGCCGAACGGCGCGAGGAGGCGGCGCGGGTGCGCCGGCTGCTGGATCAGCTGCCCCCCGAGCTCGGCGAACCGGTCTTGCTGCGAGACCTCATGGACCTGGACTATCCCGAGATCGCCGAGCGACTCGGCATTCCCATCGGCACCGTGAAATCGCGCATCCATCGGGGACGGCACAACCTCGCCGCGGCGCGCCGCGCCCTCAAGACGCCCGCGGAGGAGAACTCGCCGTGAGCGGCACCCCGATGGAACCCTGGATAGAGCCTCGGATCTCGGCGCTCGCGGCCGGAGAACTGGACGATGCCGAGGCGGCCAGGGTCCGGGAAGAGATGTCCCGCAGCCCCCGCCGCGCACGGCTGTACGGGGAACTCCGCAGCGTCCATCGGGCGCTCCAGGACTTCCGCGGCGGCGCGAACCAGGAACGCCCCGAGCTCCGCAAGCGGATCCTCTCCGTCACCCTGCCCCCCTTCCGCGCGCTCTACGGGCGGCGCGGGCGCTATTGGCCGACCTGGCTCGCCGCCGCGGCCGCCGCCGTACTCGTGCTGTTCCTCGAGCCGCCGCCGCTGCGCAGTGCGTTGGACAGTCTCGCCGCCGCCTCGACGGGGGTCAGCGAGCTACGGGCAGCGGCCATCCGGCAGACCGACCGGGCCCTCGTGGAACTGGCGGTGCTCCGCGCCTCGCTCGGGATCGCGCTCGAAGATCGGATGGACCGCCTGGGCGACCGCCTCCGCGACCTGGAACGCGCTACCCGCCGCCGCGACGACCGTGCCCGCGATCCGGCGGCTGGCGGCTTCGAGGGGACCATCCCCGCAGATCCTGGTGGAGACACCGCCCCATGAACCGCTCCCCCGCAATCGCCGGAGTGCTCTCCGTCCTGTTTCCCGGCCTCGGCCACCTCTACGCCGGTGCAGTGAGCCGCGGCTTCGCGCTGGCAGCGATCTTCTTCGCCACCTTGCAGACCGTCATCCATACCGGATTCGCCGCGGGCGGCCTCGCCGTTCTAGGAATATGGCTCTTCGGCATCCTCGACGCAGTACGGGTCGCCGAAGAGACAGCGCAGGCGCGCGCCGAAGGGCGGCGCCCGGACATCTCGCTGGACCGCAGCTGGGCCTTGGGGCTGGTTCTCGTCGGCGCTGTCGCCATCCTGGCGGTCATCCCCGGGATCGGCTGGACAGCACGCCTTTGGCCGCTGCTGCTCCTCTGGATCGGGGTGCAGCATCTCCGGGGCCGCCCGGTGATCCCCGGCTTTCTACGTTCCGCGGAGGAAGCGCCCGACCCGTTGCCCACCGACGGGGCAATCCGCTCAGCGGGAGCGGAGGAAAGAAACCTCGAACTCGGAGGCGGGGGCTCCGCGCCGCCGAAACCTCCGGGGAAGGAATGACGATGGCTCGAGAAACTAGCTGGACCGGAGTGGGGCTGATCATCGCTGGGGTCGCGTTCCTGGCGAACAGCCTCGGCTTCCTCGATCTGGACGACCTGTTCCGCTTCTGGCCAGTCCTCCTCATCGCAATCGGGCTGCGGATCGTGCTCGCGAACCGCCGCACCGCTTCCGAACCGCCGCCGCCGCCACCGCAGTGACCGGCGCCGTGCGCCGCGGCAGCGGCTGCGCCACTGCGCTCGGAGCGGCACTGATCCTCGTCGGCGGACTCGCGCTCGCCATCAATCTCGCCGGGGCGCGGCTCGCGCTGTGGATCCTCGATCTGCTGCCGCACCTCGCGGTGTGGTGGCCGGCGATCCTGATTCTGTGGGGGGTGTGGAAGGTCGGGACCCGACTCCGCACCGGACGAGCCCGCTTCGGGTTCGTCGAGATCGTCCTGCTCGTCCTCCTCGTGGTCTTCGGCACCGGCCTCACCTTCGCGCGGCGGATCATCGAAGGACACGACATCCGCTTCCGCCTCACCGAACTGAGCCGCTGGGCCGAAGACCAGGCTTCCCCCCGGCCCCAACAGGTGTTCGTCGAGGAACGGAAGATCTCCGTACCGACTGCAGGGAGCGTGGAGATCGCACTGGAACTGCCCCGGGGAGGAATTCTGGTCGAAGCCGCACTGCCTACCGAACCGACTGCCGTCACTCCGCCGGCATCCCGAGCTGGCGGCGAACCGATCGCCGCGGATTCCCCAGCCGCGGAACCCCCGGCCGCCGGCAGCGCGCCGCCGGCACCGCGCGAAGTCCGCCTCACTCTCACGAAACGGGTCTGGGCCGAGAATCGCAGGGAAGCCACCTCCCGGGCAGAGACGGTTCGGCTCACCTCCTCCACCGCGGAGAACGGCGCGCCAGACGATGGACACCGGATCGTCATCGGCGTGGAGGACGACGGGGATTCCGAGATCGCGCTCGATCTCGTGGTGACCGCGCCTCCGGGGGTCGCCATTTCCGCAGTGAGCGGGCGAGGGCCGATCCGCATCCGCGGCCCGTTCTCGGATGTGACCGCCCGGGGCAGTGGGGGCGTGCTGGAGGTCGAGGGCGCCCTGGGTGAAGTCTTCCTTTCGGCGCGCGACGGAGTGGTCTGGGCCGCCGGGATCGGCGGCCCGCTCCGGATTCGCGGCCGGCGCGCCGTGATCGAGGTCGAATCGGTGGAGCGGGCGGTTTCCGTCGAGTCTGACGGCGCGCCCGTATGGATCGCGGACGCCGCCGGGCGGGTCACCGTGACCGGGGAAGATGCTCCGGTCGAAATCTCGGAGGCGGTCGGCCCGGTCGAGGTGAAGGCGAGCATCGCCCCCGTGAGCCTCCGCGGGATCGCCCGGGAAGCGCGGGTGCGCTCCGACTACGGTCCGGTTCTCGCCGCCTCGGTGGCCGGGGCCCTCACCATCCGGGCGGAGTCCGCGGTGGTCGAAGTGCGGGCCGCCGGTTCCGGGGTGGATATCTCGCAGTCCGGCGGCATCTTGCTCGTCGACGGAATCTCGGGCAATACGAAGATCGCCTCCGGCCGCAGCGAGGTGCTCGCCTCCGGCCTCTCGGGGCCGGTGGTCATCGCCGCCGATGCCGGCGCGGTCACGGTGCGGGAATTCCGGGGGCCGCTCTCGCTGGATGGCGGCGATGCCGACCTCGAGGCGACGGTGGACAGCATGGAAGGGGAGATTTCCCTGCACACCGGCAGCGGGGATATCGCACTCCGGATTTCTGCCGGGGAGCCCTTCACCCTCCGGGTGGACCCCGGGGTGGAAGAAGTCGTCAGCGACTTCGAGCTCGAGTCGGTCCGAGAGAGTGACCATCCCGGAGACCCCCCCGAGGAATACTTGGTCTGGCGCAACGCGGAGGCTGCCGGCGGGCCGCTCGTTTCGGTGTCCACCACGACGGGGGAGATCGTGATTCGCTCCCGAGAACCCCGGTGACCCGCTCCTCCCGCGCGCCGTCCCCGCTCTGGGGGCTCACGCCGCTTCATCCACAGACTGCCAGGGTCTCGTCCGCACCGTCCCTTCTCGCGCTCGGAATTCTGTTCGCTTTCGGGCTCTCGGGCTGCCAGCCCCCCATCAGAGAGACCTCGGTCGAGAACCTCCGCCATCCTGCGGGGCAGGGGTTGATCGTGCGGCTCGACCGCGGCTCCCTGGTGATCTCCGAACACCCCGGAGCGTGGGTGGAGATCGAAGTGCGGCGGTCGGCTTGGTCATTTTCCCGAGAGGCCGCGCGCTCCGCGCTCGAGACGCTGCTCGTCGAGGCGCGTCCCGACCCGGTGACGGACGCGCTGTTCGTCACCGGCCGGTCCGCCGCTGCCGGAGTCTGGCGCCCGGGTGAGAGGCTCGGACTGCAGCTTCGCATCGCGGTCCCCGAAGGAGCCGCGGTGGACGCCCGCACCACCGCCGGGCGGATCGAGCTGCGCGGCCTTTCCGGCCCGGTCCGGGTGATGACCGGCCAGGGACGAATCCGCGCAGTGTCCCTCCGCTCGCCCTCGGGCCAGAGCGGCGAGCCCATCCGGCTGCGCACCGTTCGAGGACGGATCGAAGGCAACGATCTCGAAGGCCGGGTGCGCGCCGAGTCCGGCGAAGGCCGAATCCGTCTCGCTGGGGCGCTTCGCGAAGTGTGGGCAGTTTCCGCGGACGGGCGGATCGAAGTGGACGCCCGGGCTTCCGCCGCTCCGCTCAGGGGAGATTGGATCCTCCGGACCGCAAACGGCAGCGTGCGGCTCGCGCTACCCCGGAATGCGGACGCCGAGATCAGCATCCTCGGCGACCGCGAAACGGAAGACAGCCCGCAACCTCTCTCCTGGAAACGACGCGGGCCGCTCGCGGTGGCGGCAGTGGGCGCGGGCGCCGGAGCTCGCATCCGGCTCCGCACCGGCAATGGCACCGCCCGCGTCCGAATCGACGACGAACCCTGATCCCGCGCACGAAATCCGCCGGGCCGCGGCGGAAGCGCGGAACTGCAAGGCGGTTCGCTCCACTGCTTCGCGGGGCGTTTCTGCCCGTACCATCTCCGCACCATGCCCCAACCCGTCCTGAATACTTCGATCGAAGGCGCCTCCCTCCATAGCCGCGGCAAGATCCGCGACATCTACGAGGTCGGCGGGCAGCTCCTGCTCGTGACCACCGACCGGGTGTCGGCGTTCGATGTGGTTCTTCCGGACGGGATCCCGGAGAAGGGGCGGGTACTGAACGGTCTGAGCGCCTGGTGGCTCCGTCGGACCGAAACCATCGTCCGAAACCACCTGGTCACCGCCGAGGTGAACGATTACCCCGAAGTTCTCTCTCCGGCGAAAGCCGTCCTCGACGGCCGCTCCATGCTCGTCGAGCGCCTCACTCCGATTCCCTTCGAGTGCGTGATGCGCGGCTTCCTCTACGGCTCGGGCTGGAAGGAGTACCGCAGGGAAGGAAGCGTCTGCGGCATCCCCCTGCCCGAGGGCATGTCACTCGCCGACCGTTTTCCCGAACCGCTCTTCACTCCGGCCACCAAGGCCGAAGACGGACACGACCAGAACATCAGCGAGGACTTCATGGCGAACGCCATCGGAAGAGAACTGACGACCCGGCTTCACGAAGTCTCCCGCGAGATCTACACGACCGGAGTCGCCTGGGCGGCGGAACGGGGCATCATCATCGCCGACACCAAGTTCGAGTTCGGCCTCGACGACGACGGACGGATCTGTCTGATCGACGAAGTGCTGACTCCCGATTCCTCCCGCTTCTGGCCGGCAGACGAATACGCCCCCGGCAAGCTGCAGCCGAGTTTCGACAAGCAGTTCGTGCGCGACTATCTGGAAACCTTGGATTGGGACAAGACGCCCCCGGCGCCGCGCCTTCCCGAAGCCGTGATTCGAGGCACGACGGAGCGCTTTCTGAGCGCGTACGAACGGATCACCGGGTCGCCGCTCCCGCCGGCGGCAACCCTTGCTGACTCTGGCTACTGATTCTGCTAGGGCCGGAGTGCCCTGAGCTGGATGGACACGGGACGCTCTTTCGACGCGGAGCCGTTATTACCGTCGGCGATCTCGTCCGCCGCCACGATGATCGCGGCCCCCGCCGCGATGATCGCGATCACGTCCGCCGCCGCCGCCGCCGCGATGATGATCGCGGCCCCCACCGCCATCGCGACCTCCACCGCCATCGCGGCCTCCACCGCCGCCATCACGGCCTCCTCGCCGCCTCGGAGAGCGGGGCGGAAGCGGCGGCAGCCCGGCGCGTTCCCGGATGATGTCCTTGCAGGAGAGGCGGGTTCGTCCGTTGCCGTCCACCTCGATCACCCGGACTTCGACTTCATCACCCTCCTGCAGCTCGTCGCGCACGCTGTCCACATGGCGGTCGGCGATCTCGGAGATGTGGAGCAATCCATCGGTTCCCGGCAGGATCTCCACGAAGGCGCCGAAGTCCACGATGGTCTTCACGACGCCGTTGTAGTCCTTGCCGACTTCGGGCACCTGACTGTGCGCGATGGACTCGATGCGTTCCCTCGCCTTCTGGGCGGCTGCGGCGTCGCTCCCCGCGATCTGGATGGACCCGTCGTCGGACACATCCACCCGCGCTCCGGTTTCATCGGTGATGGAGCGGATGGTCTTGCCGCCAGGGCCGATGACATCCCGGATCTTCCGCATCGGAATCTTCATGGTGAGGATCGCCGGTGCATGAGGAGAGGTCTCCTTGCGCGGTTCGGGGAGAGCCTCCGCCATCGCGCGGAGGATCACGATCCGCGCCTGCCGCGCCCGCTCGAGTGCCTCGGCGACGATGTCGAGCCGGAGCCCCGCGATCTTGATGTCCATCTGCAGGGCGGTGATCCCGCTCGCGGTGCCCGCCACCTTGAAGTCCATATCGCCGTAGTGGTCCTCGGCCCCGGCGATATCGGTCAGGATCCGGTACTCGTCGCCCTCGGTGATCAGCCCCATCGCGATCCCGGCGATGGGAGCTTTGAGCGGGACCCCCGCGTCCATGAGCGAGAGACAGCCGCCGGTGACCGCAGCCATGGAGCTCGATCCGTTCGACTCGAGAGTGTCCGAAACCACCCGGATGGCGTAGTTGAACTCCGCCTCTCCGGGGATCGCCCGCGCCAGTGCCCGCTCGGCGAGCGCTCCGTGGCCGATCTCCCGGCGGCCGGGACCGCGCATCATGCGGGCCTCGCCGACCGAGAAGGCCGGGAAGTTGTAGTGGAGCATGAAGCGTTTCTCGCCGGAGCCGTGGACCCAGTCGAGACGCTGGCTCTCGCTCAGCGGAGCGAGGGTGGTGACCACGAGCGCCTGGGTCTCGCCGCGAGTGAACACCGCCGAGCCGTGGGTTCGGGGCAGCACCCCGACTTCGCACCCCAGTTGGCGAATCTCGTCGAAGGCCCGCCCATCGAGCCGCTTGCCGCTGTCGAGGATCGTCCGCCGCAGGATGTTCTCCTCGAGGGACTCGACGATGGCTCCGGCCTGGGCGCGTTCCTCATCAGAGCGGCTTTCGAGACTCTCGGAGATCGCCGTCTTCACTGCGCCCACCGCGAGCGAGGCCGCGGCCTTGCCCGGTGTCTGCATCGCCTGCTGCAAACTCTCCTGGAACTTCTCACCGATTTCGCCGACGAGCTCGGGATCCGGGTCGCGCGAGACCACGACCTGCTTCTTGGGCTGGATCCGCCGCACCAGTTCCTGCTGGATACCCACGATCCGGCGGATCCCTTCATGCGCGAAGCCCAGCGCTTCCACCATCAGGGCCTCCGGCAACTCCTGGGCCCCTGCCTCGACCATCACGATCGCATCGTCGGAACCGGCAACCACCAGGTTGAGGGTCGATTGCTCGAGCTGCCCGAAGGTCGGACAGAGCACGAATTCGTCCTTCACCCGCCCGACCCGCACCGCGCCGATTCCAGTGTCGAACGGCAGGTCCGAAATCCCGAGCGCCGCCGCCGCCCCGGTGATCGCCAGGACATCGGAGTCGTTCTCCCGGTCGGTCGAAAGGAGCAGGCAGGTCACTTGGGTCTCCCGGCGCCAGCCGCTCGGAAACAGCGGGCGCAATGGACGATCGATCAGCCGACAGGTGAGGATCTCCCGCTCGTTGGGGCGGCCTTCACGTTTGAAGAACCCGCCGGGAATGCGGCCCGCAGCGTAGAAGTTCTCTCGGTAGTCCACCGCGAGCGGCAAAAAATCCACATCGGGGCGATCCTGCCGGGACGCGCTGACCGTCGCCAGCACCATCGTGTCCCCGAGCCGCACCGTGACCGACCCGGCGGCCTGCCGGGCCAGCCTTCCGGTCTCGATGATCAGATCGTTCTCGCCGATCCGTGTACTTACAGTTTCTGTCAATCTGAATCCCTTCCTTGGTTTCCTTGCGGCGCAGAGCACCCGGCGCCATGCGGCGCCAGAACCGCGCTGTCTATTTCAAGCCCGGAGGCTATTTTCTGAGTCGGAGTTCCGTGATCAGCCGCCGGTAGCGATCGACATCTTCGCGACGAAGGTAGTCGAGCAGCCGCCGCCGCCGACTCACCATCTTCAGTAGCCCCCGCCGGGACGCGTGATCTTTCGCATTCTCGCCGAAATGACCGGCGAGCCCGGTGATCCGGGCAGTGAGCAGCGCAACCTGAACTTCCGGAGAACCGGCATCCTGGTCGTGGAGCCGATGCTTTTCGATGATCTCTTGCTTGAGGGCCGGGGTCAGTGCCAAGGGAGCGTTACCTGTTGCCGGGGACGGAAAACGGTGGTTTTCAGGTCCCGCCGGGGAAAGATCATCCTGGATCTCACCGCGACTAGTCCTGTCATGGGTTGGGTTACTCCCAACTTCCGGCCGGCATCAACGAAACGCGTCAACAGCCCACAATAGGGCGATCAGGATCTTCAGTCGTCACGATCAATCTTTCCGAGCCGATATCTCTTGTAGGCGGGACATTACCACACTCGGCGGTTTCACCGGTTCCGGGAATCCGGATTCCAGACGAGAAGCGGCCGCCACCCGGAGGCAACCCGGGAGACCACGGCGACGAGACGGAGTGGAGCGTCCTCCCCACCCGCAGCGCCAGATTCCGATTCGGCCGCCGCGACCGCGCAGCAGAGCCCCCCTTCTCCTTTCGTTGCCTCTTCGGTTTCTGTGCCTGAGAGGTCGCTGCTGGAATCGAACGGCGCCACCCGCCCGTGTTCGAGCGCGGTTCGGGCGCTCTCGCTGACCCGGAGCCGGGGCATCCCGGCAAGGGCTGCAGTCGGGTCCAGCAGCCGGGAGACCGCCGCGGCGCGATCGGGTAGCCCCGCAAGGCGCACCGCGTCCGCGACACGAAAATCCCCGACGGCAGTGCGGCGCAGCGCGGCGAGGTGCGCCGCACTGCCGAGCCGCTCCCCGAGATCCCGGGCGAGGGCGCGAACATAGACGCCCGGCCCCGTCTGGCAGGTGATCTCCGCTTCGTTTCCGTCGAAGCCGAGGAGTTCGAGCGCGTCTACCCGGACCCGGACCGGGGCCAACGACGCCGGCTTCCCGGCGCGGGCGAGACGATAGGCGCGCTGTCCGCCGATGCGCTTGGCCGAATAGGCGGGAGGGCGCTGCTCGATTTCGCCGAGAAAGGTTCCGAGCACTTCGCCGAGGGCGGATTCCGCAGGCGGCGGGGCCGGAGGGCCGACGGGCCGGCCGGTCCGGTCATCGGTATCGGTCGCCTGGCCGAAGCGGATCGTGGCGCGGTAACGCTTGGCTCCGGAGGCGATGAAGCGGGAAAGACGGGTGGCCCGGCCGACGCAGACCGGCAGCAGGCCGGTCGCGAAGGGGTCGAGCGAGCCGACATGGCCGACCCGAGGCCCCCCGAAGAGCTTTCGAACTTCGCGCACCACCCCGAAAGAAGAGGGCCCCTCGTCCTTGTCCACGAGGAGCAGTCCCGAAATCAGCTGGCTTCCTCCCCTTCCCCATCGCTCTCCTCGGACCGCCCGACAGCACCCTCCCCGCCGGAGGAATCGGAGTCGGACTGCCTGGACCGCTCTCGTTCGAGAATCTGTTCCAGACGGATCGAGAACTCCACCGACGGATCGAAGACGAACCGCACTTCCGGGGTGATCCGGAGCCGCATCCGCGACCCGAGCAGCTTCCGCACCCGGCCGCGTGCCCGGCCGAGCACCTCGAGCGTTTCCTGCTGCGCCGCCTCGCTGCCGAGAACCGACACATAGACCCGAGCGAGGGTCAGATCCCCGGTCAGGGCGACCCGGGTGACGGTAGCCCGGTGCACGCGCGGATCGGCCAGATCGAAGTGCAGGATGCCCGCCGCCTCCTTGCGAATCGCCTCGGCGACCCGCTCCCGGCGCCCCGCGGTACGCATGAGCCCATCCCTCCTTTCAACCGCTCGCGGGCGCCGCCAGCAGGCGGGTCACCCGCCGGACTCCAGCCATTCGATCTCGGCCCCGGTGACTTCGGACGGAAAAGCTCGGACTGCGATGTTCCCGGCGGCGGCGAGACGGGCGCTCACCGTCGCTTCTCCGAGCCCGACGGCAACGACCGAGACTTCCGCTTCCCGGAGCCGCTCGGGATCTCCGGTTTCGGCGACGGCGACGAGACAGCGGGAGCGCAACCGATCGGCGAGCGATCGGACCACCCGGCGCCGATCCTTCAACGAACGCGCCCCGGGAAGACTGAGCGCGATGCGCAGGAGTCCGACGCGGGTTCTCGACACGATCACCCCCTGTTGGGGCGCGCGCGCCGCATCCTGCCGGAGGCAGAGCGCACCGGGATCGCTCCGCGGCCCCCTCGGCTCAGGCAGGCGCCGACTGCCGCCACGAGTTCCCTAGCAGCCTGTGGATGAAGTGGCGCGAGCCCCGAGATCGGGGAGGCGCCCGGCTGACGAGGCGCGATTCGGGAGGCATACCGGGTGTATTCCGACGGAATCGCAACGCCGAGCGAAGCGTTCAGCCGGGGCCCCCACCGGGAGAACTGGGCATCGCCGGCCTTTGGCCGTGTGACTTCGTCCACAGGCTGCTAACAGTCCGTGGACAAAGTCACTCGGCACTTCGTCCCCAAGCTGCCATCCGGCGCGACCGGCATCACACACGGCTTCACACCGCCGCCGGCTTCACCTGCTCTTCCCGGAAAGCCTCGATGATGTCGCCGATCTTCACATCGTTGTACCCCGCGATACCCAACCCGCACTCGAAACCCTCGCGCACCCGCGCCACATCTTCCTTGAAGCGCCGGAGGCTCCCGATCCGCCCTTCGTGCACCACCCGGCCGTCCCGCACCAGGCGGACCCGCGCGTTCCTCGGCACCGCACCGCTCAGGACATACGAACCGGCCACGACCCCCACCCGCGGCACCTGGAAGGTTCGGCGCACCTCGATCCGGCCGAGTTCGACGATCTCGGTCTCGGGTTCGAGCAACCCCGAGAGCGCTTTCTCGATCTCTTCGACCAGGTGGTAGATGACGGTGTGGGGACGGATATCGACCCCTTCCTGTTCTGCCAAGCGCTCCGCCGATGGCTCCGGGCGCACCCCGAAAGCCACGATGATCGCGTCGGTGGCCGCCGCCAGGTTCACATCGCTCTCCGATACCGCGCCCGCAGCGGCGTGAACGATCCGCAGCTTCACCTCGTCGCCGGAGAGGCGGACGAGCGAGTCCCGCACCGCCTCCACGCTGCCCCCGACATCGGCCTTGAGGACCACCGGCAGTTCCTTCAATCCTCCGCTCAGCTGGGCGTGGAGGTTTTGGAGATTCAGACGCTGACGCCCCTCGATGACCTCGATACGCCGCGCCGCCTGTTTTTCCTGGGCAGTGCGCCGCGCGTCAGAAGGAGTCTGGCCGGCGTTGAAACGGTCTCCGACCAGGGGCACTTCGGCCAAGCCGAGCACCTCCACCGGGGTGGACGGGGGAGCGGCCTTCATCCTCCGGCCCGACTCGTCGAGCAGCGCGCGAACTTTCCCCCAGGCGGCGCCGGCCGACACCGTGTCGCCCACCGAAAGGGTTCCGTTCTGGACGAGCAGCTGCGCCACCGGCCCGCGGCCCCGGTCCTTGCGCGCTTCGAGCACGACGCCCTGTGCCGGGCCGATCGGATTCGCGGTCGGCTCCTCCAGTTCTGCCACATCGAGGACCGACTGGAGCAACTCGGGGAGTCCTTCCTGGGTCTTCGCCGAAACGCGGCAGAAGATGGAGTCTCCGCCCCACTCCTCGGGAGTGACTCCGCGCTCCGCCAATTGGCGCATCACGAGTTCGGGATCGGCGGCCGGCTTGTCCATCTTGTTCACCGCGACCACCATGGGCACCTCGGCGGCGCGGGCATGGTGCAGTGCTTCGATCGTCTGCTCCTTGGCGCCGTCGTCGGCAGCCACGACGAGAATGACGACATCGGTGACATCAGCCCCGCGGGCCCGCATCTTGGTGAACGCCTCATGCCCCGGAGTGTCCAGGAACACGATCCGGTGACTGTTCGCGTCCACGGTGTAGGCGCTCATGTGCTGCGTGATGCCCCCGGCCTCGCTGTCCACCACCCGCGACTTGCGTATCGCATCGAGGAGGCTCGTCTTGCCGTGGTCCACATGCCCCATCACGGTGACCACCGGGGCGCGTTCGACGAAGCCCTCCTTCTTCTCCCCGATCTCTGCGGAGGGTTCGTCTTTTTCGGGGGATGGCGCCGCGACCGCCTCGACGACCGAACCCCCGAACCGGGCGACGAGCTTGCCGGCGGTTTCCGCATCGAGCGGCTGGTTGATGGAGGCCGCTATCCCATGGTGCAGGAGGAGAGCCTTGATCAGCTCCACCGTGGGGATCTTCATCGCCTCGGCGAGTTCCTTCACGGTGATCGCTTCCCCGAGGACCACCGCAGCGGTGCTGCGGAACTCGCGGGCCGCCGCCTTCCGGAGCCCGGGAGGCAGCTGAGAGTCGATGGTCTCGATGACCTCGGGAGTCTCGGTCGGGGCCTGCCGGCGCCGGGCCTTCGAGCGCTTGCCGGGTGCCGGACGGCGCAGCTTCTGGACGACCTGCGGAGCGCGCCGGAGGGGCGGCGGAGTCGCTCGGATGCGGGGGGGCGTCGCCCGGCGGGCCGGCCGGGGCGGCACCGGAGCGATCTTGCGGTCGGTCGCTCCCGGGCGAAATCCCGAGCCTGCCGAAGAGGCGATGCTGCGCGTTTCCAGCCGGCGCGGCCCCGGCTTCGGAGCGATGGCCTCCGGCGGTTCGCTTCGCGTCTGGGGTTCGGCGGCCGCCATCCGTTCGGCGGAGTCCGGCGACCGGGGAAGGGCTGACTTTTCCGCGTCGTCCGGCGCAGTCCCGGTCCCGGCGCGAGAAACCTTTTCCTCGGCCTGGCGGGCCGCGGCTTCGCGGGCGGCAGCCTCACGCGCGAGGGCCTCCTGTGCCTCGCGCTCGGCCGCTGCCTTCGCCGCGGCGTTCCGCCGCCGCACTCTTTCCTCTTCCTCAGCTGCTCGGCGCTCGGCCTCGGCTGCCGCCGCCGCTTCGCGCTCAACCGCTTCCTCGGCAGCCTTCCTCTCGGCTTCGGCCTTCGCCTTCCGTTCGGTCTCTTCCCTCTCCTTGCGATCAGCCTCCTCGGCCGCCTTCCTCGCAGCCTCGCTGCGGCGGATCCTCTCGGCCGCCTTGGCCTTGCGATCTATCCCCTTCCGCTGGGCCTTCCGCTGTTCGATCCGGTGTCGGGCGCGGATCCGGCTCGCGTCGGCTTTCGGGACGGAGGAGGACACCGTCCGAACCCGCACTCCCCGCAGACGGGGGTCGGCCTGGATTCCCGCGAGGAGCTCGGACGCATCGACTCCGAGTTCCCGGGCAAGGTCACTGACCCGCACATTCTTGGTTGGCATGGAAGTCAGAAACCGGCGGCGAAAGTCGGCGGGCGCCGATTCGCGACGGCGATCGCCGCGCCGACGGGGTCCCAGAAGGCTTGTCCCGACATTGCGAAAACGGGTGGAGTGGATCGCCTGAGGGTTCGGCACACCCCTCCGGGCAAGAGCCCCGCATCCAGAAGACGCCGGAGATTCCGGACGTTCCTGGGCGGAGACGGAACGAGTGCTGCTTTTTCCACGAACTGCCGACCTGCGCCGCTAGCGGGAGTCCTCCGCGCGATCCCGAGGTTCAGGGCGCCGCGAGTCCTTCCTGAAGCCCGGGCCGACTTCCTGCCGGGACGGAAACCTTCGCCCCTGACTCGGGCGGCCGCGCTCCGGTTCCTCTCCGCCCCCGCGGTCGCGCCGGCCCCGCCATCCCCGATCGTCTCGGGGTCCCCGATTGTCGCGGGATCCCCAGTCATCGCGGGATCCCCGGCCGTCGCGGGGTCCCCGATTGTCGCGGGATCCCCAGTCATCGCGGGATCCCCGGCCGTCGCGGGGTCCCCGATTGTCGCGGGGTCCCCGGCCGTCGCGGGGTCCCCGGCTATCGTCGCGGGGACCCCCAGTCATCGCGGGATCCCCGGCCGTCGCGGGGTCCCCGGCTATCGCGGGATCCCCAGTCATCGCGAGGTCCCCGGCTGTCGCGGGGCAGCTGTCCCTCCGCCACCACCTCGATGGGCATTCCCAAGAGCTCCGACGCCAGTCGCACATTCTGTCCGCGCTTACCGACCGCGCGGGGCAACTGGACCTCCGACACGGTGACCACCAAACCGCCGCCGGTGCGGTCTGTCCAGCTCGACGGCCGCTCCGGCGCGGCCCGCGAGACCTCGAGCACCTCCGCCGGCCGGAGTGCGTTTCGGGCAAACACCTCGATCGACTCGTGCCACCGCACCACATCTACTCGCTCGCCGCGAAGTTCGCGGCTCACCGCACGGATGCGGGAACCGCCTGGACCGAGGCAGACGGCCACCGCATCCACCCCAGGGGCGTCGGTCCAGACCGCGACCTTGGCGCGCTGCCCGGGATGGCGCGCCACCGCCCGCACTTCGACGACGCCCTGGCGCACTTCGGGCGTCTCGCGCTCGATCACTCCGGCCACTACTTCGGGGGCGATCCGGGAGAGGATGACCGGGGGATCCTCGGGTTCGATGGCGCAAATCGCCGCCCGGATGGTGTCCTCGGGGTTGAAGACCTCGTAGCGGCTCTGTTCCGCTGCTGGCAGGCGGCCCTCCACCGGACCGAGGTTCACGATGAGATCCTGCCCCTCACGGCGGGTCACGACCCCGATCTCCAGTTTGCCCACCCGATCGCGGTAGCGCGCGGCCTGGGCGAGCAGCCGGGCGGCGCGGAGCCGCGCTTCGAGAACGGCGCGGGCAGCTCGGGCGGCCGGGCGGGCTGCCGTTTCGAACCGCACCGGAACCTCGACCACATCGCCGGGGGAAGCACCTTCGCGCACCGCGTCGAGCAGGATCTCGGTCTCGGGGTCGAGCACTTCGACCGCCACTCGCTTCGTGGTGTAGCAGAGCAGATTGCCGCTCTCGGAGTCGAGGCGGACCTTGAGGTCCTTTCCGGAACTGCGTGAAGCGGCGTACGCGGCCGCCTGCTCCACGCTGGCGATGATCTCGGCGTGGTCCACCTCAGCCGCGAGCTCGTCGATCGCCTCCATCAGGTTCGCCGGCGACGCTGTGCGCGAGCCCCTCGCCGAAGCAACGCGCCGAGGTCCGGGTCGAGCCGGGCGGCGACCACTTCGTTCCAGCCGATCCGCAATCCGCCTGCGGGGCCGTCGAGGCAGATGGTGGCGTCCTCCACCGTCCGGAGTGTCCCGACGACCGTCTGCGGGCCCGCCTCCCGCGGGTCGTTCGCGATCCGGTATCTCACCCGGACCCTCTGCCCGAGGAACCGATGACAGTCGGCGACGGACCGAAGCGGACGGTCGAGCCCCGGCGTGCTCACTTCGAGGAAGCAGGACCCCAGGATCGGATCCTCCAGGTCGAAGAGCGCCGAGAGCTTCTCGTTCACCCGCTCGCAATCGGCCAAGCCCACGCCCCCGTCTCGTCGTTCGATGAAGACGCGCACCCGGAAACTGCCTCGCCGCCCCTCGATATCGGTCCATGCCAAATCAACTCCGGCTCTCTTCGCCGCTCTTCGCGCCAGTCCCTCCACACGCGCGGAGAGATCGGGCGCAGCCCGGGATAGCTGGCGCGGTCGTGGTTCTTCTTGCGGAATGCGCGAAGCCTCGTGGGTCAGGGAATCGGCGAAAACCCGCCGCGCTCAGCGCAACGGACCATTGAAAACCACGGGCGCGGCCCCTTCGCCACGGCCACACCCGAGCAGGCGAGTATAACAACCGCGACCCATCCTTCGGCGTCGAACGAAGTGTTCCCGCGCGGCTCGTCCTGGTCGGCGCCGAACGATGCGCGGGAATCGGCAGTGTCTTTTAGGGGGAGCAGTTCGCAATCTGCATCCGAGCCGAGCTCCGGAAAATCACCCGAGGGCACCCCCGTCCGTGGCCCAAAAAATGCCGGCAGCAGTTCGGATTCCCGGCGCGCAGCGCCGGGCGGTTCGGGAGCGGGGCCTCCCCCTCCTCCCCCGAGAACGCCCGACGCTACTCCCACGCCTCGCTCTCGGAGCGCTCGGCCTTCAAGCCTAAGGCGTCAGGCGGTAGAGGGTCCTGGGAAAGGGAATCGCCTCCCGAAGGTGGGAGAGCCCGGACATCCACGCCACGAACCGTTCGATCCCGAGCCCGAACCCCGAGTGCGGCATGCTGCCGTAGCGCCTCAGATCCAGATACCACGCGAAGGCGTCCTCGGGAAGGCCGTGCTCGGCGACCCGGCGGCGCAGCAGGTCGAGGTCATGGATGCGCTGCCCGCCCCCCACGACCTCTCCATAACCCTCGGGAGCGATGATGTCGAGGCAGAGCACGCGGTCGAGCCGCTCCTCGTCGGGCTGCATGTAGAAGGCCTTGATATCCGCGGGGAAATGGGTGACGCACAACGGGCGGTCGAGATTCTCGGTGAGCGCCGTCTCGTCCTGGGCACCGAAGTCCGCGCCGGAGATGAACCCGGTCTGCTTCCGTTCGAGGATTTCCGCCGCTTCGTCGTAGGTCACCCGCGGGAACGGCGCCCGGATCCGATCGAGCGGCGCAGTGTCCCGCTCCAGGACTTCCAATTCGATCTTCCGATTCTCCAAAACGCACCGCACCGCGTGGCAGATGAGGCCCTCCGCGAGTTCGATGATCTCCCCGAGCTCGGCGAAGGCAACCTCCGGTTCGAGCATCCAGAACTCGATGAGGTGCCGCCGGGTCTTCGATTTCTCCGCGCGGAAGGTGGGGCCGAGACAGTAGGTCCGCCCTACCGACATCGCCACTGCCTCGTTGTAGAGCTGGCCGCTCTGGCTCAGGTAGGCCTGCCGATCGAAATAGCGGGTTTCGAAAAGTGTCGTCGTTCCCTCGCAGGCGTTGGGAGTGAAGATCGGAGTGTCGGCGCAGACGAAGTCCTGTTGCCGCAGGTATTCCCGAAAGGCATGGAGAACTTCGTCGCGGATCCGGAGCAACGCGTGCTGTTTGCGCGAGCGCAGCCAGAGATGGCGGTGGTCGAGCAGAAACGAAGCGCCGTGCTCCTTGGGGGTGATCGGGTACGGTTCTGCGGAGTGGAGTACGGAAAACCCGGCAGCTCGAATTTCCAGCCCCCCCGGCGCGCGCGGCTCGGCGAGCGCCGTCCCCGTGATCTCGACAGCGCTCTCCAGAGGGCAGTGACGGGCCGCTTCGAAGGCATCCCCGGGCACCGCGGCCTTCGCCACCACCACCTGGACGAAACCTGACCCGTCGCGGAAGCTGAGGAAGAGCAGCTTGCCGCTCGACCGGCGCCCCGCGAGCCATCCCCGTAATGTCGCCGGAATCCCCTCCGGCGGCGCCCCGTCGGAAGCGACCGCGCGCCCGAGAGCCCCGACCGTGGGTAAGCGGCGGTCCTTCCAAGAAGACGGCAGCGGATCGCCGGCGGGGACAGCCGCCGGACCGGTGATGTCGTGCGCCATGGACAGGGAGGAGTTTCGCCGACGGCCCGCTTCGACTGCAAGATCACCGACGCGGCGGCGCTTCAGCAGAGCTCCATCAGGTCCGACAGGAGGCCGCGCAAGCGGCGTCGCTCGGATCGCGCGCCATGGCGGTCGAGATTCTCCCGCACCATGGCGGCAGTGGGAGCGATGAAGTCGCGATACACATCGTTGTGTCGCCGCGAGACCTGGAATCCGTAGGTGCCGAGCGCCTTGAGGTGCCGCTGCAGGGCGACCGCATCGAATTCGGCGGCGAGCTGCGCCGGACTCTCGGAAAAGCCGGCAGCCTTCGAAAAAGCGGTCACGAGTTCCGTTTCGGCGAAAGGCAGGGAAAACGACATCGGCCCCGGCGAGGCCGCTGCGACATAAGGGTCGCGGACGAGAGACATCAGATCGTAGCCGCGCGGACCCAGCCGGGTGTCTTGATGGTCGATCACCCGAAGCGCCGCGCCGCTCCGGTTCCCGGAGGCCGGCCCCGCCATCAGGTTGCGAGAGTGGAAATCCCGGTGGCAAAGCGCCTCGGGCCCGGAAGCGGCTTCGGTGGCGAGCTCCCCGAAGAGCCCATCGAGCTCACGGGCGCCGCGCTCTCCGAGAGACACGTGGAGGTATCCCTCCAGGAAGTGGTCGACGAAGAATCGCAGTTCCCGCAGAAACAGCGCCGGATCGAGGTGCAGCGAGAACGCCCGAAAGCGGGCCTCCTGAGCCGGCTGGCGCAGCCGAGCCCCTTCCCGCTGAATTCTGGCGAGAATTTCTACCGCTCCCGCGTAGAGCGCGCCGGTGCGCGCCTCGCCGCGGCGGGCTACGGTTTGGAGCAGATCGTCCCCGAGGTCTTCGAGCACCACCACGCCCAGATCCGGGGCCTCTTCCAGAATCCGCGGCCCCCCGACCCCCAGCTCGCGGTAGAGAGCGGCCGAGTTGGCGAAGGGCAGAGTCCCGGGCTCGTAGGGCCTCGACATGACGCAAAGGACGAGCGTTTCCTCCCCGGACTCGGGATGGACCCGGAAATACACGCGCTCGCCGGCATCCTGGACCAGACGCTCGACCCGGGCGCAGGAGAAACCTCGCCGCGACCGGAAGCTGTCGAGACGGCGAATCGTGTCGCGCTCCGACGGCTGCGGCGCGCTCATCGGCCCGCGCCACCAGCACCCGGCATCGGTACTCGGGCCTGACCACCGGCGGCCGCGCTCCGCGCCGCCTCCCGGCATCCATGGCTTTCCTCACCGCCGCCCATCATGCCGGGGAACCTGCGAGCGGCAGGGCGATTCCCCTGGCGAAGAGGGCGTCGCGAACGACCGCCCCGGCCGGAACCGTCTCTCCTGACGCAACCACCGATTCACAGACGAGGGCTCCCGCTCCGATGGACACCTCTTCGAGCAGCACCGACCGTTCGACCCGCGCTCCCGGATCGAGGGAGCAGCCAGGAGAGACGAGTTCGGGGTGGGTCACCCGTGCCCCGGGCGCAGCCCGGATGCCGCCTTCGGGTGGACCCGCGGCCATCCTGCGATCGAGCGCGCGGAGCGACGCTTCCAGATAGCGGGCCGGAGTTCCGATTTCGAACCAGGGAGCGCGGCTGGGAAAAGCCCGTCCGGTTCCACTGCGGATCAGCCCGGGCAGCAGATCACCCGAGAGGCCGCCGCTCCTCCCGCTCAGATGGCGAAGCGCAGTCGGTTCGAGGAGCCAGACTCCCGCGAAACCGAATCCGGGACCCCCCGCCCCGCTGAGTCCGGTGATCACCCCGGCTTCGTCGGCATCGAGCCGCCGCTCGCCGGCGAATTCCGGGCCGGGAGCAGGGTCCGCGAGCAGAGTGGCTTCGCCGCCGCTCAGACGGTGGAACCGAACCATTCTCTCGAGGCGGAGAGTCGGCAGGGTATCTCCGTTCAGCACCAGAAGCCTACCGGTCGTCCTGGCGAGCGCGGGGAACTGCTCGCTTGCCCGCGAAAGGCCTCCCGAGGTGCCGAGCAGTTCGGCCTCCCGGGATCGATAGAGGCGCAGCGGCGCCGCTCCGCTGTTTTCCGCCTTCCGGAGCACTGCCTCGATCGTCTCCGGGCAGTGGTGCAGGTTCACCACCGCTTCCTCGACGCCGCTGTCGGCGAGCCAGTCCAGAATGCGCTCCAGCAGCGGCGTCCGGCAGAACGGCAGGGCCGGCTTGGCGCGCCTGGCGGTGAGCGGGCCCATCCGGTCTCCGCGTCCGGCAGCGAACACCATCGCCCGCAACGGGGGATCGGGCGCCCGCCGGCCCGCCATTGCGATCAGTGCGCCGGGAGACCGGAACCGCCGGGTGCGGTAGCCGATGTCCCGGCGATCCACTCTTCCGACTCTTCGTCATCGAGTTGCACCGAGAGCAACCGGGAAACTCCCGGTTCCTCCATCGTCACTCCATAGAGATGTTCGCATGCCTCCATCGTGAGCCGGTTGTGGGTGATGACGACGAGCTGAGTGTCCTGCTTCAGCTCCCCGAGCAGAGCGACGAAACGCTGCACATTGGCGTCATCGAGGGGAGCGTCCACTTCGTCCAGCAGACAGAAAGGGGCCGGTCGATAGCGGAAGATGGCGATGAGGAAGGCGAGCGCGGTCAAAGCTTTTTCCCCTCCGGAAAGGAGCCGCACGCTCTGCAGCTTTTTCCCGGGGGGTTCCGCAGCGATCTCGATCCCGAAGCGTCCGGCGCCCGGCCGTTCGTCTCGGCTATCGGTTCCGTTCTCCGTCCACGCGGGGTCCTCTTCCGCATCTGCCGCGCGGCGCGGCGCCACGAGCCGCAGCTCGGCGCGGCCGCCGCCGAAAAGCCGACGAAAGGCATCGTCGAAGCCGGCGTTCACCGCAGCGAAACCCTCCCTGAAGATGCGGCGTGCATCGCGGTCCTGCCTCTCCATCGCCTTCAACCCGTCCGCAATGCCCCGTTCCACATCGTGCAGCCGGGAAGCCGGTCCGCTCCGTTCCGCCTCGAGCTCGCGAAGCCGGGCTTCCGCAACCTCGTTAACGGGTCCGAGCGCCTCGATCTCCCCCCGGGCCGCGTCGAGCTCCGCCGTCAATTCTTCTCGGGTCTTCCCGCGGAGGGCCGGAGGCAGACCAGCGGATTCTTCGGCCAGGCGAAGGCCGCTCTCGCGGCGGAACTCGCTCTCCAGATCGGCGAGCAGGCTGCGCGCTTCGGAGACCTCGCGGCTCGCCGCGGCGAGCCGTTCCTCGACCCCGTCGAGTTCGGCGCGGCGGCGGCGGGCGGCGGCAGCGGTTTCTTCGAGTCGCGCTCCGAGCTCGCCGACGATCTCACCGAGGCGCTGTTCGCGGGCTTCCCATTCGGCCGTTCCCGATGCGGACGCCGCGCGCTGCGCGAGGGCAGCTTCCCGCCGCTCCTTCCACCGTTCGCTCTCCCGCGCGAGGGCGGCCCGATCGCGGGCGATTCGTTCGAGCCGCCGGTTCTCTTCCTGCTGGTGCCGTTCCCAGGCGCCGGTTTGCCGGCGTAACTCTTCGGCCACTGCCTTCTGCCGGGTCCACTCGCGGTCCGCTTCCCGCCAGCCCTTCTCGGCAGCGGCGAATTGCTCCCTCGCCGAGGCCAGCTGCTTCTCTTCCGCGGCAAGCGCCCGAACTGTTTTCTCCAAGCAGCCGGCGTCCCTGTCGAGGGCAGCCAGCGCCCGGGAGCCCGCTTCCTCGTTGCGCCGGGAATCTTCGGCATGGACGGAAGCCTCAGCGGCGAGTTCCTCCAGGCGGCGCTCCACCTCGCGGGCGTTGTCGTCGCTGCGCTCGTATTCGAGCCGCAATCGTTCGGCGACTCCTTCAGCTCGTACGAGCGCCTCGCGGAGTTCCTCGTACGCCCGCCCCGCGGCGGCGGCCGTTCCCTCCGCGGCCGCCCGGACGGCCGTGAGCTCTTCGAGCCGCCGTTCGAATTCCCGGCGTTCTCGCTCGAGTCCGGCCACTTCCCGGCGCGCCGCGAGAAATCCCTCGCCGGGACCGCCGCGGCCGAAACGCACTACCCCCGGCCGTGCCACGCTCGCTCCCCCCCGCGTCACATAGAGCGCCGGGCGGGCCGCAAAGGATGACAGCGCCGTTTCGAGGTCAGGAACTACAGTCGCGTTCGGAATCGCGGCAGCGAGTCCCGGGGCACAGGCAGCCACCTGGTCTCGAAGCCACTCCCCCCCCGGAGGGGGCTGCTCCCGGGTTCCGGTTCCGGATTCCGACGGCCCGGAGGCTTCGACGAATTCGCGGACCAGCACCTCGCCAGGAACGGAATCCTCCCCTCCCAGCTCCTCGACCAGCCGCGGGAGATCGTCCGCGCGGTCGAGCCAGATCCGGTGGACTCCGAGCACCCGCTCCGCGGCGCGCTCGTAGCCGCTCGCCACCTCGACGGTCTCGCCCACCGGGTCTCCGATCGATAGGTCGAGCCGGCGCGCCGCCTCGAGGATGCGCGAGGCGCCTTCTCCGAGCTGCTCCCGGGAAAGGACGAGTGCTTTCAGCGAAGCGAGACGAGCCTCCAGCGCATCCCGCTCCTGCCGCAGCGCCTCCTCTGCCTTGCGCGCCGCCTCCAGCCGAGCGCCGGAGCGGTCCCGACGCTCCGCGGCGTCTTCGAGCTGCCCCGCGATCCGGGATCTCGACTGCGCCTGTTCGCGGCGTCGCGCGTCCGCCTGGGAACGAACCATGCGGGCGTGCTCCTGGCGCGCCTCGAGTTCCCGCTGCGCGCCGGCGAGGGCGAGCCCGGCCGCAGCAAGCCGCTCGCGCTGCTGCTCGTGCTCCGCCGAAGACGAGCGGAACGCTCCCGCGGCCGCTTCCAGACGGTCACGTTCGCGCCGCGTTTCCTCGAGATTCCGATAGCAGTCCCGTTCGGCGGCGCTCGCGGCACGGCGCCGACTCGCGAGTTCGTCCACCGCTGCGCCCAGGCGCTCGAGCAGATCCGGGAATTCCCGGGCGCGGCGGGCTCGATCCGCCAGATCGGCATCCCGGCGGCGAAGGCGATCACGAAGATCGATCTCCTCCGCGTCGAGGCGCGCCAGCTGCTCGGCCCGCAGCGACGCCGCCCGCTCTCCCTCGTCCAGAAGCGCTTCCGCCCGGGCTCCGGCGCTTCTCAGCTCGCCCAGTCGGCGGGTCGCCTGCCGCAGCTTTCCCTCCGACTGCTCCCGGTGCCCGCGGAGGTCGTCGAGAAAACGCTCGAATGCCGCGAGGCTCGTTCTCCGCCTCGCCCGCTCGGCAGAGAGACCGGTCTCGGGAGCCGTGCCGTCCCGAATGCGCCGAAGCAGTTCATCCCGGCGCGCCGCCTGCGCGGCGATCCCGAGCAAGCGGATCCGGCTGGCGATCTCTCGAATGCGGCTCGCGTTGCGCGAATCCCGGCGGGCCTGACGGATGTGCCGGTTCAGCTCTTGAAGCCGTTCGCGGACCTGCATGAGCGACCTCTCGGCGGTGCGCAGGTTGGACTCGCTCTCGCGGCGGTTGAGCCGGTACGCGCCGAGTCCGGCAGCTTCCTCTACCAGGAGCCGCAGCTCGTCGGGCTTCGCGGTGAGCACTTCGTGGGCGCGGCCCTGCTCGATCAGCGCGTAGGAGCCGTCCCCGAGCCCCGTGCCGGCGAAGAGCCTCCGGATCTCCCGGCGCGTCGAACGCCGGCCCTCCATTTCGTAAGCAGACTGTCCGCTGGCGTCCACCCGCCGGGTCACCAACACCTCCCGGGTCGATCCACCGGCATCTTCTCCCGCAGCCGCCCCGTTCCGGCCAGCGCCGCCCGACGACGAAACCGGTGGCGCGACGCCCCGGATCTGCAGCCGGACCTCCGCGAGTCCGAGCGGCGGGCGCAACGCGCTCCCGCTGAAGATCAGATCCTTCCCGCGGGCGCGGATCGTCCCGGCTCCGAGCTCGCCGAGCACCCAGAGGATGGCGTCGGCGATGTTGCTCTTGCCGCAGCCGTTCGGTCCCACGACCGCAGTGGCGCCGGAATGGAAGTCGAGGGTCACCTGCTCCGGAAAGCTCTTGAATCCGGCGATTTCCAGCCGCTCGATTCTCACTGGATAATTCCCTTCCGCGCCTCGATACCCCGTCGCGCGTCCCCTCGCAAGGCAAGTCCTATTCTAGAGATCAACGCGCCAAACCCCAACATCTTGTGCCTCTGACCCAGGCCTGCCCCCATATACGGTAGGCCGGACTCCATGGTCGCGGAGAGAAGCGTGACCGGGGCCTCCCCACCGCCACGCGACATCGCATGCAATGTGTGAAATGGGGTCCACCCCCTTTCACGAATTCGTGACCCGGAATCCGAACTCGCTGCCTCCGGCAGCAGTTCGGATTCCCGGCGCGCAGCGCCGGGCGCTTCGGGAGCGGGGTGTCCCGCTCCTCCCCCGAGAACGCCCGACGCAATCCTGACGCCCCGCTCCCGGACCGCTCGGACCGAGAGCTTCCTACAATCGCGGAGTCTCGTGGGACTTCTCGACCGCTACATCCTCCGCCTGATCGCTCCCGGCATCCTGCTCGGCACCGGAGTCTTCCTGTTCGCCCTGCTCATGAACGAGCTGGTGCGGAACATACAACTCCTGGTGACCCAAGGCGCCGATCCGGCCACTGTGGGACTCGCCCTCGTCCACCTGATGCCGGGACTGCTCGTGGTCGCGATCCCCAGCGCGCTGATCTTCGGAATCCTGCTCGCGCTGCACCGGCTCACGAGCGGCCACGAACTGATCGCGATGCGGGCCGGCGGCCTCTCTCCCGGCCGGCTTTTGCTGCCGATCGCGGCGGCCTCGGCGATGGGGTTCGTGCTGTCGAGCACACTCATGCTAGAGGTGGTCCCGCGCTCGAACCGTCGATTCGTGGAACTCTCGGACGAACTGCTCAGCTCGCGCCTCCGGACCCAGATCGAACCCCGAATCTTCTACGACGAACTGCTCGACGGCCGGGTACTGCTGGTGGGCGAAACCCCACCGAACGAGAACGGCTGGCGGCAGGTTTTTCTCGCCGACACCGAGAGGAGCGCCGATCCCACGATCTTCGTCGCCGAGCGCGGGAGGCTGGTGACGGTGCCCGAGGACCGCATCGCCCTGATCGAGCTCGACGCCGTGGAAGTGCACAACGCCGCACTCGAAAACCCCAGCCGCTACCGCATCCAGCGGGCATCGGAAATCCGGCTGCCGCTCGACGCCCTGAGCGTCTTCGGGCCCGAAGCGGTGAGCCCTCGGCAGAGCGCCCGCGCCATGTCGCTGCCGGACCTGGCAACCGCTTTCGCGGCCACCGCGCACCCGGTCTATCTGGTGGAGATCCACAAGAAATTCGCACTGCCCTTCGCCTGTCTCGCCTTCGGGCTGCTCGGCCTCGGCCTCGGACTCCGCCCCTCCCCCGGATCGGCGCGCGCCGGCGCCTTCGCCGCCGCGGTGCTGGTGGTCTTCGGTTACTACATTCCCCTCACCTTCGGGGAACAGCTCGCGGTGGACGGCGAGCTGCCCGCCTGGCTGGCGGTGTGGGCCGCCAACTTCCTCGCCGCCGCCCTCGGCGTGCTCCTGCTGCTCTCGACCGCGCGGGAACTGGATCCGCTGGGGGCGCTCGCCCGGTGGTTTCGGCGGGCGGGCGCTCTCTTCCTGCCGCAGGCGCCGGGATACCGGCCCCGCACTGCCCGGCGGCGACGGCTTCGCCTTCCCGGCCTGCCGACGCTGCTCGACCGCTATGTGATCACCCAGTTCGCGCGGTTCTTCATCATTTCGCTGGCCGCGCTCGTCGCAGTGCAGACGATCGGCCGCCTGACCGCGATGATCGGAGACGCCTTCGATCACGAAGCCCCGGGCTCCCTGCTCGCCCGCTACCTCGGGCTATCGCTCCCCGAGTTCACGATCCAGATGCTTCCCCTCGCGACTCTCGCGGCAACGCTGGTGACCTTCGGCGTCCTGAGCCGTCACAGCGAACTGACGGCCTTCCTCGCCGGCGGAGTGAGCCGCAGTCGTCTGGCAGTCCCCACCCTCGCCGTAGGTCTCGCGGCGGCGGCCGGCGGGCTCGCGATCCAGGAAATGCTCCTTCCGATCGCCGGTCCCCAGAGCGAAGACCTCGGAGCGCGGATCCGGGGGCTGCGCATCCGCTCCCTCGATCCCCTCGAGCAGCACTGGAGGATCGGCCCCGGGGGAACGATCTTCCATTACCGCGAGTTCGACCAGGACAACGAGGTGCTCAGCGGGCTTTCGGTCTTCGAGACCGCGACGGATGGATCTTCCCTCACCGCCCGCCGGTACGCCGCTTCCGCCCACTGGTCGCCGGCCGATCGGTCGTGGACGGCGATCGGGGGCTGGCAGCGCGAGTTCGCCGGGGGCAGCCCCCCAAGCCCCTTCGCGGTTCGCGCGTTTCCCGGAGTTCCACCACCCGGGGCGTTCCTCCAGGAGGAGATCGCCCCCGACCATCTCCCCTATCCCGAACTGCGAGACCGCATCGCCATCGTCCAAACAGCCGGGCACCGCGCCCCGGACCTCCTGGTGGACCTCCACACCAAGGCGTCGCTGCCCATCGCTTCGCTGGTCGCGGTGCTGATCGCCGTTCCCTTCGCCTTCCGGAGCACGAACCGGGGTGCGGTGGCGGGCGCCGCGATCGCGCTCGCCATCGGAATCATCTACCTGATCGCCACCCACTTCTTCAGCTTCCTGGGCGATGCGGAGCTTCTCGATCCGGCACTCGCCGCCTGGTCTCCCAACCTCCTCTTCAGTCTGGCTTCGATCTCGCTCATGTGCCGCCGGCAGGGTTGACTTCGAACCTCGCTCCCGGGGCGAGCAGGGCGCCGGGAAGAGTCACCCCGCCGGGCGCCACCGAAGCGCGGGCGCCGAGACAGGCGCCCACGCGCGGAGCCTCGACCCGGGCGAGGTGCCGCAGCACGCGGATGCGTTCCACCGGCCCCGAAACCAGCCGGGCCCCGTCGCCGACGACTGCTCCCGGACCGAGCACGCTGTCCTGAACCAGCGCCGAGCGCCCGATCCTGGCGCCATCGAGCAGGACCGTGCGTTCTACCTGGGCGCCGGCGCCGATCATCGCGCCGGGACCCACTCCGACCGGGCCGGACAGCTTTGCTGCAGGATGGACGCTCGCACCATCGGCGACCCAGACCGCCTCCCCACCGAACTCGCCCGAAGAGGTCTCGAAGTCGAGGGCGCGGGCGCCCTCTCCGGGCGGATCGCCGCCGAACAGCGGAACGATCCGCCCGATGATGTCCCACGGGTAGGTGAGGGGAATCCACGGTCGACGAGCGCGCACGACCTTCACCCGCCCGAGCCGGATCAGGATGCGGATCAGATCCGGCAGCTCGAGTTCTCCCCGGATGCTCTCCCCGACCTCGCCGAGGTGATCGAGATCCTCGCGGGCGAGCGAGTAGGCGCCGATACTGCAAAGCGCGCCGGGCCGAGCTCCCGGCGGCTTTTCCACGATGTCCACGAGCTGGTCGTCGCCGGCCACCGTCACCGTGGCGCGGCTCCACGGATCGCTGACCTCCCGGCAGAGGATGGCCGTCTCCGGCTCGGCGAGGCGGGCCAGGTCCTCGCCGTGGTAGAAGTCGTCGCCGTTGAGGACGAGCACCCGGTTGTCGACCGCGGAGGCGGCGATCCGGAGAGCATCCGCGGTGCCGCGCGCGCGCCGCTGGACCACCGGCACCAGACGGATCCCCCGATACTGCTCCCCGAAGTGCTCGAGGATGCGGTCCTTTTGGTATCCGAGCACCAAAACAGCAGTGTCCACGATCCCCCGCAGTTGGTCGAGAACTCGTTCGAGGAGCGGGCGCCCCCAGAGCGGCAGGAGCGGCTTGGGGATTTCCGCGGTCAGCGGCCATGCCCGCTTCGACTTCCCGGCCACCAGAAGGACGGCGGTGGGCCGCGAGCCGCCGGGGGTCACGACCAGAAGGGGCCTCCCGAAGCCGCGTTCTCCCCTGCCCGAAGCCGGACCCACCGGAGGCGGCCGCTGCTACCATTGCCGCCCCATACAGAAGTTCCGTGGGGCGACTCTCGAGGGTCGCCGTCCCCCGCCAATCGAGAAAGCCGCCCGGTGAGCGAGCCCCAGCCCGACGGAGCGAAGCTCTTCACCTCGGAATCGGTTACCGAGGGCCACCCCGACAAGGTGGCCGACCAGATTTCCGATGCGGTTCTCGATGCCTTCCTGTCGCGCGACCCGGACTCTCGGGTCGCCTGCGAAACGCTGGTGCGTGCCGGAATGGCCGTCATCGCCGGGGAGACGACCTCACGGGAGCCGCCTTCTCCGAGCGAGATCGAGGCCGTAGTGCGGAACACGATCCGCCGTATCGGATACACCGGCAGGGAGGACGAATTCGATGCGGACCGCGTGGAAGTGGGGGTACACCTGCGAGGGCAGACGGCAGACATCGCGATGGGGGTGGACAGCGGAGGCGCCGGCGACCAGGGAATGATGTTCGGATTCGCCTGCGACGAAACATCGGAATTGATGCCGCTGCCGATCACACTCGCCCACCGGATCTCCAGGCGGCTCACCGCGATGCGGCGGAGCGGCGAGATCCCGTACCTCGGGCCCGACGGCAAGGCCCAGGTCACGGTGGCCTACGCCGCAGACGGGAATCCTCTGTCGGTCCCCACCGCGGTGGTGTCGGCGCAGCACGCTGCGGACGCCACCAGCCGGGTAGCCCGCGATGTGGAAGAGCGGGTCGTCCGCCCGGTGCTCGAAGCCTACTCCCGGAGCGCATCGTTGCGAGTCCTCGTCAATCCGACCGGAAAATTCGTGGAGGGAGGGCCGGCAGCCGACTGCGGGCTCACCGGCCGGAAGATCATCGTGGACACCTACGGCGGGATGGCTCGCCACGGGGGGGGAGCTTTCTCGGGAAAGGATCCCACGAAAGTGGACCGATCGGCGGCCTACCTCGCCCGCTACATCGCGAAGAACATCGTCGCGGCAGGCCTTGCGCGCCGTGCCGAAGTACAGCTCGCCTACGCGATCGGGCGCGCCGAACCGGTCTCGGTGCGAGTGGACACCTTCGGCACCGGAACCGCACCCGACGCCGCGATCGAACGGGCGGTGCCGGAGCTGTTCGGGCTCACTCCCCGTGAGATCATCGCCCACTTCGGCCTCCGGCGGCCGATCTACGAGAACACCGCGCGAAACGGCCACTTCGGCGGCGACGCCGCCTCCTGCCCCTGGGAAGACACCGGACGCGCTGCCGACCTCGCCGCCGCAGTACGCTGAGCCCCGATCCGCCTCCGAACAGGGCCCGCGATGCCAAACGGTTCGCCCGGAGCGCTCGCGACCCGCTTCGACCCCGGCGCGGTGGAAGCCGAGGGCTGGAAGCGCTGGAACGAGGCGCGAGCCTTCGAAAGCGAGGTGGATCCCGACGGCTCGCCGAGACGCGGCGGCCATCCGGAACGCGAACCATTCACGGTGGTCATTCCGCCGCCCAACATCACGGGGCGGCTCCACATGGGCCACGCCCTGAACAACACCATCCAGGATGTGCTCGTGCGCTACCGACGGATGGAAGGACGCGACGCGCTGTGGGTCCCGGGCACCGATCACGCCGGCATCTCGACCCAGACGGTGGTCCGGAAGCACCTCGACTCCCAGGGAGTGGACTACCGGGCGCTCGGCCGCGACGAATTCATAGCGCGCGTCTGGGAGTGGCGAGAGCGCTACGGCGGGGTGATCCTCGAACAGCTCCGGAAACTGGGATGTTCCTGCGACTTCCGCCGCACCCGCTTCACCATGGACGATGGGCTTTCCCGTGCGGTCCGCACCGTCTTCAAGGCGCTCTACGACCGGGATCTCATCTACCGCGGCAAGCGGGTGGTGAACTGGTGCCCGGTGGACCGCACCGCGCTCTCCGACGACGAGGTGGAAACCGCTCCCGACGGCGAGCCGGGGCATCTGTGGCGGATCGACTATCCCCTGTTCGACGAGCCCGGGAAGCGGCTGACAGTGGCCACCACCCGTCCCGAAACCCTCTTCGGGGATGTGGCGGTCGCCGTCCATCCGGAAGACCACCGCTACCGGGCCTTCGTCGGAAAGCAGGTCTTGCTCCCGCTCACCGGAAGAGCGATCCCGGTGATCACCGATTCTGCCGTCGATCGCAATTTCGGCAGCGGTTGTCTCAAGATCACCCCTGCCCACGATCCTCACGACTTCGAAATCGGGCAGCGGCACGGCCTCGAACCACGGAATGTGATGCACGAGGACGCAACTCTCAACGACGCGGTGCCGGAGCCTTTCCGCGGCCTCGACCGATACCGCGCCCGCGAGGAAGCGGTCGCGGCGCTCGATGCGGCCGGACTGCTCCAGAAGGTAGAGCCCCACCGGCTTCCTCTGGGCCGTGCGCAGCGTTCCGGAGCCCCCATCGAATACCGCCTTTCGGACCAGTGGTTCGTCCGGACGCGGCCGCTCGCCGATCGGGCCCTTCGTCGAAGCGGCTGGGAACTGGGGGATGAGGGCTGGGAGAAGAAGAGCGCGGGCGAGTTGCGGTTCCACCCCGCGCGTTTCGAACAGCTGTACGCGCGCTGGCTGATCGGGATCCGGGACTGGACGATCAGTCGGCAGATCTGGTGGGGGCACCGCATCCCGGCGTGGCATCACCGCGAGACCGGGGAAGTCCTCGTGGGGGTGAACCCGCCGGCGGCGGTGCAGCGGGAACCCGACGCCTGGCGGCAGGACGAGGATGTGCTGGACACCTGGTTCAGCTCCTGGCTTTGGCCGATGAGCACGCTCGGCTGGCCTGATGAGCACACCCCGGACCTCGGCCGCTATTACCCGACTTCGGTGCTTTCGACCGACAAGGGCATCCTCTTCTTCTGGGTGGCGCGAATGAACTTCGCCGGGATCGAGATGACCGGCCGTCTGCCCTACCGGGATGTGTACATCCATCCCACCGTCCTCGACGAGCGCGGCGCGGTGATGAGCAAGAGCAAGGGGAACGGAGTGGATCCGCTCGCGGTGATCGAAGGCGCCACGCTCGACGAGCTCAAGCGGCCCGTCCTGGAGGCCCGCCCCTCGAACATGGGCGATCTGCTGCGCCGGGTCGAGCGGAATTTCCCTCAGGGATTCGAAGGAGTAGGCGCCGACGCACTTCGTTTCACCCTCGTCCGCCTCTGCTCCGAGGGCCAGGAGATGCGGCTGGCGCTCTCGAAATTCCACGAAATCGGCCGCCGGTTCGTCACGAAATTGTGGAACGCCTCTCGCTTTGCACTGCTTGCGATCGAAGGTGTGGAAGAAAGCGCCCCGGCGAGCGCCCCGCAGCCTGAGGACCGCTGGATCACCTCGCGGGTGGCCGGGTGCGCCCAAGAGACCCGAAATGCTCTCGAACGGTTCGATTTCGCCGCAGTCGGCTCATTGCTCTACCGCTTCGTCTGGAACGATTTCTGTGACTGGTACGTCGAGCTCGCCAAGGCGAGGATGCGTTCGGCGCCGGAGTCCGCGCGGCGGACCGCGGCCACCCTGGGCCTGGTGCTGGCGGACACCCTCGCTCTCCTGCACCCGGTCACGCCGTTCGTGACGGAACACCTCTTCGGCCAACTGCTGCCCGCGATGGACCGAAAGGGCCTCTGGTCCGAAACCCACCCCGAGTCCGCGCTCCTCGCCCGGGCCCGGTTTCCGGCAGCGGACGCTCCCCGCGACCCCGAGCTCGAAACGGATTTCGATGCGTTGCGCCGGCTTGTGAGCGGCGTCCGGAAGCTGCGTGCCGACACAGGTTTACCGCCGGACCTGCCCCTTCCCCTCGCGGTGAAGGAATCCCCGGCTCGCCCGGGCTTCGGCGCGCTGCTCACGGGATGTTCCGGTCCAGTCCGCGCGGTGGCCCGCCTGGAATCCCTCTCGGTACTCTCGAAAGAGCGCCCCTGGTCCTTCGGAGCCGCCTCCGCCGGCAGCAACCAGGTCTCCATCGTGGATCCGGCCTTCGAGGCGCGGACACCACTCGACGGGAAGCTGGATCCGGCCGCCGCCTCCGCCCGGATCTCTACGCAGCTGAAGCGGATCCGCTCCCAGGCAGCAGCCGCCCGCAAAAGGCTCGACAACCGGCGGTTCGTGGAGCGTGCCGAGCCGGCAGTCGTCGCGGAACAGCGAAATCGCCTGGAAGCGCTGAGCGACCAGGAGAGCAGGTTGCTCGCGCTGGCGGAGCAGTTCACCGGGCGGTTCGAGAACGGAGCGCCCCGCTCCTCCCACGAGGGTGCCTGACCCGACGCCATCCTCACGCCCCGCTCGAGAGAGTCGCGACTCCCGTCCGTGGACTCAAAAACACCTGTTGCGACCGAGCCTCCGGCTCGGGCGCCGCACAGCGGGGGAATGGGTGAAAGGGGGTAGACCCCCTTTCACGAATTTGGTAACCCAGAAGCCGAACTCGCTGCCTTCGGCAGCAGTTCGGCTTCCCGGCGCGCAGCGCCGGGCGCTTCGGGAGCGGGGCGCTCCGCTCCTCCCATGGGGATGCGAGACACAATCCGACCTCACGCCCCGTTCGAGAGAGCCGCGACTCCCGTCCGTGGACTCAAAAACACCTGTTGCGACCGAGCCTCCGGCTCGGGCGCGGCACAGCGGGGGAATGGGTGAAAGGGGGTCTACCCCCTTTCACGAATTGGCAACCCAGAAGCCGAACTCGCTGCCTTCGGCAGCAGTTCGGCTTCCCGGCGCGCAGCGCCGGGCGCTTCGGGAGCGGGGCGTTCCACTCCTCCCATAGGGATGCGAGACACAATCCGACCTCACGCCCCGCTCGAGAGAGGCGCGACTCCCGTCCGTGGACACAAAAACACCTGTTGCGACCGAGCCTCCGGCTCGGGCGCGGCACAGCGGGGGAATGGGTGAAAGGGGGTCTACCCCCTTTCACGAATTGGCAACCCAGAAGCCGAACTCGCTGCCTTCGGCAGCAGTTCGGCTTCCCGGCGCGCAGCGCCGGGCGCTTCGGGAGCGGGGCGTTCCACTCCTCCCATGGGGATGCGAGACACAATCCGACCTCACGCCCCGTTCCCGGAGCGCTCGGACCAAGGATCGAACCGTCCGTCGGCGGCGGTCCAGCCGCCGTCGACGAACAGCACCGATCCGGTGATATAGCTCGCCGCCGGAGAGAGCAGGAACACCGCGGGTGCCGCGATCTCAGCGGCGGTCGCCCAGCGGCCGAGCACCGTCTTCTCGGTGTAGGCGCGCTTCCATTCGGACCGCCGCTGGATTTGTGCGGTGAGAGGGGTCTCCACCACGCCCGGCGCCAGCGCGTTCACCCGGACTCCGGCGCCCGCGAACTCCGTTGCCGCGGTGCGGGCGAGCTGCACGATCCCCGCCTTGGTCGCCGAGTACACCCCCTGCCCCGGCTCCACTACCTGCGAGCGAATCGAAGAGAGCAGCACGACACTTCCGCCCGCAGACCGGGCGAGGCTCGCTCCTCCGTGGCGGAGAGCGTGGAAGGTTCCCCGCAAGTTCAGCGAAACGACCCGATCGAACTCCGCTTCCCTGGTATCGGCGAGCCGCTTCCGCACATTCACTCCCGGCGTCGAGACCAACCCCCGCGGCCGAAAACCCGCAGATTCGATGCCGAGGAAGAGCGCCGCCACCGAATCGTCGGAACGGATGTCCACCAGGCGCGGCTCCGCCAGCCCGCCCTCGACGCCGATCGCTGCGGCAACCCGCCCGGCGGCCTCCGGGTCTCGATCCGCGATCACCACCCGGGCACCGGAGCGGGCGGCGAGCCGCGCCGTCGCCTCGCCGATCCCGGAAGCACCCCCGATCACCACCACATCCATCCCGACCAGTGAGAATGGGGAGCCACCCTGCGTCACAGCTCCCGATTATCGCCTTTGGCAGCCCGTTTCCGAAGGGGCGCGGTTGCCAAGAAATCGGCGGCGCCTGGGTGGGCAGCGCGCCGGCCGGGAAGAGAGGGAGGGAAAGTCGTTCCGTCGGGGAAAGAGCGCCTCCGGAAGAAGACCTGCCAGGCGAGATAGCGAAACGGCGGTTGGCGGAGCAACCCGCACAGAAGCTCCATCGCCGTCCGGCTTCGAATCCCTGCGAGCAGAGTCCGCAAGAAGCGACGCGACCAGAACCGGGACCGCAGTCTCGACCCTACATAGCAGGAAGCCAAGAGAGTCCGATCTCCGGTCTCGAGAGAGCGCGCGATGACGCCGGCGGCCAGGCGGGAAAGCCGCAGGCAGGCGTCGAAGCCGCCGGCGGTGAGCGGTGAGACCGCACCCGCCGCGTCCCCGACGAGCAACCCGCTCTCACAGCCGATCCGGCGCAGCACTCCGTTTACCGGAATCCGCCCGCCGCGCCGTTCCACGACCCGGCCGCGGCCGAGTTCGAAGAGGCTGCCCAGGCTGCGGGTGAACTCCTCGAGCGCGGTCCGGGGCCGGAACCGATCGGGATAGCCGCCCACTCCCACATGGGTTTCTTCTCCGTCCTGGACGACCCATGCCAGATAGCCCGGCGACAGTTCGGGATCCAGAAAGCAGTGGAGACCAGGAGGGCCGCGGAGCGGCACCCCGGCGTGGACCGACTCCAGGCCCACCAGCCACTCCGTGTTGCCATCGAGCCCGAGGTCCCGGGCCACTTCGGAGTCCGCTCCGTCGGCCCCCACCAGCAGGCGGGTCTCGACGCGTATCGGACGCTCTCCTTCCGCAAGGTCCAGAACCAGCCGTTCTCCGCGACGCGAGAAACCCAGATAGCGCACACCGCGCCGGGCTCGAACCCCGGCGGCGAGACAGCGGTCGAACAGCTCCCGGTAGAGCGGGCCCATCCGGCCCACCCGAAACTCGTCGTGGCGGCTCTCCAGCTCGAGCGTCCTCCGAGCGGGCGAATAGAGCGTGACACGGCGGAGGGGCGGACCCAGGCAGGATTCCGGCAGGTCGAAGTCTTCGAGCGACTTCCGGACGAAGATCCCGGTGGTGTGTACCCGTTCTGCCGGGTCTGCCTTCCGCTCCAGCAGGACCACCTCGAGCCCATGTTCGCCAAGCAGCCGCGCGCACTGCAGCCCGGCGAGCCCGGCGCCCACCACGGCGACATCGGCGGGTTTCATGACCGGACGGGAAGCAGGATCAGCGGCGCGATACCGCCAGAGCTGCTACCGCCACCACTCCCGAAGCAGCGATTCCGAGGAGCGGAGGCGAGATCGCATCCGGCAGCGGCCCCCGCCAGATCGGATCCAGCCAGGAAGCCGCCAGGAAAACCGTGATCCCGACTGCGGCGCCGACGAGCACGGTCCGGGCGCCGGGCCTCGCCCGGTGGAGGCCGGCGACCACCGGGACGAAGAGAGAGACTCCGAGGATGGAATAGAACACCGTCAGAGAATCGATCACGCTCCTGGCGAACACGGCGATCAGGACTCCGGCGAGACCGCCGGTGAGGGACGCGCCGCGGGCCACCCGGAGCACGGCGCGGTCGTCGGCGCCCGGTTTCCAGAAGCGGTGGTACAGGTCCCGAGAGAACGATGTCGAGAGCATGAAGAGCACCGCGTCGGCGCTCGAAACCTCGGCCGAGAAGAGCGCCGCCACCCCGAGACAGCCGAGCCAGAGGGGAAGCGACTCGGTGAGAAGCGCCGGGAGGGCCGCGTCCGGTCTTCCGAGTTCGGGATGGAGGACGGCAGCGGTTGCACCGAGCAGCGGCGGAACGGCAGCGAACAGCAGCAGCGCGCCGCCGGCGGCGGTGAGGCCGCGGCGCACGGCAGCCTCGCTCGATGCACCGAAGAGTTTCTGGAGGATGCCCGGAGAAACGAGAAAGGCCGGGACGAGGAGCGCCAGGTAGGAAAAGGACAGCGAAGCGCTCCCGAAGATGTCGAGGGCGCCGTCCCCCAGGCTCTCCCGTAGCCCGGCAGCGCCGCCGGCGGCGCGAAGCGCTGCGGGAACGGCGAGCCCGAAGCCGATCAGCAGCACCGCGAACTGCAAGAAGTTCACCGAGGCGGCGCTTTGCAGGCCTCCGATCGAGAAGTAGGCGGTCATCACCGCCGCCGCGGCCAGCACCGCCGCCGGAAAGGAAATCCCCGCCACCCCCTCGATGAGAACTCCGGCGGCGAGCAACTGGGCGGCGAGGACGAAAAGAGTGGCGACCAGCAAGAGTCCGGTGAGGGTGATCCGAACCGAGGTGCCGTAGCGCAACTCGAGGAAGTCGCCCACGGTGCGGAGCCGGGCTTCGTTCGCCACTCTCCACATCCGGGGGCCCAGCCAGACGGCGAGGAGGAGCGTCCCGATCCCGGCGGACCCGACCCACCAGAAAGCCGCGAGCCCGTGTTCGTAGCCGAGCGCCGCCGCGCCGACCGTGGAGCCCGCCCCGATGTTCGCGGCCAGCACGGTCGCGAAGACGAGCCGCGCCGGCAACCGCCGTCCGGCGACGAAGAAACCCTCCGCTGAGCGCGACCTCCGGGAAACCGCCCAGCCGACTGCGATCAGCAGGGCTGAATAGACGATGAGAACGGCGAGATACGGGGACATCCGACTTAGCAGCCTGTGGACGAAGTCACTTCATCCACGAGCTGCCGACGCCGCCCCGGCAGGAGGGGAATCTCCTTCGGGGCCGGGCATCTCCTCGGGATCCGGCTGGAGGTCGCGCACCGCCGGGAGATCGGGCAGCGATTCCGCCGTTCGCACCGCATCGAGGACGGCGCGGGCGACTGCCTCGGCAGCGAGCGCCCCGATCCTGCCGAGGCGCGCCCTCGAACTCTGTGCCGTCGAGAGCGCGAAGAGCGTGTCGCCGTCTGCGGGGGTGTGCGCCGGATAGATCGTCCGGGCGAGGCCGTCATGCGCCATCTGCGCGACCTTCGCCGCTTCCGGCTTGGTGAGCGGCGCGCTGACCGCCACCACTCCGATGGTGGTGTTCCCGCCGGCGGGCGCCGCGCCGGCGTCTTCTCGAGAATCCGGCATGAGCAGCAGCCGGCGGGCGTCCGCCAGCCCGCCGCCAGGTCTCCGCACTCCGGCTATCACCGCACCGGTCGCCGGGTCCACCACATCTCCCACCGCGTTCACCGCGACCAGCGCCGCGACCACGAGCCCATCGGGGAACCGCAGCGAGGCCGATCCGAGCCCGCCCTTCATCGCCCGCGCCATCCCCCGGATCTTCCCTACGGTGGCCCCAGCTCCAGCGCCCGCGTTGCCGCGCCGAACCGGGGTCGAGGCAGCGGCCGCCGCTGCCCGGTAGCCGCACTCGGGGCCGGGACGGACCGGCGCTGCTCCGCCGGCACCCTGCCCCTGAACTCCCAGGTCGAAGAGGATCGCCGCCGGGACGATCGGCACGCGGAACGGCCCCACCGGATAGCCGATCCCGGCCTCTTCGAGGAACCGCACCGTTCCGGTGGCGGCGGCGAGCCCGAAGGCGCTGCCCCCGGAGAGCACCACCGCGTGGACCTGCTGGACGGTGTTCACCGGATCGAGCAGATCGGTCTCGCGGGTTCCGGGAGCCGAACCCCGCACATCCACTCCAGCGACCGCGCCTTCGCGCGCGAGCACCACGGTGCATCCAGTGGGAAGGCCGTCGAGTTCATGGTGACCGACCTCGATCCCGGGAACCGCAACCAAGCCAGGATCCGGCAGAGGCCCCTGCGCCCGAGCGATCGGCGCCAGCAGCAGAGCAGCAGCAGCAGCCGGCAAGGCGGCAGCGACGAGCACAGCAGCGAGATTCTAGGAGCCCGGCTCCGAACGAGACCGGGAGGAGAAAACCGAGCACCCGTCCAATCGAACTCGCTGCCTCCGGCAGCAGTTCGGATTCCCGGCGCGAAGCGCCGGGCGCTTCGGGAGCGGGGCATCCTCTCTCCTCCCCCGAAAACGCCCGACTCCATCCCTGACGCCCTGCTCTCGGAGCGCACAGCCCAAGCCCGAGACCGGTATCCTCGCCGCCCGATGCCGCCGCTCTTCCCGGTCGCTTCCGATCTCGAGAGGCGCATTCTCCGGGAGGTCGAACGGGCGGGCGAGGAGATCGCCGCGTTCACCGGGGAACTGATCCGGATCCCCACCGAAAATCCTCCCGGAGAGAATTACCGGATCTGCGCCGAACGGATCGGCGAGCGAATCGGAGCCTGCGGTTTCGCCGTGGAGTACGACGACCCACCCGACCGGGTCTGTCCACCCGGATCGGAGGAACACCCGCGCTGCAATGTCATCGGCCGCCGGGGCGCGGGTGGGAGGCGGCTGCACCTGAACGGCCACTTCGATGTGGTCCCCGCGGGCGAGGGCTGGACCGGAGACCCCTTCTCCGGGGAGATCCGGGACGGATCGGTCTGGGGGCGGGGGGCGAGCGACATGAAAGGAGGCATCGCCGCCGCGGTGTTCGCCGCCGAGGCACTCCGCCGGGCAGGAGCCCGCCTGGGCGGCGTCCTCGAGATCTCGGGCACCGTGGACGAGGAGAGCGGCGGCCACGCCGGCGTCGCCTGGCTCGTGGAATCGGGTCTGATCGCTCCAGGCACCGACGCAGTCATCATTCCCGAGCCCTTCGGTTCGCGGCGGGTGTGCGTCGGCCACCGCGGGGTGTACTGGTTCCGGGTGATCTCGGAAGGCGAGACTGCGCACGGCAGCATGCCCTTCCTCGGCAAGAACGCGATCCTGCAGCTCGCTCCCCTGCTCGAAGCGATCCGCACCGATTGGACCGCCGCCCTGGCCGCCCGCCGCACGGCGCTCCCGGTGGTTCCCGAGCGTGCCCGCGCCGCCACGGTGAATGTGAACAGCATCCGGGGCGGTCAAGCCGGAGCGGGGATCGAGAGCCCGCAAGTGCCAGACCGCGCCGAGGTCGTGGTGGATCGGCGCTTCCTGCCGGAGGAAGGCCTCGAGGCGGTGCGCGCCGAGGTGGCGCGCCGGGTCGCCGACTGCGCCTCGCGCGGCTCCGACCGGCGCTACCGAATCGAGGAGCTGCTCACCGTGGAGCCGGTTCGCACCCCGGCTGGCTCCCTCGCTACCGAAGCGGTGCGGTTCGGAGTGCGGCGGGCTCTCGGCGAGGAAGTGGAGGAGGTGGCGAGCCCGGGCACCTACGACCACAAGCATGTGGCCCGTCTCGGCGGGATCCCGGATTGCGTCGCCTATGGACCGGGAATTCTCGAACTGGCGCACCGACCCGACGAACACTGCCCGGTGGAAGAACTGGTCCGCGCCACTGGCGCGCTCGCGCTGGCCGCCGCTGCGGTGCTCGGAGTATCTTGACTCCCCCTCCCCCCTGGAAAAAGAAGAACGGGGGCGCATCAGGCAGCGATTCCGGATGGTGAAGAGCTGATGGACGGTTCCGGGACGCTGGTGGTCATCGGCATCGCCGCCTTCATCCTGCCTGCCCTCGCCAGCTGGGTCCGGGCACCTGCGGTGGTGCTCGAGATCCTGTTCGGAGTCGTCGTCGGACCACTGCTCGGCCTCGTCCACGGCACTGAGCTGCTGGATCAGATCGGCGAACTCGGTCTCCTCATGCTGATGTTCCTGGCCGGGTTCGAGATCGACTTCCCGGCGCTGCGGCGGGGCGGGGCCCGTCCCGTCCTGCAAGCGCTCGCCGTCTTCGCCGGAACGCTCACGCTGTCCTTCCTCGCCACTGCATGGCTCGGCCTCGCCATCTTCTACGTGCCCGTACTCGCCACCACCTCAGTGGCGCTCGTGCTCCCGAGCCTCCGAAGCACCGGGATCACCACGAAGAGCCTCGGGCAGGCGATCCTGTTCGCAGCGGTGATCGCCGATCTGGTCACCCTGCTGCTGGTCGCCGAGATCACGATCTGGGCGCGCGACGGCTGGGGGATCGAGCTCGTCGGCGGGCCGGCACTGCTCTTTGCGGTGGTGCTCGTGCTCCGGGTGATGAAGCTCCTCCTCTGGTGGCATCCGCGGCGGGCGGCGCGCCTCTTCCGGCGTGACGACCCCGAGGAAATGGGGATCCGCGGCGCGCTCGCCCTGCTGCTCATTTTCGTGGGCCTCTCCACCGCGCTCGATGTGGAGCCGATCCTCGCCGCGTTTCTCGCCGGGGGCGTCTTCGCCCTGCTCTTCCAGCCTCCGGAAGGCCTTCGCAGCCAGCTCTCGGGAATTTCCTGGGGCTTCCTGATTCCCATCTTCTTCATCAATGTGGGCATCCGGTTCGATGTCGAAACCCTGCTCGACCGTGAGGTGTTGGCGCGCGCCGGGGTCATCATCGTGGTGGCCTTCCTGGTCAAGTTCTTCCCCGCGCTCCTCTACCTGATCTGGGGCTTTTCGCTGCGCGCCACGGCGGCTGCCGGGTTCCTGCTTTCCGCCCGGCTGAGCATCGTGGTAGCGGTGGCGACGGTGGGCCTGGAACTCGGCCTCCTCGACCAGCAGGACCGCGCCATCGCGGTTCTGATCGCGGCAGTGACCTCGATCAGCTGCCCTCTCCTCTTCCGCCGGATCATCAGCAGCGGCAGCGCCGAAATGCCGGAGGAAGGCCAGCCGACCGCCTCCCCCACAACCCGCTAGACTCGCTCGCGGAGGGGCTCCCCATGACGATCCGCCCGAAGAAACCGACGAGGAATCCCACCGGGAACACCACCAGCCGGCGCGCTTTCCTGCGGGCAGCGGCGGCGTTCCCGGCTCTCGCCCCGCTGGCCCGGAGCGCAGCGGCGGACGACGAGGCCCTCTTCCGTCAGGTGCGCCGTGCGTTTCCCTTCGAGGAAGACCGGGTGCCGATGAACGCCGCGAACCTGTGCCCCTCGCCGCGGGCGGTAGCCGACCGGGTGAGCGAGCTCACCCGCGATATCGACCGCGACTGCTCGTTCCAGAACCGCGGCAAGTTCAACGACCTGCGCGAGGCCGCCCGGGAAGCGGTGGCGGCGCAGCTTGGGGTCCACGCCGACGAACTCGCGCTCGTCCGCAACACCAGCGAAGCGAACAACATCGTGAACGCGGGGCTCGCCCTCGGCGAGGGCGACGAAGTGCTGCTCTGGGACCAGAACCACCCCACGAACCAGGTGGCGTGGGATGTCCGCGCCGCACGCTCGGGATTCTCGGTACGCCGGGTGGGGGTCCCGAAGGCGCCGTCCGGTGAAGCGGATCTCGCCGCTCCGTTCCTCGAGGCGTTCCAGCCGAATACCCGGGTGCTCGCGATCACCCAGGTTTCGAATGTATCGGGTGTCCGGCTTCCCGTCCGCCGGATCGCCGAGGCCGCTCGGGAGCAGGGAATCCATGTACATGTGGACGGCGCCCAGAGTTTCGGCGGACTCTCGGTGGATGTCCCGGCCCTCGGCGCCGATACCTTCGCAAGCAGCTCCCATAAATGGTTCTGCGGACCCAAGGAGTGCGGGGTGCTCGCCGTCCGCTCAGCCGTCATCCCGAAGATCTGGCCCTCGATCGTCGCTCCCGGCTGGGGCGGGGACACCGACCCCGACCCCGCAGGCGCGAGGAAATTCGAATCCATGGGCCAGCGCGACGACGCCTGCCTCGCCGCCATGGGCCTGACCGCCGCCTTCCACGGTGAGATCGGTCCCGCCCGGATCGAGAAACGGATGCTGGCGCTGGCGCGCCGCCTCAAGGAAGGCATCCGCGAAATCGGAATCGCTCTCGTGACCCCGATGGACGAGGCACTTTCCGCCGGGGTGGTGATCCTCGAGGTTCCCGCCGCTTCCCGCCGCGAAGTCTTCTCCCGGATGTACGAGGAGTTCGGCATCGCCGGCTCGACTTCCGGCGGCTTCCGCCTCTCTCCCCACCTCTACAACACTGCGGAACACATCGAACGCGCCCTCGCCGGCCTGAAGGCCCTCCGCCCCCTGATCACCGCCTGACCACCGCCCCGAAAACCCCAATGGCCGAGGCCCGAAGCCGCGCCCTGTTCGGGACCGGCGCACCGCCGCCCCCGCAGCCCGCCGACGGGAGCCGGATCGATATCCGGGAGGTTCTGGGGCCGCTCAACGAGGTGGAGCAGAAGAACGCACCCCGACACCTCCATCTGGCAGGGGACCGCTCACTCCTTTCGAGAGGGCGGCGGATCTCCGTCGTGGGCTCGCGCCGCGCCAGTCGGGACGAGCAGGAACGGGCTTACCTCCTGACCAAGGAAATCGTGGATCGAGGCATCACCGTGCTGAGCGGGCTCGCAGAAGGGATCGATACCGTCGCGCACGAAACAGCCGTCGAATGCGGCGGCCGGACGGTGGCCGTCCTCGGAACCGGGCTCTCGGAGGTTTACCCGAAGTCGAACGAGGCACTCCAGCACCGCATCATGAAGGAGCATCTCGCCGTCTCCCAGTTCGACGACGGCGCCCCGGTGAAGCCCGGCAACTTCGTCAGGCGCAACCGCACTATGGCGCTCCTGTGCGACGCCACCCTGATCGTCGCTGCGGGACCCGGAAGCGGGACCCGGCACCAGGGATGGGAAGCGATCCGGCTGGGCCGCGATCTGGCGATTCTGAAGCCGCTGGCCGAAAACCCCGCCGAGTGGACCCTGGAACAGATCCGTTACGGAGCCGAACCGCTTTCGCTGAACGAGGTCGGTTATTGGCTCGACGCGGTGCCCGAGCGGACCCACATCGATGGACTCGTTCTCTGAGCTCGTCTGCGACACCGCCTTCGCGTATTCACCCCGAGGGGATAGCACAGTCGCCAAGCAGTCGAGGCAGTTCTGCCATGCACTGAAACGCGGTGACGAAAAGGCCATCGGTCGGGCGATCGGGAAGATCGGCGCCATCGCCCGAGAACGGAAGGTCCTTGATTCCGACTCCGTCCTCCTACCGATGCCGGGGCACGCACCTCGTCGCCGAAACGAAAGCGACCTATGGGTCGGTGAGCTCCTCGTCGAGGGGCTCGTTGGGCAAGGTCTGGGGCGACGAACGAGCATCCGGCTGGTTCGAGAGTGCCGCGTCCCCAAGTCGGCGTATGCACTACCCGGTCAGCGTCCGACGCACCAGCATCACTACGACTCTCTCGGGGTCGCCGCGGGTGTTTCGGATGTGCCCGGGAGAATCACAGTTGTCGACGATGTGTTGACGCGGGGTGCAACGATGCTCGGCGCTGCCGCTCGGCTGCGCGAAGCCTTCCCGGACGCAGAGATCCGGGGCTTTGCGTTCATCAGAACGACGGCCGATCTCGGTACCGAAACGATCCTGAACCCGAAGCCGTGCCGCATTTCCCTCGGGCGATTCGGAGTCCGGCGCGAGCCGTGACTCCGGCCCGGTGCTCCCGGTCAGGTCTCGGTCAGGGGGCCGCGCGATCCGAACCCAGCGTCCAGACGATGGTGCCGACCACGCTGCGTCCAGGGGCGAGCACGGCGCGGGCGTCAGCGCTGATCGGGTAGGCGGCGTTCAGCAGATTCCTCCCGGAGAGACGCAGTTCGGCGCCTCCGGCGAGCGGAATGCCGAGCGCGGCGTCGAGCCGGGCGTAGGCTTCCGATGCGGCCTCGGTTGGCCCCGGACTCCGGTCGGCGGTGAAACCGAGAAAGACGACCTCGGCGAAGGAGCGGGTGTGGAGCCGGCGGCGGAGGCCGGCCCGGAAGTTCGCCGGCGGGACGCCGTCGAGGGCGCTTCCGTCCTCGGCGGTCCCGCGGATGAGGCCGGCGGCGAGGTCGAAACGGAACGGGTCGGATGGCGTACCGAGCTGGATCTCGAGTTCGAGCCCCGAAAGGTGCGCCTCACCGCGATTGCGGAAGAAGTAGAGATCTACGCCATCGGCGTAACGCTCGACGAGGTCGGTGATCCGATAGCGGTAGGCGTAGAGGCCGCCTACGACCCCGTTCCGGTCGAGGCGGAGAGAGAAGTCCGCCTGGAGCGCCCGCTCCGGAAGGAGGCGCGGGTTGCCGTGGACGAGCCCCCGCCCGGAGAGGCCGATGTAGTAGCGGTCCGAAAGCGTGGGATCCCGGAAACCGCGCGAAATCTGGCCGGTGAGAGCCACTCCCCGGAGGAGGTCGGCGCGCAGCGCGAGAAAACCGCTGAGAGCGCCGTGGCTGGTGCCGGCCCGGTCAGCACTGGGGGCAGCCCCCGAGCGCGTGGTGACCGCCGAAAGACGCGCACCGGCGCTTCCGGAGACACGGGAAGCGAGCGGCGTTTCTGCGTGACCGTAGAGCGATGCCTCGCTGCGCCGGGCACCGTCGAGCCCGGACCGCTCCGGCGGCATTTCGGGAAAGGAGACGAACCCGGACACCCGGGTCTCGGAATAGATGTCGAAGCGGGAGAGGAATTCCGCGCCCAGTTCCAGCCGGCCCTGCCCGAGCGGGCGGATGCCGCGGCCGCGGAACATGAAGTCGTGCGCAGCGACTTCGGATTCGGCAGCCTCGGCCGCGAGTTCGCGGCGGGTCTCGAGTCGGTGCGCTCCGAGGAACCCGGTCATGTCGAGCCGGGCGAAACCCCAGCGGGGCAGGAAGCGGTAGTCGGTGACCAGCCGCAGAGAGTCTTCGTTCGGATAGGAGACGAAGGACTCGGTCCGGCGCGGACGGCCGATCCGTCGGCCGGCGTCGTACTGGAGCGAGGCGCTGAGCAGACCGCCGCCCAGTTCACGGGCGCCGCGCAACAGGAACCCGAAGTCCTCGGCTCCCGAGCCGGGCACCGTCCCTTCGGGACTCTCGTATTCGGAGAAGACCCGCCGCCTCGTCTGGAAGAGCAGGCCGGTGCCGAACGCGCTGCCGGAGACCTCCGCCCCGAAGCTGGCTTCCGGGAGGCCCGCTCCCCAGGTGGCGCGGCCGCGGACGGCGAGGGGGTCCCCCGGGATCGGGCGCTTCGTGCGGGCGTGGATCACTCCACCGAAAGCATCGGACCCGTACGCCACCGACGACGGCCCCCGCACCACTTCCACTGCCTCGAGGAAGAAGGGATCGAGGAAGGTCGCGCTCGCGCCGGCGCGGCGCTCCGTGGTGACCCGCGCCCCGTCGAGAAGCAGCACCGTCCGTCCGCGCGAGAGACCCCGGATCGAGGGGACTCCGGCATGGAGGTCGCTGCTGCGGGCGCTCCCCGGCACCGCCTCCAGCACATCGGTCAGCCGCGGCGCCTGCCGAGTGCGGATCGCCTCCCCCGAAACGACCGCCGGAGCACTGCCGGGGGGAGCCTCGGTGTGCGGCACCGCGCCGCTCGTGATCGTGACGCTCTCGCGAAAGACCCGGATCTCCACCCGGATCTCGACCGGTTCGTCGAGCGATTCCACGAAGACCGGTGTCGTGTAGCGCTCTCCGGGCAGCACTACGAGGACCTGGAAGGGAAGCGCCGGGTCCGGCAGCCATTCGAAGCGTCCGTCGGCGTCGGTGGTCGCGGAACCCGGGTGCCCGAGGATCTGGACCAGCGCGCCCGCCGCCGGGCTGCCGTCCGGGAGCAGCGCGCGGCCCTCGAACCCCGCCGCGGGGAACGCGGCGCCGAAGAGCGCGAGGATACCGGCGGCGGAGCGCACCCCGTTCATGGCCGGGAATCTAGCCGGGGAGCGGAGATACGGGCGGTCCGCTCCGACTCCGGGCGACGCCGAACGCGGCGCCGAAAAGGCCGGATACGAGAGCGAGCACCAGGATTCCGGCGACTTGCACCCAATCCTCGAACGAAGCGGGGTTCAGGATGGGTTCGAGCCCGGCGGCGAGCGAGAAACCGGAGTCCGGATCGAGACGCAGCGCCTTGAGGGCGCCGAGCAGCACCGCGAAGGCGAACACCACCCCGCCTCCGAAAAGCGCCGAGAACGAAAGGCGTCCCAAGAAGAGGCCCGAAGAGACCGGAGGCGCCGCCGGTTCCTCCCCGCCGCCGAGGAGGATCTTCGGATCGCGGACTCCGAGCGGCGAGAAACGGTGCAGGAGGACCAGACCGGGGATTCCCATCGCCATCGTGGAGAGGAAGAAGGTCCGCCAGCCCAGCGCGTCCACCCAGAAGCCGCTGAACGGGCCGGCGAGCAGACGCGGCAGCGCGAAGAGGCCGGAGAAGAGGGCGTACTGCGTGGCGGAAAAGCGCTTCTCGGTGATCCGCAGCAGCAGCACCGAAAAGGCCCCGGTGCCGAGCCCCCCGGTCAGCAGCTCGAAAGCGGCGGCGCCGTACATCCACGAAAGACCGCCATCCGCCCCGGCGACGAAGAAGTACCCGAGGTTCGAGAAGATCTGGAGCCCGCCGAAGAGCCACAGCGCAGGGCCGAGCCCGAAGGCGGTGGTGAAGAGACCCCCGGCGAAGGTTCCGGCGACCGTGGCGAAGAGGCCCACGGTACCGAGTGCGATCCCGCGGTGCGCAGCGCCGTACCCCATGTCGATCAGGAACGGCCGGGTCAGCGCCTGGGCGAGGTTGTCGGCGAACTTGTAGAAGAAGACGAAGGCGAGGATCTCGAGAGCGCGAGGCCGGGAGAGCGCTTCCAGAAACGGTTTCCAGACCGCATCGGCGAGGCGCCGGGGCGGAGCGGGGCGGTCTTCGGGCTCCGGGGCACGCCAGGTGACGACGAGCAGCGGCAGGTAGATCAGGCCGAGCAGCGCGTTCACCGCGCCCCAGCCCCACGAGGCCGCCAGGCTGATGGCCCCGCCTCCGGCGACCAGCATCGCCGCCCGGTAGAGCGCGGTCCGGGCTCCCACCGCCGCTCCGTGCTCCTCGGGGCGCAGGACCTCCACCGCGTAGGCGTCCACCGCGATGTCCTGCGAAGCGGAGGCGATCGCCACCGCGAGAGCCAGCGCCGCCACCATCCAGAGTGCGTCCGGGTGATCCCCGACCCCGGCGAGCAGCAGACCGAGAGCGAGCAGCGCCACCTGCGCAACTGCCATCCAGCCCCGCCGCCGGCCCCAGAAACCGGGGACATAACGGTCCATGAACGGCGACCAGAGGACCTTGAAGGCCCAGGGGATCTGCGCCAGGTTGAAGAGCCCGACGATGCGGATGTCCACCCCCGCATCGCGCATCCAATCGGGGATCGCGTACCAGACGAGGCCCAGCGGCAGCCCCGACGAGAAGGAGAGCAGGGTGACCGAAAGCGTCCGCCAGGAGCGGAAGCCGCCGAGCGCTCTCCCGAGACCGGTCATCGGTTTGGCTTCGACTTCGACTCTGTCGTCGACCTCGTTGTCATAGCGGTCCGGACTCGGAGGCGGCATGGTAGCGATATGCTACCGATATGCGTTCGATACACATTCGGGATGTGCCACAGCCCACCCTCGAGGCGCTGAAGCGGTTGGCGCGCAGCCACCATCGGTCGCTGCAGGGGGAACTGCGGGCACTCCTCGATCGGGCGGCGGCGATGGCGCCGCCGGAAGACCGCGTTCGAAGACTCGATCTGGTGACCGTCCGTACCGGGCAGGAGACCTCGTGGACGAGGGAAGAGATCTATGGCGCCGGCGGTCGCTGAAACCCTGTTCGTGGACACGAACATCCTGCTGACGGCGACCGACGAATCCCGCCCGCTGCACGATGAGGCAGCGCGGTTTTTGGCCGGATCCGGCCCGCGGGGCCGGCCCCTGGTGCTGAGCGGCCAGATCCTCCGCGAGTATCTGGTGGTGGCGACACGGCCCCCGGAGAGCAATGGGCTGGGGCTCGGGGCCCGTGACGCCGTAGCGAATGCGAACGAATTCCTGCGCCACCTCCACCTGGTGGACGAGACCGCCGAAGCGGCGCGCCAACTGCGCCGGCTTGCCCGGATCCACGACCTCTCGGGCAAACTGATCCACGATGCGAACATCATCGCCACGATGATGGCGCATGGGATCGCAGCCGTCATCACCCGAAACGCACGCGACTTCAAGCGGTTCGAAGAGATTCGCGTCGTCGGGTTGGATTCGTCCGACGCGGAGAACTGTTGAGCACGGGAGGCTGGCGGTGCCGCAGCGCCGGCCCGACCACCCCGAATTCCGCCCGATGCCGCCACCGGCCGTATCGGTCACTTGCGGCCTCGGAAGCGGCTCAGGGCGAGGCCGACGGCCGCGGTAGCGATCGAACCCACCATCACATCCCAGGTCCAGGCGAGCGGGAACCCGACGAGCCGGATCAGCGCGGGAGCGAGGAATCCGCCCCCCATGCCGAGAAGCACCGCGGTCGGATCCGCCCGGCGGAAAAGCACCGCCAGCAGAAACGCCCCGACCGTCGGGCCGGAGGCGTAGGAGAGCACCGAGAGACCAGCCTCGAGGGCCGAGGGCGCGCGCTGGGCGGCCAGCGCCACTCCGGTCTGCACGATGCCCCAGACCACCACGAACCGGCGGCCGGCCCGAACCTGGAGAGCGTCCCCGGCCCCCGCGCGGACCCGGTGGCGCCAAGGGAGCCAGAAGTCCCGGACCGTGGTCGAGGCGAGGCTCACCAGCGACGGGGAAAGCGCCGCCGCCACCACCGCCGCGAGCGTCACCCCGGCGGCGACGCCGGAGAGGTTTTCGGCGACGAAAGTGGGCAGCACCTCGTCGGGGCGGGCGAACTCCCGACCCCCGTAGTGATGCCAGAGCCAGGCCCCGATGCCGAGGAAGATCGCGAACTGGACGAGCGCGCCGAGCCCGGAGAGCATCAGACCCGCCTGGGCGTGGCGGAGCGACTTCGCCGAAAGCAGGCGCTGGGCGAGGTACTGGTCCGCTCCGTGGGTGGCGAAGGTGAGGAAGAAGCCGCCGACGACCCCCGCCCAGATCGTGTAGGGGACGGTGAAGTCGAGCGCGGGAAGCACGACATCGAACTTCCCGGCCTCGCGCGCGGCGGAGACCCAGCCGAGCGGTTCGGCGCCGCTCCCCTGCCACAGCGCCCAGACCACCACCCCCGCACCGACGAGATACACGCCGAGCTGGAGCACATCGGTCCAGATGGTGGCCTTGACCCCGCCCTCTTCGGAGAACGCCACCATCGCGGCGGCGAGGGCCACGATGCACCACCATTCGGGCACTCCGGCAACGATGGAAACCATGAGCGCCGCGGCATGGAGCCGGACGCCGTCGGCGAGGTTCCGATAGACGAGGAAGATCGCCGCCGCCGCACTCCGCACCCGGGTCCCGAAGCGCTGCAGCAGGAGTTCGTAGGTCGTCACCACCTCGCCGCGGAAGTAGGCGGGGAGCAGCACCAGAGCGATCCCGACCCGGCCCAGAACGAACCCGAAAGCGAGCTGCAGGAAGCCGAAGTTCCCTTCGTAGGCGAAGCCGGGGACCGAGGTGAAGGTGAGGACGCTGGTCTCGGTGGCGACGATGCAGGCGGCGACCGCCCAGAAGGGGGCCGACCGTCCGGCGAGGAAGTAGCCGCTGACGCTCCGGTCGCGCCGACCCACCCAGATGCCGAAGGCGGTGATCCCGGCGAGGTAGCCGAGGACCACCAGGACGGTGACCGGCGCAACGGTCACGACCGTCCGGCTCCGGCGGGGCGCCGACGATGGCGCGGCGGCCGCTTTCGACGGCCTCGCGCGGCGATCGCGATCCCGATGGGCAAGGGCGCGCCTTCTCTCAGGGGTTCTCGCCGAGCGCCTGGATCAATCGGCGGAGGGCGTCCAGAGCGACTGACTCGCCCTTCGCCAGGGCCTCGGAGTCGACTTCTCGGCGCAACTGCTCGAAGACCCGCTCGGGGTTCGATCCCGAGAGCCACCGTCCGAATGCCGTCACTGTGCCGTTTACGGAGCAGCACATCGGGAAAGGTCTGCGCCTGGCGCTCGAATGAGTGAAGAGCCCATTCGTCATCGGGATCCCACACGGAACGCATCCGGTTCAGAGTCTCGACGACCTTCACCTCGATCGTGGAGGCGAGCAGGGCGTTCAGCGAGAAGAGATCGGTCGCTCCCAATCCCTCGATGTTCGTCCGGGAATCGAAATAAGCCGGTAGAGCCATCACTGCCTCGCGGACCCGCCTCGCGAGCCGCGGCCGGGAATCCCCGGGATCGAGTGCGGGTGGTGGCGGAACCGCAGTCATCCGGGGGCAGCCCCGGCGGGAGCCGCAGCCATCAGCCGGTCGGCGGCCAGATCGAACCGCTCCACGGCTTCAGCGGCGAACGGTCGCCTGTCGAGCGCGATGGCGGCGACCGAGGCGCTGCAGAGTCCGCCGAACGGCTCCCAGACCACATCTCCCGGATTCGTCGAGGCGGTCAGGATGCGTCTCATGAATTCCAGGGGTTTTTGGTTCAGGTGGACCGCCGCCTGGCGGCCGGGACGGTGCACGCGCGGCGCCGACCGAATTCCGTTGCCCTTGAATCGTTCGCCTCCGTAGAGCGGAGGCGCGGACCAGACATTCGTGACGCCATGAACATGATGCCAACGGTCGCGGAGCGCCGCCCACGCGCGGGCGCTGACCGGCTCCTGCCCATCGAGCGAGAAGTACGGCGCTCCGGCGGGCGCGCCGTGCAGATTCGCATAGCGCGAAAGCCGCTCCATCATCTCCGGCGGAGGCCGATACCAGAGCCAGTCGGAGGCGAGGTACTTCCGCGTGGCCGCGTTCTCGATCCCGCACGCCTCATTCGCCAGACGAAACGGAAGCCCGGCCCGGCGCCATTCGTAGCGAAGCCACTCGCGAGCCGCCATCGGCCCCTTCGCCGTGCGGAACACCGCCCGCCTCCGATAGAAGACGCAGACCTCGGTCACCACCGGAAACCTGCGGATCGTGTCGCCGTTCACATTTCCGGCGATGTGGGCGAGACCCTTGTCCCACACGATGGTCTGCACATATTCGAAGCCGTGCCGAGCGAGCAGGGGATGTATCTGCGCCCATCCCAGCTCGGTGTTCCAGAACCAGAGCGTCGTCGCCGGAGAGGAGTACCGGTCCCACGCCGCCACATGCGGCGCGTACCAGGCCTCGAGTCCGTCCGTCGTCCTCGGGTCGCCCGGAAAGCCGCCGACGCCGTAGGCGCCGTCGGAGACGATAGTCGAGGGCGCCAGATCGGATAGGCATCGAGGGCGTCCCCGCGGAAGAGCGGCGGGGTCCCGCCGCCGGAGCCCGAGGCTTTCGAGGCGTCGGGTAGCGGTGCCGGCAGGCGCTCCGGCAGATCCGGCGAGCTCTCGTTCATGGAAGACGCCGCGGGAGTGCGCGATGAGAGGAAGGGGGGAGCCGGGACCCGAAGGGCGCCCGCCGCCGGTTCATGAACCGGCGGCTCTCACGATCCGGCCGCGGGAGGTGACGCGAAAGCCGTCGGGAAGAACGCGCTCGACGGCCGGACGGCGGCCGCGGACTTCCCAGGCGAAGTCGGCGAAGAGGCCGGCGAGGGCGATCCGCACCCGCACCGAATCCTCGTCCGCGGAAACGAGCGCTTCGAGAAGCGCCCCGCGGGTCGCCGGATCGCGGCGTGCCCGAAGCGCCTGCACCGCGGCGATCCGCACCGTGTCGTCGCTGCTCGAAAGGCAGCGCGCCACTCCGGCCGGTACTCCCTCGGCTTCGAGGCTCGCCAGGAATTCGAGGATCTGCACCGCCTTGGGACCCCGGATCGCCACCGGGTCGCCGCCTTCGAGCACCGAGAAGAGGAACTCCGCCAGCTCCTCGGCGGGGAGCAGCGCACCGAGGGCGGAAATCGCCCAGGTGATCTCGTCGTGGGCCGACAGGTAGCGCCGGAGCGGCGGCGCCGCCCGCTCGCCCAGCTCGACCAGCAGCTCGCGCACCCAGCGCTTCTCCTGATCGTCCTGCTCCAGGTTCCCCGCGGTCATCGTGAACCGCCGGGCGAGCTGGTAGATCGCCTCCGGGGTTCCGATGTCGCGGAGGCGCTCGGCGGCGTCCTGGCGCGCCTCGGGCTGGGCGTAGCGCTCGGTGAGCGTTTTCGCCGCCCGCCGGACGCGGGCCGCCTCGCGGCCTTCGCGGGTGAAGCGCTCCAGGATCACGATCCGGCGCCGCCGACCCGGTGGAGCGGGAGGTTCTGGATGCGGTAACGCTCCCAGCCGCCGAAGTCGAAGTGCCACCACTCGTACTCGTACCCGGCGAAGCCCTCGCGCTCCATCGCGCGCCGCAGCAGCTCCCGGAGCCAGCGCTGCGGTGAAGTCCCCCCGACATAGCGGGGGAAAGCCCGTTCCGAGAACTCGTCGTAGCCGGATACGAACTGGAGCACCCCGCCGGTTTCCAGGTCGTAGAGGCCGATGTCCACCGCGGCTCCCCGGTTGTGGCGCGATCCCGAGGCCGGGTCGGCCACGAAGATCCGCTGGGGTTCGGGGGTGGCGTCGAAGAACATCCGGGTGACCCGCCACGGGCGGTAGCCGTCGTGGACGACGATGCCGTACCCGTACTCGCGGAGCGCGGCGTTCGCCCGGACGAGCGCCTCGGCGGCGGGGCGTTGCAAGAAAGCGTCGGCCACTTCGTAGAACGCCGTCCCCATGAAGTTGTCTTCCGAGGCGTAGCGCACATCCAGCCGGATCGACGGGTCGAGATCGGTGAGCCGCACGAGGTCCGGCGCGAGGAAATCGCCCTCCTCGACCGGGGGCGAGGCTTCGCCGGCGAGCCGACGCAGCTCCCCGATCGGAAGGAGCGGTTCGATCCGGAAGGTTCCCTCCCCCGGGTCCGGGCGGCGAGGGAAGACGATCCCGGAGAGATCGGCGCCGGTGACCCGGCCGTTCGGCCCCCGGAGGAAACGCAGCGACTCGCCCGGATAGAGCCCGTGGTCCGGAAAGTGGAAGCGGTCGGGGTCGGCGGCGTCCTGGATCATCGCGTAGCGCTCGAGCCACTCGATGAGGACGGTGAGAGCGCCGTCGCGCTCGAACACGAAGAGGATGTTGTGGTCCCAGCCGTACTCCCCGAGGAGAGGGAGGAACTCCGGCGGAGGAGGGGGAGGGAGCGGATCGGAAATACGGCGGAAGACCTCGGAGTCGATCTCGAGAGCGTGGACTCCTCCGGCAGGACCGGAAACGACCGAAAGCCGGGGGCCGAGGAGTCGAAAGTCGCCGACCAGCGAGTTTCCTTCGCTGCCGGCCCCGTTCGCGGCACGCAGGGCGACCGTCCGGCTGCCGATCTCGAGTTGGGCGCCCGCTCCCCGCGCCGTCACCCGAGCGCGGGAACCGCCCTCGTTCTCGTAGAGGCCGTGCAACAGGTCTCCGAGGTCCGGCGGCAGCGGGTCGCTCGGCCGCCAGCGCGGCAGCTCCCGGCCGCGAGCGAGCAATCCCCGGAGCGCGCTTCGGACGATCCTCCGGACGACGCCGTTCGTGAAGTCCACATTGCTGACCGCCACCGCGCCGAAGCCCGCTTCGGGAAGGAACGCGAGTTCCGTCGAAAAGCCGTAGATCGCCCCGCCGTGGCCGACCAGACGAAGGGAACCGCCGTCCCCGGTTTCGAGCGCGCCGAGGTGGAACCCGAGACCGAAACCGGCGGGATCGGGATCGTCGGGATTTTCGGGGAACTGCACCCTCCACATCTCGGAGAGCGATTCCCCGTCGAGCACTCCCGGAAGCTCTCCTCCGGCGAGCAGGGTCAGGAAGCGGCCGAGGTCCCGGACCGAAGACACCATGGAACCGGCCGGCGCCATCCCGAGCGGGAAGGTCGGCGCCGGGAACTCTCGCCCGTCGTAGCTCCACATCGAGCCGCGAGCGAGCCGGTCCGCCGGCGCCCGAGCCAGCGAGAAGAAGCTGGAGTCGAGTCCGAGAGGATCGAGGACGGACTCGGTCACCGCCTCGGCGAACGGCTTGCCGGAGATTCGCTCGAGCACTCGACCGACCACCGCGATCCCGGCGTTCGAGTACTTCTCGCGGGTTCCCGGCGGGAAGACCAGCGGCGCCCGGCTCAAACTGGAGACCGTCGCTTCGAGGGTGGGAGCGGAATCGTCGAAGTAGTGGCCCACCGGGGGTTCGCGGACGAGCCCGGCGCGATGGGCCATCAGCTGCCGCAGGCTGATCGCTGCCGCCGGCCCCGCCGCCGGAGCGAATCCGGGGAGCACTTCCGCAACCGGGGCGTCGATATCCAGTTCGCCGGCTCGGCGGCGGGCCAGCACCGCGATGTCGGTGAAGAGTTTCGAGACCGAGCCCACCCGGAAGAGGGTGTCCGCATCCGCGGGAACGCCCGGGCGCGCCTCACCGAACCCCTGCGCCCAGACGATCCGGTCGCCGCTGGTCAGCGCGAGCGCGAGCCCGGGAATCCGGTGGCGCTCCCTTGCGGCGCGCGCGATCTCCGACAGCCGATCCGTCAGCTCCGCGTAGTCCGGGTCCGGTCCGATCCCTGCCGGAGCCGGAGGGGCCCCGGCCCCGCACGCGGCGAAGAGCCCCACCCCGGCGCACCATCGCAGCGCCGCGCGGAGGACTCGTCGGCGCATCAACGGCCTCCCGGGGCTCCCGCAGGCCAGACCGGATCGTCGAGGGTATCCGGCGTCGGGCCTCCGAGCTCCCGCCCCGCCGGACGGCCGCCGAGCGCGGCGTCGAAGAAATCGGCGACCCGGTTCCAGAAGATCCCGGGCGGCGGATAGTCGTCGAAGCCGTGCTCCCCCCCGGGCAATACCCAGCGCCGCGAGGGCAACCCGGCCGCCAGCCGGGCCTCGTGGAGTTCGAGGCTGTGCTCGGGCGGCACCTGCCGGTCCTGATCTCCGTGTACGAAGAGCACCGGCCCGGAGATCGCCGTGATCGCCTCGATGGGGCGAACCTCTCGGATGCGAAGACCGGTGCGCACCCAGACGAAGAAGGAGAGCGGCGCCCGCAGGCTGGGGGAGCCCCCGCGCACCGTGAGCATCGAGCCGGCAGCGCGCCAGAGATCGGAGTAGGGGGCGTCGAGCGCGAGGGCCGGGAGGTCCCCGAGCCGGGCGGCCGCGTAGATCGCCGAGGACGCGCCGTTCGAGGTTCCGAACACCACCACCCGCGAAGCGGCCGCGACCGGCCGCGACCGGGCGAACTCGACCGCCGCCCGCACATCGTGGCGCTCGTTCCGGGTGTAGGTGATGTATTTCCCGCCGCTCGAACCGCGCCCGGAAAGATCCATGGTCAGGATCCCGTAGCCGCGGTCCCGGAGGAACTCGGCCCCGTGGTCGAGCGCCTGGAATCGCGAGGAATGGGCTCCGTGCACCCAGACCACCACCCGCCCGTCGCTGTCTTCGGGCGGCGGAATCCACCAGCCGCGCAGGGTGTGGCCGCTTTCCGAGGGGAACTCCACTTCCTCGAACGGCAGCCCCAGATCCCCCGGATGCCGCAGGTAGCGGCCGAGCCGCAGCGACAGGGCGAATTCTTCCTCCCCGCGCACGACCGTGAGATCCACCACCTCTCCGGCGCCCCGGCTTCCGACGAGCCCGGCAGCCGCCGCGCGGGCATCGGGATAGGCGGCCCCGTCCACCGCGGCGACTCGGTCTCCCCGCCGGAGCCCGGCCTCCCGCCCCTGAGCGGAGACCCGGCGCATCACGAACCCGGACACCGGACCCGCCGCTTCTCCGGCCGGCTCGGACCACCCCAGGAACGCCACCCCCGGCACCGGTCCGCCCTGCGGGGCGGTGGCTCCGAAAAACCCCGGCCCGTCCGGAGTCCGCCGGAGTCCGGTGGTGTAGGCCAGCGCCATCCGATCCAGCGTCCACGCCGCGAAAGCGACCCCGAAGGCCAGCAGGACGAATACCCCGCCGAAAACGATCCGGCGGCGAGTGGCTCGCATCGCCGGGATTCTAAGGAGCCCCGCCCGATGCCTCGTCGTCCTCGGCGTTGCACCATGTAATCTCTGAGCTTGGCTGGGCGTAACGGAGGGTGGGAGGGATGATCGACGGCGGGCCAAGCGACCGGCCACTCGAGAATCGGGAAATCACCCGGCTGGTCCGCATCTGCCGCCGGACTGGCGAGAACACCGGGAACGACGCCGGATCGCGTGCGTGGGAGGCGCTCTATTCCCATTTCCACCCCCGAATCCTCGGTTTCTGCCGCCGGGCGCTCCCCGGCGCCGACGCCGACGATCTCGCCAGCGAAATCATGCTGAAGGCGCGTTTCCGGCTCGATACTTTCGACGATTCCCGTCCGTTCGCGCCCTGGCTCTTCAGGGTCGCGGCGAATCGGTGCTGGGACGAAGCGCGTCGGCGCGCACGCTCCGAACCGCTCGACGACGAGGGCGAGGCCAGCCTGGTCTCGGAGGCGCCGAACCCGCTCGAGCAGTTGATCGTCGCCGAGCGGGGAGAACGGATCCGCGAGGCACTCGACCGACTGCCGCTCCGGCAGCGATTCGCTCTCACGCTCCGCCACGGCGCGGGATCGAACTACCGGGAAATCGCGGAGATCCTCGGGGTGACCCGCACGAATGTGGGCGTCCTCCTGCTCCGCGGCCGGCGCCGGATGCGCGAATACCTGGCCGGCGAGGAAATCTGACCGTGGAGAACCACCTTTCCGAACGGGAACTGCTGGCCCTCGGAGACTCCGAGTTGACCCCTGCCGAAACGGCCGCAGCTCGCTCCCACCTCGTCCACTGCTTCCCCTGCGGCCGACTCTACGAGGGGCTGCAGCGGGAGAGCGAGGTTCTGCAGGCGGCGATCCCCTTGGAGGCGGCCCCGGAGCGGAACATTCGACGCGAACTCGGCTGGGTGGTGGCCGCCGGTCTCCTCGCCTCTTTCGGCCTCGTCGTCTTCCGGCGGCTCTTCGCCTCCTTCGGCGAAGCGGCCTCCGAAGCTCCGCTTCCCGACGCGCTCCCCCTGCTCTCGAATCTCGGTTACCGGTTCCTCTCGCTGATGGACTTCCAGCAGATCGGCACCCAACTCGCCCATGGAGGCATCCTCCTCATGACTCTCGTTGGAATCGTCCTGGCATCCACCGCCGCCGTCCGCCGCCGCGTCGGCAGGGCGCCGCTCCTCCTGACCGCTGCGCTGGTCCCCGGGATCACCGCGCTCGACTCCCCCGCCGAAGCCCTGGAAATCGCAACCGGCGAGTCCGCGAACTGCCGCATCGCCGCCGGACAGGTGGTGGACGACGACCTGCTGCTGCTGTGCGAGGAGGCGGTCATCGCGGGCACGGTTCGGGGCGATGTGTACTTCGCCGGCGGCATACTCACACTCAGCGGACGGGTGGACGGCGATGTGTTCGCCGTCGGCGGCGAACTGATCGTCGACGGAAGCGTCGGCCTCAGCCTGCGCGGCGCGGCGCAGTCGCTTCGAGTCGCCGGCGAGGTAGGACGCGGCCTCGCTGCTGCGGGAGAGCGGATCTCGGTGCTTCCCGGCGGCCGGGTCGGCGGCGCGGTGATGATCGCCGGGGACCGTTTGTCGGTGGCGGCGCCGGTCGGGCGTTCGCTGCTCGCCGCGGGGAGGCGCCTGGAACTCGATGCGCCGGTCAGCGGAGACCTCAAGTTCGGAGGGAACCAGCTCGAACTCGGCTCCCAGGCGTCGGTCAGCGGATCGGCGAGATACTACGGATCGAACGAGCCGCAGCGTTCCCCCGGGGCTTCCGCCGTCGAATGGGTCCGGCCCGAGCCGGAGGAAGAGGAGCCCTGGGGGGCGGTGCTGGAGGTTCTGATCCGCTGGGGGATGGGGCTGGTCCTCGGCCTCGCCGTGGTGCTGCTCGCCTCCGGCCCTCTCGCCGGGATGGCTGCGGTCGGCGGGCGCCCGCTGAAGCCGCTGCTGCTGGGATTGCTGCTGTTCGTGGGGCTTCCTTTCGCTGCGGTGCTCCTCGCCATCACCTTCGTCGGACTTCCGCTGGCCTTCACGACCGCGGCGCTCTACCTGTTCCTGCTCTATGCGGCGCGGGTGGTGGCGGCGATGGTGATCGGACAGGCCATCCTCGGCCTCGCATCCACCACCGGACAGCGGATCGCCCGGATCGCCCTCGGCCTCGGTATCCTCGCCCTGGCGGTGGAGATCCCGGTGGCGGGATTCGTAGTCAGCCTGTTGACGATGTTCCTCGGATTGGGCGCCTTCGGCCTCTGGAGCTGGCGTTCACGCCCCTCCGCCGCGCTGGCCGTGAGGGCCGCGTGACCCCGCTCCGGGACTCGCCCGAGGACGCGAACGAACGATGAGTTGGATCCGCGACTTCGTGAGCGGGCGGCGGCCGGCGGCCGGCGATGCCGCGGGCGGCACTCCCGCGGCGCCGCCCTCACTCCGGGAGGTGCAGATCGCCACCGCGGTCCTGCTGCTCGAGGTTTCGGCGGCCGACCACGAAGTGGACGAGCGCGAGCGCCAGGCCATCGTGTCCGGCATCGAAACCGCTTTCGCCCTCGATCCGCAGGAGACCGCGGAGGTCTTCGAGATCGCCGGCCGCCGGTCCCGCAAGGCGGTCTCGCTCTACGAATTCACCCGCTCGGTGGACCGGAGCTTCTCCCGCGAACAGAAAGCCGTGGTGATCGAGCTTTTGTTCCGGGTCGCGTTCGCCGACGAGCAGTTGGCCGGGGAGGAAGAGCACCTCATCCGCAAGGTGGCGACGCTTCTCCATGTGGAGCATCCGGCCTACCTGGCCGCGAAGCTGCGCGCGGGCTCGGCCCCCGGCGGCAGCGCCTCCTGAACCGAACCCCGAGTCGGGCGGGGAAACCGGGCGCGCGGCGGAAGCTCGCGAGAGGGGCGGAGCCGGCGGGCCCGCTCAGGAGAGCGCCGCGAGTACCGCGTTCGTGACTTCGGCAGTGTCCGCGGAGCCGCCGAGGTCCCGGGGAAGCACGCCTCCCCGAAGGCAGGCGCCTACTGCGGCGCGGATCGCTGCCGCCTCGTTCGCGAGACCGAAGGAGAGCTCCAGCATCATCGCTGCCGAGGAGATCGCCCCGAGCGGGTTCGCGATCCCTCGGCCGGCGATGTCCGGCGCCGAGCCGTGGACGGGCTCGTAGAGTCCCGCGCCTTCGCCGACGCTCGCCGAGGGCAGGAGCCCGAGCGACCCAGCGAGCACCGACGCCTCGTCGCTCAGGATGTCTCCGAACAGGTTGCCGGTCAGGAGCACATCGAACGCGCGGGGGCTGCGGATGATCTCCATCGCCGCCCGGTCCACATACATGTGGTCGAGGCGGACCGCCGGATAGTCCTGCGCCACCCCGTTCACCACTTCGCGCCAGAGCTGCGAGGACTCCAGCACATTCGCCTTGTCCACCGACAGCAGCCGGCGGCGCCGGCGAGCGGCGGCGGCGAACGCCACCCGCGCGATCCGTTCGATCTCGCGGGCTTCGTAGCGCAGGGTGTTCACGCCGACCCGGGCGGGGCCAGTACCGCTCACCCCGCGCGGCTCCCCGTAGTAGAGGCCCCCGGTGAGCTCCCGGACGATCAGCAGGTCGGCGCCCTCGATGGCTGCCGGCCGGAAAGGCGAGTTGCCGGGCACCGTTTCCACCCGCACCGGGCGGAGGTTCGCGAAGGCGTCGAGCATCCGGCGGAGTTCGAGGAGCGCGCGCTCGGGGCGCTCGCCGGCAGGCAGGGCATCGTGCCGCGGGTCACCGACCGCGCCGAGCAGGATCACGCGCGCGCCGGCGCAGGCGGCCCGGGTCGTCTCGGGGAACGCCTCGCCCCCGCGATCCCAGGCGGCGCCAGCGAAATCGTGCCGCTCCACCCGGAGCCGATGCCCGAAACGGTCGGCGATCCGCCCGAGCACCCGTTCGGCCTCGGCCACCACCTCCGGGCCGATGCCGTCGCCGGGCAAGCAGACGACCGGGAGCTCCATGGGAGGGGCGCGGATGTTAGTCGTAGCCAGCATTTACCGAACGGAGCCGCTCGAATTCTCTCCGCTGCGTTGCGGGGGACCCGGAGGGCTGACCACCGGCTCTCTCCTCCCCCTAAACTCACGGACGATGCCGGACCCCGCCCGACGCACCACCTGGGAAACCCTTCGCCGCTATCTGCTCCGGGGCTTCCTGGTCTGGATCCCGTTGGCGGCAGTAGTGCTCGTCGGGCGGATCATCTACTCGCTCGTTTCGTCGTGGTTCTTCCCCTCGCTCGGCTGGGAACCGCGGCTGACCGCGCTCGGAGTGGTGGCATCGGTGCTGCTGCTCACCGGCTGGGTGGTGACCCGGTTCGGCGTGGCCGGCCGGATTCTGAAAGTGGCGGTGGAGCGCCCGCTCAGCCGCGTCCCGGTGGCGCGCTGGGTCTATTCCGGAGTACGCGAACTGCTCGAAGCGCTCTTCACCAGCGGCGACGCTTTCGGGAAGGTGGTCCTGATCGAGTATCCGCGCCGGGGGGTGTACAGCATCGCCTTCCAGATGGCGGGCGACCTCGGCGAGGTCCAACACCGGGTGCGGCAACGAGTGCAGGGTGGAGTGCGGGTCGAAAATCCGGAGCCTTCGGCCCACCACCCCTCGACGGCGCCGGCAACTCCAGGAGACGGCTCCGCCTCACCCGAGGAATCCACCGAGCGCGAGGTGATGGCGGTGTTCGTTCCCACCACCCCCAACCCCACATCGGGTTTCGTGATCACCCTTCCCCGGGAAGAGGTGATCGAGCTGAGCATGAGCCGGCAGCAGGCACTGCAGATGGTCATCTCGCTCGGGGTGGTGGTGCCGCGCTGGGAGAACGGCGGCGCCGCAACGGCCAGCAGCACCGCAAGCCCTCTTGCGCACCCCCCCGACGGGCCCCCGGCCTGATCCCCGAATTCGGACGGACCCTCGACCGCCCCCTCCGCTCGGCGGAGTGGTTCGACGACCGGAAGCGCCGCGATCAGACGACGCCCTGGTCCATCATGGCGTCGGCGACCTTGAAGAACCCGGCGATGTTCGCCCCGACCACATAGTTGCCGGGGGCGCCGAAACGCGCGGCGGCCTCGATGCAGTCGGAGTGGATCTCCACCATGATGTCGTTCAGCCTCCGGTCCACCACCTCGCGCTTCCACTGGATCATCCCGACATTCTGTGCCATCTCGAGACCGGACACCGCGACCCCGCCGGCGTTCGCCGCCTTGCCGGGTCCGTAGAGGATTCCGGCGCCGGTGAACTGCCGCACCGCGCCGGGAACCGACGGCATGTTCGCCCCTTCGGAGATCACGAAACAGCCGTTCGCGAGCAGGTTCTCGCCGTCGCGCTCGCTGATCTCGTTTTCCGTGGCGCTCGGGAAGGCGCACTCTGCGGGAATCGCCCAGAGCGGATTTTCCGGAGCGCCGAGTGCGGACTCCGAGTACCGCGCGCCGGGAAACTTCTCGGCGTACTCGCGGATCCGGCCACGCCGTTCGTTCTTGAGTTCCATGACGAAGGCCAGCTTCTCCGGACCGATGCCTTCCGGGTCATGGATGAAGCCGCTGGAATCCGAGAGCGTCACCGGCTTCGCTTCGAGCTCGTTCAGCTTCTCCACGGTGTACTGGGCGACATTCCCGCTCCCCGAGACGAGGCAGGTCTTCCCGGCGAGGGTGTCCTCCCGAGTGGCGAGCATCTCCTTTGCGAAATACACCGCTCCGTAACCGGTGGCCTCGGGCCGGATGAGCGAGCCGCCCCAGCCCGGTGACTTTCCGGTGAGCACTCCGGTGAAGCGGTTCGCGATCCGCTTGTACTGTCCGAAGAGAAAGCCGATCTCACGCCCGCCGACGCCGATATCGCCCGCCGGAACATCGGTGTAGGCCCCGATGTGGCGCTGCAGCTCGGTCATGAAGGACTGACAGAAGCGCATCACCTCGGCGTCGCTCTTCCCCTTCGGGTCGAAGTCCGACCCGCCCTTGCCGCCGCCGAGCGGCAGCGTGGTCAGGGAGTTCTTGAACACCTGCTCGAAGGCGAGGAACTTGAGGATCGAGAGGTTCACCGAAGGGTGGAAGCGCAACCCGCCCTTGTAGGGACCGATCGCGCTGTTCATCTCGATCCGGAAGCCCCGGTTCACCCGAACCTTCCCGGCGTCGTCGAGCCAGGGAACCCGGAACATCACCACCCGCTCGGGTTCCACCATCCGTTCGAGGACGCGCGCAGCGCGGTATTCGGGATGGCGTTCGAGGACCACTCCCACCGATTCGACGACTTCGTGGACCGCCTGGAGAAACTCGCGCTCCCCCGGGTTCCGGACAGCAGCCTGGTTCAGGATGGACTCGGTGTATTCCATAGGGATCCTCCGGGCGCAGGGACGCGCGGCGCGGATTGTAGGGGGGGAAGCGGCCCGACGAAGGGCCCGAGCCTGGTGACCTGGCCGGGTGGCACACTCTGCGGGCGATGCCGCTTCCCGGCGCCCTCTCCCCGGCGTTCGCCGACCTGCTCGGCTTCAAGGTCCACGAAGTCCTCTTCGTGCTTTCCCACTACGACTCCTTCATCCTCGCCGAGGACGGGCAGCTCGACGACCGCGTGCTGTCCGGATTCCTCGACCTGAACCTGCGCATCCTGCCGAGCGTCACCCAGGTCGAATCCGGAGCGGAGGCGCTTCAGCGGCTCGCCGAGCAGCCCTCCCGCTTCCAGCTGGTGATCGCCTCGCCGCATCTCGGCGACATGGACATCGGCGCCTTCGCCGGCCGGCTCCGCGAAGAGGCCGGGAACACTCCGGTCACCCTGTTCGGGTACGACACGAAGACGGTGCGCGAGTACCGGAGGCAGAACCCCGGCGCCGGGCTCGAAAAGCCCTTCGTCTGGCAGGGCGATGTGGGGATCTTCCTGGCGATCGTGAAACAGGTCGAGGACCGCTGGAACGCCCCGCACGACACCGGACAGCGCGGGGTGCCCGCCATCCTGGTGGTCGAGGACAGCATCCGGTACTACTCGTCGTTCCTGCCGGTCATCTACCAGGCGGTCTTCGAGCAGACCCGCAAGCTGCTCCCCGACGGGATGAGCCTCACCGAGAAGTTCCACCGGATCCGGCGCCGGCCCAAGATCCTCCTCTGCGACTGCTACGAGGAGGCCTGGGAAGTGCTCACCTCCTACCCGGATCAAATCCTCGGGGTGATCTCGGACATCGAGTACCCCCGCGGCGGCCGGCTCGACCCGCAAGCGGGAGAGCGTTTCGTCGCCGCGATGCGCGAAAAGCGCCCCGACATCCCGGCGATCCTCCATTCGCACCGGCCCGAGAACGAGACGCTCGCCCGCCGCGCCGGGGCCGACTTCCTGCTGAAGGGGTCGCGGGATCTACTTCGGCAGACCCGCCGCCTGATGCTGGAGCGGTTCCATTTCGGAGATTTCGTCTTCCGGCTGCCCGACGGAACGGAACTGGCCCGCGCCGCCGATCTCGACGGCTTCCAGCAGGCGCTCGCTCGGGCGCCGCGGGAAAGCCTCGTCCACCACGGGCGCAACAACGAGATCTCGCACTGGTTGATGGCGCGCGGGGAACTGGAGCTGGCGCGGCGGCTCCGCGAGGTGCGGATCAGCGACTACGAGCCCGGCGAGCACATCGGCTCGGACCTGGCCCGACAGCTCGGCGAGCGGCGCCGGGAACGGAGCCGCGCAGTGGTCGCCGACTTTCCGCGGGAGGGCTTCGAGCCGGGTTCGGCCTTCCTCCGCATCGGCAGCGGCTCGGTGGGCGGAAAAGCCCGCGGCCTCGCTTTCACGAACTCGGTGCTCGACCGTTCGGGCATCGCCGACCGGCATCCCGGAACGCTGATCGCGGTGCCCCAGGCGGTCGTACTCGCGACCGGCGTCTTCGATCGTTTCCTCGAGGAGAACGACCTCCTCCCCTTCGCGCTCGAAGCCGACCGCGAGATCGAGCTGCGGGAGCGCTTCGAGCGCGCCCGACTGCCCGAGGATACGGCCGCCGACCTGCGGCGGTTCGCGGAGGCGGTGCGGTACCCGCTCGCGGTCCGCTCCTCCAGCCTGCTCGAAGACTCTCCCTACCAACCGTTCAGCGGGGTGTACGAAACCGTGCTGCTCCCGAACGGCGCCGACGCGGCGGAAGAGCGTCTGTCGGCCATCGCCCGGGCCATCAAGCAGGTCTATGCCTCGCTCTTCCTGCCCCACGCGCGGAATTTCCTCGACAGCACTCCCTATCGGCTCGAAGAGGAGAAGATGGCGGTCATCCTGCAGCGGCTCGTCGGGCTGCCGCACGGACGGCGCTTCTATCCCGACATCGCCGGCGCCGCGCGCTCGCAGAACTTCTACCCGACCGCTCCGCTCCGGTCCGAGGACGGCATCGCCGCAGTCGCCCTCGGCCTCGGCGAGCAGGTGACCGGCGGCGGGCCGGCGGTGCGCTTCTCTCCCCGCCACCCGCAGCACCGCCTCGGTTTCGCTGCCGCTGCCGACGCCCGCTGCAACGCGCAGCACAACTTCCTCGCTCTCGATCTCACCGCCCCGGAATCCGCAAACTCCTTCGGAACGAACATCGCCCCGCCGCTCCTCGAAACATCCCTCGAAGGCGCCGAGGCCGACGGAGTGCTGGGCCTGCTGGGCTCGACGGTTTCAGCGGCTGGAGACGCTCTCCACGACGGGATCTCCCGCCCGGGGACTCGCCTCGTGACTCTGGCGCCGCTCCTGAAGATGCCGGAGGTCTTCCCGCTTGCCGCGATCCTGTCGGAGCTGCTCGACCTCGGCGAGGAGGCCTGCCGCGGTCCGGTGGAGCTGGAGTTCGCCGCGAACCTGTCCGTCCCGCCGGGAAGTCCGCGCGAGTTCGGCTTCGTGCAGCTGCGAAGGCTGCAGCAGACCCGCGAACCGATCACCGACGAGGAAGAAGCCGCAGACCGCGCCTCGGTGCTCTGCCGGAGTTCCCGGGTGCTCGGCCACGGACGGATCGAGAACCTCGCCGACCTGGTGGTCGTGGACCCGGGCCGCTTCGACCGGCTCCACAGCCGGGAGACGGCGGGCGAGATCGCCCGGCTGAACGCCCGGCTCCTCGGCGAGGGCTGCCCCTACGCGCTCTTCGGAGTAGGACGCTGGGGTTCCCGCGATCCGTTCCTCGGCATCCCGGTGCGCTGGGACCAGGTCAGCGGAGCGCAGGTCATCGTCGAAGCCGGTTTCCGGGACCTCGTGGTCACCCCCTCGCAGGGGACGCACTTCTTCGCCAACCTGGTGTCGAACGGCATCGGCTACTTCACCGTGAACCCCGAACGCGGCGACGGCGAGCTCGACTGGGACTGGCTCGCCGCCCAGCCTGCGGAATCCGAGGAGTGCGCCGTCCGCCACCTGCGCCTCGCGAACCCGCTCGTGGTACGGATGCAGGGGGCGCACGGCGCCGGCTGGATCCTGAAGCCGAGGGATTCCCCGGCGGACTGAGTCCCGAGCCGGTCCGTTGTGGTCAATGGCCATTATTGCTATGGCTACGAGGTGCGGATGACGACCATTGCAGCCGGGAAGTTCCAGGATGTTTGTCTCAAGTTGCTCGACGAGGTAGCGAGGACACGCACTCCGGTGGTCATCACCAAGCGCGGCCGGCCGCCGATACGGCCACGTCCGGACGCTTTGGTGAAACGGGTCCTTCAGGGGAAGATCAGGTAGATCGCGGCGATGGCCCCGAGCGCCAGCCCGCCCTTCCAGAAGACCCCCGGGAGCGGCTCCAGCTCTAACCCCGCGATCGGCCCGAGCGCTTTCGGGGGCGCCTCGGGCAGCGCCTTTCGCGGCCGGCGCCAGGCCGCGAAGACGAGGCCCGCCGTAACGAGCAGGAAGCTGATCCCCATGTGGTGGAGGAACGCGGTTTCCGGCCAGCCGAGCCGCAGCGCACCGTAGATCGGAATCCCGGCGAGCAGGCCGGCGCGCGCCGCGAACGCGGGGACCCGCGAGGAGAGGACTCCGGCGAAGAACACCGCACAGATCCCCGGAGTGACGAAACCCCACACCGTCTGGATGTAGTGGAACACCCCCGGAAAACCGCCGATCAGCGGCGCCCAGAGGCAAGCGGCGATCCCGAAGACCGCCGAGGCCGCTCGAGCTGTCCGGACCGACGAGGCCCCGTCCGCTTCCTCCCCCATCTCGCCGCGGCGGCGGAAGATCCGGGGGTGGACATCGAGCGCGTACATCGTCGAGGCCGAGTTCAGCATCGAGTTGAAGGAACTCATGATCGCGCCGGCGAGCGCCGCGAGCAGGACGCCGCGAAGCAGCGGCGGCACGAGCTCTCGGACGAGGACCGGATACGCCTGATCCGGGTGCACGATCTGATCGCCATAGAGCTGGACCGCGAGGATCCCCGGGAAACAGATCAGGAACGGCACCAGGATCTTGAGCCAGGCGGCGACCAGGATCCCCCGCTGCCCCGCGGCGAGGCTCCTGGCCGCGAGCGTGCGCTGGGTGATGAACTGGTTGACCCCCCAGTAGAAGAACTGCGCGATCCAGAGGCCGCCGATGAAGACTGCGGTCCAGGGAACCTCGGGGTGGTCGGCGGGCAGGATGGTATGCAGCCGGTCGCGGTTCTCGGCGAAGAACCGCACCGCTCCGGCGAGGATTCCCGCCTCGCCGCCGAGAGCCGAAAAGCCGAGCCAGAGCACCATGGCGCCGCCGGCGAGGATCGCGATGCCCTGGATGAAGTCGGACCAGACGACCGCCTTCAACCCCCCGTAGATGGTGTAGATGCTGGCCAGCAACCCGATGCCCCAGACTCCCGCGAGGGTGGCCGCGAGGCTGGCGGCCTCCGGGCCGAGCCCGAACCGGGCTCCGAAGAGGGCCGGCAAGGAGAAGATCGCGTTCATCGCCACTGCTCCGGCGTAGAGCACGGTCGCCATCGCCACCAGGACGGTCGCGGCGGTGAGCAGCACCGCCAGGATGGTCCGCGCCCCCCGGTCGTAGCGTCGCTCGAGGAACTCCGGCATCGTGAAGACGCCGCTCTTCAGGTAGCGGGGCAGCAGGAACCAGCCGATCACGATGAGCGCGGCCGCCGCGGTCCACTCGTAGCTGGCGATGGCGAGCCCGATATCGGTCGCCGCCGACCCCGACATGCCCACGAAGTGCTCGGTGGAGATGTTCGTCGCCACCAGCGACATGCCGATCGCCCATCCCCCGAGGTTCCGGCCGGCGAGGAAGTAGCCCTCGGCGGTACGCCGACCGCGGGACGCCCGGAGCGACACGAAGATCACCGCCCCGAGGAACAGGACGAAGGTCAGCAGATCGGTGAACGAAAGTGCCATGACGCGCGGGATTGTGGGCCAGCCGCCCCGCGCCGCTCAGCCGAGCCGCTCGCGGAAGGAATCGAACGGCATCCGGAAACGGTGCTTCTCCAAACGCGCCTTCATGGCGTCCGCTTCCTCGACGGTGAGGAGATTTGCGCAGATGGCCCGCAGCATGAGATCGGGAGTCGTCGTGATCCGCGCCTCGCCGACGCGCTCGTCGGCGAGGCGCCGGAAGCGTCCACGCTCATCGCAAGCCACCATCCAGCCTCGGGCCTGTGCCAGAACGAGGCATTCGGATTCTCCGGCGCCCAGGACTTTCCGCAAAAGCGTTACGGCCTCGATCTCGGTCAGGGACTCGATCCTCTCGACGCGGATGTCGCCGACATCCAGACTTTGCCGGAGAGCCTTCTGCTGCTTCGGGTACCTCGGGTCGCGGATTTCGTTCTCGACAGCTTGCGGGATCACGAATTCGAGTCCGGGCAGCCCCCGGAACAGATCGACGCGGTCCAGAATCAGAAAATTGATGAGGACGCTCGCGTCGAGCGCGACCGTCTCCGAGTCCGGATCGATGCCACTCGACGCGGCCGGGGCCAACGCACTCGAAGTCACCTTTCGGAGAGCGTCACATCCACGGGCGGGCGACCGAGTCCGACATCTTCGAGAATCGCTTCCAGTTCTTCTTCGCCCGTGCCCACCGATCGGGCCAGCTCCCGCAACTTCCCGCGACTGATTTTTCCCCGCCGCAGCGCCTCGAAGCCGAGCGCGAGGAATCTCCGGCGAAACGCCGGCGCACCCTGCTTCGAGTCCGGCGGCTCCAGCCCCAGCAGCTCCGCAATCCGACGCCCCAAGCCCTGCTTCTCTCGATCCTGTAAGCGCTCCATCGAGGATCGACTCATCAGGCCCAAATTTCGAAGCCGGTACACCCCCGCCTGCCGGCTCACCCCGAAGTGATGGGACAACAGGGCGATGTCATGGATCTGGATCTCCTGGCTGCCGGGGGCTGGCCGCCCCTCGGTCCGGAGCGTCGCCTCTTCGTCGAAGACCTGCGACTGCTCCCGGCTGGAGAGTCCCTTGCCGAGGGAACCGATGAAGCGTTCGACCCCTCGCCGGGGCATCAGGAAGCCGGCCGCGAAGGCATTGGCGCGGACCTCCGGCAACGTCTCCCGGGCAGCGGCGCGGCTGACGGTCGCGGAGTCTCCGCGGTCGAACAGAACATGGGCGTACTCGTGTGCGAAAGAGAACCGCTTTCTGAGCGGAGAGTCAGCGGCGCGCACCACGACCAGGGTCCCGACCGGCGGGCCGATCAGGGTGAGCCCCGAGATGCCCTCCGGGAGGTCCTCCTGCGCCGTCCGGATGCCTTCGGCCTCAAGCAGGTTCGCCAGATCCGGGAGAGGGACGTCGCCGCAACCGAGACGGTTCCGTTCCTCGACCGCGACCCGCTCTCCCTGTTTCACCGCAACCCATTTGGCCTCCGGGGCCGAAAGCTCGTAGCCGGGGGGTAGCGCCGCACGGGGCTCCGACCCCAGGATCTCTTCGAGATCGGTGATCGCGCTTACGAGACGGGTGGACCGCTGCACTGCCTTGCGGGCGGAATCGTCCTTCGCCAGGTCCGGGTCGAGCCGAAAGAGGGCGGTGACGGGGTTTTCTTCCGAAAAGGCGTCGGTCAGGAAATCCCCCACCGTCCGCCCGTAGAGGTACGCCAGCCGGTCCAGTTCCAGGCTCGAGACCGACCGCCGGCCCGCTTCCAGCTGCACGAGGGCCGAACGCGAAACGCCGATCCTCCGGGCGGCATCCTCCTGCCGCATCCGGCAGGCCTCGCGGACGGATCGGAGCCGGCGCGCCAACTCCCCGGCGGTGACGGTCATCTCTTCGAATCTCGGCGGCCGCGATCCGACCCACTCAGTATGTTAGATCTACAGATCTATTCTGTCGAAAACAGCCTGAATGAGATGGATGATCCGTCATCGGTGGAGCCGGCGGCGCTCGGGTAGCAGGAAGCGAGGCGGCTCCGCCCCGCTCCCTGTTACCCGAGAGCGCTGCTGATCAGTCTCGACCCCCCGACGAAGGTCCCGATGGCGCTGCCGATCGTTGGAAGCAGAAGGGCGAGGGCGATCTTGAGTGCCCGGTTGCGGAACCAGCGGCGGGGGACCAGCGCGTCCGTCTTCAGGGCCCGCAGCTCGAACACCCGCGGCGGGCGCACCCAGGCCTGGACGAAGGCGGTGACATAACCGGCACCTACGACCGGGGTGAGGCTGGTGAACGGAGCGGACAGGAACGCCGCCAGCACCGTCAGGGGGTGGGCGAGGGCGAGAGCGGCTCCGAGGGCGGCGGGGACGCTGTTCACCGCGATCCAGAAGAGCGCCCCTGCGGAAGCGGCGGCGGCGCCGCGGGTCGCCCAGATCCAGCCCAGCGCGCCCAGGATCAGCGCCGGGACGGCGAGGCCGATCGCCCTGCCGAGCTTTCCCCGGGGCGGGATCTCCGCGAGCGGGGCGGTCGCAACGGGGCCGGAGCGGAGCAGATTCCGTTCTACACCGTCGAGGTGCCCCGCCCCCACCACGACCACCAACCGCCCCCCGGGCGCCGCCTTCACCGCCTCGCCGATCCAGGTGTCCCGCTCGTCGATGACCACTTCCTTGAGCATGGGGAGGGCGTCTCCGAGCTCGGCCACCAGGCGGGAAACCACATCCCCGGAGAGCAGGTCCTCGATGTCCTCCGGGCTCGGCTCGGAAACGCCTCCCGAGCCGAGCCCCCCGGCCAGCAGCTTCACCTTCTGGAAGAACCCGGTGCGCCGAAAGACCCGGAGCAGGGTGACGCGCACCTCGCGGTCCACCAGGTGGACCGCCGCCCCCATCTCCTCCGCTGTCCGCACCGCTTCCCGTAGTTCGGCCCCCGGCTCCACTCCCAGCCGAAGTCCCATCCGCGCCTGCCAGGCGCCGAGCACCACGCCGACGATCAGCGGCAACAGTTTCCGCTCGCGAACCGCCTGCTTCAGGTCGAGCCGCTCGATGGCTTCCGGATCCAGGAGCGCCTCGTAGCGGCCGCGGTCCAGTTCGACACCGACCCCGTCGGGCTTTTCCCGCTCGATCGTCTCCCGCACCAGCCGGACGGAGTCCGGGGAGATGTGAGCGGTTCCGACGAGCACCACCTCGCGGCCCTCGGGCCAGTCCGGACGGCGAATTCGCCGGACGAGTGCCGCTGCCGGCTCGCTGCTCATCGGTCGAAAGGCGCCTTTCGCAGTCCTCCGGGAGGACGCCGCTCCTTCAGCCGGGAGGATGCCGCTCCTCCCGTTCCCCGCGTTCCAGCATGACCCCGGATGCTGCCGGATGCTTGCGGATCCGTCACTCGGAAGGGTGCCCGCTCGGGATCGCGGAGGCCGCGATCAGGTTGCCGAGCAGCCGGAACGCCCCCGGAACCGCCTCGGGAAGCTGGCGGTGGAGCGCGTAGGCGAAGTAGGTGTAGCGGCCCTCACCGATCTCGGCGGTGAGGGCCCCGCCCCGCTGCGGTTCCTGCCCCCGGTCGCGGGTCTCGAAGAGCGGAGTGTAGGCCGGGTCCCAGCGGCTCCAGAACTTGGACCCGCGCTGCTCGACCCAGCCCTCGAAGTCCGCAGAGCCGATTCGGTGGGGCCAGCGGAGCAGCGGATGGCCGGGCGCGAGGATGGTCACCGGGCTGTCCTCTTCGGAGACTTCCTCCGCCCGGCGCAGCAGCTCCCCCGGCCAGGGAGCGTGCTCCTCGGGGACCAACTCGTTCGTGTTGTAGAGGACGACCAGGTGCCCGCCGCCCCGGGCGTAGTCGAGCAGCCGCCGGTTCGCTCGGAGCAGGTCGGGGCGGAAAGCGTAGGCCCTGGTCCCGGTGACGATGGCGTCGAATCCGCCGAATTCGGCGTTCCGCAGCGCCGTTTCGTCGAGCAGCCGGACTTCGGCACCGAGCGCTTCGATGGCCGCGGGAACCTCGTCTCCGGCGCCGACCACATAGCCGACCCGGAGCCCCTCCGGAACCGAGAGCTCCGTCGCCGCCACCCGGAGCACCGCCGGGCGGACGAGGTAGCGGAGCGGCAGATCCCGATGAGCGATCCTCCGGTAGGAGGCCGCGGGCTGCGCCTCGCCGGACTCTGTCGCGACGCTCGCCCGGATCCGGTAACTGCCCGGCCGAGCGGCTCCCGGACGCACCAGGAAACGAAGGCTCGATTCCTGCCCCGCCCGACCCAGGGAGATCGACGCTTCGGCGGGCTCGACGAGGAAGCCTTCCGGTGGTTCGAGACGGACGCGGAACGCACCGGAGCGATAGCCGGTGACCTTCAGGGCCGCAGTGAAGGAAGCATCCGGGTCCCCGGCGGGAAAGACGGCGAAGCCCGGTTCGAAGGAGACCGAAACCGGCGGGAGGATCTCCAGCTCCCGCCGCTCGTAGCCGTACGGCAGGTTCGGCTCGAAGCGCCCGACCGGAACGGTCGCCGACACTTCGACCGTTCTGCCGGAGTTCCCCGCCGGAATCTCGGCCGCGACCGTCGCGCTCACCGCCGGAGGCGGCGCGCCGAGGGTCCCGTCGCCGTTCGTCCGGTAGCGGCTCTCCGCGAGCCCGGAGCGCTCGACATGCGCCCGGAGCACGGGCGCGTCCACGGCGACCCGCACGACGAACCGCCGGACCGAAGAGCCGGAGTCGGATCCAGCGCCTCCTCCCTCCGCGGCCTGTTCCTCGACCTCCCCCGGGAGATCCAACGAGACCCCGACGAGCCGAGCCGGGGCGAGCGTTTCCGCCCGCACCACCACCTCGAACTCCTGTCCCGGAACCACGGGCCCGAAGGCCGGGGGCGGGGCGAAGGGCACGTCCGGCCGCTCTCCGGCCAGCGGGCGGGCCGTCGCGTCGAGCGAGATCCCGGCGGCGTGCCGGATGGCTGTCACCAGCTGTTCCTCCTTGCGCTGCAGCTCCTGCCGCACATCGAAAAAGCCCGAGGGAGACTGCTCGCCGAGCAGTTTCCGCAAGACGGCGAGTGCCTCGCCGAGAAGCGGCAGGCCGGCCTCCGGCGCGCTCCAGTCGAAGCCGGCAGCCGCCGCCGCGAACAGGCCGTCGAGCCGATCGAGAACCGCCGCGAGCCGCGCCGGAGCCAGCGGTCCGAAGCGCGCCGACAGCGAGGCCCGCTCCGGCCCGAGCAGCGCCAGCAGGTCCCTCTCACTGCCCCCATCGGCTCGCACGAGCCGGGCAGAACGCCGGCCCGCCGCCGGACGGACCACCCCGCGCGTCTGCGAGCGCTGCCAGGAAAGCCCGATCGCACCCAGCTCGGCGAAGGAATGCTCGAGCCAGGGACGCGATCCCGAGAGATCCACTTCGAAGGCTTCGGCCTCGCCGCGCCCCCGATGGAAGAACGCCGCCGGCAGGAAGGCCCGCCTCCCTTCCCGCGGCGGGAACACCCCCAGGTCCGGAGCCGCCTCGAAGGCGCGCGCCGCCATCCTCCCGGCGAACTGGTGCTGCCCGTGACCGTCCCGCCGGTCCCCGGTGAACCGCGCGAGGACGACCATCGGCCGCTCCCGCCGCACCACCTCCACCACCTCGGCGAGTGCGGCCTCCTCGTCCCAGGAGCGGAGTGCCTCGTCGAGGCTCTTCGAGTAGCCGTAATCGGCCAACGGCGTGTGGTAGATGCGGTCGAGCCCGTACCACTTCCCCGCCAGCGAAAGCTCCGCCGCTCGGATCCACCCGAGGCCGTCGAAGAGTTCGGGCCCGATGGCGTTCGCCCCGGCCTCGCCTCGGGTCAGGCTCAAGAGTGCGGTCCGCACTCCGTGACCCCGGGAAAGCAACGCGAGCAGCGCCCCGTTCTCATCGTCCGGATGTGCAGTGATGTGGAGTACCGAACCGGTGGTCTGCAGCTTCCGGATCCAGTGCCAGGCCGCCGCCGCCCGCCCCTGGCCCGGACCGGACGGCTGGCCGAAGACGGGCCCGGCGGCGAAGGTGAAGAAGAGCGAGACCGCGGCGAGGCGGCGAACACCCAAGCGGAGCAACAGGACTCTGGAAGTGTAGGAGCGAGGGAGTTGCCGTCAACCTCTCGTCGACAGCGGGCGGAACTTTCGTCCCGATCAGGATGTGCTTCCTTACGCCGTCCCAAGAACGGATAGCCTCCGCTTCCTTGGCGACGCGCGCGGCGCCCCGGCTGTTGGTGGCCGGGGAATCCTTCGAAGACCTCGTCTTCGCGGGGTTGCCGCGCCTGCCCCGGCGCGGGGAAGAGTTGCGCACCCGGCATTTCCGGCGCACTTTCGGCGGCGGAGCGCTCATCGTTTCGGCGTGGGCGAGTTCCGAAGGCCTCGAGGTCACGTTGCTTTCGGGGCTGCCTCCGGGCGCCGGCCGGATCCTTCACAGCGAAGGCATCCACTACGAAAACCTCCGCAAGGCCGGAGAACCGCACGCCGTCACCGCGTGCCTCTCCTTCGGGGAAGATCGGAGTTTCGCCACCTTCTCCGGCGTCAATCCCGAAGTCGAGACGCGGATCTTCGGGGCGCTCGACCGGGCCCCCTCATTCGACACGGTGTTGTTCGCCATGACTCCGGCCGCCTGCGGCGCCTGGGCGCAGTGGCAGGCGAAGCAGCGGTTCGAGGCGAACCCGGCGCCCGAAGTGTTCTGGGATTTCGGCCACGACGAACGGCTGCCGAGCCGCGACGGCTTCTTCGAGCTGCTCCGAAGCGCCACCGGAGTCTTCGTGAACGCGCCGGAGGCCGGGCTCTACAACGGGCGGAAGCAGTTCCTCGATCGGGCAGCTGAAGCCGGGACGCTCGTGGTGATCAAGTCCGGGGCTCACGGTGCGCAGATCCTCGGCAGGCCGGAGACCGCGGTCCCGGCGCCGCTCCCGCTGCGCGGCGTCCGCGACACCACGGGCGCCGGCGACGCCTTCGCCGCTGGCTTCCTCTCCCGCCGGCTCCGCGGCGGATCCCTCGAGGCGCAGCTCGCAGCGGGGAACTCCTGCGGGGTTCGCTGCGTGCAGCGGCTCGGCGGGCTCCCGGAACGTCCCTGGCGTCCTGCCGATTGAAGCTCCAGTGAAGATCGCGGTCCTCGGGGGCGGGGGGCTGCGGGCACCGCTCCTCGCGCGGGCACTCGGGACGAGCGGGCTCGGGGTCCGGGAGCTGGCGCTCTTCGATCCGGATAGGGCGCGGCTCGCCGCGATCGCGCGGGTTTCGCGGGCGCTCGCTCCGGAGCTCCCCATTCGGGACACGATCGATGCGGAGGAAGCCATCCAGGGATGCCGCTTCGTGATCGCCGCCCTCCGGGCGGGAGGGCAAGAGGCCCGTGCCAGCGACGAACGCCGCTGTCTCGACGCCGGGGTCCTCGGCCAGGAAACCGTCGGCGCCGCGGGGGCGGCGCTGGCTCTGCGGAACATCCCGGCGGTGCTCGAGCTCGCCCGGGTCGCCGAGCGCGAAGCGCCGGACGCCGTCTGGATCAACTACACGAACCCGGCGGGGATGGTCACCGACGCGCTCCGGCGAGAGACCGCGCTCGAGGTGATCGGAATCTGCGACACCCCCGCCGAACTCGTCGAGCGGGCCGCCGGCCTCCTCTATCTCGACCCGGCGGCGTGCTCCTGCGGCTGGTCGGGGATCAACCACCTCGGCTGGCTCACCGCCCTCTACGGAAAAGAGCCGGGCGCCGATGCCCCATTTCCCCCGGAGAACCGGCTCGGCGGCCTCTTCCGCGACCCGGACCGGTTGCTCCGCGTCCATCGGGCGCCGCTCTTCGAGCCATCCGAAATGGCAGGGGCGATTCCCTCGGAGTACGTTTTCCTCCACCTCCATCCGGAGCGCGCCCGCGAGCGCACCGCCGCTGCCGGAGCCACCCGCGGAGAGTCGATCCTCGAACTCGAAGCGCAGTTCTTCGCCGCCCTCGGAGCGCCGGCGAGCCGCCCGCAGCAGGCGCTCGCCGCCTGGCGCCGGGTGATGGACGCCCGTAACGGCTCTTATTTCCGGATCGAGTCCGGGGCCGACGAAAGCGCGGCGGCAGCGGCTCCGTTCCGACGAGAGACCGACGCCTTCGGCTACGACCGGATCGGACTCCGGGTGATCCGCGCGCGCCTCGGCGCCGCGCCCGCGGAAATCGTGGTGAATACCGGGAACCGAACCCCCGCGGGCGGCCCCGCGATCCCCGAACTGCCGGCGGACGATGTGGTCGAGGTTCCCGCCCGGATCGGACCGGAGGGAGCGGCCCCGATCCCCCAGCCGCCCCTGCCCGTCCTCGCCGGGAACCTGCTGCGCCGAGTGCGGGACTGCGAGCGGCAGATCGTGCGCGCTGCGCTCGCCGGCGACCCCCGGCTCGCCGCGGAAGCGCTCCGGGACCACCCGGCGGGCGGCCCGGCAGCGGCGGCGGTGCTCCCGAAGCTGGCGGTGACCTTTCGGTAGATCGTTCATGCGAGCGCGGCGTCGGGGCGGCACACACAGCACTTCATCAGCGGCTGCTGATCCCCCTTCGCGGGAACTCCCGGAGCCGGCAGCGCCGAGTGGCGAGGCGCTCCGCACTCCCTGGCCCGGCGACGGCGTATCCCAGTGCCCGCCTCCCAGTGCCTGCCTCGCTGCGTGCGAGCTCCCCGCGTCCGGAGAGCGCGGGGCGTATTCCAGGAGTGCCGGCTACTCGCTGCCGGGCTGGGCGACGAGGCGCAGGTAGGGCTTCGGCGCCCGCCAGCCGTCGGGATACTTCTCACGCGCCGCCTCGTCGGAGACCGCGGGGACGATGATCACCTCGTCGCCGCGCTTCCAGTTGACCGGAGTGGCGACCTCGTGCTCGGCGGTGAGCTGCATCGAATCGAGCACCCGCAGCACTTCGTCGAAGTTCCGCCCGGTGGTCATCGGGTAGGTGAGGATGAGCTTCACCCGCTTGTCGGGGCCGACGACGAATACCGAGCGCACCGTCATGTTGTCCAGCGCGGTGCGGTTTCCGCCGAGCGCGTTCGGATGGATCATGCCGTAGAGCTTCGCCACCGCGAGGTCGTCGTCGCCGACGAGCGGGTAGTCCACTGCATGGCCCTGGGTTTCCTCGATGTCATGGATCCAGCGCTCATGGTCCTCGACCGGGTCCACGCTCAGCCCCAGGATCTTGCAGTTGCGCTTTTCGAACTCCGGACGAAGCCCCGCCAGGTAGCCGAGCTCGGTGGTGCACACCGGGGTGAAGTCCTTGGGGTGGGAGAAGAGGATCGCCCAGCCGCCGCCGATCCAGTCGTGGAAGCGGAGGGTTCCCTGGGTGGTGCGGGCGGTGAAGTCGGGGGCGGTGTCGCCGATGCGGAGGGACATGCCTTTGACCTCCTCGGGGTCTCGATCCGGGCCGCCGCGTGGATTCCCGGCGGATTCCGAAACGATACCGGACGGGCTGCACGGCGCACCGCCTCCGCGATGCCTCGAGGAAGTGAGAGGCTTCCCCCATGAGCAGAGCAGGATCGGGCGGACCGCTGGCGCGGCGGATGGGCCTCTCCGGGGCCACCGCGACGAACATCATCGGAATGGTGGGGATCGGCCCCTTCCTGACGATTCCACTGATGGTGGCGGCGATGGAGGGGCCGCACATCCTCTGGGCCTGGCTCGTCGGCGCCCTGCTCTCGCTGGCCGACGGGCTGGTCTATGCCCAGCTCGGGGCGGCGCTCCCCGGAAACGGAGGCCCCTATCTCTACCTCCGGGAGGCGTTTCGCCCCTTCGGGCTCGGTCGGCTGATGGCCTTCCTGTTCCTGTTCCACATCCTGCTGGTGGCGCCGCTGTCGCTCGCCGGCGGAGCGGTGGGGTTCGCCGACTACCTGGGCTTCTACCTGCCGAACCTCCACGGGCTGCCCCACCACCTCGCCGCCGCCTCGGTTTGCGTGCTGGTGCTCTTCCTCCTCTACCGGAACATCGAATCGGTGGAGCGGCTTTCGAAGGCGATGCTGGCGCTGGTCCTCGCCACCACCGGCTGGGTGATCGCCGCCGGGCTGATCGAAAGCCCGGGCCTACCCTCTTTCACCCCGCCGCAGGGCTTCGACGCCGGCTTCTGGCCCGCGCTCGGCGCCGCCGCGGTGATCGCCATGTACAGCTTCGGCGGCTACAACCAGGTTTGCAACATCGCGGGCGAGGTGAAGAACCCGGCACGCAATGTCCCCCGCTCCATCCTGCTCTCGATCGCGGTGGTGGCGGCGATCTACATCGCCATGAGCACGGTGATGCTGGGCAGCATCCCCTGGCAGGAAGCGAAAGGCAGCACCACCATCGCCTCCACTTTCATCGCCGCGTCCGTCGAGGATCCCGCCCTCGCCGCGATGGCGGGTTCGGTGATCACCGCGCTGATCCTCTTCGTCGCGATCGCTTCGGTTTTCGCCTTCGCGCTCGGTTACTCCCGAATGCCCTACGCCGCCGCGCGGGACGGCCAGTTCTTCGCCGTCTTCGGTCGGCTCCACCCGACCCGGGGCTTCCCCCATGTGTCGCTGCTCTGGCTGATCGCCGCCTCGATCCCGTTCTGCTTCTTCAGCCTGGGGCAGCTGGTGAACTGGCTCATGCAGGTCCAGATCCTCCTCCGCTTCGCCTGGCAGTGCATCGCGGTGCTGCTGATCGCGCGGTACCGAAAGGACATCGCCCAGCCCTTCCGGATGTGGCTCTATCCGATCCCGGCGCTGTTCTCGCTCGCCCTCTGGATCGCGCTCTTCTTCACCGGCCCCCCCTCGGGGATGTGGTTCTCGCTGGGATTCCTCGGCCTCGGCCTCCTCGCCTACGCGGTCTTCCGCCGGCGGCAGAGGACCGGCGGCCCCCCGAGGGCATCCGGCGCCTCGGGGGCTGCTGCCTATCCTTTCCCCGGAGGGAAGCCGAGAGCATGATGCAGCAGCGGCTCCACCGGCTGTGGGAGCGCTTGCAGGGAAAGAAGCCTCACCTGCCGCACTTCCTGGCCGAGGTGCGGCTCCGGGGAATTCGCGGGGTCGGAGACCTCCGGGTGGGGTTCGACTATCCGGTGAGCGTGATCGCCGGAGGCAACGCGAGCGGCAAGTCCACCGTGCTCTTCGCGGCGGCCTGCGCCTACCGGGTCCCGGGAGCGGGTGTCAGAGATTTCGTGCCGTCCACGCTCTTCCCCGATTACCGGCCCCGAGTCGGCGACCTGCGCGACGAGTCGAAGGAAGTGGTCCTCGGATTCGAATACTCGACGCCGGACGGCCGGATGTCGATGCGCTGGCGGCGATCCAAGGGATGGAACCGCAGCTTCGAGGGGAGAAGGGGGGCGGTCCAGCCGGAACGGCCGGTCTATCTGCGGACGCTCAGCAATCTGAGCAACCCGGCCGAAGTGCGCGGGGTTCTGAGCATGTCGCGGCTGCGTTCCGCGCCGAAAGAAGCACCGCTGACGGCCTCCCAGATCGAATTCGCGCAGCGAATGCTCCCGTTCCGCTATTCGCGAGTCCTGGATCTGACGAGCGGCAGGAAAAATCTGCTGTTCGCTTCCCAGGAGGGTGGAGCGGCCTATTCCGAGCTGCACATGGCCGCCGGCGAACGGGCCCTCTTCCGGCTGTCGCAGGAGATCGCCCAGGTCCGCGGCGCGCTGGTGCTGATCGACGAGGTGGAGGCCGGGCTCCACCCGTGGGTACAGCAGCTCCTCATGCTGCATCTGCAAGAACTCGCGCTGCGAAACGACCTGCAGGTCCTCGTGACCACCCACAGTCCGGTCGTGCTCGATGCGGTCCCGCCTCACGGGCGCATCTTCCTGGAGCGGGAGGAGAGCGGCCGGGTGATCGTTCGCCCTCCCTACCGGGACCTGGTGCAGGATGCGCTCTACGGGCGCTCCACCGGCGCGCTCGGCTTCCTCTGCGAAGACGAAGCCGCCGAGGGCGTCCTGCGCGGCGTTTTCGATGTCCTGCTGCCCCGGCTGCGGATTCGGCCCGAATCGGTCCGTATCGGACGAGACACCGGCGCCGACGAGTTCCCGGCACACGCCGCCGCCTTTCGGAAGTTCGGCCAGATCCAGAATTTCGTGTTCGTCCTCGACGGAGATCAGAGGCAGCGGTCCCTGGAAGAGAAAATCCGGAAAGCGGCCGGAACCGAAGAAGCCCCGGTGTTGTTCCTTCCCGGCGGTGCCGCCCCCGAGGTCTGGATCTGGGAGCGGCTGGTGCAGGACCCGGAGCGCACCGCCCCGGAGCTCAGGATGACCCGGGACGACCTCTCCGCGCGGACGGCGCGGCTGGACAGCGTCTATGCCGCCGCGTCCGATCGGCCTTCCGAGATCGCCAAGGCGAAGCTCCGCGAGCTGTCGGAGCCGCTCCCCGAGAATTCGCCGGACATCTGTCGGGCGGTCGCCCGGATGGAGGCGAAACGGAAAGAGAGCGGCATCCAGCCGCTGGTGGAGGAGATCGAAACCATCCTGGGGAAGTGGCGCTCCGCATGAACGCGCTTCACCCGCCGGAGGCCCCCTCATGCGCACCGCCTGGATCGAGCCGGCGGGCGATCGGGGCCGACCAGTAGTAGAGCGCGAGCAGATCCACTCCCCGCGCGGCCAGCGTCGCCCAGGACGCCGCGAAGACTCCCACCAGGTGCAGCGGCTCGATCAGCAGCCAGAGGGTGCCGATCACCACTACCGTCTCCAGGATTCCCGCCCAGGTGATCGCGCGCGTCTCGCCGCTCCAGACGAGGAGCGCACGGCAGAAGGCGAGCAGTACCGACAGGAAGGGCATCAGCACCAGCACCTGCAGCGCCGGCACCGAGAGATCCACGAGCCGAGGGCCGAGGGCGGCGATCCCACGGAACCAGAGCCCGGCGAGGGGGGTCAGGGCGATCACCCCCTGAGCGACGCAGGCGGCCGCTCCCAGCCCGAGGGCGAAACGCAGGAGCGCCCGGAAGCGCTGACGGCTTCCGTCCATGAAGGCGATCGCCACCTCCTGGAACGAGAGCCCCATGCTGCGGAACACGAAGGAGAGCGACGCCACCACCGGGTAGGTGGCGAGCGACTCCAGCGCGAGCCGGGAGTGGCCGAGGAACAGGTTGACGAGCGGGTGGATCGCGAGCGCGATGATCGAACTGACGAGCAGCGGGATGTAGAAACGCAGGATCCGGGGAGTGGTGAGCGGCTCTCCTCCGGCGCGGGGGGTGCGGAGCACGGCGCGGACCGCGTCCCGAGCCATCAGGCGGGTGACCGCAGCCTCGAGCAGCACCGCCGCCGAAAGCGCCGCCGCGCCGATGATCGCTCCCGGAATCGGCGATTCGAAGAGCGCGAGCGCGGTCCCTCCCATGCCCGCCAGGCGGATCATGGTTCCGTAGGCGATCCGCCGCGTGTGCCCGTGTCGGATCATCACTCCCTGGTAGAAGCGGCGATAGCCGATCGCCGCCGGCCACGGCAGGAACGAGAGCAGCGCGAGACGGCTGAGGCGCGCGGTCTCCGGGTCCAGACCCATCACTTCTTCGGCGAAGGTGCCGTAGAACGGGGTGGCGGCCCACACCACCACCACCACCGAGAGCATCAGATTCAGCGACGCGCCGAAGCGCCTGAGCGCGAGGAACGCCTCCCGGTCGCGGCAGAGCGCAGTGGAAGCGCTCAGGATCATGATGATCGGCGCTTCGAGGATGAGCGCGAACCCGAACGCGATCCCGAACGCTGCGAGATTCACCGTGGCTTCGGGGAGCCGCGCCACCACCGCAGCGATCAGCAGCCCCTCGACCGACATCATCAGCCAGGTGGCCGCCATCGGCAGCCAGACCCAGAAGATGCGTTTCGAGGAGAGCGGCGCGGCTGCCGCAGGGCTCACGCCGCAGCCCTTTCGGGGGCTCCTCGAACCGGGGAGAGGTCCACTTCGCGGGCCAGCGAGTCGGCGAGTGCCAGCCCGGAGAGGGTGGGAGCGAGCCGGGCCGCCCCATCCGTCCGTTCGATGCGGACCAGCCCGCGGGTTTCCCAACCGGTGAAAAGGTCCCGGTTCGCTCGGACTGCTGCCTCACCGTGGCGGGCGGCGAAGCCGTCGAGGTCGAGCCCCGCCGTGGTGCGAAGCTGCAAGAACAGCTCCTCGAGGGCGCGCGCCGGAGGGGCGAGCGTCTCGTGTCCGGCGGTCGGCAGCACGGAGCGTTCGAGCGCGGCCTGCCAGGCGCCCCGGCTGCGGTGGTTCCAGGAGCGCTCCGCCCGGTCCGGCGCGAACGAATGCGCGGAGGGTCCGATGCCGAGGTAGCCGGCGCCGCTCCAGTATTTCCGGTTGTGGCGCGACTGCTGCTCCGGCGCCGAGGCGAAGTTCGACGCTTCGTATGCGGGAAAACCGAAGGCGGCGAGGGTTTCGTGCACCACCCGGAAGAGGGAGTCCTCCCCCTTCCCGCGGGCGCAAAGCCGCTCTCCGGCGGCTGCCCGGCGCCCGAAGGCGGTCCCCGGCTCGACGGTGAGTTCGTAGGCGGAGAGATGGGTCACCCCCGGGAGCGAGGCCGCCGCTTCGAGCTCTCCCCGGAGCGGAGCCGAGGCCTGCCCCGCGGTGCCGTAGAGGAAGTCGAACGAGATCCAGGAGATTCCCGCTTCGCCGAGGTGCGAGACCGCAGCGCGGACCTCGGCGCCGGTGTGCCGGCGGCCCAGAAACCGCAGCCGGCGGTCGTCGAGCGACTGCGCCCCGAGGCTGACTCCCGAGATCCCTTCCCCGGCCAGCCGCCGCGCCAGCCCGAGGCCCGCGCCCCGGGCCAGGTCCTCGGGGTTCGCCTCGATCACCACGAAGGGGGAAGGGGCGGCGAGCCCCCGCCCGACGAGCGCCGAGAGGACCTCGGCGAAGAACCCGGGGGGCGCGAGCGACGGGGTGCCGCCCCCGAAGTACACCGTGTCGGCGCCGAGCCTTGCGGCCCGCAGTCCGATTTCTCCGAGCAGCGCCCGCCGGTAGCCCGCGAACCGCGCCGCTCCCTCTTCGCCGCGCCCGCCGAGCGGGGTCACCGCGAAGTCGCAATAGGGACAGATGCGCCGACAGAAAGGGACATGGACATAGACCCCCGGCGCCCCGGGGTCGTCGATTTCCGTTCTAATTGCGTCATTTCCCAGGATGCTGCCAGGGACATCGCCGACGCTGCTCACCGCGAACTGCCCAGCACCGCGATGAAGGCCGTCTGCGGAATCTGCACATTGCCCACCTGCTTCATCCGCCGCTTCCCTTCCTTCTGGCGCTCGATCAGCTTCCGCTTCCGGGTGATGTCGCCGCCGTAACACTTGGCGGTCACATCCTTCCGGAGCGCCCTGATGTTCGTCCGCGCGATGATCTTCCCGCCGATCGCTCCCTGGATGGCGATCTTGAAGTTGTGCATCGGGATCGACTCGGCGAGCCGTTCGCAGTAGGCGAGCGCCCGCGGCCGAGCCTTGCCTTCGTGGACCAGCTGGCTGAGCGCGTCCACCCGCTCGCCGTTCACCAGGATGTCCACCTTGACCAGCTTCGTGGGGCGGGTGTCGAGCAGTTCGTAGTCGTAACTGCCGTAGCCGCGGGTCAGCGTCTTCAGCCGGTCGTGGAAGTCGAACATCACTTCGGCCAGCGGCAGCTCGGCTCCGATCTCCACCCGCCGCGAGGAGAGGAATTGCATCCGGGTGGACGCCGCCCGCCGCTCGTTCAGCAGTTCCATGACCGGCCCCACCGAACTCTCGGGGATCAGGATGGCAGCGCGGATGTAGGGCTCCTCGGCTCCCTCGATGATCGCCGGGTCCGGATAGCAGGCGGGATTCTCCACCTCCACCGTTCCGCCGTCCCGAGTGGAGATGCGGTAGCGCACGCTCGGCGCCGAGAGCAGCAGCGAAAGCCCGTGCTCGCGCCCGAGCCGCTCCTGCACCACATCGAGGTGGAGCAGGCCGAGGAAGCCGCAGCGGAACCCGAAACCGAGCGCGGTCGAGGAATCCCGCTCGTAGGTGAGCGCCGCATCGTTCAGCGCCAGCCGGTCGAGCGCGGCTTCGAGCTCCCCGTAATCGTCGCTTGCGATCGGGTACACCGAACTGAACACCACCGGCCGCGCCGGGCGGTAGCCGGGAAGCGCCGCTTCCGCCCGATGTTCCGATCCGGTGATCGTGTCCCCGATCGCGATGTCCCGGATCGTGCGGATGCCGCAGATCGCATAACCCACCGACCCCGAAGGGAGCTCGTCCACGGACTCCCGATGGAGCCGCAGCAGGCCCACTTCTTCCACGTTGTGGTCCCGGCCGCTGTGCATGAGCCGCACCCGGTCGCCGGGCCGGAGGGTCCCGTCCACCACCCGGACGAGCAGCACCACCCCGCGGTACACATCGTACTGGGCGTCGAAGACCAACGCCCGGAGCGGCGCCTCCGGGTCGCCGTCCGGAGGCGGGAAGCGCTCGACGATCGCGTCGAGGATCTCTTCCACCCCGTCCCCCTTCTTCGCCGAGGCCAGCACCGCCTCGAACGGATCGAGCCCGAGTTCGTCGTCGATCTCCTCGCGCACCCGTTCGGGGTCGGCTGCCGGCAGATCGATCTTGTTGATGACCGGGACGACGGTGAGGTCGTACTCCATCGCCACGAAGTGGTTCGCTACGGTCTGCGCCTCGACCCCCTGCGCGGCGTCCACCAGCAGGAGCGCCCCCTCGCAGGACATGAGCGAGCGCCGCACTTCGTGGGAGAAGTCCACATGGCCCGGAGTATCGATCAGGTTGAGCTGGTAGGTTTCGCCGGCCTTCGTCCGGTGGAGCAGCGAAACGGTGTTCGACTTGATCGTGATGCCCCGCTCCCGTTCGAGGTCCATCGAGTCGAGGAGCTGGTCGCGGAAATCGCGCTCGCTGACCCCGCCGCAGCGCTGGATGAGCCGGTCGGCGAGCGTGGACTTCCCGTGGTCCACATGGGCGATGATGCAGAAGTTGCGGACCCGTTCGATGGGGACCTTGCCGGAGGGCGGCACGGGCGGGGGATCGGGGCGGCCGGTCAGGGACGAGCCGTCGGGACCATCGTCACCGAATGGCGCTCCTCGCCGCGGAGGAAGACCACGGTGAGCGGTTCGCCGATCCGCGCCGCTTCGATCGCCCCCATGTAGTCGTAGATGTTCAGGATCGGAGCTCCGGCGAATTCGACGATCACATCGCCTTTCTCGAGGCCCGCCTTCTCCGCGGGTCCGCCCGCCATGACCCCGCCGAGGAGCAGGCCCTCGACCTCGGCGGCGTACTCGGGGATCGTGCCGGTATAGACCCGCATCGAACGGCGCGAGGGGGTGTCCGCGGAAGTGCGCTCCACCCGGATGAAGTCCGGGGCGGGGTCGGCCGCCGCCGCCCGCCGGACCACGAGTCCGGCGAAACGGGCGATCCGGGCGAGCCCTTCGTAGTCCAGCTTGTCCGCGGTGTCCGAGGGCCGGTGATAGTCGGCATGGGTTCCGGTGAACAGGTTCAGGGTCGGCACCTCCTCGCTGTCGAAGGCCGAGGAGTCGGTGGGCAGGTACGGGTCGTCAGCGAGCGCCAGGTCGAAACCGCCCGGCACATTCGCCCGCTCGACGATCCCCGGCCAAACGCTCGACGAGCCCATCGCCTGGACGGTGAGCCGGTTCTCTTCGAGCCGCCCCACCATGTCGAGGTTCAGATACGCGAGCACCTGATCGGCCCGGACCTCGTCGCGGAGGAAGGCGGTGGACCCGAGAAGCCCGGACTCCTCGCCGGACCAGAAGGCGACCAGCAACGGCCGGGCGAGGGGGGACGAGGCGGCGGCGCGGGCGAGGGCGAGCACCGCGGCGGAGCCCGAAGCGTTGTCGTCGGCACCCGGATGGACTTCCGGCGGGCCGTGCGGGCTCAGGGAGCCGGCGCCGCCGCGCCCGAGGTGGTCGTAGTGGGCGCCGACCGCGATCCAGGGAGGATCGAAGCTGCCGTCCGCCGCTGGCAGCAGCCCGACCACATTCGCTCCGCTCGCCCGGATCCGATCGAGGCGCACCGCGAGAGTGGCGAGCCCCGGAATCTCGAAGGAACCGGATTCCACCTCTCCGGCGTCGAGCGCCGCCTGCACCTCACCGACGGATACCCCGCTCCCCGCGAAGAGGCGCTCGGCAGCTTCTCCATCGATCGAGGCCGCAAGGATGCCCTGGCTTCCCGGCGCCGCGATGTCGAAACCGTCGGGTGCCAACTCTCCGGAATTCGGAGACCCCGGGCCGGTGATGAGCACCATGCCGACCGCGCCCCGGTCGCGCGCCGCCGCCGCCTTCGCGCGGAGACCGGAGTAGCGCTGCAGCATGGTCCGGTCCTCTCCCTCGGCCCCTTCGGGGAAGAAGCGGAGCGCGACCACGATCCGTCCTTCGATCTCGTGGCCGGCGTAGCTGTCGTAGGCGGTTTCGGCGGTCTCGGGAACGCTGATCCCGTAGCCCGCGAAGAACAGTTCGCCCCGCACCTCGCCGGTCTCGGAGAAGGCGAACGCCCGCACCTGATCGCTCCCGAACCGCTTGTGCCCGCCCGCCCGGAGCGAGGATCCGAGATCCTCCACCCCGGAAACGAAGCGGAAGGGGATGCCGAGTCCGTCCTGCCCCGGCAGCGGCCGGGCGCCGGCGGCGGCGAGCTCGGAGATCAGGTAGCGCCGGGCGACCGCAGCGCCGGGGCTCCCCACCGCCCGGCCTTCGGTGCCGGGAGCGAGCAGGGCGAGCACATCCTCGCGGACCTCGCCCGGGGTCTGAGCCGCTGCCGGAAGAGCCGGCGAGAGGACGAACGCGAGGGAGGGAAGGATCCAGCGGAAAGGCCGGGAAGGGGCATGCGGTTCAGGCAAAGTCCGATCTCCAGATGTGGACGGCGCGGTCGGCGAGCCGCTGCTGCCGGTATTCGAGGAGTGCGGGGGTCCACTCCTCGGGGGCCAGCTCCGCGATCTCGCGGGTCAGCGCGTAGGTGCTTCGCCGGTAGGCCGTCAGCTTCTCGGAGTACGGCCGGCGGCCGATCTCCCGATTCGCGCCGGCGGCGAGAAGAGCGAGGTTCCCGATGCGGTAGGTGTACGCCTCCTGTCGGTCGGGAGGGAATGCCGCCTCCCATTCCTCCCCCGGGTTCTCCGGCAGGATGTGTTCGAGAGTCCCCGGATCCGTCTCCGGATCGATATGGCTGCCCGAAGCATCCGATTCGAGCCGGGCGAGGATATAGCGGGCCAGCTTCTTCCGCGGCCCCCGGGTGTTCACGCGCAACCGGGCGAAGTCCTGCCGCATCTTCGTGTCTTCGACCTGAAGCGGTTCGAGCAGCCGGGACACCGCCGCCGGGCTCCGGGCCGTTCCATCCGTGATGCGCCGGGCCGCCCGCGCACACACCTGCTCCAGCCCGCCCCCGTTCCGTCCGCTGACGACGCGGTAACGGAACGAGATCACGGAAATCAGCTTCAGCACCCGGTCGAAGTCCGGCGGGGGAAAACGCTCCCAAGCGGCCAGCAGCAGCGGTGCGGTCTGCGGTACTCGGAACAGGACCAGCTCCCGGAGGAACGGCCGGGCCTCCGGCCTCTCTGTCCAAAGCTCGTGACCGGGGTCGGAAAGCGCGGCGAAGAGTTCCGATCGTTCGTCGAGCCGCTCGATGAGACCGATCACTTCGGGCAAGGCGTAAAAATTCTCCCGCACGGTCCGGAAGAGCCGGCGCGGGTGCCGGACCTCCGGCTGCTCGGTGAGCAGATGGGTCCGGAGGAACTCGGGAAATCGCTCTGGACTCACGGTCCCGACGAGCCCGCGCCACTGGCGGTCGAGTTCCGCCCGATCGGTCGGGTCGCGAAGCTGCGCGAACAGGTAGTTCTTGAGCAGGTCCGTCGTGGTCAGCCCGACGCCGCGGGCGTTCAGGGTCTCGAACACGGTATAGGCGTCCAGATCGTCCCCAGCGATGATCAAGACGAAAAGCAGCTTTCGGGCAACCGCCTCGAACATCAGGCTCGCCATCGCCTCGCCGCCGCTCTGGAGCTCTCCGAGCTCATCCAGCCGCTCTCCGAAATAGAGGAAACCGTCGTGGAGCAGACGATTGGACCGCGGCAGGCTCTGCGGGTTCCGCGGCTTTCGGAGCCGAACCAGATAGCTCTGCCAGAAGCCGTCGTTGGCTTCGTTGAGCGAGAGCCGGCTGGACTCGAAGTGGGAGGTCGGGTGCTTCTCCCCTACGAAGCGGTCGCGAAGCCTCTGCGCCCAGATGCGGTTCGCCTCGGGCTCTGTTCCTTCCTCGGCCAAGGCCAGCAGGCGGGCGATCACCGCGAGCGCCAACAGGCCGAGCGTCGCCAGGCGCTGCTGCCCGTCGATGACCACGAAGTCGAGATCACTCCGCGCCTCTACTACCAGCGGACCCATGAAGTGCCGCTCCGCCGGCGCCTCGCGCAGCCCGACGATGTCGTTCCAGAGATCGCTCCACTCTTCTTCGGTCCAGGAGTAGTCCCGCTGATAGGGGGGAACCGAATACGACTTCCCGTTGCCGATCAGCTCCAGATAGCTGACGGTGCGGGCGTCGAGCAGATTCTTGCGGGTCATCGTCGTAAGGGCCGGGGCGGATCACCGGGTCCGCGGTGGAGCCGGGACCCGCGGGAGGGCGGCGGCGAGCGCGGCGAGTGCTTCTTCGTGATTCCAGTCGGCGAGATAGATCTGGCCGCCGTCCCCGCCGTGGCGGGTCGAGGTCCAGGCGATTCCCCGCCCGTCCGGAGTGGGAACCGGAAGCCCATCGAAGCCCTCGGCGGTGGTGATCCGCACCGGTTCCTTCTCGCCGGCGGCGTCCACCAGGTACACCTCGAAGTTGCTGAACCCCAGCTCGTTCGAGGCGAACAGGATGTACTCCCCGGAGGGATGGACATAGGGGGCCCAGCTCATGGCGCCGAAGTCGGTGAGCTGGCGCTGGTCGCTTCCGTCCGGAAGCATGGACCAGATGTCGGCGATCAGACCGTCTTCGGAGAAGCGCCGCCAGACGATCCGGGAGCCGTCGGGGAAGAAGAACGGCCCGCCGTCGTATCCGGGAGTCCGGGTGAGCCGGATCTGGCCGCTGCCGTCGGCGCGCATGATCCAGATCTCACCGAACCACGACGGATCGAACTCGGCCTGGCGCGCTTCCTCCGGGGTCAGCTCATGGTCGTACTGCGAGCGGATCGAGGTGAAGACGATCCACTCCCCGTCGGGGGAGTAGCTCGCCTCGGCGTCGTAGCCTCGAGCCTCGGTGAGGCGGGTCAGCGAGCCGCTCACCCGCTCCCGGACGAAGATATCCATCGCGGGGTCGTAGTCCCAGGCGTAGCGGCGCTCCTGTCCGCTGGCGCGGAAGTCCCGTTCGGCCTGCTGCAGTTCTGCCGAGCGCGGGTCGAGGTGGGTGGAGCCGAAGAGGATGTCGCCGCTCTTCGGGGAGATGAAGGCGCAGGTCGTCTTGCCGATACCGGGCGATATCCGCTCGGTGTCGCCGGTTTCGAGGGAGAGGAGGTAGATCTGGTAGAAGGGATTGCCCGGCTCGCGCTCCGACTGGAAGACGATTTCCGTTCCGTCGGGCGAAAAGTAGCCCTCACCGGCCCGGCGGCCCTCGACCGTCAGACGGCGGATCCGGGTGAGAAACCGGGACTCATCGGATCGGCTCCCGCCGGCTTCTTGCGGCGCGCTGCCCGCCGCGAAGCCGGGCGCAGCCAAGAGGAAGGAAACGGACGACAGGACGGAGACGGAAAGACGGAGGACACGCCGCCGGGAGAGAAGGAACATGGGGAGCGGGGCCGACCGCATTAACCATGACCTCTCCGGAACCTCTGGAAGTCTCCGGGGTCGAAACAGGAGAACCGGCGGCCGCACAAGCCGCCGAGCGGGCCGGGCCGTGGGAACCGAAGGCTCGAGGGGCTACCGGGGACTCGATACGACCGACGGCCCGAAATCTACCACGCATGCCGGTCTGGGCGGTTCGGGAGCGGGGCGTCAGCCCTCTCTTCCCATGAGGGGGCGAAACGCAGCAGGTCATCCCGCTCCGCCCGAGAGGGCCGCGAGCCCAGCGATCAGCCCTGCCGGGGCGGCGAGCATCCCCCCGCGCCCTCGGGGCGCCGCCGCGAGGAAAGATTCGTTACCCTCGGCTCGGAATCGCGCAAGAAACCGCGTCGCGCCTCGTCTCTCTCACCACCTCCGATCCCTGCCGGCCCCGATCTCCGACGAGGCTCTCCCGATGACCTCTCCCGACGAACTGCTGATCGAGGATGTCCGCTGTTTCCGAGGCGAGCACCGCGCTCGTCTGCGGCCGATCACTCTGCTCGTCGGCGAGAACAGCACCGGAAAGACAACGCTGCTGGGTTGCTACGGTGCGCTCCACCGAACCCTCGAAGCACAACTCGCGGGACACTCGCTCGATTTCAACCGCGAACCGTTCTCCATGGGCTCGTTCCGGGACATCGTCCGCTCCCGGCGAGGCCGCGAAGGGCGGATCCAGAAATTCCGTCTCGGACTCCGGGTGCCCGGCCGCAAGAACGGTCCGCCACCGTTCGAACTGGCCGCCACCCTGGTGGAACGGGGATCGCAGCCGGTGATCGAGTCATGGCGCTATGCGTTCCCGTCCGGCGAATACCTCGAACTTCGATACGGTGAGAACGGGAAGATCACCCTGGCCATCGAGGGCCACGAAGCCGTGCTGGACGGGCCGTTCGAGCTGTGGAACCTGCCGTTTCTCGTCTCCTACATCGTTTCCGATGAGGAGAGCCGGCGCGAACCGCGTTTCGCCGGCCTCGAACCGATCGCAGCCTTTCTCCGGAAGCTTTCGCCTGACAGAGCCGGAAGGCGGAGTCGGCTTCACCGCCTTCTGACTCCGGCACTTCCGCCGCTCGTTCCGGTCGCTCCGCTGCGCGCGAAACCGCACCGGACTTACGACCCCATCCGCGAGACGGCGACCCCCGAGGGGACGCACATCCCCATGCTGATGATGCGCCTCGACCACGAGGCGTCGGACCGGTGGAAATCCCTGCGCGAGGACCTCGTGGAGTTCGGTGAGAAGTCCGGTCTCTTCTCGGACATCCGGGTGAAGCGTCATGGGCGGCAGATCAGCGACCCCTTTCAGCTCCAATTGAAGGTGCACTCCGGGTCGCACGCGAACATCGTGGATGTCGGCTACGGGGTGAGTCAGAGCCTGCCGATCCTGGTGGAACTCCTGACTCCGGAACTCGGCTCCGCGAGATCCTCCGGTCGACGCCGCTACCCGGAGAAAGGAAACTCCTCCCTGTTCTTGCTGCAACAGCCGGAAGTCCATCTTCATCCGCGGGGCCAGGCCGAATTCGCGAGCTTCCTGGTGAACTCGGTAACGAAGCGGGGGAATCGGTTCCTCATCGAGACCCACAGCGACCACATCGTGGACCGGATCCGCATTTCCGTCCGAAAACAACAGCTCGAAGCCGACCAGGTGTCCATCCTCTACTTCGAGCCACAAGGGAATTCGGTGGAGATCCACAACATCGGGATGGACGAGCACGGCAATCTGCAAAACGTGCCCGCCGGATATCGCGGCTTCTTTCTTCGCGAGACCGACACCCTCCTCGGTTTCGACGGCCAGGACGACGGGTGAAAGGCGCACCATGTGCATCATCGTGGATGCCGACCGAATCGCGCTCCAGACGGATTTCAAGGATCGGAAAATCCTCGCCAACCCCCGAGGCCGGATCTATTCCGGTGCCAAGAACAGGCAGCTCCTGAACTCCACGATCTGCCGGCAGTGAGCGGCGAACCGCGGTCGGCGGCGAAGTCTCACCGTTGCGGAGGAACGCTCGCCGGGCCGTTCGATCAGCTCGGGGGTGCGGCGCTCTCCCAGAGCTCCTTCATCCGGTAGTTCACGCTCGCCGCTCCGTCGTCCGGCGGAGTCTCGAAGGGACGGCGGGCGTAGCGCAGCTCGTGCCGACCGTCCTCCCCGAAGCGCACGATGGCGAGGATGTAGTCCTCCGGCTGGTTCAAGGCGGTGAGGACTTCGTTGCGGGTCACCGTGATCGTGTCCGCACCCTCCGCTCTGCCCTTCACCTCGAGGAAGCGCAGCCGGCCCGGCTCGCCCGAGTCCCGGCTCTCGATGTCGTAGCCGCGTTTCTCGAACTCGCAATCCCGAGGCTCGAAGCCGAGCTCCCGTTCCTTCGCCATCACGATCGCGCGCGCCCGCGCCGCGATCTCCGCGGTGTCCGCCGGCTCGGGCGCCCGCTCCCCTCTCTCCTCGAACCCGCTCGTCCCGGTCATCGCCGCGATCAGTCCCGCCGGGGCGACGAGCATCCCCCCGCGCACTCGGGGCGCTGCCGCCGCGAGGTCGGCTTCGGCCGCGAGTTCGGCGAGCCGGCGTTTGAGCCGCTCCTGAAGCCGGTCGGCGCGCTCCCGCGCCTCACCCGAATTCATCCGCGCCGCCGGCTTCCCCGCCCGCTCGTCCTCCTTCAGCTCCTCGGCGCGCCGGTCCCAGTGCGCGATCTCGGATCGCAGCCGTTCCCGCACCGCGGCTTTCGTCTTCCGGATCCGTTCGAGCCGCAGGTCGCGCACCTCGCCGAGGTGCGCCGGGACGAGCTCGGTGATCGCGTAATTCCGAGCAGCGTTCCCAACCTCCGGAGTGATCCAGGCGCACTCGGGCCGGCCGAGCACTTCGGCGGCGGACGGTTCCTCCGGATCGAGCGGCCGAAGATCCAGATACGGAGCGTAGCCGCACTCCCGGACCGAGCCGTCCTCGCCGATCTCGACATGGAGCAGCCTCCGGCTGACCACGCGCCGCGCTCCCGAGGGGAGCGTCGTCCCGTCCTCCACCGCGTGCGAAACCGACGCGATCACCCGCGGCTTCGTCCCCGGATCTCCTTCGTCCACCAGCACCGCGCCCCGGGGAAGGAATCCGCCCCAGCGCTCCCCGACGAGCCAGACCACCGCGTCCAGCAGCGGGTGTCCGGGGGCGACGAACTCGCCGTCCGGCTTGCCGGCGACCCGCGCCCGCTGCCGGTCGAAGACGACCCGCTCGTATTTCCGCACGACCGGCTTACGGCGTCCGGCGAACCGCTCGGGAACCGTCTCCCGCACCCGAGCCGGAACATGGCTGATCTGGTAGCGGCCGGGCTCGCGTTGCCGGATCGTCCCGCCGAGCTCGGTGAGCGCCAGCCGGAAGAACGCTCCGATGAAGTGGGGCTGCAGCCGATGAGCCGCCGCCCGTTCCATCTCCTCGCGGACCCGGGCGAGCCGGGCGGGTTCCATGACCTCGGTGGCGAGCGCCTGCTCGTCGATCAGGTGGCGAAGACTTTCGGCGTCCACCGCGCCCTCGACCGCCTCCTCGAGCTTCGCTCGGATTTCGGGGCGGTTGCCCTCCCGAATCGCTTCGAGAAGCAGCTCGCGCAGCGGGCGGCCTTCGAATTCGAGCCGCCCCAGCACATCGAACACCTTCCCCCCGAGAGCGGCGCGCGCCTGCTCCAGTTTTTGCAGCAGCCGCTCGTACACATCACCCTCGCGGGTACCGCTGGCGACCAGGTTCCACAGGTAGCAGACCTCGGTCTGCCCGATCCGGTGGATCCGCCCGAAACGCTGCTCGATCCGGTTGGGGTTCCAGGGCAGGTCGTAGTTCACCATCAGGTGCGCCCGCTGCAGGTTGATCCCTTCGCCGGCGGCGTCGGTGGCGAGCAGCAAGCGGACCTCCGGTTCGTTCAGGAACCGCTCCTGCGCCAGCCGCCGCTGCTCCCGCCCGAGGCCGCCGTGGATCACTGCGAGCGCGGCGGGCCGCCCCGTCCAGGCGCCTATACGCTGTTCCAGGTATTCGAGGGTGGCGCGGTGCTCGGTGAAGAGGACGAGCTTGTGGTGCGGGGAGGACTGCGGCGGGGGAATCGGGCCGGCGCCGAAGGCGAACGGGGGCTCCCCGCTCGCCGAGCTCCCCGGCCCGCCGAATATCTGTTCGAGGACACCCTGGAGCCCTCTCCACTTGGCGTCCTCGCCGCTTAGGCGCACCTGCCGCGCGAGCCGCTCCAGCCGGCGGAGGGTCGAGAGCTCGGCGGTCAGCTCGGGGATCGTGCGCGCCGCGGTCGCCTGGTCGAGCACCTCGGCCTCGGCACGGGCGATTTCGTCCTCGGGCAGCTCGTCGAGATCATCGAAGGGGAAGCTCTCCTCCACGGTCCGGAAGCTCGGCTCCGGCGGTCGGGCTCCCCCGCCCTGTTGCCCTCCCTGCTGTCCTCCCCGTTGGGCCGCTTCCATCTCCGCGCGCCGCTTTTCGAGCCGCTTCCTCCGGCGGCGCAGCGAAACGAGGATCGCTTCCGGCGAGGATGCGAGACGGCGCTGGAGCACGGTGAGCGCGAACCCGACGGTGCGGCGCTGCCGGCTCCCCGCGGTTTCGGCGCGGTTGAACTCGTCCCGCACATAGTCGGTGACCGCATGGTAGAGCTGCATTTCCGCTGCGCTCAACCGGTAGGGGACGGTGTAGGCGCAGCGGGACGGGAACAGCCGCCGCCCGTCGAACCGGAACAGGTCCTCCTTCACCACCCGCCGGATCAGGTCCGAGTCGTCCGCGCGCCGCTCGTTCTGGCGGATCCGCCCCTCGAAGCGATCCGGATCGAGCAGCGCGAGGAAGAGCCGGTAGTCGCCTTCGATGCCGCGGTGGGGCGTCGCGGTGAGCAGCAGCAGGTGGCGGCTGCGCGCCGCGAGCAGTTCCCCGAGCCGGTAGCGCTTCGTGAACTTCACCTCCCCGCCGAAAGAACGCGCCGACATCTTGTGGGCCTCGTCGCAGACCACGAGGTCGTAGCCGCTGTCCGGCGCTTCGAGCAGCGGCCGGATCTCCTCGCGGCGGGCGAGCATGTCGAGGCGGGCGATGCCCCGCGGGGTTTCCAGAAACCAGTTGCCGCTCGCTGCGGTCTGCAGCCGGTCGCGGGTCAGGATCTCGAAGTCGAGGCCGAACTTGCTCGAGAGCTCGTCCTGCCACTGCTCGACCAGGTTGCCCGGGCAGACGATGAGGCAGCGGGCGGCGTCGCCCCGGGCGATCAGCTCCTTGATGAGGAGCCCCGCCATGATCGTCTTCCCGGCGCCGGGGTCGTCGGCGAGCAGGAAACGGAGTGGTTGGCGCGGCAGCATCGTCTCGTACACCGCGGTGATCTGGTGCGGCAGCGGCTCCACATCCGAGGTCTGGACCGCGAGCAGCGGATCGAACAGGGGGGCGTTTCGGATCCGCTCGGCTTCGGAGGCGAGCTTGAAGAGCGCACCGTCGGCGTCGAAAGCCCAGGCACGCGCCTCTTCGATCGGGACCAGCCCGGCCTCGTCCTCGCGGAAGAGCATCCGCTCGGCGAGCCTTCCGGAGCCATCCCGGAAGACGAGGGTGAGCGCTCCTTCGCCGTGGTGCTCGACGGAGACCACGGTGACCGCGCTCCCTGCGCCCACCCCGCCGACCCGCGCGCCGGGGGCCAGCTCCTCGAGCTTCATGCGCCCTTAGCAGCCTGTGAACAAAGTCACACGGCCAAAGGCCGGCGATGCCCGGTTCTCCCGGTGGGGGCCCCGGCTGAACCGCCCCGTTTCACGGCGCTCATCGTTGCGTTTCGGTCGAAATACTCCCGGTATTCCTCCCTCACGCGCCTTGCCAGCCGGGCGCCGCCCCCACCGGGAGAACTGGACCGCTCTTGGGGCTCGCGCCACTTCATCCACAGGCTGCTAATCCGCCGGGGTCGAGCCGGCGCCGCCGACCCGAGGGAGGAGCCCGCGGCGCCGGCGCTTCATTCGGTCTCGAACTCGTGCGATTCGAACTGCAGCGCCGTGGCGTTCTCGCGGACGGCGCGGACCACCCGCTCGGAGAATCCGGTGTCCTGCTCCGCCTCGATCTCCAGCGACACCCGGACCGAAGCGCCCTCCGGCCCCGCGAGGTGTGCGATCACTTCCTCGGCGATCCGGCCCGCTTCGGCACCCACTCGCAGCGGGTCGAGGCGGACGGTTCCGTGGTAGCGGCGCACGGGTTTCCGAGGCTCGCGGGGGCCGGAGCTTCCCGGCGAGTCCGGATCGGAGGGAGCCGCCGGATCGGCAACCTCGGAGGGCGGCGTCGGGGCGGATTCCTCATCGAACTGCCGCCGCGCCCGCTCGGGCTTCACCAGCAGCCCGCCGGTCTCCACCGAAACGACAACCGCCTGACCGGCCCGCAGCCCGAGATAGCGGTCCTGATCCTCGTCGTAACCGTCGGCGAAGGCGAAAGTCTCGGCCCAGCGGAGGCCGAGTCCATCGCGGACCGCCCCGGCGAGCACTTCGGGGGAAACGAGCCGCGGCAGGTAGAGGTACTGGGCGAAGTCGTCGGCGAGCTGGCGGACCGGGACCTGCTCGCCCCGCCAGAGCGGCACCCGGTCGAGCTCGCGCCGCAACAGCGAGCCCGCGAATCCGGTGAGCAGCCAGTCGGCATCCACCGCCCGCTTTTCCGCCCGCTCGACGAGGCCGCCCGAAGCGCGCAGCTCCAGCGCTTCCCAGACGATCTCGTCGCTCGGCTCCTCCTGATTCGGGCAGAGCAGCCAGCGCCAGACCTCGGGCAGCCGGACCGCTACCGTGGAATCGGCACTCTCCAGCTCGTTCTCCGCCTGACGGGCCTGCTGGACATTCAGGTTCAGCGTTTCCCGTTCGGCAGTGATGGACTTCCAGGCGAGGAAGGCACGCACCGCCTCCTCGAGATCCGGCACCCGTTTGGCGTCGGCGGAGAGGAAGAGAAGCGCGTTCCGATACTGGCGCGGCTGGCTGCCGCGGCTTTCCAGGATCGCCGCGGCGGCCTGCTGCGCCGGACTGTTCTCGCTCCTGAGGTGGGGCTCTTCCACACCGAGCGCCACCAGCCGGGCCTCCCGCTGGTCGGCCACCTCGGCGGGAGAGGCGGGCAGCGAGTGTACCGCGGCGAACCGCCCGCGTTCTCCGAGCGCGCGGCGCGCCCGGCGGGCGACCTCCTCGCTCACGAGGTCCGGCGACAGCTGCTCGGCGCGCTCCTCGGCCAGCTTGGTGACGGTGGGCTGGGTGTCGTACCAGGAATGCGGCGCCTCCCGGTAGAGATGGGTGGCGCGGCCGGCGAGCCGCCGCAGCGCGTCGTCGTACACCGCCGGGTTGTCCCCCGGAAGAGCGCAGCCCAACCGCACCCGCTGGTCGTCGAGCCCGCGCTGCACGGCGCCCGCCTTGGGGGCGGAGCCGAGGAAGATGGTGCGGGCCACCCGCCGCGCGGCCCACTTCGCTCCCAGCACCTTGAACTCGCTGTCGATCCGACGCGGCAGTGAATTCGGTCCGTCCACATCCTTTTCGAGGATGGGGGTCCAGTTGTCGGTGAGATAGCGGGTCAGCTCGGGCTGGACCCGCGGATCGTCGATCGGCAGCATCGAGGGCAGGATGAGCGGGCTCTGGTCGCCGCTCTCCCAGAGGGAGTGGATGGCCGCCGCCATCAGTCGGAGCACGCCGCGGGTCCGCTGGAAGCGGGCGAGCGCCGACCAGTCGTCGTAGAGGCGGTCGAAGACCTCCGGGTGGATGGGGTACTCCGCCTGGATCCGCTTCTCGTAGTCGGCCTCGCGGCACTTCGGCGGGAACTGACCCTTCTCCGAGCGGTAGAAGTCGGCGAGGCTGCGGGCGGTGAGGTTCCGCTTCTGGAAGGCGTGTCCCGGGAGCGATTCGAACAGCCGGCGCCGCACGATCGCGAAGCTCTCCTCGGAGCTGGCCGGGCGCCAGGGCGAGGCCACCCGCCCGATCACATGCTGGAGCCGCGAGAGCGCCTCCCGGCCGCTGAGGCCGCCCACTTCTTCGTCGCCGGGCCGGCTGGAGTCGATAGGCCGGTCGGAAGCCGGCAGCGCGACCACCAACAGGCAGTTCTCCACCCGTTTCGCCGCTTCGGTGAGCGTCTGGGCGAAGCTGAACTGGGTTTCGAAGGTTCCACCGGGAAGAGCGTCCTCGCGCAGCTGACGGGCGTAGGCGACCCATTCATCCACCAGCACCAGGGCGGGGCCGGACTCGCGCAGCAGCTCGACGAGCCCGTCCCCGGGGTTCGTCGCGTTCTCGTCGTCGCGGCGGATCCGCTCGTAGGCGGTCTTGCCGCCGAGCTGCCAGGCGAGCTCGCCCCAGAGCGTGCGCGGCGCCACGCCGTCGGGCTTCTCCTGCGGTTTCGAAGGGGACAGCCAGTGCCCGACGAGCACCGCCCGCCGTACCCCCGCCGGGAGCGAAAGATCCGCCTCGGCGAGCAGTGCGTCCACCCCCGCCAGCTCGCCCGCAGGAGTGCCGGAGAAGAGGTGGTAGAGAGCGAGCATCGAGTGGGTCTTGCCGCCGCCGAAGCTCGTCTGGAGCGCCACCACCGGATCTCCGCCGGCGCCGCCGAGACGCCGGACCGCACCGAGCAGCAGCCTCCGAAGGCTCTCGGTGAGGAAGGTGCGGTGGAAGAAGCGCTTGGGGTCGCGGTACTCGGCGGCGCCTTCGCCGCGGGACACCTGCCAGAGATCGGCGGCGAACTCCGCCTGTCGATAGCGCCCGCTGGCCACATCCTCATGGGGACTGATGACCTCGCGCCAGGAAGCGAGCCCGGCAGCGGCGGTCTGCTTCCCATCGATCGGGGCGGCGCGCTGGCACTTCTCCGCGTTCCGGCGCTCCTGCTCGTAGCGGGCGCGGAGGAGATCCGTCTTGAGCGGTTCGATCGCCTGCGCTTCCGGGGCCGAGACTGCAGTCAGCAGTCGGAACGCCGAGTCGAGCGCCCGGTAGGCGTCGTCCCCGGAGAACGGTTTCTGGTGCGCCCACTGGTTCCGGTGCCCCCGGAGTTCGGAAACCAGGCTCCGCTCCGTCGCGCCGAGCGTCTCTCGGAAGACATCGTTCCACCGCTGCCACAGGACCCGGAGCAGGGCAGCGGCGTCCCAGTCGGCGAGCGGCGCTTTCGCCTCTTCCGAGTTTTCGGCCAGGATGCGGCGGATGTCGCTGCCGAGCCGGCCGGCGCGGACAGCGCGGTTGAGTTCGCGATCGATGAAGGGCGCGAGCCCGCGGCGGAGCAGGTCGAGCCCCTGCTCGACACGGCCCCGGTTCGTCAGCGCCATCGCAGCAGCCCGGGGCTGAATTCAGGAGCGCCCCGGACGGCAGTCGCTCGAAGGCGGCGGGTCAGCCTTCCGCTGGGGGTTCCGAAGGAGACTCTGGCGGCGGCTCCGGCCGGGGCCGATCGCGGTACTTGTGGTAGAGGCGAAGGTGCCGGTTGTCGAGCGAGACCGGAACGCCGTTCACGAACACCTCGCGGACCTCGGTGCGGATCTCGAGCGGATCGCCGTCCACCACGATCAGGTTCGCCACCTTGCCCTCCTCGATCGTCCCGAAGTCCTCGTCGAGTCCGAAGAGCCGCGCCGGCGTCACCGTGATCGCCCGGATCGCTTCCTCCTGGGGCAGGCCGTAGCCCACTGCGTGTCCCGCCTCGTAGGGGAGCAGCCGCGAGTTCGCGGACCCGAAGCTGGCGAAGGCGATGGCGACGCCGGCTTCATGGAGCTCGCCGGGAGTGGTGAACGGCCGGTCGTAGGGGTCGTCCTCCTCCTCGGGCAGCCGCTGCGTCGGGCCCAGGATCACCGAGACCCCGGAATCGGCGAGGAGCTCCTTCACTTTCCAGGCCTCGTCGCCGCCGAGCAGGATCATCCGGACCCCCTGTTCCCGGGTGAACTCGACCGCGTGGCGGATCTCGCGCTCCCTCTGAGCGACCACCAGCAGCGGCAGCTCCCCGCCCACCACCGGCCCGAGCGCTTCGAGGCGGATGTCCCGCTCGATCTCCCCGGCTCCGCCCTCGGCAGCGGCCGCCGCTTCGACTCCCGCCTGGTAGCGGCGGGCCGCATCGAAGACCTCGGTCAATTCGGCGACTGCGCGGTCGTAGTCCTCTTTCGCCTCCCGGAAGGAGCGCCGCCGGGGCCGGAAGGTCGCCGGGTCGAACGAACGGGTGGAGTGGGTCGGCCAGCGCAGCACCATCCCCGCCGACGGCTCGATATCCATCTCCTCGACGGTCCAGCCGTCGAGATGGACGATGGATGCCTGGCCGCTGATCCCGGACCCGCCGCCGCCGAAACCGCCGAGACGGCCCGGCGCCACCACCGCATGGGTGATGCCGTTCGCGCGCGCCACCGGCAGATGCTCGCTCGCCGGATGGACCGCGGTCCGCGCCCTGAGGTGCGGGTTCATCTCGCCGAGCTCGGCGGTATCCACGGTGGCACTGATGGAGCCGATTTCGGTGAGGCCGAGCTGGCTCACCGAATCCATCATCCCCGGATACACCTCGAGCCCGGCGGCATCGATCACCGTCGCACCGGCGGGGGCGGCCAGCTCGCCGATCTCTACGATCCGCCCGTCGCGGATGAGAATGGACCCGGATTCGATGGGGGCAGCCCCCTCGACCAGGGTGTGGATCCGGGCGTTCTCGATGACCCAGGTCTCCCCCTCCTGGGCCGGGGCACCGGCACTGGCGAGGAGCAGGAGGGCGGCGCCGGCGGCGGTTTTCATCGCTCTCCTCCGCCGGTCGACTTCTTCTCCGGCTTCGCAGCGAGCTTTTTCTCGAGCGCGGCGCGTTCGGCGGCGGCGCTCTCCCGCATCGCCCGGTCCCGCTCGCGGCTGAAGAGCAGCTCGCCGTCCACGAAGGTCATCCGGTTCACCGCGTAGGTGCTCAGCGGGTGGCGGTCGAAGACTGCGAGATCGGCATCCTTGCCGACCTCGAGGGAGCCGATCCGGTCGCCGACGCCGAGCTGGACCGCCGGATTCATGGTGATCATGGCGAGCGCCTGTTCTTCGCTCATCCCGCCCCACTTGACCGTCTTGGCGGCCTCCTGGTTCAGGTGGCGGGCCTCCTCGGCGCTGTCGGAGTTGATCGAGACCAGGATGCCGCGCTCGGCCATGAGCGCCGCGTTGTAGGGGATCGCGTCGTAGGCCTCGACCTTGTAGGCCCACCAGTCGGAAAAAGTGGAGGCGCCGGCGCCGTGGGCGGCGATCTCGTCGGCGACCTTGTACCCCTCGAGCACATGCTGCAGGGTGGCGATGCGGAAGCCGAACTCCTCGGCGAGCCGCAGCAGCTGCAAGATCTCGTCCTGGCGGTAGCAGTGGGCGTGGACGAGGCGCTCCCCCTCCAGGATCTCGACGAGCGGCTCCAGCTTCAGGTCCCGGCGCGGCGGCAGCGTCCGCTCGCCGCGCGCCTTCGCTGCCTCATGGTCGGCGTGGGCCTTCCGGTAGGCCTGCGCTTCCAGGAACGCCTGGCGGATCACATCCTGGACTCCCATCCGGGTAGCCGGGTAGCGGCGCTCGACGCCCGCCGGCATCCCCCGCGAGCGCTTGGGATTCTCGCCTAGCGCGAACTTGATTCCGGGAGGCGCGCCTTCGAAGACCAACCCCTCGGCGTCCGCACCGAAGCGGTGCTTGATGACCACATTCAGGCCGCCGATCGGGTTCGCGCTGCCGTGGAGGATGTTCGAGGTGGTCACCCCGCCCGCCAGTTCGCGGTAGATGTCGATGTCGTCCGGATCCACCACATCGCCGGTGCTGGTCATCGAGGAGACCGCGACGCTTCCCTCGTTGATGGATTCGGCGGCGATGTGGGAGTGGGCGTCCACGATGCCGGGCATCACGAAGAGCCCCTCGGCTTCGATCACGGCGGCGCCGTCGGGGACCGCGACGCTCGCCCCGACCTCGGCGATCTTCCCGTCCCGGATGAGGATCGCTCCGGGAGAGAGGGTCCCCGCGCTCACGGTGAGCACCGTCGCCCCCCGGATCACGGTGGTTCGGGCGGCGCTCTGGGCGGAAACCGGCGCCGCGGCCAGCAGAGGGAGGGCGGCGAAGCCGAGAGCCCGCGCCGCCGCCGGCAAAAGAGTCATCCGTGGTGGCATCGCTCTCACTCCTCGCCCTCCCGGGCGGCACGCCCGGGCGCAGTTTCGACTTCGGTGTCCTCCGCTTCGACTTCGGGGCGGTGGATCACCCCGTCCACGAAGACCGCTTCCAGTTTCGCCGCTTCGTCGAAGATGTCCCGGTCGGCGATCAGCAGGTTCGCGATCCTCCCGGCAGCGAGCGTTCCCACCCGGTCCGCGACTCCGAAGATCTCCGCGGGCGAAAGGGTCAGGGCGGTGAGCGCGGCCTCCGGGTCGAGACCCCGGGCGATCGCCTCCCGGACCGCGGAGAGGGCGCCGCCGGCACCTCGGTCCCCCTGCGGTCCGCCCCGCGGACCCGGAGACGAACCCGGCATCGAACGCTGCCCCGGGGACTCTCCCCGGTAGAAGGCGAAGCGGGCGCCCGCCGCCGCCAGCGCCGCCGGCCCTGCGGGCGCCCGGTCGCGCCGCCGGAGCACCCGGAGCGGGACTTCGGCCTGCGGATCCGCCTGCGGGTCCGCCTGCGGCCAGTTCAGGTCCACCAGGATGGGAACCCGGCGCTCCGCCAGGAATTCCGCCGCCGCCCCCGCTTCGTGCCCGCCGTAGAGCACCGGCCGGATGCCGAACTCCTCGGCGAGCCGCACCATCCGTCGGATCTCCTTTTCGAGATGCGCGGGCAGCAGCACCGGCTGCTCCCCCGCCGCCGCAGCGGCGAGAGGGGCGAGCGCCCGGTCGTGGCGCGGGCGGGGAAGCCCCGCCGGGTCCTCCTCGTACATCCGCCAGACCTCGGCGTAGTGCGAGGCGTCGAGGAAGAGCTGGCGCAGATAGGCGACGACTCCCATCAGGGAACCGGGGAAGGAGCGGAAGCCACGGGTCTCGAGACGGACCAGCAGCGCCGCATCGCCGCCCACCACCAGATCGCGCGGGTCCACGCCGTCCGCCCCAGCGAGATTCCAGAAGACGGCGCGCCCGGGGACGATCCCGGTCCGAGGTGCGGACACCGCGGAAGTGAACCCGGCGCTCCGCCAAGCTGCGATCCGCTCGTCGTCGGTTCGCAGCTCGTCGGCGGCGAGGCGCCAGGAGAAGGTGTCCGGACGGTCTTCGGGTCCTCGGGAAGGCGGGGGGGCGGCATTCTCTCCGCCCGCCCTCGGAGCGCTCCCGGGCGCAGCACCGGCGCCGCCCCCCCGGAGCCCGAGGTTCGAGAGCGCGGTGATGAAGCCCGGATAGACATGTTTTCCGGCGGCATCGAACCGGAAGGCTCCCGAAGGCGCCTCGCTCCCCATCCCCTCCGAGGCCTCGACCGAGACGATCAGCCCGTCCCGGAGCACCACCGTCGCCGCCTCGAGGACCGTCCCGTCCCCGATGTGAACGGAGCCGCCGACGATCGCCCACGAACGGGGGCCGCCGTCCGCCACCGCCCGCGAAGAGAGTTGTGCCGCCGCCGGCGCCGCGGCGGCGAGGGAGAGCACCGCGAGCAGTGCGGGGAAACGGCAGGTGTGCCGCCGCGTTTCTCTGATCGCCATCCGGGCGAGTCTGCCCGAGCCGGCGCCGCGGATCAACTCCGGTGTACAGGCCCATGACATTTGGCAATCGGGAATAACGAGGAGGGTTGGCATGGGTTCGGAAGAATTTCAAGGGGATGATGTCCATCCGATCGGTCCGACCGAAGCCGCAGTAGATACGGTGTCGTATCGGACGAGGGAACGACGGAACCATCACCCGCGCCGGGTTGCGAACAAGTAGCGCTCGACTCGTGCCATCCGGAACGGTCCTATGGAAACGCTACGGAAACGGACCTCCAAAAGCGCCCGGGACCTATCCGATTCCCTGATGGCCCGCCTGCTGTCGGGAAGTCCGACGACGCCGTGATCCCGTAGATTCCCGCTCGACCCGGTTGCGCCACTCGCGCAGGTCACGCTTCAGGTCGTTCCATCCACCTCAGGTGTGGCCGGGTGGACGCACTCGGAACGCACCCGGCACGCGATCTCCACGGCAACGGCTAAGTCGTCGGCGGGGTAGCCGAAGACTCCGCTGTGGGATGCATCGTCGGTCCGGGGTCGGGTTTCCACCCGCACCGGTCCGGGCGCGTGAGCGGCGACCGCCGACTTCAGGCCTCCGACCTCCAGAGCCGCGAACCTGCCGTTCGGCTTGACGCAGTAGCCCCTTCGTTAAAACACCGCCCGAACTTTCGAAACGGCCGCATCGAGACTCGACACGTCGAGGCACTCGAGCCAGTTCACGGAGAGGTATTCCTCGCACTGTCGGAGTTCGAACGCTGCCGGCATCGGAAGACCGTCTCTTCCGACTGCCGACGGCTTGCAGTACTGCGGCGGGGCTCGCTGGCGAAGAACAGGGCGCACTGGCGCAAGGACGAGAGCTCCATCGGCGGCTCTGCCGGATCGTCGTCGCCAGTGATCTCGTCGAGGTAGCCGAGCCGCTCGGCGATCTCCGCCAAATCGAGAAGCCGCAACGCGGCAAGGATCTGTTCGCGTTTCGTCGCGGAGAGAATCGAATCGATCTCCGGAGTCCGCGTGGGGTCCGGCGAACTGCCGGCGCTGACACTGACATGAAGCGGCGCCAAATTCCGGATTCCATCCACGTTCGAGGGACTCGCAGATCGCCCTCTCCAGCACCTGCCAGCGCGGCCGGCAGGTCTCGAAGACAGTCTTCACGCTCATCCGGACGGGGCTTCTCCTCATTTCCCGGGCGGGGGCCGGTTCCGAGCCGGGACAGGCGGCCGGAGCCGGGAGCGGAAATTCTACCGGGGGGGCGGGGGAGCGCCTCCCGATGCGCGTCTCGTCCGCCGGACCCCATCCGGAGGACCCGGCCTCACTCGTCTCGGGGCCGGCGTCTCGGATCGACCTCCGGGCCGTCGTTCGAACCGTCTCGGCGCCCCGGAGCAGGCGGGAACCGGCGCGTAGAATCCGCCCGCGCCCGGTGTCCCGCTTCTATCTCACCACTGCGATCGACTATGTGAACTCCCCGCCGCATCTGGGAACCGCCTACGAGAAGATCACCGCCGATGTGATCGCCCGCTTCAAGCGGAGTGCGGGATACCGGACCCACTTCCTGATGGGCGCCGACGAGCACTCGCTGAATGTGCGGCGGCGGGCGGCGGAGCAGGGCCTCGATCCGCTCGACTACTGCGGGAAGATGGAGGACACCTTCCGCGCGGTGTGGGCGAAGCTCGACATCTCCTTCGACGACTTCATCCGCACCACCGAACGGCGCCACCAGCTCGGGGTACGGAAACTGCTTGAGGCGATCCGGGCCCGGGGAGACCTCTACGAGGGGACCTACGAGGGCTGGTATTGCGTCTCCTGCGAGGCGTTCAAGCAGGAGAAGGATCTCGAGGACGGCTTCTGCCCGCTCCACCGGTCGAAGCCCGACTGGATCTCCGAGGGAAACCACTTCTTCCGCCTTTCGGCCTACCGCGACCGGCTACTCGCGCTCTATGACGAACAGCCCGGTTTCCTCGAACCCGAAACCCGGCGCAACGAGCTCAGGAATGTCCTCGAAGCGGGCCTTCTGGATCTCTCGGTCAGCCGACCGGGGCTCGGCTGGGGAATCCCGGTGCCCTTCGACGACCGGAGCGTCGTCTATGTGTGGTTCGACGCACTCGTCAACTACCTCTCTGCGACCGGGTACGGGGAGGAGGCCGCAGGCTGGGACGAGCGCTGGCCCGCCGACCTCCACATCGTGGGAAAGGACATCACCCGTTTCCACGCAGTGATCTGGCCGGCGATGCTGATGGCGGCGGGGCTCCCCATCCCGCGCCAGGTCTTCGGGCACGGCTTCGTGAACTTCCAGGGCGAGCGGATGAGCAAGTCGCTCGGCACCGCGGTGGACCCGCTCGAAGCGAGCGACCACTTCGGCCCCGACCCGCTGCGCCTCTTCCTGGTCCGCGAGATCCCCTACGGCCAGGACGGCGACTTCTCCTGGGACCGCTTCGAGGCCCGCTACGACGCCGACCTCGCGAACGCGCTCGGCAACCTGGTGAGCCGGATCACCTCGATGGCGGGCCGCTACCGCGGAGGGCGCCTCTCGCCCTCCGCGCGCTCACGGCTGCCGGACCTCGCAGCGGCGGCCGCCGCCGACTACCGCGGCTCCATGGAAGCACTCCGCCTCCACGAAGGGGCGGGCGCTGCCTTCAGGATCGTGGGCGCGGTGAACGAATTCCTCACGGAACGCGCCCCCTGGACGCTGGCGAAGGACCCGGAGGCGGCTGCCGCACTCGACGAGACGCTCTACGAGGCCGCCGAAGCAACCCGGATCGCCGCCGTCCTGCTCCATCCGGTGATGCCGCAGTCCTGCGCCCGGATCCTCGAACGGCTGGGAGGTGGTGTCTCCCGGGCGCCGTCGCTGGATGAAGATGCGGCCTGGAACGGCGGCCGGACGCTCGTCACCGCTGCCGGCGCGCCGCTCTGGCCGCGGCTCGCTTCCGGGCGGGCCAGAAGCTAGGACCAGAAGCCAGGAATAGCCGCCCGCATCCCCCGCCCCGCCGGCTGCCAACGCCGCGGGCGGGTCAGCGGGCGAGCGACTTCCGAAAGGCGGCGATCGTGATCTCCGCGCGGCGGGCGACGAGCGCGTGGCCGTTCGCGACGGTGCGGTCGAGGGGGTCGAGCGGGACCCCGTTGATCGAGAACAGCCCCGCCGCCCGGCGCTCGCGGGTGCGGATCGAGCCGGGGTCCACCGTCGCCATGATGGCGTCGTAGTGGTAGTCGTCGTGGATGCCGGCGCGCGAGGCCGACTGCACTGCCGGCGACTGATGGATGCCGAGCTCCTGGAGCTGCTCGTAGCTCCACAGGTCCTCGGAGTAGTACTCGGGAAGGTGGTGGAGGCGGGTTCCCGGGTGGGGCGGGGCGGCGTTCCAGCGCTCCGCCACCGCCGCCATGCCGCGCTGGTTGCCGCCGCTGTCGCCGATCAGCATCACCTCGGTGAACCCGCTCACTGCGAGGCTCCGCGCCACATCGGTGAGCAGCAGCTCGAAGGTCTCGCCGCTGAGGCCGATGGTGCCCGGATAGCGCATGTGCCCGGTGGGCGGGTCGTGGCCGCCTTCGGGAACCAGATCCACGATAGGGGCCACGAGCGCATCGCCGAGCCGCCGCGCGATGGCCTCGGTGGTCGCCCGCAGCACCACATTGTGTTTCCCGGTGACCACATACGGCCCGTTCTGCTCGATGCCGCCGGTCGCCACGATCGCGGTCGCCGCACCGCCGGCGATCCGGTCCCGTACCTCCATCCAGGTGAGTTCCTCGAGGAACACGCTGTCCGCCGCCGCAATCGGCCGCTCGGCGTCGAGCGCATTCCAGGGATGGTCGGCGGGTTCCCCGCCGCCGCAGGCCGCCGCCGCCGCGAGCGGAAGGCCGAGCAGCCGCCGTTTCGACATCATCCGCTCCTCGGCTCCCTCCCCCGTGCGGAATTCTCGGCGGACGCCCTCCTGTCTGTCAAACAGGGAACGGCGAGGAGGATGGCGGCGAACCCTCTCCGGGCGGAGCAGACGGCACCCTTGCGGCGCCCTCTCGGATCAGCTGCCGGAAGTCAAGACTCCTCCCGCGGGAAAGCCGGTACCGGGCCCGCGACCCGGAGACCGACCCGCTGGCCGGGACGCCAAGGCCGCTGCCAGGCCTCACGGGCCGGCGAGCGGACGCAGACGCTTCCCCCCGAGGGAAGCCGGGCTTCGAGCAGCTGGAAGGCTCCGTGGAACGAGGCCCGGGTCAGCTCCGCTGCGACCGCGCCGCCCCGCCCAGCGGGCAAGGGTCCGGCAGGCAGGGTTTCGGCAGGTGAGTTTTCGACGATCAGGCCGTCGAGCGGAAGCAGAACCTCCACCGCGCCGCGCGGCGCCGGTCCGCCCGCGAGCGGTGAAAGCAGCTCGACCCGCCCGATCTCGCAGGCGGCGCTTCGCCCGTCGCTCTCCCCCGGCAGGAAGTTCGTCTCTCCGAGGAAGCACGCTGCCTTCCGGCTGCCGGGATCCCGCGCGAGTTCCTCGGGGCGCCCGACGCGGACCACCCGGCCGTCGAGGAGCAGCGCGACCCGGTCGGCGAGCCCGAACGCCTCTTCGCGGTCGTGGGTCACGAGCACCGCCGTCGTTCCGAGGCGGCGGAGCAGCTGCGCCACTTCGTCGCGGACCCCGGCACGCCGCGGCGCGTCCAGGTTCGAGAACGGCTCGTCGAGGAGCACGATCGCAGGCTCGGGGGCGAGCGCCCGCGCCAGCGCCACCCGCTGTTGCTCCCCCCCGGAGAGTTCGTGAGGCCGCTGCGCCGCCACCTCCGAGAGGCCCACCCGCTGCAGCGCTCCCCAGGCCCGCGCGAGCCCCGCCGGACCCGGAGTTCCGAACGCCGTGTTCTCGAGCGCGGTCAGGTGCGGGAACAGCGCGTAGTCCTGGAAGACGAATCCCACCCGGCGCGACTCCGGCGGCACGAAGACTCCCGGCCCGCTCACTTCGCACCCCCAAAGCTCCACCCGGCCCGCATCCGGAGCATCGAGCCCGGCGATGAGCCGCAACAGCGTCGTCTTGCCGCCGCCGCTCGGGCCCAGAACCGCCAGCAGGCTGCCGCCGGCGAGCGCCAGGTCCACTCCCGCGAGAACCCGGCGCCCGCTCCCGCTCGGAAAACGCTTTTCGAGGCCGCGGCAACGGAGCGCCGGCTGCGCGCCGTTTCGCTCTGCAGTCACGGTCGAGGGTGCCCCGGCGAGCGAAGCCGGGACGCTTTCGGCACTTCGGCGGGAAGGGTCAGCCGCCGGCTGGGGCTGTCCCGGAGCACGAAGAGCAGCGCCAGCGCCGAGCAGCCCAGCAGGGCCAGCGAAGCCGCCGCGGCGCGTCCGAATTCCACATTCTCGGCGGCGTTCCAGACCGTGGTCGCCAGGGTGCGGAAGCCGGTGGGCGCGAGCATCAGGGTCGCGGGCAACTCCTTCACCGTGGTCAGGAAAACGAGCGCCAACGCCGAGGCGAGGCCGGGACGCAGCAGCGGGAGCGTCACCCGCAGATGCCGGCGGACCGAGCGGGCGCCGAGCGACCGCGCCGCGTCTTCGAGCCGGGGGCTGATCGAGGCGAGAGCGGCTTCCGCCGGAGCGAGCGCCTGCGGCAGCGAGTGGACGGCGTAGGCGAATACCAGCAGCGCCAGAGTCTGGTAGAGGAACGGTGCCAGCTGCACCGCGAAGAACACCAGCGACAGGCCGACCACCAGCCCCGGCAGACCGAACCCGATGTGGGACACCGCCTTCAGCACCGAGCTCTCCCGCGAGGGGAACCGGACCGCGAGGAACGCCACCGGGATCGCCAGCGCGGTGGTGGCGAGCGCGGCGGCGAGCGATGCGAGCCCGGTGCGGGAGAGCGCCGGAAGCAGACCCGCCGCCGCATGGGCGGGGGCCTCGTGGAGCCAGTAGAGACAGACCCCGATCGGCAGCCCGAGTGCCGGCCCGAGCACCAGCAGGCAGCCGAGGAGCGCCGGCCACTTCCAGCGCCCCAGGGGGACTACCCGGGGCGGGCGGGAACGGACGGCGGAAGTCGCCGCCGGGATCGATCGAGCTTCGAAGCGCCGCGCGGCGGCGAGCACCAGCAGCGTCGCGAACACCAGCAGCAGCGCGAGCCCGGCAGCGGTATGGCGGTCCAGCGAACTCCGGACCTGGAGGTAGATCGCCCAGGTGAAGGTTTCGTAACGGAGCAGCGAAACCGCACCGAAATCGCTCAGGGTGTAGAGAGCGGCGAGGAGCCCTCCCGAGAGCAGCGCACCGGAAACGAGCGGCAGGGTGATCCGCCGGAGCCGCCGCAGCGGACCGGCGCCGAGCACCCTTCCGGCGTCGGTGAGCGAATCGTCCAGCACCGCGAACCGAGCGCGCGCCGCCAGATAGACATACGGATAGTTGAGCAGCGCGAGCACCAGGAAGGCACCGGGGAAACCGTAGATCTCGGGCAGCCGCTCGATGCCGGTCAGGGGTTCGAGGGCGCGCTGCAACAGTCCGCGCGGGCCGAGCGCGGTGGCCGCCGCGAACGCGGCGACATACGAGGGCACGGCGAGGGGCAGCGCCAGCAGGACGGTGAGCAGCCTCCGGGCCGGCAGGTCGGTGCGCGAGCTGAGCCAGGCGAGCGGGAGTCCCAGCGCCGCCGACGCGAGGGCGACGGATACCGACAGCGTGAGCGTGCGCCCGGCGACGGCAAGGCTACGCTCGCGGAGCAGGACTTCGAGGAGTCCGCCGCCGGCCAGCGCCCGGACGGCGAGATAGAGGAGCGGGAGCAGGCACAGCGCCCCGACCAGCAGGCCGGCACCCCGGAGGAACGGAGAGGGATTACGCCCCCGCCAAGCGGAATCGCTCATCGCCGCCATGCGCCGAACCGCCGGGGTTTGCCCTCCCCCCGCGAAGGAGACGGGGCGAAGGGCTCAGTCAGCAGCCCGGGGACGAAGTCACACGGGCTGCTAGATCGCTCCCGCCTCGCGGAGCAGATCGAGCGTTCCCCGCAGGTCTTCGAGATCGCCGAGGGCGAGATCCGGCGGGCGGATCTCCGAGAGCGGGGTCACCCTCGGATCGGTGGTGACTCCGGGAACCAGCGGGTACTCGAAGGTTTCGCCGGCGAAGCGCTGCTGGACCTCTTCGGTGAGCAGGTAGGCGAGGAAGCGCTCGGCGGCCTCCGGATTCCGGGCGGTGTCCACCACTCCGCCCCCCGAGATGTTGATCAGCCCGCCGGCGCCGCCGCCGCGCGGGCTCACCGTGCGGGCGGGGAAGTCCTCTCCCCGTTGCGCGAGGAAGCGGAACAGGTAGTAGTGGTTCGAGAGGGCGATCTCGACCTCGCCGTCCGCGACCGCCTGATAGATCGCCATATTGTTGGGATACGCGGTGGGTTCGTTCGCCAAGATCCCGGTGAGCCACTCCCGCGCCGCCTCTTCGCCTTCGAGCAGCCGGACCGCGGTGACGAACGCCTGGAACGACCCGTTGGTCGGCGCCCAGCCGATCCGCCCCTTCCAGCGGGGATCGGTCAAGCCGGCGATCGTGTCGGGGACCTCCTCGGGAGTGAGGAGCTGGGTGTTGTACACGAACACCCGGGCCCGGCCGGTGGTGCCCACCCAGCGGCCGCCGGGATCGCGGAACCGCTCCGGCACCCGGCCGAGGACGGCGTCCGAGAGGGGGCGCAGCCGCCCCTCGCCCGCCAGCTGACCGAGCGCTCCGGCGTCCTGCCCGTAGTACACATCGGCAGGGCTCCGATCGCCTTCCTCGAGGATCTGGGCCGCCAGATCGGCGCTGCCGCCGTAGCGGACCTCCACCGGGATCCCGGTCTCCGCCTGGAAGCCTTCGACCACCGGACCGACGAGCGACTCGCCCCGACCGCAGTAGATCGTCAAGGATTCGGGACCCTCGGGGCCGCTGCAGCCGACGGTTCCGATGAGGACAATTGCGGCTGCCGGCGTCCATCGGTGCGCCGCCATCTTGAAAATGGATTCCATGATCGAAAATCGTAACAGGGCGGAAGGCATGGCGCCGTCCGCGAGTTCCCGCACCGGTCCGGCAACCCGGCGAACTGCCGCCGCGCTCTGGCTTCTCGGTGCTTTCCCGGCCGCCGGGGCGGCTCCGCAGATCGAACTCGAGCGGCGGGTATCCGCGGTCCACCGCACTGCGAGTCCGGCAGTCGTGAACATCACCTCGGAGACCCAGGGTTACGAGTGGTTCCGCGGCCCGGTGATCCAGCAGGGTTCGGGATCCGGCTTCCTCTACGACGGAGACGGCCACATCGTCACGAACTTCCATGTGGTGGAAGCGGCGGACCAGCTCCAGGTCACCTTCCGCAGCGGCGAGGTGCGCGACGCGCAACTCGTCGGCGCCGATCCGACGAACGACCTGGCCGTCATCCGGGTCGCCCCGGGTGCCGACGAGCCTGCGCCCCTGATCCTGGGCGATTCCGAAGCGCTCGAAGTCGGCCGCTTCGTGGTCGCGCTCGGCCACCCCTTCGGCCTCGACCAGACGCTCACCACCGGAGTGGTGAGCGGACTCGGCCGGGTGATCGCAAGCCCCGACCGCCGCTTCATCGGCGAGATCATCCAGACCGACGCCGCCATCAACTCCGGGAATTCGGGAGGGCCGCTGCTCGATCTGGACGGCCGGGTGGTGGGCGTGAACAGCGCCATCGTGAGCCCCACCGGCACCTCGACGGGGATCGGTTACGCCATCCCCTCGGCGACGGTGGCGCGGGTGGTGCCCGAGCTGATCCGCAGCGGCCGCTACCCCCACCCACACCTGGCCCTCTCGCTCCAGGAAGTGCCGCACCGCTTCGCCCGGGCCTTTCGCCGCGCCGGGATCGCCGCCCCCGACGGGGGCGGCCTGATGGTCCGCGCGGTGGCGCGGGGCGGACCTGCCGACCGGGCCGGGCTCCGGGGGGCCGGACGGACGGCGCGCCTCGGCAACTTGCGGATTCGCTACGGCGGCGACTACCTGCTCGCGGTGGATGGCCGGAGAGTGGAAAAAGAACGCGAGCTCATGCTGCTGCTGGAAACCAACTATCGGGTGGGCGACGAGGTGGCGCTGCTGCTCTGGCGCGAGGGGCAGGAACTCGAGGCCCGAGTCCGACTCATCGACCGGGACACTCTTCGCCGCCGTTTCTGATCCGCGGACGCCAAAAAGTTTTTCGGATCAACGACTTCAAGGGAAGGGTTTCGGGACAGCGGTTTCGGGAGAGGGCCGGCGAAGCAACCGGACGAGCAGCACCGCCGCACCGAGCGCGAGCGCCGTCCAGCCGGTCACGGCCGCGGCGCCCCGGCCGAAGAGCAGCGCCGCGGTCCCGAAGAGCACCGAATAGACCATAACGCAGGCGACCGGCCAGGCGGCGAACGCCCGTCCCGACGGGGCGGCATCGAGACCGGTACCGCGATAGGCAGCCTTCCAGCCAGCGGCTGGCGGTCGGGTCCGGCGAACGAACCGGTCCAGCGCCGCGGCGGGCTCCGGCGGAGTGAGGAGAGTGACGCCCAACCAGATGGCGGTCGTCACTCCGAGTCCGAGGACGAGGCCGGGAATCGAACCCGGCGCGATTCCGAACACCGGGAGAGACACCGCGGTGAGGAGCGAACCTGCCATCGCGGCGATCTCGCTCCAGGCATTGATCCGCCACCAAAGCCAGCGGGCGATGAAGAGCAGCCCGGTACCGGCGCCGATCTGCAAGAGGAGCCCGAAGCCGCTCAGCGCGGTGTCGAGAGCCATGGTCAGGAACCCCGCTGCGGTCATCAGCAGGACAGTAGCGATCCGGGCCACCATCACCGACTCGCGCGCCGGCGCGCCGGGCCGGAGGAATCGCCGGTAGACATCCTCCACCAGATAGGACGCGCCCCAGTTCAAATGGGTGTCCACGGTGGACATGTAGGCGCCGAGGAGCGAAGCCGCGGCCAGCCCGAGAAGCCCCGGCGGCAGGAGTCGGAGCATCAGCGGATAGGCCAGATCGTCGCCGACGAGCGCGGGGTCGAGACCGGGGAGCGCCTGCCGCAGCGACGCGAGATCGGGATACACCGCGAGCGATGCCAGCGCGACCAGGATCCACGGCCAGGGCCTCAGGGCGTAGTGGGCGATGTTGAACCACAGGGTTCCGAAGAGCGCGTCCCGCTCGCTCCGGGCGGCGAGCATCCGCTGGGCGATATAGCCGCCGCCGCCGGGTTCGGCCCCGGGATACCAGACGCTCCACCACTGAAGAGCCACCGGAACGATGAAGAGCACCGCGAAGGCTTCGCTCCCCGGGGGAGGCACCAGAGCCAGGTGGTCGCCGAAGCGCTCGGCGATTCCGGAGAGCCCTCCCACCGCCGGGTGATCGAGCGCCCAGACCGCGGCGACGAGCGCACCGGCCAGCGAGATCACGAACTGCAGCAGGTCGGTGACCACCACCCCCCAGAAGCCGGCGGCCACCGCGTAGGCGGCGGCGAGCGCGCCCGCCGCGAGGATCGCCGTCCCCTTTTCCAGACCGAACAGGACCCCCGCGATCTTGGCTCCGGCGAGAGTCACGGTAGCGATGACGACGCAGTTGAAGAAGACCCCGAGGTAGAGGGCGCGAAAGCCGCGCAGGAAGGCCGCCGGCCGGCCGGCGTAGCGAATCTCGTAGAAGCCGAGATCGGTCGAGAGGCCGCTCCTGCGCCAGAGCGGCGCGAAGACGAAGACGGTGAGCATCCCCGTGAGGCAGAACGCCCACCAGGTCCAGTTCGCGGCGACTCCGTTCTGCCGGACCAGTTCGGCGACCAGGTTCGGGGTGTCGGTGGAAAAGGTCGTCGCCACCATCGAGGTGCCGAGAATCCACCACGGGAGACGGCGGCCGGCGAGGAAGAAGGAGTTGGCGTCGGCCCCCGCGGTCCGCGCCGCGGCGAAACCGACCCCGAGTGCCACCGTGAGACAGAACGAAAAGACGATCCAGTCGAGCCCCGAGAACGACACTTCGGGAACCGTAACGGAACCCGGGGCCGAGACTGAGACTGAGACCGAGACTGAGACTGAGCGGTCCGGGAGCGGGGCGTCAGGATGGCGTCGGGCATTCTTGGGGGAAGAGGGAGGATGCCCCGCTCCCGAACCGCCCGGCGCTGCGCGCCGCGAATCCGAACTGCTGCCGGAGGCAGCGAGTTCGGCTTCGGTGTCACTATTCGGTGAACGGGGGTAAACCCCCTTTCACACTTTCCCCCGCTGCGCCGCGCCCGAGCCGTAGCCTCGGGCGCAACAGCTGTTTTCGGCTGGAGGCGGTTTCGCTGCCGTCGGGACCGGATTCCGAGTCGCGATTCCCGGCCGCTGCCGCAGGCTCCTAGACTTCTCCGCGATGCCGCTGCTCGCCATCGCCTTTCTCGCCGCAGCGGCGGGGAGCGAAGCTCCCCCGAGGCAGGGAGTCGGACAGGAAAACGGGCAGGAAGTCCGGCTCGGCGGCCAGCAGGCAGCCGAAGCGCTCCTCCGGCGGGTCCTGGACCACCGGAAGGAGATCCGGCCCATCGAGGGGAGGCTCCGCTTCCGCCAGCGGATCACCACCGAGGCGCTCGACGAGAATCGGGAAGTGACCGGCACCGCGAGCGCGCTCTACGAGTACACCCCGGTCGCCGGGCGTCACCTCTGGAAGCTGCTGGAGCTCGACGAGGAGCCCATCGGCAGACGCCGCTGGCGACGGGAAGAACGCCGCTACCGGAACGCGGTGAAGGCGGCCCGCAAGGAAGCCGAAGCGGACCGCGAGGCCGAAGAACGCGGCGACACCGACTACGAGGTCCGCCCGAAGAACGGGATGGACCTCTTCTACGAGATCGTGCGCGACGCGATGGAACTCGACATGTTCGAGGGAGAGTTGTTCGCGGGCGAGCCCTGGGGCGGTCGCGCGATGCAGATCGTCCGCTTCCGGCCGCGCTCCGGCACCGGCCGCCTGCCCAACCGCATGATGTCGGTGGTGTCCAAGTGCCGCGGCGAGCTCTGGGTGGACCCCGCGGAGCTCCAGATCGCCCGGGTGCGGACGGAACTCCTCCGGGAGGAGAGCTTCGCCCTCGGCCTCTTCGGCCGGCTCTTCCGCGGCACGAGCGCGGATGTTTCAAGCGAGTTCGACGGCCGCATCTGGCTGCCCCAGCGCGTGACCCTTTCCGTGGACGCCCGGATGTACTTCTTCCGCCGCATCCGCCGCCGCGTCCACTACGACTTCCTCGACTTCGAAGCCGCTCCGGCGTCTCCCTGAACCGACCCCGGGCAGCCGCCCCCTCCGGTGCTCCAGCTCCTCGGAATCGAAGGGATCCCCGAGATCCGCCCCGGAGACGATCTCGCCGGACGGATTCGGAGCGCTGCCGCCAGAGTCGGCGCAGAGCCGGCGGACGGGGATGTGCTCGTCGTCTGCCAAAAGGTGGTCTCCAAGGCGGAAGGCCGCCTGGTCCGTACCGACCGGATCGAACCGACGAAGGCCGCGGCCGCGTGGGCGCTCGAAAACCGCCGGGACCCCGCTGAAGTGCACACCGTGCTCGCCGAGGCGCAGCGGGTGGTCCGCACCGCCGGTCCGGTGCTCATCACCGAGACCCGCCACGGCTTCGTCTGCGCCAACTCGGGGGTGGACCGCTCGAACGCTCCTCCCGGAACGCTCTGCCTGCTGCCGGTGGATCCGGACCGGTCGGCGCGCGAGCTCGCCGGGCGGCTCTCGGGGGAGTCCGCGAACGAGGGGGTGAAGGTGGGGGTGATCCTCACCGACACCTGGGGCCGGCCCTTCCGCCTCGGAGCGGTCGAGGTGGCGATCGGGGTAGCGGGGGTGCCGGCGCTGCTCGACTACCGCGGCCAGCAGGACCCGGCGGGACGCACTCTCGGACGCACCCTCCGATCCTCCACCATCGCGGTCGCGGATGAACTGGCGGCAGCCGCCGGCCTGCTGATGGGCAAGCTGCGGCGGATTCCGGCGGTGCTGGTGCGCGGGGTCCCCGCCCTCGTCGGGGACGGACCGCCGGGCACCGGGGCCGACCTGCTGCGCGACCGGGGCGAGGACTTCTTCCGGTGAGCGGAGTTCGCCTGGCAGCGGTGCTCGGCGGCACCGGGCGCTTCGGGCTCGAACTCGCCTGGCGGCTCGCGCTCGGAGGAGCCGCGGTGCGGATCGGCTCGCGCAGCGCCCGACGCGCGGAAGAGGCGGCGGCGCGGCTCATGGCGCGCGGGCCGTCCCCCCTGGAGATCTCCGGCGCGGCGAATCGGGAGGCGGCGGCAGCAGCGGAGCCGGTCTTCCTCGCCGTGCCTTTCGCCGGGCAGGAAGCGCTGCTCGAGGAGCTCGCGCCCATCCTCGACGGCAGGCTCGTCATCTGCTGCGGGGTGATCTGGCCTCCCGGCGCCCGGCCGAACACCTCCGCCGCCGAGGAAACCGAACGGGTTCTCCGCCGAGCAGGCGTCCGCCGCCTGCGGGTCGCGGCGGCGTTCCAGACCGTCGCCGCCGCGGTGCTCGCCGAACCGCCGCCGAGCCCGCGGGGCGGCCAGATCTCGGAGCCCGATGCCGCGCCACATCCTCCGAAGGGAAAACCGCCGGACGTCCCGGATGTGCTGGTCTTCGCCGACCGGGAGGCCGACCGCGAAGAAGCCGCCGCCGCCGCGGGTCGCACCGGACTCCGGGCAGTGCCGGCCGGCGCGCTGGCAAGATCGCGGGCGGCGGAAGCCGCACTCGGAATCCTGCTCGACCTGAACCGGGGGCCGGCGCAGCACGCCGGCTTCCGGGTCACCGGGCTGGACCGCTGAGTGGGCCTTTCGGTCGGGCGGATTCGGTTCGGAGGCCGGTTCGGAAGAGCAGATGGAACCGCCGTGCCGCCCCCGCTCACATCCGCTCCGGTTTTTCCTCGGCGCCGCTCCGTTCCTCGGCGCCCTGGCGATCCTCGCCCTGCTGTTCCACCGGATCCCTCCGGAGCGGTTGCTTCCCGCGCTCTCGGGCGCCGACCTCCCCCGTTTCTTCGCGGCGCTCCTGCCGGTCTCCCTCCTCTATGTAGTCCTCGACAGCGCACTGCTCGCGGCAGTGCTGCGCTGGTTCCACGCCCCGGAGCTGTCCTTCCGGAGGGCTCTCCGGGAGGCTCTCGCGGTGCGTGCGCTCGACTATCTGGTGAGCCTGTGGAACGGACGGGCCTCGCAGGCGGCGATCGTGGGCGTCCTCGGCCGACGCTTCGGCGCCCGGCGGAAAGAAGAAACCGACATTCCGAAGAGACCGGACACGGCCGCGGGCGGCACCGAAGACCGGCCGCCGCGGCGGTCGGGCTACTGGGAGTGTGCCGGAACGGTGCTCTTCCTCGACATCTGCCAGCGCGCCCATCTCCTCTTGTGGGCGGCGGCGGGCGCCGCGGTGTTGGGAAGCCGGGCCCCGGACCGGGTGCCGGCCGCCGCCGCGGCCTTTCTCCTCGGACTCGTGCTCCTCGCGGCCTTCCTCCGCGGACGGCTTCGGCGCGCCGGGCTGGGCCCTCCCCGCTGGCGCCTGCTGCGCACCTTCCGCGAGGCCTCCGCCCGGCACTACCTCGCGACGGCAGCCTTCAAGGCGCCGCTCCTCCTCGCCGCCTCTCTCGGGCATCACTTCGCGCTCGGGGCCTTCGGCATCGGGATTCCGGTGTCGTCGCTGCTGACCACCCTCCCGATCATCTTCCTGGCCGGAGCGCTGCCGATCGTGGTGGCGCGGGTGGGAACCAGCCAAGCTGCCTGGCTCTACCTGCACGCGGGCGCGGCAGCCGCCTCTCCGGGCGGCGAAGCAGCACTTCTCGCCTACAGCCTCTCGGCCCACGCGACCTTCCTGCTGGCCAACGCGGCGCTCAGCGCCCCGTTTCTGCCGGCAGCGTGGCGGACCCTCCGCACCCGCCAGTAACGAAGGGCCGGGGTCGGGCTGGTCTAGAAAATCGGCTCGCAGGAAGCGTTTGACCGAGGTTCCGGGGGCTCCGTAGAATCGCTCTTCCCCTTCGGAGCGACCTTCGGGGCGCCTTCCTTCTCTTGCGACCGTTCTTCCATCCGTTCCGCCGCCTCCGGCTCGTTCGCCGCCAGCCATGCATCTCGCCGCGGCTCTTCGGGGCCGCGCTCCTGCTCGCCGGCGTATCGGGAGCGTCAGGAGCGGCCTTCGCCGGAGTCCGGGGAATCGAACAGGCGCCGGCAGGCGCGCAGGAACAGCAAGAGCCTCTCGCCGACCACCTCGCCGACCGGGCCCATCGCGAGGCCGCCGAGAGCGAGACGGCGATGGAGAAGGCGCACTACGCGATCGCGTCCACTGCTCGACTGCCCGGGTCCGGAGACCGCACAACGGAAACGCTGCCGCGCCGGACGATGGTGGACGAGATCCTCGGGGCGCAGTGGGAAGCGAACGGCATCCCCCACGCCGGTCCGGCCTCGGACGCCGCCTTCCTCCGGCGGGCCACGCTCGACGCCACCGGGCTCATTCCGCCCCCGGAGACGGTGCGGGCCTTCGTGGCCGACGACTCCCCGGACAAGCGAGCCCGGCTGGTGGACGAGCTGGTGGGAACCGAGGAGTTCGCCGAGCAGTGGGCCTGGTTCTTCGGCGATCTGTTCCGCCTCGCCCACCAGGTGGGCCCGGTGCGCAACCCGTTCCAGAGCTGGATCAAGGAATGGCTGACCACCGACCGCCCCTACGACGAGGTGGTGCGGGACCTGCTCACCGGGGTCGCCAAGGCGCACGGCAGCATCCCCTCGCTGGCTTTCCTCGCGCGGTCGCACCAGGCGAAGAGCCGGATCGTGATGAGCCCGGACGACTATTCCATCCACAACCGTCTCGACGCGCTCGATCAGTTCCAGGTGGATGTTTCACGGGTCTTCCTCGGAATCAACAGCTCCTGCATCTCGTGCCACGACGGCGCCGCGCACCTCGAGCCGCTGAACGAGTGGCTCTCGAAACGCACCCGCGAAGAGTTCTACCGCCAGTCCGCCTTCCTCGGGGATGTCCGCCTCATCACCACCTGGGACGACCGCTCGAAGAATGTGGTGGTGGACCTGCTGGTGGACGATCTGGCAGGGGGCTACGACACCGGCGACGACGCTCCTTACCACACCCTCTCCGAGGGCCGCTTCCCGAGGCTCGAGGGGCTGGCGTACGAGCCGGCGTTCCTGCTGACCGGAGAGACTCCGCGCCCCGGCGAAAACCCGCGGGACGCGCTGGCGCGGATGCTCACCGAGCATCCGCAGTTCGCCCGAGCGACCGTCAATCTCGTCTGGGGAAAACTGATGACGGTGGCCTTCGTGGAGCCGTACAACGCATTCGATCTCGACCGGATGGAGCGGCTCCCGGAAGGCGGAGAAGACCCCCTGCCCGCCCGTCCGCTGAATCCGGAACTGATGAACGCCCTGGCGGAAGATTTCCGCCGCAGCGGTTTCAGTTTCTGGCACCTCGTGAAGACGATCATGAAGTCGTCGGCCTACGGCCTCTCCCCCCACCTCGCCGGTGACTGGGACGACGGCTGGATCGGCTATTACCCCAGACGCTATGTGCGGGTCCTCACCGGACCGGAACTCGTGGATTCGATGGCGCGCGCCACCGATGTCCCCACCGAGTTCGCCTTCGCCGGAACCACGGTCCAGCGCGTCAAGCAACTCACCACTCCGTCCGACCTGGGAGGCCGGCGCGGGCGCGGGGAGGGCGCCGAGGTGGACGCGCTGATGCAGAGCTTCTTCCAGAGCAACCGGATGACCCCCGCCCCGGTCGGGAACCGCGGTTCGATCCTGCAGGCGCTGCTCATGATGCAGTCGGGAGTGGTGAACCGCCGGGTCTCCGGAGAAGCCGGCGGCCGAGTCTCCGAGCTGCTGGCTTCCGGGAAGGACAGCACCGCCTGTGTGGAAGAGCTGTTCCTCGCCACCCTCTCCCGCTTCCCCAGCGAAGCCGAGGCGGAGCTCGCCGCCGGGCGGCTCGAAGCAGACCGGCGCCGCGGCGCCGAGGATCTGCAGTGGGCGCTGCTGAACTCTCCGGAGTTCCTGCTGCATCACTGAAAGGGGGAAGCCCGCGAATGTGCAGCCCGATCGTCAACCCGACCGGTGATCCGGCCAGAAACCGAAACGGCAGCTGCGGCCCCCGGGTCGCAGATCTGCTCCCGGCTCGCCGCGAGCTCCTGAAGCTCGGCGGGCTGGCGCTCGCCGGCTCCTTCGCGAACCAGGTGGTCTGGCCGCTGGAGGCGCGCGCGGGCGGCAACGCGGGCAGCAAGGCCGCTCCCCGGCGCTCCGCCCGCTACTGCATCTTCATCGAAATGGGCGGGGCGATCAGCCCCATGGACACTTGGGATTTCAAACAGACCCGCTGGACTCCCAAAGACCTCGACATGGTCCAGCTGAGCGATGAAGTCTCGCTGTCCCGCACCCTGTTCCCGCGGCTCGTGAGCCGGATGGACCAGGTCGCCCTGGTGCGGTCGATGCGGGCGCCCGAACTGATCCACTTCAACGGGCAGTACCACACGCAGACCGGAAGAGCCCTGAATGTGGCGCTCGCCCGCGAGATCCCGGCCTTCGGAAGCGTCATCGCCGCCGAACTCGACGGCGAACGCCGGGACACCGACACCTTCCCGACCTATGTCAGCACCTACCTCACGCGGGCGCGCGCCGGTTCTATCGGCGCCGGCTTCCTGCCGACCCGATTTTCCGGGCTCGACCTCGACCCGACCACCGTGTTCGACGCCTTCGGCGGCGATGTGGAGGGCAGCCAGCAGCTGCTCGAGGAGCGTTTTCGTCTGTTGAACCGGCTCGCCGAAGTCTCCCTCGCCGAGCGCGCTTCCCTCGGGCGCCGGGCGAGCGACTACCGCTCCTACTACCAGTCCGCCTACGGCCTGCTCACCGATCCCCGCTGGCCTCGACTCTTCCAGGCCAGCGCCGACGACCGGAAGCGGTACGGGGAGGACGAGTTCGGGCTCGGTTGCATCCTCGCCCGCAACCTGATCGAGGCCGACGCCGGCACCCGCTTCCTCTACATCTACGACGGGGACAAGTGGGACCACCACGCCGGCATCTTCGACCGCTCGCGCCCGTGGAACCACTACACCACCTGTCCGCGGCTCGACCGGGGATTCACCTCGTTGCTCGACGACCTCGCCGCCCGGCCGGGGAGCGAGGCGGGGAAGACCCTGCTCGACGAGACGCTGATCGTGGTGGCCAGCGAGTTCGGCCGCACCCCGGAAATGAACCCGGTCGCCGGCCGGGACCACTACCGCTTCGCCTACACCAGTCTGTACGCCGGCGGCGGGGTCGCGGGAGGCCGGGTGGTCGGACGGACGAACGAAGACGGCTCGGAAGTCGTGGATCCCGGCTGGAAGCACGACGGGCAGCCCTTCATGGACAACACGGTGGCCACGATCTATTCGGCACTCGGCATCGACTGGCGCAAGTCGGTCCACAACACCCCCTCCGGCCGCGAGTACCTCTATGTGGATTCCATCTCGCTCGGCGGCTCGGAGATGATGTTCGACGACGAGATCGCCGAAGTCTTTGCCTAGCAGCCCTCCGGCACTGACGATCGTCGGGCTACTGACCGGTTTTCCTTCCGGCATCGTCGGAGCGGTGGAAACCCCGCGCCCGGAACCGCACTGCACCGACGACCGAGCGGAGAACATCTGCTGGATCCCGGCGGGAGATTTCTGGATGGGCAGGACCCGCCTTTGGCTGATCGACGAGATCGGCTGGCAAACCCGGGACCGGGTGGACGCGCGGCCGGTCCACCGGGTAACGCTGCCCGGTTTCTGGATGGACCAGAACGAAGTGACCCAAAAGGGCTATCGCGAATTCACGAAAGCCGCCGGCCGCGCCGAGCCCTTCCACTGGCGGCAGGGCTTTCCCGAGGACGAGGCGCACCTCCCGGCCTACAACGTCGCATGGAGCGATGCCCGCAGCTATTGCTCCTTCCGGGGGAAGCGGCTCCCCACCGAAGCGGAATGGGAAAAGGCCGCCCGCGGCGGACTCGAAGGAGCATCGTGGCCCTGGGGCGACCAGTACCGTGCGGAGCCCGACGAAGACGCCGCCCCAGAGGCGCCTCGCCCCAAGCCCCCGGCGCGGATCGGCCATCCCCGCGGACCCGCCGAAGTCGCATCCTTCCCCCCAAACGGCTACGGCCTCCACGACATGGTGGGCAACATCGCCGAGTGGGTGGCGGACGGTTACGACCTCGGCCAGTACGCGGTGAGCGTGGACAACGATCCGCAGGGGCCCGAAGACGCCCCCTACCGAGTGTTCCGGGGCGGGAGCTGGGCCGACAGCGACGAACGGATCGCCAGCGTCTTCTACCGAAACTTCACCCGCCCCGACACCAGGATCCACAGTATCGGGTTCCGATGCGCCTTGGACCATCCGAGCCGCAGCAGCCCGGCGGGAGAACCGTCCCCAGGAGAATCACCATGAAAGCCCGCTCCCCGAACGCCATCGGACGCCGCGAGGCGCTTTCCCGGCTCTCGGCCGGCACCGGGGCCGCAGTCCTCGGCGGCGGCGCCGCTGCCGGAGCGGCCGGCTGTGCCGGCAGCGGGCAATCCGACACTCCGGCAGGCAGCGACATGGGCCACCGCTTCCGGGCGATGCTCGCCGGCGGCGGGCCGGTTCTCTGTCCCGGCGCCTTCGATGTGATCTCGGCCCGTCTCATCGTCGAGATGGGGTTCGAATCGGTGCTCATCGGCGGAAGCGCCGGATCGGCGGCGAACCACGGACTCCCGGACTACGGGCTCGCCTCGATCACCGAGCTGATCGAGATGGCTTCCCGGATCGCCGGGAGCGTGCCGGCGCCCGTCTTCGCCGACGCCGACGACGGCGGCGGGAGTCCGCTCGCCGTGGCCCGTGCGATCCGCGGCTACGAGCGCGCCGGACTCGCCGCGGTGATGATCGAGGACCATGTGCAGGCGAAGCATCTCGGGGAAGGCGGCGTGCTCGTCGAGGCCGCGGCGATGCAGGACAAGATCCGCGCTGCCGCCGACGCCAGAAAAGGCGGCATGATGCTCGTCGCCCGCTGCGACGCAGTATCCATCGGACTCGACGAGAGCGAGGCGATGGAGCGCGGCGCCGCCTATGTCGAGGCCGGCGCCGACCTGCTCTTCTTCGCCGGACTCCCCCCGGACCGGATGGGCCCGGTTTCCGAGGCCGCCGGGAGACCGATCATCGCGAGCGTCCACGACACGCCGATGAGCACCCTGCGCGAAAACCGAGTGCCGCTCGTGCTCTACGCCGGACAGCTGCTGCGCCTCGCTCTCGGTGCGATGCAGCGGGGCCTCGCCCACATCCGGGAAGCCGTCGAAGCCGGCTCCGGCCCGAGCTGGCCAGGCTATGCCGGAGAAGCACTGCCGGCCAGCGACTACACGGCGCTCATCGAATCCGACCGCTGGCGCGCCGACGCAGGACGCTACGGGTTGGTGGACGAAAGCGGAAGACAGATCCGGGGCTGAACCGCGGGTCGGTCAGGCGGCTCTGTCGAGCCGGAGGACCGGCACCGCGGCACCCAGCGCCTCGCGGGCGATCTCCACCAGATGCTCGTGGTGGGTGAAGAACAGCACCTGCGTCCGTAACGCCAGCTGCCCGAGGATTTCGAAACCGGCGGCTGACCGCTCCGGGTCGAAGTTCAGGAACAGATCGTCCGCGACGAAGGGCAGCGGGTTCGCCTGCGCAACATAGTCCTCCACGGCGGCGACGCGCAGGGCGAGAAACAACTGGTCCTCGCTGCCGCTGCTCAGACCGGACACCGGCAGTTTCTCGCTTCCGCTGCGCACCGCATACAGGAGCCTTCGGTCCCGGTCGTCGAAGTCCACCTCGAGGCCGGCGAACGAACCGCGGGTCAGTTCCCGGAACAGCTCCCCCGCGCGCCGGAGCATGGGCCCCTGTTTCTCGCGGCGAAAACGATTCAGCGCCCAGCGCAGCAGGATCGCCGCGGTTCGGACTCGGGTATAGCGCGCTGCCGCCTCCCGCATTCCGGCCAGCGCCTCCTGCCGCTCGGCGGCCAGCCGGGCGGCCGCATCGTCACCGCGAAACGATTCCAGTTTGCTCTGCGCGTCGGCCCGGCGTCTTTGGGCGTCATCTAGCTGTTCGCTAGTTGCCTTCCGCTGCGTCTCGGCGGCCTCCTCCCTCGCCCGAGCGTCGTCGGGACTCATGCCGGCACACTCGGCCAGCAGCTCGTCGAAGCCGAACCCGTCTCCGTGTTCCCGAAGGTGCTCCTGCACCTGCTCGCGCTCGGCCTGCAACTTCCGCAAGTCGTCGGAACGCGCGATCGCCTCTTTCAGATCAGCGAGGTTTTCGGACCCGACTTTCCGATAGAGCGGAGCAACTCTCGCCCGCGCTTCGCTCCGAGCTCGTTCCCGCTCCTCGATGTCCCGAGAGATCCGGCGGGTTTCGGCGTCGAGCGCCTCGCACTCCTTGCTGTGATCGATTTCGCGGTCGAGCCGTTCTCCGAGCCGGCGCACCGCCTCATCGGCCGGGAGGCCGGCGAAATCCGGGGCGATTTCCCCGAGGATCTGCTCCACCAGAGATTCGAACACACCGATGTCGCGCTCCATGGCGCCGATTCGCTTGACGCGCAATTCCTCGACACGAGCCTCCTTCTCTCGCATCGCGTCGAAGAGATCCAGCTGCGCGGCTACCGAAACCAGAGAGGTTTCGGGGTCGAGGCCGATCCGCTGCAGCGAGGCACTCCAGGCATCTCTCCAGACGCCCCACTCTTCACCGGCCTTTCGGGCGCGGCTCGCTTCGCGTTCTTGCTCGGCTCGCGCTGTGCGCAGTGCCTCGCGCGCTTCTTCGTTCCGACGCGACCGCTCGCGCTGCCCCCGCACCAGGCCTTCGACCTGCCCCATCAGGACACGCACGCTTTCGTCCCGCATCGCCTGCTGCTCGCCCCCCGAGGCCGCGAGGGCCGCCGTCAGCTGCTCCCGGGCGCGGCGCTCTGCCGCAAGCAGAGCGTCGAGCTCGATGGCGGCGCTCTGCCGCTCCCCGAGTATCGCGACGATGGAATCGCGCTGGTCCAACCACTCCAGCATCGCCGCCGGCGAATCCGGCTCGAACGGACAATCGGTCCACCTCGAACGCCACTCGGTCTCCATTTCCTGGATCTTCTGCTTCGTCGCGGCTTCCTCGGCGGCGGCCTCCTCGACATCGGCTTCGAGACCGCGGATCGTCCGATCCAGCTCGGCCAGCCGGCCGGCAGCGGCCGCACCGTCGAAACGCCGGTCGGCGATGAGGTCCGCCTCGCGGGCCGCCGCTTCGAATCCCTCCGCCAACCTCTCCTCGCTCTCTGGCGGCGCTGCCTCGATCTCCCGATCGGCAACCTGATCTGCAGGATCGTCGCCGAGATACCGGCGCCGCAGGCGCTTCCAGAGATCGTCGCGCCGGGTCCGCACGAGGTCCAGGGATTCCCTCGTTTCGAGGCGCTCTTCCCCGGCGCTCCGGGTGCGCTCCTGACGCCGGCGATCCAAGAGCCGCCGCTGTTCCGCGAGTCTCCTTTCAATCTCCCGAAGCTCGTTCCCGAGATCCCGCTGCCGATCGCGGCACTCCTGCACCACGGCGCGCGGAAGGGCGGCCAACGCTCCGATGTCCTCCGATCTCGTTTCGTCGGGAACCGATGGACGAAGTGCTTGCCGCAGTCGGGCGATCCGGTCTTCCGCTTCGGCGACCGCCTTGCGGCCCGACCGAATTGCCGACTCCAGGTCGGGTACGCCGCGGGTCTCCGCGAGCACTGCGTCGAGCCGGGAGATGTCCACGGGAGCGACGCTACCCTCGATTTTCGCTTCCTGTCCGGCAAGGCGGCTGTTTGCGGCGTCGAGAGCCTCCTCTGCTCCTCTCTTCGCCTCCTCCAGCGCGCCGTGCCGCTGCAGCAGGTCTCGCACTTCGGAAACTCGAGCCCGCGAGGGAACCCGGGAAAGCAGCGCTTCCGTGTCGAGGGCTTCCGCGTCAGAACTCGCTCGAGGACTCTCCCAGCCGGCTTCGCGTCCGAGCCGTCGGAGATCGTCCATCGCGGTTTCCAGCTCGGCGCGGCGCTTGGGAAGGTCGGACCGCATCTGGAGGATCTGGCTCCGCCGTTCGCGCAGCTCCTGGATCGCATCCCGCCTCCCGAGCAGCGCGTCGTCGCGTTCGATGGCCCGGCGTTTCTCCTGCTTCCGACCCCGCTCCTCGGCCAGCGCTTCGATGCCCGCTGCCGTGGTTTCCTCCTCGCGCACCGCGCCTTCCAACTCTTCGGCAGCGGTTTCGGGAAACTCGATCACCGGGCCGAGCGCTTCGATCTCCCGGTCCAGCGCTTCCTTCCGCCGGACCGCCGCCGATACGCGGCGAATTCGGGAAAGCCGCTTCATCTCGGAAACCCGCTCCTCGAATTTCCGATGCAGTGCCTCCGTCTGTTCCTCGGCGGCCTCGAATCCCTTGTGCAACTCCTTCCACTCCTTCGGCCGCCGGATCGTGTCTCGGAGGATGCGTTCCGTCTCGACGAGGCGGGCTTGCGCCTGGTAGTAGAGACGCTGCTTCGACTTCCGCGGCGCCCAGAGCGATTCGGCCTCCTTCTCCAGGTTCAGCGCCTGCTGGCGCAGCTCCATCAAGCCCGAGCCGGCAGTGAAGAGCGCCCGTCCCGCCTCGCCCTCAGCGTCCAGAATCTCCCTTCCGCCTCGCGCCAGCCTCTCGTGGCTGAGATTGAACATACGAGCCAGGAAGTTTCGATCCACCCCGCCCAGATACGGCAGCAGGCGTCCCTCCCCGCCGGGCAAGGGAAGATCGCCGCCCCCCAGCAGGGTGTCCCGGCTCCCTTTCCGCCGCCGGAATTCGAGACGCTGTTCTCCCTGCTCGATCACGGCGCCGAGCCGCAGGGCGGCGTAGTCGTGGCGGAAGGCGTAGGGCGTCCGACCCGGAATCCCGAACAGCAGATCCTCCACCGCGGTCACGGTGGTGGTCTTGCCGGCTTCATTCGCCCCGATCACGATATGGAAATCGCGCCCTTCGTTCGAGGGCAGCTCGAGGGAGACATCGGTGAAACACCCGAAGCGGATCAGATCGAGGCGCGCGAAACGCATTGCGTCAGGAATCCTCAGCAGTCAGACGGGCGAGCAGGTACGGAGCGGTTTCCTGGATCAGCGCCGTGGTGTCGCCGTCGAGAGCGGCGCGAAGCGCAGCCTCCTCGACCCCCTCGCCCACTTCGTGCGGAAGGCGAGTGGCGAGGACCCCGACATCGCTCTTCAGGTCGTCCACCAACGCGGTGTCGTGGGGAGCCTCGCGCAACATGCGCAGCAGGTCGCCGAGCGCATCCTTCCGTCGTGCCAGCGCCGCTGGGTCCATCGGCGGTTTCGTCTCGACGAGGATTCGCTCGATCCACACCATCTCGTCTCCGAGTCCGAGCGTGGCGGACCGCGCCTCGGCGAGCAGATGGTCGTTTTCGCTCACTAGCTGGCTGTGGATCGGGCTCCGTCCGGTGAGACGGACGCGGCAGACGAGCAGTCGGCCCTCCGCTTCCGCAGCTGCGGCTCCGGCAGCCCCGCGGACCGCTTCGACAACTTCGTCCATGGTGTCCGCCCCGGGCACAGCGACGGCCAGCACCGTGAAGCGCACCACATCCAGGTTCACCGGCGAGGCTGCCTCCACTTCGCCGCCGTTCACGCTCACCAGGAAGGCACCCTTCGGACCGGTCTCCCGCGCATGCCTTCCCTGAAGATTGCCCGGGAAAACGATCCACGGCCGCTCTTGCAGGATCTGACGGCGGTGGATGTGCCCCAGCGCCCAGTAGTCGTATCCCTTCGCCGCCAGTTCGGGAACGGTGCAGGGCGCGTAGTCGTCGTGTCCGTCCATCCCGCCGAGCCCGGTATGGAGCACCCCGATGTTGAACAGCCCGGAGCGCGGCGACGGATAGTCCGGGACGAGATCCTCGGTCACCGCCCGCGTCTTGAAACTCTGACCGTGGAGCGCTACCCCGTGGTCGTACAGGGTGAAGGTGCCCGGACTCCGCGAGGGGAATACCTTCACATTCTCGGGAAGCTGCAGCGGCTTGGTGATCTGGCTCTCGGCGTCGTGGTTCCCGTAGAGGAGGAACACCGGGATCTCGGCCTCGCGGAGCCGGCTCATCTGTTCGGCGAAGAACAGGCCGGTGCGGTAGTCCTTCCAGGAGCCGTCGTAGAGATCCCCGGCGATGACGACGAAGTGCACGCGGTCGCCGACCGCCCTCTGGACCAGGTTTTCGAGGGCGGCGCGCGGCGCCGAGCGAATCCGGTCTGCGATCTGGCGGTCGTGTCCTTCGAGTCCCCGCAGCGGGCTGTCGAGATGGATGTCGGCCGCGTGCAGGAAGCGAAAGTTGCTCATCTCCAGGCTATGGACGCGAACCACAGCGTCCGGGGCATCTTCTCCGAGTAAGGCGACGAAAACCGTCACCGCAGGCGGATCGGAACCTGAGGAGCAGCCGACCGGCCCCGATCCGGACGGGCATCCGACCGAGGCTTCGCTGCCGGTCGCTACTGGCTGAGGCTGCGGTGGACGAGCCGGACGAAGCGCTCGGCGCTCACGAATCCGACCGCATCGGGAGCCCAGCCGATGTCGGTTCCGATTCCGCTCACGATCGCGGCATGATCGGCGGCCGCTTCGTCCTCGCTCTGGCCGGCTTCCACACGCTCGGCGATGCGTTCCCGTGCCGCGCGCAGCGCTTCACCGTAGGCCAGCAGGGTCGCGCGGTCGGTCACCGGCCCGTGGCCGGGAATGATCCGGGTCTGCTCGTCGGTCCGGTCCGCGACCGTCTCGGCCGCCGCGATCATTCCATCGATCCCGCCGCCCGAGTCCCCATCGATGAAGGGGAAGGCGCCGTTGAAGAACAGATCGCCCATGTGGACCACATTCGCATCGCCGAAGAAGATGACCGAATCACCGTCGGTATGGGCGTTCGGCTGGTGGCGCGCTTCGATGGCGAGGCCGTTCCAGTGCAGGGTGACATCCTGCTCGAAGGTCACCACTGGAAGCGCTGCGGCAGCCGCCTGATCGCTGCGGCCGACCAGGTCGGCGAAATCCGCCGGGTTCATCCGCCGCCGGACATTCTCGTGGGCCACGATCAGGCTTCCGGCCTTGCCGAGGTTCTCGTTTCCGCCGGTGTGGTCGCCGTGCCAATGGGTGTTGACGACGAATCGCACCGGCTCCCCGGTGAGGGAAGCGACCACAGCGAGGATCTTTTCGGTCAGCGGCGCGTACTGGTCGTCCACCAGCAGAGCCCCGTCCGCGCCCGTGGAGAGGGCGATGTTGCCGCCGCGGCCGAAGAGGACATGGATGCCGTGCCCCAGGTCCTCGGTGGTGATTTCCACGGCGTCCCAGTCCACCTCCTGGGCGTTCGCCGGATGGGCCGCAAGCCCGTGCAGCGAGGCCGAAAGGAACAGGAAGAACGCGGTCGACAACAGGAAAGCGAAGAAAAATCGGTCAGAACGACGCATGAGGCAGCGGCCTCCGAGGACGGCTGGAAAAATCGGCGAGGAAGTATCGAGGGGGGGCCGGGAGGGCGGATGGGCTTCCCGGAGGAGCGCGTTCAGCAGCCGACGCAGGCGTGGTTGTTCTTCACGCCGTACCTTTCGAGCAGGGCGATCGTTTCCGGGAACGGATTGATGCGCTGCACCGGACCGTTGGCGAGATCTATGGTCGTTTGGCCGGTGCGCGCCACTGCGAGCGGATCCGCCCCCTCGTCGATCAGGTACTGCACCATCTCGGTATCCCCGCGCGAAGCCGCGTGATGGATCGTGCTGTACCCGTTGTGGTCGCGCAGGGTTACATCGGCCCCGCACTCCTCCACCAGGTACCGCACTGCCGGCAGCCAGGCGTCGGGAGCGTGGCGGTGTGAATTCGCGGCGAGCCCGAGTCCGTAGCCCACCCCAGCAGCGGCGTGGATCGGATAGACCGCCGGCCCTCCGAAGGCAGTGGGCGGCAGGCCCGACGGATCAGCCGCGTCGTCTTCGACGAGCCGGGGAAGACGCCGCCGCTCCGGCACCCGGGTCGTCGGGATGTGGGGGTCGGCACCATTGGCCACGAGCAGCTTCATCGCCGGGATGTCGAGCGAATAGGCCGCCCGCCAGAAGGCTGTCGCACCGCTGCGGTCCACACCCAACTGGTCCACATTGAAGACTGTGTACCAGAGCGAGCTCTCGATCTGGGCGTTCACCTCGGCGCCGGCGTCGAGCAGCGCCTGCAGGAGCTCGAGATGCGAAGTCTTCTGCTGGAGGTAGTCGGCCGGTTGCGGATGGCGCGCCTTGGGGATCCATCGGGTGTTGACCGCGCCGTAGAGCGGCGTGGCTCCCTGCGCATCCGCGAGCGTCGGGTCGGCGCCCCGTGCGAGCAACTCCATCGAGAGATCGAAGTGACCGTTGATGGTCGCCATCAGAAGCGGAGTCGTTCCGCTGCCGGCGGCGCGCTGGTCGATAGCGGCGCCGGCGTCGAGCAGGGCGAGCGCACTCTCGATACGGCCTTCCCGGGCAGCGAGCAGCAGGGCGGTCAACCCGCCGTGGGTGCCGACGCGCTCTTCGTAAGTGATCGGCTTCGGCTCGTTCGGATCGCGCTCCGAGTCGGGGTCCGGCTCGAGGGGATCCGGCGGCAGACCGGCCGTCCCCGCAGCACCCGTCCCTTTCGGTGCGCGGCGGTCAGTCCCGTTGGCGGGCAGCGGACGTTCGGCCTCGATGATGCCGGTCCCGCCCCGCTCCTCGGCGAGGCGGGCCTGCCGAGCGCGCCGTTCTTCCATGTCCAGCCGGGCGCGCTCCACTACATCGAGGATCTCCGCGGTGATCGAGGGATCCGCCCCAGCCTCCATGATCACCCGAACGGCTTCAGCCCGATCGTTGACCGCGGCGAACATGAGCGGGGTGCGCCCCCACGCGCTCTCCCGAGCGTCGGGCGAAGCGCCGTGAGCGAGCAGCACTTCAATCAGGGAGGGGTTCCCGGAGGCGGCGGCGAAGTGGATGGGCCGAGCGCCGGTTCCGGTGGCTGCAGCGACCGGAGCGCCGGCCTCGAGCAGCGCTTCCGCAACCCCCGGCTGCCCCGCTGCCGCCGCCACATGCAACGGCATGTGGCTTCCCAGCCGCGTCGTCGCCCGAAGGTCCGCTCCCGCCGCGATCAACACCTCCGCCACCTCGCGGCTCCCCGTCTTCGCCGCCCAGTGCAGCGCGGTGAAACCGTCCCCCTGCGCCGTGTTCACATCTCCCCCCGACCGCAGCTCCGACCGCAGCGCCTCGACATCTCCACGCTTCGCCGCCTCCAGAACCGGCGGCACCCGCGCCGCGAACGAGGCCCCCGCCAACGATAGGCACGCCGCCGCAAGCCCTGCCGCGAAAACCAGCAACAGTCCCGCCCTACGCCTCTCTCCGTTCCTCTCCATCTCCATTTTCCAGGTCTCCTCCCCGGCGCGCCCCCGGCTCACGCCGACAGCGAGAACAGCGCTCCCGCGCAGCAGTCGAAACTCAAAGACGCGCTCCCGAGAACATCAGAAGAGCAGTTTCGCGGTGAAGCGGAAGATTCGCGGGGGCAGCACGCGGGACGGCTGCAGATAGCGCGAGCCGAAGCCCGTGATCAAGGCGTCCGCCTTCTGCGAGTTGAAAATGTTCGCCATGTCCGCGCCGAACTCGACCCGCACCCCCTCGAGATCGAAACCCTTGCGGAGGTTGATGTCCAGCAAATCCGTGATCGTCTCGGTCCGTTCGTCGCCACGCTCGTAGGCGTAGATCGACTCCGAACCCTGAACCAGCCCCGTCGCCCGCGCCGTCGATACCAGCGGGTTCCCCGCCCTCGCACGATAGTTCCAGCCGACCTGGATGTCGTACGGAGCCAGGTAGCTCCCCGCTACATTGAATACCCACGGCACATCCGTCAGCACCGCTCCGTCCAGCCGGTTGATCTCCCGGTTCGGGTTGTTCCAGTCGGTGTTGTCCCACGGCAACGCGTGCGGTACCCCACGGTGGCTCGAAAAGGTCGCCCCCCCCAGCAGCTGCCAGCGGTTCGAAAAACGCTTCTGGATCTGCACCGCAACCCCGTTGTAGTTGCTCTGCAGCTTGTCGATACTCGTGATCACATTGTCCTGGAGACCGCGATACTCATCCTTCAGCTCATAGACCGTATAGGAAGATTCCGGACAGTTGGAACAGGAAAAACTGCTCTGCTCGTAGCCGGACGGCGGGCGAGCCCGGTTCAGAACCCCCAGCGAATCCCGGTGTTGGCGCCGATGGTACGTCGCGCTGATCGACACATCCGACCCCATCGTCATGTCCACTCCCAGCGATATGTCGTCGCTGTACGGCCGGTTCGCGTCACGGTCGTACACCGTGGTCGCCCCCCCCGTGAATCCCTCGAACTTGCTCAGGTCCACCTCGGGGCTGTCCGCCAGGGTCCCCGAGGGCCCGATGTCCACCAGCTTGTCCCCGTCGAGATCGTTCCAACCCACCCAGGCGGAAGACCCCCCGTTCGGGTTCGCGCTCGCTGGCAGCGCGCTCCCCATCTGCGTGTAGTAACGGCCCCAGCCACCCTTCAGCGCCGCGCGGCCGTCGCCGAAAAGGTCGTAGGCGAAGCTCAGCCGCGGGCCGATGTTCAGCGGCCAGTCCGGCAACCCCGTGATCTCGCTGTTCACCGAAAAAATGTCCCCGGCGAGCTGGTCCGAAAGCGCAGTCCAAGTCCCCGCCGGACTGCTCTGCTCCGGAACATAACCATAGATCCCGTCGAGCCGCACCCCGAGGTTCAGCGTCAGCCGGTCCCCGATCGTCCAGGCATCCTGGATGAACGCCCCCCAGGTGTTCAACCTCTCCATCTTGAAGTTCGGAGTCCTCGAAATGTTGATCCGGCTCGGAACCCCGTCGCTCAGCTCCCCATACGCATCACCGCTCTTGAAGGTCCGGGTGTCCATCCCCTCTCGCGACGCCTGCGCACCGACCTTGAAGTTGTGCGAACCAGATGCCGTGTCCAGGTAGTAGGTCAGCGAGCCGTTGAACTGGTTGCGGTAGTTCGGGTTCCAATACTCCCCACGCCGATCCGCGTTGAACTGCTCCGCACGCACCGGGTCGATGACCGATATGTCGTTCTCGGTACAGGGGCGGGCGTCCGGATACTCGTCCACCGGAACCCCGCAATACTCGGAATACAGAATGTACGGAGTGGTTCCCCACATCCTCCCGAAGCGGAGATCCAGCAGCGCCGCATCGCCCAGCACCCGGTTGTAGGACAGGATGGCGTTGTCGGCCCACTGGTCCTGGAACCGGGCGAGATCGTCCGGAACCGCCGTATACGGACTGTCGCGCCGGTGGAAACGCTGCTTCCAGTTCCGCTGCAGCGTCACGAAAAGGCGATCGTTGTCGCTCGCCTGCCAAGTCAACTTCCCCGAAAGATTGCGAATCCGATTGTCGTCCACCGGCGTCGCTCCCACATAGTCCGCCGGAACCGTCACCTCCTGATCGTGCACCCAGTGCCGATAGGCAGTGAAAAACCACGCCCGGTCCCGCACGATCGGGCCCCCGAGGGTCCCGTTCAGGTCCAAAGATCGCGTGATCGGCGCACCCCCCGCCTCCGCCGGCTCCCCCTGCAGGTCCGTCGCGTTGTACAGCCCGATCGCGTCGCCGCTGAACTCGTTCCCCCCAGACTTCACCACCATGTTCATCAAAACCCCGCCGGTGTCCGACTCCGCAGTGTGCGTCGAGGTCTGGAAGTTGAACTCCTCATACATCGAAAATCCGTAGTACTGCATCGTCCAACCCCCGGTCCCCCCAGGCCAGTTCACCTTCAGACCGTCCACCTGAAAACTCTGCATCGTCGCCGACGATCCGAAAATCTCCATGCCGTACTGCTGCATCCCGTTGCTCCCACCGACATCGATCCGGGTCGTCACCATCCCCGGAACCAGCCCCGCCATCACCCATGGATTCCGTCCCGTGGGTACCGCCTCCAGCAACTCCCGCTCGATGTTCGTCTGGATCGTCGCGCTGCGCACATCCACCACCGGGGCGTCCCCCGTCACCGTCACCGTCTCCTCCACCCCGGAAAGTCCCATCGTCGCGTTCACCTCCAGCGTCCGCGCCACGCTCACCCGGACCCCCTCCTGAATCACCGTCTGGAAACCCGACAGCGCGAAGGTCACCCGATACTCACCCGGCGGAAGCGCCGGGTGGCTGTAAGAACCCCCAGACCCGGTCGTCGTGCTGCGCGGCGCTATCAACGCATCGCTGTCCACCGTCACCGCCACCCCAGGCAATACCGCACCCTGCTCATCCGACGCCGTCCCCGTGACCGTCCCGGTCTGCTGGGCAGGCGCGGAAACCGCCATGAGTAGCGTTGGCAAGACCAACATGGGAATTTTGTGCATAAACACTTTGTACATGAAAGGAATCCTCATCTTCCAGAAAAACAGTGAACTAGCGCGAAACGCCCTTTCCAGGTCTTCGGCTCACGCCGAAAGGGAGAACTCTCCGGTGCTGTTTCCGAAGCGCGGGAGGTCGTCCAGACCCAGCTCGTGCAACAGCGTCAGCATCACGTTCGCCAGCGGCGTACCCGCCGCCGCCCGCAAATGCAGGCCATGCTCCAGCGCCCCGTTCGCACCGCCTGCGACGAAGAACGGAACCCGCTTGTGGTTGTGGATGTTCGGGTCTCCCATCGGGGACCCATACAGGATCATCGTCTTGTCCAGCAGCGAGCGGTCTCCCTCCTCGATCCCCGCGAGCCGCTCCATGAAATACGGGACCAAGCCCACATGGTACCGATTGATCCGTCCCAGAACCTCCACCCGCTCCGGGTCGTTCCCGTGGTGCGATGCCGGGTGGAACGCCGTCGCTTCTCCGCTCTCCGGATACACCCGGCTCGACGCATCCCGTCCCAGCTTGAAGCTGAACACCCGCGTCATGTCCGACTGGAACGCCAGCGCCTGCAGGTCGAACATGATCTTCACATGCTCGTCGAACGAGTCCGGGACTCCCGACGGCGCCTCCGGCAGGTCACGCAGCTCTCCGCTCGTGTTCCGCTCCACGATCCGCTCGATCCGACGCTCCATCTCACGGATGTCCGTCAGATACCGGTCCATCCGCCGCACATCCTCCGGGTCCAGCGCCCCCTGGAGCCGCCGGACTTCCTCTCCGATGAAGTCCAGCACGCTCTTGCGCGCCTGCTGACGCGCCACTCGGCCCTCCGGCGTCCCCCCCGCGCCGAACAGCTGATCGAACACGATCCGCGGGTCCCGCGTCATCGGCAGCGGCTGCGTCGGCGACGCCCAGCTGATCGTGTCCGTGTACACGCACGCATACCCGTACGCGCACCCTCCCGCTTGGTCCACCGTCTCGATGCACAGCTGCATCGAAGGAATCGGCGTCTCCTGGCCGAAGCGCGCCGCATACAGCTGGTCCAGCGAAGTCCCCGCGTGCACATCCGAACCCTCCGTCTGCTTCGGATGCGACTGCGTCAGGAACGCCGCGCTCGAACGGAAGTGGTCCCCTCCGATCTCACGCGCCGTCTCCGCCTCTGCCGGCTCCACATCACAATCGCTCACGATCGTCACATGGTCCCGATACGGCGCAAGCGGGCTCAACGCACCCTCGGACAGATCGAACTCCGCACCCTCCGCAGCCGGCGACCACAGGTTCTGCTCCCGCCCATACTCGTTGCTCCCCGCCGCGCCGTGCACGATCTCGATCGCCACCAGCCGCGTTCGCTCCGACGCCCCCGGCTTCGCAATCACGCTCGCCGGAACCATCGCATCCAGAAACGGCAGCGCCACCGCCGCACCCGCTCCCCGCAGAAAACTCCGCCGCGGAACTCTCTTCCCTGTCAGATAGTGCATCGCTCTCTCCTAGCTCAGGGCTCGCCCAGCTCCGTCGCCACCGGCGACGGCTCCGAAACTCCCTTCCTCTGGAACGCCGGACTCCGCGCCACGCCCAACAAGAACGCCGACATCCGATAGTCCGACTCCGCCGCCTCGCGCACGATCTCTCGCACCCGCGGCTGATCGTAATACTCCACCCGCCTCCCCAACGCATACGCCATCAGGTTCTCCGTGAACGTCCGCAGCAGCGGCGTCGGCCGCAGCAGCAGCGCCGCCCGCAGATCACCCACATCCCGAATCGCCGTCCCGTCGTAGAACTCTCCCGACGCATCGATCGGCTGCCCCGAGTCCTTCACCCGCTCCCGACCCGTCACATCGTAGTGCTCCAGCGCCAACCCGATCGGGTCCATCATCCGGTGGCACGAACGGCACGCCGGGTTGTCCCGATGGATCTCCAAACGCTCCCGCGCCGTCAGCTCACGCCCATCCGCCGTCGCCGCCGTCGCGTCCAGGTCCGGAACATTCGGCGGCGGCGGCGGCGGCGGGCTCCCCAGCAATACCTCCATCACCCACTTGCCCCGCAGCACCGCCGATGTCCGATACGGATGCGAAGTCAATGTCAAAATGCTCCCGTGACCGAATATCCCACGCCGGCCCGCATCCCCATACCGCACCAAACGGTGCTCCGGCCCCGCTACCCCCGTCATCCCGTAGTGCTTCGCCAATCGCTCATTCACGAATGTGTAGTCCGCCGTGAACAACTCCAATACGCTCCGGTCCTCCAATACCAAATGATGGAAAAAACGCTCCGTCTCCTCCACCATCGCCTCCTTCAGCTGCTGATGGAAATCCGGAAACAAACGCACGTTCGGGTTGATCTTCTCCAAATCCTGTAACCGAAACCACTGGCTCGCAAAACGCTTCGACAACGCCAGCGAACGCGGATCCGACAGCATCCGACGCACCTGACCCTCATACTCCTCCGCATCCGACAAACGCCCCGACTCCGCCGAATCCAGCAACTCCTCGTCCGGTATCGTCCCCCAAAGATAAAACGACAAACGAGACGCCAGGTCCGTGTCGCTCAGCCGATACCCGAACGCCGCCTCACGGGGATCCACCGGCTCCTCGATCCGAAATACGAAGTTCGGACTCGCCAGCATCCCCTCGATCCCCATCCGAATCCCCTCCTCGAAACCCACACTCTCCGAACCCGACGCATACAGCTCCATCAACGCTCCCAACTCCTCCCCCGTCAAACTCCGGCGATACGCCAAACGCCCCAAACGTCCCAAGATCTCCTCCGCGCACCCAACCGCCTCCTCCGACGACAGTGGACGACAACCGAATATCCGACTCCGACTCGGCGTCTCCGATACCCCCGTCGCCTCGAACGGACCGGTGATGAAGAAATCCCGCAGGTGGGGGACATTGTGGATGCCGTAGGTCCTCGAGGTCGCGGTGCTCGCCAGCGACCAGTCGTGCGGAGAGATCAAGTCGAGGACCGGACCCTCGTAATGTTTCAGGAAGGCAGCAGCAACCCGGCGCGGCCCCCCGCGGACGAAGATGGGCTCGGTCCGCAAGTTGACCCCGTCGGGATCGGAGACATGCATCCAGCGGTCGACCGTGAGCAGCGCCACCCGCTCGCCGTCGATCGAGATCTCCACTCGTTCCGGAGCGTCCAGGGTATGGAGCGAACTCGATCCCGAACCCACGATCGCGCCGGTCGTCTCATGGTGGAACGCCACTCGGAATCGGTATGCACCGTCAGCGGGAAAGACATGCTCCACCGCGATCCCGCCGCGGGTTCCGTACGGAGCGCCCTCGACCTGGTCCAGCTGGGACGCCCAACGCGACACATGGTAGCCGGTCTCGGCGGGCGCAGCGTTCGGATCGCCCACGGCCAGCCGACTGATCTCGCCCGCCGCACGCAAATACGAATCCATCAATGTCGCCGACAACAACTGAACATCCGCGATGTTGTCGAAGTTCGCGCTGATCGTGTCCTGAGGCAAATACTCCGCAGCATCCACCGGCAACGCCAGCAAATCCCGAACCGCCGCCGTGTACTCCGCACGATTCAAACGCTGAAACGAACGCCTCCCCGGATTCGGATGCTCCTCCGCATTCCGATCCAACTGACCCTCCAAAGACCCCGCAACCTCCTCCAATACCTCCTCCGCCGGACGACGCGCCCCTGGCGGCGGCATCATCCCCAAACGCAGCTTCGACACCACCTTCTCCGACAACTCCGGACTCGACGACGCATCCCCCGCATCGAAACCCGACAACGACATGTTCCCCGTCCGCATCCGGTCGTTGTGACACACCACGCAATACATCCGAACCATCCGGTTGTGCTCCGCCGACGACCCAGCCCCAACTCCTGAAACCCCCACCCCCGACCCCGACCCCGACGACCACCCACGCACCGCCGACAGCGCAGAAGCGGAAAGCGGCGGCGATCCTTCGACCGCTGACGCCTGCGGCGAGGACGGTGGGAGAGACGGTGCTGCCGCAGCCGAAGAGGCCCCGGCGGCAATCGGCAGCAGGGAAATCAGGAAAACGGAAATCGCAAAGGGAACGCGGCCGACCCTCGCCTCGCCATCGAAAGTCAAACGCCGCATCCTCTTGTCAGCACCCGACGCAGCGGTTGTTGTTCTTGGCGCCGTAACCTTCGAGTAGCGCGATGGTTTCCGGGAAGGGGCTGATCCGCTGCACCGGACCGTTCGCGAGATCGATCGTCGTCTGGCCGGTCCGGGCGACCGCCAACGGATCGGCGCCCTTCCCGATCAGATACTCGATCATCTCGTTGTCCCCGCGCGAAGCGGCGTGGTGGATGACGCTGTATCCATTGTGGTCTCGGGCGTCCGGATCGGCGCCGTGTTCCTCCACCAGGTACTGCACCGCCGGCAGCCAGGCGTCGGGAGCGTGGCGATGCGAGTTCGCCGCGAGACCCAGCCCGTAGCCCACCCCGGCGGCAGCGTGGATCGGATAGACGCCAGGCCCTCCGTAGGGCACCTCGGGCAGCCCCGAAGGATCCTCCTCCGGATCTTCGGAGACCAGGTCCGTCAGCCGGCGCAGCGTCCGTTCGGGGACCTTCATGGTGGGAATCGAAGGGTCCGCACCGTGCGCAACGAGCAGTTCCATCGCCGGAATGTCCAGCGCGTACGCAGCGCGCCAGAAGGCGGTCGCCCCGGCCCGGTTCACTCCGAGCTGGTCGGTGTTGTAGGTGCTGTACCACTGCTTCCGCTCGAGCCGAGCATCGATATCGGCGCCGGCCTCGATCAGCGCTTCCATGAACTCGACATGCGAGTTCTGCTGCTGCAGGTGGTCTGCCGGCTGCGGGTGGAAGGGTTGGGAAATCCAGCGGGCGTTGATGGCTGCATAGAGCGGAGCGGCACCGGAGATGTTCCTGAGGTTCGGGTCGGCACCGCGGGCGAGCAGCTCCATGCCGAGGTCGTAGTGGCCGTTGATGGCGGCCATCAGAAGCGGGGTCGTCCGGTGTCCTTCAGCTCGCTGATCGACAGCGGCGCCTCCGTCCAGCAGAGCCGCCGCCGCTTCGAGATGGCCGTCGCGGGCAGCGAGCAGCAGCGCCGTCAGACCGCCGTGGGTGCCCACGAGTTCGGCATACCGCAGCGGCTGCCGGTTTTCCTTCCCGGAGTCACCACCCTTCCGGGCGGCGGCCTTCTGCTCGTCTTCTTTCCGGGTCTTCTCTTCTTCCCGGACGAGTTCGTCTTCGGGGTGGCCGTGAGCCTCCGCGTGTTCGTCCTTTTCGGCTTCGGACGCTTCCGCATCGGCTGCGCCCTCCCCGTCCTCCGCTGGCTTCTTTCCCTCCAGCTTCAGGTCGGCGAGATCCGCAGAGCCGCTCTTTCCGGAACCGGAGGCTGCGGGCGTTTCTTCGGTGCGCCCTTTCTCGCGCTCCGCCTTGGCGGCAGCGGCCGCCTTCGCCCGCCGCTGCGCTTCCTTGCGCTGCTTGTCCCGTTCCCGAGGGTCGTAGATCACGCCGGCCCCGCCCCGCTCGCGATCTACCCGCGCCTGACGGGCCCGGCGGGCCAGCAGGTCGGCTTCTGCCCGCGCCGCCACATCGAGGACCGAGGCCGTCGCGGAGGGATCCGCCCCTCGAACCAGCAGCGCCTCGACCGCCGCGGCGCGGCCGGTGGCGGCGGCGAACATGAGCGGGGTCTGCCCCCACTGCGGTTCGACCACATTCAGGTCAGCGCCCTTCCCCGCGAGCACTTCGATCAGGGAGGGGTTCCCGGAGGCGGCGGCGAAGTGGATGGGCCGAGCGCCGGTTCCGGTGGTTGCAGCGACCGGAGCGCCGGCCTCGAGCAGCGCTTCCGCAACCCCCGGCTGCCCCGCTGCCGCCGCCACATGCAACGGCATGTGGCTTCCCAGCCGCGTCGTCGCCCGCAGGTCCGCTCCCGCCGCGATCAACACCTCCGCCACCTCGCGGCTCCCCGTCTTCGCCGCCCAGTGCAGCGCGGTGAAACCGTCCCCCTGCGCCGTGTTCACATCTCCCCCCGACCGCAGCTCCGACCGCAGCGCCTCGACATCTCCACGCTTCGCCGCCTCCAGAACCGGCGGCACCCGCGCCGCGAACGAGGCCCCCGCCAGCGATAGGCACGCCGCCGCGAGCCCCGCCGCGAGGCACAGCAACAGCCCCGCCTTCCGCTTCTCTCCGTTCCTCTCCATCTCCATTTTCCAGATCTCCTCCCCGGCGCGCCCCCGGCTCACGCCGAAAGGGAGAACTCTCCGGTGCTGTTTCCGAAGCGCGGGAGGTCGTCCAGACCCAGCTCGTGCAACAGCGTCAGCATCACGTTCGCCAGCGGCGTACCCGCCGCCGCCCGCAAATGCAGGCCATGCTCCAGCGCCCCGTTCGCACCGCCTGCGACGAAGAACGGAACCCGCTTGTGGTTGTGGATGTTCGGGTCTCCCATCGGGGACCCATACAGGATCATCGTCTTGTCCAGCAGCGAGCGGTCTCCCTCCTCGATCCCCGCGAGCCGCTCCATGAAATACGGGACCAAGCCCACATGGTACCGATTGATCCGTCCCAGAACCTCCACCCGCTCCGGGTCGTTCCCGTGGTGCGATGCCGGGTGGAACGCCGTCGCTTCTCCGCTCTCCGGATACACCCGGCTCGACGCATCCCGTCCCAGCTTGAAGCTGAACACCCGCGTCATGTCCGACTGGAACGCCAGCGCCTGCAGGTCGAACATGATCTTCACATGCTCGTCGAACGAGTCCGGGACTCCCGACGGCGCCTCCGGCAGGTCACGCAGCTCTCCGCTCGTGTTCCGCTCCACGATCCGCTCGATCCGACGCTCCATCTCACGGATGTCCGTCAGATACCGGTCCATCCGCCGCACATCCTCCGGGTCCAGCGCCCCCTGGAGCCGCCGGACTTCCTCTCCGATGAAGTCCAGCACGCTCTTGCGCGCCTGCTGACGCGCCACTCGGCCCTCCGGCGTCCCCCCCGCGCCGAACAGCTGATCGAACACGATCCGCGGGTCCCGCGTCATCGGCAGCGGCTGCGTCGGCGACGCCCAGCTGATCGTGTCCGTGTACACGCACGCATACCCGTACGCGCACCCTCCCGCTTGGTCCACCGTCTCGATGCACAGCTGCATCGAAGGAATCGGCGTCTCCTGGCCGAAGCGCGCCGCATACAGCTGGTCCAGCGAAGTCCCCGCGTGCACATCCGAACCCTCCGTCTGCTTCGGATGCGACTGCGTCAGGAACGCCGCGCTCGAACGGAAGTGGTCCCCTCCGATCTCACGCGCCGTCTCCGCCTCTGCCGGCTCCACATCACAATCGCTCACGATCGTCACATGGTCCCGATACGGCGCAAGCGGGCTCAACGCACCCTCGGACAGATCGAACTCCGCACCCTCCGCAGCCGGCGACCACAGGTTCTGCTCCCGCCCATACTCGTTGCTCCCCGCCGCGCCGTGCACGATCTCGATCGCCACCAGCCGCGTTCGCTCCGACGCCCCCGGCTTCGCAATCACGCTCGCCGGAACCATCGCATCCAGAAACGGCAGCGCCACCGCCGCACCCGCTCCCCGCAGAAAACTCCGCCGCGGAACTCTCTTCCCTGTCAGATAGTGCATCGCTCTCTCCTAGCTCAGGGCTCGCCCAGCTCCGTCGCCACCGGCGACGGCTCCGAAACTCCCTTCCTCTGGAACGCCGGACTCCGCGCCACGCCCAACAAGAACGCCGACATCCGATAGTCCGACTCCGCCGCCTCGCGCACGATCTCTCGCACCCGCGGCTGATCGTAATACTCCACCCGCCTCCCCAACGCATACGCCATCAGGTTCTCCGTGAACGTCCGCAGCAGCGGCGTCGGCCGCAGCAGCAGCGCCGCCCGCAGATCACCCACATCCCGAATCGCCGTCCCGTCGTAGAACTCTCCCGACGCATCGATCGGCTGCCCCGAGTCCTTCACCCGCTCCCGACCCGTCACATCGTAGTGCTCCAGCGCCAACCCGATCGGGTCCATCATCCGGTGGCACGAACGGCACGCCGGGTTGTCCCGATGGATCTCCAAACGCTCCCGCGCCGTCAGCTCACGCCCATCCGCCGTCGCCGCCGTCGCGTCCAGGTCCGGAACATTCGGCGGCGGCGGCGGCGGCGGGCTCCCCAGCAATACCTCCATCACCCACTTGCCCCGCAGCACCGCCGATGTCCGATACGGATGCGAAGTCAATGTCAAAATGCTCCCGTGACCGAATATCCCACGCCGGCCCGCATCCCCATACCGCACCAAACGGTGCTCCGGCCCCGCTACCCCCGTCATCCCGTAGTGCTTCGCCAATCGCTCATTCACGAATGTGTAGTCCGCCGTGAACAACTCCAATACGCTCCGGTCCTCCAATACCAAATGATGGAAAAAACGCTCCGTCTCCTCCACCATCGCCTCCTTCAGCTGCTGATGGAAATCCGGAAACAAACGCACGTTCGGGTTGATCTTCTCCAAATCCTGTAACCGAAACCACTGGCTCGCAAAACGCTTCGACAACGCCAGCGAACGCGGATCCGACAGCATCCGACGCACCTGACCCTCATACTCCTCCGCATCCGACAAACGCCCCGACTCCGCCGAATCCAGCAACTCCTCGTCCGGTATCGTCCCCCAAAGATAAAACGACAAACGAGACGCCAGGTCCGTGTCGCTCAGCCGATACCCGAACGCCGCCTCACGGGGATCCACCGGCTCCTCGATCCGAAATACGAAGTTCGGACTCGCCAGCATCCCCTCGATCCCCATCCGAATCCCCTCCTCGAAACCCACACTCTCCGAACCCGACGCATACAGCTCCATCAACGCTCCCAACTCCTCCCCCGTCAAACTCCGGCGATACGCCAAACGCCCCAAACGTCCCAAGATCTCCTCCGCGCACCCAACCGCCTCCTCCGACGACAGTGGACGACAACCGAATATCCGACTCCGACTCGGCGTCTCCGATACCCCCGTCGCCTCGAACGGACCGCGAATCAGTACATCCCGCAGATGCGGCAGGCTGTGGATGCCGTAGGTGAGCGCGATGTTCGTGCTCGCCAGCGACCAGTCGTGCGGAGAGATCAAGTCCTGAACGGGGCCATCGAACTGGCGCAGGAAGGCAGCGGCCACCCGGCGCGGCCCGGCTTCGATGAAGATGGGCTCGGTCCGCATCGTCGCCCCGTTCGGGTCCGAAGTGTGCATCCAGGGATCGATCGCGAGCAGCGCCACGCGCTCGCCGTCGATCGAGACTTCGAGTTGCTCGGGATCCTGCTCCGAGTTCAGCGCTCCGGCAGCGGTGCCGACGATCGGGCCGCAGACCTCATGATGCAGCGAAACCCGGAACACATAGTGTCCGTCGGCCGGAAAAGTGTGCTCCACCGCGATCCCGCCGCGGGTTCCGTACGGAGCGCCCTCGACCTGTAGGCGCTGCGAAGACCAGCGGGAAACGAAGTAGCTCGTCTCGGCGGGCACAGCGTTCGGATCGCCCACCGCCAGCCGACTGATCTCGCCCGCCGCACGCAAATACGAATCCATCAATGTCGCCGACAACAACTGAACATCCGCGATGTTGTCGAAGTTCGCGCTGATCGTGTCCTGAGGCAAATACTCCGCAGCATCCACCGGCAACGCCAGCAAATCCCGAACCGCCGCCGTGTACTCCGCACGATTCAAACGCTGAAACGAACGCCTCCCCGGATTCGGATGCTCCTCCGCATTCCGATCCAACTGACCCTCCAAAGACCCCGCAACCTCCTCCAATACCTCCTCCGCCGGACGACGCGCCCCTGGCGGCGGCATCATCCCCAAACGCAGCTTCGATACCACCTTCTCCGACAACTCCGGACTCGACGACGCATCCCCCGCATCGAAACCCGACAACGACATGTTCCCCGTCCGCATCCGGTCGTTGTGACACACCACGCAATACGTCCGAACCATCCGGTTGTGCTCCGCCGACGACCCAGCCCCAACTCCTGAAACCCCCACCCCCGACCCCGACCCCGACGACCACCCACGCACCGCCGACAGCCCGGGGCTCTCTGGCGAAAAGCGGGCCTCGGGGTTCCGGGCTTCGGAGATCCGGGCCTCGAAGGCCCGGGCGTGAGAGATCTGGGCGTGGTTGCCTGCAGCGAGCACTAGAGCAGCGAAGCCCAAGAAAAAGCGCATGGTTCTGAACGCTGGAGAGCGGCTAGGGAAAACCGGTTCCGAAGACGCAGCGAGTAGCAGACAAGGGTAGGACAAGAGACCCTTCCGACGCAAGAGCCATTCGCCGCGCGCTGCGCTCCCGGAGCGGGCGGCGCTGACGGGTCAGAGGGCGAGATCGCAGACCACCGGGGCGTGGTCCGAGGGGATGTCCTGCCCCTTCTTCTGGCGGCGCTCGTCGCGGTCCACGAAGACGGCTTCGACCTTCCCGGCGAGCGGCCGGGTGAGATAGATGTGGTCTATCCGCGCCCCCTCGTTCCGAGCGAAGGCCATCCGGGTGTAGTCCCACCAGGTGTAGATCCCCTTCTTCGGTTCTTCGCCCTCGGCGAAGACCAGCCGGTAGGCGTCGAGGAGCCCCCAGGTCCGGATGCGGGCGAGCGCGGCCCGGGCCGCAGGATGGCAGAGCACGCTCTCCCGGCTCGGCGAGCTCGCGTCCCGATCGCTGGGCGCCACATTGAAGTCGCCGCAGAGGATCAGGGCCTCCCCGGCGTCCCCTTCCCGATCGAGGTGCTCCCGCAGCCCGGTGAACCAGCCCAGCTTGTACTCCCAGTCGGGATGGGTGACCGCCTTGCCGTTGGGGACATACGCAGAGACCACCCGCACTCCCCCCACCGAGGCGTCGAGCAGCCGCGCTTCGCCGCGCGCCGCGCAAGGCGGCAAGCCGCGGCGCCGTTCTCGGGCGGGCTCCCGGGAAAGGATCGCCACCCCGTTCCGCGCTGCTTGCGCGTGGACGAGTGCGTGGTATCCGGCGGCCCGCACCTCGGCGGTGGGAAAAACTCCGGCCTCGGCGCGAAGTTCCTGAAGGCACAGGACATCGGGCCGGTGGCGCTCGAGCAGGCGGAACAGCCGGTTCCGGCGGGTGCGGATCGAATTGAGGTTCCAGGTGATGACGCGCACGGTGGGCCGGTTCCGATCGGAGCGGCGGCCATGATAGGGGAGCTTCGACAGCGGGTGGACGAAGTCGCCCCGCTGCGAGTTCGCGGGGCCATGCTGGCCGCGCAGCGAGCGGCCGGCTTTGCGGTTCGATCGGAATACACTCGGTATCCCTCCCGAATCGTGCCGCTGCCAGACCCCCGAACCACGAGTCGCCGCTTCTTTCCGATGCCCCGGAGGGAGCGCGCCGCACTCGTCGGGCTGATCGGGTTCTCGGCGCTGGCCTTCCTGCCGTGGTTCCGGGATATCCAGGTGCTCGGGGTGGCGGCATTCGGCTGGCTCATGGCGGCCCTGTTGCTGGGGTCGCCGGCGATCCTGCTGCTGCTTCTCCTGTCGGAAGCCGCTCCGCCGGCGGAACGGGACGAGCCCGCCGATCGGGCCGGGTCCGGAAAAAATCCATGATCGAACGCTGGCTCGTCCTCGCCTACCTGCTGGTCTGCGTGGTCGTCGGGGCACTGGCGACCCGCCGGGTGCTCGGCTCGGCCGACGAGTACTGGGTGGCCGGGCGGCGGGTGGGCGCCGGGGTGAACGCGCTCGCGATCCTGGCCAGCCTCGCGAGCGGCGGATCGCTGGTGGGGGTGCTCGGGCTCGCCTACTCGGGCGGCATTCCGGCGACGCTCGCGCTCTTCGCCGGGGCGGTCGTGGGGTTTCCGCTCGCCGCCATCCTGGTCGCCGCTCCGCTCCGGCGGCTGGCCCGGTTCACGATCACCGACTTCCTGGTCTTCCGCTACCCCCACCGGGTGGTGCGGGTCCTGGTCCCCACGATCATCGTGGTGTCGCTGACGGTGTACATGGTGGCCCAGATGAAAGCAGCGGGGATCACCGCCGAAGCGCTCCTGGGAGTGGATTACCGGACCGCGATCACGGTCGCCACACTGGTGTTCGTCCTGTATGTGTCCTTCGGCGGGATGGTGGCGGTCACGGTCACCGATGTGATGCAGGGGGCGCTGTTGTTCCTGCTCATGGGAGCGGTCACGACGGCGGTGATCGCCGCCGCGGGTTCGCCGTTCTCCCCGCTCGCGGAAGCCACCGCCGCTTCTCCGGCTTTCGGACGGCTGCCCGCGGGCGGCGGCGGCTATCCGAGCTACTTCATCATCTGGGCCACCGCCATCCCGGTCATCCCGCACATCGTGATGCGGGTGGCCACCGCGAGGACCCCCCGGAGCGCGCGGATTTCGCTCAACCTCGCCACCGTCGGGTACGGGGTGATGATCCTCGCCGCGATCCTCGTGGTCGCCCCGGTGGGAATCGTGGAGTTCCCCGGTCTGACCGATCCCGACGAGGTGTTCCTGCGCATCGTCGCCGACCGCTTCGGGCCCATCCTGCGGGGCATCGCGGTCGCTGCGGTGCTGGCGGCGGTCATGTCCACCACCGACGCCTTCCTGCTCGCGGTGAGTTCGGCGATCTGCCACGACCTGTTCGGCGGATCGCTGTCCCGAAGAGGCAAGCGGACGCAGGCGGCAGCGCGTCTCGGGGCGACCTGGCTCGTCGGGGCGGCGGCGCTCTACTGGGCCTTTTCGCCTCCCGAACTGCTCACCCGCTTCTACACCGCCGGCGTCGGCCTGCTCTCGGCGGGCCTCTTCGTGCCGGTCGTCTTCGGGATCTGGTGGCGGCGCGCCAACCTCGCCGGAGGAGTCTCGGCGCTAGTCGTCGGGATCCTCGCCTACACCCTCGTCCTGTTCGCCGGTCCGGCGCTCGGGATCGGGCTCGGACCCATCCTGGTAGCGCTGCCGCTGAGCCTGGCCGCCATGGTGTTCGGCGGGACCTTCGGCCGTTCCGATCCAGCGGAACGGACGCAGGCCGTTCTCCGCCTGCACCGACCGGATTGACCCTGCGGTGGCGCCGACTGCGCTTCTCGGCGCCGCGCTGGCGTGCTACACCGCGGCTCTCTTCGGGGTCGCCTGGTTCGCCGGGCGGCGCATCCACACCCTCTCCGACTATCTGGTCGCCGGGCGGCAGCTGGGAACCCGGCTCGCCGCGCTGAGCCTGCTGGCGACCTGGTTCGGCGCCGGCCCCCTGCTCGCAGCGGCGGAAGAGGTCCGGGAAACCGGGCTTCCGGCGGCCGCCCTCGAACCCGTCGGACCGGGGATCTGCCTCCTGCTGGTGGGGTTGTTCTACGCCGGACCGCTGCGGCGCCTCGGACTCCTCACCCTCGGCGACTTCTTCGCCGTCCGCTTCGGCCGCCGCGCCGAAATCGTCTCGGCAGCGATCATGGTTCCGAGTTTCTTCGGCTGGATCGCGGCGCAGTTCGCGGTCCTCGGAGCGCTCCTGGGGGAGCTCTTCGGGATACCGCTGGGCGCTGCGCTGCTGGCAGTCGCTGCGGTCTCGGTGGGATACACCCTGATCGGCGGGATGTGGTCGGTGACCCTCACCGACGCGGCGCAGGCAGTCATCGTGGCGGTCGGGCTGGCGGCGCTCGCGGTGTCGGCGTTCGCCGAACTCGGCGGCGGCTCGTTGGCCGTCGGCATCGCCCGGCTCGGGCAGGAAACTCCGCCCCCGCTGCTCCGGGCAGCGCCCTCCGGATCCATGGCTCTCATGGCCTGGTCGGGGCTGCTGCTCGCCGGAGCGCTCGGCAACATCCCCGGACAGGATGTGATGCAGCGGGTCTTCGCCGCCCGCTCCGAACGGGTGGCGCGGCGCGCCTGTCTGATCGCCGGCGGGCTCTACCTCGCTCTGGGAGCGATCCCGGTCGTCCTCGGACTCGCGGCGCGGCTGCTGCTCCCCGCTGCGGGCAGCGACCTCCTGACCGCGCTGAGTCGGATCCTCTTCAGCCCGCTGGCCGTGCTCGCGCTCCTGCTGGTGGTCGTTTCCGCACTGCTTTCCACCGTGGACAGCGCCTTGATCTCGGCGGCGTCGGTGCTGGCGCAGAATCTCCTGCGTCACCCGCTGCCCCGTGCGGGAACACTCCGCCTGAGCAGAATCTCGGTCGTCCTGGTCGGCGCCGCCAGCCTCCTCTACGCCTTCGGCGGTCTCGACGCCTACTCGCTGCTCGAGGACGCCTACGAACTCACCCTGGTGGGACTCTTCGTTCCGTTGACCGCAGGGCTCTTCGGAAAGCGGGGCGGGCCGCGGGCCGCGCTCGCGGCGATGGCTGCCGGCGCCGGGCTCTGGCTCCTCCACACCGCGCTCGACTGGAACTGGTTTCTCGCCCCGGCGCTGTTGCCGCGGGGAGTGCTGATTCCGAACGCTTTCGGCCTCACCGCGGCCAGCGCGCTGGGATACCTCCTCGGCGGCGCCGGAAGGCAGCGTCCTAGACTGACGAGGAGCTCATGAACGAACTTCGCCGACAGGCCCAGGCGCTTCGCCGACGGGCGGCAGGACTCGAACCGGGATCGACGGCGCGGCGCGCCCTGACCGATGCGGCCGTTCGCCATGCCGAGGAATTCCTCGACTCCCTTCCCGACGGACCCGCCTGGCGTCCACCGACCGGATCTCCCGAAATCACCGGATTGCCGATCGGTGCCGAAGGTCGGCCGCTCGCGGAACTCCTCGACCTGATCCGCCGGGAAATCGAGCAGCAGGGCCTGAACCCCGCCTCGCCGCGGGATCTGGGGTGGGTTCCTGGCGGCGGCGTGTTCGCGAGCGCTCTCGGCGATTACCTGGCGGCGGTGGGCAACGCGTTCGCCGGGTATTTCCCCGCCTCACCCGGCGCCGTGCACCTCGAGAACCGGCTGGTGCGCTGGATCGCCGAGCTGGCGGGATACCCCGAAGGCTCCGGGGGAACCCTGACTTCGGGGGGAAGCGTCGCCGGACTGACCGGAATCATCGCCGCTCGGGACGCCCGCGGGCTGCGCTCCCGGGATTTCTCGCGGGCGGTCGTGTATGTGACGGACCAGGAGCACTATTCGGTGCACAAGGCGGTACATCTGGCCGGGCTCGGGGAAGCCCCCTGCCGGAGGATCCCGGTGGACCGGCACTATCGGATGGTTCCCGAAGAACTGGCCCGGCAGGTCCTGGAAGACCGCAGCGGCGGGCTGCTCCCCTGGCTCGTGGTCTCCGCCGCCGGCACGACGAACACCGGCGCCGTGGATCCGCTGCAAGCGATCTCCCGGATCGCCCGCGCCGAGGGTCTCTGGCACCATGTGGACGCGGCCTACGGCGGGTTCTTCCTGCTGGTGCCCGCGCGCCGGCAGCTGTTCCGCGGCATCGAGGAATCGGACTCCATCGTCCTCGACCCCCACAAGAGCCTTTTTCTCCCCTACGGCAGCGGGGCCGTCGTGGTCCGGGAAGCGAAGCACCTCGACACCTTTCGCTTCGACGCTCCCTACCTGGTGGACGCCCCCCAGGCGGAGCCGTCCCCCTCGGAGCGCTCCGTGGAACTCACCCGGCACTTCCGCGGGCTGCGGATGTTCCTCCCCCTTCTCCTCCACGGCACCGATGCCTTCGCCGCCGCGCTGGAGGAGAAATGGCGGCTCGCGTGCTATCTCCAGGAAGAGCTCAGCGGCTGGCCGGAGATCGAGGTCGGACCGCCCCCGGAACTGTCCACGATGTGCTTTCGCTGGCGGCCGGCCCGGAAGTCTCCGGAAGAGACGGACGCTCTGAACCGGAAGCTGCTCGACGAGATACACGCCGACGGGCGGATCTTCATCACCGCGACCTGGCTCCACGGCCGCTTCTGGCTCCGCCCCTCGATCGGCATCTTCCGCACCCACGCGGAACATCTCGACGAATTCCTCGAGATCCTGAGGGCCCTCATCGGAGACGGTTAGCCGGATTCCAGGCTCGGGGTCCGACCCGGCCGGACCCGATCCGGTCAGCGAGGGCTCACGACGACCTCGCCGCCTTTCATCACGAAGCGGACATCCTCGAGCAGCCGGATGTTCTCGAGCGGATCTCCCTCGACCGCGATGATGTCGGCGAGCTTTCCCTCCTCGAGAGAGCCGAGATCCTTCTCCCAGCGAAGCAGCTCGGCGGCGTTCAGGGTGGCGGTGCGAATCGCCGCCATCGGCGAGATGTCCATCGCCTCCACCATGATCGCGAAGTCTCTCGCGTTCCTGCCGTGGGGAAACACGGCGGCGTCGGTGCCGTAGGCGAACCTGACTCCGGCGTGGAAAGCGGCGGCCAGCCGCTCGCGCTGCAGCACTGCGATCTCCCGGGCCTTGGCGATCGCGTATTCGGGGACGCCGTTTTCGGCGCCTTCCTCGATGAGGTAGTCGAGGGTGTAGAGCGTCGGGACCACGAACGTGCCGTGCTCCCTGGCGAGGCGGATGCCTTCGTCGTCTATCAGGGTTCCGTGTTCGATGCTGGCCACCCCGGCGCGGATGGCGTCGTTCATGGCCGCGGGCGAGTGAGCGTGCGCTCCGACCGGCGTGTCGAGCATGTCCGCAGTCTCGACGATGGCCCGGAGCTCTTCGAGACTGTACGCCTGGTCGTAGATCGAATCGCCGTGGGAGAGGACCCCGCCCGACGCGGTGACCTTGATGACATCGGCGCCGTACTTGACCTGGTAGCGCACCGCGCGGCGGAGCGCATCCGCGCCGTCCGCGATCATCGCGTACCCGGGGGTCGGGACATCGGGATTCCAGCCGTTGATGTCCGCATGGCCGCCGGTCGCGCCCACGCCCCAGGTGGCCGCCTGGATCCGGGGCCCGGGAACGATCCCGCGCTCGATCATGTCGCGGAGCGCGGCGTCGTGGTAGTTCCCCGCCCCGATGTTGCGAACGCTGGTGAAACCCTGCTCCAGGGTGATCTTCGCGTGCGCCACTCCATAGATCGCCTCGTGCGCCACGGTCTCCCGCATCTTCTGGGTGTCGCCGCCGTCACCCGGAATCCCGCCCAGGTGGACATGGCAATCGAACAGCCCGGGGAGGATCGTGTGCCCGGAGAGATCGAGCAGCTCGGCATCCGCAGGCACCGAAACGGCGCCGTCCGGGCCCACCGCCACGATCCGCTCACCCTCGATGACCACCACCGGAGCGAGGATCACCGGAGCGTCGGTGCCGACGATGAGCCGGTCGGCGCGGATCACCAGCGATCTCTCCGCCGGCAGGGCCGCTGCGGTGGAGGCGGCGAGGATTCCGCCGGCGGCGAGAATTCCGCCGGTGACCCGGATCGGCAGTCGGGGATACAGCAGGCGCATCGAGAAACTCCTCCAGGGAACGGGCAGGGAACGGGGTTCGATCCTACCCGGAACCAGCTCTCCAGCCACGGCGCGGTTCCTGCAAGGCAGTGTGTGGGACGGCAGCGGCTCACTGCAGGACGAGCGATGCGACCTGTTCGGCGATCGCGAGACAGGCGGTGGCCGCCGGAGAAGGCGCGTTCAGCACATGGGTCCGATTCTCGCGGCGGACGATGCGAAAGTCGTCGACGATCCTGCCGTCGGCGGACACGGCGATCGCCCGGACCCCGGACGGGCCGGGCTCGAGATCGTCCTCTTCGAGTTCGGGAACCAGCCGCTGCAGCTCCGCGGCGAACGCCGGTTTGGAAAGCGACCGCCGGATCTCGGCGAGGGCGGTCCGCCATTCGCGCCGCGCGAGCCGCCGGAACCCGGGATCCCTCACCATCTCGCCCAGATCCCGGAAGTTCAGATCGCGCCGCCGGTATCCCTCGCGCGCTGCGGCGAGCACCGCGTTCGGCCCCGCGCCCACTCGCCCGTCGAGGTTCCGGTGCAGGTGGACCCCCAGGAACGGAAAGCGCGGGTCCGGGGTTGGATAGACGAGGCTCCGGACGAGCCCCGACCGCTCGGGGCGCACCCGGTAGTACTCGCCGCGGAAGGGCACGATGGAAACGCCCGGCTCGTCCCCGGCGAGCCGCGCGACCCGATCGGCGTGGAGGCCGGCGCAGTTCACCAGCCGTGCGCATTCGACCTCGCCCGCGCTCGTGAGGACCCGGGTCCCGTCGGCGGAAACGACCACGCCGAGCACCCGGGCGCCGGTCATGACGACCCCTCCCGCGGACTCGAACCGGCGCCGGAGCGCCCTCGCGACTTCGCGGAAACGGACGACGCCGGTGCCGGGCGAATGGATCGCCGCCGTTCCCTCCGCATGCGGCTCGATCTCCCGGAGCCCCCGCCGGTCGAGCAGGCGGAGGCCGGGAACGCCGTTTCGTTCGCCGCGCCGCAGGAGTTCTCCGAGCCGTTCCCGCTCCGCCGGATTCGCGGCCACGATGACCTTCCCCGAGAGCGCGAAGGGCACGCCGTGATCGCGGCAGAACCGCAGCAGGAGCTCCACTCCCCTACGGCAGTTCCGGGCTCGGAGCGAGCCCGGCCGGTAGTAGATGCCGGAATGGATGACGCCGCTGTTCCGTCCCGTCTGGTGACGAGCGATCTCCGACTCCTTCTCGATCACCACCACCGAACCGGCGCCGCGGGGACCTTGGAGCCGCCGAGCGACGGCGAGGCCGACGATTCCGCCGCCGACGACGGCGCAGTCGAAACGAAGCGGGCTGCGGACCGCCAGATCCGGCGGTTCCGGGCGCGGCTCACGGCGCCGCTCCGATCGAGGATTTGGACCCGGATTCAACGGATCCCGCGAATTCGTTGAACTCGGGGCGGATTCCGAACCCGTCGCGGAGTACTGCGTCAGCGGAGTCATGCGTGTTCGATTCCTGCTCCTCCCCCTCGCCGGGATTTTGTCCCTCTTCGCCGGCGCCGGCTCTGCCGCAGACGCCTCGCTCTCCGCCGCGGACGCCTCGCTCTCGCGGCAGGCTCGGGAGCCGGCCCCACTCCGCACCCGCCCGCTCCGGGTGTGCCTCTACGACCCGTACCGGCTCCTGGAAGGGGAGATGCGGAAGTGGATCCAGGGAGAGACGACGGCCGCCTTCGCACGGAGCGGAGTGGGGATCCGCTTCGTCCGGGCCGGAGGGCCCGAAGTGATCCCGGCAACGATCTATCCGGAGCTTCCCGAGCACTGGGGGACGCCCGCGGCAACGATCGGGGTGGCGATCGGCGCCGAAGGGAAGCGCCGTTCGGTGTTCCTCTCCCGCGGGGCAGCGGAACGGGCGATCGGCTGGCGGCGGTCCGGGGACTCTCGCAGCGCCCCGAGCCGAGCGAAGACCGCCGCGGGCGTCCGGCAGCTCGGCATCGCCCTGGGACGGGTGCTCGCCCACGAACTCACCCACTCGATCGCGCCGGACTGTCCCCACACCCGCACCGGGCTGATGGCAGCCCGGCTCTCTCGAAGAACGCTCACCGCGCCCGAAGCCGCCTTCGACGAACTCGCCGCCCGGCATCTGCGCGGGACCGCTTTCGCGCGCACGCCTTCGGTTTCGGCGGCGAGAGGCCTGCTGGCAGGAACGAACTCGGGCGAACCTCACCCGGGGCAGGCGTCTGCCCGGCCGCCGAACGGAGAGCCGCGGGGAGCCCGTTAGAATTCGCCGATGCGGTGGGCGGGACGCAGCCGGAGAAGGGGGTTCGTCGCCGCCGGGCTTTCCGCAGGAGTGCTGGCGGTCGCGATCTTCCGGCTCGCGCTCCTCGAGCCGGAGCGGGTCGAAGCGATCTACACCACCGGCTTCTATCCGCTGGTGGTGCGCGCCTTCTCCTGGATCAGCGGCTTCCTGCCCTTTTCACTGGCCGAGCTGTTCACCGGGATTGCAGCCCTCTTGGTACTGGGCCGGCTTCTCTGGAGGATCCCCCGGGAGGCGCTGCGCCGCCGCGCCGCCAGCCCGCAGCGAGCGGAGGAGGCCGCCGGGACGGCCGTTCTCCGGAGCCGCGGCAGCTGGCGCCGAGCGGCCCAGCTCGGGCTCTTCGCTCTCGCCGGAGCCGGAGCGCTCTACGCTGTCTTCCTGGGGGTATGGGGCCTCAACTACGCGAGGCCCCGGCTCGAACACCGCCTGGGCCTCCCGACGGGGGAGATCGGAGAGCGCGAACTCCTCCAGCTCGCCGCCCGAATCTCCGCCGAGACCACCCGGGCCCATGGACTCGCCGGTCTTCCGGTGGAGACCGCTTCTCGCAGCCCCCTGGATTTCGGCGATCTGAGTGCCGCGATCGATGACGCCTTCGACGCGCTCGATCTCCCCGGCGACCCGGGTTCGAGCGGGGCGGCGCCCGTGAAGGCGGCGGTGTTTTCCGGACTCATGTCGAAGTTGGGGATCAGCGGCATCTTCGTCCCGTTCACCGGAGAGCCGACGGTGAACACCGGTCCGCCCGATGTCGCGGTCGTCTTCACCGCGGCTCACGAGAAGGCGCACCAGCGCGCCGTGACCCACGAGGGCGAAGCCAGCTTCGCGGCCTATCTGGCTCTCTCGCAGCAACGCCGCCACCCGTATCTCCGCTACGCCGCATCCTTCTTCGCCGCACGGCACCTGCTCGCTGCCGCCCGACATGCGGCCCCCCGCGACCGGGAGCGAGTTTGGGCGGCCCTCGGACCCGGCCCGCGGCGCGATCTCGACGCGCTCGATACCTTCTGGGCCCGGCATCGCGGCCTGGCGCGCGGCGCCGCACGGCGGGTGAACGACTCCTACCTCCGCACCATGCGCATCCCCGACGGCGCCCAGAGCTACGGCGCCGTCGTCCGTCTGCTGATCGCCGATCTGCGGCGGCGCCCCGCTCCCCCGCCCGGGCTGCGAGACACCGACGACAGCAGCGAGGACGACTGAATCAGCAGGGGTCGAGAAGACTCGATCCCGCCTGCCAGCGCTCCCGACCCGAGGGCGCCGCCGGAACGAAGGCGAGCCTCCCGTGGATAGCGCTCGGCGAGAGCGAGAGGCCGCGCCGGGGCTTTGCGCAAACGCCCGCTACTACCCTCGAATGTCGGTCATTCCCCCGACCTACTCGTCGTCCGACGCTTCGCTGTCTGCCACGGTCGCCGCCGTGCGCGCCATCGGCAGCGCAACTTCCTTTTGTTCCATGAATTTGCGCTCACCCTCGATGAGGGTCTCGCGCCGCTCGCGGATCAATTCCTCCCGGTCGTTGCTTCGAATCGACCCGATGGCTTCGGGTCCAAACCCATGTGTGGGCAGCAGCACGGCCAGCTCTTCGTCCGTTCGCGCCCCGAGCGATCCGAAGGCTTGCCCGATATGGTCCGCGTCCACGAACATCCGGTTCGCCGGGCTCGAGAGCCACTGGTCGCCCCGCGCGGGATTCGCCACCACATACCCCAACGCTCCGGTACCTCGCGAAGCCAGCAAATCACCCGGATCGAGGGCGCCAGTGCCCCGCAGCGATCGCGGCTCGAGCGATCCGAGGTAGAGCAGGAAGGCCCGGACGCGCGAACTGCGTCCGTCGAACCGTTCCGGAAACGGCGCCGCCGGAGAATCGAGATCCACGACCTCGAGGTCCGCCCCTGCGTCCATCGCCAGATTCCGCAATTCCTGGAGTGCGAGTCTCACTCTCGCACTGCCGCCGCTGCCGAACCAAACGCTGAAGGAGGTCACCCAGAACCAACGACTCAGTGTTCGCTTCGCCTCCGGTGCCGGATCCGGGCACCGCCGGAAGAACTCGGTGAGGAGGACGAGCTGCAGGCCGTACGGCAGCAATCGGTCCGAGGTCACCCCGAGTTCCCGGAGGAAATCCAGCGCCCGTCGCAAGCCGTCGGCGGCCGATTCGAAAGCGCCCGGAAGCTTGGGGTGAACTTCCTGCTTCCGGATCAGATTCGCCCAGTCCTGCGCGTAGATGTCGAGCTTCAGGGCGGCGAGCACCGCCCGGAGGAGCAGCACGCGGTCGAGATTTCCGAACCCCCGTTGGTTCAGTTCGGCCTTGAACTCCGTGATCTTTGCGGCGAGGTCGAAGCCGCCCTCGTCGTAGGTCAGCGCCGACACCATCGCATCCGCCGTCATCTTCCGCCCGGTCCGGTTCAGACGGGCGAACACGGTGACCGCGCTACCGAGATCCGCCTCCTTGATGTGGATCAGGGGAAGCTGGTAGTCGCGGAACGCGTTCGCCAGGCGATCGGCCTCGCCGAGCCATTCCCTCGCCCTCCGTGTATCCTGCACTTCCTCCTGAATTCGGCGGCAGGCGCCGAAGAAGCCGGCGGTGTCGAGCAGGCTCCGCACCGGGAAATGCTGCGGCCCGGGTCCGGCCTTCGGCGCTCGCACGAACTCGCCGGTTTCGAGATCGCAGTAAACCCGCCAGTCGAGTTCATCCTCGATGGCTGGGCCGGTACCGAGGCGCAGCGTCCCCACCAGGGTCGAGACGCGCTGCTGGCCATCGAGCAGGTACCCCACGGTCCCGTCGGGACGAGGCGCCGTATCGACCGGCCCGATCCGGTCGCTGGATGCGATCTTCAGGTCCGTGTCCCAGACCAGGATGGACCCGATCGGGAACCCGCGAAAGACGCTGCCGAGAAGTCTGTGAATGTCTTGCTGTCTCCAGACGAAGGCGCGCTGGAACCTCGGGACCCGAATCTTCCCGGAGACGATCCGCTCGACGAGTTTCCCGAGGAACACGACTTCGGAGACGACCTCGGTTCGCCGGGAGAAGGGGGACGCCACTTCGCTACACCTGACTTCGGATCATCTCCAAACCGCGTTCCAGATCGCCGCGGCTCCGGGCGATGAGTTCTCTCCGAACCTCGGCGGTACCACCCAGGCACCAGCAGGTATGCAACTGCTCCCCGAACCCCTCGCTGAGGATCTGGCGGTCGGCAGGCGAAATCCCGCGGAACGCGGATTCCTCTGTCGCTGACGGCTGATTCGACAAACCGTCCTTCATGTCGAAGAAGTCCTTCTGGTCCTCATCGAGGCGGTCCCACGCCTCCACCCGCTCGGCATCCGCAGGACCGGTGTCGGGCCGTGCCTCGAGAAGAGCTCGAGGCAGGTAGTTCTCCGCCTCCCGCTTGGCGAGGATCCAGCACGGAACGCCGTGTTCCTCACACACTCCGCCGAGTTTTCGCGCAACAGAACTCGGGGGGGCCTCCGGACCCTCGCGGTCGCTGTCCACGACCACCACGAGCCGGCAAGGTCGGGCCGATTTCTCGGCTCGGCGCTGCACCTCCTGCTGCATCTGGCCGCTGCCGCCCACACTGTCCACCCGGATCGGTTCGCCGTCCTTCTTCCACAGCTTACCGAGGGTCCGGTCCAGCTCCCCGACGACTCGCCTGAGGAACGAGCCGTCGCTCTGCCGGTTCTCCACCAGGAGGACCAGGGGCTTGTCGGCGAGCCGGAAGGCGTCCTCCGGTTTCGACTCCCCTTCTGCAGCCGGATGCGGCGTCACTCGCAAGCGCCTCCCGTGCGTCGCCAGAGACGGAGACCATGCCTCGCGCCGTATGGAGGTGCGCAGCAGCTCCCGCAGCAGCTCCCGCAGCCGCTGGCCCTGACGGCCAGGATCCCGAAACCACGAGGTGGCCTCCATGGAGGCCGGCTCGGCCAGGTCGGTCAGGTCCCAGACATGCCAGCCGTCCTCGATCCGATGCACGATCCGGTCCAGCCAGGAGTGCGCTGCAGCATCGTTCGCGGCCTCCACCGTGATCGTGATGCGCATCCGCAGCTCTACGCTTTCGCCCGCGCCGCGCGGCGGATCGCCAGGATCTCCTCGTAGTCCTCGATGAAGACATCCTGGGGCCAGCTGTCCATATCCCCGTGCTCGGTGATGCGGATCTTTTGCAGGGTGGAACCCCGGTCCGGTTCGCGCGAAACCCAATAGACGAGCACCTGATCCGGGGTGAGCCGCCTCTCCGCGATCCAGCGTCTAGCCCGGAGCAGCAGCATCTCGGAGTGCGTCTCCACGATCACCGGCCGCGCCGGCCCGGGGAGGTTCGCGAGCAGCAGCTCCGCGACGTGAGCGTGCGCCGCTGGATGGAGTTCCGCCTCCGGGTGCTCGATGATCTCCACGCCGGGACCCGCGTTCGGCGCGGTCAGCACGGCAACCGCCACGGGGAGCACCTGGGACAAACCCGCCCCGGACTGTTCGAGAAGGACGTCGGCGGCGCCGTTCGACTGTCGAACCACGAGGTCCCGATGCGGCCCATGGACGCGCAGGTCGAGGCTCACGCCGAAGGCGCTGCGGTACCAACCGCGAACGGAATCGAGGAGGTGGTCGTCGGAAGCCAGGGCGAGCGGCGCATCCCGTCCGTACGGGCCGAGTGCGGGTGCGCTCCGATGCACTGTGTTGAACGGCCCCTGGTTGAACCCGACCCCGCCGCTTCCGTGGAAGCCGAAGTATGCGGGCGCCTGTTCGGTCCGAAATGGTGACGGAACGAGAGTGCGCGGGCACCGCAGGTGCCGGACGCCGCGCGCCCACTTCCAGAGCAACTCCACGGGTTCGGCCAGCGACGCCGCGACCGCATTGGGTTCAGCAGGGAGCAGCCCGCGCCAGACGATCGGCTGGATATCGGAGGTCTCGCCCGACAGCGGCATCCTGGACAGAGACACTCCGTATTCGGCACCTTCGGCCAGCGAGAGCCGTTCCACCGCCACTTCGCCTTCCGCGCTGCTCAACCGCCACTTCGAGATCTGACGCTCGGCAGGCTGGCCCGGAGCGACCACGTTCTGCACCGTGGCGTCGAGAGAGATCTCGCGGCCGGCGGCGGGGGCAAAGACACTCCCCACGCCGATCCACCCGTGCGCAGAGCGGCCGGTCACCAGATCCTCGAAGGTCTTTCCGTGCCGGATGCCGCCGGATGCGAGGGGAAGCGGCTCGCGCGCCTCGTCATCCGCCGGCGCGAGCCCCCCGGCGAGTAACTGGATCGCCTGGGCCAGGGCGCTCTTGCCGGAGTCGTTCGGACCCACCAGGATGGTCAGGGGCGCGAGGTCGAGGGTGACACGCTCGGCGTAGCCCTTGTACCGCTCGAGGGTGAGGCTTCGGAGTTCCATCGGGATCGGCCGGCGTTCGCCCGCCTGGGCTACCCGGCGAACCGGGCGGCGGTCTCGAACAGCGTGCGGACCCCGAAGCCGGTCGCGCCCTTCGGGTAGTACTTCCAGGGCTTTTCCACGAGGAAGGGCCCGGCGATGTCGAGGTGCGCCCAGGCGGCCCCCTCCGGAACGAACTCCTCGAGGAAGAGCCCCGCCGTGATCGCCCCTGCGTTCACTCCGCCGATGTTCTTGAGGTCGGCGGAGTCGCAGCGCAGCTCGTCGCGGTACTCCTTCACCAGGGGCAACTCCCAGAAGACCTCGCCGTGCGGCTCGCCCGCAGCGATGACCGCACGCACCCAGTCGGGGTCGTTCCCGAGGATTCCCGCCACTCCGGTTCCGAGCGCGCGGACCGCGGCGCCGGTGAGGGTGGCGATGTCGACGATGTGGGTGGCGCCTTCCTCCCCGGCCCGCGCCAGCGCGTCGGTGAGCACCAGCCGCCCTTCGGCATCGGTGTTGTCCACCATCACCGACTTGCCGTTCCGGGCGCGGAAGATGTCTCCAGGCCGAGTCGCCGCCGGGCCGGGGTAGTTCTCGGCCGCCGCGACGATGCCGGTGACCGTTGCCGGAACCTCCTCCCGCGCCACCGCCGACATCGCCCGGAGCACGGCGGCGGCGCCCGACATGTCGCCCTTCATGGTCCACATCCCCGAAGGGGGCTTGAGCGAAATCCCGCCGGTGTCGAAGGTGATCCCCTTCCCGACGAGCGCGAGGTGGGCGGCGCCCGGCGCCGGCGGCCGGTGGCGAAGGACGATGAGCCGCGGCGGCCGATTGCTGCCCTGCCCCACCGAGAGCAGTCCCGGATAGCCCTCCGTGCGGAGGGCTGCTTCTGTCCAGACCTGCACCTCGAGGCCGGTCTCGGCGGCCACCGCGCGCGCTTCCCCGGCCAGGGATTCCGGAGTGACCGCCTCTCCCGGTTCGTTCACCAGATCGCGGGCTCGATTCACTTCGGCGGCGAGCCGGACCGCCCGGCCCACGCTCCGGCGAACTTCGGGGAGCGCTTCTGCGGAGACCGCGATCCGCACGCTGGGGGACGCGGGGTCGCCGGGGGTTTTCAGGTAACGGGCGAAGCGGTAGGCGCCGAGGACGGCGCCTTCGGCGACCGTGCCCGCGAATCGAGGACCGTCGACCCCGAGCAGCGGGAAGACCACTTCGGAAAGGCCGAAGTCACGGGCGTGCCCGACCGCGCGGGCGGCGAGGACGCGGACCGCATCGGGCGCCGCTTCGTGCTCGCGGGAGCGGGTGTGGAGAGCCAGGGTCGAGGCGCTCTGCGGGCCTCCGTGGTCGGCGATCTCCCGCTTCACGCTCGGATCCCCGAAGATCCGATGCGCCCTTGCCAGGAACTCGCCATCTTCCAGGGAGGCCGGCGCCGCGAAGTGCATCGCATCGTCGAGGAGGTACGCCACCAGGACGCCCTCCCGGGCCGAAGCATCCTCCATCACCCGAACCGTCGGGGTTTCAGTCTTCATCACCGTACTCCTCTCGCAGCTTCTCGACGACCGCGGGGTCGGCGAGGGTAGTCGTGTCGCCGATGGCCTTGCCCGCCGCGATGTCGCGCAGCAGGCGGCGCATGATCTTGCCCGAGCGGGTCTTCGGCACATCGGCGGCGAACACGATGTCGTCGGGACGGGCGATGGCCCCGATCGCCGCCGCGACATGGGCCTTCAACTCGGCGGCGAGATCCTCGCGGCCCGGTGCCGCCTCCCGGAGAACCACGAACGCAGCGATCCCCTCGCCCTTGATGTCGTGCGGACGCCCGACCACCGCCGCTTCCGCGACCGCTTCGTGCTCGACGAGGGCGCTCTCGATCTCCGCCGCTCCCAGCCGGTGGCCCGAGACATTCAGCACATCGTCCACCCGCCCCATGATCCAGAAGTCGCCGTCCTCGTCGCGCCGCGCACCGTCGGCGGGGAAATAGATGTCCTTCCACTGGCTCCAGTAGGTCTTGCGGAACCGCTCCTCGTCCCCCCAGATGCCGCGCAGCATCGCCGGCCAGGGGCGGGTGACCGCGAGCAAGCCTCCGCCGACCTCGACCCGGTTGCCCCCGCGGTCGAGGATGTCGAGAACGATCCCCGGAAACGCGCGGGTCGCCGATCCCGGTTTCAGGGTGGTGATTCCCGGGAGCGGAGCGGCGAGGATCATCCCGGTCTCGGTCTGCCACCAGGTATCCACCACCGGACAGCGGCCGCCGCCGATCTCCCGGTGGTACCAGACCCATGCTTCCGGATTGATCGGCTCTCCCACCGTCCCGAGCAGGCGGAGCGAAGCGAGGTCGCGGCCGGCCGGGTGCGAAGCGCCCCACTTCATGAACGCGCGGATGGCGGTCGGGGCGGTGTAGAAACAACTGACCCGGTATCGCTCGATGATGGACCAGATCCGGGAGCGGTCCGGCCAGTCCGGCGCCCCCTCGTAGAGGACCTGGGTGATCCCCAGCGCGAGCGGACCATAGACGATGTAGGAATGCCCGGTCACCCAGCCGATGTCGGCAGCGGCCCACCAGATGTCCGAATCCCGAAGATCGAACACCGCCCTCGCCGTCGCCGTGACTCCGGTGAGATAGCCGCCGGTGGTGTGCACGATCCCCTTCGGTTTTCCGGTCGTGCCGGAGGTGTAGAGGATGTAGAGGATGTCTTCGGCGTCCATCTCCTCGGGTTCGGCGAAGTCCGGCGCGCCGTCCATCAGCTCGGACCAATCCCGGTCCCGGCCCGGCCGCATCGGAACCTCTTCGCCGGTACGGCGCACCACGACGACGGAAGTGATCGAAGGCGTGTCGGTGAGCGCCTCGTCGGCGATGGATTTCAACGGAACGATCCCGCCGCGCCGGTAGCCGCCGTCGGCAGTGACGAGTACTTTCGCCTCGGCATCGTTGATCCGGTCGCGCAGCGACTGCGCCGAAAAGCCGGCGAACACCACGCTGTGCGGCGCCCCGATCCGGGCGCAGGCGAGCATCGCGATGGGCAGCTCCGGGATCATCGGCAGATAGATCGCCACCCGGTCACCCTTTCTCACCCCGAGGCCCCGCAGAACGCCCGCGAAGCGGCAGACCTCCCGGTGGAGTTCGCCGTAACGGAGCGTTCGGCAGTCGCCCGGCTCGCCTTCCCAGAGGAATGCCGGTCGGTCGGCGAGACCCCGCGCCAGATGCCGGTCGAGGCAGTTGACGCTGGCGTTCAGCTTTCCCCCGACGAACCAGCGGGCGAAGGGCGGCTTCCAGTCGAGCACCCGGTCCCAGCTCCGACTCCACTCCAGCTTCGCCGCCGCCGCGGCCCAAAACGCCTCCGGGTCCCGCTCCGCCTCGCGGTAGATGGATTCGTCGCGGAACCGGGCCGTCCGGCGGAATCCCTCCGGCGGCGGGTAGGAACGCTGTTCCTCGAGCAGGACCTCGATTTCCTGTTCCGGGATCTCCGGGTTCGGGGTTTCCGGGTTCGGTCGCTCAGGCATCCACCGATTGTAGGAGGCTCCGATCCTCTAGCAGGCTGTGGATGAAGTGGCGTGAGCCCCGAGAGCGGGGAGGCGGCGCGGCGAGCGGCACGCTGCGTCCTCAAAGCGCCGAGCGAAGGCGGGCGCGCAGGGCTCTCAGCGGGCTGAACAGCAAGACGGCGACGGTCACGATCTCGAGGCGGCCGGCGATCATCAGCGCCGCGAGCAGCAGCTTCGCCGCAGCCGGGAGGGAGGAGTAGTCGGCGGCGGGACCGACTGCGGCGAGGCCGGGACCCACATTCGTCACGCTGGCCGCCGAGGCGCTGAACGCAGTGACCGGATCCACCCCCATCGCACAGACCGCCAGGCCGCCGGCCGCCGCGACCCCGAAGAACAGCAGGATGGACTCGCCGATGGTGGAGCTCACCGAAGAGCGCACGACGCTGCGGCCGACATGGACGCGGAGTTCGGTGTGGGGCTGGGTCACCACCCGGACGGCGAGCGGCATCTTCTTGAACAGGATCAGCCAGCGGAGCACCTTGACCGAACCGGCCGTCGAACCCACGCACCCCCCGGAGAACATCAGGAGGAGGATGAGGAGGCGGCTGAAGTGGGACCACTGGTCGTAGTCTGCGGTCGAATAGCCCGTGGTGGTGATCACCGCCACCGCCTGGAACATGGCGTGGCGGAGACCCTCGGCCCAACCCTCCCCCGCCGAGATCCGGCCGAGGAACAGCAGTGCCGCGGCGGCCGCGACCACGCTCCCGTAGAGCCGCAGCTCGGGATCGTCCAGGTAGCTCGCGGTCGGCGGCGCCGACACCCGCCGGCGCCAGCGGCGGTTCCCGAGGCGCCGAACCGCCCCGATGATCCGCGCCCAGACGCGCTTCCCTTCGTAGGTGTGGATCGCGAATCGGACGCCGCCGAGGAACATGAAGAAGCAGACCACCCACTGGACGACGGGATCGAAGGCGGCGAGGCTGTCGTTGCGGGTCGAAAACCCGCCGGTCGCCAGAGTGGTCAGGGCATGGCAGACCGCATCGAACGCCGGCACATCCAGGGCGAGCAGGATCGCGGCGAGCACCGCGGTCAGCACGATCCCGACGATCACCGTGTCCCGAGCGGTCTCGCTCATCTTCGGCTCGGTCTTTTCCGGGGTCGGGCCCGGCGCCTCCGCCGACAGCACTTCCACGCCCCACTGCCGCCGGCCGAGCAGCCAGACGAAGACGATCACGATGCCGAGCCCGCCGAGCCACTGGGTGAGCGACCGCCACAGGAGCAGCGAACGGGGCAGCGACTCCACCTCGGAGAAGATGGTGGCGCCGGTGGTCGAAAACCCCGAAGCCGACTCGAAGAGAGCGTCGGCGAAAAAACCGGGACCGAAGAGGCCGAGGTAGGGCACGGCGCCGAATCCGGCGGCGAGACCCCAGGCCAGCACCACGAAGAGATAGACCCGCGAGCCGCCGCTGCCGGAAGCGGGGCCGTCAGGGTCGAGGGGCAGCCGCCGGCTGAGCCGGCTCAGCCCGAGCCCGAGCAGGGCCGGAACGGCGAAAGCCGGCCAGGCCGGCTCGCCGAGAGCGACCGCGAGTCCGAGGGGAGCGAGCATCGCCGCTCCCAGCACTCCGGCCAGGCGACCGAGAAGGGCGGCGATTTCGACGCGGTTCACCGGCGGCGGAGAGACCGGGACCGGCTCCGATTCATCGGCCCGAACTGCCGAAGAGGCGCTCGAGCTCGCAAAGCAGCGACTCCGGCTCTCCCGACTCTCCTCGAGCGCCCTGACTCATGAAGAGCGCCACCCGGTCACCGGGGATGAACTCGGTGTTGCCGTCGGGGACGAAGGGGGCCGACTTCGCTCTCACCACCTCGCCCACGATGCAGCTATGGGGGACTCCGAGCTCGCGCAGGGGCGCTTTGGTGGCGGGGCTGTTCTTCGCCACTTCGATCTCCACGAGTTCGCCGCCGCCCTCGATCCAGTCGAGCCGCAGCATCGCCCGGGAATGCAGGAGTTTCAGGAGCGCTCCGGCAGTGATCACTCCCGGAGATATCGGATGGTCCACGCCGAGATCCTGCATCACCTCGCGCAGGTCGTCGCGGTTGTGGAGGGCGATCGTCCGCCGGGCGCCCGCTTTCTTGGCGAGGTGCGCGGACATGAAGTTGACTTCGTCGGCAGCGGTGGCCGCGACGAAGAAGTCGGCACCGCCCACTTCGGCCTCCCGCAGGATGTCCTCTTCCGTCGCATCGCCGACGATGGTGTGGGCGGGAAGCGAGGGCTCGCCGCTTTGCCGGTGGCGGATGATCGTGATGTCCACTCCCGAATCCAGCAGCAGCTCCCCCAGGCGCCGGCCGACCTGTCCGAGCCCGGCGATCACCACCCGCTTGGTGGGCCGCCAGTCGAGCCCCACGGCCCGCAGGAAGTTCGAAGCCTCGGCGGCGGGTCCGACCGCGAAGACCTCATCCCCATCGTGTACCTCGGTCGCCCCCCGCGGAATCACCAGGTGCCCGCCGCGCCGGCGCAGGATCCCGGTGAGGATCCAGCCCCGCGGTGCGGTCTCTATTTCTTCGAGCGGCCGATCGAAGACCGACGGCTCTTGCGGAACCGCGCGCAGCAGCACGAGGACCCCGTCGCCGAAGGAGCGGACCGAGCGGGCACCCGGATAGCGGATGAGCCCCAGGATCTCCTGCGCCACCAGCGCCTCCGGCAGGATCGTCTCGATCTTCCAGCGGCGGCTGTCTTCGCCGAGCAGCGGGCTCTGTTCATGGCGGGGATCGCTCAGGCGGACGACCGCCCGCTGTACGCCGATCGAGGGGTCGGTGGCGGTGAGCGCCGCGAGCAGGTTCGTGGCATCGTCGTTCGTGAGGGCGAAGAGCACATCGGCGCCGGCGCAGTGCTGGTGCAGCACTGCGGGAACCCGGGCGTCTCCCTCGATGATCCCGATGTCGAACTTGCGGAGCAAGTGGGAGCCGACTACCGAATCCTTCTCCACCAGAGTTATGTCGTGGTCGTCGGGGAGACGGCTCAACTGCCGCAGCAGATGCGCCCCCATCTGGCCGGCGCCGAGGACGACGAGACGCATGGGGAACCGGGGAGAGTTTCGGGGCCGCGGCGGGCTACGCCGGGCGGCGCCGTACCCTAACCGGATGTCGAACGAAGAACTCGAAGAACTCCGCGAGGGCAAGCTTCCCCCGCGGGTCCTCCGGCGTTTTCTGGATTCACTGGTCCCGGATCCAGGCGGGGGAGCCGGCCTCGATTTGGGACCGGCGCCCGGCGAGGACGCCGCGGTAGCAAGAGCCGGAGGGGCGCCCCGACTGGTGCTGGCGGCCGACCCGATCACCTTTCCGAGCGCTGATCCCGGTTGGCACTCGGTGATCGTGAACGCAAACGATGTCGCGGCCACCGGCGGGGAGCCGCGCTGGTTCCTTTCCTCGGTCGTCGTGCCTCGGGGAACCGGGGAGACGCGCCTCGCCGAAATCGCCGCCGGCATCGCCCGGGGCTGCTGCGAAGTGGGGGCCGTTCCCGTCGGCGGGCATACTGAAATCTCCTCGGCGGTACGGCGTGAGATCGTTGCGGGCGCCATGGTCGGCGACGCGACCGCCGAGCGGATCAAACCGAGCGGCGGCGCCGAGGAAGGCGACATGCTCCTCATCACGAAGGGAATCGCAATCGAGGCCACCGCGGTGATCGGCGCGGAACGCAGCGACGAGATCGCCCGGGAATTCGGAGCGGAATTGCGGGATCGCTGCCTCGGGTTCCTCGAAGAACCCGGCATCAGCGTGCTTCCCGAGGCCCGCATCGCCGCCGGCTCGGTGGAAGTTCACGCGATGCACGATGTCACCGAAGGCGGAGTGGCGACAGCGATCCGGGAGATGGCCGAAGCTGCCGGGCTCGGCGTGATCGTCGCAGAGGCGGAGATTCCGCGGTTTTTCGAATCGAAGCGCCTGCTCGCGCACTACGGACTCGACATCCTCGGCGCCATCGGATCGGGAGCGCTGCTGATCGCCTGCAGCGAATCGGGGACCGGGGACCTGCTGGACCGACTGCGCGAGGCCGGAATCCCCGCCTATCCGATCGGACGATTCGTTCGCGCTTCCGAGGGACTCCGGCTGCTCCGGGGATCGGTACGCCGCGACCTCCCGCGCTTCGAGACCGACGAACTCACCCGCCTTCCCTCCCCCGCCTTGCGGGGAAGAGCCGGAGATCCGTAGAGAAGACCCGAAAAACCCGATTCGCCCGCCAAGATCGAGTCCGAAATCCGGCACTCCGCCCGGGCGGGAACACAACCCCGGAAAACCCCGTCGAGATACGCACCCCACTGCGATAAGCAGGGCCGGCGCCGGCGGCTCCCTCCCGGAGGGGCGCCGGCGCGGCGCGGTGAACGACTTGCTGCTTCGCGCTACTTCGTGGTGATCCGGAAGTACGCGCGGCGGTTCTGCTGCCAGCAGTCCTCATTGCTCTCGGTGCACTGCGGGCGTTCCTTGCCGTAGCTCACCATTTCGAGCCGACTCTCCGGAACTCCGAGCGACACCAGATAGTCATGGGCGGCGCGCGCACGCCGCTCGCCGAGCGCCTGGTTGTACTCCACGGTGCCGCGCTCGTCGCAGTGGCCCTCGATCTGGATCATGGCCGACACATAGGGACGCTGGAGCCAGTCGGAATTCGATCGCAGCGTGCTCATGGAGGCGTCCGTCAGCTCGGACTCATCGTACGCGAAATAGATGTCGGACAGATTGTTCTGCAGTTCCATCATCTCCGCATCGAGATACAGGTCGCGCTCGGTGGGCGGCGGCAGCGGCGGCGCTGGCGGCGGAGGAGGCGGCGGCGGCGGCGGAGGAGGCGGCGGCGGCGGCTCTTCGGGCGGCGGTGGGGGCGGGGGAGGCGGCTTCGAGCACGCCGACACCGCAAACCCAACGCCGACCGTCGCGAAAGTCAGCAGAAGAAGAGTGGCGATGGCTTTTCTCACGAGGAACCTCCAGATGCGGAGCGATGACAAGCCCGGGGGGCAGAGTAGCGGAACCCTCTCGCCGAAGTCAATGACGGATAGAAGCCTCGGGGCCGATCGGCCGGAGCGAACGGCGGCGGGTAGAGTCCCGCGTTCGTCTGCGACTCTCGGTCGCACCGCCGCCCGCGCCGCTCGTTCCCCGGACGTTTTCCTTGGGCGTTTCGTCTCCCGCGGCGCCCCGAGCAGCCTGCGCCGCAGAACGACGCGCCGACCATGCCCGCTTCGAAACCGGCCGCCGGCGATGCGGTGCGCCTCCCGAACACCACCGGCGGGCAAGACGCCGCAGTCGCGCTCGCAACCCAGATCGGCCTCATGGTGTTCGGACTCCTGGTCCAGGGGATGCTCGCCTGGATGCTCCTTCCCGAAGGCAGGGGGAGCTACGCCGTCTGTCTGGTGTTCGCCTCGCTGTTCGTGCTCCTCTTCACCCCCGGCGCCGAACAGGGCGCGCAGTACTTCCTCGCCGCGAGACAGCTGAGTGTTTCGCAGGCGGTGTCCTCTGCGCTCGCGATCGCCCTCGCCGGAGGCGGAGCGGCCATCGCGCTCGCGATCCCCCTGATCGGAAGCGGCATCCCTTTCTTCCAGAAGGCGGCTGCTGCTGAGTTTCGACTGGCGGCGATGCTGGTTCCGCTCATCGCGTTTTCGGCTGCGATCGAGCACCTCCTCCTCGCAGTCCGGCGCTTCGCCCGCGTCGGGATCTTCGTCCTGCTTCGCGCCGCGGGGCAGGGGCTCGCCATCGTGCTGCTGGTCTGGGTCCTGGGACTCGGAATTTTCGGCGCCCTGCTTTCCTTCGCCGCCGCCCAGCTCGTCATGGCAGCTCTCTGCGTCCGGGATCTGCGGCGGCATTGCGGATTGTCGCTGGGCATCCCGACGCGGGCTGCTCTCGCCCGAATCCTCGGCTACGGCCTGAAGTTCCATGTCGCGCGGGTCGGCCAGGGAATCGAACTGCACCTCGGCATCCTGGTTCTCGGACTGATCGGGCGCCCGGCCGATATCGGGTTGTTCGCCGCTGCCAGCGCACTCATGGCGGGACTCACCCATTTCTCCTCGGCCGTCGGCAACGCGCTGCTCCCGCGCATCGCCGACAACGAGCAGCCCCTGCTGGTTGCGCGCTGCGTGCGCGTGGTGGGTGCCGTCACCGCGGTCGCCCTCGCCGCGCTGCTGGCACTCAGCACTCCGGTCGTGCGGCTCGTGTTCTCGGACGCTTTCCTGCCGGCGGTTCCGCTCCTATGGATCCTGGGACCCGGCATCCTCGCCGCCGCCTGCATGGGCATTTTCATGACCCACTTCAGGGGCATCGACCGCCCGGAGATCTGCTCCTGGGCAGTGGGAGTGGGCCTGCTCGGCAATCTCGGCGTTCTGCTGGTGCTGTACCCACTGCTCGGGGTTCGGGGAGCGGCCTGGGCGATGACCGTCGGCATGACCTTCCGCCTCCTGCTCCTCGCCGTCTCCTTCCGCCGCACGACCCGGATGGGATGGCGGTCGGTATGGATGCCCCAACGCAGCGACGCGCTGTTCTTCGAGAAGGCCGCTCGGTCGCTGCTCGGCTCGAAGCGCCCCAAGAGCCGTCGCGGGGGCGATGCAGGAGCGCTGCCCGCACCGCTTCCTCCCGGCGGCTCGACCGGGGTCGAGCGGCGACTTCGTCCCGGATCCGGAGCGCCGCCGAACGGGGGTCGCGGCTCGTCGTGATCGCCCGCCCCACCACCAGATAGTTCGCGCCCCGGCGCGCCGCCTCGCCGGGCGAGGCCACCCGGCGCTGATCGTGCGCCTCCGGCGCCCACCTCGGGCGGACCCCCGGAACCAACAGGACGAAGCCCTCCCCGAACGCCTCCCGGAGGGGTTCGACCTCCGCCGCCGAAGCGACGACTCCGCCGAGGCCGGCGCCGCGGGCGAGGCGGGCGAGGCGGAGCGCCTGGCCGGGAATGTCCCCGGTTCCGAAGACCTCGGCGGCCGCCCGCGGATCGAGGTGGGTCAGCACGGTCACAGCGAGGAGCAGCGGCGGGCGCGGGGCCCCCCGGACCGCGCCGACGGCCGCTTCCAGCATGGGGAGCCCTCCCGAGGCGTGCACATCCACGATGCTGGCGCCGAGCGCCGCCGCCGAGCGGACGGCTCCCCGGACGGTAGCGGGAATGTCGTGGTACTTCAGATCGAGGAAGACCCGGCCCACCGCGGCGAATTCGCGCACGACCGGCGGTCCGGCGGCGGTGAAGAGTTCCTTGCCGATCTTGAAGAAGGACACCGCCCCGGCGAGACGGTCGCGCAGACGCAGGGCGCTGTCGAGGGATCCGGTGTCCACGGCAGCCACGAGTTCTCCGCGGCCTGCCGGAGCGGCCCAAGGCGGAAGAAGCGGCGCCGCACCGCCAATAGCTCCGGCGCCGGGGGACATCACCGGCCGGCCTCCGACCCCGGATCTGGAAACGGCAGCAGCGCCCCGGTGAGCTCGTTCACCGCGGCGACGCGATGGCGCCGGCAATAGGCCTCGAGACCGTCGAAAGTGCGCCGCCAGACTCCGGGCTCCACGAAGTTCATCGTGCCGATCTGCACCGCGGCCGCTCCGGCGAGCAGGAATTCCACCGCGTCCTCGGCGGAGGCGATGCCGCCGATCCCGATCACCGGCAGCCGGCAGCCGCGGGCGACTTCCCACACCATGCGGACGGCGATGGGGCGAATCGCCGGCCCCGAGAGCCCTCCCACGATGTTGGCGAGCCGCGGGCGGCGGGTTTCCACATCCACCGCCATCGCGGGGATGGTGTTGATGAGCGACACCGCGTCCGCTCCCGCCTCCTCGACCCGCCGCGCCACCGCCGCCAGATCGCTGGCGCTCGGGCTCAGCTTGGGGATCACCGGCAGCCCGGTCCCCTGGCGGACGACTTCGGTGGCCCGCGCCGCCAGGTCCGGATCGCATCCGAATTCGATCCCGCCCGCCGCGACATTGGGGCAGGAGATGTTCACCTCGATCCCGCAAACGCCCTCGGCCTGGTCGAGAATCCGTGCAAGTTCGCCGTACTCGGCGAGCGAACTGCCGCAGATGTTGGCCAGCACGATCTTGCCGAGGGCGCGGACCGCCGGCAGCTTGTCGGCGAGGAAGCGCCGGATGCCGACCTCCTGGAGGCCGATGGCGTTCAGCATCCCGGAAGGCGTCTCCCAGATGCGCGGCGGCGGGCACCCCCCGCGGGGTTCGAGGTAGAGCCCCTTCACCGACACCGCGCCGATGCAGTCGTAGTCGGCGACCCCCTGATACTCGTCGCCGTAGCCGAAGGTGCCGCTCGCGGCGATCAGCGGCGTGGGCAGCGAAAGACCCGCTACCTCGACGCCCATGGCGACGGGCGCGGCCGCGTCGGAAGCCATCAAAGCGGATGCGGATCCCGGTCCCAGACGATCCGCCCGGCGTCGAACACCGGACCCTCGGTACAGCTTCGCAGGTACTCCGGCGGGCGCCCGGGCGAAGGCGCCGCCCAGACCACGCAACCGAGACAGCAGCCCATCCCGCAACCCATCCGCCGCTCGATGGACACCTGGTGCGGAACACCCGCCGTCTCCGAAACCTCGGCCAGCCGCCGGAGCATTCCGGTGGGGCCGCACGAATAGAGCTGGGGCGCGCCGGCGTCGGCGAGAGCCGCTTCGAGTAATTCGGTCACGAAGCCCCGCCGGCCCAGGGTTCCGTCCTCGGTCGCGGTGCGCACCTCCATCCCCAGCTCCGCGAAGTTCTCCCGAAGGTAGAGGTCCGGTTCGCTCCTCCCCCCGAGAAGCACGATGCCCCGCCGACCGGTCTCGGCGAGACGGCGGCAGAACAGCACGAACGGGGCGATGCCCACTCCGCCCGCGACCACGACCGGGGTGCGGTCCGGCGGCGGCGGGTCGAATGCAGTCCCGAGGGGGCCGAGACCGAACAGGACCTCGCCGACGGGCAGGTTCAGGAGCGCCCGGGTGCCGACGCCCGCTTCCTTGACCAGCAGGCTGAAGCCGCGGTCTCCGGCGAGATCGCAAAACGAGTACGGCCGGCGCAGCAGCCCGCCGCCGGCGAGGCGCACCATGGTGAACTGGCCGGGCCGGACCCCGGCAGGCACGCCGCTGTCGAAGTGGAGCAGCTGGGCGTCCCGGGAGAGTCGATCCCGCTGGGCGAGCCGCGCTTCGAGGTCTTGCGGCCGCCACGCGCTGCCGGCCCCCCCCGGCCCCACTCCGGAGCCGGAGCCGCCGGCCGGAGGTTCGAGGCTCGCCGTCACCAGCCCGCCGCCGGCCCCCGCGGAAACGAGCCGGGGCGGCCTGCGGTAGTCCGCGCCGAGCCCGATCCGGCGTCCGGGCGGTCAGAGGTCATCGGAGGTCACCCGATTCACCTCGGAGAGGGTGGTCAGACCGCGCGCCACCGCAGCGAGCGCATTCCGCCGCAGCGAGACCATTCCCTCGCGGTCCGCCTGCTGCCGCACCTCCTGGGCGCCGCGCCGTTCGAGGATCATCTCCCGCAGGGTCGGACTGAGCGGCAGAACCTCGGCGATGGCGGTCCGTCCGCGAAATCCGGCTCCCTGGCACTTCCGGCAGCCCTCCGGACGATAGACCTGCTCCGGGAGTTCGGAGACCGCTTCGAGCGCCTCCCGCTCGGCAGCGTCCGGCGCCGCGGTCCGCCGGCAGGCGGCGCAGAGCAGGCGGACGAGGCGCTGGGCCACGATGCAGTGGAGCGCCGAGACGAAGTTGTACGGATCGGAACCCATGTGGAGGAACCGTCCGATGACATCGAGGGCGTGGTTGGCGTGCACCGTGGTGAGCACGAGGTGGCCGGTCAGCGCCGCCTGGACGGCGATCGAGGCGGTCTCCGGGTCCCGCACCTCACCCACCATGATGGTGTCGGGGTCGTGCCGGAGGATCGAGCGCAAGCCGCGCGCGAAGGTGAGCCCCTTCTTTTCGTTCACCGGGACCTGGGTCACCCCGGCGATTTCGTACTCCACCGGATCCTCGACGGTCACGATCTTCTCCTCCGCAGAGGCGACTTCCGAGAGCGCCGCGTAGAGGGTCGTCGTCTTGCCGCTGCCGGTGGGGCCGGTCGCCAGGAACATCCCGAAGGGCCGGCGGATGTGGGCGCGCAGCAGCTCGAGTTCACGGCCGGCGAAACCGAGCGCCGGAAGCGAAAGGGCCTCGAACCGGGACCCGAGGCTCTGTTTGTCGAGCACCCGGATGACCACATCTTCGCCGTGGACGCTCGGCATGACCGAGACGCGGAAATCCACGGTGCGCAATCCGCTTTCGGGGCCAGCGGGGAGCGCCGCCCGGAACCGGCCGTCCTGCGGCACCCGCCGCTCCGCGACATCGAGGTCCGCCATCACTTTCAGCCGGGCCGCGATGGTCTGATGATGGGCTGCGTCCACGGGATCCATCGCCGGGTAGAGAACCCCGTCCACCCGGTACTTGAGGACGACCTCGCTGGCCTTCGTTTCGATATGGATGTCCGTCGCGCGCCTCTCGATCGCGTTCACGAGCAGCGAGTCCACCAGGCGGACCACCGGGCTGCCGCCCGGATCGTTCTCGAGGGCGTCGAGCGAGATCAGCGGCGGCCCCACCCCTTCCTCATCTCTTCCGAGCCGTTCGATGCGAAGGTCCTCGGACGCCCGGTCGAGCAGGAAGCTGGAATTCGTGTTTCGCTCGATGATCTCCCGGATCCGGTCCTCATCCGCCGCCTGGACGACGAGCGGACGCCGGAGCAAGAGCTCGAGCCGATCCATGTCGGCTTCGGGCACCGGAGCGGCGACGGCGATCCAGAGGCGCTCGCCGTCTTCTCGCAGCGGAACGAACCGGTAGCGCCGCACCAGCTCCATCGGAACGCGGCGCCAAAGCGCCGCATCGTCCCGGTAGGAGGACAGATCGACGGCCGGATAGAGGCCGCCGGCCGAAGCCGGGCGCCTCGAAGCGGCGGCCGCCGGGTGGGCGCCGGAACGCCCGGCCGCCTCCCCCGAAGGGCTCACCGAACGCGGCCCAGCCAGCGGCAGCGAGGGCCCGTCCGGCAGTGCCGGCCGCCTCTGACGCGGGCGGTCAGTCGCAGCAGTCGGCCTGGAACGGGCGAGAGACCTTGCACCGGACCACATCCCGGGCCGGGACTTCGATCGCCTCGCCGGTCCGCACATTGCGGCCCATGCGGGCCTCGCGGTGCACCACGGAGAGCTTCACCATCCCGGGCAACAGAAAGTCGTTCCCGCTACGAAGTTCCTCCACGGCGAGATCGCGGAGCCCGTCGAGGACCGCTGCGCCTTCCCGGCGACTGATCCCGGCCGCGTCGGCCAGGGTTCGAATGAGTTCGACTTTGGTCATGTCATTTCCTTATCGAGGCTCGCTAGAGCGAGCCGTGCCAGACCCGTAAACGCCGTGCGTTCCCCTGAAGAAACAACGCGCAGGCGCCGAATCTCGAAGTATGCCCCGAAATCGCTTTTCGATCGGCGCAACCCGTCTGCCAGCAGCCTGGTCAAAAGGCGAGCAGCTGGTCGAGCGTCGCGAGCCGTCCATCGGACACGACCGCCCGGACCCGACGGAGGTTGCGGATGTCCTCGAGCGGATCCCCTTCGAGGAGCACCAGATCGGCGAGGGCGCCGGGTGCGATCACCCCGAGCTCTCCCGAGAGTCCGAGCGCTTCCGCGGCGGTCACGGTCGCAGCGCGGATCGCCCCCGCGGGGCCGAGCCCCGCTTCCGCCAGCTGTTCGATCTCGAGGAGGAGTCCCAGCCCGTAGGGCACGATCGGAGTGTCGGTGCCGGCGATGATCCGCCCTCCGGCGGCAGCGATCGAGGCGATGGTCTCCCACATGGGCTGCATCAGAGCCAGCCGGGCAGCCGGGTCTGCGGCTTCGTCCGGCGGAGCGGTCAGGCGGGCAGCCAGCCAGGCGGGGAAGGCGCGGATGCGGCGGTCGGCGGCGAGCAGCCCGGGCTCCCGCGCGAGGGCGAGATCCCAGCCGCCGTAGATCAGCAGCGTCGGAGTGAAGAAGACGCCGGACTCGGCGATGAGCGCGCGGACATCCTGATAGGAGCGTCCGAGGTCGGTCACCTTGGGGGAAAAGCCGCGGCGCGAAGTCCCCTTGAGATGTTCGATCCCGTCCACTCCATGACGCACCGCGGGGTACAGCTCGTGCGAGGTCACGAAGGCGCGAAAGCGGTGGGCACGCCGAATGGCGTCCCGCTGGGAGGCGTCGTCGAGCCGCACATAGGTCTTGACCAGGTCGTAATCGAGGTCGCGGGCCAGGCCGAGCACCGCCGCGACCGCCCGCTCGCTCGTGAGAGCCGCCGCCCCCGGGTAGTAGATACGGCTCCCATCGAGCGTGGTCCCGGTCAGGAACAGGCGCGGGCCCACCCGCCGCCCGGAAAGGATGGACTCCCGCTCTTCGAGAACGCGGTAGGTGGCGGCGGCGGGGATCCGCACCGAGGTCACCCCGTAGGCGAGGTGCGTCCGTCCGAAGCGATTCCCGAAGGCGGGCCCCAGCGGGTGGGTATGCATCTCGATGAGGCCGGGAACCAGCGTGGAACCCTCCCCGCGAACCACCCGCGTGCCGTCGTCGGAAGGCTCGCCGGTGGGCGCGATGGAGACGATGCGGCCCCCATCCACCAGGACATCCCGGCCGGGCAGAGTCTCCCCCCGCTCGACATCGAGGACCGCGACATCGTGGAACAACAATTTCCCCGAGGGTTCGGGAACCACGAATTCGTGGCGCAGGCGGATCGGCTCCGAGCCGCTGCCGTCCGCCGCGATGCGCACCAGCCCGGCGCCGGAAACCGCAGTCAGGCTCTGCCCGTCGGGGGTCCAGGCGGGGAAGTCCACCGGTCCCTCGAAGATCCGCTGCGGCGGCCCGGCGGGCGAACCGTCGTCGGCCAACGCGAGCAGCGCGAGCCCGCCGTCGAGGGCGAAGGCGAGCCGGCTTCCATCGGGAGAGAAGACCGGACCGTCGGAATCGCGGGTTCCGAAGCTCGCCGCCGGCTCGTCGAGGACGCGCGCCTCGCCGGTCGCCGCCGACACCAGAACCACCCGGTTCCGACCCTCGCGGAAACGGGAAGAGAAGGGGCTCAGGCTCGAAAGCGCGATCGTGTCGCCGTCGGGAGACCAGCTCGGCATTCCCGCGCCCCGCCGCGCCCGGTAGAGGGTCTCTCCCTCGCCGGAGGCCGGGCCGGCGTCCGGCCCGCGCGGCGTGATCCGCAGGTTCCCGGCCTCGTCGAGCCAGGCGATCCTCGAACCGTCGGCGCTCACCGCTGGGCTCACCTCGGCGCCGAGCCGGCCGGTATGCCGGGTCAACCCCGCACCCGGCCCCGAGTCGAGCCGCTTTTCCCAGAGGTCCATCGTTCCGCCCCGATCGCTCGCGAACAGGACGCTCTGCCCATCGGGCAGCCACACCGGATCGGTGTCCAGCCAGCTGTCGCGGGTGAGCGGCTGCGGCGCCGCAGACCCATCCAGCGGAGCGGTCCAGAGGTCGCCGAGCGCGGCGTAGAGGAGCCGGGTCCCGTCGGGGCTGACGCTCGGCCGGAGGATTCCCCGGACCGGCATCGCTTCGGTGGACCCGGTGCGGATCTTCCCCCGGCGCTCCGGGGCCCGGCGGACGGCGAGGGTGAGGGACATCGGGACCCGCTCGGGCGCTTCGGGTTCCCCGCCGGAAACGCCCGCGGATCCGATCCCGAGGCGGCGGATTCCTCCGTCCGCGGTATAGAGCAGGGTGTCGGCGTCGAGCCACTGCGGGCGGAACGGGAAGAGGTCTTCTCCGGCGGCGGTGAGGACCGCCGGGAGCGTCCGGGCCCCGCTCGCGGCCGGCGCGGCGGCCGGAGAAAGCGGCGCGAGCACCCATTCGCTCGAGACTCCGATGTCGAAACGGCTTCCCATCAGGGTCAGCCCCTCATAGTGGAGGCGGTGGAAGACGACGCGGCCACCGTCGGGGCTGACCGAGGGAGCCGCGACCCTGCCGGAGGTTCCGGGAACGGGGGTCGGATCGCCGCCTTCGAGGGAGAGCAGCATCAGGACGCTCTCGGCTTCGCCCTCGGGTGCGGCGACGAAGACGAGGCCGGCGCCGTCGGGGGTCCAGGCGGGCTGCGATTCGTTTCCGAGAGCGCTGGTCACCGGAGACGCCTCGCCGCTGGCGAGTTCCAGCACCCAGATGTCGTAGGTGCCGGAGCGGTCCGAGGAAAACGCGAGCCGCGAGCCGTCGGGGGACCAGGCGGGCTCCCGGTCGTCGAAGTTCGTCGCGGTGAGCGGCTCCGGCTCCCCGAACGGCAGCTCCCCGGAGGGCAGCTCTTCGGGTAGGGCGAGCTGCCAGATGTCCCAGGTTCCGGCGCGAAACGACTGGTAGGCGACGCTGCGGCCGTCGGGGTGGAAATCGGGAAGCCGATCGTCGCCGAGGCCGTCGGTGAGCGCCGTCGCTTCGCCGCCGGCCGCGGCGAGCCGCCAGAGCGTTCCCTGCAGGTCCAGGACGATCGCCGCGCCCTCCGGAGAGACGGCGGCCGCGAAGTTGGTCCCCTCGCTGACCCGGACCGGGAGCGAGGCGCCTTCCTCCTGCGCGCGGGCGGCCGTCCCTTCCTCGGGCCCTGCAGCCAAGACTGCTGCCGCCGAGACTGCCGCCGCTGCACCGAGTAAAAGCCCGAGGAAGGCCGTCAGCCGCCGCATCGCCCCGATGCTACCGCTTCGGCGTCTCGGCAGCCGGTGGACGAAGCCGCTCGGCGTCCGAGCGGCGACACATCTCGGGCAGCGTCCGGGTATCGTTCGGGGCCGCCATGTCTCCTGCGGTTCCCTCGTTCTTCGCTGCGGCCGGACGGGCGGCGCTCGCTTGGTGCCTGCTCGGGGCGGCGTCCGCCGCCTGCGGCCCGCAGCCGGTACCGGCCTCCGCTCCGTCGGTTCCCGAAGCGGCGGCCCTCGCTGCCGAAGACCTCCGCCGGGTCTTCGAAGCAGACGGCCGCGGCGGAGCGGCGTTCGGCGTCTTCGTCGGCGGGGAGCCCGCGTATGCGGGCGGATTCGGTTTCGCCGACCTCGAACACCGGGTCCCGGTCCGCGCCGACCATCTGTTCCGCATCGGCTCGATCACGAAGCCGGTCACCGCGATGTCCATGCTGCGCCTCGTCCACGAGGGGAAAGCGCGGCTCGGGGACCCGGTGCGGGCCTTCGTGCCCGAACTCGAACGAGTGCGGAATCCCTTTTCCTGGACCCCCGGGCCCAGCCTCTACCAGCTCGGGACGATGACCGGCGGGCTCGCCCGCGAGCCGGAGAATCTGCCGGAGTACCTGGTCGGCGCGCCCGACCAGTGGCTCGAGACGGCGTTCCGCGCGCTCGAAGCGACCTCCTTCGAGTACGAGCCGGGAACCCGATACCAGTACTCCAACATCGGCTACGCGATGCTCGGCGCGGCGGTTGCGCGCGCCGCCGGCGAACCCTTCATGGCCGAGGCGGCGGCAAAGCTGCTCGCACCGCTGGGAATGGACTCGACGGTCTTCTATCCGACGGAGGAACTCTCCGCGCGGATCGCTGCGGGAGTCTCGGTCGGGGACGACGGCGCGCTCGATGGGGACACCCCGGCACGCGAACACGCCGGACGCGGCTACAAGGTGCCGAACGGGGCGCTCTATTCGACGCTGGCCGATCTCTCGGTGTTCCTGCGGTTTCTCGCCGGAGTCGGCGGAGAGCCCTTCGAGGCCGTGATCCCGGCCGCGGTCCGCAGAGAGAACCTGACGAAGGTGTTCGCTGCCGGAGACCTGTCGAGCGGCTACGGCTTCGGATTCATGGCGCGGCGGCTCGAAGATCCGACGGGAAGCGGGTTCACTGCTTACGGGCATGGAGGCAGCGTCGCCGGATACCGAGCCGCCGCCTGGATCGAGCCGGAGACCGACGCCGCGGTGATCCTCCTCCGGAATGTAAGCGGGGACAGACTGGATCTTTCGGAATTGGCCGGCATCGCGCTCGGCCGGGTGGTCGCCGCGGCGCGCTGAGCCGGTTCCATCCGCGCAACAGACCGCACTACCGCCCGAGCAGCCGTTTCGCCTGCCGCAGGTGGAGCTCCTCGAGGAGCTCTCCCTCGAGCTCGGCGACCGCCCGTCCCTGGGCCGCGGCGGCTTCCATCACCCGGACGACCCGTTCCGCCCAGGAGCGCTGGGCGGGTGAAGGAGCGAACGCCTCGTGGATCACCGGCAGCTGCCCCGGATGGATCGCCGACTTGCCGTCGAAACCGAGCTCGAAGGCGCGCCGGGCGCTGCGGCGAAGCCCGTCGAGGTCGCGGAAGGCGAACCACGGAGCATCGAAGCAGCAGACGCCCGCGGCCCGTGCCGCGAGCAGGATGCGCTGGCGGACATGGTCGAGTTCCGATTCGCCGGGGGTCGCGCAGGACCCCATGCTCAGCCGGAAGTCAGCGGAGCCGAACACCAACCCTTCCACCCCCGCCTCCGCGGCGAGCGGAAACACCGCAGCGGCTCCCCGGGCGGTTTCGATCATGAGCCACAGCGGAGCCTGCGCTCCCAGGAGACGCCGCGCCGCCCGAACCGCAGCGGCGGTCTCCGCCTTCGGCAACAGCACCGCATCGAACCCGGCCGCGGCGGCGGCCTCGATATCGGCGCCCCCTCCGGGGCCGAGCGGAGGGTTGACCCGCACCACGACCGATGCACCTCCCGCGGCCAGTTCCGCCCGCGAACGCGGCAGGCGGCGGCGGGCCGCCTCCTTGTGCTCCGGGTGGACGCCGTCTTCGAGGTCGAGAACCAGCACTCCCGCGCCGCGCGAGGCCGCCTTCGCCAGCATCCGCTCGCTGGAAGCGGGGACATAGAGCAGCGAGCGGCGGCGCTGCGGGGGCGCTGGAACTTCCGCCGAGGCGCTCTCGTTAGGAACGGACATGCTCACTCTCCCGCGTATTCCATCCCAACTGCCCCGCACCGCGCTTCGAAGTCGGTTCGCCGGCTTCGCCGCCGCGGTCGGAGTCTTTGCGCTCGCCGCCGCGCCGGCGCTCGGCCAGCCCGCGAAACCCTGGCTCCATGTGCAGGTCCAGGACGACTCCGACGAGACGAAAGTCGAGGTCAACCTGCCGCTCGCCGCCGTGGAAGCGCTCGGCGACTCCATGGGGGAGCGGATGCTCGAGGAAGCGACCCGCCGCTCGGAAGACGGCGTGGAGCTGAAGATGGAAGATCTCCGCGCCTTCTGGGAGGCGCTTCGCGCTGAGCCGGGCGCCCGGGTGCAGCTCGCGGCAGAGGACGGCGGCGGCCTCGACGGGTGGATCACCGGCGATGAAGTCCGGATCGAAGGCTCCGGTGACGACGGTTCGCTCGAAATCCGCTTCCCGGTGGCAGTGCTCGACGCGCTCTTCAGCGGGGCCGGAGAGGAACCGGACTTCCGCCGGGCCATCCGCAGCCTCGGCAGCCACGAGGGGGACCTCGTCTCGATGCGAGGCGAGGACGGCCAGGTTCGCGTCTGGATCGGACCGCAGTAGCCGCTCCTCGTCATGCTTCGCGTTCTCGGAATCCTGCTGGCGGCGGCGCTGATCGCCGCGCTGCTCTTCGGCGCCTGCGTCTCGGCCTGCGGCGTCGCGCTCGTCTCGGTCGTGGCCGAAGGCTCGCCCGAGGCGACGCGCTTCACCGCGCCGGTCCCGCTGCTGCTTCCCCTGGCCGCCCTCCGTTTCGCTCCCGACCATCTCCTTCCGCACTACCTCGGGGAGGAAGAGCTGGACGAGTTCGGGGCGCCGGCGCTCGCGGCTCTCAATGCGACCCTCGAAGCGCTGAAGGCCGCCCCCGATGCGGTACTCGTCGAGATCACCGATGGCGAGGACCTCCTCTTGCGGGTCGCCAAAGCGGACGAAGACCTGGTGATCCGAGTGCGCGAAGGCGGGGAAGCCGGCAGCCGGGTTTTCGTCCGGACCCCGCTTCGGGCGCTCGACGAAGCCGCCGGCGCCTGTGAGGAAGTCGAAGGCTCCTCCCGGATCCGTTGCGATGCCCGGGAGCTGGCGCTTTCGCTGATCGCCCTCGCCCGCGGCGCGGAAGTCGAGGTGCAGGACGCCGAGACGCGGGTCTCCCTCTCCGTCTGGTAGCGCGGCCTGCGGTCCGGGTGCCGCGCGCGCGGCCGCCCCGGCGCCTGCGGGCGGGCCGCCTGACTACCGCCTCGTCGTTCCCTCCCCTGCCGGCGGAACGAGCGAACCGACCCCCCGCCCCCGCGGTCAGAAGCGGAAGAGGCGGGTGAACTTCACGATGAGGGTCTGGGTTTCGAGCTCGGGATAGCCGGGGACCAGGGAGTCGCGGACCGAGTTGTACACGACATAGAAGTCGCTGCCCGGCTGGTACTCCCAGCGAAAGCGGACATTCGTGGAGAGGCTGTTCGCGGCGCTGTTGTACTGGAGGAAGGCGGCGAGGAAGCTCCGCGGCGAAAGGGTGTAGTTGACCCGAGAGGCGACCAGCCGGGTGTCGTAGTCCCCCTCGGGGAGCGCGATCCAGTTCAGCGAGAACGAGGGCTCGAGGGTGAGCCGCGGCATGACCTCGACCCGGCCGCGCCAGGCGAGTTCCCGCCGGGTTCCCGAAAAGAAACCGCCCTGCTGGTAGGCGAAGTTGCCCGAGACCGCACGCTGGGGGCCTGCCTGGTAGCTGAGGCGGGCGAAGCCGAAGTCGTACGCCCCCGCCGCCACTCCGAGGTCGTCGCCGAGCTGGAAGTCCTCGCCGAGCACTTCCCGATTGCGCGCCGCGTTCACGCGGAAGCTGTCGCCGTTCTCGAACTCCATTTCCTGGCGCAGCGAAAAGATCCGGGTCTCCAGGACACCCTCGTTGTCGGTGGTGTAGTCGATGCTGCCGGTCCAGCCGATCTTGCGCAGCCAGGGAATCGAGTACGGCCGGGGGCTGAAGCGGGCCTCGGCGTAGTTGCGCTGGAAATCGCGGCGGCGCAGAAACCCGATTCCGGGGTCGAAGCCCTCGCCGACGACGAGCCGCTCCAGCTGCAGCCCGTAGCGGTCGCCGCCGTACTCGAGTTGGCCGAGATAACTCATCCCGGTCCGGTCTTCGCGCTCGTTCTGCGTCCAGGCGGCGTAGCTGCGGATGTCGAGGTGCTCGAAGAACCCGAAGCGGGCATCCATCCCGTAGGCGAAGTTCCGGCCCCAGCCGCTCGCGTTGGAAGTGCTCTCGGTGTGCGAGCGGTAGGTCCCGATGACCCCCACGGTGCTGCGGCTCAGCACATCCCGTTTCAGCCGGAGGACGGAGAAATCGGTCGCCGGAGCGCCGGCGGCGGCGCTTCCCCCGCTGCGGATGGCGAGCGCCCCGAGGTGGTAACCGCCCAGCTTCCCGGTCACCCGCCCGCCGCCGAGGATCGGCACCGCCTGGCCGTCGGCGATGCCGATCTTCCGGCTGAAGAAGAGCACCGGGGTACTGCTCGGCGGCCCGAAGCTGCGGGTCGAGCCCGCCGGCGGGGCTCTGGTCGAGGTTCCGAAGCCGAAGATTCCCTGCCCCTCGAGGAAGAACTCGCGCTTTTCGGGGAAGAAGAGGCTGAACCGAGTGAGGTTGATCTGCTGCGCGTCGGCCTCCACCTGGGCGAAGTCGGTGTTCCAGGTGAGATCGGCGGTGAGCCCGCTGGTGATCCCGACCTTCGCGTCCACGCCGACATCGCCGCTGAATTCCCGGTCGAGGGCACCGGCGCTGTCTCCCCGCGCTCCAGCGGCGCTCCCGATTCCGTACGGCTTCACCTCGACCGTCCGCGAGCTGGCCGGCGCGACGAGACCGACGAGGGTGCCGGCGGAACTGACCTTGGTGATCGCCCGCGGGCCGAGCGCGGCGGGCACGCGGGTCAGGTAGGAGATCTCGTTCTTCCAGCGGACCACCCGGCGGAAGTTGATGCCCCAGACCTGCGGGCCGCCGCTGGCGTAGCGCAGCGTCTTGAACGGAATCCGCATCTCCATCGTCCAGCCGCCCTCGAAACGGGCGGCGCGGGAATCCCAGACTGCGGTCCAGTCGCGGTTGACATTCCGTTCGTCCACGATGAGCCCGTCGAAGAACCCGCCGATGGGATTCATGTAGAAGAAGAAAGCGTTCCGGCGGTCGTAGAAGGTGTCGAAGATGACGGCCAGATTCTCGTTGTTGAAGATGCCGAAGTTGTCGCGCCGCATCTCGGTGGCCACCATCCGCTCGGGCTGAGAATCCCAGGCGCGGCCGGCGACATACACCGCATCGTCGTCGAAGAAGACCCAGACCTCGGTATCCTCGGTCGCCGGCTCCCCTTCGAGCGGCAGCGCCTGTAGGAACCCCGAAACCCCCGGCACTCGGTCGTAGACCGCATCGTCGAGGCGGCCGTCGAAATCGAGCGGCTCTTCGAGCCGGGCGGCGCGCATGGTGGCGCCGCCGAGGTCGTCGCGGCGCACCATCTCGGGGAGCTCGGGTGCTGCCGGACCCCGTACCACGAAGCCTAGTTCCTCCGGGGAATCGGTCCCCTGCCCGACGACCTCCTGCCCAGCGGTCTCCTGTTCGGCGGCTTTTCGTCCGTTCGATCCGCGCTGCTCGGGATCCCCCTGCGCGAAGAGGGCGGAGGGGCAGAGCAGGCTGCCCAGGGCCAGCGCGAACGGGGAGAAGCACCCGGATCGCGATGGGCCGAAGGATGACGGGCCGGATCGGGGCCGGTCGAATCGCGGCCGGTCGAATCGCGGGCGGTCGAATCGCGGGCGGGATGAGAGCACGAAGGGGAGTGGTGGCCTGACGGCCCGCGCGTCAGAACCGGAACAGCCGGGTGAACTTGACGACCAGCGCCCGGTCGGTGAGTCCGGAGAGCCCGTCGCCGCCGTCGCGGTTCGTGCTGAAGACCATGAACACATCGCTGCCCGGCGAGTACTCCCAGCGGAAACGGACGTTGGCAGAGAAGAGCTGCGCCGCCGAGTTGTATTGGAGGAGTGCTCCCACGAAGCTGCGCGGAGAGACCGTCCAGGTCGCGCGCAGCCGGCTGACCTGCGCCCGGAGTTCTCCCTCCGGCACCTCGATCCAGTTGAGGCTGATATTCGGCTCCATGGAGAAGCGGCGGTTCACCTCGGCGCGCCCCCAGTAGCTCACCTCCCGGCGAGAGCCGCCGAAGAAGTCCCCGAACTCGTAGCGGAAGTATCCGGAGACCGCGCGGTGCGTTCCCATCCAGAAACGGACGCCGGTGCGGGCGAAACGGTAGTTCCCGGCGGGCACTCCGACCGTGTCCGAGAGGTCGAAACCGTCCAGCAGCCGCTCTTCGGTCACGCTGTGGTCCACCACGAAACGGTCGCTGCTCTCGAAGATGGCGCGTCCCTCGAACGAGTACTCCCGCGTTTCGAGTCCGCCGTCGGGGCGCCGGTAGTCGTTCGCCTCCGCCTTGAACTCGAACTGCCGGATCCGTTCGATCCCCCGGGGACGCGGGGAGAACTGGAGGCTGCCTCCGTTCTTCGTGAAATCCCGGCGGCGCACGAAGCCCATGCCCGGGTCGAAGTCCTCGCCCAGATAGAGACGCTCGGCGGTGAGGTCGATCAGGTCGGTGTCGTAGCGGAACTGGCCCAGATAGCTGGCGGCCCGGTGTCCGGTTTCGACGCCGGACTCGCGGGTCCCCATGTAGAAGGTGTTGATCCGGATGTTCTCGGTCGGGTTGAAGTTCCCGTCGGCGCCATAGAGGGAGTTGGAGCCCGATCCGTCGGCGCCGACGTTGCGGTGCGTGGCGATCACTCCGATGCTGGACCGGGCGAAGAGGTCGCGTTTCACCCGAAAGGCGCTGAAGTTCGTGCTCGCCGCATCGAGTCCGGGGACGTCGCCGGCCTGGATGTTCAGGAGCCCCAGTTGGTAGGCGCCGGCGCGGCCGTGGAGCCGCGCGCCGCCGAGAATCGGCACTACAGAGCTGTCCGAGATGCCGATCGAGCGGCTGAAGAAGGGGATGGGAACGTCCGTCGGACCGCCGAAGGCGCGGGTCTGGCGGCCGCCGAAGTCGAAGACCCCCTGCCCTTCGAGGAAGAACTCGCGCTTTTCCGGGAAGAACAGGCTGAAACGGCTCAGGTTGATCTGGGTCTCGTCGTCTTCCACCTGCGCGAAGTCGGTGTTCCAGGTGACATCGGCGGTCAGCCCGTCGGTGACCCCGAACTTGAAGTCGGCGCCGAGGTCGCCGGACCATTCGTTCGCGACGCCGTTCAGGGGAGCGTGCTGCTGCGAACCGATCAGGTACGGCTTCAGCTCCATCCGCCGGGACCCGGAGGGCGCTTCGAGACCCACGAGCGTCGCGGCATTGGACAGGCGGATCAGCGCCTCCCGGTTGTAGGCCTGCGGCGTGGGGGTGAAGAACACCTTTTCGTTCCGGTGCTTGATGTTCCGCTGGAAGTTGATCCCCCAGAGCTGGGGTCCGCCGGCGGCGTAGCGCAGTGAGCGGAAGGGGATGCGGATCTCCGCCGTCCAGCCCCGTTCCCCGGTTGCGGTCTCGACCCACCAGACCGTGTTCCAGTCGCTGTTGGTGTTCCGTTCGTCGGTCACCTGCGCGTCGTAGAGCGCCCCCAGCGCGTTCGTATGGAACAGGAAACCGTTCCGGCGGTCGTAGAAGGTGTCGAGGATGACCTGGAAGCTGTCGTTCCAGCCGATGCTCCGGTGGTCGCGGCGCATCTCTCTGGCCATTAGCCGCCCCGGATGCAATTCTTCCAGCTCGGCGGCGATGTAGAGGCTGTCCGCGTCGTAGAACACCCAGACGCGGGTGGACTCCGAGGCCGGCGCGCCCTCGTCGGGCTCCTGCTGCACGAATCCGTCCGCCGCCGGCGCCTGGTCGTACACCGGATCGTCGAGCACCCCGTCCACGGTGAGGGGCTCAGCCAAGCGGAAGGCGCGGAGCGTCACCCGCCCGCCGGCGCCGCGGCGGACCGACTCGCCGGCCACGGGCGCCGGTGGACCGAGGATACGGCCGGCCATCGCCGCACCGGGATCCTGCTGACGGTCCGCGAGCCTGCCCGCCCCGCGCAGGCCGAACGAAGAGCCGCCCCGGCGGTCGTGGCCGCCCTGCTCGTCTCGTCCGTCCTGTTGTCCGTCCTGGATTCGTCCCTGGATTCGTCGGTCCCGGCGGTCATCGGGCGGCGGAGCGGGTCCTGACGGAGCGGGCGCGGCACCGGCCAACAGGCCCGAAAACCAAACTGCGGCAACGCCCCGCCACACGAAACGGGGAGTCGGCAAGAGGCGGCACCTGGGAACCCGGTTCCCGGATTGGGCGGTCGAAGACGCTCGCTCAGTCTAGCTTTGGCGTCAGTTGGCGCCGGGCTCCCGCGTTCGTGTCAGAACCGGAACAACCGAGTGAACTTCACCACGAGCGTCCGGTCGCTGAGCCCGGAGAGTCCGTCGTCCCCATTGCGGTTCGTGCTGAAGACCACGAACAGATCGCTGCCCGGGGAGTACTCCCAGCGAAAGCGGACGTTCGCCGAAATCGATCGAGCCGCCGAATTGTACTGGACGAGCACGCCCGCGAAGCTGCGGGGCGAGACGGTCCAGGTCGCGCGCAGGCGGCTCACCTGCGCCTCCACTTCGCCCTCCGGCACCTCGATCCAGTTGAAACTGATGTTGGGCTCGAGCGAGAAGCGCTGGTTCACCTCGGCCCGCCCCCAGTAACTCACTTCCCGGCGGGAGCCGCCGAAGAAGTCTCCGAACTCGTAGCGAAACATTCCCGAGAGCGCGCGGTGGGATCCCATCCGCACCCGTACCCCGGTGCGGGAGAACCGATAGTTCCCGGCGGGAACCCCGACCGTGTCCGAGAGGTCGAAACCATCGAGGAGCCGCTCTTCGGTCACGGTGTGGTCGAACATGAGGCGGTCGCTGCTCTCGAAGACGGCTCGGGCGCCGAACTGGTACTCGCGCGTCTCCAGCTCGCCGTCGGGGCGGTCGTAGTTGCTGGCCTCTGCCTCGAACTCGAACTGCCGGACCGCTTTGATGCTCCGGGGGCGCGGGGAGAACTGGAGGCTGCCCCCGTTCTTCGTGAAGTCCCGGCGGCGCACGAAGCCCATGCCCGGGTCGAAGTCCTCGCCCAGATAGAGACGCTCGGCGGTGAGATCGATCAGGTCGGTGTCGTAGCGGAATTGGCCGAAGTAGCTGGCGGCCCGGTGCCCGCTTTCGACGCCGGGCTCGCGGGTCCCCATGTAGAAGGTGTTGATCCGGATGTTCTCGGTCGGGTTGAAGTTCCCGTCCACTCCGTAGAGCGAGTTCGCTCCGGCGCCGCCGGCGCTCAGGTTCCGGTGGGTGACGATGACCCCGATGTTGGACCGGGAGAAGAGATCCCGCTTCACCCGGAAGGCGCTGAAGTTCGTGCTCGCCGCATCGAGTGCGGACACGCCGCCGGTCTGGATGTTCAGGAGTCCCAGTTGGTAGGCGCCGGCGCGGCCGTGGAGCCGCGCGCCGCCGAGAATCGGCACCGCGTCGCCGTCCTCGATTCCGATGGAGCGGCTGAAGAACGGGATGGGGACGTCCGTCGCCCCTCCGAAGAATCGGGTTTCGCGGCCGCCGAAGTCGAAGACTCCCTGCCCTTCGAGGAAGAACTCGCGCTTTTCCGGGTAGAACAGGCTGAAACGGCTCAGGTTGATCTGGGTCTCGTCGTCCTCCACCTGCGCGAAGTCGGTGTTCCAGGTGACATCGGCTGTCAGTCCGTCGGTGACTCCGAACTTGAAGTCGGCGCCGAGATCGCCGGACCATTCGTTCCAAACGTCGTTCAGGGGAACGTGGCTCTGAGACCCGATCAGATACGGCTTCAGCTCCATCCGCCTCGATCCTGCCGGCGCTTCGAGGCCGACGAGGGTCGCCGCGTTGGAGAGCCGGATCAGTCCGTCCCGGCTATACGCCTGGGGAGTGGGAGTGAGGAACGCCCGTTCGTTCGCGTGCTTGATGAGCCGGCGGAAGTTGATCCCCCAGAGCTGGGGTCCGCCCGCGGCGTAGCGCAGCGAACGGAAGGGGATCCGCATCTCTACGGTCCAGGCGTCCTGTAGGCGCTCGGTCTTCACCCACCACACGGTGTTCCAGTCGCTGTTGGTGTTCCGCTCGTCGGTTATCTGGGCGTCGTAGAGGGCGCCCAGCGCGTTCGTGTGGAACAGGAAACCGTTCCGGCGGTCGTAGAACGGGTCGAGGACTACGGAGAAGCTGTCGCCCCAGCCGATGTTCCGCTGGTCGCGGCGCATCTCGTTGGTCATGAACTCGGCCGGATGGTTCTCTTCCAGATGGGCGGCGATGTAGAGGCTGCCCGTGTCGTAGAACACCCAGACGCGGGTGGACTCCGAAACGGGCGCCCCTTCGTCGGGCTCCTGCTGCAAGAAGCCTTCCGCCCCGGGAACCTGCTCGTACACCGGGTCGTCGAGGGCTCCATCCACGGTGAGCGGCTCGGCGAGCCGGAAGGCGCGCAGGGTGACGCCCCCGTCGCCCGCCCGGCGGATCGCCTCGTTCGCCGCCGGAGCGGGGGGGCCGAGGATCCGCCCGGTCAGGGCCGGGCTCAGGGGCGCCGGCTGTCCCTCGGCGAGCCGCCCCGAACCCCGGTCGGCGGAAACTGCATCCCCCTCGGAATTTCGCCGCCTCGAAGCGGAAACCGAGGAGTCCTCCACCCTTTCTATAGTTGGTTCTGCCTCGGCGGCCTGCGCGAAGGCGGCACCCGCCCCGAAGCTCGCCGCGGTGCCCGCGACCGCCGCGGCAGCCGACCAGCCAGCCGACCGGCCGGACAACCGACCGAGGCACCGACCGAACAGCCAGCCGGAGACCCGAAGAGAGCCTCCGAGACCAGAGCTTCGGGGATCGGATTTTTCGAGCAGGGCTTTCGAGAACCGGGACACGCAAGCCCTCCGACCGTCAGGAGCGAGGTTCTCAGGGGCGAGGTTCTCGGTGAGTCTATTCCGGCACCCGCCGGCGGGAGCGTCTCTCGCCTCTCTCCCGGGTTCCGTCCGCTTCGGCTTCGGCCTCTCTCGATGCCCGCCGCCGCGGTTCGCAGAAAGTCGAGCGAGTCTGCCGCCCTTCCCATTCCGCCGGGTCGGCAGCCGGGGCGATCAGGTCGTCGTTCATCCTGCCCGTGCCCTTCATGGCGCCGAACCATCCGGCCCGCGGAACAGGCGGCGGCGGAACGATCCGGGCGATCGGCCTGCCGAACCGGGTCACCAACACCGGGCGGCCGCTCGTCGCTACCCGGTCGAGGACCTCGAGACAGGTCGCCTTGAACTTCGAGATACGAATTTCCTGCATGACCTCCACCTTAATATGGTCTGAGACCATGGTCCATTTGGAAGAACGAACCCACCGTCATCCTCGGAGTCGGAGCCGCTCTCGGGGATCCGCACCAGAAGCACCGGGAGGTCGGTCACCCCGGGGACGCCACGGGCAGGCCCGCGGCGGCGGCAGCCTCGGCGAGCCGCCGGTCGTAGGTGACGAAGGCATCGAGATCGGCTAGCGAAAGCGCCGCCGCGAGGTGGAGCGCGTCGAGCGTACGCAGGCCGGGCACCGGGAAGCTCGCCGCTTCCTTCAGAACGGTCGAGTCGAGCGGAAGGAGCGCCAGACCGTCCAGCAGGAGGCGAGCGCGGCGGCGGATCTCCTCCGAACCGTCGATCCGGCTCAGGGCGCGAAGCAGCTCGACTTCCGCCAGGGCGCTCGACACGAGTTCCTCGCGGCCGATCAAGTACTCCCGAAGCGCCCGCGACTCCGGCTCGGAGACCAGGAGCTTCACGAGCGCCGACGAATCCACATAAACCATGAGAGAACGCGCGAAGAAGCGGTCGGCAGCCGGTTCAGAAGCGGTCTTCGCGGCCGGTCAGGAGGGCGCCGCTCCCCGTAGTGGTCGGCTCTCCGGCGGGCGGCGGGAGATCTGACAGCTTCCCGACCGGCCGCTTCACCCTTCCCTCGGCGATCAGTCGTTCGAGGGGAGAGAGGTTCTCGCCCAGTGGGGTCAGCAGGGCCACCGGGACACCCCGGTCCGTCACTTCGAACCGTTCGCCGTCATGGATCCGGCGCAGATAGACGCTCAGGTTCTGCCGCAACTCCCGGACGCCGACCCGCCGGGTCCGGGCAGCACTTCGCGACATACGACGCACAACGTAGCACATCCGCGAGGAAGCGCCGCACCGCAGTGGAAGGCGTATTCTCGGCGGGGGCGGTGCGTCACGGCGAGCCGTGCGGTTCGATGTCGACCCAACAGGAGGTGGATCACGGCGAGCCGCTCCGGACCAGCCTGTGGACGCGGCGGGACGGCAGACGCTCTAGCCCCTTCCACCGCCGCCGCGACACGGCATCCGTTGCTTCTTTTTCATGATTTTTATCAAATGATAAATATCTTTATAAGCCTCATGTTACCTGTGCTATACTGACCGCTGCCATGCCTTCCGCGAGCTCCGACGGTGACGACTTCGGCGGGAGGGTGCACGAGGTCCGGCGAGCTCTCGGTTTCAGCCAGGGCCGGCTCGCCGAGGAACTCGGGGTAACCCTGATCACCATCCACCGCTGGGAGGCAGGAAAAGCAGCACCGCAACCGGGCTCGCTTCGCCGGCTCGCCGAGCTCGAAGCCGCGGTCGCCGCCTCCAGCCCCGCGCCTCCGGTGGAACCCGGCCCTCCCCCGCTGGACTTCGCCGGGGATCCGCGCGGCGTTTCCGCATTCACCGAAGCGCTTTGCCTCGCTCACGGCCACGAGTTCAACCCCGCCTTCGCCATCGAGACGGCACGGATCGATCCATTGCCGCACCAGCGGATCGCGGTATACGAAAGGATGCTGGCGCAGGACCCGCTGCGGTTCCTGCTCGCTGACGACGCCGGAGCCGGCAAAACGATCATGACCGGCCTCCTGGTGCGTGAGCTTCTCTCGCGCCGTCGCATCCGAAGGGTGCTCATCGTGCCCCCGGCCGGGCTCGTCGGGAACTGGGAGCGCGAGCTGCGGACCCTCTTCCACTTGCAGTTCGGAATCCTTGGGCGCAGGCGGACGGAATCCGGGAATCCGTTTCTCGAAGACCAGCAGATCGTGTCGCTGGACACCCTGCGGCAGGAGCGAACTTTTCAGGAGCTCGGCGACCCCGAGGTCGCTCCCTACGACCTGGTGGTCTTCGACGAGGCGCACAAGCTGAGCGTCGGCGGAGAAGGGGACCGGGTGGACAAGACGAAGCGCTACCAGCTCGCCGAGGCGCTTTCCGGGGGCGCCGCGCCGAGCGGCCCGTTCTCGGGGCTCGGCTGGTCGGCCCGGCACCTCCTGCTGCTCACCGCCACCCCGCACATGGGTCGGGAGCGGCCCTACCACTTTCTCTGGCGGCTGCTCGATCCGCAATCGTTCTCGACGGGTGCGGCAGTGACGAGGCTGTCGCCGGCCGTGCGCCGCCGCCACTTTCTCCGCCGGACGAAGGAAGAGCTGGTGGGCTTCGACGGCGCACCCCTCTTCCTGCCGCGCCGCTGCAACACCTTCAGCTACCAGCTGAGCGAAGGCCCGGACGGCGAGCGCGACCTCTACGAGAGGACGACCGAATATCTCCACGAGTTCTACGGCCGGGCGCTGACGAACCGACTGAAGAACCGGCCGGCGGTCGAGCTGGCCCTGACCGTCTTCCAGCGCCGACTCGCCAGCTCCACCTGGGCGCTGTTGCGGTCGTTCGAACGCCGCATCGAAAAACTCCGGCAGGTCGTCCAGGACATCCGGAGCGATGGGATCGAGCCCGAGACACTGCTACTGGACCGAAAGGCAGCCAAGGGCGATCTCTTCGAGATCCGGGCTGCCGATGACGACGCGGGAAGCCCCACGAATCGAGATCGGGAGGAGATCGAAACCTGGGAAGACGAGATGCTCGGCGCGCTCGCAGTGGTGACCGAAGAGGAAGTCCAGCGCGAAATCGGCGTGCTCGAAGGCCTGCGCGACCGGGCGCGGCGTCTCCACGAGTCCGGGCAGGAGTCCAAGTTCCAACGGCTACGCGAAGTTCTCGAGGGCGGCGCCGAAGTCGAGCCCCGGGAGAAGTGGCTGATCTTCAGCGAGCACCGAGACACCGTGGATTCCCTGATCCGGCGGCTCGAAGGGCTCGGTTACTCGGGGCAGGTGGCCGAGATCCACGGCGGCATGGACTGGCCCGAACGCGAGGAACAGGTCGAGCGGTTCCGCGATCCCGCCGGAGCCCGGTTCCTGATCGCGACCGACGCCGCCGGCGAAGGGATCAACCTCCAGTTCTGTCGGCTGATGGTGAACTACGACATCCCCTGGAACCCGGCCCGACTCGAGCAGCGAATGGGACGCATCCACCGCTACGGACAAAAGCACGAGGTCCGCATCGTCAACCTCATCTCGAAAGACACCCGCGAGGGGCGGGTGCTGGCCGTGCTGCTGGAAAAACTCGACGCCATCCGGGAAGAGCTCGAATCGGACAAGGTCTTCGATGTCATCGGCCGGCTGTTCGAGGGCCGCTCGCTGAAGAAATACCTGCGCTCGACACTTTGGGAAGGCGGTGAAGAGAAGACCGACGCCGAGCGGGCCGATCTGGCAGAACTGAAGGATGCGCTCCGCAGCGAACGGGTGCGCAAAATCCGAGACGAGGAGACCCGGCGCTACGGCGATGGACCCGAAAAGCCAGGAGAAGTCGCCGCCCGTCTCACCCGGCTGAACCGCGAACGGGATCGCGAGGAATCCCTGCGCCTTCTCCCTGCGTATGTGCTCCGGTTCGTCGAAAGGAGCGCACCGCTCCTGGGTTTGACCATCAGCGGGGACCTCGACGGGTTCTTCACGCTGCTGCCCGGGCGAGCGGGGGCGCTCGACCCCCTCCTCCCGGCACTCGACACCCTCGCCCCGGAAGATCGGGAGCTGCTCTCGGCGAGACGGATCGCACCGGGAAAACCCGGGGTATGGCTCCATCCCGGAGAGCCGGTCTTCGACGCGCTTTCCGAAGCCGTCCGAAACCTCTTCTCCCGGGATGCCCAGCGCGGCGCGATCTTCGCCGACCCCCGCGCCGACGGGCCGTACTTCTTCCACCTGGGCCTCGTTGGCGTCGAAGCGGAGGTTCCGCCGCCGGCAGCGGCTCCACCGGCACTCCTCCCCCACGGCAGTCTTCGTGTGCCCTCTCCGGCGCGCCGGATCATCGAACGCCGGCTGATCGGACTCCGCCAGGAAGAAGACGGAATGCTCATCGAAGAACCGGTCGAACGGATGCTGTTGCTCCACGGTGCGCCGAATGCGGTGCCGGGGGCGATCCCGCTGGCGAGCCGCTCTCTCGGAAGGCGCGCCGAAGCCGCCGCCCAGGCACAGGAGATCGCCGAACGGCTGGTCGGGGAACATCGCGCAAGAGCCCGCCGGAGCAGCGAGGAGCGGCGCCGGCAGCTGACCGCCGGATTCGATCTGCGCGCTGCGGAGCTCGCCGAACAGCGCAAACGCCTGCGCGATCGGCTTCCCGATCGGCTTTCCAACCAGTCTTCCGATCGGGCAGCGCCCGACGAGGAGGCGATGCGGGAGGTGCGCGAAGAGCAGGCGGCGCTCGCTTCCCGGCGGACGAGCGAACTCCAAAATCTTCGGGAGGCGCCGGACCGGATCCATCCCGGCGAGGTCCTGCTGCTGGCCCACGCACTCGTCATCCCCGCCCCCGATTCCGACGAACTCGAAGGCTACGACGAGACCGTGGAGGCGATGGCAGTTCGCATCGCCTCGGAGTGGGAGCGGGCACACCACGGCCGCTTGCAAGACGTTTCGAAGCCCGAGAAGGCGCGGGCTGCCGGGCTCGCCGACTGGCCCGGGTTCGATCTCCTCTCGATCCGCCCCGACGGAGAGCAGCGGCGCATCGAGGTCAAGGGCCGGGCGGGGCGCGGCGGCGTCTCGATCGAGCCGAACGAGTGGAAGCAGGCGTGCCACTTCGGCGAGGCCTACTGGCTGTATGTGGTGTTCGACTGCGGCCGTCCGAGACCCGAGCTGAAGCGGATCCAGAACCCCTTTCGCCTGCTCACCTCGCACCATTCCTCCGAGGCGTTCTCCCTCTCCGCCGGCGCCCTCCGGGAAGCCGCGGAACCCGACCCGTGAGACCCGAGGAGCATCACACCATGGAAACCCTGGACGAACCCGCCGACCGCGGGGGCTCCGCTGCGTACTCGGCAACGGAGCAGAACGCTTCTCGAAGAGAGGGCCGCACTCCAGAAACCGCCGGACCGGGCTTTCGACTCACGAGCGTGCGAATCCGGAACTTTCGGTGTATCAAAGAGTTGACACTGGACCTGGGGGAGACGACCGTCCTGATCGGCGAGAACAACTCCGGCAAGACGGCCGTCCTGAAAGCGATCGAACTATGTCTCGACCGGTTGCGAGGTCCGAGCAGCCGCGTGTTCGAGGAATACGACTACCACCTGGTGGATGAGGCAGCGTCGGCGGAGAAGGCGAATCCCATCGAGATCGAGTTGCGGCTCGGCGAGACCGCACCGGACACCCTGCCCGTCGAGCTTCGGGAGGAGCTCGCCGATGTCCTCGTGCTACGGGAGGACGGCAGGCGGGAAACGACTCTGCAGGTGACTTCGGCCTACGACGCAGATCGAACGGAGTTCATCACGGAAGGCGTGTTCCTCGATGATGCGGAAAACCCCATGAAGCCAGCCGCGGCAGTGCACATGGCCGCCCTTCGCCGGACCGCGCCGGTGCACTTTCTATCGGCGCTTCGAGACGCCGGGAAACACTTTGCGTCGCGCGGCCCGTTCTGGCGCGAATTCCTGGCTGCCAAAGATCTTTCCCAGGCGGACCGCGAGGACTTCGAGAAGGAGCTCGGAGAGCTGAATCAGAGACTGATCGAAGCGCACCCGCCGCTGAGCGAGGTGCGGGACCACCTGAAACGCGCCCAGGAAGTGATCGTGTTCGGGGCCGGCGACCCGGTCACGGTGGATGCCCTTCCGGCGCGGGCGTCGATGCTGCTGTCGCAGGCGCGGGTGAACATGGCCTCCCGGCAGGGAGCGAAGATCCCTCTCGACCGACAGGGAGAGGGCGCGCAGAGCCTTGCGGTACTGCTCCTCTTCGACGCGTACCTGCGGCGTCGACTCGGCGAGGGAGGCGATGCAGTCGTCCCGATCACGATCCTGGAAGAACCGGAGGCCCACCTCCATCCGGCGGCGGTTCGGCTGCTTCTGGACGCCGTGCAGCGCTTCCCCGGACAGAAGATCCTTTCGACGCACAGCGGCGATTTGCTCTGCGGACTCGACCCCGAATCGGTACGGCGACTCGTCTATCGGGACAGCGCCGTACGCACCTACCGCGCCGAGCTGGGATCCCTGGACGAGAAGAATCGTCAGACCTTCCAGCGCAAGATCCGCCGCGGCCGCGGAGACCTTCTCTTCGCCCGCTGCTGGCTGGTGTACGAGGGGGAAACCGAGGCAGTACTGTTCTCCGGAGTCGCCGAAGCACTCGGGATCGACCTCGACCGGCACGGCATCGCCCATATGCAATGCAGCGATATCAATCTGGCTTCGCTGATCCGCATCGCCAACCAGTTCGGCATCCCCTGGTATCTCGTTTACGATGGCGACAAGGGGCGGAACAAATACGAAAGGGCCGCCATGGAGAATCTGGAAGGCGCGGCGGAAGAGGACAGATACCTCTGCCCATATCCGAACATCGAGGAATTCCTCAAGGAGAACGGTTTCGACGATCTCTACAACAAGAAAGACTTCAACAAGGTCACCACTGCGACGCGAGCTACGAAAAGAATGCTCGAGGAACCCGCAACCGTTCCCGAAGCATTGAAACGCATCCTCGAGAAGACGGTCTCCCTGGCAGCGGCATGAGCACTTCCGAAGTCGTCCTCAGCGAGGCACAAAGTCGGGCCGTCGCGTGGGAGGGAGGGCCGCTCCTGGTTCTCGCCGGGCCCGGAGCCGGCAAGACGGAAGTCCTCGCCGAACGGGCCGTTCGCATCATCCAGGCCACCCCGAAGAGACGGTTTCGCGTGCTCGGGATGACTTTCACGAACTTCGCCGCTAGCGAGATGAAACAGCGGGTGGCGATTCGGCTGGGTCGGGATTCGGATCGGGTTCGGATTGCTACTTTTCATTCGCTTTGTGCCGGTGTACTACGGCAGCACGGGAGCCACCTCGGGTTGCGCCCAGACTTTCGCATCCTGACGCTGAATGCGGATCGCGCGGTGGTGCTGGCCGACGCCCTCGGGCCCAGCGCCCCGTGGGGAAGCCAGCCGCCGCCCGCCGAACGAATCGCACGCAACCTGGACGCCCTGTTCCGCGCAGACCCAGCCGCCCGGTCCGCGTTCGCTCCGGGTCCGGGCGCAGCGAGCGGATGGAAGCGAGAACTGCTCGACGAGTATGTCGCCCGGCTCATACAGAAGAACTGCATGGACTATGGATCGCTGCTCTGGTGCTGCTTTCGCCTGATCGATAGCGAGCCGCGGATCGCTGCGGACTTTCCGATTGCCTATCCGCATGTCCTCGTGGACGAGTATCAGGATACGAACGCGATTCAGGATCGGCTGCTCCGAACGCTCTGGCCGCCCGGCAGCAGCGAACTGTTCATCGTCGCGGACGACGACCAGATGATCTTCCAGTGGAACGGCGCGAGCCCGGAGCGGATCGCTGATCTCCAGACCGACTACCGGATGGCCGTGCTCCACCTGCCGGAGAGCTTTCGCTGCCCGCCGGCCGTCGTCGAGCGGGCGAATCGGCTCATGGAGGCGGGTCCGAACGAGACGGCCGAGAAACCTCCGATCGTCGCCGCCGGTCACCGCTCAGAGACCGAATCCGTCCGGCTTCGATGCTTTCCCACCGAAGCCGAGGAAGTGTCGTGGGTGAGCCGGGATCTTCGTGATCGACAGATCGCGTCGGGCGAGATCGCCGTTCTGGCGCGCAACGGCAGGCTCGTGGAAGCCGCGTACGAAGCGTTGCGGACGGCCGGCGTCCCCGCCTGGCGCCGGAGACCCAGAGACGAGTTCGTGTCTCCGGGCATCCGATTCCTGCTCGCCGCACTTCGACTGGCGAACACGCCGGGCGACGGGGCGCAGCTGCGGCTCCTCGTCAAGGCGTTCTCCGAACTCGGGGGAGTGGAGGTTTCGCCGGCATCCGCCGAATCGCGGGCGGATGTCGAAAACGGTGCACTGCTCGCCGCATTCGTGGCGAAAGCCGCGGAAGAGTCCAACGCTGCTCCCGCGAAGGCGCTGATCGCCGCCGCACGGGAACATCTCGTGCTGTGCCCGGATCACCGGAGATTCAGCCGTCAGGCGCTTGAAATCATGGCTTCCGATATAGCGCGCGCGACGGACCCGGCGGAACGAACCGAAGCGAATGAGGAAAGCGATGTCTGGCGTCAGATCGCGGCGAAGATCCACCGGCAGGGCGGAGACTCGATGAGGCTCGAACAGTTCCTCCACGAACTCGACCTGCGCCCCATCGTGCCGGAGCCGAAGCGGGAGGAGGTGCAGTGTCTCACCATCCACCAGGCGAAGGGGAAGACCTTCGAGCATGTCTATCTGCTGGGGCTCGCCGAGGACCAGCTGCCCTCATACTTCGCGAAAGCGAACGGCGAAGCCGATCCTCGGATCGAAGAAGAGCGCCGCGTCTGTTTCGTGGGGATGACCCGCGCCAGCGAGACGCTCACCCTCACCCGAGCCCGGTCCTATTACGGGCGGCCGAAAAAGCCGTCTCGATTCCTCGCCGATATGGGTCTCCGACCAGAGAAACACAGCGATTAGCCGCGCTCCCGGAATGCGGAAAAATCGATCGAAGATCCCGAAAAGGCTTCAGAATTCGAGACCCTGGTCCACAGAGCCCACATCGAGAACATGAGGAGAATCGAAATGCAGGAAAACGAAAAGGAACTCGGGGTGATCGACAGTTCGTCCATCGAAGACGATCCCGTGGGAGAACCGATTCGCTACGCAGTGACCAGCTACGGTGCAGACATGCCGGTGGACGGGATCGTGAGCCGGTTGAATCGTGAGGACATCGTCATCCCGGAATTCCAGCGAGGATTCGTCTGGTCGAGAGCACAGTCGTCGCGCTTCATCGAATCCCTGATCCTCGGCATTCCGGTTCCGGAAATCTTTCTCTTCAGGGATCCGGAGAACAACAAACTCATCGTCGTCGATGGCCAGCAGCGACTCCGTACCCTGCAGGCGTTCCACTTGGGACTCCTCGAGGATCGAGAGTTCTCGCTCGTCGGAGTATCCTCGGATTTACAGGACAAGACATATGAGACGCTCGAAGGGCCGGATCGCCGCCATCTCGACGACGCCGTTGTACACGCGACGATATTCCAGCAGGACGAACCGAGCGGAGACCGGAGTTCCATGCGCATCGTCTTCGAGCGCCTGAATACCGCGGGAACCCCTCTCACGCCTCAGGAAATCCGGGACTGTGTGTACCAGGGGCCGCTCCGTCGTCTTCTCTCGGAGCTCGCCGGCGACGGCCATTGGCGGAACCTCTACGGACCCAGGAACAAGAGAAGAAAGGAAGAGGAGATCATCCTTCGGTTCCTAGCACTCTACTACTCGCTCGAGTCCTATCGACGGCCGATGAAGAGATTTCTCGACAGATTCATGGAGAAGCACCGAAAACCGGAAGAGACGAAAATCAGAGAATTCTTGGAGAGGTTTTCTGGAGCCGCGCGGGCCGTTGACGAGATGCTCGGACCGAAAGCGCTGCGGCCCGACAAGGCACTGAATGTCGCGGTGCTGGATGCAGTATTCGTGGGCATCGCAAAGCGTCTCGACAACGGGCCGATCACGGACGGTGCCGGTCTAGAGTGTGCACATCTCCATCTTCTCGAAATCCTGCGAACCGAGCGTCTGCATACCGAGGGAACGACGGACGAGAGCCGCGTCCGAGCTCGAATCCAGCACGCGGTAGATGCTTACCGATCCGTGCTATGAAAAGTGTCATGATGGAAGACAGTCAGCGGCTCGAGCAGATGATCGAGGGCGCCCTGGATTCGGCGAAGGAGACATCGAAAAGCCCTCCTCTTTCCATCGAACAGCTTTCCTGGCTGGCGCAGCTCATGACGATCTGGACATCCGCCTATCTCGAGACATCCTGCAGAGAAACGATGCTGGCGTACGCGAAGACACGGTCCGCCCCCGGTGTCCTGAAATATGTGGACCACCAGTTACAGTATTTCCGCAGCCCGCGCACGAAAGAGATGATCCGTCTCGTAGGCTGGTTCGATCAACGAGCCGCCGACGAACTCGAGACGCTGTCCGAAGGGCAGATCGCGGCCAGCATCGACAGCATCGTGACCGACCGGCACGCGCTGGCGCACGGCCGCCCGGCGCGCGTCACCGTCCACAGTGTTCGCAGCTACTTCGAAGATGCACGCCGTTTCACCCGGAAAATGCACGCTCTCATGGGCGTGACCGCAAAAATCAACCCGCACAGGCCCACTTCGAGAACGAACTGAAGGAGAAAAAGCCATGCGATTGACACCGAAACCCCCAGAGATCGGGGATCGTGATGGGTTCGAGGGAACCGACATCTTCGGTTACCAGAGGTTCGGGGAATCCGTCGCGCGCGTCGTCGAATCCCTTGAAGGGCCGTCAGTGATCGCTCTGGATGGCGAGTGGGGGTCGGGGAAAACTGTATTCGCCAGACAATGGGCCGGCCTGCTTCGGAAGCGAGGCTCGGCGGTCGTCTATTTCGATGCGTTTTCCGCGGACAACGGGGAAGACCCGCTCTTCGATATTGCGAGCCAGATCTTCGATCGGGCTCCTAACGGCGAAGAAAGGAAAGTCTTCCTCAGGAAGGTCACGAGCCTGGGAAAACACCTCCTGCCATCTCTCGCAGGTCTCGGACTTCGAATTGTGACCGGAGGAATCCTGTCCGAGGAGACCGGCCAAAAGCTGGTCGATGGCCTGTCGAAGGTCAAGAGAGATCCATCTGTCGACCTGGATTCGGAATTTCAAAAGCGCCTCGAAAACGCTCAAGAGCAGAGGAAGACGCTGGATGAATTCCGGCAGGCGTTGACCGCACTAGCCGATGCCATGAGTGCCGAAGCGAAAGAAAGTGCATCGGAAGGAATCCCCAAGGATTCGCCGAGACCACTCGTCGTCATCATCGATGAGCTGGACCGGTGCCGCCCGACCTATGCGCTCTCGCTGTTGGAAAATCTGAAGCATGTCTTCGATGTCGAAAATATCTGCTTCGTTCTGGTCACGAATAGAAAACAATTGGAACAGATAGTAACGATGCAGTACGGAGTCCAGAATTCTAAAAAATATCTGGAAAAGTTCTTCCATGCTCATTTCCGCCTTCCCGTGGAATCTGTGACACTCCAGAATACAGGCACTCTTGAAGCCTACGCGAATTTTCTGTGGAAGGACATGCTGGGATACAAAGTGAAGATGCCCTATACCGGTGCAGTTCTTCTAGGAGAAATCACATCGCGCTATGGCGACTCGCTGCGGATGGTCGCCCAGCTGATGCGAGATGTCGGAGTCTGTTTGCGTGGGAACAGAAACGAACTCGATGAGGACATCCCCGCTTTATGTGTGACCCTCGTGTGCGCGCTGCATAGCCATGATCCCGAGCTGTACTCCAAACTGCGCGCCGGCCAGGTGACAGACGAAGAGCTGATCCTTGCGCTAGATATCGAGAAGTGGCGGGATCCCGACTCGAAGAAGCTGTTCCGGGAGAAAATCGAGTTGTACTTCTCGGAAGATCCTGCCTTGATCAAGACTGCCGAGGGTCAACATCATTCGACTCTTCTGAGTAAGCGTAATCCTGCAAGACAGTGGATCCGGGGGCTGTGCCGTCAGCTGGACTCCATGGGTCAGTGAGAATCCCATGACGGATCAGACGTGACAGATCGATGACCGATCGAGGAGTGCGCCGGGCTCGGACGGGCGGGTATCGGCAAAAGAGCCCGCTCTCGAGGGTTGATTCTCGCCGGCATCGGCGCAGTGACCGCTTCCTCGCCAGGTCCGACGCGATCCGCGAAAATTCGACATCGCAGCATGATGGTCGGCAATCGATATCCGGCAAAGGTCGGGGCGGTACAATCAGAGAAACTCCCAGTTCGTGAGAGAGTCCCTAGCTGACTCCCACCGGAAGACTCCAGGGATGAAAGGAACTTATGGAAGAGTCACTAGTGTCTCCGGATGCCACCGAAGAGATCGAGGGGATGGGCTCGCCGTCTTTGTGGGGCGACTATCCGATCAATGAGGTGCTGATTCGCCAGGAGAGCCGAACGATCCATGATGTGATCCGCCGAATCGACAAGCGCACTTACATCATGGATCCCGAATTCCAACGAAATTTTCTCTGGCCGGAAGACAAGCAGAGCAAACTCATCGAGTCCGTGATCATGCGCGTCCCTCTTCCAGTCTTCTACATGGCGGAAAAGGAGAATGGCAAGATGGTCGTGGTGGACGGTCTGCAGCGGCTCACCACTTTCGTTCGATTCGTAAAAGGCGATCTCTCGCTGAAACTTCCGGATCGAAAAGAGCTCCATCGAAAGAAGTTTTCCAACCTGCAGCCGAAACTCCAGAATAGGATCGAAGACGCGAACCTGATCTTCTACACGATCGACTCCAAAGTCCCGGAAGCTGTACGGTTCGACATCTTCGAAAGGGTGAACGGCGGCATACCCCTCACCCGGCAGCAGATGCGAAACGCTCTGTATCAGGGCCCGGCTACCAAGTTCCTCAAGGAAGAAGCGCGGACGGAAGTTTTTCTCGAAGCGACCGGCCGCAGTCTGAATCCGAAGACGATGCGGGATCGAGAGTTCGTGAACCGCTTCTGCGCCTTCCAGATCCTGGATCTTTCGGAATACAACGGCGACATGGATCGATTCCTCGCCGAAGCCCTGAAGAGGATGAATTCGATGGAGGAATCGAAACTATCCCGGTTGTCATCGGAGCTCCACACCGGGATGGGGAACAATCATACGATATTCCGTCAGCATGCTTTCAGAAAGCACAAGTCGGATCAGGAACGACGCAGCGTTCTGAACGCTTCGCTGTGGGATGTGCTGTCCACCGGTCTCTCTCGCGTCGACCCGGATCAGGCGTCGAAGCGGGCATCTGAGCTGCGGAGAGCCATTCAGAAACTCTTCGAGGACGATGACTTCAACAAAGCAATAACCTATGCGACGAACGCTGCGAAGCAGGTAAACCATCGGTTCGAAACCATGCATTCGATTCTGAAGAAGGTCTTCGATTGATCACACGCCTCGACCTCCGGCATTTCAAGTGCTTCACGAAACTCGAGCTGCCCCTTCGCTCACTGACGCTGCTGGCGGGAGCCAACGCTTCGGGGAAGTCCTCCGTCATGCAGCCGCTGGTGCTCCTGCATCAGACGATGCGGCGGCACGAGCGGTCCTCGCGGCTGGCACTCAACGGGGAGGTCGTTCGAATGGGTACCGCTGCGGAGGTGATCGATCAGATCAGTGGAAGAGACCGCTTCGAAATCGGCCTCCAGGAGGAGGACGGGACGGCGATTTCCTGGAGGTTCCTGGGGAACAGAACGGACCTGTCGCTGCGCGTCGAAAGCGTTTCCACGGAGGGGGAGGGGCGGCCGCACGATCCGGAGGACGCCCCGTTGCGGTATCTGCTCCCGGTCTCGCCGCCCCCGCCGGCGGGCTCCCTGGCCCTGGCGGAGCGTCTGCGCCGGCTGACCTGTCTCACCGCCGAACGACTGGGGCCGCGGGAGAGCTATCCGCTCGACGATCCGGAATTCGTGTCCGGAATAGGCCCCAAGGGCGAGCGAACGGCCGGTCTCCTGTATGCCTGCGCGGATGCCGAGGTCTCGGACGGGTTGGCTCTCGAAGGATCGCCGCCGACGCGGCTTCGCCAGGTGGAGGCACGGATGAACCGATTCTTCCCCGGTTGCCGGTTGGCGGTGGAGAAAGTGCCGCGGGCCAGCGCGGTCAGCCTGCGGCTCGCAACTTCCCTGGAAGTAGAGCCGCATCTGCCGGCCCATACCGGCTTCGGACTGAGCCAGGTGCTGCCCATCATCGTGGCGGCGCTTTCGGCAGAGAAGAAGGATCTGCTGCTCATCGAGAACCCAGAAATCCACCTTCACCCGGCCGGGCAGGCGAGCATGGGAGAGTTCCTCGCCGAGATCGCAGCAGCAGGGCGACAGGTGATCCTCGAGACCCACAGCGATCATGTCCTCAACGGAGTGCGAAGGGCAGTGAAGCAGGGAAAGTTGTCTTGCGAAAACGCCGCTCTCCACTTCTTTCGCCCTCGGGAAGGGAATGCGGAAGGAAAGAGCGCGCAGGTGGAGACCCTGAGGATGGACCAGAACGGACGCATCGATACCTGGCTGGAGGGATTCTTCGATCAGTTCGACAAGGATCTGAACTACTTCGCCGATTGGACGGACTGAGTGGAGCTGTTGGCGAACGAATTGTCGGTATGCCGGCAGTTCCACGACCGGGCCGCGTTCGGCGCCGCGATGTCGAGGTTGATGGCGATGCGCGGAATCGCGCGGCGGTTCGAACGGGAGGTCGGCTGCAGCCGGGGCTTTCTCCAAGTGGAGCCGATTCCCGAAGTGAGCCTTCGGAAGGCGCTCGCATGGCTGGGGCTGGATCGAGCGCGCGCAGTCGGGGCGTGGCTGGATCGCGGCGGACCGTTCTGGGACGGAGAACACCGGCATTCGGCGGACGACTGGTTCGAGTGCCGGGGGGAAGTGGTGACCGACACTGCGGTGGGCGAAGCAGCCTGGCGAAACGGAGAAGGCCGGAAGTGCGGGCTGCTCAGCGCTACGCCGGGCGACTGGGACTTTTCGCCGGTGCGGGTGCTCTGGAAACAGAAGGAAGCCGGACTGAATCGGTCGATCTGCTTTCCGAACTGGCGTGATCCCGCAACCCTGGAGGAGGGGCTGCGGAAGTCGGCGCCGCCGCTCGCCTCCTGGGCCGAGCTCCGAAACGCCGTTTCGGCGCAATGCCCTCGTTTGTTCGTCGCGGACTCGTGCTTCGACCCGCTCGCGGGCGTTCCGTTCAGCCGAAGCTCAGCAAAGCGCGTGCTGCATCTGCTGCGGATTCTCGACGACTTCGCGGACAGCTTCGATCGGGACGGCCAGCGCACCGAGAAAGGACACGGTATCTACCAGGAGCACTTCACCGGCGAACGGGCGCTGTTCTCCGATTCGACCGAGGCAGAAAAGCGACGGTTCCGGCGCAAGCTGCGCTTCCCCCATCCGAAGCAGCCCGGGGAAATGCTTTTTTACCCCTGGCACGGAAAGGAAAGCCATTCCCTTCTCCGGGTCCACTTTTCGTGGCCGATTCAGGCCGGTGAGCCGGTGTATGTGGTGTACGCCGGGCGGAAGCTCACCCGGCGATAGAGCCCTTCGACAGATACGGTTCGACAGACAAGAAGATGAGTGATCGAAAGGACGGGAAAGCTGGGGACCGCAGGTATATCGAGGCGGGGTTTCCCTTGCGGGAGGCTTCGCTCGATTCGGTGCACGAGAAGAACGTGCGGCACGGGCACCTCTCGACGCTCCATATCTGGCCGGCGCGGCGGCCGCTGGCGGCCTGCCGGGCGGCGCTGCTCGGGGCGCTGTTGCCGGATCCGGGGACGGAAGCAGGGCGGTCGGAGCTGCGGAAGCGGATCGGCGGGCGGGTGAAGGAGGAGCCGGGGCCTGACGGGCGGCTGAAAGAGAAAACGGTCGGGGGAATCCTGCACTGGGGGCGGGAGAGCGGGCCGGAGGCGGCGGCGAAGCTCGAGGCGTTTCGGGAGGAGATCCGAGCGGCGTTCGGGGGGCGGGCGCCGCGGGTGCTCGACCCCTTCGCCGGGGGCGGGGCGATCCCGCTAGAGGCGATGCGGCTCGGGTGCGAGGTGACCGCCTCGGACCTCAACCCCGTCGCCTGGTTCGTCCTGCGCTGCGCACTCCACTATCCGCAGCTGCTGGCCGGGGAGAAGCAGCCATTGCCGGAGTTCGTACTCCGGGACCGGGAGTTCCTGACCGCCTTCCTGAAGGCCGGCGGGCTCCGCGAGCGGCGGCTGGATGCGGAACTCGCGAAGCTGGACGCCAACGCCCAGGCCAACGAGGACGATCCGGGGCAGCCGGACCTGCTCGCGCCTTCGCCAGCATCGCTCGAGGCGGAGTTCGCCTGGCACTTCCGGGCGCTCGGGCGGCGAGTGCTCGGGCGGGCGCGGCAGCGGCTGGCGGTGCGGTATCCGACCTATGCGGAGTTCGAGCCGGTGCGGCGGAAGGGGCGGGGGCGGCGGGCAACGGCGCCCGAAAGGGCGTTCGAGGCGCGGGAACCGCGCCTCCTGCCGCCGGACGAGGAGGGGCGGGTCTCGGCCGCGGCGTTGAACGATGCGGAGTTCGACGAGCACTACCTGGAGGACGAGGCGAACCCGCGCTGGATGGCGAAGCCGACGGTGGCGTACCTCTGGGCGCGGACCGCCGAGTGCGGGAACTGCCGGGCGGAGCTGCCGCTGTTGAAGACCCGCTGGCTCGTGAAGAAGTCGGGCAAGCGGGCGCTGCTGACGATCACCCCCCGCGAGGACGGGAGCGGGAGAAAGATCGGGGTCGCCTTCGGAATCGAGGCGGGGGTCCCGGAGGGGGCGGGCAGCCCGGCGCAGCGGCGCGAGCACGACAAGCAGCTCGGAGCGGGGACGAAGAGCCAGAGCGGGGCGAAGTGCCCTCTCTGCGGCGCGATCGCCACCATGGGAGACCTCCGCGCCCAGGGGCGGGCAGGGCGGATCGGGGCGCGCATGACCGCGGTGGTGGTGGACGGGCAACAGGGGAAGGAATACCGGCTGCCGACGGCGGTCGAGGCCGCCGCGGCACGGGTGGATGCCGAAGAACTCGAAGCGCTCTACCGCAAGGTTCCCTTCGGGATGCCCGAGGAACCGACGCCGAAGGCCGGCAGCGGAGCATCGCGCGCGTTCTCCGTGGACGGCTACGGATTCGACCGCTGGCGGAAGCTCTTCACCGACCGGCAGCTGCTGGCGCTCGGCACTCTCGTCCGCGAGATCCGGTCGCTCGACGGAGAATTCGACGAAGAGCTGGCCGCCTGTCCCCCGCCCTGGAGAGAGGCGCTCACCGCCTGTCTGGCGCTCACTCTGAGCAAATTTTCGGATTACAGCAGCGCACTCTGTTCCTGGCTCAACACCATGGAGGCACTGGGACACACCTTCGCTCGGTTCGCACTGCCCATCGTCTGGGACTACTGCGAAGTGAACCCGCTGGCGGCGACCTCGGGCTCGTTCGCGGCGATGGCGGAATGGGCGGCGCGCTATGTGGAGAACGCCTGCGAAGCGCTCCGCGACACGCCCCCACCGCAGGTCCGCACCGCCAGCGCTCTCGAAAGCCCTCCGGGACGCTTCGATGTCATCTGTACCGACCCGCCTTACTACGACGCGATCCCCTATTCCGACCTGATGGACTTCTTCCACATTTGGCTGCGCCGCGTCCTCTCCGGCCTCTCGCCGGAGACCGACGCCGCCTTCGCCACCCCGCTGGGCCCGAAGTGGAACGCGGAAGCGAACGACGGGCAGGGCGACGGCGAGCTCATCGACGACGCCGTCCGCTTCGGCGGCGACCGAGCCGCCTCGAAGCGGAACTACGAGGACGGGATGGCGCGCGCCTTCGCCCGCTGCCGCGAGGCGCTCGAAGACGACGGGAGGCTGGTGATCGTCTTCGCCAACAAGGACCCCAACGCCTGGGAGACGCTGGTCTCCGCGCTCATCCGCTCGGGCTTTCGTGTAAACGCCTCCTGGCCGATCCAGACCGAGAGGCAGGCCCGCCTGCGCGCCCATGCATCGGCGGCGCTCTCCGCCTCGATCTGGCTGGTCTGCCGGAAGCGCACCGAAGCCCGCCCGGGCTGGGACTCCCAAGTGCTCGCGGAGATGGAGCGGAACCTCACGAAGCACCTCCGGGACTTCTGGGACGCCGGGATCCGGGGGCCGGACTTCGTCTGGGCGGCCACCGGCCCGGCGCTCGAGGCATTCAGCCGCTATCCGGCAGTGCGCTGCGAACGAGCGCCGGACGAGATGCTCACGGCGAGCGGCTTCCTCGGCCGGGTGCGCCGGATGGTGGTCGGCTTCGTGGTGGGCCGCGTCCTTCAGAGAGAAGGGGAGGGCGAAGAACGGGGCGCGCTCGACGATCTCACCACCTACTACCTGCTCCACCGGAACGACTTCGGCCTCGCCCCCGCTCCCGCCGGGGCAGTGGTCCTCTACGCGCTCTCCTGCGGCCTCGCCGACAGCGACCTGTCGAGGCGCTGGGGTCTGCTCGCCCGTGGCAGCACCCGCGGCAGGGGAAGTGGCAGAGGAAGTGCCGCGGGGGGCGAGGGCGAGGGGGACGAAGAGTTCAGCGCTTCTTCGAGCGGCAGCGAAGCGCGGCTCGAACCCTGGAACCGCCGCAAGGTACGGAGCCTCGGCGAGCCTTCGGCGGACGGCGGGGCACCGCCGCTCATCGACTGCCTCCACCGGCTGATGCGGCTCTGGAAAGCCGGCGAGCGGAGCCGGGTGGACGCATACCTCGAAGCACGCGGCCTCTGGAACGACCGCCTCTTCGCACGGCTCACACAGGCGGTGCTGGAGCTCGCCGAGGGCGGCAGCGAAGAGCGCTCCCTCTTGGAGACCATCCAGAACTATCTCGGAGAACGCAGCGGCGCCGCCGCCCCCCGCTACGCCGGCTCGATCCGCTGAGCCGGCAGCCCGTACCCTCCTCCGCAGCGGACCGCGCCGCCGGAGGACGAGACCCTCGCAACCTCGCGAGAATCCTGCGAAAACCCCTCGCGGAAAACTCCTGCGGAGAAGAAGGCACCTTGAATCGAACGAAGACGACGACCCGAGGGAATCGGCCCACTCCCTGGAGGGAGCTCGTCCGGCTGCGGCCCGAGCTCCGAACCGGCGAACTCACGCTCGCGCAGTTCGCCGCCGATCTCCACGAAGTGGCCCAGGCAGAGGGAAAGCGGCCGATCTACGAGGACCCGGCGAAGTTCTTCGCGCTGACCTTCCCCACCCACGCGCTTCGGGAGCTGGTGAAGGAGGTGGCGCGCCGGCTCGCCGGAGAGAGCGACAAGGCGGTGCGGCAGCTGGAGCTGACCTACGGGGGCGGCAAGACCCACACCCTGGTCGCGCTCCACCACCTCTTCCGCGACCCGGAGGCGCTGCCCGACATTCCGGCAGTGCGGGAGTTCCGCGAGTCGGTGGGCGGTGCGCTGCCGCGGGCCTCCCCGGCGGTGCTCTGCTTCGACAAGCTGGATGTCGAACGGGGGATCGAGGATGTCCGGGGGCCGGGCGGCGAGCGGCGGACGCTCCGGCACCCCTGGAGCGTGCTCGCCTTCCAGCTCGCCGGGGACGACGGGCTGCGGGCGATCCACGCCGAGGGAAAGGCCGAGGAACGCGAGACGCCGCCGGCGGAGCCGCTGCTGGCGAAGCTGATCGCCCGCCCGCAGGAACAGGGGCTGGCGACGCTGATCCTGGTGGACGAAGTGCTGATGTACGCCCGTGAGAAGGCGGGGATGAACGAGGTCTGGCGCCACCGCATCCAGGACTTCTTCCAGTATCTGGTGCAGGCGGTCGCCCGGGTGGACCGGGCGGCGCTGGTGGCGTCGCTGCTCGCCACCGACCCGGCGAAACAGGCGGATGCCGCCGGGAAGCAGCTCGTCAAGGACCTCTCGAATGTCTTCCGCCGGCAGAAGGAAGAGGGGATACAGCCGGTCGGAAAGGAGGATGTGGCGGAAGTGCTCCGCCGCCGTTTCTTCGAACCGGAGGAGCTGACGAACCGAGAGGAATACCGCGCCGAAGTGATCGCGGCGGTCCGCGGGCTCGGCGAACTGGACGGCCAGATCCGGAAGGCGGCGAGAGCCGAAGAGGAGCGCTTCCTCGCCAGCTATCCGTTCCACCCCGACCTCACCGAGGTCTTCTACAGCCGCTGGACCCAGCTGGAGGGGTTTCAGCGAACCCGCGGCATCCTCCGCACCCTCGCCATCGCGCTTCGGGAGGCCGGGCAGTGGGACGACTGCCCGCTGATCGGGCCGGCGGCGCTGCTGGGCAGGCCGGGGCGGCAGGGCCCCTCCGAGGCGCTTTCCGACCTGGCGACGACGGCGACCGCGGAAGAGACGCTGGGAAAGCGCACCGAGTGGAAGCAGCTCCTCGAAGGCGAGCTGGAACGGGCGCGCCGGGTTCAGGAGGAACTGCCCTCGCTCGGTCGCCGCCGTGAGGTCGAGCAGGCGGTGGTGGGGGTGTTCCTCCACTCGCAGCCCCTGGGACAGAAGGCCCACACGCCGGAGCTCCTCCGGCTGATCGGAAGCGGCGGACCGGACCGCATCGAGCTCGAACGAGGGCTTCGGCGCTGGCGGGATATCTCCTGGTTCCTCGACGACGAAGACGATGCGGCCGGGACCGCAGCACCGGCAAGCGCAGCGGCCGGAACCGCAGCAGGGCTGCCGAAATCGTGGCGGCTCGGCAACCGGCCGAACCTGCGGCAGATGCACGACGAGGCGGTGAAGCAGCGGGTCAGCGCCGCCGCGGTGGAAAAACGGCTCGAAGAGGCCATCCGCAAGGCGAAGAAGCTGACCGAAGGCGCAGCGGCGGCGGGGGCGGTCGTGCACCTCCTCCCGGCCCGCCCGGCGGACCTGCCCGATGACGACCGGTTCCGGTTCGCGGTGCTTTCGCCGGCGGCGAAGTCCGAATCGGGAAGACCCAGCGCGCTCGCCAGGCGCTTCCTCGACGAGACCACTGGACCGGACCGGCCGCGGGTCCATCGGAACACGGTGGTGCTGGCCGTCCCCTCGCGGGAGGGCATCGATGCAGCGGAAAGCGCGGCGCAGTCACTGCTCGGCTGGGAAGATGTGGAAGCGCAGCTCGATCAGCTCGATCAGCAAAGGCACCCGGTGGATCCGGCGCGCCGGCTGCGGCTGCGGGGGCTGCTCAAGGAGGCCCGGGCGCGGCTTCCCGAAGCGGTGCGGCAGGCGTACGCCGTGGTGGTGACGACGGACCGGGAGGACCAGATCCGGGCTTTCCGACTGCCCGCCGACGGGGGGCCGCTCTTCCAGCAGATCCGGGCCGACGAACGGGCGCGCCTCCAGGAGACGGCGCTTGCGCCAGCGGCGCTGCTCCCCGACGGGCCGTACGAGCTCTGGAAACCGGGGGAGTCCGCTCGCCGGGTGTCGGAACTCGCGAACACCTTCGCCCGCCATCCCCGGCTCCCGAAGCTGCTGCGGCCCGAGTTGGTGCGGGAGACGGTGCTGCGCGGGGTCGAAGAGGGGTTGCTGGCGGCCCGCCTCGCCCGGCCCGACGGAAGCGCGCGCACTCTCTGGCGCGAGCGTGTGGACCCCGAGGCAGCGAAGAGCCCGGACCTCGAAGCGGTGCTCCCGGAACGGGCGAAGCTCAGCCGGTTGCCCGAAGCGCTGCTCGAACCCGGCCGGCTGCCGGGGCTCTGGCCGGACGGCGGGGGCCTGCCCTTCGCCGGTCTCACCGACTACTTCAGCGGCGGACGACAGGTTTCGGTGCCTCGGGAGGGGTTCGAGGATTTCCTGACGATTCCGGCGTGCGATACCGAAGCTCTGCGGGCGGCGGCGGCGCGCGCGGTGGAACAGGGAATCGTCTGGCTCACGAACGGCCCCGCCTCGCTGTGGCAAGAGCCGGTCCCGGACGGAGTGTTCGAAGGGAGAATCGCCGTCTTCCACCGCCCGCCGGAGAAAATCCCCCCACAGGAGCTGACCGAGGACTTGCTGCCGGAGGCTTGGACAGACGGGGGCACCAACGGGATCGCCCTGAACCAGACACTTTCGCAAAAGCGCAGGGCGGTTCTCCCGTGGGGCCTCGTGCGGGCGAGCATCCGGGCTGCGGTGAACGCCCGCTGGCTCGAGATCGAGGCCGGCGCGGTGGACTGTCCGTTCGATCAGGCCGGGCAGCTGCGCTTGCGGGCCCCGGCCCCGAGAGCCGTTTCCACACCTGACGGTTCGCCGCTGCCTGACGCGGTGCATCCGCCGCCGAGGAGGGCGGCAGTCCTGGAAATCCACCAGCTGCAGGATCTCGCCGATCGGGCGCCCGAGCTCGCCGCGCTGAGCGCGGGCTACGACCTGCGGTTCCGGATCGCACTGGAGATGGACGAGGAAGCCGGCGCCGAAACGAGGCGCAAGCTGAACGAGCGCCTCGCCGGGATCTCTCCCGACCTGAAGGTGTGAAGCCGCCGCAACTGCGGAATTTTCGAGTGCCGGATCGGGGACTGGCAGGGCATAATCCGGCTGAGTGCGGGCCATCGGCGCCGGGTTCCTCGATGAATCCGCCGGCATGAGCCGGGACCGTTCCAGCGAAAACTTCCCCCTCCGAGACCTCCCATGAAGAACACCCCGCCTCTCCGGCGCTGGGTTTGGGAAGAGGTGGACCCGAACCGGGCCGGTGCCTCCGGGGACTACTCGAAGCTGTTTCGCAACCACCGGGACCCGAAGCCGGGTTTCCTGGCGGTCGGCGCCCCGAGCATCCCCGCCCGGGTGATGGCCCGCGAGGTCATCCAGAACTCGTGGGACGCGGCGATCGAGCTGCGCGACGAGTTCCGCAAGCAGCGAAACGCTCCCCCCCCCCCCCCCCCCCCCCCCCCCCCCCCGAATTCTGTCGATGACGGATTCCCCGGCATCGCCGGGCTCCCCGATTTCCAGATCGCCTTCGATTTCCGCTCGCTAGTCGGCGGGCGGAAGGCGGATCTGGTCCGGGCGCTCAGGCTCGACGAACACGCCGAGCGCCTCTCCCGAGTCGGCGCCGCGAGGAACTCCCTCGGCCTCGGCGCCGAGCTGTGTCTCGATCAGCTGGAGGAATCGAAGCCGCTTTCGATCCTGGTCATCGAGGAGACCGCCGCTTCGGGGATGCACGGGCCTTGGAAAGGATCGCGATCGAAGCTCTACCGGGCGCTCTCGAGCCTGGGAATCCGGAGCGGCGAAACCGAAACCGGCGGTTCCTACGGTTTCGGCAAGGCGGGGCTGATCGGCGGCTCGGCGCCCCGCATCGTGGTCGCCTACAGCTGTTTTCGGAAGCGCTCCGACGACCCGGGAGTGACCCGGCGCCTGCTCGGGATCACCTACTGGGACAGCCACCGTCTCGACGGAGTCGACTACCTCGGGATCGCCCGCTGGAACGACGGGGCCGAACCGGCGAGGCCGTTCGAGAACGAAGCGGCGGACGCGATCGCCACCGAACTGGGCCTCCGGCGGCGGACCGCCCGCGAGCCGGAGGATCTCGGCTCCACCTTCCTGCTGGTCGAGCCGACCGTCGAGCCGGAGGATCTGGAAACCGCAGTCTGCCGGAACTGGTGGCCGGCGCTGGAGGATCCTTCCCTCCGCTTCCAGGTGGAGATCCGGAGGCCGGACGGTACCGCGATCATCCCCCGGCCCTCGCAGGATCCGGTGCTCCGCTCGTTCGTCCGGGCCTATCGGAAGGCCACCGAACCCCTCTCCAGGCAGACCGGTCAGAGCCCGAATCTCCAGCGCAAGCCCATCTATGGGAGGGACTCACAGCTCGCCGGCGAACTCGCCCTGGTGAGCGATCCGAACGGCTGGTCTTTCCCCGGCGAAGAGTCGGAGGACGAGAGCCTGGTGGCGCTGATGCGCGGGCCGCGGATGGTGGTGGAGTACCTGCGGCAATCCTTTCGCGACCCCCGGCCGGTGGTCCGCGGGGTCTTCGTCGCCGATCCCAGAGTGAACGCAGCCCTCCGCGTGACGGAACCCTACGGCCACGACGCCTGGGAGCCTGAGGGGGAAGGCCGTGAAGCCGAAAGAGCGCTCGCTAAAAAGATCAAGGCGAGCATCAAGGCTCATGTGCAGAAAAGGCGGAAAGCGCTGCGCCCGCCCCCTTCCCCTCCGCCAGAGACCGTTCCGCTTCCCGAGTTCGACCGGATCATGCGGCAGATCCTCGGCGGCGGGGGCGGCGGCAAGATCCAGTCCCCGCCGGCGCCGCGGCCGGTGAGCATCGAGGGCCTCCGCTTCGACCCCGAGAGCGCTGGCGGCGGGCGCATCCAACAACGGGGTTCGGTGCGGTTCGGCCTCAGCGACCGCTTTCCCGGCGTCGAGGCCGAAATCGAAGTGCGCATCCGCTTCCTGCTGGTCGAGGACGGCGCCGCCGGCAGCGAGTCGGTGGCAGTGCACTCGACTCCTCCGGACGGCTTCACCCCCCGTGAGGACGGCTGGTTCGTCGGCTCGTTGGCGCGCGGCGAGCCGCTCCGCTTCGAATTCCGGACCGAACCCTACGAGGCCGACTGGACGGGCAGGTTCTTCGCCGAAGCGAACCTCCGGGGCGGGACCCGCCGATGAACCGGGAGACCCGCGAGGCGCGGCCCTTCCGCATCCCCGAACCCGCCGAAGGCGTTTTCGACGCCGCCGTCCTCCGCTTCGGAGGGAAAACCTGCGAGGCGGATTCCCGGCTTCTCTGGGAGGCCTCGGAGAGCTACGCACAGCAGCCGGTCGTGCTCGAGTGGTGCCCGGAGACCGGCTTCGACGGCTTCCGCGGAAAGTTGCGCCAGGCCGCGGCGGAGCTGGAAGGAGTTTGGGGGAAACCGGCGCCGCTGGCGCTGATGGTTACGGTGACCAGCCGCTACCTCAGCCTCATGGACCGAGTGTTCGAGCACCGCCTCGACCGCCTCGATTCCCTGGAACGGATCCTCGATCTGGGCTCCGGCGAGCGGCGCCCCGCCGGCCTCCGCACCGGCTCGCGGGGCGGGCGGGTGGATGCCTACCTGCTCCTGGACGAGCGCGCCCCGAAGAAGGTGCTCTCGCCCTGGCGGAAGGGAACCTGGCTCCCCCGAGTCCGCTTCACGATCGCTACCGAGTATGCGAAGGACCTCTTCCGGCCCCGCCCACTGACCGCCGCCGGACGGAAGGAGCTGGGCTTGACCCCGGAGGCCGTCCGGCATGTCCGGTTTCACGAATCGACCTGGGAGCAGAACGACCCAGAGCCGCCGGAGCTCTATCTGGACAGCGACCTCTACGATGAGTTCGCAAACCGGCCGAAGGCGCCGATCAGCCGCTCGATGCAGACGGAACTGGCGGGGTTCTTCCTGCGGGCGGTGCTCACCGACGCCTGCGGGAACCGCGGCGAGTGGGAGGACCGCGAATGGGGAGAACTCCGGGATTCGCTGCTGGGCCGGGTGGTGCGGACGATCGCGGGAAAGAAGGCGCCGGTCCGCCGCTGCGAAGACTGGCTGAACGAACTGCGCTACGGAAACCTGGAAAAGACGATCTCTGCGGCTGAAGGCGCGATCGGGATGCGCTCTGTGATGCTCGAAGCGATTCGCGACAGAGCCTGAAAGGACAGAACAGCGTGCGCTACCCCACCCTGCCGTTGCGTCCCTGCCTCGAACTCGCCGAAGAACGGCTCGCCGGACAGGGGATCGATAGCGAAGCCCAGGACAACGCCCGGCTCGAAGCCCAAATCGTCTGGAAGGGGGACGGTGACGACCTCGACCTGAAACCGATCCGCCGCGCGGCGCGCGAGATCGGCGCGCTCGCTCGCGAGGGGGTGAAGGACCGGGATCGGATCGAGGGAGAAGCCGCCGTCCGGCTCTTCGAGGCGCTCGCAGGAGTGGACCCGGCCGTACTCGACGATCCCGGCTTCTGGCGCTATCTGAGCGTCGGGTTCGACGGCTTCTGGCGCTTCATCGAGTGGAGGGAGTACAAGGCGTTCCGCAAGGACGATCCGACTCCTTTTAGGAAGTACTTCGACGGCAGAGCGCCGAACGAATGCGTCCTCCCCCGGATGTACCGGCGGATCCTGGCACTCGGCGGCCATGAGGATCCGCAGCGGCAATATCGGGAGCTGGCGGCGCTGCCGAAGGCGACCGACTTCTGGCGCAGCCATGTCATCCGCGTCCAGACCTCGGCATCGCCGGCGGTGGTGCGGGCGTTCGCCCGGATGCAGCGCGACCGCCAGCTCACCACGAAACCCCTCCGCGAGTTCGTCAAGTGGATCCGGCGGGTCCGCTCCAATGTGCTGCTGAGCCTCTACGACGACCGGGAGGCCGACGAGTTCGTCGGCGAGCTCAGAGCCGCCTTCGACGAACGGCAGGCCGAACGGTGAGCCCGCTCGCGGCAGCGGGCACCCCCCGTTTGCTGCTGCCGCGGGGTCCGGTGGGCGAGGAATACCGGACGAGACCCGGGGGGCTGTTCCACCGGGTGCGGCTCGGGACGGGGGGAGCCGAGCTGAGGGCGGGGCTCGACGGGGCGGCCTTCGATGCCAGCTCCGACGCGAACTCCGACCCGAAGGCGGCGAAGGATGCCTGGTGGCAGGCTTACCTCGGCGGGCTCCGCCCCGCGGCCCGACCCTCGGGGCGCGGCGTCCTGCGCATCGCCGATCTCTTCTGCGGCAGCGGCGGGCTCGCGCTCGGGGTTCGACAGCTGCTCGACGAGGCCGGGATCCGGGGACGGTGGGAGCTGATCGCCGATCTCGACCGGGGGGCGGCGGCGGTGTATGCCGCGAACCACCCGGCGAGACGGGTGAGCACGGCGTCGGTCGCCGATCTCCTCGACTACCGGGTGCGCCGCGGGTCGGGCGGTGCCGAGTTCGTCTATCCCCCCGAGTTCCTCGACGAGGAACTGGCCGAGGCGGTCCGCGGGGTGGACCTGGTGATGGCCGGACCGCCGTGCGAGGGGCACTCGAACCTGAACAACCACACCCGGCGGGAAGACCCCCGCAACTACCTCTACCTCGCGGTGCCGGCGTTCGCGGTGGCGGCCGGGGCGCGGATGGTGCTGATCGAGAATGTGCCCGCGGTCCAGAACGACCGGGCGCGGGTGGTGGATTCCGCCCGCGGTCTGCTCGAAGCCGCCGGCTATCGGGTCGAGACCGGCGTGCTCGCCGCCGATCGGATGGGGTGGCCGCAGACCCGGCGCCGCTTCTTCCTGGCCGCCCGCCGGTCCGGATCGCCGATTGCATTCGCCGCGCTGCGGATCGGGCTCGCGGAGGCCGATCCGCGCCCGCTCTGGTGGGCGATCGGCGACCTCGAAGGGACCGATGAAGAGACCGATGCGAAAGACCCGCTCCACTCCGTCGCGCAACTGAGCGAGGAAAACCGTTCCCGGATCGCCTGGCTCTTCGACAACGACGCCTATGAACTGGGGCTATCGGAGCGGCCCGAATGCCACCGCGACGGCACGACCTACCGCGCGGTGTACGGCCGGCTGCGGCCAGACCGCCCGGCGCCGACCATCACCACCGGCTTCCTGACGCCGGGGCGCGGGCGGTTCGTCCATCCCACCGAGCCGCGCACGCTCACCCCGAGAGAGGCGGCCCGGCTGCAGGGGTTTCCCGACACCTACCGCTTCGCCCCCGATCCGAAGAATCCGCCGAACCGCAGCCAGCTGGCCCGCTGGATCGGCGATGCGGTGCCGATGCCGCTCGGCTACGCCGCGGCGCTCTCGGTCCTCGGCCCCGAGCTGGCAGCGAGCCGCGGCTGAACCCCACCGCTTCGAACCCAGCTTCGAGTCCTGCCGTTTCGAATCCGATGGCCGCGGGGGAAGAACCCCCGGCGGTCGTGGTGCCTCCGAGCGAATCGGTGCGGAACCGGATGCGCAACACCCCGCGGCGCGACACCCCATTCGAGATCGCGGTGCGGCGGCGCGTCCACGCCCGCGGCCTCCGTTTTCGGGTGGATCGGGCGGTCGCCGGCGGCGTGAGCCGGGCGCGGCCCGACCTCGTCTTCGCCGGCCCCCGGGTCGCCGCCTTCCTCGACGGCTGCTTCTGGCATTCGTGTCCGGAACACCGTTCGATCCCCCAGGCGAACCGCCGCTTCTGGCTCCAGAAGCTGCGGGCGAACGCCGAACGCGACGAGCGCCACCGCCGCGAACTGGAGGCGGCGCGGTGGCGGGTGCTGCGCTTCTGGGAGCACGAGGACCCCGACCTCGTCGCGGCAGCGATCGAACGGGCCGTCCGCCCGGCAGGAGATCGGCAGCTTCGTCGTCGTAAGTCATCGGATCCTCCCCAGTGCGCGGTACAGGATTCGAACCTGTGACCCCCTGCGTGTAAGGCAGGTGCTCTTCCGCTGAGCTAACCGCGCCGGGCGGGCACTTCCGCCGCCAGCCTGGTTTTAACCGCCGCCGGCCGTTCGAGCCAATTGTCGCAGGCGAGCCGGGTTGCTGCTCGGGAGGGCGGAGGCTCCGGGGGTCGGGAGGCGAGGCTCGGGGAACCGGGGGGCGGGGCGGGCCGTTAGGAAAGGCCATGAAACGAATCAGCGTGATCGTGTTGGTCTCCGCCGCGGTCCTCGGCGCCCTCGCCCTCGGCGTCCTGGTCGTCATCCCGAATGCCGCCGAGACGAGCGAAGCGGGCGGGGGGCAGGCGAGGGCAGAAACGGCGGAAGCCGCGCCCGAGGCCGATCCGACCCCGGTGCGGGTAGTCGAAGCGCGTCTGGGCCCGGTGGCGGTCCACCTCTCGACCACTTCCGCAGTGGAGGCCGAGCGCACCGCGAAGATCCTGTCCGAGACCTCGGGGGTGCTCACCGAGGTCCGGGTGCGCGAGGGGGACTCGGTGGCCCGAAACGAAGTGCTCGCCCGAGTGGATGCGCGCGAGCGGCGGCTCTCGTTCCAGCAGGCCGAACTCCGACTGGCGCGCGCCGAGGCGGAACTCTCGCGCCAGGAGCGCGCCTTCGAGCAGGAGCTGGTCTCCGAATACGACTACGAGAAGGCGCGTTTCGACCGTGACCTGTCGGCTTCGGAGCTCTCGAGCGCCCAACTCGCGCTGGAACGGACCGATATCCACGCTCCCTTCGCAGGCCGAATCACCGAGCTGCTGCTGGTCGCCGGCGGACACCTCGATCCGGGGCAGCATCTCCTCACCCTGGCCGATTTCGACACCCTCATCACCCGGCTCTATGTGCCCGAACGGGATGTCCGGGGGCTGTCTCCCGGCCAGTCGGCGCTGGTGCGCCCCGAGTCGGAGGTCAGCGGAGCCGGATTCGCCGGAACCATCCGCGAGGTGAGCCCGATCGTGGACCGGAGCACCGGTACGGTGAAGGTGACGGTGGCCCTTTCCCAGGCGGCGGGCGCGGTCGTCCGCCCCGGATCGTTCGCCCGGGTCTCGATCGAGACCGGCCGCCGCGAGAACGCGGTGCTCGCACCGAAGCGCGGCGTGCTGCAGGGCGAGGCCGGGGCCCATGTCTTCGTCGTCGAGGACGGAAAGGCGGTGCTGCGGGAAGTGACCCTCGGGGCCGAGATGGAGACCCCCGAAGGGGCGCTCCTCGAATTCTCGCAGGGCCTCGAAGCCGGAGCGCAGGTGGTGGTCGCCGGACAGACGACGCTCGCTGACGGGGCGCCGGTCGAAGTCCTGACGCCGACGGCGAACCCGGCCGCCGCTGCCGGAAAACCTGCTGGCAGGAACCCCGCTGGAACCGGGGCGGCCTCTCCGAACTGAGCTTTCGGGGCCTTCGGCGCCGCGAAAACGCTTCGGGGAGGACCCCTCCAGCGAAGTCCCGGCCCTGAAGTCTCTACCCTGAAATCCTCTCCACTGCCCCCCCGGCACCCGAAACCCCGGTCTTGAATCCCCTCCCATGAAATCCATCATCGCCGCCTGCATCCGACGCCCGGTGAGCGCCCTCATGTTCACGGTGGCCGCCTGCGTCTTCGGGCTGGTGGCCCTCGGGCGGCTGCCGGTAAATCTCCTTCCGGAGATCTCCTACCCCACCCTCACCGTCGAGACCCGGATGCCCGGCGCCGCGCCGATCGAGGTCGAGACGCTGGTGACCCGCCCGGTCGAAGAGGCCGCGTCGGTCGTTCCAGGACTCCGCCGCGTCACCTCGCGCTCGCGGGCCGGCGCCTCGGAAGTCACCCTGGAATTCGTCTGGGACACCGACATGGACTTCGCCGGGCTCGATGTCCGGGAGAAGCTGGACGGGGTCCTGCTGCCCGAAGACGCCGAACGCCCCCGCCTCCTCCGTTTCGATCCGGCGTCCGACGCGGTCTTCCGCATCGGCGTCTCCGGGGACCTCCCGCTCGAAGCCATCCGGCAGTGGACCGAAGAGGACCTGAAGAAGGACCTCGACGCGGTGGAGGGAGTCGCCGCGGTGCGGATCGAGGGGGGGCTCACCCGAGAAATCCAGGTGGATGTGAACGACGGGCGGCTCGCCGCCTACGGCATCACCGCCCTCGAGGTTCGGGATGCCGTGGCCGCAAACCATGTGAACCTCGCCGGCGGCAGCGTGTACGAGGACGAAGCGCGCTACCTGGTCCGCACTCTGAACGAGCTCGACACCCTCGAACGGATCGGGGCGGTGATCGTGAAGGGCGCCGAGGAGCGCCTGGTGCGCATCCGGGATGTGGCCGAGATCCGCTCCGGTTTCAAGGACCAGGAAGTGATCCTGCGGGAGAACGGAGCCGAGGGGGTCGAAGTGCGGGTCTTCAAGGAAGGGGACCAGAACACCGTGAGCGTCGCCGAGGGATTGCGGGCGCGCCTGGAAGCGGTTTCCGACTCGGCTCCCGAGGGTGTCTCGCTCACCGTGCTCTTCGACCAGTCGCAGTTCATCGAGGGGGCTATCTCCGAGGTGGTGCGGAACGCCTGGGAAGGCGGCCTGCTCGCCATCCTGGTGATCGCGCTCTTCCTGCGCGACCGGCGGGCGACTTCGGTGGTGGCGATGGCCATCCCGGTTTCGGTGATCGCCACCTTCTTCGTGATGCAGCAGATGGGGCTCTCGCTGAACATCATGTCGCTCGGGGGGCTGGCTCTCGGGGTGGGGATGCTGCTCGACGACTCCATCGTGGTGCTCGAAGCCATCCACCGGCGGCGCGGCGGAGGCGAGCCGGCTACCGAGGCAGCGATCGCGGGGGCCGCCGAGGTGGCGGGCCCGGTGATCGCCTCCACGCTGACCACCGTCGCAGTCTTCCTTCCCATCGTCTTCGTCGAGGGCGTCGCCGGACAGCTCTTCCGCGACCAGGCGCTCACCGTCTCCATCTCGATCCTCGCCTCGCTCGGCTTCTCGCTGGCGCTCATCCCGGTGCTCGCCAGCCGCGGCGCCTCCTCCTCCTCCTCGCCCGACGAAACCGCGCTCGACGGGCGCCGGACGGCCCCTGCCCGGGTGCTGGGCTGGATTCGCCGGGGGGTGCGGGCGGCGGGGCGCACCCTCGCCTTTCCCTTCCGGCCGGTCTTCCGCGGCTTCACCGCCGCCGAGAACGCCTTGGCGCACGCCTATCCGCCAGCGCTCCGCGCTGCGCTCCGCCACCCGGGGATCGTCTTCGTCCTCGCCGCGGCGCTCTTCACCGGTTCCCTGGCTGCAGGCCGGGCCGCCATCGGCGTCGAACTCATCCCGGCGCTCTCGCAGGGAGAGTTCCACTTCGATGTCCATCTGCCGGAGGGATCCGCAGTGACCGCGACCGACGCGGTGGTGGAGGAAGTGGCCCAGTCCGCCCGCGGGAACCCGGCGGTCGAGCGGGTGACGACCGAGGCCGGCACCACTTCCGGAGCCGGATTCGCCGGGAGCGCCGGGCGGGCCGAACATCGGGGGCGGATCGGAGTGGTGATGGCCGACCGGGGAGACCAGGACGCCGAGGCGATGGTGGTGGAGCAGGTCCGCGCCGAGCTGGCGCGAAGGCCCGGAGTCCGCTACGAGTTCGGGCGGCCCTCCTATTTCAGCTTCCGCCGCCCGGTGGAGGTCGAAGTCTTTTCCGAGGATCGTTCGCTGCTCGTTCCGAGCGCCCGCCGGATCCGGGAGGCGGTCGCCCAGGTGCCCGGACTCGCCGACGTCCGTTCGAGCGCCGAAGCGGGCAGCCCCGAGATCCGGGTCCGGTTCGCCGCCGACCGGCTTGCGAGCCTGGGCCTCACCGTGGACCAGGCTTCCGCCGGACTCCGCTCGCAGCTCCGCGGCGAAGTGGCCACCCGGCTCGACGAGGGCGACCGCCGGGTGGACATCGTGGTGCGGGGCGGCGAGGAACTGCGCTCGCGCGCCGCCGCGGTGCCCGAGCTGATCGTCCACGCCGCCGACGCCCGGGCAGTGCCGCTCCGCGCGCTCGGCGACGCGGCGCTGAGCGAGGGTCCGGCGGAGCTCCGCCGGGTCGGCCAGCGGCCGGCGGTGGTGATCTCGGGGAATCTCGACGGCGTGGACCTCGCCGGGGCCACCGAGGCGATCGGAACCCGCGTCGCCGGGCTCGGCCTCGACTCCGGCGTCGAAACCCGCTTCGGCGGGCAGCGCGAGGAGATGGAGCGTTCCTTCGCCAGCCTCGCCCTCGCCATCGGCCTGGCCATCTTCCTGGTGTACTTCGTGATGGCCAGCCAGTTCGAGTCGCTGCTGCACCCCTTCCTCATCCTGTTCACGATCCCGCTCGGAGCGATCGGGGTGGTGTGGGCGCTGCTGCTCTCCGGCTCCACCCTGAGCGTGATCGTGCTGATCGGGGTGGTCATGCTCGCCGGCATCGTGGTGAAGAACGCCATCGTGCTGGTGGACTGCATCAACCGGCTGCGCGCCGAGGGGATGGAGAAGGCGGAGGCGATCGTCGCCGCCGGCCGGATTCGATTGCGACCGATCCTGATGACCACCCTCACCACCATCCTCGGACTGACCCCGATGGCGATCGGGCTGGGAGAAGGGGCGGAGATCCGGGGACCGATGGCGATCACCGTGATCGGCGGGCTCCTGGTCTCGACCGCGCTGACCCTGATCGTCATCCCGACCGCCTATTCGGTGTTCGACCGCAAACGATTCGCCGCATGAGTCTCCCCCGCCTCTCGGTGAACCGCCCGGTCACCACCGCGATGCTGCTCCTCAGCCTGCTGGTGCTCGGCGGCATCTCGTTCCCGCGGATTCCACTGGCCTTCCTGCCCGATGTGGACTTCCCCGGAGTCTTCGTCACCGTGCCCTACGAGAACGCGAGCCCGCGGCAGATCGAGCGAGAGATCGTCCGGCCGCTCGAAGAGGCGCTCGCCACGATTCCCGGCGCCCGGCGCATCTACTCGACCGCCACCGCCGACAGCGCCCAACTCCAGCTGCAGTTCACCTGGGGGGAGACGGTGGATGTGGCGCGCGCCAAGGTCTTCGAAGCCGTGGAGGACGCCCGCCCGCAGCTTCCCCCCGATGTGCGGAAGATCCAGGTGGACACCTTCTCCACGACGCAGATCCCGATCGTCGAGGCGCGCATCTCCGCGCCCGGGATGGACCTCTCGGCGAACTACGACCGCCTCGAGCGCCGCATCGCCGACCCCATCCGGCGGATTCCGGGAGTGGCCCGGGTCGAGCTGAACGGGGTCGAGCCGCGCGAGGTGCGGATCGACCTGCGCCTCGACCGGCTGACCGCCCACCGGGTGGATATCTCCGAGGTCTTCGAGCGCGTTTCCGCGATGAACCGCAATGTGTCGCTCGGGCGGATCCGGGCGGAGGATCAGGTGACTCCGGTTCGAGGCTTCGGCGCGCTCTCCACGATCGACGAGATCGGCAGCCTGCCGCTCGACGACCGGGGGCTATCGATCTCGGATGTCGCTGAGGTGACCTACCGGGAGCCGCCCATCCCCTACGGCCGGCGCCTGAACGACGAGGCCGCCATCGGGCTGACGGTGTTCAAGAGCGCGGAAGCGAACACCGTGGAAGTGGCCACTGCGGTGGGCGAGTTGATCGAGAACGAGATCGCCGCCGACCCGGCACTCGCCGGCATCCACCTGTTCGTCTGGGAAGACCAGGCGGCGCAGATCACCTCGGGCCTCGCCGGGATCCGCACCGAAGGCTTCCTCGGCGCGCTGCTCGCGGTGTTCGTCCTCTTCCTCTTCCTGCGGCGGATGGATACCACCTCGATCGTCAGCCTGACGATCCCGATGTCCATCATCGCCACCGCGACCGTCCTCTACTTCGCGGGCAAGTCGCTGAATGTCCTCTCGATGATGGGGATCATGCTCGGGATCGGTCTGCTGGTGGACGACGCGATCGTCGTTCTCGAGTCCATCGTCCGGGAGCACGGCCGGGGCCTCCCGGCGAAGATCGCGGCGATCAGCGGCGCGCAGGCAGTGTCGGGAGCGGTGATCGCCTCGACGATCACCACCGCGGTGGTGTTCCTGCCGACCGTGGTGGGCTCGAAGAATGCCCTCTCGATCTGGCTCGGGGAGATCGGCCTGGCGATCTCGCTGACGATCTTCTGTTCGCTGTTCCTCTCGCTCACCCTGATCCCGCTGATGAGTTCGCGCCTGCTCGCCCGCAAGCCGTCCGTCGCACCCCGCTGGACCGAGCGGCTCGGCGCGTTCTACGAGCGTGTCCTGCGCTTCACCCTCCGCCGCCGCTTCCTCACCGCAGGGATCGCAGCGGTGTTCCTGATCTCCGCGATCGCCCCGTTCTTCCTCGGGCTCCAGACCGCGGTGTTCTCGGGGTTCAACCGGAACCGGGTCTTCCTCGCCTACGAGTTCTCCGATTTCCACTACCGGGAGGACTCCGAGCGCGCGGTGCTGTCCGTCGAGCGCGCCCTCGCCTCGCTCCGCGAGCCGCTCGGGATCGAGTCGGTGTACAGCTACTTCGCCGAGAACGAGGCGCAGACGGTGATCTCCTTCGGCGAACGGCACATCTCCGACGCCGAGGGGAAGGAGCTCCGCGAAACCGTCCGCGAGACGCTGCCGACCCTGCCCGGTGCGCGGATCGTGTTCGGTGGAGACGACGATCAGGAGACCGGCGGCGAGAGCATGTTCTTCCGGGTTCGGCTCTACGGCGAGGATTCCGAGCGGCTCGCCGATCTGCTCGTCGAGGCGGAGCATCGCCTGGCCGGAGTCGAGGGGGTCGCCGAACTTCGCAACCGGGAGCAGACACCGCGAAAGGAAGTCATCGTCCGCCCCCGGCCGGAAGCAGCGGCCCGGCTCGGCATCACCCCGCGAGACCTTTCGGAGATCTTCGGGTTCAGTCTCGGCGGCCGCCCGCTCCGCCGCTTCCAGACCGAGGAGCGGGAAGCCGAGGTGCGGCTCGCGATGTCGCGGAAGGATGTCTCGCGAGTGGACGATCTGCGGAACTTCACCCTGATCTCCGCTTCCGGCGCGCCGGCCCCGCTCGGAGACCTCGCCGATTTCGAGATCGTCGAGCGAAGCCGGGCGATCCGGCGGGTGGACCGCAAGGCGGTCGCCGCCCTCGAGGCCGCCTACGAGGGGGAGGATTGGGAGGCGGCGCGCGAGCAGATCGAGACCGAGATGGACGCCATGGCCCTGCCCCCGGGGTATGCCTGGTCCTTCGGCGACCGGATCGAGCAGCAGGACACCGACCTCCAGAGCATGGCGGTGAACTACTTGCTCGCCCTTCTCCTCATCTACATCGTGATGGCGGCGCAGTTCGAGTCGCTCATCCACCCGCTCGCCATCCTCATCTCGATCCCCTACGCGCTGTGGGGCGCCGCCTGGCTGCTGCTCGCGACGAACAGCCCCTTCAACCTGATGGCCCAGATCGGGATGCTCATCCTGATGGGGATCGTGGTGAAGAACGGCATCGTGCTGATCGACCATGTGAACCGGCTGCGCCGAGAGGGCATGGAGCGCACTCAGGCGCTGCTCACCGGCGGCCGCGACCGGCTGCGGCCGATCCTGATGACCGCCGGCGCCACCATGCTCGCCCTGGTGCCGATGGGGATCGGGAGGACCGGGCTCGACGGGCTCTACTACTTCCCCCTCGCCCGCACGGTCATCGGCGGCTTGGCGGCGTCCACCGTCCTCACCCTGGTGATCCTCCCCTTCTTCTACACCCTGCTCGACGACCTCGCCGTCCGGGCGCGCCGCCTCTGGCGGCAGAGCTCTGCCCGAGCGTCTGCCGCTCCCGCCCCGTCGGACGAACCGATCCCGGCCTCCTGACCGCCGGGGAGCGCCGACCAGCTCCTCACAGCGGCGCACCTGTTCGATCTATAGCGATCTTAGCGAGATTACCAAGATGAGATAATCTCGCTAAGGTCGCTATATCTCCAAGAGAGAAGCAGGCCGATCCATGGATCCGATCTCCAATCCCTTCGCGCCGGGGGCAGGAACCCCGCCTCCGGAATTGGCCGGACGGGACGAACTGCGGGAAAGGGTCCGGGTCGCTTTGCAAAGGATCCGGATCGCCCGTTCAGCCAAGAGCGTGCTCCTGGTCGGTTTACGGGGGGTCGGGAAGACCGTATTGCTCGTTCGGATGGAGAAGGAAGCCCAGGCTGCCGGACTCCGGACGCTCTATGTCGAGGCGGCGGAGAACCGCTCCCTGCCCGCCATGCTGACGCCTCAGCTCCGTGGAGTTCTGCTGCAACTCTCCAAGAACGGGCTCTCGCACCAGACGCGTCGAGCGTTTCGGGCTTTGGCGGGTTTCGTGCGCGCACTGAAAGTGCAGTACGGAGACATCCAGATCAGCCTCGACCCCGACCTCGCTCCGGAACCGGGACTCGCGGACAACGGCGATCTCGAACAGGATCTGACCGCGCTTCTGCTCGCTGCCGCAGAGGCGGCGCAAAAAGCGGGCACCGCGCTCGTTCTGTTTCTCGACGAACTGCAGTATGTGGAAGAAGGCGAACTCGCGGCCCTCATCACCGCTCTCCACCGTACTGCGCAGCAGGAGAAGCCGGTCACGATGGTGGGCGCTGGACTGCCCACGCTGCGGGCCCGCACCGGGCGGGCGAAATCCTATGCGGAGCGGTTGTTCGACTTCCCCTTCATCGGACCATTGGATCGAGAGGCAGCGCGGCGCGCCATCGAAAAGCCGGTGCTGGATCAGGGAGCGAACATCTCCGAGAATGCGTTCTGCAGAATTTTCGAAGAAACGAAGGGCTATCCATTCTTCTTGCAGGAATGGGGGAAACAGGCCTGGAACGCCGCCGAAGCGCCGCCCATCGGTCTCGAGGATGTGGAAAGCGCCTCTTCGGCAGCGAGGACCGCCCTCGACGAGGGATTCTTTCGGGTTCGCGTGGATCAGCTCACGCCTTCCGAGTGGCGGTATCTCCGGGCCATGGCCGAACTGGGCGCCGGACCGCATCGGTCGGGCGACATCGCGAAAACACTGGGCAGACCCGTGACCGCTGCCGCACCGATCCGGAGCAAGTTGATCGCCAAGGGAATGGTGTGGAGTCCCAATCACGGGGATACGGCGTTCACCGTCCCGCTCTTCGATGACTTCATGACTCGCTTCCTATCGAACGACTGGCGAAGCCGAGGGCTCATGTCCTGAGTCGGCACCCGCTCCTCCCCGGATATCCCGACCGCCGAGGAGCGCCGACCGAGCAAGCCGGCGCCACCTCGGATCAGCCGCAGTCGAAGCAGAGATCGGCGCGGCCCCGGCCCGTCATCCAGGTGAAGAAGCGATCGGCAATCGGTTTCCGTTCGAGATCGAAGAGTTCCCCGGCGATGTTGGCATCGAGGACTGCGCACATGGATCACAGCTCCAACCGTCGCTCCGTTTCCCGGAGGAAGAAGCTGCGATAGCTGTCCGGGGCGCCGCGGACATTGCCTTGCTCGTCGAAACCGAGGGAATGGATGCGGACTCCCAGGCCTTCGCGCTCGAAGTAGAGGAGACTCACATCCTCGGCCCGAAGCGTCGTCTTGCGGTCGCGGATGTCCATCCGGATGCGATCGAGCAAAGGGTCGCTGTGGGTTTCCACCAAGAGCTGCCGCCCCTCGGCGGCCGCCTCGAGAAACAGGGATCCGAGCGCAGCCTGAGCCTGCGGATGCAGATGTACTTCAGGCTGCTGCAACAGGAACACCCGCGATGGATTCCCGTTCATGATCTCCACCAGGATCGGTAACGCCTGGCTGACTCCGTAGCCGACATCCTTCAGGTTGCGCCACGGCCCCTTGAGCGTGCCGCCGAACTTTCGGACCCGAATCTGAAACGGATCACTGTCGTTCCCACCCAGACGCCGGACCTCGACCTCGTCGAAGAGACCGGAAGCCTCGCCGAACCGCACGAGTTTCTTCCGGAGTTCCTTCCATTCCGCATCGCTCCCGGCGCTCAGATCGGCGAGGCGCTGCGGAACGCTTTCGCCTTCCGCGGTCCGTAGCCCGGGGGCCGCGTCGTAGGTCCGTCTCGGGCGGGATCGGACCGGCGCCCCAGCGAGCGTGCCGGACATGACGCCCTGTTCCACTGCCGCCTCGGCCAAGGCGAGCAGGGGAAGGTCGTTTTCCCCGGATTTTCGGGAGATCGAATCGAGTTTCTGTTTCGCATCCTCTACCTCGGAGGCATCGGCCAGCTCCATACGGGCATTCTGGCGGTACCGGAACAGAAGCTGCCGCCAGCTCTCTCCCGCCCGGTCCATCTCCTGCCGAAATCCCGCTTCGTCGGTGTACAGGATCCGTCCGTCGCCGCGAACGATCCATCGGTGCAGGTTCCCGAAAGAACCCGATGGGTCCCGCCCCGTCACTTCCGCGAGCAGGTTGGTATCCACGATCGTTCGCACGCACATCACGACTCTCCTGGTCGAGAATCTCCGGGCCTGGCGAAGAAAAGTCGATCCGCCTCTTCCAGGAAGAACCTCCGGTAGCCGCGCGGGGCGCCGCTCAGATTGCCGTTTCCGTCGACGCCGATGTCGTGGATCTTCGAGCCCGTTCCGTCCGCCGCCTTCTCGAAGTAGAGGATCTGCAAGTCCTCGGGGTCCATGCCGCCGCGCATCGCTTCGATGCGGAACCGATCCACGAAGTGCTCGCTGTGGGTTTCGATCAGGAAATGCTGCTTCCCCTTCGCCATGAGCGTGGCGAGATCCGCCTGCGCCGCCGGATGGAGGTGCAGTTCGGGCTCTTGCAGCAGGAAGGCCGCAGCATCGCCAGCGCGGCACATCGCGGCGAGCAGGGGCAGGACGGCATGCACTCCGTAGCCGACATCTGCGAAACGAGCTGGGATTGCCGAGGAAAGGCAGAAGCCCGTGGCGGACCGACCGCGAGATCCAGCTGCTGAACTGCCGGTAAGAGATGTCGGCCGAGTCCAGGTCGAACCGAAAGCCGGGCCCCTCCACTCTCCACCGATCCGGATCACCGCCGTGCCCGAGCCGCATGACCCGGAACGGTTCGGCCGCGCCCGGCAACCGAACAGCGAGCGAGCCTTCCTCCGGATAGGGGCCGGGCTCGGGATACCCCGCTCGGTATTCGAGACGGAGGCTTTCATGGCAGCCATCGTGAAAGCCGCCCTCGATCGCGAACCGACGGGCCTCACCACCGGCGATCGTGGAGAACGGACCCATCCGGAAGGGCGGGTCGTCGAAGTAGTTCCGGTCGTCCAGCGCGGCGAAGGAACCAAGCCGCGCGAACGCCTGGTAACAGCCCAGGAAAGTGGACTTGCCGGCGCCGTTTTCGCCGACGAGGAGCGTCACCCGGCGGACCTGGCCGGTCTGTTGGCCGGCGAAGCCGCGTACATTCTCCAGGGTGAGGCTCCGGGGGTGGATCATCGGGTCGTCCTCTTCGCACCGACGATGCGGCGCAGGAAGTTCCTCGCTCGGAGGGCGCGATCCTCCAGCGCGACGAGGCGTGCGGGGCGCCGCGGCATCTCCCGAAGCATCGGATAGGGCGCGGCGTCGCCGAGGGCCGTCTTCGGGCGGACCGCGCAGCGATCGAGGCAGCGGGCGGACGCCCAGGTGAGCTGGCGCGGAATCAGGTGGAATCCCAGTTTTCCGCCGATCTTCGGCCACCAGTCCCTGTCGGCGACCATGCGGACCAGCTCGAGCGTCATGAGGCTCGCGAGATTGGCGGCGAATGGAAAGACATTCTGCCCGGCGGACAGCGGCGCTTCACCAGCCGGGTTACGCACATAGGTCGGATCGTCGAGCGAGCCGTCGCGCTCCATGACCACCTCCGAGGTGGTGTATTGGCCGTCGCAGCGGAGACAGCGCTGGCCGGGGCTCGCGGCGGACACGCTCCAGGACGCTTGCCCCAGCGTGCCGTCCGCTTTCGCGGCCGCGTAGATGCCGCCGAAGATCACCGGGATGCAGTGGGCATAGGCGAGGTGGTTCACCAGGTCCTTCGGGAGCGGTCGGTCCACGGCGGCGAAGAGCAGATCGCAATCGAGCGCGGCGAGGTAGGAACTCCGCTCCTCGATGCGGCCGCAGTGCGTTTCCACCCGAAAGTCCGCGGCGGTGGCGCTCTGCCGCAGCCGCGCCGCCGCTACCAGGATCTTGCGGCGGCCCACATCGCGCTCGCTCGCGTGGAGCAGGCGGTCAGGCGGTCCAGTCCACCGCGCCGCAGTTCCGGTCTCCACCCGGTCAGCATCGAAGAGCGCGATCCGGCGGACTCCTATCCGAGCGAGCGTCTCGGCGACTAGCGAGCCCACGCTGCCGACGCCCACCACGCCGACTCGCAGGCTGGCGAGAGCTTCCTGCGACGCTTCGCCCCAAGTGGAGACCGTCCGCTGCTGCGATCGGTGCACCCTTCGTAAAATTATCGAGCTCCTCGACCTCGATCGAGGCGGCAGCGCCCGCATTCTTCAGGACCTCCTCCACCGTTGTCTTGCGACCCACGGTTTGCGGCTCCCCGTTGACCTCGCAGCAAACCTTCTCGTCCGATCTCCTTCGGCGGACCACGCCTTGCGGGCAGAAAGGACAGGAGCCGAACGCGAAGACCGGCACGCGGCCCTTGCCCCGAAACCACCCCTCGGCGTCAGTCTATCCGCCTCGGCGCGGTGCGGGCCTTCGCGTTCCCTCGGGCGGATGGGCGAGAATGGGCGCCGGGACGGCCCCGACGGACGCCGAGGCTCGAAGCAGGATCAGGCCATGAAGAGCAGCGGCGGCGCGGCGAACGGGTCGCCGGCGGTCTCCTTGCGGGAGGTGACGAAGGTCTATCGGATGGGGGAGGTCGAGGTGCGGGCGCTCCGCGGGATCAGCCTCGACTTCGCCGAGGGCGGATTCACCGTCCTGCTCGGCCCTTCGGGGAGCGGCAAGTCCACCCTGCTGAACATCCTCGGCGGGCTGGATGTCCCGACTTCCGGGCAGGTGCACTACCGGGATCGGGACCTGACCCGCGCCGACGAGAAGAGTCTGACCGAGTACCGGCGGCGCCGGGTGGGATTCGTGTTCCAGTTCTACAACCTGATTCCCTCGCTCACCGCCCGGGAGAATGTGGAACTGGTGACCGAGATCGCGGAAGATCCGCTCCCCGCCGCGGAGGCCCTCGACATCGTGGGGCTCTCTCGGCGCGCGGACCACTTTCCCTCGCAGCTGTCGGGCGGCGAGCAGCAGCGGGTAGCGGTCGCGCGCGCCATCGTGAAACGGCCCGACCTGCTGCTCTGCGACGAACCCACCGGCGCCCTCGACATCGGCACCGGAATCCAGGTCCTCGAAGCGATCTGCCGGGTGAACCTCGAGTACCGCGCCACCACCGCGATCATCACCCACAACGCCGCCATCGCCGCCATCGCCGACCGGGTGATCTCGCTCGCCGACGGGCGGATCTCCCAGGAACGATGGAACGACACCCGGAGCGGCGCCGCGACGATCCGCTGGTGAGAGCGGCCTTCCCTCGATGATCCGCGCTCTCGACCGCAAACTGCTGCGCGACCTGTGGCGGGTCCGTTCGCTGGCGCTCGCCATCGCGGCGGTCGTCGCCTCCGGGGTCGCGCTCCTCACGGCGTCGCTCGGCTGCTTCGAGTCGCTCGAAACCACCCGCGACCGGTACTACGCCCGCTACCGGTTCGGGGATGTCTTCGCGAGCGCGAAGCGCGCCCCGAACGGGCTCGCCGGCGCCCTGGAGGAACTGCCGGGAGTGGACCGGGCAGCCACCCGGGTTTCGGTCGCGGTCACCCTCGATGTTCCCGGCACCGCTGAGCCGGTGAACGGCCGCCTGATCTCGATGCCCGACAGCGGCCGTCCGGTCCTCAACGAGACGGCGCTCCGCCGGGGGCGCTGGCTCGATCCGCGGCGCGCCGAAGAAGCGCTGGTCAACGAGCGCTTCGCCGAGGCCCACGGGCTGGACCTCGGCAGCGAGGTGGCGGCGGTCATCAACGGCCGGCGGCAGGAACTCGAAATCGTGGGGATCGTGCTCTCTCCGGAGTACGTGTACGCCATCGCCGGCGGCGGCCTCTTTCCCGATCCGAAGCGCTTCGGCATCTTCTGGCTCACGAGGAAGCACCTGGCGGCCGCCTTCGACATGGAGGGCGGCTTCAACGATGTGTCGCTGTCGCTCGAGGACGGCGCCGAGGCTCGCCCGGCGATCGCCGAGCTGGACCGCCTCCTCGAGCCCTACGGCGGTCTCGGCGCGGTCCCCCGCAGCCAGCAGGTCTCGAACTGGTACCTCGAAAACGAGCTGCTGGGGCTGCGCGGCATGGCACTCGTGGTGCCGACGATCTTCCTGGGCATCGCGGTCTTCCTGCTGCATGTGGTGCTGCGGCGCACCGTCTCGGTGCAGCGCGAACAGATCGCGGTACTCAAAGCGGTCGGCTACTCGAACCTGCGCCTCGGGCTGCACTATGTCCAGTGGGCTCTCTTGGTCTCGGCGTTCGGCGGCGCGCTGGGAATCTCCGGCGGGATGTTGCTGAGCAACGCGATGCTCGGGCTCTATCTGGAGTACTTCCGCTTTCCCGAGCTCTCGTACCAGGCGAGCTGGGGGAACATCCTCGCCGCGGCTCTCGCCTGCGGCGGCGCAGCGGTGCTCGGCGCCGTCTCCGCGGTCCGCAGCGTCGCTCGGCTGCCGCCTGCCGAAGCCATGCGCCCCGCGGCTCCCGAGACCTACCGGGTCTCGCTCTGCGAGCGGCTCGGCCTGGGCCGCTTTCTCTCGCCGCCGGCACGCATGATCGCGAGAAACATCTCCCGCCGCCCGCTGCGCGCCGCGATGTCGGTGGTGGGCATCTCGTTCTCCGCCGCCATCATGGTGATGGCCGGCGCCAGCATGGATTCCTTCGAGGAGCTCATGGAGCTGCAGTTCGAGGTGGTCCAGCGCCAGGACCTCACTGTGCGCTTCGTCGAGCCGGAAGGGCGGGCAGCGGAACACGAGCTCGCCTCGCTGCCGGGGATCCTCGAGGTCGAGGCGGCGAACACCGTCCCCGTCCGGCTCCAGAACGGGAACCGGGACCGGCGAGTGGGCATCCAGGCCCTTACGCCGGAGGCCCGCCTGCAGCGGGTGCTGGGCGCCGACCACCAACCTCTCCGGCCCGACCGGCCCGGGTTGCTGCTCTCGCGCAAGCTGGCCGAGGGGCTCGCGGTCCAGCCGGGGGCAACGGTGCGGGTGGCGGCGCTCGTCGGCGCGCGGCCCGAGCGGGACATGGTGGTGAGCGGCCTGGTGGACGACCTGATGGGCGTTTCCGCCTACCTGGAGCCCGAAGCCCTCGCACGGTTCGCCCGCGGCGCCGGGACCATGAGCGGGGCGGTCCTGCGGATCGATCCGCTCGCCGAGGACGCGGTCTACCGGGACCTCAAGGCGATGCCGGCGGTGGCGGGAGTGGCGCTTCGACGCGCCATGCTCGAGAACTTCGAGACCTTCGTCGCCGAGAACATGGACAACACCATGGCGGTCAACCTCTTCTTCGCCATCGTGATCGCCTTCGGGGTGATCTACAACACCGCCCGCATCTCCCTCTCCGAGCGCAGCCGCGAACTCGCCAGTATGCGGGTCATCGGCTTCACCCGCGCCGAAATCGGCGCCGTGCTCTTCGGCGAGCTGGGAATCCTGACCCTCGCCGCCATCCCCGCCGGGCTCGCACTGGGCTATTCGATGCTCGCCGCGATGCTGCGCGCGTACGAGACCGAGTTGTTCCGGATGCCGGCGGCGGCCGAGGGGAGCACCTTCGCCGCCGCCGCCGGGACGGTGGCGGCCGCCATGGCGCTCTCCGCGCTGGTGGTTCGCCGTAAATTGAATCGGCTGGACCTGGTCGCGGTCCTGAAGACCCGGGAGTGATCCCTTCCCGAGCAGAAGCCGGACTGGAGGATTTCCCGTGATGAAGAACAGACGGCGACTCGTCCTCTGGGCCGCGGGGGGCGCCGCGGCCGCCGCCCTGATCGCCCTCGCCTCCCGGCCGCGCCCGGTTGCGGTGGAGCTCGCGCCGGTGGTTCGCGGCACGCTCACGGTGACGCTCGACGAAGAAGGCGAGACCCGGGTCCGCGACCGCTTCCTGATCTCCGCCCCGGTAGCAGGCCGCGTCCTGCGCATCGAGCTCGAACCGGGAGACCCGGTGCTCGCCGACGAAAGCGTGCTGGCGTCGTTCCAGCCCGCCGCCCCGATGCTCCTCGACCAGCGCCGCCGAGCCGAGACCGAAGCCGAAGTCGAAGCCGCGGCAGCCGGGCTCGGCCGGACCGAGGCGCTCTACCAGCAGGCGGTGGTAGAGCGCGCCCAGGCCGAATCCACGCTCGACCGGCTCCGGCGGCTGCTCGAAGCCGGAGTGATCGCCGAAGAGCGGCTCGAAACCGCACAGCGGGAGCGGAACATCCGCCAGGAAGCGCTCGAAGCGGCGGAATTCTCGGTGCGCAACCAGCGCGGCATCCTGACCGCGGCCCGCGCCCGACTGCTCCGTTTCGACGCGCGGCGCGCCGGATCGGAAGCGGGCGGGGCGGCGGTGATCCGGATCTTCTCGCCGGTGGACGGGGTGGTGCTCCGCCGGCTGCGCGAGAGCGAATCCGTGGTGCCGGCGGGGGAGGCGCTGATCGAAGTCGGGGACCCGGAGGAACTCGAAGTCGTCGCCGACTATCTCTCGACCGACGCGGTGCGGATCCGCGCCGGTCAGCCGGCGCTCATCGAACGCTGGGGCGGCGACCGCCCGCTCGGCGCCCGCGTGCTCCGCGTCGAACCCTCCGGCTTCACCAAGATCTCCGCGCTCGGTGTCGAGGAACAGCGGGTGCTCGTCGTCCTCGAGCTCGTCGAATCGGCCGCGACGCGCCCCGGTCTCGGCGACGGGTATCGGGTGGAGGCCCGGGTCGTGGTCTGGGAACGCGAAGCGCAGCTGAAGGTCCCGGTGGGAGCGCTCTTCCGTCGGGGCGAGCAGTGGGCGGTGTTCCGCGTCGAGGACGGCGCGGCGCGCGAGCGGACGATCGAGATCGGAGAGCGCAACCAGCGCGAAGCGCAGGTCCTCGCCGGGCTCGAAGCGGGCGACCAGGTCCTCGTCTATCCGGGCGAGCGGGTGGCCGACGGCGTTCGGATCGCGTCGGCAGGACCGGTCGAACCGGCGCCGGAATGACCCGCGGGCGACCGGAGGCCGGCAGCGGATGCCGGGAGGGCCGCCCAGGAGCGCCGGGAGCGCCGGGAGCGCGATGACGCCGGAAGACCCCCCGATGACGCCGGAAGCGCTTCGGGACGCCTTTCTCCGCGTCCGGCGGCAGACGGACGAACTCGCCGCGCCGCTCACCGGCGAGGATCAGACGGCGCAGTCCCTGCCGGAGGCGAGCCCGGTGAAATGGCACCTCGCCCACACCTCGTGGTTCTTCGAGGCCTTCGTCCTCACGAAGGCCGGAACCGGCTACGCCCCGGCGGCTTCGGATTACGGCGAGCTCTTCGGCGCGGGCGCGGCGAACGGCGGCGGCCGCCGCCATCCCCGCCGGGAACGGGGTCTCCTCACCCGGCCGACGGCGGCCGAAGTCGGCGGATACCGGCGCCGGGTGGACGAGGCGGTGCTCTCGTCGTTCGAGGCCGGGATCTCGGCGGAAACAGCCGCCGCGGCGCTTCTCGGGATCCACCACGAGCAGCGGCACCAGGAGTTCCTGCTGGCCGACCTGAAGCACCTCTTCTGGAAGAACCCGCGGCAGCCCGCCTACCGCCCCTCCGGAGACGCCGGCGTTTTCGGGCCGCCGGCGCCGACTCCGCCGCTGCGGTTCGTCTCCTTCGCCGGGGGCGAACTCGCCTTCGGTCATGGGGGAGGAAGCTTCGCCTTCGCGGGCGAGACCCCCCGGCACTCGCGGCTGCTCCCGCCGTTCCAGCTCGCCTCCCGGCTGGTGACGAACCGGGAATACCTCGAATTCGTCGAGGAGGGGGGCTACCGGGAGGCGTCGCTGTGGCTCGCCGACGGCTGGGAGGCGCGGCGGCGGCACGGCTGGGAAGCGCCGCTCTACTGGAAACGCGCGGGCGGCGGCTTCGAGGAGTTCACTCTCGGCGGGCTCGCCCCGCTCGCCCCCGAATCCCCGGTGAGCCATGTGAGCTTCTTCGAAGCGGACGCCTTCGCCCGTTGGCGGGAGAGCCGCCTGCCGACCGAATTCGAATGGGAGGCGGCCGCGGCCGGCCGCCCCGTCCGGGGAGCGTTCCTGGAAAGCGGGCTGCTCCATCCCAGCCCCGCGGAGGGCGGTCCGATCGGGGGTAGAGCAGCCAGCCCCGCCCAACTCTTCGGCGACCTCTGGGAGTGGACCGCCAGCGCCGGTCTCCCCTACCCCGGCTTCCGCTCGGTTCTCCGCTCGCCCGCGGCGGCCGCCGCGGCACCGGACGGACGGTTCCTGTTCGGCCGGATGGTGCTGCGCGGCGGCTCCTGCCTCACTCCGGCCGGCGGCTTCCGCGCGACCTGCCGCAACTTCCTGCGCCCCGAAGCCCGCTGGCAGGCCTCCGGCATCCGGCTCGCCCGCGGCGGCTGACGGTGCGAACTCACCAGGTCGTTCCTCGGGAAGTCGAGCGGCCGGGAGTGCCGGCGGCCCTCGGCGCGGGCCGCTCCGCGTAGCATTCCCCCGGTGATCGAACGCAATCCCACCCGCCGGGTCCCGGTGGGCGATGTGGTCCTCGGCGGCGGGGAGCCCATCGCGGTGCAGAGCATGTGCGCGACCCCCACCCAGGATGTGGAGGCGACCGCCGCTCAGGCGGAGGCCCTCCGGAAGGCTGGCGCCGGAATCGTGCGGATCGCGGTGGACAGCCGGAAGGATGCGGAGGCGCTCGCCGAGATCCGCCAGCGCACGAGCGCGAACCTCGCGGTGGACTTGCAGGAGAGCTACCGGCTCGCCGAGGCGGTCGCCCCGCAGGTGGACAAGATCCGCTACAACCCCGGCCACCTCTGGCACCACGAGACCTCGCGGCCGGTGGCCGACAAGGTGCGCTATCTCGCCGAGGTCGCCGGGGAGCACGATTGCGCTCTCCGCATCGGAGTGAACTGCGGCTCGATGGATCCCGCCCATCAGGATCGCTTCCACGACGATCCGGTAGGCGCGATGGCCGCCTCCGCCGCCGAGCACTGCGAGCTGCTGGACTCGCTGGGGTTCACCCGCTTCGTCGTGTCGCTCAAGGATTCCGACCCGGCACAGGTCGTCGAGGGGAACCGCCGCTTCGCCGCCGAGCGCCCCGATGTGCCGCTCCATCTCGGCGTCACCGAGGCCGGGATGCCCCCCGAAGGCATCATCAAGACCCGCATCGCCTTCGAGCAGCTCATCGCCCGCGGCATCGGGGACACCGTGCGGGTTTCGCTCACCCTGCCGAACACCCGCAAACCGGAGGAAGTCGCCGCGGGCCGCCAGATCCTGGGGGACATCGCCGCCGGCCGCTTCCGCTCGGTGCCCGAGTTCCCGAAGGACCGGCTGAACATCATCTCCTGCCCCTCCTGCTCACGGGTCGAGAACGAGAAGTTCGTCGAGCTGGCCGCGGAAGTGCGGGAGATCACTCGCTACGCGGAGCGCCATGCCATCACCATCGCGGTGATGGGTTGCCGGGTGAACGGCCCCGGCGAGACCGACGACGCCGATCTCGGACTCTGGTGCGGCCCGGCGTTCGTGAACCTGAAGCGCGGTCCGGAGGCGCTGGGGGCGTTCCCCTACGACGAGATACTCGGTCGGCTGAAGACCGAGGTGGATCGGCTCGTCGCGGCCCGATAGTTCCCGGTAGTTCCTCGTCGCCGCGGTTCGTCAGCCGCGCGGCGAGGTCGTGCTGACGGGCTGCGAAGGCGAGCCGCCCTTCCGCAGTTGGCGGCCCGGACCGACTCTCCGGTCGTTGGCGGTCCGGGAAGTCGCCATGAACGCCACGCGGCGGGCCGCATTTTAGAGTTCCTTCTGTCCGCTTTTCCCCGGGCCCAAAGGATTGCCATGTTCCCTTCCGCGATAGCGGTCGTTCTCTCTTTCTTGCTGGCATTTCCGGGACTGGCGTTTGCCGCCCCATCTCCGCCGCCCGAAGCTGCTCCCGCTTCTCGTGATTTTCTGGGTTCGGCCGCGTTCGGTGGGCGTGAGGCATCGCTGCTTGTGTTCGGGCAAGCAGGCGATGCTTGCGCGGCGGCCGCCGCTGCCGGGAAAGCCGAGGCGGAGGAACGACAGGGACGAGCCGGATGGATTGCCGTCGGAGCGTTGACCGGTCTCGTGGGCGTCGCCGTTTCTCTCTTCGTGGACTCCTCTGCTCCCGCAACATCGGTGATGCAATATGAGGATGAAGGGATCCGCTACTGCTTCGCCGATTCTTATGAACGGACTGCCAAGTCGAGAAAAACGAACGGGGCCTTGATGGGTGCGGCCGCTTTTGTCGCTCTGGTAGTGGTGGCGGTGGCAGCGTCGGAGGAGTGAGGGGGTCCGGCGGACCGCTCGCTCGGCCGGTTCTGCGGCGTTCGTGAACCTGAAGCGCGGTCTGGAGACGGTGGGAGCCTTCTCCTACGACCGGATAACGGGCCGGCTCCGGGTAGAAGTTGACCGTCTGGTCCGGGACCGGACTGCCGCCGACTGATTCACGGGTCCCGCCGCGCGGCGAGGTCGTGCTGACGGGCGCTGAAGGAAAGACGGCCTTTCGCGAGCTGCCGCCGGCGGGCGGCGAGCCAGCCGCTTCGCTCCGATTCGGAGATCTCCGGCGCGGCTCGGAGTTCCTTCTCGATGAAGCCGAGCAGCGTTTCGAGGAAGAACCGCTCGTCGCCCGGATAGCCGCCCTCGAAGGCGGGATCGGGAACGACCCGCCAGTCGGAGCGGCCCGACGCCAGCTCGCAAAAGCCGGATCCGGGGGCGCGGACCTGTTCGATGAGCCGCTCGCCGGCGCGGGAGTCGCCGCCGCGCGCCCCCTCCATGCTGGCGTGGTAGCGGTCCAGGATGCGCCGATCCACGACTCCGAGCGGCGGATCGAAGCGGGTGCTCCCGGAAAAAGTCAGCGCTGCGTAGAAGACGCCCCCCGGAGCGAGCAGGCGCCCAGCGAGCGGAAGCGCCGTTCCCGGGGGCAGGAGATCCCAAAACGACTGGGCGGCCAGCAGCGCGAACGAGCCTTCGGGGAAGGCGAGGAACCCTTCGGGCGCCGAAACCCGCAGAAAGCGCACTTCGAGGATGCGGCCGTGGTCTTCGATGCGCAGCAGCTCTCCCCGCCGGGAGCCGCGCTCTCCCGCCCAGCGGAGCGCTTCCTGCCGGTAGGCATCCAACAGTGCCGGGTCGCGGTCGGTGACCGTGAGTTCCGCCCGCGAGTGCGGCGCGAGAAGCTCGGTCCAGCGTCGAAACGCCCCGCCCGCTCCGCCCCCGACTTCGAGCGCCCGGAGCGGTGTGCCAGCCGGGAAACTCCCGAGCGCCCCCCGGACCGCTTTCCGGACCCCGGGGTGGATCGCCCGCGCATCCACCGGCGCCTTCGCCCGCAGGTACCTGAGAAACCCGCCGTCCGGGATTCGAGAACCCGGGATTTTGGAGCCCGGGATTCGAGAACCCGGAGGTGAAGAGACCGGCGGCACGGAAGCCGACTGCAGTCCTGACTGCAAGGGCGGCTTCGCGCCGGCGGTCTTCGCTACTTCTTCGAGCGCCGCTTCAGCCGCCGCTTCCCGGTCGTCCCCTGGAAGATCTTGCCGCGCTTCGTTCGCCGGTCGCCTTTGCCCATGAGCGCGATTCTACCCTGCCGGACGCCCTCCGTTCTTTAGAATCGCCTCCATGCGGATCGACCTCAACTGCGACATGGGCGAAAGCTTCGGCAACTACGACCTCGGGTGCGACGAGGAGATCCTCGGGATCGTCACCTCGGCGAATGTCGCCTGCGGCTTCCACGCCGGCGATCCGGTCATCATGGACCGGACCGTGGAGCTCGCCCTGGGCCGCGGGGTGGCGATCGGCGCGCATCCCGGCCACCACGACCTGCGCGGCTTCGGCCGCCGGCCGATCCAGGCGCCCGCCGAAGAAGTGGAGGCCGATGTGCTCTACCAGGTCGGTGCGCTCGCCGGTTTCGTCCGCTCCCGCAACGGCCGGATGGTCCATGTGAAGCCGCACGGGGCGCTCTACAACCAGGCCGTCGCCGATCCCGAGCTCTCGGCCGCGCTCGCCCGCGCGGTGGCCCGCGCCGACCGAAACCTCGTCTTCGTCGGGCTCGCCACCTCGGGCGTCATGCGGGCGGCCGCCGAGGCCGAGGGCCTCCGCTTCGCCGGCGAGGCGTTCGCCGACCGGGTGTACGACCCCGACGGTACCCTCCAGTCGCGCCGGATCCCCGGTTCGGTGATCGGAGACCCCGAGCGGGCGGCGGCCCAGGCGCTGGCGATCGCCCAGGGTGCGGTCCTCGCCCACGACGGGACCGAGGTTCCGGTGGCTGCCGAGACGCTCTGCCTCCACGGGGACAACCCGGCGGCGCTCGAAAACGCCCGCACCGTGCGGGAGCGGCTCGAAGCGGCGGGCGTCGCGGTCCGTCCGCTCGGTTAGAGCACCGGACCCGGAGTACGGCCACCGAGAGCGGACGCGCCCGTCCCTCCCCCGAGTCCGGCGCTCCATCCCGTCGAGGCTTGGATGAGGTTTTGGACGAGGCGCGGATCCTGAACGCGGGGGAAGCCGCCTTCGCTGTCGAGTTCGGCAACAGGATCTCCCCCGAGCTGAATGCGCGGGCCGCCGGCCTCGCCGCCCGGCTCGAGCGCGAACCGTTCGATGGCTTCGAGGAGGCGATCCCCACTTTCCGCTCGGTGCTGGTCTGCCACGATCCCGCCGCCGACCCCGAAGCGATCCGCGCCCACACGCTCGACCTCGCCCGCCGGGTCCGCGGTGAGCGGGAAGCCCCTCCGCGCCGGATCGAGTTCCCCTGCGTCTATGACGGCGAGGACCTGCCGGAGGTCGCGGCGCAGGCCGGCGTTTCGGCAGCGGAGCTGATCCGCCTCCATGCGGAACGCGATTACCGGGTGTTCCTCATCGGCTTCACTCCGGGCTTCCCCTACCTCGGGATGGCCGATCCCCGCCTCGACATCCCCCGCCGCCCGATTCCCCGGGTGCGGGTGCCGGCGGGTTCGGTCGCTCTGGCGCGGGCGCAGACCGGGGTGTACCCCTGGGTGACGCCCGGCGGCTGGCATCTGATCGGACGCATGGATCCCTCGCTGCTCTTCGACCGGGAGCGCGATCCGCCGAGCCGCTGCCGGCCCGGCGACCGGGTGCGGTTCCTTCCGGTCTCCGAATTGCCGGAAGCGCCGCGGCCCGCGGCGCCGGCGGTCTCGCCTCCGGACCGCCCGGCAGCATTGGAGGCAGCCTTCGAGGTGGAGCGGGGCGGGCTCCTGACCACGGTCCAGGACCTGGGCCGCCCCGGCTACCAGCGCTACGGAGTCCCCTGGTCGGGAGCGGCGGACCCGGCGTCGCTCGCGTTCGCGAACCGCGCGGTCGGCAACCCGGACGGCGCCGCCGGGCTCGAATGCAGCCTGGTCGGTCCGGTGCTCCGCTTTCTGCAGCCGCGGCTCGCCGCCCTCGGCGGGGCCGACCACCGCGCGGTGCTCCATCCCCCCGGGAAGAGCGCCTGGCCCATCCCGCTGGGCATGTCCTTCCTGGCCGCCGCGGGCAGTGTGCTCCGTTTCGCCGGGCCTCCCTCCGGGATGCGCACCTACCTCGCGGTCGCCGGCGGGATTCGGGTCCCCGCAGTTCTCGGCTCCCGCGCCACCTACCTGATCGCGGGGTTCGGCGGCTTCGAAGGCCGCGCGCTCCGCGCCGGAGATCGACTCTCCACCGGCGAAGTTCCCGCCGCGGCCCGCGAAAACCGCTACCTGCCGGAGGCCCGCCGCCCGCCCGAGACCGGAACCCTCCGGCTGCGCCTGAGCCTCGGCCCGCAGCAGGACTGCTTCACCGGAGAATGCCTCCGCACGCTCGGCGAGCAGCGCTTCTCGGTCTCGAACGACTCGAACCGCATGGGCATCCGGCTCGACGGCCCGACCCTCACCCACCGCAGGGGCCGCCAGGAGATCGTTTCCGACGCGAACCCCCGAGGCGCGATCCAGGTCCCCCCGGCGGGCCGACCGATCGTGATGGGCGCCGACCAGGGCACGACCGGCGGCTACCCCAAGATCGGCAGCGTCGTCACTCCCGACCTCGCCCGCCTCGCCCAGGCCCTCCCCGGAACCAGCGTCCGCCTCGAAGTCGTCTCCCTCGAAGCGGCCCGCGCCATCACCCTCGCCGAGCGCTCCCGGATCCTGGAAGGAGGTAAGATCTGACCGATCCGCTACCGTGAGAGAATGACACGGAAGAAGACGGCAGCTGAGCTGCGGGCCGAGAATCGGGCGCTGCGGCGAGCCGGATGGATCCAGGCGGTCGTCTCCATCGTGACTACGGCGTTACGGATGGGTGCGTGGGTCTGGATCGCTTCGTACCTGTATAGATCGGTGGCTGCGATGGCCGGCGAAACGACTGCCGCCGATTTCGGATTACAGGTACTCGCGGACCTGAATGTCTCTACTGCTGCCGCGTGGCTGGTTGCCGCCTGTGGGTTCGGCTACGGCACCTGGGAACGGCGGGTTCGCAAGACGACGGTGGAACGGCTTTCATCACGCCTCCAGAATCTGGAGCGCCAACGAGACCCGAAACGGACTTCGAGCGGCCTGACTCCGCGCGGCGATTCGCCTGCTTGAGACCGGGTATCGAGGAGGAGCGAACATGGAAACGGCAACGGCCATCATCACGACGATCTCGCTGTCGGGGATCTTGCTGCTGCTGGGCCGCTTTCGCGGGTGTGCAGTGGATTCCTTCCGGCAGGAGATCTTCGCATTGCGGGATGAATTGTTCGACCGTGCGGCATCCGGTGCTGCGATCTCTTTCGATCATCCTGCCTATGGAATGTTGCGCAGCACGATGAATGGCTTCGTGCGTTGGGCCGATCAGTTGCAACTGCTCCAGGTCATGCTGATGCTCATCGCTTCTCGTCGCGACGATTGGAGAGTGCGCGACCGTGACTTCGATTCTCAGTGGAATCATGCGCTCGCCGATCTTCAGCCGGATGACCGGGAATGGCTCATTTCCTGCCGGGAACGAATGCATCGGCTGTTGGCCAGCTATCTCGTGCTCCGTTCTCCGGTCGTGGTCGCCACGCTGGTAATCCCGCTTATCACCTGGCTCTTCAGTGTTGCGGTGGGAAACCGGATCCTTGCTCTGCTGATAAGAGTGATTTCGCCGATGGATGCACAAGCGTTGGAATTCGGATCGGCCGAGGATTCGATGTCCTCGCTCCCGGGTCGGGCGGCGTCTTCTACGGCATAACGATGGATCCGGGCGCGTTGTCTGGATCTTTCCATCAGCCTGTTACGGGCAGATCGAGCTGACGACGCTTCTGCGATTCGGCGGAAAGGGAAGCCAGAGGAAGGTGGCTGCGCTGGCCGGCGAAACGACTGCCGCAGATTTCGTTTCACAGGTACTCGCGGACCTGAAGGGCTCGCCGCAGACCTCGTTCACAGGGAGGTCTCCTGCCACAGTTTCAGGCCGCGAACGATGGCGTGCTCCAGCCACTCGACGAACCTCGTCCGCACTTCATCGAGAGGCTCCTGGTAGTTGATCTGAAACACCTCGTCGGTGACAGCCGTAACGGGGCCGATCTCGCTTTCGATTTTCGCCGTCTCCACGCGCTGGAACCAGGTCGCCGAGCACGCGAGAACCCCCTGGAATTCGCGCCCCATTCCGTGGAACGCGATCAGGAGTTCTGTCTGGTTGGCGTTTTTCATCACCAGACGCGCCCAGGAACGGTAGGTGTTCGTGCCGGCGAAGTAATCCAGTTGTTTGGCGGTTCGGACGATCTGGTACCGGTAGAAATGACTCCGTTCGCTGCGGTCGTCGGCACCGTCGGCGAAGTACTCGCCGTGCTCGAGCACATCGGACATCTCCTGCTGGAGGTCTTTCGCGACTTCGTCGAGGCGTTCCTGGGCGAGATCTCGCATCGCGGCAGCGATGGATTGCGCCTTCTTCCATTCCTCGGCGAGCGCATCCCGGCGAGCCCGCAACCGATTCCGTACGGATCGGATCGCCTCGCTGACGCGGTGCGCCTTCACGACATCTTCGGCGATGCTGAGTGCCCGGACGAATTCGCCCTTCTGTAAACGGGCGAAGTAATCCACGAGTGTCTTCAGGTTTCCGGAATCGGCGTGTTCCAGAGCCTCGAGGTAGCGCTTCCGGTCGCGATCCCTGACCACGAGCGGAAACCAACCCGCTTTCACGAATACGAGCGTCGCGAGGGCGCGGACGACGCGTCCGTTGCCATCCTGGAAGGGATGGATCTGCGTGAACCGATGGTGCAGCCAGGCGGCTTCCACTTCGGGCGCCGTCGCATCGTGGGCTTGGTGCATATCGAGCAACCGGTCCATCTCGGAAGAGACATGCTCGGGGGGACAGTATTCATGCACCGAACCATCGAACCGTTTCGGGTTGTTCGGCCAGCGCTTGTAATCCCCACGAAGGAGGGGGACCTCCGTCGCTCGTCCGAGAGAGTCGATCCCTCCTACCGATTGCTGATGCCGCGTCATCAGGGCGTGCAATTCCTCGATGTAGCTCGTGGACAAGGCCCGCTCGTCCTTCACGAACCGGAACACCTCCTCGACGGCCTCTCGATGATCCTCGATCATCGCAACGGTGGCTTCTGGATTCGCGACCCTCCCGTGCGGGATCACCGCCGCCTGGATGCCGTGCTCGATGAGGAGTTGGGTTATGCCGCGGTCCAGGGTGTAGAGACGCTCGATCAGGCCCGTTTCGATCGCCCACTCGCGCTTCAGTCGCTGCTCTAAATCGCGGTACGCCTGCCGTGAGCTCAGCCGTTCGCGCTGGTCGCGCCACACCCGAGCGAGCGAACGCAGCTCGCGGTGGGCCAGCGCATCGGGTGCTTCGTAATCTTCTATCGGAGTCCAGTGGTAGTCCATGCCGCTCCTCTGACGAAGATGCACTCGGTTGCCCTGGCGGGGTCGGTGCGGTGGGATCCGGGGCGTTGCCTGGGCATTCCAGCCGCTGCGGTCAGTCGAGGAGCGCCTTGAACACCGCGGCGGCGGGGTCTGCATAGAACTCGATGTTGATGCGGGTCCAGAGGTCGTCGGGGAGATCGCTCAGATCCCGGCGGGCGGACACCGGCATCAGGAGGACGGCGGCCTGCCGTTCGACCGCGAGTTCCGCGATCTCTACGGGGCGCAGCAGCCCCTCGACCGAGCCGCCGAGGTTCAGGCTTCCCACCACGATCGTCCCGCCGCGGACGCTGCGCTCCAGCAGGCTGCCCACCAGCGCCACCAGCACCGGCAGCCCGAGTCCGGCGCCGGAACGGTCGGCGTCGTACGGGCGTAACTGGAGCTGGTACTCGTGCCCCCGCGGGTCGCGGTCACCAACCAGAGCTTTCGCCTGGGCGTAGAGGTTCTGCTCGCCGACCCGAACGCTCTCCCGGAAGGCGGGCGGTACCGGGTGGTTCAGGATCCGGGCGCTGCTGCCGGGACCCACCGCCGCCTCGATCCGGTAGAGGCCGGGGCCGGTCTCGCCCGTTCCCGGACCCACCGACCAGACTTGTCCCGGCGGGAGCGGGTCGCCCTCGAGGGCGTCGCCGCTCCGCAATTCCGGGGTGCCGACGAACTGCTCGATCCCGTCGGCCCCGAGCGTGAAGGAGAAGTGGGTGTTGCGGAACTCGCTCTTGAGGCAGCGCTTCTGCTGTTCCTTGACGCGGCGCCGGGATTCCAGCGCGACCCGGAGGATCCATTCCAGATCCTCGTCCGGAATTTCCATCTTCGGATCGGGGAACAGGAGTTTGACCAGCGCCGAGCAGGTCTTGTTCACCGCCTCCTGATCGCGCCCGCTCAGCGCCCCTCCCCAGTACGCGCGGCCCTGGAGCGCCGATATCCGCGGCGTCTCCCGCATCCGCGTCCAGCATTCGCTCAGGAAGTCGGTGACGAGCCCGAACCGGTCGGTGAAGTGTTCGTCCGGGTTCAGTTTCGGGAAGTCCCATCCCGGCACATAGGCGTGGATCCGGTCGTGGAAAGCAGTGTCGTTCCGCATTTCCTTCGGCAGCGCGCTCAGCAGATGGCCGACCCGCTGCTGGCGTTCGAGATCCCGATCGAAGTTCCCGACCATCACGATCCCGCCGTCGGCACGGATGCTCTCCTTGCCGCGGCTGAACTCCCCCGACGCCATGTACCCCTTCATGATGTTCGCGCCGTCCTTCTGGTCGAAGGAGATGCCGGCGACTTCGTCGAAGCAGACGACATCGTATCGGCAGACGAGGCCGCGCTGGCCATTCGCCATGTTCACGAACATCTTGGCGACGGTGGCCTTCCCCCCGGAGATCAGGTGCGAGTACGGGGAGATCTGCTGGTAGAGGTGGCTCTTGCCGGTACCCCGGGGGCCGAGTTCCACGAGGTTGAAATTCCGCTCGACGAAGGGCGCCATCCGCAGCAGCGCAACCCGTTTCGCCCGTTCGTCGAGCGCGTCCGGTTCCAGCCCGACGGAGCGGATCAGGAAGTCGCGCCACTCGGCGGTCGAAAACGCCCGCCGGCCTTCGGCCAGCCGCCGCAGCACCTCGGGATCCGACATCTGGATCGGACGCAGCGCCTCCACCCGGAAGGGTTCGCCGCGGGATTCCGGCGCCGCGAGCGGGTCGTAGCGAAGCGTCACTTCGGCGTAGAAGCCGTCGGTGAGCATCCGCTGGTTCTCCAGCACGGTCTTCGCCTCGATGCCGACCTGCCGCTCGCCGAGGCTCGGGAGCTCGATCAGGTAGCAGTCGCGCCGGGCGTCGAGCCGCGCGCGCACCAGGTCGATCAGCCGGACGGACCCCTTTTCGCGGGCTTCGGACCGGAACCGCTCCCGGTCGGATGCCCGGACGGTGCGGCCGCGAAGCTGGCCCTCGACGATTTCGAGACCCTCCCGGATCTCGGTTTCGTCGGTGCTCGCGCAGAAGCGACCGAGCAGGAACTCGACGACATAGGTGGGCACCGGAAACTGCCGCGAGTAGCGCCGCACCAGATCCTTCCGCACCAGGTACCCGGGAAACGCCTCGGCGCCGATCCGGTCCAGCCGATCCAGGCCGTTTGCGGACTTGCTCGCCGATCGGCCAGCCGTTTCGTTCACGAGTCCTCTCCCACGCGGGTTTCGCGGGCGGCGAGAATTTTCCCGTTCTCATCGAGAACCACCAGCGAAAGCGCCGCCGCTTCGTGCTCGTCGCCGGCGAGCAGGAGGCTGGCGGCACCATCCGCTTCCACCGGCTTCGGTTCCGCGGCGACGGACTCGCCCGCGGGGCCTCCGAGGCGGAGGTCGGCGGTCCGTCTGCCGGCCCCGCCGGCGGCCACGAGGCTGCAGCGGAACCAGCGCCAGGCGATGGATTCGATGGTGGTGGGAGGGGCCGCTGCTTCGCCGGAACGCGTGACGAGGAGGTCCGGGGTCAGGCATTCCTGGATGCTGAGGCCGCCGTGGGCGAAGGCGTCCGACTTGTTGAAGCAGGCGATGCCCGGCGCGGCGGCGAACCATTCCCCGCGGTTCCAGCTCCACGGCCAGCGCGGAACTTCTTCGGGACTTCCCGCCCCGGCGAGGACGGCACAGCGCGCCCAGCGGGTCGCGGTGAGGTGTTTCGGGAGATCCACCCGCGGGAGTCCGCCCGGGAGCCATAGCCAGCCGTGGTCGGTGACGACGCGCACCGCGCGCCAACCCCTCTCCAACAGACCGGCGATCCGCTCGGCGAGGCGGTCGAGGATTTGCGGGAGCTGCCGGGGCAGACCGCCCTGCTCGTGATGTCCGGTCTCGTCGATCTCCCCGGTCTCGATCCAGCCGCGAGACGCCGCCGAACGCGGCGCATCGAAGCCGCCCGCCCCGAGGATCTGGTACCCCCTCTCCCCGAGGGCAGCACGCAGGCCCCTCGCCTCCACCGGCCGTCCGGTTTCGACGAACTGAGGGGCGAAGTCTTCGCCAAGAGTCTCCCCCGCGATGTCGGGGGCAATCGGCGTCACCGCCGGCTTCGCGGTGGCGGTCACCGTGGGAAGCGCCGCCCAGCGGGGCCTCACCTCGGCCCGGAGCCCGCGTCCTTCCAGCCGCTCGGCGAGCCGCCGGCCGAGGTCGTAGCGCAGCCCGTCCACGAAGAAGAGGCAGCCATCCTCGTCGGCCTCGACGACCGGCTGCTCGCCGGCGTCGGGAAGCGGTCGGCACCGGACGGCTTCCTGGAAGGCGCGCGCCGAGCCGTCGAGCCAGGGTTCGAGCAGCTGGCGGACGGCCGGCGCCACGACCGTTTCGTCGGCGGCGCCGACCGCCGCCAGCGCCTCCCACGCCGCGGCGTCGGCCTGCCAGCCGCGCTCCAGGTAGGCCGCTGCCGCTTCTTCGGGGCCTTCGCCGCCGAGCGGCGGCTTCGCCGCCCCGGCGAGGCGCCCGAGCGGTCCGAGCGCGAGCGCGAGCGGCGATCTTCCGAGGCGCGCCCAGACCCACTCCCGCCGCTTTCCGTGCTCCCGAGCGAGCTGCACCACCCGGTCGCATGCCTTCGGTTGCGTCAGACGGGGCAGCTCGGTGAGCGCTTCTCGAAGTGCCGCCTCGATGCGGTCGTTCTCGTTCGGCCAGCGCGCCGGGTCCCCGAGGAAAAGCCGGCTGGCGGGCTGGCTTCGGCGCAGCACCGCCTCGATCCCGGGGAATGCGTCCGGCGCTTCGGCGAACCGCTCCCACACCGCCGCCCAGCTGCCTGCCGCCTGACCGAGCTGCTGTCCGGCTTGGACATCCGCGCCGCCGCCGCCGCTCTCGGGGTCGAAATCCAGCTCCTTCCGGCACCGGCTGCAGAAAGCGTTCCAGCGGTCGCCGAGCCGGTCCCGCGTTCCGTCCGGGTCGCCGAGCCAGCGGAGCAGATCCCGAGCTAGATCCTCGACCTGCAGCCGGTGGAAGTCGTCGGCTTCGAGCCGTCGGCCTCGCAGCTGCGCGAGCGGAGTCATCACCGCCTCGTCGAGCGCCCCGCGGAGCGCCTTCGCGGTGCGGCGATCCTCGGCGAGGTCCAGCCCCCCGCCTGCCGAAGAACGGAAGAAGCCGGCCACCGTCCAGTCTCTCCCGTTGGAGTGGCGCCAGACCGCCCCGCGGTGGAGCAGCTCGACGAGCGGTTTCAGGCGGTCCGGACACTCTTCGCCGGCGCGGAGGTCCTGCCGGCTCACCCTCGGCAGGTAGAGGATGGGGATTCGTTCGCGCTCGGCGCCTGACTCGCCGGCCCCGTCAGCGCCGCCGGCTTCGTCAGAGCCGCCGTCCACTTCGCACCGCAGCCAGATCGCCGGGCCGGTGCGCCGCCCGGGTCGGTACTCCCCGAGAATCCGAAGCTCGGGAAGGCGCTCCCGGAGCAGCGCGAGGAGCGGCTCCCATTCGCGCTCCGGATCGGACCAGAGCACAGCAGCCGGCGGCGCCTCCCCGCCTGCCGGGACGCCCCGCTTGCGGACGCTCTCGACCAGCAGGTCGAGCAGGGTCTCGCGCGGCTGCTGCGGCAACAGATTCATGGTTCGTGGCGCTCGTCGGCGCGAAACATGCGGATTCCAGCCCGCGGCTGCCATCGGAATCCGGACCGTCGGCCGAACAGCAGAAGCGCCGCGTTCGTGAGCCGCCAATCGTGGGGACCCCGCTGCGCCAGGCCGTAGTGTGCGAGCAACTCGGATTCCGTGAACATCCAGCGCTTTTTCGGTGAAGCCGCTCCTGTCTCTTCAGGCAGCGGAGGGTCGGAATCGGAGAATCCACCTGGACGGGGGATCACGCCGTGCCTCGTTTCCCGTCTGCTCCGTAGATCGTCAGCCGCAATTCGGTTCCGTCCAGGAGTTCGTACACCGGTCGGCGTCCCGAGTGCTCCTCGCTTTCCCGGAGGATCAACCCCACGCCTTCGCCTCGCCGATCCATCAGGGTCTTTCGAGGAGTGGTCAGGCCGGGAATCCCCTTCGGCACGGGGCACCGCGCGAGCAGACTGGTGATCGTTTCGTTCCTGCTGATCTGCTTGTAAGGAAGAGCATCCACGGTCATGGTGTTCGGCATCTCCCCCGGCGAGAACAGTTCGAGACGGTCGGAAAACATGCGCAGCCGGATCTTCGATCCGTACACCGAATAATCGCGATGCGCCACGGCGTTCACCATGGCCTCGAAGACGGCTCCGAGGTGGTACTGCGGGATGTCTCGGCGTCCGATGGTCTTCTCCGCTGCGACCCGCTGGTTCCGCGCCACGAACCGGCACGCATCGGCGACCTGGACATCGAGCGGCCCGCGAATGTCCCGGAAATCCAGCTGATAGTTCTCGTTCCCCGATCCGTCGCCGACGAAGCGGCCCCGATACGCCACCGCCTGAACGAATGTGTTCGGCATCCATCGCTCTGCGGATCGCGATCCGAGCAGCAGGCCTCCCACGGTAGGGCGGCGCACACCGGTCTCATCCTCTCGCGTCATTCCCAGCTTGGAGGCGAGGGTTTCCTCGTCGTCATCGGTAGCTTCGGTCCGAAAGCGCCGGACCCGTTCCGGATCCAGATCGGAGAAAGAGGCCGCCGCCACGATTTCGCCATCGAAACGGGTCACTCCGACATGGCTGCGTTGCTGGAACAACCGGCGAAGCGCGTCGGGCGTGATTTCCCGCTTTTCGTCCGCCACCCGTTTCAGATAGCCGCCGGGGCTCCGATGCACGAACAGACTTCGACCCACCGACACACGAACGATGCACTGCACTCCACCCCCGGTATCCGGGACTTCCATCCGTTCGACGACGACATCCAGCGGAGGGATCACCAGATCCCGGGCCGCCTCGCGGACCTGGGTTACCACGGCGTCGAGGCGGCTCTCCGGAATCCCGACCACTTCACGGCTGCGGTCGTGGATCCCGAGAATGAGAACGCCGCCTCGACTGTTGGCGAAGGCCGACAGCTCGTCGGCCAGAGCCTTTCGCGTCGGTGCCTTGACTTTCTCACCAGAGAAGAAGACTTCCTTGAGCTCGAGAAAGCTGTCTTCTCCGAGCCGGATTTCGCGCAGCAGCCGTTCTGTCGCACTACGCATCGTCGAACTCCTCCCGCAGGCGGCGGTATCGGTTTTCGAAGGCTCTCCGACCGCCTTCCATCACCCGGCAGACCTCGGCGCGCACCCCCGTGTCCTGAAGACACCCGGTTCCGTCTGGGGCGACGACGCACTGCCCGCCTAGATGATCCATGGAGATCACCATTTCGGCGTCTCCGTTGACGACGATGTTCGAGTTGTGCGTGGCGATGATGACCTGACGCTTCCGCTTGTTCTGCCGAATCCGCTGAACGATGAGGTCATGGATCAGATGGTTGTCGAGATCGTCTTCCGGCTGATCCAGGAGAATCGGCTCGTCGCCGTAGGAAAGCAGGAGTGCGAGGATGGCCGCCGACTTCTGTCCCGGAGACCCCTGCTCGAGAGGAACGAACTTACCCGTCGTCGTCCTCCGGTAGCGCACTTCGAGACCGTCTTCCGGCCACCACAGGAGGAAGCGGTCTCGCTGTTCCGGCGAAAGCTGCCGGAGGTGATTCCACAACCACTGTCTCCCCGAAGGCCCAGGTTTTTTTCCGGCTTCGGCAAAGCGTTTCTTGATTTTCCGAATGCGGCCTTCCAGTTCCTGGTGCCTCTCGTCCTGGTGATCCGACAGGTCTCGGAAGAGCTCGGCCAGTTCTCCGGTCTCGCCGTCTTCGCTCAGGATTGCGGGCGCCAACCCGCCATCCTCGCGGCCGATAGCCTTCCGAAACCGGCGCTCGGCGGCGAGGGCGTTCGAGCCGAACGGCACTACCTCGAGTCGAATGTGCGGATTGTCTCCCAAAACCGATTGGAGGAAATGGATCCGTGCTTTGGACGAAGCTCTCCGCTCGGTTTCCACTTCTTCGAGAAAACGATCGGCGTCTGCCTCCAGCTTCTGTTTTCTTTTCGCGAGGGAATCGATTTCTGTCAACATTCTCTGAAGCAATTCGCGTCGCTGCAGCAGGGCGCCGTAGTTGCCAGGATCGGAGACGCCTTCCTCGGCCAATCTGGCCATGAGTTCCCGGTAGGCAGCGCACACCGCCTCATATTCCTGACTCCACTTGGAAGCAGCGACTTCCTCGATCCATTCCTTTCGGAAATCGTCGAGAGCTCTCCCGTGTTCACGAAGATTCTCTGCAATTCTTCGTTGCCGGCCGGCCGCCGCCTCCAGAAGGTCCAGAGCTCGTCTGCCGAAGGATTTTTCCCGGAGATCGAAATCGTCCGCGCGAACATCAGCTGGCTCCATCTCGGGCGAGAGCTTGAGAAGCGCTGCGGCATTCGCTTTCAACTCGCGATTCCGATCCGTCAGAATCTGCTTCTGCCGGGTGAAGCGTTGGTAGCGAACCAACAGGTCCCGGTGTCCCCCCTCGTCGAAGACCGAGATCTGGCGCCGCACATCCGCGAGGTCACCCTCGATTCGCTCTCGCTCGGTGATTCGGGCGTCGATCGCGCGCGCCTGGCTGCGCAAACTCAGAAACTCGGCCTCCGCCTTTTCCCGTCGTGCGGCCCGCTCTCGCCGGTTCACCGGATCGGCGTCATCCACCAGGCGCAGCAAGGCGTCCGGATCGTTGGCGAGCGCGAACACCTGTTTCTGACTCAGGATTCGGACGGGGAACCGGCTGGCCACCTCTCCGGGACTCGTTTTCCACTCCCCGTCGGGAGTCCTCTCTTCGATGACCGCTCCCCCGCCATCCGTACGCCACCGCACGCGAAACTGCACTCCGTTCTTGCGGATCGAGACGATGGCTTCGGTGGAATCGGTCAGCGCTCGCCGCCCATGCCTCGATTCGGCAGGGGCGGCGAACTCCTGGAATTCCTCACCCAGCCTTCCGGGGAGCTCGTTCTGCCGGCGCATTGCTAGCCGCACCATTTCGACGAGCGTGGATTTCCCGGTCCCCCGGCCGCCGATGATGGCGGAGAGCCAGGGGCTGAACGCGGCGTGTGCCGGCGTGCCGCGACCCAGGTAGCGCGCCTCGGCGACCTCGACGCTTTCGATCCACAGGCCGGGCTCCGCGTTCGGATCGTCGGCTCCATCGACGATCGGGGCGTCGCTTCGGAGGATGGAGAGCGGCGCGCCGTCCAGTAGCGCAAGCCGCAGCCCGTCGAGGGACGGTTTCCCCATCTTCACCCAAGTGAAGCGGCTGCCGGGGAAACCCTGGCCGGCAGACCCCGAGGGGTGGTGGCAGTCGGAACCGAGGACTCTCGCCAGCTTCACACCGCTCTGTCGGTAGATCTCGGGTTCGTCGAACTCCGGATCCGCGACTTCCAGCGCGGACAGCTGATCTTCGGTCAACAGCGACCTCAGGGTCTCTCCATCCAGTCTCTCGAAGATGCCCTTCTCGGAATCTGCATGTGCAGGAATCGCGAGGCCGCCTCGCTTCCGGATGGTCTGCGCAACTTCCTGGACAGACTGTGAAGTGCACCCATCGGAGGTGCCTTGCTTGCCCCCGGGGAAGCCGACTGCGCCGAGCAGCGCATCGATGTCGGATCGGCCCTTCGACGGATCCAGGATCGCCAGCAGGTGGATGCCCCCGTTCACGGTGATCTCGACGCCCGGGAAGAGAACGAGCGGGCGAAAATCCGTCGGTCGTTCCTCTTCGAGACGGTCGTATGCCTTCTTGAGTCGGTCGATCCACTCGCCGGTGTCGTGATCGGTGATCGCCACGCAGTCCATCTCGGCACGCATGAAGTCGAGCAGCCATTCGCGCGGTGAGCGTTTCTTGAGAGATTCGTGGTTCGGGCCTCTCCCGTAGTCCATCGAAGCCGGGGTATGCGTGTGGAAGTCGAAGCGCCGCCAGCGGGCGCCGGGCGGGAAGCCGGCGGCGCCACTCATCGGTCTGCCGCCGCCGGCTTCGGCTTCGGCCCCAGGCGGAAGGTGACCCGGACGAAGCGGCTCTGCGCGTCGTTTTCGAGGTCCGGCTCGCTCCCGTTGAAGCGCTTCATGGAGTGGCGCATCCGCAGCCAGCCGCGCCCCCGCCGCTCCATGAGCCCGCGGACCACCATGGCGTTCGCCATCATCTCGTTCCTCGACCGGGGGGCGCCGCCGGCGCGCGCCTGCCCGACCGTCATGTGGTTCGGCAGCGCGCCGGGGCTGGTGACCACGATGCGGTCGTCGAACGCCTCGATCGATACCGGCGAGCCGGTGATCGCGTAGTCGCGGTGGATCACTGCGTTGACCAGCGCTTCGCGGAGGGCGTCTTCCGGCACCGGTGCGATGTCGCGCCGGTAGATCCCTTCGTACACCTCCTTGCGGCCCAGGCTGCGGAACCAGCCCATCGCGCGGTTCACCTGATCCTCCAGTCTTCCTTTCCCCTCTCCGGCGCTCAGAACTTCGGCGGCCTGGTCCGCCCCGCCGTAGGCCGCGCACTGGACGAAGAGGCTCGGAGTGTGGGGGTATGCCTGCGGGTCTCGTCCGAACACCATGAGTCCGTAGAGCGTCGGCCGGAGGGTGCCGTCCAGCGTATCGGCGATGCTGGCGTTCAGCAGATCGTCCTCGCGCGCCGGCTGCGGCGGCTCGTCGGTATCGAGCCCCTGCGCCCTCAGGAAGGAGCGCACCGCGCTGAAGTCGAGGTCTTCGACAGATGCCGAGGGGACGATCTGCCGTTCGGTGAGAACGAGACCGAAGGCGTTCAGCAGCTCCTGGAGTTCCGCTGGGGAGGGCGCCGCCGTCGCCCGGCCCCGCCGGACCCAGAACCGTCCATCGTGGGAAAACGGTTCGTAGCCCCGCTGATGGCGATGGACTTCGATCCAGTGAACCCACCCGCCTTCGGTCCGCCGGCGCCCGCAGCGGGCGGTAACCGGTTTGCCGAGCCCACTGTGGAGGAAAGCGGTCAGCCGTTCTTGCACCTTCTCGGGATCCTGGGGCGTGCCGACCACCGCGCCGGAATCATCGACCCCGAGTATCAGCAGACCTCCGTCGCCGTTGGCGAAGGCGCAAAGCGCCCGGCCCACGGCTCGCAGATCGGATACATCGCGCTTGTACTCGGTGCGCTCGTCCTCGCCGGCGGCGATGCGGCGTTCCACTTCGCTCCAGTCCATCAGGTCACTTTCCTCGCCCCGCTGGCATCCTCGATCGCTGCCTTTCCTGCAGTTCCGCCCACAGGAAGGGTCGAGTTTCCGTCGGGCCTGCCACTGATCGCCTCGATGTGGCGCAGCGACGCGCCTTCAGCCGGCATCGGGCGGATGTGCCGCATCGGTATTCCCTGGTTCTAGAACCAGAGTTATCCGGACCCAGGCGCCCTCGCGATCTTCCTCGATCCGGGGATCCGTGCCATTGAACTCGTGCATCGCGTCCTCGATCACCGGCCAGCCCATTCCCCGCGATTCCATGAGTCCCTCCACGATGGCGTAATGCGCCATCGTTTCGTTTCTGGTTCGGATGTTGCCGCCGCGTCGTAGCCTCGAAAGCGTCATTCCGTTGGGAAGCGTTCCCGGGCTGGCGATCTCGACTCGATCCCGAAACACATCCACCGTGATCGGCGTCCCGGTGATCGCATAGTCGCGGTGGATGACGGCGTTCACGATCGCCTCGCGCAGCGCGGGGATCGGCAATACGAACCGATCCGACCGCCTCGCCGTCCCATAGGATTCCTGCCGCCCCAGGCTCTGCGCCCAGTGAAGACTCCCTTCCACCTGTTCGGCGAGCCGCCCCCGGGCGTCCATGGCCAGGGATACCCCCGCTGCGCGGCCAATCCCCGCGTAGGCGGTGTTTCGCACCAGTAGATGGCGCATGTTCGGAAACCGTTGTGGATTCGTTCCGAACGCCAGCAAGCCGTACAGGGTCGGTGTCGGCCTTCTCTCGAGATCCCGCACTACATCGAAATTCCGATAGTCGTCCAGGATATTCGGTCGGCGCGTCCTGCGCTTCGAAAACCGTTGCCGTTCGAGGTGATTCCGAAAACAGCTCTCATCGATATCCTCAGTGGTTGCGCTGGACACGATCTGATCTTCGGTCATCACATATCCGAACAGATTGTTCAGTCCCTCCAATTCGCTCGGAGAGGGTCGGACGCTGCTTCGCTCTCGACGCACCCAGGCGACATCCCGGAATCGCATCGGTTCGGGATTCCGTTGTTTCGGTACCTGAACCCAGTGGACCCAGCCTTGCGGATCCTGATAACGGCCACAGGCAGCGGTCATGGGATAGTTGAATCCGTTTCCCAGGAAGGCGGTCAGCCGCTCGTGCACCGAGTCGGGATCGCGCTCCACGCCGACGATGGCGCCGGCGTCGTTGACGCCGCAGATCACGACGCCTCCGTCGGTATTCGCGAAGGCGCAGGCCGCTGGTCCGATCTTGCCGGTATCGAATCCTTCCTTGAATTCAACCGTACGGCTCTCGCCGGCCTCGATGTGATTCATGACTTCGAGCCACTCCATGACGCGCCTCAGAACCCGTACTTCGTCCGGCGCAACGGAAAGGCGGCCCTGCCGCCATCCACCGTTCGCACGATAGCGTCACGCACTTCGGGCATCTCGATGGCCCCTGCGCAAGCAACGGTTCCGTGATCGGCGTCAGCCTCCAGCAGGATCACCATGTCCGCATCGCCGTTGACCACGATATTGGCGTTGTGGGTCGCCAGGAGGCGTGCATATCGCTGCAGCATTTCCTCGGGGTCGGATATCCCGGAGAGTTCCGTTGGAACCTTCGCTCTGCTGCCGGCGTGGTCATCGATCGTGTGCACATGGAGATCGGTCTTGAACCAGCGCGCGCCGGGCACTTCGCGCTGCCAGATTTCTGACGGGTTTCGGAAGAAGGTCATGCTGGGGAAGTCATGGCTTGGAAGTGCGCAGGACAGGAAAAGGACGCGAGAGAGAGATGGACCGCTGATCGGCGGTCCGCTCCAGGCGTCGAAGGGTCGGGCGGTGACGGGAGAGGAACAGTCACTCGGAGCTCGCTCACTCGCGGCGGGCGCGGGCGGCGCGTTTCACGGCGTTCGTATAGTGGAGGTCGTTCCAGCGATGGCTGTCGAAAGCGGGGCCGCCGGGGAAGAAGTCGGTGCGTTCGGATTCGCTCCCGTCTCCGGGGCAGGACCAGAACCAGGGGAAGTCGGCGCGGGGGCGGATCTCCTCGCCCGCTTCGCCTCTGCGCTTCGCGCGGAGGGTGCGGGGTTCCTTGCCGCGGTCCTTGTTCCAGTGGAGTTCCGGTTTCCAACGGAGGAGGCCGGCCCCCCTCCGGCCGCCCTTGCGGAGCTCCGCCCGGAGGAAGGGGCGGAGGTTCAGCCGGACGCCGTCGTCGAGGTCCGGGTCCCAGCCGAGCGGCTGGCGATGGAGCGGCTTCCAGCGGACGAAGAGGTCGAGCGGCGGTTCCCCTTCCAGGATGCGCTCCAGCTGGGTCTTGAGTTCGAGGGCGGCGGTGAGCCGGCCTTCGGCACCGGGTCTCTCCTCGCGGAGTTCTCCCCGCTGGCGGTCGATCCAGTCGCCGAGATAGCTGTGGGTCAGCGCTTCGAGCGTTCTTCGGCCCTCGCCGTCCGGGCCTGCCAGCCGGTGGTAGGCGACGAGTGCCGAGAAGCCGTCCGGGAGGCCGTCCCAGAGGTGCCAGACGAAGGGGCGGTGGTGGAAGAGGCGGCAGTGCTCTTCGAAGAAGTGCTTTTCGAGCCAAGCGTCGAGGCTCGCCGCGGGTTTGCCGTCTCTCCCCGCCTCGCGCAGCAGGCGCTGTTCGGTCGTCGAGGACCACGCTGCGCCGTAGGCGGCGGCGAGGAGTGCGCGGAGCCTTTCTTCGGCGCGGGGCTCGCCCCGCACGGCGGGGAGGCAGACGATCCCGTCGGCGGCGGCGAACTCGTGGAGGTCGGAACAGCGGGAAACCCAGGCGCGCTGCTCCTCGGCGAGGCGCATCGCCGGGTCGTGTTCCGCAGGCCAGCGGTAGCCGAGGAGCCGCGCCGCTGCGACCTGCAGCACCGCCTCGTCGGTGCGGAGGGGACCTTCGGCGAGCCGCTTCGTCTCCTCGTCCCAGACGACGCTGCCGCAGGGGTGGCCGTGGAAGACCCACTGGGTGGGGTCGTCGGAATAGGGCTCCGGGAGGCCGTTCGGGTAGCGCTCGGCGGCGACCCGCTTCCAGCGGTCCAGATCGAAGGGGACCTGGACGAGGGTCGCGTTCGTCACATTGAGTTTCTGGTCTACCTCGCGGACTAGGCAGGCGTATTCCGGCGAGGCGCAGAAACACCACACCGCCGGCAGCGTCTCGGGATTCTTCGGCAGAACTAACCCAACATTGGGATCGAATCGTTCTCCGGTGTAGAGCGTGACGGGGAGATCGCCCATCGAACTAACGGATACGCCCTCCTTTCCCCAAGCCTTGTTCCCTCTTCGGTAGCAATCGTGCAGGCGTTCATAGGGAGAGGGACGCTCATCCTGCCGATTCGGACCATCGAACTGGACCAGGGCAGAACGCCCCCCGAACGGAATGGATTCACCGACGGTCGATTGCAGGAACGCCCAGTACTCCGAGATGTCGGCGAACTCCCAGAACATGCTGAGGAATCTAGGGGTGTCACCGGTCAGCATGCCGGCCAGGCCGGATGCGTGTAATTCCAATAGTCCTGATTCGTTGGACACTGCCATGCTGACGACAGAGTTCGGATTTCTGAGCTGATCGGCTTGCCGCACCGAATGGATGCGGCAGCTGGGGAGCAGGCGGGCCTTCTCCGGGGCCAGGATCGGAGTCTGGCCCGGTGGGGCGGACACATCCATAACGACAGTCTCTCTCCCCCCCCCCCCCCCCCCCGGGTTTTATCGGCGGAGACGATGACCAACGCGGTGAAGGCTCCGGAATCTTCGAAGGCATGTGCGCCGAGGCGCGCCACCATCCGCCAGCGCCGGTCGGTCAGCAGGTTCTCGCGGAGTTTCCGGTAGCTCTTCAGGAACAGCCAATTCTGCGGGGAGACGACCGCCGCGGTCCCGCTTTCGCCGAGCCAGCCGAACGAGCGGACGAGGAACATCGTCGCCAGGTCTCCCTTCGCCGCTGAAAGGCGCTCGTCGGCGAAAGCGCGGAGCGCGCCGTCCTGCTTCCCCCGCGACAAGTAGGGCACATTCGTGATCACCAGCGAGTAGCGGGCGGTGAGCAGATTGGCCGCTTCCGCCATCCCGGCGGCGGCCGCCGCCCGCTCCCGCCGCTCGGGGTCCACTTCCTTCTCGGCGAGCACCGCGTCGAGGAGCGGCCGCACGGCCTCGAACCGCGCCGCGAACATGCTCTCGCCGGCGGCGCGCGGATCGAGGAGCGAACCGAGTGTCGGTCCCTGGACGAAGAGGTCGTGGAGCGCCCCGAGAGTCTGCCGGAGCGCCTCCGAGGTGAGGATTTCCCGTCTCTCGGAGGAGTCTTTCCGGGTTGCGGAACCGGCCGCTGCCGACGCTTTTTCGGCGACCGCCAGCCACTCCGCCTTCGTCGCGTTCGGGGCGAGCCCCGAGCAGGCGATCCGGAACGGCGGCAGCTCGATCCCCCGCCCGGCAGATTTCCCGGCCAACTTACCGGCCAGCTTCCAAGCCGCGAACGCCGCCGCGAAGGCGGCGAGCTGGGCGCAGCGCGGATCGAGCTCCAGTCCGTGGAGGTTTTCGCGCAGCACCGCGCCGATCGCCTCTTCGGGCGCGAGCCCCTCCTCCTCCATCCGCAGCCGGACGAACAGCTGGAGGCCCTCGACCAGGAAGTGCCCGCTGCCGCAGCAGGGATCGAGCACCCGCAGCTCGGCGGCGGAGCTCGGCCACTCGCCGAACGACCCGGCGGCGGGCCGCCAGCGCCCGACGCCCCCGTCTTCGCCCCCGTTATCGCCCGCGGACGGCTCGCGGACGAAGCGCAGGTACTCGAAGTCGTAGCCGCCTCCCGCCTCGATCCGGACCGCGCGGCGGAGCTCGGCCTCGCTCTCGGCGCCCGCCGCGAGCTCGGGCCGCGCTTCGAGGATCTTCCCCGCCCGCCAGGCGCCGACGGTGTTGTGGAAGAGGAAGCGCACCAGGTAGGGCTCGGTGAAGAGCTGGGTGACCGCCGGCAGCTCGTCGGCCCCGATCTTCTTCCCGCTGCGGTTCACCTCGTCCTTCCGGTCGACCTGCCAGAACTGGTAGGTCCAGCCGAGCGCGTCGTCGGCGCGGAAGACCGCCGCCGGCAGCTCGGCGAGCGTCTCCTCGAGCGCCTGCCGGGTCTCCGGGGGAAGCCGCACCGCGAGCGAGGGATCGCCGGGGCGGAAGATGCGCGGCAGCATCGCTTCGGCGAACCGCCCGGCGAGCGCCCAGGGGCTCCCGGAATTCTCGCCGCCCTCCCGCGCCAGCTCCCGGCACTCGTCGAGGGACACTGCGACCCCGGATTCCGGTTCGATCAGCAGCTGGTTCTCGGCGAGGAAGCAGGCGAACAGCATCCGGTGCCAGTGCTCGTAGGCCACCTCGTGCGCCAGGCGGGTGATCTCCTGCTCCTCGCCAGCCTTGCCGATTCGCTGCCGGTCGCCGAGTTGCCGCCCGTGCGCCCGCAGCTGCCGCCGGAGCTGTCTTTCTTCGGCGGAGAGGAACGGATCGGCCTTCGCCCTTTCGACCGAAAGCGCCGAGAGTGCCGCCCGCGCTCCCGCCTCGGCGGTCCTCCGCGCCGAACGGACCGCCTTCGCCAGTTGCTGGCGCAGCTCCCGATCCAGCGCGCGACCCACGATCGTGTCCCTTCCCCGCCGTCCCGACACTCAGTCGAGCGGCTCGATCTTTCCCGGCGCCTCATGGCGTTGCGCCCGTGCCCACCCAGCCTCTTGCAACGCACTCCGATGTTGCGTGGCCCAGACTATGACCAACTCACGGGCGCGTCGGGGGAGGTCCCCCCTGAAGCATCGAGATGTCCTCGATTTCGAACAGCGCCTCGGAATCAGCGTATTTCGCGTGGAAATGCGGTGGGCCGTGATCGTCCCAAAAGATCTGGATCACGATGCCGTAGAAGCGGCTTATTTCAGGCATTCCGAACGGGTTCCTTCAGTCCGGGCCATATCTCTCGGGGCCGTTTCCCGGTGAGCCGGAGATAGAGTGCATCCGCGCACAGGTCGATTTCATCGCTCCAGGCGATGGCCGATCCGCCGCCGAGGTGGACCCGTTCGAAGAAGGTCCGGTCGAGCCAGGCGGCGAAAACGCCTTTCCCGGCGAGGTGGGAAAGATCCACTTCGCCCTCCACGCCGTCGGCGTAACGCAACCAGATGCGAAAACCCTCGCGCGGCGCGACCGCCACCGGACGGAGCAGATCGGTCTCGAAATTCGCGGACATCTTCAGGGGTCTCCTTCTGCTTATCACCGGAGGATTATGAACAGGAGAATTCCGAGGAAGAGCAGTCCGAAGACGATCGGCAGCAGCGTCTCCGCCACCGTGAGTTTCCAATACCTGCTCCGATCCCGGCCTTCGCCGAGCAGCTCCCATTCGCGCCGGAAGAACGGGTAGGCGAGCTTCCCCTCGAGTTCCTGGAGCGCCTGGAACTTGCCGGTGTTCAGCTGGCGGTAAGAGCGGATGACGGCGAACCAGGCGATGGAGAGCAGAGCTCCCACGATGCCGAAGCAGGCCATCACTGCATTCGCTTCCAGATCCCCGGTCCCGAACCGGAGGAACACGGCACCGAAGACCAGCAGACCGGTCAGGAGACTCACGAACAGCCGGTTCGCGCCCTCCCGCCGCTGGCTCACCCGGTCGGCGAGATCGGCGTGGAGCTGGTAGATCGCGAACAACTCGCGTCGTTCGGGCTCTTGCGACTCGCGCTCTCGCTGCTCGGGCTCGCTCGTCATGCGAGCTCCCGGATCGCTTGCACGATGCTGTCGGTGTTCCACTTCACGATCCGGTCCGCAGCATTCTTCACGACCTGCGAAGTCCGTTCGCTGCCCCGCGGCTCGATGGCCACGACCGGTTTGGGTCGGAGGTTTTCATGGTGTCGTTCCTTTCCGGCTATTCCACTCGAACCGGGCCCTTGCGGACTCCTTCGAGAAGCGCGGTCTCGGTTTCCCGCAGCCAGGCCCGGACCGCCGCTTCGTCGGCCAGGGTGGTGCGGCGGAGGGGGACCGCGGCGGCCGTCTCGAGGGCTTCGGGGTCGTCTGGCTCCGGGGTTCGGGGCGCGGTGACATTCCCCGCTGCGGCATGTTTTTCGGCCGCGGCAGGTTTTTCCGCCGCTTCGGCGAGGGCGCGCTCGAGCCGCGGACCCACCGCATCGGCTTCCGCCCGCCAGGCGGAGAGCCGCCGTTCGCCGAGCGTTCGCAGCAGGTCCTCGTCCGTCGGGATTTCGAGCGGCGGCGGGGGGAACAGATGGTGTGCCCGCCGGATCTTCCTCCGCTCCTCCGGGTCGAGCCCGGTCCAGTGCGGGTCGGCTGCCAGCCGTTCGTCCGCTTCTCGGACCGCGTCGTCGAAGGCGCGGTGGAGCGCCGTCAGTTCGGTGCGCAGCGCGGCGGCCAGCTTCGCTATCAGCGGTGCGAGCGGGTCGGTTTCCGCGAGCAGCGACCGCCGGCCCCGGACCGCCTCGAGTTCCAGAGCGGTCTCCTCCACGACCGACCGGCGCTCGGGGTGTATGTCCTCCGCATACCGGCAGAGCTCCTGCACCTGCTTCCAGGCGAGCTGGCGCGGTTCGGCTCGCCCGGCGAGCGCCTTCCAGGCCTCGGGGAGCGGCTCGAGTTCCTTCTGGTGCCGATGTATCGCCCGCAGCTGGTCGTTTCCGGTCCGCTGTCCTAGATCCTCGAGGAGTGCCGAAACCGGCGGAGACGAATCCGGTACGGGCGGGAGCGGCGGGGAGCCCCCCGCCCGCGCCGCGAGAGCCCGGAGCGCCGCGAGGAACTCCCGCGCGCCCCGTTCCTCTTCGCCCGAGGGGACGGAGATGCCGGCTCGCTGGAACAGTCCGCGGAGCGCGATCCGCTCGGCCGCGGCGAGGACCACCTGCTCCGGACGGAAGACGGTCGTCTTGATCCCCGCCTGATCGAGGCGGCCGGCGGCGACCGGCTGTCCGTTCCGGGCGGCTTGCAGCCGTCCGGCGGCGTGGAGAGCGATCAGGGCGGCGTCCACCGCGTCCTGCGGCCAGCCGAACGGCGGCACCCGGAGCGCCTTCTGGACTCGGTTGCCGCGCTCCCCGGCCCCGACCGTTCTCATGACTTCCTTCGCCACCGGGTGGTCGGCGGCATCCTGCTCCCAACCGAGCGGTGCGAAGGGACGCTCGGACTGCTCGCGGGCGCGCTTCACCGCCGCGCTCCAGGCGGCGCCGTCGCCCTCCGCGAAGCGCGGATAGAGGCGGTCGAGCGATGCCCGGGCGCCCTTCTCGATGTGTTCCGCGAGACCGCCGGCCCCGACGGAGATCTCGTTCCCGCCGCCCTGCAGCACCCTCGCCTCCCGCAGCAGGCCGCGGACGATGCCGTCGCGCCCGTTCTCCGCTTCGGACCGGCGGCTTTCCATGCCGGCGCGCGCTTCGCGTCCCTCGGGGGATTGCGGGGTACCGCGGTGATCGAGAACCCGCCGCGCCGAAAGCGCCGCCACGATGCGGTCGCGCAGCGCGTCCCCATCCCGTTTCGGAAGGTGGACATGGAGCGTCGGATCGTCGGTCCCGGCGGCCCGCGCCTGCTCCTCGAACTCCCGCTCCGAACCCATCCAGCCATCGCCGAGCCAGACGGTCACTCCCTCGGCGCCCGGCGGCGGAGGCTCGGCGCCGCGGTGGAGGCGAAGCGGCCGGCGTTCTTTCGCGGCGCCGTGCCGCAGTCTGATCGCAGCGACCGTTTCTTGCAGCGCGGCGCCGAACAACCGGTCGCGCTCGGCGCCGATGGCCGCCTCGTCGTTCCGGACCGCCGTCGTCTGTCGCTGGAACTCGCTGTCCCAGGCAGCGCCTTCGGTGGTCTGCAGGCGGTATTCGCCGCCCACCCGCATCAGCACCCGTTCCCGTTCGCCGGCCAGCGCGGACAGGGCGCCCTCGACCCGCTTCCGGAAGGGGCCGGAGTCGGCGGCGAGGTCGGCGAGCAGCAGCTCGGCGAGCGTCGGGGGGTCGGCCCGCACGCCGAGGTCCACCGCCGTTTCGCGCGGCAGCTTTCCGATCAGGAAGACGAGCGCGGCGAGGTCGCGGCGCAGCCGCCCCTCCTCGGTCCCGACTTCCGATCCCTGATCTGCCAACTTGCCGATCCGGGTGTGGATCTCGTTCAGCAGGACCCCCGAACCCAGCAAGCCCGGCGCGAGAGCGTGGAAGAGATCGCTCGCCGGAATCAGCGCACCCAGCTCCCGGTCGGCGAGGGCGGAGAGCGCGTCGTGGAGGATCCGCAGCTGCGAGCGCAACTGGCTGTGGACTCCCCCGCTGTCCACCGCCCGCAGACACGCCTCCCAAAAACGCCGGCGGACGCCGAGCAAGGGGTAGTCGTCTACCCGCGTGCGGCGATCTTCGGCGCGCGCTCCGATCTTGGTGTCCCGCAGGTGGCGGGAGACCTCGCCCTCGTGCGCGGCGAACATCGCTTCGATCGAAGCAGCGGCGCTCGCCTTCTTGTGGAGCACCACCTTGCGGGTCACCTCTTCGACATCGGCGTCGGTCAGTTCGATCTGGTTGCGGAACCGGTCGCGGAGCTTTTGCAGCGCGGGGGTCTGGGAGAGTGCGGATTGGCCGGAGGCGACGAGGGCGACGCGGCTGGCGAACTGCGTCTGGATCGCCTCGGCGACTTCGGTGAAGACCGCCGAGCGGTTTCCGGACTCGCCGATGTACTGCTGGGCTTCGTCCAGCACCAGGACCGTCAGCGGCAGCGTTTTCGCCTTGGTCCGCATTTCCGCCGCCGGCCGCATTTCCGCCTTCGTCCGCATTTCCGCCTTCGGCTGGGCGCCGTCTTCCGGCGGGCCGCCGCCCGACAGTGCCTTCCAGGCGAGGTCCACGAACTCGTCGGTCGTCAGATCGCCGCTGAGGGGCGGGAACTGGCTGGCGAGCAGCGGCCGGAGCTCCTTCGGCCCGTCAGCGAGATCGGGCCGCGCTTCGAGGAGCGCCTCGGCGATCTTCGGGCTCACCAGGAAGCTGTTCAGCTCCCGATGCCAAGGCTTTCCCGAGGCCTCGACCGCGGCGCGCACCGGGGCGAGGTGCCCCTGCTCTCGCAGCCAGAAACAGAACCGCGCCTGCTGCACCCCGGTCGGGAGGCCGCAAGCTCGGAGCACGATCGCCAGCACCGCGGCGCGGACCCGTTCCGTCTCGCCGAGCAGGGTTCCGCTCGCCGCGGCGAGCGGGGTTCCGGTACGGCGCGCCCGCGTGTCCAGTTCGGTGAACGCGGCGCGGATGTCTGCCGGCAGGCCCCCGGGGACCAGAGCTCGGGCGGTCGCCCCGTCTTCGAACTGCGTGTTCTTCCAGAGGTGGACGAGCATCTTCAGCAGATGCGACTTCCCGCTGCCGAAGAAGCCGCTGACCCACACCGCCTCCTGCCGCGGACTGTCGAGCGCGGCGAGGAACCGATCCAGGATTCGCTGGAGGCCCTCGGCGAAACGCCCGCTGCAGACGAAGCTCTCCAGCTCGGCGCGGAGTTCGTCGCCGCGCTCTCCGGCGCCGGCCTCGCCGAGGCGCGCCTGCCCCCGGTTGGCGAGCGCGGTGGTCCTGGGGTCGCGTTCGAGGAGTTCGCGGATCTTCGGCACGGTCAGCTCTCGTCTTCAGGCTTCGTTCAGGCCTCGTCGTGCAGGGTGATCGCCTGCGCCAGGTAGTTCCAGCCGTCGCGGGCGTCGAGCAGCCGATAGTTCGTCCCGTCCTTCGCGCCGGGGAAGAAGACCACCAGCCGGCCGCGGATCTCGGGTTCGACTCTGCGGATCAGGTTGGAGACGCGCAGGAATCCGTAGAGGGACGCCACTCCGGTGAGGGCCGTCACGCTCTGCTCGTCGGCCTCTCGAAGCGCGTCGCCGAGCCTGGCGGCGGCGTAGTCGGGAAATTCCTCTTCCAGCTTCGAGGCGAGCAGGTCCGGGCTCTCGAACCACTCCTCGCGGTACTCGTCGTCAGCCAGCCACTCGGCGAACCAGCGGGTGCAGTCGGTCCGGCGAAAGCCGTGCCCGGCAGCTTCGGTGAGGTGCTGGAACTCACCGAGGCGCACCCGCAGCGCCCGCTCCAGCTCTTCCGGGTACACCACGAAGACGACCCGCTGGGCACCGGCGAGTGCGGGCTGCCAGGGAGCGAGGACATGGCGCCGGTAGCGCCGGGCGAGCTCTTCGAGCCGGTTCCTCATCGAGAATCGCCCCGAAAATCGAGCCCGCCCGCTTCGATCGCGAAGACCCCGCCCCCGCGCCGGACCTCGAGCAGGCCGTGCCGCTGCGCCTGGAACGCGACTTCGACGAGCTCGCGGGAGGTCCGGTCCAGCACCCGTGCCCAGCGGGAGTCGAGCAGCGCCGCACCCCCGATCCCCTCCTGCGCCCCCAGCCAGACCGCGAGCGCGAGCGCGCCCGGGGTCGGCTCGATCCGGCGGCGGAGCTTGCGCATCCGTCCCGCGAGGTGGCCCGACTGCGACCAGGAGCTGGCGGCGTTGCGAGCCACCTTGTCGAGCACCGCTTCGTTGAACCGGTCGCCGGTCCCGGCGCGGATCACTTCGAGAAAGGAGGTCCGGCCGAGTTCGGCGCCGACCGGAAGCGGCAGGACCGCCGGCGCAGTGGCGCGCAGCACCGGGTCGCGGGCGAGCGCGGCGAGCAGGGCGAGCAGCGGCCGTCCGGGTTCGTCCACCGCCCACAAACGCCGCAGCACGCGGAAGATGGGGAGCCGCGGGTCGCAGCCGTAGAGCTCGCGGAGGTGCTGGTGCGAGTGGTTTCGGGAGGCTGCGGTCGGCTTTCCGAGCGCGTTCTCGGCGAGCACCGCTTCGGTATAGGCGGCGGCGGAGGCGTCCTCGGGGAGGGCGGCGAGGATTTCGCTCAGTTCGGCCAGCATGATCGTGCGGCTGCTGTGCGCACCGACGGCTCCGAAGCGGAATCCGGCGCGCTCCGCCCGGTGCCTGGACCTGGCTTCCGTCCGGTCTTCCCAGGCAGCGGAGGTGGTCCACGCGGTCGGCGGAGCAGCGAGGACAGGCACGAGAGCGAACAGTATAGACAGAGACTTATGGTTATGACAATTTTTACCGGCAAGTTTGCCGGTAATACATCGGTGTATTCAGAAATACCTGCCAGTTGCTCGGTGATGCCCCGTAACTTCGATACGGAAGCGTTGCGCCGGGACGGCGGGCAGCCGGTGGAAAGCCGCGGAAGTGGGAATAGCGAGGCTGCGGTCAGGGCGAACGGCCCCCCGCCGCCCTCCCGTGGGAACATCTCCCGGAGGAGGTCCCGTCCATTGACGGAATGCCGAACGATGTTTCTGGCAGCTGCCGCTGCCGTCTCGGCGGCGGCGCTCTCCTGCGGCAGCGGCGGCGCTGGCGGGTCCGCGGTGCCGAAACCCGTTGCGGGGGCTGCGGGAGCCGCGGCGATCTCGCCCGGCGACGACCCGAATTTCCGGATCACCGCCGTTGCCGACCCCGGACTCGCGGCCTTCCACCGCCAGGTGGAGGTCTTCGGCATTCCCATTCTCGCTTTCGAGCAGGTGGAGGACCGGAAGCTGCTCCACGCGGCCCGGTTGATGGCCCGGTACCTCGACAACGACGAGGACGGCGAGCCGGACCAGCCGGAAGTGGTGGAAGCGATGCGGGAGGCCGATGCTTTCCTCGCGATGTGGAGCCGGCAGAGCGACCTGCTGCGGCTGCCGGAATCGCTGGCCGCGGTGGGCCAGGATCTCGGAAACGACGAGACCCGCCCCGAATGGCACGAGAACGGCCGGACCGGCCCCTTCGACGCCGCGATCGAGGAGGTGCTCCACCTGATCACCTTCGTCGGCTACGCCCGGGTCTGGCCGGAAGCGTTCGGGATCTCCCGGGAGAGCCGGCTGGCCGAAGCGATGGACCGGGCGCGCGGCGGTCGGTTCGAGCGGGTGCCGGATTCCTGGCCGGAAGGAGCCTGGTTCACCTACGACGATACGACTTGCGATTACGAGTGCATGCTCGTCGAGTACTTGTACTGGGCGCTGACCTCGCTGCTCGGCGCGCAGGAGAACCGCGCACCGGAAATCGGCCGGGAGTGGCGCCTCCACACCCGCGGGCTGTTGATGTCGGGCGACCCCGCGGTGTTCGAACTCCTCACCGACCCGCGCTACCGGATCCCGACCGTCCTCCCCGACGGGAAGTATCGGGGCGGCTGAGGCGCGCCGCCGCCGGGAGTCGGCGGAGGCCGGTTCCCGAGGCGGACCCCCGATGCGGATCGCTGCCGGACCGGACGGCCCGATCCGGTCCGATCCGGCCGGGGTTTCCCGGAGCGCTGCCTCACCCGATTACAATTGCCGGTTCCCCGCAGGGGGGAGCAGCAGGAGGGTTCGAAAAGAGTCATGCCGCACACGCTTCGATCTTCCGCCGGCTGGCGTGGCCGGCGCTTCTGGTTCTTCCGGGCGGCGGCCGCCGCCGGGAGTCTCGTCCCGCCGATCGCTGCGGCGTCTTTCTTCGCCGCGGCCGCGGGTGCGCAGGAAGCCGGCGAAGCGGACCCCGCCGAGCTCCTGCCCGCCGAACTCCTGGTGGACCCGCCCGAGCTCACCCTCGAAGTGGGGAAGACCGCCCAGCTCACCGCGGTCGTCCGCGGCGAAGACGGCAACGAGCTGGATCGAGGCGTCGTCTTCTTCTCCCGCGCCCGCCGCCAGGTCGGGGTGAACCCGGCGGGCCTCGTCGAGGCGTACCGCCCCGGAGAGCACACCCTGGTGGCGATGGTGCCGCGGGAAGCGGGCGTACTGGACCGGCGCGCCGAGGCGGCACTGATGGTGGAGATCCCGGTGAGCGTGCCCTGGCCGCCCATCGAGCGTATCGAAATCGCCGCGCTGCCGGGGAGCCTCTACGCCGGGACCTCCCTGCCGCTCGACGCTCTCGCCGAAGACGCCTCGGGGGCCGAGCGGCGGCCCGACTTCACCTGGGCTTCGAGTGATCCGGCGGTAGCGGCGGTGAGCGAGCACGGAATGCTGACACTCCACGGCGAGGGCGCCGCCACCATCAGCGCGAGCGCCGAATCGGCGCGCGGCGAGGCCGCCGTCACCGTGGTTCCGAACCCGGCGGTTCGGCTCGAACTCGGCGCCGACCGGGAAGAGGTGCGCACCGGCGATGTGGTCTGGTTCGAGGCCCGGGCGCTCGACGGGGACGGTGACGAAGTCCCCGAATACCCGCTGCAGTTCGGGGTTTTCACCCGGACTCCCGACGAACTGGTAGCGCCGGGTGCCGCCGCCTTCGTGGAGCCGGACGGCGCTTTCGTCGCCGAGCGCGCCGGGCTGCACACGGTGGTGGTGTCGGGGGGCGGTCTCACCGCGCGGCGCACCATCCGCGCCACTCCGCGCAACCTGAGAAAGGACTGGGAGATCGTGGGCCGCGGTCCGGTGCGCGACCGCCACACCTCGGACCTGTGGGTCTGGGAGGGGCTCGACGGCCGCGACTACGCGATCACCGGAACCTGGGGGGCCGACGGCCACGCCTACTTCTGGGATGTGACCGATCCGGCCAGCATCCACCTGGTGGACACGGTGCGGGTAGATGCGCGCACGGTGAACGATGTCAAAGTGTCGCCGGACGGGAAGTTCGCGGTCATCAGCCGCGAGGGGGCGTCGAACCGGAAGAACGGCCTGGTGATCCTCGATGTCTCGAACCCCACCGACGGGGTGCGCATCCTCGCGCGCTACGACGACCAGCTCAGCGGCGGCGTCCACAATGTGTTCGTCGCCGACGAACACATCCTGGCGCTCTCGGCAGGGCGGCGTTACGACATCCTGAACGCCGAGGATCCGGCGGCTCCCTACCGGGTGGGCCGCTTCGAGCTGGACACCCCCGGCCACGGCATCCACGATGTCTGGGTCCAGGACGGGATCGCCTGGTCGTCGAACTGGACCGACGGCGTCGTCGCGGTGGACATCGGGGGGGGCGGCCTCGGGGGAGCGCCGAACGACCCGAAGATGATCGGCAGCTTCCGCTACCCGAACGGCTGGAACCACGCCGGCTTCCCCTACCGGAGCCAGTCCACCGGCAAGATGCTGGTGTTCGCCGGCGACGAAAGCTTCCCGTACGGCTTCGAGCCCGACGGAGACCTCCCCGACCGCGCCGCCGGCTGGATCCACATCGCCGAATGGGACGATGCCGGGGAGGGCCGCGAGGTGGCGCGCTACCAGGTGCCGGAGGCCGGCAGCCACAACCTCTGGGTCGAGGAGGACATCCTCTATGTCGGCTACTACAACGGCGGCCTGCGGGTGGTGGATGTCTCGGGCGACCTGCGCGGCGACCTCTACCGGCAGGGGCGGGAGATCGCCTTCTTCGAGCCCGCCGATCCCGACGGCTACAAGAAGAACGCCCCCTTCGTCTGGGGCCCGCAGCCCTTCAAGGAGCACATCTTCTTCACCGACTGGAACTCGGGGCTCTGGGCGGTGAAACTGGTGGACCCGGAGACGCCGCGCAACATGGGAGAGCCCCAGTGATCCCGGAGACTCGCCGCTGCTTCTTCCGCGGGCTTTCTCCCCTGCCGGCACTGCTGCCCGCCGCGCTTCTCCTCGGGGGGAGCTTCGCCGCGGCTTCGCCGGCCAGCGCCGCCGAGAGTCCGGAGCCGCCCCGGCGCAACCACTTCGTCTATGTCTGCGCCGAGTCGGACGACACCGTGCACCTGCTCCGTTTCGGCCCGTCCGGTTTCGAGGAGGTGGACGAGATCGCGGTGGGCAGCTTTCCCACCGAAACCGAGGGGCCGCACGGGATCATCATCTCCCCCGACGGCCGCCACTGGTTCTTGTCCATCGCGCACGGGATGCCGTTCGGCTCGGTGCACAAGTACGAGACCGGCACCAACGAGTGGCTCGGCGACGCCACCCTGGGGATGTTCCCGGCGACGATGGACATCTCGCCGAGCACCGGCCTCCTCTATGTCGTGAACTTCAACCTGCACGGCGACATGGTGCCGAGCACCATCTCGGTGGTCGAGACCGGAACGATGATCGAGGTGGCGACCATCGAGACCGGGGTCATGCCCCACGGCGCCCGCTTCGATCCCGCCGGACGCCGCCTCTACTCGGTGAACATGATGGACGACGAGCTGGTCGAAGTGGATGCCATGCGCTTCGAGGTCGCCCGGCGGCTGCCGCTCGGAACCGACCCCGGAGCACACGCCGGACACGAGGGCATGGAGGGGATGCGGATGGCGGTGGTGAAGCCGACCTGGGCCACCAAGCCTTCGCCTGCCGGGAAGGTGTACGTGGCGGGCAACGGCGACAGCGCCATCTACGAAGTTGATCTCGAGGACTGGCGAGTGTCCCGGCGCTTCGACGCCGGCCCCGGCGAAAATCCCTACAACCTCGAGATCACCTCGGACGGGGCAGTGCTCGTCGCCACCTACAAGTCGGGAGGCAAGGTCGGGTTCTGGGACCTCGCGAGCGGCACGCTGATCGCCGCACCGGAGACCACCCGGCGGGTCCCGCACGGGGTGGTGGTTTCCGACGACGACCGCTACGCCCTGGTGTCCCTCGAAGGAGTCGGCGGCGAGCCGGGCACCGTCGAGGTCTATGACATCGGCGCGGCGGCGCGCGTCGGCAAGGTGGATGTCGGCAAGCAGGCCGGCGGCATCATCTACTGGAAGGGGGAGCCCTGACTGAGGCGCCCGCTTCCTGACATCGGGAGGAACCGGATGATCCTGAAGAAGCAGAACGATCGGCGGGCGCGGCATCGGACCGCGCTCGGCCGCTTGGCATCGATTGCAGCGCTGTTCGCGCTGTTTCCCGGTTTCGGGTTCGCCCTGGCGGCCCAGGAGGAGGATGCCGCCGAGACGGCGGAGGCGGAGTTGCCGGCGGAGTTGATCGTCACTCCGTCCGAGGTGGAGCTGGAAGTGGGGGACACGCTCGTTCTTTCGGCGGAGGTTCTGGACGCTCGGGGGGAGGCGCTGGACCGGACGGTGGTCTTCTATTCGCGGCGGCGGCGCTCGGTGGGGGTGAACCCGGCGGGAGTGGTCGAGGCGTATCGACCGGGAGAGCACACCGTGGTCGCGATGGTGCCGAAGGATCCGGAGGACACCGACCGGCGGGCGGAGCCGGCGGTCATGGTGGAGGTGCCGGTGACGATTCCGAAGCCGCCGGTGGCATCGGTCGAGGTGGTGGACCTGCCGGGCCGGCTCTACCAGGGGACCGAGATCGGGCTGCGGGCTGCGGTCACGGACACTTCGGGGGCGAAGCGGAGCGATGTGGAAGTGGGTTGGCGGAGCGCCGACGCATCGGTCGCGGGGGTGGATGCGCTCGGGGTCTTGACGCTGGCCGGCGTGGGGCGGACGGCGCTGACGGTTTCGGCGGCGGAGGCGGCCGGTGAGGTGGAGATCGAGGTGCTGGCGAACCCGGTGGCTTCGATCACCCTGAGCGGGGGGCTCACCGGTCCGGTTCGGACCGGTGAGGTGGTGTTCTTCGAGGCGTCGGCGGTGGACGGTGCGGGGGAGGCGGTGCCGGAGTATCCGATCCAGTTCGCGGCCTTCGGGACGCCGGCCGAGGGGATCGTGGCGCCGGGGGCGACTTCGCAGATCGGTGCGGACGGGGCGTTCGTGGCCGAGCGCTCGGGAACCTACACCGTGATCGCCGACGGCTTCACGAAGTCGGCTTCGGCGACCGTCGCGGTGACGGCGAGGAATGTGCGGAAGGATGTCGAAGTCGTCGGGCACGGCGCGGTTCTCGACCGGCGCACCTCGGACCTGTGGGTCTGGGAGGGGATCGACGGGCGCGACTACGCCGTAACCGGCACCCACAGCGCCGACGGCCACGCCTACTTCTGGGATGTGACCGATCCGGCCAGCATCCACCTCATCGACACGGTTCGGGTGGATGCGCGGACGGTGAACGATGTGAAGGTTTCGGCGGACGGGAAGTTCGCGGTCATCAGCCGGGAGGGGGCTTCGAACCGGAAGAACGGCCTGGTGATCCTGGATGTGAGCGACCCGCAGAACGGGATCACGGTGATGGCGCGCTACGACGACCAGCTCAGCGGCGGGGTCCACAACGTGTTCCTCGCCGAGAACCACATCTACGCGCTGTCGGCGGGACGGCGCTACGACATCCTGAACGCGGAGGATCCGGCGAACCCGTACCGGGTGGGCCGTTTCGAGCTGGACACTCCGGGGCACTCGATCCACGATGTGTGGGTCGAGGACGGGATCGCGTATTCGTCGAACTGGAGCGACGGGGTGGTCGCGGTGGATGTGGGGGGCGGCGGCCGGGGAGGAGCGCCGAACAACCCGGTGCTTTTGGGGAGCACGCCGTATCCGAGCGGCTGGAACCACGCGGCGTACCCGTATCGGAGCCAGTCCACCGGGAAGTCCTGATGATCGGCGGTGACGAGGCCTTCCCCTACCAGACCATGGAAGCGGAACGCACTCCGGGCCGCGCCGCCGGCTGGATCCACATCTTCGAGTGGGAGGACTGGGAGGATGCGCGCGAGGTGGCGCGGTATCAGGTTCCGGAGGCGGGGACGCACAACCTGTGGGTGGAGGACGACATCCTCTATATCGCGTACTACAACGGCGGGCTGCGGGTGGTGGACATCTCGGGAGAGCTGCGCGGCGACCTCTACCGACAGGGCCGTGAAATCGCGTCCTTCCTCCCCCGCCATCCCGACAGCCGGATCCCGAACGCACCGATGGTCTGGGGCCCGCAGCCCCACAAGGGCAACATCTTCCTCTCCGACCTCAACTCGGGGCTCTGGGCGGTCCGGCTGGTGGACGCCGAGCCCCTCGACCTCGGCGAGCCCCGGTAACCCCGAAGACCCCACCCATACTCTCGGCCCGGTATTCGTGCCGGGCCGGGCCCGAGGACCTCGCACCATGAGACGCACCCACCGCTTCCGTCCGGCAGCCCCTGCCTTGCTGCTGTTCGCGCTGTTTCCCGGTTTCGGGTTCGCCTCGGCGGTCCAGGAGGCGGCGCCGGAGGAGGGAGCCACCGAGGCGGAGGCGGGGCCCGAGCCGGCGGAGTTGATCGTCACTCCGTCCGAGGTGGAGCTGGAAGTGGGGGACACGCTCGTTCTTTCGGCGGAGGTTCTGGACGCTCGGGGGGAAGCGCTGGACCGGACGGTGGTCTTCTATTCGCGGCGGCGGCGCTCGGTGGGGGTGAACCCGGCGGGAGTGGTCGAGGCGTATCGACCGGGAGAGCACACCGTGGTCGCGATGGTGCCGAAGGATCCGGAGGACAACGACCGGCGGGCAGAGCCGGCGGTCATGGTGGAGGTGCCGGTGACGATTCCGAAGCCGCCGGTGGCGTCGGTCGAGGTGGTGGACCTGCCGGGCCGGCTCTACCAGGGGACCGAGATCGGGCTGCGGGCTGCGGTCACGGACACTTCGGGGGCGAAGCGGAGCGATGTGGAAGTGGGTTGGCGGAGCGCCGACGCATCGGTCGCGGGGGTGGATGCGCTCGGGGTCTTGACGCTGGCCGGCGTGGGGCGGACGGCGCTGACGGTTTCGGCGGCGGAGGCGGCCGGTGAGGTGGAGATCGAGGTGCTGGCGAACCCGGTGGCTTCGATCACCCTGAGCGGGGGGCTCACCGGTCCGGTTCGGACCGGTGAGGTGGTGTTCTTCGAGGCGTCGGCGGTGGACGGTGCGGGGGAGGCGGTGCCGGAGTATCCGATCCAGTTCGCGGCCTTCGGGACGCCGGCCGAGGGGATCGTGGCGCCGGGGGCGACTTCGCAGATCGGTGCGGACGGGGCGTTCGTGGCCGAGCGCTCGGGAACCTACACCGTGATCGCCGACGGCTTCACGAAGTCGGCTTCGGCAACCGTCGCGGTGACGGCGCGCGAGGTGCGGAAGGATGTGGAGGTGCTCGGCCAGGCACCGGTCCGCGACCGCCACACCTCGGACCTGTGGGTCTGGGAGGGGATCGACGGGCGCGACTACGCCGTCATCGGCACCTGGGGCGCCGACGGCCACGCCTATTTCTACGATGTGACGGATCCCTCGGCGATGGCGCTCATCGACACGGTGCGGGTGGATGCGCGGACGGTGAACGATGTGAAGGTTTCGGCGGACGGGAAATTCGCGGTCATCAGCCGGGAGGGGGCTTCGAACCGGAAGAACGGCCTGGTGATCCTGGATGTGAGCGACCCGCAGAACGGGATCACGGTGATGGCGCGCTACGACGACCAGCTCAGCGGCGGGGTCCACAACGTGTTCCTCGCCGAGAACCACATCTACGCGCTGTCGGCGGGACGGCGCTACGACATCCTGAACGCGGAGGACCCGGCGAACCCGTACCGGGTGGGGCGTTTCGAGCTGGACACTCCGGGGCACTCGATCCACGATGTGTGGGTCGAGGACGGGATCGCGTATTCGTCGAACTGGAGCGACGGGGTGGTCGCGGTGGATGTGGGGGGCGGCGGCCGGGGAGGAGCGCCGAACAACCCGGTGCTTTTGGGGAGCACGCCGTATCCGAGCGGCTGGAACCACGCGGCGTACCCGTATCGAAGCCAGTCCACCGGGAAGTTCCTGATGATCGGCGGCGACGAGGCCTTCCCCTACCAGACGATGGAAGGGCCGGGGAGCCCCGACCGCGCCGCCGGCTGGATCCACATCTTCGAGTGGGAGGACTGGGAGGATGCGCGCGAGGTGGCGCGGTATCAGGTTCCGGAGGCGGGGACGCACAACCTGTGGGTAGAGGACGACATCCTCTACATCGCGTACTACAACGGCGGGCTGCGGGTGGTGGACATCTCGGGAGAGCTGCGCGGCGACCTCTACCGACAGGGCCGTGAAATCGCCGTTTTCCGGCCGCAGGATCCAGAGAGCTTCCTTCCGAACGCACCGATGGTCTGGGGCCCCCAGCCCCACAAGGGCAACATCTTCCTCGCCGATCACAACTCGGGGCTCTGGGCGGTCCGGCTGGTGGATGCCGAGCCCCTCGACCTCGGCGAGCCCCGATAGGGGGAGGACAGTCAGCATGAGCCGAAACCACGGAAAGAACCGGGGGACCACCCTCTTCGCCGCCGCCGCTTCCGGCGCCGCGGCACTCCTCTTCCTCGCCGCCTGCGCGGCGCCGGAGGCGCCTCCTCCGACCGATGCCGTCGTCTTCGAAGGGGCGCGGCTCCTCGTCGGCGACGGGAGCGGTCCGATCGAAAACGCCGTCTTCGTCGTGGAGGAGGACCGCTTCGTCCTGGTGGGCGCCGCCGGCGAGGTCGAGCCGCCGGAAGGCGCCGAGCGGGTGGATCTGACCGGCCGCACCGTCATCCCGGCGCTGATCGACACCCATGTCCACCTCGCGGTCCCGCAGGAGGAGCTCCTGGAGGACCTGCGCCGCCGCGCCTACTACGGCGTCGGAGTCGCAGTGAGCCTCGGCCACGACGACGGCGAGGCCGCAGCTGCAGTCCGGGAGGCCCCGGTTGCGGGCGCAGCGCGGGCGCTGACCGCCGGCCGCGGCATCACCAGGCCCGAGCCGGGGCGCTCCGAGATCCCCTACTGGGTGGACACCGAGGAAGAAGCCCGGGCAGCAGTCCGGGAGCTCGCCGAGCAAGGGGTGGACTTCGTCAAGATCTGGGTGGACGACCGGGGCGGCCGCTACGAAAAGCTGACCCCCGAGCTCTACGGCGCGGTCATCGACGAGGCCCACGGGCACGGACTGCGGGTCACCGCCCACATCTTCTCGCTCGAAGACGCGAAGGGGCTGCTGCGCGCCGGGGTGGACGCCTTCGCCCACAGCGTGCGGGACCAGGATGTGGACGACGAGTTCCTGGAGCTGATCCGGGAACGGCCGGAAGTGGTCCTGGTGCCCAACCTCGGAAGCCGCGGCGTCCACGAGGACCTCGCCTGGCTCGCCGGCACCGTCCCGGCGGGCGAACTCGAGGAGCTGCAGGCTGGCTACCGGGATCGTCCCGAGGCCCACGAATCCTTCGGCATCCAGGCGCGTAACCTGGTCCGGCTGCACGAAGCGGGCATGAAGATCGCGATGGGCACCGACGGGAACGCCGGTTGGCGGCCGCACATCGAGATGGCGGACATGGTGGCGGCGGGCATGACTCCGCACCAGGTGCTGGCGGCGGCGACCGGGAGCGCCGCCGAATTCCTGCGGATGGACGATACCGGCACGGTCGAGCCCGGCAAGAGCGCCGACTTCGTGGTCCTCGAAGCGAACCCGCTGGAAGACATCACGAACACCCGCCGCATCGAAGCGGTGTATCTGCGCGGTACACCCGTGGACCGAGCGAATCTGAGCACCGGCTGGATCGGCGCCTCTTCCGAGGAGACGGAGCAACCATGAAATACGCCCACACCATCAGCTGGGTCCTCTTCGCCCTCCTGGGCGCGGCGACCGTCGCGCTTTCGCTGAGCTCGGTGAGCGCCGCCTACCTGGATCCGAGCGCGGACCTCATCGCCGGCCGATACACCCCCGAGGAGGTGGCGAACGGCGATGGAGAGGTGGCGAAGGCGCTCTCGGCGCGGCGGGGCACCGCGGCGGCCTTCGGGCTGTCCTACGGCGTCCTGCTGCTCGGAATCGCCTGGGGACCCTACCGGCGCAAAGCCCGGCTCTTCCCCTGGCTGCTGGCCGGTACGCTGGCGAACGCGCTGGTCATCCTGCTGCGCGTTCCCCTGCTCGACACCAGCTTCGGACTCGGCGCCGCCACCATCCCGCTGTTCCTGGTCGTGGTCGCGGCGGTCTTCGGCCTGCTGGCCCGCCGCTCGCCCACCTCCTCCTGAACAGCGGCGCCCCCGGCAGCTCTCCTTCCGCAGGCCGAATCGCCGGCGTTGGCCGGCCTCTCCCGGAGGGCGCGCCAAAGGGCGATGTCGTCACGACGCCCGGGTATGGGCGTGGTGGGGCATGGAAACGATCACCACCTTCCCGGCAGTCTCGTCCCAGTAGTAGTAGATCCGCAGACAGTTCTTCCGTTCGCGGTTGTTGCCCCGGCTGATGTTGCGGCGCTCGTGGCGCGGCACATGGCTCCAGTCCTTGAACTGGACGCTTTTCCCGGCGGGCCCGTCGCTCAGGCGGGAGTCCACCTCCTTCTCGATGTCCGGCTTGCGGCCTGTCGACGCTATCCGGGATTCGCGATACGGGCCGGCGAGCCAAAGGAGGCATTCGGCGGCAAGCCAGAGGTCGTCGAACTCCGCCTTCTTGATTCCCTGCACCGCGCCGGGCTGGAGCGCAACGCTGCCACCCAGCGCCTCTTCACACCACTGGCGCATGTCCTTCCAGGTCTCCGGATGCGGGATGCGGCCGTGCCGCTGCAGCTGGTCGGTGAGCTGCCGGACCCGTTTGCCGAGCTGTTCTTCCACGGCGCTCCGCTGGCGCTCGGCTGCTTCCGCCCGGCGGAAGGCCTGTTCGTATTCGGAAAGGTAGAACTCTTTTTCCTTGCTGGATTCCGCTTCGGACTCCCGGCGCGTCCGTTCGGCCCGCTCGACGGCGTGCACCAGCTCGTCGATCCTCCCACGAAGGGCGGCGTTTTCCCGTTCCCTCTTCGCCCGCTCCGAATCCTCTCCGGCCAGGCGGGCGGGGGTTCGCGACAAGAGGCGCGCCAGCCGGCGGGCCCGTTTCCAAAGCCGCCGCAAGGCGCCGGAAGGGCGTTGGGACGGCGGCTCGGGCGCCGCTGCTTCTTCCACCGCGGTCTGCTTCGGGGCCGCCGGCGGGCCGGAAGCGGGAACGAGCTCCGCGGCCTCGGGGGATGCCGGATCGTCTTCCAGCGGTTCCACCGGGGAGGGTGCCGCCGGGGGGGCGGGCTCCTCGCGGGGGGCCGTCTGGCGCGCCAGCTCGCGAACCTCCTCGAAGGACCAGGCAGGCTGCGAGTGCAGACTCTGCTCGGCGACCCGGCGCAGGATCTCCGCCCGGCAGCGCATCGCCCCCTCCCAGGACTCGAGTCGGCCCCCCAGGATGAGGCAGTGCTTCCGCTCGTCGGCGCCTCGGCTGAAACCGGGCAGATAGAGGCGGACCGCACCGTTATAGACGGCGAGGCGCTTGTCGAAATTCCGGGTCAGATTCCAGGTGAAGGCGGCGGGAAGCACCACCACCGACGCCAGCCCCAGCGCGGCACGAGTCAGCAGCACCGGATCGAGCAGCGGCCGACAGGGCTCCGGAGCGCCTTCCGGTACCGAGAGGACGATGACCGGGCGCCGGCGATCCGGTGCCAGGAGGATCTGACAGAGCCGCTCGGCCTCCGCAGGGGAGTCGACGAACCAGGGATCGGCACAGATCGGCTCGCCGAACTGCCGCAGTTCCAACCGCGAAGCGATCTTTCCCAGGATTTCCGGCACGCGCGGTTCGAAGTCGGGCGAGGACGGATCTCGATCCAGCAGGACGCGGAGCCGGAACTCCGGGTGCCTCCCCGCCGGGGCTTCGACATCGACTTCGGTGATCCAGACGCGGCCCGCGTCGGCGCCGTCGGAGTGGCGTAGGCGGAGCGCCCAGGTGTCGGTCTCCGCGCTCTCGATCCGAATGCCCTCGCAGCGCCAAAGGCCGTCGGAGAAGGAAAAGCTCCCGTGATTCTCCGCTGCCGGCGGCAGCTCCCCGCCGCTGCGCGACCTCGCCCAATCGTGGATCACGGCGCGGCAGGTATTCGCTGCGGCCGCTCCGTCGTCGGCTTCGACCCGCGCGGCGACCCGGAGGATCTCGTATTCCGGCGCCGCTTCGAAGGAGGCCGAACCCAGCTGTTTCCGTAACGCCTCGAAGGATTCGAAAGACCGGAATGCCATGACCGAGCCTCCCGCTAGATCCAGGCCGGAATCGAAACCACCCGCTCCCGCCTCGGACTCCCCGGAAAAGCGCGCGGGTATTCTCACCGCCGCATGGGAGAGCTGGCCCGCGAGCTTCGGGAGCGCCTCGAAGGGGATGTCCGCTTCGACCGCGCCACCCGGATCCTCTACTCGAACGACGCGAGCATCTACCAGATCGAACCCACCGGGGTGGTGATTCCCCGCCACTCCGCCGATGTGGCGGAGGCGGTGCGGGCCTGCGCCGCCGCCGGAGCGCCGGTGCTGCCGCGGGGCGGGGGCACCTCGCTCGCCGGACAGGCAGTGGGCGAAGCGCTGATCCTCGATCTCTCGGCCCATTTTCGGAGCGTGCTCGAGGTGAACCGCGAGGAGATGTGGGCGCGGGTGCAGCCGGGCGTCGTGCAGGACGCCTTCGGCGCGGTGCTCGGCCCGCTCGGGCTGCGATTCGGGCCGGAGACCTCCACCTCGAACCGCGCCAACCTCGGCGGGATGATCGGCAACAACTCGGCGGGAGCTCGCTCGCTCGTCTATGGGAAGACGGTGGACAATGTGATGGACGCCACCGTCGTTCTGCCCGACGGAAGCCTCGAACGGCTCTCCTGGATGCGTTGGGACGACATCCGCCGGAGAGCTCGGGAGGCGGGGCCGCTCGCCCGCATCCTCCGCGAAGTGCTGGCGCTGCGCGCCGAATACAGCGAAGAGATCGCGGCGCGCTTCCCGCGAATTCCTCGGCGGGTCTCCGGCTACAACCTCGATGTGCTGCTCGACCCGGTGGGAGTGAACCTCGCCCACTTGGTGGTGGGCTCCGAAGGAACACTCGCCACCGTCGTCGAGGCCCGGGTGAAGCTCGTCCGCAAGCCTCCCGCGGCCGCCCTCGCCGTCCTCCATTTCGACGGGCTGCTGCCGGCGCTCGAAGCCGGGGTGGTGGCGCTCGATCTCGGGCCGACGGCGGTCGAGCTCGTGGACCGGATGGTGCTGACGCTCGCGCGCGAGTCGCTCGAGTACTCGCGCCGGCTCGGTTTCGTGGAGGGCGAGCCCGGAGCGCTCCTGCTGGTCGAGTTCGCCGGGCAGAGCCGCGCCGAGGCAGCCTCCCGCCTCGACCTCCTCGAACGCCGCCTCGGCGGACACGGCCAGCCCCTGCTGCGGATGCTCGACCCCGCGGAGCAGCAGAATGTCTGGCAGGTGCGCAAAGCGGCGCTCCCGCTGCTGCTGAGCCTCCCCGGGGGCAAGAAACCCATCGCGTTCGTGGAGGACACCGCCGTCGAGCCGGCGCGTCTCCCCGAGTTCATCGCGCGGTTCGAGGAGATCCTCGCCGGCCGGAACACCGAAGGCAGTTTCTACGCTCACGCGGGCGCCGGCTGCCTCCACATCCGGCCGCTCATCGACCTCAAGGAGCCCGCCGAGGTCCGCAAGATGGACGCGCTCGCGCGGGAGGTCTGCGACCTGGTGCTCGACTTCGGCGGCTCGATGAGCGGCGAGCACGGCGACGGCCTCGCCCGCAGCCACTTCAACGAGCGCGCCTTCGGACCGCGCGTGTACGAGGCGTTCCGCCGGCTCAAGGCCGCCTTCGACCCCGCCGGCATCATGAATCCCGGCAAGGTGGTGGACGCTCCGGCGATGACCGAGAACCTCCGCTACGGCGAGGGATACCGCGCCGCCGAGCTGCCCGTGGTGTTCCCCTATCCGCGCGAGAACGGCTTCGCCGGCGCGGTCGAGCTGTGCAACGGGGCGGGGGTCTGCCGCAAGGAACTGGCCGGGACGATGTGCCCTTCGTTCATGGTGACCCGCGAGGAGGAGCACTCCACGCGGGGGCGGGCCAATCTGCTGCGCGCCCTTCTCGACGGGCGGCTCGCGCCCGGCCGGGAGTCCGAAGACCGGGTGAAGGGAGCGCTCGATCTCTGCCTCTCCTGCAAGGCATGCAAGGCCGAATGCCCTTCCGGGGTGGACATGGCACGACTCAAGGCGGATTTCCTCCACCGCTACTACCGCAACCGGCGGCGGCCGCTCGCCGACTTCGTCTTCGGAGCGCCGGAGGTTCTCGCCCGCTGGGGAAGCCGGATGGGGCCGCTTCCCGGTTTCCTCGACCGCCGGGGCTGGACCGGAGCCCTGCTCTCGCGGCTGGTCGGTTTCGACCGCCGGCGCAGCCTTCCCGCACTGGCCCGCCGTTCGTTCCGCCGCTGGTTCCGCGAACAGGGGGCGGGAGCGGCGCCCGAAGCGCCCCGCGCCGAAGTGGCGCTCTTCGCGGACACCTTCACCAACTACTTCGAGCCGCAGATCGGGATCGCGGCCTGCCGAGTGCTCTGGGGGCTCGGCTACCGGGTGGTGCTCGCTCCGGAGGCGTGCTGCGGCCGCCCGGCCATCTCGCGCGGCCTCCTCGGCCGCGCGCGGCGTCTAGCCCGGAAAAGCGTCGAGGCTCTCTCGCATTTCGCCGAGTCCGGAACTCCGGTCGTCGGCCTGGAGCCGTCCTGCCTCTTCAGCTTTCGCGACGAGATCCCCGAGCTCGTTCCCGAGCCCGCCCGCCCGGCGGCTCGTCTCCTCGCCGAGCAGTCGTTCCTGTTCGACGAGTTCCTGGCCCGGGAGCGCGAGGCCCTCGCCCGGCTGCTCGGCGGCCGCGGCGAAGGCTCCCGCGCGCTCGCGCACGGCCACTGCCATCAGAAGGCGTTTTGCGGGACCGCGCCGCTCGCCGGGCTGCTCGGGACCAGCGGCGCCGAGATCACCGTCGCCGATTCGGGATGCTGCGGCATGGCGGGGAGTTTCGGCTATACCGCCGATCACTACGAGCTGTCCCTCGCGGTGGGAGAGAGGCGGCTCCTTCCCGCAGTGCGGCAGCTGCCGCCGGAAGATGCGGTGATCGCGGCGGGAACCTCTTGCCGGCATCAGCTCTTCGACGCTGCGGGGCGGGAGGCGCTCCACCCCGCGGAATACCTCGCCAGGTATCTACCCTGACTTCCGGGGAGAGCATCGTCCACCGGACCCCATACCCACACCGAGGGAGGATTCGCACTGTCCTGCCCACCCCAACCGAACTTCGCGTCGAGGACGCTGTACCACGCAGACAACCTTCCCGTGCTTCGAGGGATGAACTCGAGGACGGTCGATCTCATCGCTACCGATCCTCCCTTCAACAAGGGGAAGAACTTCCAGGCGGCCCCCGACAGCCTCGCGCGCGGCGCCTCCTTTCTCGATCGATGGAGCTGGAACGGCGATGAGCACCAGGCCTGGCTGGATCGGATCGAGGACGATCGGCCGAATGTTCTTCGGGTCATCCAGGCCGCGCGAGGGAGTTACGGCGACGATATGGGTGCCTTCCTGTGTTTCCTCGGGGTGCGGCTCCTCGAAATGCGAAGGGTGCTTCGAGATACCGGAAGCCTCTACCTGCATTGCGACCCAACGGCTTCCCACTACCTGAAACAACTCCTGGACTCGATCTTCGGCAGGCGCAATTTCCGCAACGAGATCGTCTGGTGCTATTCCGGCGGCGGCGTCCCGCGAAACGACTTTCCGCGGAAGCACGACATCATCTTGCGGTACACCAAGTCCAGGGAATACACCTTCCACACCGAGCGCAAACCGTACAAGGCCAATACCCAGGCGGTCGGAATCCACAGCACCTATTCCGGACCGCACAACCGGATCGACCTGGACCGCGGCACTCCGCTGACCGACTGGTGGGACGACATCAAGACGGTGACCGGTTGGAATCCCGAGCGAACCGGGTATCCGACCCAAAAGCCCCTGGCGCTCTACGAGAGGATCATCGCCGCCTCCTCGAACCGGGGGGATCTGGTCCTGGACCCCTTCGCCGGGTGCGCCACGACGCCGGTTGCCGCCGAGCGGCTCGGACGGCGCTGGGTCGCAGTGGACATCTGGAACGGCGCCCACCAGGTGGTGATCGACAGGCTCGAGAAAGAGGGCCTGATGGGACCGAACGGGGGCGCCGGCAGCCGGCTCTTCCACCGGGGACAGATCGGCTACCGGACGGACCCGCCGATCCGAACCGACTTCTACGCGGCGGAAGGCCGAAGCAATGTTTCTGTTCCGGGTCTCAGCGCTCCCGGGAGCGGCGGCCGGCGGAGGCCGCAGCCGAGACCTCGAACCTCCACTCGCTGTAGCGACGGGCGCCTTCGTAGGTGCGAAAGCTGAGCGCATCGCTGGTGCTCACCACGCCGACGATGCCCCGGGACGCCCCGGAGTCGGAGCCCGATCCGTCGTCCTCTCCCTCTTCGTCTTCCCCTCCTCTCCCGCCTTCTCCGCTGCGCTCTCCGGTTTCCCCGGGAGAGGCGGCGAAGGGGGCGTCTTCCCGCGGATTCGGTGGGGGGCCGCCGACGGTTTCCCCCGCGGCGCCTTCGGCGCGGAGCAGGCGGAACGGGCCGCGGGTCATGGGATCGCGAAAGGCACGCCGCAAGTAGCGCCCTTCCACGAGCTCGTCGAGGGTCTCGGGAAGGGTTCCCGGCCGATCCTGCTGGTAGCGATCGAGGGCGCGGACGATCGCCTCGCCCCGGAACAGCAGCTCGGCTTCGCGTTCGCGCTGGACCACCCGGCTCCAGAGACTGACCGCCGCCATCATCCCGAGGGAAAGGAGCACCGCCCCGACGAGCACCCCGAAGAGCACATAGCCGGGGGCGCTTCCGCGCCCGCCGGGGCGCACCTCACCACTCACGGTACGGCCGCCCGTCGCTGCCCAGCTCCGCCGAGCGGCTCTGCACATCGGACACCCCCGCCGGGGCATCGGGGAACAGCGGGTCGTAGCCGTCCCGCACTTCCTCCCAGAGGATGGACTGGGTCATGGGGTCCTCGGGGATTCCCCGGAGGTACCCGGAGACGACCAGTTCCGCCAGGCTGTTCGGGAACTCGTCGCGGTCGGCGCGGTACTGGTCGAGCCGCTCGCGCAGCACCGCGAGGTTGTGCGAAAGGACCGCTTCCTTCGCCTTCACGACCTGCGCCTGGTAGCGCGGCACCGCCATCCCGAAGAGCACTCCCAGCACCAACAGCACCAGCACCATCTCGATGAAGCTGAAGCCGGCGTCTCCGGGAGCGCGGGGGCCAGGGTTCACCATGACCGGTAGGGAGTTCCGTCGAGTGCGGTCCGCGGAGAGGCGGAGCGCAGGTCGTACACATTCTCGCCGCCCCAGGAGAGGGTGTCCAAGTCGTCCTGGTAGGAACGCAGCAGCCAGTCAGCGCGTCCGGTGATCGGGTCGAGCGGTAAGCGTCGGAGAAAACGGACCACCGGGGTCCTCCCGTCTTCCCGGCGGGGCCCCGGCACTCCTTCCACCAGCGATTCGAGGGTGGGCGGGTAGTTCTCGTGGTCGGGCTCGACGAAATCGCCGTCGATCTCGCCCACCTCGGCGGCTTCCCGGTAGGCGTCGATCGCCATCCGGACGGTGCGCAGGTTCCGGCGCAGCTCGATCTCCTTCACCCGCACCGAACTCACCTTCGCCACCGGGATGATCGCGAGGGCGAGCACCGCGAGGATCCCCGCGGCGATCACCAGCTCGATCAGGGTGAAACCTTCCTCCCGCCCCCGCCGGCGCTTCGGGGAAAGGCTCGAACGCATCAGAACTGCGGGACCGAGGCGAGGCTGAAGAGCGGCAGGTAGATGGCGAGCAGCACGAGCGCCACGAAACCGCCCAGCAGGACGAGGACGACCGGAGTCAGCAGGCTGAGTAGAACGGTCATCCGGTTCTCGATGGCCTCGTCGTTGAAGTCGGCGATCGCAGTCACCATCCGGGCGAGGTCACCGGCGCCTTCCCCCACCCGGACCAACTGGAGCGCGAATCCGGGGATCTCACCGGTCTCGGCCAGCGCGTCCACGAAGGAGCGGCCCTCGCGGACCTGCCGGGCAGTGGGTTCGATCGAGGAGCGCAGGTGGCGGTTGCCGATCCCGCCGGCCGCCACCGGAATGGCGTTCGCGAGCGGCATGCCCCCGGCGAGCAGGGTTCCGAGAGCTCGACTGAACTGGGACATCGCGTAGAGCCGCAGCACTTCGCCGACCGCCGGGAGGCGCAGGACCCAGCGGTCGCGAAGCCGTCCGGCGCGCTTCGTCCGTGACCAGGCGGCGAAAACCGCACCCGAGGCGGCGAGCCCGGCGGCGACCCACCAGAACCGATCCCGCAGGAACTCGGCGGCGCCGAGCAGGACCATCGTCAGGGCGGGAAGCTCCTGGTCGAAGCCGGCGAAGAAGGGGATGAAGTTCGGCACCACCCCGAGCAGCAGGAAAGCGGCGGTGCCGAGCAGCGCCGCCAGCAAGAACGCCGGATAGACCAGCGCCGCGGTCAGGTTGGACTGCGCCTTCACCGCCACCCGCATCGAGTCGGTGAACCGGGACAGCATCCCGGCGAGATCGCCGCTCGTCTCTCCCGCCTGCAGGCAAGCGGAATACACGCCGGGGAAGAACGAATGGCGCTTCACCGCAGCGCTCATCGGGGCGCCCGCCCGGACTTCCGCCAGGATCGCCTCGACCGAAAGCCGCAGCGTTCGGTTTTCCATGCGTTCCACCATGATGGCGAGCGCTTCGGCGAGCGGCAGCCCGGCGCGCAGCAGCGCGGCGAGTTCCTGGTTGAAGAGGAGCACCTCGCGGCTTCGGACCGCCCGCCGACGGCGGAAGACCGCGGCTCCGCCGAGGAGCCGCCGGAGACCGGCGAGGGTCGAGACGCGCCGCACCGCGAACACATGGAATCCCTGGTCGCGAAGCTGGCGTCTCGCCGCCTCGGCGTTCCCGGCTTCGACGCGGAGACGGCGGAGCTCCCCCCCGGGTTCGCCGACCTGGCATCCGAACTCCGGCATCGCTCGATCCCCCGATGGTAACTACCGGGAGGCCGCGCCGACCGGCCCGGGAAGGCTCGCTAAACTCGCCTGCGAACGAGAGAGCAGGAGGGGGTCGTGAGTCGAAAGAAGACGGCGCGGAAGAAGCGCCGTCTCCGCTCCGGCGGTTCGGGTTCGCGGTCGGGTTCCGGGGCTCCTGCGGCCGGGCAGGTCCTCGCCGAGAACCGAAGGGCGCGGCGGAACTTCACCCTGCTCGATCGATTCGAGGCCGGGATCGCCCTCACCGGCCCCGAAGTGAAGTCCTGCCGGGCGGGCGGAGCGAACCTCAAGGACGCCTACGGCCGGGTGCGGAACGGCGAGCTCTTCCTGGTGAAGTGCCACATCGCGCCCTATGCCCACGCCCCGGCGGATCATGGCGATCCCGAGCGCAACCGAAAGCTCCTGCTCCACGGTGACGAGGTGCAGGAGATCGCCGGCAAGCTGACGACCGCGGGCCTCACCCTGGTGCCGCTGCGGATCTACCTGCGGAACGGCTGGATCAAGGTGCAGGTCGCGCTCGCCCGGGGCAAGAGCAATCGCGACCAGCGAGAGACCGTCCGCGAGCGCGAGGCTGCCCGCGAAATCCGCGCGGCACTCGGCTGAGGCAGAGCGGTTCGGGAACGGGGCGTGAGGTCATGCCGCGTCTCGCACCCTGGTGGGACGAGTGGGAACGCCCCGTTCCCGAACCGCCCGGCGCTCCGCGCCGGGAATCCGCACTCCTGCCGCTCCCTCCGTTCCTCGAACCCCATCCCCAGCCATTGCCGCAGTGGGCGGCAGCGAGTGCGATTCCGGGTCACCAATTCGTGAAAGGGGGTAAACCCCCTTTCACACTTTCCCCCGCTGTGCCGCGCCCGAGCCATAGCCTCGGGCGCAACAGTTCGTTTTGGGCCACGGACGGGGGTCGCTACTCTCTCGAACGGGGCGTGGAGGTCATGCCGCGTCTCGCACCCTGGTGAGACGAGTGGGAACGCCCCGTTCCCGAACCGCTCGGCGCTTCGCGCCGGGAATCCGCACTCCTGCCGCTCCCTCCGTTCCTCGAACCCCATCTCCAGCCATTGCCGCAGTGGGCGGCAGCGAGTGCGATTCCGAGTCACTACTCTGTGAACGGGGGTAAACCCCCTTTCACACTTTCCCCCGCTGTGCCGCGCCCGAGCCATAGCCTCGGGCGCAACATGCCTCCCCGGGCCTCGAAAAAGGGTCGAAACCTCTCGCACGGGGCGTGGAGGTCGGGTTGCGTTGCGCACTCTCGTGGGACGAGCGGCAACGCCCCGTTCCCGAACCGCCCGGTGCTCAGCCGAACGGGGGCGGCCCGACGGCTGCTGCCTGCGCTTGGCGGCAGGCACTCGTCCGCCGTAGCCGACCCACGCGGAAATCGCCGCCGCCGCCGCAGTCAGACTGCCGTCTATCTGGTCGTCGGTCTGATCGTAGGTCGAGGTCACGGCGAGAACCCAGAGGAGGATCGCGGTGTCGAGGAGGGGCCACGCCCTGCTGCTGGTGCAGGGCACGCCGGCTTCGTAACGGCCCGTCGGGTCGTGGTCCGATTCGCCCGGGCGCGGAGGACCGTGGACCAACACGATGGAACAGCCGCTGGCGGCGAAGGCGAGAAGCAGGCACCCCGCGGTGATCGCCCGGACGCGGGTTCGCCGCCTGAACCGCTGTCGATTGCCGGTCAGGGCCAGAGCCAGGCGAAGATTCCGCCGGTGAGCAGCGCGTAGAGCAGACCGTCCGCCATCGTGCGGAGCGTGTACCCCCAGCTCCTGCCCCACCAGATGGAAGCCTGGAGGATGGCGAGCGAATACCCGGCGAAGGTCACCGCGCCGACCACCCGCAAAACGGCGGCGGCTTCGGCGCCGGGTCCCAGGCTGAAGCCGGCGACATGGCCTGCCAGCCCGCCGACGAGGATGCTGTAAGCGAACCACTGGACGAGTGTTTTCCCCATCGCGAACGGTTCGTTCGGAAAGACGGTCAGGATGGCCACTGGACCTGCCTGGGTCTTCTCGAGGAATTCCGGCGTGCTCATCTCCTTCATGTCCGCGGCGTGGGGCATCACATAGTCGCCGGGTGAGATCGCGAAAGGGCGGAGCGCGTCGGCGACTCTGCGCTCGTCGGGGATGGCCGCCACATCCTTCTGGTGCCAGCGGAGGACGGTGTGGAGCACCCAGCTGACGAGGAAGACTGCTGCTGCAGCCGCCAGGATCGGCAGCCAGAGAGAGAAGACGGAAACCATGAGCAGGAGACTCCTTCGAATCGAAAGGGCGCGAATCGTGGGGTCGCGCGGGCCGTGTCCGGGATTCGGAATGTGCAGAAAAAGGCGGTACCGCGGCCGGCCGGGAAGCCCCGAAGGCCGCGGGTTCCGATTCTACTGTCCGGATTTCAAATGCACCCCTCGCGGATTCGCTGGCCAACCGGCGGAGCTGCGGTCGGGGAGCCGCCGCCGGACCGAAGCTGCGCAGGCGGAGTAGCGGCTTCAGCCGGTTCCCGCTGCCCGCTTCTGCTGCAGTTCATTCCGCATCCGGGCGAGGACCAGCGGCCGGGCGATCTCGTTGAAACCCAGCAGCAGCGCATCCAGCTGCATTCGTTTGTTGCCGTGGAAGTGGTGCATTTTCCGATCGGCGTCCTCCACCAGGAGCGCCGCTTCGGCGAAGGCGCGGCCCGGTGCCAGCGCTGCGAGCTGCCGCAGTCGGCCGCTCCGGCCCCCGGTGAGCGGCTTCGCGCCCGAGTGGAGCGCCGCCAGGTCGCGCAGCACCGCCCGCACCAGGACCAGCAGCGTTCGCAGTTCCTCCGGCGGGCCTCCTGCCTTTCGGGAACGCGGCGACGCTTTGGCCAGCCGCTCGGTCAGCGCGGCGCGAGCCGGAGCCGGTATGCCCCGACCCACGACCGCGGCGATCCGTTCGGCCTCCTCGGCGAGCGGCAGGAGCCGGTCGCGGGCGAGGGCCAGGGCCCGATTCCGATCACCCCTCGCAGCCGCGGCCGCGGCCGCGGCCTCCTCCTCCGAATAGCCGTGGTGTTCCTGGAGCCAGGCAGCGACCTCCGGCGCGGTGGGCGCCCGGAACCGCCAGCGCTGGCAGCGGGAGACGATGGTGGACAGAAGCGCCGCCTCCTGGATCGCGCAGACGATGACCCCGAGACGGTCGTGCGGTTCCTCGAGCGTCTTGAGGAGGGCGTTCGCCGCGGGCGGGTTCATGGCGTCCGCTTCCACGATGATGAGAAAGCGCCGCCGCCCCTCGAAGGGGCGGCTCCGGGTCGCTGCGACCGCGGTCCGGATCTCCTCGACCCGGATCGGTTTCCCGCTCTCCGGCCGGACGATCCGCACATCGGGGTACGGTCCGGCTCCGGGTCCCGGCCAACCGCCGCCAGGATCTCGCCCGGCAGTGGACCGGGCCAGTTCTTCGGTGCAGCGGATGCGCTCCTCGAGCTCGCGGGTGGCTTTCGAATCGGGCTCCCCGTCGGGGCTGTTCACGATGGCTGCCAGCGCGATGGCCGCCTCGGCGGTCGGGGCGCCCGACGGTCCGGCGAGCAGCAGGCTCGGCGACAGGCGGCCGCCGGCGGCCAGCCCGGCAAGGCGCGGAAACGGCGCGGCGGCCAGCAGATCGGAAGATGGGCGGGAGCTCACGACAGCAGCCTCGCAGCGAGCACCGCGAAAGCCCGCTCGAAGACTTCCTCCATCGGCTCGGCGGCGGAAATCACCACGACGCGCTCGGGGTGCTCCCTGGCGATCCGAAGAAACCCCTCGCGAACCCGCTCGTGGAAGCGCTCGGCCTCACGCTCGATCCGGTCCGGGCCCCGGAGACGCGCGAGCCCCCGAGCCGCGGAAAGATCCAGAACCAGCGTCAGCTGCGGCCGGAAGCCGCCGGTGATCGCCCGATCCACCGCCAGGATCCGTTCCCGGGGAAGGCCCCGGCCTCCGCCCTGGTAGGCGATCGTGGAATCGGTGAACCGGTCGGCGATCACCGTCTCTCCCCGAGCGAGCGCCGGGCGGATCACCTCGTCGAGGTTCTGGGCCCGGTCGGCGAAGAAGAGGGCGACCTCCGCTTCCGGGCAGAGGCGGCCTTCGGTGCCGAGCAGCAGTTCGCGGATGGTTTTCCCGGCGCGGGTTCCTCCGGGATCGTGGGTGACGGTAACCGGCCGACCGAGCCCGCGCAGTCGATCCGCGAGGCGGCGGACCAGGGTGGTCTTGCCGGCTCCCGAGACTCCCTCGACGGTCAGGAACCGCCCTCCCGAGCCGGCCTCTTCGCCCGCGGTTCCCGGCAGGCGCGCCGCGGAACCGCCGACGGTCAGCGGAGTGCGGAGCCCCAGAGCGGGATTTCGGAACCGCACCGGCGCTCGCTGGCCGAGCGTTCCCAGACTTCGCGCGACACCGAAGGACCCTCGGACTCGCAGTGGGCGTCGAAGGCGGCGGCGAGGTCGTCGGCGATGCCGTCGGGAGACATGGTCTCGATGTGACGCCGCTCCAGCAGGTGGATCAGCTGGCCGTCCCGAAACAGCGCGATCGCCGGCGACGACGGCGGCGCCTCGGCCATGTGGGTGCGGGCGCGGTCGGTGGCGTCCCGGTCCACTCCGGCGAAGACGGTGCCGAGGTGGTCGGGAATCCGGGCGTTCTGGAGCGCTTTCGTGACTCCGGGTCGAGCCGATCCGGCGGCGCAGCCGCAAACCGAGTTCACCACCACCAGGGCGGTGCCGGGCCGCGCCAGCAACTCGTCCACCTCCTCGGCCCGGCGGAGCGGCGAGACCCGGCAGTCGGTCAGTTCCGCCTGCATGGGGCGGACGGCTTCGGGGTCGTAGAGCGGGGGAAGGGGCATGGGATTTCTCCTCGGCGCACCGGGCGCCTTCATCAGACCGGGGTCCTGCATTCGTTCGGCGGCGGCTGTCAACGCCGCAACCGGGAATGCTAAACCGCCAGACGCCACCGCCGGCGGCGCGGCGCCAGGCTATCGGATTCCCTCCCCGGCCTCCGGCCCGAGTGAGAACGCCATGAGTTTGTTCCCCTCGCCGCGCCCCACCGCGATGACGACGAACTGGACCCCGTCCGGAGATTCATAGGTCATCGGGTTCGCATAGGAACTCGCGCCGAGCGGATGGGCCCAGAGCTCCTCCCCGGTCGTCTTGTCGAGGGCGAAGAGATGATCCGCGCCGCCGGTGAAGAAGACGAGACCTCCGGCGGTGACCATCGGACCGGGCGCGCCGACGATGCCGAGCCGCTCCTCGCCGAGGTCCACTCCTTCGAGCGCGGGGTGTTCGCGGACCAGCGGATTGTTGCCCGCCGGCACCTGGAACAGATGCTCGCCGGTATTCAGGTCGATGGCGGTGAGGGTGCCGTAGGGCGGCTTGTTGATGGGCAGTCCGTTCGGGAGGTTCAGCGAGCGCCGCTCGCGGTCGAGCCCGTAGCGGCCTTCACTGGCTTCGGGGTCCGCTTCCCGGAGCGCCAGCAGTGCCGGGAACTCGTTCGATTTGACATAGACCACGCCGGTTTCCGGATCGGCGGCAGCGCCGCCCCAGTTGGCGCCTCCGAGGATGCCCGGGTTCGAGATCGTGCCCTGGAGCGAGGGCGGGGTGTAGAGACCGCCCATCCGGTACTGGCGCACGCTGGCGAGCGCCTCCTCGCGGAGTTCGGGGGTGAAGGCGATCACATCCTCCTCGGAGAAACCCTGTTTCGCGAAGGGCGCGGGCCGGGTGGGGAAGGGCTGCGTCGCCGCGGTGCGCTCTCCGGGGACATCGCTCGCCGGGACCGGACGGTCCTCGATGGGCCAGACCGGTTCTCCGGTCACCCGGTCGAAGACATACAGAAAACCCGTCTTCGCCGGAACCGCCACCGCATCGATCTCCTTGCCCTCCACCTCGATGGGGAGCAGCGCCGGCGCCGCCGGCAGGTCGTAGTCCCAGAGTCCGTGGCGCACCGTCTGGAAGTGCCAGACCCGCTTGCCGGTGCGGGCGTCGAGGCAGACCACCGCCTCGGCGTAGAGGTTGTCGCCGAGCCGGCCGCCGCCGTAGTAGTCGTTGCTCGGGGTGCCCACCGGCAGGTAGAGCAGGCCGCGCTCTTCGTCGAGCGCCATCGGCGCCCAGACATTCGTGTGGCCGGTGCGGTCCCAGGCGCCGTCCTCCCAGGTGTCGTTCCCGAACTCGCCCGGCTGCGGGATCAGGTTGAAGGACCAGGCGAGCTCGCCGGTACGGGCATCGAACGCCTGCACATTCCCCGGCGGGTCGCGCTCATAGACGAAGAGGTCCCACACCCCGTTGCCCAGGATCACCAGGTCCTCGAAGACGACGGGCGGCGAAGTCTGGGTGTAGTGGAGGCGGTTCACCGGCCAGAGGAGCTGCGCGGTCAGATCGATCTCGCCGCCGTCTCCGAAGGAGGGATCGGGCTCGCCGGTCACCGCGTCGATCGAGAGGAGCCGCCAGCGGCTGTTCAGGAACACCCGCCGCGTCCCGTCGCCGCCTTCCCACAGCGCCACTCCCCGGTGGACGAACCCGGTGCCGTTCGGCACCTGCCCCCACTCGGTGATCCTCGGGTCGTAGAGCCACTGGAGCTCGCCGGTGTCCGGGTCGAGCGCCGCCACCCGGTTGTAGGAAGTGCTCACATACATCACCCCGTCGCGCACGATCGGGGTGTTCTCGAAACTGCCGGGCCGGACCGGATTCCTGGGCACCGGCAGGCGCGGTCCGGAGAGCGGAGCTTCGCCGGTGTCCCACTCCCAGGCGAGCCGGAGCCGCGAGACATTGTCCCGGTCGATGCGGGCGAGGGGGGAGTAGTGCGTCGAGCCCTGATCCCCGCCCCAGGCCGGCCACTCGATCCGCGCCGCGGGGCCGGCGGCCTCCGCCTGCGCTGCGGCGGCAGCAGCCATTTCTGCTGTGGGCGCCTCTGCTCTGAGCGTCTCTGCCGCAGCCGGTTCAACCGCGAACGAGAGAAGAGCCAGGAAAAGGGTGGATCGAGTCATGCGGCGGATTATCCGGGAGAACAGGCGCTGGGGCGTCAGCTTCGTCAGCATGGGAAGCGGCTCGATCACCGGGGGGGATGCTGCACGGAGCGGCCCGCCGTCGAGGTCCGCCAGCACTCCGGCGGCCAGACGCCGATGTCCTTCCCGACTCCGCGCAGCAGAACGCCGAAGGAGTGGCTGAGCTTCCGGTTCTTTCAGAGTGTCCTGTTTCACCAGCTTGTTGCGTGGTTGCCGAACCGGCACCCCGATCTCGACACCCCAAACTTGGGCCGTACCGAGCAGCCTTCGGAGAAGCACTCCGAAGGCTTCTACCTCCCCATGACCTTCGACGATCGGCTGGATCTTCATACCGGACAGTCCTCGAACAGACGCGGCTCACCGATGTGCTCGTCGAAGATCGGTTCCGGAGTGAGAGCGTTCGCCCGCAGCAGCTCTCCGGCCCCCATCAGATGCTCGCGGAGGGATCGGCTCACCGACTCCGAGGCCGCGCCGACGCGGCTCGCCCCCCGGTTCCAGGTGACGATCCGCAGGTGGCCGGCTTCGATCCACTTCGCGTTGAGGACATCGGGGCTGTGGGTCGTCACCACCACCTGCATGCGACGGCTCGCATCATGCAGCAGGTCCAGGATCGCCCCGATCGCGCCGGGATGGATCGTCGCCTCGGGCTCCTCGATCACGAGGACCGTGGGCGAACTGGAAAGTGAGTTTGTTCCCCTGCTGCCGAGGGCTCACCGAGGAGATCCCGGGAACGATGCTCTGCAGCAGCTCCTGGAGCGTCTTCCAGTCGTCGGGCGATTCGCGCGAGATTTCGCGGAGGACGCTCGCCGCGTTGCCTCCTGTCGGGCGCAGTCGGTCTCCGGCGTCCGGGGCCTGCATTTCCCGAAGCGAGGCCGGTTCGATCCGGTACGAGCGGATTCCGGCGAGGAACCGCAAGACGCTCCCGAACCGGATATCACCTCCCACGAGGGGCAGGGCGAGCGCCGCCTCGTCGGTCGCCGGCTGAAGCGACGGAACGTTGCTGCGGAATCCCGAGGGGCTGCGATCGAACCAGACTTTCGAGTCCGACTTCGGCTGCGCGATGCACTGCTCGCGACGAACCACGAATCCGTGGCTTCTCCTGGCGCGCATCTCGAAGGCGTAGATCGCGCGAAACTCCGGGCTCTCGACCTCCACCCCGAGTCCGAGGTCGGCGGGGCGCTCTCGCGCCGAACTCCGGTTGGCCACCGCGGAAACGCCGCCGCGGCGGTCGAGAACCGCCCGGAGCGGCGACTCCATAGCTCTGCGAGGAAGGCGAAGGCATCGACGAGATTGCTCTTGCCGGACCCGTTCCGACCGGCGAGAAAGGTGGGATTCGCGAACTTCGCCGTGCTCGAAGGAAAGCTGCGGAATCGATGGAGCTTCAGCTTCGTCAGCATCGGGGAAGCGGTTCGATCACGCGGGGGATGCTACGCGGACCCGGGCGCTCCGCCGTAGAATCGCCGCTCGAGCGCACCCGGGGTTCCCGGCGGCGCCGCGAAACTCCGGGAGAAGACGGCCCATGAAGTTCGAACCGTTCGTGATGGAACGAAGCCTGTGCCAGTGGGAGAACACCGTTCGCTGGAACATCTCGGAGAGCGGAGTGCACCCGCTGACGCTCGCCGAGCTCGCCGCCGGCGAAAACCTCGGGGACACCCTGCTCGGCTATCCGCAGACGAACGGCACGCTGCCGCTGCGGGAGCGGATCGCGGCACTCCATCCCGGCGCCGGGCCCGACCAGGTGCTGGTGACGAACGGCGCCGCCGAGGCCAATTTCCTCTCGGCGCTCACCACCCTCTCCCCCGGAGACGAGGCGGTGGTGATGATGCCGAACTACATGCAGATCGTCGGCGCTTGCCGTTCGCTCGGTGCCCGGGTGATCCCGTTCCCGCTGATCGAGGAGAACGGCTGGCGGCCGGACCTCGATGCCCTCGACGCTGCGGTCGGCGACCGAACCCGGCTCCTCGCGGTCTGCAATCCGAACAATCCGACCGGCGCCGTGCTCACCGAGCCGGAGATGGACCGGATCGCCGCCGCCGCTGACCGCGCGGGCGCCTGGCTGCTCGCCGACGAGGTGTACCGCGGCGCCGAGCTCGACGGCCGGGAATGCCCGAGCTTTTGGGGCCGGGCCGAGAAGCTCCTGCTGAACGCGGGGCTCTCCAAGGCGTTCGGGCTGCCGGGGCTCCGGATCGGCTGGACGGTGACTTCGGCGGAGAAGGCCGCCGAGCTCTGGGCGCACCGGGACTACAACACCCTGGCGGTCAGCGCGCTCTCGGACCGGCTCGCACAGATCGCGCTCGACCGGCGTCCCGCCCTCCTCGAGCGGACGCGCGGCATCTGCCGACGGCAGCTGCCGCTGGTGGCCGACTGGGTGCGGACGCACGAAGATCATCCGGTGCGGCTTTCCTGGACGCCGCCCGAAGCCGGAGCGATCGCCGCGGTCCGCTACCACCACCCCATCGCTTCGGAGAAACTCGGCGACCGCCTGCGGATCACCCGCGATCTGCTGGTGGTCCCCTCGTCCCACTTCGAGATGGAGGGGTTCTTGCGGATCGGCTACGGAGCGGAACCGGAGGTGGTCGAACGGAGCCTCGGGCTCATCAGCGAGACGCTGGCCGAGGCCGCAGCCGAGACCGCCGTCGCCGCCTGATCGTCCGGCCCCGGGCGAATCCACCCGGTCCTCGGTCTGATCCAGGCGGTCGGAAGCAAGGAGTCGAGGGGGCTTGGCTTAGCAGCCTGTGGACGAAGTCGCACGGCCAAAGGCCGGCGATGCCCAGTCATCCATAGGCTGCTAGGGAGCTGGCTCATGGAGCCGCAGCTCGGCGACATCCTCGAAATCAGCCCGGTTCGCGGTCCACAGCAGCGCGTTTCGGGTCAGCGCGCAGGCGGCGATGGCGAGATCGGCGCTCCGGCCGCGTGCCCGGGGCAAGCGCCGGTACAGATCGGCGGCGACTTCGGCCTCGATCCCCCCGAAGGGAAGGATGGCGCTCGGAGGAAAGAACTCCCGCTGCAGCTCCAGTTCGGCCGCGATCCGCGGCCCCCGCCGCCATTCGTAGAGCACGATGGAAGGAAGCCCGAGGGCGGTCCCCGCCGCCAGCTCCCGGCGGAGCGCCGGCCCCCATCTTCGGGTGCCGCCGATCGCGTCCACGAGGACCGAAGTGTCGAGAACGATCACTCGCAGACGATTACTCGCCGATCGGGGCCGTCCGACGATCCCAGTGCCGCCGTTCTCGACGGATCTCCTTCAGTTCGGCATCGACTTCCCTTGCGGAGCGCTGGGGGATCCGCGCCATCAACTCGTCGAAACGGCGCAGCCGCTGGCTGCGGTCGGCGGCTTCCCGGCGCCGGATTTCTTCGCCGTAGAACCGGACCGCCTCGCGGACGACCGCGCTCTTCGGCCGATCGGCCTGCCGAGAAAGACGGTTCACCGCATCCACCGTTGCCTCATCCAGGCTGTAGGTCACCTTGCAGGAAGCCGCTCGAAGGGGCTTCTGCGCTTCCGGTCGGCTATCTGCCATAACGATGCCATAATACCATAACCATGCGGGGGAACCCTCCGTTCGGAAGGGCAGCGCGGGAGAAGCCAAACCGGGAAAGCAAACCGGGAAAAGAGGACTCGGAAGTGGGCCTGTCTCCCCCGTGGCCACCAGCCGGAGAACCGCGCCCTCCGGGAGGCGGAAGGCGCCGGGACGGTCCGGAGCGATCACCGATCGTCCCGGTGCGGCTTCTCCCCGGGGCCCTCAGTCCCCGTGGCCCTCAGGCGGTTTTCGCGCGTGAGGGAACCGGGCGCTTCGCCTCACCCAGGTAGATCTGCTTCGGGCGGGCGATCTTCTGCTCGGGATCCTCGAGCATCTCCTGCCACTGGGCGAGCCAGCCGGACATCCGCGGTACCGCGAAGAGCACCGGGAAGAGCCCCACCGGAAAACCGAGCGCCTCGTAGATGATCCCCGAATAGAAGTCCACATTCGGGTAGAGGCGCCGCTTCACGAAGTAGTCCTCCTGGAGCGCGATCCGCTCGAGTTCGAGCGCGATGTCGATCTTCGGGTTCCTTCCCGTCGCCTCGAAGACCTCGTAGGCGGTCCGCTTGATGATGGTCGCCCGCGGGTCGTAGCTCTTGTACACGCGGTGTCCGAAGCCCATGAGCCGCCGCCCGCCCGCCTTCACTTCGCGGAGGAACGCCGGCACCCGATCGCGGCTGCCGATCTCGGCGAGCATCCGCAGTACCGCTTCGTTCGCTCCTCCGTGGAGCGGCCCGTAGAGCGCCGCCGAAGCCGCCGCCGCCGCCGAGTACGGGTCGGCGTGGGAGCTGCCGACCCCGCGCATCGCCGAAGTGGAGCAATTCTGCTCGTGGTCGGCGTGCAGCAGGAACAGCACCTCCATCGCCCGCCCGAGCACCGGATCCGGTTCGAACCCGGATCCTTCCCCGCCGAACACCATGTTCAGGAAATTCGCCGGAAAGTCGAGATCCGCGCGCGGCGGAACCGGAGCGAGCTCCCGCCCCCGGCGGTAGGCCATCGCCGCGAGGGTGGGAGCAGCGGCGATCAGCCGGCGGATCTGGCGGGCGCGGCCCTCGGCGTCGGCGACCTCCTTCGCCTCCGGGTGCATCGCGCCGAGACCGGCGAGCAGCGCGATGAACATCGCCATCGGATGGGCGTCCGGGGCGAACCCGTCGAGGAGCCGGGGCAGCGGTTCCCCGACCGCCTGTTGGGCGGCGATCTCCCGCCGCCAGCGCTCGCTCTCCTCCGAGGTGGGGAGCTCCCCCCTGAGCAGCAGCCAGGCGGTATCGAGATAGCTGACGCGCCCGGCGAGCTCCTCGATCGGATAGCCGCGGTAGCGGAGGATGCCCCGGTCGCCGTCTATTTCGGTGATCCGGCTGATGCAGGCGGCGGTGTTCTTGAACGCCGGATCGTAGGCTGCGAGTCCGGGTCCCGTCTCGCCGGTCCGCACCTGGGCGAGGCCGGCGGCACGGATGGCCCCGTGTTCGATCTCGAGCTCGTAACGGGCACCGGTCCGGGTATCGGTGAGGAGCAGGGTTCCGCCCGAGATTCCGTCTGTCGTTCCGTCCGGCACTCCCTCCGGGAGCTCGCCGGGGGTTGCTTTGGCAGCGGTTTCGGGCAAGGAGCGCAATTCTAGCCGGGGCAGAGCCGGATTCCGGTATCGGAAACGAGAGCGGTTCGCCAGAATCCCCCTTCTGGGATGTCCGCCCGCGCCGCCGAAGTCGCCATCGTCGGGGGCGGAGTCATCGGCGCTTCGATCGCCGCCCACCTCGCCGAGCGAAAGGTCGGGCGGGTCGTGGTCTTCGAGCGCGAGGATGTCCTGGGCGCCGGCTCCACCGCCAAGGCCGCCGGCGGAGTGCGCCTCCAGTTCACCACTCCGGCGAATGTGGCGTTCTCCCGCTACAGCATCGAGGAGATCCGGTGCTTCCGGGAACGTACCGGGGTGGATGCGGACTTCGTCCAGGACGGCTACCTGTTCCTCCTGAATCGTGAGGAGGACCTCCGCCGCTTCGCCGCCGCCGCGAAGCTCCAGCGCGCACTGGGCGCACCCGTGGAAGTGATCCCCCCGGAGGAAGCGGCCCGCCTCCTGCCCGGCATCCGGACCGACGATCTCGCGGGCGCCACTTTCTGCGCCGAAGACGGGGTCGCCACCCCCGCGGCGCTGGTAGCCGGCTACGCCGCGCTCGCCCGACGGGGCGGCGTCGAGTTGCGCCGGAGAGCCGAGGTCACTGCGGCGGCCAGCCTTCGAGACGGCAGCTTCAGGTTCACCGCCGGACGCGAGAGCTGGCGCTGCGAGTGGCTCGTGAACGCCGCCGGCCCCTGGGCCGCCGAGGTCGGCAACCTGCTCGGCGTCGCCGTCCCGGTCCAGCCGGTCCGCCGCCAGTTCTTCACCACCGAGCCGCTTTCGTGGATCCCGGAGAGGATGCCGCTCACCATCGACTGGGGCAGCGGCGCCTACCTACACCGACACAGCGGCGGCATGCTCGTCGGCAACTCCGACCCGGAGGAACCGCCGGGCTTCTCCCAGACCCCGGACCTCGACTACCTCGCCGGGGCCTGGGAACAGGCTGCCCGGCGCCTCCCCGCCCTCGCCGCCGCCTCCATGAAGACCGCGAACGCCGGGCTCTACGAGATCTCCCCTGACCACAACGCCATCCTCGGCCCCGCTCCCGGCCATCCCCGCTTCCTGCTGGCAGTCGGCTTTTCCGGCCACGGGATGCAGCATGCCCCTGCGGTCGGCAAGACGATCTCCGAACTCGTCGCCGACGGCCGATCGAAGACGCTGGATATCTCCGACTTCGCGATCACCCGCTTCCGAAGCGGCTCGAGCCGTCCCGAAGGCAATGTGATCTGAGGAGCGGCGCGGACGGGGTCAGCCTCCCGGGCGCCGCGGCAGCGTGCGGGATGGTAGGATTTTCGACTGTGATGGCGGCTCGCAAGGTCAAGTTCTTCGTGGGCGGGGGGATCTTCGCGCTGGCGGTGACGGGGCTGCTGCTCACCGGTATCGAGGAAGGGAAGGCCTACTACCAGACGGTCGGCGAGCTCCGGGCGATGGGGCCGCAGGCCGAAGGGCGGCGGATCCGGGTCGCCGGCGATGTGGTTCCCGGGACGATCGCTTCCGCAGGCGAGGGCCGCGTTCGATTCGAGATCGAGCACGAAGGCACCCGCCTGGCCGTTCTCTACACCGGCCGGGAGCCGCTCCCCGACACCTTGGTGGACCGGGCGCAGGCGGTGGCCGAAGGCGAACTGCTCGGGGACGGCTCTTTCGAGGCCAGCCAGGTGCAGGCGAAGTGCGCCTCCAAGTACGACGCTGCCTACGAAGAGGCGAAACCCGGGCAGCCGAGCGGACCGAAAGAGCAACCAGTGGGCCGGCGGGCTACCGACGGTTCCTGACCGCCTTCGGGGAGTCGGTCCGGATTGAGCCGACCACCCGGCACGGGCCGAAAACCCGGTAGGAGCCGGAAGTCCCGTACGAGCCGAAAACGATGACCAGCAGCAGCGCCGCCGCCGTCTCCGCGGCGCCTCACCCCTGGATCGAGATCGCCGAGACTCCGTACTCCTGCCACCGATCGGTCCACGCCGACTGCCAGGAGCTCTCACAGCAGGTGTCTGCGATGCGGGAGAGCGGGAAGCTCACCCCCGCAGTGCTGCATCGGCTCCGGAAGCACTTCCGGATCGAAAACATCTACCACTCGAACGCGATCGAAGGGAACCGGCTCGACCTCGACGAGACTCGCCAGGTCGTCGAACAGGGGCTCACGCTCATCCGCAAGCCGCTCGAAGACCAGGCGGAAGCACGGAATCTCTCGGGAGCACTCGACTACCTCGAAGAGTTGGCGTCCGGCGCGGCGCCCCTCACCGCGCACGACCTGCGGCAGGTCCACGCGCTGGTACTGAAGAACATCGAAGAACATGCCGGGGCGTACCGGACGGTGCCGGTGGCGATCGGCGGATCCGCCTTCTCACCTCCCGGACCGGAAAAGCTGGCAGAAGAGATGGACGTCTTTTCAGAATGGCTCGAAGCGGTGAGTGTCCCGACGGAAACCACGCTCGCCACCACCGAGGGCCTGCTCGCGGCCGCGGCCGCGCATACCTGGCTGGTCACGATCCACCCGTTCACGGACGGGAACGGACGGGTCGTACGTCTCCTCGCGAACCTGCTCCTGATGCGGTACCGATTTCCGATCGCCATCGTGCCGCGAGAGGAGCGGCACCGCTACTACGACGCCCCCGAGGAATCCCAGACCGGCGACCTGACGCCTTTCCTGGCGATGTTCGCCGAATGCGTGCGCGAGAGCCTGGTGGAATACGAACGGGCCACAGCTCGCGAAGCACTTCAGCCAGTGATCGAATCCCCCCATCCCTCATCCGCGGCAACCCCGGGAGACCCTCCCGGGCGGGAGCCGACGAGCTCCACGCTTCGCTGCTGACCCCACTCCGAAATGCACCACCTCGGCAACTTCTCGCTCATGGCGGTGGTGGTCCTCTGCGCCTACGGGGTCGCCGCCTCGCTGCTCGGTGCGCGCCAGCTCGCCCGCACGGGAGCGACCGCGCTGGTCACGAGCGCTCGCCGGGCGCTGATCGCCGCCGCCGGCTTCTCCACCCTTTCCGTCGCGGCGCTGCTCTCGCTCTTCCTCGCCGACGACTTCCGTTTCCAGTATGTGGCGAGCTACTCGGCCTCCACGCTGCCGCTGCCCTACAAGATCTCCGCGCTCTGGGCCGGAAACGACGGGTCCCTCCTCTTCTGGACCTTCCTCATGCTCGTCTTCTCGGCAGCGGTGGTGATCCTGCGCCGGAGTGACGAGCTCATCCCGCAGGTGATCACCACCCTCTGCGGAGTCGTCCTCTTCTTCGCCTACATGAACTACTGGGTGTGCAACCCGTTCGGGCAACTCGCCGAGATCACCGCCGCCGGCCCCGTGCCCTTCGCGCCCCCGGAGGGGAACGGGCTGAACCCGCTGCTCCAGCACCCCATCATGGCGATCCACCCGCCGATCCTCTACACGGGGTATGTGGGGTTCGTGATCCCGTTCGCGTTCTGCGTGGCGGCGCTCTGGACCCGGCGGCTCGACGCCGCCTGGATCTCGAACACCCGCCGCTGGACGCTCGTCGCCTGGTTCTTCCTCGGCACCGGAATCCTGCTCGGCGGCCGCTGGGCGTATGTGGAGCTCGGCTGGGGCGGCTACTGGGGCTGGGACCCGGTGGAGAACGCCGCGCTCATGCCCTGGCTGACCGGAACCGCCTTCCTGCACTCGGTGATGATCCAGGAACGCAAGGGGATGCTGAAGATCTGGAACGCCGGGCTGGTGATGGCGACCTACCTGCTCTGCGTCTTCGGCACCTTCCTCACCCGGAGCGGGATCGTCTCCTCGGTGCACGCCTTCGCCTCGTCGGAGTTCGCCTGGCGCTTCCTGCTCTTCCTCGTCGCCGCCGCCATCCTCTCCGCAGCGCTCCTCATCACCCGAGTCCGGGATCTCCGCTCCGAGAACGAACTCGAATCGGTGGTCTCCCGCGAGTCCGGTTTCCTGTTCAACAACCTGCTGCTGCTCGCCGTCTGCTTCGCGGTGCTCTGGGGAACGCTGTTCCCGGTGCTCTCGGAGGCGGTGCAGGGCGAGCAGATCACGGTGGGCGCGCCCTTCTTCAACCGGGTGAATGTCCCCCTGGGCCTCGCGCTCCTGCTGATGACCGGGGTCGGGCCGCTGCTCGCCTGGCGTCGCTCCTCCCTCGACAGCCTGCGCCGCAACTTCGTGATCCCGACGGCGGCTGGACTTTCGACCGGCGGGCTCCTCTTCCTGTTCGGGATGCGCCACCCCTACGCGCTGGTCTGCTTCGCGATGGGCGCCTTCGTGGTCGTCACCATCGCGAGCGAGTTCCACCGGGGAGTGCGCGCCCGGAGGGCGCACCGGGGCAGCGGCTACGGCGCAGCGCTCTTCGATCTGGTGATGCGGAATACCCGGCGCTACGGCGGCTATGTGGTCCACCTCGGCATCGTGCTGCTCTTCATCGGCTTCGCCGGAAACGCCTTCAACCGGGATGTGATCGCCGATCTGAACCCGGGCGAAGAGACCCGCATCGGCCCCTATTCGGTCGTCCTCCAGGACCTGCGAGACGGTTCGACCCCGGTGCACGACTGGCTCGGCGCCCAGCTTCTACTCGCGAAAAACGACGAACCCATCGGCATCTTCCAGCCCCGAAGGCAGTGGGACCGCGCCACCGGACAATGGACTTCGGAAGTGCGGCGTCACGCCACTTTCCAGGAAGACATCTATCTGGTGTTTTCCGGGATGACCGAAGACGGCCGGGCGACCGTCCATGTGTACCGGAACCCCTTGGTCCGCTGGGTCTGGATCGGCGGGCTGGTCATGTTCCTCGGCACGCTGCTCATCCTGCTCCCGGGGCGGATCGAGGCCCGTTCCGCGGACCGCTCGGCGAGGACCGCTCCACCGCCCCGCTCGGCCCCGCTGGAGGCTGTCTGAAAATGCGCCTTTCGTTCGCCGCCGCCGCGGTTTCCCTCCTCCTCTCCGGCCCCGCATTCGTCCAGGACCGTTACAACACCGGGGACTACCGCGCCGTCGGCCGCGCCCTCGTCTGCCAGTGCGGAGGCTGCACCGCCCTGGTGCTCGAATGCGCCATGGACCGCTGCCCCTCCTCGAACCCGATCCGGGAGGAGATCGCCGAGCGGCTCCAGGCCGGCGACACCCCCGCCTCGGTCATCGAGATGTTCCGGGACCGCTATGGGCTGGCCATCCTGGCAGCGCCGCCGGCGACCGGATTCCACCTCTCGGCATGGGTCTTGCCGTTCGTCTTTCTGGCCGGCGGGGCGCTCCTCGCGGTCTTCCTGCTGCGCCGCTGGCGGCGGACGCCCGCCGCGGAGATCGCCGAGACCGACCTCCCGCCCGAGCTGATTGCGCGGATCGAGCGGGAAGTCTCCGAGATCCGTTGAACCGGGACTCTCCCGGGTAGTCCGCCGTGATCGTGTTCCTGCTCGCGGGAATCGCCGCCGCCGCCACCGCATTCGTGCTGCAGCCGGTGTTCGGCAGAACAGAATCCGGAGGGCCGACCGGATCGGACCGCACCGCGCTGCGGCTCATGGAGAAGCGCGACCAGCTCCTCGCCGCGCTCGCCGAACTCGATTTCGAACGGGACGCGGGCAAGATCGCCGAGGGAGAACACCGAACGAGCCGCCGGCAGCTACTCGTCGAAGCGGCCTCGGTGACCCGCCAGCTCGAGGCGCGGGACGGGACCGGACCCGGCGGGGAGAAGTCCGGGTGATGCGCCCCCCCGGACTCACGGCACCCCTCCTCGCCCGGCGGCGGATCACCCTGACGCTGCTCACTACCCTGCCGCTGCTCACTACCCTGCCGTTCACGGCTCAGGCAGGCCCGGTGCGGGTGCGCCTGGTGAACGGGACTTCCGGAGGACCGGGATCGGCCGAGCTGCTGACCCTCTACCGGCTCGGCGAGGGAATGGAACCGGTCGCTTCGCTTCCGGATGCCGGCCCCGAAGAGGTTCTCGAAGCGCCCCCCGGAGATGCCCGACCCTTCCTCCTGCAGGCCACCTATCGCGGCGTCAACTACAACCAGCCGCTGCGGCTCGAACCCGACGGGAGCGGCGAGGCCGCCCCGACGGTGTTGACGGTGTACGAACCGTTCGGCACCTGGGAGGAGCCGGAGATCGGCCTGACCACCTGGCGGGCGCTCTACCGCCGCCTGCCCGGCCCGGCGGACGCGCTCCGGGTGGATCACATCTTCATCGTCGAAAACCGCACCGATCCGCCCCGCACCTTCACGAGCGACAGCGAGACCCTCCGTTTCCGGCTGCCGCCGGCGGCCCTGCTCCTCGAGGTGCCGATGGTGAACGCCACCGGGCAGACCGGGATGCCGGTGCCGCAGAGCAGTTTCCCGGTGGGAGACGATGGCGACTACGCGATCCGCACCGCCTTCAAGCCCGGCACGACCGAAGTCGTGCTCTCCTACCAGGTCCGCTACCAGGGAGAGCGGTACGAGGCGGCGCTCGTCGCCCCGCGCGCCAGCCCCGAAGTGCTGCTCTTCGCTTCCCCCGCGGATGTCCGGATCGAGATCCCCCCCGGCGCGCCTCCCGGCTGGGAGCTCCTCGGCCCCGACGAAGCCGCCGGTATCACCGGAGCGCGGAAGTTCGAGGTGGCGGCGGGCGAGGCCTTCGGATTGGTCTTCAGCGGCGGATCGCTGCCCGCTCCGACCGAGGCCCCGGGGCAGCCCTCGGGTCGGCCGCTCCCGCCGCTCGCCGCCGAACCCGAAGGCGGCGGCTCCGCGGTCGGAACCATCGGCCTGCTTCCCGATCGTGGCCGCGCCTCGAAGTGGGCGATCGCCCTGCTGATGGCGGCCGCGCTGGGGTTCGGCCTGCTCCACCGCGGGTTGGGCGGCGGCAGCTCGCCGCGTCCCGGGCCGGCCCGCTGACCGGGGCCGTGGCTCGAGAGATCTTTCGAGCCGAACGGCTCTCTCGCCGGGTCCGGGACACGCCCGTGGTCCACGAAGTCAGCCTCTCGCTCGGCGCCGGCGAAGGGGTCTGCCTGCTCGGCGAGAACGGCGCCGGAAAAACGACTTTCCTCCGGATGGCGGCCACCCTCCTGCGGCCCTCGGCGGGCGCGCTCTTCTACCGCGGCGTTCGGGCAGCCGAAGCGCTCCCCGAAGTCCGCGGCCGGATCGGCTACGCCTCGCACGAGTCGCTCCTCTATCCCGAACTCACCGTCCGGGAAAACCTCAGCTTCCACCGCCGGCTCCACCGAGCCGAAGTCGATCTCGACGAGCTGCTCCACCGGCACCGACTGCTCCGGGTAGCGAACGCCCCGGCCCGCCTCCTCTCCCGCGGCACCGCGCAGCGCGTTTCGCTCGCGCGGGCGCTCCTCCATCAGCCCAGCCTGCTGCTGCTCGACGAGCCGTTCGCCGGGCTCGACGGCGGGGCCCGCGACCGGCTCCTCCGGCTCCTCGCCGAAGCGCGGGAGCGCGGCGCCGCGGTGCTGGTCGCCACCCACGACCTCGAACGCGGCCTCGCCGTGTGCGACCGGGCGGTGGTCCTGTCGGGCGGCAGGGTGGCGGCCGACGATCCGGGAGCGAACCGGGCGGAAATCGCGGCGGCGTACGCCGCGGCGGTATCGGGTGGTTTCCGGGAGGCGCGGAACGGCGTTTCGTGAAGGTCCTCGACGCGGCCCTCGCCGTCGCCGGCAAGGACCTGCTCGGCGAGTTGCGTTCGCGGGAGCGGCTTCCGGCGATGTTCCTGTTCTCCGCACTCATCCTGCTGGTGATGCATCTGGCTCTCGGGCTCGACAGCGACCCGGCGCTCGCTCCGGGCGTTCTCGAAACCGCGTTCCTGCTCGCGGGAACGCTCGGGCTCTACCGCAGCTTCGCCCCGGAGACCGAGGCGATGGCGCTCCACGGGCTGATGATGGGTCCCGCGGACCGCGCCGCGATCTATTTCGGCAAGCTGGCTTCGGGAACTCTCCTCCTGTTCGTCGTACAGATCCCGGTGGCGCTGCTCTACGAACTGCTCTTCGCGGCGAACCTGGCGGGGGGCCGAGGCGTAGAGGGGGTACTCGCGCTCGGCGCGATCTTCTTTTGCGGCTCGCTCGGCTTCATGTCTCTCGGGGTCGCGGTGGCGGCGATCTGCGTCTCCACCACGATGCGCGAAGTGCTGCTGCCGATCCTGCTGTTTCCACTGGCGGCGCCGCTGCTCATCGCCGGCGTCTCCGGTCTCGGTTCGGCGATGGCGGGCGAGCCGGTCGGGGACGCGGTGGCGTTCCTGGCACTCGCCGCTGCCGCATTCTTCGCTGCGTCATGGATGGTTTTCGAATTCGTCCTCGAGGAGTGAGCCCGCGAGCCCGCCGCACCGCACTCGCCTGGCTGCTCGCTGCCCCGGCGGGTCTTGCGGGGGCGTCTCCCGCTGCCGCGCCGGCGCACCCGCGTTCTCTCGCCGCCCCTCTCCTCGAAGTGCTTCCGCTGGTCGACGGCCGCCTCGAAGAGCCGCTGTGGACCCGCGCCGGCGTTGCCCGGGACTTCATCCAGGCCGAACCGCGCGAAGGAGCGGCGGCGACCCTCCCCACCGAAGTGTTCGTCTTCTACACCCGGGACGCGCTGGTGATCGGCGCCCGTCTCGAAGACTCCCACCCCGACCGGGTGGTGGCGAGGGAATATCGCCGCGACGCGAACCTCGACTCCGACGACAACTTCACGGTCGTCCTGGATACCTACCACGACCACCGGAACGCTTTCTTCTTCACCACGAACGCCGCCGGCACCCGCAAGGACGGACTGGTGCAAAACGAGGGGGCCGATCTGAACACCGAATGGGACGGCGTGTGGCAGGTCGGATCGCGGCGCACCGAGAGCGGATGGAGCACCGAAATCGTGATCCCCTTCGAAACTCTCCGTTTCCCCGCGGGTGCCGCCGAGTTCGGCGTCAACTTCGGCCGGCAGGTCGCGCGCACCCGCGAGCAGACCTTCTGGGCGCCGATTTCCAACGACTGGGGATTCAACGCGATGTGGCGGATCTCCGCCTACGGCCTGCTCACCGGGCTCGAACACGCCGAACCCGGCGGCCGGCTGAAGCTGAAGCCGTTCGGGGTATCGGGAATCCGCAGCAGCGGCGGCGAGCGCGAAGGGACCCTGGACGGCGGGCTGGACGCCAAGGTCGCGCTCGGTTCGAATCTGAATCTCGATGTCACGGTGAACACCGATTTCGCGCAGGTCGAGGCGGACGAGCAGCAGGTCAACCTGACCCGTTTCGAGCTCTTCTTCCCTGAACAGCGCGATTTCTTCCTCGAGAACGCCGGGCTCTTCCAGGTCGGGGAAACCAGCCTTCCCTTCGAGCCCCCGCAGATGCTCCTGTTCTTCAGCCGCCGCATCGGCCTCTCCGACGACGGCGAGATCGTGCCGATCCTCGGCGGCGCCCGCCTCACCGGCAAACTGGGGGCAACCGATGTCGGCGCCTTCCACATCCGGCAGGAAGAGCTTGCCGGCGAAACCGGAGCCACCGGTTTTTCCGCGCTGCGGCTGCGGCGCGATGTGCTGGCGCGAAGCTCGATCGGAGTGCTGGCCCTCGACCGCAGCGAAACCGGAGTCGGATCCCACCGGCTCGCCGCCGCCGATTTCTCCTGGGCGCCCGCCGGGGCCGCCCGCGTGAACGGCTTCGCCGCGAAAAGCGCGACCGAAGGCGCCGAAGGGCGCGAGTCCGCCTTCGGCCTCCACGCCGAAGCGACGAACGACCGCTGGCTGCTCAGCGCCGATTACACCGACATCGGAGAGGGGTTCGAGTCGCAACTGGGTTTCGTGCCGCGCACCGGAATCCGCAAGATCAAGGTGAACGGGCTGTGGAACCCGCGGCCGGGCCGATTCGGCATCCGCCAGATCTTTTTCGGCCCCGACTTCCTCCGGATCAGCGAAACCGACGGCACGGTGCAGACGCAGAATGTCGCGATCGGCCCATACCTCCTGTTCGACAACGGCAGCAGTGCGTTCTTCAATGTCGGTCGGTCCGTCGAGGGGCTCTCGGAGTCGTTCTCGCTCCGCGAGGGAGTGGTGATCGAAGCCGGCGAATATGTGACCCGGCAGCTGGTCGGCATGTTCGAGTCCTCGGAGAGCCGGAGGCTCTCGGGAAATCTGTTCACGATGACGAGTGGCTTCTTCGGCGGCACGCTCCGCGTGTTCTCCCCCGGGATCGCTTTCCGGCCGCATCCCCGCGTGCGTTTTCGCTGGAACTACTCGCGGAGTGAAATCCGGCTGCCGCAGCCCGGCGGCGCCTTCGACACGAATCTGTTGATCCTCCGCGGGTTCGCCGCACTCTCGCCGGACGCCTATATCCGCGGCCTGCTGCAATGGAACCGCGACGCCGAGGACGACAACTTCTCGGGAAACATCCAGCTGCGCTGGACCTACGCGCCGGGGAGCGACCTCTACCTGGTGTACACCGAACGCCGCTCGTTGTTCGCGGACGCTGCGGAGCCGGACCGCCGCGAACTCCTGGTAAAGGCCACCTGGTACTGGTCGCCGGGCTGATCCGCCGGCCTTGAAGAGCCCGGGAGCGGCCATCCCCTGCCCGCGCCCCTTTTTCCACAGATTGCTAGAATCGTGTTCGTGGGGTTCGTGCGAAGGGCCGCGGCGGCGGTGCTGCTCGCGGCGGGCGGGGTGGGTGCCGCCGCCGCGCCGTCCGGGCCGGATTCGGGGAAGGTCCCCCCGGTCCCGGAAGAGGTCGAGGTCACCGTGGCCGGACGCGCGGTCTGCCTCCGGGAGGGGCAACCCGTTCCGGTCGAGGGCTGCTCGTTCGGTGAAGCGTTCGGGATCGAGGCAGCGGACGGAACGGTCCACCCGCTCGATCCGTCGGATCCCCGCGTGGAAATCCTGACCGATCCCCGGGTGAACCGCCATCCTCTCGAAGTGACCCTCTGGCGGGAGGAAGGACTCGGGAAGATCATCCACCTGCACACGATCCAGAACGGCCAGGCGATCGAGCCCTACTACTTCTGCTTCACCTGCAACATCACTTCCCACCTTCCGGGACCCTGCTGGTGTTGCCAGCAGGAGTTCGAGTTCAAGGAGCGTCCGGTCCCGAAACCAACCGGCGGCTGATCCGCGCCAGCGCGTCCTTCGCGAGCGGCCGCGCGAACTTCTCCGCCTCCGGGCGCTTCTCCGCCTCCGGGCGCTTCTCCGCCTTCGGACGCGCGCGTTAGGTTGCTGCCGTGCTTCGCCTCCTGCCCGCCGTCTCGTTCTTCGCCCTCCTCCCGATTTCCGTCGAGGCTCAAGGAGACCGTCCCACGGAAATCGAACGGGGCTGGCTCGAGTCCTTCCTCATGACTCGCGAAGAACGGCGCGCCTCGATCGAGGCGATGTCCCGCGGCGATCGGGCAGCGTTCCGCCGCCTGTTCTGGATGCGGCGGGACCCGCAGCCGGAAACCCCCGAGAACGAGATCCTCGACCACTACCTCGGGCGGGTGCGCCTCGCGGAGCGGAACTTCGGCCAAGACGGCGGCTACGGCGGGGGCGGAGACCGGGCGCGGGTCTTCGTGCTGCTCGGAATGCCGGTCCAGACCCTTTCGGAGCCGGCGACGGATACCACTCCCGAGCGCCTGCTGTGGGTCTTTCCCGCCGACCCCGAACAAGGGGTCGAGTCGATCGTCGAGGCGCACTACCTGCGCGACGAGGACGGCGGCCTGTGGCTCGAAAACCGCTCCCGGGTGGACGAACAGCTCGAGGAGATGCGTCGGCGGCTGATCGCGCGGCCCGAAATCGGCTTCGAACGCGATGAGGAGGGGCGCCTCGTCGTTCCGAACCTCCCTGCCGGGGGATCGAAGCGCGCCCGCCAGGTGCTCGAGCGGCTCACGCGGGAAGGCCCGGGAGATGGCGGATTCGGGCTGCGGGTGACTCCCGCCTACTTCCGCAGGAACGACGAAGCGACCTATGTGGCGCTTCTCTACGAAACCGCTGCGGGGCACCTCGCTTCGGCTCCCGACGGGCAGGCAGCGGTCTCGGTCTTCGCGAAGGCGGTCGCCGGGGAAGAAGCCCGCGAGGCTCCCGGCTCCGGGAACTTCCGCTGGGAGACCGCCCATACGGCGATCCACGCCGCCGACGGATCGGCCCGTTTCGAGGCTTCGCTGATCCTGCCCCCCGGACGGCACCGCGTGCTCGCCGGGGTGGTGGACGAGCAGTCCGACGCCTGGGGCGCCGCACCGATCGAGATCGAAGCTCCTGCCTTTCGGGACAGCGAGCCCGGCTTTTCCACCGTGGTCCTCTACGACGAGACCACCACCACCGAGTTCGGCGCTTCCGAGTTCACCAGCAACGCCCTTCCCGGACGCGCTTTCCAGTTCGGCCGGACTCACTTCCGGGCCCGCTCGAACGCCGTGTTTCGGCAGGGTGAGACACTGGGGGCTTTCTACTTCTTCTACCCCGGGGAGCGCGAGGACGACGGCGAACTGCCGCAGATCCTGGCCGAATACACCCTCAGCCGCGACGGACGAGACACTGGCTTCATCCTTCCCGAAGCGATCCCGACCAGCACCCGCCAAGCTGCCGCCAACGCCGAGATCGCGCTCGACGGTTTCGCTCCCGGCAACTACGAACTCGGGATCCGCATCCACTACCGCGGCGCGATCTACGAGACTGCGAGATCTTTCACGCTGGTCCGCTGAGCGGACGGCGAGGTCCGCCGCCGTCCGGATTCTCCGGGGCGGTGGACAGGGCGGCGGCCTGCCCGGACTCCGTCAGCAGGTTCAGGAACCGAGGTGCCGGCGGAAAAAGCGGACGGTGCGGGGCCACGCTTGCGAGGCAGCGGTCAGGTTGCGGCCCTCGCGGTCCTCCTGAGCCCGCAGAAAACCATGCCCGGCGCCCTCGAAGATCTCCACTTCGAATACCTTGCCGAGTTCCTCCATCCGGTCCTGCGCGGCAGGGATCGTCGCGTTCACCCGCGCGTCATCACCTCCGTACAGACCGAGCACCGGTGCGGCAACGGCGGCGAGCGCCTCCTCCTCCGGCGAGGTCCCGTAGTACACGACCGCGGCGCCGAGATCCGGATCGCCCGCGGCATAGGCGAAGCTCGTGCGCCCGCCCCAGCAAAAACCCACCATCCCGTACTCGGTGCGGGCCGCGGGAAGCGCCGTGGCCCACGCCGCGACCGCCTGCAGCCGGCCGTGGACCTCTCCGGCGTCGAGGCCGCGGATGAGCGCGACCGCCCCGTCCCGGTCCACCGAATCGGTTCGCCCGCCGGCCGGCCCCTTGCCGGTCAGCAGATCGGGAGCGACGGCGATGAACCCGTTGGCCGCGAATTCGTCAGCCACCGCCCGGATCCAGTCGGTGAGTCCGAAGATCTCATGGAGGACCACGATCACCGGCGCCGGGTCCGACCGCTCCGGATAGACGATCCAGCTTTCCACGGCATCGCCGTCTCCGGCAGGGACCGAGACCCACTCCCCGTGACGAGGCGAGGCGTTCAGGCGGTCGCGAGCGGTAGCGGCGGACGCCGGAAGCAGCTGTGCCGCAGCGGTTCCGGCACCGACCAGGAAGCCGACAGCGGCGAGGAGCGCACCCAAGCGCTTCGGGAGGTGTCGCAGCATCCGCCCGAGTATAGGGCGCGCCGCCCACCCTCCGGCGCTATCCGCAAGCGGCGATGCATGCATCGGACCGACCGGCCGCCGCCTGGAACCCTCGGGTGGGTATAGTCCGGCGCCCCCTCGAAAGGGGCTGCCCTGTGCGATGAACCACCGAACCCTCGGGGAGCGAAGCGGAGGTTCTTCCGCCGCATGAGCTTCCGCCGCGCCGGGCTCGCCGCGGTCGCGATGGCGGCGGCGCTGTGGGCGGTCTTCTTCTTCGCCCCCACCGAGCGGACCATGGGGGAAGTGCAGCGGCTGTTCTACTTCCATCTCGCGTCGTGGTGGCTGGCCTTCGCCGCCTTCTTCGTGGTGGCCGGAGCGAGCATCGGCTGGCTCCGCACCCGGAAGCCGCACTACGACGCCGCCGCCGTCGCCGCTGCCGAGATCGGAGTGCTGTTCACTACCGCAGGCCTGCTCCTGGGGACGATCTGGGCGAAGCCGGCCTGGGGCATCTGGTGGACCTGGGACGCCCGGCTCACCACTGCCTTCGTCCTCTGGCTCCTCTACGCCGGCTACCTGATGCTGCGCAGTTATGTGGACGACCCGACGCGGCGGGCCAACCTCGCCGCGGCGCTCGGAATCCTGGGAGCCGCCGATGTGCCGATCGTGTACTTCTCGATCCGCTGGTGGCGTACCCAGCACCCGGCGCCGGTGATCATGGGCGGTCCCGATTCCGGGCTGCATCCCGACATGTGGATCACCCTGCTGGTCTGCCTCGCCGCGTTCACGATCCTCTTCTTCTGGCTGTTCGGCTGGCGGATGCATCTGGAGCGCGAGCAGCGGTCGGTGGAGGCGCTGCGGCAGCGGCTGTTCGCCGACGCTTCGTGATGGCCTATCTCGCTGCCGGATACACGGTTTTCTTCCTGCTGGCGGCGGCCTATCTGGCCCGGCTGGCGCTGATGGGGAGGCGGCTGGCGGCAGAACGCCGGCGGTTGGCCGCCGCCGAGAGGGAAGCGGGCGGTACAAACGGCTCGACCCGGTAGCGCAGCGGCGGGCCGGGCCGAAGTCGGTACACTGACCCTCGATTCGATCGGATCGAGAGGATTCGAGGAAAGAACCTCGAAGAGCCGCCATGTGGAAGCGCCGCAGTCGGGACAGTCTGGAGCCGCTGGTGGCGCACTCGGCGATCGCCGTCGCCCGCTTCCTCCTCATCGAATCAGAGAGACAGGGCTTCCCCATGACGCCGATGAAGCTCCTCAAGATCGTTTTTCTCGCGCACGGCTGGATGCTCGGCCTCTACCGGATTCCGCTCGTCCGCGGACCGCTGGAGGCTTGGCAGTACGGCCCGGTGTTCCCCGAGCTGTACCACGCCGTGAAGCACCTCGGCGCCCAGCCGGTGAAAGCGTCGAATCTAGAATCGGAAAAACCGAAAAAAGACTTCGATCCCGAGGCGCGAAAGGTGATGCTGGACGCGGTCGGACGCTATGGGCCGCTCAGCGCCTCCCGCTTGTCGAGACTCACCCATGCCCCCAGTTCGCCCTGGGAGCTGACCTACCGGGAAGGCCGCCGTCACGCGAGGATGTCGAACGACCTCATCGAGTTCTATTACCGGAAGATGCTCGAGCTGCATCGGAAGTCGCTGGCAAACGAGGAGATCGAGGAGCCGAAGTGAAGGACGAGCCGTTCGTCGAACCTCCCGTCACGCCGTCCGAGAGCCTCCTGACAGAGGATCCGAAGCTTCGCGATGAGGCGGAGGCAGAGGCGCGAAAACTCGAAAAGATCGAATCAGGCCAGAAGAAATCGTTCCGCCGGGTCATGATTTGGCTCGTGCCGATCGCCTCCGTCGTATGGCTGGTCCTCATCGCCTCGGCGGTGCTCACCGGAAAGATCCAGGGAATCCAGGTAGGCGTCGCCCTGGGCCTGACGGGAGCCGGCCTCCTCACCCTGCTGGGGCTTCAGCTCAGCTGGTCGAATTCCCACCCTCCCGCGGCGGCGGCCCACCCTGCCGCGGTGGTCCTCCGGCGCGGCGCGAAACTCTTCGTCGAATAGGCGCTGGCCCAATGCTCCAGCGCCTGTTCCCGATCCGGATGCCGGAGACAGGAGGCGGTACCCCATGATGAGCAGCGAGCGCTTCGGCACCCGTTTCGGGTCGGCGATGGCGCTCATCGGGGTCGCCGTCGGCCTCGCCAACATCTGGCGCTTTCCCTACATGGCGGGACAGTACGGGGGCGGGGCGTTCGTGCTGCTCTATCTCGTCTTCGTCCTGCTCCTCGGAGCACCGGCGCTGATCGGCGAATGGAGCCTCGGCCGGCTGACCCGCGCCGGGCCGGGCGGAGCCTTCACCAGCATCGGGATGCCGGGAGGCCGCGCGATCGGCGGGCTGCTCTTCCTGACCGTCTTCATGGCGGCCTCCTACTACACCGTGGTGGTGGCCCAGGTGCTCTTCTACGCAGTGCGGGGAGGCATCGTCCCGGAACCGGAAGCCTTCTACGCGGCGCACTTCGGAGGCGTGACCGCCGCGAACCTCGGCTGGACCGTCATCGTCTTCGCCGCGATGGGCGCGGTTTGCGCTCTCGGAGTACGGCGCGGCGTCGAACGGCTCTCCCGAATCGCCATACCGCTCGCGGGAGTCGGCCTCCTGGCGGTCGCCGCCCGCTCGGTGACCCTTCCGGGAGCTGCTGCCGGAATCCGCTACTTCCTCTGGCCCGATCTCGACGAGGTGACCGGCCAGACATTTCTCGCTGCGCTCGGCCAGGCGTTCTTCAGTCTTTCCCTCGGAGGGACCTTCTTCCTCGCCTACGGCAGCTACCTGCCGTCCGGCGCCGACCTGCGCCGCCTCGCCGGTTCGACGATCCTCGGCGACTCCGGCGCCGCGATCCTCGGCGGGCTCGCGGTACTGCCCGCGGCGTTCGCCCTCGGGGTGGCGCCGGCGTCCGGGCCGCCGCTGCTGTTCTTCACCCTGCCCCGCGTCTTCGCCGCCATGCCGGGAGGGCAGCTGTTCGGGCCGATCTTCTTCCTGGCGCTCTTCCTCGCCGCCTTCCTCTCCGCACTCGCCGCGCTCGAAGTGATCGTGGGCTCCGCGGCACCCTGGACCGGATGGAGTCGAGGCAGAGTGATTCTGGCAGTGATCGCAATCCAGATCCCGCTCGCCGTCCCGTCCATGGCGAGCTCCGACTATCTCGCCTGGAGCGATCTGCTCTGGGGCTCCACGATGCAGCCGGTGGGCTCGGCGCTCACCCTCATCGGCCTCGGATACTTCGTCTCCCGCGGCCGGGCGCTGGCCGAAGCCGGGCGCGGCGCCTCGAAGCCGCCGGGCGCGCTCTGGCTCTTCTGGATTCGCCGAGTGATTCCGGCGGCCATCGTGCTGGTGCTCCTCTGGGGCTGGAGCGGGCCGCTCGGGGAACTCCTGTCGTGAGCGAAACCGGACAGCCGCTCCGAATCCGGCATGGCCGGCTGCACTTCTTCGTCCGCGAAACCCTGAAACGGGTTCGGCTCGCGCCCGAGCTCGCCTCCCAGACCGCCGACGCCATGGTGGCGGCCAACCTCGCCGGCGAGGACGCCAACGGGGTCGGTTGGCTGCCCGATCTGGTCAACGGGCTCTCGACCCGGCATGTGAACCCATTCCCGAGCATGCGCGTCGCCGCTTCCTCGGGGGGGGCCGCAGTTCTCGACGGTGACAACGGCCCCGGTCCGGCGGTCGGGCGCCGCGCCATGACCGAGGCGATCGCGGGCGCCGCGCGGCACGGGGTCGGCGCCACCGCGGTACGCCGGAGCAACCGGCTGGGCTCTCCGGGGCATTTCGCCGCGCTGGCGCTCCCCCAGCAGATGGCCGGAGTCGCCATCAGCGGCGCCCCGCCGCTTCCCGAGGTCGCCGGGTCCGGAACCGCGCGCGATCCGGTAGCGCTGGGAATCGCGGTTCCCACCGCCGAGACGGCGGCCCCGCTGGTGCTGAGCCTCGCCGCTCCCCAAAACGGCGAGAAGGAAACCGAAGCGGAGCTCGGGCTTTCGCTGGCGCTGGAATCGCTCGTCCTGCTCGGCGGCGGCGCGCTGCCCGCGGAGCTCGCCGCGGTACCGCACCCCGAGCCGGTCCACCGCGGTCTCGGACACCTGTTCCTCGCCTTCCGGGTGCGGGCCTTCGCGCCCTGGGCCGGATTCCGCAATCGGATGGTCGAGCGGCTCGGGCATCTGCGCCGCGCCCGGATCCTCTATCCCGGCCAGCCGGCAGCAGCCATCGAAGAAGAGCGGCGCACCCTGGGCATCCCCCTCGACGACGACACGAAGTCCGCGCTCTCCCGAGTCGCCTATCAGCTGGGGTTGCGCGAGACCTGGGACGACCTGGGCAAGTAGGGAAGCGCCGGTCTCCCCCTCCGGGCGGGCTATCGGTGGAGGAAGCGGGCGGGGGTGCGCGGACCGTTTTCGAGGAAGTTCCGCACCCCGATCCGCATGTCCTCGAGCGAGCAGCACTCGCCGAAGAGGCGGATCTCCCGTTCCAGCCCGGAGGCGAGATCGCCCGCCGCGCCTTCGAGCACCGCTCGCTGGATGAGGGCGTCCACGGCGCGGGACCGGTGCCCGATGTCCCCTTCGGGGAGCTCGTCGGGGACCGGGATCGGCCCCTGGGGAATCCCCGGGAGCGGGGCTTCCCCCGAAGCCGCCGCCGCAACGATTTCGACCGCCCGTTCCCGAAGTTCCTCACCGGAAACGAGCTCGCGCACCAAACCGAGCCGAAGCGCCTCCTCCGAGGATACTCCCCGTCCGCTCCGCAGGAGCGGCCAGGCGGCTTCCACTCCGATCAGCCGCGGCAGGCGCTGCGTGCCCCCGGCACCCGGGAGGATCCCGAGGTCCGGCTCCGGTTGCCTTGCGAGCACCGGGAGTCCCTCACGGGCGATCCGGGCGTGGCAGGCCATCGCCAGCTCGCTGCCCCCGCCGACCGCCATCCCGTTCAGAGCGCAGACCACAGGTTTGCCGAACCCTTCGATCCGGTCGAACACTCGATGCGAGGCGCGCGAAAGCTGCTCTCCTTCCTCCGGGGAGCCGATCTCCGCCAACATGCGGACATCGGCCCCGGATACGAATGCCCTGGTTCCGAACCCGGTGATCACCACTCCGCGAATCCGGTCGGAAAGCGAGAGATCGTCGAGGTGGGATCCGAGTTCGGCGAACACGGACTCGTCGAGCGCTCCGAGCGCCTCGGGGCGCCTGATGGTCAGCACCGCCACCGCTCCACCGTCCTCGAGCGGTGCGTCCCGGCGGCCCACCCGAGGGACGGAGCGGGCGGTCCAGACCGAAACCACATCTCCGAGATCGGCGGCGTCGAAGAAATGGGGCGAAAGCTCCCGGTAGCCGTCGATCAGCTCCCGCACCCGCCGCGCTCCCAGCCGGCGCATGAGCCCGAAGGGGCGGGCCGCCGCCAGCGCCAGATGGCAGGCCAAGTCGAGGTCCGGCGCCGGGAGGGCGCCTTCGGCGACGGTCCAGGCGGCGAGCCCGAGGTAAGCGGCGGTGATCCGATCCTCGATGGCGCGCCGGCGCTGCTCGGGGACGTCGACCTCTTCACCGCGTTCCGGAACCTCCCAGACCCGGCCCGTCGGTCCGCCTTCCGCCATCGCCTCGTCGAGCAGGCGGGGCGCCCGAAACCAGGGATGGAGGCGCGCGTGCATCTCCCGGAATCCCTCGTAGGCGATCGGGTTCCCGCCGGTGAGGTTCATCGCAGTGAAGGGACCGATTCCGAGGCGAAGCGCCCGGCGGGCAACATCGTCCACTTCCCGAGTCGTCCCGAGTCCCTCTTCGACGGCCGCCGCCGCGGCCAGGAAGAGACCCTCGAAGATCGGGTTCAACGCGTGCCCGAACCGGCTACGGACGGAAACCGGCACCTTGCCGATCTCCTCGTAGCAGGAGAGCAGCCAGGGGACCATCGCAGCGGCGGCCTCGGCGGCCGCGATTTCGACCACCGGATTGCGTTCCGCCGGAAAGAAGTAGTGTGCGACCGCGGCGCGTCCGGGCCGTTCCAGCTCGCTGAAGATGCGGGACGGTTCGATGTGGGAGGAATTCGAAAGGAGTACCGCGTCGGGTTCGGTGCGTTCTTCCACCGCGGCGAAGATCCTCCGTTTGATCGCCAGGTCTTCGGAAGCCGCCTCGATCACGAGCCCGGCGCCTTCGAGCCGGCCGTAGTCGGAGGTGAACTCCACCGAGGCGCGCAGCCGATCGGCATCGCTCCCGCGGCCGGCGCCCGGCCGGCGGCGGCCCTTTTCGATCTTTTGGAACATCTTCTTCCGGCCGGCTTCGAGCGCCGCCGCGGAGATATCCAGCACCGCGATCTCGACGCCGTGCGGGGCCAGCTTCTCGACCAGATGGAGCGCGATGTCCGGTCCGATCTGACCCGAACCGATCACCGCCGCGCGGCGGATGGTGCGGCCTTTCCAGCGAAATCCGAGGGACATCGGCTCTACCTACTCCTCCTCGTCGGACATCCGGGCCCGCCAACGCTCGATCTGGCGGGCGGCCGCGTCACGGCCGCCGAGTCCGAAGGCCACTGCGAACGCGACGGCCACCGCGCCGAGGACGATACCGAAGGCCAGTTCGATGATCTCGTTGGCGATTCCCATCTGACGAAGCCCGACCGCAGTGGTGAAGAGCAGGATGCCGATCCGCGCCGCGAGGGCCAGCAGACGCGCCTGGGATATCGAGCTGGCGCTGATCGCCCGCGCCGACAGGTTGGCGAGGAAGACCCCGAAACCCAGGAACACCACTCCGAGCAGGAACTGACCGGCGAACTCGAGGAGCCGGGTCAACAGTTCGGCGGCGTTGTCGAAGCCGATGAGGCTCGCTGCCTCGATACTCGCGAACAACATGACGACGGTGAGCAGCAGCACCCGCACGATGTTCGATGCTGCGAGCTCTTCGGTGGTGCCCGCGTCCGTCAGCCCGATCCGGGTCAGCACATGGTCGAAACCCGCCTGCCGCAGCAGATCGCGCACCAGGTTCGACACCACCCGGCCCACCACATACGCGGTCGCGAGCAGCGCCGCCGCAACGAGGACCAGGGGCAGCGCGCCGAAGACCCGGGCGAGCATGTCGCTGGCCGGCCGGGTGATCATCTCGAGGCTGAGGCGGTCTAGTCCGGTCAGGAGGACCGGGAAGAGCACCAGCAGGTAGGCGATCCCGCCGAGGAGCGCCGACGGCGCGCGGGAGCCGAGGAGCCGGCGCAGCCCGAACCTTTCGGCAGCGCGGTCGAGTCCCACCGCGGCGAGGAGGTTGGTCACCACCGCCTTGGCGATGCGGGCCACGAACCACCCGACCAGGAAGATGACGATCGCGCCGAAGACATCGGGCAGAAACCGGATCAGCTGATCCACGATCGTCTCGATCGGGAACAACACTCCATCGAGATCGAGGGTTCTCAGGATCTGCGGCAGGAAGAGAAGCAGCACGATCCAGTACACCGCTTCGGGCACCGCCTGGGATATCCGGCCCGGAGCCGCCGCCGAGCTTTTTTCGAGCCGCTCATCCACTCCGGCGACCTCGAGCGCCACCCGAACCGCCCGCCGGAGGACCGCCGCCAGGAACCAGGCGACCAGCAGCAAGAGCAACGCCTGACCGAGCTGTGCGACGAGGCCCATGATGCGCCCGGCAGTCGCCCCGCCGACGCCGCCGAGGCTCGAGAAATCCACCACCGAGGCCACCGCCGCGATGACCAGGATCAGCAAACTCCAGAAGAGGATGCGGCCGGAGATCTGATCCACATCCTGCTTCGAGGCGCGTTCCGGCCCGAGCACGATGCGGACGGCGCGGCCGATCCGGGAGGTGACCCGATCGCCGATGCCGAGACGCGAGAGCGCCCGGCGCAACAGGGCGACCGCGAGCAGCGCGAATCCGAGCGTGGCGATCAGCACACCCAGTGCGATCACCAGATGGCCGACGGTGGAGTCGAAGACCGGCGGGACCCGACGCAGGAGGTCCGAGAGGGCATGGAACATGGCCGGGATGGTAAGCGCCGGTGGTACATTCGGGGGACGCTCCGGCTGCATCCGGGCAAACGGAGCCGTGCGGGGTTCCCCGCGAAGGAGCAGGTCGAACGATGTTGCGCAGACGCTTTCTCTCCTCAGCCGGTAGAGCGGGGAGCGGCGCTCTCGTCGCCACCCTGTTCGGACCCGAAACCATCCGCCGGGTGGAGGCCGCCGGCCGGCAAGCGGCGCAGCGGAGTCCCGAAGACATCGCCCAGGACGAAAGTTACTGGGCCGAGATCCAGCATGCGTTCAGTGTTTCGCGCTCCATCATCAACCTGAACAACGGGGGGGTCTGTCCGTCGCCCCGCATGGTCACCGAGGCGTTCGTCCGCTACACCTGGGAACAGGAAGAGGCCCCGGTGTACACGATGTGGCAGATCCTCGAACCCCGCAAGGAGAACGTGCGCCAGCGGCTCGCCAGGCTCTTCGGCTGCGATCCCGAGGAAGTGGCGCTCGTCCGCAACACCTCCGAGGCGATGGAGATCCTCCTCCTCGGGATGGACCTGAAATCCGGCGACCAGGTGCTCACCACCACACAGGACTACGGGCGGATGCTCACCACCCTGCGCCAGCGGGCGCGCCGGGAAGGCATCGACATCGAATACATCCGGATCCCCACCCCGGCCGAAACCGACGAGGAGATCGTCGAGGGGTTCCGAAGCGCCATCACCGACCGCACCCGGATCATCCTGATGTCCCACCAGATCAACCTCACCGGTCAGATCCTCCCGGTGAAGGCGGTCGCCGAGGCGGCGCGGGAGCGCGGGGTCGAGGTGATGGTGGACGGCGCCCACTCCTTCGCCCAGTTCGACTTCCGGCAGGAAGACATCGGCTGCGACTACTTCGGAACCAGCCTCCACAAGTGGCTGCTCGCGCCCAAGGGCACGGGGATGCTCTATGTGAAGAAGGAGAAGATCCCGAAGATCTGGCCGATGATGCCCGCTCCGGAGCGCATGGACGCCGACATCCGCAAGTTCGAGGAGATCGGCACCCATCCGGCAGCCAACTTCGTGGCGGTCGGAGAGGCGATCACCTTCCACAACACGATGGGCTCCGAGCGCAAGGAGGCCCGGCTGCGCTATCTGAAGAACACCTGGGCGGACCGTCTCTCGGCTCTCCCGGGGACGAAGCTCCACACCTCGCGCAACCCGAAGATGAGCTGTGCGATCGGCAACATCGACCTGGAGTCGGTCGATCCCTCCAGACTGCGCGACTATTTCTGGGAGAAGCACCACATCATCGTCACCCCCATCCTGCACGACGAATTCCGGGGGCTGCGGGTCACTCCGAACCTGTACACCACGATGGGCGAACTCGACACCTTCTGTGAGGCATACGAACATGTGGCCCGAAACGGGCTGCCGAAATCCGCCTGAGATTCGATGAGCACGCCCCGGCGCCGCTCCGCCGGGATCTCCCCACGGCTGCGGTGAGCGCAGCCGCGGCGGTGCGTGCTGCCAGCCCCTCGTTCCGGCAGTACGATTTCGATTCGACCTTCTACGACGAGATGTTCGGGCCGGACGGAGCGGCCCGGCAGCACTGCGCCGACTTCTTCGAGACCATCCGAAAGACTCCGCCGGACGAGCTCCGGCAGATCCAGGAACGGGTCACGAAGTCCTTCCTCCACGAGGGCATCACCTTCACGGTGTACGGCGACGAACAGACCATCGAGCGCGTCTTCCCCATCGACTGCCTGCCGCGCATCGTGAAGGGAAGCGAATGGGACGAGGTGGCCCGGGGGCTCGAACAGCGGGTCCGGGCGCTCAACCTCTTTCTCCACGACATCTACCACCGCGGTCTCATCCTGCGGGACGGGGTGGTTCCCGCCGACCTGATCTACGGCAGCAAGCACTACCGAATCGAGATGCGCGGTATCGAGGTTCCGCAAGGAGCCTATGTGTCGGTCTGCGGCACCGACCTGGTGCGCACCCACGACGGGTTCCAGGTACTCGAGGACAACCTGCGGGTGCCTTCCGGAGTGAGCTACATGCTCGCCTGCCGCGATGCGGTCAAGCGGAGCCTGCCCCGCCTCTTCCGGCGCTCCGGGGTCCGGGATGTGGAGCAGTACAGCCAGCGGCTGCTCGGCATCCTCCGCTCCCTCGCCCCGCCGTACGCGAGCGACCCGAACATCGTGCTCCTCACGCCGGGGGTGTACAACGCCGCCTACTACGAACACGCTTTCCTGGCCCGGCAGATGGGCATCGAACTCGTCGAAGGGCGCGACCTGCTGGTCCACAACCGGCGGGTGTTCATGCGCACCACCGGCGGCCTTCGCGCGGTGGATGTCATCTACCGCCGCATCGACGACGATTTCATCGATCCGCTCACCTTTCGGCCCGACTCGGTTCTCGGGGTGCCGGGGCTCTTCCACGCCTACCGCGCGGGCCGGGTCGTGATCGCGAACGCTCCGGGCACCGGAGTCGCCGATGACAAGGGGGTGTACGCGTATGTTCCTCGGATCATCGAGTACTACCTGGACCAGAAACCCCTTCTCGCCAATGTGCCCACCACGCTCTGCCGGGAGCCGGACGGTCTGGCCTACACCCTCGACAACCTGGACCGCCTGGTGGTGAAGGCGGTGGGAGAGTCGGGGGGCTCCGGGATGCTGGTGGGGCCCCATGCGAGCGGGGCGGAACGGGACGAATTCGCGCGGGCGCTCCGCGAAAATCCCGACAACTACATCTCGCAGCCGACGCTCGACCTCTCGCGGGCGCCCTGTCTGGTCGGCTCGCACATCGAGCCCCGCCATGTGGACCTCCGACCCTTCGTCCTGCAAGCGGACCGGACCGAGATCGTTCCCGGAGGACTCTGCCGGGTGGCGCTCAAGAAGGGCAGCCTGGTAGTGAATTCCAGCCAGGGCGGGGGTTCGAAGGACGCCTGGATCGTGGATGCCGGGTGCAACTGACCGAATGCTCGCCCGGGTCGCCGACAACCTCTACTGGATGAGTCGGTATCTGGAACGCGCCGACCAGACCACCCGGCTGCTGGGAGTTCAGGTGGGCTCGCTGGCCGATCGTTCGGGCGCCGAGGTCGCGGAGGGCTGGAAGCGGCTCTTCCACAGCCTGACGACGACCCCGCCGGGGGGCGACGAGCGCTACCTGGAGCCGAGGAACGAGAACTTCCTGCTCGCCGACGCCTACACGCTCGTGGACTTCATGACCTTCGAGGCGGAAAACACCGCTTCGGTGACGGCGCTCTGGGCTCGCTCCCGGGAGAACGCGCGCCAGGCGCGGCAGGAGATCACCTCGGAGATGTGGGGTCAGCTGAATCGTTCCTATCTCGCGCTCCGGGAAACCCAGCTGCACTCCATCTGGAACCGGGAGCCGGAGAATTTCTACCGGGAGACCTCCGCCCGGATCTATCTCTTCCGAGGCCTCACCGACAACAGCCTGCGCCACGGGCTGGCCTGGGACTTCATCCGGCTGGGACGGTTCATGGAGCGCATCCAGGTCACCACCGAGGTCCTCGAGGCATACCGGCCGGGTCCAGGCCGCGGAGAAGCCGAGCGGGACTGGTCGCTGCTGCTCCGCAACTGCGCGAGTTTCGAGCCCTACTGCAAGCACCACACGGCGGCCATCGAACCGGAACGGGTGATGGCCTTCCTCATCTACGAACCGGAGTCGCCGCACACTCTCCGTTTCGCCGCCGAGGAGATCAGCCGCGGCCTGGACCGCATAGACCCGGCCGGAGGCGCCCGCCATCCGCTCCAGACGCCGCACCGGCTCGCCGGAAAGCTCCGAGCGCTGCTCGCCTACAGTCCGGAACAGGCCGGGAACCTGGCCGTCGTCCTCGACGAGGTGCGGCGGCTCACGAGGGAGCTCCACGACGAGATCTACCGGCGATACATCTCCTATCCCGCCGATCAGGCGCTGCATGTCGGATGAACCGGGTCGGATGAACCGGACCGAGGACTCGACCTTCTACGAGATCGAGCACATCACCCGCTTCCGGTATTCGGCGCCGGTGCGCGAGGAGGTGGTGACGCTGTACCTGCAGCCGACGAGCGACGCCTCGCAGCACCTCGAATCGTTCCGGCTCGGGACCGAGCCGGGCGCCGAGTTGTCCGATTTCGAGGACTGTTTCGGCAACACCGCCCATTTCTTCGACATCCCGAGCGAGCACGAAGACCTGACGGTGGCCGCCCGCTCACTGGTAGGCCTCCATCTCGCCGACCCGCCGGACGCGCCGGGGCCGGGGTGGGACGACCTTTCGGCGCTCGGCACGAGCCGGCGGTGGCACCTGCTGCATCCGACGCCGCTCACGCGGCCGACGCCGGCGCTCGGGGACTTCGTGAAGAAGTGCGGCATCGAGCGCGGCGATACCCCCCTCGCCTCGATCCGCGAACTGACCACCCGGATCCACGGCGGCCTCGCCTTCGAGCGGGGCGCGACCGGGGTGGATTCGCCCATCGATCACGCGCTCGAGGGCGGCCGCGGGGTGTGTCAGGACTTCTCGCACATCATGCTCGCCATCGTCCGCGGCTGGGGAATTCCGGCCCGGTACACCTCCGGGTATCTCTTCGCGAGCGGTGAGGACGACGAGAGGCTGACGGCCAATGCGAGCCACGCCTGGGTCGAGTGCCTGCTGCCGGGCCTCGGCTGGGTGGGAGCAGACCCCACGAACGACACCGTTCCCCCGCGGCGCCACATCCGGGTGGCCGTCGGACGGGATTATCGGGATGTCCCCCCGACGCGGGGAACCTTCCGCGGGGCTGCCGAACAGCAATTGGAAGTGACGGTCGGGATCGCCATCGCCGATGCCGAGCGGAACGGCCGCGGACTCGCCGGAGGGCTGGCGGAGCGCGCGCGGCGCCGGTCTCCGCCGGACGCCCGTTTCAGCGCCCGGCGGGTTCGTTAGGCGGGTCGTTCGGCGGCGCCGCCGAGCCCCAGCCCACCACGCGCACACCCTTCGCGCGAAAGCCGCCGGGAATCTTCAAGAGTTCGAATTCCACCGACTGACCCTCGATGAGGAAGCCGGGGTCCGGGTCGAGCAGGGCGCTCGCCGGGACATGCACATCGGGCCCCTCGACGCGCAGGATGTAACCCTCCCCCCGGCGGGGGTCGTACCACTTCACGGTTCCCTCGGCCACGGCGGCGCGCATCTTCTCACCCACCGGTGCGGTCACGGCGGCGGGCTGGCCGGTGTGCCGGCGCCACTCCAGTCGGTGTGGGGGGCGCGGTTCCGCCCGAACCACTCCCAGAGGAGCCGCCCGTAACTCGTCGGACGGGCGCCGATCTCATCGAAGAACGGCCGGAGCAGGAAGTGGAGTTTCCTGAGGTTGTAGAAGGGCACCCGCGGAAAGTAGTGATGTTCGAGGTGATAGCCCGACCAGAGGAACGCAGCGTCCCAAAACCGCGAAGGGCGCAGCACGGTTCCCCAGAGCGCCGGATTCTCCGGCACGATGTCGTAGTGCTGCCCCAGCCGGTTCAGCGTGAACGCCATCGGGAAGACCAGGAAAACCGGCACCAGATACACCTTGAAGGCGATGGAAACGCCGCCGGCGGCGGCGAGCAGGACCAGGATCCCGAGGTGGCCGGCCATCGTCAGCGCGCGCTCCCGGGAGATCGCCCGGCGGACCGCCTCGGGATAGCCGGCGGTCTCCCGCCGCGCCGCCCGGAAGTAGATCGGGATCAGCGCCGGGGTCAGATAGAGCGCCTTGAACCAGCGGGCGTGCCGCTTCGGCGAGAGCCAGTGCCGCTTCGGGTCGGCCTCTTCGTCGCCGAGCTGGGCGTGGTGGTCGAGATGCCAGCGGCTGAACTGGGTCGCCGAAATCCCGCTCGGAAAGGCGTAGAGATGGCGCAGCACCCGGTACGCGGTGCGGTGTCCGCTGCGGAACACCGACGCGTGCACCACCTCGTGGAGCATCACCGTGAAGTTGAAGACGGTGAACCCGACGACCGCCGCCGCCGGAATCCAGAGCCACCAGGAAGAAGCCCGCCACGCCGCCGCCGCACCCCCGAAGAGCAGGAGGAACTGCCAGCCGAGCACCAGGAAGTGCAGCACCGGCCGCCGCCGATGGAGCCGCCGCAACTCTTCTCGCGGCACCGCCTCGGCGAGCCGGGCGCGCAGCTCCGGCGTCCGATCCCACCAGAAAGAACGCGCCTTCTTCCCCATGCTGCTGCCGCCCGCCATGCCGCTCATCATGCTACCTTCCGGGCCATCCCTTGCGGCACCCGGGGCCTTGCGGCATCGGGCATCGAGGTGCGGCGAAGGGCCGGCAGGCGGTTCCCCGCGGCCGGCTCGATCTCGAGCCCGACCGCGTTCTTCACCGAACCTGCCGCGACGGCGGCGCGACACAGCTGATTCGATCGAGATCGTCCACGAGTTCGACCCCCATTCCCAGTTTCGATTTCATGCATCGATCCGCTTCCACACCAGATCGAGGGAACCAGCGCAGCTCATGTCGAACCTGATCGAATCCCTCAGAATCAAGGGTTTCCGTTCCCTCGCAGACATCGAGATCCAAAAACTGCCGAAAGCAGCCATCCTGATCGGCACGAACGGCTCCGGGAAGTCCAACTTCATCCGTTTTTTCGAGATGATGAGCTGGATGATCGGGGCTTCCCGACTTGCCGAGTTCGTCCAGCGTGAAGGCGGCGCCGACGACCAACTGTTCGGCGGCAGCAAGGTCAGCCCACGGATGGAAACTGAAATCGCCATGCGAACGGAATCAGGACGAAATGACTATCGATTCACGCTCGCTTACGCCCACCCCGATCGTTTCATGTTCACCGATGAGGCGCTTCGGTTCAACCGGGAGGGATGGGATACCGAAGCGCCCTGGCAGCATCTCGGAAGCGGCCACTCTGAAGCGAAGATCGTCGAGGCAACTCAGGAAGGCGAAAACTTCGAAGCCGATCCGAAGACGGCCCGCGTGCTCGTCCAACTACTGCGGCGTTGCGCTGTGTACCAATTTCACGACACCTCGAAAGATTCGTACTTCAAGAAAAGATGGGACGCGAGGGACAATCGCTATCTCAGATCCCACGGCGGGAATCTGGCCGCGATCCTGCTCCGTCTCGAACGAGAAGACAAGCGGCGATTCGATTCGATTTGCGATCATGTCCGGCGGGCGCTGCCGGTCTTCGACTGCTTCGAACTCGAGGAAGACTACGGGAAGGTCTTGTTGCGGTGGAGAGCGAAGAGCATGGAGAAGAGCATCGGTGCCCACCTGACCTCCGACGGCTCGCTTCGTCTCTTCGCGCTGGTGACGCTGTTGAACCTCCCGCCCGAGATGCTCCCCGATGTACTTCTGCTGGACGAACCGGAGCTGGGGCTGCATCCGGCCGCCACAGCCTTGGTGGGCGACATGATCAAGGTGCTCGCAGAAGATCGTCAGGTCATCGCGGCGACACAGTCGCCCTTGCTCGTCGATGCGTTCGACCTCGACGAGATCCTGGTTCTGGAACTGCAGAACGAGCGGACGGAGGTTCACCGCTGCGACGAAAGCGCGTATCGAAACTGGCTGGAGGACTACACGACCGGCGAGCTTTGGCAGAAGAACCTGCTCGGAGGCCGCCCGTGACCCGTCTCGCCATAACGGTGGACGGCCAGACCGAAGAGGAATTCATCAAGACTTTGCTCGTCGACCATCTGCGGCCGAGGAAAGTCGAGCCGACCCCGATCCTGCTCGGCCGCGCCCGGACCGGCAGTACCGGCGGCGGCAATGTCACCGTCGGACGGCTGGTATCGGAAATGCTCCACTTGCACCACTCTTTCGACGCCGTGACCTCGCTGGTCGACTTCTACGGTTTTCGTGACAAGGAAGACCTGACCGTCGAGGCACTGGAAGGACGCCTGGAGCAGAAGATCGGGGAGGAAGTCTCTGGCGGCGGGCGGGTGTTCCCCTATGTCCAGAAACACGAATTCGAGGGCCTTCTGTTTTCCGATACCGCGGCTTTTCGGACGATCGACAGTGTGACGGACCCGGCTATCGGGAGGCTGTCAGCGGTGCGGCGGCAATTCGCCACCCCCGAAGACATCGACGACGGTCCGCAAAGCGCCCCTAGCAAGCGGGTCGCCGCCGCGGTGCCGGGATACCGGAAGCGCCTTCACGGCCCGCGGGTCGCGCGGTTGGCCGGCTTGGCGAAGATCTGCGCCGAATGCCCGAGGTTCTGTGCGTGGCTGACCTGCCTGGAGGGGTTGGCGAGGCCGGCTCGAACCGCCAGGGCGGAGTAGCGTTCGAAGAGAACCACGAAGAGAACAACCATGAGGCCGCGCTTTCGTACCCCGACCCTCATCTGAGGGACGAGTGATCTCCGACCGAGCCGACCCCTGCGGCACCGGGCGGCCGACGCCGCGCCCCCCGCACGGGCAGAACCTCGCGGCTGCGTGCCGGCGGCTCGACGGGCGGGGATATCCGGCGTACCGCGGCCTCGAAGGGGCGTGGCCGGTCGGGGAAGGGATCACCGTCTTCCTCGACCGAGCGGCGCGGGATCCGTTCGCACCGCCCTCGCGGATGCGGCTCCGGGTGGAGGGCGGTACTGCCGGCTTCCCGGCGGAGCTCTTCTCGAACCGCATCCGGCGGGTCGCGCTCGCCGACTACCTGGCGCGCCGGGTGGAGCTGGCGATCCGAGGTTCGGAGAACCGGCAGGGTTCGGGCCGCAGCGGGGAGGTTCGAGTGGACTGCGGCGGGCAGGAAGTCCTCGAACGGGCCGCGGTGCGGATCGGAAGCGGCGCGGGCGCCCCCTGGGTCGAGGCACGCCTCGAGGTCGGTCTGCCCGCCGCCGGGCGCCGCATCCTCGGAGAGCGCGCCGCGCATCTCCTGGTCTCCGAGCTGACCCGCATCGCCGCCGAGGCGCTCGTCTTCTCGAACCTCCCGACCGGCGGTCCGGACGCCTTCGTGCGGGACATCGAGAATCAGGAGCACCTTCGCGACCGGCTGGCGGAGCGAAGACTCGCAGCGTTCGTGGCCGACGGCGCGGTCCTGCCGCGGGCGAGCGGGGCGAGCGAACTCCCGCTGGAAGGCAGCGCAGCGGTGGCTTTCACGAGCCCGCCGCCGCTCCGGGTGCACCTGCCGCTGCTCCATCCGGAAGGCGGCTCGCCGCAGCTCTCCGGGATGGGCATCCCGGAAGGCGTGACTCTCATCGTCGGCGGCGGATTCCACGGCAAGTCCACGCTGCTCCAAGCGCTCGCCCGCGCCGTCGCACCGCACCTTCCGGGCGATGGGCGGGAACGTGTCGTCACCCGCTCCGATGCGGTGACGATCCGCGCCGAGGAGGGCCGCCCGGTGTTCTCGGTGGATGTGAGCCCGTTCTTGCGCGAGCTTCCCGGCGGCCGGACCACTACCGCGTTCACCACGGAAAACGCGAGCGGAAGCACCAGCCAGGCGGCTTCCATCGTGGAGGCGCTGGAAGCGGGCGCCCGGGTCCTGCTGATGGACGAGGACACCTCGGCGACGAACCTGATGATCCGCGACGCGCGGATGCAGGCGCTCGTCTCCCGGGATTCGGAGCCCATCGTCCCCCTCCTCGACCGGGTGCGCGAGCTCTACGACGAACACCGGGTTTCGACGATCCTGGTGATGGGAGGCTCGGGCGACTATTTCGAGGCTGCCGACACGGTGATCCAGCTGGCCGATTACCGCCCGCGCGAAGTGACCGCCCAGGCGCGGCGAGTGGCGGCGGAGCTGCCGAGCCGGCGGGTTCGGGAACCGGCCGCCGGCACCTTCGCCCGAGAAGGCCGAATCCCCGACAGTTCGCGGCTCGACCCGGCGGGACGACGCGGCGGACCCCGGATCCGAGCCGCTCGGCGGGATGCGCTCCTCTACGGCGAGGAAGAGGTGGACCTCGGCGCGCTCGACCAGCTCTTCGATCCGAGCCAGACCCGCGCTGCCGGTCATGCCCTCGCTCTGGCCTACCGCAGCTCGGGGGGCCTCCCGGTCGCCGCGCTGCTCGACGGCATCGAGGCGCAACTCGATCGCGAAGGGCTGGATTCGCTGACGGAAGCGGGGCGGGCCGGCCGACACCCGGGCCGGCTCGCCCGGCCCCGGCGGCACGAGATCGCCGCCGTCCTGAACCGAATCCGCTCGGCGGAGCGTTCCGCGAGGGCTCGCGAACAGCGGAAACGCGGCGGAAAGAGCCCTCCGGCGGAGTACCCTTGATCCTCGAGTTCCAGACGGGTTCGCGCCGGTGATTCCGCGGATCGAGCGTTCCATGACTCCGACTCCCACCCAAAGCCTGCTGCTCGCCATTCCGCTCGCCGCGCCCGCCTGCTCCAGCCCCGAGAGCGCTGCGGCTCCGACAGCCAGCCGGCTGCTGATCGACGGCGGGACGGTGGTGGTGATGGACGAGGCCGGTGCCGTCCTCGAAGGAGGCGCGGTCCTCATCGAAGGGGACCGGATCGTCGGCCTCCTGGATCGGGCAGCCCCGCGTCCCGCCGGGATCCCGGTACTCGACGCCGAGGGGCAGCTGGTGATCCCCGGCCTGGTGAACACCCACGGGCACGCCGCCATGTCGCTGCTCCGCGGCCTCGCCGACGACCTGCCGCTCATGGAGTGGCTGGAAGGACACATCTTCCCCGCAGAGGCCGAACTCGTCGCGCCGGAGTTCGTGTACTGGGGGACGCTGCTCTCCGCGATCGAGATGCTCAAGAGCGGAACCACGACGTTCGCCGACATGTACTTCTTCCGCGAAGAGGTGGCGCGGGCGATCATCGAAGCGGGCATCCGAGCGGTGGCCGGGCCGAGCGTGATCGGTTTTCCGGCGCCCGACTTCGCAACCCCGGCCGCATCGCTCGCCGGCGCCGACGATTTCTTCGAGCGCTACCACAGCCATCCGCTGCTGGTGCCCGGCACCTCGGCGCACGCCCTCTACACCACCAGCCTCGACGACACCCGCGCCGCCTTCGAGGCGGCCGCCCGGCACGGGGCGCCGTTCCAGATCCACGCGGTGGAGGCGAAGGACGAGGACGAACGTATCCGCGCGAGCCTGGGGATGAGAACGATCGAAGCGCTCGACTCGATCGGGGCGCTCCGTCCCGGAACGGTGCTCGCTCACGGCGTCTATCTCACACAAGCGGACATCCGCCGGATCGCGGCGAGCGGCGCCGGAGTGGCCCACAACCCCGAGAGCAACATGAAGCTCGGAGGCGATCGCGCGGCGCCGGTCGCCGAGCTGCTCGCCGCCGGGGTTCCGGTCGGGCTCGGCACCGACGGCCCGGCGAGCAACAACGATCTCGACATGTTCGGCGAGATGGACACCGCGGCGAAGCTCCACAAATTCGCGTCCGGCGATCCGACCGTCCTCCCTGCGGAGACGGTATTCCGGATGGCCACCATGGGAGGCGCCCGGGTCCTGAATCTGCAAGATCGCATCGGCTCGCTCGAAGTCGGCAAGCAGGCCGACATCGTGCTGGTGGGGATGCGCCGCGCCGGTCTGACCCCGCTCTACCGTCCGTATTCGCATCTGGTCTATGCGGCCCGGGGCGGCGATGTCCGCACCGTGCTGGTAGGAGGCCGGATCGTGGTGCGCGACGGCGAGATCACCACCGTGGACGAGAGCGCCGTGATGGAGAGAGCGCGCGGCTTCGCCGGTCAGGTCCGGGAAGTCGTGGCCCGCGTGCAGGGCGGCGGAATACCGCCGGAATAGCCGGAGGCTTCCCCACCCAGTACCCGGAGGGCATCATCCGGATCGGGGCTCTCCGCGCCGGCCGACGGATCGAGCCGCTGCCGCCCGGCGGCGGGGGTCCGGGCCGCGTCAACGCTCGGTGCGAACCTCCGCCAGCAGGGCGAGCAACTCGTCGTGGAGCGCCCCGTTCGTGCTGAGCGCGTTCGCTCCGTGGATGGTGCGGTCCCCGTCCCAGTCGGTGAATCGGCCCCCCGCCTCCTCGAGGATCGGAAGGAACGGGGCCGAATCCCACATCTCCATCTCCGGATCGAGTGCGATCTCGGAGCGGCCGGTCGCTACCAGTGCGTGGCCGAAGGCGTCTCCCCAGGTCCGGCGGACAGCGCCCTTCAGGCCCAGTGCATCCCAGATCGGGCCGATCGTGGCCGGGTCGGTGGTGGTCGCAAGAGCGTTTGCGATCCCGGTCCCCTGCGACACTCGAGCCGGACGCCCGTTCCAGAAGGCGCCTTCGCCCCGCGCCCCGGTGATCATTTCGCCCAACCCGGCGAGGTGGCACACGCCCACGACCGGCTCGTCGTGGATTTCGAGGCCGATGAGGACTCCGAACAGCGGCACTCCCCGGACGAAGGAGGCGGTGCCGTCGATGGGATCGAGGATCCAGCGGTGGGCGGGGTCGGAGCCCGATTCGCCGTCTTCCTCGCCGAGTATCCGGTGGCCGGGGAACCTGGCCCCGATGCGGCGGCGCAGCAAGCGCTCAGCGGCGGTGTCGGCTTCGGTAACCGGGGTGCGGTCCGGCTTCTGCCGTACCGAGACTCCAGCCTGGAAGTAGCGGATCACGAGCCGCCCCGCTTCCGCAGCGATTTCGGTGGCGAAATCGAGGAGCTGGCGGTTGCTCGGCGGCCGGGCTGCGGTCATCGTCTGTTCGGTTTCCCGGTCCCTTCCGAAGCGCCGAGCCCGGCGGCTTCGAGCGGTTCGACCCGCTTCGCGGCGGGCGCCCAGACAGGGCGCCGCAGAGTACCTCGGCGAAGTAAATTAGCCTCTTATGCGTTGGTTCCTGCTCCTCCCGCTGATCCTGTCGAGCGCGCCCCTCGCGATCGCTTCGCCGGCCGAAGCCGAGGAGGAAACGAGCGCTGCCACCCGAATCGGCAGAGCGGCGCCCGCGCTCGAGGCCCCCGCGATCGATGGGCGGCTCGACGAAGATGTCTGGGCGGCGGCCGAGCCCCTGACCGACTTCATCCAGGCGGAGCCCTTCGAGGGGCAGCCGGCGACCGAACGGACCGAAGTACGCATCCTCTTCGACGAAGAGGCCGTCTATGTCGGCGCCATGCTCTACGACAGCGACCCCGACGGAATCATCGCCACCGACGCCCGCCGCGATTCGGGCCTCGCAGACACCGACTCCTTCCGGGTCGTCTTCGACACCTACCACGATCTGCAAAACGGCTTCGTCTTCGGCACGACCCCGGCAGGACTCGAATACGACGGGCAGCTGAGCAACGCCGGAGGCGGAGGCGGAGGCGGGGGCGGAGGCCCCCAGATGCGCGCGCGCACCGGCTCGGGCGGAGGTTTCAATGTCAACTGGGACGCCAGCTGGACGGTGGCGACCACGGTCACCGACGAGGGCTGGACCGCCGAGTTCGCGATTCCCCTCCGGACCCTCCGCTACGCAACGAGCCCCCAGACCTGGGGGGTCAACTTCCACCGGAACATCCGCCGCAAGCGCGAAGAGGACTACTGGTCCCCGGTGGCACGGATCTACGACCTCTACCGGCTGTCCTCCGCCGGAGAGCTCCACGGACTCGAGCTCCCGAGCCCCCGCAACTTCAAGGTCACTCCCTACGCGCTGACTGCGGCCGGCCGCGACTTCGCCGCCGAAGTGGAAGCGCAGACCAACGCCGATTTCGGCGTGGACGCCAAGGTGGGGATCACCCCGAGCCTGAACCTCGATCTCACCGTGAACACCGACTTCGCCCAGGTCGAAGTGGACGACCAGCAGGTCAACCTGACCCGCTTCAACCTGTTCTTCCCGGAAAAACGCCCGTTCTTCCTGGAGAACGCGGGCAACTTCTCCATGGGGCGGGGCAGCTCGGTGGATCTGTTCTTCAGCCGGCGGATCGGGATCGGGCCGGGCGGCGTTCCGGTGCCCATTCTCGGCGGCGCCCGCCTCTCGGGAAAGGCAGGCGCCTACAACCTCGGCTTCCTGAACATGCAGACGCAGGAGGTTTCCGGGGTGATCGCTGCCAACAACTTCTCGGTGATGAGCCTGAGCCGGGAGTTCGGCGAACGCTCCTCGCTGGGCGGCATGTTCGTGAACCGGATGGGTACCGGAGCCGCCGCCATCGAGGACGACTGGAACCGCACCTGGGGCGTGGATGGCCGGCTCGGGATCGGGGAAACGCTCACCTTCACCGGTTTCGCGGCGCGCACCGAGACGCCGGGATACGAAATGCTCGACGGCGGCGAGTACGCCTATAGCGCCCGCGGCGAATACTTCCGCCGGGACCTTCGTCTCTGGTTGGGGATGACCGAGGTCGCCGCCGACTTCAACCCCGAGGTCGGATTCCTCCGCAGGACCGCCTACCGCAACCTGGACTACGGCTACTTCGGTTACTACCGTCCGGAATTCCTCGCGGAGCTGCCGATCCCCATCCGGGAACTGCGTCCGCACATCACCTACTCCGGTTTCCGCACCCTCGACGGGTTCCTCGAGACGAGCCGGCTCCATGTGGACAGCCATATCGACTTCGAGAACGGGTACTACCTGAGCCCGGCGATGAACCGCATCGTGGAAGGTCTCGAGGAACCTTTCGAGATCCGGGAAGGCATCGTCGTTCCTCCGGGGACCTATGAACACTGGCAGATCGGCTGGCGCTGGAACACGAACCGCTCCGACCCGTTCTCCTACAGCGGCGCCCTCGACTACGGCGGATTCCTCTCGGGCGACCAGCGTTCGGTGGACACCACCATCAACTACCGCTGGGGGACCCGGCTCATCACTTCGGTGGCGTGGCTCTACAACGACATTCAGCTCGCCGAAGGCGACTTCGTGGCCAATCTGGGGCAGGTTCGGATGGCCTTCAACTTCACGCCGTTGATCTATCTCCAGGCGCTGGTTCAGTACAACGACGACGCCGATGTCTGGTCTTCCAATATCCGCCTCAATTGGCTGAATACCGCCGGCACCGGCCTCTTCATCGTGTACAACGACACCGAGGGGCTCGGCAACACCCTGATCGGCCCCCAGAACCGCAGCCTGACCGTCAAGTACACGCACCAGTTCGACATCCTTCGGTGAGTCTCCGCTCCCGGAGCGCTCCCACCTCCGGATGACGCTGGCCGACGCCGGATGGGGCGCCGGCCTCGCGGTCGCCGCTCTCTCCGGGCTCTACACCTCGCTCTGGGGAGCCTTCAAGGATTCCCCCTGGGAAGGCTTCCAGCGGCGCACCTTCCCGCGCAGCGTCCTCTTCTCGATCGCTATCTACGGGTTTCTGCTCGCCGTCCCGGCGCTCCGCGGACGAGTCGGGGAACTCGGCTTCGTCCAGCTCTTCTTCCTGGTGATGGGCCTCGAGCGGTTTCTCACCGAGCTCTACAAAGGGTGTTTCCGGCAGGAGCCGCAGGAGAAGTATTTCGTCCCGTCGGAGCTCAGGCTGCTGGGGCGGCCGCTTCCGGGTCGGGGGCTTCGGATCGCCGCCGGCGTGGTCCTGGTCGGGATGGTTCTCGGGGTCTTGTCGATCGGGACGCCGATCACCAGCTTTTGGGGATACCTCGCCGCGGCCTATCTGACCGGACTCCTGGTGTCGGGTGGCGGGGCCTGGAAGGACGCCCCGTTCGAGGGCTTCCACGGGCTCAAGTTCCTCCGCTCGGGGCTGACGCTCGCCCTCGCCTCCCCGCTGTTCTACTGGCTCCGCACCCCGGAGGAACCGGTGGCGCTCGGGGTGCTCGTGTACATGAACGGAGGGCTCGAGCGGTTTCTGGTGGAGTACTACAAGACCTACATCCAGCGGAACCGGTCCGGGAAGTTCCGTCCGGACCTGCCGCGGGTGGAGACCGCGCGACGGGAGAAGCTCCACCTCGCGGCCTGGATGCTGATCCTCGCGGTCGCGGTCACCGCCTTCTTCGAGGCGGGCAGCGGCGGATAGCGCCGGCGGACCGCGCGGGGTCGAAGCCCATGCCCAACCCCCGACGCGGCGCGGGATACGACGCCGTCGTCATCGGCTCGGGCCTCGGCGGAGCGTTGGCGGCGCACCGCCTGGTCGAGGCCGGGGCCCGGGTCGCAATGATCGAACGCGGGCGCTGGCCCCACCGGGATCAGCAGGACTGGAACCCTCAGGCGATCCTGAACGATCTGCGTTACCGGGGAAAGACCCCGCTCGCGGTGCGCCAGCGCGGCGAACGCCGCTTCCGGCCGCTTTCGCTGAACGAGACGGTGGGGGGTCTGTCGGTGTTCTACGGCGGCGCCTCGCTCCGGCTCCGCCCGAGGGACTTCGACCGCTGGCCCATCGACTACGAGGACCTCGAACCCTGGTATTCCGAGGCGGAACGACTGCTCGGGGTCCACGGAGGCGCCGGCGCCGACCCGCTGGAGCCGCCCCGATCGGGGGCTTTCCCCTTTCCTGCCATCCGGTATGCCGCCCCCGCAATGAGGATCCGGGAGGCCGGGGTGTCGCTCGGGCTTCGGCCGTTCCCGATCCCGCTGGCGATCGACTTCACCGGGGCGAGGGGATCGAAGTGTGCGCGCTGCAACACCTGCGACGGCTTTCCCTGCGCCATCGAGGCGAAGAACGACGCCGCCGGGTTGCTCGCTGGCGCCGAGCGGAAGGGTCTCCGGGTCCACCCCGGGATCGCGGTGCGCCGATTCCTCATCCGGGGCGGGCGGGTGGCAGCGGCGGTGGGTGTGGATCAGGAGTCGCTGGACCCGGTGTCGTTCGAGGCGCCTCTGTTCGTGCTCGCCGCCGGCGCGCTGGGAAGTCCCGCGATCCTGCTTCGTTCCGGCCTCGGCGAGCCCGGACGTTCGCCGATCGGCCGGTTTCTCATGCGGCACTGCAACGGGGTCGTCGCCGCGCTGTTCCCCTTCGAGACGAACCCGGAACAGGTATTCCACAAGCAGGTCTGTTTCACCGATTTCTACGAACAGCGACGCGACCGGGACGGCCTCGCGGTGGGTGTCGTCCAGGACATCTACACTCCGGACGCCGCGGTGGTGCGCCGCGCTGCCGGACGCTTCGGAGGATTGCTCCTGCGGGCGCCGCTCGTGCGCCGGCTGCAGAACCTGCTCTGCGTGGCAGAAGACGAACCGAACCCGGAAAACCGGGTGACCCTCTCGCCCGAAACCGACGGACTCGGCATGGAGCGGGTGCGGATCGAGCACCGCTACCGGAAGTCCGACGAGCACCGGTTGGCTCTCCTCACCCGGCAGGCGCGGCGTATCCTGCGCGCGGCGGGCGGTCTCGCAACCCACATCTGGCCGATCTCGTCCTTCTCGCACGCGGTCGGCACGCTCCGCATGGGGAATCGGGCCGACGAAGCTCCCCTGGACCCGACGGGACGCTTCCGGGGCCTGGACAACCTGTTCGTGACCGACGGGAGCGCTTTCCCCGCGTCTGGCGGAGTGAATCCGAGCCTGACCATCGCCGCCAACGCGCTCCGGGTGGCGGAGACGATCGCCCGCGGGGCGACCACCCGATGAGAGCCGCAGCAGGGGACGCACCGCAGCCCCCCCCCGCTCTCACGATCGCCATCGTGGGCTGTGGTCGGATCGCCCGAGTCCACGCAGCGAACCTCGCCCCCCACGCCCGGCTGATCTTCGCAAGCCGCAGCTCCGCTTCGGCGCAAGCGTTCGCCGCTCGCTTCGGCGGCGAAACCGCCGCCGCCCCCGAAGCAGTGTTCGATCGCAAGGACATCGCTGCGGTGGTGATCTGTTCCCCACCCGAGGCGCATGCCGCCCAGGTCGTCGCCGCGATCCGCGCCGGAAAGACGGTGCTGGTCGAAAAGCCGCTCGCCGTGTCCTCCGCGGAAGTCACCGCCATCGGCCGCGCCCTCGCCGCCGCGCCGCCCGGGGCGCTCACCGTAGCCGAGAACTATCTCTACAAACCCTCGCTCCGCCGCCTCGAGGCCTGGCTCCCTGCCATCGGCGCCATCCGCCGGGTCCACTTGCGGAAGCTCGTCCGGCAAACGGTCTCGGGCTGGCGAACGCGGCACGGAGCCCTGCTGGAAGGGGGCATCCACTTCGTGGCGCTCCTGGGCGCTCTGATCCCTGAAATCCCGGCCGAGGTCCAAGCCTCGTTTCCGGACGCCGGAGCTCCGGAACGGCAGGCGAAAATCGAAATCGAGTACCCCTCGGGAGCGCGCGGCGCAATCGACTACGCCTGGAATGCTCGGTCGCTTCCCGGAGGCGTGTTCCAGCATTCGCGGATCGAGGGCGAGGACGGCAGCCTCGTCTTCGAGAGCAACGGGCTGTACTGCGCTCGGCGGGCTCGCGGGGAATTCCGCTTCCGCTTCGGCCCGCTCTCCGACCTGATGGGTTTTCGGGCCATGACCCGGGACTTCCTCCGCTCGGTTCGAGACCCCGAGCACCGTCCGCGCTCCGATTTCGAGCGGGCCCGCCGCGACCTCGAAGTGGTCTTCGGCGCCTATCGGTTTCGCTGATCCGAGACCCCCGGCGCCGCGCCTTCCTGTGGTAGATTCTCGTATGCGTCGGAGAGTTCACCTCCTTACATCCGGCGTCCGGCCTAGCCGGGGGCTGTCGCACGAAGACCCACCCATCCCCAAGCGGCAGCCCGAAGGGGTGGTGGAATCCACCCGTGAGCGTGCCGGGAGGGAATGTCCCGCGGCACCCATCGGCGAGCTCGATCCAGATCCCTCGATGTCCGATGCGTCGCGGACCCTTCAGACCGAGTCGAAGCGGGCGAGACGGTAGCTGCTCAGCAGCGCGACCTCGACATCGTCGAGGATCTCCATGGCAGCCAGCATTCCCATGACCGGCGCCAGGGTGACGCCGCTGTGCATCGAGGCGAAATAGAGCCCGGGCGCGGACGGATCGAAGCCCACGATGGGGTGCCCGTCCTCGGGGAGCACCCGATAACCGAGCGTGACTTCCTCGAGCGGAAGGTCCCGAACCGCCGGCACCACCCGCGCGGTCGCCTCCAGGATCCCCTTCCCCACCGCGCGGGAGGCGTCTCGGGAGCCCGCCCCGGTGAAGCCGACGCCCGCCACCACTCGCCCCTCGGAGGTCTGCTTCACATGGACATTCGGGGACAGCAGGACTCTGTGCACCACCGCGTCCGCCGGCACCGAGTGGGCGAGGATTCCGGGAGATTCGATGAGCGGGAGATCCACCCCCGCCTGCCGAGCCAGTGCCGGCGCCTGGACGCCCGCCGCCAATACCAGAGTGTCCAGGGCATGATCTCCTGCCGTCGTTCCCACTCCCCGGAGCCTCTCGCGGCCGAGATCGAGCGAAGTCACCTCCGCGAGCACGAACCGCGCTCCCGCAGCCTCGGCAGCGGTCCAGAGCGCGCGGGTCGCCGATCGGGGCTCGATGCTCCCTTCGGCGCTGGCCCAGGCGGCACCGAGGACGGGCGCCTCGGGCGCCGCCCCCGGTTCCAGCTCGTGAAACCGCTCGGTATCCACCCGGTGCACCGGGTATCCCCAGCGTTGGTGACGGGCCAGCTGTTCTGCTAGCAGGCGCGTCCGGTCGGCGTCCACCCGATATTCGAGGCTGCCGCCCCAGCGAATCCGAAACGGGCCAGCCGAGGCGGCATCGAGTTCGGCCTCGAGCCGCCGCCAGCCCAGCACGCCCAACCAGTTCAACTCGAAGTAGGACTGCGGGCGCTTGGAAAAGCTGGCGTTGATCCAGGCGAACGAGTTTCCGGTAGCACCCGCCGCCGGTCCTTCGCGTTCGAACACGAGGACCTCGGCGCCCCGGCGGGCGAGATGGAGCGCGATGGAGGAGCCGAGGATTCCCCCGCCGACGACCCCGATCCGGCCGCCGAGGCGGCGCGCCGGAGCGAGCCCCCGATACCCCGGAACCACGGCGATCCCCATCCCGGAAATCGACTGCAGAAAGCCGCGCCGCCGCACGATCTGCTAGCCGGCCATCACCGTGCGCGGGAACTGGGCGTTGTCCTCCCAGTAGGTTTTCTTCAGGCTCAGATCGGCAGGCTGCTCGCGGCCGAGCTCGTCCACCGCGTTCGAGACCAAGGTGTGTTCGCCCGGCGCGAGCGCTCCGGTTTCGACCTCCCAGAAGGTCCAGGCGTACGGGTTGCCGCTCCGATCCAGGGTCGCCGGCAGCCAAGCACCGCCGTCCACCCGCACCTGGACCTCGCGGATAGGCGTTCCGTCGTTCCAGGCCACCCCGAAAACGCGGGTTCCGCCACTCGCTGCGCGGGTGACGCGGGCGATGACCGACTTGATGCGCTGACGGGTCACCGAGCGCTCGAACCAGACGGTCTGGCCGTCCATCTCCTCACCGATGATCGTTACATAGTCGCGCCCCATGAACCGGTTCATGAGCCGGCGGTCGGCCAGCTGGATGCGAGTCAGCCACTTCACCTGGCCGATCCCGTACCAGCCGGGAACGACCACCCGCAGCGGAAAGCCGTTCTTCATCGGAAGCGGTTCGCCGTTCATTTCGTACGCGAGGATCGCCCCGGACTCTTTCGTGTCGGCGAAGGACATGGCACGAGCGAAGTTCTGGGGGTACTCGTTGTTGCGGATCGTTTCCGTCCCGCGGTCAGCGGCCCAGAACACCGTTTCGATCACCGTCTGATGCGGACCCGCAGCCTCGAGGAGCGGCAGGAGCGGGGTTCCGCCCCAGACCGCGTTGCCGACCATGCCGTGGTGCCTGATCCCCTGGTTTCCCGAACACTCGAAGGTGACGGTGCGCTCCACGCGGGGCATGGCGCGCAACTGGTCGAGAGTGAAGGTAGCCGGCCGCTCGACGAGCCCGTCGAGACGGAGCGACCAGTCGGCAGAGGCGATTTCAGGCCGGTCGTAGTGGGCGACCGAGAAGAAGTCCTCGTTGGCAGTGATGAAGGTGCGCAGTTCCCTCAGATCCAACCGAAAGACGAACTCGCCGCGCTTCGTCGAAAAGTCCTCCGGGACATCGGTGAACGGGATGATCGGTTCGTCCTGAAGCGCGCCGAAACGAGCGAAGGCGCCCTTCGGCAGCGCCGCGGCGGCAGCGAGTGCGGAGAGGACCCGGAGCGTCTCGCGCCGGGACTTCGAAGTGAGCATGGGAGGGCCTCCGGAGGGACAGGGGGACCCGACAATTTACCGGATGCGCGGAAACACGGAGAACAGCCGCGGCCGCTCTCGAAGCCTCGAAACGGCGAAGTGGGAAGATTCACCTCCATGGTGGAATCTTCGAGGCCGCCCGACCGGTACCCGCGCCTCGCGCTGCCCCGAGTAAGCAGCGATCCGATGCACCCTTCTCGCGACCGGGACCGGGAGCTCGGGATGCAGCGGGAGATCAGCCGGCGAGATTTCCTGAACGGGATCCCGCTGGGCGCGGGGGTGCTCGCGCTCTCCAGCCTTTCCGGAGGGCTGGCCTCAAGTCGTGCCTCTCCCGCGCCGGCAGGTCCTTATCCGCCTGCGCGCACCGGGCTCCGCGGCAGCCACCCCGGATCGTTCGAGGTCGCCCACACCCTTCGCGACCAGTTCCGGACCGCCGGCAGTTGGGACGACTCGAGGGCAGAGGATGGCGGCGACTTCGACCTGGTGGTGGTCGGAGGCGGCATCAGCGGGCTCACCGCAGCCTGGCTCTACCGGAAGGCCGCCGGCGCAGATGCCCGCATCCTGGTCCTCGACAACCACGACGACTTCGGCGGTCATGCCAAGCGCAACGAGTTCACCCACGAGGGCCGGACGATCCTCGGCTACGGCGGCACCCAGTCCCTCGACTCTCCGGCGACTTTCAGCCCCGGGACTCGCGGTTTGCTCGACGAGCTGGGGGTGGATCTCGACCTGTTCCACACTGCCTTCGACCGCGGCCTCTACCGCTCCTTCGGTTTGAGCGATGCGGTCTTCTTCGGGGCAGAAGACTTCTCCGAGGATCGGCTGGTCGCCGGGTTCGGGATGCTTTCCGCCGAGGAGTTCGCCGCCGCCGCGCCGCTCAGCGCGGCTGGCCGGGCGGACTTCGTCCGTCTGCGGGATTCCCCCGGCGATCCCTGGCCCGAGCTCGAGGACTCCACGAAGAAAGAGCGGCTCGCCGCCACCAGTTACCAGGCGTTCCTCGAGGCGCTCGGGATGGGAGAAGAGATCCGGGCGCTCTATCGCCAGCGCCCTCACGGTCTCTTCGGAATGGGGCCTGACGGAGTGCCGGCGCTCGACCTCTGGTCGCTCGGATATCCCGGTTTCGACGACATGGGGCTCCTCCCCGGCGACCACCCTCGGCTCAGCCTCACTGCGAAACCGAACCCGAACCCCGAGCCGTACATCTTCCACTTTCCGGACGGAAACGCCACCATCGCCCGCTTGCTGGTGCGGAAGCTAATTCCGGCGGCGGCGGCCGGCACTGGCGGCGAAGACATCGTGCGAGCCCGGCTCGACTATGCCGCGCTCGACCGGCCGGATTCTGCTTGCCGGATCCGCCTGAACAGCACCGCGGTACGGGTCCGGGACGGCGGCGGCGAAGGAGCGAGCGTGACCTATGTGCGGGACGGGGCCGAAGTGCGCGTCCGCGCCCGACGCGTCGTTCTCGCCTGCTACAACCAGGTCATCCCCTATCTCCTGCCGGAGCTGCCCGAGGAGCAGCGCCGGGCACTCGCCTACCCGCCCAAGGTTCCGCTCGTTTACAGCAACATCCTGATCCGGAACTGGACCTCGTTCGTCGAACTCGGCGCTTCGAGTGTCTATTCCCCCGCCGGATTCCATTCGACCGTGGCCCTCGACTTCCCGGTGAGCCTCGGTGGGTATTCGTTTTCGAGCGGCCCCGAAGATCTCATCGTGCTGCATGCAGTTCGCACTCCGTGCTATCCGGGGCAAAGTGCGCGGGTCCAGCATCGGGCCGGACAGAACGAGCTGCTGCGAACCAGCTTCGCGGACTTCGAACGCGAAACCCGCAGCCAGCTCGCCCGGGCGCTGGGCCCCGGGGGGTTCGATCCGGCCCGAGACATCCTCGGGATCACCGTGAATCGCTGGCCGCACGGGTACTCCTTCGAATACAACTCACTGTGGGATCCCCCCTTCGCCCCCGGCGAGGCTCCCCACGAGATCGGCCGCCGGCAGTTCGGTCGGATCCACATCGCGAACGCCGACGCCGGCGCCTACGCATACACCCAGGCTGCCATGGACCAGGCCCAGCGGGCGATCGGAGAGATCTTCGCCGAATAGCAAGCCTTCCTCCGGACTCTCGTCATCCCGCTGCCTCCCGTGCCGGAACTGCCCGAAGCCGAGATCCATCGGGAGAATCTGACCGACTGGCTGGCCGGACGACGGCTTCTCGAAATCGCCGTCCCCGATGCGCTCACTCGCCGCGGACAGGACGAGGGTGCGATCCGGAGGGCGGCGGAGGGTCGGGTGGTGCGCGCCGTCGAGCGGCGCGGCAAATTCTTGCGGATCGAACTCGCCGCCGCCGGCCCGCCGCTGTTGAGCCATCTCGGGATGAGCGGCAAGTGGGTACGGCGGGGCCGGAGCGCGCCCGACCCTCCCGCAGTGCGGGCCAGCCTGCAGATCGCCGGCGGCCTCCGGGTGGTGTTCTCCGATACCCGGCGTTTCGGCCATTTCTCGCTGTGCCTTCCCGAAGACGAACGCCGGCTCGCCCGGCTCGGACCGGAACCACTCGATGCCTCGTTCACCGGCCGCCGCCTCGCCAGGCTGCTCGCCGCGTCCCGGCGCCCGGTGAAGGCGCTTCTGATGGACCAGGACCGGATCGCCGGGATCGGCAACATCCAGGCGACCGAGGCGCTATGGCGCGCCGGAATCCATCCGGCACGAAGCGCCGCTGCGATCGAAACCGAAGCCGCGCTGCGGCTCCACCGGGCGATCCGCTGGACACTCCGCCGGACGATCCGCGAAACGCGCAATCCCGAGATCCTCTACCTGAGCGACGGAGCCGCCGGCCGGCGAAGCACTCGCGCACGCTTTTCGGTATATGGGCAGGAAGGGGAAATCTGCGTTTCCTGTCGTCGTGACGGAATCGTCCGGATCCTGATCGCCGGCAGATCCTCCTTCTACTGTCCGCGCTGCCAACCGGAACGACCGCTCGGACGGCGGGCCATCGCATCGTGTTAGGCTTCGGAATCGGTGATCGAGGGTCGCGCCCGGATCTCCGGCGCCTTCCCGAGGAAGCATCTCCCTTGCGGCTTCGGTGCTTTCGGAAGTGGGTGGTACTCCCGCTTCATGGGCACCGGGCGGTGTTTCCCGCCGAAACAGCAGCAAACCAGAAGACTCCCGAATGAAGTACAGCCGGCGCGGCCAGCACAAGCGTCAGGACACTGACGGACAACGCCGTTTTCATCGCGAGATGGACGAGAGGCTCGCCGATCTCGGAAACACCGAACAGCTGCGCACCCTGCGGCTCGCCGGAGACCGCCGGGCGGCCGTGGTCACTCGCTGCGGCCGCTGCGGGTATCAGTGGCCGATCGGTGAGGTGTCCATCGTGGTCGGCTCCACTTGCCCCACCTGCTCTACTCCGCTGCGATCCTGCCGGCATTGCTCGCTGTTCGATCCGGCGCAGCGGTACGAGTGCCGAGCTGACATCTCCGAACGCATCGTGGACAAGTGGGCCGGAAACGACTGCATCTCGTTCCGTGCAACCGAGGTTCTCGATGTGACCGGCAGAAAGCTCGACACGGCGCGCGACGCGAAAGCCGCTTTCGATAGCCTGTTCGAAAGCCATTGAAACTGTACGCCGGCACCTCCGGCTACGGATTTCGGGAGTGGGTGGGCCGGTTCTACCCGCCGAAAACGAAACCGGCTGATTTCCTTTCCCATTACAGCTCGGTATTCCAAAGCGTCGAGATCAATCACACCTTCCGGCGTTTTCCGAAACCGGAGCTCTCCTCGGCGTGGGGAGCGAGTACTCCCGAGAGCTTTCGTTTCTCGGTCAAGGCACATCAGGGGATCACGCACCGCGCCCGGCTGGCCGGCGCAGCGGAATCGGTACCTTCCTTTCTGAAGGCGCTCGCGCCTCTCGGAGAGCGGCTCGGCCCCGTCCTCTTCCAGTGTCCCCCCTGGTTTCCTCGGAATGACGAAAGACTGGGGGAGTTCCTCGGCGTTCTTCCTCGAGGGGGGCTTTTCGCGCTGGAGTTCCGGCACGATTCCTGGCGCTCGGCGGCGGTGGAGGCGGCGTGCCGAGAGGCCGGAGTCGCGCTCGCCGCCGGAATCAGCGGACTGGAAACCGAACCCGAAGTCCCGGTGACCGCCGACTTCGCCTATGTGCGCCTTCGCCGGGATCCGCCGTATAGCGGGCCCGAAAGACAGACGATCTCGGAGATGCTCCACCGGCTCGGAGACCGCGTGGACACGCTGTATCTCTATGTGAAGCACGACGGCCCGGGTCTGGCGCCGGAAGCCGTCGCCTGGATCCGGAGTCTTCGTCAGAGCTAGAACGCCCAGCCCATCCAGAAGGCGAATTTCCAGCCGGGGACGGTGGTGGCGAAATCGGTGCGTTTCGCCCAGGCAAAATTGAGCGGCAGACCGAGGAAATAGATTCGGGCGTTGAATCCGTAAGATGCCACGAAGTCGTCGAGTCCGAAGCCTTCGGATACACAGAGCGAGTTCTGCCGGGGGCCGCAAAGCCTCCCCAGTCGGGATTCCCGCCGGTCGGAAGAAAAGAGACCGAGTTTCTCTCCGACATGGGCGGCGCCACCGGCGTCCACGAAGATGCTGCCCCGGAGCGGGCCGATCAGGCCGATCGGCGTGATCGCAGCGTCTATGAGAGGAAACCGGAACTCCACGGTAGCGTGCCCGCCCCGGTTTCCGGAAATCGAATACAGCGGGTAGCCGCGGAGTTCTCCGTTTCCGCCGAACCAGAAGAATCCTGGCGCATCGCCGAAGCTGTGGTACCACCGCAGGCGCGCAGCGAGAACGCTGGCGCTGGTGACTTGAATGTACTTCCGGGCGTCGATGTCGAAGGTCGTCCGGGAGAGGAACGGTCCCCCGGGAGACCATTCGGCGCCCGCGTACACCGTACTTCCCGACTGCGGGAACACCGCCGGCCCGAGCTGGCGGAAGCGAATCGTGTCCTGGACGAACGCCAGACGAGCTGGCAGGAGATGGCCGCTGGGAAAGATTCGCTGGTAGAAATCCCGGTACGGGTCCACGTACTCTTGCGGCAAGAGCGGATCCTCACCGGGCCGGAGGTAGATGTTTTCGAAACCCGAGTTCTGATAGTCATAGCCGATACCCATCTCGAACCGGCGGAAGCGGCTGAGCGGGTAGAGCGCCCGCGCTGACGCGCCCGAAGAGCGGATGGTTCCGATGCTGTCGGCCCGTGACCAGTAGTTCGTGAGGTAGTAGGGAAGTCGAGGGTAGAAGAACGAGGTGCGATCGTGCCCCTCGAGGGCGTACTGGAACCGGCCCGACAAGTTCGCGTACTGGGCGTTGTAGATCCGGTAGGAACGGACGGAAAAGGCGGTGAACGACAGCCGGTCGTCGCCGAGCACATCCGAGAACGAGATCGCAGTGCCGCCGATGAAGTCGCCGTCGCTCGTGACCCCCGCCTGGATCGGAGGCACACCGTCGAGGAAGAGCTTCTCGAAACGGCCTTTCTCCCGCTTGTTCTCGCTGATGACCTGATGGTTCACGGTGGGCACGAAATCGATGACCGGACCCGGAGTGCGGACGATCGTGTCGGCAAAGATCTCCTTGACCGGCTCGTCCATTTCGAGGGTGTGGAGTCCCCAGTTCCCCTTGTAGTAGCTGGTGAAGAGCAGGGTGTTCTGGCCGGTCTCGGGATCCACGATCACGCTCGGGCAGAAATTGCCGCCGAGCACATCGGTGTACTGGAGGATGTCGCCAGTCTCGGTATCGAGCGTTCGGATGTTGAAGATCCCGTCATCCTCGTCAGAGGAATACACGAGGTCTCGTCCTCCCGGAGCGAAGGTCGGCGCCACATCGTTGAAAGTGCCGAAGGTGACCTGCTCCTTGTCGCCGGTCTCGATCCGCAGCCGGTAGAGCTTGTCGTAGCCGCTGATGCGTCGGCTGTAATAGAGCCATTCGCCGTCGGGGCTCACCGTTGGAAACTTGTCGTGGAAGTCGTCGCGCGTCAGGTTCTCGATTCGTTCCGAAACGATGTTCACGCGGTAGATGTCCCCGATACCGTCCCGAAGAGCGGCGAAATACACCCACTCCCCCTTCGGGCCGACATGCGGGAACTTCGCTCGATCGAGGGGGATCTCGATGCGCTGCACGATCTCCGACTCCACCACATCGGCGAAAAGCAGGGCGCGGCGCTTCTGGAAGCGGCCGAAGAAGGCGACGCGGGATCCATCCGGCGTCCAGCTCAGATTCCGCCCGATGAGCTGATCCTCCCCGGTGAGTCCCACCACATTCAGGAACTCGCCGGCATACCCGGGGGTCAGATTGCGAAGGATCTCGCCGTCCTTGGCCGACAGGAGCACGACATCGTACTCCGACTCCCGGCGGTTCCCGGCCAGCGCCGCGATCACCTCTCCCGACGGCGACTGCGCCGCCGAAATGGCCCCGAGATAGCGGCCTTCCCTCGGGGAGAGATCCACACTGTAATCCTCGGGGATCTCCTTGTCCCGGTACGGCTTGAAGCGCTCTTTCATCCAGCGCTTGTATTCCCGGTAGAAATCCTCCGGGGCCATACGGAACGCCTGTTCGTACACCTCCTCGCTCACGCCTCCGGTCACCGCACGCCGCAGGGAAAACACGAACTGCCGAACCCCTTCCTTTCCGAAGCGCTCTTCCATGAAGTCGAAGATGGATGCTCCGAACGAATACGGAGTCCGGGCGAATGCCTGATTCAGTTCCTCGAATGTGGGCACCTGGTCGGCGACCGCAGCGTCGCGGACCACCATCAGATCGAGAGGATCCCACTCGTTTTCCATGTAGGTGGCGAGCCCCTCGTCGATCCAGAGCGGGACCGTCTGCCGAAAAAGCGAGCGGGGGACGATGTCGAACTCGAAGATATGGGTCAACTCGTGGAGGAAAAGCTCCTGCAGCTCGTCCGGCGGGTTGTCGATGGGTATGACCATCCGGTCCCGGGTGGATTCGGCGAACGCCCCCACACCTTCGGGAATCTCCGAAGGCGACAGGTTCGTCTGCGCGAATTCGGAAAATGTCTTGTAGAGGATCAGCGGGATGGCAAAGGGAATTTCGTGTTTCAGTTCGTCCGAAATCGTCTCGTAAGCGCTCTCGGCATAGCTGACCAGGCGCCCGAGTTCCTCTTCCATTTCCGGGTAGTAATAGACATCGAAGTGCGGTGACCGGTACACCTGCCAGTCGTGCTTGTCGTACTTGACCTTGTTCTTTCCGTAGAACGGAATGAAGTACTGCGCCGGCGCGGCAGCTGCAGTTCCGAAAGCGGCGAGCCCGGCAACGAGCACCGACCGCGACCAGAACGAACCGGAACTCTTCGAAGACTCTCTCATCACCAGCCTGCTCCTTTCCATGGCGCTCCCGAAGCCGGGTCAGCGCAACAGAACTCTCGTGCCCCGGAAGGTCTGAGGCGTCACGATGCTGAGGAAGTTCGGCAGGACGCGGTCCATCAGCTCGAAATAGGAGGACAAAGCCGAGCTCTCCTCATCACGGCCGAAGATGACTTCCTCGGTGAAGCGTTCTCGGTGGATCGTGCGGCCGCTCGCGCCGTCTATGAAATAGAACTCGGCGGTGAGGGTGTAGGCGTTTCTCTCCTGGAACTGGGTGCTCCGCACCAGCCGGGGCCGGTTGAACTGATCGCGCAGATAGCGGTCGCGGCGCGAGTACCCCGAGCGTTCCTCGGCGGCGAACCGGAGCCGCCCGCTGACGATGAGGGGCTCTTCGAACTCCTCCCCGAGACGGCGCCAGTACTCCTCGTCTTCGAGGAGCTTGTCCTGCTCGAGATCGATCCACTCCTGGCGGGAGATCTCTCCATCGCCGATCGCCACCGCTTCCTCCGCCATCTCCTCGAACTGCGCGGAAAGCCCGCTCGACTCGATCGCGGCATCCGAGAAATCGCCGAGCGGTTCGACCTCCGCTTCGATCACTGCCAACCGGGAATTCAACCGCAACTGGTTGCGGAGCAGCCGTGAGGTCTCGGAATCGAGATCCAGATTCTCGTTGTTCTGGGTCACGAAGCTGCCCACCAGGACCCGCCCGTAGTTCGAGAGATCGAGCTTCGCATCGATCGGGATCTCGATGGGCACCTCCACATAAGAGCCGGCGGCACAGGCGGAGAGGGCGAGAGTCCCGACAGCGAACGCTGCGGGCAGCAGGCAAAAGCGGCGCGGCAGCCCGAAGCGGCCCGGCAGAAAGGTCGGCAGGTAGGCCGGCGTGACCGCCCGCTTGCCGTGGCCGCATCCCGCGGCAAGGCTCCTTCGGGGATGCATCGTGCGGATCAGCGGCGGGAGCGAGAAGAGCGGCGGGCGTCGCGGTCCTTGCGCTTCTTGCGCTCGTACGCCTCGCGGAAGAGCTCGTAATTCTGCCGGATGTGCTCGCTGCCGGGGAACAGCTCGAGCGCCGACTCGTAGGCGGTGAGCGCTTCTTCGAACTTCCCCGACCGTTCGTAGGCGACGGCGAGATTGTTGCGGGCCTTCGCATTCAGCGGGTCCATCGCGACGGCCTTCTCCCAGCGGTAGGCCGCCTCCTTCCAGAGGCCGCGGCTCGCCACCTCCACTCCGAACGAGTTCTCCCGTCCGGAGCGTTCCTCATCGGACCCGGCCGCGACGCCTGCGGCGAGCAGGAAGACGGCCGCCGCGACGGCGAGCCGGCAGTTTCCCACCGTCCCGCGCATCGGGCTTCGTGATCGCTTCGAACGGACCATGGCGTTCCCCGTTTCGTGAAAGATCTCCGATAGTAACGCGCGCCGGAATTCCGCGGGGATAAGGAGGGCCGCCGATCGGCTGGTGGGAAGAATTTCGAAAAATTCCGTCTAAGTATCGGGGAAGGAGTTTTTTCAACCGCCGCAGAAGCAACCGCCGCCATGGAACACCCGGCGAACGAGCCGCCCGCCCGCGAAATCCCGCCGGAACTCCGGCAGGCGGCAATCGCCCTCGCCCTCGCCGAAACCCCCTCCGCCCGCGCGCGGTCCGCTCTCTTCGAGGGTCGGAGCCTCGAGGAGGCCGTCCGGGCCTTCCGCCACCGCTTCGGAGATCCGGCCCCCCGATTGCGGGAGGGAGCCGATCGCTGGCAGCGCGCTGCGGAGCGCGCCGGGCGGCGGTTCCTCTTTCTCGGAACGAACGCCTATCCCGCTCGACTCGCTGAAATCCCGGTTCCGCCCATCGCACTCGAAGTCGCCGGGCCCGCGGATTGGAACGCGCCGGCGGTGGCCGTGGTCGGAGCCCGCCGGGCCACCCCGTACGGAATCTCGATCGCCGAAGAAATCGGCGCGGGCCTCGCGCGAGCGGGGTTCACGGTCGTGAGCGGCCTCGCCCGCGGCGTGGACGCGGGGGCTCACCGGGCGGCGCTTGGCGCCGGAGGGGTCACCATCGGAATTCTCGGGTCCGCCCACGACCGCTTCTATCCGCCCGAACACCGCGAGCTGGCCCGCCGATGTGCCGGATCCGGCGCGGTCGCGAGCGAATTCCCACCAGGAACGCAACCTCTGCGCCACCACTTCCCCCGACGCAACCGCATCATCGCCGGCCTGACGATCGGGACCGTGGTCGTGGAGGCCGCCGAGCGCAGCGGCTCGCTATCCACCGCCCGCCACGCCGTGGATTCCGGCCGGGAAGTGTTCGCCGTGCCCGGTCCGATCCACTCGGAGACCAGCGCCGGCTGTCACGCTCTGATCCGGGAGGGCGCCGCACTCGTAGGCTCGGTCCGGCACCTCCTCGAAGATCTCGGGATCCCCGCCTCCTCGCCGGCTCCGGCGAGGCCTCTCGATCCGGACCCGCGCCCGGCAGCAGTCGGGAACGAACCGATTCCGCCATCAGGCGCCGATGCCGCCCAGCTCCTGCGCGTTCTCCGCGCCTTCCCCTCCGGGGCGGATCTCGACGAACTGCTGTCCGGTTGCGGGCTCCCGGTCGAAGCCGCGCTCGCCGCGGTCTCCGAACTCGAGCGGCGGGGGCTGGTGCGGCGCTTCCCCGGAGACTTCATGAAAGCATCCGGCTGAAACGCGATGGGCGTCGTTACACTGCCCCCGCCGCCTCCCGGACCCCGAACCTCCATGGATCCCGCTCTCATCGTCGTCGAATCCGCCGCCAAGGCGAAGACCATCGAACGATTCCTCGGGCGCAGTTATCGGGTGATGGCGTCGGGCGGCCATGTGCGGGACCTCCCGCATCGGGGCCTCTCGGTGGACATCGAGAACGGGTTCCGTCCGCAGTTCGAGGTCGTACCCGACCGGGCGAAGATCCTCGAAACGCTGAAGCGCGCGGCCCGGAAGGCGTCGCGAATCTACCTGGCGACCGACCCGGACCGCGAGGGCGAGGCGATCAGCCACGACCTCGCCGAAGAGTTTTCGAGTGCGCTCGGGGATAGCCGGCGAGTTCCGATCGAACGGATCGTCTTCCACGAGATCACTCCACCGGCGGTACGGGCCGCCATCGAGAACGCCGGAGAAATCGATGGGAACAAGGTGAAGGCTCAGCAGACTCGCCGGGTGCTGGACCGGATCGTGGGGTACAAGATCTCGTCGATCTTGTGGCGCAAGGTCGCTCCGCGGCTTTCCGCAGGAAGGGTGCAGTCGGTAGCGCTGCATCTGATCTGCGCCAAGGAGCGTGAGGTCCGCGCTTTTACCGTCGAGGAGTACTGGACGATCGATGCCCGGTTGCTGACCGAAGACGGCGAAAAAATTCGGGCGACCGCCGACCGGCCGAAGGCGCTCCCCCGAAAACCGGCGCTCCGGGAGGAGGCGCCCGCCCAGGCCATCACGCGCCACCTCGAGGAATGCCGATTCGAGGTTCTCGAGGTGGAATCCAAGGAGCGCCGGGAGAAGGCGCCGCCTCCCTTCATCACGAGCACCATGCAGCGGCAGGCGGCTTCCGCCTTCCGTTTTCCGGCCGCCCGCACCATGCGGACCGCCCAGGTGCTCTACGAGGGAGTCGATCTCGGCTCGGGCGACCGGGTGGGTCTCATCACCTACCTCCGCACCGACTCCACCAGGGTCTCGGAAGCGGCGCTCCAGGAAGTGCGCGCTCTGATCTCGGAGCAGTTCGGCCCCGAATTCCTTCCGGAGAAGCCCAATCGGTTCCGCAAGCAGAAGGCGGCACAGGATGCCCACGAGGCTATTCGGCCCACTTCGATCGCCCGCAACCCGGCGCAGATAGCGGCGCATCTGAACGAGGATCAGCGGAAGCTCTACCGGATGATCTGGGAGCGGTTCGTCGCCTCCCAGATGACTCCGGCGGTTTGGCAAGACACCCGGGTAGCGATCCGGGCCGAGCCTCCCGGAGGAGAGGTGCCGGATATCCCGGGCTTCGGGCGGGCGCCGGATCGGCTGAACGCCAGCGGTTCGGTGCTGGCGAAACCCGGGTACCGCGTGCTCTATCGGGAGACCGCCGAGGATCCCGGCACTCCTTCCGAGGGAACGGACTCCAAGACGCTCCTGCCCCCGCTTCAGCGCGGCCAGCCGCTCGAGAAGGAGCGGATCGTTCCCGTGCAGCACTTCACTGCGCCGCCGAAGCGCTACAGCGAAGCGGGACTGATCCGCAAGCTGGAACAGAACGGCATCGGCCGGCCCAGTACCTATGTGCCGATCCTGCGCAAGATCAAGGATCGGGAATATGTCCGCACGAAGAAGCGGGTCTTCGTCCCCACCCCGGTGGGGATGTTGGTCAGCGATCTGCTTTCGACCAGCTTCGACGCACTCTTCGATGTCCGCTACACCGCGGCGATGGAGGAGAATCTGGACCGGATCGAACAGGGAGCGGCGGACTTCGAAGGCACCCTGGAAACCTTCTACCGCCCGTTCGCCAGCGACCTCGAGCGCGCGGTGCTCGAGATGCCGCGGGTGAAAGGACTGCCGACCGCCGAAACCTGCGAAGAGTGTGATCGCGGTCTCGTTCTTCGCTGGTCGGGAGGCGAGAAGTTCCTCGGTTGTCTGGGGTTCCCCGAATGCCGGGGCAGCCGTTCGCTCGACGAAGGGGCCGAAGAGTCCGGCGGGGACGAAGCGCCCCCCTGTCCCGAGTGCGGGGCTCCGCTGGCGGAAAAACGGGGCCGCTTCGGCTCCTTCCTCGGCTGTACCCGGTACCCCGACTGCAAAACGATCCTCAATGTCCGGAACGGAAGCCTGGTGCGGCGCGCCGCGCCGGAACCCGTGGACAGGAAGTGCCCCGAGTGCGATCGGCAGCTCGTGCGTCGACAGGGCCGCCGGGGGCCGTTCGTCGGCTGCGGCGGCTTCCCCCGGTGCCGCTACATCGAGCCCGAACCGGGCAAGACGAAGAAGAAGGCAGCGAAGAAGACGAAGAAGAAGGCAGCCTCCCGGAAGAAAGGGTCACCGCCGGCCAGGCGCCGAGCCGCCTCCGCCGCGGCGCCTTGACCCCGGCGGGCTCCAAGACCGGGCCGCCCTCCCCGATGCGGCCGCTGGTCGAGAGCTTTCTGGCGGATCTCGCCCAGCGCCAGGGGGCCTCCCCGAACACCGTCCGAAGCTACCGGAGCGATCTCGAGCAGTTCCTTTCGTTCCTCGCCGCTCGGGACTCCGGCGCCAGCCCGAGAGACGAGGAATCCCGGAGCTCCACCACCACAGGACTCGACGGAGGCCGGCTCCGCGCCTTCCTCGCCTCTCTCCACGGGCGAGGTCTGTCCCGCTCCACGGTGGCCCGCAAGTTGGCCGCACTGCGCTCGCTCTACCGCTATCTCACCCGGTCCGGCACGGTATCCCGAGATCCGTCCCGGTCCCTCCGGACGCCGCGGGTTCCCGAACGGATTCCGACCCGGATGGAGCAGGACGAAGTGGAGGCGCTGCTCCACGCCCCAGACCCGGAAACTCCACTCGGCCAGCGAGACCTTGCGATTCTGGAACTTCTCTACGGAACCGGCGTCCGGGTTTCCGAACTCGTCGGCCTCGACCTTCCGGACATCGATCCGGGCCAGCGCATCCTGCGGGCATTCGGCAAGGGCGGCAAGGAGCGAATCGTCCCCTTCGGGGAGATGGCCGCCGATGCGCTTTCGTCCTGGCTGCGAGTCCGGACCGGGTTGCTCGGAAAGCGGGGCGAGCCCGATGCGCTCTTCCTGAACGCCAGGGGCGGCAGGCTCTCCGACCGGTCGGTGCGCACCATCGTGCGGCGCTATCTCGGCGAAGCGGGGCTTCCCCGGCTCGCCGGCGCGGTGTCACCGCACACCCTTCGCCACGCCTTCGCCACCCACCTGCTCGACGGCGGCGCCGATCTGCGGGCGATCCAGGAGCTGCTCGGCCATTCCAGCCTGGCGACGACCCAGAAGTACACCCATGTCTCGACCGCGAAGCTCTTCGAGGTGTACACCCGCACCCACCCCCGCAGTTGACCGCTCGGCGGTCGAACCGGGATCAGGATTTCGAGATGCGGAAATCGCCCGGTCCCGCGCCGAAGATACGGCGGTAGCGGGCGATCTCGGCGCCGGCGCCGCTGCGCTTGCCCTCGTCGTCGCTGAGCTTGACCAGCGGGATGCCGCCTGCCCGGACCGGCTTCACCACCAGCGAGTAGTTCGGCAAACCGCAGTCGTTCGTGAGGTTCGTTCCCCACCCGAAGCGAACCGCGATACGGCCGGAAAAACGCCGGTCGAGCGCGAGGATCTCCGGCAGTTCGAGCCCGTCGCTGAACACCAGCGACTTCCGGCGCGGATCGACGCCGAATCCCTCGTACCAGCCGATCACCCGCTCGCCGAAGGCGGCGGGATCCCCGGAATCGTGGCGGAGGCCGCGAAAACGGCGTGCCCGAGCGGCCCCGGTATCGGCGAAGAAGAACGCAGAACCCCAGGTATCCGTCAGGAAGATCGAGAAGGGCTCTCCATACATCCCCCACCAGGAGTCCAACACCCGGCGGCCGGAATTCCGGATGCCCTCGTCCGAGGTTCCGCCGAGCACCGCGCCGACCATGAATATCTCGTGGGCGATCGTGCCCACCGGAGCGAGCCCGTGCCGGAACGCCGAGGCCACACAGGAAGTACCGACGAACTGGTCGGGGACGGCGCGCGCCAACCGACTCTCTGCCTCGAACTGCCAGGCGCGCGAAAAACGACGCCGGGTGCCGAAGGAGGCGAAGCGGATTCCGGGCCGCTCCCGAAGCACCGCGACCTTCCGGGCGAGGCGCTCGCGGCCGGTCTCGAGCGCCGACCGACCGGCGCCAGCACCCCCTCTTGCGAGCGCGGCGCGGCCGAGCAATTCGCTGACCGTCGAAAGGATGAGCGTCTCCCAGAGGATCCCCTCGGGCCAGGGAGCCTCGAATTCCAGTCGGAAGGCGCCCCCCCGGACTTCGAGATGGACGGGGGGAAGCCGGAGACGGGCGAGAAAGGCGAGGAAATCGCTCCCGAAGAGCCCATCCGGCGGCAGACCGCTCAAGTAATCGAGTTCCGCCCGAGTGAAGGAGAGCGACCGGACGGCATCGAGGGCGTCCCGAAGGGATTCCGCTGGAACGAGGCCGGGAAGATTCGCCCGCGGCGTGCGGCAGGTGAACCGGTAACGGACGACGACCCCGGGGTGGTGTCGAAAGACGAACTGCCCCATCGTGAACTTGTAGAAGTCCACATCGAGGAGGGACGCGACCGGTGGTTCGGCGCTCAGATCGGGAAGCCGGGCCAATCCTCGAGTGGGTCGGTGCTTCGCACCCGAACCATGCCGGCACGCTCGAAATCGGCGTATGCAGCGTCCGCGGCATCGGTGAAATCCGCGCCCGGAACCACCACCGGAGAGGTTGCGTCTTCGAGCAGGAACACTCGCCGGGCGAGCCCGAGCGAGCCGTGCGGGTCCCGGGCCGCGATCTCGTCCCGGAGGTCCGAGACCGTCCAGGCGACGCAGTGGCTCTTCGCCTGCCCGGCGACCAGGAGGGCCTCGTAACCGAGCAGCCGGTCCAGCAGCTCGCGGTTCGGCTCGGCGATCGGCGCGCCGTCTGCGCCCTCCAGGACTTCGGGACGGAGCACCGAATAGTTCTCGGTCAGCGGATTCCGCCCCTTCGGTTCGAATACCGGTTGGGCGGAACGGGCGATGGAATGGAAGAAGACGGCTTCCTCGATCGCGGGAACGAGCGCGTGACCGGCTCCCCCGAGCATGGCGTGGTACGGCCAGATGACCAGCGAATACTTGCCTTTCGCCTCGAGACGGCGGCAGTAGTGGAGCGCGTGGCGCGCGAGCCCGTCGGCGTCGAGGCCCGCCGCCGCTGCCGCATCGGGGTTCACCCGGTAGCGGCCCGCTTCGAGATCGCCGGCGGTGATCTGCGTATAGGGAGGCGGCGGTTCTCCGTTCGCATCCCGGAAGAAGTGCGGATGGAACACCTGGATCGCCGTGTGGGTGTCGAGGGTCAGCACGATCTCGGTGATCCGCTGGAGATGACGATAGAGGAACTGGCAGAGACGCCACGAATCCTTCACCGCACCGAGCCCCGAGCGCCCCGCGACGAAGAGTTCCCCGCCCGGCAGACAGAACGTGTTCTGACAGTCCACGAGCAGCAGACCCACCCGCGGCGCGTCGTGGGCAGCGGGCCGCAGCCCATGGACGCCGGCCCAGCGGCGCGCCGTGCGGGCGCGGTCCTGATACGGGACCCGGTACAGCTGGCCGACGCGCTCGGAGTCGAAGAAGTCCGGAAGGGGGAGAGGGTTCATGCGTCTGAGCGTTTCGGAGGCGGGGCGTCGATGCGGTGCCGCGTCTCGCTCCCTCATGGGACGAGTCAAACGCCCCGCCTCCGAAACGCCCGGCGCGCTGCGCCGGGAATCCGAACTGCTGCCAAAAGGCAGCGAGTTCGGATTCTAAGTCACGAATTCGTGAACGGGGGTCAACCCCCTTTCACACTTTCCCCCGCTGCGACGCGCCCGAGACACAGCCTCGGCCGCAACAGATTTTTCGGCCACGGGAGGAAGCCGCAACTAGCCTCTCCAGGCGGGGCGTCAATGCGGTGCCGCGTCTCGCTCCCTCATGGGACGAGCCAAACGCCCCGCCTCCGAAACGCCCGGCGCGCTGCGCCGGGAATCCGAACTGCTGCCAAAAGGCAGCGAGTTCGGATTCTAAGTCACGAATTCGTGAACGGGGGTCAACCCCCTTTCACACTTTCCCCCGCTGCGATAGGTTTTTCCCGAGTCGCGCCGAGGATCGAAGCCTCCTCTCGGCGGCAGTTCTCCGGGTGGGGCCTCTTCCCAGACTCCACCTGCGCAAACTGCTGGTCCTCCCTACCGCAAGGTCGCAGCTAGATCGGCGGTCCCGCGACATCATCCCCCAGACCGTCAGAATCGAACATCCCATGCTCGACAGCGACCGAATCCGCCGGGATCCCGAGGGAACCGCACGAAAACTGCGCGAGCGGGGGCACGACGGAGACCTCTCCGGCCTCCTCGCTCTCTTCGAGGAGCGGCGACGGCTCTCGGCGGCGATCAGCGAACTCCGCAGCCGCCTCAAGGCCCGAAACCGCGAGGTGGGCGCACTCTACCGGGCGGGCCGGAGCGAGGAGGCCGACCGGCTGCGCGCAGAACTAGCTTTGGCGCCGGACGAGGTCTCGGAGAAGGAAGAACGGATGCGCGCTACCGAGAGAGAACTCGAAGCGCGCTTGCTCGAACTTCCGAACCTCGCTCACGAGAGCGTGCCCGTGGGTCCCGACGACCGCGCGAACCGGGAGGTCCGACGGGTCGGGTCCCCCCCCTCCTTCCGTTTCGAGCCGAAGGCCCACACCCAACTCGGCACATCCCTCGGAATGCTGGACCTCGAGCGGGCCTCCAAGCTCAGCGGCGCCCGTTTCGCGGTGCTGACCGGCGCCGGAGCCCGGCTCGAACGGGCGCTGATCCGGTTCATGCTCGATATCCAGACGAAGGAGCACGGGTACGAGGAGGTCTGGCTGCCCTTCCTGGTGTCCTCGAAGACATTGTTCGGGACCGGGCAACTCCCGAAGTTCCGCGACGACCTCTTCAAGGCGGAAGGCCGCGACCTCTACCTGATCCCGACCGCCGAAGTGCCGCTCACGAACCTCCACGCCGGCGAGACCCTCGCCGCGGAGGAATTGCCGAAGCGCTACACCGCCTACACCCCCTGCTTCCGCAGCGAGGCAGGGGCGTACGGAAAAGACACCCAGGGCCTGATCCGACAACACCAGTTCGACAAGGTGGAGCTCGTGAAAGTGACGAGGCCGGAGACTTCGTTCGAAGAGCTCGAAGGACTCACCCGGGACGCCGAGCGGATTCTCGAACTCCTCGAACTCCCCTACCGAGTGGTGCTGCTTTCGAGCGGAGACATGGGTGCGGCGGCGACCAAGACCTACGATCTCGAGGTCTGGCTTCCTTCCGCCGGCGCCTATCGGGAAATCAGTTCCTGCAGCAACTGCGGCGACTACCAGGCGCGCCGCGCCCGCATCCGCTACCGGAAGGCCCCCGGCGAAAAGGCGCGCTTCTGCCACACCCTGAACGGTTCGGGCCTCGCCGTCGGCCGCACCTGGCTCGCCATCCTCGAAAACTGCCAGCAGGCTGACGGCAGCGTCCGCGTCCCCGGGGCGCTCCGTCCCTATCTCGACGGCGAGGAGAGCTGGCGGCCTGGCTGATCCCAGCGACAGATATTTCTACTCGGGGTGGGCCGAGCGGAGCGCCTCGATCTCCGCCCGGAGAGCGGCGGCTCCCGGAGAATCCGGGGCGGCTGCGATCGCCCTCTCCCACAACGCGAGGCCGGCAGCGAGATCCTGTTCCGCGTAGAGGCGAAGGCGGCCGAGGCCGAGGAGGCTGGGAAAGTGCTCGGAATCTGCGGCCAGCGCCGCTTCGTACTCTCGAGCAGCGCCGGACACCTCGCCGAGACCGAAGAGCGCGAAAGCCAGCCGGCTTCGAATATCGGGGTCGGCCGGATCCAGATTCCTCGCCTGTTGCAGCCAGTACACCGCATCGCGGAATGCGCGCGCTTCGAGATGGAGATCGCCGACTCGAGCGCGCGCCGCCGGGTCTTCCGGGCGGGCCTCGACTTCGGCGAGCAGTGCCTCCATCCGGCCTGGATCCAGGGGGCGCGCCTCGGGTTCGGCAGCGGCGCCGACCCCGGGCGGGGCCCTCGACGGCTCGGGGGTGCGGCTTGCGAGAAAGCCGAGCGCCGCGCCGAAAAGAAGTCCGGCGCCGAAGAAGAGGCCGCGTTCCGTGAGGCGGGTCATCCGGAAATCCCGCTTCGAACCGCAGCACTTCCGGGTGCGGCCCGGCGCCGCGACTCCGCGAGCGAACGGCCTCCCACATAGAGGTATCCGACGGCGAAGAGCAGCAGGAACGGAGCCGAAGCGATCACCCCCTCGAGGATCGCATAGAGGGTGGCAGCCGCCATCACCGCGCCGACGGTCAACTCGAGGAACAGGATCGCGCCCTCATGGGCACGATAGGACTTCCGGATCCAGGGGCGGCTCTCCCCTCGGTCCGATCGGACGATCCCGTACTTCGGAGTGCGGACGAACGGCGTCCGGCGGCCCATCACTCCCCCGAGGACCGCGGCAGCATTGCTGAACGAAAGACCGATGCCGACCGCGAGACTCACCGGAAGATGGCGCAGCCGCCGGAGGAGCCGGCCCCGCCCCGCCTCGGGAGCGAGGTGGAACACCCGGTGCTCGGACACCGCGTAGAAGGAAACCACCGAAATCGTCGCCGCGACGAAGATGGGGATGTCGAGCAGCGCCATCTCCCGGAGGCCGGTGTCCACCCGGACGAACAGCGCGGGAACCATCAACAGGCTGAGCAGGGACATCAGCGGGTAGGCCAGATTGGCACTCAGGTGGAAGAACGCCTCGACCCGGACCCGGATCGGCAGCGGCGAAGCGAGCACCTGAGGCAGCAATTTCCGCGCCGTCTGGAAAGAGCCCTTGGCCCAGCGGCGCTGCTGCGCCTTGAACGCACCCATGGAAACCGGCAGTTCCGCAGGGGCCGCGACTTCTGGCAGGAAAACGAAACGCCAGCCCCGGAGTTGCGCCCGATAGGACAGGTCGAGGTCCTCGGTCAGGGTGTCCCCCGCCCAGCCGCCCGCATCGCGGATCGCCGAACGGCGCCAGACCCCGGCGGTGCCGTTGAAGTTGAAAAAGCAGCCCATCGCGTGGCGGGCACCGTGCTCGGCGATGAAGTGCCCGTCGAGCAGGACCGCCTGGACGCCGGTCAGGATGGAATCGTCCCGATTCAGATGCTCCCAGCGCGCCTGGACCAAGCCCGTCCGCTCGTCGGCGAGCAGACAGGGGAGGGTAGCGCGGAGGAAATCGGGTTTCGGGACGAAATCGGCGTCGAAGATGGCGACGAACGGCGCCTCGGAAGCCTGGAGGCCGGCGGCGAGCGCCCCCGCTTTGAAGCCCCGGCGGTCCTGCCGATGGAGCCGCCGGATCTCGAGGCCGGCAGCCGCGCATTCGGCCGCCACCCGGTCGGCGATGGCCCCGGTGTCGTCGGTGGAGTCATCGAGAATCTGCACCGCGAGCCGGGACTTCGGGTAGTCGAGCGCTGCCACCGCCCGGATCAGCCGCTCCACCACATACCTCTCGTTGAAGACCGGGAGCTGCACCAGCACCGGCGGCGGATCCCGTTCGAGCAGCGGGGCGCCCCGGGCGCGGAGCCGCTCCGCCGCCGCGGCCGCAGCCGCCCCGTGGCGGGCCAGGCCGAAGAGCAGCCGGAAGCGATGCGATCCGTAGAGCGCGAGGAGGAGTAGAACGGTGAAGTACGCGGTCAGGACCGCGTCGGCGAGGAGCATCCTGAGGGAATTGTGTCTGCGCAGGCCGCGTCCGGCGAGAGCGAGGGCCCGATCACCCCCCCGCCGGGGCCCGCCGCCGACAGTTACGATCCGCAATCCGTGGGCGTGGGCACTCCCGGAGGCGGTCACCAGCGGCAACGGCGGCGCGGAGCTCCCCGCATTCGCTCGATCCTCCTGGAATGCCGGCGACGACCCACCAGAACCAGGATTCGGCTCCCCCGGCGGTCGGTTGCCACCCGTGCGGAGTTCCCGAGTGGGAGATGCGGACGGTCCCAAGTCGGTCCCGTTGGCGATGCCGGCTGATCCGTCCGAGAGTGCGGCGGCTCCTCCGACGATCGGTCCGGGGTTTCCAGGAATTCTGAGCCGCCGGCATCTCCTCGGACTCGGCGCGGTTCAGGTCGTCCTCGCCGCCGGCCTGGGCGCGGCGCTCGCCACCCGGGCCGGGTTAGCCTGGCACTTCGGGCTCCATGCGGCGCTCTTCGTCCCGCTCGGGATCGTCGTCGTGGCGGTCCTCCGGGGGTCCGCGCGCTCGGGCGGGCGGGAACTCGCGATCGTGCTCGGGGCTGCGGCGCTCCTGCGCATCTTCCTGCTGCCGACTCCGCCGGTCCTCTCGGACGACCTGTACCGCTCGGTCTGGGAGGGGCAGGTCGTCCTCGCCGGTCACGATCCCTGGGCCCACCCTCCCGACCACCCGGTGCTCGGCGAACTGCGGGAGACCTTTCCCGAGCTCCGCGCCCGGGTGGGATTCTGGAAACTGCCGGCCATCGATCCGGCACTCGCCCAACTCTTCCGGGCAGCGGTCGGGGCAGCATCACCGAAGCCGCTGGCGCTGAAAGGGGCGTTCGTGGCCGTCGAAGCGATCCTGATCGCGGCACTCCTCGGCCTGCTGAGGAGGCGGGACCGGAACCCCCTGCTGATCGTCGGGTATGCCTGGAATCCGCTGCCTCTCACCGAGATCGCGGGGAGCGGACACGCCGACGTTCTCGGAGTGGCGCTCCTCGCTCTCGCAGTGCTCGCTGCCGAACGGGGGAGACTCGCCGCCGGAGCCGGCCTCGCCGCGCTTTCCGGGATGGCGAAGCTCGCCGGGTTCGCCCTCCTGCCCTTCCTGGTCCGGGCCGCCGCCGGAGTCCGCCGGAAGGCGCTGCTGCTCGCGGTGTCGGCTGCTGCCGCCGCCCTGCCGCTGCTGCCGTTTCTCACCCCGGAACGGTTCCGGGACGGTTTCGCCGCCCGCGCCGGGGAATTCCTCTTCAGCCTCTCGCTCTACGCCCGGCACTGGCGCTTCAACGAGAGCCTTTTCTTCCTGACCGAAGCGGCGTTCGGGGCGGCCGCCCGCCCGATCACTCTCGGCATCCTGGCCGCCGCCGGCGCCGCGCTGGCACTCCGGGGAACGCCGCCCGCTCTCGCCATCGCCGTCCTCTCCGGGAGCGCCTTCCTCCTCACTCCCGTCGCCCATCCCTGGTACCTCCTCTGGTCGCTGCCTTTCCTCATCCTCCACCCCGAACGCCGCAGCCTGCTGGCCGCCGGACTCACCCTGACCCTGACCGCGGCGCTCAGCTACCACGCACTCTGGAACACTCCGGCGGGCCTCGAATGGTCGCTGCCGCCCTGGATCCGGATCGCCGAATACCTCCCCGTCGTCGCCGCCGCGCTCCTCACCGGCGTTCGAGGCGATCGGGAATCGTCGGGCTCCCGGAATGTCGGGACTCCAGCCGGCGGAAGTGCGCGACCGCGAGAGCGGCGGCGTAACCGCCGCCGAAACCGTTGTCGATGTTCACCACGGTGACGCCGGGGGCGCAGCTGTTGAGCAGCGACAGGAGCGCAGTGAGGCCCCCCCAGGACGCCCCGTAGCCGGTGGAGGTCGGGACCGCGATCACCGGACAGGGCGCGAGGCCGGCGGCCACCGGGGCGAGCGCCGCCTCCATGCCGGCGACCACCACCAACGAGTGCAGATCCCAAAATCCCGGCGCCTCGGCCAGCAGCCGCCCGAGGCCGGCGACTCCCACATCGAAGATACGCCGAACTTCGGCGCCCATCAGCTCGGCGGTGAGCGCCGCTTCCTCGGCGACCGGAATGTCCGAGGTTCCGGCGGAAACGACCCCGACCCGGGCGTGAAGCGGCTCGGGAGCAACGCGGGACACCACGATCGCCCGGGCTTCGGGACGCCACTCGGCGCTTTCCACCGCGCCGGCGACCGCCTCGGCGACTTCCGGGGAAGCGCGGGTCACGAGCGTCTGCCCGGCCGTCCGGGAGAGCGCCCGAACGATCGCCGCGACCTGCGGTGCAGTCTTTCCCTCAGCCAGGACGACTTCGGGGAACCCACGGCGGAACTCGCGATAGTGGTCGAGCCGCGCAAACGGCGTTTCCCCCTCCTCGCCGATCGCCTCGAAGGGGAGGCGCAGCCGGCGCTCCGCATCGCCGGGAGCGACCTCGCCGGCGGCGACCTGACCCAGGAGCCGCCGCAGCGCTTCGTCGTTCATGGGACGGCGGAAAGTACCCTAGCCGCGAAGGGGAGCATCCCGTGGAAATCCATGGCGACATCGCGGGCCGCACCCGGTAGCGCCATCCGATGACGAACCCGAGACCCCCGGATGAGGTTCCGCGGGCTCCAGCAGCCTGTGGACGAAGCCGCCCGGCGTTGCGATGCGGTCGGCATACTTCCGGAACGCATCCCGGCGATTCGTCTCGCCGGAAGCAGGACTGATGCAGCGGGAGCGGATCGGGCTCGTCCTCGGACTGGGGCTCTTCGCCGCGATCGCCGCGATCCCGATTCCGGGATTGCCCGACGAGGCGCGGCGGATGCTCGCGGTCGCCGCGATCATGGCGACCTGGTGGGTCAGCGAGGCGGTGCCGCTCGCCGTCACTTCGCTGCTGCCCCTGGTGTTCTTCCCGGTGCTCGGGATCGCCGACGCCGCCGGAGCTGCGGCTCCCTACGCGAACCACCTCGTGTATCTCTTTCTGGGCGGTTTCATGATCGCCCGGGCGATCGAGCGCTGGAACCTGCACCGGCGGATCGCCCTTCGCATCGTGCTGGCCATCGGCAGTTCGCCCCGCCGGCTCGTGCTCGGGTTCATGGCGGCTTCGGCGCTGCTTTCCATGTGGATGTCGAACACCGCGACCACCGCGATGATGATGCCGATCGGCATGGCCGTGATCCGGGAGGTCTCCGCCGCAGTGCACGGGGCCGACCGACGGCCCGGCCCCGGTGCGTTCCCGTTCGCGGTCTGTCTCATGCTCGGCTGCGCCTACGCGGCTTCCATCGGAGGTTTCGCCACCCCGATCGGGACCCCCCCGAATGTCTTCCTCGCCGGATTCCTCGAGGCGGAGCTGGGCCTCCGGATCACTTTCTTGCGCTGGCTGGCCTTCGCCCTGCCGCTGACTCTGCTGTTCCTCCCCGCCACCTGGCTCTGGCTCACCCGTTTCGCGTTCCCGATTCGCCTGCGAGAACTTCCCGGAGGCGCTGCGCCGATCCAGGCCGCCTACCGTGAGCTCGGTCCGATTTCAACGCCCGAAAAACGGGTGGCGGCGCTCTTCGGCGCAACTGCGCTCCTGTGGATGCTGCGCCCGGTGTGGACGGCAGTCGTGCCGAACGGAGCGTTCATCACCGATTCCACCATCGCCATGGCGGCCACCGTTCTCTGTTTTCTCGTTCCCGCCGGATCGGGCGCCGCCGGCGCGCGCATCCTCGATTGGCGATGGGGGGTGAAGATCCCCTGGGATGTGCTCTTGCTGTTCGGCGGCGGGTTTTCCCTGGCGAACGGGCTGGAGGTGAGCGGGCTCTCGCGGGTGCTCGGCGACGGCCTCGCTGGAGCATCGGCGCTTCCGACCCCGGTGTTCTGTGTGCTCGTGGTGTTGTTCGTGATCCTCCTCACCGAACTCGCCTCGAACCTCGCCTCGACGGCGATGATCGTTCCGATCCTCGCCGCGGTGTCGGCGGGCGCCGGGATCCCTCCCCTCGTACTCCTCGTCCCGGCGACCGTCGCCGCCTCCTGCGCCTTCATGCTGCCGGCGGCCACTCCTCCGAACGCCATCGTGTTCGGAACCGGCCACTTCACGATCCCGCAGATGGTGCGCGCCGGGATCGGGGTGAACATCATCGGCGCCGTCCTCGCGAGCCTGTTCGCGGTGTTCTGGGTGCCGGTGGTATTCGGTTAGGCGGCGTTCGACCCATTAGCATTCGGGCGCATGAAGGAAAACCGAAGTGACCGTTTCACCCGCCGCCTCTGGGCCGGCATCGAACCTACCTTCGCGGAGATCCTCCGCCACCCCTTCCTCAGCAGGCTCGCCGACGGCAGCCTGGACCGCCAGGTGTTCCGCTTCTATGTGATCGAGGACGCGCTCTACCTCCACCAATTCGCCCGGGCGGTAGCGATTCTCGGCGGCAAGGCGCCCCACCCGGACATCACCGCGGCGCTCTGCGGCGATGCAGTAGCCACGGTGCAGGCAGAGCGCGAGCAGCTCGGAGGTTTCCTTGCGGAACTCGGCGGGGCACGGGCCGATCTTTTCGCCCGCCAGCCGGCTCCGACGAACCTCGCCTACACCAGCTACTTTCTCTCCCAGGTGCATTCGCGCCCTTTCCACGAAGGCCTCGCCGCCATCCTTCCGTGCTACTGGATCTACGCGGAGGTCGGCAAGGAGCTGCTCGGGCGGCCCCCTTCGCCCGATCCTCTCTACCGGCGCTGGATCGAGAGTTACGGCAGCACCGAATACGACGCCGTGGTGCAGCGGGTGGTGGATCTCACCGACCAGATCGCAGCCCCGCTCGCTGTTCCCGCCCGGCGGGCCATGGCGCGGCACTTCGCCATGAGCGCCCGCTACGAGTGGATGTTCTGGGACATGGCCTGGCGCCAGGAAGCATGGCCCCTCTGACCGGGCCGCTTCACCAGCCGCTGAGGTCGGCGCGGAGGCTCCTGAGAACGAGGGCGGCTTTCCCGACGGCCGGGATCCCGATACGCGGGCCGAAGACGGCGAAGCCGCTCGCTTCGATGCGATCGAGGATGTCGAGATACACGCGCCCCATGAGCCAGATGCAGCGGCGCGCATCCTCCCGGACCAGACGAAGCAGGGGCTCGGCGCGGAGGTAGCAGGTCCGGGCCCGCTGCAGCTGGAACATCATGAATTCGCGGAACGGCTCGGTACGGCGGCCGGCGAGGAGATCTTCCTCGGTGACGCCGAAGCGCTCCATCTCGTCAGCGGGGACATAGATCCGATTCCTTTCCCGGATGTCCTCCCCCACATCGCGGAGCACATTCGTCAACTGGAAGGCGGTGGCGAGCTGGTCGCCGCGCCGAACTGCCTCTTCGTCTTCGAAGCCGAAGATCGCCAGGGAGATCGTCGAGATCGTCCCCGCCACCAGCCGGCAGTACTCCAGCAGCTCGTCGAAGTCGGCATACCGCGTCTTCGAGAGGTCGAGCCGGCAACCGGCGATCAGACCTTCGAAGGCCGTCCGGGGGATCGGAAACCGTTCGAGGCTGCGCGCGAGCGCGAGCCCGACGGTGAGCTCCGGCCGCCCCTCGTACACCCGCATCAGCTCCGCCTCCCACGCGTCGAGGGCGTTCTCGATGCCGCCCGCGGCGGCCGCCTCGTCCACCTCGTCATCCACGAAGCGGCAGAATGCGTACGCGGCATAGACCGCCCGGCGCTTCGGGCGCGGGAGCAGCCGGAAACCCACCGAGAAGTTCGGGCCGGCCCGATGTGCGACCCGCCGGCAGAGCCGGTCTGCCGCCGCGTCCCTCTGCCGGTCAGTCAGCACCACTCGAGACCGAACGGGGGCGGCACCAGGTGCAGGGACCGGTGTGATGGCAGCGGTCAGCTCGCCCGAGCGCGCGCTGGGCGAGCGGCGCCAGGAACGCCCGGAATCGACCGGGACCAGCGAATCGGGCGATGAAACGGCGAAAATCGGAGTGCGCGGCGATGCGGAGGAAGGGGCCGAAGCCGAATCGCTCGATGAGTGCACGGGTCACGATCGCCCCTCGCAGGCTGCGCCCGAACCGCCGGCGGATCAGGCGCTCGAAGGGAAGCCCCTCGGCGAGACTGACCCCCGCGAGGTATCCCGAAACGATCGCTGCGCGAATGCCGAATCCGGCGGTGTAATCGATGAGTCCGCCGGCTTCTCCCGGGAGTGGTTTCGCGGCACGGGCGAAATCGCAAAGGTAGAAATTCACCCGTGACCACTGCACCCGGCCGCGCACCATGGGAATCGGGTCGCGCCGCTGGAAGAAGTCCCAACTGCGCTCTAGGCGGTCGTCATAACGCCCGCGCGGGCGGTCGGCAGCGCCGATGAGAGCGATGGCGAGGATCCCGCGGCCTTGGCTCACGATCCGATAGGAATACCCGCCGCCCGGAAAGATCTCCTCATCCCAGAGGGTTTCCAGCCGATCGGAGCCACCCGTCGAGAAATGGAGCTCGGCGGCGATGCCGTCGGCTTCGCGCGGTCCGGTGGCGACTATATCGGCGCTCTCGGGATCCAGAAAGGTCCCGAAACGGATCCGCGCACCGCGGCCCTCCGCCTGCCGAGCCAGTTCGAAATCGAGGCATCCGGGCTCCGCACCCCGACGCACGCAGTAGCCGTAGGGGCGGTCACCCGTTAGGTCGCAATATCGATGGGCACCGGGATCGTCTCCGGAACGGGTGCGGGTGAAGAAACGCGAGCCGAAGAAAGGGTGCCGCACGAACGACGGTAGAACGCCCAGACGGCGCAGCTCGTCGAGAGAGTCGCCGGGATAGGTGAAGTTGTCGAGAATCTGAAGCGATCCGGGAAACCGGCTCCCGAGGCTCTGATGCTTCTCGAAGACCTCGACCTCGAAGCCCCGGTCCCGGAGGGAGATCGCCGCGGAGAGCCCAGAAAGCCCGGCCCCGGCGATCTGAATCGGTTCCCCGGGCCGAACCGACTTCATGGGGGTTCGCCGGGCGGATGCAGTCGGTTGTACTTGCGGCCCACCGCGAGCAGGTCTTCGAGGGGCAGGGCCTCGCGGCGGTGGCCGTTTCGGCCCGTGACCGTGATCGCCTGCAGCATCGAGTTGTACACCGCCTCTTCCGTGGCTTCGATGGCCGCCTGGAAGAGCGGAGAGAGGCGGTCGCCGCGCAGGACGCTGCCGGACTCCATCGTCGAGACACTCCGGAACGGACTGCGAAGCGATGCGGCATTCGAGAAGGCGATCACGAAGTCTCCGCTCCCGTGCGAAGAAGTGGCGCCGGTCCGGGCGAGACCGAGCATGGCCCGCCGCGCCAGCCGGGTCAGTCCGGGCGACCGGACCGGAGCGTCGGTAGCCAGCACCATCATGATCGATCCGTCCGGGTCCTCGGCGGCGGCCCCATCCCGGCTGGAGCCGCCTCCCGCATTGCCGCGCAGCTGGTCGCGCAGGTAGAAGCGGTCGAGCTCCTCGCCCACCGGAAGCCCGTCCATCATCAGCACCCCACCGTAGTTGCTCTGGACGAGCGCCCCGACGGTGAAGCCGCCGAGTTCCTCGGGAAGCCGGCGGGAAGAGGTACCGATTCCGCCTTTCCAGCCGAACGCCGAGGTGCCGGTCCCGGCTCCTACCGCGCCTTCGGCGACCGGGCCGGAGGCCGCGGTCCGGATCGCCTCCAGCACATGACTCTCCTGCACCCGGAGGCTCCGGATGTCGTTCAGATAACCGTCGTTCGTCTCCCCGACGAGCGGGTTCACCGAACGCACTTCCTCGTTGCCCGGGAGGGACAACGCATGGATCACGACCGCGCGCGCGGCATCCCATACCGAGAGCGTGTTCGTCAGCACGATGGGGGTCTCGATCGTTCCGAGCTCGACCACCTGGGGAGACCCGACCAGTTTGCCGAAGGCGTTTCCCACATGGACCGCACCGGGAACCTTCTCCTGGAAGATGTTGCCGTCATGAGGCAGGATCGCAGTGACCCCGGTGCGGATCGCCTCGCCCTCGACGAGCGTCACCTGCCCGACGAGCACGCCCGGAACATCGGTGATCGCATTTTCGGGACCGGGGGGGAGGATGCCGGGCGAGAGGCCGATGTCCCGGGCACGGGGCCGCTCGTCTCGTTGTGCGGAAGCGAACGAAGCGAGGAGAAGGACGAGAAACAGGAACAGGCTGACGGGCCGCGCAGCCTCTCCGAGAGTACGAAGCATGGGGACCCTCCCGGATACTGGAAACGCCGGAGCGTGGATGCCGGAGAATACGGGAACCCGCGGTACCGGAGTCCTCGACGAGGGGGCAGCCCCCTGCATCGGCCGCCGAGGGAACCCTTTGGAGTCCGGGTGCGTATCGAAGATCTGTCATGGTCGGCCTGACGGCAATTCGAAATGCAGCCCGCGGTTCCGGGCTGCCCCATCGCCTGCCTGCCCTGCTTCTCGTCCCCGGTCTCGCCGGGGCGTCCGGGTGCGCGACCGCCCTCCCCTGGGAGCCGAACGCCGAGGCAACCGAGATCTTCACGGAAGAGTTCCACTCCGGCGATCTGCTCGATCTCAGGAATGTGAACGGACGAGTCTCGATCGCCGCTTGGGACCGCTCCCAAGCGGAGATCACCGCCCGAAAGGTCGGAGCCGACGACTCCGCTCTCGACGAGGTCTCCGTTGAGATCCAGCAGACCTCCATGGGCCTTCAAGTCCGCACCCGGCGGCCGAAACGGCGCGGGATGTGGGGAGGGAAACACGGCGCCGTCCACTACGCGATCCGTCTGCCAGAGCGCGCCGACCTGAGAATCGAAACGGTGAATGGCTCGGTGGAGGTCTCCGGCATTTCGGGCGAAGTCGCCATCCAGACGGTGAACGGCTCGCTCCTGCTCACCGGGCAGCGCGGCAGCGTGAACGCCCAGACCGTGAACGGGCGGATCGAGTGCGCGTTCGACCGCTTCGGCCCGGGTGACGAGCACTCCTTCCGCACCGTGAACGGAAAGGTACTGCTGACCCTCGATTCCGAAGCGAACGGACGCGTGGACGCGCAGGCAGTGAATGGGCGGGTGGTCATGGAGCTCGCGGGCGCCGAGGAGCTGGATATCCCGACCCGGCGCCGAAAAACCGTCCAGTTGGACGAGGGGGGAGGCGAGTGCCGGGTACGCACCGTGAACGGCGCCATCCACATCGGGACCGGAGGTTCCTGACGGCGGAATCGGGCGGGCTGCTCCGGGGGCCGCTCCGCGGCAAACTGCGGTAGCCCGAAGCATCGGAGCTCCGAGCAGGAAAGGCCCGGTATAAAGAGCGCCTCATGCAGTTCCTATCTCTCGGGCCCGCCCCCGTCGCGGCCCTCCTGACACTCTTGCTCCCGACTCTGCCCGCCGCTCGACCCCAGCCCCTGCCGGAGGTCCACCTGATCGGCACCGGCGGCACGATCTCCGGCGGAGCCAGCGGACCGCTCGAAGCCGCCGATCTCCGCGCCCGGCTGCCAGACCTCGGCAGGATGGCACAGCTCACCACCGAAGACTTCTCTCGGATCGGGAGCTCCCGCATGCATCCCGAGCTGCAGTTCCGCCTCGCCAACCGGATCGCAGAGGTCTTCGGGGGCCGCCCCGAGCTCGCGGGAATCGTGGTGAGCCACGGCACCGACTCGCTGGAGGAGACCGCGTTTCTGCTCGATCTGCTCCTTCCCGCCGGCCGCCCGGTGGTCTTCGCCGCCGCGCAGCGGGCGCCCCGCTCCCCGGACACCGACGGCCCCCGCAACCTGCTGGACGCGATCCGGGTAGCGGGCTCGTCCCGGACGCGGAACCTCGGAGTGCTGGTGGTGCTGAACGGGCAGATCCACGCCGCCCGGGAGGTCGAAAAGACCCACTCTGTCGCCCTCCACGCCTTCGCCTCCCCGGACACCGGGCCGGTGGGCGCGGTGGACGCGGGCGAAATCCTGCTCTTCCACACTCCGCGCCGCCGGATCCATCTTCCGGCCGAGGAGATCGAGCCTCGCGTGGAACTCGTCCGTCTCACTGCCGGCGGCGGCGCAGCAGCCATCCGCGCCGCTGCCGAGAGAGGAATGCGCGGGGTCGTGGTCGAAGTCTTTGGACGGGGCAACGCTCCGCCGCCGGTGATGGAGGCGGTGGGTGCGGTGCGCGAAGCAGGGGCCGCAGTGGTCTTCACGACTCGCACCGGAAGCGGGCGAGTCGTCCTCTCCGGATCCCAGCAGGAGCTCGGCGTGGTCTCCGGAGAAGACCTCGACGGCCTGAAAGCGCGGATGCTCCTCACCGCCGCCCTCGGCGCCGGCAGCAGCCCGGAAGAGATCGCCGCGGCCTTCCGCCAACTCGCCGGCGGCGAGCCCTGACGGCCCGCACGGCAAGCGACGAAGGGTCGGAAGTCTTCTCGGGGCGCAGCCCGCAGAAAAGGCGTCTCACATCGCAACATCCCCGGTATTCGGCGCGTCTCGACGAATCCGTGAAAGCGGGGCTTCCCCAAGTGCACCGATAATGGTGTGGTGATGATCCGGGTTCCTACGAGCTTTCTGGCTGCGGCGGCCTCGTTCCTCATGGTGACAGTCTGTTCGGCAGCGGCCGAGAGGCAGACTTTGGACTGCAGCACGTGGAACACCTGGGCTTTCTTCGAGAGGGCCACCCCGGACGAAGTGGCCGCCTGTCTCGCCGCCGGCGCCGACCCCGAGGCACGCGACGCGAACGGCAGCACCCCCCTGCAGCGAGCCGCCTGGAACACGGCAGCACGCTGCTCCACCCGAACCCCGCCGTGCTCGCGGCGCTCGTCGCCGCCGGCGCCGACCCCGAGGCACGCGACGCGAACGGCAGCACGCTGCTCCACCAGACCGCCTGGAGCAACCCGGACCCCGCCGTGATCGCAGCGCTCGCCGCCGCCGGCGCCGACCCCGACAGCCGCGACGCGGACGGCAACACCCCCCTCCATCAGGCCGCCTCGAACAACCCGAACCCCGCCGTGATCGCAGCGCTCGCCGCCGCCGGCGCCGACCCCGACAGCCGCGACGAAGCCGGCAACACCCCCCTCCACGAGGCCGTCAAGAACAACCCGAACCCCGCCGTGCTCGCGGCGCTCGCCGCCGCCGGCGCCGACCCCGAGGCACGCGACGCGAACGGCAGCACGCTGCTCCACCAGACCGCCTGGAGCAACCCGGACCCCGCCGTGATCGCAGCGCTCGCCGCCGCCGGCGCCGACCCCGACAGCCGCGACGCGGACGGCAACACCCCCCTCCATCAGGCCGCCTCGAACAACCCGAACCCCGCCGTGATCGCAGCGCTCGCCGCCGCCGGCGCCGACCCCGACAGCCGCGACGAAGCCGGCAACACCCCCCTCCACGAGGCCGTCAAGAACAACCCGGAACCCGCCGTGATCGCAGCGCTCGCCGCCGCCGGCGCCGACCCCGAGGCACGCGACAGAGCCGGCAGCACCCCGCTCTATCAGGCCGCCTCGAACAACCCGAACCCCGCCGTGATCGCAGCGCTCGCCGCCGCCGGCGCCGATCCCGACAGCCGCGACGCGAACGGCGACACCCCCCTCCATCAGGCCGCCTGGAGCAACCCGGACCCCGCCGTGATCGCAGCGCTCGCCGCCGCCGGCGCCGACCCCGACAGCCGCGACGCGAACGGCAACACCCCCCTCCATCAGGCCGCCTCGAACAACCCGGACCCCGCTGTGATCACAGCGCTCGCCGCCGCCGGCGCCGACCCCGACAGCCGCGACGCGAACGGCAACACCCCCCTCCATCAGGCCGCCTCGAACAACCCGGACCCCGCTGTGATCGCAGCGCTCGCCGCCGCCGGCGCCGATCCCGACAGCCGCGACGCGAACGGCAGCACCCCGCTGCAGCGAGCCGCCTGGAACAACCCGAACCCCGCCGTGCTCGCGGCGCTCGTCGCCGCCGGCGCCGACCCCGAGGCACGCGACGCGAACGGCAGCACGCTGCTCCACCAGACCGCCTGGAGCAACCCGGACCCCGCCGTGATCGCAGCGCTCACCGCCGCCGGCGCCGACCCCGACAGCCGCGACGCGGACGGCAACACCCCCCTCCATCAGGCCGCCTCGAACAACCCGAACCCCGCCGTGATCGCAGCGCTCGCCGCCGCCGGCGCCGACCCCGACAGCCGCGACGAAGCCGGCAACACCCCCCTCCACGAGGCCGTCAAGAACAACCCGGAACCCGCCGTGATCGCAGCGCTCGCCGCCGCCGGCGCCGACCCCGACAGCCGCGACGCGAACGGCAACACCCCCCTCCATCAGGCCGCCTCGAACAACCCGGACCCCGCTGTGATCACAGCGCTCGCCGCCGCCGGCGCCGACCCCGACAGCCGCGACGCGAACGGCAACACCCCCCTCCACCAGGCCGTCAGGAACAACCCGGAACCCGCCGTGATCGCAGCGCTCGCCGCCGCCGGCGCCGATCCCGACAGCCGCGACGCGAACGGCAGCACCCCGCTGCAGCGAGCCGCCTGGAACAACCCGAACCCCGCCGTGCTCGCGGCGCTCGTCGCCGCCGGCGCCGACCCCGAGGCACGCGACGCGAACGGCAGCACGCTGCTCCACCAGACCGCCTGGAGCAACCCGGACCCCGCCGTGATCGCAGCGCTCACCGCCGCCGGCGCCGACCCCGACAGCCGCGACGCGGACGGCAACACCCCCCTCCATCAGGCCGCCTCGAACAACCCGAACCCCGCCGTGATCGCAGCGCTCGCCGCCGCCGGCGCCGACCCCGACAGCCGCGACGAAGCCGGCAACACCCCCCTCCACGAGGCCGTCAAGAACAACCCGGAACCCGCCGTGATCGCAGCGCTCGCCGCCGCCGGCGCCGACCCCGACAGCCGCGACGCGAACGGCAACACCCCCCTCCACCAGGCCGTCAGGAACAACCCGGACCCCGCTGTGATCACAGCGCTCGCCGCCGCCGGCGCCGACCCCGACAGCCGCGACGCGAACGGCAACACCCCCCTCCATCAGGCCGCCTCGAACAACCCGGACCCCGCTGTGATCACAGCGCTCGCCGCCGCCGGCGCCGACCCCGACAGCCGCGACGCGAACGGCAACACCCCCCTCCACCAGGCCGCCTCGAACAACCCGGAACCCGCCGTGATCGCAGCGCTCGCCGCCGCCGGCGCCGATCCCGACAGCCGCGACGCGAACGGCAGCACCCCGCTGCAGCGAGCCGCCTGGAACAACCCGAACCCCGCCGTGCTCGCGACGCTCGCCGCCGCCGGCGCCGACCCCGAGGCACGCGACGCGAACGGCAGCACGCTGCTCCACCAGACCGCCTGGAGCAACCCGGACCCCGCCGTGATCGCAGCGCTCGCCGCCGCCGGCGCCGACCCCGACAGCCGCGACGCGGACGGCAACACCCCCCTCCATCAGGCCGCCTCGAACAACCCGAACCCCGCCGTGATCGCAGCGCTCGCCGCCGCCGGCGCCAACCCCGACAGCCGCGACGAAGCCGGCAACACCCCCCTCCACGAGGCCGTCAGGAACAACCCGGAACCCACCGTGATCGCAGCGCTCGCCGCCGCCGGCGCCGATCCCGACAGCCGCGACGCGAACGGCAACACCCCCCTCCACCAGGCCGTCAGGAACAACCCGAACCCCGCCGTGCTCGCAGCGCTCGTCGCCGCCGGCGCCGACCCCGAGGCACGCGACGCGAACGGCAGCACGCTGCTCCACCAGACCGCCTGGAGCAACCCGGACCCCGCCGTGATCGCAGCGCTCGCCGCCGCCGGCGCCGACCCCGACAGCCGCGACGCGGACGGCAACACCCCCCTCCACCAGGCCGCCTCGAACAACCCGAACCCCGCCGTGATCGCAGCGCTCGCCGCCGCCGGCGCCGACCCCGACAGCCGCGACGAAGCCGGCAACACCCCCCTCCACGAGGCCGTCAAGAACAACCCGGAACCCGCCGTGATCGCAGCGCTCGCCGCCGCCGGCGCCGATCCCGACAGCCGCGACGCGAACGGCAGCACCCCGCTCCATCAGGCCGCCTCGAACAACCCGAACCCCGCCGTGATCGCAGCGCTCGCCGCCGCCGGCGCCGACCCCGACAGCCGCGACGCGAACGGCGACACCCCCCTCCATCAGGCCGCCTGGAGCAACCCGGAACCCGCCGTGATCGCAGCGCTCGCCGCCGCCGGCGCCGACCCCGACAGCCGCGACGCGAACGGCAACACCCCCCTCCATCAGGCCGCCTCGAACAACCCGGACCCCGCTGTGATCACAGCGCTCGCCGCCGCCGGCGCCGACCCCGACAGCCGCGACGCGAACGGCAACACCCCCCTCCACCAGGCCGTCAGGAACAACCCGGAACCCGCCGTGATCGCAGCGCTCGCCGCCGCCGGCGCCGATCCCGACAGCCGCGACGCGAACGGCAGCACCCCGCTGCAGCGAGCCGCCTGGAACAACCCGAACCCCGCCGTGCTCGCGGCGCTCGCCGCCGCCGGCGCCGACCCCGAGGCACGCGACGCGAACGGCAGCACGCTGCTCCACCAGACCGCCTGGAGCAACCCGGACCCCGCCGTGATCGCAGCGCTCGCCGCCGCCGGCGCCGACCCCGACAGCCGCGACGCGGACGGCAACACCCCCCTCCATCAGGCCGCCTCGAACAACCCGAACCCCGCCGTGATCGCAGCGCTCGCCGCCGCCGGCGCCGACCCCGACAGCCGCGACGAAGCCGGCAACACCCCCCTCCACGAGGCCGTCAAGAACAACCCGGAACCCGCCGTGATCGCAGCGCTCGCCGCCGCCGGCGCCGACCCCGACAGCCGCGACGCGAACGGCAGCACCCCGCTGCAGCGAGCCGCCTGGAACAACCCGGACCCCGCCGTGCTCGCGGCGCTCGTCGCCGCCGGCGCCGACCCCGAGGCACGCGACGCGAACGGCAGCACGCTGCTCCACCAGACCGCCTGGAGCAACCCGGACCCCGCCGTGATCGCAGCGCTCGCCGCCGCCGGCGCCGACCCCGACAGCCGCGACGCGGACGGCAACACCCCCCTCCATCAGGCCGCCTCGAACAACCCGAACCCCGCCGTGATCGCAGCGCTCGCCGCCGCCGGCGCCGACCCCGACAGCCGCGACGAAGCCGGCAACACCCCCCTCCACGAGGCCGTCAAGAACAACCCGGAACCCGCCGTGATCGCAGCGCTCGCCGCCGCCGGCGCCGATCCCGACAGCCGCGACGCGAACGGCAGCACCCCGCTCCATCAGGCCGTCAGGAACAACCCGGAACCCGCCGTGATCGCAGCGCTCGCCGCCGCCGGCGCCGATCCCGACAGCCGCGACGCGAACGGCGACACCCCCCTCCATCAGGCCGCCTGGAGCAACCCGGAACCCGCCGTGATCGCAGCGCTCGCCGCCGCCGGCGCCGACCCCGACAGCCGCGACGCGAACGGCAACACCCCCCTCCATCAGGCCGCCTCGAACAACCCGGACCCCGCTGTGATCACAGCGCTCGCCGCCGCCGGCGCCGACCCCGACAGCCGCGACGCGAACGGCAACACCCCCCTCCATCAGGCCGCCTCGAACAACCCGGACCCCGCTGTGATCGCAGCGCTCGCCGCCGCCGGCGCCGATCCCGACAGCCGCGACGCGAACGGCAGCACCCCGCTGCAGCGAGCCGCCTGGAACAACCCGAACCCCGCCGTGCTCGCGGCGCTCGTCGCCGCCGGCGCCGACCCCGAGGCACGCGACGCGAACGGCAGCACGCTGCTCCACCAGACCGCCTGGAGCAACCCGGACCCCGCCGTGATCGCAGCGCTCACCGCCGCCGGCGCCGACCCCGACAGCCGCGACGCGGACGGCAACACCCCCCTCCATCAGGCCGCCTCGAACAACCCGAACCCCGCCGTGATCGCAGCGCTCGCCGCCGCCGGCGCCGACCCCGACAGCCGCGACGAAGCCGGCAACACCCCCCTCCACGAGGCCGTCAAGAACAACCCGGAACCCGCCGTGATCGCAGCGCTCGCCGCCGCCGGCGCCGACCCCGACAGCCGCGACGCGAACGGCAACACCCCCCTCCATCAGGCCGCCTCGAACAACCCGGACCCCGCTGTGATCACAGCGCTCGCCGCCGCCGGCGCCGACCCCGACAGCCGCGACGCGAACGGCAGCACCCCGCTGCAGCGAGCCGCCTGGAACAACCCGAACCCCGCCGTGCTCGCGGCGCTCGTCGCCGCCGGCGCCGACCCCGAGGCACGCGACGCGAACGGCAGCACGCTGCTCCACCAGACCGCCTGGAGCAACCCGGACCCCGCCGTGATCGCAGCGCTCACCGCCGCCGGCGCCGACCCCGACAGCCGCGACGCGGACGGCAACACCCCCCTCCATCAGGCCGCCTCGAACAACCCGAACCCCGCCGTGATCGCGGCGCTCGCCGCCGCCGGCGCCGACCCCGACAGCCGCGACGAAGCCGGCAACACCCCCCTCCACGAGGCCGTCAAGAACAACCCGGAACCCGCCGTGATCGCAGCGCTCGCCGCCGCCGGCGCCGACCCCGACAGCCGCGACGCGAACGGCAACACCCCCCTCCATCAGGCCGCCTCGAACAACCCGGACCCCGCTGTGATCACAGCGCTCGCCGCCGCCGGCGCCGACCCCGACAGCCGCGACGCGAACGGCAACACCCCCCTCCACGAGGCCGTCAAGAACAACCCGGAACCCGCCGTGATCGCAGCGCTCGCCGCCGCCGGCGCCGATCCCAACAGCCGCGACGCGAACGGCAGCACCCCGCTGCAGCAAGCCGCCTGGAACAACCCGGAACCCGCCGTGCTCGCGGCGCTCGCCGCCGCCGGCGCCGACCCCGACAGCCGCGACGCGGACGGCAACACCCCCCTCCATCAGGCCGCCTCGAACAACCCGAACCCCGCCGTGATCGCGGCGCTCGCCGCCGCCGGCGCCGACCCCGACAGCCGCGACGAAGCCGGCAACACCCCCCTCCACGAGGCCGTCAAGAACAACCCGAACCCCGCCGTGATCACAGCACTCCTCGCCGCCGGCGCCGATCCCGACAGCCGCGACGCGAACGGCAGCACCCCCCTCCAAGCGGCGGCGACGACCGGGGCCTCTGCGATGATCGAGGCGCTGATCGCCGCCGGTGCCGACCCCGAGGCACGCGACGCGCAGGGCAGCACGCCGCTCCACCAGACCGCCTGGGGCAACCCGAAACCTGCCGTGATCACAGCACTCCTCGCCGCCGGCGCCGACCCCGACAGCCGCGACGTGCATGGCAACACCCCCCTCCACCAAGCCGCCTGGAACAACCCGAACCCCGCCGTGATCGCAGCGCTGATCGCCGCCGGTGCCGATCCCAACAGCCGCGACGAAGCCGGCAACACTCCCCTCCACGAGGCCGGCAGGAACAACCCGGAACCCGCCGTGATCACAGCACTCCTCGCCGCCGGCGCCGATCCCAACAGCCGCGACGCGAACGGCAGCACCCCCCTCCAAGCGGCGGCGACGACCGGGGCCTCTGCGATGATCGAGGCGCTGATCGCCGCCGGTGCCGACCCCGAGGCACGCGACGCGCAGGGCAGCACGCCGCTCCACCAGACCGCCTGGGGCAACCCGAAACCCGCCGTGATCACAGCACTCCTCGCCGCCGGCGCCGACCCCGACAGCCGCGACGTGCATGGCAACACCCCCCTCCACCAAGCCGCCTGGAACAACCCGAACCCCGCCGTGATCGCAGCGCTGATCGCCGCCGGTGCCGATCCCAACAGCCGCGACGAAGCCGGCAACACTCCCCTCCACGAGGCCGGCAGGAACAACCCGGAACCCGCCGTGATCGCGGCGCTCCTCGCCGCCGGCGCCGATCCGGGAAAACGATGGCCAGTCCTGCTCATCGCTGCGGTCCTGACCGTCGGTATCGGCGGTTCCGCCGCAGCCTGGGAGCGTCTGCTCCAAAGGGCGGCTCAGCGCGAGCGAGCGGGAATGGAGGCTTAGCAGCCCGTGGACAAAGTCACACGACCAAAGGTCGGCGATGCCCAGTTCTCCCGGTGGGGGCCCCGCCTGAACCGCTTCGCTCGGCGTTGCGATTCCGTCGGAATACTCCCGGTATGCCTCCCGAATCGCGCCTTGTCCGCCGCGCGCCTCACCGATCTTGGGGCTCGCGCCACTTCATCCACAGGCTACTAGGAGTCTGCGCTGCAGAAAGGTTGGGGCGGATCGGGGGTTCGGGAGCGCGTGGGAGATTCGGGGGTTCGGGAGCGCGTGATCGGAGTCATGGGGCGGGATCGCGCAGTTTTCGGGTGGGAGGGGAGTTCGGGAAGGCGCTCCGGAGGGCCATTGGGCGGGTTGATGGGGCCAGGGCGGGGCGGGGCAGGCGTTTACGCTGCCAGCAACCCCGGGAGCCGTCGCAGGTTCAACGCCAGGCAGACCAGGTCCCACTCTCCTTGCGCCTTGCGCAGCCCCCGGAAGCTGAACCGCCGGAACCCCATCACCTCCTTGATCCACCCGTGGGGCGCCTCGGACAGCCACTTCCGCGCCGCGTAGATCTTCCGCCCGGCGTGAGCCGCCAGTTTTTCTCTCATCCGGCGGGTCGCCGGGTGATGCTTCGCGGAGTGCCCGCCGCCCGCTTCCGCCCTTCCCGTCCGACGGCGACATACCCGTCTATCCCGCGGGTCTCCAGCAGCGCCAGGTCCCGCTCGTTGCAGTATCCGGCATCAGCCATCACCACCGCCGGCACCGCGCCCAACTCTTCTCGCACCCGGTCCAGCAGCGCCGGCAGCTGCCCCTGGTCGCCCGCATTCGCCGTCAGCTGGTTCGACACCACCAGCTGGTTCTCTCCGTCCACCGCCATCTGCGCGTTGTAGCACTGCTGGAACCCCTCGGCGCTCGTCTTCATGATCCGGCTCTCGGGGTCGGTGAAGTTCCCCTGCGCTTCCGCCTTCGGCTCCCCATGCGCGCGCTGGTAGCGCCGACCGTTCCCCGGACTGTGGGTCTGTCCGGGGACCCGCCCCCGCGCCTCGTCCCGCGCCCGCTGCTCCGCTTCCAGCTGCACCTTCGCCGCCCGGATCGCCGCCAACCGATCCTCCGGCGCCGCAGCTCAGCCGGCTGACGGCGGAGCGACTGCGAACAGGAGGGCGCCGGCGGTCACCGTCTGGCCAGGAGCTGCGGCGGGTTCCCCGAGCACTCCATCCGCCGGGGCACGGATCTGCCAATGCATCTTCATGGACTCGATGACGGCGACCTGTTCCCCCCGTTCCACCCGGCTTCCGGTGTCGGTGCGGATGCTCAACAGCCGACCGGCGAGAGGCGCCCGGACTTCCCGCTCCCGGGTGGAAACATCGGACTCTTCCCCGGCACTTCGGAGCGGGAGAACGACGGTCTCTCCGAAAGCGGAAACTGCGACTCTCCGCCCGCCGCCGAACTCCGTCGCGGTGAGTCGGAGCGGTTCCCGGACTCCCGTCGCCCGGACCGCTCCGCCGGAGAGCAGCACCTCTCCTGGCCGGTCTCCCGGCTCGATCTGCGGAAACGCCGCGGGCGCCTTCCAGTTCCCGCCCGCCGAGCGGAAAAAGCGCGCGCCCCGGCTCTCTGACCGACCCGAAGCCGCTTCCGCCAGCGACTGCGCGACTCGTTCCCGACGCAAGAGCACATCGAGGAGCGGCGGCAGCTTCGAGACTGCGAGTTCGTCCACCCTCTCCTCGACCCAACTCGAATGCGTCCGTCCGGCGAGGAAATCCGGATGCCGGAGGATAGCGAGCAGCAGCGAGAAGTTCGTATCCACGCCGTGGACGACCATCTCCTCGATCCACGCCGAAAGCCGTTCCGCCGCCTCGGCCATCGTTCCGCCCGCGGCGATCCCCTTGGCGAGTAGCGAGTCGTACCCGGGAGGAACCACGGTGCCCGCGGTGATTCCGGAATCCACCCGGATGCCCTGACCGGCCGGCTCACGGTAACGCCGCACCTGTCCGGGGCTCGGAGCGAAGCCGCCGCGAGGGGATTCGGCGAGGATCCGGGCTTCGACGGCGGCGAACCGGGGAATGGCCGGTTCGAACACCTCGGGTCGATCCACCGGATCGGGAAGCGATCGGGGCCACTCTCCCGCCGCCTGCGACAGCTGGGCGTCCACCAGATCCACCCCGTACGCCATTTCGGTGACCGGATGCTCCACTTGCAGCCGGGCGTTCCCTTCGAGGAAGTGGAACGCTCCGTCGCCGTCCAGCAGGAACTCCACCGTCCCCGCGTTCCGGTAGCGGCACTCCCGCACCAGCCGCAGCGCCGCCTGTCCCAAGCGCCGCCGGAGCTCTTCCGACATCCCGAACGCCGGGGACCACTCCACCAGTTTCTGCCGACGGCGCTGGACCGAGCATTCCCGCTCTCCGAGGTGGATCCCGCCGCCCCGCCCGTCCCCGAAGACCTGGATCTCCACATGCCGCGCCCGTTCCAGCCAGCGCTCGAGATAGACCGTTCCATCGCCGAAGGCCGATCGCGCCTCCGCGGACGCCTTCGCCAGCGCTTCGTCGAGTTCCGCAGGGCGGCGCACGATCCGGATCCCGAGGCCGCCGCCTCCGAACGCCGCCTTCACTGCGCAGGGGAAGCCAACACCACTCCGTTCCAGCGCCATCGCCGGGTCCCGAACCGCGGCGAGGTGCGCAGAAGAAAGCGCCGGCAGCACCGGGACCTCCGCGGCAACCGCCAGCCGCCGCGCCTCCTGTTTGTCGCCCAGGCTGCGCATCGCCTCCGGAGTCGGCCCGACGAAACCGATCCCGGCACTCTCGACCGCGGCGGCGAAGTCCGCGTTTTCCGACAGGAACCCATAGCCCGGATGCAGCAGGTCGGCTTGCCAGTCGGAGGCCGCCGCCACCACCGCATCGACATCGAGGAAGTTCGGCACCTCGAACACCCGGTCCACCTCGGCTCGGATCGGAGCGCCGCGGTCGGAAGCCGTGGAAACGACCCCCACCTGGAAACCCGACCGCCGCGCCGAACGGAGCACCCGCCGGGCGATCTCGCCCCGGTTGGCGATCAGGAGTCGAACCGGAGCCGATCCGGCGCGGCGCGGCACGGTGGGGCGGCAGGCTCCGGTCAGCGGGCGCTCCCGCCCGAACCTCTCGCCGGCACCCAAGGCGGCGGGGTCTTCGCGAAGAACGCGGCCGTTCCCGCCTGTCCCTCAGCGGAAGCCCGCGCTTCGACGATCGTCTGGATCGTCAGCTCCTCGAGGTCCGGGGGAGGCAGCGGCACGGCTCGGAGCATCAACGCCTTGGCCCGCCGCACTGCCCGCGGGGCGCTCTTGAGGAAACCTTCCAGCGTCTGCTCGAGCGCGGCCTCGACATCTCCCACCGAGGTCAGCTCATGAACGATTCCGGCGCCGAGGGCCTCCGGACCGGAGGCGAACGCGCCGCCGAGCAGGAACGGACCCGCCCTACCGGGTCCCAGTCGGCGCACCACATACGGAGAGATGACCGCCGGAACCAGCCCGAGCCGCACCTCCGGCGTCCCGAAGCGGGCGTTCTCCTCGGCCAGCACCTGATCGCTTGCGACCGCGAGCCCGAAGCCGCCCCCGATCGCTGCTCCCTGAACCGCAGCGACCACCGGCGCCGGGAACGACGCCACGGCGCGGAAGAGGGCCGCGAAGCGCCGCGCATCCTCGCGGTTCACCGCCTCGCCCGCCTGTCCCGAAGCGCGCATCGCCCGAAGGTCTGCCCCGGCGCAGAAAATTCTCCCTTCGCCCCGAAGTACGAGCACGCGGCAACGCTCTGGCGCGAGCGACGCCGCCTCCTCGAGCAGCAGCGGAATTCCGGCGACCATCTCCGAGGTCAGCGCGTTCCGCGCCTCGGGCCGGCGCAGGGTCAGATGGACGACCCCGTCGCTTCCCGGTTGGAGCTCGAGGTGGGGAGTGGTCATGACCGGACGGCGAAGGCCGGCGAGACCGGTCGATCCTCGGGGGCGATGGTGTCGAGGAGCGCCGCCGGCAGCCGGATCTGCCGCTGGAGCAGCCCCTGGGCCAGGGTTTTCCCCTGGGGGTCGAGCAGGAGGCTCCGGGTCCCGCCGCCGCCGAGGGCGCCTTCGAACACGAAGTTCAGCGCCCGGAGCCCGGGCAGTTCATAGCGTTTCACCGGACCCGCGGCGACCCCATCGGCCCACCCGGCCACCACCGGCACGGTCAGGGTCTCGGTCAACCACCGGTAGCAGGCTTCGCTCCGACCGATGACTCCGATGTTCGCCGAGTTCCCCTTGTCGCCGCTTCGAGCGTGGGCCACCGCTCCGAGCGGAGCGACCACCTCCCGGCCGGATACGGCGGCAGGGGATCGCGGACGATCGAGCGCCTCCGAACGGCGGGAAGCAGCCGACGGGAAGCAGCCGACGGCTTCGGTCGGCTCGCCCAGGCGCACTTCTTCTTCGGCGATGGATTCCGGAGTTCCCCCGGGCGAGACCCGAAGTACCCGAACCCGGGCGGGAACGAATTCCCGCGGGATGAGCGCCGGCCAGTAGCCGATCACTTCAGAGACCTTCGGCGCTCCGCCGGTGACCGCGAGACCCGGCGGTCCGCTCAGCAAGAAGCTCGGCGCCAGCTTGCGGAACAGGAGAAGCGGTTCCCGCTGCGGGCTCCAGGCTGCGAGGCGAACGAGACCCTCGGCGGGTTCGGAAAGCCCGGAGCCGCTGAGCCCGCGCTGCGCCGCGTTCCGACCCACCAGGTCGAAGCGCAGCTCTTCCGGCTCGGCAACCCCTGCGGCCGCGCAGGCCTCCGCAAGGCGCCCGCGGAACGCTTCTTCCAGCACCTCCGTCTTGCCGGCGGCATCGGGGCCGCCGACCACCAAACTGGCCCGCGCCGTAAAGCCTCCGGCGACCGACGCGCTCACCTTGAGATCCAGAGGCGGCGGGGCGCCGCGGGCGCCCTCGACCCGCACCCGATCCCTGCCCCAAGTCTCCGCGGTGAGTCCCGAGAAATCGACCACCGCGTCGGGGCAGAGATAGCACTCGGGGTCTCCCAGCTCGTAGAGGAGCTGCTCCTTGACCACCGCCGGGGACACGAGCCCGCCGGTGCCTGGCTGCTTCGTCAGCACGAAGCGCCCGTCCTCTTCCCCCTCGACGATCGGGAAACCCTGGGCACCGATGCCGGAGACCCGCTGCCAGTCGGTGAAGTTCCCGCCAGTGGCCTGGGCCCCGCATTCGAGCAGATGCCCGGCCACGATACCGGCCGCGATCCGGTCCCAATCGGTCGGCTCCCAGCCGAAGGCGTGGCGAAACGCCGCCAGGGTGAGTGCCGGGTCGGTAACCCGCCCCGTGACGACGACATCGGGCTGATGGGCGAGCGCCCGCACGACCGGTTCGGCCCCCAGGTAGGCATGCGCCGAAAGCAACCGGCGGCCCCCGGATTCGAGGGGTTCCTCCGTCTCCAGATTGTCGAACCGGAAACCTGCCGCCCGCAGTTCCTCCATCCGGGGCAGCAGGTCGTCGCCGTCCACGACCGCCACCGTGAGCCCAAGGCCCTCCCGCCGGGCTGCCTCGAGCACGGCTTGGGCGCAGCCCTCGGGGTTCACCCCCCCGGCGTTGGTGATGACTGTGATCTCCCGCTGCCGAATCGCCCCGAGGAGCGGAGCGAGCTGGTCCACGAAGTCGCGGGCATACCCTGCTGCTGGGTCGCGGACACGCTGCTTTTGCAAAATGCCCATGGTGATCTCAGCCAGGAAGTCGGCGGTCACGAAATCCGGCGGACTCGGGCCGAGAACCTGGCGCCGGAGCGCTCCGGGATCGTCGCCCCAATAGCCCCCGGCGTTCCCGACCCGGACGATCTTTTTCGACGGCGCGGTCACCGGCGTCACATCCGGAAGATCCCGTGGCGGGACCAGCGGGGGGAGGCGTTGCCCTCGCGCGCAGCGAGCGCCGCGGCGAGGCTGAGCGAGAGCGTCCTCCGAGTGTCGCGCATGTCGAGGATGCCGTCGTCCCAGAGCCGGGCGGTCGCGTAGAAAGGGTCGCCCTCGCGCTCGTACCGTTCTCGCACCGGGGCCGCGATCGCTCCGGCCTCGGCTTCGGACAGCGCCTTTCCGGCACGCTCTCGCTGCTCCCGCTTGACCTGCACCAGTACCGAGGCCGCCTGCTCGCCGCCCATCACCGAAATGCGGCTCGAAGGCCAGGACCAGAGGAAGGAGGGGTCGTAGGCGCGTCCGCACATCGCGTAGTTCCCGGCCCCGAAACTCCCGCCGGCGATCAGGGTGACCTTCGGGACCCCGGCGGTTGCAACCGCGTGCACCAGCTTGGCGCCGTCCTTCGCGATGCCGGCCCGTTCGTAGCGGGCGCCCACCATGAACCCGGTGATGTCCTGGACGAACAGCAGCGGCAGCCCTTCCCGGGCGCAGATCTGGATGAAGTGGGCCCCCTTGAGGCCGCTCTCGCTGAAAAGTACCCCGTTGCTCGCCACCACTCCGACGGCGATCCCCTCGAGGTGCGCGAAACCGGTGACCAGGGTCGCGCCATAGCGCTCCTTGAACTCGTCGAGGCGGCTCCCGTCGAGCAAACGCGCGAGGGTTTCCCGGATGTCCACCCGGGTCCGACGGTCGCGGGGCCAGATGCCGAGGATCTCTTCCTCCGGGTACTCGGGAGGCTCCGGATCCCGGTCGCGGAGCGAACCGGCGGGACCCGCAGAGAGCCGACCCACGGCGTCGCGCAAAACGCGGATCGCTGCCTCGTCGTCCGCCGCGAAGTGGTCGGCCACTCCGGAACGCTCGGTGTGGACTCGCGCGCCGCCCAGCTCCTCGGGGGTCACTTCCTCGCCGGTGGCCGCCTTCACCAGCGGCGGGCCGCCGAGGTAGATCGTCCCCGTGCCCGAGACGATGACTGCCTCGTCGCTCATCGCCGGCACATACGCACCCCCTGCAGTGCACATCCCCATCACCGCCGACAGCTGGGGAACGCCGCGGGCGCTCATCACCGCTTGGTTGCGGAAGATGCGGCCGAAGTGGTCGCGGTCGGGAAACACCTCCGCCTGGAGCGGCAGGAAGGCCCCGCCGCTGTCCACCAGATATACGCACGGCAGATTGCAGTCGGCGGCGATCTCCTGGGCACGGAGGTGTTTCTTCACGGTGAGCGGGTAATAGGCCCCGCCCTTCACGGTGGCGTCGTTGGCGGCCACCATGACCAGCCGTCCCGACACCGAGGAGACCCCCGCGACCAGCCCCGCCGCCGGAGTGGGTGTGTCGTAACAGCCGAGACCGGCGAGCGGGGCGATCTCGAGGAAGGGGGTCCCGGGATCGGCGAGCCGCTCGATCCGTTCCCGGACGAACAGCTTGCCCTGCTCGGCGTGGCGCTCGCGCGCCCGCTCTCCCCCGCCCTCGCGGGCTTCCTCGATCCGCTCCCGAAGCGTTTCGCAAAGCCTCAGGTTGTGCCCCTCGTTGGCGCGGAACTCATCGGACCAGGTGGAGATGCGGGACTCGATCCGGGCCAAAAAGGTGCTTCCTGGAAGACGGGAATCCTAAATGAGACGCAGGGATTCGCACCGGGAGGCAAGGGGGCGGCCCGCATCCGTCGGCAACGACCGGATGGGACTTCAGTTGGGGTGACGGGGTCGGGTTCGGCGCCTCCAGGCCACATCGAGCGCACGGTCGAAAGTGGCGAGGCCGGCATCAAGGCTCACGGGAAAGGTGTGCCGGTCACGAGCACCTCGCCGGTAATCCCTGCCTCTTCGAGAGCACGGTTCAGGTCGGCGACCCCCGCGCCGAGCAGTTCCCCGAGGCGCGCCAGCAACGGTGCGGCTTCGGCTTCGAGGTCGCCGAGGCGCGAGAAGGATCCGCCGGTCGGGCGTCCGTAGTTGCGGGCGATGTGGCCGTAGAGATACGCGATCTGATTGTCCAGCTTCGGCGGAAAGTTGATGGGGTCCTGGCCAGACTCGTTCTTCGTCTGGATCAGGAGCTCCTCCACCTCGGAGAGTCGTTTACGCAGGGCTTCGGCCTGCTCCTCGAGGGCATCGCTCCAAAGCGAAGCCGCTCGCCCCCGCTCCAGAAGCGCATCGAGCTGGCGCCGCGCCTCCCGCAGGGCGCCGATCCGCTCGTGGACTCTTTCGAGAAGCGCCTGCGCCCGCCTCGCCAGGTCGTGCTGCTGGCGGAGATCGCCGGCCGCCGCCGAAACCCTGGGATCGGCGCGCACCACGAGCGGCACGCTCCCCACCGATCTCTCCGCCCGGTCTTCCGCGCCGCCCTCGGTAGTCCACAGCGAAGCGCTGTAGTCCCCCGGAAGCACGAACATCCCGCCGGTGTAGGAAATGGACATCACCGCTCCCTGCTGGAGTTTCGGCCTCCGGTATTTCAGGTCCCAGGCGATCCGCTGGAGCCCCGCTTCCGCATCGAGGATTGCATCCACTGCGGAGTCCCCAACGGAATCCACCGCGTCCGGATCCGGGCGTTCTCCGCCCCGCGCACCCGCGGAAGCGGCCGGGGACGGCTTCCGGGTGAACTCCCGGACGGTCGCGCCGGCACCATCGGTGATGGTGATCCGGAGCGCACTCCCTGCCGGGAGATCCTCCGGGAGGAAGTAATGGAGAAGGACGCCCGGCGGGCGATTCTCGGGGGCTCCCGGGCCGCGGAACGGTCGCCCGCCGCCGGTCGCGAGCCGTACTGCCGGCCCGGCGGGAAGGAGCGCGGGCACATCCCAGGAGCGGCCGGCGAGCGCCCGCACCGGGCTCAGGTCGTCGAGTATCCAGAAGGAGCGGCCCTGGGTGGCGACGAACAATTCGTCACCCGCCACCCGAAGGTCGGTGATCGGGGTCGCCGGCAGATCCCCGAAGGGGGCGAAGGCGGCGCCCCCGTCCAGGCTGAGGAAGAGGCCGAATTCGGTCCCCAGATAGAGAATCCGTTCATCTGTCGGATCCTGGCGGGCCACTCGCACCGGATGCCCCTCCGGAAGGCCCCCGTCCGCACCCCGCCGGGTCCAGTTCGTCCCGAAGTCCTCGGTACTGAAGAGATACGGCGCGAAGTCGTTCTCCCGATAGCGATGCACCGCGAGGATCGCGCCGCCGTCGCGGTGGCTGGAGGCGTCCACGCTGTTCACCGTCGCTCCCGGCGGCATCTCCGGCGGGGTCACCTCGGTCCAGCTCTCTCCCCCGTCGCGCGACAGGTGGACCCGGCCGTCATCGGTCCCGGCCCAGAGGATTCCCGCCTGCCGCGGCGATTCAGCGAGGGCGAACACCGTGCCGTACACCTCGACGCCGGTGTGGTCGTACTGGACGGGGCCGCCCGGAAGCGCTTGCTTCTCCGGATCGTCGGCGGTCAGATCCGGCGAGATCGTCCGCCAAGAGAGCCCGCCATCGTTCGTTCGGTGGACGAAGTTCGAAGCGTGGAAGACGACTTCCGGATCGTGGCGGGAAACCAGGATCGGGGCGTTCCACTGGAACCGGTAGCGCAGATCCCTGGGAGCCACTCCGTCGGCGAGCTCCGGGTAGAGGATCACATTGCGCGCCCCGGCCTCAGCAGCGTCCCGACGATCTATCTGGCCGATGTAGTTGCCGGCGTAGGTCAGCTCCGGCCGACCGGGGGTCACCGCGATGTGTCCGCTCTCGCCTCCGGCGACATCCCGCCAGTGGGTCTCGGGAGACAGGCCGCCGTCGGTCCAGGCCGGCACGCTGATCGTGGTGTTGTCCTGCTGCGCGCCGTAGAGCCGGCGGGGGAACCGATCGTCCAAGGTGAGGCGGTAGAACTCGGCGGTGGGCTGATTGTGGAGGGAGGACCAATTCTCGCCGCCGTCGAGGGACACCGTGGCACCGCCGTCGTTCGCCTCCACCATGATGCGGGCATCTTCAGGATGGATCCAGAGGTCGTGGTTGTCCCCATGCGGAACCCGCACCGGCCGGAACGAGGCCCCGGCATCCACCGATTGCAGCAAGGGAGCGTTCAGGACATACACCGTGTCCGGATCCGTCGGATCGGCGACCACATGGCTGTAATACCAGCCGCGAGTGCGCAGCCGGCGGTCGCCGTTCACCCGCGACCAGCGGTCGCCGCCGTCATCGCTCCGGTAGAGCCCGCCCCGTTCCGCCGCCGCGGTCACGAGCGCATAGACCCGCCGGGGGTCGGAAGCTGCGATCGAGACCCCGATGCGCCCGATCGGAGCGTCCTCAGAAGCTTGCGGCAGGCCCCCTTCGAGCCGCTCCCAGTGATCCCCGCCGTTGCGGGTACGGTAGAGACCGCTCTCGGCGCCGCCGTCGATCAGGGTCCACGGCTTTCGTTCCGCCTGCCACATGGCGGCGAACAGCTCCCGGGGATTCGCCGGGTTCACGGTCAGGTCCACCGCTCCGGTGCTCTCCGAGACCTGCAGCACCGCTTCCCAGGTGTTGCCGCCGTCTTCGCTGCGGTACACCCCGCGCTCGGACGAGCGGCCGAAGATCTGGCCGAGTACCGCAATGAAGATCCGGTCCGGATCTCGCGGGTCCACCACGATTCGCCCGATGAGCCCGGCCCGATCGAGGCCGGCGTGGGTCCAGGAGCGACCGGCGTCGGTACTGCGGTACACCCCGTTCCCAACCGAGACATTGCCGCGCGGGCAGGCGGAGCCGGTTCCGACATAGACCACATTCGGGTCCGAGGGCGCGACCGCCACCGCGCCGATGGAACCCACCGCGAACTCCCGGTCGGAGATGTCGGTCCAGGAAACCCCGGCATTTTCGGTCTTCCACACTCCGCCGCCCGTCGAACCCAGGTAGAAGACATGCGGCTCTTCCCGAACCCCCGTCACCGTAGTGACCCGACCGCCCCGCGACGGTCCGACCATCCGAAAGTCGAAAGCCCCGAGAACCTCGGCCGGCACGGAAAACCCGTCGGGAACTTCCGCTCGGCGAACGGGGCCTTGCACGACCGCGGACGCTGCAACCGAGGACACCGCAACCCCGAAGGCCGCCAACGCCGGGAGGATCGGCGCCGGCACCCAGTGCCGGAGACGGCGGAGGGGAAGACCGGGCGGCGCCGCCGGAGACCGCATCCTCATTCGTTTTCGGGCGCCGACCCGCGGACGACCGCCTCTGCCTCGATCTCCACCAGATACTCGTCGCCGACCAGCTCGGCGAAGGTCAGCGTGCAGGCGGGCCGGACGGCGCCGAACACCTCTCCGTGGACCCGGGCGACCGATTCCCAGTCGGCGCCGGGCCGCACCTGGATGCAGGTGCGCACCACATCTTCGAGGGCGCCCCCGAGCGATTCGATGGCCGCGCGAATCTTGCCGAGCACAAATCGCGTCTGTTCCCGCGCATCGCCGAGGGCGACCGGTCCGCCGCTTCCGGTGGCGGTGGTTCCCGAAACGAGGATGCGGTCACCGACCCGCACCGCACGGCAGTAGCCGAACTCCTCTTCCCAAGGCACTCCGCTTCCGACCCGGCGCCGCTGCATCGGCGTCATTCTACGGAGGAACGGTTACTGCTCGGCCGCGTTTCTCGACGAGCATGGCGTCACCGTACGAGTAGAAGCGGTAGCGCTCGCGGACTGCCTCACGGTACGCAGCGAGGACCTGCTCCCTGCCTCCGAGGGCGGACACCAGCATCAGCAGCGAACTCTGCGGCAAGTGGAAGTTCGTGAGCATCGCGGAGACGACCTGAAACCGGTGCCCGGGCAGGATCAGCAGCGAGGTGTCGCCGGCGGCCTCCTTCGTCCCGACGACCCCGGGCGTCTCGAGCACCCGGACCGTGGTGGTACCCACCGCAACCACGCGGCGTCCGGCGTCGAGCTGCGCCAGCACCGCCCGCCGGGTCGGCTCCGGGACCTCGAACCGCTCCGCCGCGAGCTGGTGATGCCGGGGGTCCCCCGTCCGGACCGGTGCGAAGGTGCCGTAACCGACATGGAGGATCAGATCCCGGACATCGACGCCTCGCGCTGCCAACCGGGAGAACATCGCTTCTTCGAAATGGAGCCCGGCGGTGGGCGCCGCGATCGAGCCGGGCTCACTGGCGTACACCGTCTGGTAGCGCTCCCGATCCCGCTCCGTCTCGGCGGACGACTCGGCGCTCCCGCGGCGGAGGTACGGAGGCAGCGGCGTCCGGCCCGCCCGCTCGGCGAGTGCCAGGACATGCGCCGCTCCCTCGACGATCCGGATCCGCCGCCGGCCATCGCCGATCGAATCTTCCACCTCGAGGACCGCACCGCCGGCCAGCAGCCGGGTTCCCCGGCGGAGGGCAGGCCGGGTCAGCGCCTCGAACACCATTCCCCGATCGGAGGGCAGGGGCAGGACGAGCAGTTCGACGCGGCCCCCGCGGCCGGCCTTCTCGGCCGGGATACGCGCCGGGATGACCCGGGAGATATTCCGGACGAGCAGATCGCCGGAGGAAAGCAGGGCCGGCAGGTCGGAGAACCGCCGATGCCGAATCCGCCCGCCGCGCCCGAGGTGGAGCAGCCGGGAATCGCCGCGCGCCGGGGCGGGATGCCGAGCGATGAGCTCGGCCGGCAATTCGAAGTGGAAGTCCGAGGTCTTCACCTCCGCGAAACGGACGGTTCGGGAACCGACGGCGAGGTCAGCCGCCGCCCGACGGGCCCTCGTCCGGCGTTCCCGAAAAGAGCCCGCCCGCCGGGCAGCGCCCCAGATGCCTCGCCCCACGTTCGGTGAGCATCCTCCCCTTGGCGGTTCGGCGCAGGAAACCCCGGAAGATCAGATAGGGCTCGTGCACCTCCTCGAGCGTCCGGGCGTCCATCCCGAGGGTGGCAGCCAGATTCGCGACCCCCACCGGCCCGCCGCCGAAGTTGTCGAGCAAGCTCCCGAGAATGCGGCGGTCGAAGCGGTCGAGCCCTTGCTCGTCCACCTGGGCGAGATCGAGCAGCGAAAGCGCCGCCTTCCGGTCCACGACGCCGTCACCGCGCACTACGGCATAGTCGCGGACCTGACGCAGCAGATTGTTGGCGACCCGGGGCGTCCCCCGCGCCCGCGCGGCGATCTCGCGGCAAGCATCCGGTTCGAGCCGGGTCCGCAGCACCTTCGCCGCCCGGAAGAGCACCTGTTCCACCTCGCTCACGGAATAGAACTCGAGCTGGTGCACCAGCGGAAACCGATCCCGGAGAGGTCCGGTCAGGAGATCGGCGCGGGTGGTGGCGCCGATCAGAGTGAAGGATGGCAGGTCGATCCGCAATGTGTGCGCGCCCAGTTTTTCCCCCACCATGATGTCCACATGGAGATCCTCCATCGCCGGATACAGGACCTCGGCGACCGCTGGAGCGAGTCGGTGGATTTCGTCCACGAACAGGACTTCGTTCGGGGCGAGGGAGTTCAGCAGGGCCACCATGTCCCCGGTCCGGGGCACCAGAGGCCCCGCCGAGGTGTGCATCGGGGTATCGCGCTCCCGGGCGAGCACTGCGGCCAGTGAGGTCTTTCCGAGCCCTGGCGGGCCGTGCAGCAGAACATGGTCGAGCGCTTCGCCCCGGCTCGCCGCCGCCCGGACGCTGATCTCCAGTTGTTCGAGCACCGCCCGCTGGCCGACATATTCGGCGAAGTTCCGCGGCCGCAGGCTCCGATGGAACTCTTCGTGTTCGCGGCGGGCCCCGGCCCCCGTCCCCGCTGCCACCGCCTCAGTGCTCTCTGCCCGTGCCGCGGGGCGGCAGCGAAGTGAAGTCGCCGCTTTCGGCTCCGGGCACGGGCAGCTTCAGGATCCGCATCAGATCGAGGGCGTTCCCGTGCGGGAGCACCCCGTCGCGGAGCTGGTAGTCGAACTCCATCGCTCCGTCCACGACGCGCTCGGTGAAATGCATGTTCCGCACCCGGTCGGGCAGCTCGTCGGCGAGCTCGGTGAGCGACAGATCATGGGTGGTCATCACCCCGACCGCCGACCGCCGACCGAGTTCACGGAGCAGGGCCCCAGCCGCGGCGCGCCGATCGTTGGAGTTCGTTCCCTGCAGGACCTCGTCGAGCAGGAAGAGCAGGGGCTCCTCTGCAGAACCGGTTTCCAGCACCGAACGGAGCGCCAGCAACTCCGCCAGGAACCGCGACACGCCGTCTCGCAGCGAGTCGTGGACGGCGATGGAAGCGCCGAGTGACAGCGGGCCGAGCCGAAAGGTGGTCGCAGCGGTGGGGCCGCCCATCCGGGCGAGAACGAAGTTGACGCCGATTGCGCGCAGCAGGGTGCTCTTCCCCGACATGTTGGAGCCGGTGACGATCAGCACCTCGGCGTCGCCGCGCCCGAGGCGCACGGTATTGCGCTGGAGGCGAGCCTCGGGAATCAGCGGATGCCCGAGGTTGACGGCCTCCAGTCCCGGAATTTCGTCCAGTTCGGGGAAGACATGGCCGGGGCGTTCCACCGCATATTGGGCGAGCGCAACCAAGGCGTCGAACTCCCCCGCCGCCTCGAGCCAGCGGCGCATGGCGTTCCCGTGGCGGCGGCGCCAGCGGTTGATGGCCCACACATGATGCGTACCCCAAAACACCAGGGCGGCCACCGGCGCGAAAAGGAAGTTGCGCCGCAGACGCAAGCGGGAGTGAAGCCGCTGCAGGCCGGCGAGGGGGCGGCGCGCCGCCTCGAGCCGTCGGTACAGCTCCTTGAGCCGCGGAGACTCGTAATCTTCCGAAGCCAGCGCTGCCGCGATCTCCCGCAGGCCGGCGATCTCGGGATCCAGCACCCTGCTGACGGTCTCGTGGGCACGCACCTCTTTGCGCCGCAGCAGGCCGAGGGCGAGCGCGAAGAGCAGCGGGATCGGGAAGAGCAGCACTTCGCCCCTCGAGGTCCAGAAGATCACCTCGACGAGGATCGCGAGGCTGAGCAGCCCCCCGGCCATCGAGATCAGGATCTCGAACCTCGGGGGCGCCAGCGCCGGCCAGGGCGCCTTCCCCTCGGTCGAATCTCCCTTCGCGCCTTCCGCCCCGTCCACTCCATCCGCTCCCTCTTCCTCCTCGCCGCCGCCCGGACCGGCTCCTGCCGCTCCCGCCGGGGCTTTGCTCTCGGTCCCCAGCCAGTCCAGGAGGAATGAACACCGTTCGCTCGGCCACTCCTCCAAGCTGTCGGCGGCGGCGAGCGCCTCGCGGATGTCCAGCCGGGAACCGAGTTCGCGGATCGCCGCCTGCCGCTCCCTGATCTCGGCCGGCGGCGCCGGCCGCAGCATCCACCTAGCCAGGACCTCGCCGCCGGCGTCCGTCCTCCAGTCGGCGAGCCGCTCGAAGAGCTGCCCTGCGCCGAAAAGCTCGAGGTGCTCAGCCCATGGGCTGTTTCCCAGATCGCGAATCCGATGGAGGCGGCTCGCAAGCCGCCGCTCTTCATCGAGCGACGGCCGGCTCGCTGGAACGCCGCCCCGGCGGATCGTCGCCGCCGGAGTTCCCGGCCGGTCCGGCTCCCCCTCGGTGTCGGCGTCCACCCGCAGCGCCGCCCGGTGATGCATTTCGGCGATGCGGTGCACCGCTTGCGCTCGACGCCAGACCCGATCGTGGACCAACGCGAGCGCGGTGAACACGGCGGCCGGGACGAGTAGCCAGGCAGCGGAGAAGAGCTCTTCCAGGGCCCCGAACGCCACCAGCGCCGCCGAAGCGGTGACGAGGAGCCGATAGGTCGAGAACCGGCGAACCCGGCTCAGGAGCGCCGCCGCCTCCTTCAGGCGATCGCGCGCCTCGAACCAGAACTCGTTGTTGTCGGCTGGAGAAGTGGAGGTCATGATCCGCCTCGCGCGGAGAGGCGGCCGAGAGCCGCCGTGAAGAGATCCTGGAGTTCAGCTTCGGGCATCTCCCGCCGCACTCCGTCCACCACTTCCTCGATGCGGCGCCGATCGCTGAATTGCAGGCGGAGGAAGGCGCTGACGAGCTGCTCCCGGAGGGGATCCCGGAGCTCTGGTTCGGGCGCCAGGTCCGAACTCTCCTCGTCCGGCAGCGCTTCGGCGAGTTCGGTGATCAGTCGCCGGGCCAGCTTCGCTCCCACTCCGGGCGCAGCCCGCAGGAGATCGACATCCCTTTCCCGGATCCCCTCCCGGAGGCGCGAGGGGGAAAGCGCGAGCAGGTTCAGCGCAACGCCCGGCCCTACTCCGCTCACCGCGCGGAGCCGATCGAAGAGCTCCGCTTCGTCCTTCGAGGCAAACCCATAGAGCACCACTGCCTCCTCCCGATGGAGCAGAGTCCGCACCATGAGCGAGGCTTCGTTTCCCACCTGCGGCAGCCGGGCGCTGGTCAGCGCGGGGACGCGCACCCGGAAACCCACTCCCTGCACATCCAGGAGCACCCGTCCTTCGTCGGCCTCGAGGAGAGTGCCGCTGAGCCGCTCGATCACTTCGGCAGTCCGGCGGCCGGGTGCGCGCGGGCCAAGCGGACCGCCGCTCGCAGAGCATCCAGGTGGCAGATCGCAACCGCCAGCGCATCGGCGGCGTCCTCCGGCGTCGGAGGGGCAACGAGACCGAGGCGCCGGGAGACCATCACGGCGACCGGTGCCTTCCCCGCGCCACCGTAGCCGGTGAGCGCCTTCTTGATCGAGCGCGGAGCATATTCGGCGAACGGCAGGTCCGGGAGCGCTGCGAGCACTGCACCGCGCGCATGGCCGAGGGTCAGCGCCGAACCGGCGCTGACCGCGCTGAATACCGACTCCACCGCCACTTCGTCCGGAGCGAGGCGCTCGATGACCTCGCGAGTCTCCCGGTGCAGCTGCCCGAGCCGCTGCACCAAGGAGTCGCTGGTCCGGCAACGGATGGTGCCGTACTCCACGACCCGCAACCTGCCGCCTTCCTCCTCCACTGCCCCGAAGCCGCTGACCCGCGAACCCGGGTCGAGGCCGACAACGCGAATCCGATCGGATCGAAACCGGTCGGGCGGAATGCTTTCCGCGGCCTGCTTTTCGGAAGGATGCACCGAAACGAGGGATCCGCCGTCAGGAGACGGCATGGAATTCCCCGTCGAGTTCCCCGTCATCCATGTCGAAGTTCGCCCAGACATGGATCACATCCTCGTGATCCTCGAGAGATTCCATCAGCTGCAGAACTCGCCGGGCCTCGCCCCCGGCAACCCGGACATGCTGGTTGGCGAGCATGGAGATCTCTTCGCTGTCGCAGCGGATGCCCAACTCGCCGAGCGCCTCCCGGACGGCGGTGAACGCTTCGGGAGGAGTGCGTACCTCCCAATGGTCCCCTCCGTCGAGAACATCGCTCCCTCCGCTGGCCAGAACGATTTCGATCAAGTCGTCTTCCCTCGCCCGGTCTTTCGGAATCAGGAACTGGCCGGCCTTCTCGAACATCCAGTGGACCGATCCGGTCTCCCCGAGGTTGCCCCCGTACTTCGAGAAGAGGTGGCGGACATCGCTCACCGTGCGGTTGCGGTTGTCGGTCGCGGCGTGGACGATGACCGCCACTCCTCCGGGTCCGTAGCCCTCGTAGTTCGCTTCCTCGAGTCGCACTCCGGCGAGTTCGCCGGTGCCCTTCTTCACCGCGCGGTCGATGCTGTCCCGCGGCACATTCCCGGCTTTCGCTTTCTCCACGGCGAGGCGGAGGCGAGGGTTGAACTGCAGATCCCCGCCGCCCAGGCGCGCCGCCATCGTGACTTCCTTCAGCAGGCGGGTGAACGCCTTGCCCCGCTTGGCGTCCACAACCGCCTTCTTGTGGCGAATCGAATGCCACTTGCTGTGTCCCGACACCGAGCGACTCTTCCGAAGAGCGGGGATCGTAACCGAATCCTCCCGGCGGCAGGCCGACAGATCCGCCCGGACGGTTGCCTCCCGGACGACAGCCGGGGAGAATCCGGGCCGGGAGGACTGCGCGTGGGAAACAGCCTGGCTCGATCTCCGGCAGCGGCGCCCCTCTCGGAGCACGGATCGACAGCTGCGCTCTTGCCGATGGCAGGACCTTCCCCGCCGATGGCAAGACGCCCGAAGTCTCCGGCGGCTTTCCTCCGAATCCCGGTGTCCACCGAGCTACAGCTGGAATCCATCGAGAAGTCCCTGCTCGTCTGCGGAGACGCTCGCGAGGCTCTGGCGATGCTTCCGAGCGCCTCGGTCCAGACAGTGATCACATCTCCTCCGTACTGGTCGCTCCGCGACTATCGGACCGAGAATCAGGTGGGTTGCACCGAGTCCCTCGAGGAGTATGTCGAAAGCCTGGCCGCCGTCTTCGACCAGCTGCGGCGCGTGCTGCGGGACGACGGAACCGTCTGGCTGAATGTCGGCGACGCCTATACCTCCGGCAACCGCCGCACCCGCGCTCCGGATCGCAAGAATCGGGTCCGTGAAATGAGCGTCCGCCCGCCGACCCCCGGGGGCCTGAAGCCGAAGGACCTGATCGGCATCCCTTGGAGGATCGCCTTCGCTCTCCAGGACGCCGGCTGGTGGTTGCGTTCCGAGGTCTTGTGGATCAAGCCGAACGCTCATCCCGAGTCGGTGCGCGACCGTCCGACGAAAGCCCACGAAACGGTGTTCCTGCTTCGAAGACCCAGAATTATTTCTACGACCAGGAAGCGGTTCGCGGACCGAACCGCAGACGCCTCCGCACGACCTGGGAAATTCCGACGGAACCGCAGAAGACGAACGGCGCCGGGAAGGGACATCCGGCGGTGATGCCGCTGGCCCTCGCCCGGCGCTGCGCCGCCCTCTCCAGTCGGGAGGGCAGCGTCGTCCTCGACCCCTACGCCGGATCGGGCACCACGCTGCTCGCAGCGCAGCACCTCGGGCGAAAGTGGGTCGGGATCGATTGCAACCCGGCCTATGTCGATCTCATGGCCCGCCGGCTCTCGGACCAGTGACGCTCCTCCGACTGAAGGCCAGGCTGGACCTCCTGTCCCCTGCAGGAGTGAGGTTCGTGGCCCGCGTGTCGAATCTGCCAGCCGAAGTCTTCGCGAGCGATGCGCCTGTCCTTCCCTGCGTCGTTCGTGGACGAGAAGCAGCCCGCGTCGCGATCGACCGATCGGACGCGAAGATCACCGTGCGCAGCATTCGGATCGCGGCAGGCATCCGACATGCCGAGTGGACGACCCGGCAGCTTCCCTGAAACTCCGACGGGGTGAGCCCGCCGGGTCAATCGTCGAAGACGAACACCGGCTCCGCGTAGTAGCGGACCCGGCCCGAATCGAACCGCTCGGAGACCAGAGCATCGAGCCGGCGGCGCTTTTCGGAGAGCGGCAGGTTCGTCGCCAGAAAGGAGAGCGGCAGATCGAACCCCAGCACCCGACGGGGGACCACGAAACGGGTGATGCCGGACGGCAACCGCTCTCCGGCATCGGCCATCCTCCGCAGCTCGGCCCGGGATACCTCGGAGTATTCGAGCAGCCCGCCGAAATTCGGATAGGCGAGGCGCACCTGATCGAGGTCGCGGTGCGCGATCCGGGCCAGCCGGGCGCGAGGGTGAGCGCAGCGGGAGGAGATCGCCCGCAGCGCGGCCGAGCGGACGGAAGCGTCGGAAGGCGCCACGAAAACGACCTCTTCGCCCGACGGACGGAACAGGCGGCAGATCGGCAGCAGATTCCGTTCGGTCTCGTCTGCGGGCGGCTCGGCGCCGCGGGCCTTCAACAGCGCCGGGGGGCGCTCGACGAGGGCCGCCGCCTCTTTCGCGCGGATGACATGGTTCCAGTGGGCGAGACCGAGGTGCGGATCGTCGAACTCCTCGGTCTGCACCAGCGCGTGGGGAATTCCCATCCGGGAGAGCGCTTCGATGCGGTTCGCGCCGTCGAGCAGAAGCCGCTCCCGGCCGGGGAGGCGGGCGACGATCGGCGGGTTGCGCAGGATGCCGTCGGTGCTCAGCCGTTCGATCAGCGCCGCCACCCGGGCGAGGTCCACCTCTTCATGGAAACGAATCTCCCGGATCGGCAGGACCTCCATGGTCGGAATGGCGGCCACGAACCCGGCCCCCGGGACTTCCCTTCCTCCTTCGCTGGGCACCGCCGGGATTTTAGGAGCGGTTCTGGCGGTTGGTAGGATTCGCCGCCCACATGGTGTCGGTCGCGTCCAGTATGGCCCGCACCCGCCCGCACTCGCTCGGGGCCGCCGCGCTGGCGGTCTTCTTCGTAGCTGCCTGCTCCGGAGGCAGGGGCGACACGGTGCGCATCGGGGCCGCGTTGCCGCTGAGCGGCAAACACGCCAATGTCGGCGGGTTTTTCCGGGGCGGCTATCAGCTCGCAGTGCGGGAAGCGAACGAGAACGGTGGGGTGGAGATCGAGGGGACCCGCCGGCCGGTGGAACTGCTGCTCTACGACGACAAGAGCGACGCCTCGCTTTCCCCGAGTCTGCTCGAGCGCCTCATCGCGGTGGATGGGGTAGCAGCCCTGCTTTCCGGCTACTCCACGCCGCTGGTCCAGTCCCAGGTCATCGTCCCGATGCGGCGCGGCATCCCGTTCCTGAATGCCGGCGGCGCCTCCCGGTCCATCTTTCGGGAAGGGAACCAGTGGGTCTTCGGCATCCTGAGCCCGGTGGAATCGCTGGCGAGCACTACCCTCGAGTGGTTGTCCTGGGAGCAGGACAACGAGCGGCTTCCGGCTCCCCTCCGCATCGCGCTGGTGTGGCAGAACACCGACCATGGTCGGGAGTACCGAACCGGCGTGCACCAGGTCGCCGCAGCAGAACCGGAGCGGTTCCAGCTCGTCCTCGACGAGTCGTTCGAGCACCTGTCGAGCGACCACACCTCGCTCATCGTGAAGGTTCGGTCGGTGGAAGCCGATGTATTCCTTTCGGACGCCCACGAGCCCGACTTCCTCTTGCAGCACCGCGCCTATGTGGAGCAGGGACTCGAGCACCTCGCCGTCAGTTATGGGGCGCGGGGGCCGGAGCGCTCGGTCCGCGAGGGCCTGGGGAACGCGGTCCGCCACCTGGTCTCGGCGCAGTGGTGGACCCGAGCGCTCCCTTACGAACGGTCCCGCCGCTTCATCGAGAGCTACGAAGCAGAGTTCGGCGGGCCGGTGACCGAGTACTACCCGGCGGTCGCCTACGAGGCAGCGCGGGCGCTCGTCACCGCCATCGGACATGCCGGTTCGACGGCCCCCGAGGCGATCCGCGACGCACTCCAGGAACTCGACCTGACGGACTCACTGCTGCCCGGAGAGCGCCTGCACTTCCCCGAAGCGAGCCGTTACCAAATTCGGAATCGCTGCGTGATCGTGCAGAACCTGCCAGATGGGGGAACCCGGATCGTGTATCCGCCGGACGCGGCGGAAGGACCCGCTTTCCTCGGACGCTGAGCTACGCAGGGGCCTCTCCGCCGTATGCCCCCCCTGGGTTTCGCTGCCCGATTCGGCCGTTTCCTGCCCTGGCCGGCCTCCCTTTCCGCTGATCGCCGTGGTTGATCTCTTCTCGATCCTCACCTCGGGCATCCTCGTCGGCACCGTGTACGCCTACATGGCCTACGGGCTGGGCCTCATCTACGGCGTCCTGCGAGTGGTCAACCTCGCCCACGGCGCGTTTCTGACCCTCGGCGTCTATGGGACCTGGTGGCTCCACACGACCTGGGGAATGGACCCGCTGGTCTCCTTGCTGATCACGGTTCCCCTGGGCTTTCTCCTCGGGTTCACCATCGAGCGCAGTCTGGTCTTCCGACTCCGGGACAGCCCGCCGGTCACTACCCTGCTGCTGTTGTTCGGCGTCTGGCTGATCGTTCGCAATGTCCTCTATCTGATCTTCGGCGGAGCAGACCGGTCTCTCCTGACCTCATATTCGCTCGAATCCATCGCGGTGGGGCCGCTCACCCTCAGCGTGCCGCGGCTGATCGTATCGGGATTCTCGCTGCTCGGATTCGTGCTGCTCGCTCTGCTCCTGAAACGGACCTGGGCCGGCCTCGCGCTCCGTGCGGTGGCGCAGGACAGAGAAGCTGCCTCACTTTCCGGGATTCCGGTGAACCGAGTGTGGGCGATCGCTTTCGGGATCGGTTCCGCGCTCGCGATGTCCGCCGGAAGCCTGATGTCGCTCTTCTACTCGGTCACTCCCGAGTTCGGAGCGCGGTTCCTGCTGAAGAGCTTCTGCGTCGTCGTGCTCGGCGGCCTCACGAACATCGGCGGCATCCTGATCGCCGGGATCGGACTGGGTATCGCCGAAGACCTGACCGCCTTCTACTTCCACACGGGCTACCGGGATGTAGTGAGTTTCCTCGTGCTCACCGCAGCCCTCGTGCTGCGCCGCCGAGACGCGGAGAACTGAACAGCCATGCCGCGAGCTCCCGGATCCTCCCAACCGGGCAAGAAGAAGTCGGCAAAGCGGCAGCTCGCCGCTTGGAGCGCCCTCGCGGCAGGGGTGGCGGCGGCGCCGCTCCTGGTCGAAAACCCCTATGCGGCGCGCCTCGCCCAGCTCCTTTTCCTGAACATCACCCTCGCCAGCGCCTGGAATCTGGTCGGGGGCTTCGCCGGACAGATCTCCTTCGGAAACGCCTCGCTCTTCGGCATCGGGGCATACGCGACCTCGATGCTTTGGCTGGCCGGCATCCACCCCCTGCTGACGATGCCGGCGGCGGCCGGACTCGCCGCGCTGTTCGGGGTGCTCTGGGGCTGGCCGTGTCTGCGCCTGCGCGGCCCGTACTTCGCCATCGCCACCATCGGGATAGCCGAAGCCACCCGGATCGTGGCGAACCACATCGAGGCTGCGGGGGGCGCCTCGGGCCTGACCCTCCCGCTCGAACAGGATCTCGGGCCGTATCCGCTCTATGCAGTCGGCGCCCTGCTCGCTGTCCTCGCGGTGAAGACCAGCGAGATCGTGAAGCGTTCCCGCCTCGGGCTCGGACTGATCGCGCTCCGCGAGGATGCCCGGGCGGCGGCGGCTTCGGGAGTGGACGTAGCCCGACAGCAGGTAACCGTCTTCGCTGTCGCCGCCGCGCTGACCGGCCTCGGCGGCAGCTACTACGCCCAGTTCACTCTCTATATCGTTCCGGAAAAGGTCTTCGGCTTCGACCTTTCCATCAGTCTGGTCCTGATGGTGCTGGTGGGCGGAATCGGCACGGTGGCGGGACCCGTGCTCGGCGCCGCCATCTTCCTCTTCCTGGAGCAGTTCGTACTGGCGAGCCTCGCCGAGGTTCACCTCGCAGCCTTCGGCGCGCTTCTGATCCTCATCATCCTGGTCGACCCGCGGGGTCTGGCGCCGCGCCTCGGTTCGCTCGCCGCCCGTCTGGGACGGCGAGCCTCGAGTGCCCGCCGGGAGAGTCCATGAATCCCGCGAATTCCACCGGTGCCGCCCCGCTGCTCGAAACCCGCGGAGTCACTCGGCGTTTCGGCGGCCTCACTGCGGTGCGGGGAGTGGATCTGACCCTGGCGAAGGGCGAGGTTCTCGGCCTCATCGGCCCCAACGGGGCCGGCAAGACCACTCTCTTTCATCTGATGAGCGGCCAGCTCCGGCTCGATCGAGGAAAGATCCACCTGCTGGGACGGGAAATACAGAACCGGCCCCCCCACCGGATCTGCAGGTTGGGGCTTTCGCGCACCTTCCAGGTTCCCCGCCCGTTCCTCGGCATGACGGTTTTCGAAAGCGTGCTGGTGGGCGCGGAGTTCGGTCGTCCCGCACCCGGCGCCTCACCGAAGGAGGACGCGGCGAGTTGCCTCGAACAGTGCCGACTCGGAGACCGTCGTGACGCGGCGGTCCGTTCGCTGAACCTGGCAGAACGGAAGCGGCTCGGCCTCGCCCGCGCGCTGGCGGCGAGACCGCTGGTGCTGCTCGTGGACGAGGTGGCCGCCGGGCTCGATCCGGCGGAAGTGCGCGAAACGGTGGCTCTGCTCCGAAAAGTGCGCGACCGCGGGATCGGCATCGTCTATGTCGAACATGTCATGGAAGCCGTGATGGACCTTTCGGACCGGATTCAGGTGTTGCACCGAGGAGCGACGATCGCCGTCGGGAGACCCGAAACAGTGATCCGGAATCCGGCGGTGGTCGAGGCTTACCTCGGCCGCTCGGCCGGTCCCGTAGAGGCGTCCGCCCCGTGAGCCTCCTGGAAATTCGGGACCTCGCCGTGCGGCGAGGCGGTGTTCCCGCACTCCGCGGGGTGAGTCTGCGGGTCGAGGCACAGGAAGTGGTCGCTCTGCTGGGAGCGAACGGCGCGGGCAAGACGACGACGCTGCGGGCGATCAGCGGTCTCTCCCACCCCGACACGGGAACCATCCGCCTCGCCGGTGAGCTGCTTTCGCATGACAGCGCCGCTCGGATCGTCAAGTCCGGCATCGCGCATGTTCCCGAGGGAAGCCGCGTCTGGCCGCAAATGACCGTCCTAGAGAATGTCCGGCTGGGCGCATATGCAGTCCGGGGGAAGGGGGCGGTCCCGGAGCGCCTCGACTGGATTCTCACGCTCTTTCCCCGGCTCCGGGAGCGTGCCGGGCAGCTGGCGGGAACTCTCTCGGGCGGGGAACGCCAGATGGTGGCCATCGGCCGGGCCCTGATGGCGTCGCCGACGCTGCTACTGATGGACGAACCTTCGCTCGGTCTCTCACCAATGGTGGTGGATACAGTGTTCAGGGCAGTGTCGGCCATTCGCGCCGAAGGAGTCGCCGTGCTGCTCGTGGAGCAGAATGTGGTGCGGGCGCTCGAGATCGCCGAACGGGGTTATGTCCTCGAACGCGGCGGCGTCGTTCGGGAGGGAAGCGCGGCAGAACTGGTGCGCGATCCCGAGGTGCGGCGGGCCTATCTCGGCCGACAGGAAATCCTGGAAGAGCCGAAATCCGACTGCGGAACCTAAGAGCCGGAAAAGCCGCCGGCGCCGCCGGCGGGGAGGTGGTTATTCCGAGAGCCAGCCGGTGATCGCCACGAACTGACCGTCTTCGACGCGCTTGAGGGTTACGGCGTCGAAACCTCGGTGGTTCTCACTGGTGAAAGTGATCGGATGGCCGAGCAGCCCCTGCCAATTTTCCATGGTCTCGAGTCCCCGCAGCAGCGCGATACGCCGGAGATCCGGCCCCGCTCTCTCCATGCCTTCTGCGGCGAGCTGCGCCCACGCCATCCCGAGCATCGCGTAGTCCCCGAAGGGCACATCAGGGGCGTACTCGTCGAGGATCTGCCGAACCTGGCGGGTCGCATCGGTTTCCAGAGAGAGGTCGGGGGTCGTGGACACCACGATGGTGTCCTCGATCGCCTCGCCGGCGAGATCGATCATGAGCGGATCCGCCATCGCGAACGACCCCAGAATCTGCGGATTCCAGTCTTCATCCGCCTGGATCGCCCGAGCTACCGCGGCACCGAATTCTGCAACCCCCCAGACGACAACCGCGTCCGCTCGTCTTTCCTTCAACTGGGCGAGCGTCTCCGCCACATCCCCTCCGTCCTTCGGAGCGCGAAGCATCCCCACATCCTCCGGAGACGCTTCCGGACGACCCCAGCGGCCACCGTCCTCCCGCTGGACCCGCCAGAGGACGCCGTCGCCGCCAGCCGGGATCTCATGCCATCCCTCACTGGTCGGATCGTCGGTTCGGGGCCGCCGGGGGCGACTCGAAATACGGGCATAGCGCACTTCGATCCCCTCGGGGAGGTTCGCCGCCAACTCCTCGTAGAAGGCGCGCACCCCCAACCGGTACCCCTCCTGCCCCTGGATTCCAAAGGGAGTGTCTTCGGCGATGGAACCGATGCGGTCCACTCCGAGCTCGGACAGCGCATAGCGGGTGAGCACCCGCGCCGCGGTGATCGAGGTAGGAAGGATCGAGAAGATGTAGGCATTCATCGGTTCGGTCCAGACCCCGGCGCTCGAACCCGGATTCACCCACGGCACCAGCCGGTTGCCGATGTCGTCCTTGACCGCGAGACAGTTGGCGGTGCTCATCCCGCCGACCATCGCGAAAACCTGTTCATCGCCCCGGCGAAGCATCTGCCCCACCAGCTCGGGCGTCTTTTCGGGGTCGTTCTGGTCGTCCTTGAGAATCAGGCGGACTCTCCGTCCATGGATGCCACCCTGGTCGTTCAACCATTCGAAGTACGCCGACATGGCCCGGCCCACATTTCCGAGAGCGGCGTATTCGCCGGTCAACGGGGCAAAGCTGCCAAGCCTGATTTCCTCTCCGGTGACCCCAGTATCGGTGCCGCCGCAAGCACCTGCGGCGACGGCCAGCGAGACCCCTGGAACGAGAATCAGGCGGCGCCAAGCGGCGCCAGACGATGATGGCGGGTGTTCGAATCGCAAGACGGAAATCTCCCCCGACGAAATTCTAGGAAAGCGGGAAGCGAACCGCCCATTCTAGCACAGAGGCTACTGGTGAGTCGATGGACTCCCCTCCCCGCCGGAGAACACGCTCCGGCCCTTCCGGAAGAGCGGAGTACCGGAGCCCGCAACAGCAGCGACCCGGTCGGATGCGCCCGCCGGCAACCCGACTCGAAAGCCGAGACGGGGAACTCGTGGAGTTCCCGCTCTGGTTCAGCCTCCGTCCGGACCCGCCACGGCGGCCGAGGCGGCCGGAGATTCTTCAGATTCCTCTGCGGTCGCAGGCGTTTCCTCTGCGGTCGCAGGCGTTTCCTCTGCGGTCGCAGGCGTTTCCTCCGCGGTCGCAGGCGTTTCCTCTGCGGTCGCAGGCGTTTCCTCCGCGGTCGCAGGCGTTTCCTCCGCGGTCGCAGGCGTTTCTTCCGCGGTCGCAGCCGCACTCGAAGCCGCGGCCTTCTTCCGGGTCGCCTTCTTCCGGGTCACTTTCTTCCGGGTCGCCTTCTTCCGGGTCACTTTCTTCCGGGTCGCTTTCTTCCGCGTCGCCTTCTTCCGGGTCGCTTTCTTCCGGGTCGCCTTCTTCCGCGTCGCCTTCTTCCGCGTCGCTTTCTTCCGGGTCGCTTTCTTCCGCGTCGCTTTCTTCCGGGTCGCCTTCTTCCGCGTCGCTTTCTTCCGCGTCGCCTTCTTCCGGGTCGCCTTCTTCCGGGTCGCCTTCTTCCGGGTCGCCTTCTTCCGCGTCGCTTTCTTCCGGGTCGCCTTCCGTGCCGCGGCTTTCTTGCGCGTCGCTTTCTTCCTTGTCGCCTTCCGTGCCGCGGCTTTCTTGCGCGTCGCCTTCTTCCGGGTCGCCTTCCGTGCCGCGGCTTTCTTGCGGGTCACCTTCTTCCGGGTCGCCTTCCGCGCCACGGCTTTCTTGCGGGTCACCTTCTTCCGGGTCGCCTTCCGTGCCGCGGCTTTCTTGCGCGTCGCCTTCTTGCGGGTCACCTTGCGATGAACACTCGCGCGCGCCGCGACTTTCTTCTTTTTACGCGTCGCTTTTTTCTTCATCGGGCGATTCCGTCCTTTCGTTCAGGCCTTTGGGTCAGCCCTTTGGGTCAGACAACCAAGTCGTTGCTTTCCGCCCGCCCACACAGCATTTCCGAAAGAGTATCACGGCGTTCGAAGCCGGAGTAAAGTCCGGAAACTCCCGTCTGTCAGCACCATTCCTCCCCTATATTCACCCGTCGGAACCGTGTCCGCTGCCAAAACCGAAAGCGTACCGGTCGCCGATCGTTTCCGGATCTGGGCCGATTACCTCAAGCTGGAACACTCGCTGCTCTCGCTTCCACTGATCTACGCCGGAGCGTTGCTCGCGGAGCCTCCGTTGACGGTTCGCACTGCGGTGCTGATCCTGGTGGCGGCGACGGGCGCCCGGACGACGGCGCTCGGACTGAATCGAATCCTGGACCATCGTCTGGATGCACAGAACCCGCGGACGATGGACCGGGCGCTGCCCTCGGGCAGGATCACGCGGCGGGCGGCCGTGGGCGCCGCGGGCGGCGCGTTCCTGGTTGCGCTGTTCGCCGCCTGGGCCATCTCGCCGCGCTGCCTAATCCTCGGCCCGCTGGCCCTCGGCGCGTTCCTCGGGTACCCCCTGTTGAAACGGGTGACCCGTTGGGCGCATCTCGGGCTTGGCCTCACCCTCGCTCTGGGACCGATCTGCGGCTTCTACGCGGTCTCGCTCGCATGGGAGGGTCTCACGCCGATCCTGCTGCTCGCCGCGTTCACGACGCTGTGGTCCGCCGGATTCGACATCTGCTACGCCACCCTCGACGAGGAATCGGACCGAAGACTCGGGGTTCACTCGCTGCCGGCCGCCATCGGCGCGCCCGCGGCGCTTTCCGTCGCCGCCGGCCTTCACGCCGCTTCGTTCCTCCTGTTGGCCGGCCTGTTCGCCGCCGCGCTCGCCGGTCTGTGGGCCGCACTGCTTTTCGCCGTCGCCGGTGCCCTCTTCATCGCACAGCATCTCCTCCGTCACCGCGTGGAGTTCGCCTTCTTCCCGATGAACGCGGCGATCGGCGCAGCCGTCTTCCTGGGCGTCGCGCTTTCCGAAACTCCGCTGCCAGGCGGGAATCCGTGAAGGCGGAGTCCATGAAGGTCGTCGTCGGAATATCGGGATCCTCCGGTGCGGTGTACGGCGTTCGGTTCCTGAAGCGCTGTCCAGGCGAAAAACACCTCATCGTCTCCCGGTGGGGCGAAGAGGTCCTTCGGCTCGAGACCGGACTTTCTCTTGCGGAACTCGGCGGCCAGGTGCGGCGCATCCACCGCGACACCGACCTCGCTGCACCATGGGCCTCGGGCTCCAACCGCCATGACGGCCTGGTGCTGATTCCTTGCAGTCTGTCCACACTCGGCAAGGTGGCGCATGGAATCGCCGACACGCTCATCACTCGGGCCGCCCAGGTCGCACTGAAGGAGCGGCTGCCCCTCGTCCTCTGCATACGCGAGACCCCCTGGTCCGCCATCACGCTGCAAAACGCCCTGCGGGTATCGGAAGCCGGCGGCATCGTCATGCCGGTCGCCCCGCCCTGGTATCGAAATCCGTCCTCGACGGACGATCTCGTGGACGGCTTCTGCGACAAGGTGCTCGGCGTCCTCGGAGTCAGCGAGACGCCAGGCTGGCGCGAAGAAGAGACTCGGTGAGACGCCGCTCTCCCGGGTCTCGTAAAGACCGCCCCAAGCCGAAATCGGGACGTCCCCATGCTACGATTTTCAGTTCTTCCCCAAGTCTCGCAGCCAGGGCCGAGTAGCGGCGCCTGGCTCCCCGAGGCACCCCCTCCGGAGACCATCCCTTGCTACTCGCCGACGGGGTCGTGTTCCGCGACCGCGCTCTCGTTCCCATCTGGGAAAAGGTGCTCGCCGGGCAGCGGCTCGATTTCGATGACGGGCTCACCCTGCTCGAAACGCTCGATCTTCCGGCAATCGGCCGGATGGCAGACCATGCGGCGAGAACCCGAAATGGAAATCGAGTGCAGTTCGTGGTCAACCGCCAGATCAATCCCACGAACCTCTGCGTACTTTCCTGCGCTTTTTGCGATTTCGCCGCCAAGCCGGGCGACGACCACGCCTATGAGCAGAGCCTGGAGGAAGTGCTCGCCCAGGTGTCCGAAGAACTCTCCGAAGTGCACATCGTTGGCGGCCTCCATCCGAAATGGCGATTCGACCGCTATCTCGAGATCGTGCGGGAAATCCACCGGCGGTTTCCCGAGGTGCAGATCAAGGCCTGGACCGCCGTCGAGATCGACTGGTTCGCGCGCCTCGAAAAGACCTCCATCGAGGACATCCTCACCCGCCTCAAGGAGGCCGGACTCAAGACGCTTCCCGGCGGGGGCGCGGAAGTTTTCTCCGATCGAGTGCGCAAGGAGACCTTCCGCACCAAGATCGGACGGGAGCGCTGGTTCGAAGTGCACCGCACGGCACACCGTCTCGGAATCATGACGAACGCAACGCTGCTCTACGGGCACATCGAGACCCTCGCCGAGCGGGTGGATCACATGATGCAGCTCCGGGAGGCGCAGGACGGCCGGGGGCCATCGGACGCCGGTTTCACCTCCTTCATTCCCCTCGCACTGCAGCCGGGAAACACCGGGCTCGCCGAACGGCAGGCCTCGGTGCTCGAAGACCTGCGAACGGTGGCCTGCGCGCGTCTTCTGCTCGACAATTTTCCGCACATCAAGGCCTATTGGGTGATGCTCGGCGAGGATTCGGCAGCGATGGCGCTGCACTTCGGCGCGAGCGACCTCGACGGCACGATCGGCGAAGAGCGCATCGCTCACTACGCCCAGGCCACGAGCCCGGTCGGGGTGGCGCGCGAGCGCCTCGTCCGGATGATTCGTGACGCAGGCAAGACTCCCATCGAGCGCGACGCGCTCTACAACGTCGTGCGGGTCTGGGAAGCAGCCTGACTGCACTGCGGCCCGGTACCGTGCGGCTTCTGCTCGGCCAACTCGCCTACCTGAACACCCGGCCGTTCGAGCCTTTGCCCGGCGTACGCCTTTTTCGGGCCTCGCCTTCCGAGATCGGATGCCTCGCTGCCGCGGGCGAGATCGACGCCGGTCTGCTTTCGCTGGGGGATCTGCTACGCCACGAGGACCGTTACTCCCCCCTCGACGAAGCCGGCGGCCCCTTCGGAATCGCCTGCCGCGAGCAAGCCGGCAGCGTCTTCCTGCTCTCTCGGCGGGATCCGACCGAACTCGGCGGCCGGATCGTCGAAATCACCCGAGAAACCTCCACCTCGGTTCTGCTGCTGAAGCTTTGGCTCGAGGAACATCTCGGAATCTCGCCGCCGCAGTACCGCCGCGGCGTGACCCGCGGCCAGGACGCAGTCCTGCTCATCGGCGACGAAGCGCTCCGCGAGCGCGAAAACCCGGACCCGTCGTTCCGGTTTCGCTTCGATCTCGCCAGCTGCTGGCGGGAATGGACGGGGCTTCCCTTCGTCTTCGCGGTCTGGAGCGCGCGCCGCTCGCTGACCCGGTCCACTCGTTCCCGGCTCGCGGCGGGGATCGCCCATTCCCTCGAGAACGGGATCCGGAGGATCCCGGAGATCGCCGCCGAGGCAGCCGGCTCCCTCGGAAACGCCGAGACGATCGGTGCCTACCTCGCCGATTTCACCTATCGATTCGGCCCCTCGGAACGCCGCGGTTTCGAGGCCTTCCGGCGCCTGGCGGCGCGCCGGAACCTCGTTCCCTCTCCTGTCCTTTCCCCTGTTCCGACGGCAGCGGAAGCCAGCGGTCACTCCGGCGCCCCCTGCCGTCCTCTGTCTGCCGCACCATGAACAGCAACGACATGGAACGGATCCGACGCAAGGCCGAAAGCCGGATGAGGATGACCCGAAACGACGCGCGCTGGCTGATGGACGAGGCGCCGCTCCTCGGGCTCGGCGAACTGGCGAACCACGAGCGTTTTCGCCGCCACCCCGATCCGGAAGTCACTTTCGTGGTGGACACGAATCCGAACTACACGAATGTCTGCGAAGTGGACTGCACCTTCTGCGCGTTCTACCGACCCCCGGGCCATGATGAGGCATACACCCACACCGTCGAGGAGATGCTGACCCGGATCGGACGCGCCGTCGAACGGGGCGCCACCACGGTGCTGCTACAGGGAGGAGTGAACGAATCCCTCCCTCTCGACTACTACCTCGACCTCGTGCGCGAAACACGGGAGCGCTTCCCCTCGGTGACCCCGCACTTCTGGTCGGCAGTGGAGATCGAAGGCATGGCGAAAGTGAGCGGACTGAGCATTCGGGAAGTGCTCCGCCGCCTGAAGGACGCCGGCCAGGATACTTTGCCGGGCGGCGGGGCCGAGATTCTCACCGACCGGGTTCGCCGCAAGATCTCCCACAAGAAGGGAGGAGCGGCCGCCTGGATCGATGTCCATCGGGAAGCGCATGCTCTCGGTTTTCGAAGCACCGCCACCATGATGTACGGACACCTCGAGACGAACGAGGACATCGTCGGACATCTGCTGGCCATCCGCGAACTGCAGGACGAATCCTCCGGCTTCACCGCGTTCGTCCCCTGGAGCTTCAAACCTGGCAACACGCCGCTGGTCCGGAAGATTCCGCACTACGCCGGACCGAACGATTACCTCCGGGTGCTCGCGGTAGCCCGGCTCGTGCTCGACAACTTCGATCACATCCAGGCTTCCTGGTTCAGTGAAGGCAAGAAGGCGGGGCAGGTCGGTCTCCACTGGGGCGCCGACGACTTCGGGGGGACGCTCATCGAAGAGAATGTCCACGCCTGTACCGGTTTCGTGAACCGGACGAGTACCGAAGAGGTGCAGCTCCTGATTCGAGAAGCGGGCTTCGCCCCCGTCCAGCGGGACACCAGGTACCGCGTCCTTCGCCGTTTCCCGTGAGCAGCGGCGCCGGGGGCCGGCCCTTCGAGTGATCGGGGCGTTTGCGGCGGCGCTCCTCGCCGTGCTCGTCCTCTCCGCGTTCTTCTCCGGCTCGGAAACCGCCTTCATGGCGGTTCGTCTTCACCGGCTGCGGGCGCTCGCTTCCCAAAACCGCAGGGCAGCCGCAGCGCTTCGAGTCGCCGCCCAGCCCGAGCGTTTCCTCGGAGCGATCCTGACCGGCAATGTGTTCGCCAATGTGCTGGCGGGGGTCCTGGTAACGATCGTCCTGTCCTCGGGCGCCGAAACCACCGAGGAGCGGGCCCGCGCGGCCACCATCTCGACGCTCGTGGTCGGAGTGGCGCTCTTGGTATTCGGCGAAATGTTGCCGAAGAGCATCGCCTCGCGCCACGCCGAACGATGGTCGCTCGGGACGATCCGGCCGGTGCAGGCGGTGCTCTGGCTGCTCGGCCCGATCGCTTCCTCACTTTCGGGGCTGGTCACCGGCGTATTGCGGCTCTTCGGCATCTCCCGGCCGGCGCGGGAAGTGGCGATCAGTGCCGCCGAAATCCGCGCGAGCTTCCGCCTCGATCCGCGCGCCGGGGACGAACTCGAAAAGCAGGTGCTCGCCCGCCTGGTGGAGGCGACCGGACGCCGATTGACCGAAGTGATGACCCCGCGCCGCGCGATCGCGGCGGCGCCCATCGGGGCCGGGACCCAGGAAATCATGCAGCTCTTCCGTGAACACGGCCATACTCGAATGCCCGTGGTGGAAAAGGGACTCGACGACATCCGCGGCCTCCTCGACCTGCGCGAGGCCCTCCCCGCGCTGGCAACGGGCGATCGTTTTCCAGTGGAGCAGCATCTGCGTCCCGCACGATTTTCCCCCGGCACGGCGACTCTCGCGCAAGCGCTGGTCCAGATGCGGGAGCAATCCTGCCGGATGCTGATCGTGGTGGATGAACACGGAGGGGTGGAAGGACTCGTGACCTCCAGCTCGCTGCTCGAAGCCATCCGCGGCGTCCCGCCGGCGGAGAGCATCGAGTCTCCCGACGGGAGTTACCTGTTCGACGGAACGCTGACCGTCTCCGAAGCGAATATCGCCCTGGCGCAGGGAGGGCGAATCTCGGAGACCTCCCCCCGCCGGATAGAGATCCCGCACGGCGACGACTACGACACCCTGGCGGGGTTCGTCCTGGAACGAACCGGGCGGATTCCGCGGCCCGGAGAAACGGTGCGGATTCCAGGAGCCGTGGTGCGTGTCGAACAAGTGGAGCAGCACCGGGTAGTCCAGGTGCGGATCGAACCCGCGCCCGCTGGAAGCGAGCCGGAGGAAGGACAGCAGGCCGATGGCGCGGCCTCCGGCGTCTGATCCGAGCCCGGCACCCGCCGGAACGACCCGGCGGCGAACCCGGCCGGCGGCGCTCCGCACTCGAATTCTGGAGTGCGTCTCGGCTTCGCTGCAGGAGAACATCCCGGAGTTCGGTCAGAAGGGCGGACCGGGCATCCTCGCCGGCTATTCCGGAGGGCTGGATTCGACCGTCCTCCTCCACCTGCTGGTCGAAATCGGGCGGCGCTCCGGCACTCCCCGAGACGCCCCGGTGGTGGCCGCTCACCTCGACCACGCGCTCCGCCCCGACTCTCCGGAGCAGGCGCACTTCGCCGCGCGGGTCGCGGCGTCTCTCGGGGTCCCCTTTCGGGGCGGGCGGCGGGAGGTCGCCCGCAGAGCGCGCCGCGAACGGCGATCGGTCGAAGAAGCCGGCCGGCTCGAGCGGCTCGATTTCTTCCGGGAGGTCTCGGTCGAGCGGGGGGCTTTCGTCGTCGCGCTCGGGCATACGCTGACCGACCAGGCCGAGACGGTGCTCCTGCGGCTCGCACGGGGCGCCGGCGGTCTCGGCCTGGGCGCCATGCCGCCCTGCCGCGCCGACGAGCGAGGTTTCCGGATCGTCCGCCCGCTGCTCGGGGTGTCCCGCGCCGAGATCGCCGTACTCGCCGAGGCGGAAGGCTGGCAACACTATCCGGACCCCGAAAACGCCAACCCCGAATTTTCGCGAAACCGAATTCGGCAAGAAGTCCTCCCGCTGCTGCGTAAAACGTCGAACCCGCAGATCGAAGCCGCGCTCGGGCGGACCGCCGAATTGCTGCGCGAGGACGAGGCTTGCCTCCAGGGGCTTTCGGCCCGCCGATTCGCCGAAATCGCTGTGGTCCGACAGCGCGGCGCCGTCGTCGAGGTCTCGATCGCGGCGTCCGCCTTCGGGAACACCGAGCCCGCGCTCGAACGAAGGCTGATCCGCGAAGGACTCCGCACCGTGCGCGGCCATCTGCGGCGCATCGGCCTCGTGCACATCGAGGCGGCGCTCCGGATCGCCTGCGCCCGAAGGGGAGGAGCCTCCCTCGATCTGCCCGGCGCGACGGTCCGCCTCGAGCGCGGATTCCTAACGATCATCGGCGTCGGGGAGGGCCGCCGTACCGGCGGCGGCTCCGCGCCGGAACCGGCAGACAGCGGGAGCGTTCTCCCCGGAGGCCGCTGACCCCGCCTATAATTCGCTGTTGCCGTTCGTTCCCAGCGCGAGAAAGGCCCGATCCCTGGAGTGGCAGGACTGAGATGAGTTCGACGATGAAGAACCTGATGTTCTGGCTGACGGCGTCGCTCGTCCTGATCCTCTTCTGGAATGTATCGAGCCGGCTCGCAGAAGAGGAGAACGAGCTCTCCTTCACCCAGTTCATGCAGCGGGTCGAGGAGGATCGAATCGCCGAAGTTCGCATCAGCGGCACCGGGGCGGGCAGCGAAATCAGCGGCACCGGGGTGGACGGCAAGGAATTCCGCACCTTCGCGCCGGAGATGGAAAGCCTCGTCGCCACCCTCCTCGAGCGGGGCATCGATGTGGAGGCGGACGACGCGAGCCGGACTCCGTGGATCCTCACGCTGCTCAGCTGGCTGCCGATCCTGCTCATCGTCGGGTTGTTCTTCTTCCTGATCCGCCAGATGCAGACGCCGGGGAATCGCGCCATGTCCTTCGGGCGCAGCCGGGCGAAACTCACCACGAACCAGCAGAAGAAGGTCACCTTCAAGGATGTGGCCGGAGTGGACGAACCGAAGGAAGAGCTGCAGGAGATCATCGATTTCCTCAAGGAACCGCAGAAATTCCAGCGGCTCGGCGGCCGGATCCCGAAGGGCGTGCTGCTCATGGGCCCTCCCGGCACCGGCAAGACGCTCCTGGCACGGGCCATTTCCGGGGAGGCGAACGTCCCCTTCTTCACGATCAGCGGCTCGGACTTCGTGGAGATGTTCGTCGGAGTCGGCGCCAGCCGGGTGCGCGACCTGTTCGAACAGGGCAAGAAGAACGCCCCCTGCATCGTCTTCATCGACGAGATCGACGCCGTCGGCCGCCAGCGGGGCGCGGGCCTCGGCGGCGGGCACGACGAACGGGAACAGACTCTGAATCAGTTGCTCGTGGAGATGGACGGTTTCGAGTCCAACGACGGAGTCATCCTGATCGCCTCCACGAACCGGCCCGATGTCCTCGATCCGGCGCTGCTTCGGCCGGGCCGCTTCGATCGCCGGGTGGTCGTTTCGCTGCCCGACATCAAGGGACGCGAAGGCGTGCTCAAGGTGCACAGCGCCCGCATTCCCTTCGAAAAGGGAGTGGACCTCAACATCATCGCCCGGGGCACCCCCGGTTTTTCGGGCGCCGACCTTGCGAACCTGGTGAACGAGGCCGCGCTGAATGCAGCGCGCCATTCGCAGAAGAAAGTGCGGATGGACGACTTCGAACAAGCCAAGGACAAAGTCCTCATGGGGGCCGAGCGCCGCTCGGTCATCATGACCAGCGAGGAAAAGCGCACCACCGCCTATCACGAAGCCGGACATGCGGTGGTGGCAGCGCTCCTCGAGAAAGCCGATCCACTCCACAAGGTGAGCATCATTCCGCGTGGAGTGGCGATGGGAGTGACCATGCTCCTGCCGGAAGACGATCGACGGACCCATGACCGGGACTATGTGGAAGCGATGATCGCGGTGAAGATGGGTGGCCGGCTGTCCGAAGAGATCTTCCTCGGACAGGTGACCACCGGAGCGTCCGACGACATCGAAAAGGCGACCGACCTGGCGCGCCGAATGGTCTGCGAGTGGGGAATGAGCGAGTCGCTCGGCCCGATCAGCTTCGACCAGAGCGGTGGCGAAATCTTCCTGGGGCGGGATTTCGCTTCCAGGAAGGACTACAGCGAGAGCACCGCCAAGGAGATCGATGCCGAGGTGCACCGCATCGTGGACTCCGCCTACCACCGGGCCCGAAAGCTGCTGGAGGACAACCGTTCCCGAGTGGAAGCGGTTGCCGAAGCCCTGATCGAGCGGGAAGTGCTGCATTCGGAAGAAGTCCAGCAAGTGCTCGACGGCAAACCGCTCCCACGCCCCGCTCCCTCCCCGGTGGAGCCTCCCGAAGCGAGAGCTCCGGTTCCGCAGCCGACGCCGGAGCGCGCGCCGCTGGCCCCGCCCCTCGTGCCCGAGCCCGGCGGCGCCGCCTGAAGTCCGCCCGCAGCGCCCGATGGGGGACCGCTCGACAGAGAACTGTTGACCGAGACGATCCGTAAACTGACCGACACTCTCGGCGCGCGCTTGTCGCTCGCCGATGTCTTGGACATCCTGCTGGTCGCAGGCGTCTTCTATGTGCTACTCAAGCTGATCGAGGGTCGGCGTGCGTCGCAGATGGCCTTCGGCACCGTGATCGTAGGGGGGCTCCTGGTGATCAGCGGCTCCAGCCAGCTGGGCCTCGGCACGGTGCAGTGGATCGTCCGCAACACCCTGCCGTACCTCGGAATCGCGATCATCGTCCTCTACCAAGCGGAGATCCGGACCGGTCTAGCTCGAATCGGCGGCGGCGGAATGCTGCTGCGCGGCCGTCGCCGTGACCCGGATCCGGAGCGGGCGACGATCGATGCTCTCGTGGAAGCCACCACCCTTCTCTCTCGACAGCGAGTGGGGGCGATCGTGGTTTGGCAGGGAAAGATCGGCCTCAAGAGCTATGCCGACACCGGACTCACACTCGACGCCAGGCTCAGTTCCGATCTGCTCGTCTCCCTCTTCCAGCCCGTCTCACCGCTCCATGACGGCGCGGTACTCGTCAGCGGAGACCGGATCGTGGCTGCGCGCTGCCTGTTGCCCCTCTCCCGCCAGGAGGCCACCGAGGGCACTTTCGGCACGCGCCACCGGGCCGCTCTCGGACTCACCGAGGAGACGGACGCCACCGTCGTCGTGGTCTCCGAAGAAACGGGACACGCGAGTGTGATGTCGGCAGGTCGAATTCTTCCAGCGGCGGACCCCACCGATCTCGAAACCGCCCTGGCTCGATCACGCCCCGACCGGCTCGTGGAGAGTTCGAAAGGCGTCGCTTCCCGGCGCGCTTCGGCGCCGAAGGCGGTCTGGTGAGCATGGGCAACCCCGGAGCCCCCTTCCGCGCCGCCGAGATGCTGCGCGGGATCGTGGCGCTCGGGCTCTCCTTCTGTCTCTGGTTCTTCGTCGCCGCCCAGGAGGGGGCGGAGATCCTGGTCGGAGTACCACTGGAGCTCCGCAATGTGCCGCCGGGCCTCGAAGTAGTGAATCAGTCGGTGCAGGAGGTGGATGTGCGGCTGCGGGGGTCTTCCGGCCTCCTGCGCGACGCACCGCTCCAGGGTCTCAACGCCCATTTGGACCTGGCGAACGAAGCTCCCGGAGAGCGCACATGGTTCCTGGGCACGGAAGCGGTCGAAGCCCCTTCGGGAGTCCAGGTCATGCGCGTGGACCCCTCGCAGGTCGTACTGCGCCTCGATCGAACACTCACCGCCGATGTACGGGTGAGCCCACGCGTCCTCGGCAGTCCGGCGACCGGCTTCGAGATCCACCGCATCTCGATAGAGCCTCGCGAACTCGCGGTGGAAGGGCCAGAATCACTGCTGCGTGATGTCGAGCAGATCACCACGGAACCGATCTCTGCGCAGGGTCTTCGCGAACCCTACGCGCAGCGCCTCCAGATCGAACTCGATCCGGCGCTGCGGCCGAGCGTCCGCCGCGTAGATGTGCGCCTCCAGATCGGCGAGGAGCGGGAGGCGCGCGAACTGCAGCTCGCGGTCCGACGGCCCGCCGGAGAAGCGGACGACGACGCAGCCTGCACTCTCGGCGTTCGGGAAATCGGCGTCACCCTCCGCATTCCGAAAAGCATGCTGACTTCGATCACCGCCGAAAACCTGTTCACCGAAATTTCCTGCCTCGGACTCGAGGAAGGAGTCCACGAAGTGCTGCCGCGCCTCGTTCTCGTCGGAGACGAGGACGCCCCGATCACCGTCGTGGCATTCGACCCCGACACCGTGACCGTCGTCGTCGGCGCAGATTTCTAGGATAACCATGACCAGAGAACTGCAGAAAAAACACCGATCCACGGCGCGCGAGTACTTCGAGTCCATCTGCGCCGCGGTGATCCTGGCACTCTTCGTTCGGACTTTCGTGTTCCAGGCGTTCAAGATCCCGACCGGTTCCATGCAGGACAACCTGCTGATCGGCGACCACCTGATGGTCAACAAGATGCTCTACCACGAAGGCGCTCTGGGAATAGCGCCGTCGCGCGGAGTGCAGCGCGGGGATGTGGTCGTCTTCAAGTTTCCCGAAGAGCCAGAACGCGACTTCATCAAGCGGGTCGTGGGACTCCCCGGCGAAACCCTTCAGATCGGACGGCGGCAGGTCCTGGTGGACGAAGTGCCGCTCGCCGAGGACTACGCCCGCTTCCTGCATGGCGGCCAGCCGGGAATCCGGGAATACCGGGTCCCCGAAGGGCATTATTTCGTGATGGGTGACAACCGCGACAACAGCGACGACAGCCGCTTCTGGGGCGCGCTTCCCACTGGGAATGTCAAGGGCAAGGGACTGTTCATCTACTGGTCGTACGGCGCGCCGCGTGAGGAGTATCTGGAGACGCGCCTCTCGCGGCGGGCGGTGGACCTCCTCCTGTTGCCCGTGCGGTTCATCTCCAGAACCCGCTGGGACCGGTTCTTCGCTCCGGTGGAGTGATCGTGCCCTTGCTCCTCCCGGCTGAACCTTCACGAGTCGGTCGGGGAGCCGCCTCGACATAGACCCGCACCTTCAGGCGCGTCGCGCTCCGCGGATCGTTCGAGCGGATCGTGAGCCAGCGCTCGAGAACGCCCCGGTACCTTCGCGTCTCCAGAGTCACCCGGAGGGTGGCCGCCTCCCCCGGTGGAACGACTGGCCGCTCGGTGATCGCCGCCGCACAGGCGCAAGCCGAAGCGATCCGTCCGATCTCGAGATCGCGGTCGCCGGTGTTCCGCACCAGGAATTCGTGGACCAGCACCTCGCCCGGCCCGGCGCTGCCGAAATCCCAACTCTCGGGCTCGAGGGAAAGGCGCGGCCCCCGCTGCCCTCCGAAGGCGGACGGGGGCGGGGCGGCGGCGCTCGCCAATCCGGCCACGAGCGCGATCTCCAAACCCGCCGCAGATGCGGCCAGTGCGAGCAGCGAGCGGGCCAATCAGTCCTCCGAAGGAGTCTCCACCAGCTTGAGGAACGCGGAGAGGCGCTCGTTCTCGTAGCGCACGATGTTGAGGAACAGGCTCTCGATCAGGTAGCGCCGGCGTTCCTCCTCGCTCATGGAGTCCACGAGGTGGCTTATCTCGCCCATCATCGTCTCATAAGTGTTCCGGAACTCGCTCCGAACCGAAACTTCCTGATAGAGCCCCTCCAGGATCGTCAGGAGATCGCCGTCGAGATGGATCCCGCGCCCGCCCTGCATCCGTATCTCGCGCATCATCGTTTCTCCCCGGCCGGCCCGCTCCGGGGGTGGGCGTCGAGAGCCGCTTCCGCCGACGGGTAGATGGAGAGGAACTCATGGGCGCCGGTCATCCGCAGCATTCTCTCCACCCGCTCCATGACACCGCAGAGCGCGATCCGACCCTCGTTCGCCGAGGCGCGCCGATAGAGGTCCATGAGGCAGCCGATGGCCGCCGAATCCACATAGTTCACGACCGAGAAATCGAGAACCAGAAGCGGATTCGGGGATTCCAGATGGTGGACGATCTGTTCGACGAACGAATCGAGCGCCGCGTACACGAGCCGCGGCTCCTCGAAGCGAACCAGGAAGGCGGCGCCTTCGCTCCGGGTACTCAGCTTCATGGGCTTTCCTCCGCCGCGGAAGCGGCCGGCGCCGCGTTCCGCCGCGATGTGTGTTGGACCGTCGCGAGGTGGCGCCGCAACTCGGCGCGCCCTCGGTGGATGCGGCTCTTGACGGTCCCCTCAGGAACCCCGAGGCGGTCGCAGATCTCCTCGTAGGGCAGCTCCTGGAAGAATCGAAGCTGCACCACTTCCCGAAGTTTGGGCGAAAGGTACTGGAGCGCTGCCGCGAGGTCGTCGCGGACTTCACGCCGCTCGAGGATGCGGTCGGGAGCGAGGGCGGCGCCATCGAGCATTCGTTCGAATCGAGCCTCTCCGGGCAGGAGCCGCTGGCGTTCCCGAACGCGCATCCGATAGCGGTCGATGCAGTAGTTGCGCGCGACCGAGTGCAGCCAGACGGCGAAATGGGCACGCGGATCGAAGCGGTCGAGACGGTGGAAGACCCGCACGAAGATCTCCTGGGTGAGTTCCTCGGCGTCCTCGTAGCGGCCAGTGAATCGGTAGGCGAGCGAGAAGAGACGGCGGCGATGGCGCCCGATGAGGTCGGACCAGGCGGTATTGGGATCCAGTTCGCCGGCGCGCAACCGGCGGATGGTGGAGATGTCCAGTTCGTTTCGGAGTTCGTCGGCGCTCGGCTCTCCGGGGGGCGAGGCGACCGGCGAGCGCGTCGGCGCGGCGCTTTCACCAGTCAGGAGCCGGGGACCTCGGGGCGCCCCGCCGCTACCCAGGCGGTGTACCAAAGGCTCGCCGCATCGCGGGCGGCGTCGCTCATCGACACGCCGACCAGCCCCCCGAGATCACCCCACATGCCGTCGAGATAGAACCGGTCGTATCCCGCGACTCCCCGGCGCGACATCGCATCCACGAAGGAAATATTGTCCACCCAGATGTATGCCTTCAGCGGCAGCGAGCGGATGAACTCTCTCGGTCGGTCGAGATAGACCGCGGCCCCACCTGGGATCCGCAGCTCGTCGGCGAAGGTCTCGATCAGCCGGGTGTCGAAGCGCCGCGCGAGCCCGTCCTGCCCGGTGGCCTGCCCGTCGCCGCCCGACGAAGTGTTCGGCGGGACCGCGAGCTCGCCCACCAACCAAGCCACATCGCTCGCCAGTTCCAGTGCGAGGTCGAAGTCCCCCGCAGAGAACGCCGCCACGAGCGCGTCATAGGCCTCGAGCAGCCGCCAGAGGGCATCTCCGTGCTCGGCGATCTCCTCCTCGCTGAAACGCCTGAGGGCCAGTGCCCGGGTGGCCGGCACATCGTAGAACGGGAAATCATCGTAGCCATCGAGGAAGAAACGGGCCGGATTCCGGCCCCGGGCGGGATCGTCGAGCAGATCGTAGAATTCCTCCTCCCGGTCCTCGAAAAAATCCTCGAGCGGATCCCGGAGGAAATCGATCGCCTTCTCCCCGATCCGGCGGTGGCCTTCCGGTCCCCAAGCTGCCGCCGACGCACCAGCGATCGAGAGCAGGCAGACGAGGCTGACGGCGCGGCGTATTCGGCGCCGCGCGGTTCTCATCGCGGACGCTCTCGGCCGGACCCCCACCGAGCCACTCACCGGACCCCGCACCGGACCGCTCACCCGCGAATCCTAGCGAAGCGCAGCCCGCATTCAGAGCGTGCGGGCGATCGTCAGCACATCCACCGGACCGGCGCCCGCACGAACGAGACAGCGAGCGGCGGCGGACACCGTACTCCCGGTGGTGAACACATCGTCCAGCAGCAGCAGCGGCCGGCCGACGAGCCCTGCCGGCAGCCGGCGCACTCGGAAGGCGCCCCGCATGTTCGTGCGGCGGGCACTCGGCGCTACCGAGGTCTGAGCAGGCCGCCAGTGCCGCCCGAGCACCCTGCGGGCCACCGGGATCCCGAGCTCTCGGGCGACCGGTCGGGCGAGCAGCTCGGCCTGATTGAAGCCTCGGCGGCGACCCCGCCAAAAGGGAAGCGGAACGGGTACGACCGCAGCCGCTGGGGGACCTTCGGTCCCGATCTCCGGGTTCCGGACAGCTCGGCGAAATGCGAGCACCGCCGGGCGCGCCAAGAGCTCCGCCATCCCCTCCCGACGGCGGAACTTCAACTCCAAGATCGCGTCGCGAAAGGGAACGGCGTACCGCGCGGCGGAGACAGCCCGCCGGAAGGGCCACCGCCGCCGCCGGCACTCGCCGCATACTCCGGGAGCGACGCCGGGTGCGAAGAATAGTCCGCACTTCAGACACGCGGGGTCCGCAAGCATCTGGAAGCCGCGGCGGCATTCCCCGCATACCGGGCTCAGGAGCGGGTCTTCGAGCGGACCATCACACAAGCAGCACGGAACCGGAAACAGCAGCGGGCCGAAGGAGCGCCGCAGCCAGACCCTCACGCCCGCACCGGTCAGGCGGGCAGGCCGGCTCGGGATCAGGCCTGCCCGGGAACCGGGGTCACGGACTCCTCGACCGGCGTTTCCCGAGAGTCTTCGAGGTCGAGAGCCACGGCACCGTACGTTCCGCACTTCCGACAACTGTCGCTCCAGGCCTCCTGGCGTTTTCCGCACACCGAGCAGGAATACTCGGCGGCGAGCTCCGGGGCGGCAGCGAGGACCTCACGGGCGCGGATCATGGCTTCGGCGAGATCGCCGCGCCCCGCCAGAATCCGGGATAGACGGGCGCCGAGTGCAGGCGTGGCCAGGCGCGGCAGATTGGCGAAGGTCTTGAGGGCGTCGTCGAGCATGTAGAGACGGTCGTACAGCTTTCCGAGCAGGTACTGACTCTCGGTGGCCGGGTCGGCATCGGCGATCGCCTGTTTCCAGACCGAGATGGCATCCTCCGGACAAGTACGGTCCAGGTAGTAGTTCTGGAGCGCGGTCAGCGGCGGGGTGGCGCCGGTCGTCCGGAAACCCTTCTTCCAGGTCTCGACCGCCGCCGATTCGTTGCCGCCGGCCAGGTAGGCATCACCGAGCCGGACCCACGCAGGTACCGCTTTGGAATCTTCATCGAGAATGGCCCGGAAGACTCTCCCCGCCTCGGCGGGCTCGCCGTGTTCGAGGAGCTCCCTCCCGTAGGCGTGCCGCAGGGCGAGCGCGCGGCGCTCCTCGGCGGCGCGGCCGGAGGGCGGGATGACCGACACCAGCTGCTGCTGGAGCGAAAGAGCAGCGCGGGTGTCCCCCGCCGCCACCAGGAGGTCGCGGAGCGCCGCGAGCGCGGTCGCCGGAGCATCGGGATCTTCGGAGATCGTCGTCTCCAGCAGGGTGCGGGCGCGGTCCGTCTCGCCCGCGGCCGAAAGAGCCTCAGCCAGCGCATACGCCACCTCTCGACGGCCGCGGTCCTCGGCAGCCGCCTCCTCGAGCGCCGCCGCGGCCGCTCCGGGGCGGCCGAGACGCATGAGGCACTCGGCCTTGCGGCGAAGCGTCTTCGAGTCAGGGCCGGAATATTCCTGGGCTGCCTCGAAACTCAGGAGCGCTTCCGGCCAAAGCCCCGAAGCCATCTCGCCGAGTCCCTGGAAGAACAGTCGTTCTCCCTCTTCGAGGTCGAGACGGCCCCGACGCAGCCGCCGCTCCCGGACCAGCCGGCGCACTCGGCCAGCGAGATCGAAAGCCAGCGCGATCGCCGCCCCGATCCCGAAACCCCCGAGCATGACCTTCCAAAGCTCCACCCGAATGGGGAGGAACAGCGGCAGCGTGACCGTCACGAACTGCGAATTCGCAGCCACGACCACCAAGAGGAAGGTGGCAGCGAACAGGGCTCCGACGAGGAACAGCAGAGTGCGCATGCCCATGGATTCCCGCCTTCGCCGAGCCCCGATTCTACGCGGCTCCGGCTGGCTCTTTCGCTGGGGGCGACCAGCGGTCGGCGTCTCCCCAGAGTCGCTCGAGCTGATAGAGCTCGCGGCTCTCCGGCGAAAAGACATGCACTACGAAGTCCCCATAGTCGGCGAGCAGCCAACCCGCCGCCGGATAGCCCTCGAGATGGGTCGGTTTGCGGCCGAAGCGCTCGAAGACCGCGCGCTCGATGGCATCGGTCACCGTCTTGCGCCGACGCTCGCTGGCCGCAGTGGCGATCACGAAGAAATCGGTGAAACCGGCAAGCCCGCGCAGATCGAGCATCACCACATCCTCGGCCATTTCCGCGAGCGCGATCCGGGCCGCAGCCCGCGCCTCGGCCTCCGCTCCCGGAGCGCCGCCCACGCTCACCGATAGAAACCCCGTTCTCCGATCCGTGAAATTACCCGGTGGGGCATCAGATCGGCGACCCGCAACCGCGCGCGAACCCGCTCGCGGATCCGATGCGACTCGGAAACGGGAAACGGCTGGTCGATGGTGAGGATCCGCGGGGGGATCAACGGAGCGGCAAGGTCCGCGGTGACCCGCTGCCGAAACCGTGCCGGCAGCGGGGTCAGCGCCTCTTCGAGCGGGCAGCCGGGGCGGTGGTGGACGAGAACCGGGTGCCGTTCGAGCAGGGTTTGGTAGCGGCTCCAGGTGCGAATCTCGCGGAACGCGTCGCTACCTGCCACGAAGAACACCCGCGCCTGACCATCCGCAGTCGGTGGTCGGCCGGCGACGATCCGATCCAGGGTGTCGATGGTGAACGAAGGCCCTGCGCGCTCCAGTTCGATCGCGCTCGCCACCAGTCGATCCCGGCCGCGGATCGCAGCTTCGACGAGCTCCAGCCGCTCCTGGCCGGTGACTCGCGGCGGGACCGGGCGATGAGGCGGAACCGCGGCCGGAACCAGCCACACTTCCTCCACTCCTACCCGATCGCGAACCGCTTCGGCGGCGCGCACATGCCCCCAGTGCGGCGGGTCGAAGGTGCCGCCGAAGACCGCGATCACTCCGGGGCGGCGAACAGAGGGCCGGTTCAAGATTCCTGGCCGCGGCAGACCCCGGCGACCCGCGTGCCGAGCGCGGCGGTCAGCGCCCGGCATCCATCACCGGTCACGGCGGAGATGGCGAAGAACGGCAGTCCGCTGGCCGAGGCAGCGCCGGACAGGGAGTCGAGCCGGGTCTCGCCGCTCAGGATGTCGGTCTTGTTCCCCACCACGAGCGCCGGCTTGTCGCACAGACCTGCCCCGTAGCGGACCACCTCTTCCTGAAGCACCGCGAGATCTTCGGCGGGTTCGCGGCAGGAGAATTCGGAGACATCCACGAAGTAGGCGAGGAACGCAGTGCGCGACAGATGTTTCAGGAAGCGGGTGCCGAGCCCGGCGCCCTGGCTGGCCCCGGGAATCAGTCCCGGCAGATCGGCGACGACGAATTCCGCATCGTCGGCGACCCGCACGAAACCCAGATTCGGAGTCAGGGTAGTGAACGGGTAGTCCCCGATCCGCGGCCGAGCAGCGCTGACCCGCGCGATGAACGACGATTTCCCCGCATTCGGGAATCCTACGAGGCCCACATCGGCCAGCAGACGCAACTCGAGACGGACCGCGCGGGAGGTTCCCGGCTCTCCCGGCTCGACGCGTCGGGGTGCCTGGTTCGTGGCCGTCCGGAACACCGCGTTGCCGCGGCCGCCGCGCCCTCCGGCGGCGACGGTGAGCGTGTCGCCGTCCCGGACCAGGTCGCCGAGCAGGATCCCCGAATCGTGATCGAAGGCGGCGGTGCCCGCCGGAACCCGCAGGACGACATCTTCGCCGGAACGGCCCTGCCGGTTGTTCCCCGAGCCGTTGCCCCCGGCACTGGCGCGATAGCTGGGCCGGTAGCGGTAGGCGGCGAGCGTGTTGCGGCCCCGGTCGGCCACCAGCAGCACGCGGCCGCCGCGCCCACCGTTGCCTCCGTCCGGTCCGCCGCGGGGAACGAACTTTTCGCGCCGGAAGCTCACGGCGCCCTGGCCGCCGCGCCCGCCGGAGAGACTGAGCACGACCTCATCGATCAGCATGGGAAGACGGGGCCAGCTCGGAGGCATCGGCGGGCATATCCGCATCGGCATCGCCGGCGAACCAAGCGCGGCCGACGCCCCGGGCACCGTCGGCGGTTCGCATCGGCCCCTCCCGCCAGCAGGCAGGGGATCAGTCCGCAGCGATCGAGAGGAAGCGGCCGAGCCGGCCGCGGTTCCGGAACTGCACGATGCCCGAAACCTTCGCGAACAGCGTATCGTCGCGGCCGCGACCCACCCCCGGGCCGGGCTTGAAGCGGGTGCCGCGCTGGCGAACGAGGATCGCCCCACCGGTCACCCGTTCGCCAGCGAAGCGCTTGACGCCGAGCCGCTTCGAGTGGCTATCGCGTCCGTTGCGTGAACTTCCCTGTCCCTTCTTGTGAGCCAATCCGACCTCCGGCTGCTGCGGGCTACTCCGCGGAATCCGCGTGGAGGTGGATCCCCTCCACGCGCACCTGGATGCGGGCCTGGCGGTGCCCCTGCTTCCGGCGATACCCCTTGCGCCGCTTTCGCTTGAACACGAGCACCTTGGAATCCCGGTAGTGGGAGAGCACGGTCGCGGAAACCGTCGCTCCCTCGAGGTACGGGGCCCCCACCTGGCAATCACCGCTTTCCGCATCCCGCACCATGAGTACCTTGTCGAAGGAGACGGTGTCGCCGTCCGCGGCCGCGAGCTGCTCGAGAGCCACCCGCTGGCCGGGCTCCGCCCGGTGCTGCTTTCCGCCGCTTTCGAAGATTGCGTACATGGAACCACCTGCCGGCGGGACCGACGATTCTAGCAGTCCGTGGAGGCTGCGGGCAGTTCCCGGCCGCCTCCGAAGGAGTTTGCATCTATTTTAGATTACTATTATACTGGAATAGTGGATATAAATAGAGCGATTCCGGCCCTTGCCGCGCTCGCGCAGAAAACCCGGCTCGCTGCCTTTCGACTACTCGTCCGGGCCGGCCCCGAGGGACTGTCCGCGGGAGTGCTCGGAGAGCGGCTGCAGGTCCCCGGCACCACGCTGTCGTTCCACCTGAAGGAGCTCAGGAACGCCGGGGTCGTCTGCTGTCGGCGGAACGGCCGGTCGCTGATCTACAGCGCCGACTTCGCCGCCATGGAAGCCCTCGTCGGATTCTTGACCGAACACTGTTGCGAGGGGTCGTGCTGACCTCCCTCATCGCCGGAGCCGCTGCTCCAGGAGAAAACCGATGCGACTGCAACTCGCCCTCAATGTCGAAGACCTCGATGCCGCCGTGGACTTCTACTCGAAATTGTTCGGAGTGGATCCGGCGAAGCGAAAGCCCGGGTACGCCAACTTCGCGATCGCGGAGCCCCCGCTCAAGTTGGTCCTGTTCGAGACGCCCGGGGCGCCCGATCGGATCAACCATCTCGGTGTCGAGGCCTTCAGCGACCGGGAGGTGGCTGGAGCTCTGGATCGGATTCGGGCCGCCGGCCTCCCTCACCGGATCGAAAGCGAAGTCAGCTGCTGCCACGCTCGCCAGAACAAGGTCTGGGCGGACGAGCCCGAGGGACTCCGTTGGGAGTGGTACCGGGTGATCGAGGATCTGGAGACCGGAGAATCCACCTGCTGCGACTCCAACAGCCCGGCCTGCGAAACCTCCTGACCGGTGGTGGTGCGCTTCCCCGGTGCCGGAAGCATCGGGGAGCGCCGCAAGGGAGAGTTCCCCCTTCCCCGCAAAGAACCGCTGCGGGGGAGAGGGAAGGCCGGAGGTCCGGGCGGCGGCTCAGGGAACCCGGATCAAGAAACCCGGATCTGGGCGAGCATCTCGGCGTTGTTCTTCGTCCGGCCCATTCTGCCGAGGAGCAGGGACATCGCCTCCATCGGCTTGAGGCCGGCCAGCGCGCGTCGGAGCAGATGGGTCTTCGGCAGTTCCTCCGGCGAGAGCAGCAGCTCTTCGCGCCGCGTCCCGGATCGGTGGATGTCGATGGCGGGGAAGATGCGGGATTCCGCCAGCTTCCGATCGAGCACCAGCTCCATGTTTCCGGTGCCCTTGAACTCCTGGAAGATCACCTCGTCCATCTGGCTGCCGGTATCCACGAGCGATGTGCCCAGAATCGTGAGGCTGCCGCCGTCCTCGATCTTCCGCGCCGCACCGAAGAACTGACGCGGGAACTCGAGCGCGCGCGAATCGATGCCGCCGCTCATCGTGCGGCCCTTCCCCCGCATTTCCCGGTTCGCCGCCCGCCCGAGGCGGGTGATGGAATCGAGCAGGATGACCACATCTTCCTTCATTTCCACGAGGCGGCGAGCCTGCTCCAACACGATCCGGGCGACGCGCACATGATCGGCGCTGCCGCTGTCGGCGGTGGAGGCGACCACCTGGGCCTCGGTGACCGCGCGCCGCATGTGGGTCACTTCCTCCGGGCGCTCGTCGATGAGCAGGATGATGAGATGGATTCCAGGATAGTGCCGGGAGATGGACGCACCGATCTCTTCGAGCAGGATGGTCTTGCCGGTCTTCGGAGCGGCGACGATGAGGCCGCGTTGTCCGCGCCCGATGGGCGCGATGAGGTCCACCACCCGCAGCGACAGGGAAGCCGGTTCGGACCGGGCGAGCTCGACCCGGGGAGCAGGATGCTCACTGATCAGATCGGAGTAATTGCGGCGGGGCGGCATCGCGTCCACCGGATAGCCGTTGACCTCCAGGACCGTATGCAACTCGGCCCGGAGCGGACCTCCCCGGCGCCGACCGCGGCGTGGTGGACCGTGATGGCCGAAGACCATGTGCCCCGCCCGCAGCTGGTAGCGGTCGATCAGTCCGAAGGGCGCCCGGATATCCGAACCCCGCGGAAGGAAGTTGTTCGAAAGGAGCCGCAGATAGCCGCTGTCGCGCGGTCCCATATCGAGTAGGCCGGTAACTTCGATCGGAGGGGTTTCGGCCGGCCGAGCCGCCGCGGCGGCCGGCCCGTTGCCTTCCGCCTTGGCCTCGGCAGACGAATCGACATCGGTCGGCTCCTGCGGGTTCGGACGGGCTCCCTCGGGGGCCGCCTCCTCCGGTCTCCACGATCCGGAGCGATGTTCTCTCCGGCGAGCCGGATGGCTTCTTCGGGTGCTGGGCATGCCTTACTTCCTGGTTGAGCCTTTTCCTGGTTGGGTGCTGCCGCCTGTGAACCTGTGAACCGGGCGTTACGAACCTCACGAGAACAACGGGCCGGCAACTCACCAGCCCGGATGTTGCACGCTTCCGGCGCGATCCAGACACGACGCGGACCGAACCGCCCATCTGCGATCCGCCCGGCGGGCACCGGACGAAGCGCGGTTCTCCAGTGTTCCTGAAGCGGCCGAACCCCAGCGGTCCCCCGCAACGACCGGGCACCTGCCGGCGCTCCCGCGCGGATCGCTCGATAGGAGGCACGCGCCGCCTGCCAAGGCAGCTGCGCCATCACCCAACGAATCTGAACCCACAGTCTAGCAGTCTGTGGATAAAGTGGCGCGAGCCCCAAGATCAGGGAGGCGCCCGGCTGACGAGGCGCGATTCGGGAGGCATACCGGGTGTATTCCGACGGAATCGCAACGCCGAGCGAAGTGGTTCAGCCGGGCCCCACCGGGAGAATTGGGCATCGCCGACCTTTGGCCGTGCGACTTTGTCCACAGGCTCCTAACACCCCCTCCGGGGCAGGACGCAGCTAACGCGATTCGATGGAGTGGATGGTCACCGTCTCGCCGTCCTCGGAAAGCACCCCGACGACTGTGACATCCATCCCCGCGAACTGCTCCGCCTGCTTCTGATCCGCGATCGCGTAGATCGCTTCCTCGGCTTCCACATACAGCTGGAGTGCCGCCCCCATCTCCATGCAGGAGATCGCGCACTCGGGATGGGTCATCCCCTCCATCATGTGTTCGCTCCCGCACATCTCGTCGGTGATGTGTCCCGCCCAGGCCTTCTCCTCGGCCGCCGGAATCGTCCCGGCGAAGACGAGGGTGGAGGACGCGGAAAGAAGGACGGTCCGAAGAACGGAAATCGGTTGCATGAGCTATCTCCCCGCCGACTTTCGGCGCCGGCCAGGCCCGATTGTGCCAGACCCTGATCGGGCCAGATCGGGCGGGTCCGGAAGCGGAGCGCAGGAGCGGCGCCGCTGGTCTTCGCGGGCAGGAGTCTGTGGATGAGCTCGCGTATCCTCCCGGAGGCCATGCCCCAGGTTTCCACGAAACCGGTGAGCGGGATGCGGGACCACCTGCCCCCCGCCGCTCTCCGGCGCCGAGAAGCGATCCGCCGCATCGAGACCGCTTTCGCCGCACACGGTTTCGTCCCGATCGAAACCCCGGCGATGGAACGGTTGCCGACGCTGCTCGGCAAGTACGGCGAGGAGGGCGACCAGCTCATCTATCGCGTGCTCCATCGCGGAGAGCGGCTTCGCCGGGCGCTGGACCGGGACTCGGTCGAGCCGGCGAATCTCGCCGAATTCGGGCTCCGCTACGACCTGACGGTGCCTCTCGCCCGGGTGGCGGCCGAATACCGCTCCGACCTTCCGGCAGTCTTCCGCCGCTACCAGATCCAGCCGGTCTGGCGGGCCGACCGCGCTCAGCGAGGGCGTTTCCGGGAGTTCACCCAGTGCGACTCCGACATCGTGGGGTCCCGGTCGCTCCTCGCCGACGCGGAAGCCCTGGTGGTGCTCCACTCCACCCTGTCCGCTCTCGGTTTTCGAAATTTCACGGTCCTGCTGAACCACCGCGAGCTGCTGCGCAGCCTGATCGGAGCGAGCGGCATTCCCGCCTCCAGCGAAACAGCGACGTTGGTGGTTCTCGACAAGATCGGCCAGCTCGGCCGGGCCGGAGTCTCGGCCGAGTTGGCCCGACTCCCCGCGGTCGGAGCCGAGCGCGCCGGGCAGCTGCTGGAATGGATTCCGGAGGAAGACGACGACGACAGCTCCGGGGAAAAACTGCGGCAGTTGGGGCGGGCGCTTCCCGAAGGACCGGGGCGGGCGGCTGCCGACGATCTCGGCACGCTCTTCGACATGTTGGAAGGCGCGCTCGAGGAGGGCGCCGCTTCGGTGCGTTTTTCGCCGAGTCTCGCCCGCGGCCTCAGCTACTACACGGGGCCCATCTTCGAGGTCGTGGCGGCCGGGGGAGCTGGATCGCTGGCCGGCGGGGGCCGCTACGACCGACTGGTGGGCATGTTCAGCGGACGGGAAACCCCCGCGGTGGGATTCTCGCTCGGCATGGAGCGCATCCTCCTGCTCGTCGAGGAAGCAGGCGGTTTCGCGGAGAGCGCCGCCGGGCCGCAGGCGATGCTCTGCCCCCTGCCCGGCCTCGATCCGGCGGACATCCTCCGCACCGCGCGAACCCTGCGGAACACCGGAATCCGGCTCGAGGTACAGGTGGACGCGCTGAAGCTGGGCAAACAGCTCGCCCGCGCCGCGAGCTCCGGAATCCGCTTCGCGCTGATCCTGGGACCGCAGGAAATCGACGCCGGTCGATGCACGGTGCGCGACCTCGAATCCGGAGAACAGACCACCCTGCCGCTCGATGCGGCAGCGGCCCGGGTCGCGCGGCGCGCGACAACCGCAGGAGGTTGAGCTCGATCTCCCTCGGCTTGCAGCAGCCCGAAGTTCAGCGGACGGGGGTCAGGAGCACCCGACTCCGGTCGCGGCGCCGCGGGTTCCGCAGGTCGGGAGTTCCGGGCCGCGGGTCGGGGAGTATCTCGGCGCTAAAACGCCTCTCCGGAGCGAACAGCTCCGATTCGCGCAGGGGAGGGAGCGGGCGCGCGGGGTCGCGAACATAGAGGCCGTCTCCTTCCTCGCGCATGGCCCCGACGAACAGGATCTCCCGCCACTTGCGGGCGGGGAGATGGAACGATCCGCCGCCGACTGGCTTCAGGTCGCGGTAAGGACCTTCATCAGGCATCGCGGATCCCTACGATACCGAGGACGGCGATGGCGCACGTTCACCTGGTCCTCGTGCGGCCCCGGCGGCCCGAAAACATCGGCGCCGCGGCGCGGGTCGCCGCCAACACCGGTCTCAGCGGCCTCCGGCTGGTCCAGCCGGGGGACTGGCGCACCGTCGAGGCGTTCCGGACCGCCTGGCAGGCGGAAGAGTTCCTCGAGACCGCCGGCGAATTCGCGAGCCTCGAAGAGGCCGTGGGGGACTGCCGGCTGGTCGCCGGTCTGAGCGGGCGCGGCGGGGACCGGATACCCCACCGGACCCCCCGGGAACTCGCCCGCGAGATCGCCGACTGCGGCGCCGAAGCCGAGGTGGCCGTGGTTTTCGGGAACGAGTCCAGCGGACTGACGCTCGAAGAGCGCTCCCGGTGCCAGCGCCAGGTCCGCATCCCCGCTTCCCCGCGCCAACCTTCCCTGAACCTCGCCCAGGCGGCGATGGTCACGGGCTACGAGATCTTCCTCGCCGGCGCCGGACCCTCGAAGCCGAAAGTGCGGCGCGCCGCCTCCGTCGAGACGGAACGGGCGCTCGCTGCACTCCGGGACGCGATGCTCTCCATCGGATTCCTGACCCCGGAAAAGCCGGAGGTCCGCTTCGCCGAATGGCGCGAACTCTTCGGCCGCGCCGGCCTCAGCGAACGCGAGACCCGCTTGCTGCTGGCGCTCGCCCGCCGCATCCGCGGTGCCCGGTGAAACGAAACCCGCCGAACCTCGTCGAGTCGCCGCCGCTGTTAGCTGCTAGGAGTCCGTGGATAAAGTGGCGCGAGCCTCGAGAGCGGTCCCGTTCTCCCGGTGGGGCTCCGATGCATCGCCGGCCGCTTCATGCGGGGCCAGCATGGCCCCGCGAACACGCCGAAGAGTGATGAGGTCCCGGTCGAGCCTCCCCGACCATGCCGAAGTCGGCTACGCCAGATTGGCCCGGAAGAAGCGGAGGACGCGGTCCCAGGCCTCGGCCGCGGCGGCTTCGTCGTACACCTCAGGGCGGCGGTCGTTGAAGAAGGCGTGGTCGGTCCCCGGATAGGTGTGGAGTTCCGCTTCCACGCCGGCGGCGCGAAGCGACTCCCCCAGCTTCCCGACCGCTTCCGGCGGCACGAAGCCGTCGTTCTCGGCGAAGAGGCCCAGCACCGGACAGCGAATCGCGCCGTAGTCGGGATGGACATGCGGATGGATCCCGTAGAAGTCCACGCAGGCACCGATCCGGGGGGACTTGCTGGCGGCGAAGAGAGCGAGCTGGCCGCCCATGCAAAAGCCCACCACCCCGACCGATCCGCCGGAAGCGACGGATGCGAGGTGATCGGCCGCGCCGCCGAGATCCTGCTCCGCGCGGTCCACTTCGAGGGCCATCAGCAGCTTGCCGGCCTCGTCCGGCGAGGTGGTCTGTTTCCCGTGGAAGAGATCCGGTGCCAGCGCGGTGAACCCAGCCGCCGCGAACCGATCCGCCACCTCTTCGATGTGCCCGACGAGGCCCCACCACTCCTGGATCACGAGGACGCCCGGACCGGGTGGGTCCGGGACCGCCAGGTAGCCTTCGGTGACCCCTCGGTTCGCCGGAAAGGAGACCCTTGCGCTGCGCATCGACGATCCTCCTCGGGGAGGGCAGCGATGCTACCAGCAGAGGCCTGCAGAATCCGCGAATTCCAGCGCCTCTCTGGTATCTTCAGGCGTCCGCAGGCTGCGAGAAGGAAGGAAGCTGATGAGCCCCTTGGTGGCGACCCTAGTGTGTTTCGGGCTCTACGCAGTCGGATACCGCTTCTACGGGAGGCGGATCGGCAGGCGGGCCTTCGATCTCGACGATTCGAGGCCCACCCCGGCCCATCAGCTCGCCGACGGACGCGACTATGTCCCCACCCGGCGGGTGGTGCTCTTCGGCCACCACTACGCCTCGATCGCGGGGCTCGCGCCGATGCTCGGACCGGCGATCGCAGTGATCTGGGGCTGGGTCCCGGCGATGATCTGGGTCGTCGTCGGTACGCTGCTGGTCGGAGCGGTACACGACTTCTCGGCGCTTTGCATCAGTATCCGCGCGAAGGGAAAGTCCATCGGGCGCATCGCCGAGGACATCATCGGCCGCCGGGCCAAGTACCTCTTCCACGCGCTCATCGTCTTCCTGATCGGACTGGCGATGGGAGTCTTCGTCCAGGTGGTGGCGCAACTCTTATCGAAGATCTTCTATCCCCAAGCCGTCACCCCGAGCACCGCCGTGATGGTCCTCGCCATCGCGATCGGCTACCTGTCCTACCGCCGGGGCGTGAGCCTGAAGGTCCTGATCCCGATCGGAGCAGCGCTGCTGTTCGCGAGCATCTGGCTCGGCAGCGTTTTGCCGGCGCCCGACCTCTCGACCACCCAGTGGAGCTTTCTGCTTCTCGGGTACGCCTTCTGCGCCTCGGTGCTCCCGGTCTGGCTGCTGCTCCAGCCCCGCGATTTCCTCAACTCGATCCTGCTCTATCTGGCGCTCCTCGGAATCTTCGTCTCCTTCGTGATCCTGAACCCGGAGTTCGCGGCCCCCGCCTACAACCCGGCGCCTGCGGGCGCGCCGCCGATCTACCCGTTCGTCTTCATCGTGATCGCCTGCGGTGCGGTGTCCGGCTTCCACGCGCTCGTTTCCTCGGGCACCACCTCCAAACAGCTCGACCGGGAGAGCGACGCGCCCTTCATCGGCTACGGCGGGATGATCGGAGAGAGCCTGCTCGGGCTCTCCGCAGTGCTCGCCACCACCGCCGGATTCGCGAACCGTGAGGCCTGGCACGCTCACTTCGCGACCTGGGACAGCGCGAACGGGCTCGCCGAAAAATTGGACGCTTACATCACCGGCGCAGCCAACTTCCTGACGACCCTGGGGATTCCGGTCGAGGCGGGCAAGGCGTTCATGGCACTGGTGGCGGTCTCCTTCGCGCTCACCACCCTCGACTCGGCAACCCGCATCCTTCGCTACAACATCGAAGAGATCTCGGAGAGCCTCCGCGTCCCGGCGCTCGGAAACCGCTATCTCGCGTCGCTCCTCGCCGTCGCGGTGATCGGCTTCTTCGCGCTGATGAAGATCCCGAGCCCTACCGGTCCGACGCCCGCCGGCACCGCGCTCTGGTCGCTCTTCGGCACCACGAACCAGATCATGGCGGGCCTCACCCTGCTGTCGGTGACGCTCTACCTCTATTTCCGCAAGAAGCCCTTCGCCTTCGCGCTGGTGCCGATGGTGTTCATGGTGGGCACGACCATCGCCGCGATGCTCTACAACATCCGGGAGTACGCCAGCTCCGGCAACTGGCTGTTGCTGCTCGTCGGCGCAGCGATCATGGCGTTGGCGATAGGTCTCGTCGTCGAGGGAGTCCTTCGTTTCACCAGAGGCCGGGAAGCCGCCGTCGCCGGAATCCGCCGCGCCTTCGGCGATTAGCCCGATCGGCCGTCCAGGGGGGGCCCCGCCCGGTCGGCTACCGAGCGCAGGTGAGGTGGCGGCCGCCGTCCACCGGAACGGTGACGCCGGTGACGAAGCCAGCGTCTTCCGACAGCAGGAAGAGCGCCAGGTCGGCGACCTCTTCCGGATCGCCGATGCGGCCGACGGGGTGGGTCGTCCGGCTGTGTTCCACGAACTTCGCGTAGCGTTCGGCATCGAGGCCGGCGGCGGTGTGGAGTTCGGTTCGGGTCACACCGGGGTTCACCGAGTTGATCCGGACGCCTTTCGCAGCGAGTTCCAGAGCGGCGCAGCGGGTCAGCTGGTCGAGCGCCGACTTGCTGCAGTTGTAGGCCAGAACCCCCGGAAAGGATCGGATTCCGTTCACGCTCGAAACATGCACCACGCTGCCCTTCCGCTCGAGGAGGTGCGGCGCCGAGAGGCGAAGCAGGTCGAACACCGCCTCCACATTCAGGGCGAACATCCGCTGCCAGTCTTCGAGTCCGGTGCTCTCGACGGTTCCGAAGGCGATCCCTCCCGCCGAGCTCACCAGGTGGTCGATCCCGCCGAACCGCTCGACGGTTTCGCCGACCAGGCGGGCCCGGAAGTCCGGATCGGACACATCTCCGGCAAGCGGCAGCGCCGCTCCGCCGGCGGCTTCGATCTCCTGCGCCGCCAGCTCGAGCCGCGCGGCGCGCCGGGCCGCCAGGGTGACCCGGGCGCCTTCGGCACCGAGCCGCAGGGCCGTCGCGCGGCCGATCCCGCTGGACGCTCCGGTGACGATCGCCACCTTCCCCTGAAACCGTTTCCGCACGAACTCGGGCACCGAATCTCTCCTTCGGGTCAGCGGCGGAACCCCGCCGTCGAGAGGGGACCCCCCGACCCGGCGGGAGAGACTACCGCCGCCGGTCCAGCAACCCGAGTCCCCCCGATGCCGCGCGGTACCGCCGGCGCGGTCGAGGCGGGGGTCCGAGCGCGCAGCTGATGCGTTTCGGATCGTCTCGCGGGCGAGCCCGCCGACAACTCAAAGCACCGGAGAGCGGGCTTTCACCCCCATCGAACGGCCGGCGTGGCCGATGGCGGCGCCGGAGGCAGCAAACCCCCAGAACGCGCCGGGGATCACCCCGACGAAGCAGAGGAGGACGGTGGCGTCCGCAAGGACTGAGAACAGGATCAGGGTCAGCAACAGACAGAGGTAGGTGCTCGAGTTGGCGCGGACCATCGCCAGGCTTTCATTGATGCGGAAAGCGGCGCCGAACTGTCCTGTTGCGGCCAGCTGCAAGATGCCCGCCGGCAACACCGCCTTCGCAAACAGCACCAACAACATGAGGAAGATCACCGACACCAGGACTCCGAACACCGAGGCCACGGTGACCGCGGCGGAGCCCATGGACTTGCCGATACCGACCCAAAATACGGTGAAGCCGAGCAGCGTGAGCCCGACCACCGCCGCCGCCGCAGCATAGGCGAGAATCACTCCCAGAACCTTCAGTCCATCGAGGAGCAGGCCGCCCGGATCGTCCCATTCGGGCATCGGGTGCTCGTCCCCGCGGAGCGCGCCGCGCGCCGTCCCGACGAGGAAGCCCAGCAGAGCCACAAGCCCGAGCCCGAACAGCGGGATGAGAACCACGGCGAAGCAGCCGATCAGGAATTTGGAGAGCGAGCGCGGATCGCGGAAAGCGAATCCGAACAGCGCGCCGAGATCGAAGGGCGCCGATTTTGGAGCCGACGACGGCGGGGGAGGCGGCGGGGTCGGTGTTTCGCCGGAAAGGAGTATCTGATCTTCGCTCAATGAGGCCTCCTGGTGTCATAACGATCCGAGCCGGAAGAAGTTCTCTCAGCCGGTTCATGGGGGAAGCCGATCGCTACGGGACCGGTCCGCGGACTCCAGGAAGAGGAGTTCTTGCACCTGCGCCCGGTTATCCTTCCCGGTTCTCCGGCTCCCGAAATGTTGCGCAACCCGTTCGATTCGCTGCAGACCCACCACACCGCAGACGGTACCGCCCGGATCTTCGCGCTCGAAGCGATCGAGCGCGCGGGGCTCGGTTCGGTGGCCCGGCTTCCCTTTTCGCTCCGGGTACTGCTGGAGTCCCTGCTCCGGGGCGTGGATGGTCGGATGGTCCGAGAAGACGATGTCGCCGCCCTCGCCGATTGGAAACCCAAGCGCCCGGCGCGGCGCGAGATCCCCTTTCGGCCCGCCCGGGTCGTCCTGCAGGACTTCACCGGGGTCCCGGCGCTCGTGGACCTGGCCGCGATGCGTTCGGCGCTCGCCCGGATGGGGGGCGATCCCTCGCGCATCGATCCGAAGACGCCGGTGGACCTGGTGATCGACCACTCGGTGGTGGTGGATTCCTTCGGCTCACCGATGGCGCACCGGCAGAATGCCGCCATCGAGTTCGAGCGGAACCAGGAGCGGTACCGCTTCCTTCGCTGGGGGCAGAAGGCCTTTTCCCGGTTCCGGGTCGTGCCGCCGGCGACCGGCATCGTGCACCAGGTGAATCTGGAGCTGCTCGCCGAGGTGGTGATGGAAGACGGCACCGGCGAAGAACGGCTCCTCTTCCCCGACACTCTCGTGGGAACCGACTCGCACACCACGATGATCAACGGCCTCGGGGTGCTCGGCTGGGGCGTCGGAGGGATCGAGGCCGAGGCGGCGATGCTGGGCCAACCCTGTTATCTGCTCACCCCGAAAGTGGTCGGCTTCCGGCTCGACGGCGCGCTCCAGGAGGGGGTCACCGCGACCGATCTCGTCCTCACCATCACCGAACGGCTGCGCGCCCATGGCGTGGTGGAGAGCTTCGTCGAATTCTTCGGTGGGGGCCTTGCCGAGATCTCGCTTTCCGACCGGGCGACCGTCGCCAACATGGCGCCCGAATACGGCGCGACGATGGGGTTTTTCCCGGTGGACGCCGAGACCCTCGCGTACCTCCGCCGCACCGGGCGGACCGAAGCACAGGTGGAACGGGTCGAGGCGTACACCAAGCGCCAAGGGCTTTTCCGGACAGCGGAGTCCCCCGATCCCGAGTACAGCGATGTCCTCGCCCTGGATCTCGGGCAGGTGGTCCCGAGCCTCGCCGGGCCGAAACGTCCGCAGGACCGGGTGGCGCTCCGGGATCTGAAGCGATCCTTCCGCAGCGCCTTGACCGCGCCGGTGGCGGAACGGGGCTTCGCGCTCTCGCCCGGGGAACTGGCCCGCACCGCCACCGCCGGGAACAAAACGAACCTCGGACACGGCGCCGTGGTGATCGCCGCCATCACCTCCTGCACGAACACCTCGAACCCGGGGGTGATGCTCGCCGCCGGACTGATCGCGCAGAAGGCGGTGGCGCGCGGTCTCTCGACCCCCGACTCGGTGAAGACCTCGCTGGCACCCGGATCGCAAGCGGTCACCGAATACCTGCGGGAGGCCGGCCTGCTCGGCCCGCTCGCCGACCTCGGCTTCCACCTGGTGGGCTACGGCTGCACCACCTGCATCGGGAACAGCGGTCCGCTGCCAGAAGCGGTGGACCGGGCGATCTCCGAGGCAGATCTGGTGGCGGCCTCGGTGCTTTCGGGAAACCGGAACTTCGAGGGCCGGGTGCACCCCAGCGTTCGGGCGAACTACCTCGCCTCGCCGCCGCTCGTGGTCGCCTATGCCCTGGCCGGCACCGTGGACATCGATCTCGACGAAGAACCCCTCGGCATCGGCGCCGACGGGAACCCGGTGTTCCTGCGGGACATCTGGCCGAGTTCCGCCGAGATCCGGAACGCGCTGGAGCGGGCGCTCCGCCCCGAGACCTTCCGCCGGATGTACCAGAATGTGTGGGACGGCAATCCGGCGTGGAACGACATCCCCGTGGAGGGCTCCGAGATCTACGCGTGGGACGAAGCGTCCACCTACATTCAGGAGCCGCCCTTCTTCACCGAGCTGCGCGGAGAGCCAGGGCCGCCGCAGGATGTCCGGCAGGCGCGGGTCCTGGTGCGCTGTGGAGACTCGGTGACCACCGACCACATCTCCCCCGCGGGGGCGATCGCCGCCGACTCTCCGGCAGGCCGCTATCTGCGGGAGCGGGGAATCGAGGCGCGCGACTTCAACTCCTACGGCTCTCGGCGCGGCAACGACCGGGTGATGCTGCGGGGGATCTTCGCGAACATCCGTTTCCGCAACCAGCTGACGCGGGGGACCGAGGGCGGTTTCACCGTGCACCACCCCTCCGGGGAGCGCGTAACGATCTTCGAGGCTGCCCGGCGCTACCGGGAACAGGAGATACCGCTCGTCATCCTCGCCGGGAAGGAATACGGGACCGGCTCTTCCCGCGACTGGGCGGCCAAGGGCACCCTCCTGCTCGGAGTCCACGCGGTGATCGCGGAGAGCTTCGAACGCATCCACCGCAGCAATCTGGTCGGCATGGGAGTTCTCCCGCTCGAGTTCCCGAAGGGGGAATCCGCGGACTCGCTGGAACTGGCGGGCGACGAAACCTTCGACATCGAAGGGGTCGCGAACGGCCTGGCGCCCGGCGCCGCAGTCCGGGTGACGGCGGCCCGGAACGGCGTCTCCCGCTCCTTCGAAGCGCTCTGCCGCCTCGACTCGGCGGTCGAGGTGGAGTACTACCGGAACGGCGGCATCCTGCAGACGGTGATGCGCGACCTGGCCAGCGAGAGCTGACCGCCCTCCTCCCGACTCTCCCGGTACCGGCTCCGACGACCGGAGCGAGCGCACCGGTCAGCGGGCGGAGGTCGGGGTCTCGCCGGCGAGGATCCGTCGGAAGACTTCCATCTCCACATTGCCCCCGGAGACCACGCACACCAGTTTCCGCTTCCGGCCCGCCTCCATCCGAAGCCGCGGCACCCGGTCGGCGAGCGCCGCCGCCAGTGGACAGGCGCCGGCCCCTTCGGCCACGATCCGCGAGCGACCGGCGAGCAGGCGAACGGCTTCGGCGATCTCGTCCGGCTCCGCCAACAACGGCTCGTCGAGGAGGTCGCGGGCGAGCGGCCACATCGGTTCGAGCACCGTGTTGCCGCCGATGCCGTCCACGAAGCTCGGCTCGGTCTCGATCCACTGCGGCGCACCGTGCTCGAACGCCGCCGCGAGCTTCGGCGAGGTCGAGACCTCGACCGGATGGACCCGGGCCGCCGAGCCCTGCTGGCGGAGCGCGCTCGAGATGCCGCAACTGAGGCCGCCGCCGCCGAACGGAACCAGCACCGCGTCCACCTCCGGCAGATCCTCGAGGATCTCGATTCCGGCGGTGCCGTTGCCCGCCATCACCGGCGCTTCCTCCACCGGATGGACGAAACGGGCGTCGAGGCCGGGATGCGAGTGGGTGACGATGGCCCGCCACCACGCGGCGAACGGCGCCACCACCGCCTTCGCTCCGAGCGCGGCGATCGCCCGCCGCTTGTTCTCCGGAGAGGTCTCCGGGACCACCACGGTGCAGGGGACCCCCCGCTCGCGGGCCATGAACGCCACCGCCTGCGCCCAGTTCCCGGCGCTCGCGGTCATGACCCCCCGGCGGAGCTCCGCGTCGGCGAGAGTGGCGAAGAGGGCCGCCGCGGCGCGGATCTTGAAGCAGGCGAAGGGCTGGAGGTTCTCGAGTTTCAGCCAGATCTCGTCGGGCCCCGGGTGAGGGAAACGGACGAGCGGAGTGCGGACCGCGAACGGCGCGATCCGGGAGCGGGCGGCCTCGATCTCGGCCAGCGGAACCATCGGGCGAGGGAGTCTATGCGCGGGGAGGAACGGCAGGGAGAATCAGCAGAGGTGAGAGCGCGCATTTTCCCCGGGGCACTCCGCACTGCCGACGCCGGTCCCGACCTACCCGCTCCCGACCTCGATCCAGTCCCTATACTGCGCCGCAAGAGGCCCTGAACGCGTCTTGCCGGAAAGGAGACCCGGTGCATGCTGAGGCTCTCGACCCTCGGCTTCCCGGTCTGGGTTCTCGCGGCCAGCGCCGCCGCCCTCTACTGGCCGGAAGCCTTCACCTGGTTCCGCGGCGGGCTGATCCCCGCTTCGCTCGGGGTCATCATGCTCGGTATGGGGCTGACCCTGGAGGTCGGTGACTTCCGCCGGGTCCTGAGGCGGCCCGCGCCCGTTGTGCTGGGGGTGGCGCTTCAGTATCTCGTCATGCCCCTGCTCGGCTGGACCATCGCGGCCGCCATGGACCTGCCCCGGGAGTTCGCGGTCGGCTTGATCCTGGTGTCGTGCTGCCCCGGAGGAGTGGCCTCGAATGTCATCTCGTTCCTCGCGCTCGCCGATGTGCCGCTCTCGGTTTCCCTGACCGCGGTCTCGACAGCCGGGTCCGTCCTGATGACGCCGCTCCTGACCGCCACCCTCGCCGCGAGCCGCATCGAGGTGCCCGCCGCCGGGCTCCTTGCGAGCACCGTGCAGGTCGTGATCCTCCCGGTGTTCGCCGGGTTGTTGCTGCGGCGCTACGCGGGGCGCCTCACCCGAGCGGTGCTGCCCGGCGGCCCGTTCGTCTCGGTAGTGCTGATCACGCTCATCGTCGCTTCGATCATCGGTTCGAGCCGGCTCGCCATCCTCGAGTCCGGAGGCCGGCTGCTGGCGTCGGTGTTCTGCCTGCACGCGGCGGGGTTCGGGCTCGGGTACGGCCTCGCGCGGCTCTGGCGCCGGTCCGAACAGACGGCCCGCACCCTGGCGATCGAAGTCGGGATGCAGAACTCCGGCCTGGGGGTGGTTCTGGCCGGACAGAACTTCGCGAACCCCCTGGTCGCGGTGCCCAGCGCGATCTCCAGCCTCTTCCATTCGCTGATCGGCAGCGCTCTGGCAGGGGTCTGGCGGGCCGCAGCGACCCGCCGGCTCTCCCGCACCCGGCGTTCTGCGCGCGGGGCGGCCCTCTCGTAGCATTTTCCATCGTCATGCTCCTCGTCTTCGATGTCGGCAACACGAAAACCGCCGTCGGCCTCCATGACGGCAAGGCATGGCGCCGCGACTGGCGTATCTCGACCCAGCCCGCGCGGCTGCCCGACGAGGCCGCAGCACTCCTCGAGAGCCTGCTCGCTGGCGCCGGCGTCTCGCGGGAGGAAGTCACCGACCTCGCGGCAGCCAGCGTCGTCCCCGCGGTCACCGAGACCCTGCGCGCTCTCGCCGAAGACCACTTCGGGCGCCGCCTGTTCCTGCTGAACCACGAGACCGCCCGCGGCGTCCGTCTCCTGGTGGACACTCCCGAGGAGACCGGGCCCGACCGCATCGCCAACACCGTCGCCGTCCACCATCTCTACGGCATCGCCGCCATCGTCCTCGACGCGGGAACGGCGCTGACCTTCGATGTCATCTCCCAAGGCGGCGAGTACCGCGGCGGAGCGATCGCGCCCGGCCTCGGCATCTCGGCGGAAGCGCTGGTGCGCCGGACCGCCCAGCTGCCGCGGGTGGAACTCCGGCCGCCGATGCAGGTGGTCGGAACCCACACGGTCGCAGCGCTCCAGTCCGGCCTCGTCCACGGGTGGACCGGCATGGTGCGGGAGATGGTTCGGCTGCTACAGGAAGAGCTCGGAGGGGGCCATACCGTCATCGCCACCGGCGGCCTCGCCCGGCAGGCGGCCGAATGGACCGGAGTGGTGGATCTCGTGAACGAGAAGCTCACCCTCGAAGGCATCCGCATCGCCTGGTCCCGCCACGGGTCCCCCCCTGCCGCGTCGGAGGACGAGCCGCGATCCTGAGAATCTCCCTGCCGAGCCGAAAAGCAGGTCCGCCCGAGCGGCAGATGTGCCTTACCGCCGGGGAACAGGCCGACAGCCCAGCTTCGAATGTTACCTAGTATCACTATGTATAATAGTTCTATGCTCCCCGAGCAGCCGGAGACGGGTATCGACAAAGATCTGGTGGCCGCCTCGGCCATCCCCCTGGTGCTAGCCATCCTGTGCGAGGGCGAAAGCTACGGCTACGCGATCCTGAAACGGGTCGCCGAACTCTCCGGCGGGCAGCTGCGATGGAGCGAAGGCATGCTCTACCCGGTACTGCACCGCCTGGAGCGGCTTTCGCAGATCGAGGGAGAGTGGCGCCGCTCGGAAAGCGGGCGCCGTCGCAAGTACTACCGGATCACCGAGGCCGGGGAGAGCCGCCTCGCGTCGCAGCGCCGGCAGTGGCAGCTGGTGGACCGCACCCTGCGCGCCACTTGGGTCGAAACCTCCGAAGCACCCGCCGCGGGCTGAGGGGTCTTCGTGGAGAACGACGGACATCGCCGGCAGGAGGGAGCGGAAGCGCAGATCCGGGAGTGGCGCCGCTATCTGCTCCGCCGGCAGGGGGTGGCGGCCGCCGACGGGGACGAGCTCGAGGATCATCTTCGGGGCCGGATCGCTGCTCTCGAGGAGGCGGGGCTCAGCGCAGACGAGGCGTTCTTGGTGGCCGTGCGGCGCCTCGGCGAGATCGATGCGCTGACGCGCGAGTTCGCCAGGGAACACTCCGGACGGCTGTGGAAGCAGCTCGTTTCGACCGCCGGCCGAACCGGGGCGCGGGCGGATCGGACCGAGGCGGTGGTCGTGTTGGCTCTCGCGGCTGCCGCGGCGCTCGCCGTGAAGCTCCCCGAGCTCTTCGGCCTGTCCCTCGCGACCGACGGCGCCCAACACTTCTACGCCCGGAATTTCAGCCTTTTCGTCCTGCCCTTCCTCGCGGGCTACTTCGTCTGGAAACGGCGCATCGGAATCCGCCTCGGCGTCGGACTCGCCGCCGCTTTCGCCCTCGCCGCCGCCCTGGTGAACACCCTGCCCTACACGCCGGGCGGCGCCACCGAAGTCCTGGCGGTGATGCACCTCCCGATCGCGCTCTGGCTGGTGATCGGCATCGCCTACTCCGGCGGACGTTGGAAGAACCGCCAGGAGCGGATGCACTTCGTCCGTTTCTCGGGCGAGCTCGTCATCTATTTCGTCCTGATCGCACTCGGCGGCGGAGTCCTGACCGGACTCACGATGGGCATGTTCGCCAGCATCGGAATCGACGCGGAACAGCTGGCACAACAGTGGATCCTTCCCTGCGGCGCTCTCGGGGCCGTCGTGGTGGCCGCCTGGCTCGTCGAGGCGAAACAGAGCGTGATCGAGAACATGGCTCCGGTGCTGACGCGGGTGTTCACCCCGCTCTTCACTCTGGTGCTGCTCGCGTTCCTCGCGACGATGGCCTGGACGGGCACCGGAATCGGAGCGGACCGCGAGGTGCTGATCGGTTTCGACCTGCTGCTGGTGGTGGTGCTCGGGCTCGTGCTCTACGCCGTTTCGGCGCGGGATCCGGGGGCTCCGCCCAGCGCCTTCGACCGCCTGTTGCTGCTGCTCGTGACCTGCGCGCTGGTGGTGGACGGCTTCGCTCTCGGCGCGATCGCTCTCCGGATCTCGGAGTTCGGGTTCAGCGCCAACAAGGCCGCGGCCCTAGGCGAGAACCTGATCCTGCTGGCGAACCTCGCTGGCTCCGCGTGGCTGCTGTTCGGATTCCTGCGGGGGCGGGTGGCGTTTTCCGGGCTCGAGCGGTGGCAGACCGCCTTCTTGCCGGTGCACGCCGGCTGGGCGGCGTTCGTCACCGTGGTCTTTCCCCTGCTCTTCGCCGGCGCCTGACCGGCGGCGTCCAAGCCAGGATCAGCGTCAGCGGATCAGCTCGAAGTCGGGGGCCTCGGCCACCACGCCCGCCCGTTCCGCCAGCGAAAAGAGCGCCCGGAGCGCCGCTTCCCCGGCGTCGCCCATGTCGCGGGTGAGCGCCGAGACATACATCTTCACGAACCGGCGGCCGAGCTCGCGGTCGAGTCCGCGGCCGAAGCGGAGCGCGTAGTCGAGGGCTTCCTCCTCGTTGGCGTAGGCCCAATCGATGCTCTCCCGCATCGCGCGGTTCATCTCCACCGCCAGCTCACGCCCGAGGTCGCGCCGCACCACATCGAGGCCGAGCGGGAGCGGCAGTCCGGTCTCCTCCTCGAAACGGACGCCGAAATCGGAAAGCAGATGAAACCCCTGCCGTTCCCAGGTGAGCTGCCCTTCGTGGATGACGATCCCCGCCGCGGCCCGGCCGGCTTCCACCGCCTCGAAGATCTGGTCGAAGGGGACGATCACCGGCTCGAAGCCGCCGATATAGCAGCGGGCGAGCAGCGCCGCGGTCGTCCGGGCGCCGGGGATCGCCACCCGCTGTCCCCGGAGGTCTTCGAGCCGCCCCGCTTCCCGGCTCACCACCACCGGGCCATACCCCTCCCCCATGCTGGCGCCGCTGGCCATGATCCAGTAGCGGTGGGCGACCGACAGGTAGGCGTGCGCCGAGATCGCGGTGACCGGAAGCTCTCCGGCGAGCGCCCGGTCGTTCAGGCTCTCGATGTCTTCGAGAACATGTTCCACCTGGAAATCGCGCACCCGGACCGCGCCCCGAGCGAGGGCGCAGAACATGAAAGCGTCGTCGGGATCGGGGCTGTGCCCGATGCGGAGGATGGGAGCGGGAGTCACGGCACGGTTCCTTTCCCTGCTGGGGTTGGGGAAGTATCCCCGTCCAGACAGCCGGCGGCGCGGGCGACATGGGAATCGCCCCAGTCCATCGGGAACACCAGGTCGGCGATCCGGGGCGCTTCGGCGAGATAGCGCCGCTGAGCCGGGATCACCATCTCCCCGAAGCGGCGCCGCACTTCGTCCGCCCGGTAGGCGCGCTCCGCCCCGTCCCGGCGGACCCGCCGCGTGAGGAGCCGCTCCGGATCCCCTTCGAGGAAGATGCGGAGGTCCGCAGCGCGGCGCAACCGGCGGTCCCAGAGGGTGAGGAAGCCCTCGGCGAGGACCACTTCGGCGGGGCCGAGAACTCCGGCCTCCCGCCGCGCTCCCGAAGCAAAGTCGTAGCGGAACCGCGGCGCCTGGTCTCCGGAGCACAGCGCGTCGAGGTGGCGGCGGAAGGCCGCCAGGTCGTAGGCCGCGGGTTCGTCGTAGTCGACCGCGGCGCGATCCCTGCGGGAAAGATGGGAGGTGTCCCGATAGAAGTCGTCCAGCGAGAGCACCTCCACCCGGCGGGGGCGAAGCCTCTCGGCCAGCGCCTGGGCGAAGCGCGTCTTGCCGGTGCAGGTCCAACCCGCGATAGCCGCGACCCGGACGGAAGGTTCCCGCGGAGTCAATCGTCGGCGAGAGCTCGTTCGAGCGCGGCGCGGGCGGCGCGGGGATCGGCCTTGCCCTGCAGCTCGCGCATCAGGAGGCCCACGAAGAAGCCGATCACCCTGGTCTTGCCGCTGCGGTAGGCGTCCCGGTCCCGGGGGTGATCGGCGACCAGCCGGGAAGCCAGCTCCTCGAGCGCCGGCCCGGCGGCGAGACCGGTGAAGCCGAGCTCCCCGATCAGTTCTCCGGCTGGCCGCCCGGTCGAGCACATGGCGGCGAAGACCTCCCGGGCAGCATTCCGGGGCAGCTGCTTCGCCGCCAGCCGCCGGACGAGCTCGCCCAGCCGCGCGGGCGGGACCGAAAACCGTCCATCCTGTTTTTCGCGGGAGACGACTTCCGAGAGGAGGAAGCCCGCCGCCGCCCGCGCCGTTTCCCCGGGGTCTGCTCCGACAGCGCCGGCGAGGATGGCTTCGTAGTAGTCGGCGAGATCCCGCCGCGCCGCGATCCGCTCCGCCTGCTGCGCTCCGATTCCGTGCTCTCGCCGATAGCGGGCCGCCCGCGCTTCGGGGAATTCCGGCAGCCGGCACTCGGCCTCCTCCAGGAAGCCCGGCGGCAGCCGGATCGGCGGCAGGTCCGGATCCGGGAAATAGCGGTAGTCCGACGCCTCCTCCTTGCTCCGCATGGGCTTCGTCGCGCCGCTTCCCTCGTCGTAGAGCCGCGTCTCCTGGACCACGCGCTCGCCGGCAGCGAGGAGTTCGCGCTGACGCGCCGCCTCGAAGTCGAGTGCGCGGCGCAGGAACCGGAAGGAGTTCAGGTTCTTCAGCTCGACCTTGACCCCGAACTCCGCGGCGCCCCGCCGGCGGACCGAGAGGTTCCCGTCCATGCGCAGGTTGCCTTTCTCCATGTCGGCGCCGGATACCCCGCAGTAGGCCACGCGGCGCTTCAGCGCCCGGGCGTAGTCGCAAGCTTCGGCCGGAGAACGGATGTCCGGCTCGCTCACGATCTCGATCAACGGAACGCCGGCGCGGTTGAAGTCCACTCCGCTCCGCCGGTCCGAACCGTCGAAGCCCTCGTGCACCAATTTGCCGGCGTCCTCCTCGAGCTGGATGCGGTGGATGCCGATCGTCCGCCCGGAGATCCGCAGGCTTCCGGCGCGGGCTACCGGATGCTCGAACTGAGTGATCTGGTAGCCCTTCGGGAGGTCGGGGTAGAAGTAGTTCTTGCGCTCGAAGACCGACTCCTCGGGGATCTCGCATTCGAACGCGAGGCCGGCCAGAACCGCGAGTTCCAGCGCGCGCCGGTTCGGTACCGGGAGCGCGCCCGGCAACCCGTAGCACACCGGGCAGACATGGGTATTCGGAGGGGCGCCGAAAGCGTTCGGACAGCCGCAGAACAGCTTGGTGCGGGTTACGAGCTGGACATGGACCTCGAGCCCGATGACGGTCTCGAACGGATCGGTCACCGCGCGTCGTTCGGCGAAACCGCGCGAATCCGATGGCCTGGCTGATCGGCTAGCAGCCTGTGGATGAAGTGGCGCGAGCCCCAAGACCGGGGAGGCGCCTGGCTGACAAGGCGCGAATCGGGAGGCATACCGGGCGTATTCCGACTGATTTGCAACGAAGAGCGAAGCGGTTCAGCCAGGGCCCCCACCGGGAGGACTGGGCATCGCCGGCCTTTGGCCGTGTGACTTCATCCACAGGCTGCTAACCGTACAGAGAGTCGATCCGGTCGGCGTAGCGCTCGGAGACCACCCGCCGCTTCACCTTGAGCGTCGGCGTCAGCTCGCCGCTCTCGACGGAGAAGGTGTCCGCGATCACTGCGATCTTCTTGATCTGTTCGTAAGGAGCGAGGTTTTCACTCCGCCGGGCGATCTCCGCCTCGAGGTGCGCCCGCACCCGTTCGTCGGCAGCCATCACCTCGTCCGTGTCCGCCGGGATTCCCTCGGCCTCGCAGAAGCGCCGGAGCTGGTCGAAGTCGGGCGCCACCAGCGCTGCGAGGTACGGCCTGGCGTCTCCGATCATCACCATTTCGGCGATGTACGGACTGGTCTTCAACATCGCCTCGATGGGCTGCGGCGCCACATTCTTTCCGCCGGCGGTCACGAGCAGGTCCTTCTTCCGGTCGGTGATCCGCAAGAAACCGTCCTCGTCGAACTCCCCCACATCGCCGGTATGGAACCAACCGCCCACGATGGCTTCTTCGGTGGCGGCGGCGTTGCCGAAGTAACCCTTCATCACATTGTGGCCGCGGCAGGCGATCTCGCCGTCGTCCGCGATCCTCACTTCCACGCCGCGCACCGGGACTCCCACGGTGCCGAAACGGAACCGGTCGGGGCGGTTCACGGTGATCACCGGCGAGGTCTCGGTCAGCCCGTAGCCCTCGATGATGAGCCAGCCCGCCGCCAGGAAGAACTCCGCGACCTCCTGCGGCAGCGCCGCGCCGCCGGAGACGAAGAGCCGCATCCGGCCGCCGAGGCGCTTATGGAGCTTGTCGAACACGAGCCGGGTCGCCAGGCGGTAGCGGAACTTCAGTCCGACGGGCGGCTCGGTCCCCTGCTGGCGATGGCGGCCCATTGCACGGCCCGTCCGGAGCGCCCAGTGGAAGATCTTCTGCTTCAACGGGCTGCCGGCGGCCACCCCTTCGAGCACCCGGTCCCGCATCTTCTCGTAGAAGCGCGGCACGCAGGCCATGACCGTGGGGCGGATCTCGCCGATGTTCTCCACCAATTTGTCCATGCTCTCGGCGATGGCGATGCTGACCCCGCAGTGGGGATAGAGATAGTGCGCCACCATGCGGGCGAACACATGGCTGTACGGCAACACCGACATCGCCACATCCTCCGGGCTCAGGATGATCGCTTCGGTACCGGCGAGGGCGTTTTGCACCAGGTTCTGTTGGGTGAGCATCACCCCCTTGGGATTCCCGGTGGTTCCCGAGGTGTAGATGATCGTGGCGAGATCGCCGCCGGAGACCGCCGCCGCGAGCAGGTCCGTCCCGCCGGGATCGGCCTCACCTGCCGCCTTGCCGGCGCTCATGAGGGTTTCCCAGGATTCGCCGCCCGCTCCTTCGTCGAAGGTGAACACCGTCTCCAGCGCCGGGAGCTGGTCCCGGACCGCGCGGATCTTGGCGTATTGGTCTGCGGTCGAGGCGAGGACCACCCGAGCTCCCGAATCCCGAACGATGTAAGCGGTCTGCGCGGCGGTCAGGGTGGGGTAGATCGGCACCGTCACCGCGCCCAGGAGCTGGAGCCCGGCCTCCACGGTGAACCACTCCACCCGATTCTCGGAGAGCAGCACCACCCGATCTCCCTTTTCCACCCCGCGGGCGGCGAGCCCCATCGCCGTCTCCTGCGCGGCGGCCAGCCAGCCAGCCGAGGAGAGTTTCTTCCACTCTCCGCCCTCCTTGTAGAGGAGAGCGTCCTCCCTGTCGTGCCGGGAGCAGGCTGCGGCGAACAGCTGATGCAGAGTCTGCGGTTCCATGGGTCAAGACCTCCGATCCGCCCGATATTATGGGCGCAGGCTGGGCCGCCACCCTGGGAGAACTGGGCCGCTCTCGGCGCTCGCGTCACTTCATCCACAGGCTGTCAGCAGCCGGTGGACGAAGTCACGCGGTGTTCGAGCGGCGATGCATCCCGGCTGAACCGCCCCGTTTCACGGGGCTCATCGTTGCGTTTCGCTCGAAATACTCCCGGTATTCCTCCGTCACGCGCCTTGTCAGCCGGGCGCCTCACCACTCTCGGCGCTCGCGTCACTTCATCCACAGGCTGCTAGCATTTCGTGCCTCCCATGGTCGATTCCGCGTTCCGCAGCCCCGACGCTCACGCGGACCGTGCCGGCCCGCAAGTTCCCAAAGGGCTCTTCGTGCGCTGCGAGGGCTGTTCGGAGATCGTGTACGGGCGGGCCCTCCGAGAAAACCTCGAGGTCTGTCCGCGTTGCGACTTCCACATGCGGCTCTCCGCTCGGGACCGGGTGGAGATGCTCATGGACGAGGGGGAGTACCAGGAACTGTCGGGCGGACTCCGCTCGAACGATCCGCTCCGGTTCCGGGACCGCGTGGACTACTACGAGCGGCTGCGTCGGAGCGCCGAAGCGACCGGCCTCGATGACGCCATCCTCGTCACCCGGGGGCGGATCGAGCGGACGCCCGTGTTCCTCGCGGTCATGGAGTACGGCTTCATCGGCGGGAGCATGGGCGTGGTGGTGGGCGAGCAGATCACCCGTGCGGTCGAGGCTGCCTGTGAAGCGCACATTCCGCTGATCGTGGTGTCCTGCTCGGGTGGCGCCCGGATGCAGGAAGGGGCGCTCTCGCTCATGCAGATGGCCAAGATCTCCTCCGCGCTCGCGGTTCTGGACGAGGAGCGGGTCCCCTTCCTCTCGGTACTCACTCATCCCACCACCGGCGGAGTCACCGCCAGTTACGCGATGCTCGGGGACCTCAACCTCGCCGAGCCCGGCGCACTCATCGGGTTCGCCGGGCCGCGAGTGATCCGGCAGACGATCCGCGGCGAGTTGCCGCCCGGGTTCCAGCGCTCCGAGTTCCTGCTCCAACACGGGATGCTGGATCGCGTCGTCCACCGCCGCGAGCTTCGCCGGGTGCTCGGCGGATTCCTGCGGTTCCTCTTCGAGCCTCGGGGAACGGCGGCTTCGACGCAGACGGCGCCCGCGCTCGCCGCCCGGGAGCCGGTGCTGGTCCGTACCGGCTGCTAAGCCCCGCGATCCGCCCCGCCTCCCCGATCCGCAGGATGCGTTACGAGGAAGCGCTCGCCTACCTGCGCAGCCGGGAGCAGTTCCGGGTCGAGGTGGGGACCCGGAACATCCGACAGCTGGCCCGCACTCTCGGTCATCCCGAACGCCGGTTCCCGGCGGTGGTCGTCGCGGGAACCAACGGCAAGGGATCCACCGTCGCCATCCTGGATACGGTGCTGCGGGCCCACGGCCTGCGGGTAGGCCGGTTCACCTCTCCCCATCTGGTGGCGGTGGAGGAGCGGATCGTGGTGAATGGCCGCCGGGTGGCGCCAGATGAATTCGCCGGCTTCGTGAGCACGGTCGCCGAGGCGACCGCCGCGCTGCCGCCGGACCATCGCCCCTCGTTCTTCGAGACGATCACCGGGGCTGCGTTCTGCGCGTTCGCCCGGAATCGGGTGGACGCAGCGATTTTCGAGGTCGGGATGGGAGGGCGCTGGGACGCCACCACCGCTACCGACGCCCCGCTCGGACTCATCACCCGGATCGCGCTGGACCATGAGCGGTATCTGGGACGCACGGTCCGGGAGATCGCCGCCGAAAAGGGAGCGGTGGCGCGCCCGGGAGGCGAGCTGCTGGCGGCAGCGCAGAAGCCGGAGGTCAAGACCGTTCTCGAGGCGGGCGCCCGTGCCCGCGGCGCCCGCTTCCGGGATCTCGAACGAGAGGTGGAGGCTGTTTTCGACACCGGCCGCAGCGGCGCCCGAGGTTGGCTCCGCACCCCGGAAGGGGTTTACGACGACCTGTGGCTGCCGCTGCCGGGGCGCCATCAACTCGACAACCTCGCGCTCGCCGTCCGCGGGGCCGAGCGGTTCTTCGCCCGGCGCGGGCTCGGGCCGCTCGATCCGGTGCGGGTCCGGGAGGGAGTCTCGGCGGTGCGCTGGCCGGGGCGGCTGCAGTGGCTGCCGGCGAGCTCCGTCCGGCCGAGTCTGCTCCTCGACGCCGCCCACAACCCGGACGGCGCCGAGCGGCTCGCCGAGTACCTCGCCTCTCTCGGACCCGTCCGCCGCCGGGTGCTGGTCTTCGGCGCGATGCGCGACAAGCGGGCCGCCGCGATGCTGGCGCCGCTCGATCCCCACTTCCACTCCGTGGTGCTGACCGCCGCCGCGAGCCGCCGGGCGCTCCCCGCCGGGGACTTGGCAGACGCCGTACAGCCGGCTTTCGCCGGAAACGGCACTCGGGCGGAAATCGTGGCGGAAGTGCCGCAGGCGCTGACCCGAGCCTTTCGGCTCGCCGGCCGCAACGGAGAGGTCGTCGTCGCCGGCTCCATCTTTCTCCTGGGCGACGCACTCAAGGTGCTGGACCCGGAGAGCGGGGGCACGAACGATCGGGAAGTGATCGAGATGCCCGTCGTCCCGAGGGATCCCCGCGGCCGAGATGGAGCCGAACGGCGGACCTCCGCCGCCTGACGCATGCGGTTGCCCAGTACATTCTCCCAACTCCGCTGATGCGTCTTTCCCGCCACTTCGGCCTGACGCTCCGCGAAGCCCCGGCAGGGATCGAAGCCGAAAGCCATCGCCTGCTGCTCCGCGCCGGCTTCCTGCGGCAATTGGGCCAGGGCCTGTTCTCCTGCCTGCCGCTCGCCCACCGGGCAATCACCCGGATCGAGAACATCCTCCGTGAGGAGATGAACCGCATCGGCGGTCAGGAAATGACCATGCCGGTGGTCCACCCGGCGGAGATCTGGCGGCGCTCGGGGCGTTACGACGCCGTGGGGCCGGAAATGGCGCGCTTCCAGGACCGGAAGAACAGCGAACTGGTCCTCGCCATGACCCATGAGGAAGTGGTCGCCGACCTCTGCCGCACCGAGATCCGCTCGCACCGGCAGCTGCCCCAGCTCGTGTACCACATCCAGACGAAGTTCCGGGACGATGCACGCCCGCGAGCTGGCCTCATCCGGGTGCGGGAATTCACGATGAAGGACTCCTACACCCTCGACCGTGACGCCCGCGGGCTCGACCGGCAGTACCGCGCGCACTACGAGGCGTATTTCCGTATCTTCGGCCGCTGCGCGCTTCCCACGATCGCTGTCGGCTCCGATGTCGGCATGATGGGCGGAAGCCGAGCGCACGAGTTCATGTATCTCACCCCGATCGGCGAGGACACCCTGGTGTTGTGCGACGCCTGCGGCTACTCCGCCAACCGGCAAGTCGCCCGCTTTCGCAAGGAAGCCGCCGCCCGAGAGGCGCCGCAGCCGCTCGAACCGGTGCCGACCCCTGGCACCCGGACCATCCGGGAACTCGCCGCGTTCCTGGACATCCCCGCATCCCGCACCGCCAAGGCGGTTTTCCTCACCGCCGGCCTCGACGGCGGCGCCCGGGAAGAGCTGGTCCTGGCGATCGTCCGCGGGGACATGGAAGTGAACGAGACGAAACTGGCGAACGCGGTGGGGGCGTCCTGGCTCCGGCTAGCGGAAGACGAAGCGATCCGCGGCGCCGGCGCCGTTCCGGGCTACGCCTCCCCGATCGGCATGACTTCGGGAACGGTGGTCTGTGATGACGCGATTCCCGTTTCGCCGAACCTGGTGGCCGGCGCCAACGAGGAGGGCGTACACCTCCGCAATGTGAACGCGGGGCGGGATTACGAACCGGACCGGGTGGCCGACATCGCCATCGCCGAAGACGGGCGGCCCTGCGGCGAATGCGGCGAACCGCTCCGCACCGCCCGTGGAGTCGAGGTCGGCAACATCTTCCAGCTGGGCACCCGCTACGGCGACGCCGCGGGTGCCCGCTATCTCGACGATTCCGGGGCCGAGCGCCCCCTCTGGATGGGCTCCTACGGCATCGGATCGGGCCGGCTGCTCGCCTGCGTAGCCGAAGAGCACCGGGACGAACGCGGGCTCCGTTGGCCGATGAGCGTCGCGCCGTACGATGTGCACCTGATCCCGCTCGGCGGGAGATCGAAGGAAGAGGACGAAGCCGTACGGCGGGCCGAAACCATCTACCGGGAACTAGGCAGCGCCGGCCTCGAGGTACTGATGGACGACCGGAACGAACGGGCCGGAGTCAAGTTCGCCGACGCCGACCTCATCGGAATTCCGATACGCGCCGTGGTCTCCCGCCGTTCGCTCGAACAGGGGGGCGTCGAGGTGCGGATGCGGGGAGAGCGGGAGGTGGAGGTGGTCGCGGCGGACCGGCTCGCCGGCGTGCTCGTGGAACGGCGGTCGGAGCTGCTCGCGCGGATCGAAAAATCCATCTCCGTTCCCGATTACGGCTGATCGCGCCCGGTAGGGGCCGTTCCGGAGTCAGGACGATCCGGTGCTCGAACCCGTTTCGATCCCGTTCGGAGTTCTCCTCCTGCTCGTCGGCGGCTCGGTCTTCGGGCTGGTCCTGCGCCCCCTCTGGCGGCGGCGGCGTGACCGCCGAAACGCTCACGCCATGCAGGAAGCGCAGGCACGGCTCGCGATCCAACCCTCGGCGTTCCAGTTCCTGAAGCCGTCGAGCGCGGCCGATCTGCTGATGGTGGAACCGGCGGTCCAGGAGGCGATCCTCGAAGAAGCCACCCGGAGCGGGCGCGAACAGGGAGAGATCCTCCTCGAAGCGCGCCGCTACGCCCGCGAGATCGCGCCCTCACTGAGCACGAGGCTCTATTTCGGGGTCATCCACGGCCGGATGAAACGGATGCTGCGCCGGCTTTTCCGGGTTCAGGTGCGGTATCTCGACGAGCAGGCGCTGGTCGCGGCAGCGCAGGCCTCGACCCCGGTCTTCGTGCTGAATCACCGCAGCAACCTCGACTATGTGATCGCGGCGTCCTCGCTCGCCGACCGGGCCATCCTGTCTTTCGCAGTGGGCGAATGGGCGCGTTACTGGCCTCTCGAACCGCTGCTGCGCGCCCTCGGCGGCTTCTTCGTGCGGCGCGGATCGGGAAGTCCGCTCTACCGGGCGGTGCTGGCGAGCCATGTGAAGAGCGCCACCCGCGCCGGAGTGCCGCAGGCCTTCTTCATCGAGGGCCGCTTTTCGGAAGACGGCCGGCTGGGTGCTCCACGCCTCGGCCTCCTCGACTATGCAGTGCGCGCCTTCGATCCCGATGCGGGACGCGATGTGGCGCTGGTGCCGGTCGCGGTGAACTACGACCGGGTGCTGGAGGACGAAAATCTGCAGCTCCTGAAAGCTCAGGGCCGGCGGCCCACCCGGTTCCGATCCTGGCGGGCGGCTCTCGGCTTTCTGGCGGGGCAGGTCTGGCTGCGGTTGAACCGCCGCTGGAAACCTTTCGGACACGCGACACTGAGCGTCGGCGCTCCGCTCTCACTCCGGGAATGGCTGGCGGAAAGCGGGTTCGATCCGCGAAGCGGGGATCGCAGCACCCGCTTCGTCGAAGTGCGCCGGCTCGCCGACGCGCTCCTGGAGCGCATCGCAGCGATCATGCCGGTGCTGCCGGTGCCGCTCATGGCCGCGGTGGTCCGCGGCGGCAAACCAGAGGGAATCCCAGTTTTCGAGGCGCAGGCCGCCGCCTTCTCCATTCTCGAGAGGATCGAGACCCGCTTCGAAGCCACCGAACTGCCGCGGGAGGATTGGAAGCCTGCCGTCGAGCTCGGCATCCAGCTCCTGATCCAACGCCGGATGGTGAGCGCCGAGAAAGGCATCCTCCGGGTACTCGCCCCCCGGCGGCACCTGCTGGACTACTACGCGAACTCGATCGTCCACCTGCTTCCCGAAGCGCAGTCCAACACAGCCGGGGCGGGCTTGGACCCGGCGGGCCAGAAGCGATAGATAGAAATGCATTCCTCCATCGCCGCCGCGGAGATTCCGGAGTCCCGGGGAGTGGACGAACTGGCCAACCGGCTCTACGAAGGTGACTGCCTCGAAGTGCTGCCCCGGCTGCCGGCGAATTCCGTGGACCTCGTGCTCTGCGATCTGCCGTACGGGACCACGCGCCGACCGGTGGGATTCGGTGATCGACCTCGATGCGTGTCGTGTGAGAACCACGCGCCGACCGGCGTCCAGATCGCGCTTCCTGACCGCTCAAACCGTCGGGCGATGAAAGCGGTTGTGCAACCGGCATTTAGCCCGAGCGGCGCTTGAGCGGCAGCGCCCGCCGCGCACCTGCGAAGACAGTCCCCGAACCGCCGCGCGGCTTCCAAGCGGCACTATTAGGAAGTACGAGGTAACAGATCAATTCATGAAGGCGTGCGCACCGGCGGCATCATTTACTCGGCCCGCACTGTCGGCGGCGGTGCAGGCTCGCACGTGACCGCCGCTGAGCAGTGGCCGCCGCACATGTTCCCTCTGCGCAGGGTCGAGCCGTGCACACGTTACCGCTCCGCAGCGTTGCCGCCCGCTGCGACGGCGCGGCGGGCGCTTGCGGCGCGTAACGTGGCGCGCTACTGTGAATCCTGAGGATCAGGCACAAGGGACTGCGGGCGCTGCACGAACGTGACGACACGGCGCGGCTTCCCGCCGGTTTCGCGCCACGGCTTCGGCGTATCCTGTTCCGTCTGCAAGAGGCGACGCATCCGGGCAGCGCCGACGCGCCGGGCTTTCGGCTTCATCCCCTGAAGGGCAACCGTGCGGGCCAGTGGAGCGTCCGCGTCTCGGGCAACTGGCGCGTGGTGTTCCGCTTCGAGGACGGCGAGGCCGTGGACGTGGGCCTGATCGACTACCACTGACCGGAGAGAGTGCTGACCATGAACGACATTGCGAACGATCGCGTCGGCCCGATGCAGGACCCGCCGCACCTGGGCGAACTCATCCGCGAGAGCATGGACGATGAGGGCTGGAACGTGACCGAGACGGCGGCACGGCTCGGTTGCGAGCGCGGCACGCTGTCGCGGCTGCTGAACGGCAAGGCGGGCGTGTCCGCGAACATGGCGCTGTCTTTGGAAGACATCGGCTGGGGTACCGCCGAGCACTGGATGCGGATGCAGGCGAGCTACGAGCTTGCACAGGCGCGTCGCGAGAGGGTCGCCGCCGAACGTCGTGCGGACGCGCTGAACGCATGATCGTTTATCGCGCCATCGTGGACGTACGAGCAACTGATCCGGCGGCTTCCCTTCATCCATTCCCGAACAATTACACATCGTCCGGTGCTCGGCGCAGAGCAGGCGGCGCGATCTGATGCGCTTTTCGTGGAGGAATGAGGTACGCGCCGCGCCGCCGCTTCGCCCACGAATGGCGTTGACGCGGCCTACCAGAAGGGCGAGACGCAGAGCTTCTACAACGCCTTCTTCCGGGTGTTCGGCGTTCAGCGGCAGAGCGTCGCGCGCTACGAGGCGTATGTCGCGAAGCTGGACAACCGCTCGGGCTTCATCGACCTGTTCTGGCCGGGCGTGCTGATCGTCGAGCAGAAGAGCGCGGGACGCGACCTGAAGGCGGTGTACGAACAGGCCGGGGAGTCAGAAATTCGGAGTAGGCATACAAATGGAAAAGCGCTCGGTTGAAGTTGATGAATTTCTTTTGGAAGCAGGTCAATGCTTCATGTACCTAGCTCGTTTAAGGAAGGTCTGATCAAGATATTTTTTCGGTCGGATTCTCGATATCGGATGGAACTCGGCTTCTACGGACCCTGAACCTACTCGCACCCATCGAACGGTTCTTTACGGTCCGCCGCGGAGAACGGCGGGGTTGGAACGAGATGTTCTATCCCACGGAAAGCCACGGCATCGAACCCGAGTACATAGCGCCCGTATTGCGGACGAGTTCCGCAGTGCGAGGCCTGCGGGCATAACCGGTAGCCGTCTATATCTCGGCTCCACTCAGTGAAGGGACACGGACATGGCCGGCGGGACAGGTGCGGATCAGGCAGACCGGCGGAGTGGAGGCGCCCTGCCGTAGGTCGCACCCCGCCACGCCCATTCGAGCGGGCCGTAGGCGAAGCGGCCGAGCCATAGCGGGGAAAGCCACAGCTGGATCAGGACGACGGCGGCGGCGATGCCGAGCTGCCCGGCCCGGTCCACTCGGCCGAAGAGCCCGAGCCCGTGGCCGTAGAAGATCGTGGTGCAGATCACCGTCTGGAGGAGGTAGTTGGTGAACGCCATCCGGCCAGCAGCGGCGAGGCGCGCCAGGAGGCCGGGAAGAAGACCCCGGCGGACAACGAGCAGGACCAAGCCGAGGTAGCCGAGCGCCATCGCCGGGCTTCCCCAGGTGTCGAACTGGGCGCCGAAGAACATCGAGCGTTCCCAGTTCCAGCCGCCGGCGCAATTCCAGCCGATACCGAAAGCCGTGACCGGCGCCCCGACGAGCAGGCCCCAGGCAGCGAGCCGCCGGTAGAAGCCGTCCTCCCGCGCCGCGCCCAGAATCCCGAGACGGTAGAGCGCCATCCCGAACAGCATGGCCCCACCCACGAACCACACCGAAAAGAACGGCAGCATGAAGAGGTGCATCCCGAGCGACTGCTCGACCCGGAGCGGCTGTTGCCCCGCCCAGCCGCTGCCGTAGGCCGCGACCTCGACTTCGAGTTCCTCGGGACTCGGCGTCCACTCCGCCGCGATCTCCCGTCTCGCTTCCCCTTGAACAGCAGGGGAAGAGAGCACAGCGCCCGCCAACAGCTGCAGCCCGCTCCCCGCCGAGAAGACGGCCAACCCGAGAACGAGGAGCGCCCGGGGTCCGAGGCGGCGCGCCAGCCAGAGGAACGAGCCGCAGACGGCGTAGGGGACCAGGATGTCCCCGATCCAGAGCAAATAGGCGTGGGCCAGCCCGAAAACCAGCAGCCAGGCCATACGCCGGTAGTGAACCGGCGCCGGGCGGCCGCCGCGAGCCTCGATGCGGTCGGCGAAGAGGCAGATGCCGGCGCCGAACAGCAGGGAGAACAGGAACAGGAACTTCTGGTTCACGAACAGCTGGCCGAACAGCCAGACCGCGAGGTCGGCTCCGGAGAGACCGCCCCAGACGGTCGGGTTGGTGTAGGCCGCCGCCGGCATCGAGAAAACCTGGATGTTCATTACCAGGATGCCCACGAGGGCGAAACCGCGTAGCACATCGAGGCTGGCGATGCGGTCCGAGGCGCGGATCGGCAGCGCGTTCGGCACGGCACTCGGCACTGCAGGTCGGGCGGTCACGGAGGAGCGGCCCGAGGGCGGCGAACTCGGAGAGGCGTGCCGGCCGTTCAGGAGCGAGTGGAGGGATCCGGACGCTCGCGGACCCCGAAGAGCCAGCCGGCGAACGGCGTCGCTACGACGGCCCCCACGATCTGCATCACGACGAAGGCGGGGGCGTCCAGCGGGCGGATGCCGCAGAAAGTGTCGGTGAAGCTGCGCGCTGCGGTGACCGCCGGGTTCGCGAACGAGGTCGAGGCGGTGAACCAGCAGGCGGCGAAGATGTAGAGGCCCACCGCCGCCGCCACTGCCTGCGGACGAACCCGGAGGCAGCCGAAAATGGTGAGGATCAACCCGAAGGTAGCCGCCCCTTCGGAGAACCACTGGCCGACGCCGGTTCGCACCTGGGTCGCGGTCTGCAGCAGCGGCAGGTCGAACATCGCGTGCGCCGCCAGCACCCCGGCGAAACCGCCCAGGAGCTGAACGACCCCGTAGAGCCCGGCCATCCCGGGGGAAATCTCTCGGCGGAGGAGGAAGGCGAGGGTGACCGCCGGATTGATGTGGCAGCCCGAGATCGGCGCGAAGAGCCAGATCAGAACGACCAGGCTGGCGCCGATGGCGGCGGTGCAGCCGAGAAGCGCTACCCCGTCGTTTCCGCCCGACAGGGCGTCCGCCATGACGCCGGAGCCGATGATGGCGGCGAGGAGGCCCGCCGTCCCGAGGAACTCGGCGGCGAGCCGCCGCGCGGCCTCCTGGTGCACCGCGGCAGCTCGAAGGACGTTCAGCCCAGCCGGCTGAGGTCGGCGCGGCCCTCCGCGATCGGCGGGCACCAGAAATAGGAGCCGGTCACCGGCCGGGTGAAGCGGAACAGGTGGTCCACGATCCCGTCGGCGGCTCCGACCATCCGGCGCAGGTGGAATTCGAAGGCGTCGAAACTCTTGCCGAAGGCGAGGAACAGCAACCCGCTCTGCCGGGAGTCCGCCCAGGGCATGGAACGGCGAAGCAGGAAGGCGGGGGGGTCGGCCGCTTCCTGCTCGGTGCGTTTCACATGGGCGGCGTCGGGGCCGTCCTTCAGCTCCACATCGTCGCTCCGCCGGCGACCGATGATCTGATCCTGCGCGGCGGCGGAGAAGGACTCGAAACGGTCGAAGTCGTGGACCCACTGCTGCACCGCCGCGAACGAGGAGCCGTCGAGCCCCGGTCCGCACCCGGATACCAGCGCCGCGCGGGCCGCCGCCTCACCGACCGGGTTTTCCGTTCCGTCCGCATAGCCGGTGAGATCGAGGCCGCTGCGGTAGCGGAAGGCGTCCACCACCGAATCCACCTCGAAGGCGCCAGCGAGGATCTTTTCGACGCGCCGGCTTTCATGGACCAGCTCTCCCCGCTCTTCGGAGCGGAGCCAGACCCAGAGCGCCGCCGGGGTGGCCGGGACGGTGAAGCCGGACCCCGTGAAGGGAGCGAGCGTGCCGAGACCCGGAACCTCGGCCCCCAGCTCGCGCACCAGCGAGGCTCCGAGGCCGAAGACCAGCGGGAGGCCGGGGTGCGAATCGGCCAGCCGGAGGAGTGACTCGCGCGGGTTCGACCCCGAAGCCCGACGCCGGAGAGTGAGCGACCGGGCGTGGGCCGGGATTTCGGCGAGGACTCCGGGCTGCGGGCTGGAGCGCGACCCCGAAGGTGAACTGGAACTCAAACGAAAACCCGATTCGGGCGCGAGCGAAAGAGTAGCGCGGCGCTTACGATGGTTCCTCACCGTTCTTTCCGGCCCTTCCTGCCGGCCGTCCCGCCTCGTCCGCTTCGGAGCCCCGCGCCATGTCCTTCCACCCTGTTCTCCACAGGCTGCTAAGCCTTGCGGCCCTCTCCGCTTCGGCGGCGGCAGCTCAGGATGCGCCGCTCTTCACCGGCGATTTTCCCGCCGAAGAGTTCACCGCCCGGCGGGAGGCGGTGCTCGAGGCGATCGGGCCGGGGGCCGCCGCAGTGCTCCAGGGGGCGCCTTCGCCGCTCGGCTATGTGCGGTTCCGGCAGACGAACTCGTTCTACTACCTGACCGGAGTGGAGACCCCGCACGCCTATCTCCTGCTCGACGGCACTTCGCGGCGTTCGGTGCTCTACCTGCCGCACCGGAACGACCGGCGGGAGGCCTCCGAGGGGCGGTTGCTGAGCGCCGAGGACGCCGAGCTGGCGCGGGAACGCACTGGAGTCGATGCGGTGCACGGGGCCTGGAAGCTGAGCGGCGACCTCGCACGGCTGGCCTGGGGCCGCCGGCCGCCCGTGCTCCACACCCCGCTGAGCCCGGCCGAGCTCGCCGCGATGAGCCGCGATCTCGCCACCCGCGGCAATTCGGACATCGCGAACGACCCCTGGGACGGACGGCCCTCGAGGGAAGCGAACTTCGCCTCGCAGCTGCGGGACCGCTTTCCCAAGCTCCGGATCGAGGATCTCTCTCCCGTGCTCGACCGGCTCCGCCTGGTCAAGAGCCCGCGCGAGATCGCCCTCGTCACGAAGGCCACTCGACTCTCCGGGCTCGCGCTCATGGAAGCGATGCGCTCCACCAGACCCGGAATCCACGAGCACGAACTCGACGCGGTAGGGAAATTCCTCTTCTTCCGGGACGGGGCCCAGTCGGATGCCTACTACTCGCTCGTCGCCGCCGGCGAAAACGCCTGGTATCCGCACTACCACCGGGGCGCGAGCCGCCTGGAAGACGGCGACCTCCTCCTCATGGACTACGCACCGGATGTCGGCTACTACACCAGCGATGTCACCCGGATGTGGCCGGTGAACGGGCGCTTCAACGAGTGGCAGCGCGATCTCTACGGCTTCTATCTGGCCTGCTATCGGGCCATCCTCGACGCCATCCGGCCCGGCGACACTGCGGTGGTGATGGGCGAGGCGGCGGCCCGGATGGAAGAGATCGTCCGCGGCTGGCCCTTCACGAAACCGCACTACCGGTCCGCCGCCGAGGAGTTCGTCCGCTCCTATGCCCGCCGCGCCGCCGGCCGGCCGGGCTCGCTGGGCCACGGCGTCGGCATGGCGGTGCACGATGTGGGGGACGCCGACGGAACTCTGACCCCGGGGATGGTGTTCACCATCGAGCCCCAATTCCGGGTGCCGGAAGAGCGGATCTACCTCCGTCTCGAAGATGTGATCCTGATCACCGAAGGCGGCGCCGAAAACCTCTCGGAATTCGTCCCCATGGACCTGGACGCCATCGAAGCGCTGATGGCCGAGCCCGGCCTCCTCGACCGCTATCCGAGCCCGCTCGCCGCCTTTCCGCCGCCCGAGGGGCGGTAACTGCCGCCTACCTGGCCTACCCCACGCGGCGGGCGCGGCGGAGCGGGATCCGGATCAGGAACCAGCCGAGCACCAAGAAGACCAGGAAGCCCGGGACCCCCGAGGGCGAGGACATCGGCGACGGCAGCTGGAATTCCCAAACCGCGATCCCCGACAGCGCGACTCCCATCAGCGCTTCTCCGGCGATCAGCCCCGAGGCGATCAGCGTTCCGGCGCTCTCGCCCAGAGAGCGCCGCTCCGCCGGCAGCGAGGCCATCCGCCGGTCGGTCAACCAGCGGAAGAAGCCGCCCACGAAGATGGCGAAGGTGGTCTGCAGCGGCAGGTACATCCCCACCGCGATCAGCATCGGTGAGGGCGCCCGGATGAGGATCAGGAAGAAGCAGAGCGCGACGCCGATGACCACCAGCGGCCAGCGCATGTCGCCGCCCACGATTCCCTGCGACAAAAGCGCCATCAGCCCTGCCTGCGGCGCCGGCAGCTCTTCGCCTCCGATCCCGATGCCGCCCGCGGCGATGTCTCCCCGGTGGAGGAGGATCATCGGAAGGACCAGGAACATCGAAGCGAAGATCACTCCGATGATCTCCGCCCACTCCATGCGGAAGGGCGTGCCTCCGAGGAGTTGGCCGACCTTGAGGTCTTGCAGCATGTCCCCGGCGACCGCGCAGGCGCAGCAGACCACCGCCGCCACCCCCAACACCGCCGCCACCCCCTCGGTTCCGGAGACCCCGAGGAAGGTCATCAGCAGCGCGGCGAGCAGCAGCGTCGAAATCGTCAGCCCGGAAACCGGATTCGAGGAGCTGCCGATCACTCCGACGAGGTAGCCGGCAACCGCCGAGAAGAAGAACCCGGCGACGATCATGACGAGCGCCGAACCGAGCGCCCCGAGAGGCTGGCCGGTGTAGTGGTCGTAGAGGAGGAAGGTCGGAACCACGAGAGCGGCCACTCCGGCGGTGGTCCAGCTGAAGGGGATGTCGCGGTCGCGGTCGTTTCCGGAACCGGTAGCGCGGCCGGCAGCGGAGCCGCCGGAGCGGAGCTCGCCGAAGGAGCGGCGGAGCCCCTCGCCGAGCGACTTCCGCATCCGCAGCAGCGTCCAGACCGCTCCGACGATCATCGCCCCCACCGCGATCGGGCGCACCAGCTCCGCCCAGACCACGCTGCTGACCGCGGTCCAGTCGGCGCCGGAGGCCGCAAGCCGCCCGGTGTCGGCGAACTCGGGGTTGAAGAAGAGGACCGCCGGGATCAGGAACCACCAGGCGAAGACTCCGCCGGAGAAGATGAGCGCCGCGAGGCGGAAGCCGATGATGTAGCCCACTCCGAGGTAGGCGGGAGACGCCGAAGGCGTCGAAAAGGGCAGCACTCCCGGCTGCGCCGCGGCGCCGAAGGACTGGCCGCCGACGCTGACCGCGGAATGGAACGAGCCGTAGCCGAAGGCGCCGGCGATCCGGTCGGTGAACAGCTGGATGCCCTTCGAATTCTTGAAGACCTCGACCAGCGCGCCGACCCCCATCATCTGGAAGAGGAGCCGCCCGCCGCTCGCACCCTTTCCGGCGCGGTGGATCTCGGCGGCGGCCACCGACTCGGGAAAGGGCAATTCGGGGTCGGTCACCATGCTCCGCCGCAGGATGACCACGAACAGGATGCCGAGCAGCCCGCCGACCAGCATCAAGAGGGTGCTCTCGAGGTAGTGGAACTCCTCCCAGGCCCCCGCCATCAGGAACGCCGGCAGGGTGAAGATCGCCCCCGCGGCGAGCGCTTCTCCCACCGAGGCGGTCGTTCGGGCGATGTTCTCCTCGAGCAGGCTGCCCCGGAACAGCCTGCGGATCACGACCATCGAGACCACCGCCGCGGGGAAGGTGGCGGCGACCGTCTGTCCGGCGCGGATGCCGAGATAGGCGTTCGCCGCTCCCAGCACCACGGCCATGAAGAGGCCCAGAAGAAGAGCCCGGAGCGTGAACTCGCGGGGGCTGCCGCCGTTCGGGTTCGCCATGGCTCTCTCCTTCGCTTTCGGCGACCCGTTATACCACCGGCGAAACCGCACCGGGCCCGCCGCGTCTGTTCTTCCGCGCCCCCGCTCCTGCTCCTTTCCCGTGGTTCCCGGGAATCAGGAACGGCTCGTCGAGGACCGCGGCACGGCGGCATCGGCCGGCGGCATCGGCCGGTCCCGTTCGTGGTCCACGATGCAGAAGAAGCCGAACTTCCCGTCGGTTTCGTTCCGCAGCTGGTGGTCTTCGAGCGGGCCGACGGTGGCCACATCGAGGTGACGGAGCGGCAGGCGCCGGCCGCCGAGCCACAGGACGCCCTCGCCGCGGGCGCCGATCACCACATGGGTGTGGAGGTGGCGTTCGAGTCTCGTGTAGCCACCGGGCTCGACCTCGAAGTAGCGCAGGTCGGAGCGGGTGCGTTCGCCGAACTTGCCGACGAGCTCCACCCGTCGCACTCCGCGGAAAGATCCCCGGAAAGCGACGCCCGCCCCGTCTCCGGGCGCGGACTGGTAGGGAGAACTCTTCCGGCCCTCCCAGCTCCAATCGGGCCGGAAGGCCAGCCGGCGCGGTTCCACCGGCAGCGGGCGCTTCGGCAGCGAGGGTTCGATTCCGACCTCGGGGCGCACCTCCCGGATCCGAGCGAGCAACTCGCGGGTTCCGGCCTCGACGCCCGCCGGGTGCCCGAGCAGGGCTCCGCCGATCAGCAGCACCGCGTCCGGCCCGTAGGTCTCGCACATCCGCCGCACATCTCCGGCGCCCATCCCGCCCGCGGGCGCAGGCCACGCCGGGGCCAGCGTCCCGAGCGGCGCCCGCAGCCGGGCGGTGATCGAGGCGCACTCGGCTTCCCCGTAGGCGAAGCGTCCGCCGGCATTCGGGAAGACCGAGATGTCGGCGCCGGCGAGCCGAAACAGGGTTCCGAGCAGGACCCCGTGCCCGACGCCCTGACCCGGCCCGTGGGTCAACGCGCCGGTGAGCGACGGATGGGCGAGGAACACCAGCGGATAGCGCGCCGCCAGAGCGCGAACGGTGTCCAGTCCGACGATCATCGGGCAGACCAGGACTCCGGGAAGGCCGGATTCGGCGGCGAACGCGACATACCGCTCGATCTGGTCCGCGGGCGCCCCGGCGTGCGGCAGATAGAGGCAGCGCCCGCCAGTGGCCTGGTTCGCCCGTTCGACCGCCTCGGCGCCGGCGGTCACCCGCGCGCGGAAGGACTCGAAGTCGTCGGTCAGGTTCTGGTCGTCCTTCACCAGATCGCCGCCGCCCCGCGCGAACGCTTCGGCGAGCGCCGCGAGTTGGCGGACGGTCGAGCCGCGGGGCTTCAGCGCCGTGGCGAGCAGCGGCCGACCGAGTACTCCCCGCAGCCGCCGGACGCCCTCGACGCCGAAATTCGGCCCGGGGAGCGCTTCGAGCAGTGAACGCGGCGGCCGGAGACCCACGAGACGCACCCCGGCGAGCATCGAGGCGTTCCCGAGGGCGACGCTCAGCAGCCCGAAGAGGTCTGGAGCGAGTTTGGCGGCGTAGCTGATCGTGAGGCGGGTGCGTACCGGATTTTCGAGGTCCCGGGCGGCGGGGTCGGGCGCGGCGAGTGCCGATCCGTCCGGTGCCGGCTCGATGGATTCCACCCGGCCCACGATCTCGTCCCGAATTCGACCGGGAGGGATGAGGGCTTCCGGGATCTCGACCGTCTGCTCGACGGCGATCGCCCGAGCCAGCTCTTCGGGGTCCCGCGGGCCGGCCTCGACCTCGTACACCGCGAGAACCCGATCCGCCGCAAGCCCCTGCACTTTCTCCCGCCCCTCCCCGGGTCCCCTCCGGTTCACCGGTGGCGGGAGGAGCGGCGCGAACCGGATTCGCCGAGGCGGAGTTCGGTGTTCGCGGTCAGCTCGGCATCCGCTGTTTCCCCCCGCCGGAAGGCGAGCCATCCGGCGGCAGCGATCATCGCGGCGTTGTCGGTGGAGAGCGCGACACTCGGGGTGAACACCGGCAGCCCGCGCGCTTCGCCGAGGGCACGGAAACGCTCGCGGAGGGCGGAGTTCGCCGCGACCCCGCCGGAGAGCAGCACCGCCTTCGCTTCGACCGCCTCGAGCGCGCGCTCGACCGAGCGGGCGAGCGCACGCACCACCGCGGATTGGAAGCCGGCGGCGAGGTCGCCGATGTCTTCGCGCGTTTCGGGATCCTCACCCGGGCGGAGCGGTTCCATGCCGCGTTGCTCGATCGCCCGGAGCACCTGGGTCTTGAGACCGGAGAAGCTGAAATCGAGCCGGGCGCCGTCGGAGAAGTGCGGCAGCGAGAAGCGGCGGCGGCGCGGATCCCCCCGCCGTTCCTGGGCCCGCCGCGCCAGCCGGTCGAGCACCGGGCCGCCGGGATACCCGAGGCCGAGCCGCTTGGAGAGCTTGTCGTACGCCTCGCCGGCGGCGTCGTCGCGGGTCTTGCCGAGGAGGCGGTACTCCCCTTCGCTCTCGATGAGGAAGAGGCTGGTGTGGCCGCCGGAAACCACGAGGGCGAGCGCCGGGTGGGGGATCTCGCCGCTCTCCAGGTAGCAGGCGCGGATGTGGCCTTCGAGGTGGTCCACCCCCACGAGCGGCAACCCGCGGACGAAGGCGAACGCCTTGGCGAAGGACACCCCCGCGAGCAGCGCGCCGATGAGGCCCGGCCCCTTCGTGACCGCGACCGCTTCGAGGTCCGAAACGGAGGCTTCGGCTTCGGCGAGCGCCTGCCGCACGACGGGGCCGAGGTGGACGAGGTGTTGCCGCGAGGCGATCTCGGGCACTACTCCGCCGAAGGGCGCGTGGGACGCCCCCTGCGAGGACACCACGTTCGAGAGGATGCGCCGGCCGTCTGCCACGACCGCCGCCGAAGTCTCGTCGCAGGAGGTCTCGATTCCGAGGATCCGCATGAGGGGATGGATTCTCGCCGGGATCGCGGGAACCTCAGGTTCCGGGCGGAGTCGTGCTCGGCGAGCACGGGGCGGGAGCCGACGCGTCGTTGCGTCTCCAGGTGATCGGACCGTCGCAGGATGCACACCTCCCGCTGCGGATCCTCCGGCTCAATCGCTGGCGCGTCCAGCGCTGGCCGCAGGGGCAGACGCCGAGCCATCGAGGGAGTGTTGGCGGCGTTCGGTGACAGCGCTCGCCGGTACTCCCGAGCAGGCGGGCGGCGGCGCGCCAGACCTCGTCGTGGTCGTGCTCCGGGCCGACCAAGGCGTGGGCGATCTCGTGGAGGATCGTGTCCTCGACATCTTCCGGCGCGGCGCGGAGGCAGTAGTTGACCGAGAGCTCGATCCGCTTTTCCCGGTAGCGGCAGACACCGGCGCGGGAGAGAGCGAAGTCGAAACCGAACCTCCATCCCGGAGCCAGGAGGTCGGCTCCGGTGTGGCGGCGGATCAGCCGGCGCCCGAGCGCTTCCGCTACGGCCAGAGTGCAGCGGGGTTTCGGAGACCCGCCGCCGCGCTGGAGCGCGGGATAGGGCACGTTCCAGTGCTCGCCATCCCCGGCGACCGAAGCGCCGCGGCGCGAAAGCGCCATTACCGTCCCCTCGATCCGCCGGCCCCCGTAGGCGAAGGACACCCGGCTGCCGGGCGGAAACGAGCCGCCGAGGAAGTCGGGACCGATCGCCGGCGGACGGGAGCGCCTCACGGACGAGGGATTCTACGGACGGGGGTTCGCATGGGAGAGGGCCTTCCCCCCGGGGAATACTTCCTCTGGGCCTATACGCTGATCGAAATCCTCGCGCACGAGGATCTCGTGAAGATGCATGCTCTTCCGGAGGTGGACGATCTCCTCTCGCTGCGCCCGATCCAGGTGTCGGCCGGGCGGGAAACCGAAGGGCTTCCTTCACTCCCGACCTGCAAGGGGGGCGGCAACTGTCCGCTGGGACGATCAGCCGTCCTCGACCTCAGCCTCGATGGGTGGCGGATCGAAACTTTCGCGCAAGCCACTCGACATTCCCTCGAGGTCCGATGGCACCAGGACGAGGAAGCCGTACTCCGCTTCGGTTCCCATGAGGTCTGCGCCGGAGAACCGCTGCTGAGCTGCCGGGACACGGGCTGCGAACTGACTCGGTAGCCCTCGGCGGACCGCAGATTACGACCGCGCGGCGCCAAGCGGCGGTCAACGGTCCCGCGATGCGAGGCGGGCGAGCGATGCGAGAGACACGGAGAACGGCGGGCGGGCGATGCCGCGCTCCGTCACGATGGCGGTCAGGAAGCGGGCCGGGGTGATGTCGAAGACGGGATTCCAGACCGGTACGCCGGCGGGCGCGATCGGCTTCCCCGAAATCTCGGTGACCTCCTCGGCAGGCCGCTCCTCGATGGGGATCTCCGCTCCGGTCGGCGTTTCGAGGTCCACGCTGGAAAAGGGCGCCGCGACCAGGAACGGGACACCGTGCTCCTGGGCGAGGACGGCCGCCGGATAGGTGCCGATCTTGTTCGCAGTGTCGCCGTTTCGGGCGATCCGGTCGGCGCCCACGATCACCGCGTCGAGTCTTCTCGAGGCGAACAGGGACCCAACGGCACCGTCGGCCATCAGGGTCACCGGGATGCGGTCGGCCAGGAGCTCCCAGGCGGTGAGCCGCGCGCCTTGCAGGAACGGCCGAGTCTCGGGAGCGAACACCTCGACCTGGCGGCCGAAAGCGGCGGCGGCCCGGACGATGCCCAGCGCGGTCCCGTAGCCCGAGGTAGCGAGCGCGCCGGCGTTGCAGTGGGTGAGGATGCGCGCCGGACCCGGCCCTCCGGGGAGCAGGCCCGCGCCGAGCGCGCCGAGCCGCCGGTTCGCCGCGAGGTCTTCGGCGGCGATCCGGTCTGCTTCCGCTTCGAGTTCGGCAACGATTTCCGGGAGGACTCCTTCCGGGGATGCCGCTTCGGGGGGCGCCTTTCGCAGCGAGCCGAGCCGGACGCGCATCCGGCCCAGCGCGAAGGCGAGGTTGACCGCAGTGGGGCGGGTCTTTTCCAGCGCAGCGGCGAGGTTCTCGAACCGCTCGAACGGAAGGAAACGATCGAACCGGGCCGACGAGGCCGGCTCGCCCGCCGGAAGCTCCTTCCCAACGGGATGCCCTGGATCCGAGGGCGAGCTTCGGGAGCTGCGGGCGAAGCCGAGCACCACCGCGTAGGCGGCGGCGATCCCGATGGCGGGGGCGCCGCGGACGACCAGCTCGCGGATCGCCCGGGCGACCTCTGCTGCCTCCCGACAGGTGATCCAGACCTCCTCGCGGGGCAGCCGGCGCTGGTCGAGCAGATGGAGCACCCGATTCCCGGAGTCCCACCGGAACGGACGGATCATTCTCTCGGGCATCCCGCCGGGGTTCCGCAGGGTCCTTCGTCAGGCCCGGAACCTCCGGGAGACGGGCACGGACGCCGGACACCCTCCTCCGAAATCCAGCAGTGCGCCCGCCGCCTGCTCTGCGGAACGCCGCACGCCGCGCTCACAGCGGGAGATGCCGTCCGAGGTAGCCGATCTCGATCTCCCGCGTGCCGGCGTCGAACCGCAGATGGATGCGGCCGCCGCTGCCGAAGCGCGCATGCCAACCGAACGGCAACCGCTCTCCGCCGACCGACCGAAAGGACCTCGCCTCCCGGAGTTTCGGGTTTCCCATCACCCGGTCGCTCTCGGGCGTCACTTTGCACCTCCACCGCGGCGCGGCGCCGTCAGACAGTGCCCACGCCTCCGCCGCTTCGTCGAGTGCCCCCAGCCGGTTGAGGACGGTCTGTAACCAGCCGGCGTTCAGCTCGGCGAGCTGGTCTTCCACATCGGGTCCGAAGAGCAGATGCGGAAAGAGTTCCCCCCGGCGGCCCCACAGCTCGGCAGGGCTTGCGCAACTTCGTCGGCACTGCCCGCGCCAGCGTTCGACGATGCAGCTCGCATGTCCAGACCGGGCGAGATTGTCGATCTCCTCCTCGGCATCGCCGATGCTCGCGTCGGACAACAGCTCGTGGAACTGCACCCCGAGGCGGTCGTGATCCCAGTCGGGCTCCGACGGCAAACTGACCGCAATCGAGTCGGTGAGCGCGCAGAGGAGAAGGGACTCGCCGTCCTCTGGCGGCAACCTCTTTGCCTCGCACGACCGGAATCGAGCAGTGACTGCCGGGGCGAGACCGTTCAGCAGCGGCGCCTTCTGGCCGAGCCGCATGAGAAAGACGTACTGATCCCGCGCCCCCTGCCGCTTCATTTCGAGAAAGGCGTCCCACAGCGACTCTCCGCCCTGCAATCGAATCTCCGAGACCGAGCGGACCATCCGCAGCACGGACTGCGCTGCCCGATTACGGACGAGCTCCGCCATCCCGACCACCAGATCCGGCAGCAGGGCCGCCGCCTCGGGGAACCCGCAAGCCCGCAGGCTCGCGTGGTTCAGGACGAGCTCCCGCAAGCCAGGTCCACAGAAGTCAGGTTCGGGGCGCCAGCAATCGCGCCAGGTTTTCCTCGTGCTGGTCGAAGAAGCCGTTCGGCCAGTGGGACAGGCGTCCGTCGGGATCGATTTCCGGCGAGGAGACCATCGTGCGTCCACCGTCGCGCTCGAAGTAGTGGACCGCGATTTCAGCAGGCGTGATCAGGCCGTTCCGAACAGCGATCCGCACTCCGTCCAGAAAGTGATCGCTGTGGGTCTCGGCGAACACCTGCACGCCCGCGAGCGCCGCACGGGCCGCGAGCTCCGCGAGCTTCGTCTGTCCGCGCGGATGGAGATGCGCCTCCGGATTCTCTATCAGGCAGAGCGTGCCGGCGGGAGAGAGGAGAGCCAGCACGACCGGCACCGCGTACGAGAGCCCGAAACCGACATTCGTGGCGCGAAACCGGCGCGTCGGGACATCGCCCGGACGATCGAAGGAGAAACCGGCGATCACCGCATCGGCGTCGGTCAGGGAGCGAAGCCCCAGATGCGCGCCGGGGCTCACATCTTGCAGCCAGTGGTCCAGGATGTCCGCCAACCGTCGCCCGGGGGCGCCGCCGCGGCGCGGATCGTCCACCAGCAGCTGCTCGTCCTGGCGCTCGCTGAGCAGATTCCAGGCGAGCTCGCCTCGTTCCCCGAACTCGCCCCGTTCGGCCGCGATCTTCGACAGCGGGTAGAACTTCTGCGGCCCGACCCGCTCCGCCGGGACATGGGCGAGGCGCCCGCCGTACGGCGGGAAGACCGCCAACACCTCCGGCACCCCCTCGCCAGCCCCCTCGGCGGCCTCGACGGGAGCCAGCTGATCGCCGGTGCGCGAATAGCGAAAGGATCGTTGCCAGGAAACAGTGGGTTCGACGAACCCGAGCCGGAACCCGATCTCCTCCTCGGGGGCGTCCTCGAACAGGACATCGGCGCCTGCCCCGAGGTCCACCAGGCCGCCGCCGAGCACCAGCCGCCCTTTCTGGAGGTGGCCCGACTGAAACGACTGCCGCAACACCAGCAGCGCCTGGATGACGCTGCTCTTGCCCATCCCGTTCAGACCGCAGAGGAGGTTCAGCGGCGCGCAGCGGAGGTCGAGCTCCGCGAAGCACTTGAAGTTCGTGATTCCGAGCCCGCGCAGCATCAGACGAGTTCCTCCACCAGGTCGCGGATGGCGGCGAAGCGGGTCCGGATCCGCTTCCGGGTGCCGGTGGACGAAGAGATCGCCTTCTCGAATTCCGCATCCTGCCTCAGCAGAGCTTCGAACCGGGCATTCACCTCATCGCGGCGGGCCTCGAGACGGCGCAGCGCAGCGTCCGAACAGCGCGCCAGTTGCACCGACCACGCCTCGAGCAGAGGCATGTTGACAGGACGGCGGCGAATGGCCTTCCTGGTCATTCTTCTGAAGGCGCGTTCTCCGAAGATCCCGAACGCAGCCTCCATGGCGCGGTCGAAGTCCGCCGCGATTTCATCTCTCCTGGAGGACGACATGGTGTTGATCGCCTTCATCGTCGCCGAAAGGTGACTATCGATCGACTGAGCGGAGTAGTCCTCCCACCGCTGGAGATGGAAGGCGAGGAATCGAAGGACGCATTCCCGGTCCTTCATCCGATCCGGCTTCACCGACCCGTCCGTCGCTCTTCGGAACGCTTCGGAGACGGCCAGCTGTTTCAGGTAATCCCGAACCGGGCCGCGGTGGAGCGCGTGTCGGATCTCCTGGCCGTTGAGCGCCATCCCTCCGGTGTTGATCCGGCGAAAGATGTTGAACATCACCTCCGGCGGGGTGCCGGGCTCGATGACATTCACGACCATCTGCGTCTCGCTGATCCGGCGCTGCATCGGCCGCGGCAGCTCTTCATGGTGCTTGCCGATCAGCTCCCGGCGGTATTCGAGCCGGGTCAACGGGAACTCGCCTTTCGCATAGTCATAGATCGTGGAAATCCGCTGGACCCCGTCGACCACCGCCCAGTTCTCGTCGGCATCGGCGGCCACATAGAAAACCGGGATCGGGATACGCAGCAGCAGCGACTCGATGAGGCGGCTCTTCTGTTCCGCGGTCCAGATTCCGGCCATCCGCTGGAAGTCCGGGGCCAGATCGATCTCCTGGTGGTGGATGCGGGAGATCAACTGCTCCACGACCACGGAAACGGTGCGGACTCTGATCTTCGAAGGATCGAACGGATGCTCGTCCACGCCCTCGTCCCCCCGCTCGGTTTCGACGCCGTCTTCCTCTGCGGCCCCCACTCCCACCTCGGGCTTCTCGGGGAGGTCCGGTTCCGGCCCTTGCGGATCGCCTGCCGCGGCGACGGCTGCTGGTGCCGGCCGTCGGCCGGGAAGCGCCGTTTCTTCCGCCGTCGACAATCGAACCTCCCCGATGGTTCCCCCGATCGTTTCCAGGAACGGCTCAGGGTGCTGGATGCGGAAGACCGCTCTCGTCGAGCCGAGGGTGTTCTGCAGCGATTCGGGGAAAGCGGACCGGAGGAGCGGGGCCGGGTCCCACGAAACGGCTCGGCGGTTCCGTCCGATGCGGACAGCCGTCATCCCCCCGGACGAACACCGGAGGTCCGGCGATGCAGCCATAGCGCAGCGAGCCCCGGTCGGCGGTCGGCGTGATCACATGATCGCCCTCGCGCATCTCGAGAAGAAACGCGGCGAAGTTGCCCAGGGCGCTACCGACCTGGGCGGGGCTCGCCTCCGGATACGCCCGCTCGTAGCAGTGCCGGATCTCGGCGCGGCTCGCACAGGAAGAAATATCCAACGCACCTCCGACCGCCGCAAAGCCGCCGGCGACGAAACGGTCGGTGTACTTCCCGCCGTCGGCACGGATCACCCAGACCGCGGCTGGCCGCGACCCGCTTCTTTCGCTGTCCGGGACCGCCGGATGACCGGCCCGGGAGCTCGGCTCCTGCCCGAACACCGTGTATCCCGGGGCGGCCCGGTGCGCTCCCAACCGGAAGGGCCCTGTGCCCTTACCCGTTCCAGAGGACGAAGAAGATGATGAGCGCGGTGACGAAAGCGTAGATGACGAGCGACTCGATCAGCACCAGTCCGAGGAGCAGCGAGAACCGGATCTGCGGCGCCGCACCGGGATTCCGGGCGAGGCCCTCGCAGGCGCCGACGACGGCGCGTCCCTGAGCGGTGGCGCCGAAGGCGGCGGCGATGGCGATCGCTCCGCCGGCCGAGATCAGCGCCCACTGGCTCACCACCGGATCCCAGGTTCCCTGGGCGAAGGCCGGGACGGCGGCGAGGACGCCGAAGACGGCCAGCAGGGTCGTCCGAAGCTTGTTGGGCACGGTGTTTCTCCTTGGTGTTGGGGGAGTTTGGGGAATCAGTGTTCTTCCGCGGCGACCGCGCCGCCGAGGTAGATGACGGTGAGCATGGTGAACACGAACGCCTGCAGCGTGCTGCCGAAGACCCCGAAGGCCATCATCGGCACCGGCACCACGAAGGGCACCAGGAAGGCGAACACCACCACCACGAGCTCTTCGCCGAAGATGTTTCCGAAGAGCCGGACCGACAGCGAGAGGATGCGGCTCAGATGGCTGATGATTTCGATGGGGAGCATCACGACCGCGAGGTACGGGCTCGGTCCCAGGAAGTGCGCGAAGTACTTCTTCGCGCCGTGCTCCCGGATCCCCTGGAAGTTGTAGTAGAGGAAGGCGACCAGTGCGCAGCCCACCGGCATGTTGATGCTGACCGTGGGCGAAGAGAAGAACGGCACCAGCCCGAACAGGTTGCTCACCAGGATGAACAGCGCGAGGGTGCCGACGAGGCCGAGGAAGGGCCGCCCCTTCGCGCCGACATTGTCCCGGAGCAGGGCGAGGAGCCCGCCGACCAACGCTTCGAGCACCAACTGCACCCGTCCGGGGTTCTCCACCGAGATGCGGCGGCGGAAGAAGATCGCGAACCCGGAGAGCAGGAACGCGCAGAAGACCGCCATGACCAGGTGGTCCGGCGGATGGACATGGAACCATGCCTCGATCCAGTGCGAGAGGGCCGAGATGTGGTGGATTTCCATGTGCGGGCTTCAGGGAACGGCTTCAGGCGTTTCAGGCAGGCGAAGCGGGGAGACCCACCGCCGTCGGCCTCGTCATTCGGATCCGGGGTTGGCCGACCCGGTGTTGGCTGACCCGGTCGAGGCAGATCTGGTGGAGGGATGGCCTTGCGGGGGCCGGAAGGCCCCGAAGCCCACGCTTCCCAGTTCCAGCAGGACAGCCAGCAGCGGCGCGCCCAACCCCAAAGCGACGCCGACCGCATCGGCGTTCCAGACCGCAATTATCGCAAACAGCGCCGAGCCGAGCAAGAGATAGCGGACTCCGGTGAGCGCGGCGAGGGCCAGCGCCGAGCGTGCCGAACCGGAGGCGGTGAAGCCCGCCGCCACCCGCCGCAGGACGACGATGTTCAGCACCGAGACCACGGCTCCCCCGAGCACCGAGAGCCCGATCCGGGGGCCGAAGGCGAGCCCGACGAGGCTTCCGGCGGCAGCGAACCCGACCGCTCGGCGCAGGAGACGCGCCTCGGGCGCGACCGGCGCGGAGCCCGAGACCGATGGCGGGCCCGGGGCGAGCGGCGGATTCGGAGAGCTCATCGAGGATCGGACCCTCCGCTTTCGGAAGTCCCTGATCCAGGGGGCTCCTCCGGGTCCGCTCCCGCCGCCGCGGAGGCGGCTCGAATCACATTCCGCAGGCCGGCGGCGATCCCGCAGCCCAGGAGCGCCAGGAAGAGCCAGGGCGCGGTGCCGAGCCAGCGGTCGAGCAGAAAGCCCCCGGCGCCGCCCATCAGGATGGCTGTCGGCACCGAAAAACCGAGGCTCAGAAGCGTCAGCATCCGGGCGCGGGGCGCGATCGGAGGCTCCGTCACTGTCAGGAAGCGCTCCTTCCGGCAACTCTCTTCTCGCGACGATCCGCCGGACTCCTCCCCCGGCCGGGGGAGGAACTCGTTGTGAGAGCCCGGGGGTCGGAGATCTCAGTCGTCGCTCGGGAGGGAGACCGTTCCCGAAGAGCCGGGCTCCGCCGGAGGAATCGAGAGTTCGGCGGCCTCGGCACGGTCCGGATAGACCCGCTCCACGATGGCTCGGACCGGCACCGCCAACTTCTCGAGGAACGGCTTGGGATAGACCCCGATGAAGATACAGAGCGCGACGATGGGCACGAGGGTCGCGTTCTCGCGGCTCGTCAGGTCGGCGAGGCCGCGGTTCTCCTCCTTGTCCAGCTTGCCGAACATGAGCCGCTGATAGAGCCAGAGCAGATAGGCAGCGCCGAGCACGATCCCGGACACGGCGAAAGCCGCGTACACCCAGTCCACCTGGAAGATGCCCTGCAGGATCAGGAATTCCCCGATGAAACCGTTGAGCATCGGCAGGCCCATCGAGGAGAGCGCGATGATGAGGAAGAGCGCGGCGTACTTGGGCACCACCTTGGCGATCCCCCCGTAGGCGGCGATCTCGCGGGTGTGGCGCTGCTCGTACATGATGCCGACCAGCAGGAAGAGTCCTCCGGTGGAGAGCCCGTGGTTGATCATCTGGAGGATGCCGCCTTCGAGCCCGAGACTGTTCAACGCGAAGATGCCGAGCATCACGAAGCCGAGGTGGCTCACCGAGCTGTAGGCGACGAGGCTCTTCCAGTCCTTCTGGACCAGCGCCACCAGCGCCCCGTAGATGATCCCGATGATGGCGAGGGTGGCCACCCACCACACCGCCTCCCGGCTGGCTTCGGGGAGCAGCGGAATCGAGAAGCGGACGAACCCGTAGGTTCCCATCTTCAAGAGCACTCCCGCCAGGATCACCGACCCCGCAGTGGGCGCCTCCACATGCGCGTCGGGGAGCCAAGTGTGGAAGGGGAACATCGGGACCTTGATCGCGAACCCGATGAAGAAGGCGAGGAACACCCAGAATTGCAGCCCGGAGGCGTACGAGGTCTCCATGAGCCGGAGCAGATCGAAGGTGTATTCGCCGGTCGCCCCGTAGTGGGCGAAATAGAGCGCGAGGATGCCGAGCAGCATCAGCACGCTCCCGACGAGGGTGTAGAGGAAGAACTTGATCGCCGCGTAGAGCTTTCTCGCGCCTCCCCAGACCCCGATGAGGAAGTACATCGGGACCAGCATCACTTCCCAGAACACATAGAACAGGAAGAAATCGAGCGCGACGAAGACACCCAGCATCCCGGTCTGCAGCAGCAACAGGAAGATGTAGTACTGCTTCACCCGGTCGGTGACCGATCTCCAAGAGGAGAGGATGGCGATGAAGCCGAGCAGAGTCGTCATCAGGACCAGCAGCAGGCTGATCCCGTCGAGGCCGAGGTTGTATTCGACGCCGATGCTCGGAATCCATTCGTAGCGCTCGCCGAACTGGAATTGCGGTCCGGCAGCGTCGAAGGCGAACCAGAGCGGCAGCGAGAGCAGGAAGCCGATCAGCGCGGCGCCGTTCGCCAGCCAGCGGACGCGGTTCTCGTCGGTCTTGCGAACGAAGAAGAGGATGAAGAGCGCCGCGATCGCCGGAAAGAAGACGACCAGCGAAAGGATCGGGAATTGGAACGGGTTGTTCTCGAACATTCAGATGCGGTGGTTCCGGGCCGGGCCGACGAAGGTCAGCCCCACAGGTAGAGGGCCCCGCCGAGCAGGATCACGGCGAACAGCATGAGCAGGGCGTAGTTCTGGAAGAGTCCGGTCTGCAGCCGGCGGAACCGGCCGGAGGCGGCGCCCAGGATCTCGGCCACCATGTCGACCGACCGGTCCACCAGGTTCTGGTCGCTCAGGTCGGAGAGGTCGCCGGTGAGCCGGGTCGCCGAAGCGGCCCCGTTCACCGCGCCGTCCACCACCCGCTGATCGAAGCGGTAGAGCGCCTCCCCGCCCCGGAGCGTTCCGCCGACCGCTCCAGCGTCGTAGAGCTCGTCCACCCGGTATTTGTCGAGCAGCAGCCGGTAGGCGCCGCTTCCGGCGAGGGCGGCGTCGCGGGTGGGGTTCGTCCGGTAGCGGCGCCAAGCGAACCAGATCCCGGCAGCGGCGAGCGCCACCGAGACCGCCATGAAGGCATATTCCACTGCCGCGGAGCCGTGGTGGGTCTCGGCGGCGGCGTGCCCCCCGGCGAGGATCGCGGGCTCGAGGAAATGTTCGATGCGGTTCGCCCCGCCGAGCACCGCCGGCACTCCAACGAACCCGGCGACCACCGAGCCGGCGGCGAGCACGATCAGCGGAACGGTCATCGAGGGAGAGGATTCGTGGAGCTTCCGCTCCATGGCCGCACCGCCGCGGAAGTCGCCCCAGAAGGTCATGAGGACCTGCCGAGTCATGTAGAAGGCGGTCAACGCCGCCGCCGCCGCGCCCAGCACCCAGAGCATCGTGACATGGCCGCCGTCGGTCGCCTTCCAGAGGATCTCGTCCTTGCTGAAGAACCCGGCGAGCGGCGGGAGTCCGGCGATCGCTGCGGTGGCGATCATGAAGGTCCAGGCGGTGCGGGGCATATGGCGGGCGAGCCCGCCCATGTTCCGCATGTCCTGCATTTCGGTGTACGAGCGGCGCCCGCCGGAGGCGTGCTCGGCGTGCTCCATCGCGTGGATGACGCTCCCCGAACCGAGGAACAGGCACGCCTTGAAGAAGGCGTGGGTCATCAGGTGGAAGATCGCCGCCCCGAAGGCCCCGACGCCGGCACCGAGAAACATGTAACCGAGTTGGGAGACGGTGGAGTAGGCGAGGACCTTCTTGATGTCGTTCTGGAAGAGTGCGATGGAAGCCGCGAAGAGCGCGGTCAGCGCCCCCACGGCGGCCACCAGCGCCATCGCCGCAGGAGCGTGCGCATAGAGCACTCCCGAGCGGGCCACCATGTACACCCCGGCGGTCACCATCGTGGCGGCGTGGATGAGGGCGGACACCGGGGTCGGCCCCTCCATCGCATCGGGCAGCCACACATAGAGCGGAATCTGCGCCGACTTTCCGGCGGCGCCGACGAAGAGCAGGATGCCGATCGCGGTGAGCGCCCCGCCGCTCGTCCCCGCTTCCGAGATCTGCCCCATCACCCCGTAGAAGTCGAGGGTGCCGAAGGTGACGAAGGTGAGCATCACCGCGAGGATGAAGCCGGCGTCCCCGATCCGGTTCACCACGAAGGCCTTCTTGCCCGCCTGCGCCGCCGCCGGCCGCTCGAACCAGAAGCCGATCAGGAGGTAGGAACAGAGCCCTACCCCCTCCCAGCCGATGAACAGCAGCAGCATGTTCGCCCCGAGCACCAGATTCAGCATGAAGAAGGTGAACAGGTTGAGGTAGGCGAAGAAGCGACTGAAACCGGCGTCGGCGCTCATGTAGCCGATCGAATAGATGTGGATCAGCAACCCGATCCCGGTGACCACCAGCGTCATCACCATCGAGAGCGAGTCGAGCCGGTAGGCCCAGTCCACCCCCATGCTCGGGATCCAGGAGAAGAGCGACTGTTCGATCCGCGCGGAGGCGCCGCCCTCGGCGAGGAAGACCGAGAAGAAGAACCCGAGCGCGATCAGGAACGACGCTGCCACCGAACCGCAGGCGACCGCGGCGGAGAGCCGCTTGCCGAGGCGCCGCCCGAAGAGTCCGTTCAGCACCGCACCGAGCCCGGGCAGCGCAGGGACGAGCCAGAGCAGGGAATTCAAGGGAGCGGCTCGGCTTTCGGAAGTTCCAGGGAGTTCTCGGTAGTAGGGAAAGTGGACGGAAAGTACCGAATCGGGCGGCGGCAGTCAACGCAGCCCGCTGCCCGCGCCCCTGCCGTTCCGCCTGTTGGTTTGGTACGCTCCGGTGGCGGTGCGCCTCACCCATCTCACCCTCCACAACTGGCGGAACTTCAAGAAGGCGGACTTCGATCTTCAGGACCGGATGCTGGTGGTCGGCCCGAACGCCTCCGGCAAGTCGAACCTGCTCGACGCCTTGCGTTTCCTCCGCGAGCTCGCCTCGACCGGAGGCGGTTTCCAGCATGCCGTCGCGAGCCGCGGCGGGCTCACCCGGGTGCGCTGTCTCGCCGCCCGGAACCACAACCACGGACAGGTCACGATCGGAATCGAGATCGGAGAGGCCCAGGAACCGCGCCGTTGGAGTTACGAGCTCGCCTTTTCGGCAGAACCGCGCGGTAAGCATCGTCCGATCCTTTTTTCGGAAGTGGTGCAAAAGAGCGGGGAGACGGTGCTACGGAGGCCTATCGAAGAAGACCGGCAGGATTCCGAGCGGCTCACCCAGACCCATCTGGAGCAGATGGGGGAAAACCGCGGCTTCCGCGAGATCGCCGAATTCCTACGCTCCATCACCTATCTGCACCTGGTTCCGCAGCTTCTCCGGAACCCCGGATTCGCGGGCGAAGGTCGCTCGAGTCCCTACGGCGGCGACTTTCTGCGGCGGATCGCGGAAACCCCGGAGAAGACCCGGAAGCAGCGGCTGGGGCGGATCGGCCAGGCCCTTCGCACCGCCGTCCCCCAGCTGGACCACCTGGAACTCGTTCAGGATCAGCGTGGGAACTGGCACCTGGAGGCCCGCTACCAGCACTGGCGTCCAAAGGGCGCTCGTCAGAACGAACAGGACTTCTCCGACGGGACGCTGCGGCTGATCGGATTGTTGTGGTCGGTGCTGGCCGCGTCGAAGAAGAGAGGAGGGGGCAGCCCGCTGCTGCTCGAAGAGCCCGAACTATCGCTCCACGCGGCGGTGGTCCGCGAGCTGCCGGGAATCCTCAGCCGGGTCCGTGCCGCCGGCGGGCCGCAGGTCCTGCTGACGACCCATTCGAAGGAGATGCTGCACGACGAGGGGCTGGGCAAGGACGAGGTGGTGCTGCTGATTCCGGGCGCCGAAGGGACCGAGGCCAAGACACTCGACTCGATGTCCGATGTCCAGCAGCTACTCGACGCCGGCCTGAGCCTCGCGGACATCGCGGCGCCGAAGACGGCCCCGAAAGGGATCCGGAAGCTTCCGTTCCGACTCACCGAAACATGACCGCGGTCCGGGTCGCGGTGGAAGGGCAGACCGATGTCCCCATCGCCGAACGGATTCTTCGGCTCGTCGGACGAGAACCGTTCGAGCCCATCGAAGCCGGAGGCAAGACGAAGCTGGACCCGAAGATTCCGGGGCTGAACCGATCGGCTGTCAGAATGAGCTGGCTGATCCTCCGCGACCTCGATCACGATGCTCCTTGCGCCTCGGCGCTGGTCCGCCATCTGCTGGCCGGGGAAGAGATCGCACCGGGACTGCATCTCCGGATCGTCGTTCGAGCCTCGGAGAGTTGGCTACTCGCGGATGATGCGGGTTTCGCCGACGAATTCTCCGTAGCCAGGAAACATCTCCCCGACCATCCAGACAGCCGGGAAGACCCGAAACGCGACCTGGTGGCCGCCTGCGGCCGTTCTCGGCGACAGGATATTCGCCGGGCGATGACTCCCCGTCCGGGCAGCGGGCGAGAGGTCGGCCCCGAGTACACGAGCCGGGTCATCGCATTCGCCGCCACCCGCTGGGACCCCGAGCGCGCCTCCTGCCGCTCCCCCAGTCTCGCACGAACGATCGCGGCGCTCCGACGATCCTCGCCCGAGCAATTTCCTACGCTCTAAGGCAGCACGGTCCGCTGAGCACCCGCGATCTTCATCGCGTCATGGGAAACCTCGCACTCAGTCGGAAGGGCATGGCGGATCACGGACGCCCGCCTCGATGATCGGACACTCCCGGCAAGACTTCGGCAGGAGAACCGGTCGAACACCCATCGGCAGAGCTGTTCACACGCCTGTCTCTCGGCCCCTGAGCCTTCGTTCAGGTAACGCTCCGGATGTGGCCGCCGTCCACCGCCAGGACGGTTCCGGTGATGTAACTAGCGCGTTCGGAGGCGAGGAAGGCGGCCGCGGCGCCGAACTCCTCGGGTTCGCCCACTCTTCCGAGCGGAATGTCCGCCGCCCATTCGGCGTACACCGCGGCGGCGGGAACTCTCCGCGCCTTCGCCAGCTGATCGGCGAGCTCCACGAGCCGGTCGGTCCGAGTGTATCCCGGGCACAGCACATTGGCGAGCACCCCGTGGGGCGCCGCTTCGTTCGCAACCGACTTCATGAATCCGGCGATCCCGGAACGGGCGGTGTTCGAGAGGATGATGTCCGGAACCGGCTGCTTCACCGAAACCGAAGCGATGGCGAGGATGCGGCCCCAGCGGCGCCGGGTCATTCCCGGGAGCGCGGCGCGGACGAGGTGGACGCAGGAGAGCAGGTTCTCCTCGATCGCACTCCGCCACTGCTCGGGGGTGGTGTCCCGAAGCCGGGTCGGCGGCGGACCGCCGGCGTTCGTGACCAGGATGTCCACCTGGCCGAAACGATCCTCCGCGGCACGCACGAATCCGGCAGTAGCGTCAGGATCGCCCACATCCACCCGATGGGCGAGGACCTCCACGCCGTGGCGTTTACGAATGGCTGCCGCGGTCCGTTCGAGCGTCTCCTCGCCGCGCGCTCCGATCGCCAGACGGACTCCCTCGGCCCCGAGCGCCTCGGCGACTGCGCGTCCGAGCCCCCGGCTTGCGGCGGCGACTACGGCGACCCTCCCCGCGATTCCCAGATCCACAGGATTCAGGCGGCCCTCGGCGCGCCGGTCAGGAGTACTGGCGTTCCTTGCAGGCGACGCAGACCCGGGTCCAGGGCACCGCCTCTAGGCGCGCGCGCGGGATCTCCTCCTCGCAATCGGAGCAGATTCCGAATTCTCCGGTTTCGATCCGGGCGAGGGCCTTCTCGATCGCCCGCAGCAACTTGGCGTCGTTCTGCTGGAGCTGGATCACGATCTCGTCGTCGGTCGCCGCCAGAGAACGGTCCCCGTCGTCCCCGTGGGGAGGAGTTCTGGAAAAGGCTCGGGTATGGACGAGCTTCTCGATGTCCGCCTTCTTGGCGAGCAGGTTCTGCTCATGGAGGCGAAGTTCCTCGGGTGTCATCGCGGGGTTGCAGTGCAGCGCCGGACGCGCTGCAGGGAACGGGTCATCCTATCAGCCCAAGGGGAGACCCCACGCGATTCCCGGCCGCGGCCCAAAAACACCCGTTGCGACCGAGCCTCCAGCTCGGGCGCGGCGCAGCGGGGGTATGTGTGAAAGGGGGCCCACCCCCCTTAACGAACTCGTGACTCAGAATCCGAACTCGCTGCCGCCGGCAGCAATTCGGATTCCCGGCGCGGAGCGCCGGGCGGTCCGGAAGCGGGGCGTCCCCGTTCATCCCACGAGGGTGCAAAACACAACCCCGACCTCACGCCCCGCTCCCGGACCGCTCGGACCGACCACCGTGTGCGGTGTCCCCGGCGAGAAGTGCCAGTGCGTGCGGGATCGTGGGGGCGAGGGTCCGAAGGCCGCTCTCGACAGCCCGCGGACTGCCCGGCAGCACGATCACCAGCGTGCTCCCGATGGAGCCAGCGAGGCTCCGGGCGAGCACTGCCATCCGGGTCTCCCGGAGCCCTTCGCTGCGGAGCAGCTCCCCGTAGCCCGGAATCTCCCGATCCAGCAGCGGCCGCACCGCCTCCGGAGTCCGGTCGCGGGGGCCGAGGCCGGTCCCTCCGGTGGTCACCACCAACCGAATTCCGCGCCGGGACCAATCCCGGACCCGCTCCCGAACAGCCTCCACTTCATCCGGCACGATCTCCGAATCCACCACCCGGAAACCCATCTCCTCGAGGATTTCGCGGGCGAGGGCGCCCGAGCGGTCAGGGACGACGCCTGCAGCGCAGCCATCGCTCGCGGTCAGCACTGCGGCAGTGTTCGGTTCGGCGGATGGCTCGGAAGCAGCGGATTCAGGGCCGGACAATATGCGTCAGAATAGCGAGTCGCCTATGGAATCCCGCCCCTCCGGTCGAGTCCCCGGGGGCTCGCGGCGGGTGATGCGGACCGGTGCAGTGTTTCTCTTCGCCGGCCTCGCCGCCGGCGGACTCACCGCAGCGGCAGGCTCGCTGCTCCAGCAGGCCTATCAGTTTCGGGTCACCGTGGACCTGATCTCGCTGAATGTCACGGTCACCGATGGGCGCGACCGCTTCGTCACCGATCTGCTCGAACCGGACTTCTCGGTATACGAAGACGGCATCCTCCAGCAGATCGAGGCCTTCTCGCGAGAGGACCTGCCCATCCGCATGGTGCTGCTGCTCGACACCTCGGCCAGCATGGTGGACAAGATGCACTTCGCCCAGGAGGCGGCGGTCCGCTTCACGAAGACCCTGCGGGTGGAGGATGTGGCGCAGGTGGTCGAGTTCGGCAGCCACGCGAACATCCTCCAGCAGTTCACGAACGACCCTTCGGAGCTCGAACGGGCGATCCGGAGGACCCAGGCGGGCGGCACCACGAAGCTCCACAACGCGATGTACATCTCGCTGCGCTCCCTCGAGCGGCAACGGATGGAGGCGCGGCGGCAGGCGATCATCCTGCTGTCCGACGGCCGGGATACCAGCTCGCTCGTGACCTTCGAACAGGTACTCGATCTCACCAAGGACACCGATGTGGTGGTCTATTCCATCTCGCTCCAGAACACTACCCGCCGCCGCGGCCGGCGCTTCTCCGAAGCAGAGCATGTGCTCAAGAACCTCGCCGAAGAGACCGGCGGGCAGTGGTTCTTTCCGACGGAACTCGCCGAACTGGAATCGGTGTACGACCGGATCGCCGAGGAACTGAAGAGCCAGTACAACATCGGCTACATCTCGAACAACCCGAGACAGGACGGCGCCTGGCGGCGCATCGTGGTGCAGACGAACCGTCCGGACCTCCGGGTCCGCACCAAGCTGGGCTACTACGCGCCCGGCTAACTCTTCCTTTCGCACGCCTCTCCGTGAGTTCCGAACGAACGGCGGAGCTCTGACGACATGCCTCGGGCACGGGAGTTCTTCGAGGCCGAGGAAGCGGCGCGGCTTCGACCTGCCGCACAGCGGAGCGCCTGTTCTGCAGGACGGCTCTGCCCCGAGCCGGCGCAGCCGCAGCGCACCGCCTACCAGCGGGACCGGGACCGGATCATCCATTCGAGCGCCTTCCGGCGGCTCCAGTACAAGACCCAGGTCTTCATCAACCACGAGGGGGACCATTACCGGACCCGGCTCACCCACACCCTCGAAGTCGCCCAGATCGCCCGCACTGCCGCACGGGCGCTGCGGCTGAACGAGGACCTGACGGAAGCCGTCGCGCTGGCGCACGACCTCGGACACACCCCTTTCGGGCACGCCGGCGAGAAGGTCCTCGACGACCTGATGCAGGACCACGGCGGTTTCGAACACAACATCCAGTCCTACCGGATCGTGGACCGCCTCGAACGCGCCTATCCGGACTTCCCGGGGCTGAACCTGACCCGGGAGACCCGCCACGGCGTGTTCGCGCACTCGAGCCGGGCCGGCTTCGTCCCGGAGGATCTCGCCGGACTCGCTTCGCCGCCCCTCGAAGCGCAGCTGGCCGACCTCGCCGACGAGATCGCCTACAGCGCCCACGACCTGGAAGACGGGCTCGCGTCGGGTCTGATCGCGGTTGCCGACCTCGAAGAAGCCGCGCTCTTCCGTCGGCACTGGCCAGCTGCCGGCAGCCTTCCGCAGACCGATCGGCGGGTTCGGGTGCGCCAGCTCCTGCGCGGGGTGATCTCCGACCTGGTGGTCCAGCTCATCGGCGAAACCGAACTCCGGATCCGGAGTTCGGGAGTCGAGGCGCCGGGAGCGGGCGGGCCCGAGGCGCCGCTTCGGCGGGCGGACCCGCTCGTGGCACTGCCCTCCACCGGCGAACGCGAGCTCATCGAGTTGAAGGATGTTCTGGGGAAACGGCTCTACCGGCACCCCCGCGTCGTCCAGGCGACCCGGGCCGGAACCTGCCTGCTCCCCGATCTCTTCCGCCACTACCTCGAAACCCGCGGCGATCTGCCGGAGCACTTCCGGTGCCGGATCGGCACCTCTCCGGAGGCGTCTTCAGCGGAGCGGGTGGTCTGCGACTACATCGCCGGGATGACCGACCGGTTCGCCCAGGAGGACCACCGCCACCGGTTCGGGGAGAAGACTGGGCGGCGTCAGCAGATCGGAGGATCGGCGCTCCGTTGATCCGCTGCCAGCCGGCGGGCAGCTTGCCGGGGCGCACACGAAATTCTCGCAGTTTCGGTCGGCACTGTCCACGGACGGCAATCCCTTCGAATCGCCCCTTCCGACAGGATCACTCGTCCACTCGAGTCTCGATCCCCTCCCAGGGAACGCCGAGGCGGATGGACATGGCGCTGCGGGAGACATGGAACCGGCGGGCGAGCGTCTCCACCGATTCGGAGCCGCCCCGGATTGCACCGCGAACGAGATGCCACGGCATGAGGATGTCCGCGGCGAGCCGGTTCGCTTCCGCTTCGAGCGGACTCCCGATGCCGCTGCGATAGAGAGCATCGTCCTGGATCCCGTCGCCGATGAGGTGACGATGGAGGACGAAGTGAGCGATTTCGTGGGCGATGGTGAAACGGCGCCGAGTCACAGCGTGGCCGGCATTCGTATTGATCGCATACCCTCTGGACCCGCCGTCCTTCGGATCCCGGATGATCTGACCGGATACTTCGTCCGGCCAGCCCTTGACCCGGAAGACACTGATCCCCAACTCTTCGGCGATCGGAATCATTTGTACCGGAGGATCATTCTGATGCCCGCGAATGACCTCATGGCATTGGCTTTTCGTCATGCTTCGCCCTCCTCTTCGCGATTCTCCGTCTCCTTCTCCTTTTGGGGCTGCCCCTCGATCGGCAGGCGCTCGCTAAACACCACTTTTTCCGCAACAAGCTTTGCCTCCCTCTTCGCTTCTTCGACGGCGCGACCTTCGATCTGCCGATAACCCAGGAAACCAAGCGTAGCGAGGCCGAAGGTCACGACCAGGAAGAACACCGCCAACAGCGCAACCTGAAGCGACACCGCGCTGATGACGGTCGCCTGTTCGCCTCCGATTCTCGATGCCGAGGAAAAGACCACATGGGTCCACACGAGCACCACGGCGCCAGCCACCACCACGGCGCCGAGCCACGCCAAGAGGGGCACCAACCACTTCGACATCCGACTCGAACCGGATCCCTAGTTCCTGCTCATGGCGGGGGAAGTATGCCTGCAAAACATGACAAAATATGTCACTTTCGAGAATCTGACTCCGGGGAGCCTTCCGGGTCTGCCTTCGAGGGGCGGTGCCCGTAGATGGGTTCTTCGTCGATCGGTTCCAGGTACTTCTCGACGCCCGGGGGGCCGAGCCGGCGCAGGGCGACCGTCTTGCCCTGGGACACCCAGGTCGAAGCGCCAACCCGCACGAACATCTCCACCTCTACATCCTCCCAGAGCGCGTTGTCGAACATCCGCTGCGGCGAGCCCTTCGAGAGGTAGTTGGAATCGGCCCGCAGCGTGTGCTCGGCGGTCGCCTCGCCGGGCGCGAGCGCCGCTTCGGAGACCGAGTGGAGGTACCCAGTACCCCACGCTTCCTCGGGCGCCGATTCCCGCCGGAAGACCGACATCACCTGGACATACTGGACCGGTTCGGAATTTCGGTTCGTCAGCCGAAAGCGGACCGCGGGGCGGATGTAGTTGTTGCCCTCGGCATCCTGGCCCCGAACCCCCCAGTAGGCGACGAGATCGGTCATTTCCATGCCCCGCGCGATCTCGCCCGCACCAGCGTCGGTACAGGCGGAAAGGCCGACCCCGGCCGCCAGACCGGCGAATGCCAATCCGAGCCCGGCGAAAGGCGCGGCGGAGCGCCAGGAAGGAAAGAGCATCGAACGGCGAAAACGCATGGGAGCCTCGGGTCGAACAGCCTTCGCGCCAGTATAGACTGCCCGGCCCTCCGCCTCCTTCTGGCCGCCTGCAGGATTCCAGCCGAACTCTCCACCGGATTCGCACTCGACACCGATACCACCGCCTGAAAGCACCCGTGGAACCCGTCATCCTGGTGGACCGCGTTTCCAAGCGGTACGGGCCGGCGCTCGCGGTCAGCGGGCTGCATTTCGCGGTCGAGAAGGGCGAGGTCCTGGGTTTCCTCGGTCCGAACGGCGCCGGCAAGACGACCACCATGCGGATCATCACCGGCTTCATGCCGCCGAGCGAGGGCCGGGTGCTGATCACCGGTCTGGACATCTCCGAAGCGCCGCTCGCCGCCCGGCGCAAGATCGGGTACCTGCCCGAGACCCCGCCGCTCTACCCGGAGATGGAGGTCTCCGGCTTCCTCGGGTTCGCCGCGCGGCTCCGGGGCGTCCCCGGAAGCCGGGTTCCGGGAGCTGTGGACCGTGCCGTCGCCCGCTGCGCGCTCGGAGATGTCCGGAGAACGATCATCGGGAAGTTGAGCCGGGGGTACCGCCAACGGGTGGGGCTCGCGCAGGCGCTCGTCCACGATCCCGAAGTGCTGGTCCTCGACGAGCCGACAGCAGGACTCGACCCGAAGCAGATCCACGAGACGCGCTGTCTGATCCGCGAACTCGCCGGGGAGCGGACGGTGGTGCTTTCGACCCACATCCTCCCCGAGGTCTCGGTCACCTGCGACCGGGTGGTCATCATCAGCGAGGGACGCCTCCGCGCCGAGGACACCCCGGAACGGTTGGTCGCTCGGCTGGGCGCAGCGGGGCGCAGCCGTGAATTCATCGAGATCGAGACCGAGGGCACTCCGGCAGGCTCTCCGGACCGGGCCCGGGCGGCGCTTCGGGCGCTGCCGGGGGTGGCCTCCGTGGAGGTCGTCGGTCCGGAGGCGGCTGAGGGGGCCCGCATCCTGCAGGTCGAGATCGAGGCCCCCGATCTGCGAACCGGCCTCCGGGGGGACCGGCGGACCGAGCTGGCGAGGGCGCTGCTCGACGCCGGCTGCCCGCTCTACGGGCTCCGCCGCGGCGGGGCGAGCCTCGAAGAGGTGTACCTGGCGCTGACGACCGACGAGGCCGGCGAGACCAGCGACGGGGAGACCCGCGCCGCAGACGGCGGCGAAGCCAGGATCGGGAACGGCGAAGAAACCGGCAAAGCGCGGGAACCGGCGGAGACGGCCTCGTGAGGAACGCACTCACCATCGCCCGCCGGGAAATCGCGGCGGCCCTCGCCTCCCCGGTCGCCTATGTGCTCTTCGGCGCCTTCGCGTTCCTTTTCGGCTACTTCTTCGCCGACTATCTCCAAAGCTTCGTCGAGGCCGGGATGCGGATGAGCCGGATGGGGGGAGGCAGCGGCGGCACCCTCGATGTGAACAGCGATCTGATCCGCTGGCTGATGGCGAGCGCCGCGATCCTGGTGCTGTTCCTGATGCCGCTGCTCTCGATGCGCACGGTGTCCGAGGAGATCCGCTCGGGGACCATCGAACTGCTGCTCACCGCCCCGGTGACCGACGGTCAGATCGTGTTCGGAAAGTTCCTCGCCGCGTTCGCGCTCTACGGCGTGATGCTCGCCATGACCCTCCTCCACCTCGCGGTGCTCTTCTGGTACTCGCAGCCGGAGGTCGCCCCGATCCTCGCCGCCTATCTCGGCCTCGCCCTCCTCGGCGCCGCCCTCCTCGCCCTCGGCCTCTTCTTCTCCAGCCTGACCCGCAACCAGATCGTGGCTGGACTCCTCACCTTCGGAGCGCTGCTCGTGCTCTGGCTGCTCGAGTTCGCCGGGCAGCGCGGCGGGGCTGGCGGCCGGCTGCTCGCTTACCTCTCGGTCACCGGCCACCTCGAGGACTTCGCCCGCGGGGTCATCACCATCCGTGATCTGGTGTTCTATCTGTCCTTCGCCGGGTTCTGGCTGTTCCTGACCCGCGAGTCGCTGCGCTCGCGCCGGTGGCGCGGTTGAGAGCACAGCTCCACCGGCTCCGCGCCGGGCTCTCCCGAAGGAGCGCGCGGGAGGGTGCCCAGGTGGGGCTCACCGCACTGCTGCTGCTCGCCGCCGCCGCCGGAGTCAACCATGTGGCGAACCGGCGGAACCTCTCTTGGGACCTGACGAGCGGCGGCCTCTTCAGCCTCGCCCCGCAGACGATCCGCATCCTCGAAGACCTCGACCGGGAAGTGCGGCTCGTGGTGCTCGACCAGCCGCGGGCCGCGGGGCGTACCATCGAGCTCTTCGAGCGTTACGCCGACCACTCCGCTCGCATCGCCTGGGAGGTCATCGACCAAGAGGCGGAGCCCGCCCGGGCGAGCGCCTACCAGACCGCCACCGAGGCCCGAATCCCCTTCGGGACGGTGGTCGTCCAGTCCGGAGACCGGCAGGAACGGGTCGCTGCACCGCAGGAACAGGACATCACGAACGCCATCGTGACCTTGCTGAAGGGCGAGACGAAGAAGGTCTATTTCACGACAGGTCACCAGGAACTCTCGCTCGACGAAACCGGCGCCGGCGGGCTCTCGGCGATCCGGTCGCGCCTCGAGGAATCGAACTACGAGGTCGCCGAGCTCGGGCTGCTGGAAACCGTGGCGGACGGTGCGGTAGCGGTCCCGGAGGACGCCGCCGCGGTGGTCCTGGCGAACCCCCGGCTCGACCTGCTCGAAGCTGAGGCAGAGGCGCTCCGGGCGCATGTCCGCAGCGGAGGCGAGTTGATGCTGCTCTTCGACCCACCGCAGCCGCTGGGTTCACCGGACCCGAGGACGCGGCTTCTCGATCTCGCCGGAGAGTTCGGGGTGCCCCCCGCCGGGGATGTGGTCATCGACGCGAGCGGCGTCGGCCAGCTCTTCGGCTATGGAGTGGCGACTCCGCTCGCCTCCGCCTACGGGTTCCATCCGATCACCCGCGGCTTCCAGAACACGGGGTCGGTCTTTTCGCTGGCCCAGAGCCTCGTCCCCGCCGAACCAGACGACCGGCCGGAAGGGGTGCGCATCTCCGAGCTGGTGATGACCTCCGACGCGAGCTGGGGAGAGCGGAGCGCGGAGGAGCTCGAGAGCGGGGAGCTGAGCCCTGGGGACGAAGACCGCGCGGGCCCGCTCACCCTCGCCGCCGCAGTGCAGGTCGAGAGCGGAAGCGGCAGCGAAGGATCCACTGCCGACGAGGAAGCGCCCGCCCCGCCCGAAGGCCGCCTGGTGATCGTCGGGGATTCCGACTTCATCGGCAACGACCTGGCGCTCGCGCCGCTCGGTAACGCCGACCTGTTTCTCAACATGGTGCACTGGCTCACCGAGGACGAGGATCTGATCGCGATCCGCCCCCGCCGCGCCGAGGACCGGAGGATCACGATGACTGCGGCGCAAGTACGGAACACCGTGCTGTTCAGTCTGGTCTTTCTGCCGGGATTCTTCCTCGTTTGGGGGATCGCGGTGTGGTGGTCGCGCCGCTGAGACGGCCGGAAGAGCGAGGGAAGCGCGCAAGATGCGGCGGACCACGATCCTCGCGCTCCTCACCGCGCTGGCGGTCGCCGGCTGGATCGCTCTCTTCGAAAGGGGCGAGCCGGAATCCGCCGGAGACGAAGCGGTCTTCGAGGTGGACCTGGCGGAAGTTCTCGTCATCGAGATCGGACGGCCCGAAGGACCTTCGGGCGAAGCCGGGGTGCGCCTCGCCCGCAAAGCCGAGGGCGGCTTCCTCGTCAGCGAACTCCTCTCGGGAGAACTCGCCTTGGAAGAAACCCCCGACGACGAACTCCCGATCGGCCGATCCCCGCTGTCGGAAACCCGGAGGCAGGCAAGCGACAGCGTCCCCGCGGACTCCGCCGAGGTGGACCTGCTCCTCCAGAACCTGACTTCGCTTCGCTTCGAGCGTGAAATCCCCGATGTGCCCGAAGCCGACCTCCCCGCTTTCGGCCTCGCGCCGCCCGGCCTCTCCCTGCGCATCGTCACTCCGAGCGGCGCTGAAACGGTCGGCTTCGGCAGCGAGACTCCGGCGCCGGGCAACCGTTACCTCCAGTTCGGAGACTCGGTGCTCGTCGTTCCCGCCTTCGCGCGGGACAACTTCGACAAGAGCGCCTGGGAGCTGCGGGACAAACGGGTCTTCCGGATCGAGTCGGCGTCGTCCCGCCGGCTCCGCCTGACCGCCGAGGAAGAAACGGTGGAACTCGTGCGCGAGGCCGGCGTCTGGCGGATCCTCCGCCCCTTCCGGTTCGCGGCCGATCCTTACGAGGCGTCTCGACTCGCGGGCCGCCTCCTCGACGCGGCGATGACGAGCCTCGTTCCGGGGCCGGGGGAGCCCCCCGGGGAAGGCGAGACGCTCGACCGATTCGGGCTCACCGCACCCCGCCTCACTGCCGAATTCGATCTCGCCGGACCTGAAGAGACCGCCGTTTCGCGTACCCTCCATTTCGGGAGCGAGAGCCGGACGCCCCCGGGCGTCTTCGCCCGGCTGGAATCGGATCCCCAGATCTTCGTCCTCCCGGCATCTCTCTTCGAAGAGCTGCTCGGGAGTGCGGCGGACGGTCTGGCGGGCGTCCGGTCGCTTCGCCTCTTCCGGTTCGCCGCTTTCCGCGCCGTCGAGTTGCGGGTCCTCGCCCCGGAAGGTGAGGCGGTGTTCCGGCGCCGCGAGGGGGAAGAGGGCCGAGAGTGGACCCTCGCGCTGGACGGAGCCGACCCGACCGCCACGGATGCGGGTGCCGTCGAGGACCTGCTCTACGAACTGAACTCGACGGACGCAGAGAGCCTCGGCGGGGCAGACCTCCCGGCGGAAGGCGCCCGCTGGACCATCACCGTTCGCGAAGAAGAAAGCGAAGGCTTCGAGGAGCCGGCGGAAACCGGGCCGGAATCGGTACGCTTCACCGTCTTGGCGAACGGTGAAGCGCAGGCCCTCCGAACCGACGACGAGCGGACGCTGCTCCTGACCGCCGCAGGGTGGGAGGAGATCGCCCGCCGGTTCATCGCCGCGCGAGAGCCGGTTCTGCCCCCGGCTCCGCCTGAGTTACCGGCTCCGCCCGAGTTACCGGCTCCGCCCGAGTTACCAGCTCCGCCCGAACCCTGAGCCGGGCGCTCTTCCTAGCAGTCTTCGTCCAAAGGGCTGTTGAGCCGGAAGCGGCCCCGGCTCTCGTCAGGAGCGGGATCCCCTTCCGCGAGCAGCAACCGCGCTCGGCCGATTTCGAACGCCGGATCCTCGGGAAAGCGAGAAAACACCTGCCCGAGCCGCAGGCACGATCGGCCTCGATCCGTTTCGCCGCATCAGGCGTCTCCTTCTCCAGCCTGCGGTCCTCCGAACTCGATTCCCTGCGCGAGCGGCAGATCCTTCGACCCGTTGATCGTGTTCGTCTGACGGCGCATGTACGCCTTCCAGGCATCGGAACCGGATTCCCGGCCGCCGCCGGTGTCCTTCTCGCCGCCGAAAGCGCCGCCGATCTCCGCGCCGGAAGTGCCGATGTTCACATTGGCGATGCCGCAGTCGGAGCCCCGCACCGACAGGAAGGTCTCCGCTTCGCGCAGACTGTCGGTGAAGATCGCCGACGAAAGGCCCTGCGGCACCTCGTTGTGCAGCGCGATCGCCTGTTCCAGTGAGTCGGTCTCCAGCACATAGAGGATGGGAGCGAAGGTCTCCTCGGCGACCAGAGCGGTCTGCGCAGGCATCTTGACGATTGCCGGCTCCACTTGATTCGGGCCCAGGTCGGGCCGGCGACGGCCGCCGCAGACGACGGTTCCGCCTTCTTCGGCCGCCCGGGACAGCGCCTGCTCCATCTGCCGGACCGCATCCTGCGAGATGAGCGGCCCCATGAGCGTCCCCGGATCGAGCGGATCGCCCAGGGGCACCTGCCGGTAGGCGTCCGCGAGCCGTTCGACGAGCGGTCCGGAGACCGCCCGGTCGGCGAACACCCGGCGCGTGGTGGTACACCGCTGCCCGGTCGTGCCCACCGAGCCGAAGACGATGGCTCGCACCGCGAGATCGAGATCGGCGTTTCGGCTGACCACCGCCGCATTGTTCCCGCCGAGCTCGAGGAGGCAGCGCCCGAGCCGCCCGGCGACCTCACTGGCCACCCGGCGCCCCACCCGGGTCGAACCGGTGAAGGAAACGAGCGGCAGGCGCCGATCGGCGGCGAGCCGGGCCCCGAGGTCTCCGCCGCCCACCACCAGATCGAAGACGCCGGAAACTCCGTGGTCGTCCATCACCCGGTTCGCGATGTTCTGGACCGCGACCGCACAGAGCGGAGTGTGCTCCGACGGTTTCCAGATCACCGGGTCACCGCAGACGGCAGCGATCGCGGCGTTCCAGGACCAGACGGCCATCGGAAAGTTGAATGCGGTGATGACCGCCACCGGCCCGAGCGGATGCCACTGCTCGAACATGCGGTGACCGGGGCGTTCCGAAGCCATCGTCAGCCCATAGAGCTGGCGGGAGAGCCCCACTGCGAAGTCGCAGATGTCGATCATCTCCTGGACTTCGCCCAAGCCCTCCGCCCGGATCTTCCCCGCCTCGAGCGAGATCAGCTCGCCGAGGGGCTCCTGGTCCTCGCGCAGCGCATTCCCCAGGTCCCGCACCAGCTCGCCGCGCTTCGGCGCCGGAATTTCCCGGAAGGAGCAGAACGCCCGCCCCGCTGCCCCGACGACCGCTTCCAGGGCATGAGAGTCCGCCGGAATCACCCCGGCGATCGCCTCTCCGGTCGATGGGTTCCGGGAAACGAGTGCCGACTCGCCGGTGAGAATCCAGGACTCCGGGCCGGAGCACACCCCGGGAACTCCGTCAGCGAGCCCCAAGCGATCCAGAACGCGGCGCATCGTCCCGAATCCTACCGGTATACCTCCCGAATCGCATTCCGCCTGCCACGTGCGCCCCACCGGGAGAACCGGACCGCTCTTGGGGCTCGCGCCACCTCACCCACGGACTGCTGGCAGAAGTGCCGACCCGAAATCAGAACGCGAACTTCACGCCGACGAAGGCACGGCGCGGATCGATCCAGCGTTCGCCGATCCCGAAGATACCGGAGCCGAAGTTCTGAGACCCCAGGGCCTCCGTAGCCGTGGAATCGAAGGTGTTGAGAACATCGATGAATGGTTCGATCTTCGCCGTGGCATCCGCCCCGAAGTAGAAAGCCCGGGATATGCGGAAATCCAAGAGGTTCTGACTTTCGAGACGGCTCGTGCCCGGCGGCTCGAGAAATATCGACTGCCTTCCTTGCGGGAGCACATCCGCCGGCACATTGGTCTTCGCACCCCAGGGCTTGCCGTTGAAGAACGCGTAGTTGAAGCCGAGCAGGATGTCGCCCGGAGCGATGATCGCCCCGGTGAGCCTGAAAGTATGTGTCCGGTCGTTCAGCAGGTTTCCGGTAGCGTTGATGAACTGGTTCGGATCTCGGGCGAGCGAGCTGCCGTAGACGCGCGTCGTCTGGCTGGACGACACCCCGAAACCGCTCGATGGCAAAAGGCCGTATGTCTCTGACCAGACATAGGAAACCTGTGCCTGCCAGTTGTTCGACATACGCTTGTTCACGGTGAAGACCAATCCGTTGTAATCCATGAACATCGGATCGCATCGGTAGGAGACACCCGTGCAAGTGACATTGCTCAATCGAAAGTATCGATCGTCCGGATCTGAGGCGATCGGATAGACATCGATCGTCTGCCCGTTCTCCGCAATCCAGGGAACCGTAGTGTAGGTAGCGTTGTCCACATTCCAGCCGAGCAGATCGCTCTGGTCCTTCCGAACATAGGTGAAGCCGAACGCGAGATTGGTCGCCAGCTCCCGGTCGAAACCGACAGAAAATTGATCGGTGCGCGGCGAAGAAGCATCAGGATCGAAACCGAAATTGGTAGCCGCTTCGTATTTGGGCCCGGGATCGTCGTACAACCGGGTGTCGGCGTTCCAGTACCACTCCTGAGAGGATGCCTGTCCGGGATGGATACTGGAGAGCTCGCCCGTGATCGCGGTACGGTAGAAACGGCCCCAGTTACCCCGCAGGATCGTCGTGCCGGCATCATCGAGTTTGACATTGAAGCCCACGCGCGGGCCCCAGTTCCTCCACTCGTAGAGCTCGCCTCGACCGGTAACGGTTCCCTGTGGGTCGAACTCCAGTGCTGCGATGTCGGTCACGACGAGGTTGTCCAGATCCTGACTGATTCCCCGGACCCGGTCGAACCGGATCCCTGCGGACAGCGTTACCCGGTTGCCGATGTTGATGACATCTTCCGCGAAGACACCGGTCTCCCGGAATTCCCCGCCGGTGTTGTAGTTCGTTCCGAGCAGGATGTAGTTCGGACTTCCATCGCCGTTGTCGTAGTAGACGACGCCGCCCGGGTAATTCGGACCCGGGGTATAGCCGCCGTGGCTGCTGTGGTTTCCGATCACATACTGGACCCCGAACTTGAAATCGTGATCGGCCCCCAACCAGCCACTCGTGTAGTGACTGACCTTGGCTTTCATTTCGGTGCGCCCTTGCTTGAAGATGTCGTAGCTGGACGCTCCGCCCGAGGCAGTGCCGTTGTCGATGTCGTTACGGCGCGGAACTCCCGGATTGTTGGGCTCGCTGAGGTCACGCGGTGAATAGAAACCGGAAAGGCCTACTTCGTAGAAAGTGCTGGCAGACAGAATGTGGGTGATCCGACCGAAAGTCACCGAAGGATTGCGGCCGCTGTATGTCCAGGCTGTTTCGAACGGACGACTGATCGAAGGCGTCGAGGGGATGACCCAGTAGTCGTCGTGATAGGTGTGCATGAACTTGATGTCCGGAGTGATGTCCGCGGTCAGTTTCCAGAAGACCCGGTGCGCTCCGAACTCACGCGGATTCGCTGGATTCGTTCCTGGCTGGTTGTCCCAATCCTGGAGGTACTGGTATCCGCCATAGAGCCAAACGCGGTCCCGGAGAATCGGACCGCCGAGGTGTGCGGTGAAATCCTGATACTTGTTGCGAGTGAATCCCCAACCGTCGGGATCGATGTCCCCATCCGCATTCACCTTGATCGGCTTGGAAGTCAGGCTGTCGAACATGCCGAAGTAGGCGGCGTCCCCGCGGAGTTCATTGGTGCCCTGCTTGGTCACCACATTGAAGACGGCGCCCGGGCTGTTGCCGTACTCTGCGGACGCGCCGAGCGAGACGACCTCCATTTCCTCGATGACATCGGTGTCCGGCCACGGCCACGCGGCTCCGGACACAGGCGCCGTGAAGTCCACTCCGTCCATCAGGTATTTGTTCTCGTCCACCCCCGAGCCGAACGCCGAGACCCGGCTGCTCGAGCCGCTCGTCGGGTTCGTGGCGGACATTCCCGGCGCGCTCTTCGTGAAGTCGAAGAAACTGAACCGGCGGAGCGGAGTGTTCTCCATGTATTCGTTGGAGAAGTTCGTCGAGACGCCGGATTTTCTGGTGTCCACGACCGGACTCTCGCCAGTTACCGTCACGGTCTCGGAGACTGTGGCGAGCCCTAGTACTACCGCCCGCTCCGTAGTGCCTCCCACCAGGACGACCATCCCCTCCTCGAGGTAGGTGCCGAAGCCGGAGAGCTCCACGTTGAGTGTGTAGTCGCCGGGCGGCAGGTTCGGGAACCGATATTGCCCCGAGGCATTCGTCACTACCGACCGCGGGCCGCCGGGGAGCTGATCCGAGGTCACGGTGACTGTGCCCCCTGGAAGAACGAGCCCCTGATCGTCGGCCACCGTCCCCAGGATGGTTCCGGTCACCTGGCCGAACGCAGCGCCGGCGGTCAGAGTGAGCCCGAGCAGCAGCAGCCTTCCGATTGCCTTCTGTGTTTCGATCATTTTGGCCATATTGGCGCCCCCGTCAGGAAGCAGGCGAATCTCCGGGCCTCCCGCGGAGGCCGGATGGACCCGAGTTTCCGTTCAGTTAAGGTATTTGCCTTCCCCGCTGCCTGTCAATCGCAACCCCACAGCGCAACCCACGGGGCGGAGAATGGGCAAGCGGGAGGGCCGGCAGGCAAGGAAGCAGACGATGGCAGATCGAAGAGCGAAGAACCGGCTTCGGTAGCACGCCGCCGCACTCAGATCATCCACTCTCCCTCGCGCGCCAGATGCGCTTCACATCCGAAAGCGGCTTGCATCGCCACGCAGACCTCGAACATCCGATCCGGGCGGAGGCGGCCGATCCAGCGGCCGAGACTCGCCCGGGGTACGGTCTGGACATGATCGAGATTCATCACCGATTCGTGTTTCAGGCCCTCCACCTCCCCGACCGGAACCTCGCTCGGAATTCCCCGGATCGTGGAGGTGACCGGCGCCACGGTAACGGTGTGGAGTCGGTTCGCTACTGCGTCGCGAGTAAGCACCACGACGGGGCGCCGACGATTCGGGGGGCCGAATTCGTGCAGCCAGAGATCGCCGCGCCTGACTATTCGGGCCACGGAGCCGCCGCCTCCGCCCAGCCCTCGAGGTCCTTGCTGACGGGAGGGAAGTCGGGGCCGTAACCGCGGGCGTACGCCTCGTCGATCCGGCGCGCCTCCCGACGGCGGAGATACGCCTCGACGATGCGGCGGACCGCTTCCGAACGACCCAGCCGGCTCACGACTTCGTCGGCGTCCAGACGATTCAGGAGATCCGGAGTGAAGTTGATCTGTACAGCCTTCATCAAGGCATAATACCATAGAATCATGAGGGTACCTATGTGTGTCCCGGCCCCATGCTGCCGCCCGGATGCTCTGTCGAAAACGCTTCGTTGCTCCCGATGGAAGATGCTCGCCAGCGGCTGCGCCGCCTTGCTGTTTTCCGCCGGTTGCCCCGGGCTCGGCGGCGGCCGCAGCGAAATCCAGGATCCGATGCGTCCGCTCCACGTGGTGGTCGTCACGCTCGACACCCTCTCGGCGCGCCATCTCGGCCAGTACGGGAACCGGCGCATCGAAACCCCTGCCTTCGGCCGGGCCGCCGCCGAGGGAGTGCTCTTCGAACAGGCCACTGCCCAGGTACCGCTCACTCTGCCGTCGCACTCCTCGATGTTCACCGGGACCTATCCGATGTTCCACGGCGTCCGCGACAACGGCGGCTACTACCTCGACGACGACTCTGAAACCCTCGCCGAAACGCTCCGCGCCGCCGGCTGGCGCACCGGAGGGTTCCCCGCTGCGTTCGTCTTGGACTCACGCTGGGGCCTCGATCAGGGTTTCGAGCGCTACCACGACGAGTTCGACTTCAGGGACTTCGAGCGCATCAGCCTCGACAGCGTGCAGCGGCGGGGCGACGAAGTTCTCGAGGCCGCCCTCGCCTGGATGGACGAGGTGAAGGAGGAACGCTTCTTCGCCTGGATCCACCTCTACGACCCCCACTGGCCCTACGAAGCACCCGAGCCTTGGGCTTCTCTGGTCAGCGGCTATCCGGACGCGGCCTACGACGGCGAAGTCCTCTTCACCGACTCGCTGGTAGGGCGTCTGCTCGACTGGCTGGACGAGAACGGCCTCGCCGAAGATACCCTCCTCGTCCTGATCGGCGACCACGGCGAGAGCCTCGGCCGCCACCGGGAGGGGGCGCACGGGTTCTTCATCTACGACGCCACGATGCAGGTCCCGTTCCTGCTGCGGGCGCCCTACCGACAGATCCCGAAGGGGCGGCGGATTGCGGCGCAGGTGCGGGGCATGGACTTGATGCCCACCGTGCTGGAGCTCGTGGGGGTCGAAATCCCGGCGGCGGTGCAGGGGGTGAGCCTGGTACCGCTCGCCGACGGATCGGCAGAAGACCTCGGGCTCTGGGCCTATTCGGAGAGCTTCTATCCGCGCAATCACTACGGCTGGTCGCCGCTCCGCTCGCTGCGGAACGGGCTCCTCCACTTCATCTCCGCGCCCCGGCCCGAACTCTTCGAGGTGCGGGAAGACCCCGGGGAGCAGCAAAACCTGGCCGCAGAGCGCCCCGGGCAGGTCCGCCAGCTCCAGGCGCGGCTCGACCGACTGGTCGCCGCACTCGGGAGCGAAGCGGCCGAAGCGAAGGCGCCCGAGACGCTCGACGAGGAGACCCGTGCCCAGCTCGCAGCTCTCGGCTATCTCGGCGGCACCTCTCGCGTCCGGGTGGACCCAACAGCTCCGCTCGCCGATCCGAAGGACAAGATCGACCTCTACAACCTGCTGAAAGCCGCCGGCGCCGATTCCACCGAAGACCGGGTGGAGGAGGCGATGGAGAAGGTGCGGCGAGTGCTGGTCGAAGACTCCGGAATCCTCGAGGCGCACTTCGTCCTCGGCAACCTGTTCGTGAAGCGCGATGACTGGGAGGGCGCGATCGCGGCCTATCGGGACGCACTCGTTCTCGACCCCGAGTACAAGTCCGCCGTCCTCGGCCTCGCCGACGCCTATCGGCTGGCGGACCGGCTCGACGAGGCCGAAGCGGGCTATCGGCGGCTCCTCGCACTGGACCCGAACGACAACAACGCCTTCTACCACCTCGCCGGGATCCACGCCGCGCGGGAGGAATACGAAGCGGCCCTCGCGGTACTCGCCCGGCTCGAAGCCACCGGCGAAGAGCGCGCGCCGGCACGGAACCTGAAAGGCCAGTGCCTGCTGAGCCTCGGCCGGCTGGACGAAGCCGAAGCGGAGCTGCGGCTCGCGCTCTCGATGGACGATCGCCTTTCGGACGCCTGGTACAACCTCGCGCTGCTGTTCGAGGAGCGCGGCGACCCGGCTCGCGCCATCGATGCCTACGAGACTCGTCTCGGAATGGCCCCGAAGGACTTCCGGTCTCACTTCAACCTGGCGAAGCTCTACGGGGCCATGGGCGACCCGGCGCGCATGGAGGCATCTTTCCGCGACGCAATCGGGCACAACGAACGGTTCGCGGTGGGCCACCTGTACCTGGCGAAAGCGCTCCTCGATCGGGGAGAGCTCGAAGAGGCCGAAGCGACGGCGCTTCGGGGCCTCGATCTCGGGCCCGAAACGGAGATGGCACCGCTCGGACACTTCGTGCTCGCGGACATCTACAACCGTCAGGGCCGAATCGCCGAAGCCGAACGCGAGTTCCGCAAAGCCCGGGCGCTCCCCCGGTAGCGTGCTCCACGACGAAGGAAGACACGGGGGGACATCCAGGGGGGTCATGCGGAAACGATGCCGCGTCCGAAAAGTTCTGGCTTTCGTTTCGAAGGGCACAGCAAAGCCTTGACGAAACGACCATTTCGATTCTCCCGGCTCCATTTTCCAATGGGACATTCCTCCGGGCTTCGCGATAAGGCATAAAATGGCGAACCCCCGGTGGATTTCCTCCAGATCGGACCCTGATGGCGGCCTTCCGCGAGTATGAGCGCACCCACACCTGGATCAGTTTCCGCCTCCCTTCGGATCGCGCCGAGCCGCTCTGCTGGGCGATGCTGGGAACGGCAGCGGCGCGCTGCCAACAGGCAGCGGCGGCCGTCCTTCCGCCGGGTGCGGCGCAGGAGCTCCACACCCTCTACCTGAGCCGCGGAGCGCGCGCCACCACCGCCATCGATGGGAACACCCTGACCGAGGCTGAAGTCAACGCGCAGATCGAGGGGCGTCTCGATCTTCCTGCATCCCGGGAACATCTCGGCCGCGAAGTGCGGAACATGGTCGCGGCATACCAGCAGATCGTCGCGACGGTCCGGACCGGGCCGCCTCCGACGCTGAGCACCGAGTGGATCACCCTGAGCAACCGTCTGGCACTCGAGGGGCTCGACTCCCAACCCGAGCCGGAAGTCGCCCTGGGGCAAATCCGCGACAACCGCGTCGTGGTCCTCCTGGACCGGCTCTGCCGGTGGCTCTCCTCCGGACCGACCCTCCGGATCGGCAGCGACGATGAAAATCGGCTGGCGAACGGCATTCTGCGCGCCATCCTCGCGCACCTCTACCTGGCCTGGATCCATCCTTTCCGAAACGGGAACGGCCGCACCGCCCGCCTGGTCGAGTACCTGCTGCTCACCGCCGCCGGAGTGCCGCCGCCCGCCGCGCATCTGCTGAGTGATCACTACCACCGAACGCACCCCGCGTACCACGTCCAAAGGAAACGGGGCAGCCATGCGGGCGCCGGCGCCGGCGACCCCTGGGGGTTCATCGCCTACGCCCTCGAAGGGTTCGTTGCCGGTCTCGCCGAACACTGCCGCGAAATCGCGCGGGTCCAGGCTGGCCTCGCCTGGAAGCAATTGGTCCACCAGGAGATCCGGGGGACACACCCGTCCGCGGCTTACGACCGGCGGCGGGAGATCGCGCTGAGCCTGGCGCGGCAAAGCGCGCCGGTCCGCCGGAGAGCCGTCCCCGACCTCAGCCCGGCGCTCGCTCGACTCTTCGCCCGCAAGACCGCCAAGACCCTGACCCGCGATCTGAACTGGCTGATCCAGGCCGGCTTCGTGCAGCGGACGAGAGGCGGCTACCGCGCTCGTATCGGGATCGTGCAGGGATTCAGGATTCCGTTGGCCGCGTGAGCCAGGAGCCCGGCCCGAGCGGGCTGCGCGGCGCCTCGCCCGGGGTCTCCCCGAGATTCGCCGCCTGCAGGATCAGGAGGATCTGACGATGCGTTTTCTTCGTTTCCCCGCGCTGCCGCTCGGAGTGACCGCCGGGCTCGGAGTCGGGCTCGCGCTGGGGCTCATCCCCGGGTGCGCGCCGGAAGAGAAAGGAGATGAGATGGCTGACAATCCGTTCTTCGAGGAGAACACCTTGCCGTACGGGCTGCCGCCCTTCGACCGGATCGAAGACAGCCACTACCGCCCCGCCTTCGAGCGCGGGATGGCGGAACAGCTCCAGGAAGCAGAGGCCATCGCTGCCGCTCCCGAACCGCCGGATTTCGAGAACACCCTCGTTGCACTGGAGCGGTCGGGGCGGCTGCTCGACCGGGTGTCTCGCGTCTTCTTCAGCCTCGCCGCCGCCGACACGAACGACGAGAGGAATGCGATCCGAGCCGAGATGGCGCCGAAGCTCGCCGCGCACGCCGACCGCATCCTCCTGGACCCGGACCTGTTCGACCGCGTGGAGACGCTCTACGAAGCACGCGCCGAGGCCGGCCTCTCGACGGAAGAAACACGCCTCGTGGAACGCTACCACCGGGACTTCACCCGCGCCGGCGCTCAGCTGACCGAACCGGAGAAGGAGCGGATGCGGGAGATCAACGCCGAGCTCGCGTCGCTCTCTGCCGAGTTCACCGAAAACACCCTCGACGAGGCGAACGCCTCGGCGGTGGTGGTGGACACCGAAGACGAACTCGCCGGCCTCTCCGAGGGTGAGATCGCCGCGGCTGCCGAGACGGCGAATACCCGCGGTCTCGACGGCAGGTATGTGATCGCGCTCCTCAACACCAGCGGCCAGCCAGCGCTCGCCTCACTCGAGGATCGGGCGCTGCGCGAGCGGATCCTGCGTGCCTCGCTCGCCCGCGGCAGCCAGGGTGGGGATCACGACAACCGCGGGGTGATCGTCCGGATCGCAGCGCTCCGCGCCGAACGCGCCGCTCTCCTCGGCTACCCCCATCACGCAGCCTATGTGCTCGAGGAGCAGACGGCGCAATCGGTCTCTGCGGTGGACGAACGACTCGCCAGTTTGGTGCCCCGAGCTGTCGGGAACGCCCGGCGCGAGGCGGAGGACCTCGAAGCGGTGGCCCGCGCGGAGGGGGCTGCCCTCGAGATCGAGGCCTGGGACTGGTCCTACTACACCGAGAAACTACGGGCGCAGCGCTTCTCCTTCGACGAATCGCAGCTTCGTCCGTATTTCGAGATGAACAGTGTCCTGACAAACGGCGTGTTCCACGCCGCAGGCCGCCTCTACGGGCTCCGTTTCGAAGAGCGTCCCGAGCTCCCGGTCTATCACCCCGATGTCCGGGTGTTCGAGGTCTTCGAAGAGGACGGGACTCCGCTCGGCCTGTTCCTCGCCGATTTCTACGCGAGGCCTGCGAAGCGCGGCGGCGCGTGGATGAACGCCTATGTCTCCCAGTCCCATCTCCTCGGGACGAAACCGGTGGTCGCCAACCACTTGAACATCCCCAAGCCCCCCGCCGGCGAGCCGTCGCTGCTGACCTTCGACGAAGTCATCACGATGTTCCACGAGTTCGGGCACGCCCTCCACGGACTGTTCTCGGAGGTCCGCTATCCCTACTTCGCGGGCACCTCGGTGCCGCGGGATTTCGTCGAGTATCCGTCGCAGGTGAACGAAATGTGGGCGACCTGGCCCGAGGTGCTGCAGCACTACGCCGTACACCACGAAACCGGCGAACCGATTCCCGGCGACCTGCTCGACCGGGTACTCTCGGCGCGGAGCTTCAACCAGGGCTTCCAGACCACCGAGTATCTGGCGGCGACCCTGCTCGACCTCGCCTGGCACCGTCTCGGCGTATCCGAAACGCCCGAGGCGGACGGTGTCCTGGCGTTCGAAGCCGCGGCGCTGGAAGCGGCGGGGATCGCGTTCGCCCCGGTGCCGCCACGGTACCGGAGCACCTATTTCTCCCACATCTGGGGGAGCGGCTACTCGGCGGGCTACTACTCGTACATCTGGAGCGAGGTCCTCGACGCCGATTCGGTGGAGTGGTTCCGCGAGAACGGAGGACTCCGGCGCGAGAACGGCGACCATTTCCGCACTGCCCTGCTGTCGAAGGGAGGGAGCGTCGAGGCGATGGATCTCTACCGCGCCTTCCGCGGGCGGGACGCCGAAGTGGAGCCGCTGCTGCGCCGCCGCGGCCTGAACTGACCGAGCCGCTCTCGCCGGCTCCGAGTCCTCGAGTGCCCGGCGAAGCCCCTCCTCGATCAGTCTCCGCAGAGGCCGGCCATTCTCGCGGGCGTGCCGCTTCGCCCGCGCGAAGCTCGACGGCGGAGGATTCCGAAAGCGCGCCTACTGTTCCCGGAGGGCGCCCACCACGCTGCGGCGGGCCGCCGCGACCGCGGGGAGAAAGCCGCCGATCGTCCCGATCACGAGAGCGAGCATCACCCCCTGCATCAGCAGTTCCGAGGTCACCTCGAAGGCGAACGACACCTGGCTGAACGAAGCCCAGTTGATGGTCGCCGCCCGGAACCCGTCGAAGAGGAACCAGGAAGCCGCCCCGCCGACCGCGGCCCCGACGAGCGCGAAGACGACCGACTCGACCACCACGGAAAACACGACCGGCAACCGGGAGAAACCGAGGGCGCGCAGCGTGGCGATCTCCCGCGAGCGGGAAGACACCGCCGCATACATGGTGTTGAGCGCGGCGAACACCGCGCCCGCCGACATCAGCGCGACGATGATCCAGCCGACCACCGAGATGAAGACCTCGATCGGCGCCGACTGCGCCGCGAGAAACTCGGTCTGGGTCCGAGCGCCGAGGCTGACGCGAGGGTCCTCCTCGATGGCTTCCTGGAATCCGTCGAAGCCGGTCTCGTCGGTGAGGCGCACGAAGGCCGCGTTGTAGGAGTTGCCCCGCCGGTACGCCTGCTGGAGGACGCGGGTATCGGTCCAGATCTCGGATTCCGACAGCCCGCCTCCGGCGGTGAACCGGCCCACCACCTCCCAGGACGACTGCCCCACATCGATGGTGTCGCCCACCAGCAGTCCTTCGAAGGAGAGGGACGCGCCGTCGCCCACGATGACCTCGTTCCTGCCCGGCTCGAAGCGGCGGCCCTCGACGATCTCGATCTCGCTGCGAACCTCGAAGGCCGCCGCCTCGACACCGCGCAGCGGAACATTCGCATCGGTACCGGCGCCGATCTTCCGCCGATCGATGATGACGAAGAGTTCGGGGGAGACGAGGGCGCCCGCCGAGCCGCGCGCGACCCCGGGCGCCTCTTCGAGCACCTGGATGTCCTGGCGGGAGAGGATGCTCGCCGTCTCACTGGTCGCGCCGCTGCGGAGCACGACGGCCACGTCGTCGCGGGACTGGCCGGTCACCACCGCGCGGAACCCAGCGGCCATCGAAAGCACCGCGACGAGCACCCCCACGACGCCGGCGATTCCGAAAATCGCCACCGCCGAGACCCCCCGGCGCTGCCAGATGGTCTCGATGTTGTAGCGGGTGACCGCCTGGCACTGCCGAAGGAACGATACGAGGCCCATCGTGCTCCCCTCCGATCAGAGCCGGCGGAGGGCGAATGCCGTCTCTAGACGCATCGCCCGGCGCGCGGGAAACACTCCGACCACCAGGCCGGTGAGCAGTGCGAGGCCGAGCCCGAGCAGCAGATCCTGCGGCCGCAGCGCGAGGCCGGGAAAATAGGCTGCGAGCTGGCTCCGAAGCCCTCGCTCGAGAACGGCGGACATCACCATCCCCAGGAAACCGGCGGTGGCCACCAGCGTCACCGACTCGAAGAGCACCAGCCGCTGCACCCGCCCCGCAGTGAAGCCGAGCGCCTTCAGCAGCCCGATCTCGCCGATCCGCTCACGCACCGACTGCGCCATGGTGTTCCCCGCCACCAGCAGAATGGTGAAGAAGACCGCGCCGAGAATCGAGGTCACGATCAGCCCCAGATTCCCCACCTGGTTGGCGAAGCCGGCGGCGAAGGCGCCCTCGGACTCACTCTTGGTCTCGGCGGGAGAGTTCTGGAAGGCGGCGTCGATCGCGGCGGCGACCTGCGGCGCCCGGGCCGGATCCTGGACCCGCACCATGAACCAACCGATCTGACCGCGGCCGAAGGAGCGCGCCTCATCGAAGAAGTCGTAGCGGAAGAGGAACTGGGTCTCGTCGAACCCTTCGACCGCGCTCTCGTAGATCCCCACCAGTTCGAACTCCCAGGCATCGTCCCCGCGGCCTTGCTGCTGCCAGATCGTCGGCTGGATGGGGATGCGGTCCCCGATCTCCCATCCGTGGCGCTCGACGAGCGCGCGTCCGGCGACCGCTCCGTTCCGCGTCCCGATCCAGCGCGTCTTCTCCTCCTCCGAGAGCTCGACTTCGGGGTACATGTCGAGGTATTCGGCAGGCTCCACCGGCGACTGCATGAAGAAGTTGGAAGGATCCTGATAGACCCCGCCGAACCAGGTCATGTGGACGGCGTCCACCACGCCGGGCATTTCCTCCATCTCCGCCTCGTAGGACTGGGGGAGAAGCTGGAAGAGCGAAACCCGGTGGCGGACGACGAGTCGGTCCTCGCTCGCCATCTCGACTCCCATCGAAAAGGCGGTGCGCAGCATCGAGAGGACCCCGAAGATCAGGAAGGCGAAAAACACCGAGGAGAAAGTGAGGAAAGTCCGGGTCTTCTTGCGGCGGAGCGCCGCGCTGATCAGCGTGAAGGTGCTCACCGCACCGCTCCCGCGAAGTCTGGAACGGCCGTCGCGCCGGGTTCGCCGGGTTCGTGCTCCGCCAGCCGGCCGTCCTCCATCTGGAGCAGCCGGGACGCCCTTTCGGCGGCCATCGGGTCGTGGGTCACCATGAGGATCGTCTTGCCGTGTTCCCGGTTGAGGGCGCCCAGCAGATCGAGGATCTCGCGGCTGGTGACCCGGTCGAGATCGCCGGTGGGCTCGTCGCAGACGAGGAGCGCCGGATCGTTCACCAGCGCGCGGGCGATCCCGACGCGCTGCTGTTCCCCGCCGGAGAGTTCCCGCGGGCGGTGCCGGCGCCGCTCGGAAAGCCCCACGATGTCGAGCGCGATGCGGACCCGGCGCTGCCGCTCCCGCGCCGAGAGCGAAGTCAGCAGCAACGGCAGCGCCACATTCCGTTCGGCGTTCAGCGCGCCGAGCAGGTTCGAGAACTGGAAGACGAAGCCGATGTTGCGGGCGCGCCAGGCGGCCAGGCGCCGCTCGGAGAGGCGGTGGATCGGGTCGCCGCCCACGAACACCTCGCCCTTCGTCGGCCGGTCGAGGCCGGCGATCAGGTTCAGGAGGGTGGACTTGCCCGAACCCGAAGGCCCCATGAGCGCCAGGAATTCGCCCCGTTCCAGCTGCAGCGTGAGCCCGGCGAGCACCGGCACCGCGGCGCGGCCCCGGCGGAAAGTGCGGTGGACTTCGCGCACATCCACCATGGGGCGGCTCGGGCCCGAAGCTGGCGAATTCGATGTTTCCTTCATGATGTTCGTTCTCCTGCCCCCGAATCGGACGGCATCGCGGTAGCCCGGCAGCCCCCTTCGGGCAGTCCTGTCAGGGCAGCGCGGCCGGCCTCCACCACCTCGTCGCCGTCGGCGAGCCCCTCCATTCCCTCGACGACCACCCGATCGCCCTCGGCGAGTCCCGAGAGGACGAATACATCGCTCCCCGTCCGGTCGCCGAGCCGCACCGCCCGGCGCTGGACCCGTCCCTCGCGCAACAGCAGCACCAGATCCCGACCGGTGTCCCGGAAGACCGCCGCCGCCGGGATGAGCAGCCCCTCGGGCGCTTCTCCCGGTTCCGGCTCCGCGGAACGGAAACTCACCTTGACCCCCATGTCGGGAAGGATCCGCGGATCGAGTTCCTCGAACCCGATGCGGACCCGCACGGTGGCCCGGTCCCGGTCGGCGGTCGGGATGATGGCGATCACCCGCGCCGGAATCTGCCAATCGTCGTAGGAATCGAGCACCGCGTCCACCGGCTGCCCCGGCGAGACCCGATTGATGTACGCCTCGTTGACATCCACTTCGATCTCGCGGGAGGCCATGTCCACCACTGTTCCGATCCCGGTGCGGGTGAAGCCGGCCCCCCCGGCGATCGGGGACATCATTTCGCCGGGTTGGGCGTTCTTGGCGGTGATCACCCCGTCGAAGGGGGCGCGGATCACGGTGTCCTCGAGCTGCTGGCGGATCACATCCGCCTGGCGCTCCGCGACGGAGATCTCCTCCCGCTGGCGATCGACCCGCGCTTCGAGGGTGGCCGCTTCGCTGTCCACTCGGTCGAGATCAGCCTGGCCGACGATCTCCTGCTCCGCGAGCTGGCGGGTCCGCGCCTGACGCAGGCGCGCCTCCACGAGCTGCGCCTCGACCTCCAGCACCGCCTTCCCGGCGGCGGCCGCCTGCGCTTCGGCCAGCCGCAGACTGCGGTCCAGATTTGCCGAATCGAGCCGCGCGAGCACCTGGCCGGCTTCGACTTCCATCCCTTCCTCGATCGATATTTCGGTGATCTGGCCCGCCATCTTGGAGGACACGGTCGCCTGGCGGCGAGCGGTGACATATCCGCTCGCATTCAGCACCGTCGTTCCGGCGGAAACGGAGATCGAGCGCACCCGTGCGGTTCGCACTGCGGCCACCTCCGGCTCCGACCCGAGCAGAAAGACAGCGGAGAGCACGCCGCCGAGAATCACCAAGCCGCCGATCACCGCGGTGACGAGCGCGATCGGCCGCGAACCCCGCTGTTCCTCTCCGATCGCAAGCTCCGCGAGCCGGTCGGCAGCTCTCGGCGGATCCATCCTAGTCAATACCTCGTCCCTACGGCGGCCCGCCGGGAATGTTCCCGGGATGGCGGCCGAGACCGACCGCCGCTTCGACTCCGTATCCCCGGATCGCCTTTCTCCGGCTGCCTGCCGAGGAGAGCGAATCTTACCGAGCCTCCTGCCGCCGCGCCGTCCGCCTCTCGGCCGGCGGCGCTCCGGAGAGAGCCGCCGGGAGCGCCGAGCCGGTGGATTCCGGCCGCGGCACTCCGAAGCGAGTTTCGTGCGGGAGGACGAGCAGAACACCGTAGCCGCGGCAGCGGGGGTCGCGGACATACTCCGGGATCAACCCGGCGGGGCGAAACCCGATCCGCAGCTGGACGGAGACCGTGGGATCTTCGAGCTCGCCCGACACCAGTCCGGCGTAGTAGTCCTCGGCCGGCAGCCTTCCGGCGACCTCGCCGTAGCCGTTCAGCATCCCGACGGTGAGCTGTCCCCGGAGTCCCAGCCGAACCACGACGGCCTGGCGCGCAGCGTAGAGGGAGCGGGCCAGCCCCCGCCGCCGCCAAGCGGGGTGGACGCCGAGGTCCGCACCGTAGAGCCAACCGCCCGCGGGGTCGTGGCGGGCGAGCCCCAGGCCCCCCGTGATCTCCGGGAAGCGGTGTCGAGGGTTTTCGAAATCGAAGTCGAGGCGGAGCGTCGTGGTGGCCGCTACCGGCGTCTCCAGAGGCCCTGCCGCCAGCGCGGTGAATTGGCCCTCGGGGAAGACCTCGAGGTGGCGCAGGTAGTGGGCGGCCTCGAATCGTTCCGCGGGGTCGAGCGTCGGAAAGATCATCCGCTGGAGTTCGGCCAGCGCACCGGCGTGCTCCGATGCCGTGGGCACGATCCGAAAGCCGCGACCGGAACTCACAGCAGCAGAGCAGCAGCGGGCCTACTGCGTTCTGCCCGCCCGCAGCGGGAGGATGCCCAGGCGGCCGGTCTCGGCGATCGCGCGGCCGGAGGCATCGGTGAGCGCTTTTGGCGGGTGCTTCCCGGCCGTCCCGATGGAGACGAAAACGGTCATCAGCACGGACACCGGAGTGGCGATCAGCGCGTTCGGCAGTTCGGTCTCTGGCGAAAGGACCACCAGACCGAGCCAAACCCCGAGTCCCGAGATCATGCCGGCGAGGGCGCCGGGGCCGTTCGTCCGCCGCCAGTAGAGCCCGAGGGTGAGGGGCCCGAAGAGACCGACCATCATCACCGTCCACGATTCGACCATGAGGGTATAGACACTCTCGAACCAGAGGGCGACCGCGAGCGCCAGCCCGCAGAACACCACGACCCCGGCCCGCACCGCGGCCAGGATCTGCTTCGGGCGCAGCTCCCTCGCCAGGTTCCTCACGATGTTCTGACCGAAGACGCTCGCCGGCGCCAGCAGGCCGCTGTCCGCGGAGCTCATGAGCGCCGAGAAGAGCGCTCCGAGGAACAGCGCCAGACCCGCCGGCGGCAGGTATTCCATGGCGAGGCGGGGGATGATCTCCTCGGGGTTTTCGAGCCCGGGCAAGATCACCGAGCCCACCAGGCCGAGCGCCACCGGGATCAAACCGACGATGAGGTAGAGCGAGCCGCCGAAGTAGGCGGACCACTGCGCGACCCGCTCGCTCCGGGAGCTGAGCGCGCGCTGCATCAGATCTTGACCGGGAAGGTTGCCGAGCCCGATCAGCAGCCAGGCCTGCAAGAAGAAGAGCCACTCCAGCAGGCCGCCGGTGGGCAGGAAGCGGGTGCGCGCTGCCGGCAGCTGCGAAAGCACCGCCCCGGTGCCGCCGGCGGCGGTGAGCACCATCGGGAGCAGGACGGAAACCGCCGCGATGAGCACCAGCGCCTGGAAGAAGTCGGTGAGCGTCACCCCCCACATGCCGCCGAGCACGGTGTAGATGAGGACGAGAGCAGCGGCGATCACCACACTCGCAGTGAACGGCAGTCCGGCCATCGCCGACAGCACGGTGCCCACCGCGAGCAGCTGCGAGCCCACCCAGCCGATGTAGGCCGGCAGGATCGAGAGCGCCGCCAGGATCTCCGCCCGCCTTCCGAAACGGCGCCGGAAGAAGTCGGGGACCGTGAGCAGTCGGAGGCGGCGCAGCACCCGCACATAGAAAGCTCCGGCGAGCAGCAGGCAGAGGGCGGCCCCGAAGGGATCCGCCGCCACCGCGCCCAGCCCGCCGGAGTAGGCGGCCCCCGCCGCCCCGATGAGAGTCCCGCCGCCGAACCAGGTCGCAAAGAGGGTGAAGGTGCAAAGACCGATGCCGAGCCGGCGTCCGGCCACCACGAAATCGGTCGCATTCCGGATCCGGGTGGACGCGAACGCTCCCAACAGGAGCAGCCCCAACAGGTACACCGCCACCGCGGCGATGACGAAGCTCTGAGAGAGCAACGCCGGGTCCAGGGCGCCCGCCGGTCAGCGCGCGGTACGCCGCCGGTATGCCTGGGTGTCGTAAACCTCCGGATTCACGCAGTTCGGGGCGCGCTGCCGATCCAGGTGCGCGATGGCGTTCTCGGCGCACATGGTGGCCATCCGGTCGCGGGTCGCCCCGCTCGCGCTCGCGATGTGCGGCAGCATGACCACCTGATCGCATTCTGCGAGGCCCGGATGGAACGCCGGTTCCTTCTCGAACACATCGAGCCCGGCACCGGCGATCTCCCCGGAGCGGAGCGCATCCACCAGAGCTGCCTCGTCCACCACCGGGCCGCGGGCGGTGTTGACGAGGAAGGCGGTCTCCTTCATCCGGGCGAACGCGCCGGCGTCGAAGAGGTGGTGGGTCCCGGAGTTCAGGTCGGTGTGGATGGTCACGAAGTCGCTGCGCTGCAGCAGCTCGTCGAACTCCGCGTACTCCACATCGGATCTGGCTTCGACGACTTCCCGCAGCGGGGGGTCGTAAGCCAGCACCTGCATGTCGAATCCTTGGGCGCGCCGGTGCATCCCCTGGCCGATCCGTCCGAAACCGACGATTCCCAGCACCTTGCGCCGCCCGTCCCCGCCCGGACTCACATCCGCGCCCAACATCAGCGACGGACCCCAGATCCGGTAGTTGCCCCCCCGCATGAAGCGGTCGGCGGGGACCACTCGGCGGGCGGCCGCCATCAGCAGCGCCCAGGCGAGATCCGCGGTGGTGTCGGTGAGCACCCCGGGGGTGTTCGAGACCGGAAGCCCGAGTTCGGTCGCCGCCGGCACATCCACATTGTTGAAACCGACGGCGTAGTTGGCCACTCCGAGCAGGCCGGGTGCCGCTTCCATGAGCTCGCGGTCCACTGCTTCGGTGAGCAGCGAAACATGGACATCGGCGCTCCTCGCGCCGTCGAGCACCTCGGCGCGGGGGGTGGAATCGCCGTCGCGGGTCGGTGCCACCGAAACCTCGGCAGCGGCGCGCAGCATGGCGAGACCGGCTTCGGGGATGGGGCGGGTGACGAAGATACGGCTCATGCGGCAAGTCCCAAGGCGGTCTGGTCGGAGAGGAAACGGCGAAATCCAACGCGGTCCGACGCGCCGGCGGCGATCCGGCGGATCCCCTCGCGCAGCGCATCCATGCCCGCTGCGTAGGAGAGCCGGAGGAAGTCCTGTCCTTCGCTGCCGATCACTCCGAAACTGCGGCGGTCCACCAGCGCGACGCCGTGGTAGTAGAGCAAGAAGCGGGAGAAGAGAGTCGCAGGGCTGGTTTTCGCCCGCTGCGCCGCGGACATCGCCTCGAAGGCGGCGGCGGCGCCCACCGACTCGCAGGCACCGGAGACATTCGGAAACACGTAGAAGGCCCCGAGCGGGTTCGCGCAGCGGATCCCGGGGATGGCGTCGAGTGCGGGCACCACATAGTCCCGCCGCCGGCGGAATTCCTCGACCATGCTGGCGACGACTCCTGCCGTTTTCGGGCTCTCCAGCGCTTCCCGCGCCGCCTCCTGGATGAAGGGCGGAACGCAGCTCACCGTGTTGATGTTGATCTGCTTGAAACGGAGCGCTTCCTCGGTGGTCGGCAGCACGCACCAGCCGAGGCGCCAGCCGGTCATCGCGAACCCCTTGGAATGTCCGCTCGCGATGATCGTGCGCTCCGCCATTCCGGGGAGCGAGGCCATCGAGGTGTGCTCGAATCCGTCGAAGGTGATGTGTTCGTAGATCTCATCCGAATAGATGCGGAGGTCCGGCCGAGCCCGCTCCCGGACCATCGAGGCCACCTCGGCGAGGAGGCTCTTCGGCAGCACGCCGCCGGTGGGATTCGAGGGCGAGCAGAGCATGAGGACCTTGGTCTTTTCGCTGAGCAGCCGGTCGAGATCCTCGGCGGTGAAGGAAAATCCGCGCTCTTCGCGCAGCACCAGCGGTTTCGGCACTCCGCCCAGATAGGTGACCCACGATTCGTAGATCGGGAACCCGGGGCTCGGGTAGATCACCTCGTCGCCGGGATCCACATAGGCCATCATGGTGTAGCCGATGGCGGGCTTCGCCCCTGGAAGCACGATGATCCGGTCGGCGGTCGTCTCGATCCCCCGGGTCCGGGTCACATGCGCGGCGAGCGCTTCGCGGAGCGGCGCGACTCCCGCTGGATCGGTGTAGTGGGTGTCGCCTCGGCGGATGGCCGCGATCCCCGCTTCGTTGATGTGGGGAGCGCTGTCGAAATCCGGCTCGCCGATGGTGAAGGGGATGACATGCACGCCCCGGGCGCGGGCGCGGGCCATGTCCTCCCCGATCTTGAAGGCGTTCTCGGTTCCCATCTGGCCGAAACGCTGGGAAAAGAGGGGCATTCGAGATTCGGGGGCCGCAGTTCGAAATCGCCGGCCGCTTGCGGTCTGCTCGGGAGCGGCGAACTGGCGGCGGATGATATATTGGCGGACCTGTTGGAAGCGGGCTGGTCGATGCTCGCTGGGTTCATGGGATCGGTCGCGCGCTGCCTCCTCTCCGGGCCGACCGCCGACCGAATCGGACAGGCGGCGGCGGCGGCGCTTTTCGGTTTCGCCGGCCTCGGCTCGGCGTCCGGCCAGCCTCCGCCTGACCACCCTCCCCCGGAACTGCCGCCGCCTGAATCAGCCGGTTCCTCCGAGCCAGCCGAGTCCCCCGGTTCCTCCGCAGCGGCGGCGTACCCGTTCGAGATCCCCGGGGACCTGACGCTCGGGACCGAGCCCGCGAGCGCCGACGGTACCGGCCAGCTCGGCGTCTCCGACGACGACTACATTCCCGAGGTCTTCCAGTACCGCCGCCGCGGCACCCAGCGGACCCAGGCGGAGTTGAGCGGGGAGCACCGTTCGACCGCACTGACCGAGTTCCGGGTGATCGATCGGCAGGTGGATCCCGGCGAAACGGTGCGCGCGATCGCCCGCGTCGAACCGGCGTTCGAGAAGGGCCGGCGCTTCGTCGCCGAGTTCTGGAGCCGGGACTACGGACGCGCCGCGGTGGTCTATGTGAACTTCGAGCCGCACGCGAAGAACGAGAAGCTCTACCTGGGCCGCGGCAAGGTGGACCGCCACCACCCCGGCGGCCGCTACGACATCGGCTCGACCATGATCACCGACGAGCACGGTCACAAGAAGGCGTACTCCTCCGAGTTCAACCCGTTGCTGCGAGCCGAAGACGGCACCCCCGCCCATTTCGTGGTCTCGGACAATCCGGAAGCGGATGTCATGCCGCCGACGCTGCGCTCGATCGAGGTGCTGACCCCCGAGGTCGGCATCGGGGAGACGATCCGGGTGGAGGCGTTCGCCGACGACGACCTCGCCGGCCCGACGCAGGCGCGGGCGGTGTTCGAGAGCCCGTCGGGGGTGCGCCGGGTGCGCGCCGACCTGATCGGGGACTCCCGCCGGCCGGGGCGCTTCCTCGGAGCATTCTCAATTCCGGAGTGGTACGAAGGCGGCGCCTGGAGGGTGCTGAAAGTGGAGCTCTACGACTCCGCCCGGAACGCCGCGCTGCTGTTCGCCGCCACCGAGCCGGTGCTCGCCGGAGTGGAGGTCCTGGTGGAGGCAGACCCGAAACGGCGTGACGACGAGGCTCCGGTACTGCTCGCCCTCGAGCTGCCCCTGCGGGAGGCGCCGGCCGGCGAATCCATCCCGGTCGCCGCGCTGGTTACCGACGACCTGAGCGGGGTGGACGAGGTCTTCGTGTCCTTCCAGAGCCCGAGCGGAGCCGATCTGGTGCGAGTCGAGCTCGAAAGCCGGAATCCTCCGCTGCATCGCCCTTCGCTCGTTCCCCAGCCGAATGTCTTTCGCGGAGCACTGAAGATCGAGAAGTGGCGGGAACGGGGGCGCTACCGGGTTTCGCGGGTGAATCTTTCTGACCGGGCGCAGAACTACCGCAACCTGAACCCGGTGCGGGACGAAGAGGTCCGGGGGCTCGATGTCGTGTTCCTCGACGGGGCTCCGGGATCGTCGGAGCGGCCGGCATCGCGGAACCCGGCATGACCGTGAACCGCCGCCGCTTTCTGGGCGCAGCCGGCGCCGCCGCTCTCCACTTCGGCGGAGTTGGGGCAGGCCGCCTGCTCGCCGACTCGCCGTCGTCCGTTCCGGGGCGGGCCGGACTCGTTCCCGACCGGAGCCTCAAGACGAGGCACCTGGTGGTCATCCTCTACGGCAACGGCTGCCGCAAGAAGGACACCGTGGAAGATCCGGCGCTCTCCCCTCGGATGGCGCGGATGATGCGGACCGGCGCCGTCTGCACCGAGGACTTCGGCGAGACCGCGAACCTCCACGGCTACATGTACACCGAGATGCTCACCGGCCGGGAGACCGTCTCGGAGCATCCGCGGTACCCCACCTGGACCGAAGTGGTCCGGCGGGAACTCGGTGGCTCGCCGAACGACTACTGGATGCTGCAGGGAGTGAGCTACTACCGGTCCTGGGTGTACGACCGCAAGCACTGGAGCGTCCATCCCGACGGCGGACTGCAGTTCGGCGCGAATTCACTGACGATGAACAAGCTGTTCCACGACGGCCAGCAGCGCTCGGCGAAACAGCTCGTCGCCGCGAACCTCGAACCCGGCCTCGGCCACACCCGGAGGACGCTCCGCGAAGTCGAAGACTGGCTCGCCGACGCCGTATCGAGGCGCATCGACCTCCCCGCCTCGACCCGGACTTCGCTCGTGGACCGCGAAGTCCCGCTCGGCGACGGTCAGTGTTTCGAGATCGCGAAACACCTGCTCCGGGACTTCCGTCCCCGGCTCATCACCATCCAGATGCTGGCACTCGACGATGCCCACGCCGACGCCGGGTTCTGGGATTACGACACCGACTACGAGCAGTACCGGCGGCACATCGCGGCGACCGACGAGCTGATCGGCAACCTCCACGATTTCATCCAGAACGACCCGTACCTCCGCGACACGACTTCGATCCTGCTCCGGCCCGAGTGCGGGCGCGACGACGAGGTCAATGTGTACGGACAGCTCCATCATTCGCAGGGGAACTACTACGCCCACCATGTCTGGACGCTCGGGGTCGGCCCCGACTTCCGCCGCGGCGCGGTGTTCCCGGAAAAGGTGATGCGGCGCGACCTTTGCCCCACCGTCGTCTATCTGCTCACCGGGAGGGACATCGCGCACCATGTCACAGGCTCCGTCCGCACCCAGATGTTCCGCGAGGAGTACCGGCTGCCACCGTATGTCCTCCGGAACCGTTTCGGCGATCCGGCCATCGGCTGAACCGCGCCCTGCGGTTCTCGCCGTCACCGCCTTCACGGCGTTTCTCGCTGCCGGCGGTCTCGGTGAGACCGCTGTCTGGGACCCCGAGGAAAGGGCCCTGCTACCGGCCGAAGAACGAGAAGGCCGTCTTCAGACCATCCTCGTCGAGGCCGCGCAGCGAAACCGCGCCCGGGTGGCGGCGAGCCGCCGGGAGCGCGGCCCGGCGCCGCTCTTCACCGATACCGACCTCGCCGGATTCCATCGCCCGGACCGCTCTCGGGGGCCCTCCCCGGACCCCTTCGGGGCAGCCGTTCTCCCGAGCCGCGATCTCTGGCCGCCGGAAGAGGGGGCAGGCTGGGAAGCGGATACGGGAGAAGACGACTCGGGGAGAGGCGAAGTGGACCTGGAAGACGAAGTGGGAGAAGAGGAAGCAGACAGCACTTTCGATCCCGAACCGCCGGCAGCCGGCCCGACGGAGCAGGCAGAACGGGCCGCCGAGCTGCGGGAACGACTCCTGGACATCGAAGCCTCGCTCGCGGCGATCGGCGCGAGCGGCCTTCCGGTGGCGCCGCGCCATCCGAACCGGTTCGAGAGCGCCCTCGACGCCGCCCGCCTCCGCACCGAACGGGAGGAGATCGGGCGCGAACTCGACGCGCTCACCCGCCGGAAGCCGCTTCCGGACGGCTGAGCGCTGGCCCGATCTCGAACTCGACGCCGAAGCGCTCGGCGTAGTCCACCACCTGCGTCGGATTCGGATCCACATTCAGGATCAAGAAACTGGCTCCGGGCGCTTCGAGGAGGTAGCGGTCGAGCGAATGCCAGGTGCCGATCCGGTAGGCGTATCCCTTCCCGGGGTCGATCCGGAACGCGCGCACCGCTTCCGGCTTCGGGACGGCTTCCGGGTCGTCCGGGTCGGTCGGCGGCGCTACCGCCACCACCGCCGGCGCTCCCTCGAGGGGAACGAACGCCTGCGTTACCGCGAAATGCCGTTCCAGCAGACGAAAACGCTTTCCCGCGAGGGGCTGCCAGATGACATCCACCGTCAGGCGGCCCTGGATCCGGAAGTCGATCGGGAAGAAGCGCCTCCCCTCGGCGGGACGCTCCTGCGGTTCCATCAGCTCCCCGTAGGGGGCGAAGGATTCCGCGGTCATCGGTTCGATCGGCAGTCTGAGAGTTTTCATGTCTGGTCTCCGTAAGACGAGGTGCCGTTCTCAGAACGGCCCGAGCGCCACCGCCTGCGCCAGCGCGAGCCCGGCGGCCGCAACGGCGAGGACGACGGCGAAGAGCGGAAGGTAATACCGCAGCCACTCCCCGAGCCCCACCCGCGCCATCACCAGGGTGGCCATGAAATAGCCGGAAGTCGGGAAGACGATATTCGTGATCCCGTCGCCCCACTGGGTGGCGAGCACCACGACCTGCCGGGTCACTCCGGCGAGGTCGCCGACCGGCACCAGGATCGGCAGGGTGATGAGTGCCTGCCCGCTTCCCGAAGGCACGAGGAAGTTGAAGAGCGTCTGCCCCAGGAGGATGCCGACCGCGGTGAGCGCGGGCGGCAGCGAGGAAACCAGCAGCGCGGCGCCGTGGACGATCGTGTCCATGACCGCCCCCTCGGTCATCACTACCGAGACGCCCCGAGCTACCCCGCAGACCAGCGCCCCGACGAGGATTTCCCGAAAGGACTCGTTGAAGTCGGAGCAGATCCGGTTCACCCCGCGGCCGGCCACCAGCGAAACGACGACCGCCATGGCGACGAAGGCCCCGGAGATCTCCGCGAACCCGAAGCCGAGAGTGAGGACCGAAACCACCAGAGCAGAGAACGATCCGAGCGCGAGGAAGCCCGCCGCCTGCTGCCGGCGGCTGAAACCCGCCGGCGCCGCCGCTTCCCCCTCCTCCCGCGCCCGCATCGGGCCGGGGGGCAGTCCGGTTCGGTGCGAACCGGCGATCTCGCGGCGCGCCCGCCGGACCACGAAGACCGCCGCCGCCGTCTGCACGATGAGGAAGAACAGGAATCGGTAGGAGGCGCCGGAGAACAGCGGTAGCTCCGCCAGCAGGTGACCGATCCCGACCGTCGCCGGCACCGTCACTCCGAAGGCCGCACCCAGCGTCGTCGGGAGCAGGGCCACCGCCGTTCCCGTCGCCCTTCCGCATCCCAACCGCAGCAAGAGCGGCAGCACGATCGGCAGATAGGCGATGGAGAGCTCGGGCATCCCCACGACTCCAGAGACCGCGGCGAAGGCGAACATGAGCGCTGGAATCAGCAGCTCCACGCGCCGACCGGTCGCCGCGATGAGCCGGTCCACCCCGAGATCGAGGATCCCGGCCCGGCGCATCACCCCCACGGAACCGGCGACCAGGAAGACCAGGAAGACTACGCTCGCGGCGTCGGCCAGGCCGTCGGGAATGGCGGTCACGACCTCCCAGAACCCGGCGGGGGAGGACTCGACCACCCGGTAGGACCCGGGCACCACGGTTTGCCGCCCGTCGGGAAGCACCGTGCGCTCGTAGCGCCCCGCCGGAAGGATCCAGGTCGCAAGTGCCGCAGCGGCGATCAGCCCAGCGAGGACGGCATAGATGTCGAGTCCCCGGCTGCCCTCCTCCCGATGTTTCGCAGGTTTCGCAGGCGAAGAGCCCGGATCGGAAGGCCCCATTCGGCAAGGGTACGAGACCCGCTCCCGCGAGGATGCCCGACCCGCTCGGCCTCCTCCTGCTGAGAGATCGTGGATACCCATGAGTTCCGGGCATCGGGCTCGCGTGAACAACCTACCGCAAGGTCACAGCTAGCAGCCTGTGGATGAAGTCACGCGGCCCAGTTCTCCCGGTGGGGCCCCGGCTGAACCGCCCCGTTTCACGGGGCTAATCGTTGCGTTTCGGCCTTTCGTCTCGACGATCCAGTGCACCCCGCCATCTTCCTCGGTCGCGCTCAGATCCGATCGGGCAAGCATCTGTCGAACCCGCGACGTCTCGAGGTTCACGGGCAACATCGAGAAAGCCCGCCGCCTCTCCAGGAGGCGACGGGCTTCGGGTATCGCGTTTGGTTTTTTAGAAAGGCGGCTTAGAAAGTCAACCTCGCGCTGAATCCGATCGTGCGCCCCTGGATCCATTCGATGGGCTCCCGGAACGCACTGCCGGCACTCATGTTGAAGTTCGTTTCGGAAGCGTTGTTCAGTGCGTTGAAAACGTCTGCGATCAGCTGAATCTCCGCCGTGTTTCCGATGGGGAAAGTCTTGTCGAGACGGAAGTCCAGAATCATCACATTATCGGACCTGCGGTTACCGATATCGTCGAGGAAAATCGTCTGATTGCCGACATTCGGAACGCCGATCGAGAGCAAGGGTGCCCACGGAAAGCCGCTGACGAAACGAAGAGTACCTGCTGTACCGATGTCGTATGGCATGACATACCGTCCGGCGGATTTGAACTGCCAGTTCGTTACATCCTGAATCAGGGAGATCGGACCGTACGGATAGCTCCAACCGACGCCCACCGGGTCGGTAGTCAGGGGGCTGGTGGATTGGCCCGGAGTCCGGCCTTCATGCCGCCACTGATAGTCGAAGTAGGCATTCCAGAAGAAGTTGTTCCGGAAGCGGCGATTGACCCCGAGGGATACCGTACTCCATCGGAAATCGGACTCTCCGTCCGGAGTGTTCGTATACAGATTCTCGCTGGTCGGGGCGCCGTCGGGCAAGCCATTCACAGCAAGAGTGGTGCCGCCGAATCCGGCCGTGTCGCAGGCTGCCGGGCACGGAACATTCTGCGTGTTCGTGAGCGTTCCTATCCTGGCGATATTCAGGTTGTCCCAGCCACCCGTCTGGCGCTTGTGCACGAAAGAGGCACGCAATCCGAGATCGGCACCGAGCTGGTGCTCACCAGAAAGGCTCAGTTCATCCACATGAGGCACCCAGAGACCGGAGTCGACAGGATCCCCCACAGGTTCGGGACGCTCCACGCCCAAACCTGCCCCCGTACTGCCCGAGAGCCGCGCTCCGAGCTCTCCGACGCCGTCGAACAAACCGTTCTCATTGTGGTCGAGGAATTCGTACCGAACATTTTTGTTGCTTCCTGGATTGGCATCGTCGATCCCTGTTCCCATGTTGCTGTAGTAACGGCCCCAGTAACCCTTGAGAACGGACCGCCCTTCGCCGGTGAGATCGTAGGTGAAGCCCACTCGCGGAGCGATATTCCACCAGTTGATGACGGAGTCTCCCGACACCGGAGCACCAGGCCCGAACAACTGCGGAAGCGCAGCTGCCACATTCGGATCGATATCGGCGATCTCACGAACACACCCGAGACCATCGACGCAAGGTCCGCCAGGAACATTGTCGGAATCGAGGTACGCCATGAACTGGCTTCCGACTCGGACACCTGCATTCAGTGTCAGTCGATCGTTGATGGTCCACACATCCTGGAGAAAGAAATCCAGATGGGTGTTCCGGTCGTAATTCAGGTTGGGAACACTCCAGAAATCCACTTCCCTCACATTGTGAGGCCTCGCTGGATCCTGGTTGCTGTCATCGCGGTATCGAATAGCACCGGAATTCGAATTCCAACCGAACTGCGATTCGTCGATCTGCCAATCCCATCCGAACTTCAAGTCGTGGCTACCTGCATCCGTGGGCAGGTAGTAGTTGAACTGGCCGGTGGAATGCGGTTTCCAGCGATACCAGGTGAAGACTCCCCAACCGGCACCGGTCAACTTGTCCGTCCCGAGATCGATACGAGGGGGAGCAGAGGCCGGGTCCACCGCAGGGACCATCGGCCAGCCGAAGCCGAAATGGTTCACCTGGATGTTCGAGTAGAGCCGATCGCTCCACACGCGCTGCCACTCGGCCTTGTGCAACCAAGTCCAGGAATCCTGGGCGCGGATGGATTCGGCCGGAACATTGGCAGACAACCCACGGAACGGCTTTTGTTTCAAGGACCAATGATGGAAGGTTATGAATTGATCCCGCTCGGTCAGCTGCACGTTGGCCTTGACGGTGAACATGTCGAAGTCACCGAGATCGGTGGCAACACTCGGATCCTGTCCGGAGATGATCCGGTCGATGACGAAGCGGTTGTACGCCGCGTAGAACCACGCCTTGTCCCGCACGATCGGACCGCCCAGATCGAGGTGATATTCGTAGAACTCGACGACCGGAGCCGATGTCCCGCCGCGGGAAGAAAGGTCAGAGGTGATGTTGTCGGCGATCCAATCGGCAGGCTCCCAAGCCCCGTGCTGAGTGCCGGAGAAGTCGTTGCCGCCGCTCTTCCACACTGCGTTCACCTGCGCGCCTGGGGTCGACATCTCCACATCGGCACCTTGTGCCGACACCTGGAACTCGCCGATGGCGTAGAAGTCGTAGTAGCCGCCGGCGCCGCCAGTGCCCTCGGTGGTGTTCACCCCATCGTTGATGATCCGGTTCTGGCCGCGGACGCCGAAGGTCTCGTAGCCGGACTGCTGGCTCTTGTGGGATCCCCCCACATCGTAGCCGCGCATCCGGACGCCGGGGCTCTGCTGAAGAACCGCCCACATGTCGGTAGCCGATGGGACATCCTCGAGCTGGGTGGTGTCGAAAGTCGCCGACACCCCGGTGGTCTTCACATCCACCACCGGCGACTCGCCGGTCACGGTCACTGTCTCGGCGACCGTAGCGATGTCCATCGAGGCGTTGATCTCGAAGGTCGAACCGCCGACCACGATGACGTCTTCGAAGACGACCGTCTGGAAACCGCCGAGCTCGAAGGTCAGGTCGTAGCTGCCAGCGACGAGCTGGGCGAACCGGTAGGAGCCGTCCACATCGGTGGTGGCCGTCCGCGGGGCAACGAGTTCCTCGGATTCGAGGGTGACCGTCACTCCGGGGAGAACGAGGCCCTGCGCGTCGTTGGCAGCGCCTTCGAGGCGCCCGTAGATCTGCTGGCTGAAGGCCGAGGCCGGCCAAGCCAACAGCAGGCTGAAGAGAATCGATTTTCTCATGCTGTTTGGTCCTCCTGTGGGGTCGGAAGCATGGAACTGGGGAAAGATGTGAGCAGAACCGCAACAAGTGGGCCGCGCTCTGCAAAACATGCCCGATTCACTCCGCGAAGACTAAAAATCATGGGGTTACGGTGTCCATCGCGGAGTTCTCGCCCGCCGTCGGATCAAGGACAGAGGAGAGAATTCGGTTTTTTGAAACCGAATCGGCGAGTATCTTGAATCGGGTCGGCCCTTGTCAATGAGCCGCACCGCCGTGGATTCGGCCGTCGGCAGCTCTCGCCGCAGGCGCCCGCGGCTTTTCGGGCGGCGGAAGAGATCCATAGACTCCACATCCCCATGGAAGCGCCCCTCCCGCTGCGAACCGCAGGAGCGGCTCTCGCCGCGAACCCGCTGCGGACTGCGCTGGCGCTGACCGGGCTGGTCATCGGGGTCGCCTCGGTGATCACGATGGCAGCTCTCGGTTCGGGAGCGCGAGCGGCGGTGGCGGACGAAGTCCGGTCCGCCGGCACGAACATCATCGTGGTCCGCGCCGGCAACTACATCCGCGGCGGCGACGCGGTCAACATCCCCTCGGGGTTCGGACGGGCCGACACTCTGACCGTGGAAGACGCCGAGGCGATCCGCGGGGTCGCCGAAGTGGCGATGGTGAGCCCGGTGGTCGAGGAGCGAACCGCGCTGCTGTCGGAAAGCGGGGAATCGTTCGCGCAGATCCTCGGAGTCTCGGCCGAGGCCGCCTCGATCCACCAGGTGCGGTTCCTCGACGGGGGGAGCTTCGGCGCGGCAGCGGTCCGGCAGGCGCGCCCGGCGGCGCTCCTCTCCGGCCCGGTGGAGACCGAACTGTTTCCCGGCGGATCTGCAGTGGGGCGCACGGTGGTGATCCGGGGGAGGGAATTCGAGGTGGCCGGGGTCTATCAGTCGGCGGACCGGCGGCTCGCCGAGGCGGTCATGGTCCCCTATCCGGTGTTGCTCGAACTCGTGGGCAGGGACTATCTGCAGGCGGTGGCGATCGCAACCGAGCGCGCCGGCGACGCTTCTCGGGTAGCGCGGGCCGTGTCGAACCTGTTGCGCGAACGGCACGAACTGACTCGCTCCGCACCGCCTCCGGAGTCCGACGCACCGCACGCCTTCCGGCGCGGGGCGCGGCTGCCGGACGACTTCGTGGTACGAACCGAAGCCACTTCGGCGCTGACCCAGGGGCTCTACACCACTGCGGCGGCCTTCGTACTCGCCTCGATGCCGAAACTGGACGAAGTGACCTCGGAAGAGATGGTGGGCACACTGAACCGGGCGACCTCGACGATGACGCTCCTGCTCGGAGCGCTCGCCGGCGTCTCGCTGATCGTGGGCGGCGTCGGAATCATGAATGTGATGCTGCTCGCAGTCACCGAGCGGACCCGCGAGATCGGACTGCGGCTCGCGGTGGGGGCGCGGCGGCGCGATGTCATGTGGCAGTTCCTCGCCGAGGCGGTGGGGCTTTCGGTACTGGGCGGAATCTTCGGGGTCGCGATCGGCGGGCTTTCCTCCTCGGTGGTCGAGGCGCTGCTCGGCTGGCGCACGCTGATCCCGGCGCTCGCGGTCGCGGGAGCCGCAACGCTGGCAGCGGGGGTCGGAGTCTTTTTCGGCTGGTACCCCGCCCGGCGAGCGTCGAGACTCGATCCGATCGTGGCGCTGCGCTCCGAGTAGGCCCGCTTCGGGGCGGAGTTTTCGGCCCTACTCCGCGGCGCTCGGCTCCATCGGGACAAGCGGGTTCCGCCGGTCACGAGCCAGGATCCGCCGGCGAATCACTTCATCGAGTCCACCGTCCGGATTTGCCGGCGATCAGGGCGCCGAACCGCCGCGGGGATCCGGAGGGGGCGCCGCCGGAAGCAGCCTGCCGGTATGCGGGTCCACCGTGGGCGGCGCCATGAGGTAGGGGACTTCGATTTCGTAAGGAGAGCCTTCGAAGCGGAAGTACACGATGGCCGCAGTGTCTTCACTCTCGATGGGGCGGCTGCGCGCCACCCAGGCTTCGCCGAACTCGTCGATCTCGGGACGGAGTGGTTCGAGTTCCCCGCCTTCTCCACCACGCCGCAAGGTGATCCGTACATCTTCGGCGACTGCCGCCGGCAACTCACTCCGCATCGCGTCCGAAAAGTAGATGCGGTGTTCGCCGCTATCGCCGAGCACGACCTCGAAGTGGAGATCGCCGTGCATGAACACATGGCCGCCATAGCGGGGAGAATGGTCGCCGTGTGCCATCGCCATACCGCCCATCCCAGCCGTCCCATCCATGCCACCGGCGGCGTCTGGATCTTCACCCGGCACTCCGCAGGCGAACAGACAACAGGAGAACAGGCAAATCGCAGGGAGGGCAGCGAGGCGTCTCATCGCCCCAGCACCTCCACGAGTTCCCGCGGGCTCATCGCCTCCCGGATAACCCGCACGGTGGTTCGGAAGCGGTCATCCCGACTGAGGCCGGGGTCGAGCAGGGTTTCGAGAGCGGCGCGGAACACGGGATCGGCCGGGGGCCGAACCAAAGCGTACCCCCCGAAGCGGTCGGCGTGGTCGAGGAGAGCATGCGGATCGGGAACGAGCGCTTCGAAATCGAGAGCCCGCAGCGCCTCGAGACGGCCGAGTTCGCCGTCGAGGTAGCGGGCGAGCACCCCGGTGACGACCGGTTCGAGATCCCGGAGAGCTTCGTCCGCAGCATCGGCGGGCGCCAACCGCTCGAAGGTCGCGGCGAGGCCCTCGAACACCGCAGTGCGCGGCCCGTAGAGTGGGACGATCCCCAGTTCCGGCCAGCCGGTGGCGCGGAAGTGCCGATCGGCGACCACTGCCTGCAAATGGTGGCCGGGGACCCCCTCGTGGCAGGCGAGCCGGTCGAATTCCCCAGGCCGGAAAGCGAGGCCGGCAGGCAACCGGAGCACCCCGCGCCCCGCCCCCTCATAGCGGTAGAAGGGTGCCGGTCCGGTCGGCAGCCGCGACGCAGCGGCAGGAGGGACCCACGCGAGGCGCAGCGGTTCGAGCGCGAGCGGCGCCGGCTCCGGGAGCATCCGCGCGCGGCACCGGGCGAGGGCCTCGGCGAGGGAGGAAGAAGCGCTCTCGCTGGAAACGCCGGCCCGTTCGTAGTGCCGGCGGACCCGCACCCGGAGCGGCCCCACTCCGGGAAGGGCGCGGTCCACCCGGAAGTGGAGGCGTTCGAGGGCGATGGCCGGCTCGGTCCAGTCGAGGCCGAACACCTCGCGCAACTCCTCCCGAACCGTTCGGCGTTCGCCGAGCAGCGCGCGGGCGCGAAAGCCCAACGCCCGAATCGAAGCGGTGATCCGGCGCACGCGGAATTCGTCCTCGGTGCGCGCGATGCCTCCCGCAGCCTCGGCGAGGCGACCGGCGCGTTCCGCGATTTCGGCGAGCGAGAGCGCCGGGCTTCCGTCGCTACCTCGCAGGCCGGCTGGTGCGGAAACGAAGACCAGATCGAGGAACAGAGGATCGAGGGCGTCGAGCGCGAACGCCAACCGGACGTAGCGTTCCGCGAGGGCGTCGGCGGTCCGGGGAGAGGCGTCCGCGGGAGCCCGGGCAGGCGGACCGCAGGCGAACGCCGCAGCGAAGGCCCAGCACCAGAAGACGGCTCGTATCTTTGACACGGCGGAGGACGCCCGCATATCTTCTCCCTCTGTCGTCCGGCGTGTCGTCTGGTCTGCTGGCGCCGATGGTGCTGGAAGTTACGAACGGCCGCACTCCGGTCTCGATTTTCTGAGGAGATTTCCGATGATGCCCGAAGCGTTTCGATGCGGTGTGTTGGCGCTGGCCCTTTCCGGGTTGGCCATTTACGGCTGCGGGGCGCCGGAGGCGGAGGACGAGGCGGGCTCAGCCGCCGGGGAGACTCTCGGGATCCGGGCGCAGGGCGACACCGAGATCGCCCCCGACCTCGAACAGCTCCCCGAGGAACTGCGGCAGGTGTTCGCCCACATCGACGAGAACGTGGACCGCCATGTGACGAACCTCCGCCGCTGGATCCAGCAGCCCAGCATTTCCAACTCCGGCGAGGGCATCCCCGAGTCCGCCCAGATGGTCAAGGGCTTCTTCGACCAGCTCGGCTGCCAGCAGTCGCAGGTGTACGACATTCCCATGACCGAGTGGGGGCAGCCGGGCAACCCGGTCGTCTATGCCAACTGCGACTACGGACAGGAGCGGACGCTGCTCATCTACTGGATGTACGACACGATGCCGATCACCCAGCCCGAGGCCTGGGTGCTGCCGCCGTTCGACGGCGAGCTGACCGAGTTCGGTCCGTTCCAGAAAGTGATGGTTGGGCGGGGTGCCACGAACTCGAAGGGGCCGCAGATGACCCAGTGGAACGCCTTCCACTCGATCTACGAGGTGACGGGCTCGATGCCGGTGAACCTGATCTTCGTCGCCGAGGGGGACGAGGAGCGGATGTCCATCGGCCTGCGCCAGTTCGTGCGGGAGAACCCCGAGCTCTTCCGAGAGGCCGAGGCCATGTACCGCTTCGGGTCGCAGTCGCGCTCCGGGGCCGCCGGGATCGGCGGCGGTTCGGAGGGGTGCGTGTACATCGAGTTGACGACGAGCGGGGCGAGCTGGGGCCGGGGTCCGCTGGCCTCGAACATCCACGGCGCCCACAAGCGCTCCACCGACGCTCCCGCGCTGCGGCACATCAAGATGCTGTCCACCCTGATCTCCGACGACGGAAACCGGGTGCTGGTGCCCGGCTTCTACGACGGCGCCGCCCCGCTGACCCCCGCCGAGGAGGCGATGTTCCGAAGCGCGGCGGAAAACCTGGACCTCACGGTCGCCGCCGAGAACATCGGGGTGGCCCGCTTCATGACCGACGATCCGCTGCAGCATCTGAAGAACGCGCGCTACGGGATCTCCTTCAACATGGACGGGGTCTGGGCCGGGAACATGTACCCCGGCGGGGCCGGCGCGATCCTGCCGAACCGGATCACCTCCAAGCACAACATCCGCTATGTGCCGGGCCAGGACGGGCTGGCCATGGTGCAGAAGGTCCGCGACTACCTCGACGAGCAGGGATACGAGGATGTGGAGATGACGATCGTCGGCGATGTCCCGTGGTCGAAATCCAACTACGACAACCGTGCGGCGGAGTCGCTCTTGCGTACCTACGACATCTTCGACATCCGTTACCGGCAGCCGATCGAGGGCGAATCCATCCTCGGGGGCTACTGGCCGGCATATCTGTTCAGCGGGAGAGACGGCTCGCTCCCGGACGGGACGGATCTCGCCATGCCGATCGTGGGCGGAGCCGGGGGACACGGCGGGGGCGCCCACGCGGCGAACGAGTTCTGGGTGATCGAGGGAGCGGGTGAGGTGTACGGGATGGCCGGCGGCGAGAAGACGGTGGCGACCTTCCTCTACGCCTACGCGGGACTGCTGCCCGACGCCCCTGCGGAGGAAGAGCAAGAAGAGGTTTCCGAACCCGCTCCTTGACCAGACTCCCTTTCCGATTTTCCGACCCGGCCTCCTGACCCGATGGTTTCTGGCTCATCGGGTTCCGGAACGAAGCCGCGCGGAGGATTGTCGATGGACGCGATCGAAGTCCGGGATCTGGTGAAGACCTATGTCCTCGGCGAAGACCACCGGGTGGAGGCGCTGCGAGGGCTCTCCCTCTCGGTGGAGGAGGGGGACTTCCTTTCCGTTCTCGGCCCTTCGGGATCGGGAAAGAGCACCCTGATGCATATCCTCGGCTGTCTCGATCAGCCCACTTCCGGGGAATACCGACTCATGGGACGCGATGTGTCCCGGCTGGACAACGACGAACGGGCGCGCATCCGTAACGAGGAGATCGGCTTCGTCTTCCAGAGCTTCCACCTGCTCGCCCGGGCGAGCGCCCTCGAGAACGTGGAGCTTCCGATGCTCTACGGAACCCGCCGGCCAGGGCGGGTCGAACGGCGTCAGCAGGCCGCAGAAGCGCTCGCCGCGGTCCGGCTGTCCGACCGCGCGGCCCACGCACCGAGCCAGCTCTCGGGCGGACAGCAGCAGCGGGTCGCCATCGCCAGGGCGCTCGCCAACCGGCCGCGCCTTCTCCTCGCCGACGAACCCACCGGCAACCTGGATACCCAGACCGGGGGCGAGATCCTCGACACCTTCGCACGCCTCAACTCCGAACGGGGGCTCACTGTGGTGATGATCACCCACGACCGGCAGGTGGCGCAGTACGCCTCTCGGAGCGTCGAATTGCGGGACGGGCGGATCCTCGAGGAGAACGCAGGAGAGAGCTCCGGCTGCTGAGCGGAAGATGCCCAACCGAAAGATGCCCAACCGAAAGCCGCCTGCCGGGCGTTTTTCGAGATTGCTCCGGCGGCTCTCCCGTCCGGAACTCGTCATCGAGCGGCGGACCGCCGGGGAAACGGCTCTCCAGAGCCTGCGGCGCTATCCCCTGCGCACCGCACTGACCCTGATCGGCCTCGCCTTCGGAGTGGCAGCGCTGATGGCGACGATCGCGCTCGGGCGGGGAGCGCAGGCAGCGATCAGCGAGCAGGTGCAGGCGGCGGGGCTGAATGTGATCCAGGTGACGGCCGGCAACTACCGCGCCCGCGGGGAACGGCCGATCGGCGGCATCGATGCTCCCATCCGGCACGGCCGGCTGCTCCCGTCGGAGATGCTGCGGAAACTGTGGCGGCGCCTCGAGCCGGTGGCGCGCGCCCATCCCGAAAACGATCCGATGGAGAAGCACGACCATCCGACCGCTGCCGAACGCCTCGGGGATTCGGCCGCCGGACTCGGCGCCGCAGCCACCCTGACCCGGGACGACGCCGACGCGCTCGGCGCGCTCGCCGGGGTGGCCCAGGCAGCCCCCGGAGTCCACGAAAGCGTGCGGGTCTTTCGCGGCGAGCGCCGATGGTTCACCCGGCTGCACGGTACCGCGGTGGATCTGGTGCAGATCCGCCGCTCGTTCGCGATCCAGCACGGGCGGTTCTTCAGCGCCCGCGAGCTGCGCCGAGCGGAGCAGGTGGCGGTGCTCGGGAGCGTGGCCCGCGACCAGCTGTTCGGCCAGGAAGAAGACCCGGTGGGCCGCGAGGTCACCATCTGGAACCAGACCTTCGAAGTCGTCGGGGTGGTGGCGAGCTCGAACTGGCTGAACCCGGGGGTGCCGGGGGACGATGAATTCGACGCGGTGTACACCCCCTTCACCACCGTCCACCGGCTGTTGAATCTGACGAACCTGAACACCATCACGGTGACCGCCGCTTCCTCGGGCCGAGTCACCGAGGTCGCTCGGGAGATCACCGAGCTGCTGCGTGAACGGCATGGGATCGGCGAAGCGCAGGCCGACGATTTCACCGTCTCGACCCAGGCATCCGAAGTGCTCGGGAAGGGACTCCATCCGAAAGTGGCCCAGACGCTCGCCGGAAACATCCCGAACCTCGAACGAACGACGCTGCGCCAGCTGGCGGCCACTCTGGAACAGTCGAGCCGGACCATGTCGGCGCTGCTCCTCTCCATCGCCCTGGTTTCGCTGCTGGTAGGCGCCATCGGGATCTCGAATGTGATGCTGCTCTCCGTCCGGGAACGGATCCGGGAAATCGGGTTGCGGATGGCAGTGGGGGCGCGGACCGGGGATGTGGGGAGCCAGTTCCTCACGGAATCAGTGCTGCTGGGCGCAGCCGGCGGGCTCTTCGGGGTCGCACTGGGAGCGGCAGCCGCGCTTCTGGTCCAGGACGCTTTCGGGCTGCGGGTCGAAATCTCGGCAGGAGCCGGGGGGCTCGCCTTCGTGGTAGCGCTCGCGACCGGAGTGGTCGCCGGGCTGGTACCGGCGCGGCGTGCGGCGCGGCTGGATCCGATCGTCGCTCTCGGTTCGGAGTAGCGATCAGCAGCCGGGCTGCCTGATCCAGCCTCGGATTCCACCCCGTCGACTGTGGAATCGAAGCCGCTTCGGCCGGCCGATCCCCATCGACCGCTGCGGGGCGTTGGTGACCGGCCCCTGGTGCTGCTGACTCAGGGCGGACTCTTCCGTCTCGGTCATCCCGCCGGGAACCCCCACCCCAGACGGATGGACATCGCGCAGGGAGAAACCAGGAAGCGCCTCGCCAGCTCTTCGACGGAAGCGGCTCCCTGCTCCATTTCCGCGTCGACGACCAGATGCCGGGGCATGAGAGTGTCGGCAGCCAAACGGTTCGCCTCGGCCTCCACCGCGCTGCTCGACAGCCAGTTCCTCATCGTGCCCCTGCACCCGGCGGGCGGGAGGAGGGCTGGGCTCGTTCGGCTTCGCCGACGCGGGCCAGGGCCTCTTCGACTTCCGGCTGTTCGCCATCGAGCGCGAGCGAGCGTTGGAACGCTTCGCGGGCGCCGGCGAAATCGGAGACCTGGAAGCGGGCGAGGCCGAGCAGGTTGAGGCTCCTGGGGTCGGGATTTTCGAGAAGGACGGCCTTGCCGAGCAGGTCCTCGGCGTCCTCGTAGCGGGCCAGCTGAAAGTACGCCTCTCCGAGGACCCGCACCAGGTCGTAGCGATCCTGGACCTCGGCGTACACCGGTTCGAGCAGCTCGACCACCCGGTCGGCCCGCCCCGCCTCCATCTCGAGACGGGCGAGCAGTTCCCGGGCGCGCCCGAGCCGAGGGGCCAGGGCGAGCGCTCGTTCGAGCACCGGCCCGGCTTCCTCCCCGCGGTCGAGACCCATCCACTGCTCGCCGATCGCGAGACTCGTGAACCCCGAATTCTCCGGCGGAAAAGGAAGCATCGTGCCGTGGAAACCGGCCTCGAGGAGGTTGCCTCGGGGGGACACCGTGAACCCGGCGCGTCTCGAAGACAGGACACCCCCCGCGCGGTCGAGCAGCTCGGCACCCAGCTCGTAGCGGCCGGCCCCGATGTCCAGCAGCGGAAAATCGAGCGCCACGAAACCGCTCGCCTCGTCCGCCGCCGCCGGCGCCTCGCTCTCGTAGGCCAGCTCGCCGTCGGTGAGCGGCTCGCGGCTCACGATCCGGAAGCGGACCCGCGCGCCTTCCGGGGCGCCCTCGGGCACGGCGGCGGCAACGAAATTCTCACCTATCGCATATACCGCCTGCGGGTTGGGGACCACGCCGGCGGAGCCGAGCCGGAAAGGGCGGTACTGCGGACGCTGGGGTTCGATGCGCCGCCCGAGCACCAGGTCGCTGAGCCGCGGCGCGCCGTCCGCCGGCGGAGCGCTCACCTCCGCCTCGACGAGGGTGTAACTCTTGGAGCAGTCCGTTTCGGAGCGCGAACCGCAGGCCCGGTTCCGGAGCACGATCCGGACGGTGTGGTCCCCCGGAATGAGCGGAACCACCCCGGCCCAGGAGAACGGGCGCTGGAGCGCGGCGCGCTGCTCGTCGTCCAGCGAGACGAAGGATTCCTTGCGGAATTCGGTGACCACCTGCTCCGGGGAGTCGCGGAGGACGATATCCACGGTCCCGATGAAAGCGGTGTCGAAGGTGCCGCGATCCTCGTTCCGCACGAAGGCAGTGTGCTGGGCATCCAGTTGGATGACCCAGTGGAGGAACGAAGCCCCCTCGGGCCCGGGGAGGACCGCCATCGCTCCGTGGCCGGGGACATAGGTGAAGAGGTAGTCGGCTTCGATCGCTCCCTTCTCGAAATCGAGCCGGTCGGCGTAGCTGTCGTCGAGACCCCGGAAGGGCACCTCATGGATGTCCTGGAGCAGGGAAAGGGTGCCGAAGGGCACCGCCTGGAAGCGGGTGATGTCCTGCTCGTCGGTGCGGAAGGACATCGCCGCGTTCGCGACCTCGGGGTCGAACTCGTAGAGGATCTCGTAGGCTCGCTCCACCTCGTTGCGGAAGTCCTGCCGCTCGGGCTGGTAGCCGGTCAGCAGCGCCGGCGGACCGTCCGAGATGGGGTCGTAGAGCTGCAGCTCCCCCACCCCGTGGCGGCGCCAGAACAGCAGGTAGAAGAACGCCGGCAGGCCGAAACGCTTCAGTTCGGAGTTGTTGTAGAACCACAGTTCCGTCGGATAGATCTCGTCGCGGGCTTCGTAGTTCTGGATCGAACGCGGCTTGCCGAGCAGGATGTAATACCGGCCGCGGTCCGTTTCCCAGCCCTCCCGGAAGGTGTCGCGCCCGAGCCAGTTGTTCGCATAGTCCAGCCGTTCGTAGTGCTCGTCTCGGAACTCGTTCTCCGGAGTCGAGGGGTTGAGATCCCGCTTGCGCCAGAAGGCGGAAACGAACGAGTCGCGCTGGCGCTCGGAAGTCAGGGTCAGAAAGACCCGCTTTTCGCGGTCGGTGATGAGATACGGGACCTCTTCGACGAGCCAGACCCGGTGATGTTCGGGAAGGGCTTCGATCTGCTCCTTCTCGTTCGGTTCCTGCCGGGGCGCCCGCAGGTTCCCGGCAGAATTCGCGGCACCTGCTCCGGGGGAGCAGATCGCCGCAAAGGTCAGCACTGCCAGCCCGGATCGCAGGAACATCGCGCATAAGATGGTAGTGCCCGCAAAACCGGCGCGCAAAGAAAGCGGCGGCACCGGTTCGTGGGCCGGCGCCCTCGTTCGCCGGTGCTCCGGCGATACTGGCAAGTCCCCGCGTCATGAGATCCCCGTTGGAAACCGCACCGCACCCGCCGTCTCCCGGCCCGCCGGGCGGCGCGTCCGCGCTGCTGTGGACCGCCCTCGCGGCAACCCTCGTCGCGACGCCCCTCCTCATGACGAGCGGGGTCGCCGCACCGCGGCAGCCGGATGCGATCGAGATCGCACGGCGGCTGCTCGGCGAAGATCGTTTCGGGGAGGCGATCCCTCTCCTCGAACGGGCTCGACTCGCCGATCCGGGGGACCCCGATGCGCTCTGGATGCTGGCAGTCGCCCACCTCCGGCTCGGGCGGCACGAGGAAACCGCCGAACTCGCGGCGGCTTTCGCCGCGCTGGTCCCCGACGAACCCAACGGGCTGCTGCTGCGAGCGACAGCGCTCACCGCCCTGGGCCGGATCGAGGAAGCCGAAGGCTCTTTCCGTGAGGCGCTGGCCCGCGACCCGGGGCACCCCGAGGCGCGGCGGGAACTCGCAACCCTGCTCACTCGGCGGGGCGAGCGCGAAGAGGCGCAAGCGATCCTCCAAGCACTCCACGCCGAATATCCCGGACGGGCCGAGGTACTCGTGCCGCTCGGTGTTCTGTATGTACAACAGGGACGGGGAGCGGCGGGGCTGGCAGCGCTGCAGCAGGCGGCGCAGCGGGAGCCATCCTCCTTCGAGGCTCAGTACCACCTCGGGGCGCTCTGGTCCGAACTCGGACAGTTCGAGCCCGCGGAGAGGCGGCTGGAAGCGGCTCTTGCGCTTCGCCCCGAAGATCCGGCAGCACTCCTGGAGATCTGCCTGTTGCAATCCCGCGAAGACCGGCTCGAAGCGGCGCGGGACGCCTGTGAGCGCGCCGCCGCCGCCGCCCCGGAAAACCCAGAGGCGCAATTCCGGCTCGGCGATGTACTCCACTATCTTCAAGAAGAAGAAGCCGCCGAACGAGCCTACCGGGAGGCTCTCCGACTCGACCCGGGGCATGTCAGTGCCCATCTCCGGCTGGGGCTGCTGCTCCACGAGACCGGGAGAAGCACCGAGGCGGTCCCGGTGCTGACGCCAGCGGTGGATGGGCCCGCGGCGGCCACCGATCCGGAACAGCTCGCCAGCGGCTTCACCACCCTGGGACAGGCGCTCGCGGCGGCAGCAGATCCCGAGGCCGCGATCCTCCGCTTCGAAGCCGCGATCCGAGCGGCGCCGACCCGGCCTGAACCACACCTCCACCTCGGGAATCTGCTGGCGCGCAGCGAGGATCCGGAGGAAGCGGAACGGGGCCGGGAATACCTGACCCGATTCAGCGAGCTGAAGCGGTTTTCGGACCGGACGAACGAGCTGAAGGTGGCAATGGGGGCCAATCCGGCGGCACCGGAACCCAAGAGGGCGCTGGTGGCGCACCTGATCCAGGGCGGCGCAGCGCAGCTCGCACTTCGCGAGTCGGATCGGCTCCTCACCCTCGCGGCCGCCGAGCCGCTCCACCACCTCCTCTACGCGGAATCGCTCGCCGCGCTCAGCCGGCCGCAGGAGGCGCAGTCGATTCTCGAAGCTGCGCTCGCCGACTGGCCGGAGAACACGGAACTCCGTTCCGCAGCCGCCCGCCTGGCCCGCGAGCCGTGATCGCCGCAGTTCTGCTGGCGATGCTCACCCCTCCGGGCGGGCAGGAAATCCGGATCGAGGAGGTCACCGGGACGAGCGGTGTCCGCTACCTCAATGTGAGCGGAGAGCCGGAGAAGCGGTTCATCGTCTCTTCGCTCGGCGCCGGGGTCGGACTCCTCGACTACGACCAGGACGGCGACCTCGACCTGTACCTGATGAACGGGGCGCCGCTCGAAGGACGGACGCCGGGCACCGGGCGGCCGAACCAGCTCTTCCGCAACGACGGCGGATTCCGGTTCACCGAGGTGACTTCCGCCGCCGGGGTCGGGGATACCGGCTGGGCGTTCGGAGTCGCGGTGTCCGATCTGGACAACGACGGCTTTCCGGATCTCTATGTGACGAACCTCGGGCCGAATGTCCTGTACCGGAACCGGGGGGACGGAAGCTTCGTGCGGTCGCCCGGAGCCGGCGGAGCGGCGCACTCGGGGTTTTCCACTTCGGCTGCCTTCTTCGATGCCGAAAACGACGGCGATTCCGACCTCATCGTGCTCGGTTACACGGCCGATTCCATCGAGTCGTTGCCGCTTCCGGGAGCGGGGGGGAGCTGTGTCTGGTTCGGTCTGCCGGTCTTCTGCGGTCCCTCGGGTCTGATTCCGGCGCCCGATGGGTACTTCCGGAACCGGGGGGACGGGACCTTCGAGGCGGCGGGCGAGGCGGCGGGGTTCTCCGTGGTGGATCCGGGGTACGGCCTCGGAGTGGTGGCGGGTGATCTGGACGGCGACGACGACACCGATCTCTATGTGGCGAACGACTCCTCACCGAACCACCTCTGGATCAACGACGGCTCGGGACATTTCAGCGAGCGGGCGCTGCTCGCCGGCAACGCCTACAACATGGACGGCCTCGCGCAGGCGGGCATGGGAGTGGACGCCGGCGATTTCGACGAGGACGGCCGGATCGACCTCTTCGTGACGAACTTCTCCCACGACACGAACACCGCCTACCGGAACGCCGGAAACGGCTTCTTCGAGGACAGCACCACCGAAAACGCGCTGCGGATGCCGGGCTGGTTCTATCTCGGCTGGGGAACCCGATTCCTCGATCTCGACGCGGACGGCTGGCTCGATCTGTTCGTCGCGAACGGCCATGTCTATCCGGAAGCCGCATCGGCAGGCAGCGGCACGAAGTACCGCATGGCGAACCAGATCTTCCGCAACCTCGGCGGCGGAGCCTACGAAGAGGTGGAGTGGGAGTCGCCGCTGCGCTCGAGCCGGGGCGTCGGCTTCGGAGACCTCGACGGCGACGCGCTCCCCGACATGGTGGTGGTGAATGTGGACGACCAGGCCGCGCTGCTGCGCAACCGGAGTTCGGGAAGCGGGGTGACGCTGCGGCTCGTCGGGACCCGGGCCCCGCGAGACGGAAGCGGAACGCAAGTGGAATTTTCGACCGCTGACGGAACGAGGCGCCGGCGCCAGGCGCACCGCAGCGGCAGCTTCCTCTCCTCGAGCGATCCGCGAGTGCACCTCGGCGCCGGGGGAAGCGGGTCGGTCCGGGAGGTCATCGTCCGCTGGTCCGGTGGAACCGCCGAAAGCCTCGGTGAGCTCCCTGCCGCCGGGGGAATCGTCGTGGTCCGGGAAGGCGCCGGAGTAGTAGCGTCCCGACGCTACTGAAACCACGCCCGCCAGCGGATGGGCGGCGAACCGCACTGCCGATAGAGGCGGAGCAGGTTGCGGTGGCCGGCGAGGACCGGACCGAGGCGGAAGTACTGGCTGCCGCCGGCGCGCCGGACGCGGTGGCTCACTTCGACTTCGGCGGTGCGGACTCCACGCTCCCCGAGCGCCGCCAGGAACTCGACCACCGCGGTGCCGTCGTCGAAGCGCAGCGGAGCGTCTCGAAGCAGTTCCCGACGAAAGAGCCGGAAGTCGCAGTCCCAGTCGCTCAGACTCGGGAAACCGAAGGTGGCGCCCACCAGCCGGTGGAAGCGGGGGCCGAGGAGCCGCCGCAGGGGACCGTCGGCCCGCCGGCGGCGGTAGCCGTTCACGAGCCCGATGTCGGGCGCCGCGGCGTCGAGCAGACGGGGAAACTCCTGGGGGTCGAACTGCCCGTCCCCGTCGGTGTAGAAGACGAGCGGGAGGCGGGCGGCGGCGAACAGATCGCGCAGGGCGGCGCCGTACCCCCGATTCGTCTCGTGGCGGAGCACTCGCAGGGCGGAGATTTCGACCGCCAGGGCGGCGAGGACTTCGGCGGTTCGGTCGGTGCTGCCGTCGTCGAGGACGAGAATCTCGAATTCGAGGCCGGTGCCGCGGAGCGCATCGAGCGCCCGCCGCACGACCCAGCCGATCGCGCCGGCGTCGTTGAAGGCCGGGAAGCAGGCGCTGACCCCCGGGGGCCCGCCGGGCCTCCGGACGGCCCCCGGACGGATCGCATCCACGGGAATCACGACGGAGCGAGGGGCGACTCGGCGAAGATACCCCGTCCGGCGGCCCCGGCCCCTCGCTTCTGGAACGCCTCGCCCTCCACCGTTTCGCCTCCCCATGGCTCCGCCATCAGCATGTAGCGCGCTACCGCTTTGCAGCGGGCCGCGCCGGGGGGAAGCGCGTGCTCGACCTCGCTTCGGGGGCTGGCTACGGATCGGCGATGCTGCGCGCCGGCGGCGCGCGCTCGGTGGTGTCCGCCGACCGCTCGGCAGACGCCTTCCGGGAGGCGGCGATTCCCGGGTCGGGCGCCGGTGCAATTCGCGGCGTCCTCGCGGACGCGGCGCGGCTCCCGTTCCGGGACGCCAGCTTCGATCTCTATGTGTCGTTCGAGACGATCGAACATGTGCGGGACGACCACGGGGTGGTGCGGGAAGCGCGGCGAGTGCTCGCGCCCGGAGGCATGTTCCTCTGCTCCACTCCGGAGCGCGAAGTCACGAGCCCCGGACGAACCATCGCGGATCGGCCGGACAACCCCTATCACGAGCGGGAATACTCGCTCCGGGAGTTCGATGCGTTGCTGCGTTCGCAGTTCGCCGCCATCGAGTGGTACGGCCAGACGCCGTGTTCCGAAGGACACCAGCGAAGTCTCACCGCTCTCGCCCGGCTCTCTCCGGCGGCGGCGCGGGGACTGCACGGACTGCGGAACATCGTCCGGCTTCCCGCCGAACGCGAGGCACGCCATGCGCCCTACCCCCTCGCGGAGGCGCGAGGCTGGCCGGAAGTACTGCTCGCGGTGTGCGGCCCCGCCTGACGCGATCCCGCCTAACGCGACACGACGGAAGCCGATTCGATGACGACCGGGGTCTCGGGAACATCGTTGTGTCCCGCGCGGCTCACCACCGGAGTCGCCTCGATGCGCTCCACAGCTTCCATCCCCGCGATCACCTTGCCGAAGACCGCATAGCCCCAACCTCGCATCGAAGTCCCGGTGTGGTCGAGCATGGCGTTGTCCGTGGTGTTCACGAAGAACTGCGAGGTCGCGCTGTGCGGATCGGAAGTGCGAGCCATGGAAAGGGTGCCGCGGAGGTTCCGAAGACCGTTCTGCGCCTCGTTGAGGACCGGATCGCGCGTCTCCTTTTCTTCCATCTCCGCGCTGAAGCCCCCACCCTGGATCACGAACCCGCGCACGACCCGGTGGAAGATCGTGCCGTCGTAATGTCCGTCCTCCACATAACGCAGGAAGTTCTCCACCGTCACCGGTGCCTCCTGCGGGTAGAGCTCGATCCGGAGATCCCCGAGAGTGGTTCGCATCAGAACGACCGGCGCTCCGGGTGTCGCCAGGTCTGCCGGGTCTGCTGTTGGGTCTTTCGTTGCTTCGGTCATTTCGCTGGAAGTCGTTTCCTCTTCTCCGGGGCTTCCCCCGGTTTCTTCGGCGGGAGATTCGACTTCGGTCGTATCCGAAGAGTCGCTTCCTCCGCACCCAGCGCACAGCCCGAACGCCAGCAGCGCCGCAATCGCGGCCTGGAATCCGGAGAAGGGCCTCTCTGCGCGGCTGACGAGCCGCCCGGACATCTCTCCGCTCACGAGGCGAGCGCCAGCGCCGCCGACGCTTCCCTGGCCAGCAGCCAGCGCTTCGCGTCGAGGCCCCCACCGTACCCGACCAATCTGGATTTGGATTCGACCGATTCGGACCCGATCGGACCGGCCGAAGCACCCACGATCCGATGGCAGGGGAGGACCAGCGGCAGCGGATTCGCGCCGTTCGCCGCCCCCACCGCGCGGCTCGCCGCCGGATTCCCGACGGCGCGGGCGATTTCCCCGTAGCTGGCGCGGCTGCCGTAGGGGACCCGCGCCACCGCGTCGAGGACGGCGCGCTGGAACGGGGTGCCGGTCCGGTGGATCGGGAACTGGAACTCGCGGCGCTCCCCAACGAGGAAATCGAGAATCTGACGACTGAAGCGTTCGTGTTCCCCCGGGGGCGCGGGAACGAGCGAACGAACTTCGCGTTCCAGCCACCGCTCGGCGGCCGGCGAACGCCGGCTGCCGCAGAACAGGACCGCGGCCAGTCCGTGACTGGTGCTCAGCAATTCGAGACGCCCGATCGCGGGGACCCCGGTATCCAGCGAAGAAGCACGGCAATCCATCATCGGGCACATTCTAGTCGGCAGCAGTCGAATTCCCGCTCGCAGTGCGGTTTCCGGCGGTACGCTTCGATCCAGCGTGAAGCCGCGCTGCGCTGCCCGGTCCCTTTGCCTTCTCCTTCCGCCTTCCTCTTCGATTGGGACGGGACGCTCGCGGACAGCTTCGCGGTGATCCAGCACGCCTCGCTCGCGGTGTTCCGGCACTTCGGCATCGCGATGGACGAGGAGCTCTATCGCAGCACCTACCGCCCGGACTGGCACGAGACCTACCGTCAGCTCGGTATTCCCGAAGACCGCTGGACGGAAGCGGGAGCGTTGTGGCGAAAGAAATACGACGAGCGAAGCCGGGAGGTAGCCCTCTTTCCGGGAGCGCTCGCAGTGTTGACGACTCTTGCGGAGGCCGGCGCGCGGCTCGGCGTGGTGACCACCGCGGACCGGGATCGCTTTCTCGAAGATCTCGACCGCTGCGGGCTCAGCGGCAGATTCGGGGCCGTAGTGGCCTTCGAAGATGCCCGCCGCAAGAAACCCCACCCGGAAGCCCTGCTGCTCGCACTCGGCCGCCTCGGGATGAAGTCTTCCGAGGCACTCTATGCAGGCGACCGGCCAGAGGATGTGGCGATGGGGAAACAGGCCGGGACACTGACCGCTGCCGTGGTCAGCCGCTTCAGCGGCCAGGCGATGCTGCGCACGGCAGAGCCGGACTTCCTGCTCCGCGGCATCGGGGAACTGCCCGGGGCGCTTGCGGGAAAGGCCGCCGCGAGCGAAACCGGGAGAGGCTGCTGACAGGAGATGCCGGGGCACGAACCCGGCGGCTCCTCTCCCCTCCGCTACCCCGAAAGCCCGGTCTTCTATCGTGATCTCGAGCGCGATTACCGCGTCGCAGCACGCGCCGAAGGCAGCTGGATCGAGACCCCGGATGGAAGCCGCTGGCTCGACGCCTGCGGCGGCGCCCTCGCGATCAGCGTCGGCCACGGCCGGCGGGAGGTGGCCCGGGCAGCGGCCGCCCAGCTCGAAGCGGCCGCCTATGTCCACGGAACCCAGTTCACCACCCTCGCCATGGAAGACGCAGCAGCGCGGCTGGTCCGCGCCCTTCCGTCCGGCTATCGGGACGCCAAGGTCTATCTGACGCCCGGGGGGACGGAAGCAGTCGAAACCGCGATCAAGCTGGCTCGCGCGCACGCAGTGGCGACGGACCATCCGGAGCGGTTTCGGGTCATCTCGCAAACTCCCGGATACCACGGCAACACCTTGGGCGCGCTCGCCGTTTCCGGCCGGGCGGCGCTCCGGACTCCGTACGCCCCGCTGCTCGCCGAAATGCCGCTGGTGCCGGCGCCGTGGTGTCCCCGCTGCCCCTTGCAGCGCACCTTTCCGGGATGCGAAGTCGCATGCGCCGACGAAGTACAGCGGTTGCTCGACGAATCCGGGGAAACCGTCGCCGCGATCCTCGTGGAGCCGATTCTGGGCGCCTCGGCGGGCGGATTCGCTCCGCCCGAGGAATACCTGCGGCGTCTTCGCCGCACTGCCGACGAGCGGGGTCTGCTGCTCATCGCCGACGAGGTGCTGACCGGCTGCGGCCGGACCGGACGCTTTCTCGCCTCGGAGTACGCCGGTGTTGCGGCGGACCTGGTGGTGCTGGGCAAGGGGCTCACCTCCGGATTCCTGCCCGGCGGCGCCGTGGTCGCCAAGGCGGAAGTCGTGGAAGCCGCCGCGCCGGTATTTCGGCACGGATTCACCTTCTCGCACCATCCAGTGGCGGCAGCAGTCGTCGGGGAAGTGCTCCGACTGATCGAGGAAGAGAAACTGGTGGGCCGCGCAGCAGCGCTCGAAGAAGACATGCAGAACGCGCTGCGGCCGCTCGCCGGCCTCGCTCCGGTCGAAGGGGTCTGGGGGCGCGGCCTGCTGGCGGGGGTTGCGCTCCGCCCACCGGAGAGCGGCGGCGTCAGCGCCCGCGGTCTCGCCGCGGCAGCATGGGAAGAAGGCCTCCTCGTCTATCCGGTCGGCGTTTCCGGCAGACAACAGGGGGACCTCGTTCTCCTCGCCCCTCCCCTCACCGTCACCCGAGGGGAGATCGTCGAAATCGGCCGACGATTCCTCGCCGCCCTGCAGGGGCTGGCTCCGGCTCCATAGCCGTCTGCTCCATCTGGACGCTGCTCATGCGATGGAGCGGGCCAAAGCACATGCCGCTCCCCTGCGCTCGCCGATAATCCTTCACCTCGAAGAGGCTCTCGATCCTGTCCGACTCCAAGATCCTCACCATGCGCGAGGCCGTGGATCGCTTCGTCCGGGACGGAGACACGGTGGTGCTGGAAGGATTCACCCACCTGATCCCCTTCGCTGCCGGGCACGAGATCATCCGGCAGCGCCGCCGCGGCCTCACTCTCGTCCGGCTGACGCCCGATCTCCTCATGGACCAGATGGTGAGTGCCGGAACTGCGCGGAAGCTGATTTTCGGCTGGCTCGGCAACCCGGGAGTCGGCTCGCTCCACGCAGTCCGCCGCGCGGTGGAGCGGGGCTCGCCGGCGCCGCTCGAAATCGAGGAGTACTCCCACTTCGGCCTCCTCTGCCGTTACCAGGCGGCTGCCTCGGGGCTCCCTTTCTTCCCGCTCCGCGGCTACCGAGGCACCGACCTGCCCCGGGTGAACCCGAACCTCCGTGAGGTGTCCTGCCCCTTCACCGGCGAACGGCTCGACGCGGTGTCGGCACTCCCTGCCGATGTCGCCTTGCTGCACGCGCAACGGGCCGACCGGGAAGGCAACACCCAGATCTGGGGGCTGCTGGGCGCGCAGAAGGAAGCCGCCTTCGCCGCCCGCAAGGTGATCGTGGTGGTCGAGGAAATCGTGGCGGATAGCGTGGTGCGGGCCGATCCCAACCGCACCCAGATCCCCGGCACGATCGTGGATGCGGTGGTGGAGGAGCCGTTCGGCGCCCATCCGAGCTTCGCGCAGGGGTACTACGACCGGGACAACGACGCCTATCTCGCCTGGGACCGCATCACCCGCGATCCCGCCGAACTCGACCGCTACCTCGAGGAATGGGTCCACGGACTCGCGGACCGGGCCGCGTATCTCGCGCGGCTTCCGAACGAGACCCGAAAACGACTTCGTCCCGGCCGCCGACTCGCGGGGCCGGTGGACTACGGAGATTACCGGTGAGTCGGGGACCCACCCGGGCGGAGAGGATGGTCTTCGCCGCTTCCCGCGAAGTGCACGACCGAGCCTGCGTGTTCGTCGGCATCGGACTCCCGAACCTCGCGGTGCAGCTCGCGCGCCGGACCCACGCTCCCCGCGCGCATCTCATCTACGAATCCGGAGTGTTCGGAGCGCGTCCGGCCCGGCTCCCGATCTCCATCGGTGATCCCTGTCTCGTCTCCGGGTCCGCTCAGATTCTCCCGATGACCGAGACCTTCCTCTACTTCCTCCAGGGCGGCCGAACCGATCTGGGCTTCCTCGGGGCGGCGCAGATCGACCGTTTCGGGAATCTGAACACCACCGTGGTCGGGGCGGAGTACGACCGCCCGCGAGTGCGGCTGCCAGGCGCCGGGGGCGCGCCGGACATCGCCTGGAATGCGAGGCGCACGGTGATCATCGTCCGCCAGGACCGGCGGAGGTTCGTCGAACGGCTGGACTTCCGCACCACCGTCGGCTGGGCCGAAGGAGGGCGAAGCCGCGAAGCGATGGGCGCTCCGGGAGGCGGCCCGTCGCGCGTCATCACCGACCTCGGAGTGTATGGATTCGACGATTCGAGCCGCGAGATGACCCTCGAATCCCTCCATCCGGGAATCAGCCTCGATCAGGTGCGCGAGAACACCGGCTGGAACCTGCGCACCGCGTCCCCGCTCGGCGAAACCGATGCGCCCGATGCCGAGACGCTCCGCCTGCTCCGCGAAGACCTCGACCCACAGGGGATCTATCTGGGCAGCGGCTGACTCAGAACCGGCCGGGATGGCGCCTCACCTCATGGGGGATGGGACGAAATCCGAAGTCCGTTCTCGAAAGCAGGCCGCGAATCGTCTGCTCGATGTCCGCATCGGGAACCAGCACGATCAGATTCCGGGTTTCGGACCGCATCGCCCGGTCCACCGGCCGATCAGCCGATCACGCCGGTGGCGAAGAGAAGATCCATGTCGGCCTTTTCCTTCCAGTCCCTCAGGTGGGGATGCCGGTCGCCCCGCACGATGTCGGTGGCCCCCTCGGCGTTCTTGGCGAAGCACAGAGCCTCCTCGGGGGCGGCCAACTTCAGGAACGCCGGCGAGTGGGTCGCCGACAGGACCTGAGAATCCGGGACCGAGGAAAGCGCGCCGTACACCGCATCGAGAGCGAAGGGATGGAGTCCATTTTCCGGCTCCTCGATGAGATAGACGCCGGAAGACGGCAGATACCCGAGCAGGGTGAGGGCCAGGAATCGCATCGTGCCGTCGGACGCGGCCCATGAGGGGACCGTCAACCCGCTCTGGTAGGCGAGGGTGAGATAGGCGTGCCGGTCGTCCTCGCGTTCGATCACCGACACCTCTTTCAGATCCTGGAGCGCCGTCCGGACATGGGCCATCCACTCCTCGTAGTCCTTCGGATGCTCCTCCCGGAGCGACTGGACGGCCCACGGCAGATTCGAGCCGTCGAGAGCGAAACCGCCCAGCCGCTGACCCGGAGGACTCGCCGCCCGCATCCTCTCGGCATCCAGGAACAGCGGCTTCACTCCCTCCGTCAAGATGCGCTTGGCATAAGTCGCGGCGGGGAACTTCTGCTGGGATTCCGGCAGGTTTCCGAGAGCCGATCGGTGGGGACCGAAGGACACGCTGACCGCCCAGCCCTTCCCGGACTCCGGGGAAACCTCGATGTTGAAGTTGTCCCGCCCTCCGCGCGATTTGCTCAGGATGGTTCGGGATCCGTGTTTTCCTCCACCCAGGAGAATCGACGCCGCCGGCGGCGGCGGCGAGGGGAACAGCGAACGCGGCTGCGGCTCGAGGTCGCGCGATTTGCTGATCAGGAGGCCCCGTTCGGAGTCGATCCGCACTTCCCGGTCGCGTTCTTCGACCGCGACTTCGTACCGAAAGAGCCGAAACCCGCGATCTCTGGGCAGCGTTTTCCGAATCTCGTCCGGGATTTCGAACTCGACCGCCAGTTCGAAGCGGAGATCGTGGTCGGGACGGCCCCACACCAGGTCCTGGAAGTTCCGGGTCCGCTTCTCGACCGCGGCATCCACTCCGTCGCGCACCAAGTCCCCGAGGAACGCGACCCCATCGAAGAGCGTGCTCTTGCCGCTCGCGTTGGGGCCCACCGCGAGGTGGAACCGATCCAGTTCCAAATCCACATACCGGAGGCAGCGGTAGTTCAGGGCCTGAATGCGTCGAATCATGGGGGCGCCGTCTTGGCTGGTTCCGGGAGCGTACCCCCGGCTCGGGTCCGAGCTTCGCGGCGGGATCAGTGTTCCCAGCAGTCGGAGATGGCGACTTCTGCGGCGAGCGGCACCCGGAGCGCGGCGGCGGATTCCATCTCGGCGCGGACGAGCTCGCCGACCGTTTCCGCTTCGTCGGCGTCGGCCTCGACGAGGAGTTCGTCGTGGACCTGGAGCAGGAGTACGCCCGAGGTGGGCTCGAGTGTCCGTTCCACCCCGAGCATGGCGATCTTGATGAGATCGGCGGCAGCCCCCTGGATCGGAGCGTTCACCGCCATCCGCTCGGCCGCTTCGCGCCGCGCCCGCTGGGTGGCGCGAATTTCGGGAAGGTGCCGTTGTCTCCCGAACAGGGTGGTGACCCTGCCGGATTCCCGCGCCTCGCTCTTGATGGTTTCGATCAGTTCCCGGACCCGGGAATAGCGCTCGAAATACGCCTCGATGAACTGCCGCGCTTCGCGGGTCGAGACGCCGATCTCCTTCGCCAGAGTGAACGCCGTCTTTCCGTAGAGGATCGAGAAGTTGACGATCTTGGCACGCCTCCGGGCCTCGGCCGGGATCAGGCCTAACCCGCCGAAGACCTCCTCGGCGGTACGGGCGTGGATGTCTTCCCCGCGGCGGAACGCCTCGAGGAGGGCCGGATCGCCGCTCAGGTGCGCGAGGATGCGCAGCTCGATCTGAGAATAGTCCGCGGAGATGAGCCGCTTCCCCGGCGCGGCGACGAAAGCGGACCGCACCCACTTTCCCAGTTCGCTGCGAACCGGGATGTTCTGCAGATTGGGATCGGAACTCGACAAGCGTCCGGTCGAGGCCACCGCCTGATGGAGCCGGGTGTGCAAGCGGCCGGTGGTCTCCGACACCAGTTCCGGCAGCGGGTCCACATAGGTGCTCTTCAACTTGGCGAGCTCGCGGTACTCCAGCACCAGGCGGGGCATTTCGTGGTGGAGGGCCAGTTCTTCGAGAACCGCGGCGCGGGTCGATGCCTGCCGCAGCTTCCGGGTTCTCGAGGTCAGCGGCAGCTGCAGCTTGTCGAAGAGGATCTCCCCGAGCTGTTTCGGGCTCTGGATATCGAAGGGGGCGCCTGCCAACTCGTGGATCCGGGATGCCAGGTCGGAAAGGCGCCGGTCGAGATCGCTGCCGAGCCGGCGAAGCGCGCCGCCGTCGAGACAGATACCGCGGCTTTCGATCGCCGCGAGAATCGGCAGCAGCGGCATCTCGATATCCGAAAAGATCCGCCGCAATCCTTGGCGATCCAGCAGCGGCTCCAGAGCGTCCCGCAGGGTATGCTGCCACGCCGCCGAGATCGCCAGACTCTCGGCGGGCGGTGCTCCTCCGAACAGCCTCTGCTGCCCCGAGGGCGATTCGGGAAATGCGAGGCCGGTGTAGTCCCGGAGAACTTCGGCGAACCCTTGCGCTCGACGGGTGGTGTTCAGCAGGTACGCCGCGATCTGCGAATCGTGGCGTACCTGCGGCGCCTCGCCGCCGTGCTCGATCCACCAGCGGACGAGCGGCCCGAGGCCGTGACCGATGAGGCCTCCGGAGGCGGTGAACACGGGCTCCAGGGCCTCGATCACCCGGCTCTCCGAAGTCTCGGGGCCGACGGCCACCAGCACGCCCTCCGCTTCCGCAGAAGCGAGTCCGAGGGCGGCGAGCGGCGCGGCCTCGCGGCCCTTGCGCGGGGCGAACCCGGCGTGCAGCGAGAGGGCGCCGCCTTCGCTCGCATCCGCGACGACGCGGGCCACTGCTTCGGCCGCCCCGGCGGCGGGGATCGACCGCGGCAGCCGCGCCGGCGCCGCCGGCGCCAGTTCGCGCGCGTGGGTGCGAAGCTCGTGTTGCTCGAAGAAACTGCGCGCCTCCTCGATTCGATGCCCCCGATAGCGAAGACCTTCCAGCCCCTCCCCGGCGCCTGCTACCGGGACATCGAGCCGGAGGACGGCGAGGTCGCGGGACATCCGCGCCGCGGCCGCGTGTTCGACGAGGAGCGCCGCGATGCGCTTGCGGGCGATCTCTCCAGTGCGGGCGAGGATTTCCTCGATCCCGCCGAAAGAGGCGATGAGGCCGGCGGCGGTCTTGGGCCCGATCCCGGGGACTCCGGGGATGTTGTCCACCGCATCGCCGATCAGCCCCAGGTAGTCCGCCACCATCCGGGGCGGCACCTGCAATTTCCGTTCGACAGCGGCGGTATCGAGCCGGGCATCCGGATCACCGGGGGGCACGACGAGGACCCGGTCGTCCACCAACTGGAGCAGGTCCTTGTCCCCCGAGACGATCACCACCCGGTACCCTCTGCCGCTCCCGGCGCGCGCGAGGGTTCCGATGACATCGTCGGCCTCGACGCCGGCGACTTCGAGGACCGCCACCCCGAGCACCCGTGAAAGATCTCGAGTGAAAGGGACCTGCCGCGCCAACTCGGCGGGCATCTCGGGGCGGTTCGCCTTGTATTCCGAGAACGCTTCGTGACGAAAAGTGGGGCCGGGGGCGTCGAAGGCGACAGCGGCGAACTGGGGCGCCTCCTCGCGGAGGATCTTCTTGAGGGTGGCGGCGAAGCCGTGCAGGGCGCCATTCGGCTGGCCGTCCGAGCGGGTCAGCCGCGGCATGGCGTAGAAAGAGCGGAACAGCAGGTTGTTGCCATCCACCAGCAGCAGCGTCGTTTCGGCCATCGAGGGAAGCAGCTCCGATTCTACGGGGCGACCCGAGCACCGAGCGAAGAGAGCACGCTGCGGCCAGCAGCTGCAGCCACGCCGAAAATCCGAGAGTCCCGGCGCCAGCCGAACGCAGGCAACCGATCGGCGGCGCGCTTCTCGCTGCTGCTGCTCCTCACCCTGTCGGGATGCTCCCCGGCCGACTGGGAAGAACACCACCGTTTTTCGCTCGATGGCTCGGGGGAATCGGTGATCCGGGCCGCTCCGCGCCTCGTGCCCGATCTCGGGGGCGCGGGGGCGGAGGCCGCGATGCGGGAGCTGCTCTCGGGCCCCGGACGGACGGTGGAACGGACCCGGGAGCGGCGCGATTCCCGGATCGAGGGCGCGTTGACCTTCGACTCGCCGAGCGCCCTCTGCGGGGCGCCGCTTCTCCGGCGCGAGTGCCGCTTCCAGCGTACCGCCGAAGGCGGCTTCGAGCTTTCGATGAAAATCTCCGTGCCGACGGGCTCGCCCGGCGGTCCGACCACCGGTCCGACCGGCACGGATGCGCCGCCGGCGGTCGAGATCCGGATCCAGACCGAAGGACGAATCCTCGAACACAACAGCGAGGGGCCGATCGGGCGGGGCAATGTGCTGGCCTGGAAGCGGACACCGGATCTTGCGGACCTCGGGGACGACGGCACACTCCGCGTGGTTGCCGATGGAACGAGCGTGTTCGCCTACACCGCGCGGACTGTCGGCAGGAGCGCGCTGATCGCGCTGCTCATCACTGCGGCAGGGCTCTGGCTGGTAGTCGCCGAAGGGCGGCGGCGCCTCGCGCGGGAAAAGGGTCGATGAGGCCGCTGCTTGCGAGGAAGTCGGCGGCGACCTCGTCGGGCTGCTCGCCGTCCACATCCACCCGGAGGTTGAGCGCGCGCATCGTCTCGGTGTCGATGGCGCCGCCGAGCCGTTCGGCGACTTCCCGGACTGCGGGGACCGCACCCGGGCGGTACGCGACGGCCGACTGGTAGGGAGGGAACCAGGAGCGGTCGTCCTCGAGGAGGACGAGATCCAGTTTCGAGATCCTGCCGTCGGTGGAGTTGCCGATCGCGACATCCGCCTCCCCCGCCTCGATCACCTGCCAGACCATGTCCATATCCACCTGGATGGTTTCCGGCGGCGACGTGAAACCGTAGAAGTCGATCATCCCCCGAAATCCATCGGCGCGTTCGAAGAATGGATACCCCGCCACTAGGCGAAATCCCTCGGTGCGTGCCAGATCGGAAAGGGAAGCGAGTCCGGCCTCCGCCGCATGGTCCCGGCGGATGGCCACCACATAGTCGTTCGAGAAGCCGATCGGCGGCCCGAGACGGAGGTCGTACCGCTCCTCGTAGAGCTGCTTCACCCGCTGGTACACCGCCGCGGCGGTCTGCCCGGCCACGAAGGTTTCGCGCAGGATCGCGGAATAGGCGGTCCCGGTGTACTCCACATAACAATCGAGATCTCCGGTCCCGAGGGCGGAGTGCAGCAGAAAGGTCTGCATCTGGAAGCGCCGGGTGACCGGCACCCCTTCGGCCTCGACGAGACGCGCGATGATTTCGCCCAGGATCAGCTGCTCGGAATAGGTCTTCGCGCCCACGATCGACGAAGGCCCTCCGGGATTACAGCGCACCCCGGAGAGCCCGGTAGCGAGGCCGGGCGCGAGCAGGGCGCTCGGGGCGCCGAGGGCGCGGCGGAGAAAGCTCCGCCGGGAGACCGCCTGCCGTTCCGATTGCCGGCACATCGCCTGATCGGACATCGCCTGCCAGGGTGCCGGTCTCCGGTTCGACTCGCCCCGCTTCATCGCACGCGCACTCCGCGGGAGAAGGCGAGGCGGGATTCGAGCAGGGCGAGCCCGCCGTCGGCAGCCAGCGCGAGGAGCGCCGAAGGGATCGCTCCGGCGAAGAGCAATCGGGAATCGAGCATCGCCAGCCCCCGGAAGATGAACGAGCCGAGCCCGCCGGCGCCCACCGCGGCGGCGATCGTCACCAGCCCGACGCCGACCACGGCGGCGATCCGGATCCCGGCGAAGATCGAAGGCAGCGCCAGCGGGATCTCAACCAGCGTCAGCCGCTGCCAATCGGTCATCCCCATACCGTCGGCGGCGTCGAGGATCGCGGGGTCGAGCTGCTTCACTCCGGTCACCGTGTTCCGCAGGATCGGCAGCAGAGCATAGAGGATCAGGGCGATGATCGCGGTCCGGCTGCCGATGCCTCCGATCAGCGGCAGGGGGATCAGCAGGCCGAACAGGGCGAGCGAGGGAACCGTCTGGATAACGCTGGCGAAACCGAGCAGCGGACGCCCCAGAGCGGGAATCCGGGTGATGGCGAGCCCCAGGGGAACGGCGATCGCGATCGCAGCCCCCACCGAGGCGGTCACGAGCACGATGTGCTGGATGGTCAGTTCGACGAGCTCGGGCCAGCGCCCGCTGAGGAATTCCAGGAAACTCATCGGAGGTCCCCCAGCGGAATGTCCTGGATCAGACCCCGCACCAGCCCGTCGGCGGGCGACTCCCGGATCTCTCGGGGCGAAGCCGCCTGCCGAACTTCTCCATCCGCCATCACCGCGATCCGGTCGGCCAGTCGAAACGCCTCCGCCGCATCATGAGTCACGAAGAGGACGGTCTTCCCGAGATCGCTGGCGAGTGAGCGGAACTCCTCCTGCAGGCTCCGCCGCCCGATCGGATCCACCGCCCCGAACGGCTCGTCCATGAGGAGAGCCTGCGGATCGGCGGCGAGTGCGCGCGCTACCCCCACCCGCTGCTGTTGCCCGCCCGAGAGTTCGGCCGGGCGACGGCAGCCGTACTCCGCTGGATCGAGCCCCACGAGGTGCAGCATCTCGGCGGCCCGCGTCCGGCGGCGCTCCGGACTCCATCCGCGGAGCCTCGGCACGAGGGCCACATTCTCGCGGACGCTCAGGTGGGGCAGGAGGCCGACTCCTTGGATCGCGTACCCGATACTCCGCCGCAGCTCGACCAGGTCCCACTCCGTCACTTTGCGGCCGCCAACGGCGACCTCGCCGGAATCTGCAGCGACCAACCGGTTCACGAGGCGCAGCAGGGTGGTCTTGCCGCATCCGCTTCGGCCGAGAAACACCACGATCTCGCCCGGAGCGACCGTGAGCGAGACGCCGCGCAGCACCCGCTTTCCGTCGAAACTCTTCACGACCTCCCGAAACGAGATCGCGACCCCGCTCACCGACCCGGCACCCCTGCCGAAACTCCTACCGCCGCCGTGCGGGTCCCGGAAAGACCGTCCCGCCCTTCCACGAGAACCTGCCCGGCCATCCCGGTGAAGATGCCCGAATCGAGAACCCCCGGGATTTCCCGGATGCGCCGGTGCAGGCTCGACGGATCGGCGATCCCGCCGAAGGAAGCGGCCAGCAGGAAGTTGCCGTTGTCGGTCACGAAAGGCTTTCCATCAGCCTCCGTCCGTATCCTGGCCTCGGCGCCGAGCCGTTCGAGCGCCCTGCGGGCTTGCGGCGCGGCGAAGGGAATCGCTTCCACCGGTACCGATCGCTTCGCGCCGAGGCGCGGCGAGAGCTTTTCCGGACCCACCAGAACCACGAACCGGGCTGCTGCCGCCGCAACCACCCGTTCGCGCGCCAGCGCCCCGCCGTGTCCCTTGATGAGGTGATGGTCCGGGTCCACCTCGTCAGCTCCGTCCACCGCCAGATCCACCGAGCTCACTTCATCGAACCCCACGAGCGGGATCCCCAGGGAACCGGCCAGCCGCGCGGTGGCGCGCGAGGTCGGAACCCCCCGGACCCGCAGGCCGGCGCGAATGCGGACCCCGAGTCCGCGTACGAAAGCCGACGCGGCCCGCCCGGTTCCGAGCCCGACCACCGTATCCGGCTCGACCCAGGAAACAGCGAGAGCGGCGATCCCCGTCTGGCCCAATTCCGCCGCGCAAAGCGCTCCGGGAGTGAGGATACCAGCGGATAGAGTGAGATCGTGGCCAGCCGGAATCTCGCCGCGCGGATGCTTCCCTCTCCGCGCCTCGCCGAATCCGGAGACGGCGTCTTTCCGCTTTCACCAGCGACCCGAACCCGGCTCCGAAGCGGCTCGCCGGCGGAACGGATGGCGGCAGACTTCCTGGTCTCGCGGCTCGGCGAGCGTGCCGGGCGGCGGCCCGGTATCAGCGACCGGGCAGCACCCGCCGGAGCGGTCGGAGAAATCACCCTGGCTGAAGTCCAGGAGGCCGAATCCGCGTCGGGCGCGGAGGGCTTCGAGATCCGGGTGGATCGTTGCGGCGTGCTGCTGGCCGCGGCGGGGAGCGCCGGACTCCGCTACGGAGCCGAGGCGATAGCCCAGCTCGTCGTCAACGGGAGAGAGATTCCCGCCGGGCTGATCCGGGACACCCCCGCTCTCCGGCGCCGCGGGTTCCTGCTCGACATCTCCCGAGGCCGGGTTCCCCGGGTCGAAACGGTGAAGCGGCTGATCGAGCTTCTCGCCCGGCTCCGCTACAACGAACTGATGCTCTACACCGAGCACACCTTCCTGTTCGAGAAACACCCCGAGATCGGCGCCGGGTCGGGAGGGTTCTCCGCCGGGGACATCCACGAACTCGACGAGCACGCTCGCTCACATCAGGTGGAACTCGTCCCCTGCCTCCAGACCTTCGGACACCTGCGCCGGATTCTCGAAAAGGACCGCTACCGCGGATTGGCCGAGTCGGACCGGCTCTGGTCGGTATCTCCCGAAGCTCCTGGAACCTATCCGCTCCTCCGCGATCTCCTCGGCGAATATCTGCCCTGTTTCACTTCCGGTTGGGCGCACCTCAACTGCGATGAACCGGTGGATCTCGGCGAGGGACAGTCCGCTGCGCGCGCGGCCCGAGAGGGCCCTGCCGCGCTCTTCGCGGGTCATGGGAACCGGGTGGCGGCGATCGCGCGAGCGCTGGGAAAGCGTCCGATGATCTGGGCCGATGTGCTCGCCGAACATCCCGAGGCGCTCGACCTGCTCGACTCCGACATCGTGCTCGCGGACTGGTGGTACGAGCCCGATCACGACTTCGACCGGGTCGAGCGGTTCCGGCGCGCCGGCCGGGACTTCCTCACCGTGGCCGGAACTTCGGGTTGGAGCAGTCTGTTCCCGAGGCTCGACACCGCACTCCCCAACATCCGGGGGCACGCCCGAGCTGCCCGACGATTCGGCGCCTCGGGGCTGATCGTCACCGATTGGGGTGACGGCGGGCACTTCAACCTCTTCGGCGGCTCTCTCTATCCGCTCGCGGTGGGCGCCGAAGCCGCCTGGGGCAACGAAGAGCGGCCGGAGGACGAACTCCGGGCAGCGTTTTCGGAGCAGGTCGCCGGAGACCCTCGGGGGTTCGCGGGGGAGTTCGCGGCTCGGCTCGGACGGCTCCACGACGCCGGATTCCAACACTTCAACCACTCGCCGCTGAAGACGGTGTTCTTCGAAACGAAGCTGCGCGCGGGCCGGCGGATTCCGAGGCCGGAGGCGCTCGGGAGGACCCTCGGAAAGCTGCGCCGACTGGCGGCCGAGGTGGAGGAACGAGGTCTGCCCCCGGGGCAACCCGGCCTCGAATGGCGCTACGCGCTCGACGCCTCGCTCTTCGCCGCGGAGCGGGGTCTCGCGGCGCTCCGGTACCGATCGGCCCCCAGGGCGAACCCCGATGGGAAACACCAGCTGGCGGACGAGTTGACCCGCCTCGCCGATCGCCAGCTCCGCCTTGCGAGGAGATTTCGACGCCTCTGGCTGCTGACGAACCGCCCCGAAGGCATAGATACCGCTGTCCGGCTGCACCGGAACGCCGTCGCCGCTCTCCGCCGCGCCGCCCGCTCGCTGCGGCGGGATCAGTCCCGGAGGGAGCCCTGAAAAAAGTTCGGCAGCGAAGCCTGCTTCGGATCCGGATCCGAAGCAGGAGCCACCGCTTCGGTTTCCCGGGCAACCGTTTCTTCGTCGGCGGGACTCCCCGGAGCGGCGGAGCCGCCGCGCTCCACCGGCAGGAGTCCGGTCTCCGGCGCCGATCCTGAATCGGCGTTCTCCGAATCCGCGTCCGCCAGTTCCGGAGATCCAGGGGCGGCGTCTGCCGCCGGCACGGGGCCTTGCGGCTCCACCCCCTCCGCAGCCGCTGCAGATTCCTCTGGCGGAGGCTCCGCGGCCAGCCGCGGCGCTGCCGGTTGCTGGTGCTGTCCGGCGCGGGAAGGGCGGGTGAAGCTGCGGAAGGCCCGGTCGTAGCGGGCGATCAACGCGTCCCAGTCGTTCTCCGATTCCAGGAAGGCGCGTCCGGCCTCCCCCATCCGCCCGATGAGGGACGGCTCTCCGAGCGCAATCTCGAGAATCAACTCGAATTCCTCATAGCCTTGGTAGTAGAGACCGCCGCTCGAAGCATTGCAGTGGCGGACCAGCTCGACCGCGGATGCGTTAGCGAGGATGGGCGTTCCGAGCGAGAACGGCTCCGCCGCCGCGGCGGATCCGGCGAGTCGTTCGGGAATCACCGCCATCAGCGCGCCGGCGACCGCATCGAGACGCTGCTGGGCCTCGGGAAGGTCGAGAACCCGGATGTCCGATCGGCCGGGAATGCGGATCGAGAGTGATGAGCCGATCAGCACCAGATCGAGGGAGGCGTCGGAGTGGCGTTCCCGAAAGGTCGCGAAGTAACGGACGAATTCTTCGAGGCCGCGGCCCGGCTCCAGGGGGCCGGTGTGGATCAGATACGGGCTGTCCAGGCCCGAGAGCTGCCGGAAGGCAGCGGCGTCGGCCGAACGCGGCAACAGTAGGCTTCCTCCGATCGTCTCGCGCATGCGGCGATGGACTCCGTAGCGATCCAGCACCTCGACCTCTTCGGCCTCGCTCTCGAAGAGGAAGCCGGCCAGCTGGTCGAACACCTTGGCGCGCGCGGCAGCATCCAGTCCCCCTTCGTCGGCGAAGGGCACGAGAACGGTGCGCTCGGGCTCGATCCGCGCCGCTTCGCGGCAGAGAGCGAAACGTGAGCCGAACACCACGATCAGGTCGTAGTCCGCCTGACGCTCCCGCAGGTGGTTCAGAAGCGGCGACGAAGTCAGTGCATCGGGAGGCGCCCGCACTCCCTCCCCGGACGCTGTCTCGGGGGCTTCGGCGAAACGATGGATCCGGGCGCGTTCGTCCTGAACCTGTCCGACTTCGAAGGGGCCGCCGGAGCTTTTGCCCGCAGTGGTCGTGAGAACGGTGACCCGCCAGCGGCCGGATGCTCTCTTCGCGAGCGCCGCAGCAAGACGCTCGGAGCGACAGGCGTCCTCGGCCAGGAAGCGGGGTGTCACGAAAGCGAGGTGCATGGCTATCTGCCCCCGGGACCGCTGCCTTTCTCTCCGCCCGGCGCGCTGCGGGGCGGGCGCGATCCCTGTCGGTCGCGACGGCCTCCGCCTTCCCGATCCGACCGGCCCCCACTGCTGCGCCGCCCGCCGGTGCGGCCGCGGTCCTGCCGCCCGCCCCGGCCCTCGTGTCGTCCGCCTGACACTTTTCCTTTCGACGAAATTTCCCCGGAACCGGACACGCGACTGAACGAAAACTCCGCGTTCACTCCGAGCCGCCGGAGCTCACGCTTGACCAGATCCAGTTCCAGCCGGGCGAGTTCGAGATCCCGATTCATCGCCCAGAGGAGCCGCCGGTGGTATTCGTTGATCTCAGCCTGGCGCGCCGTGAGTTCGAAGACGGGCTGGAGATTCACGAAGAGCCGCGCGATCGGCGAGAGGAGCCGGCGGAGCATCCGCATCGGAGCGGACGGCGCGTCGCTCAGCTGCCGCAGCTTCAGCTCGAGGTTCCAGCGGGCCTGATCTCGCGAGCGGACCCGCTCGATGAAACCTTCGCTGAAGCCTCGCGCGCCGAAGGGCTGCATCATCCGCTTGCGCAGATCGGCTTTGAACTCACGCTCGGTCTTGCCACCCTCCTCGGCCCGTTCGCGGACGGTCTTGCGGATGCCGGCCATGATGGCCTCGACATCCGGCTTGGTCGTTCTGTTCTCTTCGGGAGCCGCCTGGGGTCGCGACGCTCCGATGGAGCCGGAAATCGACATGAGTCTCCTCGGTGCCCGCTGGAATCGCGGGACTTGGGTTGACGCGGAGACGAAAGCGGCGGGGGAACGCGCAAGTGCGTCCCGACCAGAGGATCGGCGAAACCGCACGTCTCGCACGGAGCTGCCGGAGCCGGGAGGACACACCCCTCCCCTCTGTCTCCTTGCGATCGCCGAAGCCCACTTTCTGCTCCGCAGGGCCGCAGCCGGAACGGCCGACGGCCGACAGAGAGGCGGGACGGACAGGCGCTCAGGTAGCAGTCTGACGGGGAGGCCGATCCGGATCTTCCGACCGGATGCGCCCCGCCGACGCGGACGCCTGCCGCGCCACCCTCAGAAGCTCGCGATAGCCGAGTCCTCCGATTCGAAGGTTTCGAAAACGGTGACCAGTTTCGTGATCTGCAGAAGGTCCCGCATGCGGCTGGTCAGATGCAACAACTTGATGTTCCCATCCGTGCGCACCATGCGGGTGTGGCATCGGACCAGTTCCCCCAGGCCGGCGCTGTCCACATAGGGCACCGCAGCCAGGTTGAGCAGTACCTTGCGGCGCCCGGCCGCGATGACCTCGCGCACCTTGTCCCGCAGGACATCGTCACCTTCGCCGAGAACGATCTTGCCTTCCAGATCGAGGACGGTCACTCCGCCCACGCTGCGTTCCGTGATCTTCATTCGCTTCCTTCCTTGTTGGGGCCTCGTATGGGGCTTCTCCGGGCCTCCGCAGGCGGTATCGAGCTCCGCGGAAAATCGCGGAGCGACCCGAAGTCGTACCGGAGCGGAGACCTGCAAAGCACTCGCTCCAAAACCGGAGCAATCTCCCTCGGGGCCAGTACGGCAACTCCGGGAGGATCGAGCGCTGTAGTCACCGGGAATCCTATCCGTTCGGCGCCCTCCGGGGGAGGAAGCGCGCGATGTCCCGGGACTTTCCAATTCCTTTGACAGCGTAGCCGGGGGCCGCGTATGTTCCGTTGGCGGCCCGTGGGGATCTTGCGGCTTGGTTCCGATTCCCCGGTCTCGATTTTCTGAGGAGTTTTCGATGATGCCCGAAGCGTTTCGATGCGGTGTGTTGGCGCTGGCCCTTTCCGGGTTGGCCATTTACGGCTGCGGGGCGCCGGAGGCGGAGGACGAGGCGGGCTCGGCCGCCGGGGGAACTCTCGGGATTCGGGCGCAGGGCGACACCGAGATCGCCCCCGACCTGGAACAGCTCCCCGAGGAACTGCGGCAGGTGTTCGCCCACATCGACGAGAACGTGGACCGCCATGTGACGAACCTCCGCCGCTGGATCCAGCAGCCCAGCATTTCCAACTCCGGCGAGGGCATTCCCGAGTCCGCCCAGATGGTCAAGGGCTTCTTCGACCAGCTCGGCTGCCAGCAGTCGCAGGTGTACGACATTCCCATGACCGAGTGGGGGCAGCCCGGCAACCCGGTCGTCTATGCCAACTGCGACTACGGACAGGAGCGGACGCTGCTCATCTACTGGATGTACGACACGATGCCGATCACCCAGCCCGAGGCCTGGGTGCTGCCGCCGTTCGACGGCGAGCTGACCGAGTTCGGTCCGTTCCAGAAGGTGATGGTCGGGCGGGGTGCCACGAACTCGAAGGGGCCGCAGATGACCCAGTGAACGCCTTCCACTCGATCTACGAGGTGACGGGCTCGATGCCGGTGAACCTGATCTTCGTCGCCGAGGGGGACGAGGAGCGGATGTCCATCGGCCTGCGCCAGTTCGTGCGCGAGAACCCCGAGCTCTTCCGGGAGGCCGAGGCCATGTACCGCACCGGGCGCCAGGCGCGGAGCGGGGCGGCCGGCTTTTCCGGCGGCTCGGAGGGGTGCGTGTACATCGAGTTGACGACGAGCGGGGCGAGCTGGGGCCGGGGGCCGCTGGCCTCGAACATCCACGGCGCCCACAAGCGCTCCACCGACGCTCCCGCGCTGCGGCACATCAAGATGCTGTCCACCCTGATCTCCGACGACGGAAACCGGGTGTTGGTGCCCGGCTTCTACGACGGCGCCGCCCCGCTGACCCCCGCCGAGGAGGCGATGTTCCGAAGTGCGGCGGAAAACCTGGACCTCACGGTCGCCGCCGAGAACATCGGGGTGGCCCGCTTCATGACCGACGATCCGCTGCAGCATCTGAAGAACGCGCGCTACGGGATCTCCTTCAACATGGACGGGGTCTGGGCCGGGAACATGTACCCCGGCGGGGCCGGCGCGATCCTGCCGAACCGGATCACCTCCAAGCACAACATCCGCTATGTGCCGGACCAGGACGGGCTGGCCATGGTGCAGAAGGTCCGCGACTACCTCGACGAGCAGGGATACGAGGATGTGGAGATGACGATCGTCGGCGATGTCCCCTGGTCGAAATCCAACTACGACAACCGGCTGGCCGACTCGGTGACCCGGATGTTCGACATCTTCGACATCCGTTACCGGCAGCCGATCGAGGACGAATCCATCCTCGGGGGCTACTGGCCGGCGTATCTGTTCAGCGGGAGAGACGGCTCGCTCCCCGGCGGGACGGATCTCGCCATGCCGATCGTGGGCGGAGCCGTCGGACACGGCGGGGGCGCCCACGCGGCGAACGAGTTCTGGGTGATCGAGGGAGCGGGTGAGGTGTACGGGATGGCCGGCGGCGAGAAGTCGGTGGCGACCGTCCTCTACGCCTACGCGGGGCTGCTGCCCGACCTGCCGGACGGGGGGGAATGAGTGGAGATCTCGGAACGGTTCTTGACACCAGGGAGATCACGGCTTAGCGTTCGCGCCTCCCGGGGCTTGAGATTTCGGAGTTTTCCGATTCCGTAGCGCAACCCCACGAATCGCAACACCATCGCATCGAGGTTCACTTGGCGGAAATCGTCGTTCAGGAAGGCGAGGCGATCGATGCAGCGCTTCGCCGTTTCAAGCGGCGGGTGCAGGCCGAGGACATCATCAAGGAGATCAAGCGCCACTCCTTCTATGTGAAGCCCGGCGACAAGCTGCGCGCCAAACGAGCCGCAGCCCGCAAGCGGGCTCGCAAGCGCCGGCGCCGCACCCGCTGATTCCGATCCCGCGCCACGATGCGGGTTCTGCTCGTCGGCGGCGGTGGCCGAGAACACGCTCTGGCGTGGGCGATCTCTCGGAGTCCGGAACTCGAGGAACTGATCGCCGCCCCCGGAAACCCGGGGATCGCGAGGATCGCCCGCTTGGCCCCCGTGGTAGCGGAGGACATCGGGGCGCTCACCGAACTCGCGGCGAACGAGGCCGTGGACCTGGTGGTCGCCGGCCCCGAGGCGCCGCTCGCCGGCGGCCTCGCCGACCGTCTCGCGGAGCGGGACATCCCCTGCTTCGGCCCCCGCCGGAACGCCGCGCTTCTCGAAGCCTCGAAGGAATTCGCGAAGAGGTTCTGTGACCGCCACCGGATTCCCACCGCGCGCTACGCCGTCGTGCGCGACCTGGAAGCGGCGCGGAGGGTGCTTCGTACCGAGGAGCTCGGCGAGCGGCCCGTCGTGAAGGCGAGTGGACTCGCCGCCGGCAAGGGGGTCTTCCTGCCCGACGACCGCGCGGCGGCAGAACGGGACGCAGCTCGGTTGCTCGACGGCGAACTCGGTGAGGCGGGGAAGTCCGTGGTTCTAGAAGAGCGTCTCGAGGGAACCGAACAGAGCGTCTTTGCGATCAGCGACGGGACGCGGATCGCCATGTGCGGAACTGCCCGAGACTACAAGCGCCGTTTCGAGGGCGATTGCGGACCGAACACGGGCGGCATGGGTTGCCTGAGCCCAGGCCGGATGGCCGGCCCCTCCACGATGGAGCGGGTTCGCCGGGAGATCGTGGAACCGGCGGTCGCCGGCCTGCGCGCCGAGCGGCGGGAGTATCGGGGGGTCCTGTATGCCGGGGTGATGCTGACCCGGGACGGACCGAAGCTGCTCGAGTTCAATGTCCGGTTCGGAGACCCCGAGGCACAGGCCCTCGCGCCCCGGCTCCAATCGGACATCCTGCCGTTCCTGTTCGGAGCGGCCCGGGGCCGGCTGCCCGAGGCTCCGATGCGCCTCGGTCCGGCACGGGCGGTCACCGTGTCCCTGGTGGCCGCCGAGTACCCAGGAGCCAGCCCGCAGGGCGCCCCGATCCGGGGGCTTCCCCAGGAGGTTCAGATCGGAGAGTCGGCCTTCGTCTTCCACGCCGGAACCCGCTGCGGGGCTGCGGGAGTCGAAACCGCCGGCGGCCGGGTGATCTCGGTCACCGGGCTGGGCCCCGACTGGCGAAGCGCGCGCGAGGCCGCCTACCGGCGCGCCGATTCCATCACCTGGGAGGGACGGGCCTACCGCGCGGACATCGCCCGCGAAGCCGTTTCTCCCCCTCGACTGACGGAGGAAAATCCATGAGCCTTGCCGAGAACCCCCGCGTACTCATCGTGATGGGCAGCCCATCCGACACCGAAGTGATGCGAGAAGCGAAGAAGGTTCTCGATTCGCTGGGCGTTTCGAGCCGGATGGGCGTGTATTCGGCCCACCGCACTCCGGAGCGCGCCGCCGCACTCGCCGGAAGTGCCCGAGAACAGGGCGTTCGTGCCATCATCGCCGGTGCCGGCGCCGCCGCCCATCTCGCGGGAGCCCTCGCGGCGCGGACGACGATCCCGGTGATCGGAGTGCCGCTCGCCGCCACTCCGCTCGCCGGACTCGATGCGCTTCTCGCAACCGTGCAGATGCCCGGCGGCTTCCCGGTGGGCACGATGGCGATCGGGAAGCCGGGAGCGCAAAACGCCGGTTTCTACGCCGCCCAGATCGTTGCCCTCGAAGACCCGGAGGTCGTCGAGAACATCGCCGCCTGGCGCCGCGCCAAGGCCGCCGCTGCCGAAGCCGCTTCGGACGCCCTCGAAGCGGAAGCCTAGGAATCCGTGGACGAAGTGCCGAGCAGCGATCCGTCGTTCCCGGCAGCCTGAGGACAATCGGCGGCCGGGCTATTCTTCGTAGCCATCATTCTCCAAAGCAGGTCGGCGAAGGAGGCGGCGCCGCCTCCTGCCGCGTCTCGAAGCCCCCAGACGGCGCTGGAACAGCTGCCGGCGGTAGGCCGCCTGCTCGAGCGCGAGCGTTTCCGGGCGCTTGGGGAGCGTTTCGGCCGGGCGCAGGTGACGAGGGCGCTCCGGGGGGAAATCGCCGAGATCCGCCGGGCGGTGCGGGCCGATGCAGTTCCGGCCGGCTGGTCGCGCGACCCGGAGGATTGGCTCGCTTCCAGCGTCGAGGAAAGGCTGGACCGACAGGAAGGCCCCGTTCTCCAGCGCGTGATCAACGCGACCGGGGTCCTGGTGCACACGAACCTCGGCCGGGCGCCGCTTTCAGAGCGCGCGGCTTCCCGGATGTTCCGGGTGGCGAGCGGCTATTCGGATCTCGAGTTCGACCTCGGCAGCGGCAACCGGGGCAGCCGGCAGGATCACCTCGCCGGACTCCTCGAGTCCATGTTTCCGGGGCGGAAGTCGCTCGTCACGAACAACGCAGCGGGCGGAATCCTGCTGGCGCTCGACACCCTCGCGCGCGGCGCAGTCGTTCTGGTCTCCCGCGGAGAGCTGGTCGAGATCGGCGACTCCTTTCGGATCCCGGAGATCCTCGAAAAAAGCGGCGCCCGACTCGTCGAGGTCGGAACCACGAATCGCACTCGGCTCGAGGACTACCGGCGCGCGCTTTCAGAGAGCTCTGGGCGGGTGAGGGCGCTGCTCAAGGTCCACCAATCGAACTTCCGCATCGTCGGATTCACCGAAGCTGCAACCACTGCCGAGCTCACGGCACTAGGGGCGGAGTTCGGGGTCCCGGTGATCGAGGACTTCGGCAGCGGCAACCTGTGGCCGCTCGCCGGATTCGGGGTCGCCGGCGCCGACGACGAGCCGACCCTTGCCGACCGGATCGCGGCCGGCGCCGATCTCGTGGTGTTCTCCGGCGACAAGCTGCTCGGCGGGCCGCAGGCGGGGATCCTCATCGGCGCCGAAGCCGCGGTAGCCGCCTGCCGCCGAAATCCGCTGGCGAGGGCGCTTCGACCCGACAAGACGGCGGTCGCGGCGCTGCAGGCGACGCTATGGAGTCATGCGAGCGGACGGGCTGTCGACGAGATCCCCATCGTACGCGCCATCGTCCGCCCGCTCGCAGAAGTCGCCGCAGCGGCCGCGAGCGTTCGCGCCGACATCGTTCCGGCGGCGGGGTGGCAGCTCGAAGTGGTCGCCGAGACCTCCCGGATCGGCGGCGGCGCCGCTCCGGGCGCCACACTTCCCACGCACTGCCTGGCTCTGTCCCATTCGGACCGGACCGCGGAACAGATACGGACCGAACTGCTCGCTCACGACCCTCCGGTGGTCTCCCGCGTCTCGAAGGAAACGGTCCTTCTCGACCTGCGTACCGTCGGTCCGGAGGAGCAGGACGAATTGACGGTTGCGGTGCGCGCGCTCACCCACCACTGAACAGCGCACCACGGTACCCTTCACCGAACGCACGACCGGACCATGCCTCGAGGAGACCGCCCCCCCGCATCCGCGTCCGCCCCCGAGATGCAAAGCCCCGAGACGAGCCTGGTCGTCAACGGCTCCGAGCACCCGTTGCCGCGGCCTGCTTCAGTGCGAGGCGCCCTCGATGCGCTCGGACTTTCCGGGCGCCCGGTAGCGGTCGAGCTGAATGGACGCCTGGTGCGAAGCACCCGCCACCAGGACACCGCACTCCGGCCGGGAGACCGGATCGAGATCGTCACTTTCGTGGGAGGTGGCTGAGGTGCCCGCGAACCTTTCGGACGCGCCGCTGCGAATCGGCGGCCGCGCCTTCGCTTCCCGGCTGATCCTCGGAACCGGCAAGTACGCCTCCTTCGCGTCGATGCGGGAATGCCATGAGGCCTCCGGCTGTGAAATGGTCACCGTCGCGGTCCGCCGGGTGGACCTCCAAGCTCGAGAAAACCTGCTCGACTACATCCCCCGGGATCGGCTGACCCTCCTCCCGAACACCGCGGATTGCTTCACCGCTGCCGAAGCGGTGCGCACCGCGCGGCTCGCCCGCGAGGCGGGCCTTTCCGAGTGGGTGAAACTGGAAGTCATCGGCGACCGCAAGACGCTCTATCCCGACACCGCCGAATTGCTCCTCGCCACCCGCGAGCTGGCGGCGGACGGTTTTCTCGTGCTGCCCTACACGAGCGACGATGTGGTGGTGGCCAAAAAGCTCGAAGATGCCGGGGCCGCAGCAGTGATGCCCCTCGGCGCTCCCATCGGATCCGGCCTCGGGATTCAGAACCGCAACAACATCGCGCTGATCCGGGAAGCGGTTTCGGTCCCCGTCATCGTGGACGCTGGCGTGGGCACGGCCTCCGACGCCGTAGTCGCGATGGAGCTCGGGGCGGATGGCGTGCTCCTGAACACCGCGATCGCCGCGGCCCGTGAACCGCTCTCGATGGCGCGGGCCATGCGTCTCGCCGTTGCCTGCGGCCGCCTCTCCTGGCTCGCCGGACGGATGCCCCGGCGCCGTTACGCGACTGCGTCCTCCCCGCCCGCGGACGCCCCCCTCATCTGAGCGCGAAGCACTCCCCGCGAGCCGGCCCCGAGGAAGCGCGCCGGAGTCCGTCCCAGGCTCCGAAGCCCGGCGGCGGGGATCAGCGGGCGGACGAGGCTGCGCTCCGGCGCCGAGCGAAAAGGATCGCGCGCGCGCTCACCGCGGAGTACTCCGGGGCCGAATGCGCGCTGCGGCACGATTCGGCGCTCCAGCTGCTGGTCGCGACCATCCTGTCGGCCCAGTGCACCGACCGACGGGTGAACCTCGTGACTCCGACGCTCTTCGCCCGCTATCGAAACGCCGCGGACTTCGCCGCCGCCGACCCCGACGAGCTGGAGGAAATCATCCACTCCACCGGGTTCTTCCGAAACAAGGCGCGCTCGATCATCGGAGCCGGCCAGCGTCTGTGCGACGAATACGGCGGCGAGGTGCCCGAAGCCATGGAGCAGCTCCTCACCCTGCCCGGAGTGGCGCGGAAGACCGCCAATGTAGTCCTCGGCACCTGGTTCGGGAAGAACGAGGGGGTGGTGGTGGACACCCATGTGTTCCGCATCGCCCACCGCCTCGGCCTGGCACCGAAGAAGAACCCGGCCCTCACCGAAAAGCGGCTGATGGCGCTCCTGCCCCGGCGCGAATGGGCGGATTTCAGCCACCGGGTCATCCACCACGGGCGGGCGGTTTGCTCCGCCAGAAATCCCACCTGCAGTTCCTGCACGCTCGAAACGATGTGTCCGAAGAACGGAGTGGAACCTTCCGGAACACGGCCCGCAGCCTCCGCGAACGCGCCGCGGCGGCGAGCAGGCGCCGCGGGAGGATGACAGCGTGAGGCTCGGTCTCGAACTCGGGTACCTGACGGCCGGATCCCCGGATCCCGCAGCGCTCGCGCAGCAGGCGGAGGCCGTCGGTTTCGATTCGGTGTGGGTGTCCGAGGCCTGGGGTTCCGACGCGGTGAGCGTCCTCGCGTTCCTCGCCGCGCGGACCGGCCGGGTCCGCCTCGGAACCGCGATCCTGCCCATCGGCTCGCGCACGCCGGCGCTGATCGCCCAGACGGCAGCGACTCTCGACCTGCTGAGCGGGGGCCGGTTCCTCCTCGGCCTCGGAGTTTCCGGACCGCAGGTCATGGAGGGTTGGCACGGGGTTCCGTTCGCCCGCCCGGTGACGCGCACCCGCGAAACCGTGGACATCATCCGGCAAGCCCTGCTCCGGGAGGCGCCGCTCGAATACGAAGGAGAGACCGAGCGGCTACCCCTGCCCGGGGGAACCGGACTCGGAAAACCCCTGCGGCTCATGCTGCGGCCCCGCCGGGCGGAGATTCCGATCCACATCGCCTCCATCGGTCCCCGGAACACGGAACTCGCCGCCGAAATCGCGGACGGCTGGCTACCGATTCTCTTTTCCCCGGAGCGGGCGGCGGATGTCTTCGGTCCGGCACTCGCCGCCGGTGGAACGAAGCGGGCCCGCGCGGCCTCCCTCGAGGTGGCCCCGATGCTCGAGTGCGCCCTCGGCGGCGACCTCCCACGCCTGCGGGATCAGCTGCGGCCGAGGATCGCACTCTATGTCGGGGGGATGGGTGCGCGCTCGCGCAACTTCTATTGCGACCTCGCGTGCAGCTACGGGTACCCGACGGAGGCCCGGCGGATCCAGGACCTCTACCTCGACGGGCGGAAACGGGAAGCGGCCGCCGCGGTCCCCGACGCACTCCTCGACGAGGTCTGCATCTTCGGGAGCGAAGCCAGGATCGCCGAACGGATCGCCGCCTACCGCGAGGCCGGGGCCACGACCCTGATCGTGGCGCCGCCGGTGAACGAGTACGGCCAACCTGCCGACGGGGGGCTCGAAACGCTCCGCCGAGCCTGCGGCTAGCTGTGCAAATCCACCAGTTCGTTCAGCAAAAGTGGAGAAATGGAGTCACTCACCTGTGGTTCGATGCAAAGCGGCGCCGGACGACAGAGAACCTGTCCGGCCGAGTACCGATCTCGGAACGACTCCTGCGCGGCAGCTTCGATGCGTGAGACTGCCATTTGCTGATTCACGCTGTCCCGGACCCCCATGTCGAGCGCTGGCTGCTGCTCGACGGTGCCGCCTCCGAGGCTGTTTTCGGCAGTTCGGCCGCGGCAGCGCGAATCAGTTCGTGCCGGAAGGAGCCCGGTACTTGTCGAACCAGGCCAACACATTGGCGATCTTGGCCATCAGCTGGCTCGGCCGGCGGCTCATGTTGTGGAAGGCGCCCGGCAGGCGGACGACCGCGGTATCGATCCCGCGCATCTTGAGTGCGTGGAACAACTGGTACGACTCCGACAGGGGCGTTCGCAGATCCGCTTCCCCGGTGACGATCAGGGTCGGCGTATTCACATTCCCGACGAGTGAGAGTGGCGAGAACTTCCAGTAGGCGTCCGGATTTTCCCAGGGGAGGCCCTCGTAGCGGCTTTCGTAGTAGCCGTACCAGTTGTCCGCAGTGAGCGTCTTGCTGATCCAGTTGACGACGGGTTTTTGCGACACCGCAGCGCGGAAACGGTCCGTCTTCCCGACGATCCACGCGGTCATGATCCCGCCGGCACTGCCCCCGGTCACGAAGAGAGCGTCCTCATCGATGTAGCCGAGCGCGATCACTGCGTCGACGCCGGACATGAGGTCGTCGTAGTCCTCGCCGGGGTAGTTGTGGTAGAGCAGGTCGGCGAACTCTTCGCCGTAACTGGTGCTGCCGCGGGGGTTGGCGTACAGGACGACATATCCGGCGGCCGCGAACAGCTGCATCTCCGCCGAGAAGCGGTCACCGTAGTTCGATACCGGTCCGCCGTGGATCTCGAGGAGGAGCGGATAGCGGCGGTCCGGATCGAAGTCCGGCGGCTTGACGATCCAGCCTTGGATCGGCATGCCGTCGAAGGACGAATCCCACCAGATCTCCTCGACCGCACCGAGGGTCTTGCCGGTGAAGAGATCCTCGTTGAGCGAGGTGATCCGTCGGGCTGCGCTTTCCGAAGCGCCCACCGCCACATCGCCCGGCTGGTCCGGACGGGTCTGGTTGACGGCAAAGGCGCCGTCTCTCGCGACCGAGAACGAACCACGGCCGTAGGGACGGGCGTACTCGGCACCGAGGTTCCCCGCGAGCACCGTGACCTCACCGTCCCGCGTCGCGAAACCGAGCTTCGTGTTGCCCTCGTCGTCGTACTGGAAGTAGAGACCGCTCCCGTCGGCAGCCCACACGGGGTTCACCACGCTGCGGTCGAGCCCGACGGTCACGACGCGCTGACCGCTCCCGTCGGCATCCATCAGCTGCAGCCGGCTGATCTGGTAGGTCCGCCGCCGGTCTTCGTAGCCGACGAACGCGATTTGCCGCCCGTCGGGAGACACGACAGGGCTTTCGTCCGGTCCGGTCCGGTCGGTCAACGCTCGGATCTCCCCGCCTGCGATCGGCGCGATATAGATCTCCGAATTCCGGTGGTCCCGCACCCAGTCCGAATTGCGGTTCGCGGAGAACACGAGGTGGCGGCTGTCCGGCGTCCAGGCGGCGGTGCTCGCATGCTGGTAGTCGCCCGAGGTGACCTGGAACGGCGTTCCGCCTTCGAGGGGGATGACGAAAATGTGGTGGAAGCCGAAATCCAGATAGCCAACCCCGTCCTGCCGGTTCTTGAAGCGATCCTCCATGATCGGAGGAGCGGCCCACTCGGCTCCCGCTGGCGGTTGGGGCGGGTCGGTCAGGCGCGGAGGCGGATAGGGGACGAGCATGTTGAAAGCGAGGCGGCGGCCGTCGGGGGACCAGCGGATCCCGCTCGGTGGTTCGAGGAGCTGGGTGAGGGTGGCACTCTCGCCGGTGTCCATCCAGCGAACATGGATCTGTCCGTTCGCGGTGTAGGCGATCCGGGTGCCGTCCGGAGACCAGCGCGGCGAGCCGCCATCGCTCAGACGGCGGTGGCCTGAGCCGTCGGCGTTCACGAGCCACAACTCGGAACGGAGGCGGTCGCGCATGATGTCCATCGAGGCGCGCACATAGATGACCCGGGTGCCGTCCGGAGAGATCTGCGGGTCCGACGCGTATTCGAGCTGGAAGACATCCATCGGCTCGAAATGAGTCCGCGACGGGCCGGCCGCTGCAGCCGCCAGGGGCACGGCGTCAGCGGGCGCGGCGAAGACCGCCGCCGCAGCGGGGAGTACCAGGAGGGCGGAGAGTGCCCGCGCGGCAGGGAAACCGAGCGGGGCCGTTCGGGCTACGAAGCCCGTTTTCCGGGCAATGACTCGTTGCATGGGTGGCGACTCCTGAATTCGGAGGGAAAACCGATTCGTCGAAGTAGTAGAGCACGGACAGCGATCCGAAGGTAGCAGCGACCGTTCCGTTCGCTCGTCCCGCCGCCAGCCGGAGCGTCTGACAGAAAGCGGGAACGGAAGCTGCTCCCTCGAGCACCTCCCACTCTCGGTGCTCGCGCCACTTCATCCACCGACTGCCAACGCAAACCGGCAAGCCAGTCAGGCGAGACCCGACGGCACCTCATACACGCCTTCGTAGATCCGCCGGACGGGGCCCCGCATCCAGGGCGCTCCGGATCCGACCCCGATGTGGAGGACATCGCCGCTGCGCACTCGGACGGCCGCGACCGGGGGCCGATGGAAGAAACGATGCGCCACCGAGGCCGCAGCGATCGCTCCCGTCCCGCACGCCAGCGTTTCCGCTTCCACCCCGCGCTCGAAAGTTCGGAGGCCGATCTCGCCGGTGTCTTCCTCGATCGTGATGAAGTTCGCGTTCGTCCCCGCCGGAAAGGCCGGGTGCCGGCGAATCTCCGCGCCGCGGCCCTCCCCATCCACCGCCGCGAGATCCGGCACGACCTCGACCGCGTGCGGCACCCCGACCCGCAGGGCGAAAACCTCGCCGTCCTCACCGGAGAGGCCGTGCAGCTGCAGCCGGCGAATCGCCCCAGGCTCCGGCATCTCCACTTCCACGGTGGAGGTCCCCGCCGCTGCCGGACCGGGGGACAGGATTTCCGCGCGCAGGACCCCCGCCGGAGTGGAGATCGTCTGCCGGGCAGCACCCGCACCGATTTCGCAGGCGAACACCGCGGCGCACCGTGCCCCGTTGCCGCACAGCTCGCCTTCGCTGCCATCGGCGTTGAAGTAACGCATCACGAAGTCTGCGCCGCCGGTCGTCCCCAGCAACTCATTTCTCGGAAGACCACCCAACGGCTCGATCAGGATGAGCCCGTCGGCGCCCACCCCGAGCCGGCGGCGGCAGACCCCGCGGGCCAGCGCCGGCTTCGCCGATTCCCGAACCTCCGCTCCCCGGTTGTCCACCAGCACGAAATCGTTGCCGGCGCCCGACATCTTCACGAACCGGAGAAGCCCGGCTCGGACGGAACTCACGACCGCCGGCGGCGAATCACGGCCGCCGCACCGTCGTCCGGACGGGGGATCACCGTTCCCACCCGGACCGCTCCGACATCCGCTTCGCGGAGCCGGCCGAGGAAATCCTCCGCGTGCGACTCCGGCACTCCGGCGAGGAAGCCGCCGCCGGTCTGGGGATCGAAGAGCAGTTCGAAGCGAGGTTCCTGCGAGGCGCCGGGCTCGACCCGCACCGCTTTGACGATCTTCCGGTTCTGCTGGTGGGCGGTGCTCCGGAGGCCGGCGGCGAAGAGTTCCTCCGCGCCGGGAAGCGCGGGGAGCGCAGCGGCCTCGATCTCGGCGGACACCCCGCTCGCCCGCAGCATCTCGGCGAGATGCGTCAGGAAGCCGAATCCGGTGATGTCGGTGGCAGCCCGGAGGCCGGCGGCGACCGCAGCGCCAGCCGCCCTTTCGTTGGGGCACACCATCTGGGCGGTTGCAGCCTCGAGCCACGCGCCGCGCCCCCTCCCCAGCATGACTCCGCGCAGCACGACTCCAGTTCCAAGCCGCTTCGTGAGGTAGAGCCCATCGCCGGCCCGGAGGCCGTCGAGGGTCAGGAGTCGTTCTCCGATCGGGTGTCCGTCCACCGAAAACCCGACGGTGAGCTCCGGGCCCACGGTGGTGTGGCCGCCGAGCAGTAGAACGCCGCGGGCGTCGAGCAACGAACGGGCGCCGGCGAGCACCTGGTACAGGATCTCCTCCTGCTGATCCGGGGATTCCTCCTCGGGCAGGTTGACCAGCGCCATGGCGTAGCGCGGCGCGGCGCCGGTAGCGAAGAGGTCGGAAAGCGCGTTGGCCGCCGCCGCCTTGCCGACCAGCCAGCGGTCGCCGCTGAACGCCCGGAACCAGTCCACGCTCGACACCACCACCTCTCCGCCCGCGGTCGCATAGGCAGCGGCGTCGTCGGACTGGTCGAGCCCGAGCCGAACCCGATCGCCGCTCCCGCGCGGTCCGGGGCCGAGTTCGGACCGAAGGCGGTGAAGCGCACGGTCGAGGGTCGTCTGTCCGGCCTTGGCCGCGCAGCCGCCGCAGAGCATGGACTCCATCGCGGCGGTGTCCATCCGGGAGAATTCCCGCGTGGCGGCGCCACTCTCGTCGAGCACCTGGAACTTCCGCATGAAGCGACGGTCTATCCGGTCCTTCCAGCGCATCACCCAGCGGCCTTCGAAGGAGCGCCCCCACTTGGCGCCGAGCGCGGCGCCGTCACCCAGATTCAGCAGGGTCAGGAAATCGAACTGCGGGCGGTAGCGGCGAAGGGTTCGGCCGGAAACCGCCCGGCGCAGGTTTTCGGCCAGCACCGGCCCCTGGCGCACCGCATATACACCCGCCTTCGGCGTTCCCGGCCAGTCTTCGAGTGTGGCGCAATCCCCAACGGCGAATATCCTCGGATCGCCCACCGTCTGGAGCGTTGGCCGGGTGAGCACGAACCCCCTGCTCTCGAGCGGCAATCCCGAATCGCGGAAGACCTCGAGGCTCCCGGCGCCGACCGCCCAGATCAGGGAGTCCGCCGGGAGCTTTTCGCCGCTTTCGAGCCGGACGCCGCCGTCCTCGGCTGCCTCCACCGCGTCGCCGGTGCGGATCGCGATCCCGCGGGCGGCCGCGTTTCGCCGCGCCCGAACCGCGAGCGACGCCGGAAACCCCGGGAGGATCTCGGGAAGCGCCTGGAGCAGGGTGACCCGAAGCCGCGGCTCGACTCCGGCTTGGCGAGCCGCTGCGAGCAGCCGCTCTCGCACGGTGAAGGCCAGTTCGACGCCCCCGGCGCCCCCTCCGGCGATCAGCACTTCGAAGGGCCGGTCGGCGCGGTGGGCGAGAAACGATTCGGAGAGGCTGCCGATCTCGCGCACCAGGCGGGAGATCGGCCGGGTGGCGCGGGCCCGCTCGCGCACCCCGGGAAGATCGAGCCCGGCTACGGTGCTCCCGATATCGAAGGAAGCGAAGTCGAAGCCGAGCGGCGCCCTTCCTTCGAGGTGCACTCGCCGGGCGTCCGGGTCCACCCCGATCGCCGGGCTGAGCACCACTTCGGCGCCGGCGAGCCGCGCGAGCGGCACGACATCGATCTCCAGCTCGGATCCCCGGTACTGCCCGGCCACGAACCCGGGAACCATCCCGGAATAGATCGCCACCGGAGTGTCGAGGATCACGGTGACCTGCGCTTCCGGCCAGGGGCGCATCGCCATCCGCCGGAGTACCTGCACATGCGAGTGCCCTCCCCCGACGAGCACTACCCGCGCGCCAGCGGGGCGCCGGCTCCTCTTCATCCGGACGGAAGGGGCTCGGCGTTGCAGGCGGCGGGGCTCGCTCCCGAACCGGCGTCCCCATCCCGGGTCGTGGCCCCGGCCGCCGGCATGACAACGCAACCCTAGCAGTCTGTGGATGAAGTGGCGCGAGCCCCAAGATCGGGGAGGCGCCCGGCGGACAAGGCGCGATTCGGGGGCATACCGGGTGTATTCCGACGGAATCGCAACAACGCCGAGCGAAGCATTCAGGCGGGGCCCCACCGGGAGGACTGGGCATCGCCGGCCTTTGGCCGTGTGACTTCGTCCACAGGCTGTTAGCAGCCCGCTTTTGCGGGACGCCGGGAACGGTTCTCCGCCGCCGGCTCGGCACCCATAGAATCGTCAGCCTGAATCTCGCCCGCGAACGAGCCGCCGAACCCTGGCGCAGCGCGGGCGCGGCGGAAGGAGACACCATGAGAAATCACCGGCTCCACCGGCTCCGACAGCGATTCGCCGCGGGGCTCGCTCTCGGGTTCGCCGCCGCGCTCTTCGGCTGCGGCAGCGCCGGAAACGACGGGGACGACCTGTCGCTGGAACAGCCCTGCTCCGAGGAGATGAGCCCAGGGGAATGCCTGATCTTCCGCGCGGCCCAGTACGAGCAGGACACCGAGCGGATACCGCCTCCCGGCGGCATGGATCCGAACGGCTTCATCGAGCACGAAGCCGCCGGATTCGCCAAGGTGCTCTGCTCGGCGGTCTTTCTGACCGGACTCGACTTCGAAGCCGCCCAGGAGCAGATCGGGGGATTCACCGCTCGGTACCAGTACCGCCCGCGACTCCCCGGCCGCGAGATCGACATGGAGAACGAGCGCGTCCACATCACCACCGACACCGGGATCACACGCACTGCGGTCCTCCACGGCGACCAGGGATGCGTCGCGCTTCCTCAGGGGGAAGAAGCACCCTTCTACGAGGCCGTTCCGGTATCTTCGATGGTCGATCAGGATGATCCCTGGCCGATGGGCGATGTGCTCGAAGACGAGCCGCTCCCCGAGGATGTGGACGCCGAGAAGCTGCAGCGGGCGGTAGCGGCGGCCTTCGAGCCGGAAGCGATGACCCTCGCCTTCGTGGTCTTGCACCGGGGACATCTGATCGCCGAGCGTTACCGCGACGAAGACGGAATCACCAAAGACACCCCGCTCGAGAGCTGGTCCATGAACAAAAGTCTTTCAGCCACCCTGATGGGAGTGCTCATCGAGAAGGAGGTCTACGAACTGGACCAGCTGGCCCCGATCGATTCCTGGCACCAGGATCCTGACGATGTGCGGGGCACGATCCGTATCCGGGACATCCTCCAGATGTCGAGCGGCCTCCGCTGCGTCAACGCCGGCGACCCCGAGTACGACGAGGAGACGATGGGGTACCCCGACCATCTCTACCTCTACACCGGCACCGTGAACTCCCATGTCTGGGCGACCGAGCGGCCCGCGCAGTGGCCGCCCAACACGGTGGGCCGCTACCGCAACTGCGATCCAGTACTGACGAACCACCTCGTGCGGATGGGGGTCGAGGGAGTTCTGCAGGAGAACTACCACCAATTCGCGCAGAAGCATCTCTTCGACGAGATCGGAGCGAACCGCTTCGTTGCCGAGGGAGACCCCTACGGCAACTTCCTGCTGAACGGTTACGGGTTCGGCAGCGGGCGCACCTGGGCGCGTCTCGGCCAGCTCTATCTCGACGACGGAGTGTCTCCCGCCGGCGAGCGGGTGCTCGCCGAGGGTTTCGCCGAGTTCGTGAGAACTGTCGCTCCCTCGTGGGAGGCCGACGGCCGCCCGATCTACGGCGGGCTCTTCTGGATCAACAACCCGCCGCGCGGCGGAGAAAAGCGATTCCCCGCGCTGCCGAACAGCACCTACAGCATGGCCGGTGCGGGCGGACAGAGCACGATCATCGTGCCGGAACACGAGATGGTGATCGCCCGGCTGGGTCTCTACCAGGGCTCGCTCGACGGAAGCGCCAACCGGGCCTTGCAGAACGCGCTCGCACTGCTGGCAGAGGCGGTCCCGCGGGCCGACACGGCGAATTGACCGCTTCGCTCCGAACTGCCGCAGCCGCCGTCGCCGCGCTGGCGGTGCTCGGTTGCGGGACCGGGGAGGCGCCTCGCACCGAGACGATCCCCCTCTCCGAAAGCGCGGCCGCGAGCAGCGCCCTCCCGCTCGACCGACTCCACTTGCCGCCGGGTTTCCAGATCTCGGTCTGGGGACGGGTCCCCGGTGCCCGCTCGCTGACTCTCGGCGACCGGGGCACCGTCTTCGTCGGCACCCGGGACGCCGCCGGCAGCGTCTTTGCGGTCGCGGACCGCAACGGCGACCACGAAGCCGACGAAGTGCACATCCTCGCCGAGGAGCTCTTCATGCCCAATGGAGTGGCGTTTCGGGACGGGGCGCTCTATGTCGCCGAAGTGAACCGAATCCTCCGCTTCCCCGCCATCGAAGCTCGGTTGGAAGATCCCGGCGAACCCGAGATCGTGAACGCGGATCTTCCGGACATGCGGCACCACGGCTGGAAGTTCCTCGCCTTCGGTCCCGACGGGCTGCTCTATCTTCCCATCGGAGCGCCCTGCAACCGCTGCGATTCGGCAAACCCGCTCTTCGCCTCCATCGCCCGGATGCGGCCCGACGGGACCGAGCTCGAGGTCGCGGCGCGCGGCGTTCGGATGTCGGTCGGTTTCGACTGGCACCCCGAGACCGGGCAGATGTGGTTCACCGACAACAATCCGGACTGGCTCGGCGACGACAACCCACCCGGCGAGATGAACATCCTCACCGAACCGGGGCTTCACTTCGGCTATCCGTATTGCCACGCCGGCGATGTCCCGGACCCCTGGTACGGCCGGGAGCGTCCCTGCGAGGAGTTCGAGCCGCCGACGCAGAAACTCGGGCCTCATGTGGCAGCGATCGGGATGACCTTCTATCGGGGCGACCGGTTCCCCGAGGAATACCGCGGACAAGCGCTCGTCGCCGAACACGGCTCGTGGAACCGCAGCGAGCGCATCGGCTACCGGCTCACCCTGGTCCGCACCGCCGATGGAGCCGCCACCGGCTACGAGGACTTCGTCACCGGCTGGATCGGCGCTCCCGAAGAGCGCCCCTGGGGCCGGCCGGTGGACATCCTCGAGCTGCCCGACGGCAGCATTCTCGTCTCCGACGACCGGGCGGGAGCGATCTACCGAATTTGGTACTCCGGCGACTGACGGGGCTCGGAGCGGTCGGCGCAGTCTGCGTGACCGTTGCCGCAGGGGCCGCCGCGCAGGAACGGGCCGAGGGGGAATGGCCTCATTACGCCGCCGACCTCGCCTCTACCCGCTACTCGCCGCTCGATCAGATCCACTCCGGAAATGTGGGCGAGCTGGAGATCCTCTGGCGCTGGACCTCGCGGAACTTCGGCCCGCGAGACGACTGGAACCTGCGCACCACCCCGCTGATGATCGACGGCGTCCTCTACGCAACCGCGGGAGCTCGCCGGGTGGCGGTGGCGATCGACGCCCTGACCGGAGAGACGCTCTGGATGTACCGCCTCGACGAGGGCCGGCGCGGCCGCTCGGCGCCGCGGCAGACCTCGGGGCGGGGACTCTCCTATTGGTCTGACGGAAAGGAGGCGCGGCTCTTCCTGGTGACCCCGGCGTACCACCTGGTCGCGCTGGACGCCGCCAGCGGACGGGCGGTCCCGGGTTTCGGCCTCGACGGCATGGTGGATCTCCGCCGCGATCTGGGACGGGAAGTGGATACCGAGCGGGCGCAGATCGGCTCTTCGGCACCGGCGACCGTGGTGGGCGATGTGATCGTGGTGGGAGCGGCGCTTCCGAGCGGCGGAGCGCCGCCTTCGCCGGAGAGTCCGCCTTCGCCGGTCCGCGGGTACGACACGCGAAGCGGCGAGCTGCTCTGGACCTTCCACCCGATTCCCCGGAAGGGGGAGTACGGCTGGGAGACCTGGGAGGCGGACAGCTGGCGCTTCACCGGGAACGGCGGCGTCTGGTCGTGGATGAGCGCCGACCCCGAACTCGGACTGGTGTACCTGCCCACCGAGGCGGGCACCGGCGACTACTACGGCGGTCACCGCCCCGGCGACAACCTGTTCACCCAGAGCGTGGTGGCTCTCGAAGTACGGACCGGGCTGCGGCGCTGGCACTTCCAGACCGTCCATCACGGCATCTGGGACTACGACCTGCCGACCGCGCCGGTGCTCCTCGACCTCACCGTGGAGGGGCGCGAAATTCCCGCCCTCGCCCAGGTGACGAAACAGGCGTTCACCTTCGTCTTCGACCGCCGCACCGGCGAGCCGGTCTGGCCCATCGAAGAGCGCCCGGTCGCGGGATCCGCAGTGCCCGGCGAGAAGACCGCGTCCACCCAGCCCTTCCCCACGAAGCCTCCGCCCTTCCAGCGGCAGGGAGTTTCGCCGGCCGACCTGCTCGATTTCACCCCCGAGCTTCGCGCCGAGGCGGAACGAATCGCGGAGCGTTACACGCTCGGGCCGCTCTTCACCCCCCCGACAGTGGTCGAGAAAGGCGGCAACCGGGGAACCTTGACGGTTCCGGGAGCGCTCGGCGGTGCCAACTGGCCGAGCGTGGCTGCCGACCCCGAGACCGGGTTGCTCTATGTCTCCTCGGGGCTGGATGTGAATGTGCTGGGGCTGGTCCACGATCCCGAGCGGTCTTCGATGCGTTTCGTCCAAGGGCGGCGGGGCGACCTCCGGCTCCCCGAGGGCGGCGGACCGCAGGGCCTCCCGCTGCTGAAGCCTCCCTGGGGCCTCATCACCGCCATCGATCTGAACCGCGGCGAGATCCGCTGGCAGGTCCCGAACAGCGACACCCCCGATTGGGTTCGGGAACATCCGGCACTCTCCAGTATCGAGCTGGAGCGCACCGGCCAACCCGACCGCGGAGGCCTGCTGGTCACGAAGACGCTGCTCTTCGCCGGTGAAGGAAGCGGCCTCTTCGCCGCCTACGGGTCGGGCGGGCCGATGCTGCGCGCCCACGACAAGGCGACCGGCGAGATCCAGTGGGAGTTCGAACTGCCGGCGAACCAGTCGGGAACGCCGATGAGTTATCTCGCCGGCGGACGGCAGGTCATCGTGGTAGCGGTCGGCGGCCGCGGCTTTCCGGGGGAATTCGTGGCCCTCGCCCTCCCTCTCGACAGCTTACCCTCGAGAAAACGAAGCGGAGACTCTCCATGAGGACCCTCCTCACCCACCACCGCGACACGGCGTACGCCCTCCTGCGCATCGTCGTCGGCTTTTCGTTCTTCTGCCACGGAGCGATCGCGGTCGCAGCCATCCTCGGCGAGGGAACGCCCTACTCCCCGGCTTGGCTCTACAACACCGCAGGAATCGTCGAATTCGTCACCGGCGGGCTGGTGCTGATCGGCTACTGGGTGCGTCCGGCGGCGTTGCTGGCTTCGGGACAGATGGCGGTGGCCTACTTCTACCGCCATCAGCCGGATGGCCTGCTGCCCGTCCAGAACGACGGCGAACCCGCCGTGCTCTACTGCTTTCTGTTCCTGTTCCTCGCCGCGGCGGGCGCCGGGAAGTGGAGCGTCGCGGCCTGCTGTGCGCCGCGGGGAAAGGAATCGGCATGACCCGCGGTGAAGCCTGGTCGCATCTAACCGCCTGGTGCGAGACGGATTCGCTGCGCAAACACGCCCGCGCCGTGGAAGTCGTCATGCGGGCGGCCGCCGGCCGTTACGGTGGACCCGAAGCCGATGTCGAAGTCTGGGGAATCGCGGGGATGCTCCACGACGCCGACTACGAGAAGTGGCCGGAGGAGCACCCGAAGCGCATCGTCGCCTGGCTGCGCGAGCGCGGTGAGGAAGAAATGGCCTACGCGATCTCCGGGCATTACACGAAGTGGAGCGTGCCGCTGCGATCTCCGATGGACAAGGCTCTGCTCGCCTGCGACGAGCTCACCGGGTTCATCGTCGCCTGCTGCCTGGTGCGGCCCGAAGGGGTTCGGACGCTCGGCGCCCGCAGCGTGAAGAAGAAGCTCCGGGACAAGGCGTTCGCGGCGAAGGTCGAGCGCCATGAATGCCGCGTCGGCGCCGAACTCCTCGGGGCGGACCTGGGGGAGCACATCGAGTTCATCGTCGGCGCCCTCCGCCCCCACGCCGAAGAGCTCGGCATCACCGGCCGGAAGCTCGGCCCTTGACTCGCCCCCGGCATTTGCCGTGCTGACCGACGCGCCATTGCGCGCTCTGCTGGCCGGCGGCGAGTCGGACCGCGTCGAGTTCACCACCGCGCTCAAGAACACCGCTAAATTCGGGGAAGCTGTCTGCGCCTTCGCCAACGACTTTCCCGATCAGCGACAGCCTGGATATCTCCTGCTCGGAGTAAACGACAAGGGCAAGCCGAGCGGCCTGACGGTAACGGACGCACTGCTGCGAAGACTCGGCGAGCTGCGCTCGAATGTGAATCTGGAGCCGCTGCCGGCCATGACCGTGGGCAAGAGGATCCTGCCCGAAGGCGAAGTGGCAGTGGTGGAGGTGATGCCGTCGGACCTCCTCGGGACGGTCTCTCCCATCCTGAGAGGTCTCGGAGACATCGCCCGCATCCGCGGAACGGCTCGGACTCCTGATCGGCGATCTGCTTTCGACCTGTCGTCCGCAGGGCCGGGTTTGGATTCGAGTCGGACCCTCCCGCCGAGCCGCCAACGCGCATGAGGAGAAGATCCTCACCGAAAAGCGCGCCTCTAGACATCGCACTTTCGACCTGCACCCCGTCCCGGAAGCGACACGTAGCCTGATGCCGATGGCGCAAGACGCCCGAAAGCCGATGTTTCACCTGAAGCCTGCGGACGGAGCGCTCGGCGGTCATATGTCCGCGGTCCAGGACTGCTACCGAGATTTCGAACGGCTCGCCAGGTCCATCGCACACCGCTGCGCTATCGCGTGGTAACGCCCGCCGCCGGTACCGTCGAAGCTGCGGAAGATCCGTGGAGGATCCAACATGACCCCAGGCAACCGAATCACCGGCGCCGTCCTTCTCATCGCCGGGCTTTCCGGCCAGAGTGCAGCAGAATCCCCGAAACCGCGTCGGCCGGTGCACACCTATTCCATCGTGGCGCGCGATCCGGCGACCGGACAGCTCGGCGTCGCAGTGCAGAGCCACTGGTTCTCGGTGGGCTCCGTGGTTTCCTGGGCCGAGTCCGGAGTGGGAGCGGTCGCCACCCAGTCCTTCGTGGACCCCGCCTACGGCCCGCGCGGCCTCGAACGGATGCGGAACGGGGAATCCGCTCCCGAAGCGCTCGGCGCGCTGCTCGAAGCCGACGAAGGCCGGGCGGTGCGGCAAGTAGCGATGATCGACGCTCGGGGACGGGTCAGGGCGTGGACCGGAGAGAACTGCATTCCCGCCGCCGGACACCGGATCGGGGAGAACTTCTCGGTGCAGGCCAACCTGATGGGCAGCGAGACCGTCTGGCCGGCGATGGCCGAAGCGTTCGAGAAGAGCGGCGGCGACCTCGCCGAAAAGCTATTGCGGGCGATGGAAGCGGCGGAAGCTGCAGGTGGAGATATTCGCGGTCGGCAGTCGGCGGCGATCCTGGTGGTGCGGGGCGAGCCGAGCGGCGAACCGTGGCGCGACCGCCTCTTCGATCTCCGAGTGGACGACCACTCGGATCCGCTCGGAGAACTGCGCCGTCTGGTAACCCTGCAGCGGGCGTATCACCACATGAACGCCGGCGATCTCGCGCTCGAAGTCGGGGACCAGGAGGCAGCGCTCCGGGAATACGGGGCGGCGCGGGCACTCGTCCCCGACCACTACGAGATGACCTTCTGGCACGCGGTGGCGCTCGTGAATCTGGAACGGCTGGAAGAAGCGCTCCCGCTCTTCGCTCACGCCTTCACCGACGAGAACGACTGGCGCGAACTCGTCCGCCGTCTTCCCGGGGTCGGGCTGCTTCCCGACGATCCGGAGCTGATCGGCCGCATCGTGGCGGTCGAGGCGACAGGACGATGAGTTGCGGCGGGATCTGAGAATGCCGGTCGAAGGGCTCGGATCAGAAGCTCGCGCCGAACAGCACTGCGTTCATGAAGAGACGGGTCAGGCCGTCCCAGAAGAGGCGGAAGTTCGGGTCGTCGAGGAAGAGGACGGCGCGGCCTGAGCCGACCCGCTCCGTGACCAGATACGGGGTTCCGGCGAGCCTTTCGAGGGAGTCGGGAAAGGCGAACCCGCTGCCGAGGAGTTCGTCCGGGTCCTCGGGGAAATGGGCCGCAACGGCGACGGAGGAGTCGGGTTCGAACGCGAGGCTCGACCAGATCATCACCGGGAACGGCTCCTCATAGCCGAAGGAGAGGAAGCTCTCCGAATTCGGAAGGGCGCGGAGGATGGCGCCGGGGACCACTTCGGCGGGGCCCTCGAGCTCTCGGGCGGCCGGACGAATATCGTCGGGGCGCCCGCCGTCGGTCATGAACGCCGACTTGGCGGCAAATCCCTCCTGGATCCGGGTCCGGATCCAGGAAGCCCCGGATCCCGCGAGCCACGCCGAGGCTCCGCGCATGGAAATGAGCACGCCGCCGCCGGCCGCCCAGTCGCCGAGGTGATCCAGTATTCGCGCCGCCTCGGGATCGGCGTCGGGATCCGGATAGTCACCGTCCGGCAGGATGAGAACCCGGTAGCCACGGAGGTCGGTTGCGGAGAGCCGCTGCCAGGGGAGCGCAGTGAAGGGGAGGCGGTAGCGCCGCTCGAACAGGTACCAGGGGCTGCCGTACGCGGACGGGCGGACCGGGCCGTCCATCACCATGGCGATCCGACCCGGAACCACGGGAACGAAGCGGTCGGAACCGAGGTGGGGGCCGGAATCGGTGAGGGGACTCTCCACCCCGAGGATCCGGGCCCCGGCGGCCGCGAGGCTCGCGAGCCCAGCGCGGAACTGCGCCGGGTGCGGTGCCTCGGCGGCATAGACGAGGAGCGTGCCGCGGCCGAAGGCCTCACCGCCCTTTCGGAAGGCCGCAGTGGCCACCCGAAACGGAATGGCGGCATCGCGCAGCCAGGTTGCCGCGAGGATCGTGTGGTCGGAGTTTCCCGCAACGAGGAAGGCGTAGGAGGCAGCCGGATTTCCCAACTCGCCGAAGGTCGCCGGCGGATCGCTCAGGGGATCTTCGAGCCGCACCGGCTCCGAAGCGGTCTCCGGCGGCAGCCCCTCGGGATCGGCGATCACCCACGCCCGAAGACGGTGGGTGAGCGGGACGGACCAGCCGGTGATGTCGTAGAAGGCGTCGGAAGTGGTCCAGATGTCCGGATGCCCGAAGCCGGGGTCGGTGCGGCGTCTCCGGTGTTCTTCCACCAGCTCCAGAAATTCCTCACTGAACCGGGCGTCTTGCTCGAGCAGCACTTGGGCGAGCCTTCCCTCGGGCTGGATTCCGGACACCACCAGGCTCCCGGACGGCAGCACCACCTCGGCGGCCGGACCCGTCCACGGGAACATCGGACGGGCGCGCACGGGCGCTTCTCGGTTGGTCCGCCGGACTTCGATCCCGGCCCGGAGCAACAGCCCGCGTACGGTGTCGAGCCGCGCCGGATCGGCATCGCCCGAAAGGACCCAGCCGGCGGGCCGGCCCGCGCCGGTGAGCGCCTCCCGCCGATAGGCGAGGTAATCCCGCAGCCGGCGCTCGCGGTTCTTCGCGGTGAACGCGAGCAGGCTCCGATCGGCTTCCAGGTGCTGTTCGATCCCGCTCCGGAGGGTGTATTCGCCGCCGCCAGGTCGTTCGAGGCGAAGCCCGCGCCAACCGCCGCCGGTGGTCTCCAGGGTGAACCCGATGGAACCGGTGAAGTTGGGGAGCGTGTCCCAATAACCCGGATCGAACTGGCCGAACTCCCACGGGGTATAGGCAAAGCCCGCGGCGGCGAAGTCCGCTGCCATCGCCTGCCCGTACTCGACCAGCCACGCCTTCTGGTTTTCGGTGAGCACGGGGTGGAGCGGCTCGGCCATCCAGGGGCCCACGAACGAATCGGTCTCGCCGTGGTGGTCCACGAAGACCATCGGCCGGGTATCCAGATAGAGCCGGACCAGAGCACGGTTTTCAGGCTGCGTACTCCAGACCGAATCCCGGTTCAGATTGATCTGGTAATGGTTGTTGTTGGTGGACAGCCCCCAGGGGGCGCGATGCTCGGCAGCGTTCGGGTCGGGGTCGCCGTCGGGCCAGCTCGAGGTCGCCTTGAACCAGGCGGCGAACCGCTCGTGGCTGTCCGGGTTCGAGGCCGGGACGATGTACACCACGAGATCTTCCAGGAGATCGTCGTGGCGGCCGCTCAGGAGCTCCCACGCCATCCACAGCGCCGCTTCGAAAGCGGCGGATTCGTTGCCGTCGTTTCCGTAGTTCAGGAAGACACCGGCGGGAGTGGAGACGATGATCCTCTCCGCCTCCTCCCCGGTGAGCCCCCGGGGGTCTGCGAGACGCCGGGTGTCGCGCCGGATCGCTTCGAGGCGGGAAAGGTTTTCCGGAGTGCCGATGGTGAGCAGGATCAGTTCCCGGTACTCGAAGCTCTCGCCGACGACCGAAAGGCGCAGGCGCTCCGAGTCCCGGATCGCATCGAGGTAGCGGTAGAGCCCGCCGTAGTCGGTCACCGAGCCGCCCATCGGATAACCGAGCACTTCCTCCGGGGAGGGGGGCTGGGCGGCCGCCGGCGGCGGCGCGAACAGCAGGAGGGAAACGGGAAGCAGAACGGAAAGACGCATCGGGAAAGGTTCTCCGGGAACCATGTGCGACGATACGCGATCCTCTCCCCGACCTCGATGGACCGCCGCCGCTTCGCCGCCACCGTCGCCGGAAGTGCGCTCGCGGCAGTCTGGCAACAGGCGTGTCGGGAAGTGCAGGAGACCGGAGAGATCGCGGCGGCGACCGCGGAGATCCTGCTCGACCATCAGGGGCCGCGCGGCCTCTACGCGAACCCCGGAGAGCTCGAACGGCTGCGCCGGGCCCTCGGCCGCATGGTGGAAGTCCAGCGAACCCTCCGGGAGTTCCCGCTCGATCCGGACGAACCGCCGCTGACGATCTTTCGGCGGGGGTGAACATGGACGAAGCAACGCTTTTTCTCTCCGTCCGGGAACTGGCCGACCTTCTCCGGAACGGCTCGATCTCCTCGGTCGAGCTGACCGAGGCATATCTCGACCGGGCCGAGGCGCTGGACACCCCGCCCTTCCCGCTGCCGAGCGAACCGCGGGAGGACCACCAGGGCAAACTGGCGACGATGGTCACGATCGCCCGCGGCCACGCCCTCCGAACCGCCGAACGCGCCGACAGCGAACTCGCGCGGGGAAACTCGCGCAGCATCCTGCACGGGATCCCGTACGGAGTGAAGGATCTGCTCGACACCCGGGGCATTCGCACCACCTGGGGATCCCGCATCTTCGCGGACCGGATTCCGGATCGGAACGCCGCCGTGATCGAGCGGCTGGAGGGGGCGGGGGCGGTCCTGATGGCCAAGATGTCGCTCGGGGAGTTCGCTGGCGGCAACACCAGTTCGGCACTCAACCCCTGGAAGCTGGACCGCACCAGTTTCGGCTCCTCGAGCGGTACGGTGGCCGCGGCGGTAGCCGGGCTGATCGGCTTCGGGATCGGCACCGAGACCGGAGGTTCGATCGTTTTCCCCGCCTCCGCCGTCGGCGCTACCGGACTCCGGCCGACCTTCGGCCGGGTGAGCCGCACCGGCTGCATGGCCCTCTCGTGGAGCCTCGACAAGATCGGGCCGGCGGGGCGTTCTGCGGCAGACTGCGGCCAGGTGCTCCAACAGATCGCCGGCCCCGATCCGCGGGATACCTCGACTGGGGATCACTCTTTCGTCTTCCGGCCCGACCCCGGTGCGATGCGCGGGCGGCGGCTGGGCGTCCACCGCGCCGAGTTCGAGCTTTCCCGGTCCGAAACGAACCGGCGAGTCTTCGAGGAAGCGCTCGCCGCGTTCGCCGGCATGGGGGTCGCGTTGGAGGACATCGAGTTGCCGCTCTTCCCGACCGGTGCCCTCTTCACCACCATCGTCGCCGTGGAGAGCGGCACGAACTTCAAGGCGCTCTTCGACGACGGCAGCGCCGCCCGGATGTTCTCGTTCAACGAAGACCGGCGCGCCGGCTGGATGGCGGGACGGATGCTGCCCGCCGCCGACTACCTGACCGCACAGCGGATCCGCAACCAGCTGGTGCGCGAAGCCGACGCGATCCTCTCCCGGTACGACGCGGTGATCGCTCCCACCTGGCCGAACGGGGCAGCGCTCCGCACGGTGGAGGACGGTTGGCCCGTCTCGGCGAGGAACGAGTGGGAGCCGCCGGATGAAGTGAGCGAGCGCACCCCGCGCCTCAACTACATCGCGAACCTGGTCGGACTGCCCGGCTTGGCGGTCCCCTGCGGATTCGACGAGGACGGACTACCGCTATCCCTGCAGATCGTGGCTTCTGCGATGGACGACCAGTCGGCACTGGACTTCGGGATGGCGTTCCAACGGGAGACCGACTGGCACCTCCGCCGGCCGCCCTACCCCTGGCGGGAGTAGAGAGAGAAAGCGCGGGCGCGCCGCGCGGCTGCCTACGGAGAGCCCGCCCCTCGCCCCGAATTCCGTTCGACGAACCCGCCCACTGCCTCTTTCCACTGAGGCAGCAGCGACTCCTCAACATACATCATGTGGCCGGCGGCGAAGTCCGCCCGCTCGATGTTGGCCCGCAACTCCGGCGGCAACCCCAGGTGGTCCACGGTCCAGACCGCGGCGAAGTACGGCGTCGCCAGGTCGTAGATACCGTTGACCAGCAGGACCTTCAGCTTCGGGTTGCGCTTCATCGCACGGGCGAGGTCGGGCGCCACATTCGGGGTTCCGCCTCCGCGGACGAAACGGCCCCCGCTTCCGAGCCGCCCCCAGTTCCAGTTTCGGGTGCCGCCGCTCGGCACATATTCCCGGTCGCCGTCGTAACCCAGCTCGCTGCGGAGATAACCGTTGAAGGCGGAGGTGTACGCCGAACTGATCGCGGTGGATTGGGGATCGTGCGAAGGACGGCCCCCGAGCACATCGCCCGCTGGCCCGGTGAAGCGGGCGTCGAGCCGCCCCACGATGCGCCCCTCGTCGCGCAGCAGCTCGGCCTCGAAGGCCGGAGCGGTCACCCGCAGGTCCGATCGGTCGAGGAATTCATGGCTCAGGCCGGTGTAGCGGTGCATCTGCTCGATGATCTCCGCGCGGGGTTCCGCAGCGAGCGTCCCGCCGGCGAGCAATGCGGTGGCGTATTCGTCGAGCGACCAAGCTTCCACTTCAGCCATGAACGCCTCGAGATCGTCCGGGGAGCCGCCGGGAAGGCGGTCCAGATACCGCGCCGTGATCGCATACGAGGGGAAATTCACGATGTAAGGCAGATCGTCCCCCGGCGCGAACTGGATCGTGTTGAACTGCAGGACGACCGAGACCAGCACGATGCCGTTCAAGTCGATGTTCGCCCGCTGCAGGTGGCCGGCGAGCACTGCCGAACGGGTGGTCCCATAGCTCTCGCCGAGGAGGTAACGGGGAGAATTCCAGCGGTCGTACTCGCTGAGGAAGCGTCGCACGAACTGCGCGAGGGAGCGCGCATCTTCGTCGATGCCCCAGTAATAGGACCCTTCGGCGCCTTCACGGGTATGGCTGAAACCGGTGCCGATGGGATCCACCATCACGATGTCGGCGACATCGAGAATCGTGTAGTCGTTATCCGCGAGCGGGTAGGGCGGCGCGCCCTGGGGGCCGACCTCGGGAGTGACCACGCGCCGCGGCCCCATGATGCCCATGTGGAGCCAGAAGGAAGCCGATCCCGGCCCGCCGTTGTAAGCGAACACGAGCGGGCGCTCGCGGGACGGCACGCCGTTCGTGCGGAAGTAGGCGGTATAGAAGAGTTCGGCAGCGTCGCCGCCCTCTTCGTCGGTGAGGGTCACGCTCGCCACCACCGCGTCGTACTCGACGGTTTCCTCCCCGACGACGATGGAGTGGCTGGTCTCCCAGCGGGTCTTCGCGGAGTCTGCCTCCTGGGCCGGGGCTGCCCAGGCGAAGAGCAGCAAGAAGGCGGATAGCAGAGCGGTCTTCGACATTTCAGCTGTTCCCCCCTGGGGTGAAGATCCGGCGGGGCAGCCGGACAGAGCGGAGCCCGATTTCGGGACGGCGACGAGCGTGGACCCCCCAAGCGGCGCGGCCCGAAGAACCGCACCGCCGCAAGGGCGAGTCGGGAGGGCAGCCGATCAGAAAACGAAGCCGGCGAGGAGCATCAGCCGGCGGGGCTCCACCCAACTCGAGGGAATGAACTGTTCGCCCGGGTCTTCGAGTCGGAGACTGGACATCCAGATGCTCGCAGTGCTGTTCAGCGCGTTGTAGAGGTAGGCGTCGAGTTTCAGCATCACATCGCCGATATGCACCCGCTTGCCGACGCGCAGGTCGATGATGTTCAAGAATGGCTGCCGCAGGCCGTCGCGTGAGCCCGCCGGCTCGACGATGAAGTTCTGGGCCGGCTGTTCGGTTACGCCGGCGGCCCGCACCTGTCGGGAGAAAGGCTTGCCGCTCTCCAGGTTCGCGTTCACCGCGACCAGGAAGTCCCAGGGCAGGAACAGCACTCCCTGCATGCGGAACATGTGCGGCCGATCTCCCTGGAGCCGCTGGTAGGCGTTCAGGTAGGAATTCGGATCTCGCCCCTGGCTGCTTCCGTAGAACGGGTTGTTCTGCGACTGGTACCAAGGACGCGGAATCAGCCCTTCCGACCTCGAATAGGTGTAGGACCCCTGGATGTTCCAGAGCCCGGCGTCGCGGGCGGCGAAAGTGAAGATCACTCCATCGTAGGTCTGCTCGAACTTCTCCGGTGCACCGGGGAAGTCGCCGGGAGTGTTCCCCTTGACCAGGGTGGGCTGGACGATCTGGTTCAACAGCGCAACCGAATTCCCGTTGTACGGATCGGCCCATGGGGTCGTCTCGTACTGCCCGCCGAGGATGGACCAGCCGATCATCCGGTCGGTGTACTTGTGGACATACTGGATGCCCACGGACATGGTGGCGCCGATTTCGCGCTCGTAAGCCGCAGTGTAGTGATACGAACGGGGCGCCAGCAGGTTTTCGGGCTGCGCCAGTTCCTCGACCGTGGTCGCGAACAGGAGCTCCCCGATCGAACCGTCGTCGTTCACCTCGTAGAGCTCCCAGGGGGTCACCCCAGGCGCCGGAGCGTCCCAGTTCCCGATCACATTCTGGTCGTAGTGGATCCCGAAGAAGCCCTTGATGGCCGAGCGTCCCTCGTCGTCCGGCCGGAAAGTGAAGCCGATGCGAGGACTCACCAGGTTCCATTCCACGATGTCCGGATCACTGGGAGCATTCCCCTCGATCGGGACGGCGTTGATCGCGGTGAAATCGCTCTCCTGGCCCGCTTCGGGGACCCCGAGCAGTTCATACGCCGGAATCTCTCCCCGGTTCAGATCCACTCGAACGCCGAGGTTCAGCGTGAGGCGGTCGTTCACCGTGACCGTGTCGTCCAGGAAGATGCCGTTGTCGCGGGAGATGCCGCCGTAACGGTAGGGCTCCTGGACCACCTGATAGAGCACGCCGCCCGATTGGTACTGGTAGGTGCTGTTGGGCCCCGCCGCGACGGCAGTCTCGGCGACTCCCTGGGCGATCTGGACGCCGAAGCGGAACTCGTGCTGAGCGCCCAGGAAATCGTCGGCGTAGTGGGTCACCTTGGCGTTGAATTGGTTGCTCCAGGTCCGGTAGTCCCACGGATAGATGATGCCGCCCTCGTAGGTGGTCGTCGGTTTCGCATCTTCGTTGCGGAACGGCAAGTCGAAGCTCCCGGTCGGAGAGTCGTGGATATCGCTCGCCCTCCAGCCGGCGTAGCGCGCCTCGAAGAGAGTGTTGTCGGAAAGAGTGCTCGTGAGCCCGACGACCCCGGCGAGGTTCTGACCCCGCTCCACGGAAGCCGCCGATGCCGCTACATTCGGGGAACTGCCGCCGATTCCGGCCCAGTCTTCGAACTGGGTGTTCACGAAGACCTCATGCCGGTCCGTGAGCTTCGCGGTCAGCTTGATCCCGATCTTGTCGTTTTCGCTCCGATCGGCGGTGGCCGCCGCCGGGTCGTTGCCGGCTTCCCAAGAGCTGTCGCGCGAGTACTGCCCGCTCGCCATGAACCAGACTCGCTCCCGCACCACCGGGCCGCCCAGAGTCGCGGTGATGTCCTGGTAGTTGTCGCGCTCGAAGGCGAAGGCGCCCGGCGATCCCGCCGCCACCGGCTCCCCGGTGCCGGAGTCGGCGAAGATCTCGGGCCAGGTGATGGCGTCGTGCTGATAGAAGTAACTCCCGGCGCCGCTGAAGGTGTCCCCACCCTTCTTGGTGACGATGTTGAAAGTGCCCCCGGTGGAGTTCCCGAACTCGGCGGGCGCACCGATCCCGATGATCTCGACCTCCTCGATGGCATCCACATTCGGGTCCCACCAGGAAGAGCCGGTCTCCGGGGCACTGGATTCGATGCCGTCGATGTTCCAGGAATTCGACTGCTGGTTCGAGCCGAAGGCGATGGTGCGGTCGCCGCCGCCGCCGCTGTTCATCTGGCTCATCCCCGGAGCGATGTGGATGTAGTCGTAGAAGTTGCGCTCGGTGGGGAGCTCCTCGACCAGCTCGGAGCTGAAGGTGGTGATCGAGGCGTTCGAGCTCACATCGAGGAGCGGGGCCTCGGCCACTACCTGCACGATCTCGGTAACCGTCGATAGCCGCAAGGCGGCGTTGAGCGTCGCGGTGGTGTTCAGGCCGACCCGCACCCCTTCGAACCGCACGGTGTCGAAGCCGGCGAGGGAGACTTCGACGGCGTATTCGCCTGGAGGGAGAGCTGGGAAACGGAACACCCCGGAGTCGTTCGTGACCGAAGAGCGGGAGCCGCCGATGACCGCCTCGCTCAACAGGGTCGCGGTGGCTCCGGGGACCACTGCGCCGGTGTCGTCGGTCACGGTGCCGCGGATGAGGCCGTTGTCCTGAGCGGCGGCGGTTGCCGGGAGCACCAGCCCGAGGATCAGAACCCCGAGCAGTGGAAACGCCCGTCGGAGAAAACTGGAACGATGGATCATGGAGCGTCTCCTTGCGAAGATCCGGGATTTCGGATGCCCGGAATGTGGATCGCTGGATGTTGAAGTCGGATGGAGTGGATAGAACTTTGCAATTCTAAGGGCCTTGGAGCCGGTGCGCCGAATCGGGCAGGCGAAAGCCCACTCGGCTAGCAATCAGCGCACCATGCCCGAGCCCGTGAATCGGCCGCAGTCGGCGGCGAGACGGGCGCGCGCAGCGTAGTGTCCGGCCTCCTCCGGTTCGCTGGCACGACGGGCGGAGTCCGCCGCCGCCGAAAGGGCGGCCGGATCGAAGGGTCGCGCCGCCAGCGAGCGGCGGAACGCCGCGAGGGCGTCCTGGTGGCGGCCGAGGGCCCTGAGCGCGTGGCCCAGCTCCGTCAGGTCGGAAGCCGTTCCCGAAGCGGCAGCGAGTGCTTCCCAGCGGCGCGCGGCTCCGGCGAAGTCGCCGCGGGCTGCAACGGCCGCCGCTTCGCGGCGCGCCCGCTCCGCCGCGTTCGCGCGCTCCCAGGAGGCCTCCTGCGCCTCCTTGACCGAAGCGAGGCGGGCCAGCGCAACCTCCGCAACAGTCCGATCACCGGTCTGGCGCAACGCCGCATGGAGTGCGGTCAGGATGGCGGCGTGGTCCGCCCGCTCGGCGGACAACCGGCGAAGCTCGGCAAGAGCGGAGCCCGTACGGCCGGCGCGAAGGTCGGCCCTGGCGAGGGCGAAACGGGCGTTCAGCGCTTCCGGATGGCTCGACGCCCGCTCTCTGAGGAGTGCGAGCAACTCCGGATTTTCGCCGGCGGCGATCGCGTCGAGCGCGAAACTCTCCATCTCGCCGACGACCCCCGGGTCGAGGCGGAGGGCCTCGGCGTAGGCCGCGAGCGAACCGTCCAGGTCCGACCGGAAGATGCGGAGCCGGCCGAGGATCATCCAGAGCGCAGGCTCGTCCCGGAGGCCAGCCGCGAGAGCAGCCTCAGCAGCTACCAGAGCTGCCTCGGGATCGGACTCCGCCGCGATCCGGGCGAGCAGGAACGAGGCGCCGGGATCGTCGGTTGCGAGGTCTGCCGCCTTCCGGGCGGAACAGACGGCGAGTTCGGAGATCTGCGCCTCATGAGCCGCGAGCGCGAGCGAGGTCCAGGGGCGCGGGCGATCGGGAAGGAGGTCCCGGGCCCGATGAGCCGCTTCGAGAGCGGTTTCCAATCGGTCCGCCCGGGCGGGATCGGATTCGGCCGTTTCGCTCGCGAGACGGCGCGCGAAACCGGACCGGGCGAGGAGAGCGGGGACGAAATCAGGGGAGAATCGGAGAGAGCGGGAAGTTGCGTCGAGCGCTTCTTCCAAGGCCCCGGTCTGCCCCAGTGCATTCGCGAGCAGAGACCAAGCGAGCCCGGGACGCTGCACCGGAACCGCACCAGCCGGCGCTTCGGGCCCTCCTGTCGTCACCGCCACCCGCAGGTGTTCGGCCGCGATCTCCCACTCGGCCCGCCGGACTGCCAACGCGCCGAGCTGCAGGCGGGCCGGACCGTGGTGGGGCGCGTCGTCCACGATGGAGACGAGCAGCGGAATCGCCCGTTCCAGCTGGCCTTCGGAGAGGAGAGCGAGCGCCCGCTCCATCCGGGGACGAAAATCGTTCTCCGGTGCAGACCCTTGCCGCGTCAGCGGCGCCGCCAGCGCGTCGGGAACGATCAGCAGCAGGAGCGCGAAAGGCAGAGTCGGCGGCAAACCCGGTACCGGATGCCGTCGGCTCATGGCCGCGGGAGCCGAATACCGGGGACACCGCGCCGGAGCAGCCAGACGGCGCCGGCGGCCATCGCCGGGCGGGTCTCGATGGCGCCGTCCGGCCAGCGGATCTCGACCGGAACCGAAGCGGTGTCCGGTTCCGTGCGAGGGCCGAGCCCGAAGTGGATCACGCGCTCGCTGTCGGAGGCGTAGCTGCCGCCCGAGCGAAGCCACTCGGAGCGCCGGGCGCCGGAGAGAGTCACAGTGATCCGAGCACCGAGACCGTCACGCTCCCCCGAAGGGTCCGCCAACCGAAACCGGATCCAGGAATTCCGAGAGGGGTCGGCGCGGCGCCAGAGTACCGGTGGGGCGTCCTGGCTAGAAGCCACGATTTCCCAGGCGCCATCTCCCTCGAGGTCCAGGAGCGCCATGCCCCGCGACGAGCGTACCGGCGGCCCGAGGTCCACGGGGTGGTAGCGGGTTCCGACACGGAGGAACAACTGGTCCGGCTGGGCGTAGGTCTCCCCGAGCGAGGGGTCGTCCTCGACCTGGGGATAGAGGTGGCCGTTTGCGAAGGCGATGTCGAGGCGTCCGTCGTTTTCGGCGTCGAAGAACAACGCGCCCCAGCCGAGCGGAACGAAAGTGGGGGTCGCGAGGCCGATCCCGATGGCGTCGTCGAAGAAGAGTTCCGGGGTGATGCCCCGATAGAAGGCATAATGGTCGTGGGCGAAGTTGGTCACCACCAGCTCGTGCAAGCCATCCCCATCGGCATCGGCAGCGGCCACGCCCATGCTTCCCTGGGTCGCGCCATCGGCGCTCAACGCGGCGCCGGTGAGGAGCCCGGCGTCGGAGAAGACTCCCGCGTCGTTCTGGAGTAGAGCGTTCGGACCGCTGTCGTTCGCCACGAAGATATCCGTGTCGCCGTCGTCGTCGAAATCGAGGCCGACGACTCCCATCGAAAAACGCGGCGGCAGTCCGGTGATCCCGGCGCTCTCCGAAACATCCTCGAAGGTCCCGTCACCTCGGCCATAGAAGAGCCGGTTCGGTTCCGGGGAGAACCCCCGCGGCCCGTCGAGCACCAGGACTCGGCCGCGCCAGCGCCGGGTGCGCTCACCAGCCCGAATGTTCGCTTCGCTGGCCTCGAGGTAATTGGCGACGAAGAGGTCGACGGTCCCGTTCCGATCGGCGTCGAAGAAGGCAGCGCCGATGCTCCAGCCGGGGTCGGCGACTCCGGCGGCGGCGGCGATTTCGGAGAAGGTGCCGTCTCCGTTGTTTCGGAACAGCAGGTTGGGTCCCAGCGCCGTCACATAGAGATCCGGGAAACCGTCGGCGTCGAAGTCGGCGCTCGCCGCGCCCTGCCCGTACGCCGCGGTCGATACCCCGGCCGCCTCGGTCACTTCGGTGAAACTGCGGCCGCCTTCGTTTCGGTAGAGCGCTCCGGACCGGGAGCGCCAGGGGCCTTGCGGGTCACCCCACGAGGGGGCGTTCGGGAAATAGAGATCGGGCAAGCCGTCCTGGTCGTAGTCGAGGACCGCGACCCCGGTCCCGGTGGATTCGGCGATGTGGTTCTTGATCGGCCCGCCGGTTCCGGTGACGACGGCGAGGCCGGCCGCCTTCGCGATGTCTCGGTATTCCTGCCCGGCCGAAGCGGGGGAACTCCCTGCAGTGGACAACAGGGAGACGAATACCCCGGCGCCCAGGATGACGGCAGAGCGCTCAGCCCCGCGGCGTCGGCTGCTCGTGGCCCAGCACCGGGTGGGGGACATAGGGCGCCTCGAGCGCTGCGATCGTCTCCGCATCGAGGATCAGGTCCACTGCCTCACTGAGTTCCTCGAGCTGTTCGATCCGCGTCGCCCCCACGATGGCCGAATCCACTCCGGGCACCGACAGGAGCCAGGCCAGCGCCACTTTCGCCGGCTCTTCTCCCAGTTGCTGCGAGACCTCGAGAAGCGTGTCCAGTACTCGGTAATCGGCTTCCTCGAAATACAGCCGCTCGGCGTAAGGATCGTCCTTCGCGCGGGGGGTGGGATCCCGACGGGCGCGGGTTCGGTTTCCGGCGAGGAACCCGCGCGCCAGCGGGCTCCACGGGATCATTCCGACACCCTCTTCGAGGCAGAGCGGCACCATTTCCCGTTCCTCCTCGCGATACACGAGGTTCAGGTGATTCTGCATCGAAACGAACCGGGCGGCTTCCATGGCGTCGGCGGTATGGAGCATCTGTGCGAATTGCCAGGCAGCCATGCTGCTTGCTCCCAGATAGCGCACCTTGCCCGCGGTCACCAGGGAATCGAGGGCTGCGATCGTCTCCTCGATCGGAGTTTCGGGATCGAAACGGTGAATCTGGTAGAGGTCTATGTAGTCGAGGCCCAGACGACGGAGCGAATCGTCGCAGGCAGCCAGGATGTGCTTCTTCGAGAGACCTCTGCGATTCGGCCCCTCCCGCAGCGGAAAGAACACCTTGGTGGCGAGCACGATGTCTTCCCGGGCCGCCATCTCCCGGAGCAGTCTGCCGGTGATTTCCTCACTGACCCCGCGCGAATACATGTCGGCGGTATCGAAAAAGTTGATGCCCAGATCGAGCGCTCGGCGGATGTGGCTGCGCGCCGCCGCCTCGTCGAGAATCCAGGAGCGCCACTTCGGGTCTCCGTAGGTCATACACCCCAGGGCGAGGCGGCTGACCTCGAGGCCGGTGGCGCCGAGTCGTCGGCTCTTCAATGGATGTTCTCCTCCTCGATACGGGTTCCAGCCAGGCGAACCACGAGCACCGCGCCGGCGACTCCGACGAGCAGAGCGAGCCAGGGTGACAGTCCGAAGCTGGTCGGAAGGATGCCGAGGACGACGGCGATTCCCGCCGCGACGAGCGCGTAGGGAAGCTGGGTCTTCACATGGTCGAGGTGATCGCAGGCCGAGGCCATCGAGCTGAGCACCGTAGTGTCGGAAATCGGGGAACAGTGGTCCCCGAAAACAGCGCCGGCGAGCACGGCCCCCACCACGCCCATCAGCAGCGGATCGGAGACCGCCGGAGCGAGCCCGGCCCCAGTGGTGAGCGCGTGGGAAAGTGGGATCACGAGCGGCATCATCACCGCCATCGTCGCCCAGCTGGTCCCAGTGGCAAAGGCCATCAGTCCCGCGACGATGAAGGTCAGCGTCGGGAGCAGCGTCGGACTCAGCACATCCTGCAAGGCCTGCACGAGGTATCGAGCGGCGTGCAGCTCGGCGGTCACATCGCCGATGCTCCAGGCGAGAACGAGGATCACCACCGCGAGCACCATGGATTTCAGCCCCGCCACCCAGGCGCCGATCGCGCTCGTCAGGGTCAGGGTCCGGCGGGCGACGGAGAGCACGATGCCGGCTACGCAACCGGCGAGAGCCGCCCAGAGCAGGGAAACATAGGAGTCCGAGTTCGTTACCACTTCGTGCAGTCCGAAGTCGGCCGTTCCGGCGGCAGCGAGCGCCTGGGAACCGGTGAACCAGATCCCGGCGCCGGCGACGATGAGCACGGCGGCGATCGGGATCAGGCCGCAGATCCAAAGGCCGCGAGAAACGGCGGCTACTGCGGGATCCTCGTCGAGGGCCTCGGTCGCAGGATCGGAGCCCGGGCGGAGCGGTTCGTTCCTTTCGCGGGCGCGGCGCTCGGCAGCGCGCATGGGCCCGAAATCCCGGCCCCAGAATCCGACGGCCAGCGCCAGCGCGAACGAGAAGAACGGATAGAAGCGATAGGGAATGGTGCGGAGGAAGACCGAATATCCGTCTTCCGGGTAATCGATGAGGGTGAGCCCCTGGTCTATGAGGCCTACCTCGTAGCCGACCCATGTCGAGACGACGACCGTACTCGCCACCGAAGCCGCACCGGTGTCGGTGAGGAATGCCAATTTTTCCCGGGAGACCCGCAGCCCGTCGGTGATCGGCCGCATCAAGTTTCCCCGGATGATCACATTCGCATAATCGTCGAAGAAAACGATGAGAGCCATGAGCATGGCGCTGACCTGCCCGCGACGCGCCGTCTTGGCGAAGCGGGTGATGAGTTCGGCGAAGCCGCGCGCCCCGCCGCTGCGCGACAAGATGCCGGCCAGGCCCCCGAACATGAGGCTGAACACGATGATGTGGGCGCGGTCGCGATCGGTCACCGCATCGATGACGAAGCGGCTTGCGACTTCGAAGAATCCCGCCAATGGATTGAAATTCAGCAGCAGCGTGCTGCCGACCCAGATGCCTGCGATCAGCGCGATCACAACCTGGCGGAAGGCGATGGCGAGCAGGATGGCGACTACCGGCGGTGCGATCGACAGCCAGGCCGGAATGGCCCGGGTGGCCGTAAATCCGCGTATGTCTCCGTCGCCCACGGAGACCTCGACCCGCCCCGTCTCCGGCGCGGTGACTCCGGAGAAGACGAAAGCGCCGTCGCTGCGGCGAGTCACTCCTTCATGGACCACCCCGACGAGGAGCGGAGTGCCGGAATACGCCGCCGCCTCTTCGTCTGCGGAAGAGCGGGGATGGACCACCAGCTCGAACGGCACGCCGACGAGGACGACGCGCGGCGCCTCCACCTCGAAACGGGCGGGCCCTTGCGCTGCTGCCTGCTCCCCCGGAGCTGCTCCCGCGGGAGTGGCGGCGAGCGCGAACAGAACTGCTGCGGGAAGTCGTCTGATGCGAGAACCCGCAGCCGGGCGGTGATCCGGTTCGGGTTGGGCGCCGACGGACGGCACCGGATGCCGAGGGCTGGATCTCATCGGAACACTCCACCCCTCATTGTACGAAGGGCGGAGCGAGTCCCGGCGACGACCTACTCTCCCACAGCGTTTCCACTGCAGTACCATCGGCGCTGGAGGACTTTACTGCCGTGTTCGGAATGGGAACGGGTGTGGCCCCTCCGCTCGGGTCACCGGGACAAATCGATCCGTTGTGGATGAATTGGGGAAGCGTCCAGCGTGATGTTCCATATACCAGGAACATACGAGGTGATTCGCGCAGTGGCCAGACAACAACTACGCAAGAAGCCGCGAAACGCGGCCCTGCGTGTGGTCAAGCCTCACGGCCGATTAGTACCCGTCAGCTGAAACGATTACTCGCCTTGCACTTCGGGCCTATCTACCTGGTCGTCTTCCAGGGGCCTTCAGGGGTCTTGATGACCCGGGAGATCTCATCTTGGGTGGGGCTTCGCGCTTAGATGCTTTCAGCGCTTATCCCTGCCGAACGTGACTACCGAGCGATGCCCCGAGGCGGGACAACTCGTACATCAGAGGTTCGTCCAGCCCGGTCCTCTCGTACTAGGGCCAGCTTCCCTCAAATCTCCTGCGCCCACGACAGATGAGGACCGAACTGTCTCACGACGTTCTGAACCCAGCTCGCGTACCGCTTTAATGGGCGAACAGCCCAACCCTTGGAACCTGTTGCAGCTCCAGGATGCGATGAGCCGACATCGAGGTGCCAAACCTAGCCGTCGATATGAACTCTTGGGCTAGATAAGCCTGTTATCCCCGGAGTACCTTTTATCCTTTGAGCGACGGCCCTTCCATACGGGACCGCCGGATCACTAAGCCCTGGTTTCCCATCTGCTCGACTTGTAGGTCTCGCAGTCAAGCACGCTTGTGCCTTTACACTCTGCGGCTGGTTTCCAATCAGCCTGAGCGCACCTTAGGGAGCCTCCGTTACTCTTTGGGAGGCGACCGCCCCAGTCAAACTACCCGCCTGACAGTGTCCCTGACCCGGTTTCACGGGCCCAGGTTAGAACTCCAGAACGATGAGAGTGGTATCTCACCAATGGCTCCCTCAGGGCCAGAGCCCTGAGTTCAAAGCCTCCCACCTATCCTGCGCACAACGCACCAGAATTCACTGCCAAGTTATAGTAAAGGTTCACGGGGTCTTTCCGTCTTGTCGCGGGTAGCCGGCATCTTCACCGGCATTACAATTTCACAGTGTCCCTCGTTGAGACAGCGCCCAGATCGTTGCGCCATTCGTGCAGGTCGGAACTTACCCGACAAGGAATTTCGCTACCTTAGGACCGTCATAGTTACGGCCGCCGTTTACCGGGGCTTCGATTCAGAGCTTCGCCCGAAAGCTAACCCCTCCTCTTAACCTCCCGGCACCGGGCAGGCGTCAGACCCTATACATCGTCTTGCGACTTGGCAGAGTCCTGTGTTTTTGGTAAACAGTCGCCCAGGCCACTTCACTGCGGCCTCCTCAGGCTTTTACACCCTAACGAGGCACTCCTTCTCCCGAAGTTACGGAGCTATTTTGCCGAGTTCCTAAACGAGGGTTCTCACTTGCGCCTTGGGATTCTCTCCCTATCCACCTGTGTCGGTTTACGGTACGGACACCCGGGAACTCGCTAGAGGTTTTTCTTGGCAGCCAGAATCAACCAGTTGGCTTGTCCGAAGACGCGCTTCCCCGCAACTCTCGAATCTCGGGATCCGGATTTGCCTAGATCCCCATCTCGAGCAACGGCCGCCCATATCCATCAGGGCGTAGGCCTATCTGTCTGCGTCACCACATCACTCAAACGCTCCCAAGGTGGTGCAGGAATGTTGACCTGCTTCTCATCGACTACGCCTTTCGGCCTCGCCTTAGAGTCCGACTAACCCAGGGCGGACTGACCTTCCCTAGGAAACCTTGGATATACGGCGTCCAGGGTTCTCACCTGGATGGCGTTACTTATGCCGGCAGGGTCACTTCCATGCAGTCCATCGGTCCTCACGGTCCGACTTCTGCCCACATGGAACGCTCCTCTACCAGTGCGAATCGCACTCCGCAGCTTCGGTGACAGACTTGAGCCCCGTTGAATTATCGGCCCAAAGCCGCTCGACCAGTGAGCTGTTACGCTTTCTTTAAAGGATGGCTGCCTCTAAGCCAACCTCCTGGCTGTCTGAGCGTCTTCAGATCCTTTTCCACTTAGTCTGTGCTTGGGGACCTTAGCTGGCGGTCTGGGCTGTTTCCCTTTCGACTACGGAGCTTAGCCCCCGCAGTCTGACTCCCGGGATACGGATTCGTGGTCTTCGGAGTTTGGTTGGATTCAGTAAGCTTGTGGGCCCCCTAGTCCATCCAGTGCTCTACGGCCACGACCGATCTCCCGAGGCTAGCCCTAAAGCTATTTCGAGGAGAACGGGCTATCACGAGGTTTGATTGGCCTTTCACCCCTATCCTCAGCTCATCCAAGCGGATTGCATCCCACACTGGTTCGGGCCTCCAGACGGTGTTACCCGTCCTTCACCCTGGCCAAGGATAGATCACCTCGCTTCGCGTCTATTCCCAGCGACTCGTCGCCCTATTCAGACTCGCTTTCGCTTCGGCTCGCTTCAAAACTTAACCTTGCCACTGAGAATAACTAGCCGGCTCATTATGCAAAAGGCACGCGGTCGAGCATGTCGGCGGCAAGCCGCCCATAGCTCTTCCACCGTTTGTAGACATACGGTTTCAGGGACTATTTCACTCCTCTAGTCGAGGTGCTTTTCACCTTTCCCTCACGGTACTGGTTCACTATCGGTCGAACATGAGTACTTAGCCTTGGAGGATGGTCCCTCCAGTTTCCCACAGGGTTTCTCGTGTCCCGTGGTACTCGGGAGCTCAGCGAGGAGTCGGGCCT
>OY729431.1:0-297500 GCA_963422395.1 Vicinamibacteria bacterium | reverse complement strand
CCGTTCGCGCTCGACTTGCATGTGTTAGGCACGCCGCCAGCGTTGATTCTGAGCCAGGATCAAACTCTCCAGTTGAAAATTCAAAACCTCCGAAGAGGTTCCGAAAAAGTGTTCCACGCCGGCTGCATGAGCCAAGGGGTAGCACCCCTCGGATAGATCATGAAAGAAGCCCGAAACGGACTCCGCCACCGACGGTCGTCGAGTTCGACCTGATGTTCGAATAGATTTGAGTTTGCTCGCTCGACTGAGCTCGCTCTGCCTTGTTGAAAGTGAACCGGAAGGCCCCGCGGGGCGAAGAAGGCAGTCTACACCTACCGCTCGACCCGGTCAACTTGCAACCTGCCGACCGCAAGGACCGCGGCCGGCCGGCCGCGTCAAGAGCGGGAGCGAGAGGCCGGGACTATCCGGACGAACCGGCGTTTCCCGACCCGCAGCACCACGCCCTTCGGAGGCGCCTCGACGGTACCGTCCTCGAAGACGCGTTGTCCGTCGATCGAGACCGCCCCTTGTGCCAGCAGTCGGCGGCCCTCACTGCGGCTCGCCGCCAGCTCGGTGGCCCTCAGCAACTCGATCACCCGGAGCGGCCCAGGCATCGGGAAAGAAGGGATTTCGTCGGGGATCGCACCCCGCCGAAAGACGGCCGCGAAGCGGTCCCGCGCGGCGGCAGCGGCAGCGGCGGAATGAAAGTCGGAGACGATGGACACCGCGAGATCCTGCTTGGCGTCCCGCGGGTGGATAGAGCCGTCCTCCACCCGCTTGCGGAGGGTTTCGATCTCCGCCGGCGAGCAGTCCGTGAGGAGTTCGTAATAGCGGAAGGCGAGCGGGTCGCTGATGGACATGAGCTTGCCGAACATTTCGTCCGCAGGATCGGTGACCCCGACGGCGTTGTCGAGACTCTTCGACATCTTCTGGATTCCGCTCAAGCCTTCGAGCAGCGGCATGGTGAGCACCACCTGAGGAGCGAGACCGTACTCTCGCATGATGTGGCGGCCGACGAGCAGATTGAAGAGTTGGTCGGTTCCGCCGAGTTCGAAATCGGCCTTCACGGCGACCGAATCGTACGCTTGGGCGAGCGGGTACAGGAATTCATGGACCGAGATCGGCTGTCCGGCGCGAAACCGCCGGTCGAAGTCGTCCCGCTCGAGCATTCTCGCCACCGTGTAGCGTGAGGCCAATCGGATCAAGCCATCGCTGCCGAGCTTCGAGAGCCACGAACTGTTGAAGGCCACCACCGTCTGGTGGGGATCGAGGATCTTGAAGACCTGTTCCCGGTAGGTCTCGGCGTTCGCTTCGATCTGCTTCGGAGTGAGCTGGGGGCGGGTTTTCGAACGCCCGCTCGGATCGCCGATCATGCCGGTGAAGTCGCCGATCACGAACCAGACCTCGTGTCCGAAATCCTGAAAGTGCTTCATCTTTCGCAGGACCACGGTGTGCCCGAGATGGAGGTCGGGGGCCGACGGGTCGAAGCCCACTTTCACCCGGAGCGGCTCGCCCGAACGGATCGACCGGACGACCATTTCGCGCAATCCGTCCCGCGGCTCGATGCGCTCTGCCCCCTTCTCGAGGAGAGCGATCTGCTCGGCAGCAGCCGCTTCGATGCTCATGGGGGCGGTCCCGGGCTTGCCAGGTCCCAATGGCTTCTACCCGGCTGCACGGCGCGGGCGACGACCGACGGCTCCTCGCCGGCGGCGCTCCGGGTTTTCAACGGCAGCAGCAGCCGGCGGCCTTCGAGCCGCAGCCCGCCGTCGAGCAGAAGCCCGATAGCCCGGGGGTAGAGGCGATGTTCGAGAGCGAGAATGCGTTCCGCGAGCGTTTCCGGAGTGTCCTCATCACGGACCGGGGCCACTTCCTGAAGCAAGATCGGACCGTGATCGAGATGCTCGTCCACCAGGTGCACCGTGGCGCCGGACACGCGGACTCCATGTTCTAATGCCTGAGTCTGAGCATGGAGGCCGCGGAAAGCGGGGAGCAGTGAGGGGTGGATGTTCAGGATTCGGTTCGAGAAGGCGCGGATCAGGACCGGGGAGAGGATCCGCAGGAAGCCCGCCAGACATACCACCTGTACTCGATGCTCGCGTAACTGCTCGAGGATCGCGCGGTCGTACGACTCGCGGTCCGGGAAGGCTCGGTGCGAGAGCACCGCAGTGGGAATCCCCGCTCTTTCGGCGAGGACGAGGCCCGGCGCCTTTCGCCGATTGCTGAGCACGAGGGCCACACCAGCGTCGAGAGAGCCGGCGGCGATCGCATCGAGGATCGCCTGCAGGTTGGAACCGCGGCCAGAGATCAGCACTCCGAGGCGGCGCCCGGGAGCCGGGAGCGTCCGCACCGACGCGGAGGTCATTCCAGGCGGCCCCGATAGCGAACCGAAGGCGGACCGGAAGCGGTGCACACCTCGCCGAGGCGGAAGCCGTCGGAGAGGCAGTCCAGAACCGCACGCTCATCGGCTGGCGCCACCGCCGCCACGATGCCCACACCGCAATTGAAGACCCGCAGCATCTCCGGTTCGGCGATCCGACCGGCGTCGGCGAGAAGGCGGAAGAGCGGCGGAAGCCTCCATGAGGAGAGCTCTACTTCGGCCGTAACACCGGACGGCAAAACCCGCGGCAGATTGCCGGTGATACCACCGCCGGTGATGTGGGCCAGTGCGTGTAACCGCCCCTCCCGCAACAACGGACGCAGCGACGGCAGATAGCAGCGGTGCGGGGCAAGCAACGCATCGGCAGCTCGAACGCCGAGCTCGGGCAGCAGATCCCCGATGTCCAGGCCCAGACGGTCGAACAGGATGGCGCGCGCCAGCGAGTACCCGTTCGTGTGGAGCCCCGAAGACGGCAGGCCGATCAGCACATCGCCCGAAGCCACCCGGCTCCCGTCCACGACGAGATGTTCCTCGACGACGCCGACGATGGTCCCGGCGAGGTCGTAGTCGCCCCCCGGGTAGAAGCCTGGCATCTCCGCCGTCTCTCCACCGAGGAGCGCCACTCCGAACTCCCGACAGGCTTCGGCGATGCCGCGAACGACTCCCTCCGCCACCGCGGCATCGAGACGCCCCATCGCCAGGTAATCCAGAAAGAAGAGCGGCTCCGCACCCTGGACGAGGATGTCGTTGATGCAGTGGGAAACGAGATCGTACCCGGGCACCTGGTGACGACCGGCCTCCCTCGCCACCCGCAGCTTGGTTCCCACTCCGTCGGTCGAAGCCACGAGCACCGGTCGCCGGAATTCGCCGGTATCCAGCCGGAACAATCCGCCGAAATGGCCGACCTCGCTCAGGACTTCGGGTCGATGGGTACTGCGGACGAGAGGTCGGATGCGGTCGAGCACCCGGTCGGCTTCGGCGATATCCACTCCGGCAGTGCGGTAGTCGAGCCTCGCGGCGCCTCCCGGAGGGTGCTTCGTGGACACGGAGGCGGATTATCGCCGCCCCCAGCCGCCTTTCACTCCCCGCGAAGCCGCCGGCGGCACGAAATCGGCCCGGACGGTCAGAACTCGATCCGCCAGACGATCTGCCAGCCGGTTCGCCGGACCGGCACTTAGGTCAGCTAACGAGTCCGACAACGACGCCGCCTTCGTTTTCTTCGCGGAGTGGATCGATGGAGCGGACACCGTGGAGTACGCGTCCGTCCTGAAAACTCCGCTCAGGATCACGGGAACAGCCAGCCCGCCGGGAGGTACTAGTATTCGACTCTCATCCACGGAGAGTCCCCCCATGCGTTGCTTCCTTTCCACCACAGCCGCGATCGCCCTGATCACGGGCGTCGCCGGCGCCCAGGATCATCCGAAGATCCAGAACGACTTTCCTGCCGAGGAGTTCGTCGAGCGCCGGGCGCGCGTCATGGACGCTATCGGCGGGGACGCGATCGCGATCGTGCAGGGCGCGCCGGCGGCGCCCGGTTTCCATGTCTTCCGACAGACCAACGAGTTCTACTATCTGACCGGGATCGAAGTGCCGCACTCGTACCTCCTTCTGGACGGAAGAGCGCGGCGCTCGCTCCTCTTCCTGCCCCGGCGCGACCCGCGAAAGGAGCGCAGCGAGGGCCGGATGCTCTCCGCCGAGGACGCCGAAGAGGCGATACGGGCCACCGGAGCGGATGCGGTCTTCGCGATCGATCAGCTGGCCCGCCAGCTCTACGGATTTGCGCTCCGGCCTCCCTCGCCCACTCTCTACACCTTCCTGAGCCCTGCCGAAGGCCGGGCACAGAGCCGCGACGAAAATCTGATCGGCCACGCCTCGCAAGTCTCCGACCCGTGGGACGGCCGCGCCTCGCGCGAGGGCGCCTTCGTCGGCAAGCTCCGCGAGCGTTACCCGCAGTTTCCGATCGCCGACCTCACGCCCATCGTGGACACCATGCGGCTCCACAAGTCGCCGCGGGAGATCGAACTCGTCCGCCGGGCCAGCGAACTCGCGGGCATGGGCATCATGGAGGCGATGCGGTCCACGAAGCCGGGGCTCTTCGAGTACCAGCTCGACGCCGCCGCGTACTACATCTACCGGATCAACGGCTCCCAGGGTGAGGGGTACCGCTCGATCACCGCCACGGGCACGAATGCCTATTTCGGCCATTACTACCGCAACGACGCCGCACTGAAGGACGGGCAACTGATCCTCATGGATCATGCTCCCGACTACCGCTACTACACGAGCGATGTCGCGCGGATGTGGCCGGTGAACGGGGTCTTCGACCCCGACCAGAAGAAGCTGTACACCTTCATCGTCCGCTATCACGGAGCGCTTCTTTCACGCCTCGGCCCCGGCGTGACCCCCGATCAGGTCATGGACGGCGCGGCAGAGGAAATGGCACCGGTGATCGCCGAACTCGGCTTCACGAATTCCCTCCACGAACAGGCAGCCGAGGAAGCGCTCTCCTTCCGCGGGCACCTGTCGCACCCGGTGGGATTGGCGGTGCACGATGTGGGCAGCTACCGCAGCCGCCCCTTCGAGAGCGGCCTCGTGTTCAGCGTGGACCCCATGCTCTGGGTCCATGAGGAGCGGCTCTATGTGCGGATGGAGGATGTAGTGGTGATCACCGAGAACGGCGTGGAGAACTTCACCGACTTCATGCCCCGCACGGTAGAAGAGATCGAAGCCTTCATGCGGGAAGAGGGTGCGCTGCAGCACACTCCTCCGATGGCCGGAACCCCATCACGGCCGCCACGCTGACTGACGGCTCCCCTTTGCCGTCGTGCTGGCCCCGTCGGCAACGAACCTCGAGAGGCGCTCCAGTGGAGCCCACTGTTTGCGCGCCGAACTGCTGTTAGCAACTCGGTTCCGAAGTCACCCGGCGGTGCCGAGAGAACGCCGCAACACCGCCCCGTTCTCGAAACCCCATCGAAGGATACGGCCGCGTCCGCCGATGGGGAAAAGATCGAATCAGCTCAGAAGAGCAGTTTCGCGGTGAAGCGGAAGATTCGCGGGGGCAGCACGCGGGACGGCTGCAGGTAGCGCGAGCCGAAGCCGGTGATCAAGGCGTCCGCCTTCTGCGAGTTGAAGATGTTCGCCATGTCCGCGCCGAACTCGACCCGCACACCCTCGAGATCGAAACCCTTGCGGAGGTTGATGTCCAGCAAATCCGTGATCGTCTCGGTCCGTTCGTCGCCCCGCTCGTAGGCGTAGATCGACTCCGAACCCTGAACCAGACCCGTCGCCCGCGCCGTCGATACCAGCGGGTTCCCCGCCCTCGCTCGATAGTTCCAGCCGACCTGGATGTCGTACGGGGCCAGGTAGCTCCCCGCTACATTGAATACCCACGGCACATCCGTCAGCACCGCACCGTCAAGCCGGTTGATCTCACGGTTCGGGTTGTTCCAGTCGGTGTTGTCCCAGGGCAACGCGTGCGGTACCCCACGGTGGCTCGAAAAGGTCGCCCCCCCCAGCAGCTGCCAGCGGTTCGAAAAACGCTTCTGGATCTGCACCGCAACCCCGTTGTAGTTGCTCTGCAGCTTGTCGATGCTCGTGATCACATTGTCCTGGAGACCGCGATACTCATCCTTCAGCTCATAGACCGTATAGGAAGATTCCGGACAGTTGGAACAGGAAAAACTGCTCTGCTCGTAGCCGGACGGCGGGCGAGCCCGGTTCAGAACCCCCAGCGAATCCCGGTGTTGGCGCCGATGGTACGTCGCGCTGATCGACACATCCGACCCCATCGTCATGTCCACTCCCAGCGATATGTCGTCGCTGTACGGCCGGTTCGCGTCACGGTCGTACACCGTGGTCGCCCCCCCGGTGAATCCCTCGAACTTGCTCAGGTCCACCTCGGGGCTGTCCGCCAGGGTCCCCGACGGCCCGATGTCCACCAGCTTGTCCCCGTCCAGATCGTTCCAACCCACCCAGGCGGAAGACCCCCCGTTCGGGTTCGCGCTCGCTGGCAGCGCGCTCCCCATCTGCGTGTAGTAACGGCCCCAGCCACCCTTCAGCGCCGCGCGGCCGTCGCCGAAAAGGTCGTAGGCGAAGCTCAGCCGCGGGCCGATGTTCAGCGGCCAGTCCGGCAACCCCGTGATCTCGCTGTTCACCGAAAAAATGTCCCCGGCGAGCTGGTCCGAAAGCGCAGTCCAAGTCCCCGCCGGACTGCTCTGCTCCGGAACATAACCATAGATCCCGTCGAGCCGCACCCCGAGGTTCAGCGTCAGCCGGTCCCCGATCGTCCAGGCATCCTGGATGAACGCCCCCCAGGTGTTCAACCTCTCCATCTTGAAGTTCGGAGTCCTGGAAATGTTGATCCGGCTCGGCTCGCCGTCGCTCAGCTCGCCATACGCATCACCGCTCTTGAAGGTCCGGGTGTCCATCCCCTCTCGCGACGCCTGAGCCCCGACCTTGAAGTTGTGCGAGCCTGATGCCGTGTCCAGGTAGTAGGTCAGCGAGCCGTTGAACTGGTTGCGGTAGTTCGGGTTCCAATACTCCCCACGCCGATCCGCGTTGAACTGCTCCGCACGCACCGGGTCGATGACCGATATGTCGTTCTCGGTACAGGGGCGGGCGTCCGGATACTCGTCCACCGGAACCCCGCAATACTCGGAATACAGAATGTACGGAGTGGTTCCCCACATCCTCCCGAAGCGGAGATCCAGCAGCGCCGCATCGCCCAGCACCCGGTTGTAGGACAGGATGGCGTTGTCGGCCCACTGGTCCTGGAACCGGGCGAGATCGTCCGGAACCGCCGTGTACGGGCTGTCCCGCCGGTGAAAACGCTGCTTCCAGTTCCGCTGCAGCGTCACGAAAAGGCGATCGTTGTCACTCGCCTGCCAAGTCAACTTCCCCGAAAGATTCCGTATCCGATTGTCGTCCACCGGCGTCGCTCCCACATAGTCCGCCGGCACCGTCACCTCCTGATCGTGCACCCAGTGCCGATAGGCAGTGAAAAACCACGCCCGGTCCCGCACGATCGGGCCCCCGAGGGTCCCGTTCAGGTCCAACGATCGCGTGATCGGCGCACCCCCCGCCTCCGCCGGTTCCCCCTGGAGATCCGTCGCGTTGTACAGCCCGATCGCGTCGCCGCTGAACTCGTTCCCCCCAGACTTCACCACCATGTTCATCAAAACCCCGCCGGTGTCCGACTCCGCAGTGTGCGTCGAGGTCTGGAAGTTGAACTCCTCATACATCGAAAATCCGTAGTACTGCATCGTCCAGCCGCCCGTCCCACCAGGCCAGTTCACCTTCAGACCGTCCACCTGAAAACTCTGCATCGTCGCCGAAGAACCGAAAATCTCCATGCCGTACTGCTGCATCCCGTTGCTCCCCCCTACATCGATCCGGGTCGTCACCATCCCCGGAACCAGCCCCGCCATCACCCACGGGTTCCGCCCCGTCGGTACCGCCTCCAGCAACTCCTGCTCGATGTTCGTCTGGATCGTCGCGCTCCGCACATCCACCACCGGGGCGTCCCCCGTCACCGTCACCGTCTCTTCGACACCCGAAATCCCCATCGACGCGTTCACCTCCAGCGTCCGCGCCACGCTCACCCGGACCCCTTCCTGAACCACCGTCTGGAATCCCGACAACGCAAAAGTAACCCGATACTCACCCGGCGGAAGCGCCGGATGGCTGTACGAACCTCCCGACCCCGTCGTCGTGCTCCGCGGCGCGATCAACGCCTCGCTGTCCACCGTCACCGACACCCCAGGCAATACCGCACCCTGCTCATCCGTCGCCGTCCCCGTGACCGTCCCGGTCTGCTGGGCGAATGCCGGAGTCGCAAGCAGTGCGAGCACGGCCAGGAATACGGCCGGGAATACGGCCGGAAAAGCAGTCTTGCGCATGGAGAACCTCCTCACGAGGCAAGTTTCGAAGAAAGAACCGAATCCGGGATCGAGCCAGCATGGCCAACGCCCCGTGAGGACGCGGCTGATGGGCACGATGAAGCCGTAACAGGGTCGAAAATCAAGGCAGGGAACGGTATCACGCAAGCATCATTCCCCGCCGACACCGACGATCGGAGTGTGCCCAACCGATCGCAATCCCATTATTTTTCCAACGAGTTGGGGAAAATTCCGCGATGAGACAACGGATGCCGCGATCTGAAATTCCGAGGATCCGAAACCAGAGTCCAACGAACCGTAGGCGCCTGGCAGCGGTGCCCGTATTGCTCGCCGGGGGACTCGCATCCGCACCTCCCGCCGTCGAGGCGCAGCGGCTCTTCGCGGAAGAACAAGACGCCGCCCGTGCGGTGGAAGCGCTCGTCGCGGCGTTCGCAGCGGACCCGGAATCGTCGGGCGGGCGAACGGGTTTATGGCAGCTGGCGCGCAGGGCGGCGCCCCGTTCGGACCTCGTGGAGGCAGTCGTTTCCGCTGCGGACGGCCTGGGCAGTGACGGCTGGGTCGCCGCGGGGGTACTGCTCCGGCGGGCGTTCCGCCCGCTCGATGCCCTCGAGGCCTTCGACCGGGCGGCGGCAGCGAATCCGCACTCCGCGGAGAACGCCGACCTCGAAGCAGGAAGGATGCTGGCTGAACTGCGGTCGAACGAACTCGCCCTGGCCCGCTTCGGCCGCCACCCCGAACATCCGGGAGCGAGGCACGGGAGAGCGGTCGTCCTCGCCCGAACCCGGCGGACGGAGGAGGCGTTCGCTCTGACCGAAGCGCTGCTGCGGGAAGAGCCGGAGAATCCGACGGCGCTCCTGCTCCGCGCAGAATTGCTCGACAGCACGGGACGGGGCAGCGAAGCGCTGGACAGCCTCCGCAGACTGATGGAGGCGAACGGTTCCGCGGGGCCGGCGGCGTTTCGGCTGGCGCGGATCCTCGTCCGGCAGGGGGGGGCCGGGGAGGCGCTGCCGATCCTGGAAGCGGTCGTCCGGGCGGCGCCGGACAACGCCGAGGCATGGCTCGCGCTCGGAAGGGCGTATCGGAGCGAAGGGAGGCGAGCAGCAGCCCGGGAGGCACTCGGGCGGGCGCTCGACGAGAATCCGGCGCTGAACGAAGCGCGCATCGCGCTCGCGCGTCTCCTCGCGCGCGATGGAGAACAGGAGGCGGCGGAGCGGCTTTTCACCGAATTCGAGCGCCGAAAGGCGATTTCGAACGAGTCGGGGCGGCTTCTCGGCGAGGCGGAACATCGGCCGGACGACTTCTCGCGGGTCCAGGTGTTCGTGAACCACGCGCTCTCGAACGGCGACATCGGACTCGCGCTCCGGGGCGCCCAGCGATTCCTCATCGAGTTTCCCGCGGAACCGGAACGCCATCTGCTGCTCGCCCGAGTCTTCCGGGAAGGAGGCAGCTTTCCCGACGCCGAACGGGTGCTGCGGCGCGGACTCATCCGGTTTCTCGAGGACGACGCCGCCAGCCGGCGCTTCGAGGCCGCGCTCTCCGCGATCGGGGTTCGATAAGCCTTCCCCCCGGGTGTCGCGGGGCATCCCGACGCTTTCGGCATGACTTCGCGAATGCGGTCAGCAGAGCGTGCTGCGCGCGATCTCCAGTTGCGCGCGGACCGCACCGGTCCCGCCCCGGGCGCTCCGCCGCGCGACCGAAGCCGAGTAATCCCAGATCTTCTCCACTTGGTCATCGAAGGCCGGGGAGAAGGCCCGCAGGGCAGCGAGGTCGAGATCGGGCGGCTCGACGGACTCCCGCTCGCAGTGGGCGAAGATTTCGCCGGCGACCCGATGGGCATCGCGAAAGGAGACGCTGCGCTCCACGAGGTACTCGGCGAGATCGGTCGCGAGCAGATCCCAGGAGAGCGCGGCGCGCATGGCGTCTTCTCGAAACTGCAGGGTGGAGATCGCACCGGCTGCCGCCGGAATCGTCAACTCGAGGGTGTCCACGGTGTCGAAACAGGGCTCCTTGTCCTCCTGGAGGTCGCGCTGGTAGCCGGAGGCGAGGCCCTTGCCGACGGTGAGAAGGGCGACGAGATTGCCCGTCAGGCGGCCAGCCTTCCCCCGGATCAGCTCGAACCCGTCGGGGTTGCGCTTCTGGGGCATCAGACTCGACCCGGTGGAAAAACTGTCGTGGAGGCGCACGAAGCCGAACTCCGCGGAGGACCAGAGGACCAGGTCCTCGGCGAGCCGGGAGAGGTGTACTCCGAGGATGGCGCCGGCGGCGAGGAACTCCATCGCATAGTCGCGAGCACCCACTGCATCCACACTGTTTTCGAGAACTTCGGAAAATCCCAGCTCGTCGGCGATGGCCTGCCGATCTACCGGATACGGATTTCCGGCGAGAGCGCCGGCGCCCATCGGCGATGCCCCCGCCCGCTGCCTGGCGGCGGCGAGGCGGTCGCGGTCGCGGGTGAACGCCCAGAAGTGGGCGAGCAGGAGGTGTCCGAACACCACCGGCTGGGCGCGTTGCAGGTGGGTATAGCCGGGAACGAGCACCGCCGCGCTCTCTTCGGCACGGGTGAAAAGTGCCTGCCGGAGAAGGTCGAGCGCCGCCGCCAGCGAGACCGCGGCCTCCTGGAGATACAAGCGGAACCCGGTCTGCGACAGGTCGTTGCGGCTCCGGCCGGCGGGGAGCTTGCGGGCCAGATCGCCGATCTCCGCGAAGAGCAGCCGCTCCACCGCGGTGTGGATGTCCTCGTCGTCCAGCGGCGGCGGCGGATCCGCGGCGAGCGCTTCTCTCACACGATCGAGGCCCGCGAGGATCCGATCCCGTTCGGCGCCGGCGAGCACTCCGGCGCCGGCGAGAGCGCGGGCGTACGCCTGGTTGACCCGGATCTCCTCCGCGTAGAGCCGCCGATCGAAGGAGACCGACTTCCCCAGCCGGTCGAGCGCCTCTGCGGGCGGAGCGGAGAAGCGCCCCCCCCAAAGCTTCATGTTTCCTCCGGCGGGTCCGGGGAGGAGAGGCGCCGGATGCGCTCGGGGAGGCCGAAGAGGCGAATGAAACCCTCGGCGTCCGCCTGCCGGTACACCTCGTCGGCGCCGAAGGTGGCGAAGTCCTCCCGATAGAGGCTCTTCGGGCTCTTCCGTCCCACCGCCTGCGCAACGCCGCGAAACAGCCGGACGCGGACGGTCCCGGTGGTATTGCGGTGGGCTTCGGCGAAGAAGCCGTCGAGCGCCTCGCGGAGCGCCGAGAACCATTTTCCGTCGTACACGAGTTCGGCGTAGCGGAGCGAGCAGGCGGCGGCGAAGTGGTCGGTCGCGCGGTCGAGGCAGAGGCTCTGCAGCGCGGCGCGCGCCTCGTGCAGGACGGTTCCGCCGGGAGTTTCGTACACGCCGCGGGACTTCATCCCCACCAGGCGGTTCTCGACGATATCGATCCGCCCCACCCCGTGCCGGGCGCCGGCTTCATTCAGCCGGGTGAGCAGCGCCGCCGGCGAAAGCGCCTCGCCGTTCACTGCCGCCGGGATCCCCGCCTCGAAGGAGACTTCGACGGTCTCGGCGGCCGGGGCGGCCGCCGCACCCGGGTCCTTCGTGATGCGGAAGAGGTCTGCCGGGGGCGGATTCCAGGGATCTTCGAGGTCTTCGCCCTCATGGCTCAGATGGAAGAGGTTCTGATCGCGGCTGTAGAGGTCTCCGGTCTTCTGCTCCACCGGCACTCCGCGGCTCATCGCGTAGGCGAGGGCATCTTCGCGAGAGCGGATGTCCCAAAGACGCCAGGGGGCGATGATCTCCAGGTCGGGAGCGAGCGCGTGGAACGCGAGTTCGAAGCGAACCTGGTCGTTCCCCTTCCCGGTGCAGCCGTGGGCCACCGCGTCGGCGCCCTCGCGCCGGGCGATTTCGACCTGCCTCTTGGCGATCACCGGCCGAGCCAGCGAAGTGCCGAGCAGGTATCGGCCCTCGTACACCGCTCCGGCGCGCACTGCCGGAAAGACATAGCTGCCGACGAACTCTTCCCGGAGGTCCTCGACGAAGACCGCCGAAGCCCCGGAGGCGAGGGCCTTTTGCGAGGCGGCCTCGAGGTCTTCGTTCTGGCCCACATCGGCGACCACGGCGAGGACCTCGGCACCGTATCGCTCTTTCAGCCAGGGAATCGCGCAGGAGGTGTCCAAGCCTCCGGAATAGGCGAGAGCGATGCAGTTCGGCATGACGGAAGCCTGGAACACGGCGAAAGCGGAGCCGCCGGGGCGCGGGAGAATACTCGGGTCGTGATTCGCTGGCGCAGGAAGAAGCCCGGCGGCCTGCGGGGGCAGCCCTCGAGGCTCTCGACCGCCGCGGACTGGATCGGGAACGGCGGGGAACCCGACGAAGACGGGCCCGTGGTCGAAGAAGCGGAGCCGGACTCGGGAGAGCGCGCCGACTCGTTCGAGACGATGTTCAACATCGAATCGGAAAGTGATTTCCTCTCAGCGGAAGAAGAAGAGGACGGGGAGTATCCACAGGCTGGAGAACTGCGGCGCGCCTTCGGGGGGCCCGGGGAACGGTCGGAGGTCCGGTTTTCCGAACCGGCGGTCGTCTCGACGCTGCTTTCGCGCAAGCCTGGGCGGAGTGCGGCCCTCGCGGTCGGGTGGACGCTCGGAGTGATCCTCGCGGTCAGCACTCTCTATTGGTGGGGGCCGCCGGGCCTCGCCGAGGCGCTTCCGGCGAGCGGCGATACGGTCTTCGCGCGGGGCGAGACCTGGCGGCTCCTGACCTCGATGGCCGCCCATGCAGATGCGATCCACCTGCTCTCGAACGCGGTGTTCCTGACCTGGCTCATCTATCTTTCCTTTGGAGCGTTCGGGCAGAGCCTCTACCCTTGGGCCGCGATTCCCGCGGCGGCGCTGTCGCTCGCGGTGACCCTCGAGGGATATCCGCCCAACATCCGGGTGGTGGGCGCGTCCGGGCTGCTGTACCTGCTCGCCGGCAGCTGGCTCACTCTGTATGTGCTGGTGGAGCGGCGACTTTCGCTGGGGAAGCGGATCGTGCGGGTGGTGGGGTTTTTTCTCGTGGTGCTGGTTCCCACCTCCATCCGGCCCGAGGTGAGCTATCGGGCGCACGGAATCGGGCTTTTCTTCGGGATCTGTCTCGGGCTCGCCTACTTCCTGGCCCGGCGGGACGCTATTCGAAACGCCGAACGATGGGAATGGGACGACGAGTGAACCGCTTCCGGTCGATGCTCCCGCGGGAGGGCCGCGTTCTGGCGCTCTTCGGGCTGGTGCTCTGCCGGACCCGGGGCGCGCCGCAACTTGATCGCCGCAGTCCGTTCGGCGACCTTCATGTAGAGGCGTGCGAGGTTCGCACGCAGGATCGGATCGTCCCGGAACGCCTCAGCGCGCTGCACCTGGGGAAGGAGCGACCCGCCGTCCGCGGCGCCGGGGGGCCGATCGAGGATCTCCTCGAGTTCATCCAGCGCGATCGCGGGTCCGCTCTCGCCGCCAGCCGCATTCCAGTGCCGGGCGATTTCGGCGAAAACGGTGGGGCGGTCGGCACCCCGAAAGTGGAGGAGATGGAACGGATCCTCAGCGAACCGCTCCGCGATCAGCCGGATGGCCGTATTCGCGGCGTCCCGCGGACAGGCCTCGGGCTCCCTCGAGAGACGACTCGCCGAGGGGACGAGGCGCACTCCGAGTCGGGCGAGATCCGACTTGGCCGAACGGGGCAGGTAGCCGGCCAGGAGCGCCGCCGGATAGAGAGCCTGTCCGGCGAACAGGTCGAAAAAGGCATCCCACTTCCGGCAATCGAAGGTGCTCGTCCGCAAACGCACCCGGTTCGGCCGGAACCCCCGCCCCTCGACGAGCGCGGTCGCCTCCCCGGGAACGATGGTGACCGAGCCGCGCGCGAGGCCGCGCGTGCCGTTCTCCGGGCCGGCTCCGGCCGCGCGCAGGAAATCAGCCGCCCACCACGGGAGCGCATCTTCTTTCATTCGGCGACCGCCTCGGGGGCCAGCGCCAGCAGGTCCTGAAGGGTCGCGCCCGAAAGCGAGGTCAGCCAGCTCTCTCCGTTGCCGACGACCGACTCGGCGAGCGCCGACTTGCGCTCCAGGAGGTCGGCGATTCGTTCTTCGAGGGTTCCCGTACACAGGAACTTGTGGACCAGCACCCGCTGGCGCTGGCCGATGCGGAACACTCGGTCGGTCGCCTGATTTTCCACTGCCGGGTTCCACCATCGATCGTAGTGGACGACATGGCTGGCCCGGGTGAGATTCAGACCGTAACCGCCGGTCCGGAGGGACAGAACCAACACCGGAGGCGGGTCGGGCGCCTCCTGGAAACGGGTCACGATCTCGTCCCGTGCCGAGATCGCGACTCCGCCGTGGAGTACCGGGATCTCGACCGAGAGAAGCTCCGAGAGATAGGGGCCGAGCAGCTTCGCCATCTCCGCGAACTGCGTGAATACGAGCGCCCGCTCGCCCTGCTGGAGCACTTCGGTGAGGATTTCGACGAGCCGGGTGAGCTTGCCGGAGCGGCCGGCCAGCGCGCCGCCGGCGCCGAGGAAGTTCTCGGGGTGGTTGCAGATCTGTTTGAGGCGGGTCAGCGTGCGCAGGATTTCGCCGCGGCGGGCGAAGCCGGTGTCGCGCCCGATGCGCTCGAGACAGCGGTCCACGGCGACCCGGTAGAGCGCCGCCTGCTCCGGGGTGAGGTTGCAGTACACCCGGGCCTGGTGTTTCGCCGGAAGATCCTGGATCACCTTCGGATCGGTCTTGAGGCGGCGCAGCACGAAAGGCCGCACCAGCCGGCGGAGCTGGGCCGTGGCGTCCTGATCCCGAGCGCCTTCTACCGCCGCGGTGAAGGTTCGCCGGAAGGTCCGCTCCGACCCCAGGAATCCCGGATTGAGGACTTCCATGATGGACCACAGGTCGGTGAGTCGGTTTTCGAGCGGCGTTCCGGTGAGGGCGAAGCGGATGGGCGCCTCGAGGCGGCGCACGGCGCGGGTCTGTTTGGCCCCCGAGTTCTTGAGGTTCTGCGCCTCATCCACGATCAGCCCGCCCCAACGAATTTCTCCCAGCTCGTCGAGATCGCGGTGGACGATTCCAAAGGAACACACCACGAGATCACTCTCCTCGAGCGCTTTCCGGAAATCCGCGCCCCGGGAACGCCCAGCTCCCTGCCGCACATGCAGACGGAGCGAGGGGGCGAAGCGTTCGGCCTCCTTGCGCCAGTTGGCGACGATCGAGTTGGGGCAGACGAGCAGCCAGGGGCGGGTGAGCCGACCGGCCTCCTGTTCCCCGAGCAGGAAGGTGAGCGCCTGGCAGGTCTTGCCGAGACCCATGTCGTCCGCGAGACAGCCGCCGAGGCGGTGATCGGCCAACAACCGCAGCCAGGTGTAGCCCACCCGCTGGTAGGGCCGCAGCTCGGTTCGGAGCCCCGCCGGCGGATCGAGGGGTCCGAGTTCCTCAGCTGCCGCTTCGAGCGCGCGGAACAGCGAGCCGATCCACGCCTCGCCCTCGATCCGGGAGAGCACCGGCGACTCTTCCTCGTCGAACAGGGCACCGGGTGCCGGAGAAAGGCGGAGCCGTTCCCGGAGGGCGTCACGGAGCAACGGCGACCGCCCGGTGCGTGCCCGTCGGCGCGCCGCTTCACTGAAGAGCTGGTCCACCGAGTCACGATCCAGCGCCACCCAGCCTTCGTCGGCGAGCAAGAGCTGTCGCTTGCCGCGGGTCAGCTGCCGAAACTCTTCGAGGGACCAGCAGCGATCCCCGATCTCCACCTGCCAGCTGTACTCCACGAGGGCATCGAGACCGACGGAGCTCACGAACCGGCCGTCAGCGTCTCCCGAGCCCGCCGACCGGTGATCTGCCCTCGGCCGCTGCGAATCGTCGATCGGGCGCACGGTGAGCCGCAGCGTCGGCTTCCGTTTTCGCTGGCCGGCCAGCGAGGGCGGAATGCGGACTTCGAACCCCTCGCGCACCAGCGCGTCCTGCCCCTCGTGGAGAAAATCGTAGGCCTCGGTGACCGAAACGACGATCTCCTCGGGTGTCGACTCGGCCAGCCCGCGCTCGAGCACCGGCCAGGCCTTCGCCGCCCGGCCGAGTCCCTCGAGGAGCGGGACGGCGGGATTGGCGATCCCGAAGCGCCGGAGGTTCTCCGCGGCGCTGGCCGCGCTCCACACCTCGGCGATGGATCGAACCCCCGCACTGCTCACGGGGCTGCTTCCATTCCCGACCGCCCGGGCACCGAGTTCTTCGAACCGCGGGTCGGCGAGCAGGAAACGGATGCGCCAGCTGTCCGACTCCGCCTCCTCCGGCCCCGAGGCGGCGTTTTCCTCCGGCGGCTGGAGGGCGAACACGAGCCGCGCTGCCCCCACCGCCGCCGGCGCCCCTCCGGGAGAAGCGCCGACCGCCCTGCCCGCGCGGCGGAGGCTTCTCTCGTCCTGATCTTCGAATCCCGCCGAAGATCCGGCGAACAGGTCGTCGAGAACCACGCCGAGGAGATCCCGCCGGTCCTCCGAAGATCCGCTGGGGCGCGGCGCCCATCCCAGCCTCCGCCCGGCGTCCCGGACCACTGCATCCCCGAGACGAACGAGATACGCGGAGATCGCGGTTTCGGGATCGAGCCCGGCCATCGCCCTTTTCGGCGCGGCGAGCGATAGCGCGTCCAATGCACGGCGCCCGGAATCGAGGTCCGCGCACCAGAGCGACGAGCCGTCGAAGCCGCGGCGCCCGATCGCCGGATGGAACCGGCCCCGAGCCAGGAGCCCGAAAAGGAAACGGCAGGCCAGCGCCCAGAAGCGGAGCGAATCGGTGCGGCCGTCAGCGATTCCCGGCGGCGGAACCGTGGCGGCGAGCAGCGCGGCCGCCGCGAGCGGGCCGAGGCTCAGCCCCGGCCCGGGAGAGCGGTCCCGGTTTTTTCCGGATTCGGAAGCGGGCGGCTTCCAGAGAACCGGGCCGCGATCTCCGATCCGTTCGTGGATCCAGGCGGTAACCGCAGGAGCGGTAGCGTCCTTCGCCCAGAAGTGGAGACAGTCAGCCCGCGTCAGCGTGGCTTCAAGGCGAAACGGGGGGGACGGTCGGGACAGAACCCGCCAGTGTAAAGGAGCCGAGAAGAGAGCTCCACGGCGGAAAACCCGGAGACTTCAGCCGCCGGCGCCTCGGCTCACTCGAAGCCGACGGCCGCCACGATGGGGCAATGGTCCGAGAGGGCGTCGCGGCGGGCGCGCGGCGCCTGGTAGAGCACTTCCTCGAAGCCGCGCGACAACGCCCTGCCGCCCGGAGGGGCGAAGGCGACGATGTGGTCGATGTAGTTGGGAAACCGGGCGCCCCAACAGGAAGGGGAGCTTCCAGCGGGCGGCAGCAGGAGCGGGTCTCGGGGAATCCCGGCAGCGGCTTCGTCGCCTGGCCGGGAGAGGGTGCGATTCCAGTCACCGGCGATGACCACGGGGATCCCCTCCTCCATGCGCTCGTAGATCCAGCCTTCGAGCACCGCGAACTGCATCCGCAAGAACCCGCACTCGCTCGTGCCGGCGGCAAGCGGCTTCTGGTTGCAGCCGGACTGGAAGTGGATGGCCAGCACCCGCAACCGCTCCTGCCCGCGGGAGAGCGTGAGGTCCACGCCGTACCGGTCGCGGTCCAGCGGCGACCACTCCACGATGTCGGGATGCCGCTCGACGCGCCAGCCGGCGCTCCGCCGCACCGCGAGAGCGGTCCGCTGTGCCCACTGCGGATCGGTGTCGCGGGTCGAGACGAAGAGGTCCCAACCGTCCGCCGGGAAGAGCCGCCGGGCAGCGGCAGCATTCTCGATCTCTTGCAGTCCGACGATCTCCACGCCCCGTTCGGTGAGGCGGCCGACGATGCCCCGGAGCTCTGCCAGATCGTCTGCGTTCCGGAGATGGCGCCCGCCGCGCCGGTTGCCGACCAAAATCTCGTCGTTCACTCCGTCCCCGAACCAGGCGATATTCCAGGTGGCGACGGTCACTCGGGAAGGCGGCGGAGGGGAGGCCGCCGCCGATGGCGACGCCGCACCGAGCCACAAGAGCGCCGCGACCGAAGCGGAGCGCCGATTTCGCCGGAAAGCCGATACCGGCGCTGGCGAAACCCTCGGAGATCGAACCGGGGGTGGGCGGCGGAGAGGGTGGGATTCGAACCCACGTGCCCGGTTCTTCACCGGACAAAGCGCTTTCGAGGCGCCCCCGTTACGGCCACTTCGGTACCTCTCCGGGCCTCGTCTCGAACGGTGGAAGTCCGTCGGGGAGGGTCGAAACCCGCCTCCGTTCCTGGAAGAAGCGCTGCAGCAGCCGGCGTCCTTCATCGGCCAGAACTCCCGAAACCACCGTGAGACGATGCGGAAGCCCCAGCTCATCCAACGCGAGCTTCGATTCTACCCCACCGAATTTGGGCTCGGGCGGGCCGTACACCAGCCGCCGGATGCGCGAATGGACGATCGCGCCCGCACACATCAGGCAAGGTTCGACGGTCGCATAGAGGTCGCAGCCCGTGAGCCGGTAGTTCCCCACGCGGTGCGCGGCAACGCGGAGAGCGACGATCTCGGCGTGGGCGGTGGGGTCGCCGGTTTCGAGCACCCGGTTCCGACCCCGCGCAACCACCTCCCCGTTCCGCACCACCACCGCGCCCACCGGGACCTCCCCGCTGCGTTCCGCCCAGATCGCTTCCGCGAGCGCGGCGCGCATCGAGTCCGCGTCTCGTCGGCCCGGATCGGCGGGGTTCACGGCCATATCTGGCCATCGTAGTCCTGCTCGCCGCCTTCCGGGCGGCGGTACCCGCAAGAAGGGGACCTGCCCCGCAACCGCCAGGGAGAGGCGCGGCGCGAAGGCGTCCGGCGGGGGGCAAGGAGCTAGCAGCCGGTGGACGAAGTCACACGGCCAAAGGCCGGCGATGCCCAGTGCTTCCGGTGGGGCCCCGGCTGAACGCTTCGCTCGGCATTGCGATTCCGTCGGAATACACCCGGTATGCCCCCGAATCGCGCCTCGTCCGCCGGGCGCCTCCCCGATCTTGGGGCTCGCGTCACTTCATCTACAGGCGCTAGCGACCGAAGGACAACCCCACATCCACGCTGAACAGGAAGAACCGCGGCCGGACAGCGGTCTCCAACGCGACGACCCCCGCGAAATCGAAGCGCTGTCCAGGTGCCGACACTCCGATATCGAAGTCCCAGCTCTCTTCGGTCGTCCGCGTCCCACCGAGGAACACATCCAGACGCGGGCGCAGGAACAGGCGGCCGGTGCGAAGGGTCAGACCCGCAGTTCCGCCGACGAGCAGCGATCCGCGGTCCGCGTGGTAGTCGCGCGGGGACAAGCTGGCCGACAAGAGGACATTCTCGGCATCGCCGAAAGTTTCATCCGAAAACCCCGTGCCGGAGTCCCCCATCGGGACCCGGCTCGCTTCGCGGTTTCCCATTACGGCATAGCCGGCGCCGAGGCCGACGAAGAAACCGGACGGCCCGCTCCGGAAGGGAAACTCGAGCACTCCCAGCACCGCCACGAGATCGGTGGCCGCTTCCAGAAGTGGAATGTCCCCGCTCCCTTCGATGGAAGTTTCCCGGATCAGGGCGGTCGGAAGGAAAACACTGGTGTCGACGCGGTGGTACTGCCCTTCCAGACCCCATCGTCCCCGCCTCGCACGAAGCCCGGCGCCCCAGTTCGCCGAACGTGCACTGGTCGTCAGGTCGGGAAAACGCTCAGTATCGGAAAGGGCGAAATTCGGGTCCGGAATCTCCACGCCGAAGGAGACCTCCCCGCGTGCCGACAGGCCGGCCGCCCCCCCGCGGCCGAACACCTCGAACTCCCACGCAGGGGGTGCAGCCGGCGGCGACTGCGGGAGAGGCGCCTCTTCGCCGGACGGCGATCCCGAAATCCGCTTCGCCGCCTCCTGCCCCGAAACGGAGTGGGCCATCAGGATGCCGGCGTACAAGATGGCATGGAAAGACAGCCGCATGAGGAATCCTCCCGACATGGTGAACGTCTAGTTTCGACTCTACTTCGGCGGCCCGACCCGGGGACGGAGCCCCGACCGCAGCATAGCGGATACTTCGAACCCTTGGCGCCGGGACTGAGGCGCGAGCTCAGACTGGGCGACGCGCTCTTCATCAACATCGGAACCATCCTCGCCTCGGCGGCGTTCGTGGTGCCCGCCTATGTGATCGCCGCGACCGGGTCGGCGGGCGGAGCGGCGCTCGTCTGGGTCGGAGCCGGAGCGATGTCGCTCTGCGGGGCGTTCGCCATCGCCGAACTCGCAGCGATGTACCCGGACGCCGGGGGCGAGTACGTCTATCTGGAGCGCGCCTGGCACCCGCTCGTCGGCTTCCTCTACGGCTGGAGCCTGTTCGCCGTCATCCAGACTGCATCCATCGCGGCGGTGGCAGTCGTCTTCGTCGAGTACGCGGCGGAATTCGTCCCCTTGGGCCCGATCGCCGCCAAGGCGGCCGCGGTGGCCCTCATCCTCGGTTTGTCGCTTTGGAATTGCCGCAGCGTGCGCACCTCTGCCGCCACCCAGAACCTGACCACGGCCGCCAAACTGGCGATGGCGGGGGCGATCGTCGTCCTTTGCGCCTTCTGGGGAGATCAGCCGGTCGAGGAGATCGCGCGCTCGCGGCTTCCGCTGGAGGGTTCGGCGGCGGCGCGCTGGGGTGCGGCGATCGTCGGGGCGCTCTGGGCGTACGACGGCTGGATCAGCGTCACCTTCGTCGGGGGCGAGGTGAAGAACCCCCGGCGCTTCCTTCCCCGCGCGATCTCTCTCAGCCTGCTGCTCCTCATCGGGATCTACCTGCTGCTCCACTTCGCCTACCTGCGGGCGCTGCCGCTATCCGCCTTTCCCGGCGCCGAGACCATCGCCGCCGACGCCGCCGGCCGGGCCGGAGGGCAGCTGGGGAGCCAGCTGGTGTCGCTGGCGGTGATGGTGTCCTGTTTCGCCGCCGCCAACGGGTTCCTCTTCACTGGCGCGCGGGTGTACTACGCGATGGCGCAGGGCGGCGCCTTCTTCCGGCCGTTCGCCCGCCTGGGACCGGGAGCGGTTCCGGTGAACGCCACCCTCGCTCAGGGGATCTGGGCCGCCGGCATCGCGCTCACCGGCAGCTACGACCAGCTCTTCACCTATGTGGTGGTCGTTTCGTGGCTCTTCTACGGGCTCGGGAGCGCCGCCGTCTTCGCGCTTCGCTGGAAGCAGCCCGACCTCGAGCGGCCCTACCGCGCCTTCGGATACCCCCTGCTGCCGGCGCTGTTCACCGTCTTCTGCGCCGTACTGCTGGGCAACACCCTGTGGACCGATCCGCGGGACGCGCTGATCGGCCTCGGGATCACGGCGGCGGGCCTTCCCTTCTGGCTCCATTTCCGCCGGCGGAACCGGGAAGACTCGCCGTCCGGCCAACCCGCATAATCGCAGACCCCATCCGGCACGGAGGAACCATCCCATGCGCCACTCGCTCTACCACCCTCCCGCCCATCTGGCGGCGCTCATCCTGCTGGGCGCTGCTTCCGCGTTCGCCCAGCCGCCCGCCGATCAGCTCGGCGGGCTTCGCTTCCGACACATCGGGCCGGTAGGTAACCGCACGCTCGCGGTCGCCGGCGTCCCCGGGAACCGGGACCTCTACTACGCCGGCGCCGCCACCGGCGGCATCTGGAAGACCGAAGACGCCGGCCTCCGCTGGCGTCCGGTGTTCGACGATCAGGATGCCCACTCGATCGGCGCCCTCGCGGTGGCCGAATCCGACCCGAACATCGTCTGGGCAGGCACCGGAGAGACCTTCATCCGGGCGAATGTGTCCATCGGGACCGGGGTCTTCCGATCCACCGACGCGGGGGAGAGCTGGAAGGCGATGGGACTCGAGGCGACCGCGCGCATCGGTCGGATCGTGATCCACCCGAGCGACCCGAACATCGTCTATGCGGCGTCGCTCGGGCACGCCTACGCCCCGCAGGAGGAGCGCGGCATCTACCGGACGACCGACGGCGGCGAGACCTGGGATCGGGTCCTGTTCGTGGACGAGAACACCGGGGCTTCCGACCTGATGATGGACCCCAACAATCCCCGCATCCTGTTCGCCGGGATGTGGCAGCTCTCGATCCGGACCTGGGGCCGGGTGAGCGGCGGGCCCGGCAGCGGGCTCTACCAGACCCGCGACGGCGGGGACACCTGGACCCGGCTCGAAGGGAACGGGCTGCCCGAACACGCAGTGGGAAAGATCGCGCTCTGCATGAGCAAGTCCGATTCGCGGCGGGTCTTCGCGCTGATCGAGACCAGCGACGGCGTACCCTGGGCAGGCGGCGAGGCCGAAAGCGGCGAGCTGTGGGCCACGAGCGACGGGGGGAGCTCCTGGACGCTGCAGACCGAGAATCGGAATCTCGCCGGCCGCAGCGCCTACTACTCGCGCTGCGCCGCCGCCCCCGACGACCGGGACGAAGCGTATTTCTTGACGGCGTCGTTCGCTTCCACTCTGGACGCCGGGAAGACCCACCGGGTGCACCAGGCGAGCGAGGCGCCTGGATGGGATCACCACGACATGTGGATCGACCCCGGGGACGGCGGCCGGATGGCGGTAGCCCACGACGGCGGGGTTTCGATTTCGGAGAACCGCGGAAAATCCTGGTTCAAGGTGCAGCTCCCGATCGCCCAGATGTACCACGTGACCGTGGACAACGACATTCCCTACCATGTACTCGGCAACCGGCAGGACGGACCCTCCACCCGAGGCCCCAGTCGGGCGTTCACCGGCGGTTTCTTCGCGTCGGGCATCCCGCGCGGCATGTGGCACGGCGTCGGCGGCGGGGAGAGCGGCTTCGCGACCCCGGATCCCGAGGATCCGAACATCGTCTGGTCCAGTGCCTCCGGCGCGGGGGCCGCCGGCGGCATCGTGGTGCGCTACGACGAGCGCACCCGGCAATTCCGGCAGGTCGAAGTGTGGCCGGAGAGCACGCTGGGCTGGTCGGCGGAAGGCCTGCGCTATCGCTTCCAGTGGGTTTTCCCGCTCCTCATCTCTCCGCACGACCGGAACACGGTGTATGTCGGCAGCCAGCATGTCCACCGGACCACGAACGGCGGCCAGAGCTGGGAGGAGATCAGTCCCGACCTCAGCACGAACGACCGGAGCCGGCAGACGATCTCCGGCGGGCTGACTCCCGACAACATCGGCGTCGAGTACTGCTGCGTGGTCTATGCGATCGACGAGAGCCCGGTACAGCAGGGGGTGATCTGGGCCGGCACCAACGACGGCCTGCTGCATGTCACCCGGGACGGCGGGGCGAGCTGGACCGATGTGACCGAGAACATTCCCGGGATGCCGGCCGACGGAGTGGTGCGGAATGTGGACGCCTCGAAATGGAGCGCCGGCAAGGCGTACCTGACCGTCGAGGCGCACCAGGTCGGCGACTTCGCTCCGTATGCGTTCCGGACCGAGGATTTCGGCGAATCGTGGACCCGGATCGTGAACGGGGTCGCGGACAGCCCGCTGAGCTATACGCGGAATGTGCGGGAGGACCCGGTACGCCCCGGGCTCCTCTATCTCGGAACCGAGAACTTCCTCTATGTCAGCTTCGACGACGGCGATCACTGGCAGCGGCTCACCGGCGGCCTGCCGCCGAGCCCGATGTACTGGATCACGGTGCAGGAGCATTTCCACGATCTGGTGGTGGGAACCTACGGCCGGGGCTTTTGGATCATGGACGACATCGGGCCGCTCCAGCAATGGAACGAAGAGATCACCGCGAAAGAGTCGCACCTGTTCGAATTACGCCAGGCATACCGTTTTCATCCCATCACCGCTCCGTTTTCGCAATTCGACGACTGGTCGGCGGGAGAGAACCCGCCGTACGGCGCTTCGCTCAGCTACTGGTTGAAGGAAGGAACCGATGAGGTCTCGCTCGAGGTGCGAAACGCCGACGGCGAGACCATTCGGACCCTCGAAGGCAGCGGCGACGCCGGCTTGAATCGGGTTTGGTGGGACCTCCGTGAGGAAGCCACGACCGAAATGAAGATTCGGACCCCTCCGGCGTACGCCGATTGGGTGGATCTCGGCGAAGACCGGTCCCTTGCGGCGCCCGCGGGGCGGATCTCGATCCTGGCCCCGCCGGGGGAATATCAGGTCACCCTCAGAGTGGGAGACGATGAGCAGACCCGGTCGCTCACCCTGCTGAAGGACCCGCGCAGCGAAGGGACTCTCGACGACATCGCGGAACAGGTGGCGATGCTCCGGGAGCTCCGCGCCGATCTCGAGGAGGTATCCGGGATGGTGAACGAGATCGAATGGCTCCGGCGCCAGCTCGCCGATCTCAAGGAGGTCGTCGCGGAAACCGGAAAGACCGAATCGGTCGCCTCGGTGGTGGATGGACTCGAAGGCTCTCTGATCTCGGTCGAGGAACGCCTCATCCAGCGGAAACTCACCGGCACCGGACAGGACAGCGTCCGCTGGCCCACGCAGCTCGGAGGACGGATCGCCTACCTCGCCGGCGCAGTGGCGAGTGCGGATTTCCCGCCCACCGATCCGATGCGCGAAGTCCATGAAGTTCTCCGAGGCCGCCTGGAGACCGCACGCCAGGACCTGCAGCAGGTCCTCGAAAACCAGCTTCCCGAAGCGAACCGCGCCCTCGAGGGTCAGGGAGTCCCCGGGGTCGTCCGCGTCCCGGGCACCGAAAAGGGAGGCCGCTGAGCCGCGCAACCGAAACGCCGGCCCAGAGACACCTCGAATCCGCTGCGAGCCACTCCCACCGGGAGAGCTGGTCCGGTCCGGTGCTCATGCTTTTTCCGCCACGGACTGCCGTCTCGGGGAGCAGCCCCGCCCGCGAACGAGTCCCGGGGCCCATGAGGAGGAAGCCGTCGGACAGAGGCCCGAACCCCCGGCTCGGCAATCGAGTCTTCGTATCCGCTTTGGGCCGCGGGTTGGTAGGGGCGTTCCTGCCGCCGCCGCTGCCTCCCGAGCCCCCGCTTCGGATGGAGCGTTTGCAATCGCTGCTGGGGCAGGCCCAGATCGAGATCGGACGGCTCGACGGAATGCGTTTCATCCTGCCGGCGCCCGACGGTTTCACCAGCGCCTCGATCCGCAGGGAAGCGGTGCTCTCCTCGCGCCTGGCGGGCGGACAGGCCTCGCTCTCGGACCTGCTGCGGTTCGAACACCGGAAACCCCACGGCCGGCAGAAGGCCCGCGATGCGGCGGAAGCATCGAACTACCTGGCGGCAATGGACCACGGGCGGCGGCGGCTCGCCGGGGGATTCGCGGTGTCGAACCGTCTCCTGCGGACGATGCACCAGATCCTCTCGTGCGGCGGCGGCGGCCGCCAGAAGCTCCCGGGAGAATTCCGGGTTTCCCAGGTCCGCATCGACGGCGTGCCTTCCCGGAAAGCCGAGTTCGTCCCGCCTCCGCCGGACCGGATTCCCCGGTTGATGTCGGACTTCGAAGAGTTCCTCCGCCAGGAAGCCCCGGGGATCCCTCCCTTGGTCAAGGCCGGCCTGACCCATGTCCAGTTCGGAACGATCCACCCGTTTCGCCACGGCAACGGGAGGCTCGGCCGCCTGCTGATCGCGCTCATACTCCTCGAAAGCGGTTTTCTCGCCGCGCCGCTCCTCTGTCCGAGCCTCTATTTTCGGCAGCACCGCAGTGAGTATCACGACCGACTCCACGCGGTTCGGTTCGAGGGGGACTGGGAAGGATGGCTCCGCTTCTTCCTCGAGGGAATCCGCGAGAGTTCGCGGCTGGCAGTCGAGACGATACGGCGCCTGTCACGCCTGTTCGACGAGGACCGGCAACGGATCGAAGGGCTCGGACGCAAGGCGCCTTCGGCGCTCAGGATCCACCGGCTGCTGCAGCGGCGGATGGCGGTTTCCATTCCGGAAGCCGCCGCGGACCTCGGCCGGGCGCCGATGACCGCGATCCGCTCCCTCCGACATCTCGACAGGTTGGGAATCGCCTCCGAAATCACCGGCAAGCACAACCACCGGCTGTATGCCTACCCGCGCTACCTGGAAATCGTCGCGGAAGGGACCGAGCCCTCGAATTAGCAGACCACCGAGGCGTCCGGCTGCCGACCGTCGCGCCGGGGCTTTAGCATCCCCGGGAGTCTCGCTCATGCGCGTCGTCGTCGAACCGCAACTCCTCGTCTGGGCCCGCGAGACCGCCGGACTACCACTCGATACGGCTGCCGGCAAGGTCGGTCTTCGGGACACGAAGACCGCGACCGCAGTCCAGAAGCTCGAGGCGATGGAGTCCGGGGCCGCCCGACCCTCGCGTTCGACGCTGCTCGAAATGGCACGGCACTACCGGCGGCCGCTGATCGCGTTCTATCTTTCGCGACCGCCGGCGACCGGCGACCGGGGAGTGGATTTCCGAACGCTGGAGTCCTCACCGGAACCTGCTGCCGAAGGCTTGCGCGACGCCCTGGTCCGACGAATTCGCGCTCGTCAGGGCATGGTTCGCGACCTGCTGTTCGATGATGAGGATTCGGACCCGCTCCCCTTCATCGGCTCCCACGCCGCCGAGGATGGCGAGTCGGCGGTCCTCACTTCCCTGAAGCGGCTCCTCGACACGGACCTCGAGTCCTTTCGCCGTGAAAAGAACGCCAGGGCGGCGTTCGATTTCCTTCGCCGCCGCCTCGAGGCGGCCGGTATCTTCGTTCTGCTCCAGGGGAACCTGGGCAGCCATCACAGCCTCATCGACCCGAAAGTCTTCCGCGGGTTCGCCATCGCGGACGATCTCGCTCCGTTCCTCGTCATCAACGACTACGACGCGGCGCCCGCCTGGTCGTTCACGCTGCTCCATGAAACGGTCCATCTGTTGCTTGGGCAGACCGGCTTCGGCGGCCGGAGAACGAAGCACCGGGTCGAGCACTTCTGCGACGCGGTCGCCAGCGAGTTCCTGCTGCCCGCGCCGGAGCTTCGGGATTCGACGGTCGGCGCGGACATCGAAAACGCCGGCGAACGCATCGCCCGGTTCGCCGACGAGCGCAACCTCAGCCGCACGATGGTCGCCTACCGGATGGTCGGCGCCGATCTCCTCGATTGGGTCACCTTCTCCGAGCTCGACGCGCGGTGGCGCCGGGAATGGCTCGACCGTCACCGCTCTCGACAGCACCCCGGAGGAAAATCGAGCGGAGGGCCGAACTTCTATACGGTGCGCCGTCACCGCCTCGGATCCCGCCTGGCCGAAATCGTCCGCACGGCGATGGCCGCCGGAGAACTCTCCACCACCCGCGCCGCCCGCATCCTGGATGTGAAACCGAGACAGGTAGAACTTCTTCTCGGCTGAGCGCCTTCCGGAACTCGATGCTCTATCTGTTGGACGCCAATGTGATGATCGATGCGCACCGGGACTACTACCCGCTAGACCGCGTTCCCGAGTTCTGGACCTGGCTGCTGCGGATGGCGAATGCCGGCCGGTTGAAAATCCCGAAGGAGTGTTACGAGGAAGTAACCGCCGGGGCTCCCGACGAGCTCGTCGCATGGATGAAGGATCATCGAAGACCCCTGTTGTTGGAGGAGTCTGTCGAGCAATCCTTGGTCGACTGCGTCGTTTCCAAGGGGTATGCCCCCGATCTGACGGATGGAGAGCTCGAAGGGCTCGGTCGTGATCCGTTTCTCGTCGCCTACGCACTCTGCGATGTCGAACACCGGATCGTGGTCACACAGGAAGTCTCCAAGCCAAAGAAGCAGCGGGCGAATCGGCGCATTCCCGATGTCTCGGACGGCCTGGGCGTAGAGTGCTGCACTACCTTTCGGCTGATTCGAAACCTGGATTTCCGCACCGACGGCAGGGGCACCGTGGAGAGTTGACGAGTGCCGCTCGAAGCGCCGCAGGCATGCACCAGACAGACGAAGAGGCTGCCGAAGGCCTCGGCTGCCCGCCCCTTTCGGGCTATGCGGGAGGATGTTTGCCGCCGTGGACGGAGGGCTCGGCGCTCCACTTCTTGCGGAGCAGGGCCACCTGAGCCAGCGCTCCGGCACCGAAGCCGAGCGCCTCTTCCAGCACCAGGCGGTCGAGCTCTTTCCGAGCCGGATCTTCCGAAGCGCGGTGGGCGGGCAGGAGAGTCTCACCGGACAGGGCGGCGAAGGCAATGCGCAGCCTGCCGAGCGTCTCGCCTTCGAGCGCCCGCAGATCCAGCACCGGCAGGTCGGGCAGCCGGCTGATCGTGAGCCTCGTGCGTCCCGACTGCTGCGCCGAGCCGATCCACCAGAAGAGCAAAGAGGCCGAGGCTGGTGTTCGCCCAGGCGGCAAGCGGCTCTTCCCAGTCGGGACGATCCGGCTGGAAGCCGTTCCTCCGATGGCGGCGCTCGGCGTCAGGCAGGCGGCAGGGTTACTTCTCGAAAGAAGCCCTATACCCCTCCGAGGCGGGTGAGGATGAAGCGGTCTATTTCCCACAACTGGTCCTCGCGGTTCGAGTAGGGGCCGGAGCGGTAGGCACTCGACGCGATCCCGGCCTGCGCGAGTTCGGTGACCCGCCAGTCCTGCCGGTTCGTTTCGTCCCAGAACGCAACGGCGCGGGCGGGATCGAAGCCCTCGCGGGAAAGCACATCTTCGCGGAACAGCCAGTCGCAGCGAACCGCGGTCCGGTCCACCGCGAGGGGGCGCAGCAGGTAGCGCACCGCGTAGTCGGGGTGGAGGCAGAACATCAGGTTCGGCAACAGGATCTCGTAGGCCACCTGCCGCCGCGCCGCGGGAGGCAGCCCCGGCAGCGGCGTGCCGACCAGCCGGCCGTCGGTGGAGAGCGTTTCGACTCCGTCGCCGAGTTCCATCGTCGAACCCACCGCGCCCGGGCTCAACGGATGGTTATCCCCGCTCAGATAGTGGGAGAGGCGCTGGAGCTGCGGATGGATGACCGGACAGTGGAGGCATTCGGAGAAATTCTGGACGACGAGCTTCCAGTTGGCGTTCAGTGCATAGGTCTCGGTGTGCACGCTCCGCAAGCTCGAAAGGTCCCATGGTTCGAGACGGGCGGCGGCCGGGCCGAGCTGCCTGGTGAGCGGCGGGCCTTCGGGTTCGATACGGACGAAGACGATCCCGCCCCAGATCTCGCAGGCCGCCGGCACGAGCGGATAGTTCGAAACCGAAAAGCCCTCCACCCGGTCCATGTGGGGCGCGCGGCGCAGCGCGCCGTCGAGGCCGTAGGTCCAGGCGTGGTAGGGGCACTGGATGGAGCCCGGCAAGCATCCAGTTTCGGCCTCCACCATCCGGGTCCCGCGGTGCCGGCAGACATTGTGGTGGGCGTGGACGATCCCCGCTTCGCCCCGGACGAGGATCAACGAGTCGCCGGCGATCCGGGCGAGCCGATAGTCGCCGGTCTTCGGGAGGTCGGCGGCTGGGCAGGCAGCGTTCCACATGGAGCGATGGATCCGCTCGCTTTCGAGCTCGAAGAGTGCCGGGTCCCGGTAGTAGCGCGCTGGAAGCGTCCGGGCTCCCGCCGGAGCGGTCGGCCTGGTGTCGGGATAGATCGGATCGGACACGCTTCGATACTTCTCGAGTTTTCGGGAAGGTTCCTCGGAGAAAGGATCGCTCGGCGTCTTGTCTGACACTTTTTTCGTCCGCGGTCGACCGTGCACGCCCCCGTCGTCTCTGCGCGCCTCTTTTTCCGGACGGGGCCGCGTGTCAGCTCGCGGCGGGCGTCCGGCGCTTCCTCGGAGGGTCGAAGAACGGCAGCGGCGCCACTCGCGAGCGCGCCCGATGCCGTTCGTACTCCACCGTCAGCTCCACATCCAGCCGCGTTCCCGGCTGTTGGTAGCCCCGCTCCACGGTGGCGAGCGCGATCTGCCGTTTGAGCAGCGGGGACCAACACACGCTGGTGGCGCGGCCCACCTGCCGGGGACCGGCATAGACGGGAACGCCGCGGCGGTCCACTTCGTCACCGACCTCGGGCGCGAGACCCGCCAGCGCGAAGAGGCGCTCGATCTCCCCGATCGGGGTCTCGATGCCGACGAAGAAGCGCTCGGGGCCGCGCACCCGCTCGGCGAGGAGCGCCTGCTGACCGAGGAACGGCCCCTTCTTCGCGCTCACCGTCCAGCCGAGGCCGACTTCGAACGGGGTGGACTTCTGCTCCTCGGTCAGGGCGAGGTCGGCGTTCCAGAAATCCACATCGATCAGCGGTAATCCGGCTTCCACCCGCGCCCGATCGAGAGCCGCCATCCCCGCCGGTACGAGGCCGCGCGGCTCGCCCGCTTCCCGGAGCAGGTCCCAGAGCCGGAGCGCCGCCTCTCGCCCGACCCAGATTTCGTAACCGAGATCGCCGGTATAGCCAGTGCGGGTCACCACCGCCGGCACGCCTCCGAGCCGCGTTTCCCGAAGGCGGAAGTAGCGGAGCCCCGAGAGATCCTCGTCGGCGAGCGCGTTCAGGATGGAGCAGGAAGTGGGCCCCTGGAGGGCCAGCGCCGCGAACCGCTCCGAGACATCCTCGATCCGGACATCCAGCCCCTCGGCTACCAGCTCGAACCAGGGGAGCGAAGGGTGCACGGTGGTGGCCCGCACGAAGGTATCGGCGAAGCGCTGGAAGCAACCGTCCTGCAGCAATTTCCCCCGGGAATCGCACCAGCTCGAATAGAGCACCTGCCCCACGCGGGAGCGGGTCACGTCGCGAGTGATGAGCCGATCGGTGAACGCGGTGGCATCCGGCCCGCGGAAGTCGTACTTGCAGAGTGGAGAAACATCCAGGAGCGCCGCGCCCGAGCGGACCGCGTGGTACTCGGGGTCCGGGAAGGAGTCGTAGGCGTGCGCGACGAAGTACCCGGACCACTCCTTCCAGCGGAAGCTGGTGCAGAGCGGCTTCGTGCGTCGATGGAAGGGGGTGCCGCGGGCCATGGTCGGTGCCCGGCTCCGGAGGAGGGCCGGGGAGAGCGAAGCGTCGGACGAATGGTAGTCAGATCGTCCGGAGCGCTCCGGACCCGAGCATCTTTCCCCATCCCGATCGAAGACTTCGCATCACTCGATACCCGGACCGCATGAAGACCGCCCGCCGCATTGGTACAGTCCGGGGCCGCGGAGAACGGTCCACCATGGGGAAGCACCTGACGCACAACCTCGCGCTCGGCGCCGCGTCGCTGCTCGGCTCACTGTTCGGCCTGCTACTCGGCCCGCCGGCGGCTGCCCGAGCGAATATCCAGGCGAACACCCAAACCCTTGCCGATGCGAGCGCCGATGCACGGGAGCACGGCGAACGCATCTTCGGGATCCACTGCACCCGTTGCCACGGGCAGGGCGGCACGGGCGGCGAAGGTCCGAACCTGATGCGCGAGAACCTCCGGCGTTCGACCGCCGACGAGGCCTTGCTCGAGATCGTGGAGGACGGCATTCCAGGCACCGACATGCCGGGCCACGGATCGCTGAACACTCGGGAGATTCGCGATGTCGCCGCGTATGTGCGCTCTCTCGGAGTGGCGCCGCGAGAGCAGCTGCCCGGCGACCCGGTGCAGGGCCGCGCGCTCTACGAGGCCACGCTCTGTTCCACTTGCCACATCGTGAACGGCCAGGGCATGGCGCTCGGGCCGGACCTCTCGGACATCGGACTCCTGCGCGGCAGCGCCTATCTTCGGGAATCCATCCAAGACCCGGCGAAGGTGGTCTCCCCCCGCTTCCGTTCGGTGCGGATCGAAGATGCGAACGGCGCCCAGGTGATGGGAGTCCGTGTCGAAGAGGACACCTTCACCATCCAGATGATCGATCAGGCCGGCCGGCACCGCTCGTTCCGCAAGAGCGAAGTTCGGGAACTCCAGCTGCTGCCGAACGAGAGCATGATGATGGACTACGCGGACTTTCGGGACGACGAGCTGGACGACCTGGTCGCCTACCTCGCTTCCCTCCGCGGCTCTGCAGGAGATCCGCCGCAATGACGATTCGGAATCCGCGCGGTTCTGCCGTGCTCGCCGCTCTGATCGCCCTCGCCGCCGTCCCGGCGGCGGCTCAGGTGTCCTATTCCCGGCTGGCCGCCAGCGACGACGAGCCGGAACACTGGCTCACCTATTCGGGCAACTACCGCTCGGAACGCTTCACCCGGCTCGAACAGATCACTCCCGGGAACGTCTCCCGTCTCCGACCCGCCTGGATCTACCAGACGGGCACTGCGGGCCGGGTCGAAGTGACGCCGCTGGTGGTGGACGGGGTGATGTACCTCGCCGAGCCCCCGAGCACGATCGCGGCACTCGACGCCCGCACCGGGCGCCGGCTGTGGCGGCACGATCCGGTCGTGCCCGACGAGACGCTGAACATCGGCTTTCCGCGCACCAACCGGGGCGTGGCGCTGCTTGGGGATTCGGTGTTCTTCGGGACCCTCGACGCCCGCTTGATCGCGCTGGACCGCACCGCCGGCGATGTCCGCTGGACGACGCAGCTCGCCGACAATGCGGTCGGCTACGCGGTGACCGCGGCGCCGCTCGCGGTGGATGGGAAGGTGATCGTGGGGATCAGCGGCGGCGAGGCCGGAGTCCGCGGCTTTCTCGACGCCTACGACGCGGAGACCGGCGAGCGGGCCTGGCGCTGGTGGGCGGTTCCCGGGGAGGGTGAGCCCGGAAACGACACCTGGGGAGGCGACAGCTGGAAGACCGGCGGCGGCGCGACCTGGCTCACCGGTTCCTACGACCCGGAACTCGGGCTCCTCTACTGGGGGACCGGGAACCCGGCCCCGGACTGGAACGGCGATTCCCGCCCCGGAGACAACCTCTACACCTGCTCGCTGGTGGCCATCGAGGTGGAGACCGGCGAGCTGCGCTGGCACTTCCAGTTCACCCCGCACGACACCCACGACTGGGACGCCAACCAGATTCCGGTGCTGGTGGATGCCGTATGGGAGGGCTCGATGCGGAAACTGGTCGTCCTCGCCAACCGCAACGCATTTTTCTATGTGCTCGACCGCGAGACCGGACAGTTCCTGCGGGCCACCCAGTACGCGAAGCAGACCTGGGCGGAGGGAATCGATGAGAACGGACGCCCGGTGCTCGTTCCCGGCATGGACCCGAGCGAAGAGGGCACGCTGGTCTGGCCGAGCCTCGCCGGTTCGACGAACTGGTACAGCCCGGCCTACGACCCCGACCGGCAGTCGCTGTTCGTGCCGACGCGGGAGATGGCGTCCATCTACTTCAAGAGCGAAGCGGAATACGAGCCGGGGACGCCATTCCTCGGCGGCGGTGAGCGGCGGCTCGGCGGCGAGGCCGCCTACGGGGCTATCCGGGCGCTCGACCCGCTGACCGGTGAGCGCAAGTGGGAGTTCGAGATGCTGACCCCGGCCGTCTCCGGCGTGCTCGCCACCGCGACCGGATTGGTGATTTCGGGGACGATGGAAGGCAACCTCTTCGCCCTCGACGCCGATTCGGGCGAGGCGCTCTGGGATTTCCATGCCGGCGGCGAAGTGCGGGCGGCGCCGATGAGCTTCGCGATCGACGGGGAGCAGTTCCTCTCGGTGGCCGCTGGGCAATCGGTGCTCACCTTCGGGCTCGCTCCCGCGGGCGGCACCGCTCCCGGGGAGAACGAAGACCGGTGAGCCGGACAGCACTCGCGCTCTTCGCGGTGCCCGCCGCGTTTTCCGCCGGTTGCGGCGGGTCCGATCCAGAAGGAGCGGGGCCGCCGGACGCCGCTGCTCTGTTGCTCGTGACGAACGAGGACAGCGGAACGCTGAGCATCGTTTCGCTGGAGACCCACGCCGTTCTCGCCGAAGTCGAAGTGGGCCGGCGGCCTCGCGGGGTGCGGGTCTCGCCGGACGGCGCGTTCGCCTATGTGGCGGTTTCCGGCTCTCCCAAGTGCCCGCCGTGGAGGGATGAGGAGGAGTGCGGCGAACCCGACAAGTCCGAGGACGGCATCGCGGAAGTGGACCTCGAAGCGAAGGCGAAGACCCGGCTGCTGCCCGGCGGCTCGGATCCCGAAACCTTCGACATCACCCCCGACGGCGCGCGGATCGTGGTGTCCAACGAGGACAGCGACGAAGCGAGCTTGGTGGACCTCGAATCCGGCGAGATCCTCCGCACCGTCCCGGTGGGCAAAGAGCCCGAGGGCGTGCGCATCAGCCCCGACGGAACCCTCGCCTATGTCACCGGCGAGACCGATCACGATGTGACCGTTCTCGACACCGCCAGCGGCGACGAAATCACCCGGATCCGAGTCGGCCACCGCCCCCGCGATCTGGTCTTCACCCCGGACGGGGCGTACGCCTATGTCTCCTCGGAGATCGACGGCACTGTCGCGGAGATCGTGGTCGCCGAGCACCGGGTCCGCCGCACGATCCGGCTCCCCGAAGGCTCGAGGAGCATGGGGGTCGCTCTCTCCCCCGACGCCGGAACCCTCTATGTGGCGAACGGCAGGACCCGGACGGTGTCGATGGTGGAACTCGCCGCGGGGGAAGTGACCGGCAGTGTGGAAGCCGGCGAGCGGCCCTGGGGCATCGCCGTCTCCTTCGACGGTCGGTTCCTCTACACCGCGAACGGCCCCTCGAACGACATCACGGTGCTGGACGCCGCGACTCTCGCCGTGGTCACCCGCATCCCGGTCGGCGAGTCCCCCTGGGGTCTCGCGCTGGTCCCCTGAAGCCGACCCGACCGCCGGCGGACGCTCTGCTTCGGCGGGCCGCCCGCCGCCTGGAGATTCCTGCGGGAACGGTCGGAGGGCCCAGGTCGTGAAGCGTTACGACGCGCTCGTCATCGGAGGGGGCCACAACGGGCTGATCGCGGCCGCCTATCTGGGGCGCGCGGGGCGGCGGACCTTGCTCGTCGAGAAGAACGAGCGGGTGGGGGGAGCCACCTTCAGCGAAGAGATCCGACCCGGGTTCACGGTGTCCGTCTTTTCCTATGTGGTCAGCCTGCTACGGCCGCAGATCATCGCCGACCTGGACCTCGCCCGGCACGGGCTGCAGCTACAGCCCCTCGACGGCACATTCACCCCGCTCCGGGACGGGCGGGCGCTGACCCGCTGGCACGATCCGGCGAAGACGCGGGAATCGCTGCTGCGGTTCTCCCGGCGGGACGCCGACGACTATCCGCGATTCGGTCTCGCCATGCATCAGTTCAGCCGGGCGGTGCGCGGCCTGCTGATGACCCGGCCGCCGCAAGTCGGATCGCTCCGCCCCGGTGAAATCCTGGGGACCCGTGATCTCGTTCGGCACTTCGCCGGTCTGGGGAACCGGCGCCTCCACGAACTGGCGCGGCTGATGACGGCGAGCGCGAGCGACTATCTGGACCGCTGGTTCGAGACCGAGCCGCTGAAGGCCACCCTGTCGGCGAGCGGGATCATCGGAACCTTCCTCGGCATCTCCTCGCCGGGGACCGCCTATGTGCTGCTCCATCACTACCTGGGCGAACTCGACGGAGCTTCCCGGTCGTGGGGTTTCGCCCGCGGCGGAATGGGTTCGGTCGCCGCGGCGCTCGCCGGCGCAGCCCGCAGCTTCGGGGTCGAGATTCGGACCGGTGCCGGAGTGCGCCGGATCCTGACCGACGCCGGCAGCGCCGCCGGGGTGGTGCTCGAGAACGGCGAAGAGATATTCGCGGATCAGGTCGGATCGAGCCTCGACCCCCACCGGACCTTCCTGCGGCTGCTCGATCCCGACGAGCTGCCGGACGAATTCGTCCAGGACATCCGGCGCTATCGGCTGCGCGGCTCTTCGGGGAAAGTCAATCTGGCCCTCGATGCGCTCCCCGACTTCACCGCGCTCCCGGGGCCGGGCGCCCACCTGCGGGGCGCCATTTCCATCAGCCCCGACCGGCAGACGCTGGAACGAGCCTACGACGATGCGAAGTACGGCCGATTCTCCCGGGAGCCCTATCTGGATGTGCTCATCCCGTCGCTGCTCGACCCGTCGCTGGCGCCGCCGGGAAAGCATGTGATGTCCATCTTCGTCCAGTACGCGCCGTATGCGCTCTCCGGCGAAGCGAAGGGCTGGGACGCGCAGCGGGACGACTTCGGCGACACCGTCATCCGTACCCTCGCTGCCTACGCGCCGAACCTGCCGGACATCATCCTCGAACGGCAAGTGCTCACTCCGCTCGACATCGAGCGGCGTACCGGGCTCACCGAAGGCAACATATTCCAGGGAGAGCTGGGCCTCGAACAGCTGTTCTTCCTGCGGCCTGCCGCCGGTTGGGCGCAATGCAGCACCCCCATCCGCGGGCTTTACCTCTGCGGCTCCGGAGCACATCCCGGAGGCGGGGTCATGGGCGCTCCCGGAAAGCTGGGCGCCGACGCCATGCTGCGCGCCGCCCGGCGCGGCTGATCCGATGCGCTCCTCCTGCGATGTCTGCGCGATCGGCGGCGGGCCGGACGCGCTGGCGGCGGCGGCCTTCCTCGCGCTTTCCGGACATTCGGTGCTGGTGGTGGGAGAACGCGGTCAGCCGGGAGGAATCGCCGCGAATGCGCGGATCGCGCCGGGGTTCTGTTTTCCGGTGGCGCCCGAGACGATGCCGTCGTTCGATCCGGAGGTCGCCGGCCGGCTCGCGCTCGACCGATACGGCCTCGAGTTCCTCGACACCGATCCGGTGCTGACGGTCGTCGGGCACGGCGGCGGCGAACCGTTCGCACTCCCCCGGCGCCCGGAGGCAGCGTGCCGCGCCATCGCCGAAATCTCGACGCGGGACGCTGCGCGCTTCCCTGAATTCGCCGGCGAACTCGGAGCCCTCGCGGGATTTCTCCGCCGGTTGCTGGAGCAGCCGCCGCTCTCGCTCGATTCATCCTTCGAGAACACGCTGCCCGCCGCCCTCGCCGCCTGGGGGCTGGGCGGCCGGGGTCTGGCCCGTCTGCTGCGCGTCCTGCCGATGGCGGTCCGCGACCTGCTCGACGACTGGTTCGAGAGCGGGCCGCTGAAAGCCGCACTCGCCGGGCCAGCGCTCACCGGGACCCGGCTCGGCCCGCGGGCGCCCGGGACCGCCGGCCTGTTCCTCCATTTCCACGCCTTCGGCCAGCCGGCGCCCCTCCACTGGATCCTCCCTCCGCGCGGCGGCACCGCTGCCGTGGGGGAAGCCCTTCGGGAAGCAGCGCGCGCCGCCGGAGCACAGTTCGAGTCCGAATCCGGGGGCGTGCGGCGCATCCTCCTGGGGCCGGGCGGAAAAGCTGCCGGAATCGAACTCGCCGACGGGAGGACGGTTCGCTGCCGGACGGTTCTTTCGGACGCTTCACCGAAGACCACCCTGCTTCGCTGGACCGGCGCGGCGCAGCTCCCGCCGGAGTTCGTCCACGAGGCCCGCAACATCCGCTACCGCGGCGCCGCCGCGCGGGTGGGACTCGCGCTCTCGCGGCTGCCCCGTTTCCTCGACGCCGAAGAAAACGTGCCGGAGTCCGACCCCCGCCTCGGAGGCGTGATCCAGATCGGCGGAGAAATGGACAGCCTCGAACGCGCTGCCGACGCGGCGAAGTACCGAGAGATCGCCGAGCGTCCGACGGTCTTCGCCTTTTTCCCGTCGGTCCACGCTGCCGGGCTCGCGCCGGAGGGCGGCGCCGTGCTCGCGGCCACCGTCCAGAGCGTGCCCTACGGGCGGGAGAACAGCGAGACCGAGGTGCTCGAGAGGACGATTCGCGCCCTCGGGAGCGCGTTTCCGGAGATCGCCGAGCTCGTCAGCGCGGCGCGAGTACTTCCTCCGGGCACGCTCGAAAGCGGCTTCGGCCTCACCGAGGGGAGCTTCCACCAGGGCGAGCCGACCCTCGACCAGCTGTATTCGCTCCGACCGGTCCCGGGGTTCGCGCGCCACCGGACCCCGATCTCCGGGCTCTACCTCGCCGGGCCGGGGACCTATCCCTACGGGGGCCTCCACGGAGTCTCCGGAAGAAACGCCGCGCGCGCGGTGGGAGAAGACCTGAAAAGGTAGCGGGCGATGGCAGAGGCAGCACCATGAGCCGTTTTCGCGTCGGGCCGGGTTTCCTGGTCACCGCCGCCTTCATCGGACCGGGAACGATCGTCACCGCGAGCCGCGCGGGCGCTGGATATGGAACCGCCCTGCTCTGGGCGGTGCTGTTCTCGGTGGCCGCCACCGTCATCCTCCAGAACATGGCGGCGCGGGTGGGCCTCGCCGGCCGGCGCGGGCTCGCCGAGGCCATCCGCGACAGCCTGGCGAGCCCGGGGATTCGGGCGGCGGCGCTCGCGCTCATCGCGGCGACGATCCTGATCGGCAACGCGGCGTTCCAGACCGGCAACCTGCTCGGCGCCTCGCTGGGGCTCGAACTGCTGACCGGCCTGCCGGCCGGGCTGCTGGTGCTGATCGTCGGCAGCTTCGCCGGAGCCCTGCTGCTGACCGGAACCTACCGGACGATCCAGAACGCGCTGGCCGCGCTCGTGGGGCTCATGAGCGTCGTCTTCTGCCTGGTCGCGGTGCTCACCGCCCCGAATCTCGGGGAGGTGTTCGCCGGATTGCTGATTCCGCGGATCCCTGCGGGAGCGCTGCTCACCGTGATGGCACTGATCGGCACCACCGTCGTTTCCTACAACCTCTTCCTCCACGCGAGCACCGCCCTCGAACGATGGCCGGACCCGCAGCGGATCGAAAAGAACATCCGGGAGAGCCGGCGGGACACGCTGTTCTCCGTGGCGCTCGGCGGCCTCATCACCGCGGCCGTGGTGGTCGCCGCCGCTCCGCTGCTCGGCCAGGGCGCCGACGCCGCCGACGCCGCCACCGTGGCGGCGCGCCTCGAACCGCTCCTCGGGCGGGCGGCCCCGGTGTTCTTCGGGGTCGGGCTCTTCGCCGCCGGGCTCACCTCGGCCATCACCGCACCGCTCGCCGCTGCCTACGCCGTCGGCGGGGCGCTGGGCCTCGGAACGGACCTGAAGAGCGTCCGTTTCCGGTTGCTCTGGGGTTTCGTGCTCTCGACCGGGATGTGCTGCGGAATCTTCCTCGGGGGATCGCCTTACCAGATCATCCTGCTCGCCCAGGCCGGAAACGGGATCGTGCTTCCGCTGGTCCTGGTGCTGCTGCTCCTCGCGGCGAACCGCCGGAGGATCATGGGCCGCTATCACAATTCGGGGCTCGCGAATGTGCTGGGAGCGCTCGTGGTGCTGGTCATCTCCGGGCTCTCACTGGTCCAATTGGCCCGCGTCTTCGGCCTCACCGGTTAGCAGTCCGTGGTTGAAGCGGCGTGAGCGCCGAGAGCGGACCCGTTCTCGGCGGAGACGGTGCACCGTCGGCTCGGATCGGGTTCGCCCAGCGCCGGAGCGGCGCATACGATGGGGGGCTTCCACCGCCGAAGGAGAATCCCGATGCGCCACCGCTCCGTCCTCGCTGCCCTCGCCGCCGCTCTCTCCTCCGGATTCGTTCCCGAATTCGCGGTCTCGGCGGCTGCACAGGGGTACCGGACACCCCCCGAAGCGATCTCCCGGATCGCCGAGGCGCCGCCCACGCCGGGAATCCAGGTTTCTCCGGACCGCCGAAGCGCCGTCCTCCTCCATCGGTCGAGCCTGGTCCCGCTCGCCGAGCTCTCGCGGGAGGAGCTGCGGCTCGCTGGGCTTCGGATCGACCCGGCGGCGAACGCGGCGAGCCGGCGGCGGGTCTTCCGGGAGATCACCCTCGAACCGCTCGCCGGTGACGGCGGAGCGCAGGAGATCACCGGCCTGCCGGATCCGCTCCGGGGCGACCATCTGAGCTGGTCCCCGGACGGGCAGCGTTTCGCGTTCACCCATACGGGTGACGACGGAGTGGAATTGTGGGTCGTCGAGGCCGAGAGCGGGAAGGCGTCCCGCCTCCTCGACGGAGTGAACGCGATCTTCCGGGGAATGCCCTATCGGTGGTTCGGCGATAGCGCGCGCCTCGCGGTGCGGGTCGTGGACTCCGGCCGCGGCGCCCCACCCGAGGCCCCGGGAGTTCCGGCAACCCCGGTGATCCAGGAGACGACCGGGCGGGCGGCCCCGGTGCGGACCTACCAGGATCTTCTCCAGAGCTCCCACGACAACGCGCTCTTCCGCTACTACGGAGCGTCCCGGGCGGTGATCGTGGACCTTTCCGGAGCCGCCGCCGCGGTCGCCGGCCCCGGAATCATCGAGGGCTTCCTCCCTTCTCCCGACGGCGCCTACCTGCTGGTCACCGAGGTCATCGAGCCGTTCTCCTGGCTCGTCCCGTATTCGCGGTTTCCGCACCGGATCGAGGTTCGGGACCGGAGCGGAACGCTTATCCGCGAGATCGCGGAACTGCCCCTCCACGAGGAGATCCCGATCGGCCGCGACGCCGCCCCCACCGGGCCGCGGGCGGTCGCCTGGCGGGGCGACGAGGACGCCACCCTGGTTTGGACCGAAGCGCGGGACGGGGGCGATCCGCGCGCCGAGGCTTCGACCCGCGACGAACTGCGGCAGCTCGCCGCTCCCTTCGACGGCGATCCCGAAGTGCTGCTGCAGGCCCCCCTCCGCCTCACCGGGTCGGTGTTCGGCGGCGGGCGCGGAGTGGCGATCAGCCGCTGGTGGCAGACCCGCGCCGAGCAGATCTGGCGGATCCCGCCGGCGGGGGCCGGGGAAGCCAGCCTCGCCTTCGACACTTCCTACGAAGACCGCTACGCCGCGCCGGGAATGCCCATGACCACGGTGAACGAGCGAGGCGCGCGGGTGCTCGTGACCTCGGCGGACGGCACCAAGGCGTATCTCACCGCCGAAGGGGCGTCGCCGGAAGGGAATCGGCCCTTCGTGGACGAATGGGACCTCGAATCCGGCACCACCCGGCGGCTCTTCCGGTCGGCGGCGGATTCCTACGAGACTCCGCTGGCGCTCCTCGACCCCGAAGCGGGCCTCCTGCTCACCCGCCGGGAGACCCGGACCACGCCGCCGAACTACTTCCTGCGGAACCTCGGTGCCGCGGAGGGAGAGATGCGCGCCATCACCGATTTCTCCCATCCCTACCCCGGCCTCGAAGGCTCCGGCCGGGAACTGATCCGCTACCAGCGGAGCGACGGAGTGGAACTGACCGCGCTTCTCCACACCCCGCCGGGCTACGACCCGGAGCGCGACGGCCGGCTGCCGCTCCTGGTCTGGGCCTACCCCCGCGAGTACAAGAGCGCGGCGGCCGCCGCCCAGGTCCGGGACTCGCCGCAGCGGTTCAGCTTCGTGAGCTGGGGTTCGGCGCTCTACTGGCTGACCCAGGGATATGCGGTCATGGAGAACGCCACGATGCCGATCATCGGCGAGGGCGACGAAGAACCGAACGACCGGTATGTCGAACAGCTGGTGGCGAGCGCGCAGGCGGCGGTGGACGAAGCAGCCCGCCGCGGGGTGGCGGACCCGGACCGGACCGCCATCGCCGGTCATTCCTACGGCGCCTTCATGACTGCCAATCTGCTGGCTCATTCCGATATCTTCCGCGCCGGGATCGCCCGCAGCGGGGCGTTCAACCGCACGCTCACCCCCTTCGGTTTCCAGAGCGAACAGCGCACTTTCTGGCAGGCCCCGGAGATCTATTTCCGTATGTCCCCCTTCATGCACGCCCAAAAGGTGAACGAGCCGATCCTGCTGATCCACGGCGCCGCCGACAACAACTCCGGCACCTTCCCGATCCAGAGCCGCCGCTTCTTCCACGCGCTGAAAGGCCACGGAGCGTTAGCGCGCCTGGTGATGCTCCCCCACGAGAGCCACGGCTACGCCGCCCGCGAGTCGGTGCTGCACACCCTCTGGGAACAGCAAGAATGGCTGGAGCGTCATGTGAAGAACGCCCCGTCGCACCGAGAGACGACCACGGACCGGCAGAGCCGATAACGAAGCCGCATCGCCCGCACCATGACGATGGATCGCAGACACTTCCTCACCCACTCCGCGCGGGCGGCCGCCGCCGCGGGCGGCCTGCCGCTCGTTCGAGCGTTCCCGGTGCTCGGGCAGGAACGAGTGTTCCGGCACGGGGTGGCGAGCGGCGATCCGCTCGCCGACCGGGTGCTGCTCTGGACGCGGGTCTCGGGTTCGTCCGATGACCGGGTGGCCGTGCACTGGCAGGTCGCGCGCGACCCCGGACTTCGGGAAGTGGTCGCTGCCGGAGAGACCGCGACCGGGCCGGAGCGGGATTACACCGTCAAGGTGACGGCGCCGGGGCTGACCCCCGGGGCTACCTGGCACTACCGCTTCGAGGCCCTCGGGGAACGGTCGCCGGTGGGCCGGACGAAGACCCTGCCACCCAACCCGAAGCACGCCCGGCTCGCCTTCGTCTCCTGCTCCAACCTGCCCTTCGGCTACTTCCATGTGTACCGCCGCATCGCCGAACGCCCGGATCTCGACGCCGTGCTCCACCTCGGGGACTACCTCTACGAGTACCCCAACCGGGACTACGGCGACGGGACCCGGTTCGGACGGGCGCCGATGCCGAACAAGGAGATCACCACCCTCGCCGATTACCGGACACGGCACGCCCAGTACAAGTCCGATCCCGACTTGCAGGAAGTCCACCGCCAGCATCCGTTCCTCTGCGTCTGGGACGACCACGAGATCACGAACAACGCCTGGACCGATGGGGCGCAGAACCACCAACCGGAAGAGGAGGAAGGCGACTGGTTCCTTCGCCGGGAAGCCGCGGTCCGGGCGTACTTCGAATGGATGCCGATACGCGAGCCCGAGCCCTGGCCCAGCCAGCGCACCTACCGGACCTTCCGCTTCGGCAAGCTGCTCGATCTCATCATGCTGGACACCCGGCTGATCGGGCGTTCGCGCCAGGCGGAATGGGGCGATGCAGAGGGGATGGCGCACCCCGGGCGTTCGCTGCTCGGGGCGCGGCAGGAGCAGTGGCTCTACGGCGAGCTCGCTGCGGCCCGGTCGGCGAGCGTGCGCTGGCGAGTGCTCGGCCAGCAGGTGATGATGGGGCCGATGCTCGACTCCGGCGGCAAGCCGCAAAACCCCGACCAGTGGGACGGCTACCGCGCGAGCCGCAACCGTCTCTTCGACTTTCTCGAGCGCGAGCGGATCGGCGACCTCGTGGTCCTCACCGGGGATGTTCACCAGTCATGGGGGATGGACCTGCCCCGCGATCCCTTCTCGGGATACGACCGGGAGACCGGCGCCGGCTCGTACGGGGTGGACTTCGTCACGACCGCAGTGTCCTCGCCGAGCTCGCTGCTCCGCCAGCTCGGCAGCGAGGAGGCGATCGTCCCGCGAGTGCAGGAGATTCTCGGCGCCAACCCGCATATGAAGTTCGGCGAGGCGTTCCATCGCGGTTACTGCATCCTCGACCTCACCCCCGAGCGCGTCCAGAACGACTGGTTCTTCGTCCCGACCGTCGAGGAGAAGACCGACGAAGAGCGGTGGGCAACCGGAATCCGGGTGGCCGCCGGAACCCAGCACGGAGTCCGGGTGGACCGACCGGCATAGCGCCGGCCGACGCGAGGGCGCTGGGCTCCTCGCCCGTAGAATCGCCCGGTGATGGCGGCGGGCGAATCGAAGGGGGGTTCGGTAACGGCTGAGCAACCGAGTCCCGAGACCGCGGCGGCGCTTGAAAAGCTACGCGAAAAGCTCCTCGACATCTCGCTTCGCAACCGGCTGATCCACTCTCCGGTCGGAAAGGACCGCGGCAGACAGCTGGCGGTCGTGGACGAGCTCTCCGACGAGATCTTCGAGATCCTCCACCTCCAGGGCAAGCAGATGCGCTTCGCGCCGAGTCAGGACGAAGCCCCGGCGGCCTCCTCCGACGAAGATGAGGAGGATGTCTATCTACCGAACGGTCAGGGCGAGAGCACACCCCCTGCCGCGCACCATGTGGACCGGATCCTCCAGACGCGGCTGACGCCCGACCGACTCCAGAAGCGGCTCCTGAATCTGTACCGCAGCGCCCGGGAGGTCGAAGAGGAACAGGGAGTCAGCGTGCTGTTCCTGGCGCTGGGCTTCCTGCGCTGGTACGAGAGCGATTCCTCGGAGCTCGCCAGGCACGCGCCGCTGATCCTGCTGCCGGTGGACATCGAACGGAGCAATGCCAAAGGGAGATTCCGGCTGACCCGCCGGGATCAGGACCTCGAACCGAACCTGTCGCTCGGCGCCAAGCTCACGAACGACTTCGGACTGAAGCTGCCGGACCTCCCGGAGAACGACGAATGGCTGCCGTCCGATTACTTCGAACGGGTCGCGAGCGCGGTATCGCCGCAAAAGCGCTGGCGCGTACTTCCGAACACCATGGAGCTGAGCTTCTACTCCTTCGCCAAGTTCCTGATGTGGCGGGACCTCGATCCCGAGAACCTCAATCCGGACAGCGCGGGAAGCGGAATGGAACAGCTGCTCGGCGGCACCGGGTTCGAGCCCGGCGCCAGCCTCTTCGCCGCAGATGAAAATCTCGACCGGCGATTCCCGGACATCAAGGAGCTCGGGCACATCCTCGACGCCGACACCTCACAGACCCAGGTCCTCGCCGCCGCCCGCAAGGGTCGAAATCTGGTCGTGCAGGGCCCCCCAGGCACCGGCAAATCCCAGACTATCGCCAACATGATCGCCGGCGCCGTACTGGACGGAAAGCGGGTCCTGTTCGTGGCCGAGAAGCGCGCCGCACTCGATGTCGTCCACGACCGGTTGGTTCGCTGCGGCCTGGGACCGCTCTGCCTGGAGCTGCATTCGCACAAGGCCAACCGGCGGCTGGTCTATGAAGACCTCAAGCGGACGCTCGATCTGGGAAGACCTGCCGAGGTGGGGAAGCACGAGTACGCGCGCTTGCGCCAGGTCCGAGATGCGCTGAATCAGCTCTCGGCACTGCTCCACCGGGTGGACGAAACGACCGGCGAGACGCCGTACCGAGTTCTCGGTCGGCTCGCCGCCCTCGCGGAGCAGGCCTGTCCGCCGCCCGACCTTCGCATTGCCGGCTCGGCGGGGTGGAGCCGGGACGAGTTCGAAGAACGCGCTGCGGCGGTCCGCACCCTGGCCGAGCGGACCGGCGAACACGGCAGCGAGCGCGGGCACCGGTGGCGCGGCGTCCGCCGAAGGCTCGGCCCGATGGACCGCAAGCGGCTCACCGACGCCTTGCGGGTCGGAATCGGCCGACTCGACGCCTTGCAGGAGGAATTTCAGACGGTGCACGGCACCGGAGCCACGCACCTCGAAGCAATCGAAAGCACCCTCGAGCTATTGGGCAGCCTGAGCGAACAGCCCTCCGGCACCAGGGAACTCCTCTTGGAGAACCCAGCGCTCTTCAGCCGTCTCGATCGATCCATCACCCTCTGCCAGACCGTCCACTCCTTTCAGTCGCTTCGCGATGGATTGCGGTCCGAGGTCACGGAGAACGCGCTTTCGCAGGAGTGGGACGAAGTCCGCAGCCGCATCGCCCAGAGCGGGAAGGGGTGGTTCCGCTGGTTCGACGCCGGATATCGGGATGCCGCCGGCCAGCTCCGCTCGGCACAGCGATCCGCTGATCGAAAGCTGGATCACCGCGAACGGCTCGCGTTGCTCGACCGACTCCTCGAATGCCGCCGGTCGGCCGAAGCGATCCGTCAGGACGACGCCCCCGCCGGACGGGAGATTTTCGGCCACTCCTGGTCGGACGAGGAAACGAAAGTCGAAACCCTGTTGCCTGCGCTTCGTTGGGCAGCAGCGCAAGCCGAGCGGCTCGGATCGGCGGCCGCGGCCCGGGAGCAACTGGCGGCGATTCCTCCGAAAAGCGCCCTCCGCTCGCTCGCCGGACGCCTGCAGAAAGCCCTCTCGGCGTGGCCGGCCGCCTGGGACGAGATCGCCGCCCTCGTGGAGCTCGACCTGAAAGAGACCTTCGGAGTGGAGAATGCCGAGGCGATCCCGCTCGTCACGCTCCGGGAACGCTTGAGCTCCTGGGCGGCAGACCCGCAAGGGGCCGAGGACTGGCACCGGCTGAGCGCGGCGGCCCGTGGTGTTTCCGAGTTGGGCCTCGACGAATTTCGGGAACACCTGGCAGAGGGACGACTGAGCGTCGAGCACGCTGGCCAGACCTTGGAATGGGTGCGCGCCGAAGCGGTGTGGAATCGCCTGCGCGCCGGCGAACCACAGCTCGATTCGATCGACGGGGAGGACCGAACCCGGAAGGTCGAAGAATTCAAGGCTCTCGACCGGAAGCTCCTGGATCTGACCGCAGGGCAGGTCGCCCTGAAGCACTTCCAGGCGCTGCCCCTCGGAGCCGCCGGACAGATCGGCCTCGTTCGCAGAGAGCTCGCCAAGAAGAAGCGGCACCTGAAGCTGCGGCAGCTCCTGGACGATGCCGGGGAGGCGGTCGCCGCCATCAAGCCGGTCTTCCTGATGAGCCCGCTCTCGATCGCCCAGTACCTGAAACCCGGAAGGCTCACTTTCGACCTCCTGCTGATCGACGAAGCGAGTCAGGTCCGCCCCGCCGATGCGATGGGTGCGGTGATGCGCTGCCGCCAGCTCGTCGTCGTCGGCGACCAGAAGCAGCTGCCGCCGACCTCCTTCTTCGATCGGGAAGTGGCCGTCGAAGAGGACGACGAGGACCCCTACGCCGTCCAGGCGGGCGACATGGAGAGCATCCTGTCGCTGTGCGAGGCGCGGGGGATGCCGGGGGGCATGCTGCGCTGGCATTACCGGTCCCAACATCCCTCGTTGATCGCGGTCTCGAACCACGAGTTCTACGAAGACCGCTTGGTCTTCCCGCCGAGCCCCCGCAGTTCGGGAGATCGAACCGGGCTGAGCTTCGTCCCGGTGAACGGGGTCTATGAGCGGGGCAGGAGCCGCCGGAACCCCGAGGAGGCCGAGGCGGTCGCCGAAGCGGTGCTCGTCCACGCCCGAGAACACCCCGGAGAAACCCTCGGCGTGGTGGCGCTTTCGGTGGCGCAGCGCGACGCGATCCGCAACCGGATGGAGTTCCGGCGGGCCGAATTCTCCGAGCTCGAGGCGTTTTGCCGAGAAGGCGAGGACGAAGCGTTCTTCGTGAAGAATCTCGAGAATGTCCAGGGCGACGAGCGGGATGTGATCTTCATCTCGATCGGCTACGGAAAGGACGAGGACGGCTACTTTTCGCAGAACTTCGGGCCGGTTTCGAGCGAGGGAGGAGAGCGGCGGCTCAATGTGCTGTTCACTCGGGCGCGCAAGTCGTGCCGCGTCTTCGCTTCGATCCGGCACGACGACATCCGGCTCGACACGGCGCGCCGCGCCGGCCCGCGCGTACTGAAGCGATACCTGCAATACGCCGAAACCGGTGAGATGGACATTCCGATTCCGACCGGCGGCGAGCCGGACAGCCCTTTCGAGGAGGCAGTCGCCAGCGCACTGCAGAGCCACGGGTATCGGGTGGCTGCCCAGGTAGGTTCCGCCGGCTTCCGCATCGACCTCGCGGTGTACGACCCGGACGACGCAGGGCGATTCCTGCTCGCGGTGGAATGCGACGGAGCTCGGTATCACTCTTCGAACTGGGCTCGCGAGCGGGACCGCCTGCGCCAGAGCGTGCTCGAGCAGAAAGGGTGGACTTTCCACCGGATCTGGAGCACCGACTGGTTCTACGGCCGTGACCGCGAGCTGGAAAAACTGCTCGAAGCCATCGAGCGGACGAGAACCGGGGGCGCCTCCGCCGGAAGCGGGGCGGCGCCCCCGCCGCAAACGCCGGTGGTGCGCTCGGAAGGGGCGCCGGGCCGAAGCCTGGACCTGCGCCCGTATCGGGAATCGGACTTCGTGATCCCGGAGAGCGGTGGATGCGAGCTGTGGGAAGCTGAACCTGCCTGTCTGGAACGACACGTAGCGCAGATCGTGGAGGTCGAGGGACCCGTCCACGAGGACGAGGTCGTCAGGCGGCTCTGTTCCCTCTGGGGCTACCGGCGGACGGGATCGAGGATCCGGTCCAGCGTGGAGGCAGCCATTCGACGGGCGGTCGAAATGCGCCGCATCCACTGGAACGGCGGCGAAGCCGACCGCTTCCTCCACCGCCGGGTCGAGGACCAGGAAGTGCCGGTCAGGGACCGCCGAGCCGTGGGGTCCGCGGGTCTCCGCAAGGTCGAGAGGCTTCCCCCCGCGGAAGTGCGAACGGCGATCCTCCTGGCGGTCGAACGAAGCGTCGGCATCTCGGCGCCCGAGTGTGCAGACGAGGTGGCACGGATCTTCGACCTTCGCCCGGGAAGGGACATGAGAGCCCTGGTCGAGCAGATGGCGGCGCAACTGGTCGCAGCGGGGCGACTGGAGCGGCGTGCGAACGAGCTGCGCTGCTGCTGACAGCCTGTGGAGGTGGGGCTGTTGGACGCCGTTTACGGTGCGGCCGCCGCCGGCGCGGGGCTGGTCAGCGCATCGATTCGGAGCGGCGCACGCGGAGGATTTTCACCGGCTCGTTCAGGATCTGCCCTTGGACGACCTCGTTGGACGCGGGCGCATCCGTCGGCAGCCGGTGGATCGCGTCGAGCACTTCCAGGCCTCGGAGCACCCGCCCGAAAGTCGCGTAGCCGAAGTCGTCCCGGCCCGGATCGCCCGCGCCGGTATCCAGAACGCGGTTGTTCCCGAGATTGAAGAAGAACTCCGAATTCGCAGTGCCCGGTCCGTTCCGGGCGTAGGAGAGGACGCCCCGTTCGTTGCTCATTCCGGTGGCGCCGGTGGTCTCGTGCGCGACGGGCGGGAACGGCAGCTCGGCCTCCGCACCCCCTTCGGAGCCGGTGAGCAGGGGCAGGCTGCGCAATCCCCCCTGCACCACATCGTGGGCATCCCCTGAAGCAGTGTGGGTGGCGCGGTAGAAAGCGGCGCCGTCGTAGTGCCCTCCGTCCACATACCGGAGGAACTGCGCCGCCGAGAGCGGGGCTCGTTCGGGATAGAGCGCCACCTCGACCTCGCCGAGAGCGGTCTCGAGGACGACCCGCACCGTCCGTTCCCCGTGCTGCCCCCCTGAAGCAGGGGCTGCCGCCGAGAGCCCGAAAGCGGCGGCCGTCAGCACCGCGGCCCCGAACCGACGGATCAGGAGATTCCGGACACGGTCCGAAACCGTGCGAACGCGCCTCTCCGCGGAGCCGCGCACCGGGAGCCGGAGGTCTGCCATCAGGATGCCCAAGTCCGGAGGATACGCGAGAAATCCTCCATGAAATGCCGGAACGAAGCGTCCATCCCGGCGGCGCGGAAAAGATCCATCTTCCTCATGATGTCGTCTGCGAACTCGATGCCGCCGAGGTTCGGGCGGACTCCGGCATCCATCACGGCCTTGATCAGCAGTTCCTTGTAGCGGCCGCGGTCACATTTCAGGTCGGGCGCCTGACAGCCGCGGCCGAGCACGGCCTTGAATGCAGCACCGTCGAGAAGCAGCCAGCGCTCGATGTGAGGATCGGGAATGGCGAAAACCATCGGTGCCGGCGGCGCCGGCGGCCGAATCTCTTTCAGCCGCTCGTTCCGTCCTTTGCAGTTGGCGTCGGCGGCGACGACGATCAGATCGGGAAGAGACTCGTGCCACTCGAGATCGCGCAAGTAGGCTTGGACCCCCTCGACGACTCTGCCATGCCCTCCCACAGCGGTCCTCCAGTCGAGCTCCACGACCACATCGTGCTGTCGAGCGAGACGTTGAACGATGCGTCCGACGATTTCCCGATGAGCGGTGTCCTCCCCGAACAGCACGACATCACGCATCGAAGTCTCCGCGCAGCACGCGATCCGAGACCGGGAGCTCATCCAACGCGTCGGAAACCTGCCTCCTCCGGTGAAGCGGTCCGATCACCCGCAACGGGCGGACGCGCGTCCGCCGCGCGTCCGCGCTCACCGCGAAGAGGGATGCTTCCGGAAGCCAGTCCAGCAGGACCGGCGAGTGCGTGGTGACGATGTACTGGGTCTCGCCGATGCTCCGGCGCGTTTTCAGAAGCTCCGCGATCAGCTCGATCCGGCGCGGATGAACGCCGTTTTCCGGCTCTTCGAACCCTGCGAGCGATGGCGGCTCGGCGACGCCGCCGAGCGCAAGCAGCCCGAGCATCCGCAGGGTTCCCTCGGACAGCACTCGCGCCGGGATGGCGACGCCGTTTTCCCGCAAGCGAAGCTCGACCTCACCCAGATCGTTCACTGCCGGTTCGATGCCGTCCATATTCGGAATCAGCAGTTTCAGGGACCGTTCCACCGCTTCGAACTGCCGAGAATCGAGCGCCTGAAGCGTTCGGAGAAAGGCGGCCAGATCCTCGCCCATGAACCCGATGTGGCGCGTTTCCTTGATAGGGTTGAGCGCGCGCATCCGTTCGCGCGGCTCGAAGTAGAAGAAGAGCCAGCTTTCGAGCTCCCGGCGCGCCGCCACCAGATGCGGATGGTGTGGCGGGTAGTGCGGCATCGAGAGGATCGTCCGGTCGAGGCGGAGGTCGTAGTAGGTGGGATGCGCCTGTCCTTCGAGCCGCAGGTGGATCTTCTCGCCCTGTCGCTCCAGAAAGGGTTTCCGGCTTTTGGTCGGCTCGCCTTTCGAGTTCAGAGCCGCCAGGTACTCGTCGGCGACCCGCAGGATTCCAGACGCCGGCAGCATCTCGATCTCGACGCGATACCTCAGGCTCTTCTCGCGAACGCGAGACGGTGGTTTCGCCGCCTTGCCTGGCGCCGGCTGGCCGCCTGGCTGACGCATCGCACGAATCTGCCGGTCCACCGAATCCACGACCGCACGCGACAGCTCCATGTCGGCTTCGATGGAGAAAGTCAGCCGCTCCTGCTCGATCAGCCCCTTGATCCCATGATCTCCGATGGTGAACGACTCGATCGCCTTGCCGCGATACGGCGGATCGAAGGCGTCCTTGAGGGTGTCGCTCGTTCCGAGGCTCGCCAGAAGCTGCAGGGCGTCCAGGAAGTTGCTCTTCCCGGCCGCGTTGGGTCCGAACAGGACGACGAGCTGCGGCAACGAGGTTTCCACATCGTGAAGAGACTTGTAACCCTTCACATGAATCCGTTGCAGCATGGGGTACCTCCGGAACGAACGGCCGCGGACCGCTTCACGAATGGACTCGGGGTACCGGCACTCATGCGAACCTGCGGCGGGACTCCGGCATGCCTCCAGTGTAATTCCGACGCCGCCGGCAAGGGCGGCGTACCATGCGCGCCGCCGAACCGCTCGGACCCGGCGATCCTGCGCATCGGCAGCACGACCGGTCTTCGGTGCGGCAGCGAGGGGTCCGATCCCGGACAGCTCCTGCCTGCGAATGCACCGCGCCGCCGCCCTGTCGCTCGCGGCGCTCGCCGCCTGTAATTCGGCGAAGGGGGCTCTCGCCAGCGAGCGGCAGCCCCTCACGGCCGCGGAACCGGCCGCGCACGCCACCCGCATCGAGACTCCCCCTCGGATAGACGGCGTGCTCGACGAGCCGTTTTGGGCGGCGATCTCTCCGATCACCGATTTCCGGCAGCGCGACCCGGTGGACGGAGCGCCGGCGAGCGAACGGACCGAAGTCCGGATCGCCTACGACGAAGACGCGCTCTATCTCGGGTTCTCGCTGTTCGATAGCGAGCCCGACCGGATCCGCCGCGCCATCCTGCAGCGAGGCGGACGGATCGACAAGGACGACCGGGTGATCCTCGGCCTCGATACCTACCACGACCGGCGGAACGCCTACATCTTCGAAGTGGGGGCGCTCGGCACCCAGGACGACGCTCTGCTCTCCGACGAGAGCCTCGACCGGGAAGACTGGAACTGGGACGGCGTGTTCACGACCGAGACGACCGTGAACCCCAGGGGATGGGTTCTCGAAATGGCGATCCCCTTCACCACGATCCGGTTCGCCGATGTGGAGGAGCCGGTCATGGGGATCGCGTTCCTGCGCTCGATCCGGCGGAAGAACGAGACCGTCGTCTGGCCGCACATCGGCCAAGACTACCGGGCGGGCATCGCGCAGGTATCCCGATACGCGCCCCTCACCGGCCTCCGGGGAGTACGCCGCGGCCGGCACCTCGAACTGAAGCCCTACGCGACGCTGGGCGGTCAGCAATCCGCGGGGGAAACCGGGATCGAGCGCGAGTCGCGGGCCGGCGCGGACCTCAAGTACCGGCTGACATCGAACCTCACCCTCGATCTGACCTGGAACACGGATTTCGCCCAGGTCGAGACCGACAATGTCCAGATCAATCTGACCCGTTTCGACCTCTTCTTCCCCGAGAAACGGGAGTTCTTCCTCGAACGCGCCGGCCTCTTCCAGTTCGGGACCCCCGGGGAGACCGAGGTCTTCTTCAGTCGCCGCGTCGGCCTCGACGGGAACATCCTCGGCGGCGGACGGCTCACCGGCCAGGCCGGCCCGATCTCCATCGGAGCTCTCACCCTCCGCACCGACGACTCCGGCAGCGGCGGGAAAGCGGGCGCCGCCGCCTGGAACTCCGTGGTCCGGCTGCAGGCGAACCTCGGCGAACGGACCACGGTGGGAGGAATCCTGACCAGCCTCGACCGAAGCGGCGGCGGCACGAACCGGGTCGCCGGCGCCGACTTCGCCGCCCGCTTCTGGAGCAGCTCCGAGCTTCGGCTCTGGGGGGCCCGGCTGCTTTCTGGAGCAGACGGCGAGCCGGGAATGGACGCGGGCGCGGCGCGGGCAGCCCTGGCGCTGGAGAACGACCGCTACGCCCTCCGCCTGCGCCGCACCCACATCGGCGAGGCGTTCGATCCGGGACTCGGGTTCGTGCGGCGGCCGGACCAGGACCAGTGGTATCTCTGGACCGCCTTCAAGCCCCGCTTCGAAGGGAGCGGCTGGGCGCGGCGCGCGTCGGTCTGGGTGGGCGGAGACCGGACCGAGGGAACCGACGGCGAGCTGCAGTCGCGCCAGGCCGGCTCGCACCTGAGTTTCGAGTTCGAATCGGGCGAAGCCGTCCTGCTCACCCTCGACGACCGGTTCGAGCGGCTCCACGGCCCGGCTTCGATCAGCGGCCGGGTCCTGGCTCCCGGCGACTATCGGTTCCGGTCGTGGGAGGTGGGTGCGCGCACGAACGACAGCCGGATGTTCTCCGTGTCCGCGGATACCGCCATCGGGAGCTTCTGGGGCGGCCGGCGCACTCGCCTCGCCGGCGGGTTGAGCCTCAAGACCGGGCCTCACCTCACGCTCGCCGGCCGGATCGCGCGGAACGAAGTTTCGCTTCCGGTGCCGGACGGCGGCTTCACCACCACGCTAGTGGGGCTCGACATCCAGGCTGCGGTCAGCCGGAAGCTGTTTTCCGGAGCGCTCGTCCAGTGGGACAACCTCTCGAAAGAGCTGCAGGCCAACATCCGGCTGGACTGGATCCACACTCCCGGGAGCGACCTCTTTCTGGTGCTGGACACCGGCTACCTGACCGACGACGCGCTGGACCCGCGCATCCACCGCTGGACCCGCCGCACCGGGGTCATGAAGCTGACCTGGCTGAAGACCTTCTGATCCCGCGCGGCGGCGGGGTGAGATCTCTACCTGCGACGGGCGAGAACCCGGGCGGCCTCCTCGAGGAAGCCAGCGGTGCGTTCGGTACCGAGGCCTTCGAAGTAGTCCAGCAGATCGGTGCGGCCCCAACCGGAGCTCGGAGCGTGATCCGCGAGGATCTCGGCGGCGAGCCTCACCAGCGGCGCCGCCGCCGAGGCAGCCCCGTCGGTCATCCGGAGCGCCGCCGCTACCCCGGCGGCGAGCGGGTAGTCGGGACGCAGGCTCCGGATCTCCGTGCTCAAACGGTCGAGCTCGGCGGCCAATTCCGCAGCCAGTTCCGGGGTCTCGGAAAGGCCGACGAGGTCCTCCGACACCGCGGCGAGCACGCCGCCGAAGCGGTCGCTCTTCTCCGGCCGGGCCATGAGACGCATGGTAGCCTCCCCCGCAGGTTGCTCCCGCTGCTCGTCGGCTGGATCCTCGCGGCGCTCGCGCTTCCGGCCTGTCGGGATTTCCCGCCGCAGGGAAGGGGTGGCGCAGTGGTGGCGGAGCCGCGGCGGGTGGTGAGCCTCGACTACTGCGCCGATCAATTCGTGCTCGAATTCGTGGAGCGGGAACGGATCCTTGCGCTCTCGCCGGATTCGCAGGCCAGCTTCTCCTACCTGCGGGAGCGCGCTCGAGGGCTTCCTCAGGTGCGGCCGCGCGCCGAAGAAGTGCTCTCGCTCTCGCCGGATCTGATCGTCCGGTCCTACGGCGGCGGCCCGCACGCAGGCGCTTTCTTCGGACGGGCCGGAGTTCCGGTGGTCCAGATCGGCTTCGGCGCGGACCTTTCGGGAGTTCGCCAGGTCATCCTCGAGACCGCCGCCGCGCTCGACGCCCGAAAACGCGGGAGAGCTCTCGTGGAGGCCATGGACGCCCGCCTCGCCGCGGTCTCTGGCGCCGGCCGTCGAGGTGCCGCGCTCTATATGACTCCAGGCGGGGTCACAGCCGGTCCGGGGACACTGGTCCACGAACTGCTGGAGGCCGCCGGCTACTCCAACTTCCAGCAGGAGCCCGGCTACCGGGAGCTCCCGCTGGAACGGCTCGCCCATGAGCGCCCCGATCGGATCGCCGCGGCGTTCTACGAAGCTGCGGAGGCCCACCAGGGCGCCTGGAGCGCCGCCCGGCATCCCGTCGCCCGGCGCCGTCTGGAACAGGGGCCGGTCGTCTTCCTCGAAGGCGCCTGGACTGCTTGCGGCGGCTGGTTCCTGGTGGATGCGGTCGAAGCGCTGGCGGGGAGCGCAGGACCCTCGGAACGGCTCCGCCCTCCGGAATGACCGATGGGTGAAACCCGGCTGAATCTCGGCCTCGGGGCGGCCGCAGCCGCGACGGTGTTCGCTGCCTGCCTCATCGGCCCTACCGAGCTGTCCCCGAGCGACGCCGCGGCGGTGCTCTTCGGCGGCGGCTCGCCGGGCGACCGCACGGTGGTGTTCGACATCCGCCTGCCTCGGGCCCTCGCGGCGCTCTTCGTCGGTGCCGCGCTCGGAGCCAGCGGGGCGGCGCTCCAGGGGCTGCTCCGCAACCCCCTCGCGGAACCCGGCGTCCTCGGGGTCTCGGCGTGCTCGGCGCTCGGGGCGACCTTCGCGCTCTACTTCGGCTTCGCGGCTCGCGGAGCCCTCATCCTGCCGCTGGCAGCCATCCTCGGAGCGCTCGCCGCCACCGTGGTGATCGCACTCGCCGCCGTCCGCACCGATTCGGTGCTGACCCTGATCCTCGTCGGCGTGGGACTTTCGAGCTTCGCCGCGGCGGTGATGGCGTTGCTCACCAACCTGGCCCCCAATCCGTTCTCTCTATCCGACATGGTCCACTGGATGCTGGGTTCGGTCGCCAATCGGAGCTTTCCCGACCTGTTCCTCGCCGCTCCCTTTCTGGCAGCCGGGCTCGCGCTGCTGTTCGCTGCCCGCCGCGGACTATCGGTGCTCACCCTCGGCGAAGAAGCGGCGGCCGGGCTCGGGCTCCACTTGCGGCGGCAGCGGCTGGCGGTGGTGCTGGGGGCCGGTCTGGCCACTGGCGCCGCCGTCTCGATCGCGGGGGTCATCGGGTTCGTCGGGATCGTGGCGCCGCATCTCACCAGGCCGCTCCTCGGCCACGATCCGGCGCGCAGCCTGCTGCCTTCCGCTCTCCTCGCCGGAGTGATCCTCGCTGTCGCCGATATCGGCGTCCGGCTCGCGCCCACCGCCACCGAGTTGAAGTTGGGGGTAGTGGCGGCTCTGCTGGGCGCGCCGGTCTTCGTCTGGATCGCAGCGCGGCGGCGGACGGTTCATGGCTGAGCTGCGGACCGAGCGGCTGAGCGTGGCCGCCGGAGCTCGGCAACTCGTGCGGCGAGCTTCCCTCACCTTCGCATCCGGCGAATTCGTGGCGCTCCTCGGGCCGAACGGCGCCGGCAAGACGAGTTTCGTCCGGGCGGCGCTGGGACTCATCCCGCGCTCCGGGGGATCGAGCGAGCTCGCCGGGTGCGATACAGCGCGGCTCCCCCCGGCCGAGCGGGCGCGGCGCATCGCCTATCTCCCCCAGCGCCGGCCGCTCGCCTGGCCGAACCGGGTGCGCGATCTCGTGGCTCTCGGCCGGTTCGCCTACGGCACCGCGCTCGGACGCCTCGGACCAGACGACTCCGAAGCGGTCGGACGCGCTCTCGAAGCCTGCGACCTCGGGCCGCTGGCGAACCGGACCGCAGACACCCTCTCGGGGGGCGAGCTCGCACGGGTCCACTGCGCCCGGGTTCTCGCGTCCGAAGCTCCACTCCTCGCCGTCGACGAACCGGTAGGTGCGCTCGACCCCCGGCATCAACACCGGATCATGGATTTCATCCGGCGATTCGTGGACGGCGGCGGCGGAGCGCTCGTCGTGTTGCACGATGTGCTGCTCGCCGCCCGCTACGCCGATCGGGTCTGCTGGATGCGCGCGGGGAGGCTGCTTCCGGCAGAACCACCCCGCGAAGCGGTCACCGAAGCGGCGATCGCCGAGAATTACGGGATGGAAGCCAGCGTCGGGTGGAGCGGCGGCACGCCGACGATCGTGATGCGCCGACCGCTGCCGGACCCCTCCCGCAATCCGACTCAGCGGGAGTAGCGGCGGCCGTCCTGCATCACCAGCCGGACCCGGCGGAGCGCTTCGATGTCCGCCGCCGGATCGCCGTCCACCACCACCAGGTCGGCGGCATACCCCGCAGCGAGGGTTCCGATTTCGTTTTCGAGGCCGAGCGAGGCGGCGGCCCGCGAAGTCATCCCCACGATCACTTCTCCCGGCGCCTGGCCTCCGGATTCCGCCCGCGCCACCGCTTCGCGCGCGTTCTGGCCGTGGGCGCCGGCCACCGCATCCGTGCCGAACACGATCTTCAGCCCTTCGATCCCGACCGCCATGCGGAAGGTTTCCATCGCCCGCACCCGTCCGGACTCCATCGCCGCGAAGCCCTCTTCGGTGTAGTTCCCGATGCCGAGGTAACGGTCCCGGTGCTCGAAGTAGTTGGCGAAGATGAGGTAGATGTTCGGGTCGTACCAGGTGCCGTTCGCCGCCAGCAGCTCCAGCGTCTCCCGGTCGAGGAGCGCACCGTGTTCGATGGTGGTACAGCCGGCCCGCGAGGCGCGGGAAGCACTCTCGGGGCCGTGGGCATGGACGAGAGTGCGGAGCCCCCGTGCGGTCGCCGCGCCGCAGGCGGCGTCGAGTTCTTCTCGGGAGAGCGTCGGACCTCCGCCGACCCGAATGCTCGCCGAAGCGAAGATCTTGATCGCGTCCGCCCCCGCGTCGGCGAGCCGATCCACCTCCGCCGCAAGCTCCGCAGGCCCCCCCAGACGCGCGGAGACCTGCCCCATCGAGGTCAGGATCCGCGGGCCCGGAACCACTCCCCGCGCCACGGCGTCCCGCACCGCTCCGTCCACCGGCTCCCCCAGGCTCTGCACCGTCGTGAAGCCCGCTTCCAGCATCCGCAACCCGTTCTCCACCGCCTGGAACGCGGTCACCTCCGGGGGCGCCCCCCGTGCGAGACGCCCGTCCTCCCCGAAGTGCCAGCCCAGATGCACATGGGTGTCGATGAAGCCGGGGAGGATCGAACCCCCGGGAAAAGCGTGCCGCTCGCCGCCCGCCGGCAGATCGGCAGCAGGTGCAACGGCAACGATCCGACCGTCCCGGATCACCACTCCGTAGCCCTCGAATACGCCGCCGCGACCATCGAACACCCGGTCGGCCGTGAGCACCAGCGCCCCGCTCCCGGAGCCCGGATCCGGATTCTCGCCGCCGCCACAGGCGGAACCGAACGCCGCGAGGGCGGCGGCGAAGAGGAACGAGCGGGAATTCGGCGGCAGGATCATGGTCGGGCCCGAGTGTATGCCCGGATCGACAACCCGGATCAGCGATCCCCGATCGGGAACCCGGTCAACGACACCGGTCCAGCAGGCCGGCTCCAGCGGTCCGATCCATCGGCCAGATCAGGGCCTCGCTGCCGAACCTCCGCCGCGCCGCAGTTCGAAACCCCGGGCGAACACATACGCCAGGAGCGCTACCACGAAGACCACGAGGAACATCCAGGCGATCCCCTGCAGCGTCTGAATGACCGTCCGATAGATCTCGAGCGTCCAGCGCTCAGCGTTGAGAACCAGGATCTCTTCTTCCCGGTGGGGTGCGGAGATATACCGCTCCAGCTCGTGGATGCGGACCCCTCCCGAGATACCGACCACATACGCGGCGAATTCGATGTAGCGGCGCCAGGCCCCGCTCAGCTCCCCAGCCACGATCCGCCCGAGGATGGAGGCGACGGGGCGTCTGAAGAGTTGCACCGTCCCGAAGGACACGCCGAGGGCGATGAGGAAGGTGACGATCAGCAGGGTGAAGAACACGGCGGCATTCCTTTCTCATGGTCCCGGTCCAAGGATTCCCAACTCGCCGGCGGCTCGAAGGCGGTCGGCGAACCTTCCCGCTCAGATTTCGGCGGCGAGGTGCGCGGCAGTGCGGAGCGAGAGAGCAGCAAAGGTGAGGGTGCCGTTGTTGCAGCCCGAAGAGACGATCGTCGGCGCCCCGGCGACCCAGAGATTCTCGTGGTCGTGGGCGCGGCCCCAGGCGTCCACGACGCTGTTCGCCGGATCCTCCCCCATCCGACAGCCTCCGCCGGGGTGGTCGTAGTCCGAGGCGAAGGAGATGTCCAGCATCTCCCCGCCGCCGCCGGCGCGAAGGATCTTCCGGAAACGCTCCTCGATCTTTCGCTCGGTGTAACCCCGAAGCTCCGCAGACACCGGATCGTCTGCGAAATCGATGCGCGGCAGCGGGTCGCCCCAGGGGTTCTTCCGTGCGGGCTCCAGAGTGAGGGCGCTTCCCCGCGCCGGAATCACATCGTAGTAGCCGCGCATCCGCAAAGCACCGGTCCCGATCCTCCGTCTCCAGTCGTCGAGGGCGGCGGCGCCGAGCAGGAGTTCCCCGCGACCGCCGCGGATTCGTGCGCGCCGGCCGAAGTCCGACTCCCAGATGCGGAGGTCGTGGCGGATGTACTTGCCGTCCGGCTGCGCCTCGGCGTCCTGGTGCTGGAAACGCTTCGAGAGCAGGCTGTCCTGGCGGTACACCCCCGGATAGAGGCGCATCGGGACCGAAACGAAGGCGTTCACCCAGCGGTGCCCGGTGAGATAGCGCCCGACGGTTCCGGAACGGTTTGCGATGCCGTCGGGGAACCGGCCGCCGGCGCTCAGCAGCAACAGATGGGACGACCAGGCGTATCCGGCGGCGAGCACGAAGTGCCGGGCGCGGATCCGGACCGGATCGTCCGGCCGGTCGCGGTGGAATGCCTCGGCCTCCTCGATGGCGTCCGAATCGGCGCCGGCGCGGAGGCGGCGCACCATCGTGCGGTCGTGGAGGGTGATCCGTCCGGCGTCGAGGAGGCTCCGGAAGGTGAAGTCGGGGCTGTACTTGGCCCCGGTAGGGCAAATCGAGCAGGTGTCGCAGCGAAGGCACTCCCGGCGGCCCCGAAAGGGGCGCGAGTTCTTGGACACCGGGTTCCGCCAGTAGGGGATCCCGGATTTTTCGGCCCACTCCCGGGCGAGCGCCAGGTTCCAGGAGGTCGGGAGCGGCGCCATCGGATAGGCGCCCGAGCGCGGGTCGTATGCAGGCGGACCCGGTTCGCCGGCGACTCCGATCCGTTCCTCGGCCTCCTGGTAGAACGGTTCGAGGTCTTCGTAGGCGATGGGCCAGTCGCGGCCGACCCCGAAGAGGCTCTCGAGACGGAAATCCTCGGGGGAGTAGCGGGGGGTGGTGCCTCCCCAGTGCATGGCGAGTCCGCCCACCGACATGGAACGCGACTGGATGTTCCGACAGTCGTGCCCGGGGATGTGGTCCCCTCGGTAGGGGTTCTCCCCGTAGTCGAGGAAGCGGCGGCGGGTGTCGAAGCGGTTTTCGAAGTCGAAGATCCGGTTTCCAGCCTCGATCACCGCGATCGAGGCATCGGTGTCCTCGGCGATCCGCTCCGCCACCATCGCGGCGCTGATTCCAGCGCCCAGGATGGCGACATCCGTCTCGATGATCTGGGCCATGAGTCAGCTGCTCCCGACGGCTTTCCCGGGCGTGCCGGACGCCCGGTCGAGCGGCGGGGGCCGATCGGCCCCCGAAGCCAGGTCGCGGCAGGCCGCCGCCCCGATGCGGACGCCGTAGGCGAGGTCGGCGGCGCGGGGGCGGGAATAGAAACGGGCCATCAATCCGAGAGCCACCTGCGTCGCGTAGCCGGGCGCGGGAAGGCGACCGTCGGGCGCATGGCCTTCGAGGGCGGCAGCGACGAGGTTCCGCCGCCTCGCGGGCGGCAGCGACACGAAGCCGACGCCATAGCGCCGGTTCGCCAGCAGATCGAGCGCTTCGAGCTGCGATGCCCACATCGGCGCCGGGTCGGGCGGGCCGTACCGCACCTCGTCGGAGGAGAGATAGGGATGCGGCAGCTCCGCTACCGGTTCGAATCCGTCGAGCCATCGAACGAAATCCCGAAGCGCCTCCCGGATGCCGCCCGCGCCGATCTCCGGAGGCAGCACCACTTCGGCGACCGCTCGCAAAAGCCCCAGGTCGAGTTGGCGCGCGGGCCCGGACTGCTGTTTCGCCGCCACCGCCTGCGGAGCCGCAACTGCGGCCACTGCCGCTCCCGAGGTCCGCAGGAAATCCCGGCGGCCGCGTGCCCCGGCGCCCCGCTCGCGAACCTTCACGGATCCCATTCTACCGGCGGGTTGCGGCCGCGCTTCGGTTCCGCGCCGGGCCGCCTCCGGCCCCCCTCCCGACCGCACGGCGGACGCGGTACGCTGCGGGGAGCGAACGCTTCGCCGAACCGTATCGATGCCTGTCCTTCCTGGCCCCGATCGGCGGAGGAGGATCTGCCGCTTCGGGTCGCTTTGGCTCCTCGGGATGCTGTGCGGAGCGGCGGGCGCCGGGCAGCCGGCGAGGCTCGACCCGCGCCTCGAAGGCGCTCTGCACGCCGTGCGCGACGGTGATTTCGAGGCGATGGAAGCGCTGTTCCGGGCTGGACTCGCCGTGGACGAGAAGGCACCGAACGGCATGACCGCGCTCCATGTGGCGGCGGTGCTCGGGCGGGAGCGTTTCGTCCGGTTCCTGGTGGAACGGGGAGCAGCGGTGGACGATCCCGCGCAGAACGGAATCACCCCGCTCCATCGGGCCGCGCTCGGGGGGCATCTCGGAACGATGCGGCTGCTGCTCGCGGCCGGGGCCGAGGTGAACGCGGCCGCGCGCTGGGGAGCGACTCCGCTCCTGAGCGCAGTGGATCGGGGACAGCTGGAAGCCGTCCGGCTCCTCCTCGCCGCCGGCGCCGATCCGGCCGCGGCAGCGGCGAACGGCGAGACCGCGATCGGCCTCGCCCGGAAGAAAGAGCATCGGGAAATCCTGGCGCTGCTCGCGAGCGACCCGAAAACGCTGCGGGCGGCGCGGTCCGCGGCCGCGGAGCGGCGCACTTCCCGAGCAGCCGCCCATCATCGGACCGGCGTCGCCTTCGACGACGCCGGAGACCTCCGGCGGGCCATCGAGCCCTACCGGCTCGCCATCGAACAGACACCGGGGGATCCGGAAATCCGCTACCGGCTCGGACGTGCACTCCACCGCCTCGGCGAGCGCGAAGGACTGCTCCATCTCGGGGAAGCGGTGCGCGGCTGGGAGGCGATGATCGAAGCCGGCGAGGAACTCTCGGCCATCGTCCGGCCCGCGCTCGAAGACGCCTGCGAAGTCCTCGCCGAAAACGGACGGGGAGAAGACGCGGCGCGCTGCCGGCAGGCGCTCTCGCGGGCCTCCCCCGGTTGAGTGCCCCGATCTCCGGTCGTCTTCCCTGCCGTGTTCCCAGTCTTCCGAACCCAGGGATGGTCCCGACCGGCGACCAGCAGACCGGCGAGCGGTGAACATCCCAGCCAGTACGACAGGTCGCGCGGATGGGCGATGTCCCAGATCGCGATGTCGGCGCGTTTCCCCACTTCGAGCGTGCCGCGATCGCCGCCGAGCCCCAGCGCGCAGGCGGCATGGCGCGTCACCGCTGCCAGGCACTCCTCGGGGGTCAAGCCGAAGAGGCGGCTGCCGAGCGCCATCGCTTCCGGCAGCGAGGTGAGCGGCGAGGTTCCGGGATTGCAATCGGTGGCGATTGCCACCTTCGCCCCTCGCCGGCGCAGCTCGCCGACCGGCGGACGGCGGGATTCGTCGAGGGTCAGGCAGGCGCCGGGAAGCAGCACCGCCACCGTGCCGGCCTCGGCGAGAGCGGCGGCTCCGGCGGCGGAGGTGTACTCGAGATGATCGGCGGACAGCGCGCCGAAACGGGCCGCGAGCGCTGCGCCGCCCCCGTCGCCGAGCTGGTCGGCGTGCAGTTTGACCGGCAGACGCAGCGCCTGGGCGCGCCGAAAGAGCCCGGCGATCTGCGGGGCATGGAACGCGATCCGCTCGCAATAGGCGTCCACCGCGTCCGCCAGACCGGCGGCGGCCACCCGCGGCATCAGTTCCCCGGCCACGAAATCGAGGTAGCGATCGGGCCGGCCCTGAAACTCGGGCGGGACCGCGTGGGCGGCGAGGAGCGTCGTTCGTACCGTGAGTCCGGAGGTTCGGCCGAGGCGGCGTGCCGCCTCCAGCATCCGAATCTCGGTTTCGAGGTCGAGGCCGTAACCCGACTTGATCTCGACGGTCGCGGCCCCGGCAGCCGCCATCGCCCGCAGGCGGTCGAGCGCGCCTCGGTGGAGCTCCTCTGCGGAGGCCGCCCGGGTGGCCCGAACCGTGGCCATGATGCCGCCGCCCGAAGCGGCGATCGCCTCGTAGCTCGCCCCCCCGATCCGCCGTTCGAACTCCGCGCCGCGGTCCCCGGCGAAGATCAGGTGGGTGTGGCAATCCACCAGCGCCGGAGTGAGCCAGCGTCCCTCGAGCGAACGAATTTCCGCGGCTCCGTTCGCCGGCAACCGGGATCTCGACCCCACCCAGGCGATCACCCCGTCCCGGATCGCCAGCGCCCCGTCCGAAATCGCTCCGTAGGCGGGGGCGCCGGGACGCCCGGAGCACATCGTCGCGACGCGGGCGTCGATCAGCAGCAGCTCCCAAGGGTCCATGAACGCTGCCCGATCCTGCTTCTTCGCTGCCGGAAATACCAGCCCCTACCGTGCACCGGGTCCCGGTGGAGAAATCGGTGACCCGGATTCTGGCGCGGCGCGCCCTGCTGCCGCAGGGATGGGCGGACGATGTGCTGCTGGTCGTCCAGGAAGGGAAGATCGCCGAGGTCTCGGTGCGCTCCCCGCCCTCGCCTCCGCTGGCCCCGCCCGTCGATCTCCTCGCAGGAATCGTGATTCCCGGCCTCGGGAACGCCCACAGCCATGCGTTCCAGCGCGCGCTGGTCGGCAGAACGGAACGCCGGTCGCCGGCAGGCGGGGATTCGTTCTGGAGCTGGCGCGAACGGATGTACGCCCTCGCCGGCCGACTCGACGCGGAGAGCCTCGCCGCCATCGCCCGGCAGGCGTTCGTGGAGATGCTCGCGAGCGGTTACACCTCGGTCGTCGAGTTCCACTACCTGTTTTCGGACGCCGCCGGCGCCCCCGATCCGGACGCCATGTTCGGAGCGCTCCGCCGCGCCGCCCGCGACGCCGCATCCGGCTGTTCTATGTCCCGGTGCTCTACGAGCGCGCCGGATTCGACGGCGCCGCCCCCGAAGGCGGTCAGCGGCGGTTCGCGATGGACATCGAGACCTTTCTCGCCCATCAGGAAAGCGCCGCGGGTGCGGCTGACGGTCGGACAGCAGTCGGCATCGGGGCGCACAGCCTGCGCGCGGTTTCCGAGCCGTCGCTCAGAAGGATCGTGGACCGCGCCGTCGAACGGAGCGCGCCGATCCATCTCCACATCGCCGAACAGCAGCGCGAGGTGGACGACTGCATTGCCATGCACGGGCGGCGGCCGGTCCGCTGGCTGCTCGACGACTTCGAGGTGGACCGGCACTGGTGCCTCGTCCACGCCACCCACCTGGACCGCGGGGAAACCGACGACCTCGCCCGCTCGGGGGCGGTGGTGTGTCTTTGTCCGAGCACCGAGGCGAATCTGGGCGACGGCCTCTTTCCGCTCCGGAGCTTTCTCGGGGGCGGCGGGCGGATCGCGATCGGCTCGGACAGTCAGGTGACGATCGACCCCTTCGAGGAGCTGCGCTGGCTCGAATACGGGCAACGCCTCCGTTCACGGTCCCGCAATGTGACTTCCTTCGGGGAACCTCAGGTGGGGCAGGAACTGTTCCGGTGCGCTCTTTCCGGCGGCGCCCAGGCGAGCGGCCAGACAGCGGACGGGCTCCATCCAGGCGCCCCCGCCGACCTCGTGACGCTCGACGACGAAGACCCGATGCTGGTGGGGCACGACCCCTCCACCCTGCTCGACGCACTGATATTCTCGGGCTATCGCCTGCCCATCGAGCGCGTCATGGTCCATGGTGACTGGCGGGTGATGGGCGGCGAACACCGAGACCGCGCCGCGGCGGCGAAAAGCTTCGCGGCGGCGATGGAGCGGCTTTCCGACGGCTGCTGAAGACCGGAACGCATGCCGGCGCCGCCTCGCGGGAGGGTACGCGATGAAGACCGTCCAGACCTCGACGGCCGAGACGACGGTCGAGGCGGTGATCAGGGCCCCGACCGGGCGCCGGCTCCGGGCGAAGAGCTGGCTGACCGAAGCGCCGCTCCGAATGCTGATGAACAACCTCGACCCGGAGGTTGCGGAGCGTCCGGAAGACCTCGTGGTGTACGGAGGGATCGGCAAGGCGGCCCGCAATCACGAGGCGTACGAGGCGATCCTCGCCACTCTCCGGAAACTCGAGGCCGACGAAACCCTGGTGGTCCAGTCCGGCAAGCCGGTCGGCGTCTTCAGAACCCACCTCGACGCGCCGCGGGTGCTGATCGCCAACTCCAACCTGGTGCCCGCTTGGGCGAATTGGGAGCACTTCCGGGAACTCGACCGGAAGGGGCTGATGATGTTCGGCCAGATGACCGCCGGATCGTGGATCTACATCGGCAGCCAGGGCGTCGTGCAGGGAACCTACGAGACCTTCGCGGAGATGGGCCGCCAGCACTACGGCGGCGACCTCTCCGGGCGCTGGATCCTCACCGCCGGACTCGGCGGCATGGGCGGCGCCCAACCGCTGGCGGCGAAGATCGCGGGCGCCTCGCTGCTCGCCGTCGAGTGCCAGTCGGACCGGATCGCCAGGCGGATCGCTGCCGGATACCTCGACACCAGCGCCCGCACGGTGGACGAGGCGCTCGCGCTGATCCGGAGATCGGCGGCGGCCCGCGCGCCGCTATCGGTGGGCCTCGCCGGCAACGCCGCCGAGATCCTTCCCGAAATCCTGCGCCGCGGCGTCCGGCCCGACGCGGTAACCGACCAGACCTCGGCGCACGATCCGGCGAACGGTTATCTGCCGATCGGCTGGACCGTCGAAGAGTGGCGGACCCGCCGAGCCCGCGATCCCGACGGAGTTGCCGCGGCGGCCGCCTCCTCCATCGCAGCGCATGTCCGCGCCATGCTCGGCTTCCACGAGGCCGGCGTCCCGACTTTCGACTACGGCAACAACATCCGCCAGCAGGCGCTCGACGCCGGCGTCGAGCGCGCGTTCGACTTCCCCGGTTTCGTGCCGGCCTATGTCCGGCCGCTTTTCTGCCGCGGGATCGGCCCGTTCCGCTGGGCGGCGCTTTCGGGAAATCCCGAGGACATCCACCGGACCGATGCCCGCGTCGCGGAACTGATCCCGAACGACCGCCGTCTCCACGACTGGCTGGATTCGGCGCGCCGACACATTCGCTTCCAGGGGCTGCCCGCCCGCATCTGCTGGGTGGGCCTCGGCCAGCGTCACCTTCTCGGGCTGGCGTTCAACGAGATGGTGCGCCGGGGAGAGCTCGAGGCTCCCGTCGTCATCGGCCGCGATCACCTCGACAGCGGGTCGGTGGCGAGCCCGAATCGAGAGACCGAGGCGATGCGCGACGGCTCCGACGCGGTCTCGGACTGGGCATTCCTCAACGCCTTGCTCAACACCGCGAGCGGTGCGACCTGGGTTTCGATCCACCACGGCGGCGGCGTCGGGATGGGCTACTCGCAGCACGCCGGGTTCGTCATCGTCTGCGACGGCAGCGAAGCGGCCGACCGCAGGATCGAGCGGGTGCTCTGGAACGACCCGGCTTCGGGAGTCATGCGCCACGCCGACGCCGGCTACGAAGAGGCCATCGCCTGCGCCCGCGAACACCGGCTCGACCTGCCCATGATCCCGGGCGCGAAGTCCTCCTCCGAGACCGGCTCGTGAGACTGGCCATCGGGAGCTCGCCGCTATCGCTCGCAGGGCTGCGGGCGGCCTGGCGGGACCGCCTCACGGTCGGGCTCGACGCCGGCGCACGCCGGCGGATCGACGCCGCCGCCGAAACGATCCGCGGAGCGATCGCCGGGGGCGGAGCCGTTTACGGCGTCAACACCGGCTTCGGGCACCTTTCCGAGGTGCGGATCCCCGACGAAGAGCTGCACCGGCTGCAGGAGAACATCGTTCGCTCCCACGCGGCGGGGGTCGGCGAGGACCTCGACGACCGGGTCGTGCGCCTCACCATCCTGATGAAGACCGCAGCCCTCGGCCGCGGTCATTCGGGGGTGCGCCTCGAGCTGGTCGAGGCACTCGGCGCCCTCCTCGAGCATCAGATCTATCCGCGGATCCCGTCACAGGGCTCTGCCGGAGCGTCGGGCGATCTCGCCCCGCTCGCCCATCTGGCGAGCGTGCTGATCGGCGAAGGCGAGGCCCGGGTGCACGGAGAGGTTCTCCCCGCGCGGGATGCGCTCGCCAGGGCCGGCAGGGAACCGATCCGGCTGGCGCCGAAGGAAGGACTCGCGCTCCTGAACGGGACCCAGGTGTCCACGGCGCTCGCTCTCGCCGCGGCGTTTCGCACGGAAACGATGCTGGCCGCGGCACTGCTGGCGGGCGCGATGTCCACGGATGCGGTCGAGGGCAGCGAGGTCCCGTTCGACGAGCGCATCCAGCGGGTCCGCGGCCACAGCGGACAGATCGCCGTCGCCGGGGTGTTACGCGAGCTGCTGCGCGGCAGCGGAATCCCGGCCGCCGCCGCCGCGCCGCATCGGGTTCAGGACCCGTACTCCATCCGCTGCCAGCCCCAGGTCATCGGCGCCTGTCTCGATGTGCTGCGCCAGGTCCTGGCGCTCCTCGAGACCGAAGCCAACGCGGTGACCGACAACCCGCTGGTCTTCGCCGATTCGGGGGAGGTCCTTTCCGGCGGCAATTTCCACGCCGAACCGGTTGCTTTCGCCGCCGACCACCTGGCGCTCGCCATCGCCGAGATCGGATCGCTCTCCGAGCGCCGCAGCGCGCTGCTGCTCGACCCGCAAAAGAGCGGCCTCCCGGCATGCCTCGTCCGGGACAGCGGGCTCAACAGCGGTTTCATGATGGCGGCGATCACCGCGGCGGCACTCGCTTCCGAGAACAAGGGCATCGCCCATCCGGCGAGCGTGGACAGCATTCCGACCTCCGCCAACCAGGAGGACCATGTCAGCATGGCGACCCATGCGGCGCGGCGGCTCCATCACATGCTCGACAACCTGCAGAACATCCTCGCCATCGAACTGCTCGCCGCCGCCCAGGGTCTCGAATTCCGCCGCCCGGCCCGGAGTTCCGACGCCATCGAAGCAGCGGTCGAAAAACTTCGCGCGATTTCGCCGCCCTATACCGAGGACCGCTCCCTCGCCCGCGACATCGCGGACATCGCCGCGCTGATCGCCGACGGCGGCTTCCGCGAGTTCGCGGCGCCGGCTCTCGACTAGCTGTGCAAAATCACCATGTTGCTCAGGGGGAAGACGAGCGATGATGTTCCTGCGGGTTGCTCCTTGTGCTGAGGGGCGTGGATGCCCATGAGCTTCGGGCATCGGGCTCGCGTGAACAACCTACGACAAGATCACAGCTAGCCGAGGGCGGTTGCGCGGCGCAGATCGGGGTGTTCGAAAGCCGATTCCATGCGGTCCTGTTCGCTTCGTCCGAGGCCGCCGAACGCCGCCTCCCCGCGCCATCCACGGACCGCGTCGGCCACCCGGCGGGTGATTTCGCGGGCCTCGCGGGCGGCGAGGCCGTAGTACGAAGCCGTCTCGAGGGCGAGCTCGAGGCTCGCCCGGTCGTCCCCCTAGCGGATCGGGGTGGTGAGATTCCTGCCGCCCAGGTCCGCCGGGACGGGGTTCAGGTCGTAGGCGGGGGAGAGGCGCCATCCCCCGGCGCCGCGGCGGAGAAACCCGTGGTTGCGAAGGTGGTCGTCGCGATTGGAGATCAGCACGGTGAAAACGATCCGTCGCCAGAGCTCCTTCAGGTCGGCCGCAGGCGCCGCGCCGTAGCGGCGGAGGGCGTCGGCGATTTCGGGGTAGGAGCGCGGCTCGCGGTCCCTCGCTCCCAGCATGGTCATCGCGGAGAGAAACGGGATGCGGCGTCCGCCCGTCGTTCCTGGCGTCGCGCCGCTCGGCGCGCTGCAGGAGCATTCGCCCCCAACGATCGGGCGCCGAATCGCTGAACGCTCCGAACGACTCCTGCCCGGCTTCGGTGTGGTGCGCGCCTGGACCCAGTTCGAGCACGGGTTCGATGGCGAAGCGGTCGGGATGCCGAAGCCAGCCGGGGTCGTACTGGAAGGAAGCGGTTCCCCGGCCCCGGCCCCGGCGAACCCGTAGCCACAGGCGTCCGATCGGTTCGTCGAAGTCGCCGCGGCCGCAGTACAGGAAGACCCGGCGATCCATCGTCACCCCTCCGAGTCGAACAGGTGATCGCGAAGGCGGATGCGCTGCGGCAGGCGCTCCGCTTCCAGGTCGAGGCCCACGACATCCTGCCCCGGATCGGCGAGATCGCCGAGCCGCCGGTGGAGACCGAGGACGAAGAGAACCCTCGCGTAGTTGCCGAGAGCGACTCCGGGATCCCCGCGTTCGATCCGGTGGAGGGTGGTTCGGCTCAGCATGGCCCGTTCGGCCATGAGCGCGGTGGGGATGCGGCGGCGGCGGCGGGCATCGCGGAGGTCGGCGCCCAGCTTTCGGAGGATGGGGAGCACTGGGAGCGGCAGCGACGCATCATGGCGGGACGGCATAGAAGATGAAATATGGAACGGTATGGCATTGAATGTCCAATATCACATACGCTAAATCATCGTTTGAAAACAAATGACGCGCTTTTCTCCCAACGGCCTGTTGCCCGGGAGACCGGCGTTCCATCGGTCCGAATGGCGCCCCGGTGAGAACCCAAGCCAAGTCGCGTTGCGTCGCAATACACGATCATTTGATAGAATCTCAAATTCTGTTGAACTATTTATGTGGAGCTATCTCTCACATGATAGATATCCCTAGTGGTGATCCGTGAAGAAGTCCGCCGGCAGATCGCCGTCCTCGCCCGCCGCCCTCGATCACGGAAATCGCATTCCACGCCGACCCGTCCGACCAACTGGCGTCCGGAGACCGTGATCAGCCCGGACAGCGGGCTTCCGTTCACTGACGCCGGTGCGTGGGATCTCATCGCGACCCGGATCGAGGAAAGGCAAGAGGTGGAAGTCATTTGTCTGCGGCGGCCGGAGGGAGCCGCTGCATACGTGATGAAGATATTTCTCGAGGTGAACCGGCCGCGGCTCTATGTGAAGGTGGAACTGCTCTCCGGGCGCATCTGGGGGCGCAGCTTCCACTATTCCGACAAGAGAAAGGGAGACGATGCACCATGACATCTGGCAGCGAAGCATCCACGATGCCCGACGCCTGCTTCGAGTGCGGCGCACCGGTTCGCACGGAGTGGTCCGACTACACCTTCACCTATGGTGCCGACGAATCCGCCACCGAGTTGAGCGCCCGTATCCCGGTCGAGGTCTGCGTGTCGTGCAGCGCCGCGTCTCTTGGTCATGAGGCGGAACGGCTGAAGCATGAGGCGGTCTGCATACATCACGGCTTGCTGACGCCCCGACAAGTGCGTTCCATCAGGGACCGCCACGGCTTGTCCCGCACCGCGTTCGCCGAGGTCACCGGCCTTGGTGAAGCGACCCTGCACCGGTGGGAACACGGCATCGTTATCCAGAACCAGGCGAACGACCGATATCTTCGGCTGCTCTATTCAGCCGACAACATCTGGACGCTGCGGCAACTGGATGCGGAACCGGATGCCCCGACGGCCGGCCGGCGTCCGCGTTTCCGCGTACTCGACACCAGGCAGATCCACCGGCTCCAGGTCGAACAGAGCGCCTACCAGCTCAGAGATGCCTGAGACTCGACGAGGATTCCCTGTGTACACCACTACTTTCTATTCGTTCAAGGGAGGAGTCGGCCGGACGATGGCGATGGTGAACGCGGCGGTGGATCTTGCGAAGCGGGGACGACGGGTACTCGCGGTGGACTTCGATCTGGAGGCTCCCGGCCTCGAGTCCTTCGAAATGCTGCGCCCCACTGAGAAGACACCCGGAATCGTTGACTTCGTCCGTCGATACCTGGAAACCGGCCAGGCGCCGGATGCAGCAGAATTCATCTACGAGTTGCGCCAAGCCGGTCAGGATGGGGGTGGGCTTTGGGTCATGCCGGCCGGTTCGCAGAAGAGAGACTACGGAGTGCGTTTCCGGGACATCGACTGGGCTGAACTCTACGAAAAACACGATGGCTACCTACTGTTCGAGGATCTCAAAGCGCAGTGGGAAAAAGTCATCAGAGCAGATTGGGTGCTGGTCGATTCTCGAACCGGGCATACCGACACCGGAGGCGTCTGTACGCGGCAGCTCCCCGATGCAGTCGTGGTCGTTTTCTTTCCCAACGAACAAAATCTGCGCGGCCTGACCAAGGTCGTCCGCGAGATTCGTGCAGAGGCCGAAACGCCGCGGAAGAAGCAGATCGCCTTGCACTTCGTCATGTCCAACGTGCCGGATCTGGACGACGAGGACGAGATTCTCCGAAAGCAGATCGAAGCATTTCGGAAAGAACTCTCCATGGATCGCGATCCCGTGATCGTGCATCGGTACGACAGCCTGGCACTCCTGAACCAGGCCGTGTTCATCCGGGACCGCCCGAAGAGTCGGCTTGCGAGCGAATACCGAACAGTCATCGAGAAGATCGTCAGCGGCAACCTTTCCGATCGGGATGGCGCACTGTCCTATGTACGTGGCTCGGTCAGGCGTCCTCGCTGGCATCGCAGTGCTTTTCGCGACTCTCCGCAGGATCGGGATCGGAAACTCGAGCAGATCGAAAAGGAACATGCCAACGACGGAGAGGTTCTGTACCAGGTCGCCGAACTGTACGATGATCAGCGGCGGCAGACAGATGCAGCGCGGTTGTTCGACCGGGCGATCGAAATCGGTTGCCGCGAGCCCGATGCGCTGCTGCACCGGGCGCGGGCTCGCACCCAACACGATGACTCCGCAGGCGCGACCCGAGACGCAATGCGCGTGTTGGAGAGCGATTCCGCGCACCCCTGGCAGGTTAGGGAGGCTCTGGAGTTGGCCGCAGTTCCCGTCGAGACGCTCATCGAGACAGTCGGCATCCAATCGCTGGACGCGATGGACCGGTCATTCGTGGGAGCCGAACTCGGGAAACGCGGCAAGAAGGACGTCGGGGTAGCCATTCTGGAGTCGATCGAGCACGATTCCGAACTGCCAGAGGTTGCACGCTGGCACGCAATCCATAATCTGAGTCTCTTGTATCTCAGCTCAGGGCGGTGCGAGGCAGCGGTGGCGCTTCTGGCTCGGCAGGAACGTACGGTCGATGACATGGCGATCGTCGATGCGTTCAATTACGGGATGGCGCTTTGGGGAGCGACCGGGACGCTTCGGCAAGAGCCGTTTCGACGCGTCGTCGAGTTGGCTCGCGCGAAGGAGAACGAAACCGAAGGGGCGAACTTCTCTCAATGTCTGGCAGTAGCGTCCTGGGCCGTTGACGAGAGCGAGAACGCAGAAGAAAACCTGCACCTCTCGAGGCAAACCATCGAGACCACACCTGCATCGCCAACACTGAGTTGCTGGCGTTATACGGAGGTGTCCAGAGAGGAGTTTCTGGAAGACCTCGGCGAAATCGAGGCTTTGATCAAGGGAGACGACTCACGGAAGCCACGCTTCATGACGGCCGCGCGTTCCGAGTGACATCCGCGGCTCGGACGGCGGACCGAACGGCGCCGGAAGGGGTTCGGCCGGGGGCCGGGATTCAGGACTCGTCGCGGATCAGGTCGCCGCGGGTCTTGCGGATGTTCTCGAAACTCTCTTGGGAGATCACATAGTACCAACCGGCGAAACGGCGGGTGAGCGTCTCCTCGAGTTCCCGGCCCTGCCGGACATCCTCCTCCCAGCGGTCGAAGGCGCGGCCGAGGTCGCGGTTCTCGCGGTCTGCGTCGGTGAGTTCGTCGGAGGGCTTGTCCTGGTAGTCCCGATTCGGGGGGCGCGGCGGCTCGGGAAAGCGGGAGGGAGTGAACTCCGCGGTCACGAAGAGATAGCGGTTCTCTGCGGGACCCGTCGAGGTCCGGGCCTCCGGCGTTGCAGCGCCCGCGCTCACCGCTTCCCCGCGGCCGTACAGCACTTCGCCGAAGCGCAAGGTGTAGCGGATTCCTTCATCGGTCTCGATCCGGACTTCCCCCTCGTTCGAGAGCAGGTTGCCGCCCTGGGTGAGGTAGTAGCCGCGGCTCTGGAGCGAGAGGATGTCGGCGTTCGATACCCCGGCGGTCTCGCCGGTGAGAGTGGCCGCGATCCCCGCCGGCTTGGGTCGGACACCCACGATCTCCAGCTCGTCGGCAGCCCGGAGCAACTCGTTCATCTCGAAGGAATCCACTTCCTCGTCGGATCCGAGACCTTCGGCGGTCCACTCGCCATCCACCCGAGACAACTCCAGGCGGGCGCGCCGGTCCACCTGAAGGGTCCGCTCGTTGATCGTGTAGTCCTCGAGAACCGCCGCCTCCACCCGGTTCCGGTCCATGAGCAGCAGGTCGCGTTCGATCCAGTCGGCGAACTCGGCCGAGATGTCCACGCCGAGCTGCGAGACATAGACCCGCTTCTGGCCCGGAACGCGAACGAAGTAGGCGCCCTCGCGGTCCTCGACCTGCCGCCCGATGATGAGGTCGGCGAGCACCCGGTCGCCGCTGCCCTTCACCGTGACCCGCCGGCCGCGCCCGACCAGCGAGACCGCGCCTTCGTCGAGCGGATCCACTACGCCGAGCGCCGGATGGTCTGACACATTCTCGGAGCGGAAATCGTCCTTTTCGAGCAGCATGATCCCGGCGGCGGTCTGCGCCAGCCGGTCCTTGCCGTCGGCGGGATAGTCGTGATGGCTCGGGATGGTCCAGATCCCGTTCTCGTTCTGGACCCGGAACGGAATCGCCTCGGCAGTAGCCTCGTCGAACTCGATGACTTCGAGCGATCTGGCTTCCTCGGGATCCTCGAAGCCCGGGAAGAACCGGTCACCGAGATCCACGAAGTCGCTCGGTTCCGGGTTTCGGGGGGCGCTCACTGCGGCGAGCACGGTCAGCAGCAGCGCCGCACCGGCGATCGTCTGGGTGCGCCGCAGCTCGGGTCCGGCGGATTTCGCTTCGGACTTCTCGGCTGCCGCGCCTTCGGCCGAAGGCGTCCGATCTTCACTCATCTGGTTGCTCTCCTTCCCCGGAATTCCGGTCATGACTGGCGCAGGCGGCGCGCCGCCGCCGCTCCTTCCCGTTCGGTGCGCCGCCGGCGCACGAAGGTCCAGACTCCGAGCAGGAACACCGGGATCGGCGGGAGCAGCACTGCGGCAGTGCGGATGCCGCTCTGGATGCGGCGGATCTGGGACTCCATCCGTTCCTCGCTGGCCCGGATCTGGATGTCCTTTTCGGCATTGATATTCGCTTCGAGGACGGTGAACCGGCGGTTCTCCACCTCCTCGAGATTTCGCGCCATGATCTGTTTCGCCTGGGCGTCGAGATCGTCGCGCTCCTGCACCGCGGCGACCCGGCGGTCGAGCCGCTCCTGCGCCTGACGCAGGGCCTCCCGGGCGCTCTCTTCGGCTTCGTCCTCCCCGATCGCGCGCTGCTCGGTGAAAGCCCGGACCCGCGATTCCACCGCCTCGAGAGTCCGGTGCCGCACCCTTCGGTTCCGCAGCGCCACGAAGGAGGCGTCCCCGATGAGAACATCCATCGCGTTCAGGAAGAAGGACACATTGTCGAAGTTCAAATTCGGCGGCCCGATCCGGCGCAGTTCGAAGAACTGTTCGGAAATGAAGTCGAGATCGGCGATCGCGATGACGCGGGTGCTGTCCGCTTCACCGTCCGCCGGGTCGGGAGCGCCTTCCCCCTCTGCCTCCGCGCCCGCATCCTGCGGACGGAAAGTGCGGGCTTCGGCAGCCACCGCATAGGTCATCGGGTCCGGCCGGTGCGGAAGGTTGGGATTCAACTGGGAGCCGAGGAAGTTCCGCTGCACCATCTGGAAATAGGGGAAGGCGCCGGAGATCTCACCGGTCGTCAGCAGGGGCTCGAACTCTGCGGTGGATCCGGCGAGCGGCTCGAAATAGCCCGGATAGATCAGTACAACCTGCTGGAGCCCGGCGCTCACCGGCGAAGAGGCGGCGAAGACCTCCGGATTGCCGTTCCCCTCACCCAGGAAGACGACCTCCGGCGGAAGGTGGCCGAGATCGGGATGGGGGTTGTAGGCGTCCCAGACGATCCCGCCGGGATCCCAGGAGATCCCGAGGCCGGCGAGGAAGGACTGCACATCGCCCTTCGGCGAGGGCGGCGGCTGCCCCTGCCGCATGAACGGGTTCTGTGCCGCACCGGGGGGCTCCGAGGGCGCGAGGCCGAGGTCGACTACCGGCAGCGGATCCACGAGCAGGAGCCCGGGAACGCCGGTCCGGAGGAAATCGGTGACATTCGCCATTTCGTCTTCGGCGAGCGTCGAGGGCAGCACCACGAGCAGGCCGTCCACTTCCTCGGTGATCCTCGAATTGGGCTGGATCTGGACCACTTCGTACTGCTTCCGCAGTTCGTCCACCACCGACCACTCGGGAGTGGAGCGCATGGTCTGGAAGTCGAGGCCGCCGAAGATGCGGATCTCCTTCGAGATCACTCCGATCCGCCGTTTCTCGGTGTCGGCCACCACCCGGATGCTGCGCGCCAGCTCGTATTCGACCGGAAGGCCGCGGTCGAAGAAGGGGACGACCTGCTCCTCGGCGGCGCAGGTGAAGGCGACCCCCATGAAGACCTCGCTGACCCCGGTGCGGGCCGAGGTCACGCTCGGAATCTGCCGGGCGACGATCCCGAACTTCTCTCGGGCCTCGCGCGCCGCCTCGGTGAACGGCTCGGTGTCCTCGAGGAGAACCTGCACCCGCCCCCCGCTCACCGATTCCATCTCGCGGAGGACGCTCACCAGCGTAGCCCGGGTTTGGACGAGCGGCTCGGGAACCTCGGGGCTCAGGAACGCCTGTACGAACACCGGCCGGTCAGCGGGCAGCCCCCGCAGGAGCTCGCGGGTCTCGGCAGAAAGTGAGTGGAGGCGCTCGGCGGTCGCGTCGAGGCGCAGGCCGAGCCGGGAAACGAGCACGATCGCGCTCAGCAGCGCGAGCGCCACCGAAACCGCGCGGACCGCGTGGTGGGTGGTCATCCGGTAACCGTCGGCAACAGGCGGCCAGTGCCGGCGGCCGATCAGCAGCACATTCAGATAGAGGAAGAACCCGGCGAGAGCCGCGAAGTAGAGGATCGAGGTCAGCGGCAGCACCCCTCGGCCGAACTCCTCGAAGTGGACGATCGCGGACACCGGGGCCGCAAGCCGCGCGAGCGCGGGGCTGAAGCTGCCGAGCAGGGCCTCGGGCAGCACCAGGACCACGGAGGCCAACGCGCCGAGGATGAAGGCCACCGTCGGGATCGGGGTCAGGAGCGACGCCGCCATGCCGACGGCGGCGAGCGCGGCGCCGAGGAGCGCGTAGCCGAGGTAGTTCGCGAACAGCAGGCCCAGGTCCGGGTTGCCGAGGAACATCAGCACCAGCGCGTGGCTGAGGGACAGTGCGAGAGCCGCTCCGTACACCCCGAGAACCGCGGCGTACTTGCCCAGCACGATCTCCACATCGCTGGCGGGAAGGGTGAGCAGCAGTTCGTCGGTTCCGAGCTTCTTCTCTTCGGCCCAGACCGACATCGTGAGCGCCGGGATGAAGAACACCAGGAGGTACGGGAAGAGTCCGTTCAGCTGATCCAGATTCGCCAGGTTGTTCAGGAAGAAGCGGTCCTGCCAGAAGGCGGCGGCCGCGCTCAGCAGGATGAACAGCGTCAGGAACACATAGCCCGACGGATTCGAGAAATACATGCGGAGGTCGCGCCGCATGAGCGCGGCCACCACCGGACGGCGGATTCGGGGGATCTCCACGAGGCCGGGCATCAGGCGGCCTCTCCTTGCCGGGCGGCGGCGCCCGCAGGCGCTCCGGTGAGCTCGTAGAAGGTGTCCTCCATCGAACCGTTCCGCTCGAGGTCCGCCGGCGCTCCATCGAACACCAGCCGACCGCCGTTCACCAGCAGCACTCGATCGGCGACCGCTTCCACTTCACGCAGGATGTGGGTGGAGATCAGGACCGTCTTTTCCGCCCCCAGCCGGCGGATGTTGCGCCGGAATTCGCGGATCTGGTTCGGATCGAGCCCGGCGGTGGGCTCGTCCATGATGAGGACCTCGGGGTCGTGGAGCAGCGCCTGGGCGAGCCCCACTCGCTGGCGCAGGCCGCGCGACAGCTTCCCGATGGGCTTTTCGAGAACCTGGTCGAGGGCGGAGAGCGCAGCGACCTCGCGGATGCGGGAGGAGAGGCGGGCCGCCGGAATCTCCCGCGCCTCCCCGAAGAAGCGCAACAGCTCTCCTGGGGTCATGTCGGGATAGAGCGGCCCGTTCTCCGGCAGATAGCCGAGCCGGCGGGCCGCCTCCAGACGGTCCCGGCGAACATCGAACCCCGCGATCTCGGCCGTCCCTTCGCTCGGCGCCAAGTAGCCGGTGAGCATCTTCATGGTCGTGGTCTTCCCGGCGCCGTTCGGCCCCAGGAAGGCCACGATCTGCCCCCGCGGGATCTGGAAGCGCACCTTCTCCACCGCCACGAAAGGCCCGTAGAACTTGCTGAGATCGCGCGCCTCGATCATGATCGATTCGGTCATTCGAGGTACCTCGGTTCGGTATGGAAACGATCCGGAATTCTAACGGCGGTTCCTTTCGTAGAATGCGCCGGATGCGGATTCGGTTTCCCGGTCGCCGGCTCGCGTTGACGCTGGCCGCCGCCGCGCTGCCGCCGCTCGCTCCGGCGTTTCCCCGAGTTCTCGCCGCGGCCGAAGGTCCTTTCGCGGCGGACGCCCCGAAGCGGCCGCAGGCGCTCGCCATCGTCGGGCGAGCGGCGGACGAACTGCTCTTGGTGGGAAACCGCTCCGGCTCGGTCAGTGTGATCCGCACGGGCGACCTGATCCTGCTGGGGGAAACTGCGGTCGGCGGCGAGATCACCGACCTCGAGCCGCTTCCGACCCGTTCCGGCAGCGCGGGAAAGCCGCCCGCGCCCGCAGTGGTCGCCGTGGACCACGAACGCCACGCGCTCCTGCTGCTGCGGGTCGCGCCGGCGCCTCCGCGGGGCCCCGTTCCTTTCCCGACCGCGGTCGAAACCCCGCTCGTGGAGGTCGCCGCCGCGTTTCCAACCTGCCGCCATCCGATGCGCACCGCACTTCGGGGCGGAACCCTCGCGGTGTCCTGTCTCTGGTCCCGCCGGGTGGTGCTGTACGACCTCGATGGCCCGGGCGGTCTGGAGACGCCGCGGGCCGAAGCCGGGCTGCCGTTCGAGGCGCAGGAACTGCTCTTCCTCGACGACCGGACGCTGCTGGCGGCCGACGGTTTCGCCGGCGGCCTCGCGGTGGTCTCAGCCGAAGACGGACAGGTGCTCCGGGTCCGGGAGCTGAGCGCCCACAACCTGCGGGGCCTGGCGCTGCTTCCCGGGGGAACGCGAGTCGCGGTAGCGCACCAGGAACTCCATTCCGGGATGCACACCAGCTCGGACGACATCCGCTGGGGGGTGTTCCTCACGAACAGCGTCAGCCTGCTGCCGGTGGACGACCTCCGATCCGGCAGTCCGCGCCTCGAGCGGCGCACTCGGGTGCTCGATCTCGGCAATGTGCTGACGCCCTCGGGGGATCCAGCGGCGCTGATCGCAGGAGCGGACGGCCGCTTGGCGGTAGCACTCTCGGGGGTCGGACGGCTGGCTTTCGGCGCCGTGGACGCCCGCCAGACGAGCCATGTCCGAGTGGGCCGCGGCCCTTCGGCGATGGTCTCGGGAAGCGGCGGCCGGCTCTATGTGGCGAACACCCGTTCCGATTCCATCTCGGTGGTATCCCTCGACCTGCAGCAGGAGATCGCCCGAGCACCGCTCGGTCCGCCCGCACCGCTGACCGCCGCCGACCGGGGCGAGATGCTGTTCCACGATGCGAGTCTCTCGCTCCGGGGGTGGATGAGCTGCGCGAGCTGCCACACCCGCGGGCACACGAACCACCGGCTCTCGGACACCCTCGGCGACGGGAACTACGGCGCGCCGAAGCGGGTGCTTTCGCTCCTGGGGGTGCGCGACACGAAGCCGTGGGCGTGGGACGGGCAGATCCGGCGGCTCGAAGACCAGGTGGTCCAGTCGGTGCGGACCACCCTCCGCGGGCGAACGCTGGCCGCTGCGGAAGTGCGGGATCTGACGGCCTACCTGCGAACTCTGGAATTGCCGGCGTTTGCAGCCGCAGCGGCGGCACCGCCGGGGGGCGGACTGCTGGCGCGCGGACGAGAAGCTTTCGCCCGCTATTCCTGTGACCGCTGCCACCGCGCCCCGGAGTACACCTCGCCGGGCGCCCACGATGTGGGGCTCGCCGACGAGCTCGGCAACCATCGGTTCAACCCGCCTTCGCTGCGGGGAGTGCGGCTCCGCCGCCGGCTGCTCCACGACGGCTCGGCCGGTTCGCTCGAAGAGGTCTTCCGCGTCCATCCGGGGCACGGAGTCGAGGTAGCTGGCGAAGATCTGCCCGCCCTGATCGCGTTCCTCAGAACGCTCTGAGGGCGGGATCGTTCCGCGCCGGCCGCAGCCCGGCCGGTTCAGCTTTCGGCGGCGAACTCGGCCGCTGCCTTCGCGGCCCGCGCCTCGAGCTCTGCTTCGCTGAGATCCTCGATGTGGGTGGCGATCCCCCAGCGGTGGCCGAAGGGATCGACGATGGTCGAGAAGCGGTCGCCCCAGAACTGATCCTCGGGAGGCTGGATCTCGCGCGCCCCTTCCTGAACCGCGCGGCGGTGCACCGCGTCCACATCCTCGACATAGAGGTGGACGGAGCTCGTGGTGCCGCCGAGATTCTTCGGCGAGATGTAGCCGGCGTCCGCCGGCGGACCCGGGAGCTCCTGCGCCAGGTACACCTGCGCCGGTCCGACCCGGAGCTCGGCGTGCATCACGACGCCGCCTTCTCCCTCCATCATCGAGTCCACCGCGGCGCCGAACACCTTCTGGTACCAGGCGACCGCGGCCTGTCCGTCATGGACGACGAGGTATGGGGTGACCGCGTGGGTGCGGTCGGGGATGTAGTGCTTCGCTTTGGCCATGCGGAACGCCTCCTGGGACGATTCGGGAGTAGTCGGAAGAAAAGAAACGGAACGATGGAAGCGGGCGGAAGTTCAGTTCCGCCGCGGATTCCGGAAGTCGAGAATCCACTGGAAGACGAGAAGGACTTCGTGGTCGGAGACCGTGCCGAAGCGGCGGCGGTAGTCGGCCGCCAGATAGGTGAGCGTCCAGGGAAGCTCGTAGCGGGTCCCGACGATCCAATAGCTGGCGCGGCCGGAGTCTTCGGGTCGGTCCTCTTCGAATCCGGCTTCTTCGGATCCCCGATTCGATTCCGAACCGAACTCCAACGCCCCCCAGAGCCCTTGGGGAAACCGCTTGCGGATGCGGGCGAAACCGCCGAAATGCTTCCGGCCGTCCTGTTCGCGCCGAAAAGCCGCCCCGCGGAAGAAGAAGCGGCCGGGCTCGAATCCGCCGTCGAGGTGGAAACCCGTTTGCCGCCTGGGGATCAGCGCGCCGTCCGGACCGTCGCGCCCATCGTAGTGGCCAGCGTCCAGTTTCCAGGAAGCCCCGAGGGCGTCGAAGGAGCGGCCGGCGCTCGCCAGCACATCCTTCCGGCGGTTGCCGTCCGCCTCCCAGCCGCTTCCGTTCACGAAGTGCAATCGGGCGTTGTAGGGCCCCCGGTCGAAGAACCAGAAGACACCCGTCTCGCGCGGCCGGGTGAGCGCCGCGCCGACTGCGGCGCCGACCATCTGGACCGCATGGGGCGCGTCGGTGAACTCGGCGAGCCAGAGCGGCGAGCTGCGGCCGGCCCGGAGGCGCAGCCCCCCGCCGATGTCGTACTGGATCCAGAGGTCGTGGATGCGGACCGCGCCGAAGTCGTAGGTGGCGCGAGCCCGGATGCGGTCACCGATCGTCGTGTCCGTCCAGGCGGAAAGGCGCTGGACCTGAGTGTCGCCGAGGTCTGCGAGTTCGTCGAGAAAGCGCCCCCGCAGCCGGAAGTGGACATCCACGAGCGGCTTCGGGTCGGGGACGGGAGCATCCTGCGCGGGGGCCGGACAGGTCTCTTCCGCCGCTGGCGGGGCGGTCTCTTCCCCCGCTGCCGGAACCGCCAGGACCGAGGCCGCCAAGATCGAGGCCGCCAAGATCGAGGCCGCCAAGATCGGAGCGGCAGGAGGGCGGGACGGCGGGGGGTCGGGGCGGCGCATCGGTTCCGGGCATCCACTCCGAAAAACCGGCGGCGGTGGTTTCGTCCCCACGCTGGAGTGCGTTTCTCCCAGCGGGTCGCTGGCGCCCGGCTCCACGGGTAGGACTTGAACCTACAACCAACGGATTAACAGTCCGCTGCTCTGCCATTGAGCTACCGTGGATCGCAAACGGGCGCTCGCCGCAAGGGCCGGGGAGCATATCCCGGCCCGCGGCTTTCCTCTCCCCAGAATGCGTCGATCCGAGTTCACCGATGTGCTCACATTCCGACTTGGTGAGGTATGACAGTCAGCACCGGCAGGTCGATCACCCTGCTCGCGTTGGGCGCATTCCCAGCTTCAGCAACCCGATGCAGCCCCGACACCGCAAATGAAAAAGATGGGCGAGCGAAGCCGCTCGGCAGCGCTCCCTGATCGGTCAGAGTGTGCTGCGATGCTGGAGGGCCTCGGCCATGGTGGTCTGGTCGGTGTGGATGATCTCGCTGCCCATCGGGATGCCAATCCCGATCCGGGTCACCCGAATGCCCTCGGGCTTCAGCAGGTGGGCGAGCCAGGCAGCGGCAGCTTCCCCGTCGTGGGTGGGATTCGTGGCCACGATCACTTCCTCGAACCGGCCCTCGCGGACGCGGTGCACCAGTGCCGCGAGCCGCCGGTCGTCGCTTTCGGAGGTCTGGCGCGGAAGGGCATTCCCAGCGAGAACATGGTAGCGACCGGTGAACGCACCGGCCTTTTCGACCGCGTCGATGTCCGCGGGGTCCTCGACGACACAGAGGACGCGGTCGCTGCGACCCGGATCGCGACAGAAAACGCACGGCTGGACATCGGTGACATTGCCGCAGACATCGCAACGAGAAACCTGCTCGTGGAGCGCGGCGGCGGCCCCGCCGAGGGAGCGGGCGCGTTCCGGGCTCGCCCGAAGCAAGTGGAAGGCGATCCGTTGCGCCGACTTTTCCCCGATGCCGGGGAGCCGCTTCAGCTCGTCGATGAGCTCGACGAGTGGCTCCGGCAGGCCGTTCATCGGCGGCCGGCCACCGATCGTCCCAACTCTTCCGCCGAAGCGAGCTGCGCCTGCAGTTGCTGATCGACCTTCCGGGAAGCGTCGTTGACCGCCGCTTTCACCAGATCCTCGAGAAGCTCCACATCACCGCCCTTCACGACTTCCGGGTCGATCGTCACCCGGCGCACCAGCCGGGCTCCGTTCATCCGCACCCGGACCATGCCGGCGCCGGCCGCCCCCTCGCTCTCGAGGGACTCCAGCTGCCGCTTCAACTTGCGCAGCTGGCCCATCTGTTTCGTGGCCTGAATGAACTTCGAGATCATCTTCTTCCTCCAGCGCTCGGGTGACCGCGGTCCGGGCCGTGTCCGTCGCCGCCCGACGGATCGTCCGCCCCGGCGAGACGGTGCGGAGCAGGCGGCGGTTTCGTGGAAACGATAGTGCCTCCGAAGGTCTTCTGATACTCGTCGACGACTGCCGGCGGGGGCGGCCGGGAGTCCCGGAGGTCTGGGGTCCCCCGCTGCGCAAGCCCGGGAGGCGGCACGGATTTCGTTGCGGCAGCGGGTTCCGAGGACTGGTCGAGCGTTTCGAGAAGTCGGTCGAAAGCCGCGAGGCGCGGCATTTCCACCAGTTTGAGAAGGGCCATCTCGAGGTGGAAACGCGGTTCGGGAGACCAGCGAAGCCCCTCCTCGCTCCTCGTGAGGACATCGAGACTGCGGAGCAGATCCTCCTCGCTGAACTTCTCCGCGAAGCTGGCGAGCTGATCGCGCTCGCCGGGCCACTCGAGGAGATCCGGGCTGTCAGCAGCCACCCGGGCGACCACTACATCGCGCAGGTAATGCATGAGCAGGGTCACGAAGTGTTTGAGGTCCCGCCCTTCGACGACGAGTTCCTCCACGACCTCGAACACCGCCCGGCGGTCTCCCCGCTGGATCGCCTCGGCGGTTCGCCGACACATCGCGACATCCGGAACGCCGAGCACTTCGCTGACATCGCCGGCGCTCACCGTGCCGTCCACCGCGGCGATCACCTGATCGAGCGCCGACACCGCATCGCGCAAACTGCCCTGGCCGAATCGGGCGATCTGCGCCAGCGCCTCCGGCTCGATCCCGAACTCCTGGTCGTCCACGATGTGGCGGAGCCGGTCCACCACCGCGCGCTGCGGCACCGCCCGGAATTCGAACTCCTGGCAGCGGGAGAGGATGGTGTCGGGAATCTTGTGGATCTCGGTGGTGGCGAAGAGGAACTTCACATGACCGGGAGGCTCTTCGAGGGTTTTGAGCAGTGCATTGAACGCTCCGCTGCTCAGCATGTGGACTTCGTCCACGAGGAAGATCTTGAATCGGTCGCGGACCGGGGTGTAGTGGGCGGTCTCGATGATCTCCCGCGCCTTCTCCACGCTGTTGTTGCTCGCCCCGTCTATCTCGGGGACATCCCGGGAGTAACCGCCGGCGATCTCCCGGCAGGAGGGGCAGACACCACAGGGTTCCGGATTCGGACCGCCGGTCTCGGAGCAGTTGAGCGCCTTGGCGAGGATCCGGGCAGTGGTCGTCTTGCCCACGCCCCGCGGTCCGGCGAAGAGGAAGGCATGCCATATCCGACCCTTGCGGATCGCATTCTGGAGGGTGCGCGCGATCGCTTCCTGGCCCACCAGGTCGGCGAAAGTCTGCGGCCGATAGCGCAGTGCGAGCACCTGGTAATCGGATACGGAAGGGCTTTCCGGGTGCGGGGCGGCCTCAGGGGACGGCCGTTTCGGTTTCGCGGCGCCGGTGGCAGCGGGCTCGACCACGGACTCGACCACCGGCGCCGCGCCGGCGTCTGGGGCGGCCATTCCTGGCTCTGGTTCTATCTCAGGCTTTCCCTCTTCCGGCTCTCCCTCCAGCTCTCCACCCTCCAGCTTTCCCCTCTCTGGCCCGAAGCTCTCCGAAGGATCGGGGCGTTCCGACAACGGAGGCTCCGCTGCCGGAAGTGCGGGTGTTTCGTCCGGAGAAGAGGCCGGCGGAACTGCGCCCCCGAAGAGAGTGAGGGGCTGATTTCTGGGGGTGGCTGACGCCCCATCCGCCGCCGCGCCCAGCTCAGACTTCACCGAAACCCCCCTATTTCCCTTCATTTAGCAGCCCACCGGACCCCAACCACCGCTCCGCGCCCTACCGAAACATTTCGGGAGCAAACACAAGGGCGCGCGCGCGCAAACGAACCGCCTGGATCGAACCGGAAACGCACTCCGATCCCCCGCCCTTCAGCTGTCTCCCCGGTCCACCGCCGCCGTCCGTTCTCCACCCGAACATTGTTTCACCATCCGGCGATCTCCTGCCGATACCGGGCGCGGTCCTCGGCGGTCTTCTCGCCGTGACAGGGACGGCAGAGCGGCTGCAGGTTCTTCGGGTCGAGCCGGCGCTGGGGGGCGATCTCGACGGGGATCACATGGTCCACCAGCTCGGCGGCGGCGGTGCGCCCTGCCGCCCGGCAGCGGCGGCAGAGCGGCTCGGCGGCGAGGACCTCGTCGCGCAGCGGGCGCCAGTCGCGGCCGTAACCGCGCTTCGAGGCGGGCTGCCGCGCCGGGCGCCGGACGCGCGCCGACGGATCGCGCCGCCAGCGGGGAGCGCGCGCCATGCCCCTCCCCCTCGATGCCCCCCGGCCCGCCGCCGCCCCGGATCAGGCGATCGGATCGGGATCGGGATCGGGATCGGGATCGGGAGTCCCCGGCTTCGCCACGGTGGCCAGGATCCGCCTCGTGGTCGTCTTCCCGTTGGCGCGGGCGGTGACCGTCACCGTGGCCCTGCCGGTACGTTGGCCCGCCGCCCACACGGAGAAGTTACGAGTCGTTCCCGTGGTGTCGTTCTGCCGAATCTTGACGAGCGAGGTGTTCGAGCTCGACACGCTCACCGTGGTGGAAGTCGGGGACACCGAGTAGTACTCGGTGATGGAGTAGCCGCTGTCCGGGTAGGTCTTCAGCGCGTACGCGGACGAGAGAGCGGTGAGCGTCGGCGGCGGGTTCGGCGGCGGGTTGACGGTCACCTCCACATCCTTCGCCGCGTTCGCGCCTCCGTTCTTCCCGTAGGCAGTGACGGTCACCGTCGTATCGCCCGCCGACACCCCGGTAACCCGCAGGGTCCGCGAGCTGCCGGAGCCGGACAAGCTGGCGCGGGCGATGTCGCGGTCCCATCCGTGCACCGTCACCCGCGAGGCGTTCCGAATCGTGAATCCATCGGTTTCGCTCTCGCCGACATCCATCGCCGGCAGCCTGGAAACGAGGCCTCTGATCTCGGCATCCAACACCGTCGGCGCGTTCACGGTCACATCCACATCCTCCTCGGCGTCCTCCCCGCCGCTCCTCCCGCGGGCGGTGACCGTCACCGTGGTCCGGCCCCCCGCCTTCCCGGTGACGCGCAGGGTCCGCGAGCTGCCGGAGCCCGACACGCTGGCGGTGGCGATGCTCCTGGCGGCAGAGGACACCGACACGCCCGAAGTGTTCCGAACCGTGAATCTGTCGGAGTCGGTCTCGTCCACATCCAGAGTGACCGAGGTATCGAGGCCGCTGATCTCGGCGTCCGGCACCGCCGCGGTGGTGACCTCCACATCCCGATCTTCTTCGGCGGGGCGGCCGCCGCCGGTTCCGGCGGCGGTGACCGTCACCGTGGTACGGCCCCTCTTCTTCCCGGTGACGCGCAGGGTCCGCGAGCTGCCGGAGCCGGACACGCTGGCGGTGGCGATGCTCCTGGCGGCAGAGGACACCGACACGCCCGAAGTGTTCCGCACCGTGAAGCTGTCGGAGTCGGTCTCGCCGACATCCATTTCGAACGAGCCCTTGAGGCCGCTGATCTCGGCGTGCAGCACCGCCTTTTCGACGGTGATCGTGACGGTGTCGGAACTCGGATCCCCGCCCCGGATGCCGGCGGCGGTTACGGTCACATCCACCACTCCCACCGCGAGCGCCTCCACCGTGAGCCGCCGGGTGTCGCCGGTCCCCCCTCTGAGCGACGCCCTGACGATGCCGCTCTTCGAGGTCTCGACCCGCAGCTGCCGCCGGGACGCCACGGTGATGGAATAGGTCCGGCTCTGGCCGACCCGGAGGGTGTCGCTCGACGGCAGATCGATCGGGCGCGGCGACAACGTGACCTCGATCCGGCAGCTCACGACCTGGCCGCCCGCACCGGCGACGCGCACGGTCACCCACGCGCTCCCGGCCCGCTTCCAGTCCAGATAGAACGAGCGGTTCGCCCCGCTCCCGTAAATCTGGCCGACCTGGACATCGCTGTTCGAGGCGGCGGCAGCGACCGAAGCCGCGTTCGACACCGTGAAGGCCAGCCGCCGCGATTCGTCCGGGGCCAGGGTGACCCGCTCCGGCAGGCCGGAGCAGGAGGGGCCGGTCCGCGGCTCGAGCGTGACCGCGATCAGGCAGGTGTCGCGGCCGCCCGCACCGGTGACGGTGACGGTCACCGTCGCGCTCCCGGCCTTCTTCCATCTCAGGTAGAACGAGCGGTTCGCCCCGCTCCTGTAGATCTGGTCGACCCAGACATTGGCGTTCGAGGCGGCGGCAGCGACCGAAGAAGCGTTCGCCACCGTGAAGGCCAGCCGCCGCGAGACGCCCGGGGTCAAGGTGACCCGCTCCGGCAGGCCGGAGCAGGAGGGGGCGGCGGGCCCGGTCACTTCGACGACGCAATCCTCGGAGACCTGCTGCCCTTCGTTGTCGGTCAGCGTCACGGTCACCGTCGCGCTCCCGGCCTGGACACCGGTCACCCGGAAGCTGCGGGTAGCTCCCTTCGCCGGCGCCGGGTCGGGCTGGACGGTTACCCGGTGGGCGCCCACCGGAACGCTGACGGCGAGGTTCCCGGCGGTCAGGTTCTCCACCCCGCCCGCGACCTCGATCTCGTAGGTCACGGTCTTCGTCTCGCCGACGGCGACTTCCTCCTTCCCGGGCAGGTCGTGGATTCCCGGCCCCTTCGGCGATTTCTCGCCGGGCTTCACGGTGACCAGGAGGTCGGCGGAGGCGCTCCGCCGAATGGTCGTGCCCTGGTAGGTCTGTCGGTGCCACACCCGGACACTGCCGCTGAGCTGCTGCCGGCCGCTTCGGTTGTCGTTCAGGACCAACCGCAGGGCGTCGTCGAGCTTCCGGCCGCCGGCGCCGTACTGGTCGATGCTCACCGACGCAGTGCTCGCCGCATCCCCGGAAGCGATAACGACTTCGAAGCGGGAGGTACGGTCGGAGAGCTTGGGGCCGTAGTCGAGCCGGATGTAGTGGACGCCCCCTTCGGGCTCGAATTCGATCCTGGGCCCCCGGCGCAGGGTGATCCAGGGGTCCGGTTCGAGGGTGACGGTCTGCTCCGCCGAGTCCCTGGCCGTCGAACCGTCGTCGAGCGCGAGCTCAGCGGTGACGGTCACCACCGCTTCTCTGTCTTTGCGAGACCGGTTCTGCTCGCCCGCGATCCGCAGCCGGCGGGCGCCGCCGTCGTTGTCCGGCAGCGAAGCGGTCAGCATCGCGGCGGCCGAGCCGATCGCCGCGACGCGGGTGACCGCCGCCGCCGGCTGGACGGTGAAGTCCTCGTCGCGGGTCTCGCCCGGGCGGAGGTTGAGCGTGTCCGGGACCCCATCGATCTTCACCGTCGAGCCGGACTTCTTCTGGGCGACCACCCGCACCCGGAAGCTGCTCACTTCGTCGAGGCGCCCGCTTTGCGGGGCGCTGATGGTGACCCGCACCACCAGCACCCCCACCGAACCCCCGGTGATCGAGAGCTCGAGGATGTCGTTCTGCCATGCCGTCGAGACGGTGGCGGTGGCGGTGCTCTCCCGCTCGATCGTTACGCTGACCGAGGGGTCGGGGGCGGTTTCGTCGGAGTCGGCGGCGTCGGCGAAGGGGTTTTCCCCGACGGTGAAGGTCTTCGTCTCGCCGACCAGGATCTCGGGGAGGTCCTTCGGCTGCGGCTGCGGGCCGGGTCCGGAGCGGGTGTAGCTCTCCACCTCGCTCCAGGGGGTGGCGTCGTGCTGCGGGGGAGTGTACTCGTCCCCCTCGATCAACTCCTGGGTCTTGGTCGCGGTGCGGTGGACGACCCACTTGGCGTCCCCGGTCCCGTCGCAGCGGTCGTTGCCGTACCAGAGGACCCCGCTCGCCTGGTCGGTCCACTTGGTCAGCGGACCGCCGACCGCCCAGCCGTCGTCTTCGCCCGGCTGGTAGATCGGCTTCACCGGTTTCGCCGCCTGGTTCGAGAAGGCCCGCTGATTCCCCGGTTCGACTTTGTCCTCGAGGGAAGGGGCGGACACCGCCAGGGAGACCTGCCAGGCGGAGCGGCTCAGGACTCTCGGATCCGCGCCGGCGGCGGCGCGGGAGAGCAGGACGGTGCGGTTGGCCTGCCAGAGCGACACGCCGACCGTCAGGGCGCCGACGGAGTTGAAGTCAGCCATCCAGTCGGTCTGGGAGATCTGATCGAGCGGCAGGTCGGGCGGGGGCTGCGGGCGGATCCGCGACCGGCGGTAGAGGATCTGCACATCGACTTCGGTCGCGGGGGGCTTCGCGCGGGCGAGCACCGGCCCGATCCAGGCCGACTTGTTGCCGCTGTGGTCGAGGGCGCGCGCCCAGACGAAGGCAGCTCCGGTTTCGAGAGTGAGGACCCCCTGCTGGATGCCTTCGCCGGCGTTTCCCGAGTCGCCGGCCCGCGGCGCGGCCGCGTCTTCGGCGTCCGGGGCGGCGGCGTCGGCTTCGGCGGCGAAGAGCTCCGCTCTCGCGTAGTCCGGATCCGGCGGGGGCTTCCAGGTGACGAGCGCAGTGGTGTCGGACAGCGGCTCGGCGGTCAGGTTCTCCGGCACCGCCGGCGGCTGCAGGTCGCCGCCCGGGGTGAAGGAGAGGACTTTGGACCACTCGGAGCGCCGGCCCCGCGGGTCGAAGAACCGCGCCCGCAGCGCGAGGGCCTGGCCGGGCGGGGTGTAGGTCAGCAGCGCCGGGCCGGCCGCGGGGCCGGAATAGCCGTCCCCCCAGACGGTGCTCGGCGGCCGCCGGAGCTGCAAGAGCACCCAACGGGCGAGCTTGGGCGGCGGATCCCACTCCACCTCGGTCTGCACCGAGACCGTGCCGTCGTGCTGCACCACCGCGTCGGCGTCGGCGCGCAGGTTCTCCGGCGGGGGGAGCTCGTATTCCTCGGACGGCTCGTTCCGCGGCGAGAGCGTCGCGTCCTCGGAGTCGGAGTAGAGGGCGGTCGGGTCTTCGATCAACTCGACCGCGACGGTTCCGGCCCTGCGGTTCCACTTCGGGTCGGCGAGGAGGCGGAACGGACCGCGGGCGCCGAGGGCGTCGAGGTGGACGCTGCCGCGCTGCCAGGCGCGCATCCGCACGGTGTCGAAGGTTTCCGGCAGGGTGGCGGCGACGACGATCGGGCGCTGCGAGCGGCGGAGCTGGCTGGCGAGCAGCCGCCGGGCCTGGCCTTCGTGGGCGACCAGGCGGAGGAAGCCGGCGTCGTGGGCCCACTCGCCGATCTTCTCGATCGAGGTTTCGACGCGGCGCTCGACGGTGACCTCGGCGCCGCGGCGGCGGGGATCGGAGTGGGCGCGGATCCGGGCGCGGAGGATGTTGCGCTGCTCGCGCCGCCGCCCTTCGTGCTGCACCGTCGGCGCCCCGACGGTGTCCTCGATGAGGAATGCGGTCGGCGGGCTGGCGACGCCGGCGTAGAAGCGGGCCAGCCCGTCGCCGCCGATGAGGATGCGCCCGTCCATCGCCTCCTCGAAGGCGCGCACCACCCGCCAGAAGGGATCGATGCTCTCGATCATGCCGCCGCAGCGGAAGCGGGCGACCGCCTGGCCGTCGCCGTTCACGATCATCTCGGCGCAGGCGGCTTCGGCGGCGGCGAGCGAGGCAGCGTCGGTGTTCACCGAGTGGCGGGCGAGCCACCACCCGGCGAGGGCGGCGGGGTTCTCCTGGGCGCTGCCGTCGCCGCCTTTCCGGACGCGCTGGACGGTGGCGAAGACCTCGGGCAGCCCCCGGTTCTTCCAGCTCCCTTCGAGCGGATTGCGCTGCGTCACCAGCAGCCACGCCACCCCCTCGATGGTGTTCGGCGCGTCGAGGCCGCTGGGCTCGAACCCGGCTTCGCGCAGCCGGGTGTTGCCGATCTGTTCGCCGCTGCCGTCGAAGACGACATCGAGGTCGCCGCCGCGGGCGCCGATCTCCTCGCGGCGGTTCGCCCCGACGGGATGCAGCGGATCCGCGTCCGCAGCAGCCAGGGGAACGCGGTAGGAGTCCACCTCCACCTCGACGATCCCGAGCTGGTTGTCGGCCTCGTCGGCGTCGGCGACGATCCAGAGCGAATGGAGCGCTCCGGCGGCGCGGTCCACCCGATACCAGACATTGATCGCGCCCACGCGGGCGCGCCCGACGATCACCCGCCGAGGAACTTCGGCGGGTGAGCGCGGAGTCTGCGGCTGCCAGCGTTCGCGCTCGCGCGGGTCCAGGCCCTTCTTGTCGGAGAGGAGGTGGTAGGCGACCCGGGTGCCGACGCTGATGGCGGCGGCGATGAGGGCGCTCTGGAGCGTCCCCCAGCTGAAGAGACTGGCCCAGAAACCCACGGGGAGAGGAAGGGCCGGCTACCGCCCGAGAAGCGCCCGGATCTCCCGGCCGCTACTGCCCGTCGTAGATCGTCTGGGCGCTCTCTTCGTCGATCCCGTAGTCCGGCCTGCTGTTCAGCCGGAGCGTCGTCGAACCGGAGCCCGCCTGCCCGCTGGGGACGGAGATCCCCATCGCCTGGACGACGGCCTGGAACTCCATCGTGAGCGGCAGCTTCATCACCACGAACTCGCCGGCGGCGATGTCGGCGAGTTCCTTGCCGGGCACCGCCCGCACCTTCGCGGTGAGCTTTGCGGTGACATCTTCGATCACCACCAAGTGATAGGTCTTGCCCCGTTTCAGGCCGACGCCGACGCCGATCCCGCCGCCGCGCTGCGCCAGGTCGTAGCCCGCGAGGACCTTCGTGCGGCGGGTGCCCTCGTCGCTGTTCCCGCCCGCCTGCTTCGCTACCGTGAAGACCTTGGAGTTGCCGGTGACGGCGCCGGAGAGCGCCCGGCCCGGACTCGCCGTCCCGTCGCCCTTGTGGGCGTCCCGTCCGCCGCCCCGGTGGATCACCCGGAAGCGGCGTTCATCCGCCGAGAAGTAGATCTTCTCGAGCTCGGCCTGCCCCTCGACCAGCGGCGACCAGAGGAGATCGAGCTGCATCGTCCCGAAGACGGTCTTGCCGCGCTCGTAGTCCTCGCCCTCGGTGTGGGGGCCGCCGACCGCCCACTCGTTCGCGGTGCGGTCGGGGCCGGAGTAGGAGCGGACGCCGGCGATGTCGAGCCACTGGGAGTCCTTCCAGAGCTGGAACCGGAGGCGCTCGGCGTCCACTGCCGCGTAGCGCTGCGGCCGGATGGCTGCGGTCATGTTTCGTTCCTCCCCGAGGGGCGCTTCTTAGCCGTCGCTGTTCGCGATCACCTTGCTGCCGAGCTGGACGCCCTTGACTTTTTCGGCGTCGGCGAGGCCGAGCGAGCCGGTCTTGCCGGCGTCGGTTCCGATGGCGCTCGCCCGGAGCACCGCGAAGGCATTCTTCGTCTTGATCTTCGAATCGAGCCAGCTGGTGACCATGAACCCGAGCTGCCCCTTCTCGGCGTACTTCTCGGTGAAGCGCTCGAACATCATCGAGCCCACCCGCCGGACGAAGAAGCAGCGCAGATCGCCGAAGACGCCGAGAGCGACCTCTCCCTCTTCGGTGGGAACCGCATCCGGCATTCCGAAGTCCTCGATCACCAGCTTGCCGCGGAAGCGGTCGGGCTCGCCCGCCACCGACGAGGGCTGCCAGAACGGCCGGTTGTCGTTGTCGTGGAGCAGCATCAGCGCCTTGTGCATCCCGTCGCCGACGACCAGCGCGGAATTGGGCGCGGCACGGTAGGCCTTGTCGATGGCGTAGAAGAGCGCGGTCGCGTCCTCCCAACGGAAGAACCACTTCCGCGTGGTCTTGGGGTCGCCGGTGTCGGTCCGCGAGACATAGTGCGATGCGCTGACGCCGCTGGTGGCCGTGACCAGGCCGGTGGGGGCGGTCTCGCCGGGGCCGGTCATCAGCATCTCGGCCTCGGCGCGGGCGACATCCTCGATCAGCTCCTCGGCGACGAAGGATTCGAGGTCGGTGACCGCGTCGCGCACCGCCTCGCGGGGCACCGGCAGGATGCCGGAGGGGACCCGATAGCTGCCGAGCGACACCTTGGTGAGGTTCGTCCAGTCGGCGCTCCCGGCGTCGGCGCTCTCCGCCTTGACCGCCGCCTGCCCCTTGCCGCGGCTGGCGCGGTCGAAGACCGGGAAGTCGAGCTGGCGCCCGTCCGGAGTGCTGATCCGACGGGCGTAGGGCTCGACGCCGCCGTAGGCCTTGCGGATGCGCTCGATCATGCGGACGGTCGAGGGTGGGAAGAGGACGGCGTTGCTCGGGGTGGAGAAGGCGGCGGCGCGGGCGGAGTCGGGGACGATCCCTTCGAGGCGGGGGTCTTCGCGGCCGGGGACGGTCTGGAGCGCCGTGCGGGCCTCGGGGCCGACGACATCGAGGGCCTGGGGCATCCCCCCCTGGAGGTAGGCGAGGAAGGCGCGTTCGTGGAGCAGCTCGGCCGCACTCGCCGGCTCGTCGTCTTCGCCCGCGGCTTCGGCGGCGGCGCTGACGCGGGCGGCGCGGTCCTGGGCGCGGTACACCGCGTCGGCCTCGTCGTAGGCGTCCTCGACCCGGAGGAGCTGCTGCGCTTTGGCGGCGATGGCGCCGGCGTCGCGCTCCTCCCCTTCGAGAGCGTCCAGCTCCGCCAGCTCTGCCGCGCCCTCCTGGACGCGGTTCGTCAGGTCGATGCGGCGCTCGCGGAGCGCCTGGATGTCGGAATGGCCGAGGGGCATGGGGCGGGAAACCTCCTGTGTCAGCGGAGAGCGGCGGCCGCCGCGCGGATCTGGGCGGCGCGGCGGAGAGCGAGGGCGGCGGCGGCGGTGAGCTCCGCAGCCGGGACGGGAGTTGCGGTCCGCGCGGGGGCGGCTTCGGGCGGACGGTGGGCGGCGGCGGGTCGAGGCGAGGAAGCGGGGGCGGCGGTCTTCTTCTCGGCGGACTTCCCTGCAGACTTCCCTGCAGGGAATCCCTTCTCGGCGGAGGGCGCGGCGATCAGCCCGATGGCGGCGGCCGCCGCCGGGGAATACCAGGTGCTCTCGAGCAGTGCCTGCTTCGCGGCTGCTTCGTCGAGCGAGGTCATCGCCGTGAGCCGCTCGACGAAGATCGAATCGATGTCGGCGACGACCGCGGCCGCTTCGAGGAGCTGGGCGGCGGTGCCGTGGGCGGTCAGCGAGGCCTGGTGGACCATGAGCCGCGCCGCCGGGCTGGCGGTGCGCTCTTCGGCGCCGAGCAGCACCAGGATTCCGGCGGAGACGCAGAGGCCGTCGATGTGGACGCGCGCGCCGGTCTCCTCGACCACGCTGGCGATCGCCGCAGCGCCGAACACCGAGCCGCCCGGCGAATCCATCCGCACCACCGGCTGACGCCCGCCGGCGCGGATCCGCTGGATGGCGGCGACGACCTCTTCCGGCGCGATGCCGCCCCCGAACATCTGCTCGAACTCGTCCCGCCCGGAATTCCCGATCGGGCCGTACACCAGGACGCTGGTTCCGTCGCCCGCCGGCGCGGCTTCGGACGGCCCGCCCTCGACGCGCCCTCCGTTCTCTCCCCGGATGCCGGGGGCGAACGCGGCCCGGGGCGGGGTCTGCGGGAGGCGGGAGATCGCCTCGACCAGACTGGAGAGCGGGCGGAGGCGGCGGGGCAAGGCGGAGGGGTGTCCAGTAGCGCCGCTGTCCGATAAGGATCATAGGGCAACGGAAGCGGCCCGAGGGAGTCGACGGAAATACCCCCCGGCGGAATTCGTCCGGTTCCCCGCGAAGGGCGGCTCCCGCCGGCGGGCGGCGGTTTCCCCCGCCGCCGGAGGGCAGGTCAGGCCGGAGAGGGTCCCGGGGTGCCCGCCGGACGCGCCACTTCGTGCCCGGCGGCGCCGCCGAGCGGGGCGTAGCCGTGGCGGGCGCGGGCCTCGTCGCGGGTGAGGATGCCGGCCTTCGCCGCCAGCGCCTCGGTCACCTGCGCCTTCTCGGTCGGGGTCTGGACCTCCGCCGCCGCCTCGAAGCGGACGCCCTCCATTCCCGGCCCCCGGCGGTTGCGGAGCACCCGCTGTTCCAGCGCGGCCTCGATGCGGAGCCGCCGGGGGCGCAGGGTCCAGCGCTCGTAGGCGGCGGCCAGCTCGTGGATGCCGCCGGCGCCGAGCGCCGAGCTGCCGGCGGCGCCGGTGCCGAGCAACAGCAACGGAACGCCGTACACCGTCGCGAGCTGGCGGCCGGCGAACTCGGAGATTTCGAGCAGCAGCTTGTCGCCCGCCTGCGGGCCGGTAGGGGAGATCGCATCGATCCCGGCACCGAGGAAGCGCAGGTCGCGGCGCTCGTTCCGCCGGTACTGCTCTCCCAGCTTGGAGAGCGCCTCGCCGCGCAGCGAGGTGCGGGCGTGGAGAGCCGCCGAACGGGAGAGTTCGCGCAGCCGCGTCACCGCGTCGGCATGGGTGCGGGCGGCGGTGCCGGCGGCGAAGCTCCCCGGCCGAGCGGCGCCGCCGAACGGGCCGCGGCCCCAGTGCGGACCGCGGATGTGGATCACATCGCCGTGGTCGCAGGTCACCGGCGTCCGGCCGCGGCGGAGCCGCAGCCGCCAGCGCACCTTCCCCTGGGGCGTCTCGATGCGCTCCGCCTGGCTCTCGAGGCTGCGCAGCACTTCGAGCTCGCGCGGCCGGGCGCGGCGGTCGCGGTGGATGAAGACCAGCGCCTCGCCCTCGGTGTCGAGCTGCTCCGAGATCAGCGCCAGCCAGTCGGCCTGCAGGGTGCCCGGCGAGGGCTCGTCGAGGATCGCCTGGAGGCGCGAGCCAGGGATCGGGGCGGCCTCCTCGCCCCGGTCGTCGAGCGACACATGGCGCAGGCGCAGGGCGGCGAGCGAGCCGGCGTTCACCGAGATCGCCCGCCAGCCGATGTCGGTGCGGAGCACCTCCTCTACCCCGGCGCTGCCGAACAGCGTCGTCGGAGGGCCCCCGGCATCCACCCGCTCTTCGGCCTCCCCGCTCTCTGGAGAGGCCCGGTCATTCCAGGGCCAGCGGCCGCGGATGCGTTCGAAGAGGGTCGGCATGTCTCGGAGGGTCAGACCACCATCGCCTGCTCGTCGCCGCCGCTGGCGCCGAGCAGATCGACATCGCTCGCGGCGATGAGCGCGAGGATGGCCGCGTCCACCGCGTCGATTTTCTCCCGCGACGCCGCCGACACCTTCTTCGGCAGGATCGAACCGTCGATCCGGCGGTCCACCACCGCGTTACCGACCATCCAGGCGGCGCACGGGTTGCCGTCGTGCGCCAACCGGCGGGTGTTGATCCGCGCCTCGAAGTCGAGCGACGCCGTCCCGTAGTTGCGGGCGGTCTTCGCCAGCAGCTGCGTCTCGATCCCCGATTCGGTCAGCTCGACGGCGAGCGACGCGGCGCCCGAGTACTGGTCCAGATAGCACTTGAAGATGGTGGCGCGGCTTTCGAGCTCGCGCAGATCCCGGAGGATGAAGGCATGGTCGATCCAGTCGCCGGGAGTCAGAACGAGGTGGCCAGACTCTACCCAGTCGCGGATCCAGGGGCGGCCATCGGCCAGCTTCGGGATGGACTCTTCGGGCAGGTAGAGCCGGAAGGCGAGAAGCGGCGTCTGGCCGCGGAACCAGCAGGCGGCGATGGCGGTGATGTCCTGGCGCCCGGCGAGGTCGCCGCCGACGGAGACCGGCCCTCCCTGGATCGCCTCCCAGGAGACCGTCTCGTCGGCGCACCGCGCCCACAGGTCGCGGTCGATCCAGGCGGCGGCCGCCCGGCGCCAACGGTTCACCCGCTTCATCTCGAACTCGACGCGGTCGCCGGGGAAGCGGGCCGCCTTGTCCGCCTCCTGCCGGTAGATGCGGCGGAGCGGGGCGGAAGAGCCGAGGAGCGGGGCCGCCTTCTCCCAGACGGTGGGGTCGAGCGGGTCGTCTTCCTTGTCGAGGGCGCAGACCACCACATACTGGGTCTCGGCCCAGGGGCCCTCCTGGTCGCCGGTGAGCACCGTGCGGCAGGCGCGGTCGTGGTCGTAGCCCGGACCTTCGGCGTTCTCGCCGGCGGTGGTGGTGACGAGCGTCCAGGTGTCGGCCATCTTGCCCCGCCCCGACTCCATGACCTTGAGCACCCCGTCGTTCCCGTGGGAGGCCATCTCGTCCACGATTCCGAGGCGGAGCCCGACGAGCCCTTCGAGCGAGGTTCGGCGCGAGGCCAGGGCGCGCATCTCGCCGGAGGCACGGCGTTCGAGGCGGCTCGCCCGCGCGACGAGGCCGTGGTCGCGGACGATCCAGGCGCTCCGCGGATGCCGAACCACCTCGCTGGCGATGTCCACCACCATCTGCGCCTGCTGCTGGGTGGTGGCGACCGAGACCACCCGCGCGCCCGGAGGTGAGGAGACGAACTCGTAGAGGCCGATCAGCGCGGCCAGCGAGGTCTTCCCGTTGGCGCGGGCGGTGCTGATGTAGGCCTGGGTGAAGCGCCGCTCGCCGGTCTCGGGGTCCGCCCAGCCGAACAGCTCGACGAGAGTGAGGATCTGCCAGGGGGCGAGTTCGAGGAGCGGGGTCGGCCAGGCGCCGACCACATGCGGCGTCCGGGAGATCCACTCGACGGCGTGGTTGGCGGCGGCCGGGCGGAAGGTCCAGCGCTTCGAGCCGGCGAGGAAGCGGCGGCAGCGGGCGACCTCGAAGCGGCCCACCGGCCGGACCCAGACCCCCCGGTCCACCGCCGCGGCGTAGGCGGCGGCCTCGGCGCTCCAATCGCGGGTCAGCCCGCCCCCTGTCGGAATCCCTGTTGCCGGAATCCCTGTTGACGGAATCCCTTTCGTCCGGACCCCTGCCGTCGGAACGCTCCCCGCCCGGACGCCTGCCGTCAGATGGGGCTCGCCAGCACGAACGCGAGCACCCAGAGGTGCGGGGCGGCCGCCCAGACGCCGGCGACCGCCGCCCGTGTCCGCGGCTCGACCTCCGCCCAGCCGCGCTCCCCGAAGACCACCGCGCGAAGCGAGATCCACGGCAGCAGCCAGGTGTCCACGATCCGCCAGAGCGAGACCGCACACACCGCGCGCCAGGCGAGAACCGAGGTGGCGCGGAGCAGGCGCCAGGGATGCGCTTCCACCAGGAAGCTCTCGTTCTCGATCCAGACGGCGATCCCGAGCGCCGCGCCGGCGACCAGGATGTGGGTCACGGCGGCGGCGAGACGCGACCGGGGCCGGAAGCTCGGCGGCGGGCAAGACGGTTCCGCAGTCATCGAGGGACGGCCTCCCGCGCGACCGGCGGCTTTTGCGGCACGGGGAACATTTTTCCGCAAACCGCGAAAAAGCGAACTCCCGCCGGAGCGCCGCTGGAAGCGCCTTCCAGAAATCCCCGAGAGCCGCAACGGTTTCCATCGGGGGAATGGGCGAACAAGCGTGCGGAGAAACCGCGCTCGGAAGAGGGCGGGCCGGGCGGCGGGGACGGCGGAAATCCGCCGCTGGCGAGGGCGGCAATCTCCGAGAGCCGCAACGAATTCACGGCATTCCGCGCCGGGCCGGCGCCGGGGCGCGGGGCCGGGCGGTTCCCCCGAGAGCGGCGATCTCCGGCGAACTCCGGGGCAATGCGGCGGAATCCCGAGAGTATCAACGGAAATCGCATTGGCTGGCCGCCGCTCGAGCGAACATCCGTGAAAGCGGAGGTTGGGCGCGGTTTCGCGTGCCGTGCGCCCGACCTTTCACCCCCCCGGGGGGGTAGTGCCGACCGGATCATCACGCGGTCCAGGCCGCGGTGAACGGCTCCAACAGCCGCTCGGCGGCGCGGGTCGCGGCCTCTCCGCTCGCCCCGTCGTAGGCGTGGCTCGCGAGCAGGATGGCCGCTTCGCGGATCGGGCCCGGCTGCTCGCCGGAGGCCCAGCCGACCTGCGCGTAGAGCGTGAAGGCGGAGAAGCCCGACGGCTCCCCGAGACCGGAGAGATCGAGTTCGGAAAAGTGCGGGACCTGCCCGCGCCAGCGCTGCACCCAGGCGAGGCGCACCGCGCCGCCGCCGGGGCCGATCATCGTCTGGCCGCTCCAGTGGTAGCCGGCTTCGGCGGGCTTCACCTCGGGGTCCCCTTCCCGACGGAGCGACGCGAGGGCGGTCGGAGTGAGGGAAGGTCTGCCGGCGGACGCCGCCTCCGCCTCGATCCGGATCAGGTGCCGGAGCGGGCCGCCGCGAAGGTGCAGCGGACCGGCGGTCAGGCTCTCCCCGCGCGGCAGCCGCACCACCACTTCGGCGAGACGGAGCGGGCCGCCGCACAGCGTCTCGACGCTGGTCTCGGCGGCTTCGACCGAGGCCTCGACGGCGGCGCGGTCGGCAGCGTCGGCGCGGAGCCGGTCCACCATGGTGGCGCGGTCCACGATCCAGGCGTCGGCGAGCGTGCGCCAGTTCCTCGGGACGATCATCGCGTGAGCAGGTCGACCACAGACAGGCTGTCAGTAGCGGGCGGCGTCGGCGACCGCCGCGCGCATCGGCCCCGGCTCCTGGATGGCGGTGAGCACCCCGTCGTGCGCCGCCCGCGTCAAGTGGGGCTCGGCGGTGAGCAGCGCGCGGGTGACCCCCGGCCCGTCGGTGGACTGGACGCTCAGGTTGATGGGCCCGACGGTCACCGGCGGTGCCGAAGAGCGGCCGATCAGGCTGCTCCCGGAGGGCGACCAGTTCGGCGCGACCGGGCGGAGGTTCCAGGAACCGCCCGCCGGCAAGGTGGAAACGGGGGAGGCGAGGCTCCCCGAGATCCACGAAGACAGGAAGTCGGAGATCGGACCGGTGACGAAGTTCCGCAGGAGGTCGGAGGCGATCGTGCGGCCCAGCTCCTTCAGCGCGTCCGTCAGGCTCTCGGTGCCGAGGATCGCGTCGTGGAGCGCGTCGTCGAAGGCGTCGCCGAAGGAGCGGATCGACTCCCGGATCCGCTCCTGCTGGGCGAGGAACTCCTCCTGCTCCCGGAGCAGGTCGGCGAGCCATTCCCGCGCCTCCGGCGGCGGCGGCGAAGGCGGCTCGACACTCGCGAGCGCCGCCACCGCCGGGTGCCGCATCAGCTCCGCCCAGCTCTTCTCCGGCGGCTTCTCCGGGCGGAGCCACTCCTCGGGCAGAGTGAGCGGAACGCGCGCCGGGATCTCCGGCAGAGGCAGCGGGGCCGGGCGCTGGATTCGAGGCGGGGCGAGGGCCGCCTGGGCGAGCTCCGCCTGGGCGAGCTCCGCTTCGACTCTCGCCGCGGCGGCGTCCGCGATTCCATCGGCCAACGGCTCGACGATCGAATTCAGAGGGCCGCCCCGATTCTCCAAATCCCGCGCGAACTGCCGGAGCCGTTCATCCATCTTTTCTGTTTTCTCGGCGAATGCCGCTTCTGCACTTCCGGATCCGCCGAACATATCCCTCACATAAGCCTCGGTGTGAATCCTGTCGCGCTCATACATGTCCCTGAACCATTCCTCGACGTCATCCAGAATGCTCCCGGATTCCACCACGACACCGATGGCCGCACCGCCGATGGCGCCGGCGGGATGTTTGGTGACGCCGTATCCGCCGGCGGTCAAGGCCGCGATCCGCATCAGCGAGCCGCGGAAATCGTCCGCGAGCAGCGGGCCGAGCACCGCAGCGAACTTCTCGACCACCGCCGTCAGCTGCCTGACGATCCCCGGCATGATCCTCTCGATGTCTTTCAGAACCTCCATGATCCGGTCCGAGTTCTGGAGGATCGCCTGGGAGAAGCCCGCCTGCCAGGTCGTCCGCATCTCGGTCAGCTTGTCGGCCAGCTCCTCGGCGCGCGCCGCCGCCTTCTCGTCGATGAGGATGCCGGCGCCGCGCAGTTTCGCGGTCGCCGCGTCGATGGCCTCGACGCCGCCTTCGAGTGCCCGCGCCAGCTCGGTCGCCCGGCGCTCGCCCACGAACAGTTTGAGCGTCGCCGCCTTCTCGGTAGCGGTGTCGTATTCGCCCACCCGCCGGATGAGCACATCCCAGGCTTCGGAACCGTCCTTCACCCGCTGCAGTTGATCGAGGAGCTTCGGGTCCAGCTTTTCCAGGCCGGAGACGACTTCGCCGGTCCCGGCCTTCATCTCGCCGAGCTTGACGGTGAACTTCTTCAGCGCCTCGTCGGTCCGCTCGACCGACTGCCCGCCCAGCTCGAAGGCGTGGCGCATCCCCTGGATCCGCTCGACCGAGAAGCCGGTCTGGTCGGAGAGCTTGGCGAGGGTGTCGCCGAAAGACGCCGCCTTTTCGAGGGCTTCCACGGCGCCCCGGGCGAAAGCGGTCACACCCTCCGCCACCTCCTTGAAATCGATCCCTTCCAGCTCCCCCTTCAACCCACGGGAACTCCGCTGGAACTTGTCGAGGGACTTCCGGCTGCGGTCGAGGCCGCTGGTGAACTTCGAGGTCCGGGCGACGAGGTCGACGACCAGGCGGCGGTTCTTCGGGGCGGCCACGACCCGAAACGGTACCCGCTACCCGCCGCCCGTCACCCGCCCCGGCGGGCCGGACACCCCGCCGCCCGCCCCGGGTACCCTCCTCCGGTGCTCGACGCGCAACTCTCCGGGGCGGCGGAACTGCAGGCGGAGCTTTCGCGGCTGGACCGGCGCGCGGGGCGGCGGGTGATGCGGGCGGCGGCGCGGGCCGGGGCGGTCGAGCTGGCGCGGGCGGTGCGCCGCGCCGCTCCCCGGCAGCGGCGGCCGCGGGCGAAGTCGAGCATCGGCGCCGAAATCCCGCTCGCCCGGAGCGTGCGCGTCCAGGCCGGGCGCAGCCGCGACCCGTCGGTGGCGCGCGCCTCGGTGAAGATGGCGCCGCAGGGAATCTGGACCTCGCGCGGCTTCACCCACCACCGGGCGGGGCCGGTCGCCGGCAACCGCTGGGCGGAGCAGGCGGTCGAGCACTCGGGGGAAGCCGCCGTCGAGCGCGCGCTGGGCCGGATGGCCGAGCGGCTCGGCCTCTGACTTCGCCGGGCTGACTTCCCCGGCCCGGCGCTCCGGCTCTATTTGTGGGTGGCGGCCAGCGCCTCCCGGCGCCCGACATCGCGCTCGCGGTCGCGGAGCAGCAGCCGCTGCTCCTTGCGGATATCCAGGACGACATCCGCGAGGTGCGAGATCGCGGTGGAGAGCTCGGTCAGTTGCTTCTGCAAGGCCAGCTCGAGCCGCCAGAAAGACCGGACCACCGCGAGCCCCGCCCCGACGATGGTGACGACCGCGGCGAGCTGGAACCATTCGGAGGAAACCATCGCCGTAGCGTAACCGGAAACCCCCGAGCGGCCGGCGGCTCAGGGATCAGTCGTACTCGTCTTCGTATCCCTCTTCCACCGCCTCGGAATGCAGCCTCTGCCATATCCAGATGCCGAAGAAGATCACAATTGCGGCCCACCACAGATACACCGTCATCTGCGACTTGAAGAGCGCGATGGCACCGCTGCCGCCCCAGAAGACGATGAGGAAGATCGGCACCTTGAGCGCGACCTCCAACTTGGCATCGAAAGTCTCCAGGACGCCGGCCCCCTCTCCTCGCACGATCCGAGCCGCCCGCGTCGACGCTCTGAGCGACCACAAGTAGAGGAGCGGCAGGGCGACGAAAGTGGGGTAGAGCATCCAGTCCGGCAGCGTGGCCGCAACGCCCATGCAGGTGATGAGGGCGGCCCACAGCCACACCTTGCCGGAGATATACCCGGTTCCCATGCTGGCCAGAAACGACATGACTCACCCCCTCCGCCCGCCGGCGGCGCTCTCGAATCCGAAGGCCGGGGCTCGAATCGCGTTCTTCCCTGCTGCCGGGAGCTGCCGCGTCGTCGAGTTTCGGTCCTCCACGAAACGGAAAGTAGCAGACCCGCGCGCGCCGGCGAACCCGCCCCTACTGACAGAATCCCACCCGCCGACCCGTCCCCACGCCGGCAGAGGACCGCGACATGCCGTTGAGCGCCGACCTCGTTTCGCTCGGAGCTGAGGAGTCGGAGGGGGGAGTCGTCCACCTCTGGGCCGGCGACGCCGAGCTGGAGTTCGCCGGGAAGGTGTACCGCCCCGCCCGCGGGCTGGTGCTCGAGGTGGATGTCACCCCGACCGCCGCCGGTTCTTCGGCGCCGCCGTCGGCGCGGATCCGCCTCGGCGGGCTGCCCGGGGCGGTGATGCGCGACATCGCCCGGAACACCGGAGCCGGCTACCCCGCGGCGGTGCGCGCCGTCTGGTCCCCGGACGGCGTCCACTGGTCCCAGGTCGGGAGCTGGGAAGGGCGGCTGGTCGCGGCCGCCGCGAGCGGCGGGCACTGGGACGCCACGATCGAGTCGCCGGCGGCGGGTGCCCGCGAAAGCGGCGCGCGCTACGGTCCGATCCTCCCCGGCGGCGGCGACCGGGCCCTCGATGTGGTGCAGCCGGTCGAACCCGAGAGCCTCGACTGGGGCCCGCCCTGATCCGGCGCCGCGAGACGGAACGATGGGCAAGCTCCCGCGCCGCACGGTGGCGCAGCGCTTCAACTCCCGCATCGCCGTGATCCTCCGCTCGCCGGCTCCGCCGGACGCCGCCTCCGGGGCGGCCCGCTGGACCGAGACCGTCCACCAGCGCATCCCCTGCGAATGGCGCGACGGGCGCGGGGGGCCGGCGGACGACTTCGACCGGCAGCGCGACCGGATGACCGCGACGATCACCCTGCGCCCGCTGGCCGGGCTCGACGAGACGAGCGTGGTCCTGGGGCGCGGGCGGCGCTGGGACTGCGGGCCGCCGCGCCGGGTGGGAGCCCAGAACCGCCCCCGGCTGATCGAGCTGCCGCTCACCGCCGCCGGCCCCGCAGAACCCGCAGAATCGCCCCCCGCCGAACCGGCGCCACCGCCCACAGATCCGGTGAGCGTCGGGTGATCGCCTCGATCGGGGTGCGGGCGCTCGACGCCTGCCGCTACCTCGCCATGGACGCGCTCCGGGAAGCACGCCTCGAAGCGGCGGCGCCGGACGCCGGCGACTCCGATGCGAGCCGTAACGGCCGGCTGCCGCCGCCCGCACCGCCCGCAGTGTTCCGGGGTGCGGCGCCGGAGTCGGCGCGAACCCCCTACGCGGTGGCCACCCTCGACGGAGTGGACGAAGAGCCGGAGGGTGCGCGGGTGCGCCTGGGCCTGACCTTCGCTGCCGCCGAAGGCGATGCCGAGCTGCTCGACCATCTCACCGACTTCGTGATGCTCCGGCTGACGGCGAGCGACTGGCGGCGCCCGTCCCCCGACCCCTGGACCGCGACCGGCGCCGCCGCGCATCCTCCGCTCGCCGGCAGCGACATCGAGGTCCGCCACCAGGGCGAGACCATGGTCGTCGTCTCGGGCGCGCGTTCCGTCACCGAGCGGCGGGCCGCCATCGAGATCGGGGTCACCTTCCGCTGAGCGGCAACCAGGCGCGGGGCCTCCAGGCGCGGGGCCTCGCCGCCCTCCTGGGCGCCGGGCTCGCCCTCGCGGTCACGGCGGCAGCGGCAGCTCCCCTCCTTCGGCCCCCCGCCGCCCCCCCGAACCCCGCCGCCGGTGCGTCGCTCCTCGAAGGGCCGCCGCCGGGCCGGGCGCTCCGCTGGCGCGAGCTGATCCGGCGCGAAGGGAAGCGCTGCGGCTTCAGCGCCTCGGGGCGGGCATTCCTCGCCGCCCAGATGATGGCGGAGTCCTCCGGGAACCCGGCGGCCGACTCCGGCCTCGCCCGCGGCCTCGCCCAGATCACCGCCCCGACGGCCGCCGACCTGCGCCGCTGGTATCCCGAGCTCGCCGACTGGGGCGGCCCACTCGATCCGCGCTGGGCAGTGGCGGCGCAGTGCCGGCTGCTGAAGCGCTGGGAGACGCTCTGGCGCCCCCGCACCGCCGACGCTGCCGCCGCGCTCGCTCTCGCCCTCGGCAGCTACAACGCCGGCTACGGCTGGATGCTCCGCGAGGCCCGCCGCTGCGGAAGCCGCGGCGAATGCGACCGGCGGCACTGGTTCGAGCACATCGAGGACGAGGCGAACTGCCTCCGCGCCGCCCGCCACTGCACCGAGACCCGCCGCTACATCCGCCGCATCTTCGCCGCCGCGCCGCACTACGCGGGTTTCTGAGCACCCTCCGATCCCGGAATCCGTCCCGGGCGATCGGAATGCGACCGGCCTCCTGAACGGCCTCCGAATTCGCCGGGCAGCACGGGTAGGGCCGCGGCCCGAAACGCCGTTCTACGCGCGCTTCCGGGCCTCGTTTTTCCCGGCGATCCCCCAGGATTCGCGGGTTCGAGCCGAAGGCGCGCATTTCCTCCGGGCCGCCCCGGAATCGCCGGGCGCCGGCGAGACGCGCCGGGACCGGCCAAATTCTGCCGACGATGGGCGGCTCTCCCGAGAAGCAGGCGGCACCGGCTCCGCCGAAGGTTTCGCCGACTCCACCCTCGAAGCCGAAGCGCCGGCGCCGGTTGAGCCCGGCGGCAGCGCGCCTGACCGAGATCGCCGCCGCCGCCCCGGAAAACCAGCGCACCGCCGTCTTCGGCCCGGCCGCCCGCGCCGCTCGCTCCGGCCACCGCACCCGCGCCTACGCGCTCCTGATGAGCCGCGACCTCGACTTCTTCGCCGTCCCCGACTTCTTCCCGCGCCGAAGCCGAGCCCTCGCCGCGCTCTTCCCGCCGCCCCCGGCCGAAGCCGCTCCATCGCCGGCCGAAGCGCCCCCGCTCGACGAAGCCCCCCTCGGCCCGCGGCTCGTTTCGCTCACCCCGGCCCAGCGCGCGGTGCTGGCGGAGCTGGCCGCCGGGCCCCGCACTGCCGGCGAAGTCGCCGCCGCGCTCGGACTCTCCGCGCCGGCGGCGCGTTCCCGCCTCCGCACCCTGGAAAGGCGCGGGGCGGTGTGCCGTATCGAGGACGACGAAGGCGCCTGGACCCTCCCCGGAGGCGAAGGCCCTCCCGCCGAGTGAAACACTTACCCCCTCCCGCACCGTGGCCACCCTCGATCTTCCGGTTTCCGTCCGCGATCTGGAAATCGACCTCCCCGGGACGACCCGCCTCCTCCAGACCGAGGGAGGGCGCCTCGTCGAGACGCAGATCCCCGCCTGGAACTGGGGCGGCACGCTGAACATCGCGCCCCGGCGCAACCGCGACCAGGCCGCCGCCATCCTCGCCTTCGCCGCCCGGCTCCGCCACGCCGGCGTCTTCTTCCGCATCCCGGTCACCCCGCTCGTGCACGGCGCCGGAGTGCGCGGCAGCCTCGGCCGGTTCGGCGCCGAAGATGAAGCGAGCCGCGACCCGCTCGCAGTGTCCTGCACCGGCCTCCCGGCGACGATCCACCTCCCCAGGAACGGCCGGAAGCGGCTGCACTTGGAGGTGGCGAACGCAGACTCGGTCACCGCCGCCGCCTCGAACGACCAGGTTCTCAAGTTGGATCCGGTGTACGGCTCGGGGGCGAACCGCTCGCTCTGGCTCTACTGGAAGGCCGGCGGGAGCTCGACGCTCACGGTAACGGTCGCTGGAAGGGGCGGCCGGCTCATTCGCTGCCGGACCGAAGTGACGCTGGCCGGCGGCGGGGCCGCTGCCGCCTCGCAAATGGACGGCAGCGCGAAACACCACCAGGTCGAGGTGGTGAAGGCGGTCGCGCTGCCGTCCGACGGCATCCTCTCCGTCGAAATCCAGGGGGCCGAGCACCTGCCGGACCCCATCCTCCGCACCGGGGACACCCTCTATATCGGCGACCGCTGCTACCTCGCGGTCGAGGACGCGGCGAGCCGCCGCCGGATCCGGGTCGCTCCGGCGCGGGTGCCGGTCCCGAAGCCCGGCGAGCCGGTGGCGCCGGCGATGGAAGCGATGGTCGCCATGGCCCCGCGCGACCGCTCCGAGGTGCGCTGCCGTTACGACGAGCACGGCGCGGTCGGGCTGGCTTTCTCCTTCGTCGAGGCCGGGGTCGCAGCGGCGGCGTGAGCAGCAGCAGCAGCGCCGCACCGGGGCCGCCGCCCCTGGTGGTGGGCCGCGCCGACCTCACCCCGAAGGAAGTGCGGAACTTCGCCTGGGTGGACCTCCCGACGGTGGACGGCCGCCTGCTCCGGGTGCGCGAGCCGACCCGCGTCGAGCGCTCGCTGCTCCAGATCCGCATGGCCGGCTACGCCGCCCCCCGCGAGACCGCCGCCGCCGACACCCGTCCCGAGACCGCCAGCGCTGAACAGCTGGTGCAGTCGATGCTCGACATCGCGGTCCTGCTGGCCATCGACGAGGAAGGCCGGCCGCTCGGCCTGACCCGCGAACAGGCGGGCGGACTCCTCTGCGCCGACGACCTGCACCAGACCCTCGAAACCGCCGCCGGGCTGCTCGCCGAAGGGGCGGTGGCCGACGCGCTCGGCCTCTCCGAGGCGGCTGCGGCCGCCGCCGGCCCCGAGACCGGCCCCGACGATCCCGGGTCGAAAAAAAACGCACCGGCGGCGAAGCCGCGAGCGAAGTCGAAGCGGCGCGCGCGACCCGCTCCGGCGAGCGCTACTTCCTCCACCAGCTAGCGCTCGCGGTCGGGGCGCCGCACCCCGACATCCTGGAAAGCCGCTGGCCGGCGCGCTGGCTCGACGACTGGATCCAGCACTGGCGAGCCGCCCCCTTCGGCCCCGCCATCCTGCACCGGATGCTGGCGCTCACCCCCTGGCTGGTCTCCCGCGTCTTCAGCGGAAGCGGCGGCGAAGCGCCCGAACTGGCCGACTTCCTCCCCGCCGAAGCGGGCGCTGCCGAGCAGAACCGCCGAACCGCCGCCGACCTCTTCGCCGAAGCCTGGGCGCGGGGCGTCTCGGTGAACGAGACCGCGGGCGCCGGGGGGTCCCCGCCCGATCGAGACTCCCTGATCGAAAAGCCCTGATCGGAACGCCCACCGGCGCCGTTCACCGATCACCTGTGCACGACAACCCAGGTTGTGGAACACGAACCGAGGGAAAGTGATCGCCGACCAGCCGCTCGCTACCCGCCCGGCCAGTCGCTGAAGAGGCCGTTCGCCGGAATTCCTCCGGTTACCCTTCGGGGCGTCGAGCGCCTGGAATCGGGATCAAGGGCCGCTGTCTGCGATTCGGCCGGAAGCGTTCGGTTCTCCACACTCGGGGGCCGGCTCACCCAGCGATTCCCCCCTTTCCCCCCGCCCGCCGCCGCCCCTTTTCGGGGGCCGTCCTCATTTGGCCGTCGTCTCCGCAGTCCTTTCCGCCGTCATCACCGCCGCGCTCTCTGCCGGCTGGCGGCTGGTCCGGCTGACCGCCGCCTGGCTGGCGCCCGCGCTGCGCCGGCCCGCCCTCTGGCTGGCCCTGGCCGCGGCCGGAACCGGGGCCGCCGCCGGCTGGACCGCCCGCGGCCGGCGCCCCGCCGCCGGGGCGCCGACGGGCGCTTCCGGGCTGCTGGACGATCTGGCCCACGCCCGCTACCGGGCCGACATCCGCTACGCCCGCGCCGAGGCCGACGGCTTCCGCGACGAGGCCGAACAGCACCTGCGCCGCGCGGAAGAGCTGGAGCAGCTGCTGGCGGGCGAGTTCTTCCTGCCGCCGCTCCCGGAGTCCCCGAGCGCGCACTGGCCGAAGCCCCCCGAGCCGGAAGCGCCGGAGCCCCCCGAGCCCGAATCGCTGCCCCCCGGGGAACTCCGGCTGCGGCTCGAACGCGCCGAACGCGACCTCGACGCGCTGCGCAACTACGCCTACGAGCTCGAACTGCGGCGGGAGGTCCAGGAGCGCCGGGAAGCGGCGCTCCGCGAGGCGCTCGACGAGCTGCGGCAGGCGCACGACGCCCAGGCCTTCGCGCGGGCTGCAGCCGAGCGCCGCGCCGACCTCGCCGAAGCGCGCGCTGCCGACTTCGGACGCGCCGCCGAGGCGGCGGTCGAAGAAGCCGCGAGAGCCGCCGCTCGGGCCCGCTTCCCCTTCGCCGTCGGCCCCACCTGCGCCCGCAGCTTCGGCGGCCCCGAGAGCGGCTGGCACTGCGGGATCGGGGTCACCCTCGACCTCGGTCGCGCCGCCCGCCTGCTTTTCTGAACCCGGAAGCGCTGGCCGGGGCGATCCTCTACGGCGCCCTCTGGCTGGCGGCGCTCCTCTGCCTGGCACTGGCCCCCTTCTTCCGCGGCGGGAAGTCGCCAAAATCCTAAGGAATCACTCAAATAGTGAGTAGTGATCTCCTTGAAAAAATGGAATGCTGAATAGAAGTTCAACATTTTGTTGAAAACTACCTTCCAGACTGTTGAAAACCTGTTGAAAACCTGTTGACGGATCCGGCGCTCGAACAGAGACACCGGCCCTCCCCTGGCCCATTCGAAGCCGGAACTCCTTGACCCGGCGCGGTTTTCAGGGGGAGGGCCGGTGTCTTCAGAACGGGTTCGAGATCTCGAACGACACCGGCCGCCCCCCCCCCCCCCCCCCATTTTTCAATGACTTACCGGGGGGGAGGGCCGGTGTAAATCGATAGGTATGAATTTCGCGTACACACCGGCCCTCCCCTTTCCATAAATCAGTCAACGACTTGGCCTCGCGCGTACGCGTACGCGCGCGTACCCATGAAGAAGGTAGGAAGGGGAGGCAAACCGAGCAACTGCGGAACCCGGCGAAAACCGAAATCCAATCCAGAAAAAACCCAAGAAGAAGAAAAAATCAGAGTCGGGAAATCCGCGCTGCAGCCGCGAAAACGGCCCGACTCCAAACTCCGAGGCGATCCGAAAAGAGCGAACCGAACCGGAAACCCGATCCCCGCCGAACCTCTCGCCGCCGGAGACCTCACCGCTGGACCGGCACCGGAAGCATCGGACGCCCGTTCCCTACCCCCAGGAGCGCCCAGAAGGCGCCCCAGACCGCGCCGCGCTCTCCCCCGGCCCCTCCGACCACCCCCCGGCGCCGGAAGGCCGTCAGCGGCCCGTCAGCAGCTCCGTCAGCGCGGCCCCGGCATCCAGAAAACGGCAGGCTCGGGTTTCCGCTCGACCCACCCGTCCGCCGTGTGGTCGAAATCGCGCCCGCAGGATCGGCCCCACTTGTCGGGATCGCGCCCGCCGCTGCCGTTCATCGCTGGAAGCGGCCCCCGCCCGCGGTAGCCGCTGCATCTGCCTTCCTGCCGGCCCCGGCGGCGGCTCACCCGAAGCCGGGCGCCGCAGGCAGGGCAGAGATGTCGAAGAACGCTCATCGGCAGATCGGCGTCCCCGGCGGAACCGCCAGCTGCTCCTCGAAGTACACCGGCGCCGCTTCGGCAACCGATTCGTTCTCTGCTTCGATTCGCTCTCGGCTGGCCTCCAGCTGCTCCCGGTGGATGCCCAGCTCCCAGTCGTTCGCCCCGAAAGCGTCACGGATCACAGCGGAGCCGTCGGCGAACTCGTAGCGCTTCGCGGCCCCGTTTCCATCCGGGTATTCGCTGGGAGTGTCCGGGAGTCCCGGCGGCAGTGGGTCTCCCGGGCCGCCGCCGGCCCAGGCGTAGATCCAGTTCTGCGCGAGCGTGGGGTAGCCCAGGTCGATCACCATCTGCCCGGCGGCCTACGGCCCCTCGAGGAACACCGGAGCCCACCCCGCCTCGATGAGGGTCCGCTCGATACGGAGGCGGTGCTCGTTCGCCCAGGCGCGGGCCCGCGCGATCACTTCCACCACCGAGGGGGCGGCGGCGATCCGTTCCCCGTACAGCTGCCCCGACTGGACGCGCCACGCGGTCCAGACCCGGTCCCCGGGATTCCAATCGAGGAAGACGAGCACCTCCGCTGTCGGGGTGCCTTCGTCCACCGGCTGCTACCGAGGGGGCAGCTGCTGCGCCGCCGGCGTCAGGGCCAGGGCGCAGCGGAGCGCGCCCCGGACCGCCGCCGAGAAGAAGCCGCTCTCGAGGTCGTTCGCCATGGAGCAACTCACGGCTGGAACGGGAGGACCTCGCCCAGAGCGCGGCGGAGCGCCTTCCGCAGCTCGACGCTGAACCGAGGGTCGTTTCGCTCGTTGTCGCCGGCGACGGCCAGCGCCTGCGCCGCCGCCAGGTCGAGCCCGTCGAGGCGCCGGCTCATCTCTTCCGGATCCGGCACCTGCAGGTCGAGGGGCTGGTGCTGGGGACCGTCTTCGGCCTCTTCTTCTTCCCCGCAGTATCGGAGGATCGCCACCCCCGCCGGGCAGCAGGTCTCCCCCTCGACCTCGCAGCGGAACTCGCCGGTCGCCAGCTCGCGCCAGACCGTCCCCGGGGGCGCCTGGACCAGAGCGCGGTTCGCCTCGATCCAGCGCCGCGCCGCCAGCGCCGTCATCGCAGCGAAGCCGGCGCCGCGCGCTGATAGACCGACTCCTCCTTCCCCTGGCCCTCTCGGGCCCTCCGCTTCCACCGCCGGTAGCCCAGCTTCGGCATCAACATGCCGATCCGGTACCGGGCGAGGATCGGCTGCCCGGGGAAAGCCGCCCGCAAGTGGTTCTCGATCTCCGAGATCCGGACACTCGCCGGCTGGCGGCTGGCGGCGAAGTCCACGACCGCCTCGATCTGGTCGTACCGCACCCGCCGGTAGCGGTCCCGGCCCGCCGTCGCGCCGCTGTTGCGCATCGAGGTCCAGCCGCGGCGATTCAGGAAGCGTCCGATGGCGGTCATCCGCCCGTGGGAGCGGCCCCCTCCGAGCGCGGCCACGATCTCGGCCACCGGGATCACCTCCCGGCCTTCGAGCAGCGCGAGCAGCCGTTCGCCCTCGGTGGGGGTGAGGGAGTGCTCGAAGCGCTGCCCGGGGCGGCGGTTTCCAGACCTCTGGTAGATGGTCTTCTGGCCCACTCCGGCCTCCCCGCGGCAGCGATGGGCCGCCCATCCCAGGCCGGCGAAGAACTTCCCCACCGCGACCTGTTTGCTCTTCGTGAGCGGCGGCGAAAGCAGCCGGGCCGCCTCGGAGCTCGTGACCGCGTCCCGGCCTTCGATCAGAACCTCGAGGCGCATCCGCGCCCCGGAGTCGAGCACCCGGCGATCCTTCATGGCGCGGTCGCTCACCAGAGTCGAGGAGCATGACGCTGTATGCGTTTCGCTCTCTGCTGGAGTTCCAGGGAATCCATGAAGACCCGCCGTTTGCGGGCGGCGTCTTCGGACTGGACCAAAGGGGTTCCGTCCTCGCAGGCGAAGAGCCACTTGTCGGCGGTGGCGTCGAGCTCGACGCATGGCCGGGCTCGCCAGGTCGTGTTCACTGGGGCGGAGTTCAGGGGTCGGGGGGCGGGCTGCTGCTTCCGCTTCGCCCAAGCGGTCTCCTGCGCCCGCTGCAGCGCGACCCGTTCTTCGAAGTTCGGGGGGCGTAGGCACTCCGGAGTCAGCAGCTCGGTGAGCCGGCGCCGGCGGAGCAGGCCCCGGTGGATCATTCGCTGGACCCCCCGGCGTCGGGCCATTGCGAGGGTGTAGTGAGCCAGATCGAGCTCGTCGAGCTCTCGCTTTTCCCCTTTCCGAATGCGCGCCGCGACCTCGGTCGCGTGCGTGTACGCGGCCTCGTATGCGCCGTGCTGGTCATCCATCATGCGGCGGGCGGGCTTCCCGGGCGGGCTTCCGGGCGGCCCAGGAGGCGGCCTCGGCCCTCCTCCACGGATGGTTCGAGTTGTCAGGGGCCCGCGGGGGTCCCCCGCGCAGTCGGCGCCGCTCTTGGAAACGCCTTTCGGCGTTGATCTGCAGGTGCTTGCGGCAGCGGCTCGTCCCGCGGATCTGGGGATCGGCGCACTGTGCGCAGAGCCCCAGATCCTTCCGCTCCTGGCGCCTTCGCCTTTCCTTCTCGGCAGCGCGGAGCGCACAGCGAAAACACCGGGTGCGGCCCTGCTGGACAGGCCGAGGGCAGTTTGCGCAGCTGCCGCCGGTCTTGCCGCCTTTCATCGCGGGCCGCCCGCCGGCTCGGGGGCCGCTGCTGCTGCTGCTTCGCCGGCGCTGCCGCTGCCCGGCTGCTCCCACTCCGCCGGCAGCCGCAGGTCGGCGAGGCGGTAGCCGCGCCGGCGCCGGCCGTGGCGGCGAGCAACCGAGCTGCAAGGCTCGCGGACGGCTCCGATCCCCGCCGGGTAGAGCAGGCGGCGCACCGCCTGCGAGGTGATGGCGACCCCGCCGCTCCAGGCGGCCCAGGGGCGCCCCGGCATCGCCGCCAGCCCGGCGAGCGCGTCCTCGGTGGCCAGGAAGCGCCCCAGGTCGGGCCATTCCGCGCCGCGCGCCGCCGCGAGCGCCCGCAGATCCGCGACCAGCACCGCCGTCCAGGGGCTGTTCGGATGCTGCCGGGCGACGGCCTCCGCCGCCCGCCGGGCGCGCTGCCGCCAGCCGGCGCCCGCCGCCGCGGCGAGCGCGAGCAGCGGCCCCCAGGACTGCGGAATCCCGTCGGGAACCCCGTCGGGAGAGCGGCCGTCGGGAGCGAGGGCGGGAGCGAGCGCCGCCGCCGCCGCCTCTGCCGCACCGGCGAGCGCCCGCGAGAAGGCCGCCGGAGGTTCCACGCGAAACAACGACGGCGCCGCCGCCGGACGCAGCCCCGGCAGCTGCAGCGTCACCGCGAGCGGCGCGAGTTCCTCCGGCGCCTTCCCGCGGCAAAGCCCCACCGCCCGCGCCGCGAACGCCGTCCGCGCCCCCTCCCCCCGAACCTGCCACCGGCGGAACGCACCATCCCGCAGCGCTTCCCGCAGCGCCTTCCGCAGCGGCGCGCCGCGCCGCCCCACTTCGTGGAGCAGGCCGGTCGGCGGGCGCAGGCTGCTGCCGGCGCCGGGGCCAGATGGGTCAGCCGCCGCGTAGAGACCGGCGGGATCGACGATCCCGGAGATCGGCTGCGGCTCGCGGACCACGGCGGCGAGGGCTTCGAGGATCGCCTTCTCGCCGGCGGGGCGGCGGCGGGCCGAGGCCAGCAGCAACAGCAGCGGCGCCACCGGGAAGCGTTCGACCGTCCAGGTGGAAACCGCCCACAGCGCCAGCGCCGCGCTCCCTCCGGGCGGCAGCGGCGCCACCCGCGCGAACTCTTCGGCGAGACGGTCGAGCAGCGCCGCTCCGGCGGCGGGTGCCGTCGCTGCTGCTCGGGGCGCCGTCTCGCCGGCAGCGGGGGGCGCCGGGCGGTGGGCAGCGGGCCCAGAGGGAATTCCTGCCGCTCTCGTCCCCGCCTTCTTCTTCGCGCCGCGCTCGGCGTTGTCCAGCGTGCGGGCCGCCTCCTCCGGAGGCAGCCCGGAGGCGACCGCCGCCGCCCGGTAGGCGGCTCGGCGCTCGGGCGTCAGCGAGCCGCGCCGCGCTTCGCGGAACGCCTCGCCGTTCAGCCGCAGGTTCCGCTCGCCCTTCGCCGCCGCCAGGACCGCCTCCGGGCCGTGGAGCGCGGGCGCCGTCCGCCCGGCGCCGGCGGAGCCGCTGCCTTCGAGCAGCAGGTCGAGGCGGTCCGGGGAGAGCGGCGCGGCGACGGCGAGCGCGGTCAGCGCCCGCGGCACTTCGGCCAGGGCGTGGAGTGCCACGCAGCCGTTCGCGTGGCGAATCTCCCCGCCGGCGCCGCCGGGAAGGCGGAATTGTTTGTTCCCGCACCAGAGCCCTGCCGCCGCCCGATAGAACAGGTGCGCCCCGCCGGCCCGCCGGCTGGGCAGCCGGGCGGCTGCCGACTGGCCCAGGCGCTCCTCGACCTCCGCCGCCGCCCCCCGGTCCAGGTCCACCACCAGCGCCCCGACCGAGGCCGGGATCAGGCCGAGGAGGCCGCCCCCCGGCGCCGCCAGGTGGCGGGCCGCCGCTTCGGGGCGGCACCCCTGTTTCAGCCAGCGGCGATCGATCGGTTTCTTGGCGGAGTCGAGCCGCACCAGCTGGGCGCCGGCGGCCGAAAGCGCCCTGATCGCCGCCGCGAACGCCGGCATCAGCCGCCTGCCCCCGCCAGCATCCCGGGCGCCTCGGCCAGCAGCCGCCGCTTCTCCTGGGTGCGCCGGTACCGCGCCTGGTATTCGGGAACCGACAGGTAGCGCCCGGTAGGGAGGGCGAATGCCGGCGACGGCAGGTTCCAGTCGTGCCGGCACGGCCCGCAGAACCAGGTCAGTTGCGAGCACATCGGCGGCGATGGCGGGCAGGTTTCCCAGTCCTCGGCCCCGCAGCTGCGGCAGTGCACCCGGATCCGATGCCCAGGCATCGGAAAGGGCTTCGGGTCGAGGATGCGGCGGAGCTCCTCGCGCAGCTCTTCGCTGAACTGCGGAGCGGAGCGCTCGTTGTCGGTGGCGGCGACGAGCGCCCTCGCCGCTGCGATCGTCATCGCCGCGACTTCCCCCGCGACCGCTCGCTCCGCGCCTTCGCCCGCGACCGCAGCCGTTCGCGCCGGCGGCACTCGGGGCAGCGCGAGGCCGCGGTGCCGGTCGGGCACTCGACGCATATCCCCGCCGACCGGCGGGCGCGGTATTCCTTCGCCCGCGGCATGTCAGCGCCCCCGCCGCCCCCCGCCGCCGCTCACCTGAAGAGCCTCCGGATCGGCTGCACATAGTGGGACCACAGCTCCATCAGCTCGCGACGCTTGGCGAGTAGGTCGGAGCGGTCGTAAGCCGCCACGGTGGCGTCGCGGACGATGTGGGCGAGCGCCCGTTCGGCGACCTCGCGGGGGAAGGGGGTCTTCTCCGCGCACCAGGTGCGGAAGCTGGTGCGGAAACCGTGCGGCACCGCCGCGACCTCGAGGGAGCGGAGCAGCTTCCCGAAGGTCCCGTCGGAGAGCGGGGCCCCGCTCGAGCTGGGGAAGAGCAGCGCGCTGTCCGGCTTCTTCCCCTGGCCGCCGCCCGCCTCGACGAGGAGCGCGACGGCTGCGGGCGCCAGCGGCACCCGGTGCTGGCGCTTCGCCTTCATCCGCTCCGCCGGCACCGTCCAGAGCCGCTGCGTCATGTCGATCTCCCCCCAGCTGGCCCGCCGCACTTCGCCGGAGCGCGCGGCGGTCAGAATCAGGAATTCGAGCCCCTGCCGGACGGCGGCGGCGGACGGCGCGGCTCGCACCCGGGCGATCACTTCCCGCACCTCGGCGTGGGGCAGCGCCTTGAAGTGCCGAACCTGGTGCCGTTGCCGCGGCAGCATCACATTCGCCGCCGCCGCCGGGTCGTCGGGGCGGATGCCGGTCGCCTGCGCCCAGCGGAACACCAGCCCCATCCGCTGCCGCACCCGCTGCGCGGTCACCGGCCGATCCCGCCAGATCGGGCGGAGCACCTCGACCACCTGCTGCGGGGTGATCTTCGAGATCGGCAACACCCCCAGGTTCGGGAAGACGAAGCGCCGCAGCGCGGACTCCCATTCCTCGATGTGCTTCTTCACCCAGCTGTCGCGGTGCAGATCGAGCACCGCCGCCGCCGCCTGCTCGAAGGTCATCGCCTCCGCGAGCGAAACCCCCTGGCCCGCGGCCCGGATCGCCCGGCGGACGAGGGCAGCGCCGCGGCGGCCCGTCGTCCCGGCCGGCCCGCGGCTGCCGGCCCAGCGGATCGGCAGCTTCCGCCGCGGATCCCGGCCTTCGCCGGCGATCTCCCGGTTCTTCTGCGCCAGCTCCCGCGCCGCCGCGAGCGAGAGATCCGCAGTGCTCCCCAGGCCGAAGGAGCGCGTCCGCCCGTCGATGACCAGCCGCTGATTCCAGTGCCGCACCCCGCGGTTGGAGACCACCAGCGCCAGCCCGTTGCCGTCCGGGTGGCGCCCCGGCGGCGCCTGCTCGACGATCTCCTCGCTGAGCGTCAGCGCGTAGTCCCGCCAGGCCGCCGCCTGCCGGGCGGCGATGCTCCGCTTCTGCGAGAGCGTCAGCCCGGTGGCGTCCCGGCCGGAGAGGTCGCCGCCGGCGCGGGCGATCTCCCAGTTCTCGAGCGCCCGCGCCCGCGCCGCCGCGAGCGAAACCTTCGGATACAGGTCGAGGTCGATCCGGTGCGTCTTCCCGCGGGAGGTGACCACCTGGTACCAGCGGCGCACCCCCGTCGGGGAGATGCTCAGGTGGAGGCCCCGCCCGTCGGCGTAGCGCCCCGCCGGGTTCTGCTCGATGCGCTCGACGGTGAGCTCGTCGCAGAGCTTCCGCCGCCGCCGCGGGCGGCGGGCGGGCTCGGCCGGGGCCTGGACCGCCTGCTCCTGCTCCGGCGCCGTCTCCTTCTCGATCTTCTCGGCCTCCTCCCGGCGGCGGGCGGACTCGAAGTTCTCGAGCGCCAGCGCCCGCACCTCTTCGAGCGGGATCACCGCGGCGTTGCCCAGGCCCACCCAGTAATCGCGGCCCCGGAGCCGGAGCTGCTGCTTCCAGCGGCGCGAGCCGTCTTCCGCGACGAACAGCGCCAGGCCGTTGCCGTCGTCGAAGCGCCCTTCCGGCGCCGCCTCGACGAATTCGGGGGTCAGCTCTTCGTGGTGGCGGAGCGGGGGGCGGCCGCCGCTCATGGCGCCTCGAGGTTCCGGGCGGCGATCCTTCAGGTGTTTGTGTTTGGGTTGTGTTTGCTTGGAAATCAGTCGGTCTGTGGAGAATTCGCCGTCGAATTCGTCGGAAACCACCAAAACAGTGGGGAAAGGCTCGATTTCGGGGAACCGAATGACCTTTCGCAAGGCCAGTTCGGCGGAGGGGGTGGGATTCGAACCCACGGTACCGTTGCCGGTACACCAGCTTTCCGGGCTGGCCAATTCAGCCGCTCTTGCACCCCTCCGGAACTAAGGCAAACTCGATCTCTTCCAGATCTCTACTCTTGGAGGGGCGGCGGCCGTTCCGCCCATCCAGCCGAACCCCGGGTCTCCTCCCCGGGTTTTCCACCCCTGTGAATCCGGGTGTCGGCGCGGATATTACGGCAGGGTCGGGGAAGGCCCGGCGAGCTGGCGGGCACGAGAGCGGACCGCTTGGCAACGCCCGCCCGAAGGGGGTGAAGACCCGCCTCGATCAGGGCAGCCGAGACAAACCGCCGAACCAGCTCTCGTGGACGAAGTCACACGGCCGTGCCGCGGAGCGAGCGGCTCCCGGTCGGGAAGATCCGACCGGGACCCCGCCGGTCAGGCGTCGGCGGGAAGTGCGCCGGTTTCGGAGCGCCCCGTTTCACGCCGGCGCTCCCGATAGCCGGCGATCGCCTCCGAGAGGCCGTCGAGGCTGTCGTAGGTCACCGGTACCACCACCAGGGTGAGCACGGTGGCGACGGTCAGTCCGAAGATCACCGCGACGCCCATGGAAGCCCAGAACTGGGAGCTCTCGCCTCCGGTGGACACCGAGAGGCTGAAGAAATCGATGTTCAGTCCCAAGGTCAGCGGAACGAGCCCGAGCACCGTGGTCACCGCAGTGAGAAGCACCGGGCGGAGCCGGATGGACCCCGCCTCCACCACTGCGTCGTGGCGGCTGAGTCCCTTCTTTCGGAGCTGGCGGATGAAGTCGCAGAGCACGATGGCGTTGTTCACCACGATCCCGGCCAACGAGATCACCCCGATGCCGGTCATGATGATCCCGAACGCCGTGCCGGTGAGGATCAGTCCCCAGAGGACGCCGATCACCGAGAGGGCCACCGAGGTGATGATGGCGAGCGGCAGCACCAGCGAGTCGAACTGGGTCACCAGCACCATCAGGATGAGCAGCAGAGCGATCACGAAGGCGCGGGACAGGAATTCGGTCGCCATCTGCTCTTCCTGGTTCGCGCCGGAGAATTCCCAGCGATAGCCGGGCGGCCAGTCCATCGCGTCCAGTTCCGCTGCCACTTCCTCGCGCACGCTCGCCTCGGTGCGGCCGGACTCGCGGACCACATCTCCTTGGATCGTCGCCACCCGGTTCAGATCGACGCGGCGGACTGCGGCTGGACCCACTCCGTGGCGGAGCTCGGCCACCGCCCGGATCGGGACCGGCACTCCGTCCTCGTCGGGCACGGTGAGCTCGCCGATATCGTCGAGGGAGCGCCGGGCTTCCGGGGCGAGCCGCACCCGAATGTCGTGTTCGTCTTCTCCGATCCGGTACTTGGACGCCTCGGCGCCGAGGATTCCGGTCTGGACGGTGGCCGCGATGATCTGGGTGTTGACCCCCGAACGCATCGCCTCCTCGCGGTCCACCTCGACCCGGAGTTCCGGCTTGCCCTCCTCGATGTCGTCGTCGAGGTTCACGAGCCCCTCGATGCCCCGGACCCGCGCCTGCACCTCTTCGGCCAGCCGGGTGATCTCGTCCAGATCGTCGCCGAGGATGCGCACCGAGACCGCAGCTCCGGTGGGCGGTCCGTCCTGGGGAGCATCGACCTTGATATTCGCCCCGACGATGTCGACGAGAGACTCTCGAACCCCTTCCATGGTGGTGAAGGTGTCGCGGACCGTGCGGTCGGCGCGCTCTTGCATGTAGAGCGAAACGCGGCTCTGGTTCGGGCTGCCTCCACCGCCCCCCGCATCCGGAGTGAGGCTGAGGCCGGTGGAGCCCACATTGGCGATCTGGTGCTTCATGTCCACCGTGCCGGTGGTCAGCTCCTCGATACGGCCCACCACCTCGTCAGAGCTCGCGAGGCTCGATCCGGCCGGAGCGTCCACGCTGATGATGATCTGCCGCGGCTCCACCTCGGGGAACAACTCCACTCCCTTGCCGACCACGGTGTAGATCCCGACCGTTCCGACCAGGATCGCGCACATCGTCCAGATCCAGCCGGAGCGGTGATCGGTGATGTACGGGGGCCAGCCGAAGAGACGGCGGATCAGGCTCGAGCCGAACCACAGGATCCCCTGGAGGGTGAAGGCCAGCACCCCGAGCCCGGCGAAACCCGCCACTGCGGGCATCAGGGCGTCGGTCTGGAAGAACATGCCAGCGAGAGCCAGGGTGGCGCCGAATCCGAGAAACAGGACGAACGCCGCCGGTAGCGCCCAGTTCCGGAGGAACCAGCCGCGGGTTCCGGCATCGGCGCCCGGACGGAGCGACCACTCGAGGAGCCGGCGGTAGGCGCGCCGAAAGGCGTGCTCCTCGTCCGGCTTGCGGACGCCGCGGCGCGGCGGCTTCATCAGGTGGGCGCAGAGGGTGGGGTTGATGATGAGCGCCACGAAGAGCGACGCGGAGAGGCCGATGATGAGGGTCACCGGGAGATAGGACATGAAGTCCCCGATGATCCCCGGCCAGATCAGCAGGGGGGAGAACGCACACAGAGTGGTGATCGTGGAAGCGATCACCGGGCGGGCGACCTCGGTGGTCGCCGCGTAGGCCGCGGCCGGCCCGCGGGCGCCCTGTTCGCGGTGCCGGTAGATGTTTTCGACGATCACCACCGCGTTGTCCACCAGCATGCCCAACATGAGGATGAGGCTGAACAGCACCATCATGTTCAGGGTGTAGCCGATCCAGCCGAGCACCAGGAACGAGGCCATCATCGAGAGAGGGATCGCCACGCCGACGAAGAACGAGTTCCGCAGCCCGACGAAGGCCATCAGGCAGCCGACCACCAGCAGCAGCCCGGAGATCACATTGTTCTCCAGCTCGTTCACCATGCGCCGGATCTCGACCGAGATGTCTCCGAGCACCGAGGCGCGGATCCCGGCAGGAAGCTGCTCGTCCCAGCGGGTGATTTCCGCGTTCACCAGGTCTGCCACCGAGACGAGGTTCGCCCCGGTGCGCTTTTCGACGCTGAGGGTGACGGAGGGCTCCCGGTCCACCCGCGAGCGGCTGGACTCGTCTTCGAACCCGAAGACCACGGTCGCCACATCGCGCACGAAGACCGGTTCGCCGTCCCGGACCTTGATCACGAAGTCCTCGATCTCGGACGGATTCCGCACCTCCGCCGGGAGTCGGACGAGGTATTCGAGCCCGCCGACGGCGATCTCGCCGCCGGGAACGTTCCGGTTCTCCCGGGCCACTGCGATCACCAGGTCCGAGAGGCTCAGCTCGAAGAACGAGAGCCGCTTGGGATCCACCTGTACATGGACCTCCCGTTCCCTCCCGCCGACCACATTCACCCGGTTGACTCCGGGGAGCGCCTCGATGTCCTCCTGCATCTCCTCGGCGACTTCGGTGAGCTGCTGGACCCCCACCGGACCCGAAAGGGTCACGAGCAGGATGGGGAGCTGCGAGAAGTCCACATCCTGGACCCGGGGATCCTCGGCCTCGGGGGGCAAATCGGGCTTCGCGAGGTCCACTTTCTCCCGGACATTCGCGAGCGCGGTCTCGAGGTCCTGTTCCGGATTGAACTCCACCTCGATGCTGGACAGCCCCTCGCTGGTGGTCGAACGGATCTCCTTGACCCCCGAGACCGCTTTCAGTTCGGTTTCGATAGGGCGGGTGACCAGCGTCTCCATATCGGTGGGACTCACCCCCGGATAGACGGTGTACACCACGACGAAGGGAATCTCGACCTCGGGGAACGACTCCCGCGGCATCGAGACATAGACCCCGACTCCTCCGAGACAGAGGATGAGGATCAGGAAATAGACCGACAGCCGGTGTCGGATGGCGTACTCGGTGACTTTCATGAGGGATCTCCGCCGTCAGTTCGCCCGCGCTGCCACCCGGACCGGCTGGCCGTCCAGCAGGTTCCGGTGGCCGCCCACGATGAGCGTTTCACCGATTGCGAGACCGGCGGTGATTACCACCCGGTCGCCCTCGTCGGGCCCGATGGCGACCGTGCGCATCGCTGCTTCGCCGCCATCGAGAACGAACGCGTAGAGGACACCGTCGCGCTCCATCAGCAGATCGCGATCGATCACCACCGCCTGTTCATAGGCATGGCGTTCCAGCCGAGTCCGGACGATGAGGCCGGAGCGAAGTGATCCGTCCTCGTTTTCGATCTCCACTTCAGCCTGGAAGTTCCGCCCCGGCTGGGTGGCGTTCGGCGCGATGTAAGCGATGCGTCCTTCGAAAGAACGATCCGAATACGCATCCACCTGCACCTCCGCCGGACTGCCGACGCGAAAGAACGCGATATCGGTCTCGGGAATGCCGACCGTGGCCCGAAGCCGGGAGGTGTCGTGGAGCACCGCCACCGGACTCCCGGGGCCGACCACTTCTCCCGGCTCGATGGCGCGCTGGACGACGACCCCGTCTGCCGGAGCGGAGATCTCCGAGCGGGCGAGGCGGAGCTGCGCCGATTCCACCCGGGCTTCGGTGCGCTTCAGGTTCGCTTCGGCAGCGGTGAGCGTCTGCTCGGGGGCCGCTTCACGCTCGACGAGCCGGCGGGCCCGCTCATGTTCGATGCGCGCCTCGTCGAGATCGGCTTCCGCTTCGTTCAGGGCGGCCTGCAGCAGGTCCGAACCCACCCGTGCCAGAAGTTGCCCCTTCTCCACCCGATGTCCTTTGTCGAAGAGGACTTCCTCGACGGCGCCGCCGAGTTCCGCCGAGACGAGCACTTCCGCCCGCGGCTCGAGGCGGCCTGAAATCTCGAGTACATCGGTGAGGGACCCCGGAGCGATCGGCCAGACCTCCACCACCACGCGCGAGTCGGCGGGCGCCGAGGCGCTCTCTTCCGCCGCAAAACCGCTCTCTTCCCCGCAGCCGACGGCGCCGAGCGCCAGGAGAACGGCTCCAGCAGCCACCGGGGTCAGGCCGGAGCATCCCGAACCGAATCGGCGGGAGCGGGAGTGGATCGACATTTTCGAATGGGCGGTGGGCATCACCGTTCTTCCTCTCTGTCTGGCTCCGTCTCGGGAGCGTCCGCCGCGCGGGCGGCTCCATCGGCAAGGACCGAATGGGGGGCGTTCGCCGGATATCCGACGAGATACTTCAGTTCGGCGAGCGCTGCGAGGGCATCGTGGGTATGCCGCGCGCTTTCGAGTTCCACTTCCCGCCGCGTCTGGGCGGCCTCCATGATCAGGTACGGAGTCGCGGCGCCGGCGGCCGCCTCTTCGGCGGCGACCCGCTCCGCCTCGGCGGCCTCTTCGAGAGCCAGGGTCGCTTCCTCGACGGCGTTCAGCGCCGCCAGCCAGCCGGCCGAAGCGTTCCGCAGCTGCACTTCTAGACTGGATTCGTACTCGTTCTCCTCCCACTCCTTCTGCGTCCGTTGCGACCGCAGGCTCGCGAGGCGCGAGCCGGTCTCGAAGCCGTCGAAGAGGGTCCAGGTCAGCGAGACGCCAGCGTTCCAGTTGTGCAGAGCGAAGTCGTAGGCGTTTCCGAAGGTGAAGGTGTTGATCCCGTAGGAGGCGTTCGCCTGCACCTCCGGGCGCGAGTCCGCTCGGGTGAGCTGCTGCTGCACCTCCAGCAGGTCGCGGTCGATGCCGAACCGGCGCAGCGCCGGCCGGCGCTCGCCGGCGAGTTCCATCAGAGCGGCGGCCGGAAGCAGCCGCGGAACCGGATCGGGAAGCGCGAGTTCGTCGAGGACTTCGATCGCCTTGTGCTGTTCACGGCCCACGAGTGCGTTGATCCCGGCGCGCTCGACGGTGAGTGCGTCCTCGGCATCGGAAAGCTGGCGTCGAAGACGGGAAAGCTGGACGCGCGCCCGCAGCACATCCAGCCGCGCACCCGCCCCGAGCTCGAGCCGATCCTGCGCGAGGACCAAACCCCGCTCGCGGGTCGCAACCGCCTGTGCCAGCACCTCCCGGGTGCGAAGCCCCAGCAGGTAGGCGTAGAGCCGGCCGGCGGTGTCGCGGGCGATTCGGATCTCGGCCTCGGCGAGATCCGCCTCGGCGAGCGACCGGCCCACCTCCACCCCGTGCAGGGACGGTTGGAATCGGAAACTCCAGACCGTCTGGGACAACTGGAAGTTCCAGAGATAGGTGCCGAAAGTGAAAGCGCTGCCGAAAGCAGACGGGTCCGGGCCGCCGAACCCCGCAGCGGCCTCCGGATCCTCGATGAGCCGCGAGAAGAAGGGGCTGTTCCGGAATCCCGGATCGCGGGTCTGGGCCATTTGGAGGTTGAGATCCAGCCTCGGAAGGTACGCGGCGCGGGCCTCCCGAACCAGCATCGGAAACTCGGCGAGCTTCTCTTGGTTGCGGCGCACTTCGGGGTGGAGCGCGGTGGCCACCTCCACCGCCTGCGAGATGGTGAAGGCGAGCGTCTCCTGTTCGATCAGGCCGCGGTACCGGTCGAGGACCTCATCGGCGGAAGCACTTGCCGGAGAGCGTTCCAGGGCTTGCGCGGCAGCGGCCGACGGCGAAACGCCGAGGAGCAGGCCGAACACCGCACCGCGCCACCCGGCCAGTCGGGGTTCCCGTCGGAAGCGGGCGCGCGGTTGATGAAAATCCATCGGTTCTCCTTTCGGCGGGGCACCGACCGATCGGTGCGGAGTCGATCCGGGACGAACGCCCGGATCGGAAGGAACCAGGCGCCGCGCGGCTCTCCGCAGAACTGCGAGCCGCCTCATCTTCTGTCGCGCGAGCGTCCGAGCGGGCGCCGCGGTGCCGGAATGAGGAGTCAACGATCCGTATCGCGTCGATGTTCCGGAAATCCTAGCAATCCGTGAAATGGAATGGTGCGAGCTTCCAGACCTGGCCGCTTCTCCGGGCGGAGCGCCGCCGGGATGGATCACCGTCGGTCGGAGGAAGTCCCAGATGCCGGGCTCCGAGGAATCTGGATACGACGGGGTCAGGGAGGGCCGCCGGACGGAGTAGCGGCCAGGAAACCTTCCCGCACCAGCCAGGAAAGCCCCGCCGTCACCTCTTCCCGCACTCCCGTCGTTGCGGGCGTCGGGAAGCGCTCGACCGTCCGCCCGACTCTGCCGGACGCGCAGGCGGTCCGGAAGAGTTCGGGGAGGAGGATCCCGCGAAGACGGTGCACCGGGCGGGCCCGGCCGGGGCGGACCAGAACTTCGGCCGCCACGATCCAGTCCGCTTCGAGGACCCCGCGGCGCTCCACCCGCGCCCCGGGAGTGGGCGCCAGCCGGTCGTTCGGAGCGAGCGCTGGCGCAGCCGGCGGCGGCGGCGCTTCCCGCGACCGGCGGCTCCAGAAGGGCCGGCCGCCGAAGCGATGTTCGCCTGCGTGGAAGGCGGCGATCCGGTCCGCCGACTCCGCCGCGAGTCCGGCCTCCTTCTCCGCGTGGAACGCGAGCGCGAGCCCGGCCTCCCTCGGCCGTTCGAGTGCGGTGCGCATCGCCACGGCTCCAGTGAGCCCGGAATCCATCGCCTTCATCGTCCCGAGGCCAGTGAGCGGATCGAGCGCGCTCGCCGCGTCGCCGACGGCGAGCAGCGGCGAAACCTCGCGGACGGCGGCAGCAGCAGCAGCGAGGCGATAGGGGGTCACCTCCGCCGCCCGGACGGGTGTCAGGAGATCGCCGGCGACGAACCCCGAAAGGTCCACCCGCCGAATCGCCTCGCGAAAGCACTCCTCGGCCCTCCCGGCGGCCGCTTCGGCATCGAGCATCACCGTGACATCCCGTCTCCCGTCGAGCACGGGCGCGCTCCAGACCCAACCGTCGGAGAACGATTCGATGAGCGTGCCCGCCCGGTCGCCGGGAGCCAGGTGCGCGGTGAGCGCGGTGGTGCGCCAGGCGGGCCGTTTCCTCGAGTGCCGGGTCAGCACGCCGCTCCGGCCGCTGGCGTCCACGAGCGCGCGGGCGGCGAGCCGCAGTTCTCCGCTGCCGCGCTCCCGGACCGCGAGAGCAGTCCCATCACCGTCGGTTCCGGCCTCGGGTGCGGCCGCCGAACCTTCCAGAACCCGCACCCCGGCGCGGCGCGCCTCGGCGAGCGCCCAGTCGTCGAGCCGGTCCCGGCGGACCAACCGCTGCCCCTCGCCCGCGCCGTCTTCGGGCTGGACCGCGACGCGCTCCTCCCGCCCGCCCCAGCGGACGAAGTGGTCTGCCGGGCGCGGCGCGAACACCGCCGGCGGCAGTTCGAGACCGTAGGAAGCGAGCAGGCGCGGCGCCGAGGCGGAGAGGCTCTCTCCCAGATGCTGGCGGCGCCGGCGGGGCGAGTGGACGAGCGCCACTCGACAGCCGAAGACCGCGAGCTGGCGGGCGGCGAAGCACCCCGCCGGGCCGCCGCCCACCACCACGGCATCGAATCCGGCCTGACTCGACGGCATGTTGCGCGCGGAGCAGGCTACCGGAGCGGCACCGCGGACCGCCACCGCATCCGGCGGAGGCGACCTTCGAGAACGCCGGGGGAAAGCCCGAGGCCCCGAGGCCGTTGCGCCGAATCTAACGCTCTGAAGCTGTTGCCAGGAAATCCACGATGGTGCGGGCTTCCGCTTCGGTGACGCTGAGTTGCATCATCGAACCGCCGGCGAACAGCTGCGGATTCACGAGTAACCGCACCAGCTCGTCCTCCGTCCAGACGAGGTCCAGCGAAGCGAACGCCGTCGAGAACGAATACCCGTCCGCACTCCCGGCGCGCCTTCCGATCACCCCCGACAGACTGGGCCCATCCGGGCCGTGGCGTTCGAGGTCCGAGCCGTGACAGGAGCCGCAGTGCCGGTCGTAGAGCCGCTCGGCGGTCACTTGCGAACGCTGCTCTTCCGAACTCGGATCTTCAGCAGCCGGCGATTCGCTCTCGCAGTGCGCCGCGTACACATCGCGGGTCTCCCGCGAAGCCTCGTCGCAGTACGCCGTGGAGCGGCTCAGGAAGGCCACCCGGTTCCCTTCATGGGGGAACAACACCGCCAGCCGGCCATCCGGCATCCAGGCCAGATCCCTGATGGAACGGAGGCCCCGAATCTCCTCGGCATACCGCACGATCCCGCCGCTTCGGCGGAGCCGGAACAGAAGTCCGTCCTTCAGCGAGGCAACGAGCAGATCGTCCTTCCAGAGCGGAAACGAGTGCTCGTCGTTCACGACGAGATTGGAGATGCCGATCGCAGGCACCCAGGCGAAGGCCGGCTCTCGAAAGCCGTCGTGGCGGCCCATCCTCTCGTACCCGATCGGAAGCGAGGCCCGGCGGCCGTACTCCACCCCGTAACTCGCCCGCGGCCAGCCGTAATGGGCGCCCGGCTCGACGAGATTCAGTTCATCCCCGGCCTGCGGTCCGTGATCGGTGGCCCACAGCCTGCCGTCCGCATCCCGAACGAGCCCCTGAGGGTTGCGAAAGCCGATGGCCACGATCTCCGTTTCTCCGGTATCCACCGCTACCCGCAGCAGCTTGCCGAAATGCGAGTCGGGATCGTCGGAGAGGGGGGTTCTTCGGTAGGGGCCGGTGCTCCAGCCATCCCTCCCGTGATCCCCGATCTGGACCAGCAGATGATCGGGGCCGTCGGTCACCATCCTTCCGCCGGACTCTTCGCTCAAGAAGCCGTCGATGCACGGGTCCGCGTCGAACACGGTCCTCCACGACGGCAGCACGGTGACCGCAGCTTCGCTCCCCGGCACTTCTGGGGACGAACGCTCCACGAAGGTGGAAGACAGCCGGAACCGGACACAGTCTTCGGTTGCGAAGTGGTGGGTGACGAACAGCTCGAAGCGCTCTTGCGAATGCGCTTTCAGCAGGATGTCCGCGACCCGGAAATGACTGTATTCCTTTTGCGGGAAGGATTCGTTCGCTTCCCACGCCGAGAGGTTCATGGGAACGGTCTCGTCGAGGAATTCCGCGGCCTCTGCACCTGCGCGCAGCAGGAAGATCCTCCCGGTGGCGGTGACGACCAGCAGATCGCCGCCCAGCACCGCGAAGGCTCCACCGGTCGCCTGCGGTTCATCCACCCAGGCATTTTCGATTTCCAGGGCGTAGAGATGGGTCTGGATCTCCTCGCCGGCAGCGGAACGCCCCCGCACGAGGTCGGGCACGCCGCAACCGCCGCAGATCAGGACCGCGAAGAAGAGGATCCGTTTCATCGGGTCTGGTTCTGCCCGTCCGGGTTTTCCGGGTCGCGGGAACGGCGCTTCGAGCGGATGCGGGCGAGGGCTTCTTCGACGCCGGCGAGGACGAGGGCGCGCTGTGCTTCGTTCCCCCAGTCTCCGCGCCGCCCCATCGCTTCTCCGAAGTCCTCGATTGTACGCTCCAGATAGAGCCGGTCGGCCTCCACCACGATCTCCCGTCCGTCGAGCAGCACATACACCGGCGAGGAGTGGGCGAAGAGCGAACTGTCGGTGGTCCAGACGGAACGGGGCCCCTCGGCGCGCACTGCGATCCAGGCGCTGTCCGGGAGCTCGATTTCTCCGGCGATCTCCAGCGCGAAGGGCGATCCCGCCACCGGATCGGGCGGGCCTTCCCCCGCCGGTTCGGGCCCCGCTTCCCGCCAGACCTCGCCGTTCACCAGCACCGCGAGCCGCGCGAGGGGCGTAGCGGACACCGCGCGCGCCCGGACCGGCAGCCGAACCGGACCCTCACGCCGAATCTCCTCCCCCATCCCGGCGCCGTCCACGCTCAGCTCCAGCAGCGGGCCGTTCGTTGCGAAGCTGCGCCCGGCGCGGAGCCCGGCGTGCCAGGCCTCGATCCCGGGCGGGCCTTCCACCCGCACATAGGTCCGGCCGGTGCCGAGCGGTGGGTCGCGGGAGGTGTCGGAGAAAGTGTCCGAACCGCCGGCGGCGGCGAGGCGGAACCCGGCGCCCAGCAGCCTCGCGTAGATCGCCGCCGCCCCTGCTTCCGAACTGGGGATGCAGTTGATGTCGAAGAAATCCACGACCCCGAGCGCCGCGTCCAGCGGGATCTCGGAAGGCGAGTCTCCGGTGAACGCCTTCCCCTCGGCCAGATAGCCGAAGTAGGGATGGGGCATGCCGACCAGTACCTGTTCGCCCTGCTCGGACCGGAGGCGCCGGATGTACTCGAAGAGCGGCGGGAAAGGTGCTTCGCGAGCAGTGCCCCGGACCCCGGTCGCGAGCGGGAAGAAGAGCCGCTCCGGGTTCAGGAAGGTGCGGTGGCCGAAGGGCATCCGGTATTCCTGGCCGTAACGGAGCCAGACGCTTTCCGTCGAAGCCGGATGCCGCCCGGCGACGAACCGGGCCGGATCGCCCATCGTTCGAGAGCCGTCCACATGGAGGAGCGCGTGGACCACCCGGACCGCTTCGGCCTCCGCCTGCGCCACCAGGTCCTCCGGAGTGATCCGCAGATCGCCAGCGTGGAGATCGTGCACATGGGTGTCTCCGGAGATCCAGCCCGCCGCCTCCCCGTCGGTGAACCTTTCGAGCTCGGCCGTGACCACGGTCTCCTCTCCCGAACGCACCGCGATCTCACGCTCCCAGGGGTGGAACTCCACCCCCCGCTTGAGCCGGACGGTGGCCGGGCCGGGGGGCAGTTCGAGGGAGAATTCGCCGCCGGCGTGGAAGTAGTGGGTTTCGGTATAGGAGACGATGCGCCGGAAGGCGCCCCGGGGAGCGTGGCTCCGCCCGTCGGCCCCGATCACGGTGGCCCGCGCCGCCTGGCTCGGCCGCACCCGGAGGCGCCCCCACGCCGGACCCGCACGGTTTAGACCGGTCACCGGAACCACCCGCTCGCCGCCGCCGAAGACGCCGACGACCCGGAGTTCGGGCCGACCGTAGCGGTTGGTGGTGAAGACGATCTCCCGGCCGTCCGGGGACCACGCCGGATCCCGTTCGTCCCAGTCGTCGTCGCGGGTCAGCCGGAAGGGGAGGCCGCCGTCCGCGGGAAGCAGGAAGAGGTCGTAGCTGCCGCGGATGTCGGAGGCGAAGGCGATCAGGCTGCCGTCCGGGGAGACCGCCGGGCGGGTGCGGAAGGTGGTTTCCTCGACATGGAGCTCCCGGTGGCCGCCCCCGTCCTCGAGGCGGAAGATGCCGCCGGTTCCGGGATGATCCGAGCGGGACGAGACCGCGACGAGGAAGCCGCCGCCCGCTTCTTCGCCGAAGCCGGGGCCGGGGTCGGGCTGGATTTCGTTGGAGCCGCCGCCCCAGACGAGGCTGTCGGTCCAGGAGCCCACCCCCTCGGGCGCGGCGGCGCGGATGTCGAAGCTGCCCGAGGCCGCCGAGGCGTAGAACACCCGCCCGCCCCCGGCGGCGCGCGGATGGAAGTCCATCTCCGGACGCCGGGTCAGGCGTTCGGGAACCCCGCCGCCCGCCGCATTCCCCCGCCAGATGTCCAGGTTTCCATCGAGATCGCGGGAGAAGACGAGCCACCGCCCGTCAGGAGTCCAGTCGGGCTCGAAGTCGTAGGCGGGAGAGGCGTCCTCCGGCCCGCCGGTGATCTGGCGCGCCGTCCCGCCGCCCGCGGGGACCGCCCAGAGGCGGCCGTCGAGCGCGAAGGCGATCTCGGCGCCGTCGGGGGACCAGGCGGGATAGGCGGGCCACGAGGTGACCCGCGGGACCAGGTAGTTCTCCACCCGGATCTGGCCGCCGGCCACCGCCGGGTAGCGGAGCGGGCTCATCTGGGCCTCGGGGCCAGACCCGGCGGCGGCAGCAGGGACGACCGCAGGGGTGACGGCGGCAGCAGCAACTGCCGCAGCCGCGGCGAGGGCGGCGAGCAGAAAGAGGGCGCCTTGCTTCAAGTGGCGAGAATCTGACAGGAATCGGCTTCGCCGTGGGCCCGGCTGGCTTCCGGCTGGATCGTCACATGGCGGATGCCGAAGCGTTCCCGAAGCAGGTTCGTCGCACTCCGAAGAACCTGATCCGGTGCGGTGTCGGGTTCGATGTCGGCGTGGCAGGATAGCGAGACGAACCCGCTGTTGATCGTCCAGATGTGCAGGTCGTGGATGCCCCGGATGCCGGCCAGCGACAGGAGCCCGGCGCGGACCGCTTCTCCGTCCACTTCGGAAGGCGTGGCGAGCATCAATACCGACACGCTGTCGCGCAGCAGCCGCGCTCCGGACAGGACGAGCAAGGCGGCGATGCCGAGCGATACCAGTACATCCACCGTGGTCCAGCCGGTGAAATGGATCACGAGGGCGGAGACGATGACCCCGGCCGAGCCGAGGGTGTCGCCGAAGACATGCAAGAACGCGCCCCGGATGTTGAGGCTGCGGTGCTGGTGGCCGCCGAGGATCCGCAGCGCTGCCAGGTTCACCACGAGTCCGATGCTGGCGATCACCAGCACCGGCAGCGCGGCGACATCCGCCGGATGGCCGAGCCGGGCCGCCGCGCGGATGCCGACCCAGCCGGCGATCGTCAGCAGCAGAAGCGAATTGAGCAGCGCCGCCAGCACTTCCGCGCGGTGGAATCCGAAGGTCCGCCGGGCGGTCAGGGGACGCGTGGCGAGCCAGGCGGCGAGGAGCGACACCCCGAGCGCCGCGCTGTCGCTCAGCATGTGGCCGGCATCGCCCTGGAGAGCAAGGCTGCCCGCCCAGAGGCCGCCGACGAATTCGGCGGCAGCGATCGTCAGGGTGCAGCCGAGCGCGACGCCGAGCGCGGTCCGGGACGGCCGCCTGCCCGCTTTCCCCGCCGGCGCGTGGAGATGGTCATGCGACATGGCGGCCCGCGCCGACGAAGTATGCCGTAGCCGTCTCTTCTCCCCCGGCTAGAATGGAGGCCCTTCCCGGGACGCTGGCGGGTGGCGGGGCGTCCCCTTTTCCTGAATTCCCCGGAGTGGAGCACCCCCGAAAATGGCCGATGGCAACGCGTTGCAACTGACGAGCGACAACTTCGACGAGGCGGTCGGCGGGGAACAGCCGACTCTCGTGGACTTCTGGGCCGAATGGTGCGGCCCTTGCCGGATGATCGCTCCCGCCATCTCCGAGCTGGCGGCAGAATTCGAGGGCGTGGCGGTCATCGGCAAGCTGAATGTGGACGAGGAGCCGCGGATCGCCGAAAAATTCCGTGTCCGCTCGATCCCGACACTGCTCTTCTTCAAGCAGGGCGAGGTCGTCGGCCAGGTCGTCGGGGTGCAGCCGAAGGACAAGCTCGCCGCCCGGCTGCACGAACTCGTCGGCTGATCGGCTCCCGCCGGCGTTCGTGAAACCGCGCCCGGCTTTCGTTCCGGCAGCCGCCGGAGTGGCGCTCGCGCTCGCGGCGTGCCAAGGCGGGAACCCGCCGCCGCTAGTCATCGAGAACGCCCGGATCGCGGACGGCTCGGGGGCTCCCGCCTATTCCGGCGCGGTACGGATCGTGGGCGGCTGGATCGAGGCGGTGGGTCCGGAAGTCCGGCCGGCTTCCGGTGACCGAGTGCTCGACGCCGGCGGCCTGGTCCTCGCTCCGGGATTCGTGGACACCCACAGCCATGCCGATTCGGACATCTTCGAGAGGCCCGACGCCACCGCGGCGGTGAGCCAGGGCATCACCACGGTGGTGGTCGGCCAGGACGGCAGCTCGCCCTGGCCGCTCGCCGCATTCCGCACCCGCCTCGAAGCGGCCCCGGCCACGGTACATGTGGCGAGTTACGCGGGCCACAACACCTTGCGGCGCAGGCTCCTCGGCGCCGACTTCCGCCGCGAGGCCACCGGGGAGGAGATCGCCTCGATGCGGCGGCTGCTCGAAACCGAACTCGAAGCCGGAGCGCTCGGTCTCAGCACCGGACTCGAATACGACCCGGGCATCTACGCGGCCCCGGAAGAGGTGATCGAGCTCGCGCGCGCCGCGGCCGCCGCTGGCGGCCGCTACATCAGCCATCTCCGCAGCGAGGACCGCTTCTTCCGCGAAGCAGTGGAGGAGATCCTCCGGATCGGGGCGGACACCGGGATGCCGGTGCAGATCTCCCACGCCAAGCTGGCGATGCGCAGCCTTTGGGGAGAAGCGCCCTGGCTCCTCGGCCGGCTGGACGAGGCCCGCGCCGAAGGGGTTGCGGTCACTCTGGATGTGTACCCCTACCCGTTCTGGCAGTCCACTCTCACGGTGATGTTCCCCGACCGGGATTTCGACGATCTCGAAGAAGCCCGCTTCGTGGTGCGCGAACTCGCGCCGCCCGAGGGGATGCTGATCCCGCTGTACGCGCCCGAGCCGGCCTACGCCGGGCGTACGCTTTCGAGCATCGCCGAAGAACGCGGGGAGGAACCGGCGGCGGCGCTGTTGTGGCTGATCCGGGAAGCCGAGACGATGCGCATCGATCCGGAGCAGCCCCCCGGGGCGCGGGTGGAGTCGGTGCTCGCCACCAGCATGAACGAGGACGACATCGCCGCGATCTTCGCCTGGGAGCATGCGAACCTCGCTACCGACGGCGGGCTCTTCGGCGCCCATCCGCGGGGCTTCGGCTCCTTTCCCCGCGCGATCCGGCAGTTCGTCCGCGAGCGGCGGATCGTGAGTCTCGAGGAGGCGGTGCGCCGCATGACCTCGCTCGCCGCCGACCACATGGGATTCGTCGATCGGGGCCGTATCGCCCCCGGCATGGCGGCCGATCTGGTCCTCTTCGACCCGGACACGGTGAGCGACCGGGCGACTCCGGAGAACCCTCACGCCCTCGCGATCGGCATCGAGCGGGTTCTGGTCGCCGGCGAAACCGTGTTCGCGGACGGGCGGACCACCGAAGCGCGTCCCGGAGTCTTCCTCGGGCGCTGAACCTTCTTCGCCCCGGCCGATCTCCCCCCTTCCGGACGATCGGCCCGAACCACGAGAATCGGCTTCGGTGTACGCTGCGGGATTCCGCTGGTATCGGGGCTCGCCGAGCACGGGAGCCCGATCCCGCGGTCAGTAGGTCCCATGTCGGTTCTGGACACCCTGCGGTCTCCGGCCGCAGCGCTTCTGGCGGCTTCGCTCGCCGCCGCTTGGGGATGCGGCGGGTCCGGAAACGCCCCGACCACCCCAACCCCGCCGCCGGCGCCTCCAGGTCCGTCGACGCCTTTCAGCACCACCGATCTGCGCGAAGGCAGCGGAGCCCTGGTGGAGGACGGCTGGTTGCTGGCGATCTCCTATACCGGCTGGCTGTACGATCCGGCAGCTCCGGAGAACAAGGGAAGCGCGTTCGCTTCGGCACCGGTCGAAGCGCCGTTTTCGTTTCGATTGGGAGTGGGCCAGGTGATCGCAGCGGTGGATCGGGGGGTCGCGGGGATGCGGGTCGGCGGCCGCCGGCAGATCGTGACTCCGCCCGAACTCGGCTTCGGGCCTCAGGGGACGAATCTGGTGCCCGGCGGCTCGACTCTGATCTTCGAGATCGAACTGCTGGAGGGCGGCGAGGTTCCGTTCGTAACGACCGATCTTCGACTGGGCGACGGCGACGAGGCGGCGAACGGGAAAACGCTCTCGGTCGCCTACCGGGGCTGGCTCTACGAGCTGACCGAGCCGGACAACAAGGGGAGCATCTTCGATTCCACCACCGCCGAGGAGCCGTTCCGCTTCACGCTCGGCGTCGGGAGCGTCATCGCGGGATGGGACCGCGGGATAACGGGGATGCGGGTCGGCGGCCGCCGCCGTCTGGTCATCCCCCACGACCTGGGGTACGGAAGCGCCGGTGCCGGCAACGCGATTCCGCCCTACGCAACGCTGCTCTTCGAGGTGGAACTGCTCGCGGTGCATTGACCCGCACACTCTCTTTCGTGCCCATCTCCCGCCGGCCAGCCCGCGATCGCTTCGGCCGGCCGCTCGGCAGCCTGCGGCTCTCGGTCACCGACCGCTGCAATCTCCGCTGCCAGTACTGCATGCCGGAAGAGGAATATGTGTGGCTGCCCCGCAAGGACCTGCTCACCTTCGACGAAATCGCCTTTCTGGCGGGGCGTTTCGCGGCGCTCGGAGTGGAGAAGCTCCGGATCACCGGCGGCGAACCCCTGATCCGGCGGCGCCTGCCCGAACTCGTGCGACTGCTGGCCGCGGTCCCGGGCATCCGGGACCTCGCGCTCACAACCAACGGCGTGCTGCTCGCGGGGCAGGCGGAGGCCCTGCGGGCTGCCGGACTGCAACGGATCACGGTGAGCCTGGACACCCTCCGCCCGGACCGCTTCCGGACGCTCACCCGCCGAGCGGGGCTCGAAACGGTTCGGGAGGGGATCGCCGCCGCCCGCGCCGCGGGACTCTTCCCGCTGAAACTGGACACCGTCGCCATGAGGGGGGTCAACGACGACGAACTGAGCCAGCTCTTCGAATTCGCCTGCAGTCAGGATGCCGAAATCCGCTTCATCGAGTACATGGATGTGGGCGGTGCCACCGGCTGGAAACCGGATCTGGTGCTCCCGGCGGCGGCTATCCGGGAGGCGATGGCCCGTCGCTACGGCCCCGTCGAGCCGCTTCCGGTCGAGGATCCGGCAGCGCCTGCCCGCCGCTTCCGCATCCCCGACGGCCGGACCTTCGGGGTCATCGCTTCGGTGACCGAGCCCTTCTGCGCCGCCTGCGACCGGAGCCGGATCACCGCCGACGGGCGCTGGTTCCGCTGTCTCTACGCCGCCGAAGGGCTGGACCTGCGCGCCCCGCTGCGGGGAGGCGCGAGCGCCGGGCAGCTGGAAGCGCTGATCGCCCGCGTCTGGGCCGGCCGGACCGATCGGGGCGCCGAGGAGCGGGCCGCGCTCACCGAACGGACTCCGCTGCTCGCCGCCATCGATCTCCGGCAGGATCCTCATCTCGAAATGCACACCCGCGGCGGCTGAACCCCGACCCACCGCAGCGCGGCAGCGAGAGCGGGAAGGCTGCTACCGGCTGGTCGGCGGAGCCGGAGTATCCGCTTCGTCGAGGCGGATCTCGACGATGGCGTTCTCCCGCAGCTTGCGGACGAAGTTCGCCATCTCGGCGTCCATCTTCTCGGCGTAGAGCGACTCCGCGATCCGGTTCCGCACCTCGTCGAGGGGGATCGTGGATTCCTCGGTGCGGGCGTCCAGCTGCAGCAGATAGAAGGAGTCGCCGATCCGGAGGGGTTCCGAAACCTGTCCGACCTCGAGTCCGGTCACCACTTCGCGGAAGGTCTCGTCGAGTTCTCCCACTTCGAACAACCCCAGATCGCCGCCGGCTTCGGCGGAATCGGTTTCGGACCGCACCCTGGCGACTTCGCCGAAATCGTTGCCGGAAGCGATGAGAGCCTGGGCTTCGCCGATCCGGGCACGGGCGGCAGCCTCTCCGGCATCGCCGATGGGAACGACCAGCTCGCGAAGCCGCACCTGCGGAGGCTGGACGAAGTCATCCACATTCTCGCGATAGCGCTGCTCGATCTCGGGCTCGCTGATCCGGACTCGCTCCTCGATGTCCTGGCGGCGAATCTCCTGGATCAGCACCCCTTCGAGGAACTGTTTCTTGAGTTCCTCGATCGTCGTGCCCTGCAGCTCTACCTGCCGGATGAATTCCTCCTCGTTCGGCAGATTCATTTCCTGGATCGTCTGTTCCTTCCACTCCTCGAAGTAACGGTCTGGAACCCGCAGCCCGCGCTGCGCGGCGACTTGCAGGATCAGGGCGTTGTCCACCATTCCGGCGAGGACCTGGCGGCGGAGGTTCGCCTGGACTTCAGGGTCGTCGGGGACACCGAGCCGCTCTGCCTGGATGACGACCTGCCGATCCAGCTCGCTCAGGGGGATCATGTCTCCGTTCACCAGAGCCGCCACCCGGTCCAGCATCTCTACGGGCTGCCCTGCTTCCTGTGCCGGAAGGACCGCAGCGAGAGCGCAGCACAGCGAAGCGAGCGGCAGGGGGCGGAAGACGAACCGCATGAGCAGAAGAGCTCCTCCAGGGGAACCGGATTCTAATCCGGCATCGGGGAGGGTTTCGAAGCATGGTCGCGCGGCGCGAAGGCGGTTTCGGTCACTCGCGGAGCAGGCCCACATAGGGGAAGCGAAGGCGGTCCGCATGGACCGTCACCGGAAAGCGGTCGCGCAGCCCGGCCAGGAAGACCTCGAGCCGGGCGTCGGCCTCCTTCCGCAACACACTTTGCCGGACCACATCTTCGACTTCCTCGAAGTCCAGCGTCGCCGCCGGAAGGCGCTCTTCGATCCGGAAGATGCGGAACCCGGCTGCCGTCTCGAGAACCCCCGTCGTTCGTCCGGGTTCGAGGCCGAACACCGCCCGTTCCATCGCTTCGGGAAGCTCTCCCCGGCGGAAAGACCCGACGCGGCGAAAGCGGTCGGGCTCGTCGTCCGCGCCGTTTTCAGAGCCCGCATCCGCGAGCCGCCTGACGCCCGCTTCGGCACTTTCGCGGTCCGGGAACCGGGCCTCGGAGAGAGTGACCATGTCGGGGCGGGCATAGAAGGCGCGGTTCGTCTCGAACTCGAAGAGCGCGACCGCTTGGGGCGCTTCGAGATCGCCGAGCACCACCGTCTCGAGGAGCCGGTTCACCCGCAGCCGGTTTTCGACTTCGGCGCGTAACCGATCGGTGTCCCCCCCCGCTTCGCCGAAAGACCCCAGCGGTTCCGGCGAGTCCCGGCTCTCGGAGCGCACCGCGTCGGGGCGCGGGCCGCGGTTCAAGGCTCCGATTTCGGCGAGGAGCTGCGTCTCGGGAATCTCGATGCCGGCTTCGTCCGCGGCGAGGAGGAGAAGTCGTTCCCGCGCGAACTCGTCGAGCAGAGCACTCAACACTGCGGCGTCGAAGGACGAGACGAGCGCGGTGCGGGCGTCCACGAAGCGGTCGAATTCCTCGTGGGTGAATCCCCGCTCGCCGACCGTGATCACCGGAGGCGGAGGGCTCCCGCCGAATCCTCCGCAGCCTGCGGCACCGACTGCCAGGAGGAAGGCGGCACCGGGGATGCGCCCGGGCACCCGAAGGAAGCAGGCGGTCACGGGCCGGGATTCCCAGCTGGCGCGACCCCGCCGGTTGCGCCCTTCCGACCGAGCCCGGCCGCCTCGACTGTCGAAAGTGCCATCGAGAGCGATTCCAGAACCTCCGACGGCCCCGCCCCCGCGGGCAGCGAGACCCGAAAGCCGCGATCCTCCGGGTCGCCCTCGCCGGACTCGAACCGGAGCGTGCCGCCTTCGCGGCTCACCGCCCGATAACCGAGCCGCTCGGCGCGCGCCCGCAGCCGCACATGTTCGAAGAACATCTCGACTTCCGACGGTGGGGGGCCGAATCGGTCGCGCACTTCCGCAGCGAACCGATCGAGGGCCTCCGGGTCGGAGATCGCGGAGCAGCGCTTGTAGAACCACATCCGGCGCCGCACATCGTCCAGATAGACCCGGGGAACGCGGATCTGGAAGCGCAGGTTCATCGAGCATCGAGATCTCGGCGCCTCGCCCCGGGCCTCGGCGACCGCCTCCTCGAGGAGCCGGTAGTAGAGGTCGAACCCTACCGCCTCCAGGTGTCCGTGCTGCTGCGCACCGAGCAGGTTGCCCGCGCCCCGCAGCTCCATGTCGAGCGCCGCCACCCGGAACCCGGCGCCCAGTTCGCTGAACTCTCGCAGCGCCGAAAGGCGCGCCCCACGGGTTTTCGAGAGCGGCACTCCCGGCGGCACGAGCAGATACGCATACGCGCGCCGCGAAGAGCGGCCCACCCGGCCCCGGATCTGATACAGCTGGGAGAGCCCGAAAGCGTCCGCCCGGTTCACGATGAGAGTGTTGACCCGGGGCAGGTCCAGCCCATTCTCGATGATCGTGGTGGTGAGCAGGATGTCAGCGTCTTCTGCTTGGAACCCCACCAGAGTCCGCTCGAGTGCGGCTTCCCGCATCTGCCCATGAGCGGTGAGCACCCGCGCCTCCGGCACGATCCGCCCGAGGAGGCGTTCCATCGCTTCGAGCGAGCGCACCCGGTTGTGGACGAAGTACACCTGCCCCTCGCGGGAGAGCTCGTGGCGGATGGCCTCAGCGATCCGCTCCGGATCGAACGGCAGCACATGGGTCTGGATAGCCATCCGATCCCGCGGCGCGGTCTCGATCACCGACAGGTCGCGGATGCCGGAGAGCGACATGTTCAGCGTGCGGGGAATCGGGGTGGCGGTCATCGCCAGGTGGTCCACCCGCGTTGCGATGCGCTTCAGCCGTTCCTTGGCGGAAACACCGAATCGCTGCTCCTCGTCCACGATCAACAGCCCGAGATCCCGGAAATCCACATCCTGCGAAAGCAGCCGGTGGGTTCCGATCACGATGTCCACGGAGCCATCCCGGAGTCCGGCGACGATCTGGCGCTGCTGCTTCGGGGTGCGGAACCGGGAGAGCATCTCGACCCGGATCGGAAAGGGCTCGAAGCGCTGTTCGAAGACACGGGCGTGCTGGGCGGCGAGGACGGTGGTGGGGACCAGGATGGCGACTTGCTTGCCTTCCATCGCTGCCTTGAACGAAGCGCGGAGCGCGACTTCCGTCTTCCCGAACCCCACATCCCCAGCCAGCAGCCGGTCCATCGGCGCGTCGGATTCCATGTCGGCGAACACATCCCGGATCGCCCTCGCCTGATCGTCGGTCTCTACCCATTCGAAGCCGTCCTCGAATTCGTCCATTCCCGGGGGGTTGCGGGAGAACGCGTAGCCGGGGGCGCGGCGCCGCTCGGCGTAGAGGCGGATCAGCTCGGCGGCGATGTCGCGGAGCGCTCGCGCCACCCGCTTTCGGCGGCGCACCCAGCTCGTCCCGCCGAGGCGGTCGAGCGGCGGCGCCCGGCCGGCGGCGCCGGCCGCGTACTTCTCGATGAGATCGAGCCGTTCCACCGGAAGATAGAGCTTCCCGCCCGCGGCATAGTGGATCTCCACGAGCTCGGGAGCGTCCTCCCCCGAATCGCCCTTCCCGGCGCCGATCCGGGTCATGCGCACGAAGCGGCCCACGCCGTGGTCGGTGTGGACTACCGGGTCGCCCGGTTCGAGATCGCGAAAATCCGAAAGAAAGGCGCCGCGCCGCGCTCGGCTGCGAGTTGCGCGAGGAGGAGCCGCCACCATCGCCGAGCCGCTGATCACTTCCAGGCGCAGCTCGGGCATTTCGAACCCGCCGCTGAGCCGCGTCGGGTGGACGAAGACCCGCGGGGGCTGGAGGTTCGGCGCTGACACCCGGGTGTCCACCGCCGCCTCGGCAGCCGCCGGGCTCGCGTTACCGGCCGGCGGTTCCGCCGGGACCCGCGCTCCGGCTTCCCGCATCCGCACCCCGAAGCGGTCCGCCGCACCAGCGCCCGGCACGAAGACATGCACCGCGCGGTTCGGTTTCCCCGGCTGGGTGACGGTCGTCAGAAACTCGCCGATCCGATTCCGGAAGGAGCCCGCCGGACGGGCCGGGAGATCCCCGCGCGCGCCGGTTTCCAGCTCCCGGAGCTCCAGCGCTCCGACGGGCGGCAGCGGCTCCAGCCGGGCGAGAAGTTCGTCCAGGCCGAGGAGGAGGGCCTCGGGCTCGGCAGCCTCTCGCCCGCGGGAACCCCCGGAGGGGTGCCCGGTGGCGGCGATCCGGCTGTCTGCGATGCGGGCGATCTCCGCTTCGGCCGCCTCGCGGAACGGGTCCGGCTCCTCGAGGAAGAGCGCGGCACCCGCGAGGTAGTCGAGGAGGCTGCCGGCGAAGCCAGAAGTTCCCGGCAGCCGGAACGCCGGATGCGCTCCGTCTCCGGCAGCGACGGCGGCGCCGCCGCCGATCCATTCCCAGGAAGGCGGAACGAAGACTTCTTCCGGACGGGCGAGATGGTCGCCGCTGCGCTGCGTCTCCACCTCGAACTCCCGAATCGCCTCGATCTCCTCGAAGGCGACTTCGACCCGGAGCGGGAGCCCGCGGTCCACCGGAAAGAGATCGAGGATCCCGCCGCGCCGAGCGAAATCTCCCGGAGAACTCACCGGATCCTGGTAACGGTATCCAGCAGCGGTGAGCCGCTCGGCGAGGCGGAGCGGGGGCGCTGCGGCGCCCCGCCGGATGCAGATGCCCGCTTCGAGCAGGCGTTCGGGTGCTGCGGTGCGGCAGAGCGCGCCGGCCGCCGAAGCGACGACCACCGGCTTCCCCCCGGCGGCGAGGGCAGCGAGCGCCTGCGCCCGGAGCGCCAGCACTTCGTCGTGGGGCGCCACCCCGGCGTAGGGGTTCACCGCCAGCCCTGGCAGCCGGAACACCGGGCGCGATTCGCGGAGGGCCCCGAGCAGCGCCTCGAGGTCCCCGGCGGCGGGGAGAAGATCGGCGTCTCGTGCGGTGAGCAGGACGAGCGGGCCGTCGGAATCCAACGCCCAGGCGGCCACCACCGCGAGCCGGGCGGGCCCGACGAGGCGGCCGATCCCCTTGGTGCGCGCGGCCCGGCGCTCGCGGACTGCACCGAGGAGCGCCTCGAAGCCAGGGGCTTCGGCCCCCGAGGGGAATGCGTCGCTCACCGGCGCGCCGCAGCGAGCACCAGACGGACCGCCTCCGCGGGCGACCGTGCGGTGAGGGCGCCGGTGACGGTCCAGGCGACGGCTTCCAAACCGAGGGGCGGACGGACGAGCGAACCGTCGGGGAAGAGCGTCACCACAGGTTTTCCGAGAGTTTTCGCCATCGCCGCTTCCGAAAGGGTGCCGCTCGCACCGGGGAAAGCGATCACTCCATCCGCTGCCTGCACCACGAGAAAGTTGCGGAAGTGTCCGAGCCCGGTGGGGATCGCGCAAGCGACATGCGGGTTGGCGGCCGACCGATCGGTCCCGGGCAGGAGGCCGATGGTGAGCCCCCCGGCAGCGGCAGCCCCCCGGCACGCCGCCTCCATGCCCCCGAAGAGCCCGCCGCAAACGAGATGCGCCCCCGCCCGCGCCAGCTCGCCTCCCACCGTCTCGGCATCCCGGAGAACGCCCGGCGGCGCCGCCGACCCTCCGATGACCGCAATCTGCCAGTCGGCGCCCTGGGGCCGCAGGGCAGAGACGGCCCCAAGCGGGGGTTCGGGGTCAGCTTCGAGGGACATGTGCCGCTTCGATCCTAACTCCGGGAGCGCCGCGCGCACTCCTGCCGCTCTCCCCGTTCCTCGAACCCGGTTCGGCGTCAGGCTGGATCGGGCGGCAGCAGTCCGATTCGAAGCCGCCGTTCTGTGAACGAAGGGAAACCCCCCTTTCGCACTTTCCCCCGCTGCGGCGCGCCCGAAGCACAGCCTCCGGCGCAACCTCGAGTGGGAAGAAAACGACCGAAATTCCGTCTACAGGAATGGGGCGCTCGTCGAATCGCCGCACACCCCCTCCATCCGAAAAACCAGGAGAATCCCCATGCCCCCGAATCCGAAGCAATCCCCCGAGAAGCAAACCCGCCTGACCGCGGCAGCGACCGCTGCGAGCGTCGTTGCGGAGCCGGCAGACCACCCCTACACTCGCTCCCGGGATGCAGGGAGGGCGCCGATGAGCAGTGCCGAAGAGGCAGCTGCCCGGCCTCCGGAGCAGGCTGCTCCCGGGGAACTCGAAGGAGGGCAGGGCCCGGCGCTGCGGGAGCTGGCCGGGATCCGCGAAGGCATCCGGGAAATCCGCGGGGAGATTCGGGATATCCGGCAGGAGGCGCGGGCTGACCGGCAGGAAGCGGCCGCGGCGCGTGAGACCGACCGGAAATGGGCAGAGGAGAAGTTCCAGGGAATCGATGAGAGGTTTCAGCACCTCTTGGACGCCATCGGCGGTCTGGCGGTTTCCCTCGCCGCACTGCGGGAGCGCAGTTCGTGGACCCGCCGGCTCGCCTGGGGAGCGGTGGGCGTTCTGCTGTTGGCGGCGGGTGCGTTCGGCAAGCCGATCGCCGCCTGGCTGATCACCGCACTGCTCGAAAGCTGAGCGGACCGGGAACGGGGCGGGATTCCCGGTTGCGCCTCGCACTCCCGTAGGAAGAAACGGAAAACCCCGTTTCCGATCCGCCCGGCGCTCCGCGCCGCGAATCGCACTCCTGCCGCCCGCCCCATTCCTCGAACCCGGTTCCCAGCCAGGCCACGATGGGGCGGCAGCGAGTCCGATTCGAAGTCACCATTCTGTGAACGGGGGGAAACCTCCTTGCACACTTTCCCCCGCTGTGCCGCGCCCGAAGCACAGCCTCGGGCGCAACAAGTCGTGCTTCAGGCCACGGGCGAGACTCGCGGCTCTCGGGGCCGGAAGCCGTGCCGTGTCTCGCCCATCGTAGGACGAATTTTCCGTCGGATTCGCTTTCGACCTCTGCCCAGGCCCGCTCTATCGGTTTGGATCCAGCTGCCGGATCACCCGGCTTCCCGGTGCTACCCTGCTCGGTTCTGTCATGTCGTTCCGCGCTCGCCCCCCCGTGCGGCGCCCCCGGCGCTCGAGCCGGCCTCGGCTCGCGGTCGAGCGCGTCTGGCCGCAACACGCGATCCCCGGAGGCCGGGTGGACATCTCGGGCCGGGGTTTCGCAGTGGACCACGCGGCGCGCCTTCGGGTGTTCTTCGGTGACGAGCAAGCCCACCTGTACCGGGTTTCCTCCACCCGGCTCGGAGTGCGCGTTCCTGAACGGGCGGGGACCGAAGTCCGGGTCTGCCTCAACGACCGGGAGACGGAGCCCCATCCGGTGTGCATCGGGAGGTTCTTCGCCGAGGACCTCCACATCGTGGGAAATCCGGTGTACGACACCACGGGCAACCTGTATTCCACGGTCAGCGGCCGCCGTGGCGAGAAGGTGCCGCACCCGATCTACCGGCTGACCGACGACGCCGACCCGGAGCCGATGGGAGACGGAATCGTGAACCCGACCGGCCTCGCCTGGGGACCCGACGACACGCTCTATGTCTCCTCCCGGGAGGACGGCTGTGTCTATCGGCTGTCGGACGACGGCCACTTCCATGTCCTCGCCGAGAAACTCGGCTGCGCGACCGGCATCGGATTTTCGCCGACCGGGGATCTGGTGATCGGCGACCGCGAAGGCACTCTCTATCGGGTGGATCGCGAAGGTGAGGTGAGCGTTTTCTCCCGGCTGCGCCCCTCGGTTTCGGCATACCACTTGGCGTTCCACTCGAGCGGATCGCTCTTCGTCTCCGGGCCGACGCTCTCCTCCCGCGACCAGATCGTCGAGTTCCGCCCCGACGGAGCGCCGTGCCGCGTCCACACCGGCTTCGGTCGGCCGCAAGGAATCGCCTTCGACGATCAGGACCGCTGTTTCGTCGCTGAGGGCCTGGTAGGCGACGCCGGAATGTTCCTGTTCACTCCCTCCGGCGCCCGCCGGCTCATCAGCACTCCTCCGCTCGTGGGCGTGGCGCTCCACCCCGGCGGGGTACTGGCGGTGGCCACCTCGGATTGCATCTACGAATTCGACCTGGATCGGAACCTGCTCGCCGAGATCGGTGAGGATGTGGGGAATGAATGGACCGTGGACACCGCTCCGTGATTTCCATCGTGTTTTTCGGAAGTCGCGGCGGGCCGGCCGCAGCCTTCGCCGCCGGTGCGCTCGCGGCGCTCGCGTTCCCCGCCGCAGCGGGGCAGGACCTTCGCGCGACCGTGGAGCGTTCCGCTGCCGATGCCCAGCAGGCGTTGGTCCGTGAACTCGTCGCAGCCGTCTCGATTCCCTCGGTAGCCGCCGACGCCTCGAACATCCGACGGAAGGCGCTCTTCCTCGAAGCGGCACTCGAGCGCCGGGGCTTCGAAGCCGAATTGCTCCCGACCGACGGAAATCCGCTGGTCTTCGGCGAGCGCTCCTCCCCCGGGGCAAGCCGCACCCTGCTCCTCTACTTCCACTACGACGGACAGCCGGTGGATCCCGCTCGCTGGGAGCAGGCAGACCCGTTCGAGCCGGTGCTCCGCGACGGCCGTCTCGAAGACGGCGCCGCTCGCCTCGATCTCGAGGCGAGCGAAGTGTTCGAGACCGACGACCGGATCTACGCTCGCTCGGTCGCCGACGACACCGCGCCGATCATCGCCTTCCTGGGAGCGATCGACGCCCTCGACAGCGAGGGAATCGGGGTGTCGAGCCACCTCAAGATCCTCCTCGACGGCGAGGAGGAAGCGGGCTCTCCGAGTCTGGTACCGGCGATTTCCCGCTACCAGGAACGGTTCCGCGCCGACGCGATGTTCATCCTCGACGGCCCGCTCCATCAGAGCGGCCGCCCGACGGTCAGCTTCGGGGCCCGCGGCATCCTCACCCTCGAACTGGTGGTGTACGGACCGCGCGTCCCGCTCCACAGCGGGCACTACGGCAACTGGGCGCCGAATCCGGCCGTCCGACTCGCCCGCTTGATCGCTTCGATGAAAGACGATGCCGGGCGCGTGGTGATTCCCGGCTTCTACGATGGGATCGAGTTCACCGAGGAAGAGCAGGCGGCGCTCGATGCGGTCCCCGACGACCTTCCGGCGCTCCGGCGCTCTCTCGGCTTCGCGGAAGCCGATCGAGTGGGGGATTCGCTCCAGGAGGCGATCCAGTACCCCTCGCTGAATGTGCGCGGCCTCCGAAGCGCCTGGGTCGGGAGCGACGCCCGCACCATCGTGCCGGCCACCGCAACCGCCGACATGGATGTTCGCCTCGTCGCCGAGACTCCCGCCGAGGCCATGTACTCCAGAGTGCGGGACTTCATCGAAGCGCAGGGCTACCTGGTTCTCGACCGCGACCCGACCGATGCCGAACGCGAGGAGTACCCCCGCCTGCTCCGTCTAACCCGCGGGAGCGGAACGAACGCCTTCCGGACCGCGCTCGACCATCCGCTGGCGGCGCGCGTCGTTTCGAGCCTCACCGAGATCTGGGGCGAAGCGCCGGTGAGGAAGCGCACGAGCGGCGGGACCGTGCCGATCGCGCCCTTCGTCGAGGCGCTCGGGGTTCCGGCGCTCATGATTCCGACGGTCAACCACGACAACAATCAGCACAGCCCGAACGAGAACTTGCGCCTCGGCCACTTCTTCCGTTCCATCGTCAGCTTCGCCGCAATCCTGACCATGTGACCGGTGGCCGCCGCACCCCTGGCGCCCCGATCCCGCCGGGCCTGCTGATTCCCGGCCCCACCGCGCTGCATCCGGAGGTGGCGCGAGCGGCGGCCCGGCCGATGATGTCCTACCGGGGGCCGGAGATGCGGGCGCTCCTCGGCCGCATCACGAACGGGTTCTCGGAGTTTCTCGGGAGCGAGAGGCAGCCGGTGCTGCTCACTGCTTCCGGCACCGGAGCGATGGAGGCGACCGTCGCCAACACCCTGTCGCCCGGCGACCGGGTTATCGGGAGCGGCGGCGGCCAGTTCGCCGAGCGTTTCCTCGGGGTAGCGACAGCGTTCGGGTTGGACACCCTGGACCTCCAGACTCCATGGGGCGAAGCCGCCGATCCCGAGCGGCTCCGCGCGGCGCTCGCCGCCCAGCCGGAGACCCGCGCCGTACTGCTCACCCATTCGGAGACCTCGACCGGAGTGCGCCATCCGCTGCCGGAACTGATTCGGGCCGTCCGCGAGGCCGGCGACGCGCTGGTGCTGGTGGACGCGGTGTCGAGCTTGGGCGCGATGCCCCTCGCGGTGGATTCCTGCGACGCGGTCTTCACCGCCTCCCAGAAGGCATGGGGTCTGCCGCCCGGAATGGCGATGCTCTGGACCTCGGAACGGGCCGAGGCGGCGGAGCGGACCGCGAGGCTCCCCCGCTTCTACTGGAGCTTCGATCGCTATCGGGAAGCCCAAAGCCGCGGCTCCCTGCCCTTCACCCCCGCGCTTCCGGTCCTCTTCGCCATGGAGGCGGGTGTTCGTCTCCTGCTCCGGGAAGGACGCGATGCCGTGTTCCGCCGCCACGCGGAAGCCGCCGCTGCCGCCCGCAGCCGGCTCCAGGAGATGGGTCTCCGCCTGGTGGCGGCGGACGAATCCTCCGCCTCGAACACCGTCACCGCCGCGTGGCTGCCGGACGGCCTATCCTGGTCCCGCCTCTCCCTCACGCTCAAGGAACGGCACGGCATCGTCCTCGCTGGAGGTCTCGGGCGTTTCGCCGGCAAGGTCCTGCGACTCGGCCACCTCGGCTGGACGAGGGCCGAGGACATGCACCGCGCCGCCGACGCCCTGGAAACGGTACTCGCCTCGGTGCTCCCCGCCCGCTCCGGGGAACCACCGCTCCCGCGCTGACGGAAACCGGGTCAGGACTGCTCCGGACCCGGCGGCGAGTCCGCAGACGGTCACCCTTCCCACGGTGCCGGCGGCTTGAGGATCGATTCCCGATGCCTGCGCGTCTGGCATCGGCTGGTCGAGCAGCGAATGGGAGGTTACGGGGACCGAACTGTCCGATCCCCTTCGAGTCGGATCCGGCAGACTACGGGCACCGGATTCCTCGTTATCGGCTGATTGCTCATCGTACGGAAACAAGCGAACCCCTGTACCGATATATCAGGCAGGGCTTTCCGAAGCCGGGAGATAGCGGCGAGCATCGTCGCTCCCCTAGTTATCACGTCGTCGACAACGGTAACTGCCGCACAATGCGGGTTCGGCGGAATCACCGCGAAGGAATCGAAGTGCTCTGCGGTTGTCGGTCGCTTTCCGGGCGGTGCGGTCGCCGACTTCCGTACTCCTGTCTTACGGCGAAGCAGCGGCTGCCAATCCCGGCCGAGTCCAAATTCGACGAGACCCTCCACCAGATTTCTGGCGGGCCACAGAGAATCGGGACGACGGAGAGGTCCGCTCCGAGGCACGGGAACGAGAGTCTTCTCCGGACCGAAAACATCTGACCGCCACTCTTCATCCAAGTGCTCGGCCAGGTATCGACAAGTGACAGAGATGGTCTCGTCATCGCCCCGCTTGAGTGCATAACAGGCGTTTCGAGCCCGGACTCCTCGTCTCGATGGATCGCACGGCGAATAGACGAAGTACGAGTGACACTGGATCTCAGAAAGCAAAACTTTCGAATGCCCCGCGTTCCGGCAAGTGCTCGAAGAACAGGTCGAGGTTTTCGGGACCGAGCGAATCCGCGCCGTACTGCATCTGTTCTCGTATCCAGGAGACATTCCGATCCAGCAGATGATCCAGGAAGAAGAGAGGGCGCCCTAGACGAATCGCCTCCCAGCCCTGATGCTGCGTACCGCTAGTTTCGTCGGCGGCAACGATGATCGTCGCGTCGCAGAGAAGCGCCATCGTTCGATTGCGGCTCACGAAATTTTCACGGCGCACTTTCGTTCCGAATGCATATTGCGAGATGGCGAGATCGGAACTAACGATCTGCTCTTGAAGCTCGATATTGGACTTCGGATAAGTCCGATCCAGAGGCGTAGCGAGAACCGCGAGCGTGCGTCCGCGCATTTCCAGTGCCTTCCGATGGGCGGCGGTGTCGATCCCGGCGGCGAGCCCGCTTACGACGGTGACACATCGGGAGACGAGCTCTCCCACGAGCCTGCGTGCGCGCTCCAGATCTTCAGGGGCCGCCTTCCGAGACCCGACGACAGATACGCGACGGCCGGATTTCAGAAGGGAGATATCCCCGGCTGCGAAGATCGTCTTCGGTGCGTTCCGAACTTCGACTTCGTTCATCGATCCCAAGAAGTCCGACGGAGCGAGCTCCTCGACTCGTTTCCCATGCAGTACCGGGAGACGCTGCTCCTGGCGGGGGAGCAGCAAGCGAGAAGGGCTCACACCGACGACGGCAGCGCTCATGACGAACGGCCCGGCGGCGCCGAAGCGCCTCGCCTCCCCATCGCAAAGACCGCTGCGAGTCCGCAGACGGTCGTCCCTCCCACCATGCCGGCGGCGGCAGCATGGCCCAGATAACCGAGGAACGATGCGGCTCCCAGTGCCGCCAATACCGTCATGAGGCCGAGATATTGGCCCCGTCTCCTGTCCGCGGCGGCTTGTGACACCACCTTCTCCGCTAGATCCTGTTGCGCCGATTGCTCCCGCTCAGCCATCGCGAGGATGCGGGCCGCTGCCCCGGGAATGACGCCTTCATAGCCTTGGAGCACTGCCGGCGGCGGCAGTGGACCTTGGAACCGGGTGACCCGAACGCTGCCCGCCGCGGCCGATCCGACCGCGCGGTCAGCGCCGTTCGGAGGACTCGGAAGGAGTTTTCTCCTTCGACGCTGCGTTCGCTTCTTCACTGCCGAACTGCCGAGTGGCCGCGGCGATGTGCTGTCCGACCCGCTCCCAATGACCGCCGAGACGCTCGGCGACAGTCCCCTTCGGGACTAGTTCCTGGTACCGCCCTGTCTCGGGAAAGATGTCCAACAGGCTCCCCGCGCCCTGGAGAATCGTGCGTACCCGATCTGTCATCGTGGCGAGTCTAGCAGCCTGTGGACAAAGTCACACGGCCAAAGGCCGGCGATGCATCTCGGCTGAACCGCCCCGTTTCACGGCGCTCATCGTTGCGTTTCGCTCGAAATACTCCCGGCATTCCTCCCTCCCGCGCCTTGCCCGCCGGGCGCCCCCACCGGGAGAACGGGGGAGGCCCAGTTCTCCCGAGTCAGGCCCGCCGAAGGCCCGGAAGGCGGGCGCCGCCGGGTCCAGCTCCCGGTCATCGCATCACCGCAAAGCCCAGGAGGGCGCTAGCGATCGGTTTTCCTCCGACGCTCGCTCGGGTGCTGACCTCGCCGAGCCGTCCCCGAATCCGGCCGACCTCCGCTGAGAGGTCGAGCCGGACCCCGAAGTCTGCGGTCCGTTCCATCACGAAGTTCGCCACCGAGCGGAAGAGCGCGATGGGTTTTTCTTCGCGCTGTTCGTAGAGCATCGCCACCCCGCCGAGCTGCGCCATCGCTTCGATGATGAGCCCGGCGGGAAGGTGCGGCTGGCCGAAGCCGTAGGGGTGGTCCGCCGGAATGATCACGAACCCGCGCGCGCGCTGGCCGGGAACCAGATCCGAGACTCCGTGGAGGAACAGGAACGGTTCCCGGTGGGGAAGCACTTCGAGAACGCCGGCCTGATCGAGGCGCAGCGGGACGGCCATCTCCCCCTCAGCCGGCGGCCAGCACCGCCTCCTCGGCGAACTGCAATTCGTACAGTCTCCGGTAGATCCCTCCGGCTTCGAGCAGCTCGCCGTGGGTGCCGCTCTCCCGGATTCGGCCCCGGTGGAGTACCACGATGCGGTCGGCGCCCCGGATCGTGGAGAGCCGGTGGGCGATCACCAGGCTGGTCCGATTTTCGAGCACCCGGGCGAGCGCCGTCTGGACGGCGCGCTCCGTCTCGGTATCCACGCTGGAAGTGGCCTCATCGAGCACCAACACCCGCGAACTCCGCGCCATCGCCCGGGCGATCCCGACAAGCTGGCGCTGCCCCTGCGAAAGCCCGCCGCCGCGTTCGCCGAGACGGGTTTCCAGCCCGGCGGGCAGGTTCCGGGCCCAGCCGGTCACTTCGGCGGCCTCCGCCGCCCGGCGGGCGTCCTCCTCGCTGATCTCCTCGTCGCCGAGACGGATGTTGTCGAGCACGGTTCCGGAGAACAGATGCACATCCTGCTGGACCATCGAGAACTGGCGGCGCAGTTCCGGGACCTTCCATTCGCGCACATCGAGGCCATCCACCAGCACCGCCCCGCGCTGGACATCGTAGAGGCGGAGCAGCAAACCGGCGAGAGTGGTCTTCCCCGATCCGGTATGTCCGACGAGCGCCACCGTCTCGCCGGGCTCCACTTGCAGGTCGATGTCCCGCAGCACCCAATCGTCGGCGTTGTAGGCGAACGAGATTTTTTCGAGCCGCAGGGAGCCGGGCCGGTGGGCGGGCAGGCGCGAGCGTGTTCTCGAGCGGATCGCCGGCTCGGTCTCCAGCAGCTCGACGATCCGCTCCGACGCCGCCATCGCGCCCTGCAAGATGTTGAACTTCTCGGTGAGGTCGCGGATGGGCCGGAAGAACATCTCCGAGTACATCAGGAAGGCGACCAGCCCTCCGACGGTCAGCGTCCCGGTACCGATCCTCGATCCGCCGTAGCCGACGATCAGCGCGATGGTGACCGCGGTGATCATCTCGACCACCGGATAGAAGACCGAGAAGCAGAACACGGTGTCGAGGTGGGCGCCGGTGTGCTCCCGGTTCAGAACCCGGTATTCCCGGGCGCGGCGGCGCTCCTGCCGGAAGAGCTGCAACACCTCCATCCCGGTCAGGGTCTCCTGGATGAAGGCGTTCACCGAGGCGACCGCCGCCCGCACCCGGCGGAACGCGGGCCGGATCCGGCGGCGGAAGATCCAGCCGGCGAGGAAGAGGGCCGGCACCGCCCCGAAGGTGACGAGAGCGAGCTGCCAGTTCATGAGCAGGAGCGCGGTCATGATCCCGACCAGCAGCACCACATCGGTCACGATCATCACCACTCCCGAGCTCAGCAGCTCGTTCAGGGCGTCCACATCGCTGGTGGCGCGGGTGACCACTTGACCGATCGGGTGGCGGTCGAACCAGCCGGTGTGGAGCTTCTGGATGTGGTCGAAAACATCCCGCCGAATGTCGCGCATGACCCGCTGGCCGAACAGGTTCACGATCCACGCCTGTCCGTAGGCAGCGGCGAAACCGGCCGCGAGGATCACCGCGTAGAGACCCAGGATGCGGAACAGGCCGTCGAGATCGCCGGCGGCGATGTAGTCGTCGAGGGCGATTCGGGTCAGGTAGGGACCGGCGAGCTGCGCTCCGGCGCCGATCAGCACGAGCCCCACTCCTAAAGCCACGAACGGCCAGTACGGCGCCACATAGGGCAGCATGTTCGTGAGCAGCCGCCGGTCGGCCCGCGGCGCCGCCGGGGCTCTTCTTCCGGGGGCGTTTTCGGAGATCACAGGCTCGAGAGCTCCTCTTCGAGCATCTGCCGCCGGTACATGCTGGCGTAGAGCCCTCCGGCAGCGATCAGCTCCTCGTGGGCGCCCCGCTCGACGATCCGGGTCACCCCGCTCTCGTCGGCGTCGAGCAGGTAGATGGCGTCGGCCTCCTTCACCGTGCTCAGTCGGTGGGCGACGATGAGGGTGGTGCGCTCCCTGGAAGCGTGCCGCACCGCTTCGAGGATACGGGACTCGGTCTCGGAATCCACCGCGCTCAGCACATCGTCGAGCACCAGGATCGGCGCATCGAGCAACAGGGCGCGGGCGATCGCCGTCCGCTGCCGCTGGCCGCCGGAAAGCGTCACTCCGCGTTCTCCGACCATCGTTGCGTAGCCGTCGGGAAAGCCCTCGATGTCGGCGGCGATGCCAGCCTCCCGGGCGACCCGGTGCACCTCGGAGACGGGCGCCCCGGCGTCGCCGAAAGAGAGGTTGTCCCGAAGGGTCAGGGAGAAGAGGAAGCTGTCCTGGGGCACGAAACCGATCGCGCTCCGCAGCTCGTCCAGGGGGACCTCCCGGACATCGCGCCCGCCGATCCGCACCGAGCCCTCCTGCGCGTCGTAGATACGGGGGATGAGCCGGGCCACCGTGCTCTTGCCGCTGCCGGTGCGCCCCACGAGCGCCACCGTCTGGCCGGGGGCTATGGTGAGGTCGAAGTCGGAGAGCACCGGGCGGGGAGCGGGACCGGTCGCGCCGTTCCGATCGGCGGGACCGGGGTAGGCGAAGCGGACCCCCCGGAACTCGATGGAGGGCGGGGCGCTCGGAGACGGATGGGAAGGCAGCGGGGATGGGCCGCCGCCGGCTGCGGGCGTCGGAAGCGGGCTCGCGTCGAAGATCGCCGCCAGCCGTTTCATGGAGGCGGCGCCGCGCTGGTGGATGTTCACCACCCAGCCGAGGGCGATCATCGGCCAAGTCAGATACCCGTAGTAGAAGAGGAAGGCGACCAGCTCGCCCAGACTGATCGCGCCGCTGATGACGAACCGCCCGCCGACGACCAGAGCGCCGGCGAGCCCCATGCCGATCAGCGTGAGCAGCAACGGGAAGAGCGCCGCGCTGACCGCGATCAGTTCCATGCTGCGCGACGCGTAGGCCTCGTTCTCCTTGCGGAAGATCTCGCGCTGGGCGTCCTCTTGCACGAAGGCGCGGACGAGGCGCGCTGCAGCGGCGTTCTCCTGGACCACCGCCGAGATGTCGGCCATCTTCGCCTGCACCACCTCCGACCGACGGAAGATCTTTTCCCCGAGCACCTTCATGAGGATCGAGACCATCGGCATGACCGCCAGCGCCACCAGAGTGAGCCGCGGGCTGATCGCCAGCATGAAGGCGAAGCAACCCACCGTGGTGATGACGGTCTCCACCGGATACATGACCCCCGGCCCCAGCACCATCCGCACTGCGTTCATGTCCTGCGCGCCCCGCGACAGGATGTCGCCGACCCGGTAGCGCGCGTAGAAGGTCGCGGGCAGCTCCTGGAGCCGCGCGTAGAAATCCCGCCGCATGTCGTACTCGGCGAAACGGGACACCCCGATCAGGTACCAGCGCATGTAGAAGCGGAACACCGCGGAACCCGCGGCGGCAGCCGCGATCAGCCCGCCGTAGGCCCAGAGTTCGTCGGTGACTCCGGCTTGCAGCGCATCCACCGCCCGTTCCAGGATCTGCGGCACCACCAGGAAGAAGACCCGGCAGAGCGCGAGCGCGACGAGGCCGGCCACCAGCCGGCGCCGATAGCGCGCGAGGTAGGGGAGGAGCCGCCGCCAGAGGTCCAGCATCAGCCGGCCTCTTCGAAGCGCGGCGGCCCGAGGCCGGCGGGACCGGAATCCAGGAGCCGGAAGTCCGCCTCTCGCCCCATCGCTCTCGATCCAATCGTCATTTCAATCGCCATGACGCGCCCGGAGCGGCGGCGCGAGACGCGCCATCAGGATCATTCGCTCGAAGACATCCAGCCATTCGGCGGTCTCGGCGGCGAGCGCCCCTCCGTCGGCCGCACCCGGAAGCGGGCAGGCGGCCCCGAGTTCGGTCGCCGCCTTCCCCCGGTACACGCTCAGCGGCCGGTCGCCGAAGCGTCCGATCTCGTGGAGATCCTCAGTCAGGAAAAGCGCTACCGGAACCCGCATCGCCCCCAGAACGCGAAGCTCATCCCGTAGTTCCGGCACGGCATCCCGGTCCAGGAGCCGCAGCTCGAGCGAAGGCCCCGCCGCTTCTTCCAGCCGGGCGAGGATCGGCACCGAGCGCGCGCAGTCCCCGCACCAGAGACCGCTCAGGCACAGCAGCTTCACCGCGCGCCCCGCCGGATCGAGCCGGGCGGCGGCGTCTTCGGGGAGCGCCGGAACCGCCGCTTCGGCGCGGCCCCACGCGGCATGCTCGCGCCCGTTCCCGAGAGCCCGGTACTCCGGGTACGGGAGCGCCGCAGCGAAGGCCCGCCGGTAGAGCTCGGACCGTAGATCGAAGTAACCGCTCATCAGGATGCGCGCGCGAACCCGTCATTATCGGCCCTCGGGACGAATCGACAAGATAGGAGGCGGCGGACCGCACCCGAAATCGGATGTCTCACGAAACAGCAAATAGTGAGCGACAACAAGCCCCGAGTCTCACAAATCGGTAAAAAGTGAGCGACAATCTTCGGCCCGCGATGAGTCCACCCCGCTACCGTCCGGATCGGTTTCCACCGAAATCGCTCGACTGGAAAGCGTTGCTGCCGTTCATCAGCCGCGCCCAACGAGCGATCGCCAGCTACGAAGGCATGCTGTTCGGTGTGCCGAACCCCGACATTCTGCTGTCGCCCCTGTCGGCACAGGAAGCAGTGCTCTCCAGCCGTATCGAGGGAATGCAGTCTTCCCTCAGCGAAGTCCTCGCGCTCGATGCCGACAGCGAGGCGAGAAACGACACCGTCCGAGAACGAGGAAACACCCGGGAAGTCCTCAACTACCACCTTGCGATCGATGAGGCGATTCGACGGATGGAGCAGCTGCCGCTGTCCCAGCGGGTGATTCGCGCGGGCCACGCGGCTCTGATGCGCGGCGTCCGAGGGGAGATTTCCGACCCCGGCGAGTACCGCCGGGTCGAGAACTGGATCGGACCGCCGAATTCCACACCTGCGAGCGCGAGGCTGCTGACCTGCCCGGTTCTGGATATCGGCGGCGCGATGACCGCCTGGGAGCGCTATCTCCACGAAGAAACGCCAGACGCGCTGGCACAGCTCGCCGTCGTCCACGCCTGGTTCGAGGCGATCCACCCCTTCCTCGACGGCAACGGTCGTCTGGGGCGCCTGATGATCCCGCTCTTCCTGGTGTCGAAGGGGCTGTTGCAACGGCCCGACTTCTATCTGAGCGAGTACCTCGAACGGCATCGCGACTCCTACTACCGAAATCTGCTCGCCGCTCAGAGCGGCGCAGACTGGGCCTCCTGGCTGCGGTTCTTCCTGACCGCGATCGAGAAACAGGCCGTTGCGAACATGGAGAAGGTGAGACGGATTCTGGCGCTCTACAGCGAGCGAAAGGTCTGGATCGCCACGGTCACCCGGTCGCAACATGGCGTGCGGGCTCTGGACTCCATCTTCCGTCATCCCGTATTTCGGACTTCGGATTTTTCCACCAGGTCCGGAATCCCGAAGTCGACAGCGCTGCGCATCCTGCGGGTTCTCAGGATTCGTGGAATGCTCCGGGAGCTCCGGCCGCAGCGAGGCCGCCGCCCTGCGATCCTGTATTTCCCGAAGCTCATCGAGATCGCCGAGGCCCGATCGGATTATCAGGATGGCTCGTCATGACCCCGCCTACCAGGATCACTGCTCGACCACCCGAAGTGAGATTCGGGAAAGCACGGGCTCGGGAGAGTCCTCATGCTCCACCGTTCACGGAGGCTCAGAGGCGGGTTCGAAGGGGTTGGTGTGCGAACATTTCCGAAATCCCCTGAAGGACGGATGATGCGCGGCTCCGGCCTGATCCAGACGCCTGCTGTTCGCCCGCGGTTCGCTGGTCCCCATCTATTCCCGAACATTTCGTTCCGTTGAGCCTCCACTTCGTTCGGCGCGGGTTCGACATCCCCTTGGCGGGGGCACCCCTGCAAGACGGGCGGGCGGCGGAGCTCCGGATCCCGTCCCGGATCGCCCTCCTCGGCGCCGACTATCCGGGGATGCGGCCCACGATGCGGGTCCAGGCCGGCGATTCGGTTTCGCGCGGGTCGGTTCTGTTCGAGGACAAGAAGGCCGCCGGCGTTCGATTCACCGCCCCGCTCGATGGGCGGGTCGCCGCAGTGCACCGGGGGGAGCGGCGCGCCTTCGTGTCGCTCGTCATCGAACCGAGCGCCGGAGAGCGAGCCGGGCAGACCGGATCGGGACGCGCTCCGGGAGCCTGGACGGGCCGCCACCCCGAGGGGCTCGCCGACGACGCCGTGCGGGACCTCCTGCTCGAATCCGGCGAATGGACCGCCATCCGCACCCGACCCTTCGGCCGAGTGGCGCACCCGGAACGCCGCCCCCAGGCCATCTTCGTCACCGCCGCCGACACCGCGCCGCTCGCGCCCGACCCGGTGGCGGCGGTGGCCGGGCGTGCAACCGACCTCGGCTGGGGACTCGCCGCCGTCTCCCGTCTCACCGCAGGCCCGGTCTTCATCTGCTCGCGCCCCGGTCGGAGGCTCCCGGCGGCGGCGGGAGGACAGGTGCGCCACGAGGAGTTCTCCGGGCCGCACCCCGCCGGGACCGCCGGGCTCCACATCCATCGGCTCGCTCCCGTGGAACGCGGCCAGGAGGCGTGGCACCTCGACGCCCAGGACCTCGCTTCCATCGGCAGGCTTTTCCGAACCGGCGCCGGAGACCCGTTCCGGACCGTCTCGCTCGGCGGGCCCCCGGTCCGGCGGCCAGGGCTCTTCAGAGTGCCGCTGGGCGCCGCCGCCGAAGAGCTCGCCGCCCCCGGCCTCACCGCCGATTCGCCCGCCGATCCTCCAGGGAGCGCCGTCGCCGAGTTACGGGTCCTCTCGGGATCGCTCCTTTCCGGCCGGACCGCCGCCGGGGAAGAGCGGGGCTACCTGGGCCGCTACCACCGGCAGGTAACGGTGCTCGAGGAGGATCGGCGCCGACGGCTGCTCGGCTGGCTCGCACCGGGAACGGCCGTTCTCTCGGCGAGCCGCGCCTTCCTTTCGGCGATGCTGCCCCGCCGCCCGTTTCGACTCACCACGAACGCGAACGGATCGCGGCGGGCGATCGTGCCCACTGCCGCCTACGAGCGGGTGATGGCCTTCGACATCCCTCCGGTGATGCTGCTCCGCGCGCTGCTCATGGAGGACCTCGAGCGGGCGGAGGAGCTCGGCGCCCTCGAACTCGTCGAGGAAGACCTCGGCCTCCTCACTTTCGTCTGTCCGGCCAAGAACGACTACGCCCCCGCACTCCGGCGAGTGCTCGACGACCTCGAGAAAGCGGGGTAACGCCCGGTGCTCCGCCCGCTGCTCGACCGCCTGGGGGCCCCTTTCGGACCGGGCGGCCGACTCGAACGCCTGTGGCCGCTCTGGGACGCACCGGACACCTTTCTCTACACCCCGGGCAAGACCACCGCCGGGCCGGCGCACGCCCGCGACCGCCTCGACATGAAGCGGCTGATGTTCGTCGTCGTCGCCGCACTCGCCGGAACGGTGGCGATGGCGTTCTACAACACCGGGCTGCAGTCGAACCTGGCGATCTCCCACGGCGCGGCGCCGCTCCCCGGCTGGCGGAGCGCGCTTCTCGAGGCCCTGGGCGTCGGCTTCTCGCCCGAAAGCGTGCTCGCCGCAGTGGTCCACGGCGGCCTCTGGTACCTGCCGGTGCTGATCGTCACCTTCGCAGTGGGCGGCGCCTGGGAGATGCTGTTCGCGGTAGTCCGCCGCCACGAGGTCAGCGAGGGCTTCCTGGTGACCGGGATGCTCTTCCCGCTGATCCTGCCGCCGACGGTTCCGCTGTGGCAGGTAGCACTCGGGATCAGCTTCGGGGTGGTGGTCGGCAAGGAGATCTTCGGCGGAAGCGGCTTCAACATCCTGAATCCGGCGCTCACCGCCCGCGCCTTCCTGTTCTTCGCCTACCCGGCGGAAATGAGCGGGGACCGCATCTGGATCGCCGCCGACACGAGCCCCGACGCGGTGAGCGGGGCCACCTGGCTGGCGCGGCTGAGCCTCGCCGGACCGGAGGCGCTCGCCGAGCCCTTCCACCCGGCGAGCGGGGCACCGGTTTCGGCCTGGGACGCCTTCCTCGGCCTGGTCCCCGGCTCGATGGGGGAGACCTCGGTGCTCGCCTGCCTCTTCGGGGCGGTGGTGCTGGTGGCCACCGGGATCGGCTCGCTCCGCATCATGCTGGCGGCAGCAGCGGGAACGCTGGTGATGGCTCTCGGCCTCAACCTCCTCGGCTCGGACACCAACCCCTTCTTCGCCGTGCCCTTCTGGTGGCACTACCTGCTGGGGGGCTGGGCCTTCGGGGCCGTCTTCATGGCCACCGAACCGGTGACCGCGCCGTCGACGAACGGCGCCCGCATGGGGTATGGGTTCCTCATCGGGGTGCTGGTGGTGCTGATCCGAGTGGTGAACCCCGCCTACCCCGAGGGGATGATGCTCTCGATCCTGCTGATGAATGTGTTCGCCCCGCTCCTGGACCACTTCGCGCTGCGGGCGAACCTGCGGCGCCGAAGACTCCGCGCCTCCCGGATCGCGGCCGCCGCCCCCGGCAGGTAACCAGCGGCGGCGGACGGAAACTGCTCGCCGCCTGTGGATAAAGTGGTGCGAGCCCCAAGAGCGGTCCTGTTCTCCCGGTGGGGGAGCGCGCGGAGGCTGCTAACAGGAATCCCTCGGGGCAGAGACCAGGGACGCGCCGGGCAGCAGAGCGACCCGCCGGTCGAAGGTGAACAACGGGAGGGCGCCTTCGCGCTCGGCAGCGAGCAGGATCATCCAGTCCGCAAACTCGGGGCCTCCCCGCCGGTAGGCCGCCGCGGCGCGGCCCACATCCGCGGCGTTCTCCAAGACGAGGCCGCGGGTGGCCAGCAGCTTCTCGAGAACCTCCGCGATCGGTTCGCGCCCGAGGTGGTAGCTACGGCTCAAAACCCAGACGAGCTCGACCGTCACTTCGCGGGGAACGAACCCCGGCTCCCGATCGTCGAGACCGGCGAGCAGGACGCCAGCGGCCGCCGCCTGCTCTGGTTCGTCGCCGGTCAGGTAGCGGACGAGAACATTCGTGTCGAGTGCGATCAAGACTCGGCGGCGGACTCGGCGATGGCGCGGTCCATGGCATCGAGCGACACGGCGGCGCCCCGACGCTTCACGATGCCGCGCAAGCTCTCGATGGACCGCAGCGGACGGATGCGGACCACCCCGTCTTCGATGGCGTATCGGATGCGGTCTCCCGGTCCCAGACCCAGAGCATTCCGCACCGGCTTCGGCACCGTCGTCTGTCCGCGCGCCGTAATCGTGGATTCGATCATGTCGATCTTCTGATTGCCTTACTATAATATCATTTGCCTTACTTTACGGATCTCCAAAAGGCCGGCGAGAATCGGAACGCGGGAAAAGGGTCGGCAGCCGGCCGGGCCGCAGCGCCGGGCTTCGCGGGGGAGCACTAGAATTCCCCGCCCTTTCGTGAACACTGCCCGATACATCCTGGGTTTCGCGGCGCTCGTCTGCCTCGTCTGTGCGGTGCTGGTCTCGGGGTCGGCGGTGGCTCTCCGCTCCCTCCAGGAGCAGAACGCCGAGCGGGAGCGGCGGCGGAATGTCCTTTTCGCTGCCGGGCTCGCCGAACCGGGGGAGGATCTCTCCGAGGCGGCGATGACGGAGCGCTTCTCCGGGGTGCGCGCGGTCGTGGTGGATCTTTCGACCGGCGCCGAACTCCCGGAAGTGGACCCCGCGAGCGTGCATCCACTCGTGGAAGCGGGAATCCCCGACAGCTCGCGTCCGGTGGAGGAGAACCCGGCACGGGTGCGGCGGGTGGAAAAACGCTCCGTGGTCTATCTGGTGGAAGCAGCAGACGAGCTCGACGCGGTGGTGCTCCCGGTCCGGGGGCAGGGGCTCTGGTCGGTCCTCCACGGCTTCCTCGCGCTCGAGGCAGACCTCGACACGGTACGGGGGCTCACCTTCTACGAGCACAAGGAGACCCCGGGCCTCGGCGGCGAAGTGGATAACCCGGCGTGGAAGGCGCTCTGGCCGGGACGGCGGGTGTTCCGAAGCGGCTCGCGGGAGCCGGTGATCGAGGTCGCGCGCGCCGCCGCCGGCCCGCCCGGCGAGGATCCGCACCGGGTGGACGGGCTCTCCGGGGCCACCATGACCAGCCGAGGAGTGACGAACCTCCTCCGCTTCTGGCTCGCCGAGAACGGCTTCGGCCCCCTGCTGGAGCGGCTCGGCGAAGGACGGGCGAGGACGGGTGGCTGAGGCGCGGGCGCGGCGGGTCCTGATGGACCCGCTGATTCACAACAACCCGATCGCGCTCCAGGTGCTCGGCATCTGTTCGGCACTCGCGGTGACCACCGGAATGCAGACCTCGGTGGTGATGAGCGCCGCGGTGGTGGCGGTGACCGCGCTCTCCAACCTGTCGGTCAGCCTGCTGCGAAACCGGATTCCGACGAGCATCCGCATCATCGTCCAGCTCACGATCATCGCTTCGCTGGTCATCGTCACCGACCAGATCCTCAAAGCGTACGTCTATGAGATCTCGAGGCAGCTCAGCGTCTTCGTGGGTCTCATCATCACGAACTGCATCATCATGGGCCGGGCGGAGGCGTTCGCGATGCAGAACCCGCCGCTCCGCAGCCTGCTCGACGGGATCGGGAACGGGCTGGGCTACGCGGCGCTCCTGCTGGTCACCGGCGCCGTCCGCGAGATCCTCGGCGCCGGCGAGTTCTGGGGCATTCCGGTGCTGCCGCTGGCCTCCGAGGGCGGCTGGTTCACCCCGAACGGGCTGATGAGCCTCTCGCCGGGAGCCTTCTTCGTCATCGGCTTCCTGATCTGGATCCTGCGGACCTTCCGTCCCGAACAGAACGAGGCGGACTGATGTTCGAGAACTATCTGAACCTCGCCGTCCGGGCGATTTTCGTCGAGAACATGGCGCTCACCTTCTTCCTCGGGATGTGCTCCTTCCTCGCGGTGTCGAAGCGGGTGAGCACCGCCATCGGGCTCGGGGCGGCGGTGATCTTCGTGCTCTCGGTGACCGTTCCGCTGAACCACGCGATCAACGACTTTCTGCTCCGCCCGGGGGCGCTCGGCTGGGCGCACGCCGCACTCGCCGGGCAGGATCTTTCGTTCCTCCGTTTTCTGACCTTCATCGGCACGATCGCGGCCACCGTACAGGTGGTGGAGATGGCGCTGGATCGCTACTTCCCGGGCCTCCATGCCGCCCTCGGGGTGTTCTTGCCGCTCATCGCAGTGAACTGCGCCATCCTCGGCGCCTCGCTGCTGATGGTGGAGCGCGGACTCAGCCTCTCCGAGTCGGCGGTGTTCGGCTTCGGCTCCGGGCTCGGCTGGGCGCTCGCCATCGCCGCGCTCGCCGGCATCCGCGAGCGGCTCCGCTACCACCGAATCCCGGCCGGATTGCGGGGGCTCGGCATCACCTTCCTGCTCACCGGGCTGATGGCGATCGGCTTCATGGCTTTCGGCGGCATCCAGCTGTAGGGCCCGCGCGTGAGCACCATCCTGCTCGGCGTCGCCGGCTTCTCCGGGGTCATCCTGGCGCTGGTGGTGATCCTTCTCTACGCGCGGAAGCGCCTCGTGGCCACCGGAGAGGTCATCATCCGGATCAACGACGATCCCGAGCGGGACCTGTGCACCCCAGCGGGGGGCACCCTGCTCGGCGCGCTGGCGGCGAACCGGCTCTTCGTTCCCTCCGCCTGCGGCGGGAAGGGGAGCTGCGGCGTCTGCACCCTGCGGGTCCTCGAGGGCGGGGGCGCGGTGATCCCGACCGAGCGCAGCCACCTGAGCCGCGGCGAGGAGCGCGAGGGAGTCCGGCTCTCCTGCCAGGTTCGGGTGAAGCAGGACCTGCGGATCGAGATCCCGCCCGAGCTTTTCGGGGTACGGCAATGGAAGTGCCGGGTCCGCTCCAACCACAATGTGGCGACCTTCATCAAGGAGCTGGTGCTGGAACTGCCCCCCGGAGAGGCGGTCCCCTTCCGGGCGGGCGGCTACATCCAGATCGAGTGCCCCCCCGGCGAGGTGCGCTATCGGGACTTCGACATCGAGGCGGGATACCGGGACGACTGGGACCGCTTCGGCATGTGGCGCTACACCTCCACGGTGGCCGAGGGCGAGGAGGTCGTCCGCGCCTACTCGATGGCGAACTACCCCGAGGAGCGGGGAGTGATCCTGCTGAATGTGCGGATCGCCTCGCCGCCGCCCCGAATGCCCGAGGTCCCGCCCGGCAAGATGACCTCCTACCTGTTCAGCCTGAAACCCGGCGACGAGGTGACGATCTCGGGACCCTTCGGCGAGTTCTTCGCCAAGGAGACCGGCAACGAAATGATCTTCGTGGGCGGCGGCGCGGGGATGGCGCCGATGCGCTCCCACATCTTCGACCAGTTCCGCCGGCTGCGGACGAAGCGCCGGGTCTCCTTCTGGTACGGAGCACGGAGCCTGCGCGAAGCCTTCTACCAAGAAGATTTCGACGCGATCGCCGCCGAGCATCCCAATTTCGAGTGGAGGCTCGCCCTCTCCGAGCCGCTTCCCGAGGACCGCTGGGAGGGGCCCACCGGCTTCATCCACCAGGTCCTCCACGACGACTACCTGAAGACCCACTCGAATCCCGAAGACGCCGAGTACTACCTCTGTGGACCGCCGATGATGCTGAAGGCCTGTCTCGACATGCTGGACGGCCTCGGGGTGGAACCGGAGAACATCGCCTTCGACGACTTCGGCTGATCGCGCCATGACCCGGCATCCCGGGGAAACTGCGGTCCGTGTCCGAAACCGGCGGCGGAGCCTCGCTCCCAGGCTGCTGCTCCCCGCCGGCTTGGCGGCTTCTTCGGCGGCCGCACTTTCGGCCCTGCTCGCGGGGTGCTTCGGCGGAGTCGGACCGGAACCGGACCTCGCGCTCGAAGGCGAGGCTTTTGGAACCCGCTGGACGGTGCGGACCCGCGGCGCGCCCGGCGATCCGGCGGACCTCCGCAGCGCGGTCGAAACGGAACTCGACGCGGTGGACCGCAGCATGTCCAGCTGGCGGGCCGACTCCGAGCTCTCGCGGCTGAACCGGTCGAAGGCCCCGGGACCGGTTCCGCTCTCCCCTCCGCTCGCCCGGGTCCTCGAAGCCGCGCTCCGGATCGGAGAGGAATCGGGCGGGGCCTTCGAGATAACCGTCGGCCCGCTGCTCCGGCGGTTCGGTTTCGGACCGGACGGCGATCGGGGCGCCCCCCCGCCGACCCCGGAGGCGGCAGCGGCGGAGCGGGCAAGGGTCGGGAGCGGCCTGGTATCCCTCGAACGCCTCCCCGACGGCCAGACCCTCCTCCACCGGACGGCCCCGGGAATCGAGCTGGACCTCTCGGGCATCGCCAAGGGCTACGCGGTGGACCGGGTCTCCCGCGCGCTCGACAGGCTCGGATTCTCGGAACACCTCGTCGAAGTGGGAGGCGAAATCCGCATCCGGGGCAGATGGACTGTCGGCGTGGAGACCCCCTCGATCCTTTTCGCGCGCCGGGTCCACCGAAGCTTTCGGGTCGCCGATCTGGGATTGGCGACTTCGGGCGGTTACCGAGACTTCCGCGCCGCCAGTCCCGCGAACGGGGCGGGCGGAGGAAGCGCGGAAGGCGGCGCCCTCCGCTACTGGACCCACATCCTCGACCCCCGCACCGGTCAGCCGGTGGAGCGCTGGACGGAATCGGTCACCGTGCTGGCCGGATCCTGCCTCGAGGCCGACGCCTGGGCCACCGCGCTGTTCGTCCTCGGCCCGGCGGCCGGGCTCGAACTCGCCGGACGGCGCGGCCTCGCAGCGCTCTTCCTGCGTGCCGACCGCGACGGAGCCATCGGAGAGACCGCCACCCCTGCCTTCGCGGCAGCGATACGCAGCGGAAGGCACTGAAGGAATTCAGTGCTGGATACACGGGTTCGACCCTGCCCAACAGTCGGCGCCGTCGGAGGACGAGTACTCTTGCGGCCGACTGCTCCGTGTTCTCGCCGAACTTCGACGACCGTGCGATCCGGGTAGCGGCGGGAAACTGGCTTCGCGAGCAGACCGACCGGTTCGGACCCGAGCTGGAATGGGAGCGGCTCCGGGCCGGGTTCCGGTTCCGAGGAATGCGGATCCCGCTCATGAACCAGCGGGGCATCTGGAAGCCGCGCCAGCTGGCGATGCCGCTCTCCATCACCACCTCTCCGAAGAACCCGTACGCCGACGACTTCGACCGCGAGACCGGTCTGCTGCGCTATCGCTATTGCGGAACGGACCCAGAGCACCGCGACAATGCGGGGCTGCGCCGGCTCATGGAGACCGAACAGCCGGCCGCCTACTTCCACGGCATCCGGCCGGGGCTCTACCTGACGATTTGGCCGGCGTACATCGTGGGGAATCTGGCCAACGAGCTCGCCTTCGAGGTGGCCGTGGACGACCCCCGATATGCCGAGCATCTCTCGGAGGTCCCGCCCGACGGCGCCTCGGCAGCGGCCGATCGTTCGCTAGCGCGCGGTTATCCCACGCGAAGAGCCGTGGTCCGCATCCACCAGCGGGTCTTCCGACACCGCGTGCTGCATGCCTACCGGAACCGTTGCGCCTTCTGCCGACTGCAGCAGGAACCGCTGCTCGATGCGGCGCGCATCGTTCCCGTCCGCGACCCGACCGGGGACCTCATCGTTCCGAACGCGCTCGCGCTCTGCAAGATCCACCACGCGGCGTTCGATCGGTTCTTCATGGGAGTGACTCCGAAGGGAGTCATCCAGGTCCGGCCCGATCTGCTGGAAGAGCAGGATGGCCCGATGCTGCGGCACGGGCTGCAGGGGCTCCACGGCCAGTCGATCGGGCGGCCTCGACGGGCGGCAGACCATCCGGACCCGGATCGCCTGGACCTTCGCTACCAGGAATTCCGGCAGGCCTCCTAGCAGTCTGTGGATAAAGTGGCGCGAGCCCCAAGATCGGGGAGGCGCCCAGCTGACAAGGCGCGATTCGGGAGGCATACCGGGTGTATTCCGACGGAATCGCAACGCCGAGCGAAGCGTTCAGCCGGGGCCCCCACCGGGAGAACTGGGCATCGCCGACCTTTGGCCGTGTGACTTTGTCCACAGGCTGCTAAGCGCGCCGGCAGCCGGCGCTTTTCAATGGCGACCGGCCGCAGCACCGACCGGCGAGAGGTTCTTCGCGCGGGCCTTCGCGTTCCGCAGCGCCGCCGGCTTTCCTGGATGCCGCGGTTCCCGAAAGGAAGCCCCGAGAGCCGCCGGCTACTCCCGTTGGAAGTAGGATGCGCCGACGATGCTGGAGCTGGTCGGAATCCTCCTGCTCACCGTCGCGGTCGCGGCTCTATCGATCTTCCTGCTGGGCCTCGGCTCGCTGCTCCGGCGCCGCTGCACTCTCCGCCCCTGCGGAGAGGAAGGCCCGATCGGGGACGCCTGCAACGGCTGTCCGCGAGCCCGGCAACCCGAACCGGCAGAACCGGCCCCCACGCTGGAAGTCTGACCGACCGCCGGCGCGGGAAAGCCGGATCAATCCTCCCGACCGCAACCTGACCAGAGACTCCATCGTTTCGGACGAACTCCCGCGGCGGTTCCGGAGGTCGTTCGGAAGCCGGGATTCCGTGAGGACAGACGGAAACTACTGCGTTACTGGATCAGCCTGCCGCCGTCGATGACCAACGGCAGGCCGGTCACGAAGCTCGACTCGTCGCTCGCCAGGAACAGGATCGCGTGCGCGACATCGCGGGGAGTGCCCAGACGGCCCAGCGGGGTCACCTCGTACCACGAACGCCGCATCGCCTCCGGGTCCTCGGCCCGCGCCAGATTCCGTTCATTCATCGGGGTGGCGATCACCCCCGGGCAGACGGCGTTCACCCGGATGCCGTACGGCGCCCCTTCGAGCGCGAGCCCTCGCGCGAGCGCCATCATGCCCGCCTTGGACGCCCCGTACGCAGAACTCCGGGTCGCAGCGATGAAGTTCCCCACCGAAGAGTTCATGACGATCGCTCCGCGGCGCCGCTCCTTCATGCCGGGCACCACCCGCCGCGACATCAGGAACGCCGAGGTCAGGTTCGTGCGCAAGATGCGCTCCCACTCGGCGAGGCTCGTGTCCTCGACGAGCTTCTTGAGCTCGACCCCGGCGTTGTTCACGAGCACCTCCACCGGGCCGAGACCCCGCTCAGCAGCGCCGATGACCGCCTCGACGCCCGTTTCCTCGGACACATCGGCCGCCACCGCGAGCGCTTCGCCGCCGGCCTCCCGGATCGCCGCCGCAGCTTCGCGGACCGCCTCGCCGGCGATGTCGGCGAGCACCACCCGGGCGCCCTCTTCGGCGAAGAGCTCAGCGGTGGCCCGGCCGATCCCGGCGGCGGCACCGCTGACCACCGCCACTCTCCCGGCGAGCCGCTGCCCGCCAGAAGAAGACCCTCCGGGGCCCTGCACCGCGGTCCGATTTCCGGGCCATCCGCGGGGCGCCGCTTCGCCGGAAATTCTGCGTCTGTCTTCATTTTTATTCCGCATCGTCCTTGAACCGCCTCGAATTCAACTCGAAGATTCCGTCTTTCGGAGGGCCGCATGAGACCCCCGCCCCCTTCCTTCCAGCCTTTTCCCCCGGGAGAACCCCCCAGACCATGACTCGATCCAGGATCACTTTAGCCGGCGCGCTGCTGGCCCTCGCCCTCGCGCCTTTCCCCTCGCCCCTCGCTGACGCTCAGTCGCTCGCCACGGTCCAGGGGTTCATCACCGACGAGACCGGCGCCGCGCTCCCCGGCGCCTCCGTGGATCTCGCCGACCGCGAACGCGGCCAAGGCCGCACTGCGGTCACGAATGCCCAGGGCTTCTTCGCGCTCCGAGCCGTTCCCAGCGGGGAATACGACCTCGTCGCCTCGCTCTCCGGGTTCCGCACCGCGCGCCGAGAGGCGATCCGGCTCCAGGTCGGGCAGGTCCTCGAAGTGGACATGCAGCTCGGACTCGCCTCGGTCGAGGAGACGGTTCTGGTGACCGCAGAAGCTCCGCTCCTCGAAGTCGGGCGGGGGGGCGCCGCCGGCTATGTAGCCGAGGAGGAGATCTCCTCGCTGCCGATCTCGGGACGCGACTTCGTGCAGTTCGCGCTGCTGAAACCGACGGTCAAGGTCGAGCCGCAGCGGGGCGGGATCTCGCTCAGCGGGCAGCGCGGCATCAACTCGGGGCTCACCATCGACGGTACCGACGCCAAGAGCGCCTTCTTCGGCTACGGCCGCGGCGGGGAGGCGACCGAGAACGGCGGCCTCGTCGTGGCGCAGGAATCGGTGAAGGAATTCCAGGTGGTCACCAGTGGCTATTCCGCCGAGGCCGGCCGTTCCGGGGGGGGCTACATCAATGTGGTCACCAAGGCCGGAACGAACGACTTCGCCGGTTCCGGCTTCCTCTTCTTCCGCGACCACCGGATGGTCGCCCGGCTCCCGCAGTCGCCGCTCGACGGCGCGCAGGGCATCGCCGCGGACGACGACCGCTATGAGGTGGACGAATTCGAGCGCTACAACTGGGGCGCCTCCTTCGGAGGCCCGATCGCCCGCGACCGCACCCACTTCTTCTTGTCCTACGACCAGACCGCGCGCAGCCAGCCCTTCCTCCAGGACATCCGGGGCGCCGGACAGTACGACGCAGTGCTCGCCCGCTATCCCGATCTGCTCAACGGGTTCAGCCCCAACGGCGACGGCACCGCCAGCGGGCAGTTCGTCCGCGCGACCGACAACCTAATCCTCTTCGGGAAGCTGAACCACCGGGTGAACGACCGGCACTCGCTGACCCTCCGCTACAACTTCACCGACTACGCGCGCACCTCCGACTATGTCGCCGAAGAATCTCGGAAGCTCCAGCGCACCCATGCGCTGGTGGGCTCGGTGGTGTCGTTGATCGGCGACACCGGGGTCAACGAATTCCGGGTCCAGTACGCCTATGACGACCTCGACCGACTGGCGAACCTGCCCGACGGGGCGCTCCAGGCCAACTTTCGCATCTTCTCGCCCTCCTTCGGCTCCTTCGGCAAGCCCTGGTGGCTGCCGATCTATGTGGACGAGCAGAAGTTCGAGATCCAGGAGCGCTTCTCCTTCCTCGCCGGGAACCACGAGATCCGCCTCGGCTTCAGTCTGAACCACGACCTGCTGAGCGAGTACTTCGCCGGGAACGCCGATGGGCGCTACGACTTCGACTCGGTGGACGACTTCACGAGCGGCAACGCCGCCCGCGCCCGGATCTTCTTCGGGGATGTGTCGAATCCGAACTTCGATGTCACCCAGCAGACGGTGGGCCTCTACGCGCAGGATTCGTGGAGCCCGAGCTCCCGGCTCACCCTGAACTACGGCGCCCGCTGGGACGCCACCTTCAACCCCGGCGGCATCCAGCATGTCCTGCCGGAAGGGACGAGCGTCCCCGACGACCTCGACAACTTCTCCCCGCGCGCCGGCTTCGTCTGGTCGCTCGATGCGGCGAGCATCCTCCGCGGCGGCGCCGGCGTCTTCTACGGCCGCACGCCGACGCTGCTGTTCTTCTCCGCTTTCAGCGACACCGGCGTCTTTCCGCGCTATGGAAACGCCATCGTCTCTCCCGGACAGACCGGATTCTCGTCACTCGGCGCGCCGATCGACAACGCCAACCCGCCCGCCGGCCTGATCCCCTCGCTGAGCCATGTCCATCCCGACTTCGAGGACCCGCGGACCGCGCGCTTCAACTTCGGCTACGAGCGGGAGGTCGGCCGTGATCTCGCCGCCTCGCTGGACTTCGTCTATGCGCGCGGCGACACCCTCGCCTCGAATGTGGACGCGAATGTGCCGGCGCCGACCCGGGACGGCTTCGGCCGCCCGGTGTACTCCGGCGAGCGGATCGATCCGGCTTACGGGACCATCCTGGTCCGGGACTCAGTCGCTCGTTCCGACTACGCAGCGCTCACTGCGGCGCTCCGCCGCCGCTTTCGCGACGGCATCCAGTTCCAGGCGCACTACACCTGGTCGCGCGACCGCTCGAACGACGACAACGAGCGCTCCTCGGGAAGCTTGACGCTCACCGATCCGTCGGATCCAGACTACGACTGGGGCATCTCCAGCCGCGACATCCCCCACCGCTTCGTAGCCAGTGGAGTCTTCACCCTGCCCTTCGAGGTCCTGGTGAGCGGCATCTTCACCGCCCAGTCGGGCTCGCCCTACACCGCCCTCGACCCGGAGGTGGGTTTCCACAACCACCCCGGCTTCTTCGTCGGCCCTCATGGCCCCCAGACCCGGGCGGTGATCTCCGGCGAACTCGCGCCGGTGAATGGCGAGCGGAACGTCGCCTGGACGAACCTCGATCTGCGGCTCACGAAACGCCTCCGGTTCGGCGGCGCCCAGATCGAGGCTCTCTTCGAGATGTTCAACGTCCTCGACACGGCGGCCTTCCGGGTTTCCGGCGCCGACCAGCAGGAGCCGGTCCTCGGCGACGGATCGCCGAATCCGGAATTCGGCCTCGGGGCCGCCCAGGTCGGCAACCAGCGGCAGGCGCAACTCGGCCTCCGCATCATCTTCTGATCCGAGTCTCCCCCCCGCGGGGAACGGCGTTCCCCCGGCGCCGGACCTCGCGGGGTCCGCGCCGGGGGCCAGGCTGACGCCGCCCGATCCGCCTATCGTGCGTTCTCGTCGAAAGCGGCGAGGATCGCGCTGACGGTCCGGTTCAGATAGGCGTCGAATCCGCCGGGGCTGGGGCCGAGGCGGACGACCACCACCGCATCGGAGGGGAGGACCATGGTGATCTGTCCCATGTGGCCCGCCGCCCAGTAGGCGTCTTTCGGGAGGTCCGGGTGCCGGCCGCCGAGGTTCAGCCACCAGAGCCCGCCGTATTCCCCGTTGTGCGCCCCAGGCGAAGGGCTGCTCACGAACTCCGACCAGCCCTCGGGCAGGATGCGGTCGCCCTCGAACACGCCGTCCCAGATGTGCAAGAGGCCGAAGCGCATCCAGTCGGCGGCGCTCCCGTAGTCGTAGCCGCTCAGGATGAAGTTGCCCCAGGGATCGGGCTCGAGCACGAAGTCGCGGGAGCCGATCCGGTCGAACAGCATCCGCTGCGGGTAGGTGAGGTATTCCTCGCCCGCGTTCTCGACCGTCTCCCGGACGATGCGCCCCAGGCTGAGCGGGTCGGAGTTGCGGTAGCGGAACTCGGTGCCCGGCGGGATGCCGTAGGGCTGGCCGGAGGCGTGCTCGAATACCTGCAGCGCGTCGAAATAGACCCGCATGTGTTCGTTCTCGGGGACCAGCGAGGATGGCCCGTCGAACCCGCTGTTCGTCATGTCGAGCCCGCTGCTCATGGTGAGCAGGTGCCGCATCAGGATCGCGCCGCGGGGATCGCCCTCCTCCCGCCATTCGGCGATCGGCGCCGGATCGTCGAGTCCGAAGTGACCCTGCTGCATCAGCACTCCGATCAGGGCGGCGGTGATGCTCTTGCCTTCGGACCAGCTGATCTGCGGGGTGTTCCGGGTGAAGCCGGGGGCGTAGCGCTCGCCCACGATCTTTCCCCGCCGGACCACTGCGAGGGCGCGAGTGTTCTGTTCCTCCCCCATCGCGGCATCGAGCGCGGCGGCGAGCGCCGCCCGGTCCACTCCCGGCTGGTCGGGGTCTTCGGCACCCCGGTCGCCGAGCGGCCAGTCCTGCTCCGCCGCCGGGGGCTGGTTCCGCGGCACCGGAACCGGCGGGAACCGCACCGAGTCGGCTCCGTCCTCGAGCAGCGTGCACCCCTGGTCGCCGTGGTAGCGGGCGGTGCGCGGGTTCACATCGGCAGCCCACACGGTGGCGCTTCGATCCGGAAGGTCTACCTCCCACTCGAAGTCGTCCTGCCATGCCCAGCCGTCGAACGGCAGGATGTCCTCGGCGAGCACCGTCTCCGGCGAGCGTTCTGTGACCCTCCCCAACACGAACACTCCGGAGCAGAGGTGGTGCGCCCCGATCCCGGCGGCGTACTTCCGGAAGCGGCCCTCGTTCGCTTCCTTCGCGGGTTCGCCCCCGGCCCCGCACCCGGCCAGCGCGGCCAGTAACGCGGCCGCGGCTGCCAGCCCCGACGAGGCATCCCGGCTCCGTGGTTCGGTCATCGGACGTTCCTCCCGCGCGGTCCGATTCTACGGGGCCGGGCCGCAGCGCCTCGGCTACGATCCGAACCCGACCCCGATGACCGACACGGATTCCCGAACCATCACTCGGGTCCGCCTCCGCAACTACAAGAGCATCGCCGCCTGCGACGTTCCGTTGCAGCCGCTCACGCTGCTGGTGGGGCCGAACGGCGCGGGCAAGAGCAACTTCCTCGACGCGCTGCGCTTCACCTCGCAGGCGCTCCGTTCGTCGCTCGACCATGCGCTGCGCGAGCGCGGCGGGATCCGCGAGGTGCGGCGCCGCTCGCGCGGTCATCCGAATCACTTCGGGATCACACTCGAACTCCGGCTTCCCGGAGTGGAGGCCTCCTATGCCTTCTCGGTCGGCGCGCGCCCGAACGGCGGCTACGCCGTGCGCCGCGAAGAGTGTGCGGTCCGCTCAACGGACCCCGCGCAGACGGGGCGCTTCCGAACGGAGGATGGTGAACTCATCCCATCCTCCGCCTCTGGGCTTCCCCGCGTCGGCCAGTCCGACCGGTTGTACCTGCTCCCCGCCTCGAACCACCCGGTGTTCCGGCCGGTGTACGACGTTCTCTCCGGGATGGGCTTCTACAACCTCGATCCGAAGCGGATACGCGACCTCCAGTCCCCGGCGCCGGGCGGCGTTCTCGACCGCGACGGCGCAAACCTGGCGAGCGTGTTCGCGGCGCTGAAGGCGAGCGAAGGCTCCGCGGTCGAGCGGATCACCCGCTATTGCGCCGCGATCGTTCCAGGAATCGAGAGAGTCGAGACGAAGACGCTCGGGCCGAAACTCACGCTCGAGTTCTTGCAGAAGGTGCGCGGCGACGCCGCTCCCTGGCGATTCTCGGCGAACAGCATGTCGGACGGGACGCTTCGCGCGTTCGGGGTGCTGGTAGCGATTTTTCAGGGCGCTGGCGACACGCCGCGCACGGTTCGGCTCGTCGGAATCGAGGAACCGGAGAGCGCCCTCCACCCGGCCGCCGCGGCCGCGCTGATGGATGCGCTCCAGGAGGTGAGCGGAACCCTCCAGATCATCGCGACCACGCACAGCGCCGACCTGTTGGACCATGAGGACCTGCCGGTGGAGTCGCTCCTCGCGGTCGTCTCGGAAGCCGGAAAAACCCGGCTCGGGCCGCTCGACGACAAGGGCCGCGGCATCCTCGGTGACCGACTCGCAACGGCGGGTGAGTTGCTCCGGATGGAACTTCTCGCGTCCGATCCGCAGCCTGGCGCCGCTCGACGACGAGGGCCGCAGCATCCTCGGTGCCGTCCTTCGACAAGCTGTGGCGCGCCGTCGAGGACCTCCTCGACGGCTGGCGGGAATACGGATCGTTCCCGAGTGGGGCCGGGACGCCTCCGCCGTCGGGCGTCTGGTCAGCCCGAAAAATTCTCCATGCGGGTCAGTGCTTCCTCGATCTGGTCTTCCGACTGCAGCATGGAGACCCGGGCGTAGCGGTCCCAGCGCTTTCCGAATGCAGTCCCCGGAAAGACGAGCACCCGCGCCTCGGTGAGCAGGCGGCGGCAGAACGCCTCGGCGGGGAGGCCGAAGCGGGAGATGTCCGCCCAGACGAAGAAACCCCCGCCGTGGGCTGCGGTCGGGATCCCGAGGCGCGCGAGGCCTTCGAGGAGGAGCCGCCGCCGCGGCGCGTAGAGATCGCGCAGCCGGGCGGGGAAGTCACCGCCGCCGGTGAGCGCCGCCGCCGCCGCCCGCTGAGAGAAGAGCGGGGCCGGACCGGAGAGGGCGGCCTTGACTCGGGCGCAGGCGGCGATGGCGTCTGCCGGGCCGGTCAGCCAGCCGATGCGGAAGCCGGTCATGGCATAGCTCTTCGAGACACTTCCGAGGGTCAGAGTGCGGTTCCGCATCCTCGGCAGCCGCGCCGGGGAGAGCACCGGACCCGCGCCGTCGAGCGCCATCTCGGCGTACACCTCGTCGGAGAGCACCCACAGGTGGCCGCGGTCGGCGATCCGGCAGAGATCCTCGACTTCTCCGTCCCTGGTGCGGGCGCCGGTCGGGTTCTGGAAGTTCACGATCACGAGCAGGCGGGGCCGGTCGGCACGGCGGAGTACGGCCTCGGCCGCCGCTGCCCGCATCCCGAAGTCCTCCCCCTCGGCTTCTGCGGGGTCGGCTCCCTTCCGATCGGGTTCGCCGCCGACGGGCTGACCCCCGCAGGGGACGGGCGCCATCCGGCCCCGCGCCAGCGCGATCGACTGCTCGTACGAGGTGTAGCGGGGATCGCCGAGCAACACCTCCTCGCGTTCCCCGAGGAGCGCCAGCATGGCGAGCGCGATCCCCTCCTGGGCGCCTCCGGTCACCAGGACTTCGGTCTTCGGGTTCCACCGGACTCCCGTCCGCGCCTCCTCGCGTTCGGCGATCCGCTTCCGGAGCCAGCCCTGACCCCGGGGTTCGAGCGGCTCGATGTCGCCGAGCCGGGCGGAAGCAGCCTCGATCACCGCCGCCGGGGCGTCCGCGTCGGGGTCGCCCCTTCCGAGGCTCACCACCCCTTCGAGCCGAGCCGCGAGCTCCATCAGCGAATAGCGGGAATCGTCCTTTCCCTTTCCCGAAACAGCGCCCTTGCCCGGAGGGGCGGCCGGGAGAGGAGGCCCGGCGTCGAGCGCGAGCGCGGCCGCCCGCTGCGAAGGGGAGGCCGTGCAGATGGAAATCGCCTGTTTCAAGCTGCGCAGCCGGCCCAGCAGGGCGGGCGGTGCTCGGAAGAAACCCACCCGGAAGGGCGCGAGCTCGGGCAGGCCGTCGAGCGAGCCGACGAGCACTGCGTCCTCTCCGATTCCGGCGAGAAACCGCGCCTCGCCCTCACCGTCGATGCCGGTGCGGAGGAGTCGGTCGCCACAATCCACGATCGGGAAGGGGGTGCTTGCCGCTTCGTCCACGCTCTTTTCGCCTGACCCGTCTTCCTCCGCTTCGTCCGGGGTGGTGATTCGTGCGACCGGCGCCCTTCCGCCGGGCGATCCGATGGGGACGAGTTCGAGAGCGGCGCAGGCTGCGAGCACTTCCGACCCGCCCGCGCCTGGAGACACCGCCACCGCCACCGGCGGATCCCCTCCGGCCTCGGCCCGCGCCCCGGCGAGGGCGCAGAAGAGCGCCTCCTGCCGCCCGGCGGTGATGACCACCGCACCGCCCGCCGGCGCACCCGCAGCTTCGAGCCGGCGGCCGACCGACTCCCGCAGTTCGGGAAGGCCCGGGCGGGGGGAGTAGTGGGTCTCGCCCCCGAGCAGGGCAGCGCGGAGCGCGGCGGCCGACGCCGGGGAGAGTGCGGCCCCGGCGGCCGCCAGCGTCCGACCCTCACCGAGGGCATGCGCCCGGTCGGCGACCGGGATCGGGCAGAAGTGGCGCGCCGAGGCGCGGCGATTCCGAGGATCCACCCCGCTATGGCCTCGAAAGGGGCATCAACGAACGAAACAGGATTTCGACCTTGTCGAAGATCTTCTTCATCGGTGGAGTATGTCCAGCATCGTGACTGGCGGCGGCGGGTCGAAAGCCGCTGATCGAGGAGGACAGGTCCGTGACCCCGCCCGAGAGTACGGTAGTCGGGAGGGGGCCGAAGAGGTTCATCCGGCGAGTGCGGCCCACACTTCCTCGGAAAGCGGCAGTCCGCGGCGGTGGACCGTGTCTGCAACCCGATCCGCCTCGAATCGCCGTCCGGTGGGCCCCCCTTCCGGAAATCGGTCGTCCGGAAGCAGCGCCAAGGCGCAAAAAGCCGCGCCGAGATCTTCGGCAGAGCCCCAGCCGCGCGCGGAGACGGGAATTCTCTGCTCCTCGGCTTCGCTCATGCCGGTGGGCTTGATGCGTCGGGCCCCCGGGGTGATCGTGTTCACCGCCACCCGGTCGGCGCGGAGGTCCGCCGCCGCTGCCTGCGCGAGCCCCTCGACCGCGAATTTGCTCGCGCAGTAGGCGCTCTCGCCGGCGAAGCCGGAAACCCCGGCGCGCGAGCTGGTGAGCACCACCGACCCGCCGCCGCCGGCGCGAAGCTCGGGCAGCAGCGCCCGCAGCAGCAGGAATCCGGCGGTCAGGTTCACCGCCAGCGTCTCATCCCAGGCGCGGTCGTCCACTTCGGCAACCGGGCTCCGGCGCAGCACTCCGGCACAATGGATCAAGCAGCCGAGGTCGCCGTCTGAGGCTTCCTTCGCGGATTTCGCCGCCGCGAGGGTGCTCTGCCGATCGGCGAGGTCGCAGAGCAGCGCCGGGAAAGGCCCCGCGCCCCGCAGTTCGAGGGTCCGCACCGTGCCCTGCAGCTCGTCTTCGGCGCTGTCGAGCAGGATGCACGCGGCGCCCTCCCCGGCGAGCTCCCGCGCGGCGGCAGCCCCGAGCCCGCGCGCCGCGCCGGTGACGAGCACCCGGCGTCCCCGGAGCGTCGGCCCCATCCCCGGTTCCTCCCCCTGCTCAGGCGGGAAGCATCCCGCGCAACAGCCAAGCGGTCGCGAAGCCCAGATAGTTGCCGAATCCATAGCCGAAGATGCCCACGATCACCGCCGGGGCGATCCGGTGCTTCCAACGGAGCGCCATCCCGAGCGCTAGCGCCGACCCGGGGCCGCCGACCGCAGCCTGGCTCGAAAGGGTCACGGTAGCCAGATCGAAACGCGCGATCCAGCCGACCCCGTACACCACCAGCGCATGCACCGCGATGATGAGGAGCATGTAGAGGAAGAGCCAGGGTCCGGCGGCCGCCACTTCCCGGACATCGGAGGCAGCGCCGATCACGAGGAAGAAGATGTGGAGGGCGAAGTAGGAGAGCATCGCCGAGCCCGAAAGCCGCTGGATCAGCGGAATCTGGCCGAGCGCGAGGGCGATGGTGGTCAACCACAACACCTCGGGCACCCCCGGAAACACCTGGGCGAAGAGGCCGGCAGCGGTAAGCGCCAGCAGCGGGATCGCGGCGAGGACCGCGAGGTGGGTGATCGAGAGCGCGCCCTCGGTCCAGGTCCGCCGAAGCACATCGGGGTTCTCGGTGCTCTCGTCGGACCCGGCAGCGGTTTCGGGGTTTTCGGGAACGGCGCCGACCTTCCCCGCGGCGCGCCGGCCGAAGACCGCGGCGAGCGCCGAAGCGAGCGCCACCTGCGTGAGCATCCACGGAACCGTCGAGAGGTTGTCCACGACGAAGGCCCCGGCGAAGAGGCTGTCCGACATCTCGAGCCCCTGCCCGACGGCAGCGAAGTTGAGCCCCCCGCCGAAGAAGGCTCCGGCGAAGGTCCCGCCCAGCTTCCAGGTCTCCGGCCCGAGCACCCCGGCGAACAGCAGGCTGGCGGCGAGAGCCCCGACGAAGGTCCCGAACCCGGCGAGCCCGAAGCCGAGCACCATCCGGGGGCCGGCGCGGCGCAGGTCGGCGAGCCGAGTGGAGAGCACGAACAGCACGATCGCGTAGGGAATGGCGAAGCGGGAGATCGAGTCCATGAACTCCCCGCCGCGCGGGATCACCCCGAGGTTGGCGAGCAGGATGCCGAGCAGAGTGCAGACGACCGCCGAGCTGATCTTCTGGATCGCCTTCCAGCGTTCCTCCGCACGGCGCGCCGCCGCGACGACGAGCAGCAGGAACGCGAAAAGCAGCAGCGGCTCGGTGATCATCGGGAGCGCCCGTGCATCTCGCGCGGCGGCGGCGGCTCGACGGGGACGAACTCCGCGTCGCCGCAGAACAGGGTCCAGTCCCCGGCGGTGGTCGAGGGGTAGGTGCGAAAGCCGAAGAGCACTCCGTCGCAGGGAGCCTGCAGTGCTTCGAGGGGCGCCCCGAGCAGATCGTGGATGCGGAGCAGGGTCTGCCCCGCCCGGATCTTCCGCTTCAGATGGTCCTCGGCGAGCCCGGCCGCAGGGCTGAGGATCCCGCTGCGGCTGGCCATCACCACACTCTGCCGCCCGCGCCAGAGCCGGGGCGCGTAGTCCGGTTCCCCGGAGAGCAGGCCGTAGTGCCGGCAGACATTGCCGAACGCGCGCTTCAGGGTGTCCACATTCGCGCGGAGCCGCGTCGGCATCGCCGCCGCGCTGCCTCCGAGTTCCACAGTGATCGCCGGCTTGCCGGCCCGGGTCATCGCCGCCATCGGCGAACCCGCCGGGTGCGGGGTGTCCAGCACGATCGTCCAGTCCGGGCCCATCGCCTGCGCGAGTTCGAGCCCGGCCTCGTCGCCCGCGGTGGTGAAGATCGTCTCGCCGAGATAGCAGATGTTCCCCCCCGAATGGATCGTGATCTCGATGTCGGCGAGGCTCGCCGCCAGTCGGGAGTGGGCGTCCGCCACCCGGTCGGTGAGGTAGCCGGCGGGCCGTCCCGGATAGCTGCGGTTCATGTCGTGGGTGTGGGTATCCCGTGGATTTCCCCGTGACATCGCCTCGAAGGCACCCACATTCATCACCGGAACCGCGATCACTGCGCCGGAGAGCGCGCCCGGATCGAGCTCCCGGACGAACTCGGTGACCGCGAGTGTGCCTTCTTGTTCGTCGCCGTGGATGCCGCCGTCGAGCAGCAGCACCGGCCCGGAACGGACGCCGTTCGCGAGGAGGACGGGGAAGCCGAGGGCGGTCCCATCCACTCGGGAAAGCGCGGGGACCACGCCGGAGGCGCGTTCACCCGCGGCACAGGTCAGCGGCCCAACGGCTAGAGCGTGGTTCTGTTCTGTCATGAGGCGGGGTCCTCCCGGAAGATCGAAGTGTCGTTCGAGGCGGCGGTGAAGAAGGTCCGGACCAGGTCCGCGGCGCGCCGGAAGAGTTCCCGCTGCCCCCCGGAGCCCGCTCCGCCGGTGTGCGGGGCGAGGACGAGGCGCGGGGTTTTCTCGAACGGGTGGCCGGCGGGCAGCGGTTCCTCGCGGAACACATCGAGTCCGGCGCCGCCGAGCCGCCCGTCCCGGAGCCGTTCGGCGAGGGCGGCTTCGTCCACGAGCCCGCCCCGGGCGGTGTTCACCACCACTGCGCCCGGCCGCAGCCGGTCGAGCGCCGCGGCGTCCAGCAGGTTCTCCGTCTCCGCGGTGTGCGGAGCGTGGAGGCTGATCACTTCGGAGCCCCGGAGCAGCGCTTCGAGCGACGCGGCCGGCTCCACCCCGAGCCGCCGGTTCCAGCCGCGGCCGAGCGGCCGGCGCTGGAAATAGCGGACCCGCATCCCGAAACCGGCCGCTCGGCGGGCTACTTCCTGTCCGATCTGGCCGAAACCGACGAGCCCCAGCCGGAGTTCGTCGAGCAGGAAGGCGTCCTTCCGGCCCAGCCAGTTGAAAGCGAAAGAGCGTTCGCTGGTCGGCTGCGGCGTGAGGCCCCGTTCCCGGTAGGTCCCGTTCCGTACTCCCCGGTCTCCTTCGACGAGGCGCCGGGCGACCGCGAGCAGGAGGGCCATCGTGTGGTCGGCGACCGCGACCGCGCCCGGATGTGCGACCGTCTTCACCGGGATGCCCCGGTTCCGTGCCGCCCGGAGGCTAACCGGGATCGGGTTCCTCCCGAGCATCAGCACCAGCGCGGGCCGGGCTTCGTCCAGTTCGCGCGCACCGATCCGCCGCCGCCGGGCGATGAGGGCGTCGGCGCCGCGGATCGCCGCGCGGATGGCGGCCGGCGAATCCGAGGCGGGGATCCGCAGTCGAAGATCGGCGAAGGCCTGTTCGGCGATCTCCCGCACCGCGTCCGGGAGCGGTTCGGCGAAAGCGATCCCGGGGGCGGTCTCGATGGCTTCGCGGTCTGGTCTCATGGGTCAGAGCAGCACGAACGCCGCATAGCCGGCGTAGGCGGTCAGCAGGCCGGCCCCGGCAAGCCGCCCCAGCCGGCGCCCGCTGAGAAGCAAGACGCCAGCCAGTCCGGTGAGCAGCAAGACCCCCGGAATCTCCGCCGTCAGCAGCTCGGGTTCCATGACGACCCCGACGGCCGCCGCCGGAATCCCGAGCGCACCGAGCACATTGAAGAGATTGCTCCCGATCACATTGCCCGCCACCATCTGGATCTGCCCCCGCGCGGCGGCGGCGAGCGAGGCCGCCAGCTCCGGCAGCGAAGTGCCGAGTGCGACCAGGGTGAAGCCGATCGTCGTTTCCGAGGCGCCGAGGTCCCGGGCGATGTCCGTCGCCCCCCGTACCAGCAGATCGGCGCCGATCAGCAGGGTGCCGAGGCCCGCGAGGATGGCCCCCAGGCTGCGCCCCAGCGGAGGGCCGGCCTCGAGGACCGCGCCGGAGCGAGAGGTTTTCCCCGTTTCTCGCCGACTCCAGCGCACGGAGAGCCCATTGAAGAAAGCGAGCGATCCGACGAAGCAAAATCCGACCCAGCGGTCGATCTCCCCGGTCCAGGCAAGCGGCCAGAGGAGGCCGGTGGCGGCGAACAGGAACCAGAACTCACGCCGGAGCTGACCGCGGCGGACCGCGAAGGGGTGCGCTACCGCGGTGATCCCGAGGATCAGTCCCAGGTTCGCAGCGTTGCTACCGATCACATTTCCGACCGCGAGGCCGGGGCTCCCCCGCAGCACCGCGACCAGGCTAGCGCCGATCTCCGGGGCCGAAGTCCCGTAGGCAACCACCGTCAACCCGATCACCAGCGGGCTGATCTGGAACCGGACCGCCAGCGCCGAGGCGCCGGTAACCAGCCAGTCGGCGCCGTAGGCGAGGCCAGCGAGCCCGACCACGGCGAAAACGCAAGCGAGGAGGGACAAACCGGCGAGCTCAGAAGCCGGTCAGTTCGGCGAGCGTGAAGACGGCCTCGAAGGGAGTCCCGGCAGACTCCAGCCTCGCTCCCGCGCCCATGCCCCGATCCACCAGCGCCACCGCGCCGGTCACGGTGAAGCCGGCCTTCCGGGCGGCCTCGACCGCCGCCAGGGTGGATTTTCCGGTGGTGGCGGTGTCCTCGAGGACGACCGCGGGGCCGCCGGGCTCTTCGACCCCCTCGACCCGGCGGGCGCGGCCGTGTTCCTTCGCCTCTTTCCGCACGAAGAATCCGGCCAGTTCCCGACCCCCGGCTCCGGCCGCCATCACTGCGGCGGCGGCGAGCGGAATCGCACCGGCAGCCATCCCCCCCACCGCCGCCGCGGCGAAACCGCGCCGATCCATCGCGTCGAGCAACACCCGTCCCACCAGCGCGGCGGCGTCAGAGCGGAGCACGGTCAGCCGGGCGTCCACATAGACCTCGGTGAACCCGCCGTTGGCGAGAGGGAACCTGCCGAAACGTACCGACTCCCGACACAGCACCGAGAGCAGGGCAGCCCGGTCGCGCTCCCGGTCCCGCTCGTCCACCGGTAGAACCGTCAGGCGGAGCTTCCGTCTTCGGGCGGCGGGGGAATCCGCGTCACTGCGACCACCTCGTCTCCCTCCTTCACCCGGATCGCGCGCACCCCCTGAGTGGCCCGCCCCAGTTTGCGGAAGTCCTCGACCGGAATCCGGACCGCCTTGCCCGCTGCGGTGATCGCGAGGACCTCCGCGCCGCTCGTGACCGCCACCGTGCCCACCGTGGTCCCGTTGCGCTCCGAAGAACGGATGTTGAGAACTCCCTGCCCGCCGCGGTTGCGCAGCGGATAGCGATCCAGCGAACTCAGCTTTCCGTAACCGCGCCGGGTCACGGTGAACAGCGAACTCTCACCGTCCCGTCCTTCCTCCACCGTCACCAGACTGACCACCTCGTCGTTGCCGCGCAGGCTGATTCCCCGGACACCCATCGAGATCCGGCCCATAGAGCGGACATTCTCCTCCGAGAAACGAATCGCCTTGCCGTTGCGGGTGGTCAGCACGACCTGGCTCCTGCCGCTAGTGAGCGTCGCGGCGAGCAGCGCATCGCCTTCGGGAACCAGCACCGCCCGGAGCCCGCGCGCGCTGACATTGCGGTACCGGGAGAACAGCGTCCGCTTCACCTGGCCGCGCCGAGTGGCGGTGAACAGGTGGAGCGCTTCCGGAGCGTCCTCACCCTCGGCGACTGGCACATCGGCGACTGGCACATCGGAAACAGGCCCCTCGGGAACCGGCACGATCGCGACCACCCGGCGCTCCTTCGGCAATCGGAGCAGATTCACGATCGCCCGGCCGGTGCCCGCCTTCCCCGCTTCGGGGATCTCGTACCCCTTGAGCCGGTAGGCGATCCCCTCGTCGGTGAGGAAGAGGACCTGGCTGTGGGTGTTCCCGATGAGCACGTTCAGGATCGCGTCTCCCGACCGGATCCCCGCACCGGAATGCCCGGTGCCGCCGCGCGCCTGGGCCCGGTATTCCGCAAGCGGAGTCCTCTTGATATAGCCGGCCTGGGTCACCGAGATGACGATGTCCTCGACCGGAATCAGTTCCTCGATCGTCAGATCGGAAGCTGCCTCGGCGATCTCGGTGCGCCGCTCGTTCCCGTGCTTCTGCGCGGCGGCGGCCGCCTCGTCACGAATGACTCCGTCGATCCGCTGCGGACTCCCGAGCAGCTCCCGGAGGGCGGCGATCCGCTCTCCGAGCTCCATCATCTCCGCCTCGATCCGCTCCCGCTCCATCCGGGTGAGGCGCCCGAGTCGCATTTCCAGAATCGCCTGCGCCTGCTCCTCACTGAGCCCGGCGCCGTCCGATACTGCCCGGCTGTTCCCGGCCCCCTTCTCCGGCCGGGCGCGGGCGAGGAGTTCCCGGTCCGTCCCGAAGCGGCGGGGCCGGAGTCCGTCCATGAGCCGCTTTCTCGCCTCGGCGGGGCCCGCCGCAGTGCGGATCCATTCGATGACCTCGTCGAGCCGGTCCACCGCGGCGGCGAGACCTTCGAGAAGGTGCATCCGGCGCTCGCAGCGGTCGAGTTCGAAGCGCACCCGCCGCCGCACCACCTGCCGCCGGAAGGCGAGAAAGTCCCGCAGCATCTCCAACAGCGAATAGAGCCGCGGCCGGCTCCGGGAGATGGCGAGCAGGTTGATCCCGAACGATGTCTGGAGCGCAGTGTGCCGATAGAGGTTGTTCAGCACCACCTGCGGCTCTTCTCCGCGCTTCAGCTCGATGACGATCCGCATTCCCCGCCGGTCCGATTCGTCGCGGAGATCGGAGATGCCGGTGAGCCGCTTGTCCTTCACCAGCTCGGCGATCTTTTCGATCAACCGCGCCTTGTTCACCTGGTAGGGGATTTCCGACACCACGATCCGATCTCGACCCGTTTTCGCGGTCTCGAATTCGGCCACCGCCCGCACCTGGAGGACTCCCCGTCCGGTCCGGTAGGCTTTCACGATGCCTTGGCGGCCGTGGACGCGGCCCCCGGTGGGAAAGTCGGGGCCGGGGACGAGTTCCAGCAGGCGCGCGGTGAGTTCGCCTTCCGGATCGTCAGGATGCTCGATCAGGTGGAGGAGCGCCGCGGTGATCTCCCGCAGGTTGTGCGGCGGGACCTTGGTGGCCATCCCGACGGCGATCCCGTCGGAACCGTTGACGAGCAGGTTCGGGACGGCAGTGGGAAGAACCTCCGGTTCGATGGTCTTGCCGTCGAAATTCGCGGTGAAGTCCACCGTGTCGCGGTCCAGGTCCTCCATCATGCCGACGGCGAACGGCGTGAGCCGTGCCTCGGTGTAGCGATAGGCAGCCGGCGGGTCGCCGTCCACCGAGCCGAAATTCCCCTTTCCGGCGATCAGGGGATGGCGGAGATTGAAGCTCTGGGCGAGGCGAACCAGAGTGTCGTACACCGACTGGTCGCCGTGCGGGTGGTACTTCTTCAAGACCTCGCCAACGATCCCGGCACACTTCGAGAACGATCGCGAAGGAAGCAGCCCCTCCCGAAACATCGCGTAGAGAACCCGGCGCTGCCCCGGCTTCAACCCGTCCCGGACATCCGGCAACGCCCGGCCGATGATCACTGACATGGCGTAGTCCATGTAGGACTGCGTCATCTCGCTCTCGATGTGCTCGACGCGCTGGAAGCGCGCCCGCCCTCCTCCCCCTTCGTCTCCGCCCGAACCGCTTTCTCCCCCCGGGTCGCCTCCTCCCGGATCGGCCCCGTTCGTTACCCCGGGAAAGTCCTCGGGCGGCAGCGGTTCAGACATCCAGGTTGGCGACATGCAGGGCGTTTTCCTCGATGAACGCCCGGCGCGGTTCGACCTGATCTCCCATCAAGGTGCGGAACAGATCGTCCGCATCGATGTCATCGTCCACCTGCACCTGCTTCAGGCTTCGCGCTTCGGGGTCCATGGTGGTGTCCCAGAGTTCTTCGGCGTCCATTTCGCCGAGCCCCTTGTAACGCTGGATCTTGAGATCGCGGCGGGCGACTTCCAGCAGGTGGTCGAGGAGCCCTCCTCCAGAACCGATCTCGCTCTCGAGCTGCCGGCCGCCCCCGGAGTCGGCGCGGAAGACGCGGATCGGCGGGTTCTCGAAGGCTCGAACCTCATCGTAGAGCGAGGCGAGCCGCTGGTACTCCGCCCGTTCGAAGAACGGAGCGCCGATCCGCCGGGTGAAGGCCCGTCCGTCACCCACGATCGGTTCGATCCCGAAGCTCCCCGGCTCGTCTTCGACGACGGCGGCCGGCGCGCCCGACTCGGTCAACCGGCGGGCGAGCACTTCCATCGCTTCGCGCGATGCGGTGATCTCGCGCCCTCCCCCGTCGTGCAGTACCCAGCGGACGAGATCCTGCGGATAGCCGCGCTGCCCGAGAGCATCGAGTCGTTCGCGCAACCGGGAAAGTCGACGAACTCCTTCGAACAGAGCTTCGCCGGAAAAATCGGCGGCGCCGGCGGAAACCACTCGGCCAGCGACCGAACGCTCAAGGAGATAGGCGGTCAGCGAGCGGTCGTCCAGGAAGTAGCTGTCGGGCCGGCGCTGCGCTCTCGAGTGCTCCACCCGGTAGAGGGGAGGCTCCGCGATGTAGAGATGCCCTTCGTCCACGAGCCCCTTCATCCGTCGGTAGAAGAAGGTGAGCAACAGCGTTCGGATGTGGGAGCCGTCCACATCGGCGTCGGTCATGATGATCACCGAGTGGTAGCGGAGCGCCGCGAGATCGAGCTCTCCATCGATGCCCGCGCCGAGCGCGGAGATCAAAACCTTGATCTCCTCGTTCTCGAGCATCCGGTCGAGCCGGGTCTTCTCCACATTGAGGATCTTTCCCCGGAGAGGCAGGATCGCCTGGAATCGGCGGTCGCGCCCCTGTTTCGCCGAACCCCCTGCCGACTCCCCCTCGACGATGAAGATCTCGCTCCGCGCCGGGTCGCGTTCCTGGCAATCGGCGAGTTTTCCCGGCAGGGAAGTCGAAGCGAGCGCGCCCTTGCGCCGCGCCAGATCGCGCGCCTTGCGGGCGGCCTCGCGCGCACCGAAGGAATCCACTACCTTCGCCACGATCTGCTGTGCCTCGTCCGGGTTCTCCTCGAAGTACCGGACGAGCTCCTCATAGACCAGGGAGTCCACGAAGCCCTGAACGCTGCTGTTCCCGAGTTTCGTCTTGGTCTGCCCTTCGAACTGCGGTTCGGGAACCCGAACGCTGATCACCGCAGTGAGGCCCACGCGTACATCCTCTCCCTGGATCCGGCCCTTGACATCTTTCGCGGCGCGGGTGCCGGGGGCGTAGGAGTTGATCGCACGGGTGAGCGCGGCGCGCATCCCGCTGAGGTGCGTTCCCCCTTCGGGAGTGCCCACATTGTTCACGAACGAATGGACCGCCTCCTGGTACCCGCGGTTCCACTGCAGCGCTATCTCGCAAGAATGCGGCGCTCCGCCAGACGCTCCGTTCCCGAGGTCCGAAGACTCCACCGCGAAGTTGACGATGGAGGGGTGGATCGGCGTCTCCTTGCGGTTCAGATGGGCGACGAACTCCGAAATCCCGCCTTCGTAGTGGAAGGTCGCCTTCCGGCCGTCGCGTTCGTCGGAAACTTCGATCCTCACTCCACGGACGAGGAACGCCAGCTCGCGTACCCGGTGGGTGATCGGGTGGAAGTCGAATTCGGTGGTCTCCTCGAAGATCGTCGGGTCCGGCAGGAAGCGCACATGGGTGCCGGTGTCCTCGATGCTGGTGCGGCCGGCTTCCTCGACGGGCCCGGCCCGCTCCCCGCGGCGATAGGACTGGCGGTAGATCATCCCGTTCCGTCGGACTTCCACCCGGAGCCAGGTGGAGAGGGCGTTCACCACCGAGACCCCGACCCCGTGCAGCCCGGCAGAGTACTTGTAGGACTCGGCATCGAATTTCCCTCCGGCGTGTAGTCGGGTCATCACGACCTCGACCGCCGGAAGACCGGTGCTCGGCTCGGGGTCCACCGGGATTCCCCGGCCATCGTCCTGGACCGAGAGGCTGCCGTCCTGATGGATGGTGATCCCGATCCGGCCACAGTACCCGGCCATCGCCTCGTCGATGCTGTTGTCCAAGACCTCCTTGAAGAGGTGATGGAGTCCCGATTCTCCCGTGGACCCGATGTACATCGCCGGGCGCACCCGGACCGCTTCGAGCCCCTCGAGGATCTTGATGTCCTCGCCCGAATAGCGATCCGGCACGGTCAGGACAGAACTGCTCATCGGCCGAAAACCGGTGCGCCTTCGAACCCGATCGGCGGGATCAAACGAGGGGCATCCCGACGCAGAAATGCTCTAAAGACTCGTTCTCTTCCTCGGGACGAAGGAGAAAGGCGGTATCCGGGGTGTTGCATTCGATGGCGGCCACTTCGCAGTCGAAGCTCCGGGCGAAATCGCGCAGGTGGACCAGGTTCACATGGAGGGTCAGAGGTGTGCCCGACGCCTCGAGGACTTCCACGCTCGACACCGCCTCGCCGCGCACGGACACCACACTGATCCGGATGTTCTCCTCGCCGATTTCCAGTTTGGCCCGATTGAAATCCCCGGTAGCGAACGGCAAGGCGGACTGCGCAGCAGAGAGCAGCCCGGGCCTGCTGGCCCGCACCCGGATCGGATTGTCGCGCGGAATCACATGCTCGTAATCGGGCAGCCGATCCGCCAATTTCGAGGCGACCAACAACCGGCGGCCGCATTCGAAGAAGAGGTGATTCTCGTTCTCGAAGAAGCGCAGGTTGGCGTCGCCCGCGCGGGCCAGCAGGTTGAGTTCGGAAATGGCCTTCATCCCCACGCCGAACGCCTGCTTTTCGGGTGCTTCGCCTCCGTTCGTCACTGCCTGCCCGATCGGTTCGATCTGGGCGCTCGAGTACGCGAGTCGGGAGTGATCCGACGACACGACCCGCACGAAAGCCCCGCTGTCTCTCTTTTCGACCTCGATCTGGGCGCCGGCAGTGGCCACTGCGGTGTCCGCTGCGGTGGGATACGCATAAGACCCAGCACGCAACAAGGTGGAAAAGGCACCCAACCCCAAAGTGCAGAGCGGCGTTTCCGGCAGCGCCTTCAGATCGGGCGGCTCTCCAACCCGCCCGGGGATCTTCGTGTCGTTTCCACCGCAACGAACCCGGACCCAGTTTTTTTCGGTCTTCTCGAAAGAGACCGATTCCTCGAGTCCTTCCTTGAGCCAAGCGCTGAGCAGGCTCACCGGGACGCTGAGATTTCCATCTCCGTGGACATCCGCGGCAATCCCGGAACGAAGACCGATCTCTCCGCCGGAAGCAGTGAGCTCGCACCCGTCCGCAGAAGGGCTGAAGATCACATTCGAGAACAGGGACATGGGGTCCGAAGGCCGGTTCTCGACGACACCGGCGAAGATGTTCAACTCGGCCAGAAGGGCTTCTCGGTTCGTGGTGAATTCCATAGTTCTCTACCGGAGGTTCTCTACCGGTCCTGGTTCTGCGGATCGAAGGGAAGAAGCAATCCGTCGGCGTTTTCTCTGGCTAGCAAGGAGAGGATCGAGGGCGCGCTCCGGCATGGATTCTCGAATCTGTTTCTGGTCTCGATAAGACATCGAATTATAGAGAATTAGAAGGTGGTGGGGAAACCGGGAAAAGCGATCACAACCTAACGAATTTTCTTGGGGTTATCGGTCGAGTCCCTTGTTGGCGAAGCGCTCGTTTCCGGTAGTCGTGCGGGGAAAGCCGGGAAGTCGGTCGGCCCGACATCCGAAGGGCGCGCTTTTTCCAATGGAAATTCCCATTCTCTTCCTCGTTTTCCCCAGGGTTTCCACGATCGCTACCACCCGCGAGTCGTCATCCGGCCGTCGGCTGGCGATGCCCCGTTCTCCCGGTGAGGCTCCGCCGGGTCCCGGTCGGGAGAACGGGACCGCTCCTGGAGCTCGCGCCGCTCTCACCCACAGGCGGGGAGGTCCGGGGGTGGTTCAGTCGAAGGTGCGCAGCACGCGCTGCAGCATCTCTTCGAGGCCGGGATCCCGCGAGCGCTGATGCTGGATCCGACGCACTCCGTAGCTGACCGAGGAGTGGTCCCGCCGGAATTCGTTCCCGATCTCCTGCAGCGTCGCGTGGGTCACTTCCCGGCAGAGATACATCGCCGCGTGGCGCGCCAGACTGAGGTCGTGGCTGCGTCTGCGGCTGCGCAGATGGAGCAGCGGGACTCCGAACATGGTGGCGGTGGTGACGAGAATCTTGTCCAGGGACGGCCGCCGGGGCGGGCCCGAGAGCGGGCTCGCCACCGCCCGGGCGACGAGTTCCCGCGAGACCGGGATGCTCTCGGCACCCGAAAGCGCGATGAGCCGTTTCAAAGCGCCTTCGAGTTGGCGGACATTGTTCCGGTAATGGTCCGCGATCTGTTCCGCGGCCCCTTCCGACAGGGGGAAGTCGAGCAGAGCCGCCTTTCGGGTCACGATCGCGACCCGGGTCTCCCGGTCAGGATGGCCGATGTCGGCCGCGAGGCCGCTCGCGAGCCGGCTCTTGATCCGGTCGTCGAGATTCTCGACCTCTTGGGGATGGGAGTTCGCGGTGAGCACGATCTGGCGCCCTCGTTCCGAGAGAGCGTTCAGAGTGTGGAAGAACTCCTCGGTGCTGCGGCTGAAACGGTCGAGTCCGGCGATGAACTGCAAATCGTCCACGAGAAGAACATCGAGCGTGGCGCAGCGGTCGCGGAAGTCGTACAGACTCCCGCTGCGCACGGCCTGCACGACCTGTCGGGTGAACGCTTCCCCCTTGGTGAAAAGGATATTCAGATCCGGGGTCCGGGCGAGCAGGCGCCTGGCGATGGATTGCAGCAGGTGCGTCTTGCCGAGCCCTGGGGCTCCGTAGATCAGCAGCGGGTTCAACGCATCTCGCCGCCGTTTGTCGGCTTGGACATCGCTGACTGCGAGCGCCGCCGCGTGAGCGCAGCGGTTTTGCGCGCCGACGACGAAGGTTTCGAAGCCGTAAGCGTCCGAAATCGGCAAGCTGTAGGCGGCGAACGCCCTGCTCGGATTCCCCGGAGAAGATTCGGTTTCGTCGGCTACTTCGCAGCGGACCGCATTGCCTTGGAAGCCGACGCTCCGGAGCGCCTCCAGAATGCGATTCTGGAATTCTCCCTCGATCCGGTTCGCGAAGGTGGCGTTCGGCACTTCGATCCGAAAGATTCCGCGGTCCTCACCGAGAAACCGTGCCGGGGCCACCCAGGTGCGGTACTCCCGCTCCGGAATCTGTTGTCGGATTCGCTGCAGCGCACGGTCCCATCGCTCGGCGGCGGTTTTTCGAAGGGGATCCGAGGTCGTCAGATAGAGCGGTGGAGGCAAGGAGATTTTCGATCCGCCGGCAGGGTGTCCGGCGTGGTGCGGAGAGCAGGGAAAGGGAGCGGGAATGGCCCATTCGGGAGGCCAGCGCTTCCCAAGAAGCGGCGAAATGTAAACGCGGGTTGGGATGCCTCCCAGCCCCACTCCCGTTTCCTTCGGAATTCCTTGGGCGATCACTTTCTCTACGGCGGCGGCGCAGCGGGAAAGCGGGCGCCAGTGGTCTGTCTGGAGCGGCTGTTCGAGAAACCTCGTTCCCTCCGGATCCGGACCGCTCCTTCGCCGGTCCGAGAACTCCAAGATTCTGCTCGCGAAGGCGGAAGGTTCGGCAGCCTCTGCGCAAAGAGTGCTTGACTTGAAACTATCGGAAGCGATAATCTGACGAGTTGCCAGGTATCGACGGAACGAGATGGCGATTCCGCCTTTTGTCCTTGGATTTTCAAAGACTTCGGAGAAAGAACACCCGTGAAGAGAACCTTTCAGCCCAACAGGCGGCGGCGGAAACGGAAGCATGGTTTCCGGGCGCGGATGAGCACTCCGGGAGGCCGTGCGGTCCTCGCCCGGCGGCGGCGGCGCGGCCGTCGCCGCCTTTCGGCCTGAGCCTTCATCCCTCCCGCCTCCGCCGATCGATTCCGCGAGATAGTTCGGTCTTCGCTGTCCCCTTCCGTTCGATGGCCGCGTAACTGTCCTGCTGTCGCAACACCCCCTGCTCCGACCCATCGTCCGGTTCTCTATCTGTTCACGATGGGTTCGAGAAGAACGATCCGGGCAGGCTTCCGGGGTTCCGTGGCGGGAAGTCCACGAGCGAACCCCGGCCGCGGGAGTGAGCGCGCCGGGGGGGCGAGCGGCGAGAGGCTGGATGGAGAGGGTCGAGGTAGAGAGGGGCTGGGCATCGGGCATCGCATCCGGCGGTCCGGCGAATTCCGCGCGGTGATGTCCTCGGGAGTGCGGGGCGTTTCCCCTTGGTTCGTCCTCTTCCTGTCTTCCGCGAGTGATGCGGCGCCGGCCCGGATCGGCGTGGTGGCGAGTCGGAAGGTGGGGGGCGCAGTCCGCAGGTCCCGGGCGAAGAGGCGGCTCCGCGAGCTGTGGCGGCGCGCGCCGCGGCGGCCGGCGGGGGATGTGGTTCTCGTAGCCCGACGGGGAATCGGCGAAGCGCCGTGGGCGGGACTGACTGCTGCCTATGCAGCGGCGCTCGGCTCCGCCCGCCGGCGCGCTCTGGGCCGGAGAGGCGGGCCGCCTTCGACCGGGAGGGGGCAGACTCCTTGACCTCCGGAAATTCGCCTGCGGCCCTCCGCCGCCTTCCTGCCGGTCTTTCGGTCGTCGCCATCCGGCTGTACCGGATGAGTCTGGGAGCGCTCTTCCCCGGCGTCTGCCGATTCGAACCTTCCTGTTCCCGGTATACCGAGGAAGCGATCCGCCGGTACGGCGCGCTGCGGGGTACGCTGCTGGGCGGACGGCGGCTGCTGCGCTGCCGCCCGTTCGGAGGGTCCGGCTACGATCCGGTTCCGGAATCTGCGGGAGGGCAGCCCGCGGGCTGCTGAGGAGGGAGAGACGATGGAGCGCCGCGTTCTGCTCGCGTTCCTGCTGAGTTTCATCGTCTTCCTGCTTTTCGTCCGCTTCTTCGGGCCGGAATCCCCTCCAGCCGGAACCCCGCCGCCGGCCCAGGAAGCAGCAGCGCCGGGAAGCACTCCCGGGAGCTCGACACCGGGAGGCCGAAGTGCAATCGGGCAAATCAGCACTACCGAGTCGAGTCCGTCCGCAGCAGCCTTCGAAACGCGCCAAGCGGAGCGCGAACAACGGATCACCGTCGCCACCGACCGTTACCTCGCGGAGTTCTCGAACCGCGGCGGACGCCTGCTCGGCCTGCGCTTGCGAGAGCACACCGATTCGACCGACGCCCCCTTCCAAACGATCCCCCAGGGGGACGATTTGGTGCATTCGGTGCGGCCGTTGGATCTGGTGCTGCCCGGCGATCCGTCTCCGGGCCGTTCGGCGGCTGCCCTCTACGAGGTCGTCGTGGACGGACGGGTCCGCACCGGGCCGGTGGATCTCGAAGTCCGCGGCGGCGAGTCACGGCAGCTCGAGTTCCTCTGGTCCACTGCCGATGGCCTCGAGGTGTCCAAGACGGTGCGGGTGCTGGGCGGTGCATATCGGATGGAGGTGACGGTTTCGGCGCGGCGGGGAGGTGCGGAGCAGCTCAAGGAGATCCTCTACGGCCCCGGGATCGGTGATGAGACCAACACCGGCAACTATGTGGGAGCGGATCAGGGAGTGCTGAAAGCCGGGGGAGCGAGTCGGCTCTTCTCGCTTTCCGAAGTGGCGAACGGGGAAGCAGCCGGACTCGCGGTGCAGGCCGTCGGAGTGGCCTCGCACTACTTCGCCGGACTGCTGGTCACCGCGCCGGGGCAGCGTTACGAGGGCGCCGTCGAGGTTCTCTCTCTGCCCTGGGAGAGCTTCGATCATGTTCCCGAAGGCGAGGTCGGGGAGCGCGATCTGCTGCTGGCCCGGCTGATTTCCGCCGAGCCCGCCGCATTCACCCTCTTCGCCGGACCCAAGCAGGTCGAGCTGCTGGCTGATTTAGGAATGGACATCGTGGAATTCGGCCCTTGGCTGCGCTTCCTGGTGGTCCCCCTTCGCGCCGCCTTGCTCTGGTCCTACGACCTTCTCGGAAACTACGGGTGGGCGATCGTGCTGGTCACGGTGCTCATCAGCCTGCTCCTCGCTCCGCTGAAGCACTACAGCTATGTCTCCATCCGGCGGATGCAGAGGATCAGCCCGCAGATCAAGCGGATCCAGGACAAGTACCGCTCGCTGAAGCCGACGGATCCGAAACGGAAAGACATGAACCAGGAGATGGTGGCGCTCTACCGGGAGCACAACGTCTCTCCCGTCGGCGGCTGTCTCCCGATGCTGCTGATGATCCCGTTCTTCTTCGCGTTCTATCGATTGCTGGTGGTTTCGGTCGAGCTGCGGCACGCGCCGTTCGCCTTCTGGGTGGAGGACCTTTCCCGCGAGGATCCGTACTTCATCCTCCCCATCCTGATGGGTGTGAGCCAGTTGGTCATGCAGAAGATGACCACCACCCAGGCGGAAGGCGTCCAGGCGAAGATCATGATGTTCCTGCCGGTGGTCTTCACCCTGATCCTCGCGTGGGCACCCTCGGGACTCGTGCTCTACTGGTTCGCCAACAATCTGATCTCGATGGGGCAGCAGGCGGTGACGATTCGGATCATGAACCGGCGGGAAGAGGCCGCGAAGGCGCTCATGCCGGCGGCGAAAGGGAAACGATCGAGAAAGCGGGCAGCGCCGACCACCAGGGCTTAGCAGCCTGTGGACAAAGTCACCCGGCCAAAGGTCGGCGATGCCCAGTTCTCCCGGTGGGGGCCCCGCCTGAACCGCTTCGCTCGGCATTGTTGCGATTCGGTCGGAATACTCCCGGTATGCCTCCCGAATCGCGCCTTGTCCGCCGCGCGCCTCACCACTCTTTGGGCTCGCGCCACTTCATCCACAGGCTGTTAGCAGTCCGTGGACTCTCCGAACCCTGCCTCGAGCGGGGGCGCGCTGAGCGCGCTGGAATCGGCACTCGCCGGTGCGGTGCCGCCGGTCGAAGAGGCGGCGCAAGCTTCCCTGGCCCGGCTCCTCGCGCTGCTGCTCGAATGGCGGGAAGCGGGAATTACCGGCTTCGCTTCTTCCGAAGCTCTGGTTCGCGGTTACTTCGAAGAGGCCTTGGCGCTCCGGGCCTTCCTCCCGCCGCGAGGCCCGTACCTGGATGTGGGCAGCGGCGGAGGAACGCCAGCGTTGCCGCTGGCGGTCGTCTCCGGAGCCAGCGAGTGGACGCTGCTCGAACCCCGACGGACGGCGGTCGGCTTTCTCGAACTCGCGATCGAAAACCTGGGGATCACCGACCGGGTGCGTGTCGTCCGGTGCCGCCTCAAGAACTTCCTGAGCCAACCGGAAGAGTGGAATCGAATGCGGAAAGCGACGGCGGTCACGCTGCGCGCAGTGCGTCTGCGCAAGCAGGAATGGAAGGGACTGGCGCAGGCGCTTCGGCCCGAAGCGCGGGTGATCTGGCCGACCAGCCAGGCCGCCCGGGAGCGAGCCGACCTCCCGTCCGGTCTCTACGAAGAGCGATCGGTCCCGGTGGAGCGGGGCATCGTATGGATCGGCTGTCCCCGACGAACCCAGTGAAACGGAGAAGCCGATGGAAGATGTTTCACGGGAAACATCGCCGGTCGACGGCCGGGTGACTTCGTCCATGTGGCTTCTAGCAGTCTGTGGATGAAGTAGCGCGAGCCCAAAGAGTGGCGAGGCGCGCGGCGGACAAGGCGCGATTCGGGAGGCATACCGGGAGTATTCCGACCGAATCGCAACAACGCCGAGCGGAGTGTTTCCGCCGTGATGCATCGCTGGTCGACGGCCGTGCGACTTCGTCCACAGGCTGCTAGCCTTCGACCCGTCGTCATGCGCGTTCTGGCGGTCGCCAATCAGAAAGGTGGGGTGGGGAAAACCACCACCACGGTCAACCTCGGCGCGGCGCTCGCCGAGGCGGGCCGACGATCTCTGGTGGTGGACCTCGATCCCCAGGGAAGCCTTACCGCCAGCCTCGATCTCCGGATCGCCGAAGACGGCTACAGCACCTATGACGCGATCGTGGACGGAGAGCCTCTCGCCCGGACAGTGCTTCCCACGGGAGTGGAGAACTTGAGCGCCTGTCCTTCGGATCCTTCCCTCGCCGGTGTCGATCTCGAACTCGCCGCGGAGTTTCGCGACCCGAAGCGCCGGGCTTCCCGTCTGCGGGAGAGCTTGGCCGCCTTCTCCCGCTCCGACTCCGCGACGACGGAATTCGTTCTGCTGGATTGCCCCCCCTCGCTCGGCCTGTTGACGGTGAACGCGCTGGTGGCGGCCGATTCCGTGCTGGTGCCGATGCAGTGCGAATTCTTCGCCATGCAGGGCCTTTCCCGGCTGCTGGATACCGTGGCGCGCATCGGGGAATCCTGGAATCCCGACCTCCAGTTGTTCGGAGTGTTCTTCACCATGGTGGACCGCCGGATGAATCTGTCCCGGCAAGTCATCGCCGAAGTCCGGCGTGGACTCGGCAGGCAAGTGCTCGAGGCGGAAGTGCCGCGATCCGTTCGTCTCGCTGAAGCTCCTTCCTTTGGACTCCCTGTCCAGCTCTACGATCCAGGGTCGAAAGCGGTCGCTGCGTATTCGAAACTCGCGAGGGAAGTGCTCTCCCGATGAAACGCCGAAGACTCGGGCGCGGCCTCGATGCCCTGCTGCCCGCAGCGGCGCCGGCTGCGGGGTATCGAGAGTTGCCGGTGGACCAATTGGAGCCCAACCCGCAACAGCCGCGATCGGAGATATCCCCCGAGAATCTCGCCGGATTGGCGGCCTCCATCGAAACTCATGGGCTGATCGAGCCGATCGTCATCCGGGAGCGCGCCGAGCGCTTCCAGATCATCGCCGGTGAGCGTCGCTGGCGTGCTGCCAGGCAGGCAGGCCTTGAGCGGGTGCCGGTGGTGGTCCGTGAGGTGGCGGATGACGATCTCGGACTTCTGGCGCTCATCGAGAACTTGCAACGAGAGAACCTGAATCCCATCGAGGAATCGCTCGCCTTCCGCCGCCTCGCCGACGAGACCGGTCTGACCCACGAAGAAATCGCCGCCGAGGTCGGGCGAAGCCGTACCGCGGTCACGAACGCCCTTCGCCTGCTCGATCTGGATCCCGAAGTGCGCGGGTTCGTCGAGAGCGGCCGCCTCCGGGCTGCTGCCGGCCGGGCGCTGCTCGGGCTCGCCCGTGACGATCAACGCCGTCTCGCAAGGGAGATCATGCGGCAGGACCTGTCGGTGCGCGAAGTGGAACGGCGAGTGCGCGCGCTTCAGGACGGCGGGGCCGCTCGTGGAAGCTCCCCAAAGACTCTCGACCCCAACAGCCGCGACGCGGAGGAGCGGATGCAGCAGGGAGTGGGGCTGCCGGTGAAGATCCATCGTCGCGGCAAGGGCGGTTCGGTGCACATCCGGTTCTTTTCCGAAGACGACCTGCAGCGCGTTTTCGTCCTCTTCACCGCCAGAGGAGAGAAATAGTCATGGCCAGAGAAGTCTCGCAGGAGGCATACAGCGGTTTCGTGGGCGCCGGATCGCGACTCACCGGTCGGCTCACTGCCCCCGGCCCGTTCAGCGTGAACGGCGACTTCTCCGGTGAGATCCACTCGCAGGGGGTGGTCTCGGTGGGGACCGACGGATCCTTCGACGGAAGCATCTTCGCCGAGAGGGTGGTCGTTGAAGATGGAGGACGAGTCTCGGGAAAGATAGACGCCCACGAGGTCGAAATCCGCTCCGGCGGCGTCATCGTCGGCGTGACCGTTCAGGCAGCCAGCCTGCGACTCGAAATCGAAAGCAATACGGATGGCGCCCGGTTCCACATCCACCCCGACTACCAGCGCTCCCGCCCAGAGGCCTCGAATCCTCCCGCGCCGAATCCTGCCGGTGTCGTGGAATCCGGGGTGGAGCCAGTCGGCGAACCCTCGAATCCTGCCCAAAACCAGACGCTCCGCGGCGGCGAATAGCCAGCCCGAAATCGACCGGCACTGCGCCCCAGGCTCTTCCGGACTCCCGGGTAACTCTTGGCAACCCCAGGGTGCGGTGATAGCCTTCCGACGCCCGTGGCGGACCCTCCAGGGGCTCCCCTCAGGCAGCCGCGCACCGGTCTGCGGACCGGCGTTCCTCCTCTTCTCCACGCGCGGCCCCTTCCCCCCGCCCGACCTGTTGCCCGGCTCGTTTCGTGACGATCATTCCCGACCTCTCCGCGCTCGTGGTGTCCGCGCTCGTGGTGCTGCTGGTCCTGGTGCTGAAATCCCAATTTTTCGAGCCGCTCGCACGCACGATGGAGGCGCGGGAGGAAAATCGGGCCGAAGCCCGGCGGCGCCGGCAAGGCGCCGAGGCGGAAGCGGCCCGCACCGAGGCTCGCCTTTCCGAAGCTCTCGCCGAAGTCCGACGGGTCGGTTACCGGGAAATGGACCGGGTCCGTCAGGAAGCCGGCGAGCGGGCCGAACGTTCGCTGGCGGAATCCCGGGAACGCGCTTCGAGAGCACTCGAGGCAGGGAAGCGCTCGCTCCGCGAGGAATCCGCCCACGCCGCTGTCGAATTGGAAGCTGACGCCGAGAGCCTCGCGTCCGAACTCGCTGCTCGGGTATTGCGCCGCGCCTCATGATCCATCGGCTCGGCTGCTCGGCGCTCGTCGGGGGATCGATCCTCGCGGTGCCGACGCTTGCGGGCGCTGCCGAGGCCGGCGGAGGATCCGAGCTTCCCAAGATCGTCAATTTCACGATCCTCGCCGCCATTCTGGTTCTCGCGCTCCGGAAACCGCTCGCCGCCTGGCTCGGGGCCCGGGCACAGCAGATCCGGGAACAGCTTGCCGACGCCCGCGCCGACCGGGAAGAGGCGGCGCGTGCCCGGGAGCTGGCCAGGAGCCGCACGGCATCGCTTGACGACGAAGTGGAAGCGGCCCGTCGGCGGATCGCCGAGTCCGCTGCAGAAGAAGGCCGCCGCATCGTGGCCGCTGCCGAGACGCAGGCCCGGAAGATCACCGCGGCGGCCGAAGCGGAACTCCAGCAGGAAGTGCGCCGAGCCGAACGCCGGCTGGCCGCCGACGCTGCGCGGCTTGCGGCCCGGCTCGCACGCTCGCGCGTCGAGAACTCTCTGTCCGACGAAGATCACGAGCGGCTCCTGAACGCCGGGATCGCCGCGATCCGATCGAGCTGAACCTGGAGGCGTCTTCGTGCGGTCGAGCGAAGTCTCTCGGCACTACGCCCGGGTGCTGCTCGAAACCGCAGTCTCCTCCGGGGACGAATCGGAAGTTCTGGCAGAGGCGCTCGACCAGCTGGCGGAGCTGCTTCAGGGCTCCCCGGACCTCGCCGCCGCCTTGGTCTCGCCGGCGATTCCGCGCGCCCGCCGGGCCCGGCTGGCGAATGCAGTCGGAGACCGGCTGGCCCCGGGGTCGAGGCTGGGCCGCTTCGCTGCGGTGATGGTGGAGCACGAGCGCGGCCGCGAGCTGCCGCAGACCGCCGCTGCCTTCCGCGAAGCCCTCGACAACCACCGCGGAATCGTCGAGGCGGAAGTCGTCTCCGCCCGTCCACTCGACGAACGAAGCCGCATGGCAGTCCGCGGCGCCCTCGCGGAGATGCTCGGGGGAAAGCCGCGGCTTCGCTTCCGCAGAGATCCTTCGCTGCTGGGCGGCTTGCTCGTGCGCACCGGGAACCGGATCTACGACGCGAGCGTCAGCGGCGAGTTGCGCCGATTTTCTGGCCGATACGGGTTTGTCCCTCAATAAACAGCAAAGTCAACGAATTACAGGTAAGTCCATGACCATTCGAGCCGATGAAATCGCCGCTTTGCTGCGGGAACAGATCGCCGGCCACCAGCCGGGGGTGGATGTCGCCGAGATCGGCACCGTGGTCTCTTCGGGAGACGGGATCGCCCGAGTGCACGGCCTCGAAGGCGTCATGTACGGGGAGCTCGTGGAGTTGCCCCACGAGGTCTTCGGGCTGGCGCTGAACCTCGAAGAGAGCGCCGTGGGACTCGTGCTCTTCGGCGAAGTCGCCCGTATCCGCGAGGGAGACACGGCGCGGCGCACCCATCGGATCCTCCAGGTGCCGGTGGGCGAGGCGATGAAGGGCCGGGTGGTGGACGCCCTCGGGCGGCCCCTCGACGGCAAGGGCCCCATCGAGACCTCCGAGGCGAACCCGGTGGAACGGATCGCCCCGGGCATCGTGGCCCGGCAGCCGGTCAAGGAGCCGCTCCAGACCGGGGTGAAGGCGGTGGACGCCATGATCCCCATCGGCAGGGGGCAGCGTGAACTCATCATCGGCGACCGCCAGACCGGCAAGACGGCGATTGCCGTGGACGCGATCATCAACCAGCGGGACACCGGCGTGGTCGCGGTCTATGTCGCCGTGGGACAAAAGCTCTCCACGGTGGCGCAGGTGGTCCGCACCCTCGAGGACCATGGCGCTCTCGACCACACGATCGTGGTCTCGGCCTCCGCTTCGGAGCCAGCACCTCTCCAGTACCTCGCTCCCTACTCCGGCTGCGCCATGGGCGAGTACTTCATGGACCGCGGCGGCCACGCGCTGTGCATCTACGACGACCTCTCGAAACACGCGGCCGCCTATCGGGAGATCTCGCTCCTGCTTCGGCGGCCCCCCGGGCGCGAGGCCTACCCTGGGGATGTCTTCTATCTCCACTCGCGGCTGCTCGAGCGGGCGTCCAAGCTTTCCGACGAACGGGGCGGCGGCTCTCTCACCGCCTTCCCCTTCATCGAGACCCAGGCCGGCGACCTTTCGGCCTATGTGCCCACGAATGTCATCTCGATCACCGACGGGCAGATCTATCTCGAAAGCGACTTGTTCAACGCCGGAATCCGACCGGCGATCAATGTGGGCAACTCGGTGAGCCGAGTCGGGGGTTCGGCGCAGATCCGGGCCATGCGGCAAGTGGCCGGCACGATGCGCCTCCAGCTGGCTCAGTACCGGGAGATGGCGGCATTCGCCCAGTTCGGCTCGGATCTCGACAAGGCCACCCAGGCGCAACTGGCGAAGGGAGAGCGCCTCACCGAAGTGTTGAAACAGGACCAGTACCAGCCGCTGCCAGTGGAGAAACAGGTGGCGGCCATCTTCGCCGCGAACGAGGGATTCCTGGATGATCTCGCGCCGCGCGATTGCCGCGGCTTCGAGGCGGAACTCCACGAATTTCTCGCGGCCCGCCATCCGGGCACGCTCCTGCGGATCCGCGAAGAGAAGAAACTCGACGATTCGCTCACCGCAGCGCTCCGGGAGGCGATCTCCGAGTTCGAGCGCGAGGTCTTCCGCGCCCGCGCGTCCTAGCAGCCTGTGGACAAAGTCACACGGCCGTCGAGCGGCGATGCATCCCGGCTGAACCGCGCCGTTTCACGGCGCTCATCGTTGCGTTTCGGTCGAAATACACTCGGTATTCCTCCCTCACGCGCCTTGCCAGCCGGGCGCCTCACCGCTCTTTGGGCTCGCGCCACTTCATCCACAGGCTGCTAGGGAATAGACAGGAATAGACCCGCTTCTTGCCGACTCTCCACGAACTTCGGCGCCGCACCCGTAGTGTGCGGAACACCGAGCAGATCACCCGGGCCATGAAGATGGTCGCCACCGCCCGGCTTCGCCGCGCTCAGGAGGCCATCGTCTCGGCGCGCCCCTTTGCGGCGCGCATCCTGAGCGTGCTGAACACGGTGGTGGCGAATGCGGAACCGGACAGCCATCCGCTGCTTCGTCAGCGTCCGGCTCGGCGGATCGAGTTGGTGGTGATCACTTCGGACCGGGGGCTCTGCGGCTCTTTCAACGCGAACGCGCTGAAGCGCGCCGAGATCCTGCTGACCTCCCTCCAGGAGGCCGAGCCTCCGGTGACGCCCGCGGTCCGCACCGTCGGGCGCAAGGGGCGCGATCACTTCCGCCGGCGAGGGATGCAGCTGGTGGATCCGCTCGAGGGCATCTTCCACCGGCTGGGGTATGAACACGCGCGCGCCATCGCCGCGCCGCTCATGGAGCGCTACGGCCGCGAGGATCCGGAAGACCCCGAAGGCCTGGACGCGATCTACCTGATTTTCAACGAGTTCAAGAACATCCTGCAGCAGCAGGTCCAGGTCGAATGCCTGCTGCCGTTCCCGCGGCTGGAACTGCCGGGCGACGAAAACGGCGCCCGGCAGGAGTTCCTCTACGAACCTCGAGCGGGCGATATCTTCGCGGACTTGCTGCCGCGCCATCTGGAAACCCAGATCTGGCGGGCGCTGCTCGAATCGGCGGCGGCGGAACAGGCGGCGCGGATGACCGCCATGGATGGCGCCACCAGAAACGCGGGCGAACTCATCGCCGAGCTGACCCTCACCATGAACCGGGTGCGGCAGGCGGCGATCACCAAGGAAATTCTCGAAGTCGTCGGAGGCGCCGAAGCGCTCGCCTGAGGGAGACGCGCCCCTGGCGGAAACCAAAGGAGGAAAACACCGAAGTGACGGAAAACACCGGACGGGTCGTCCAGGTCATCGGCAATGTGGTGGATGTCGTCTTCGACGGTTCGCCGCCCCCGATCCACAACGCGGTCCGGCTGCGCGACGACCAGGGCCTCTCCACCGAAACGATGGACATCGTCCTCGAAGTCCAGCAACACCTCGGTGAAAACCGGGTTCGCACGGTCGCCATGCAGCCGACCGACGGCTTGGTGCGCGGCCTGCGCGCGGTGGACACCGGCGCCCCGATCTCGGTGCCGGTGGGTGAGGGCACGCTCGGCCGAGTGATGAATGTCCTCGGCGAGCCGGTGGACGAAAGGGGAGAAATCCAGGCGGAGGCGCGCCACCCCATCCATCGGGCGGCGCCCGAGTTCGTGTCCCAGAGCACGAGTCTCGAGATGTTCGAGACGGGGATCAAGGTGATCGATCTGCTCGAGCCGTACATGCGCGGCGGGAAGGTGGGCCTGTTCGGCGGCGCCGGAGTGGGCAAGACCGTCATCATCATGGAGCTCATCAACAACATCGCCACCAAGCACGGCGGCTTCTCGGTGTTCGCCGGGGTGGGCGAGCGGACCCGCGAGGGGAACGACCTCTGGCTGGAGATGACGGAATCCGGAGTTCTAAAGAAGACCTCGCTGGTGTACGGCCAGATGAACGAGCCTCCGGGAGTCCGCCTGCGGGTGGGCCTCACCGGGCTCACGGTGGCCGAGTTCTTCCGCGACGAGCGCGGGCAGGATGTCCTGTTCTTCGTGGACAACATCTACCGCTACACCCTGGCGGGGATGGAGGTCTCGGCACTGCTCGGCCGCATGCCCTCGGCGGTGGGCTACCAGCCCACGCTGGCGTCGGAGATGGGGGAACTCGAGGAGCGCATCACCTCGACCGACAAGGGCTCGATCACCTCCATCCAGGCGATCTATGTGCCCGCCGACGACTACACCGATCCCGGAGTGGCCACCACTTTCTCGCACCTCGACGCGACGACGAACCTCTCCCGCCAGATCGCCGAACTCGGGATCTATCCGGCGGTGGACCCGCTCGCCTCGACCTCACGGATCATGGATCCACGGGTACTCGGCGACGAGCACTACCAGGTGGCGCGCCGGGTCAAGGAAGTCCTCCAGCGCTACAAGGACCTTCAGGACATCATCGCCATCCTCGGAATGGACGAGCTGAGCGAGGAGGACAAGGTGACCGTCTCTCGCGCCCGCAAGATGCAGCGATTCTTTTCGCAGCCCTTCCATGTGGCGGAACAGTTCACCGGACGTGAGGGCCGCTATGTGGAGCTGCAAGACACCGTGGAGGGTTTCCGCCGCATCGCCGACGGGGAACTCGACGAGCTTCCCGAACAGGCGTTCTACATGGCCGGAGGGATTCGGGAAGTCGAGGAGCGGGCCCGGGAGCTGGCGGCCGCCTGAGGCCGCTCCGTGGAGGGCGACGCTGCCGTGGTGCGTGCCGAAAAAAGGCTCCGGCTCGAGGTCATCACTCCGGGCGGAGTGGTCTTCCGCGACCAGGTGGACTATGTGGAAGCCCCGGGAGTGCTCGGCTATTTCGGCGTTCTGCCCGGGCACGCACCGCTCCTGAGCCAGATACGCAGCGGGCGGCTCCAGTACCGCCAGGGAGAGGAAGCCCACTTCCTCGCCGTCCACTGGGGGTTTTTGGAGGTCTTCGACGACGCGGTCATCGTGCTCGCCGAGACCGCCGAACGGCCCCAGGACATCGATCTCTCGCGCGCCGAGAGCGCTCTGACCCGGGCGCGGGAGCGCCTCGAGGAGTTCGGCGCAGCCTACGATGTGGACCGCGCCCAGCAGGCGGTCGCCCGCGCCGAGGCGCGTCTTCGGGTTGCGGAAGCCGAAGCGAAAGCGCCCGCCCAGCCCATCTGAATCCGGTCTAGCGGAACTCGGCCCGGCTGAGCCCGGCCCGGCACCTGAATTTCGACGACGCCGCGCGGCGATAGAATCGCCTTCCTGTGCGCCTCCCGGTTTTCTCTCTCCCCGCACCTTCGCTGTGAGGCGCCTCCTGCCAGCGGGGCTTCTATTCGTCGGGTTCCTGTTCGCCGGCCCGGCAGCCGGCTTCTCCGGCGACCCTGCGGCGGCCCCGATCGCCAGCGGAGAGGAAGAGGCTTCCGCTTTCTCGGCGCCGACTCTGCCGCGGCTGGAGCCGAAACTGGTCCTGAGGGCTCCCCGCCAGCTGTTCCTTCGTCCCCGGATGCCGGGAGAGGCGCGCCGCCCCTCGCTCGATGTCCGGGTTTCGGCGCGCCTCGAGGATCTCGACACCGCGGAAGAACTCGAGGACTACTACTGTCTCGAAGAGGTCTGGGACTGGGACGACGACACCGAATCGGTGTACGAGCCGGACTGCGACCCCTACGAAGAAGGTGCGGAAGTCGAGACCTTCTTCTCTTCGAGCCACCGTTTTTCGCTGCCCGGGACCTATCGGGTCTGGCTTCGGCTCCAGCGCAGCGGCGAGACGGTGGTCGCCGGGAACGTATCCATCCGGGTACGCAACTGAAAAGGCTTTTCGAATGAGGAAGTTCGCCGCATTTCTCCTGGTCTTCAGCTTGGGCGGGGCTCCCCTCTACGCTCATCCCCAGTCGCTCCTGGAGGCCGTCGGAGTTGCTGCTGCCAGCGGGGCGTATTCCGTCCAGAACACGAGCACGATCACCACCGGGATCCTCCGTGAGGACGACGCCCGGCGCAGCGCGATCGCCTTCGCGCTGAGCGGTGCCATGGCCTTCGTCGGGGCCGGCCTCTGGCGCTGGTTGCCGTGCCGAGAAACCGGACCCGGTGACCCCCAGAAGGTCGGCGGAGTAGCGATCAGCGGCTACAACAAGTGCTATGACGCGGACGGCAATCGACTGGGCTTGGACACCCCGACGAAGTGGCTGCTCGGCGCCGGGGTCGGCCTCGAACTCGTGTCCGTGTTCTATCTCGTCCGCCACCTGCGGGAGGGCGGGGACACGGACGACGACGACGGCAGCTGACCACAGCCGGCGGGCGGGAGGGAAGCCGGCGGCGTCTCAGGAGGCCAGATAGTCGCAAGCTGCTTGGAGATTCCGAAGCGGCAGCGAGCAGACCCCTTCCCGGCAGGGGAGGAAGGACACCTCGCTTTTTCCTGGCCGCGGAGCTCGTTCTGCCGAACCGAGCGCCGGAAGGACGCTTCCTCCAGGGCGTTCGGGGTCTCGGAACAGGATCACGGCGTCTTCCTGGGGAATTCTCCAGAGCCGGTGGAGCGCTTCTCGCACCGCCAAGGAGCCTGTCTGCCCCACCACCACCAGCTGCCGGGGCTCGGCGAGGTAACGCATCACTGCGGCGAGCAGGGTGGAGAAGCCCGTCGGATTCTCGCCCGCCTGGGCGAAGAAAGCTGCGATCGTCCCGCGCGCCGCTTCCCGCCGGCGCGTCTCCCCGGTGAGAGCCCAGAGCCGGAGCAGGGAATCGGCGGCGACCGCGTTCCCCGAGGGGAGCGCGCCGTCGTGGCCAGTGCAAGTCCGCAGCGGAAGCGGCTCGTGGTCATCGCCGGTGGTGTGGAAGGTTCCGCTTGGCGCCCGGAAATGGCGATCGAGCAGATCGGCGACTTCCCCGGCTGCCGTCAGCCAACGCTCATCGTGGTCGCTCTCGAAGATGTCGAGGAGCGCTCCCAGCCAGAAGGCGTGGTCTTCGAGCATCGCCGGCACCTTTGCGAGTCCCCGGCTCCAGACCGCGAAGTAGCGGCCCTCTCGGCGCAGGTTTGCGAGAACGAACCGGCCGGCGGCCTGCGCCGTGCCCAGATATCCCTCGTCCCCGAGCGCGCGGTGAGCGCGGGCGAACGCCGAGACCGCCAGCGCGTTCCACGAGAGCAGCACCTTGTCGTCGAGGCCGGGGCGCTGTCGGCGTTCGCGCCCGGCCAGCAGCTTCCGTCGAGCGGCGGCCAGCCTCTCCCGGATGCCTCCGGGGGACTCGCCGAAGGTCTCGGCGAGCGCCGCGTCGGGGATTCCCCGGTTCAGGATGGTGCGTCCTTCCCAGTTCCCTTCGGGTCTGAGGTCGTATGCCGCCGCGAAGAGCGGCGCCTCGCTCCCGAGGAACGCCTCGACTTCGGTCAGCGTCCAGGTGTAGAAGCGGCCCTCCTCGCCTTCGGAGTCCGCATCGAGCGCGGAATGGAAACCGCCCTCCGGGGCCGAAAGCTCCCGGCCGATCCATTCGAGGGTGCGCCGGGCGTCCTCGCGGAATCCGGAATCGCCGGTGATCCGGTACGCCAAGCAGTACACCGGAACCAGCAGCGCGTTGTCGTAGAGCATCTTCTCGAAATGGGGAACGAGCCACTCGGGATCGGTGGAGTAGCGGTGGAACCCGCCGCCGAGCTGGTCGAAGAGCCCTCCGTCCGCCATCCGGCGCAGCGTCCGCCGGGCCGCCGCGAGCGCCTCCGGGGTTTCCCGATCGAGGTGGTGCCTGAGCAAGAGCGTCAGCTGCCGGCTCGGCGGGAACTTCGGGGCCGGACCGAACCCGCCGTGCACCGGGTCGCTGCCGCGGAGCAGCGCGCGGACGCCGCGGAGAACCGGCTCTGCGGTGATGCGTTCAGGGCGCGCGGCGAGATGGCTCGGCAACCGGGCCGCCAGCCGGAGCCGTTCGAGCAGCCGCTCGCCGTTTCCGAGGAGCTCCTTCCGCCGGCTCGGGTCCCCCCAGAACGAGGCCACCGCAGCGAGCAGCCGCGGGAACCCCGGCCGCCCCCAGCGGTCTTCCGGCGGGAAGTAGGTGCCCCCCAGGAACGGAGTGCGGTCGGGCGCCACGAACACGGTGAGCGGCCAGCCGCCGGCGCCGGTGGTCGCCTGCACGAAGGCCATGTAGATCTCGTCGACATCGGGCCGCTCCTCGCGGTCCACCTTGACCGGGACGAAGGACTCGTTCATCAACCGGCCGATGGCGGGGTCCTCGAAGGACTCGTGGGCCATCACATGGCACCAGTGGCAGCTGGAGTAACCGATCGAGAGCAGCACCGGACAGTCCCGCCGCCCGGCTTCCTGGAAAGCCGCCGCGCCCCACGGCTGCCAGTGGACCGGATTGTGGCGGTGCTGGAGCAGGTAGGGGCTGGTTTCGAGATGCAGCCGGTTCGTCGGTTCCGCCGGGTTTCCGGCAGCTGGCTCGGAAGGAGCGCCCATCGTCGGGTCGCCGCCCCGCGGCCCGCCGGTCGGGACCGTTTCGGTCAGGGCCGTCAGGCGGAGTCGGCCTCCGCCGGTCGGGCGAGCCGCTCCCCTCCCCAACGGACCACGGCAGTGCCCACCGTCAGCCCGGCTCCCACGGAACTGAACAGCAGCACATCGCCGGGCGCGACGAGCGAGCGGTCGAGAGCGTCGCGCAGCGCGGTGGGGATGGAGGCTGCGGTGGTGTTGCCGTACTTGTGGATCGTCTTCACCACCCGCTCGGGAGGCATCCGGAGCCGTTTGGCGATCGCGTCGATGATCCGGGCGTTCGCCTGGTGGCAGATCAGGAAGGCGACCTCTTCACGCGGAATTCCGAGCTCGGCCAGCAAATCCACCGCCGCGTCGGTGGAGCTCCGCACGGCGAAGCGGAAGACCGCCTGCCCCTGCTGTCTGACGAAATGCTCCCGTCGGTCCACCGTCTCGTGCGACGGCGGCCGCAGACTCCCCCCGGCGGGCATGTTGAGCAGATCCCGCCCGGAGCCGTCCACCAGATTCCGAAAACCGAGAATTCCCTCATCGCCGGCGGCGGCTTCGAGCAGCACCGCACCGGCGGCGTCGCCGAAGAGAATGCAGGTGGTGCGGTCCTCGTAGTCGGTGATGGAACTCATCACATCGGCGCCGATCACCATCACCTTGTCGGCGGCGCCGCTCGCGACGAACTGGGTGGCGGTGGCGAGCGCGAAGTTGAAGCCGCTGCAGGCCGCCGACAGGTCGAAGCCCCAGGCGTTCCGGGCACCGATTTCGTCCTGGACCAGACACGCGGTCGCCGGAAAGCTCATGTCCGGGGTCACGGTGGCCACTACGATCAGATCCAGGTCGTCCGCCTCGATGCCGCGCCGGGCAAGCGCGTCCCGGGCGGCGCGCGCGGCGAGGAAGGAGCAGCCGGTCCCGCTCTCCACCACCCGCCGCTCGTGGATGCCGGTGCGATCGACGATCCAGCGGTCCGAGGTGTCCACCATCCGTTCGAAGTCGGCGTTCGAGAGGACCCGGTCGGGGAGTGCGGCCCCGACCGAGGTGATCGCGACCCGGCGGACCGCGGCGGCGGCGGGGAGCGGTGGCTGGATCACGGAGGGATGGTTCGCTGCTGGCGCCTGGAGTCCGGGAGGGTCTCTCCGATTCGGCCGCCGGGGAGGCGTGGATGGTAGATCAGGAAGCGCGCCGCCGGACCCCGGCATCGCCGGGGGAGGCCGTCCCCGCCGCGCCGGACCCCGGTCCCCGCCGTCCAGCGGGGATAATCACCGGATGGCCCCGGATGAACCCGCTGCCGGCCGAAAGGCGGCGGCGTTCTACGATCTCGACGGAACGCTGATCCGCACGAATCTCGTCCATGTCCTGGGGTATTACGCCCGGAACGACCAGGGCCTCTTCCGCAGCTTCCAGTCGATGGCGGCCACCGTGGCCGGGATTCCGCTCTTTCTGGCGACGGACTTCTACAATCGGAAGCTGTTCAACGACCTCTTCTTCAAGTGGTACCGTGGCCAGTCGTACGACCGGCTTCGCTTTCTCGCCGACGAGCTGCATCGGACGGTGATCCGTCCGGGGATCTTTCCGGGAACCCGGGCGCTCATCGAGCAGTCCCGGCGGAGCGGCCTGCGCCAAGTGGTGGTCACCGGCGCCCTGGAGGTGTCCATCCGCCCCCTTCTCGAAGAACTCGGGATCACCGAGTACGCCGCGAACCGGCTGGAATTCGTCGAGGGGCGGGCGACGGGGCGGCTGTCTCCCCCGGTGCTGGCCAGCGCGAGCAAGGCACTCTGGATCCGGGAGTACGCCGAGCGCGAAGGGCTGTCCCTGAACGACAGTTATGCCTATGCCGACAGCATGTCGGATCTCCCCATGCTCAGCGTCGTCGGTCATCCGACCGCCGCGAATCCCGAGCTCCGCCTCAAGAGCACTGCCCGGCGCAACGACTGGCCGGTCATCGATCTGAGCCGGGGCCTCGACCGGCAGGCCCCCTCGCCGGCGGCTCGGCCGCCTTTACCGAAGGAACTCCCCGGATGACTCCCTCCCTACGCTACAAGACCGATCCCGACATCGTCTTCATCGAGAAGGATTCGGCGGCGAGGGTCCTGCACTTCGGGGAAGACTTTCTCGAAGAACACCTCCCGGTCGGCACCCGAGTGATCTATCCCCCCCCGCCGATCCGGGGCCTGCCGAACCCGCGCGGTGCGATCCGGCACGCGCTGAACCATCCGTTCGGCTGTGATCCGCTCCACGCCCAGCTGCGCTCCGGGATGCGGGTGACCATCGCCCTCGACGACATCAGCCTGCCGCTCCCCCCCATGGCGACTCCCGACATCCGGCAGACCGCCCTCGAGGTGGTGCTGGAGATGCTCGGCGACCACGGAGTGGACGATGTCCACCTCGTGATCGCGAACTCTCTCCACCGGAAGATGACCGAGCCGGAGATGCGGCGCATGGTCGGCGCCGAAATCCACCGGGCGTTCTACCCCGCGCGCTATTACAACCACGACGCCGAAGACCCCCACGGAATCGTGGCGCTCGGGGAGACCCGCCACCAGGAGCCGGTCCGAGTGAACCGCCGGGCGGCGGAAAGCGACCTCGTCATCTACCTGAACATCAACCTCGTACCTATGGACGGCGGCCACAAGTCGGTGACCGTGGGTCTTTGCGACTACCAGAGCCTCCGGCCCCACCATGAGCCGCAGACGATCCGCGACTCCGACGGGTACATGGACCCCGCCCGTTCCGCGCTGAGCCACAAGGTGGACCGGATGGGCAAGATCGTGGACCAGCACCTGAAGGTGTTCCATGTGGAGACCGTCCTCAACAACCGCATGTACGCCGATCCGCTCTCTTTCCTCGCCCGGAACGAGGACGAGTTCAGCGAACTCGACCGGATCAAGATGTCTGCGACGCGGTGGTCGCTCGGCCGGCTGCCGGGTGCCGCCAAGCGCAAATTCCTCCACCGGATCCCCGGCGCCTTCGAGCTGATCGGCTGTTACGCGGGCCGCACCGAACCCGTCCACGAACGCACTCTGAAGCGCTCCTTCGAACAGTACTCGGTCCCGGTGAAGGGGCAGTGCGACATCCTGCTCTGCGGGATCCCCTACATCTCTCCCTACAATGTGAACTCGATCCTGAACCCGCTGCTGGTGCAGGTGATGGGGCCCGGCTACCTGTTCAACCTGTATCGGGGCAAGCCGCTTCTGCGGAAGGGCGGCACGCTGGTTCTCGCGCATCCCTGTCGGGACGAGTTCGACGCGCGCTTCCACCCGAGCTACATCGAGTTCTTCCACCGGCTGCTCCCCGAGAGCCGCGATCCGTTCGTGCTGCGGACGAAGTACGAGGAAGAGTTCGCGGCGAATCCTTCCTATGTCCAGATGTACCGGGACGGCAACGCGTACCACGGAGCCCATCCGTTCTTCATGTGGTACTGGGGAGAGAACGGGAGACAGCATGCGGGCCGGATCATCGTGGCCGGCGCGAAGAACCAGCATGTGCCCGAGATCCTGGGATGGGAGTCGGCCGAGACGGTCACCGAGGCGATCTCCATGGCCCGGAGCGGGCTCGGTCCGGCAGCGGAGATCACCATGCTCCATGTGCCGCCGATCATGATTCCCGAGGTCTTCTGATTCCGGTGGCTAGCGAGGCGCCGCGGCCGCGGATTCCCCTCGACGAGGCGTTCGCCGGGCGAGGAATCCTCCTGCTCGGCGGCACTGGTTTTCTGGGCAAGGTCTGTCTCGGGATGCTGCTGGAACATTTCCCCGACATCCGCCGGGTGTACCTGATGGTCCGCGCCGCCGGCGAGGCGGAGAGCCGCGCCCGCTTCGACGATCTGATGGAGAACTCTCCGGCCTTCGGGCCGCTCCGGGAGCGTCACGGGGGCTGCCTCGACGCGTTCCTCGAGGAGAAGATCGTCGTGCTCGGCGGCGACATCACGAGCGACGACCTCGGCTATCGCGAAGAGCTGGCGGCGCGGGTGGCCGCGGATATCGACCTCGTTCTCAACTGTTCCGGCCGGGTGACCTTCAATCCGCCCCTCGAAGCCGCCATCGCCACGAATGTGTACGGCACCCGGAACACCATCGCCTTCGCCCGCCGGATGCGGCGCCCGGCGCTCGTGCACATCAGCACCTGTTTCGTCGCCGGGAACCGCTCGGGAGAGATCCGCGAGGACGAACCGCTCCTCGGCTACTTCCCGCGCCGCGGCCGCGAGGATCAGGAATTCCGAGTGGATCGGGAGATCGAAGACTGCGACCGGCTGGCGGCGCGGGTCCGCGACGAGGCCGAGGACAAATCGCGGGTGGACGGGTTCCGAGAGGCGGCGCGGCGGCGCTTCACTGCCGAGGGCCGCGATCCCGACGACGAGCGCCAGCTTTCGCTCGCCATCGCCCGCGAGCGGAAGGAGTGGATCCGCAGCCGCCTCCGCGACCTCGGAATCGAGAAGGCCCAGGGATGGGGCTGGCCCAACATCTACACCTATACGAAGAGCCTCGGCGACCAGCTCGTCGCCCGCGAAGAGGGCATGGCGCGTGCCATCGTCCGGCCTGCGGTCGTGGAGAGCGCGATTTCGTTTCCTCATCCCGGCTGGAACGAAGGATTCACCACCAGCGCGCCGCTGGTGCGGATGGCGCTCCGAGGTCAGAACCTGTTCCCGGTGGACCCGGAGGTGATCCTCGATGTGGTTCCGGTGGACATGGTCGCTTCGGCCACCCTCGCCGTCGCGGCCGAGACCATCGTCTCCGAGCCGCGGTTGGTCTATCAGGTGGCGGGAGGCGATCGGAATCCGGTGCGGGTAGGACGGTTGGTGGACCTGGTGGGGATCTACAAGCGCCGGCACTTCCGCGACAAGCCGACCGGGATGAAGCTCTGGAACGAGGCGCTCGGGCGGATGGAGACGCAGTCGGTGCGAGCCGACCGTTTCGAGAAGTACACCCTGCCGTGGATGCGGCGCTCGACGACCGGGCTCTCGGAAATTCTGCGCCGTGCGGAGGAAGAACCCCTCGGGCCGCTGGTCGGGGTGGTGGAGAGCCTGCGCCGGAACATCGAGTCGTTCGAGGGGTTCGTGCTGCAGGGCGAGCGGCAGTACCACACCTTCAAACCGTTCATCGCCGGCGAGAAGTTCCTCTTTCGCGCTGACCACACGCGGGATCTCTTCCAGAGGCTCGACGGCAACGACGGCAAGCTCTTCTTCGATCCCGAGGAAATCGACTGGTACGACTACTGGCTGCATGTGCATCTGCCCGGCCTCGAGCGCTGGGTGTTCCCGACCCTCGACGATCAGGAGCGGCAACGGCCGCGCCGGACCTACATCCATCGAAATCTCGTCGAGATGTTCGAGGCTTGCACCAAGAACCACGCCGGACGGATAGCGCTCCGAATCACCCGCGGCGGCAGGGAGGAGCGCTACACCTACGCCGACCTGCGCGAGTGCGTGCTGCGCGGGGCGGCCTATCTGACGGCGCAGGGTTTCGGCCCCGGAGACCATCTGGGGCTGATCGGGGACAACGCGCCGGAATGGGGGATGGCCTATTTCGCCATCCAGCGGATCGGCGCTGTCGCGATCCCGCTCGAACGCGATCTGCGCCCTCCGGAAATCGCGCGCCTGCTGCGGCTCGGAGATGCGAAGGCGCTGCTGCTGGACGATTCGCTCGACGAGCGCCATCGCCGAGGGCTCGCCGATGAGGGAGGCGGGGAGCCGCTTCCGTTTTCGCTCCATCCTTTCCGGGAAGTGTTTCGGGTGGGCGACGAGGCGGAAGAAGCGCGCCGGGTCCGCGCGCTCCCGAGCCCTCCGGCCCCCGGCGCGCTGGCCTCGATCCTGTTCACCTCGGGCACCACCGGCGCCCCGAAGGGCGTGATGCTCACCCAGCGGAACTTCACCAGCCTGGTGGCCAAGCTGCTCTCGATCTACGACATCACCGAAAAGGACGGAGCGCTCAGTGTTCTCCCGCTCCACCATTCCTTCGAGTTCACCACCGGCTTCCTGCTGCCGCTGTCGCGGGGCGCGCAGATCGCCTATCTGGACGAGATCAGCCCCGATTCCCTGAACCGGGAGCTGCGCAAGGGGAACACGACCTGCATCGTCGGGGTTCCCGCGCTCTGGGATCTGCTCCGGCGGCGGATCCTCGCCCCCTTCGCCGAGCGTTCGTCCCGCATCGAGGATCTGGTGACCGCGCTGATCGATGCGGCCTACCTGCTGCGCGAGGACACCGGAGTGAATATCGGTCCCGCGGTGTTTCTTCCGGTACATACCGCCCTGGGCGGCAAAATCCGCTATCTGATCAGCGGCGCCTCGGCGTTGTCCGAAACCACCTGGAAGACCTTCCGCGGTCTCGGATTCCACATCGCGCAGGGATACGGCCTGACCGAAGCCGCCCCGGTGCTCACCGTGACTCCGCCCGAGGGCCGGGTGCCGATCGGGAGCGTCGGCAAGGCCCTGCCCGGGGTCGAGTTGCGCATCGCCGATCCGGACGCCTCCGGGGTCGGCGAGGTCGTGGCGAAGGGGGCGAACATCATGGCCGGCTACTACGGCAACGAGGAGGCCACCACCGAGTCGCTGCGAGCCGGCTGGCTCTGCACCGGCGACCTCGGCCGGCTCGACGAAGGCGGCCATCTTTTCCTGGTCGGCCGCCGCAAGGATGTGATCGTGGACAGCGGCGGCAAGAACATCTACCCCGACGAAGTCGAGGAGATCTACGCCGCGCCCGAGCGGATCGCCGAGTTCTGTGTGGTGGGCCTCCCCGACGGGGCAGCGGAACAGGTGGCCGCAGTCGTGGTGCCCAAGGAGAACGACGGGCCGGGTCGGCAGGAGATCGAGGCTCATTTCCACTCCGTCGCCCGAGACCTCCCGCTCCACAAACGGGTCAAGACGGTGGATTTCCGCACCGAACCGCTGCCCCGAACCGCGACCCGCAAAGTGAAGCGCGCCGAGGTCGCGCGCTGGCTGGTCGATCGTCGCCGGACCGCGGCCGCCGCCGCGGCCGCGGATGCGGTCTCCGGCAGCCGGATCGTCGAGATCGTCGCCTCCATCTGCGAACGCCCGGCGTCCGGGGTCACCCTCGCTTCCTCGTTCGCCGAACTCGGTTTCGACAGCCTGATGTACAACGAACTGGCGGCGGTGCTCGAGAGCGAGTTCGGCAGCGAGTTCGGTGAGGCGGTGGGTGCCGATGCACTCGCCCGGATGACGAAGCTCGAGGAACTGGCGCTGGCGCTCGGAACCGCCGGTCGGCCGACGCCGGGACGGTCTCCTCCGCGTCGGCCCGGCGCGGCGCGGGCAGCGCGCAGGAAATCTCCGGAAGACGAGATTCCGATTCCGTCGGTCGTGGCCCGGATGGGCCGCCTCGGGCTCACCGAGGTTCAGCGCTGGTTCTACCACCACTTTCTCCAGTCCACCTTCACCGGCCGGGCCTACATCCCGACGCATACCCATTACCTGGTGGTGGCGAACCACGCTTCCCACCTCGACATGGGGCTTGCGAAGATGGCGCTCGGCGACGCCGGGTCGAACCTGGTGGTGCTGGCCGCGGCGGACTACTTCTTCGACAACCGGATCAAGCGCACTTTCTTCGGCAACTTCACGAATGTCGTTCCCATGCAGCGCCGCGGTTCTCTCCGCGAATCGCTGGATCTGGCTGCGGGGCACCTCGAGCGCGGCTACAGCGTGCTCGTCTTTCCCGAAGGAACGCGCTCGCGCAGCGGCCGGATCCAGGAATTCCGGCGCGGCTTCGCGCATCTCGCGTTCCGCTGCCGGGTCGGCGTACTGCCGATGCACCTGGACACCTGGCAGGCCTTTCCGCCGGGGGCGGTGGGCCTTCGCTCGCGCTCGGTGGCGGCGCGGATCGGCCCCTTCCTGCCGCACGAGTTCCTGACCCGCTGCGCCGGCAGGGAACTCGGGGGCGCGGCGCGCGAGCGGGGGGTGGCGACGCTCGTGCAGCGGATCGTGACGAAGCTGGGCCGGCAGGAGCCGATCCATCTCGAAGAGGAAGCGGCCCGCCTCGCGCGGGGCGCCGTTCGGGCGGCTGACGCGGCGGAAACTCCCGGCGCGACTCCGGACGCGGACGAGGCTCCGGTGGGCGCACCCGCGGGCTGATCTCCCCCGAATCGAAACTGGCAAGGTTCTCCCGGTGTCCGAAGCGAATCCCCCCGAAACCGGCTCCCCGGCAGAAGATCTCCCGACAGGGGACTCCGCTGCCGCCCCGGTGCTGGTGACCGGGGCGACCGGCTTCCTGGGCGGCCACCTCCTTCCGCTGCTTCTCGCCGCCGGGACTCCGGTCCGGGCGCTGGTGCGCCGAGAGGCTCCCGCTCTCGCGGAGCAGGGGGTGGAACTGGTGCGAGGAGAGGTCGAATCGGAGGGCGCGCTTCGTGAGGCCCTTTCCGGCGTCCGCCGGGTCTTCCACCTCGCCGGGCGGGTCTCCCGCGATCCGGAAGCGGCCTCGGAGCTCCAGCGCCTCCATGGGGAGGGAACCCGGCGGCTCGCGGCGGTAGCCCGGCGAGAGGGAGTCGAGCGGATCGTGCTGGTTTCCACGAGCGGGACGATCGCGGTCAGCTCCGAGCCGGAGCCGGATTGCGACGAGACCGCGGGGACGCCCATCGAGCGGATCGGCGGCTGGCCCTACTACCGCAGCAAGTGGCTCCAGGAAGCGGCGCTGCTGGAAGCTGCCAGCGATTTCGAGGTCGTGATCGTGAACCCCTCCCTGCTTCTCGGACCGGGCGACGAGCGGTTGTCCTCGACCGGCGATGTGCTCCGTTTCCTCTCCGGCCAGGTCCAGGTGATCCCTCCCGGAGGGCTCAACTTCGTGGATGTGCGGGATGCCGCCGCCGGTACCTCGGCGGCGATGTCCCGGGGCCGTGCCGGTGAGCGTTACCTGCTCGGCGGCCACAACTGGAGCTTCGCCGAGTTCTTCGCCCAGCTCGGCGAGATCTCCGGCGTCCGGCCGTCTCGGTTTCGCCTCCCGCGGGGGCTCTACACCGCGGGCGCGCTGTTCGGTGAGGAGCTGGCGCGCCAGCTCGGGCGCGAGCCCGCGGTGGACCGAATCAGTCGCGAGATGGCGGGCTGCTATTGGTATTTCCGTTCCGACAAGGCGGCCCGCGAACTGGGGCACGCACCCCGCGAGGCGCGGGTCACCCTGCTCGAGACGGTGCGCTGGCTCCGGGACCGGGGGCTCTTCTGACGAGGATCGCGTCGGGAACCACCGAAACTTCGATCGCACCCCGGCAGCGGAAGGTTTCGCCGTCGAGTTCCATCGGGGCGGGTGGCGCCTCGGCGCCGGATTCGCGGAGCGGCTCGAGGACCGCGCGCTGGATCTGCCGGTGCTCGATCTCCCTTCGTCCGAAGAGATCGCCCCGGGGGAGCCGGAGGATCGCATCGAAAAGCGCCAGCGGGCCGAGCGGCCCGATCAGAACCGCGTCGAGGCGTCCGTCGCCGGGGTCCGCGGGCGGCGCGAGCCGGATTCCGCCCCCGAAACGCCGTGAGTTCAGCACGGTGAGGTTCAGCAGCACCTGAGGCCGCGCTGGAGCCCCATCGAGACCCACCCGGAGAGTGCTCGGAGTGAAGGTGATGATCTCGCGGGCGGCGGCGGCGGCGTAGGCGGCCCGCCCCAGCCGGCTCCCGTTCTCCGCTACCCGAGCGACGACCGAGGCGGCCAGGCCGAGCGAAAAACTGTTGAGAAAGGTGCGGGAGAGGCCGCCTGCGCCCGCGACCCGCCCCAGATCGGTGGCCCGGCCGCGGGTGCCGCACAAGAAGCGGACAGCCTCCGGCAGTCGCGATGGAATGCCAGCATCGCCAGCGAAGTCGTTTCCGGTGCCGCAGGGAAGCAATCCGAGCTCCGCGGCGCCGCCGGAGAGATGGAGGCCCCGTGCCACTTCGGAAGCGGTCCCGTCGCCGCCGAAGGCGATGAGCAGCGGACGCGAAGAACCCTCGCGGCGGGCGATCCGGGTAGCGTCTCCGGGGGCGCTCGTCCAAGCGAGATCGTGCGCGCCGAGCCGATCGGCCACCATTCCCGCGGCGGCGCGCCAGCGGTCCTTGCCGCGGCCGCCCTGGGCCGCAGGGTTGGCGATGACCAGCGGCCGCCCGCTCATCGGACGCGGAGAGGAGCGGGCGGCCGCTTCGAGCGTATGCTATCCATCGAGCCGGCGCGGCAGGGTGTCATTCCCGACTGGTCCGCTGGAGCGGCCCGTGACCGACATTTCAGGAGAAGCCGCCTACCTTTCGTCTTCGGGTGCTGCAGCCGCAGCGAGGGAAGCGCAGTGAAGCGGTTCTTTCGGCCGGTGGGCCGCCACGCCGCAACCGTTCTCGCTTCGATCCGCGACGGCATGGCGCGCGGGATCATACGGGCGCGGGTGCCGCCGAATGCGCTGACGCTCGCCGGCCCGGCGGCGATGGCGTTCGTGTTCTGGCCGCTCGCCCGCGGCGACCACTGGACCGCGGGCTGGGTGGTTCTGCTCGCGGTGGCGTTCGACTCGCTCGACGGCGCGGTGGCTCGGGCCTCGGGAGGGGAGACCCGGTTCGGCGCATACCTGGACTCGGTGGTGGATCGGTACGCCGACATGCTGTTGCTCTTCGGGCTGCTCCTCTACCTGCTCGATTTTTTCGACGATTCGACTCGCCCGATCTGGCTTGCGCTCTGGTGCGTCAGTGCCTTGGGAACCGTCGGAACCTCTTACGCGCGGGCGCGGGCGGAAAAGACGATTCCGAGCTGTGCGATCGGCTTCCTGGAGCGGCCGGAACGCGCCGTGACCGTCATCCTGGGACTGCTGTCCGGAAATGTCCACATCTCCCTCGTCGTGCTCGCCATTTGGGGCAACCTGATCGCGGTGCAGCGGATCGCCTATACCCGGGCGGTGCTGGACGGCCGGAACACCCGTTCCGGCGTGCTCTACTGGAGCTACCGGCGGGGGAGCGCGGAACACGCCATGCAGTCTGCCTTTCTGATCCTGTTCCTCATTTTCGGCCACTGGATCATTCCGCGCCCGATCTGAAGCGCCTTCGACTGGGTAGTCGGCGGGCATTCCTCAGTCTCTCCTGGCGGTATTCGGGGTTCGTCATCAGAGGAGCGGGGGGGCTGCTTCCGGATCGCCCGGCGCATTTCTGGATCGGAGTCGCCGTCGTAGGGCCAGGATTCGAGGGCTCCGCGAATCCTCTCACGAAGAGCAGGGAGAGAGGACGATTCAGGAAGCACTCGGTGTCCGTCTGACCTACGGGCTCGGCCTGCAGCACCCGGTCCGACGGGCGCGCACACGAAAAAACCGCCCCGCGGCCGAACACCGAGCCGCGGGACGGCGAACCGGCCGGCGGCCAAGACTGCGGGGTCCGCAGCGCCGCCGACTCGGAGAACCTTCAGACCTCAGCGCCGCCGGGCACTACTCCACATAGCTGTAGCCGCAGTTCTCGCAGGTCCAGGTCCGGCCCTGCCGATACATGAGGGCGCCGCACTGCGGGCAGGCCCGGGTGTCCTCATCTCCCCCGGAGTCCTCGCTGAACAGCGCGTCGTAGTCCAGCTCCTCCTCCTTCTCCTCTTCGTCCTTCCGGGCCTCTTCTTCCTCCTCCTGCTGGCGGGCAGCGGCGAAGGATGCGGCGCCCACCACTCCGGCGAAAGCCAATCCGGCACTCTTGAGGAAAGCGCGACGGTTCAAGTCGTCCATTTTCGATGATCTCCTTGGTGATCGGTCAGGAATCGTGAGGCTCCGGGTCAGCCGCCGTAGCCCACCGTGGAACGTGCGAACTCTTTGATCTTCTCGGCGGTCCGGCGCTCTTCGACGATTTTCTCCCAATCCACTGCTGGTTCCTTCACCTCGGCGGTGGGCGGGAGGATGTATGGAGGCAGCTGGTACTCGTCTCGGAACATCTGGGTCCGGACATGGCCGGTGGCGTACTCGGCGTTCTCCCCGGACATGAGGTAGGTCAGCGTCGGAACCACATCCCGCCGCTGCACCCGCTCGGTCACGGTGTGTCCCTTCTTGAAGTCGGGGCCGAGCGCCATGAGCCATACATAGTGGGCGTAGTAATTGCCCGGACTGTGGCCCAGCTGCCCGTAGATGTTCACTTCGTCGTCGCGGCCGCACTCGGGGCGGATCACCAGCGCGGTGGTGTCCCGGAGATACGGATCGGACTGGATCTCGCTCCAGAGATTGCCGATCAGCTCATCGGTGGTCTTGATGTGCTTGATGTACTCCCAGTAGTCCGTGTTGTAGTCCCAGAACCCGAAGTCGGCGTGCGCGTCGTCGAGAGCGAGGATCTGCGCTGTGATGGACCGCGGCTTGAACTCCTTGAGGATTTGGGGCACCAGAGTGAGCACCTGCGCGTCCCCGTACGGAATCTCCCGGTCGATGACCGGCTCCCGCGTCGAGGGCGGCGTGTAGGACTTCCGCTCGAGCACTCCGGCGATGAAGTCCTCGACCTGTTTGCGTTCCCCGGGGGTGTGTCCCAGGCCCTTCTCCACATTGAGATCCACGATCTGCGCCGCATCGAGCTGCTGTTCCGGATAGAAGATCCGGTTCATCGTGAGGCTCGTGGAGCCGTGCTGCACCCCGTACTCGGGATGCTGGCTGAAATGCTTCACATCCCAGGTCCAGGCGCGGTAGTAGGACGCACTCTGCAGGGTCCAGAAGTCGGTCGCCCTGCCGCCCGCCTTCTTGCGGATGTACTCGGCCCAGGTGGGATAGCGGGGCCGCTGCGCCGGAGCGTCGCGTCCACTCAGCACCTCGGTGTACATGTAGCCGTGGAGGTTCGCGGTCTCGCCGTAGTCCTCGGTGAAGACGGTGCCTTCGGCCGCCATCTTCGTCTGGAAGGGCGAGTGCTCCGGGTTGTCGATGACATCGATCTTCCGGGCGCCATTGCCCAGGATGACCGTCACCAGGTGCTTCGTCTGGAAGCCGGGGTTCTCCGGCAGGATCATTCCGCCCTGCGGGATCCCGGCGCCCGCCTCGAAGATCGGGCTCCCGGCGGCGTTCCGGGTGGAAAGCACCGCCCCGGCGCTCGCTGCAGCGCCCAATTTGAAGAAATCGCGCCGGTCCAACCGGCCCGGGGGGGTGTTGGCCTTCATCGTGGACCCTCCTCGCCGCCTTCTTCGGCGGTCTCGGTGTCTTCATCGTAGAACCGGACCCGGATCCCGTCGATCTCGGGGTCCCGGCCCTCGTAATAGGTGTAGAAATTCCGCGCGGCGTCGGAGATGCCGAGCCGCACCAGCTCCCACTCGCCCCACTCCATCGTGTCGGTCACGGTGAAGGAGCCGGTCCAGATGTGGGGCTCCGGCAGCTTCGAGGGTCGGTTCAGCGCCACATAGCCGCCCATCTCGGGGGTCATGCTCTTGAGCTTCACCTTCACCGCGTCGGCGCCGTTCGGCGACCGGACGTACCCCTCGATGCCGTGGACGCCGGACAGGTCGTCCTCGGCGAGCACGGTGATCCCCACCTGTTCGCCCAGCTTGGCCTCGTTCTTGGTGAACTGGACCGCGAGAACTCTCGCCGCCGTCTGATCCACCATTTCTTCCTCCTGTTCCACCTGGACGGTGGCGCCCTCCATCAGCGGCTCGGTGCGGTTGAAGTAGTAACGGATGTTCGTCGCGTTGTCCTTGAGCGACACCCGCATCAGCTGCCACTCGCCGCCTTCGTACCACTGGGGGATCTGGAGCGCGCCCCGGAAGAGCCCCGGCTGACCGCCGACCATGACCATGGTGGAGCGGATCTGGTGGTAGCCGCTCGGAGACACCCACACGGTCTCCGCCTCGGTCGGCCCCGACACATCGTCCTCGGCCAGCACGCTGTACTGGATCAGTCCGCCTCCGGCGCGCACCCGTTCGGTCTGGATCTCGACCGACTGGAGCACCGGCGCGGTGATGTCCACGCTGTCCCCTTGGCTCACCAGGAACCCGATCGGCTGGCCGTCCTCCTCCTGCATCGGCTCATGGAAGTCTGCCCAGTAGGCCTTTCGGTCGCCCACCTCGTCGGCGATGATCGTGGTGCCGACCACATATCGCCCCGGGGCGGCGAAGCGCGAAAGCTTGCCGCGGCCGAGGAAGAGGGTGTCGTCCTTCTCGTTCGGCTTGAAGTTCACATACATGGTGGCTGCCCGCCCGAGCTCTCGGTTGTAGAACAGCGACACGAACGACTGCGCCTTGTTGTACGGGGACACCACCCGGGCGATAGCGCGCACTTCACCGCCGGGCGCCACTTCCTTGCTGAGCACCCGCATCTCGGTCAATACCGGAGGCAATTGGTTGCCGGTGAGATCCACTTCCTTCAGCTGCTGATCGCGCCGCCGGTACTGGTACTGCTCCGGGACCCGCAGTTCCGGGGGCAGATTCCAGCCGCCGTCGTCGTGGCCGCTCGAGCTGATGACCCCGAACTCGTTCAGCACATCGTGCGCGGGGAGCAGCGGATGGGTCTTGCCCTCCGTGGGCTTCGCCGCTGCCTCCTGTTCTTCTCGTGCGGTTTCTTCTTGTGCAGGAGCGAGTCCGGCGAGCAGCAGGAGCGCGGCGGCGCCGGCGAGGAGCGGGCGAACTCCGAACCCTTCGGGGTTTTGCTTCGGTGGGGCGGAAAAGGATTTGGTCGGGGATTGCATCGGGAGGATCTCCGTGGCTCCGGGAGTGGCCGCCGAGTGCCCGGTCGGAGCATCGACAGCGGAGCTCGTCCTTATACGGACTGGCCGATAGGAAGTCAAATGGGAGGGAAGCCGAACGGAGGGAAGTCGAACGGGAATCAGGCCCGCAGCGTGCGGAGGAAGGCAGCGGTGCGGCGGAGCGCCGGGCTGATTCCGGTGCGCTCGGCGAGGCGCCGCAGGTCCCACTGCGCGACGGTCCGCATGTCGAGCCGCATCTGCCCCTCGAGCCCCTCGAAGACCGCGCGGTAGTCCCGAAACGCGCCGAGCTCGTCCCCGGCGGCGAGCCGAGCGGCAGCCAGCAGGAGATGCTGGCGGGCGGACCCCGACGGGTCCAAGGAGCGCGCCTTCTCGAAGAGCTCCACCGCTTCCCGGTGGCGGCCTCGCAGATAGACCGCGTTCGCCAGGTTGTAGTGACCGAACACGAAGTCGGGCGCCAATTCCAGCGCCCGCCGGAAGGCGGTCTCCGCTTCCTCGAGCCGCCCCAGGTCCCGGAGGGTGACGCCGAGGTTCGAGGCCAGCGAGTGGCTGAGCGGGTCGAGGCCGGCGGCCTGTTCCAGGTCGGGGAGCGCTTCCCCGGGACGCTCGAGTTCGCCGAGCGCCGCCCCCGCATTCGCCCAGCCGGGGGCGAACTCCGGGAGGGTTTCGCTGGTGCGGCGAAAGGACGCCAGCGCCGCCTCCAGGTCGTCGAGCACGATCATCGTCTTGCCGAGTTCGAAATGCGCGGCGGCGAACTCCGGGTCTCGTTCGAGGGCGCGGCGGAAGGCGTCTGCTGCTTCCGCCGGCCGCTTTCGCTCGACGAGCGAACACCCGGCGAGCAGCTGGCCGACGGCGTTCGCGTCGTCGGCCGCGGCCGCGGCTTCGGCCGCTCGAGCCCGCACCGCCGCCTCGGGCGCGTGGATTGCGATCCGCCGCAGGGCCGCCGCATCGGCCGCTTGCGCGAGGGCCGCCGGCCCGGGCCCCGAGACCGCCGCCGCCGCGGCGGGCGGCGAGGGCTCCCGACGCACTTCGAGCTGGCAGGCGGCCCCGCGTCCGGCGAGCAGGTCGGACGCCCGCAGCACCAATTCGTCTTCTCGTGCGGAGGCGATCAGTTCCCGCTCGCCGGCGCCGAGGCGGGTCAGGCGAGCGAGCACATACGCGGGGGTGGCGAGTGCGGGGACCGGCGGCGGCCCGCCGGCACGCCTCCCCGGCAGCGGCGCGCGGCAGGGGAACGCCCGATGGAAGTCCTCGAGCACTAGAACCGCGGCGTCTTCGGGCAAGGGGCCGAGCTCTTCGAGGTCGAGCGGCAGGTCCTCCATCGCGGGCGGCGCGACCGCCGCGGGCACATTCCCGGCAGCGGCGCGCCCATCGGCGCTCAGGAAGAGCCTCCAGGGCCGGCCTCCCGGGGGGTCGCGGTGCGCCGGCCAACCGCCCGTCAGGCCATCTGTCGGCCCCTCGGTGTCCCCCGGCGGCGGAACAGGAACCGAAATCCAGCTGCGGAGGCCCATCGTTCGGAAGATTCTATGGGGCCCGCCGGGCGCTGCTGCGGCGCTTGGTGGGCGCCCGCCCGGGGACGATTCCGGGAAGGGGCGGCTTCTGGTGCGGTTCGCCGGTATGGGGTCCGATCAGGTGGGGCGCTGCTGACTGTCCGGCGGAGCCGACCGGGCGGCGAGGAACGGGAAAGCCCCTTCGAGCCGGGCGATGCGTTCCCCCAGAGTGTGGAGATCGGCCTGAATCGCGGCGAGTTCCTGCCGGATGGCCTGGCGGTCTTCGGCGGCGGCCTGGAAACCGGAGCGAAGCTCCTCTCGGATGGCCTGGCGGTCTCCTGCGGCGGCCTGGAAATCGGAGCGAAGCTCCTCTCGGATGGCCTGGCGGTCTCCTGCGGCGGCCTGGAAACCGGAGCGAAGCTCCTCTCGGATGGCCTGGCGGTCTCCTGCGGCGGCCTGGAAACCGGAGCGAAGCTCCTCTCGGATGGCCTGGCGGTCTCCTGCGGCCGAGCGCTGGCCGCTGATGAGCAGGCCCGCGAGCCCGACCCCTACCGCGAGGATAGCGATGAGTTCCGGGGTCACTCCCCCACTCTATCGTTCCTTTTCGTCCCGTTGGCGGTCCGCGTCCCCTCGGTGCCTCCCGCGGGGATACCGGGACCGGCACTCGGCTGCGGAATTCCGCGCCTTTACGCCGGCCGCATCGCGGTCCTTATCATCACCGTGACCGGCGGCGAGATGCTGGCCGTCCGCGAGCTGCCCCAGCCCCCGGAAGGTGCATGACGCAAACGAGTGGCGAAGACGCATGACGAACACCCTCCATCGCTACGGTGCGCCGGAAACGCTCGCCGACGACTACATCGTCTTCGCGATGGCCGCGCGCGGTATCAACGAGAAAGGCTCGGTGGAGAAGCTGCGCCGGTTCACCGAAATCGCCCTCCGGCACCGACCCGTCAACCTCGGCGACGCCACCCGGGGAGGGATCTTCCGTGCTTCGCGGCTGAATCCGCTCGCCCACTGGCGGCGGCGCAAGCGCCTCCGGGGGGAGGCGGTCCGGCAGGGGATCCGGGCTCCGACGGTGGTCTCGGCGGTCTTCGACGCCGAAGAGCCGCTGATCGCGTTCCTCGCCGATCTCCGGGAAGCCGACCTCGGCATCTCCGTCAATGTGAGCGGCCTGACCGAGCGCGCCGCCGAGCTCGCCCGCCGCGCCGGCATCGTCCGGCACAGCGTCGAGTACTCCCTCGGGTTCTTCGGAAACCTCGACCGGCTTCCCGACCGCGCCGCCCTGTCGCTCTCCACGATGTGCGGCCACGGGATGCTGTCCTTCGGCTTCGCTCGCAAGATGCTGGACCGGGTGCGCACCGGGCGGCGCTCGCCCGAAGACTGTGCCGAGGCGATGGCCCGTTTCTGTTCCTGCGGGGTCTTCAACACCACCCGCGCCTGCCGCCTCCTCCGGGAGGGCTGAGCCCCCGAGGCGGGTTGGAAAAAGAAGGTATTGGAAAAATGGTGGAAGTGCTGCCGGTTGCGGTCGGGCGCCGGCCGGAATCGCGGGAAGAAGGCTCCCGGCCAGAGCGCCGGCGATGAAGAAACCGCGGCCGTCGATCGACAGCTATCGGCATCCCGGCGCCGCGCGGCTCAACAACCCGCCGGTCGGGAGGTGGTCCTCCACCTGAAGAAGGCGATCCGCCGCAACAGCTCCACCCGATCGATCCCGATCTTCGATTCCGAACGCCCGATCTCCTCCACTTCCGACATGAGAGTCTGGGAGACCCTGCGCCCTTGCCGACCGACCCGGAAGAGCCACATCGCTGTTGCAGTCTGCGACAGCAGCTGGGAAGAGCAGGCGGCCCGAGCACTCGATGCCCATTCGGGAGTGGATGCCTGGGTCAAGAACGACCATCTCGGGTTCGAGATCTTCTATGTCTGGCGCGGTGTCGTGCGGAAGTACCGGCCCGACTTCCTGGTTCGGTTCCAGACCGGCCTCACGCTGATCCTCGAGATCAAGGGCCGAGTCACCGAGGCGGCGAAAGAGAAGAACGACGCTCTCCGGGAATGGGTGAAAGCCGTCAACCAGGACCGGGGGTTCGGAAGGTGGGCCTCGGCGGTCTGTACGAAGCCCGAAGACCTTGAATCCATTTTGGAATCCGCCCGGGACCGGCCCGCCGCGAAACCGTCGGCCGCTTGAAGGCGCGCCTCGCGGCGCAGAGCTTCAGGCGGATGTTTTCAGGTTGTTCTTCCGGTCGCCCGAGAGCAGCGCGGGGACATCGACTCCGGTCGAGGTCTTCAGCTCTTCGAGGAAGGCGGCGATGGAGCCGGTCAGACCGCGCACATGGTTCCCCAGCCCCTCGCCGTCTCCGGTGTCCACCACCGTGAGGCGCTCGACATGGAGGTTTTCTTGCAGAACCCGGGTGACCTTGTCGAGGATCTGCGGGAGCATCTGCAGCAGCATGATCTCCCGGGTCTCTTCGTCGGTCCACTGCTGCTTGATCCGACCCAAGGCGTCGGCGGTCGCCTTGCCGTTTTCCCGGATGCGGGCGGCATCGCCTTCGGCGGCGAGCGCCTTGGCCTTGCTGGCCGCTTCGGCGGGGACGATGGTGTTCGCGAGCTCGCGCAATTTGTTGCGCTCCCCACGAATCTCCTCCAGACGGCGCCCCTCCTCGGCGCGCGCGATGGCCCTTGCGATCTCGGCGATTTCCTCGGCACGATTCGCTTCGGCGGACCGTTCGGCGCGGCGGATCCGCACGCCGTGTTCGGCGTCCACGATCGCCCCTTCCGCACTGGTTTCGGCGACTACGGCGTCTCGCTTGGAGGTCGCCGCCACATCCCGCGCCTCGGATTCGGCGCGCGCCTCGGCGACCTTCGCGTCCCGCTGCACCAGGGCGCTCCGCTTGCGGCCGATGGCGTCGAGGTATCCCTCGCTGTCGGACAGGTTCTGGATCTTGAAGGTATCGAGCACGAGCCCGAGGCGGTCGAAGTCGGCACGGACGGCCTCGGAAGTCTCCTCGGAGACCGCCAAGCGGCCGGCGTTCGCGTCTTCCGGGGTCCGGGTGGCGAGGACGCCGCGCAGGCTTCCCTCCAGGGTCTGCCGAGCGACGGTCTGGATCTCGTGAGAGCTCTTCCCCAAGAAACGCTCCACCGCATTTTCGAGGCCGCTGCCGGTCTTCCCCGAGATCTTGACGGTGGCGATGCCCTCGACATCGAGCGAGATCATGCCGGCGGAGAGCGCCTTCTGGACTTTCACATCGATGGGAATCGTGTTCAGAGAGATTCGGGAGACGGTTTCGATGAGGGGCCGGCGGAACCCGCGGCCGCCGCGAATGACGCGGAACCCTTTCTTCCGACCGGAAAAGATCACCGCTTCGTTCGGTGCGCAGACCACGACATGGGTCTTGATGAAGGCGAGGAGCGCGAGGACCCCGGCCATTCCCAAGGCCATGGCGATCCCGATAGTTCCTGGAGTCATCAGATCGTCTCCCTGAAAGGCGTCTCCTGGATCGGCGACGAGATTTTCATCGTACCAACTCTCCCGACTTACGCCCCGGCCGTGCTGTCAGCAGTCGTAGTAGAGCGTGAACTCGGCCGGGTGGGGGCGCTGGTCCATGAATGCGAGTTCCTGGCTTCGCTTGAAGCGAATCCAGGTTTCGACGACATCCGGGGTGAACACCTCACCTCGCAGCAGATAGTCGTGATCGTCCTCCAACGCCGAGAGGGCTGCCTTGAGCGTCGGCGGGGTATCGCGGATCGCCTGCTGATCCGACTCCGGCATCTCGTAGATGTCCCGATCCACCGGGTCGGGCGGGTCTTCTTTCTCTAGAATTCCGTCGATGCCCGCCATGAGGATGGCCGAAAACGCGAGGTACGGGTTCGCGCTCGGATCCGGGCAGCGGAATTCCACTCGCTTGGCCGCCGGAGCCTGGGAATACATCGGGATGCGAATCGCCGCCGAACGGTTCCGCTGTGAATACACGAGCTTCACCGGCGCCTCGAAACCGGGCACCAGCCTTCGGTAGGAATTCGCGGTGGGGCAGGTGAAGGCGAGGAGCGAGCCGGCGTGTTTCAGGATTCCGCCGATGAACCAGCGGCCCATGTCGGAAAGGCCGGCGTAACCGCCGCTGTCGTAGAAGAGGTTCCTGCCGCCGCGCCAGAGGCTGACATGGCAGTGCATGCCGGAACCGTTGTCGCCGAACAGCGGCTTGGGCATGAAAGTCGCCGTCCTGCCGTGAGCGTGTGCGGTGTTCTTCACGATGTACTTGAACTTCATCATCGCGTCGGACATCTCGATCAGGGGCTTGTATTTGAGACCGATCTCGCACTGGCCGCCACTCCCCACTTCTTGATGATGGAGTTCCGCGTCCACACCGCAATCGCGCAGATTGGACACCATTTGCGACCGGACATCCTGGTAGGGATCGGTGGGCGGCATCCGGAAGTAGCCCTGTTTCAGTCTCGGCTTGTGGGCGAGGTTCGGCGATTCGTCCCTCCCGGTGTTCCAGCCGCCAAACGACGAATCCACCCGGTAGAACGCCTCGTTCACCGTTTGATCGAACCGCACATCGTCGAAGATGTAGAACTCGGCCTCCGGCCCGACATAGCAAGTATCGGCGAGGGAAGACGTGCTCAGGAACTTCGTCGCCTTTTCGGCGATGTATCGAGGATCCCGCGAGTACAGGCTCAGAGTGACGGGGTCCTTCACATTGCAGAGGAACACCATCGTGGGGTCCTCGTAGAAGGAATCCACGAAGAGGCTGGCCGGGTCGGGTCGGAGGAGCATGTCGCTGTTTTCGATGCCCTGGAAGCCGCGGACCGAAGAGCCGTCGAAACCGATCCCCTCGACGAACATCTCCTCGTCGAACGCCTCGATGGCGTAGGTGATGTGCCGCCAGCCGCCCAACAGATCACAGAACCGAAAATCCACGAACCGGATCTTCCCGTCGGCTTGCAGGCGGCGAACCTGACGCAGCGACATCCGGAATGCCTTCAGCCGACTGCCTGTGCGCCGCGCTGGCCGGTGCGGATGCGGATGCAGTCGTGGAGGTCGGTGATGAAGATCTTCCCCTCGCCCTCACCGCTGACCCGGGCGCCTCGAAGGATCGCGGCCACCGCCCGATCCACATAGTCCTCGTTCACCGCGACATCGACCCGGGCGTGCTTCAGCACATCCACCTGCATCTGCACGCCGCCGAAAGTCGCGGTATAGCCCTTCCGCGTCCCGTGGCCGACGGCAGCGGTCACCGAGAACCTCTTGATCTGGGCGGAAAAGAGCTCTTCTTCCACCATGGGAAGGACTTCGGGCTGGATCATCGCGGTGATCATTTTCATGGTGTCGTGCTCATAGTCTGGGTGGTCGCGGATGCTCTCGAAGGAGATTTCCTCAGGAACCCAGGATCTGGAACCCGGTGTAGGACTCCATGCCGTGTTCGTTTTCGTCGAGACCGCGAATCTCTTCGATCCGGGAGACCCGGAGGCCGAAGAGAGATTTGATCGCCAGAAACACAGCTCCCATCGAAACCGCGATGAAGACGGCGGTGGAGAGACCGCCGAGCGCCTGGATTCCCAACTGCTCGAATCCGCCACCGTAGAAGAGACCGTTATTCGCCACCCCGAACGACTCGCGACCCCAGAGTCCGACGCAAAGGGTACCCCAGAGTCCGCACGCTCCGTGAACCGGAAATGCACCGCAGGGGTCGTCGATGCGCAATTTGGTCAGTATCGAAACTGCGAAGAGGACGACGAAACCGCCGATCGCACCGATCCAGATGGAGGCTGAAGGACTCACCGCGGCGCAAGGGGCGGTGATCGAGACCAATCCGGCCAGGGCGCCGTTCATCGTGAAGAACAGGTCCGGCTTGCCGTGGACGATCCACGCCAGGAAAGTGGTGGTTACCGCACCGGAGGCCGCTGCCAGATTCGTGTTGATGGCGATCAGCGAGATCGTCTCGCCGGAACCCACCGTCAGGTTCGACCCGACGTTGAACCCGAACCAGCCGAACCAGAGGATGAACACGCCCAGCGAGGCCAGGGGCACCGAGTGGCCGGCGATGAAGTTCGCCGTGCCGTCAGCGTTGAAACGGCCGAGGCGCGGGCCCAGGAGCCACGCCCCCACCAGCGCTGTGGCGCCGCCGGTCAGATGGACCACGGTGGAGCCGGCGAAGTCGAAGAAGCCGATCTGGGAGAGCCAGCCGCCGCCCCAGGTCCAGTGCCCCACCACCGGGTACACGAAGGAAGAGATGATGAACGAATACGCGAGATACGCGTTGAACTTCATCCTCTCCGCCATGCCGCCGGCCACGATCGTCGCCGCCGCGCTGCAAAAGGCCGCCTGGAACAGCCAGAACGCCCAGAGCGGAACATCGACGGGAGATTCGGCCCCCACCATCAGGAAGCCGCTGGTTCCGAACAGCGAATTCCCTTCCGAGAACATGATGGCGTATCCGAAGATGAAGAAGCCGAGGGATGCGAGGCAATAGTCGAGGAAGTTCTTCGTGAGGATGTTCGAGGCGTTCTTCGCCCGGATGAACCCCGCTTCGAGCATCCCGAACCCTGCTTGCATCAGGAACACCAGGAAAGCCGACACCAGGACGAACATCGTGTCCAGGCCGGCGGCGCTCGCCCCTATCGACTCCTGAGCGAAGGCGGGTTCAGCCGGGAGCACCGCCGCCGCGATCACCGCCAGCCCGGTCTGCCGAATCCGTATCAGCATCGATGAGCTCCCCCCCGCGCGAGCGGGCGGACTAGGACTATAGGGCAGGTTGAGAATTCCATCGAAGAGCTCTCGTAAAAATCAGGAGGGCGCGGACAACGCCCGCAGCGGAAAATATGGTGGAGGCGGCGGGAATCGAACCCGCGTCCGAAAGCCTTCCGCGGCGACTTCTACATGCATATCCAGGTCGTTTCGGGAATCCGCACCCGAGGGTGCCCTTCCCGGTTCGCTTCCGCACCGCATCGACCCGGCGAGTCGCGCTGCGGAAACTATCCCTGAGGCTCACCGACGATCCGGGAGAACCGCCGGCAAAGCCCACCTAGTCGACGCCCTTTCCCGCCCGGCAGGCGAGGTCAGGAAGGACGTGGCTTAAGCAGCCAGAGCCAGTTCAGTGTTGGCGTGTGTGTTTTGTTTCCACCGTTTACGAGAGGTGGACCCCCGACATGCAGTCGCAGCCTCATGTACCTTCGTCGAACCCAGTGCGCCCCCTCCTCTATCGTGAAACATCCGGCGCTTCCGCGAGCGAGGGAAACAACCCTTCGCTACGCGCACACCGGAGTAGGTAGCATGGTACCACATGACACGGATTCTCTCCGGTCGGCGGCAGCCGGCCGGTCGTCTCCACCGCCCCGTGATGGCGGGGCTCTGCGTAGCGGCGGTTGCGGTTCCTCTCACCGGAAGCGGCGGACGAGGGGGACTCGGGCAAGCGGAATCCGGGGCAGGAAACCGCCCCCCGGGCGAGCCGCCGCCCCTGCCCTGGTCCGCGCTCGAAGCCCGGCCGCCCGACCTCGCCGCGGTCCATCGCGCCCGCATGATCGAATCTGCTGCGGCGCAGCGCGCCGCTCTCGAAGCGATCGTCGAGGATCCCGCTAGCGAAAGCCGGAGCCAGAGCGCGGCGTCGTTCCGACTCGGCTTCGAAGCGCTGCAGCAGCAGCGCTGGTCGGACGCTATCGCCCGGCTCACGGCTCCCGAGGTCGAAGCCGGCGTGCTCGCTGCCGATGCGTTGCACCTCCTCGGCGAGAGGCTCCCCCGGGCGCGGGACCGGGAAGCGATCGCCGCGCTCGAGCGGTTGCTCGCCGGGTTTCCGGACCATGCGGGGGTGCTGCCGGCGGCGCTCGAGCTCGGACGCCGTCTGAACCGCCGCGGAGACCGCGAAGCCGCTCTGGCCCGCTTCGAAGCGGTCAGCACCGCGGCGAGAAGTGCCGCGGCTGGGAACGCTGCCGCGGGATCGGCTCCGCTCCAACTCGAAGGCGGTGCGCTCGCCGAATCCGCTCGGGTGCTGGAGCGTCTCGGACGCCTGGAGGAAGCGGCGCGGCGGCTCGAGCGCTTGTATTACGACCTTCCTACCCACGGCGAGTCGTTGGCCGCAGGGCGTTCGCTGTCCCGGCTCTACCGCCGGCCGGGAGTCGTCGCGCCCTCCCCGGCAGAGCGTTATCCCCGGGCGATGCGCCGGGCGGAAGGCTTCGCCCGGGCGGGGAACCACCCGAAGGCGCATCAGAACTACCTTGAAGTCGCCCGCCGGTTCGCGTCGGCGGGAGACCCGGAACGGGTGCGGCTCCGCATCGGAATCGAGGAATTCCATCGGGGGCGCCTCAGCGCCTCGCTTCGCACGCTGCGCCGGGTCCAGCGGGCGGACCTCCGGCCCGCAGCGCTCTACTACCGTGGCGAATCGCTGCGCCGGCTCGGGCGGCTGACGACCCAGAGCCGGGTTCTCGAGGAGTTGCTCGCCCTCGAACAGGAGCACGATTTCGGCGCCCGGGCGCTCTATAGCCTCGCCCGCGGCCGGCTGGCGCAGAACGATCGGGAGGCGGCCCTTCCCTACCTGCAGCGGCTGGCCGAACGACACCCGAAGGAACCGCGGTCGCTCTTCGCCCGCTGGCATGTGCTCTGGGACCGCTACCGCAGCGGGGAGTTCGAAGGGACGGCAGCGGCGTTCGAACGAGCCGCCCGCGAGCACCCGGGCGACTTCATGGCCGGCCAGTTCCTCTACTTCAGCGCTCGATCCCGGGAACGGACAGAAGATTCGGCTGCCGCCGTGCAGCTCTACCGCGAGGTTTTCCTCGGCTACCAGAATTCGTTCTACGGGCGCCGCGCCGCCGAACGCCTGCAGCAGATCGCCGGCCCGGAGGCGCGGAAGAGCCCGCTCGCCGAACCGGAACTGCTGCTCGAGCGATTCCGCATCCGGCGGACTGGAGAGGCGGATCGCATCACCCAGCTCCATGCGGCCGGATTCCCCGACCGCGCCCTCGCCGCGGCGCGCGCGGCAGCCCGCGCCGGGCGGCCCGACGATGCGGCGTTCCAGGCGATCGCGGGATGGCTGCTCGCGGAAATGGACCGGCAGGTCCCGGCCATCCAGGCGCTGCGGCGGGCCGCTCCCTTCCACACCTCGGCGGCGGGGGAGGCGCTCCCCGCCGTCTGGTGGCGTCTCCTGTACCCGTTGCGCTACCGGGACCGTCTCAAGGCCCAGGCAGCGCACTGGAACCTCGATCCTTTCCAGGTGGCTGGTCTGATCCGTCAGGAATCTGCCTTTGCGCCCCGTACCCGGTCTCCGGTCGGCGCCCGCGGGCTCATGCAGATCATGCCCGCCACCGGCAGGGCGCTCGCCCGGCTCGAAGGGCTGACCTACCGGCTTTCCCGCCTCTACGACCCGGTGGTGAACATCCGTTTCGGGACCCGGTACCTGCGGCAACTCCTCGACGAATTCGAGGATCGCCCCGAGCGGGCGCTGGCCGGATACAACGCCGGCCCGCACCGGGTCCGCGCCTGGACGAAAGCGGATCCGGAGGTCTCCGCGGAACGGTTCATCGAGGAGATCCCGTTCACCGAGACCCGCAACTATGTGAAGCTCGTGCTGCGCAACGAGATGCTCTACCGCCGCCTGTATCCGGCACTCGCGGAATGATCTCTGTGCCGTCCCGCCCCCGCCGTTACCGGGAGAGCGCGAAGGCGGCGCAGTTCGGGGAATCGGTCATCCGCGAAATGACCCGGCTCGCGCTCGCCCACGATGCGGTGAACCTCGCCCAAGGCTTCCCCGACTTTCCGGCTCCCGAGGCGGTCAAGGAAGCGGCCGTCCGCGCGATCCGCGCCGATCTCAACCAGTACGCCATCACCTGGGGTGCCAGCTCGCTCCGGGCGGAGCTCGCCGCCCGCTACCGCCGGATCTACGGAATGGCGGTGGACCCCGAGGAACACCTCACCGTCACTTGCGGCTCCACCGAAGCGATGATGGCCGCCATGCTCGCGGTGGTGGATCCCGGCGACGAAGTGATCGTCTTCGAACCGTTCTACGAGAACTACGGGCCGGACACCGTCCTCTCCGGAGCGGTTCCCCGGTATGTGCGGCTCACGGAGCCCGAATGGTCGCTCGATGAGGACGCGCTGCGGGCGGCAGTGTCGGACCGCACCCGGGCCATCGTGGTCAACTCCCCCCAGAATCCGAGCGGCAAGGTGTTCGGCCGGGAGGAGCTCTCCCGGATCGCGGCGCTCTCGCAGGAACACGATCTCGTCGCGATCACCGACGAGATCTACGAGTTCATCACCTACGACGGCGCTCGTCACATCCCGCTCGCCACCCTGCCGGGAATGGCGGAACGGACCATCACCATCAGCGGGCTGTCGAAGTCGTACTCGGTGACCGGGTGGAGGGTCGGCTGGACGGTGGCGCCCGCGGACATCACCGCCGCCATCCGCAAGGTCCACGACTTCCTGACGGTGGGCGCCGCCGCTCCGCTCCAGGAAGCGGGCGCCGCGGCGCTGCGCCTGCCCCCTTCCTACTACGAGGAGCTGCGGTCGGGATACGAAGAGCGCCGGGACCTCCTCATCGCCGGACTCAGCGAGATCGGATTTCGCTGCTTTCCGCCCGCCGGGGCCTATTACCTGATGACCGACATTTCGGAGTTCGGGTTCGAAGACGATGCGGCTTTCGCCCGTCACCTGGTCGAAACCGTGGGTGTCGCCGCGGTCCCCGGTTCGAGCTTCTATGCGGATCCTGCCGCGGGCCGCCAGCGTCTCCGGTTCGCTTTCTGCAAGACGCCGGCGACGCTTCACGCGGCGGTCGAACGATTGCAGCGCCTCCGTTGAGCGGTCTCCGGCCGGCGGCGCTCGCGGCGTTGGTCTTCGTTCCCATCGGGCATTCTGCCGGAGGGGCCGCGGGGCAGCTGCCGGGATCGGCCGAGCACGCCGAAGCGAGGCGGCTGCTCGATGCGAGTGACGGAGCCGCTGACGCCGCCGCGGCGGTCGAGAGCGCTTTCGCTGCCCTGCAACAGTCGGAACGCTTCGCTTCGGAGCGCTGGCGAGAAGAGGCGCCCGAGGCGGGCATCCTGCTCGACGAATTCACGGGTGCGGCCCGCGCCTCGTATCGGCGAGAGCGGGCCCGCTACCGGCAGACCCTCGGCGACGCGCTGGCCGCCGCCGGCGATCCTGTCGGTGCCGAAAGGGAGTACCGCCGTGCAGTGGTCCTCCTCCCCCGGGCGGAGACCTGGCGGCGTCTGGCCGACCTGCCGCAGCTCGATCTCGGGGAGCGCGTCGCCTTGCTGCTTCGGTCCTGGGCCGCGGCGCCGGACCCGGACCGCGTGGAAGTCCTCGACCTGCTTCGCGGGTCGGGTGCTTTTCGGACCGAAAACGGACTGGCCGCAGCGCTGGACCGCTTCCGTTTCCGGGCTCCCGCTGCTTCCCGGAACAGGGTCCCGGAAGGGGCGATCCCTCAGGAGGCCCCCTTTCCCGCGCTCACCCTCGCCGTTTCCGGCGGCGCCTGGTCGAGCGCCCGCTCGTTTGCCGAAGGGCGTTCGCTGTTGCTGTATTTCCCAGCGCCCGGGTGCCCGCGCTGCGGAGAAGTGATCGGCGATCTCCAGATCGGGCTCCGGGGCCGTGCGGTGGACCTGATCGCGGCGGTCCCCGATGCCGACCTGGCCCTCATGGCGAGGATCGCCCAGCTCACCGGCGCCGGTCTGTTCCAGCCCGAGCCGCAGACGGCTTCGGCGCGGTCCGCGCTCCGGCCGCGCCCGATCGGACATGTGGCGCGCCGGGCTGCGATTCCCTTCCCTCCGGGATCGGACTCCGCGGAGGAAACGCTCTGGCTGGCGGCTCGCGCCGGAATGTCCGTCTGGCGCCTTCCCATCGTCGCCGACGATTCGGTGCGCCGCCGCCTGCTTTCGCTCTTCCGTTTCCTGGACGATTCTCCCGTTGCCGGTGGTCCCCAGCCGCTCGTGGACATTCCCCGCGGCGCGGCGGAGCTGATCGAGATCCTCCTCCGGCTCGAGGCCGGAACCGAACCGCTCGGGGACATCGAGGATCGCCTGTTGGACGCGGTCCGCACCACGCTGCGCGACACGGCGGAATCGCCGCCCCGGGCAGTGTCTCGGGCGATTTCGCTGCTGCGCGCGGCGGCTGCCCTACAGGCCGGGGATGCGGCGCGGCTCGCTCTGCTCGACCAGCTCGTGCCCCGCTTCGGCGAGCGGCTGCTCGAGGAGGCGCAGCGACTCGACCGGCGCGTGGTGCGAGCGGTCCCCGGCGGACGCCTCCGGGTGGCTGCCGGGCTGGCGCCGAACGCCGGCAACCGGTTCGCGATCCAGCGGGACTACGAAGCCGAAGGGGGAACGCCTCTGGTCCTGTCCGCCGTGGCTGCCGTGGCCGCCGGGCGGGGGCCCGAGGACCCGGGCGAACTTCGCGCGCTCTCGGTCGTTCCCGGACGGGCGGCGGCGGTCGCCGCCCGTGAAGGGGGGTTCGCGTTCGTCCGGGAGCAGCCGGGTGAAGGAAGAAGTGGAGGAATCGATGAGGAAATCGAGAGAGAAACCTGTGTTTCCTGGGGTCCGCCGGAGGGCCCGCTGCGGGAGGACTGCTCCGCGGAAGTGCACGGAGGGACCGTCGTCGTATCCAAAAACCAGCTCGTCCGCACCGGGGGCGCTGGCGGCGGTTCCGAAGGACCGCAGTACCGACTGCGAATCGACGGCGGACCCGAGCCGCCCGAAGTGACCGCGTTGACCGAAGGTCTCGCCGCCTTCGCCGCCGGCGAGTTGGACCGCGCGGAGGCGGCCTTTTTGCGTGCCGCCGCCGCGATCGGGCCGGGTTCGGTCCTCGACGACGCCGCCGTTCGCTTCGACCTGGCCCTGGTCGCCAAGGCGCAGGGGGACCGCGACGCGGCGCTCGCTACCCTGCTCGCAATCGGAGACGCCAGCTTCCCGCAGGTCTTGGAAACCGAAATCCGAAATCTCTACCGGACGCCCGGCGCCGGAGCAAGCCCATACACCCAGCGGGTTCCGCCGGTGCTCGGATCCCGATGGGAAACCCGCTCGCTCGTTCCTCCGGAAAGGGATCATGAGCGTTCGCCGCATCTGGTCGGGAGAAAATCCCTCGAAGACTGCGATCCGCAGGGTGCCCTCGCCCTTGGCGAACCGCTTCGGCCCTGTGGTCGGCGGGCACCCGCCCTACGCGCGACGAGGCCGGCTTCCGAAGAGTCTGCGTGCGACCCGGTGGGAATCGAATGGTCTTCGCGCACGGCATCGTGATCATCGCGAACGGCGAACCCGCCGGCGGCCGGCCCCCTGCTTCGCGGCCGGAGCCCTTTCGAAAGTCGAGCCTCTCCGCGGGCCGCGGTTCCGCTGCGTACCGGATCGTCACAGTCGAAGGGGAGTGGAGGACCGGGTCGGAGGCGATGGGTAGCAAACCCAAGTTCTGGTACCGACTCGTTGACGAGGACGACCGTTGGTTGTTCAAGTATCCACGGGAAGGAAGCGGAGAACACTGGGCGGAAAAGATCGCCGCCGAGACGGCAGGTCGTCTCGGTGTCCACCATGCCGGCGTGAAGCTGGCCATGTTTCAGGGGGTGCGCGGATCCGTCACGGAGTCCTTCGCACGCAGGGGACGGATACTGATCCACGGTAACGAAGTGCTCTCCAGAACCACCATAAGTTACGATCGAGAAAAGCGTTTCGGACAGTCGGCCCACACGCTGAGCAATATCTTTCACACGCTGGAGGCGTCATTCAAGACGAGGAATGCGGCGGCTATTGCCAAACGGCAGTTCGCTGGGTACATCGTCCTGGATGCGCTCATCGGGAACACCGATCGTCATCACGAAAATTGGGGGCTTCTCGTGAAGCGAACTGCTTCTGGCCTTTGTGGATTTCTCGCGCCGACTTTCGATCACGCTTCCTCTCTCGGCCGTGAGCTCAGCGAGGAAAAACGAAGGCGTGGCTTACAGGACGGGACTGTGGGTTGCTATTCCGAGAAAGGTCGCGGCGGCGTCTTCTGGTCCGACTCCGGTCGTTACGGCCCGAGCCCGATCGGGTTGATGCGTCGGGCTGCAGAGGTGTATCCAGATCTGTTTCGCCAGCCGATCACCAGAGTCCGGGAGCAGCGCGATGCTCTTCGAGATGTCGTTCGGCGGGTCCCTGATGACTGGATGTCGGAATCGGCGAAAGATTTCGCCGTAGCGCTGATGCACTACAATGCGGCACAGATTGCGCATTGCATGAAGTGAGCGAAAGAACACTCTACTTGGGGTGGCAGGATCGGGCGGCGAGTCGGCAGTGGTTCCCCGTGGGGCGCCTGGATGCGGATGAGGCGAGGCCGTGGTACCGATTTCGACATGTGAAAGGCGCGGAACGCGCCCGGAAGACCGGAGGATTCGATCTGGTCCCCGGGTTCGCCGAGTTGCACGGCGATTATGAGTCGTCCGAACTTTTTCCGGTTTTCCGGAACCGGGTCATGTCGCCTCGCCGTCCGGATTTCAAGGATTACCTGAAAGGCCTCGGTCTCGACCCGTCCGTGGATCCCACGGAGATCCTGTGGGTGGACGGCGGGTATCGGGTGACCGACTTTTTCGAAGTGTTTCCGAAGCTCGTCAAGCGGGGCGACGGGAGTTTCGTCTGTCGGTTCTTTCTCCACGGCTTCCGGCACACGAATCCGTCAGCGCGGGAACGGATGGACTCTCTCCAGCCGGGCGATAAGCTGCATGTCGCACTGGAACTCACGAATCCGACGAAGCAGCCTGCCGTCCAGATTCAGACTCGGGACTATTTCCTGATCGGGTGGGCGCCACGGTACTTCGTACACGATCTGACGATGAGCATGGTGGAGTCGAAGGGGGAGTATCGGGCCAGTGTGGTGCGGGTCAATCGGGCTCCCCATCCGACGGCGCAGCGCCTGCTGATCGAGATGCACAGCCGTTGGGACAAGCACGAACCGATGAGTGGCGAAGAGTTCGAACCATTCGTCGAATAGCTCTCGCTGGGGATCGACTCCCCGGAGCTTTCTGGCGACCGGCCGATCTCCTGCCGCAACCGGAGCCCCACAGCCCGGCGCTGGAGCAAGCCGTGGACTTCCGGTGGGGCTGACGGTTATTCGAGTCCGACCAAGCCTCGCACCGAGGCGATGAGCTTTCGAGAGTCGTAGCCGACGCCGTCCTTGAAGACGGTCACCACCTTCCGGATCTCGAAGGGGGCGAAAACCGGATCGCCGTCGATCAGCACGAGGTCGGCGACCTTCCCGGCCTCGATGCTGCCGAGGTCTTCGTCCACCCCGAGCACCCGGGCGCCGTTGAGGCTCATCACCTGAAGCGCCTCGGCGGGAGTGAACTCGGCTTCGAGCAGCAGCTCGTAGTTCCGCTGGTCGCCGAAGCCGGGCAGGGCTCCGCCGTTCCCGGTGGGGTCCACCCCGGCGGCGAGCAACCCCCCCGCCCGAAAGAAGCGGTACTCGAACGCCTGGGCCTTCGGAAACAGATCGAGGAAGACGGCGTCGCGCGCCTCCGCGATCTCTTCCCGGCGGGCGAGGTACTCGTCCCGAGCGCCCGGAGAGAGCGCCTCCAGGTTGCGGTCTTCGAGCGGTGGACGGCCGGGGACGGAGAGCTCATAGACGGCGAGGGTCGAAGTCAGGGCGACTTCGTTCTCGACCAGATGGGAGATCGTGGCGTTCACGGCGTCGGAGTCCACTTCGATGTCCCGGAGGGTGCTGCGGAAGTCCGGCGGGCACTCGTCCGGCTGCTTGGCTTCGTGGTACTCGGTGTTCGTGAAGAAGCCGTGTTCGAGCGAATCGATCCCGAGGTCCACCGCTTCCCGGAAGGTCACCGAGCAGAGGTGCCCGGTGAAGCGCAGGCCGAGGCGATGGGCCTCTTCGATGGCCGCGCCGAGTTCGGCACGGGAGATCCGGGTGTACGCCTTGAACCAGCTCGCGCCTTCTTCGGCCCAGTAGGCGACCACCCGGCGAGCGTCCTCCGGGCTCGCCACCTGGGTCATGTAGGTGGCGGCTCCGGTACCGGAGATGTAGGGGCCGGTGATATGCATCCGGGGCCCGACGATCTCGCCGGCCTCGATGGCTCGGCGCATGTTGATCTCGCTGTACGGCGAATAGCTGCCGGTAGTGCGGATCGTGGTGACCCCGGCGGCCAGATAGAGCCGCGGCGAGGTGGTGTTCATCTGCGAATGGCGCGCCGCGGTGGTGTAGAAGGTGTGGTTGTGGACCCCGACGAGGCCCGGGATCAGGGTGTGTTCGGTGCCGTCGATCTGCCGCGCCCCTTCCGGAATCGCGATTTCGCCGTCCGGACCGACGCTCCGGATGCGGCGCCCTTCGAGGACCACCGTCTGGCCGCGGCGCGGCGGCGCTCCGGTTCCGTCCACCAACTGCACGCCAGTGATGGCGATGACCGGGTCGTCGTACTGGACGAATCCACGGGCGCCCGGCTGCAGCTCGGCTGCCGATTGCCCGGAAGCGGAGACCGGCGCGGCGAGGAGTACTCCGAGGCCGAGAATGCCGGCGAGCACTTGCGCAAGCTCGTATCGGGACGGTGATTCGATCATCTCCGGGATTCCTCGCCAGACGGAAAAACGCGATGGTAACAGCGGGTCTTTTCGATTCCGCACCGCCTTCCGTGCGAGAATCGCGGGGTTTTCGATGAACGGCCTGCTGTCTTCGCGCCCCACCCTCCCGCTGATTCCGGTCCTGTTCGCCGCCGCCTCGGGGTACGCCCAGGAGGCGGTGACGCCCCTGAAGCCGCCCGCCGCCGAGGAGAGCGGGATGTATTCATTGAGCGCAACTCCCGAGGGCGCCGCTTTCCTGAGCTGGGTCGAACCGCTTTCCGAAGGCCACCGACTGCGTTTTTCGGAGCTCCAGCGGGGAGGAACCGGAGAGGGCTCCGGGACCGACGCCTGGGGTCCGGCGCGGCCGATCGCCGAAGGCGCCGGTTGGTTCGTCAACTGGGCGGACCACCCCAGCGTGGCGGCCCTCGGGGAGGACCGGCTCGCCGCTCACTGGCTGGTCAGGAATCCCGCCGCCGAGGGCCACTACGGATACGGCTTGAAGATCGCCTATTCCACCGACCGGGGTGCGAGCTGGCGCGAGCTGTTCTCCGAGGGGCTCGGCAACATCGAGAGCTACTCCGGATTCGTCTCCTTCGCTCCGGAGCCGGGCGGCTTCTCCGCCGCCTACCTGACTCCGCCGGGCGGTTCGCAGGACCCCGGGGACATGACGCTTCGGCTCGTCCGGTTTCACGAACAGGGGTATCGGCTGGGAGACCAGCGTCTCGATCCCGATGTCTGCAGCTGCTGTGCGACCGCGATGGCCGCCGTCGGGAACGAGCCGATCGTGGTGTTCCGGGACCGGCAACGAAACCCGCCGGACGACGATGTCCGGGACATCTCGGTCACCCGCAAGGTCCGCGGCCGCTGGACGCCCGTCCGCTCGGTTCACGAAGACGGCTGGGCCATCAACGCTTGTCCGGTGAACGGACCGGCGATCTCGGCCGGCGGCGGCACCCTCGCGGTCGCCTGGTTCACCATGGCGGCCGGTCAGCCGGAGGTTCGGGCTGCCTTCTCCGATGACGCGGGGGCGAACTTCGATCCCCCGATTCGCCTGGACGGCGGGGCTCCGCGCGGCTTCGCGGCAGCCGCGTCGCTCGACGACGGGAGCGCGGCCTTCGTCTGGCTCGAATCCGCGAGCGGCCCGCGGGCGGAGATCCGCCTGCGGCGCGCTTGGCCCGACGGCCGCCTCGGACCCTCGCTGCGGGTGGCCGAGAGCCCTGCGGGCCGCGAGTCCGGCATGCTGCAACTCGTTCGGGTCGCCGACGACTCCTGGTCGCCTGGCGGGACCACCGCCGGAGGAGCCGGAAGGCGAGGAAGCCGATCCGGAAAGCAGCGAAGCGAGCGGCGGCGAGCCGGCGGAGGCGGAATCGAGCGACCTGCTTTTCGATGGTCGGGAGAGACTCCTGGTCGCCTGGCGGGACGGCGGGGTTCGGACCGCGGTGGTGGCGGTCTCCGAGCCCGAGGCGCCCTGAACGCCTCCGGGCCTCGGGGGAGAGCAGAACCGTCGAGCGCGACGATCGAAACCGCCGAACGAGCGAACGGGGACGGCCGGACCCCTCCGGGTCGGGATCAGGGGTCGACTTCGAAGACGAAGCGCATTCCGGCTTCGAGGTGCTCGGCGATATGGCAATGGGCCATCCACTTGCCGGGGTTCGTGACTTCGAGCAGGATGTCCACGGTTTCTCCGGCCGGGATCAGCACGGTGTCCTTGAACACCTGGTTCTCGACGAGAGCGCCGTTGCGGCGGACCACGAGGAACCGCTGGCCGTGGATGTGGAAGGGGTGCTGCATGGCGTGGAGGGCGCCGGCGTCGTTCGCGATGCGGATGTGGACGAGATCGCCGACCCGGAAACGCCAGGCGATGTCCATGTTCTCTCGGCCGGTCGTCGGTTCCCGCACGATCCATCGCACTTCGTCTGGAGTTGCGACCGAATTCATCATGGGCATGGTCGGCGCCCACTCCACCGGGGGAAAGAACACCCGGTCGGCGCGCATCCGCTGCATGATCGCCGGATCGAGGCCGGAAACCTCCATGCTGAGAACGAGTTCCCGGTCCGGGGGCGCGTCGAAACGAGCCCGGTAACGGTCCACTTCCTCCACCACCGATGCGTTCTCCCGCAGTGAGTCGTAGCCGGGCGCGCCGGCCGGATCGGCCTCCCGCTCGCCGACCCGAACCGTCCCCAGCGCGCTCACCCTCGAGAAGTAGCTGCCGAAGGCGTGCTCCAGCGGGCGCACGCGGTTTTCCAGCGCGTGCTCCCCGGACTGTTCGTAGCGAACCTCGACGATGTAACGCTCGGCAGGGGCGAGCGTGACCGAATCCACCCAGGTCTCCCGCTCGTACTTGGAGAGGTCGGACCCGACGACCTTGATCCGGTGGGTGCCCGGTTTTCCGAACCCCAGGTTGAAGGTGCGGGTGTTCGAGACATTCGTGAGGAAGAAGCGCACGACTTCCCCCCGGTCGAGAGCCAGTTCGTACCCCGGCTCTCCGTTGACCAACAGCAGGTTGCCGAACCGGCCCATGAGGGCATGGGTCGCCCGGCTGCTTCCCCAGGGGAAAAGGCCGCCATCGTCGGCGATCAGGAGATCGTCGAGCATCAGGATCTCTTCGCGGTGGACCGGGGCGTACCACTCGTTCGCCGGAGCCTCGACCAGCAGGTTCCCGTAGAGACCGAGATCCTGCTGGACCTCCTCGCGGTGATGGGGGTGATACCAGTAGAGGCCGGCGTCCGGGAAGTGGATCCGGTACTGGAAGCGGCCCCCCGGCGGCACCGGATCCTGGGTGACATGGGGCACGCCGTCGAAGGCGTTGTCGAGCCGCACTCCGTGCCAGTGGATCGCCGTCGGCCACGAGGTCCGATTTTCGAAGTCGACGAAGAGGGTGGCGTCCCGATCCACATGCACCATCGGTCCGGGGTACTGGCCGTTGAAGCCGTACATCACATAGTCTCGACCGTGGATGCGGCGCCTCACCCGGCCGGCGATCAGATCGAGCGTCTGCCCGTCGCGCAGACGGACGATCTGCGAGGGCTCCGCATCGGGGAGTGCGGTGTCGGCGGGCGCCCGCGGCAGGAACGGCAGGGGTTCCGGGCGCAGGTGGCCGAGCCCGGGGACCATCGGGGTCTCCTCGAGCATCGGCGGATGCGGCCACCCGGAGGCTTCCCCGTCCTCCCCCGCCCCGTGGCTCATCGCCGCGTGGTCCGGGGCCGCGGAGCCGGCTCCTGCCTCGCCGCTCCCGCTCACCGGAACCATCAGGTGGTTGTCGGGAAGGATGCGGGTCGAAGGGGAGGCGCCGCGCAGGACCAGCCGGCCGGTGCGCGTTTCCACCGCACCGGAGGGTTCGGCGCTCACCAGGAGGACGAACTTGTCGAAAGACACCACTCCGAGATTCGGAAACGATCCGTTACCGACTTCGCCGAGGCGCACCGTCGGCTGGAACACCGGGGTGGTCGCCCAGGCGACATAAGTCCGGTAGTCGCCGAGCGACTCCGGTTCAGGAAGCCCGGTGATGTCGAGAGCGATGCGGTAGCGCTGGTTTCCGTCGCGGGTCACCGAGACGCCGAAGGGGCTGGGGTCCCAGAGCAGGGTGGCCGCTCCTGTCGCCGGGGCGAGATCCGGGGTGGGGTACATCGCCAGGCGAAAAAGACCGGGAGCCCCTTCGGCCGGAACCGGTTCGAGCGGGCCGAGGGACTGCCGCTGCGCGAGCCCGCCCGGCGCAGATTCCACCGGCGCCAGCCAGCCCGCTGCCAGTCCGACCGCTGCCAGTCCGACCGCCGCCAGCACGACCGATATTCCGATGGGCACTCCGCTCCGCAATCGCCTGCTCCTGTTCGCTTTTCCGATCGAACCCCACCGGCCCGAGGCGCCGCTATCGTAGTCGGCGCTGCCTTCGGCGAGCCGCACCCGTTTCCGCGAAGGTCAGCCTTCCGTGGGCGCGCGAACCCCGGTTGCGAGTGCTATGGATGGGGTCGATCGGGTCTGGAATCCTTCTGCGGCACAGATTGCTAGAATCACAGAGAAGGTCTGTCCGTCTCTGTGAATAATTTCGCCCGCGTCGTCGCCGTCGCGATGGCGGCGTTGCTGCTGACGGCGTCGATCGGGGCTTTCGCCCATGAGCATCCTGACCGACCAGGTTCGGAATGCCGGATCTGTGAAAGCTCCGGGGCGGGGGTTGCTACTCCGCCGGCCGGGCCGGAACTGCCCCTCGCTTCCGAGTGGGTCGGTGAGGGCGCCGTAGCGCAACTTTTCGTTGCGGATGCCCCCAAGCTGACCGGCGGCATCCCCCGCGCACCCCCGGCCTGAACGGCCGGCGCGTATCTGCGGATACCCCTTTTTCGGAACCTTCCGGCCTGGTCGGCCGGCTTCTATTCGGTCGGTTCCTCCCATGCCCAGCGCACAGGAGGTTCCACCATGCCGCGGCTATTCCCCTTCCGTTTTCCCCATTCTTCTTTCCCGACCCTGGTGTTTCCGAGGGCAGCGGCCCGGGTCGCTTTGTCGTTCGGGCTCGGGCTCGGGCTCGCGCCCGCTGCTTGGGCCCACCCCACCGTCTCGGGCGCCGTGCTCATCGCCGAGACCGGTCAGCCCGCCCATGACGCCGAAGTCGTCCTCCTGGAATCCAACCGGGTAACCCACACCGACGAGCACGGACGGTTTTCCTTCGAGGCGGTGGAGCACCGCGGCGCCCTCACTTTCCATGTGGATCAGGGCTTCCTGAGCGCGGTGGAAACCGTCGTCGTGGACGAGGACGAGGAAGTCGCCTTCGAGTTGCCCGCACCGATCCTGTTGGAACTCCGGCCGCGGGCGCACGAGCACATCACGGTCACGGCGTCCGCCAGGCCCGAAACCGCGATCGAGGCATTCAATTCGGTACAGACCTTCGAGGGGCTCGATCTGCAGAACGAATCCGCGCGCACGGTGGCAGAGCTCCTCGAGGGCGCGCCAGGCTTGGCGGTCCGCAGCTTCGGACCGGGTTCGGCCCGCCCGGTGGTGCGCGGTTTCGATGGGGACCGCGTCCTGGTGATGGAGGATGGAGTGCGGACGGGAGACCTGGGCAGCCAATCTGCGGACCACGGCGTCCCGTTGGACCCGCTACAGGCGGAGCGGGTCGAGGTGGTGCGCGGGCCGGCCACTCTGCTCTACGGAGCGAACGCCATCGGCGGGGCGGTGAATGTGGTCTCGATGGCCTCGCATCTGGTCCATGGACCTCCCGCCGGATTCCGGGGGCATGCGAACCTCGACTATTCGACCGCCGATGAAGGTCTCCGCGGCGGCGCCCGCGTCCAGGCTTCCGGTGCCGGCTGGTTCGCCTGGGGCGGCGGCAACGCGAATCGAACCGGCGACTACGAATCCCCGGCCGGTGTGGTGGAGAACTCGGAGACTTCGATGGAACAGGGCGAAGCCGGCTTCGGTCTCTCCTTCGACCGCGGTTGGTTCGCCGCGAGTGCGAAATTGGACGATTCGCGCTACGGAGTGCCGTTCGCCGGGCAGTTTCACGGAGCCCACGGACACGAGGAGGAGGAAGGCCACGAGGAAGAAGAAGCTCACGAAGACGAGGAGCTGTTGGTGGATGTCGCCATGGCGCGGCGGCAGGTCCGGACCGATTTCGGCATCCGGGAGCTGGGTTCCGTATTCCAGGAGGCCGAATTCACCCTTCGCTACAGCGACTACGACCAGGACGAAATCGAAACACTGTCAGCTGGGGGGCCGGACGAGATCGCGACGCACTTCGACAATCGGTCCCTGGTGATCCGGGGGGAGCTGAAACGGTCGGCCGGCCGAGTCCAGAGCCGAGTAGGCGGCTGGGGTCATTTCCGGGATTACGAATCGAGGGGCGAGGAGGCTCTCGCTCCCCAGACCCATCAAAACTCGATGGCAGCGTTCGCCTACAACGAAATTCGGATGAGCGACCGCCTGAGCTGGATGCTGGGAGCCCGGCTCGAGCGAAACCGGTACGACGCCGAGGAAGGGGAACACCACGAAGAGGAGCATGAGGAAGAGGAGCATGAGGAAGAGGGGCACGAGGAAGGAGAACCCCACGAGGAGGAGCACCACGAAGAGCCGGCGCCGGTGAGAGACCGGAACTTTCTCGGGAGCTCGGTGAGCGGAGGCGCCCGTTTCTCTCTCACCGACCAGTCCGCGCTGGTGGCCGTAGCCAGCTACTCGACCCGCACTCCTTCGCTGGAAGAGCTCTACAACTTCGGCCCCCATGTCGGGAACCTGGCCTTCGAGATCGGGAATCCCGACCTCGGCACGGAACGCTCGTTCGGTCTCGATCTGAGCCTCCGGCAGGGCTCGGAGAATGCGAGCGGTAGTCTCAGCGTGTTTCGCTACGACATCGGCGATTTCATCTTCGGAGCCGCCGCCGGGGAAGAGCTAGGGGGGCTTCCGATCCTCGAATTCTTGCAAGCAGATGCCGTGTACCAGGGTTTCGAAGTGGAAGGGCATCTGGACATCGGCGCTGCGGAACTGGTGGCGAATGCTTCCTTCGTGGATGCGCAGCTGACCGCCTCGAACGAATACCTGCCGCGCATCCCCCCGCTCGGCGGCCAACTGCGGCTCGATGTCCCCGTCGGCAGACTCCAGCTGACGCCCAGCCTGCGGTGGGCAGCCCGGATGGATCGGCTGTACCGCACCGAGACCGCGACCGACGGGTACGCGGTCCTCGACTTCACCGCTTCCTATGTCTTCCTCAGCGACCACACCACCTCCAACATTTCTGTCCGGGCGTACAACCTGACAGACACCGACTACCGTCACCACACCTCGCTGATCAAGGATCTCGCTCCCCAGCGGGGCCGGGGGTTCCGAATCAGCTACTCGCTCCGGTTCTTCTAGGAGTCTGCGCCGCAGAAAAGAATGACCACTATATGTAGTAGATCGATTCGTCGATGAACATCACATATAGTGGTCGATCGCGTCTGGAATCGTTCTGCGGCGCAGGTTGCTAGCGTGGCGCGACCCCTTCCGTTCGTCCTTTGGGCCTTTGGACTCGCTGCGGGTTGCGGCCCGGCACCGGGCGATTCGCCCACTGCCGACCTGCTCCTCCGGGGAGCGCGGGTCGTGGACGGTTCCGGCGGTCCCTGGTTCCGCGGGAACCTCGTCGTCGCCGGAGACACCATCGTCGAGGTCGGCTCTGCGGAACCGGAAGCCCTGCGCGTGATCGAAGCCGAAGGGCTGGTCGCCGCACCCGGGTTCCTCGACATGCACGCCCACTCGGAATACGGGCTCATCGTGGACCCGCGCGCGCTCAGCAAGGTTGCGCAGGGGGTCACCACCGAAGTGCTCGGCGAGCACCTCTCGGGCGGGCCGGTTCTCGGTCTTGCGGTGGATGACCCGATGATGGTCGCTCCTCCGATCGAACGCGACTGGACGACGCTCGGCGGCTATCTCGATCGGCTCGAGTTCGCCGGCGTCGGTCCCAATGTCGTCTCCTATGTGGGCGCCGGTCAGGTGCGCGCCTCGGTGATGGGATACGAAGAGCGCGCCGCGTCGGAAGCGGAGCTGCAGGCCATGGAGACGCTCGTGTCCCAGGCGATGGAAGAGGGGGCGTTCGCGCTTTCGAGCGGGATGGCGTACATCCCGAACGCCTTTGCAAGCACCGAGGAACTGATCCGCCTGGCGCGGGTCGCGGCGTCCTCCGGCGGTTTCTATGTGAGCCACCTGCGGGGCGGGCTCGCCGGGTTGTCCGAAGGAATCCGCATCGCCCGCGAGGCGGGAATCGCCCTCGAGATCCATCATCTCAACTCCACTTCGGGGGAGCGGATCGCGGAGTACGCGGCGGTGATCGCCGAAGCCCGCGCTTCCGGAGTGGATGTCACCGGCAATGTCTATCCGTACATCGCCGGATGGACCTACCTGCGCTCTCTGCTCCCTCGCTGGGCCCAGGAGGGCGGCGTTGGGCGGATGCTGCGTCGGCTCACCGACCCCGGCGAGCGGCAGCTGCTGCTTTCGGAGCTGCGCGCCGGAGAAAGGGAGCGGCCGCGATGGGAGCGGACTTTCGTGAGCTCGTTCCGCGAAGAGGTCGACGGCCTCTCGATCCTGGACCTCGGCGAGGCGCGGGGACTGTCGCCGGCGGAGGCGCTCCTCGACCTGCTCGTGGAACAGGAAGGAGAGGGATTCCAGATCTCGTTCGGGAACACGGAAGCCAACCTGCGCCAGGCGCTCTCGCTGCCTTTCACCCACATCGGTTCGGACGGCAGCGCCCTCGCTCGGGGGATGCGGACTCCGATGGGGAAGCCTCACCCCCGCTCCTTCGGGACCCATCCGCGAGTGTTCGCCCGCTATGTGCGCGAGGAAGGGCTTCTTTCCCTCGAAGAAGCGGTCCGCAAGATGACTTCGGCGCCGGCGAACCGCCTCGGTCTCACCGACCGCGGCCTCCTCCGCCCCGGAATGCGCGCCGATCTGGTGCTCTTCGATCCGGCTACGGTGCGCGACGCCGCCACCTTCGAGGAGCCGGAACGCTACCCGGAAGGCATCGAATGGGTCTTCGTGAACGGGATCGCGGTCGTCGCCGACGGGGAACCGACGGGTGCCCTGCCGGGACGGGTGCTGCGCGGCCCGGGATACCGGGAGAAGTGAGCCGCCCCTTCGAGCGCCCTCCGGAGAAACGCCGAGGCAGCCCCCGGCGCGCGCTTCAGTCAGACGGGTCCGGTCTAGCAGCCTGCGCTGCAGAACGATTCCAGACGCGATCGACCACTATATGTAGTGTTCATTTCCCCCTGAACAACCTACCGCAAGGTCACAGCTAGCAGCCGGCCGGCAGCGTCACTTCGAGGATCTCGAGGTCGTCGGAGGGGCTTCCGAGAGCGACCGGAAGGTGCGGCGGCAGGACGAAGGTGTCGCCGGCGGCGAGTGTCCGCCGGGGGTGGTCCTCGGCCTCCAAGTACATCGTCCCCCTGCGCACGAAACCGAACAGGATGTCCCGATCGTGGCTGCTGGCTGGAACCGCCCGCCCGGGGACCCTTCGAGCAACCTGAACTCCCGCGATCCCCCGTGTGGCCCGAGCGACCCCGGTGTCGCGCATCTCGAACCCGGGGATGCGCCAGGGCTCCCAACGCGCCCCCCGCTCTCGATGCCGCAGGAACCTGGTGCCCTGGAACGCGCGCTCGGGGCGGAAATGAGGAGTCGGCAACTCCATGGCGTGGTCTATCGTGGTGAGGTGCTCGGCGGGAACGCCGACTTCGATCACCTCCATCCCGGCGGAGGAGGCGAGCACCCGGTGGCGAATCTCCGGGGGCTGGATCACGCAGTCCCCGGCCTCCAGCACGAAGGGCGGGCCCTGATCCTCGTAGACCAGCCGAACCCAGCCGCGGTGGCAGAAGATGAGCTGGAAGCCGACCGTGTGGTAGTGGACCAGGTCGTCCACCGGCCCCTCGTCAGCGATCCGGATGTGCGAAGCGATGATGGCGCCTCCCAGCCGGCCGGGGATCAGGTCCCGGTAGCGCATCCCCGCGCGGCCGACGCCCCAGGACTCCTGTTCGGCCAGCCGACGGACCACGAGTTCGTGGACGGTTTCCGGAATAGCGGCCTGCGGGGTTGCTGCCGCTACCGTGATCCGGAGACCGCCGGGGGTAACGAGCATCTGCTCGCCGCCGGCGAACCGTGCCGGATCCTCGGTATGGAGAGTGATTTCCGCCGCCGCGGCGCCGGTGCTCCGCTCCAAGCGGATTCCCGCCCCGTAGCCGGTAAGCGAGCAGAACGCGGGATCGTCGGCGGGCCAGATGCGCTCGAGCCGAAAACCGAGGGTGTCCACCAGGAATCGCAGGTCGCCGTCGAGGTCGGGCGTGGGCACGCGAACTTCGGCCCGGCGGATCGAGTCCCGGCGGACCTCGGGGAGTGCCCCTGGTTTCGCGGCTGCGGGCATCGAGCTCGTTCCTGCCGGAGAGGGTAAGCGTTCACGCTATCGTGGATTTCGCCTTCCGCCGCCCATTTTTCTGGAAAGGAGTCTCGAAGTGATCCCCAAGGTTCCCCCGGCGCTATTCGATTTCCTGCGTGAGCTGAAGGACAACAACGAACGCCCGTGGTTCGAGGCCAACAAGGAGCGATACCGCGCGGTGGTCCGTGATCCCATGCTCGAATTCATCCGCGAGTTCGCGGCGCCTCTCGCCCGGATCAGCCCGCACTTCGTCGCCGACCCGAGGCCGAACGGAGGCTCCCTCTTTCGCATCTACCGCGACATTCGGTTCTCCCCGGACAAGACCCCCTACAAGACGAACATCGGCGCGCACTTCCGCCATGCGGCGGCGAAGGACGCGCACGCACCCGGCTTCTATCTCCACCTCGAGCCGGAGACCTGCTTCGTCGGCTGCGGCATCTGGCGCCCGGACAGCGCCGCCCTCACGAAGATTCGAGGGGAAATCGTCGACCGACCGGACGCCTGGACCGGCATCACCACGGCCGCCGCCTTCGACGAGACGTTCGCACTCGAAGGCGATTCCCTGAAACGTCCGCCTCGAGGGTTCGATCCCGATCACCCGCTGGTCGAGGATCTGAAGCGCAAGGACTTCGTGGCGGTCGCCCGCGTTCGGGAAGCCGAGGTCGTGAGGCCCGGCTTTCCAGACCGCTTCACGGAGTTGGTGCGCCGGGCCTCGCCGTTCGTCGAGTTCCTGTCTCGGGCGGTGGGAGTGCCTTTTCGCTGAGCCGGCCGGCCAGGTAAGCGTTGCGCAGGAGCTGCTTTGGAACCTTGCCCGTCGGGGTTCGCGCGATCGCTTCGACGAAGACGATTTCCCGCGGGCGCTTGTAGCGCGCCCGCTGATCGGTGCAGTGAGCGATGAGTTCCCCGGCAGCGGCCTGCCCCCCGGCTGAGCGGACCACACAGGCGACGGGGGCCTCTCCCCAGCGTTCGTCCGGTGCTCCGAAAACGGCGCAGTCCTCGACGCCCGGATGGCTCAGCAGCGCGGTTTCGATCTCGCCCGGATAGATGTTGCACCCACCGGAGATGATGAGGTCGCGAGTCCTGCCGACCAGCCGGAGGTAGCCCTGCTCGTCGGCACGGGCGAGGTCCCCGGTCCAACCCCAGCCGTCGGCGCTCCGGAAATAGCGAGCCGTTTCCGCTTCGTCCCCGAAGTAGCCGTCCATCAGGAAAGGCCCGCGCGCGATGAGTTCGCCCACGGCCTCCGGTTCGACCGGGTCGCCGGCGGGGTCCACGATCCGGAGTTCCACGCCGGCCGCGGCGCGGCCGACAGTTCCGGAGTGCGCCGCCGTCTCCTCGGGTTTCAGGATGGTGAGCGGGCCGGTTTCCGATTGACCGTAGTGGTCGGTGTACCCGCAGCAGGGAAGGGCGGCCCGCCACTCGGCGATCAGCCCCGGCGGCGTCGGCGCGCCCCCCACCCCGATGTTCTTCAAGGAAGCCAACCGGTCCCGATCGAAGCCGGGCGCCCGCAACAGGTCGCGCACCTGGACCGGCACCAGAAATGCCGAGGAGATCCGGCGCCGTTCGGTCTCGGCGAAAAACTCTTCCGGATCCCACTTTCGAAACACGACGGAAGCCGCCCCTGCCACGACGGCGGCCTGGTGCCAGATCATCAGGCCCACGGCGTGGCACATCGGGGTGATCACGGCGACGATGTCCTGGTCCGTCACCCGGTGTTCCCGCGCAGTGGTGACCGCAGAGACATGACGCGCCCGGTGATTCACGACGGCTCCCCTGGGCTCGCCGGTGGTACCGCCGGTGAAGGTCATGGCGGCGGGAGCGCCGGGGTCGAGTTCCAGATCCGGAGCGTGCTCGGGCTGTCCGCCGATCGCTTCGTCGAATCCGAGAGCACCGTCAAAGCCGGAAGCGCCGGCGGCGATCACCGTCCCGACCGCGCGAAGAGTCTCCGGGGCAACCCGGTCCAAAACGCCGGCGTCCGCCACCAGGGCGCGCGGTTCGGTACGGGAGACGATCTGTGCGATCTCGCGGGGAGCGTAGAGCGGCGGGATATGGACCAGGATGCTGCCCGCCCGCGCGTTCCCGAAATGGACCACGCCGTATTCCGGGCTGTTCCACAACGAGCAGGCGACTCGGTCGCCCGGGCGGATTCCGGCCGCGATCAGCAGGTGTGCGAAACGGTTGGCGAGGCGGTCGTACTCAGCGAAGGAAAGTCGCCGACTGCCGGCGAGAATCGCCGTTTTCTCCGGCGCGCGCGCTGCGGCCCGCCGCAGGATTTCGCCGAAGAGCAACCGTCCGTCACCGGCGCAGGGTCTCAGACCGCTCCGACGCTCGCATCCCCGGGCAGTCCGCACATCCGTTCCATGGGAACGAAGATGCTCTCGACGCCCGAGCCGAAGACATTGCCCGAGAGGATGTCGATCAATCCCCGCCGGCACTCCGGGTGGGCGCGGAGGAACTCCGAGAATCCGAAATCCGGATCGTAGAAGGCGTACACCAGCTTGCGAAAGCTCCGCATTCCGGTGAGAAACCGGTCGGCGAACCGTCCGAGAGCCTCGCCCGAAAGATCGTTTTCGGCGAGGCAACGACAGATCGTGTCGGCGGCCATTTCTCCCGATTGGAGAGCCAGCACCACGCCGGTGGAATAGATGGGGTCGAGGAACGCGAAAGCGTCGCCGACGAGGACCCAACCGTTCCCGGAGATGCGCTCGGAGCAGTAGGAAAAGTCTTGCACCACCCGGACGGGCTGCACGCGATCGGCCGACCGCAGCCGGGCTTCGAGCGCGGGGCAGTTGCGAACCTCCTCGTCGAACCTCGCTGAGGCTCCGTTCTCGCCGCCGCGGCTCTGCAGCGCCTCGAGATCACCGACCACGCCGACGCTCGCCAGATCTCCTGCCAGCGGGATGAACCAGAACCACGACTTTCGGTTCCGGGTGTGCAGGATCAGGGTGGCGCCTTCGTCGATGCCCGCGCCGCGCCGGGCACCCCGAAAATGGGTGAAGATCGAGACTTTGCGGAGGTTCGGTTCTCTGACCAGCAGGTTCAGCTGTCTGGCGAGGAGGGCGTTCCGCCCGGTGGCATCCACCACCACTCTGGCGGGGATATCCACGGCAGCCGGGCCGCCGCGCTCTCGTGCTCTGACGCCAACGGCGGTCTCGCCCTCGAACAGGATCTCCTGCACCTGGACGCCCTGCCGCAGCTGAACGCCGCTTCTAGCGGCATTGTCGAGCATCAACTGGTCGAACTCGCTTCGCAGCACCTGCCAGGTCGTCGAGCGCTCGTGGGGGTCGGTCTCCGAAAAATAGAAAGGCGCCGACGCGCGGCCGGCGGCATTCACGAACTGCACGCTGTGCTTGCGCTGGAAGTGACTTCGCTTCAGCTCGTCGAGCAAGCCGAGCCGGGCGAAGGTTCCATAGGTATGGGGGACGAGCGATTCGCCCACCTTGAAAGCGGGCGTCGGCTCCCGTTCGAGGAGCGCCACTCGAAATCCCTGTCGGGCGATCAGGGTCGCCGTCGTGCAACCAGCCGGCCCTCCGCCCAGGACGACTACATCGATCCCGTCCCGAGTCATGGATTCGCAGGAGGGGGCAGCGGCCTGCTTCAGCCGAGAGCGCCCTCAGACATACGCGATGTTCCGGTTCTCCGGCTCGTAGAACTCGGGCAGCAGCGAATCCACCCGAAGCAGGCCTTCGGGAGTCAGCCGAATGCCATCTCCGTCGAGCGTCATCATGTTCTCGCGCTGCAGTTTGCTCAGGGCGGGAGCGAACTCGTCGGTCAGTTCGACGCCGAATTTTTCGCGGAAGTATCCGGGATCGAGGCGGCCCAGCTTGAGTTGCAGGATCGTTTCGCGGATCAGCCGTTCCCGGAGTGTCGTCTCGAGAGCTCGGTCGATCGGAAAATTCTTGCGCTCGACTGCTTCGAGATAGGTATCCCAAGAGGCGCTGTTTTGGTAATGCACACCCTGCAGATAACCGAACGAGGAAACGCCGCAGCCCAGCATGTCCGTGCCGCGCCACAAGGCATCGCGGTAGAGGAAACGAATCCCGCGCCCCGGTTTCTTCACCGTGTACGCGCTCGACGGTTCGTAGCCCGCGGCCGCGAATTGCTCGAAAGCGTAGGCGTGCCATTCGCGCCGCGTCTCCCAATCGGCGAAAGCCGGCGCCTCGCGGCCATCGTCGAGGACATCCCTGGCGTACACGGTGTTGAAAGGCAGTTCCATCTGATACACGGTGATGCTGTCGGGGTCGAGATCGATCGTCTCCTGCACCGTGCGCCGCCAGAGCGGCCAGGTCTCGCCCACCATGCCGGCGATCAGATCCATATTCACCTGCGGGAATGCCGCTTCCCGGACCCAGGGCATGACGGCGCGGATCTCGCGCGTGGTGTGGGCGCGGCCGTTTTCTCGCAAGATTTCGTCGTTCAGATTTTCGATGCCGAGGCTCAACCGAGTGACTCCGATCTTCCGAATCGCTTCGACTTTGGCTGCGGTAAGCGTTCCCGGCTCGCATTCGAACGCCACTTCCTCCACGCGGTTCCAACGCAGCGCGGATTCGAGACGCGCGACCAGCCCGCGGAGCTGCTTCGGGCTGAGGAACGAGGGAGTGCCGCCGCCGAAATAGACGAAACGCAGCGGTCTTCCCGCAACCGCCGGCTGCGCGGCGTATAGCTCCACTTCACGGGCGAGGCCGTCCAGGTACCGTCCCACCTCTCGGCTGTTCTTGTCGGTGTACACGCGGAAGTAGCAGAACTTGCAACGCTTCCGGCAGAACGGAATGTGGAGATAGAGGCCGAGCGCCGCCGCTTCTCCGGTATTCGAATCCGCGCCCGGACCGCCAGAAGCGAGGACCCGATGGAGCGCCGCCGTCTGCTCCGAATTCCAGCGCGAGTAGGGCGGGTAGTTGGAGATGAAGACATTGCCGAGGTCGGCGTCTCTTCGTTCCTCACTCGTTTCCACAGTGTTCACTCACCCCGCTATCCCCGGCAGCCCTGTCCCGAAGAGTCTCGAGATCCAGCCAGCGAATCTCCGGCACAGCTCCGTATCGGTTCTCAGATCACCGGTTCTGATCGCCGACCCCATAAGCCTCGGTTCTTCCTTCGTTGCGAGCCATGCGTAGAGCTCTGCCCTTCTAGTCTTCCCCTCGGTGAATTCGCGATGCTCCCTGGGAATCCTCCTGATGAATTCCTTTGCGAGGGGCCATGCGGCATCCGCTGCAGGCACCATCTGCCGCACGAAGTCTTCCAATTCTCCCGCGGATCGATTGTCCGGCATCATCCAGACTCCGACACGAGGCTGCCCCTCGATGATCGTGCCTTCCCCGTTGGGATCCTTCGGGGGCTCCATGCCCGCCCGCCCCAGCCGTTCGCATACCCTTTTCCACTGCGAACGCCAGCAACCATTCGCATCCACGACGAATCCGACCGCTTTCCTCCCGGGAACCTGGATTTCCGCGGTAACGGACTTCAACACTTCTTCGACGCCGCCTTTGTCCACGATCTCGAACGAGAGGCATAGCATCGATTTTTTCTGTGTGTGTCCGATCACATGCTTGTCGTCTGGTCCCTCGACGATCAGGATCGAGTCCGAGCATCCGGAACCCGGTCTGGCCACGAATTACTATCGGACCTCGACACCCTGGTCGGCTGCGGTCTCCAGGTCTTCTTCCGAGTAGCGCACCGCCCGGACCCTTTCGCGGCGCTGTTCCAGACGGAACAGGGCCCCTTCCACATCGTCCAGCTCTTTCGCGGCGCGTGCGAATCCGACCACGCAGTCCCAGCCGTGGGTGGTGGCGATCACCTGCACATCGTTGTCCCGCGCCGTCGTCATGATCATCTTCCAGTAATCGCGCTGGACGGAGTGGTGGATACCGTTTTCCGCCTCGTCGATCAGCAGGAACCCTCCTCTGCTGTTGGCGAGACCGAGCGCCACACCGAGCATTCGGGTAACCCCGTCCCCCAGACTCTTCAGCGGAACCGGGCGGTTGTCTCCCTTGAGTCGGACGACCACGCGGGGTGCACCCCGACGGCCTTCCCTGCCGACGACGGTCACGCGTTCGATGGGCCTGACGGAGACGGAATTCAGTGCCTCGACCGCGCGCGCCTCGTCGTCCGTGAGAGCGATCTCGTCCCAGCCTCGGGCAACGCTCTGCTTGCCGGGCAAACCCGGACCGACAGAACCGCACGGAATCGCCGAGAGCTGATCCGAGTCATCGTCCATCAGTAGTCCGCGCAGTCCGCGCAATCCGCGCAGCCCACGCGGGTCGAAATACGGGGGAACGGGCAACAGCGGCAGCTTTCGCTCCATTTCCCCGTACCGTACCCGGAGTATCCCGGTAACTTCGGAGAGCGAATACCGGCGCGTTGCCCGCCGCAGTCGATCGGTCTCTCCCTCGGAGAGGCGTCCGTATCGGATGGTGAGCTGTTCGCTGGCGTTTTCGGGCCCGATGGAGATGGTCTCTCCGTCCGCGAGCTGCCGGCCGTGGAAGAGCGAGGGCCAGTCGATCGTCGAGATTTGGTCGCCGTCTTCGTCCACGGCTTCGATCAGTTCGTCACGATCGTCCAGAATCTCCCTCAATACCCCGTGGCTGCCGCGAGAGGCAAAGATGCGTACCGCTTCGAGAACACTGGTCTTGCCGGATCCGTTGCGTCCGGCGAGCAGGGTCACGCGGCCCAACCGCGGGATCGAGAGTTCGCGAATGCCGCGGAACGCGGTTATCGAGAGACTCGGCAGCCGAAGAGCGGAGTTTCCAGGTACGTTCGGCACGGGGTTCACTCGGCGATCGCGGTCATCTGGCATCCCCGCAATCTCGGCGGATCGTGGAGAGGAACCCGATTTCCAGAAGGCGGCAAGCGATGCTAGCACGGCCTCCCGGATTCGCCGGCAGATCCGAACGCCCGGCCTCTCCGCCGAGACCGCCGCCGAAACCCGAGGCGGATGACGGAACGCCGGGAGGCCGGCGGTGTCGGGACGCCCCGGGTCCCGATGATCCTCGATGAGGAGTCATCGCTTTGCTGCCGCGGCAGACGCCCGAACCAGCTCGACTTCCACGGGGGGGAGAACATCGCCGGCCGCTTCGGCCCGGTACCGCTCGCCGGCGGCGGCCGCCAGCGGCGGAGTGAGGGTTCCCGTCGTGAGGATCTCGCCGGGCCGGAGCGGAATTCCCTGGGCAGCCGTCATTTCGGCGAGCACCCCCACCGCGTCGAAAGGATTGCCGAGCACCATCCGGCCGGCCCCCTCCGCGACCGGTTCCTGTCTCTTCCCGCGGGTCGGGGAATAGGTCGGGGAACGGATCATGGACACGGTCAGGGCCGCCATCGCGGCGGCGGCCGCCGCCGGGTCGGTGACCGCGATCAGCGGCCCTACCGCGAGTCCGTGATGGATGCCGCCGGCAGCGACCGCATCGGCCGGGCGCATGTTCCACCCGGGATAGGGCGAGTCCACCACCTCGAAGCCGAGTCCGATCTTCGCCGCATGGCGCGCCGCCGCCGCACCCCGATCGCCCGGCTTCGGCGCGGATCCGAGCACGACCACCACCTCGCATTCGATCTTCGGCTCCACGGCGCCTTCCATCGGAATCTCCGGCGGTGCACCTCCCGGTCCGGTGTGGTGCACCGACTCCGCGAACATCGAACCCCATACCGGCCGGGTGAGTCCTGCCTTTTCCCAAAGCGCCGGATTCGTGAAGCCGATCTTGCGGCCCACCACCGGCGAACGGGCGGCCCGCCGGCAGGCGAGGATGCCGGCGACCCGGTACGCCTCGTCGAGGCCGAACTCGGGGATGCGCCCGCTGAAGGGCGCGAGCTGCCGGCGTCCGGCGCGCGCGGCGGCGATTTCGTCGGCTGCGGCGGTCGGGTCGAAGGGGGGATCGGTGAATGGTTCGGTCATGGGGTTCCTCGGGAGAGTTCCTCGGGCGGCAGTGTACGAATCCGCCGGTTCTTCTCTCGGGTGCCTGGAGCGGACGTCTGGCAGCAGCCTTTCGCGGCCCTCGGCCTTCGGCGAGCAGCGGGAGAGGCTGCTAGCATCGGCCCCGCCCCGCCGCGGGCCAGATCTCCTGTTCAGCATCTCCGTCCGGGACCATGTGATGTGCTCCCACGCACTTCGGGGCGAGGTCTTCGGTCCGGCGCAGAATCGGCACGGCGCGACCTACGCGGTGACTGCCGAGTTCCGAGGCCCGGCGCTGGACGAACACAATGTGCTGCTCGATCTCGCTTGGGCGAAACAGGCGCTCGGCGAGTCCCTCGACCCGCTTCGCTACGCCGACCTCGACGAAGTGTTTCCGGGCCAGAACACCACGACCGAGTTCCTCTGCCGCTTCGTCCACGGCGAGCTGACGGCGCGGCTCCCCCGCGGCTTCCGCGGCGTCTTGCGGGTGGAGATGGTCGAAAACCCCGCGATGGCGGCGGCCTACGAAGCCCCGGCGTCCAGGGCTCCCTCCAGGACTCCCTGAAGGAGGCTCCCTTGTCCCCGTCCCCGGAAGATCGTTCCCCGGCGCTCGATACCCGCGCCGTCCACGAGGGTGCTCTCGAGCCCCGTCCGCTCGGGGCGGTTTCTACGCCGGTCTTCCAGACTGCGAACTTCGAGTACCACGGCGAGTCGTATCACGATGTCGGGTATCTGCGCCTCTCGAACAGCCCGAACCACGCGGTCCTGCACCGGCGGATCGCTTCGCTCGAGGGCGCGGAGGATGCGCTGGTCACCGGCAGCGGGATGGCGGCGATCTCGGCAGCGCTCTTCACCTTCCTGAGTGCCGGGGACCACCTGTTGGTGCAGGATGTGGTGTACGGCGGAACCGCCAACCTGCTGCAGCACGATCTGCCCCGGTTCGGGATCAGCCACACCCGCATCGATCCCCAGGATCCGGCCTCTTGGGAAGCGGCGCTGACTCCCGCGACGAAACTTTTCTATGTCGAGACGCTGACGAATCCGCTGGTTCAGATGGCGGACCTCGAAGCCGTGGTGGATTTCGCCCGCGGCCACCGGCTGATCACCGTGATCGACAACACCTTCGCGAGTCCGGTGCTCTTTCGTCCGGCGGAGCTCGGCTTCGATCTGGTGATGGAGAGCGCCACCAAGTACCTGAACGGTCACAACGACCTGGTGGCCGGCTCGATCGCGGGCTCCGCCGAACGGGTGCGCCGGATCAAGCTGACCCTCGATCATCTCGGCGGCTCGCTCGATCCCCACGCCTGCGTGCTGCTGGAGCGCGGACTCAAGACCATCGGTCTGCGCGTCCGGCGGCAATCGGCGACCGCGCTCGATGTGGCGCGTTTCCTGGCGGTCAGGCCCGAGATCCGGGCGGTCCACTACCCGGGGCTCGAAGCGCATCCACAGCACGAGCGCGCCGAAAGGCTCCTCGCGGGCGGTTTCGGCGGGATGCTGGCCTTCGAAATGGCCGGCGGGGCAGGTGCCGCCGAACGCCTGGCCTCCCGTCTCGGCCTGCCCGCGGTGGCGGCGAGCCTCGGCGGGGTGGAATCGCTGATCGTCCGACCGGCTGCAGCCGTCCACAGCGGCCTCTCCCCCGAGGCGCGCGCGGTCATGGGCATCTCGGAAGGGCTGCTGCGCTTCTCCACCGGAATCGAGTCGGCGGAAGACCTGATCGCCGATTTCTCCCAAGCACTCTGACAGGGACTTCGGAACGGTGTTTCCGCCGCTCCCCGACGAGTGCTTCGAGATCATCTATGCGGATCCGCCCTGGGATTACCAGGGCCAGCTGCAGCACGCCGGCGCGGGAAGCGGCGACACCGGGGGTGCGGTTCGTCATTACCCCACCGTCGCTTCATCCGATCTGGCGAAGTTGCGGATCCGGGACATCGCTGCCGCCGATTCCCTGCTCTTCCTGTGGGCCACGAACCCGCATCTCGATCAGGCCATCGACCTCGGGAGAGCCTGGGGATTCTCCTGGGCGACGGTCGCCTTCGTCTGGGACAAGGCCCGGGTCAACCCTGGCCATTACACGATGAGCCAGTGCGAGCTGTGCTTGGTGTTCCGGCGGGGCCGGATCCCGACTCCGCGCGGGAGCCGGAAGGAGCGTCAGCTGGTGCGGGCGGTGCGCGAGGCGCACTCCCGAAAGCCGGAGGAAGTGCGGCTGCGGATCGAACGCATGTTCCCGGACCTGAAGAAGATCGAACTCTTTGCGAGAACGAATACCCGCGGGTGGCGCGTCTGGGGCCTGGAGGCGAACGGATGCGCCCCCGGTATCCCCCGGGATGATGGGTCCGGAGTGATGGGTCCGGAGTGATGGAATGCGGCGCCACCTGACCGCCCGCAACTCCAAGTCGCTCCGCGAGATCACCGTGGAATTGCCTCGCCTGGCGCTTCGCGGCGAACTGGCCGACTGGCGCGTCTATTCCTTCGCACCGAGGGTGTCGATGCGTCAGGAACAGGCGCCTGCCGCAGTGCCGGATGTCGAACCCACGGTGATTACATCGCGCCGTTCCGCTACTACCTTATGCTCGACGCAACCCGAAAGTTTCCAAGCGATTTCCCGCCGCCTCCGCACCATCGTTCCGAGCATCGAACGCATAGGCGTCGATGTGAACCAGGACCGCGGCACGCTGAATCTGTCCGTGCGCCAAGCAGGGGTTGAGTGCTCCGCCCGCGTCCTGCCGAAGGGAACCCTGCGCGTTCTCGCACTCTGCGCGGTCGCGGTGAATCCCTGGTCGGGATCGCTCGTGACTCTGGAAGAGCCGGAGAACGGGGTCCATCCCCGCCGTCTCCAGCTCGCCGATATCCGTCCGGGTGCCGATTCCTCCTTTCCGGGGCTATCCGGAGCCCTGCATCGCGCGCCACACCTTCTCCGGAGTGAGCGGCGTGTCGAGGTGTTCCACCCCGAAAGGACGCAGCGCGTCCAGGACCGCGTTCGCGACCGCCGGAGTGGAACCGATGGTGGCGGCTTCGCCGATTCCCTTGACCCCGAGCGGGTTCACCGAAGTCGGGGTCACGGTGCGGTGGAGCTCCCAGTGGGGGAGCATGTCGGCGCGGGGAACGGCGTATTCGAGGAGGGAGCCCGTCAGCAGATTGCCGCCCTCGTCGTAGCGGGCCTCTTCGTAGAGGGCCTGGGCGATCCCCTGAGCGAGCCCGCCGTGGACCTGCCCTTCGGCGAGGAGGGGGTTGATGACCCGGCCGCAATCGTCCACCGAGAGATAGCGGATGATCGTGATCTCGCCGGTGTCGGGTTCGATCTCGACCGCACACAAGTGGGTTCCGAAGGGGAAGGTCTCGCCCGGCGGTCTGAAGTCGATATCGGCGGAGAGCGCGGCGGCGGCGCCTTCGGGAGTGTCCGGGCGGTAGGCGAAGGCGGCGATCTCGTTCCACCCGACCGCCCTTCCGGTCGACCCGGCGACGAAAAAACGCCCGGCGTCGAAGCGGATGTCCTCCGGGGCGGCCTCGAGCAGCCGGGCGGCGAGCTCCTTCGCCTGCTCACGGACCGTGCCGGCGTTTTCGAAGACTGCCGACCCGCCGACCGGTGCGCTGCGGCTGCCGAAGGTGCCGATCCCCCGGGGACACTCGTCGGTGTCTCCGTGCAGAACGCGCACCGAGTCGAGCGGCACGCCGAGCTGCTCGGCGGCGATCTGCGCCCACGCCGTTTCATGCCCCTGCCCGTGGGGTGAAGTGCCGCTTCGGACCGTAACCGAGGCGTCGGCCTCCACGGTGACCCCGCCGGCCTCCCAGGGGCCGAAACCGCAGATCTCCACATAACAGGCGAGACCGACGCCGAACGGTTTGCCGCCTTCTCCACTCCGCCGCCGCGCCTGCTCGGCGCGCAGCCCGGCGTAGTCGCCCTTTTCGATGGCCAGATCGAGTGCCCGTTCGTAATCCCCGCTGTCGTAGGTCAGCCCGGTCGCCGTCCGATAGGGGAACTTCTCCCGCGGGATCAGGTTTCGGCGGCGGATCTCCGCCGGATCGAGACCGAGCCGGCCGGCGAGCACATCCATCGCCCTCTCGATCAGATAGGTCGCTTCCGGGCGCCCCGAGCCTCGGTAGGGCTCGTTCGGGGCGGTGTTCGTGAACGCACCTTCCGCCCGGGCCCGGGCCGACGGGATGGTGTAGGGACCGACGATCATCGATCCGGTGAGCGAGGGGGTCGTAGGGCCGGGCCGGCTGTAATAGGCGCCGCAGTCGTAGAGGACTTCGAGATCGGCCTGCCGCACCTTGCCTCCCTTCTCCGCGGAGAGACCGAGGTGGACGAACAGGTTTCGTCCGTGGGTGGTCGTTTGGAAATCCTCGGTGCGGGTGGCGGCCCATCGCACGGGTCGGCCCAGCTGGAGGGCCAGCCAGGGGACGAGGATCTCTTCGGGGTAGAGGTTGGCCTTCGCGCCGAAACCGCCGCCGACTTCCGGCGCGACGACCCGGATGCGCTCCTCCGAGACTCCCAGGATGCGCGCCACACTCTGACGAACCCGGTGGGCGGACTGGGTGGAAGTCCATACGGTGATCCGGTCGCCGTCCACCCGGGCGGAAACCGCGCGCGGCTCCATGGCGCTGGGGATCAGCCGCTGGATACGAAAGTCGAGCTCGATCTGCACCGGACCTTCGTCGCGCTCCGGGGCCTCCTCGGGATGGAGTTCCCACACGAAGGCCCGGTTCTCCGGGGCCTTCGGATGGAGGAGCGCCGCACCCGCGGCGCGGGCGGTGCGCCCATCGCCCGCCCCCGGAAGATCGCGGTAGTCCACGGTGACCAGCGCCGCTGCGTCGGCGGCCTGCGCCGGAGTCTCGGCGACGACGGCCGCCACCGGATCACCCACTGCGAGCACGCGTTTTTCGGCGAGCGGCCAGCGGGCCGGGATGTGGAGATCGAGGAACGCGCCGGCGTCCGGGGCCTTCGCCACCGGGAAGGGCCGCTTCAGTGTGGGGAGGACATCTGCGGCGGTGAAGATGGCGGCGACTCCCGGCGCCCGACAGGCTTCGGCGGTCTCGACAGCGAGGATCTCGGCGTGCGGATAGGGGCTCCGGACCACTCCGAGATGGAGCGCGTTCCGGAGAGGGATGTCGGCGGTGTAGTGCGCCTTCCCGGTGACGAGGCGAGGGTCTTCGCGCCTCCGCACCCGTTCGCCGATGGTCCGAGTGTTGATCGCCATTCTGAAAAGCCGCCGTTCAGGGGGACGGCGATTCTACCGGGGGGGGTCCCGTCCGGCACCCTTGGCAGCCCGTGGAATCAACCCTGATCGGAGATCTCGGCGCCCTCTTCGAGTACGGTGAGGTAGCCGTCGTAGGCGAACAGCCGGTTTCGGCGGTTGCCGGTGAGTTCGCGGGCGATCCCGTTCCGGACCAGTGTCTCCATGGCCGAGGCCGCCGTTCCGTAGGACACCCCGGCGGCTCGGCTCGCGGCCCCGAGAGAGAGGATCGGTCGCTCTTTCAGGGCCTCGTGGAGGCGAATCACCGACCCCGCGCGACGGCCGGCGGTTGCCGACAGGCGATCCCGGTGCTCCCGGAACATCCGGGAGAGCCGGACGGCTGTGGCAGCCGCGTCTTCGGCAATCTGCCGTACTCCCTCGAGGAAAAAGGCGATCCACGCTTCCCAATCGCTGCTCCGCCGCACCTCGTTCAACAATTCGTAATAGGTCGCGCGATGGCGCTTGAGATACAGACTCAGGTAGAGAAGCGGTTCCTTGAGTACGCCAGCGTGGCAAAGCAGAAGCGTCACCACCAGGCGGCCGATCCGGCCGTTTCCGTCGAGGAACGGGTGGATCGCCTCGAACTGCGCATGGGCGAGCCCGGCCCGAACCAGCACCGGGAGGCCATCGGTCTCATCGTGGAGAAACCGTTCCCACGCAGCCATGCAGTCGGGCACGGCATCGCATGGGGGTGGGACGAACGCGGCGTTGCCGGGTCGAGTGCCGCCGATCCAGACCTGCGAACGGCGGAACTCCCCGGGGTTCTTGTCGCTGCCCCGGCCGCGCGACAGCAGAACACCGTGCATTTCACGGATCAGGCGGTTCGAAAGCGGGAAATCCCCGCGCAGCCGCCGGAGGCCGTGATCGAAGGCCGCCACATGGTTCGACACCTCGCGGACATCGTCGAGCGGCGCCCCCGATGCTTCCTCGAGCTCGAAGAGCAGGAGGTGGGACAACGAGGACTGCGTACCCTCGATCTGCGAAGAGAGCACAGCCTCCTTGCGTACGGACGAGTAGAGGAAGAGAGCCGGATCCGGAAGAAGAACCGAGAGGCCGTCGAGACGTCCGAGGGCGAGACCGGCGCCTTCGAGCGCCTGCTGCAGCGCGCCGTCGAGTTCGAGCGGAGGGTGGGGTGGCAGCGGCGCGGGCAGGAAGGCGCGTACGCGCTCCCCGGCAGTTGCGGTTATCTGGTAGCTACCGGTTTTGCGCCGCACGGCAAGGATCCTCGCGGATGACAGAAACTGAAATAAGGATATTCACTTATATCAATATCAACGCATATAATGAAACAAGAGAAGCCTTGACCGTGAATGACAGAAAAATTGAAACAAGACGATTCGCCATGTCCGTCAACGACTCTGATCTGAAACAACCGAATCGTTGAGAGTCTCGCTTCCGAGCGGAAGAATCTCGTCGAGGCGCTCGAAGTGCGCGGCGATCCCGCTGGCAGCGGATTTCGGGCGCGCCGACCGCCGGGCGCGGGACCGGGCGCGGATCGCCCGGGATTCGGGGGACTACCCGCTCCTTTCGAGGGGCGATCAGAACCTCTATTCGCTCTTCGTGGAGCGGGCGATGGCGCTCGTGAAGCCGGAGGGAAGGATCGGGCTGCTCGTGCCCTCCGGCATCGCGTCGGACAAGACCGCCGCACCGTTTTTCCGATCGGTGGCGACCGAAGGGCGGCTGCGGGCGCTCTACGACTTCGAGAACAAGAAGGTGTTTTTCCCGGAAGTGCACGCATCTTTCAAGTTCTGTGTGTTCGTCGCGGGACGATCCGCGCAGGACCGTCCGGCCCGCTGCGCGTTCTATCTCCACCGGGTTTCCGAGTTGGAGGACGCGGACCGGCGTCTCGAGCTGACCGCCGGGGACTTCCGGCGGGTGAATCCGAACACCGGCACCGCGCCGGTCTTCCGCAGCCGGCGCGACCAGGAGATCACCACCGCGATCTACCGGCGGTCGCCGACATTCCCGAAGAACGGGACTACGCGCTGGCGTTCAAGGATGTGACCGTCGCGACCAACGCCCGGACGATGATCGCTGCGCTCATCCCGCGGGCCGGCGCCGGGAACACCCTCCCCCTCCTTCTCCCGGAAGGGGAGGGATCTCCTCCGGGAGCGTTCTGGGCGCTCGCGGCCGCCAACCTGAATGCGATCGTTCTCGATTTCATCGCCCGCCAAAAGGTCCAGGCTCAGCATCTCAACTGGTTCATCGTCGAGCAGCTCCCGGTCGTCCCGCCCGAGATGTACGAAACCTGCCGGTTCGGGCCGAAGACCGCCGCCGAAATCATCCGGGAAGCCGTCCTCGAACTCACCTGCACCGCGGAAGACATGGCGCCCTTCGCCCGCGCCCTCGGCTATCGGGACGCTTCGGGCGCGGTGCGCCCGCCCTTCGGCTGGGACGAGGACCGCCGCCTGCGGCTTCGCGCCAGGCTCGATGCGGTGTTCTTCCACCTCTACGGCGTGACCGACCGCGACGGTGTGCGGCATATCTGGTCCACCTTCCCGATCCTCGAACGGCAGGAGAGGAAGACCTTCAGGAGCTACCGCTCGCGCGACCTCTGCTTGGCCTTTCTGAACGCCCTCACCGCCGGGCAGCCTGACGTCGGGCCCGACGGCTGAGCCGGGGCGTCCAACCCGGATTTCCGAGATCCTCGAGGGGCGCTGGCCCCGGATCGGTTCCGCCTCCTCGGGCGAAGCGAGACGGGCGAGCAGGGCATCTATAATTAGGAGCTCCCCTAGAGGGGATATCGAAGATGTCTCACCCGGGAGGTGGACCGATGCGCAGACGATTGTTTCCGACCGCGATCCTCGCGGTTTCCATAGCGGCCTCGGTTTCCGCGCAGGAGCTGCGCGGGCGGTTGGTCGGCACCGTATCCGACGCCACCGGCGCGGTGATCCCCGGGGTCACGGTCACTGCGTCGAGTTCGGCGCTGATCCAGGATCAGGTCGCCGTCAGCGGCAGCCAGGGCACCTATGTCTTTCCCGCCCTTCCCACCGGGCTGTACTCGGTCACCTTCTCGCTCTCGGGTTTCGGCTCGGTAGTCCGCGAGAACATCCAGATGACCCTGAACACCACCCTCACGGTGAACGCGACTCTCGAAGTCGGCGGCCTCGAGGAAGTGATCACGATCACCGGAGAGGCGCCGGTGGTGGATGTGAAGACCACCGCCACCGGAGTGAACTTCACCGAGGAACTCCTCGAGGACATCCCCAACGCCCGCGACATCTGGGCGGCGATGGCCCAGGCCCCCGGCTTCCAGATGGAGGGCTACGATGTGGGCGGCTCCCACACCGGCACCCAGACCGGGTTCCAGGCGTTCGGCTTCGGTGACCAGCACCGCACCCTGCTCGAGGGCATCAATGTCACCGAGACCACTTCGGGGAACGCCGGGTATTTCGACTACGGCAGCTTCGAGGATTTCCAGCTCGGCGGCTCCGGGAACATGGGCGAGACCCACGGACTCGGCGCTTTCTTCAACCTCACGGTGAAGTCCGGCGGCGACCGCTTCAACGGGGACGTCTATGTGGACTTCGAGAACGACGCCACCGTCGGCGACAATGTGCCGGACGCGCTCCGTACCGGCGGCGGGACCGATGGCCCCTACAAGGCGGGATCGAAAGGCCTCGAAGCCGGCAATCCGATCACGCTGCAGAGCGACATCAACATCGGCATCGGCGGCCCGATCTATCCGGGCAAGGCGTGGTTCTACGGCGGCTACCGGCTGAACCACCAGGAAAAACTCACCATCGGGAACCCCGATCCGGCGACCACCCAGCTGGGCAACTGGACCGCCAAGGCCACCTACCAGCTCACCGACTCCAGCCAGTTGATCGGTTTCTTCAACCGACGCACCAAGTTGCAGGCGGAGCGGAATCTAGGTCCGGCGGTGCCGCTGGAAGCTGCCTGGTACCAGAGCTCGGTGAACAAGCCGATGAAGTTCGAGTACACGAATGTGCTCACCGACAAGCTCTTCCTGAACCTGCAGCTGAGCCACTGGATCAACCAGTTCCCGCTCTTTACGACCACGACGAAGTCGGAGAGCGTGGAGGGTCTTTCTGCGGGCCGCGAGGAGCTCACGACCGGTGATCTGACGAACGCCAACGACTACTACCACTTCCGCAAGGTGACGAAGCCGCAGATCTCCGGCAATCTGACCTACTTCGCGGATGATTTCGCCGGGCAGCACACGCTCAAGATCGGGACCGAGATATACCGCGAGCGCCGCAGCTTCCTCCGCATGCAGCCGGAGGACATCTTCTACCGGGACCGTGACGGCCTGCCCTCCGAGGTGGACATCTACAACACCCCGAACACCGGCGTGAACGACATCCTCTTGACCGCTGCCTATATCCAGGACTCCTGGACACTCAACGACCGCCTCACATTGAACCTCGGCGCGCGCTTCGACCGCTATGTGATGGGCTGGCCGGACCAGTCCATGCAACCCACGCATTCGGACATCTTCCCCGCACTCGAAGTGTCGCAAGCGGACGTACTGACCCTTTCGAACATCGGGCCGCGGCTCGGTGCCGCTTTCGATGTGACGGGCGAGGGGCGGACGGTGCTGAAGCTGTTCTTCGGGCGCTTCTACTGGAACCCCAGCACCACGATCGTGGACGACGAGAACCCGGTGGGGCAGGCGGCGTTCCGGTACGAATTCAACGACCTGAACGGGAATCGGATCGTGGACCCGGGGCCGAGCGGCGGCCTCGCCGATTCCTCCGAACTCGGAAACAAGCTCAGCACCCTCGGCGGCGCCGGCTTCGTGACCGTGGATCCTGGCCTGACGAACGCTTACGGACACGAGGCGTCGGCCCACTTCGAGCAGCAGCTCGCCGACAACTTCTCCTTCCGCGCCTCTTATGTCCACAAGAACTCGCGGAACGGCTATGGGGTCGTGGACTTGAACCGCGCCTTCGCCTACGGCATTCCGTACTCCTATGAGGACCGGGGACCGGACAACACCGCCGGAACCGGGGACGACCAGGTCATCGGCCTCATGGACCGGCAGCCCGGAATTCCCGAGAATCGGATGTATGTGAACCCCGGCGCGCACGGCCTGCCGAGCCCGGATGCCAACTACCACACCGTCGAAGTGGCGCTGAACCGGCGCTTCGCCGACCGCTGGATGTTCCTGACCTCGTTCCTCCACACCTGGGCGAACGCCTACATGCGGACGACCTCCTCCACGAGCGTCCGGGCCGCCGCCCGGTTCGACTTCATCGAGGGCACGACCTACGAGTGGCAGGCGAACCAGTCGCTCCGGCTCGGTGCGATCGACACGACCTACTGGAACTACAAACTGGTCGGCCGTTACATCTTCCCCTGGAATGTCGGAGTCAGTGCTTCCTACAAGCTGCAGAGCGGGTATCAGACCGGCCGCCGGGTCAGCGTCCGTCTCCCGAACGCCGGAACCGAGCGGGTGATGCCGGATGGCTACAACTCCCGCGCGCCGAATGTCGGTATCTTCGACATGCGCGCCGAGAAGTCCTTCGACCTGCCCCAGGGCGCGACCGTCGCCTTCCTGTTCGACGGCTTCAACCTGACGAACAGCTCCACGGTGCTGAACTACCGCACGATTTCAGGTTCCCGCTACAACGAGATCGTCGCGATCCTCGACCCGAGAGTCTTCCGCGTCGGCGTCCGCCTCGAGTTCTGATTCGCCCTCGGCGAGGGCTCCCGCTCGTCAGCCTCGGCGGTAGTGGCGAGCGGGGCGGAGGTGCTCAGTGTTCGGGCGGCTGCTGCAGCGGTCGGAATCCGCACCGTGCGTCTCGTTCTTCGGGAGATGACTCGAGTGGCAGAAGGTGGTGCATGCCCATGAAGTCGCGGGTGAGAGACTGAGGATCTTCCCCTGGAGGTGCTCACTATGGGGAAACGCGAAGTGAACAGCCCTCACGGATCGAAGCTGGGCTCTGCCCGCCTGTTGATTCTTGCGATGGAGGCTCTCCGCTCCACCGATTCGTTGCCAGTGTCGAGAGCGGCCATCAGAGACGCCGGATCAATTGGCGCCGCCCGCGACCAACAGCGGCTTGGGATGGCGCTAACGAATATCGTCCTCTATGTAGTCGTAGTCGAACTCGTCGTGAAGCACATCTGGGAGCAGGAGCACAGTCAGCCGGCCGAGCATAGTCATGATGTGCGCCGACTGTTCCAAGCGTTGAGTTCGCAGATCCGGTGCGAAGTCGAGGCCTTGTACGACAAATGTTGCGTCGCATACGAATCTGCTGCCGAAATCGGCAAGCAGCAGCACGGTGCTGAGACGGTCGCGGTCGACATGGCGAGTCTCGAAGATGCCTTGCGGTGGAACGAAATCGCCGTGAAGAATTTCAAGTACGAAATGAGGCCACGCGACAAGAGCATGCCCACCGGCATGTTCTGGAATTCAGAAACTCTCTGGGTCCTTCCTGGCACCTTTCCGAACTTCGCCATCGACTTGACGCGCTGGGCTGCTCAGCGCAATTTCAGGAAGTCGACGATCTAGCGGCTCGGGCCGTGGTTCCGGTCCGGCCCGGATGACCAGCGAACCGCTTGTGCAATCCTCCCGATGGCTGGGCGGTGGCGCTGCTGAGAACCAGCACTCCCGGTAGGCCTTGGCCCGCCGGAGCTCCGGCAGGCGCTTGCGCGATGGGCCGATGGCCACCGGTCGCGCCTTTCGAAATAATGATTCAAACGATTTTTGCAGTGTTATTGCAATTTTTGCGATGCGCCACAATCGGCTTGGAGGGCAGAACGGGCTCTCTGTCAGCCCGAGCGGGGTCCGGCGATATAGCGCGCGCCCCCTCGATTCCCGGTCATTCGCAGCAACCCGTCGGCGCTCAGCCCGCGCAGGAGCGAAAGCGCCCTGAAGCGGGACATGCCGGTGAGCCGCCGCACATCGGTGTTCGTGATGGTGCCGCGGTCCGACAGCAGATCCAGAATCTGCTCGCGCATCGCCGCATCGGCAACCCGCCCATCCGGGTCTAGGGGCCGCCAGAGTCGCTTCAAGCGGCCGGCGAGGCGGTACTTCGTTCCGCGGCCCCGTCCCACTGGAACCAGATAACCGCGCTCGCGCAGGGAAACGAGGCGTTCCGAGGCCGGCCCTTCTTCGATCTGCAAGCATTCTGCGGCAGTCCAGCGGTCGAGCTCGGGGTGCCGGGTGAGCGCTTCCAGCACCAAGAGGTCGTCGAGTTCCAGCTCCCTGCCGCCTTCGCGTTCGCCGGTGACGAATGCAGCGAAACCAGGGTCGGTCCGCGTTGGAAGGACGAGACGGACATAGGTGGAGTCGGCCTCGTACCGCGGCGGGCGTTTCCCGGCCCGCAGGGCTTCTTCGTGGAGCCGGTCCACTCCCAAGCCTGCCCGGTTGACGAGACCGATGGCCTGAAAGACGCCTGCGAGCAGCGGGTTCCGTCGGACGGGGGGGTGGCGCATCACATTGGTGGCGTCCACCCCTCCCACGAAGCCGCCTGGACTCTCGATCTCCAACCGGTCCGGGTGGAGGGATACCTGGACGGACTGGTTCACGAACCAGTCGCGATGGCACACTGCGTTGAGGATCGCTTCCCGCGCTGCCCAGCGGGAGACATCCGGCACTTCGAGATCGCGGAGCCCGTCGAGAGCGACCGTGGTCAATCCGGTGTGCGCCGTCAGAAGCGTCAACAACTCGTCGAGCTGTCCGAGCAGGGGGCCCTTCAGATCGTGGCGAGCGTTGTAGAGGGTTCGGGCCGACGCATGGCGGGTGAAGATGATTTCGCTGTTCGAGCAGCAACGCGCCAAGGCGGTCGGGGCGCCCAGTAGCAGAATCGCTGCGAGCGTCGTCCCGCTGTCCGTGATCAGATCGAGCGCCCCGAGAAGATTTTCGTCCGAGAGCTTCGTCAGTTCGGGTGCCCCGCCCTCGATCTCGATGACGCGCCGCAAGTGCAGTATCTGTTGCGGGTCGAGATCGGAAAGGCCCGCCCCGGATGCGGTTTCGGAAGTCAGGTCGTGCCGTCCCCGACCGATGAGGACCTGAGCGAGATTCGAGCCGGTCAGCGGCTTGGATTCTTTACCGACCCGAAGTCTCGCTACGCCGTCGGTCGTAGTGTGGAGTCCGAGCCCCCGCGGAATCCGGATTACGAATACGCGGCCCTCGGGTTCTTCCAAGGGTTCGATGCCTACCAGGATGTGTGGATCCGTGCCGTCGTAGATGTCGCGCCGCAGGCCTTCCGGATCGAGGTCGCCGACCCCGTGGATCGCCTCCGCCCGGGTGTGCTTCCGGTCGGCGACGCCGAGCACCAAGACGCCGCCGCGCGCATTCGCGATGGCCACCGCCGCTTCGCGCAGGATCCGGATCTGCGATTTATAGGCGTTCCGATCGGCGATCCACGGCTTGAACTCCACCGTTTCCGACTCCATCGCATCGGCCGGGGCGCCATCGAGGCGAGCGAGGAGATCGCGGATATCAAGGCTGGACGACATTCCCTAAATAATGCCACAAACAATGTTGCTTGATTATTTCAATCATTGCGGTCGGTCGCAAACCAGGAGGCAGAACGAACGGGAGTGGGAAGTCACCGGAGAATCCGGCAGCAGTGTGTCGCCGTGCCGCATCCGGTCGCGCTCTTCCCAATAATGACGCAAACGATTTTTGCATCGTTATTGCAACTTTTGCAAAGCGCCACAATCGACTTGGAGAGCAGAACAGACTCCCGGTCAGCCCAGATGAGGTCCACGCGATAGCGAAATTCCCGACAGGTCGTTCGCCCGGAAGGATGTGTCTTCCAGCCGGCCCTCGCCGAATTCCGCGAGGACCAGGCTGCGAAACAGGGTGTCCGGACGGTGGGCGAACCACTTGTGGACGCCGATGACGGGGCGGTAACGCTGCTGGATCTGTTTCCCTAACAGTCCGTGGATGAAGTGGCGCGAGCACCGAGACCGGGGAGGCGCCTGGCGGACAAGGCGCGAATCGGGAGGCATACCGGGCGTATTCCGACTGATTTGCAACGAAGAGCGAAGCGGTTCAGCCGGGGCCCCACCGGGAGGACTGGGCATCGCCGGTCGCTCCGAGCGGGGCCGAATATGGCCCCGCGAGCACGCCGGAGAGTGAGGGGCTCCCGGTCGGGGAGGCTCGACCGGGAGCCCCTCGCTACTCGGCAATGCCGTGTGACTTTGTCCACGGGCTGCTAAGTGCAGTCCTGGCGATCAGCGAAACATCGAAGCGCTGCTCGATGTCATGCTCGGCGGTGCGCTTGTCAGCCTCCGTCCGCCGCGTCCGCGGTGAACCGGGAGAGGGCGAAGAAAGGCTCCTTCTCCCGCTGTCCGAGCACCTGCTCCGCGAGCATCTCGCCGAGTGCCGGTCCGAGCTTGTAGCCGTGCCCCGACCCGCCGCCGGCGATCCAGACATTCGATGCCTCGGGATGGGTGTCCAGGATGAGGTGGCCGTCGGCACTCTGCTCGTACTGGCACACCCGCGCTTCGAGCAGCGGGGCGCCGCGCATGGCCGGGAACCGGCGCTCCATGTACTCCCGGGCCGCCCGGATCGCCTCGGGTGACGGTGTCCGGTCCCCGTCCGTGGGATCGAAGGGCGCCCCCCGGGCGTCGTCCGCCACCTTGAAGCCTCGGTAGTTGCTCCCCGGGATCCCATAGAACAGGTTCTTTCCGGTCTCGACCCACACCGGGAGTTCGCGGTCGGTCAGATCGGGGCGCCCCGGCGGAGTCCCGAAATAGAGGATTTCCTGCCGGGTGGGTTTCACGAGCGGCGGATCGAACCCGGGGAAGAGATGCGCCAGCCAGGGGCCGCCGGCGAACACGAAGAGGTCGGCCTCGACCCGTTCGCCGCCGACCCGGAGGTTCTGCATCCGGCCGCCGGCGATGGTTCCCGCAGCCGCCTCCGCCTGGCGATATTCGCCCCCCTCGGCGAGGAAGCCCTCGAAAACCCGCTGGCAGCCCCGCCGGGCGAGCAGATAGCCGGCGCTCTTTTCGAAGAGCGCGTAGGCGATTCCCTCGGGGTGGACCTGGGGATACCGCCGGCCGAGTTCCTCGCCGGTGAGTTCCTCGAATTCGATGTCGAGTTCGCGAAGGATCGGAACCGCATCCTTCGCGTAGCGGTCCTCGTCGTCGCTCATCCACAGCGCTCCGGTTTCGAAGAACAGGCGGTCGCTCCAAAGCTCCTCCTGCTCTTTCCAGAGCTCGAGGGCGCGCCGCACCATCTCGCTGTAGATGCGGTGCGGCCCGTAGGTGGCGCGGATGACGCGCGTCTCTCCCCCGGAGCTCGCCCGCGCGTTCCCCGGCCCCCAGGCGTCGAGAAGAGTCACCCGCGCTCCCTGGCGCAGCAGCCACAGGGCGGTCCAGCCGCCGAAGGCTCCGGCACCGACGACCGCTGCGTGGACGCCGCGACCCGCCTGAGCATCGGGAGCTTCGGTGCGTGATCTCCCCGGCGCCGGTCCGGAAGCAGGAGCGCCGGGAGCGCCGCAGCCGGTACCGAGCCAGCCCGCAGTGGCTCCGGCGCCGGCGAGCCCGGCGGCGATGGCCTGACGGCGCGAGAGGCGGTGGTCCGGGTCGGTCATGGGTTCCGCATCGTAAGCCACGGTCCCGCGGGATTCCCCTGCGCGATGTGGACGGCGTCGCGCAGCATCGCCGCCGCGGTCGGGACCGCGTCGCCCTCGGTACAGGAGAGCCGCTGGACTCCGTAGAGATCGGTTTCCCACTCGACCGCCATGTCGAGGCTGCCGATCCCGCCGAAGAAGCTGGCGCGCGGCACGGCGACGGGAGAAACGGAGAGCCGGACTCCGCGGTCCTCGATCACTGCTTCTCCGAGGAGCCGGATCGCTTCGCCGTTCGCCGGGCGGCCCGCCCCTTCGATCCCCACTCGCTCCACATCGGCGAACGCGGCCGGTCTCCCGAGCACGGTCCGCACCAGGATGACCAGTTTCGCGGCGGTGTCGGCGCCGCTGAGATCGTTCGTGGGGTCCGTCTCGGCGATCCCGCGCCGTCTGGCCTCGGCGACCGCCTCTTCGAGCGGCCGTCCGGCGCCGAGTCCGTCGAGGACGAGGTTGCTCGTCGCATTGAACACGCCGCGGAGCCGCCGGAACGCGGCGGCGACCAGATCGCGGCGGCCGGCGTTCACCACCGGAAGCCCGCCGCAGACGGTGGCGCTCCAGCCGATCCCGGCCCCCTGCGCCGCCGCGAGGGATTCGATCTCGTCGAAGGCGAGTGCCACCGCCGATTTGTTGGCGAAGACCACCGAAAGCCCCCGGCCGAGTGCCTCGCGGGCGACCCGGAGTCCGACGCCTCCGGTCGAGAGGTCCATGGAGGCGGCGTCCAGCACGATACCGCGCGGCCCGGCCAGCGACAGCGCCTCGGCGAGAGAGATCCTTTCCGCCCCGGGAAGTTCTCCCAATCGTTTCCCCCGTTGGCCGCCCCCTTCCCGGACGGCTTCCTTGCCGGCGAGAATGGCGGCGTCGGTGAGCCGACTGCCTTCGGCGCCGGGTCCGCGGACGAAACCGCCGCGGTCACCGCAGGCGGCCACCGGGAACGCGGCCCCGTAGCGCCGCGCGAGGTCTTCGGACTTTCGCTGCAGAATCCGGAGCAGCGACCGGTGGACCTGCCCCATTCCCAGCAGCACGAGCGGGTGCACCGAGCCGCCGCCATCCGCAGGCTCGCCCGACGGTGGGGTCTTCATCCTTGAAGAAGCGTAGCGGTTAGGACAGGATCTGTCCTGATCTCGCCAGATTGCCGCCGGCAGGGAAAACTGGCGTGTCCCTGGACGAGGTCAGGAGAGGCGAATGGCGGGCGCGATCACCCGGGCGGCATTCCTGTTCCGCAAGCTGCTGAGCGGAAAACCGGTGACCTATGCGGCTCTGGAAGAAGAGGCTGGAATCAACCGGCGGACTGCGCTTCGCTGGGTCAAGGAAGCCCGATACATCTTCGGCGATCAGCTCAAGGAGCATTCGCGGGAAAACGGAGAAAAGGGGTTCTGGCTCGACAACGGCATGATCTGGATGCGCAGGTTCCAGCAGCAGCCGCCGACGAGCGAAGAAATGGCGGCGGTGGACGCCGCGCTCGAGTCACTCCTCGAACACCGGATGCTGCCCCACCACGCGCAGCTGACTGCTCTTCGCAGTCGGCTCCACGGAGTTTTGCAAGAGCTGGAACGCGCCAGGCAAACCGGCACCGATACCGATGCCCTCACCGACGCGTTCGGGATCGGTTCGCGGCCGGGTCCGTGCATCCCCGTATCCCGAACCATCACCGAGTCTTTGCGCCAGGCCATTCTGGAGCGGCATGAGGTGCGTTTCCGCTACCAGAACGAAGCCGGGCGCATCTCGCAGAAGCGGGCGGCGCCCGCCGGTCTCGTGTACGGTGGAGCGGTGCGCCTGGTGGCGAGATTGCATGGTGACGACGACCTGATGCAGTTTCGCCTCGATCGGATGAGCGAGGTGGAAGTCCTCGAGGAACCATATTTCCTGGCAGAGGATGCGTTGTCCAACTACCTGATGCAGTTCTTCGGGTCCTATGCCGAGAAGCCGGTCCAGGTGAAGTGGAGGTTCCACCCGCAGGCGCCCGAGCCCTGGAAGTGGAAGTTCCATTCGACCCAGAAGATCACGCGGGAGCCCGACGGTTCGACGGTAGTGCGCTTTCGCGCCGGCGGGCTGGACGACCTGGCCCGCCATGTCATCGGTTGGTGGGACTGGATCGAGGTCCTCAGGCCGAAGCGCCTCCGCCGGAGAGTGCTGGAGATGAAGCTCGCCGGTCTGGCTCCCTTGCTCGCGGAGTTCACCGATCAGCGGACCGCGAGCCGCATCGGGAACCTCGCCGCCGGTCTCGGTGCGAACCGGGTCGAGGCTATCGAGTAACCCGAACGGTTCAGCGTTTTCCGGGCACCATGGGGACGAAAGCGACCCCGCCGTGGTCGGCGATCTCGATCTTCCCGCTTTCGTTCCGGACCGCCACCAGCAGCCTTTGATTCCAGGGGTCCTCTCCGACCGGCGCGACGAGCCGCCCGCCGGGAGCGAGCTGGTCGAGGAGCGCCCCGGGGATTTCCGGCGGCGCCGCGGTCACCACGATTCGATCGAAGGGAGCGGCTTCCGGCCAGCCGAGGTACCCGTCGCCTACCCGGAGACGGACCCTGTCGTACCCGCCTTCCCGCAGCACTGCCTCGGCGCGCGCGGCGATTCCTGGGAGCCGTTCGATGGACCACACCTCCGCGCCGATTTCGGCGAGGATCGCTGCCTGGTAGCCGGAGCCGGTACCGATCTCCAGCACTCGGTCGCCCGGCCGGAGCTGCGCCAGCGTGCTCATCAGCGCCACGATGTACGGCTGGGAAATCGTCTGCCCTTCCCCGATCGGCAACGGATGGTCCGCATAGGCATTCCGGCGCTGGGGCTCCGGGACGAACCGCTCGCGGGGGACCGTCCCCATCGCCGCCAGCACCGCCCGGTCGCGGATTCCGCGGGTTTCGATCTGGTTTCGCACCATCAGCGACCTTTCGTGCCGAAAAGGGTCGTCCTGCCCGGAACCCTCCGAGAGCCCGCCACTCCCGCAAGCCGCGGCCAGCAGCAGCGCCAGCGCTCCCGGGATCATCATCGTCGGGTGCCGCATGCCGCCCTTCCCCCTCCCGAGCCGCCGAGTGTAAGCCGCTTCCGCGCGGCGGCCCTGCTGCTGGCGCTTTCGGGATGCTCCGCCGGCGTCGGGCCGCCGGGGACGGTGTGGATTCCCGCCGGGGACGGGATTCCGGCTTTTCGCCTGGATCGGAATGAGGCCACCACCGGCGAATTCGCCGCCTTTTCGGCGGGTGCCGGCCACGCCACCGACGCCGAGCGTCTGGGATGGTCGCTCGTCTTCCACGCCCCCGGAACCGCACCCCCCGAGGCACCCGTCGTCCCCGGGGCTCCCTGGTGGGTCATGGTCCCCGGCGCGGATTGGCGCCGTCCGCGCGGCCCCGACCGCCCGCTTCCGGCGGACGATCACCCGGTGGTGCAGGTGAGCTGGAACGATGCTGCCGCCTTTTGCCGGGACGCCGGAGGAAGGCTGCCGACAGGGGCCGAATGGGAACGCGCGGCCCGGGGCGGGCGGGCGGGGAACCCTTTCCCGTGGGGAGAGCAGGCGCCCTTCGCCGGACCGCCGCGCGCCAATCTCTGGGACGGCCTCTTCCCCCTCCACCCTGCTCTCGGCGACCGCTTCCCGGGCCTCGCCCCGGTGGGGAGTTTCGCTCCGAACCGCTACGGCCTGTTCGACATGGCGGGGAATGTGTGGGAATGGGTGGACGGCGGAGGCCCCGACGACCGCCGCCTCCGCGGCGGATCGTTCCTCTGCGCGGAGAACTCCTGTCGGGGCTACCTCATCGGCTGGGAAAACCGCGCGGCCGCGGACTCTGCCTGGGACCACACCGGTTTTCGCTGCGCGTACTGAGCGAGATCCGAAGCGTCGCTGGTACACTTGCCCGGCGGTGCCGGCGGTCGCGGGAGTCCTTCCGAAACAACAGGGATTCGGAGTCACACGGAGGCGAGACCGCTGGTGGGCGGTCCCCCTGACCACTTTTCTGGTGCTGTCCGGGTTTCTCATCTACTCCACCTGGGCGGCGTTCCAAAACGCCCACTACGAACTCGGCAACTACCTTTCGCCGATGTATTCGCCGGTACTCTTCGGGGATTCGCATCACGCTTGGTTCGGCCCGAAACCGGGCTTCTGGCCGGCATTCCTCCCCTGGTCGCCGGCTTTCCTGATCCTCTGGGCGCCGGCTGGGTTCCGGCTCACCTGCTACTACTACCGGGGTTCCTATTACAAGGCGTTCTGGGCGAGTCCTGCGTCTTGCACCGTCGGCAAACCCTGGAAGACCTACCGCGGGGAGAACAGCCTCCCGCTCCTCCTGCAGAATATCCACCGCTACTTCCTCTACCTGGCGGTGGTGTTCATCGGCATCCTCGCCTTCGACGCTTGGAAGGCGATGTGGTTCCCCGGTCTCGCGGCCGGCGCGGAGCAGTTCGGAGTCGGGGTCGGCACCCTGGTGCTGACGATGAATGTGATCCTGCTCGGCGGGTACACCTTCGGCTGCCATTCGTTCCGCCACCTCGTCGGCGGGTTCCGCGACCGGATATCCGGCAGACCGGCGCAGCGCTGCGCGTACGACTGTTCGAGCTGGCTCAATCTCCGCCATATGAAGTTCGCCTGGTGCAGCCTGTTCTGGGTCGCCTTCTCCGATCTCTATGTCCGGCTCTGCTCGATGGGCGTCTGGACCGACTACCGGATCTTCTGAATGCTGGTCTCCGAGCACGATGTGCTCGTCATCGGCGCCGGCGGCGCCGGCCTCCGGGCGGCGATCGAAGCGTCGGCTGCGGGCGCCCGGGTGGGCCTCGTCACGAAATCCCTGCTCGGGAAGGCGCATACGGTGATGGCCGAGGGCGGGATCGCCGCTGCCCTCGGCAATGTGGACGGCCGGGATGACTGGAAGATTCATTTCGCCGACACCATGCGCGGCGGCCAGTACGGGAACGACCCGACGATGGCGGAACTCCATGCCCGTGAGGCGCCGGTCCGCGTTCGGGAACTCGAGGCGTGGGGCGCGGTCTTCGACCGCACCCGGGATGAGCGAATCCTCCAGCGCAACTTCGGCGGCCACAAGTATCCGCGCCTGGCGCATGTGGGCGATCGGACCGGCCTCGAGATGATCCGCACCCTCCAGGACCACGGAGTGCATCTCGGGATGGACATCTACATGGAGTGGACGATCACCCGACTGCTCACCGACGGCGGGCGGGTAGTGGGCGCCTTCGGGTACGACCGGGAGAAGGGACGGTTCCGCCTCTTCCGGGCGGCGGCGGTGGTGCTCGCCACCGGCGGCATCGGGAGGGCGTTCCGGATCACCTCGAACAGCTGGGAATACACCGGGGACGGCCACGCGCTCGCCTACCACGCGGGCGCGGAGCTGATCGACATGGAGTATGTCCAGTTCCACCCTACCGGGATGGTCTGGCCGCCGAGCGTGCGCGGCATCCTGGTCACCGAGGGAGTCCGGGGAGAGGGCGGCGTGTTGCGAAACAGCGAAGGGCGCCGTTTCCTGTTCGACGACATTCCCGATCTCTATGCCAACCAGACGGCCAGCGATCCCGAGGAAGGCTGGCGTTATACCCAGGGCGACAAGGAGGCGCGGCGCCCCCCGGAGCTCCTGACCCGCGACCATGTGGCCCGCTGCATCGTCCGGGAGATCCGGGAGGGCCGGGGCAGCCCGCACGGCGGGGTATTCCTCGACATCGCCTGGATCCGGGAAAAGCTGAAGGACGGCGAGGGGCATATCCGCCGCAAGCTGCCGAGCATGTATCACCAATTCCGGGAGCTGGCCGGGATCGACATCACCGAAGACCCCATGGAGGTGGGCCCGACGACCCACTATGTGATGGGCGGGGTCCGGGTGGACGGCGAGACCCAGATGTCGCGGGTTCCGGGTCTGTTCGCTGCCGGAGAATGCGCCGGCGGACTCCACGGCGCCAACCGGCTCGGCGGCAACTCGCTCTCCGACCTGCTCGTCTTCGGCAAGCGCGCCGGGGAGCACGCTGCCGGTTTCGCCGCTGCGAATCCGCGGCCCGACTGCACCGCTGCGGAGGCCGATCAGGCAGAGTCGGCGGAGCACGCCGCCCTCGTTCCGTTCGCTCTACAGGGTGGTTCCGAAAGCGGCGAGGGTCCCTTTGCGATCCAGAGCGAGCTGCAGGACCTGATGCAGGAGAAGGTGGGGATCGTGCGCCGGCAGCAGGAGCTCGAGGCGGGGGTCGAAGGCGTACTCGCACTCCGGGAGCGCTCGGGAGCGGTTCGGGTGACCGGCAACCGTTCCTACAACCCCGGGTGGCATACCGCGCTCGACCTACCCAACCTGTTGCTCGTGTCCGAGGCGGTGGCGCGCACCGCCGCCCTCCGCAAGGAAAGCCGGGGCGCGCATTTCCGCGAGGACCATCCCGGCAAGGACGAGAAATGGGGGAGGACGACCCTGGTGGTTTCGAAGAGCGGGGATGGCGCGATGGAGATCGCCGAGACGCCGGTCATCCCCCCGCGCGAAGAGCTGCAGCAGATCATCGAGGAGAACCGCTGATGGCGACCCGGACCTTCCGCATCTGGCGCGGGGAGCGTGGCGGGGACGGCGCTTTCGCCGACTACGCCACCGACATCACCGAGGGCATGGTGGTTCTCGATGCCGTACACCAGATCCAGGCCGAATCGGCGGGCGACCTCGCGGTCCGCTGGAATTGCAAAGCGGGCAAGTGCGGCTCCTGCAGCGCCGAGGTGAACGGCAATCCACGGCTCCTGTGCATGACCCGGATGAGCGATCTCCCGGCAGACGAGCCGGTGACCGTCGAGCCGATGCGGGCCTTCCCGCTGGTCCGGGATCTCGTGGCCGATGTCTCCTGGAATTTCGAGGTCAAGAAGAAGATCCGGAAGTTCCGTCCGCGCCCGCCCGACGCTCCCGACGGGACTTGGCGGATGGACCAACGCGATGTGGACCGGGTGCAGGAGTTCCGGAAGTGCATCGAGTGTTTCCTGTGCCAGGATGTCTGCCATGTGCTGCGGGATTCGCAAAAGCACGACGAGTTCATCGGCCCCCGGTTCTTCGTCCATGCCGCGGCGCTCGAAATGCACCCCCTGGACACCGAGGACCGGCTCGGGGAACTCCGGGAAACGCAGGGTGTCGGTTACTGCAACATCACCAAGTGTTGCACCCGCGTGTGTCCGGAGCACATCACGATCACCGACAACGCGATCATCCCGTTGAAGGAGCGAGTCGTGGACCGCTTCTACGACCCGGTCCGCAATCTCTTCCGCATCATCAGCGGCCGCTGATCCGGGCGTCGGGCCCGGCCTTATCCGGCCGCGGTCGGATGTAACCCGGTCGCGGTTGCAACCCGGCCGCAGTCGCCGGCAATATAGGCCGCCCCTCTAGATCGTCGATCGGAGAGGAGGAGGAAAGACCATGAACCTTGCGGGAATCATCAAGGGCGGACTCGTTGCCGGGCTGCTCATCAATGTCAGCGAATTCATCCTGAACATGTTCGTGATCCCGATGCCCGAGGGGGCAGGCGGATCCATGGGGCTTTGGGTGGTGTACGCCTTCGTACTCGGCGCCCTGGTCGCCTATATGTATGCGGTGGCGCGTCCCCGCTGGGGGGCGGGCGCCAAAGCGGCGATCTGCGCCGGGGTCATGGTGTGGATCCTCCACAACCTGCTCCCCGGGATCGCCATGATGAACATGGGGATGGCGCCCGACGGCATGACCCTCGCCCTCGTCTGGACTCTGGTCGAGATGGGGATCGCCGGCTACCTGGCCGGAATGCTCTACTCCGAGGCCTGATCCGGAACCCGGGACATCGAGTCGCTTTCCGGCTCGGGCGGGACCCGAAGCGCTTCGCCGCGGACCGCTACCGCAGGGAACCGAGTACCGTCCGCGCCCGCCGGATCGCTTCTGCGTCCGAGGCTCGGGTGGCCGCGGTGAGGAGGCCGCGGTAGGCGGTGAGATTCGAGGGGTCGCGGTCCACCGCCTCCCGATAGAGGCGCAGCGCCTCGGGGAACCGCCCGGCGCGCTGCTCGAAGGCTCCGGCGTTCGCCCAGTGGATCGAGGAGTCCGGGGCCCGGCGCACGAGCTCGGAGAACGCCTCCCGCGCCGCCGCTTCCCGTCCGAGTTCCGCGAGCGCCACCGCGCGGATGCGGAGCGCCCGAACCGTTTCCGGCCGCTCGGCGAGGATGGCGGCGGCCTGCTCCGCCGCCCGGGCTGGATTCCCCTGCCGGAGGCTGAGCTCGGATAGCCAGGCGGCGGCCTCGGCGTCGCGCGGGTTCCGGCGCAGCACTGTCAGCACGAGCGCTTCGGCGGAGTCCAGAGCGGCGCGTTCCACCTGGATTTCCGCCGCCAGCAGCAGCGCCTCCCGGTCCGCCGCCAGCGCCTCGGGCCCGGACTCGAGCGTTGCTGCCGCCTCGTCGAGCCGCCGGGCTCCAAGCAGCAGGCGCGCGAGCGAGATATGGAGCGGGGTCGCGGCTGGCCCGTCCGGTGCGGCCGCTGCCGATGCCCGGCGGAGGATCCTTTCCCCTTCGATGGTTTTTCCGTGGGCCAGTGAAGCTCGCACCACCGTTTCCGCGGCGCTGCTCTGACCGGGGTCGAGTTCGAGCGCTCTTTCGGCCAGTTCGAGCGCCCAGTCCGGGTTTGCGGCGAGGAGAAGCCCGGCGGCGCGGTCCGCCAGCGCGGCAGCTCTCGGTGGGATCGCCGGTCCGAAAGGGCCGAAACCGGGTTCTGCTTCGAGTTGCTCCAGCGTGCGGCGGTTTCGCGAGGCGGTGGCGGCGTGGACCGTGAGGGGTGCCCGGAATTCGAGGATCGGGTGGTCGTCCCGGTGCCGGGGAGCCCCGAGGGACCACTCCGAGAGCTCGGGAGCCGTCGCGCTGAGCCAGCTGCGGAACGCGGGAAAGCCGTTGATTCCGTAAGGAGCGAGTGCGTCGGCCACGCGCGTGATCCGCCGGTCGATCTCCGCCGGCGGAAGGGCCGGGAACCGCCCCTTCGACCCGATCAGCAGAGCGTCACCGTCGTGGAGGACGAAGAGCGCGGTTTCGGGGAAGACATCGGTGAACCCGCCGATCAGCGTTCGCAGGCTGTCCTCGGCGAGGTTGTAGAGATGGACCCACTGGCAGAACAGGCCGCCCGCGGCGAGTCGGGAGCGGACGAGTTCGAAGAACTCCACCGTGAAGAGCGGAGACACCCCGCTCATCCAGGGGTTCGAGGGTTCCGAAATGACCACTTCGAAAGTCTGGTCGGTGAGCAGCAGATGGTTTCGGGCGTCCGTTTCGAGGAGCGAGAAGCGCTCGTCCCGCCACGGAGCACCGTTCGCGGCCTCGAAGAGGTGCGAGGCGCGGGCGACCTCGGGGGAGATTTCGGCGGCAGTGACCCGGGATACCGGATGCCGGAGGGCCGCCCCGGCGGTGACCCCGCTGCCGTGCCCGACGATCAGTACCGATTCGGGCCGGGGGGAGAGGAGGAGCGGGAGGTGCGCCAGCATCCGCTGGGTGAGCATGTCCGCGCCGTCGGTCGCATCCACCTTCCCGTCGATGGAGAGCGACAGTTCTCCCGCCACTTCCTTGACGGAAACGGTGGCCGCCGCGCCCTGGTCCAGGAACCGCAGCCGGCCGCGGCGGAGGAAGTCTCGATGGCGGGTGGTTTCGATCTGGGGAGCGGTCTTGTAGAGCCCGCCGGAGAGCAATTCCCAGTCCCAGTCCCTGGTGGCGGCCGCGCCGGCGGCAGCGACCGCGAGTGCGGCCAGCAGGGAGAGTGCCCGAGGCGCCGCGAGGAGTGCCGCGGCGAGGTGGGCGAGAATCGCCGAGAGCAACGCCGCCTCGACCCCCAGCCAGGGGATGACGAGCAGTCCCGCTGCGAGCGCCCCGGCGGCATTCCCTCCCGCATTCCAGGCGTAGATCGTCCCGGTGGCCCGACCGGCCCGCTCCCCTCCGGCGCCGGAAGCGCCTGCGACCGCCAGCGGGAAGGTGGCGCCCAGGGCAAGGCTCGGCAACAGGAGCGCCGCTGTGGTGCCGAGGAGCTGGAGGTCGAGGAGGCGCCCGATGTCTTCCGCGTTCTGGGCGATGAGTTTGCCGATGGGAAGGACCAGTCGGTCGCCGAGCGCGGCGACCGCCGCCGAAGCGGCGGCGCCCCCCAGCTGGATGCTGGCCAGCCAGCGATGGGGGGCCGAGCGCCCTCGGAGGAACCGCCCGACGGCCGCGCTGCCGAGCGCGCTGCCCAGGATCACTGCGGCCACGACGCAGGCGAAGGTGTAGATCGTCGGGCCGAACAACAGGGCGGCGAGACGCCCCCAGCCGATCTCGGCGGCAAGCGCCGCGAAACCCGAAAGAGCCGCAATCCCGCCGAAGCGCAGCCGTCGTGAAACCGGCCCGGGGTCCGGTGTCGGTCCGAGGGCCGGTCCGCGGTCCCGCTCGGCGGGCGGCCGCCTCGAAGGCGGCCTTCCGAAGCGGACCCAAACCAGCGCCGCCGCCACCAGATTCGCTCCGATCGCGCAGCGGGAGGCGCCGGTGAGCCCGAATTCGGGAAGCAGCACCCGAGCTGCCCCGAGGCTTCCCAGCAGCGCTCCGGCAGTGTTCGCCGCATAGAGCCAGGCGGCCGTTCTCCCCTCTCCGCGGTCCCGGACGCGTCGGGCGAGCGCGGTCAGGGTCGGCAGCGTCGCTCCCATCAGGGTGGCGGCGGGAAGGAGAAAAGCCGCGGCCAAACCGCCGGTCCAGACAAGCGCACCGCTCCGGTAGGGAACGGCCCGCAGCAGCGGGAGGGCCGTGTCCAGATAGAGCGGAAGCACGACGGCGAATCCGACGGTTCCGAGTTCCAGCAGCAGGAATCGGCGTGCGAGTTGGACCGCTTTCAGGCGGCTTCCCGAGCGTCCGGCGAGTACTGCCCCGAGGCCCAGTCCGCCGAGGAACATCGCCAGCACCAGCGTGACCGCGGCGTTCGTGGTCCCGAGAACCACCGAGAAGCGGCGCACCCAGACGATCTGGTACGCGAGGGAGGCGAAGCCGGACAGCAGCATCGCGGCCAGCGGCAGCGCTAGATATTCGGGAAGCGGGCGCCGGCGGCGGAGTCCGCCGGATGCCCGCGATTCAGGAAGAGTCATGCCCGCTGTACTTCCTCGACCGGCACCGCCGAGAGCAGCACCGATTTCCCGAGCGTCGTTCCTCCGGTGCGGCCGGCGGCGGGAGAATGGATCGGGCGGCGACCGGAAATCCTCGGCGAAACCGCCCGCGGCCAGATCGGATGCGCGCCCTTGCCGAAGCGCCCCTGCCAAGCGGCGCTCCTGCCGGGCGCGATCGTCCCACTCGCCGCCGATTCCCGCGGCCAGCAGCCCGTGGGTGGAGTGGAGGGAGTTCGTGCGGCTGGTACCATCGCCGGTTCGCAAATTTCCCGTTTTCCCGCGGCAGCTCTTTCGCGACCGCGAAGTCTGGAGGTTCCATGTCCCTGAAACTCTGCCCCTTTCGGTTTTCCAGTGCGTTGCCCGTCCTCCTGCTCGCCGCGGTGCTCGTCGGCTGCGGCGAGCCGCAGGAAGAGCCTGCTGCTCCGACGGAGGAAGAAATCCTCGCCGAAGCCCGCCGCATCCACGATGCGGTCCTCACTCTGGACACTCATATCGATATCCCCTTCGACTACGCCACCGAGGAAGTGGACCCGGGAAACCGTAACGAAGACTTCCAGGTGGACTACCCGCGGATGCGCGAGGGCGGTCTCGACGCCGGATTCTTCATCGTCTATTACGGCCAGACCGAGCGGACGCCCGAGAACTACGAAGCGGCAAAAGCGGGCGCGCTGACGAAGTTCGATGCGATCCACCGCGCCACTTCGATGCATTCGGACACGATCGAGCTGGCCCACAGCGCCGCCGAGGTGGAGCGCATCCACGCCGAGGGCAAGCTGGTGGCGCTGATCGGCATCGAGAACGGCTATGTGGTCGGCAAGGACCTGGCGCTGCTCGCGAAGTACCACGAGCTCGGGGCCCGGTACATCACCTTGGCCCACAACGGCCACAACGACATCGCCGACTCCTGCAATCCGAGGGAGGATCTCGGCGACGCCGAGGAAGAACACGGCGGCCTGAGTGCCTTCGGCCGCGAGGTGGTCGCGGAGATGAACCGCCTCGGCATCCTGGTGGATGTGTCCCACATCTCGAAAAAGGCGATGATGCAGGCCGCGGAGCTTTCGGCCGCTCCGGTGATCGCTTCTCACTCCAGCACCAAGGCTCTCGCCGATGTCTCGCGCAACATGGACGATGAGCAGCTGCGGGCGCTCGCCGCGAACGGCGGAGTGATGCAGACGGTCGCCCTGAGGGGGTTCGTCCAGGCCGATCCCCCGGAGAAGGTCGAGGCGATGGAGGCCGCCCTGGCGGAGTTCGGGATTTCGTCCCGCTCCGAATTCGGCTCGCTCAGCGAGGAAGACGCGGCGGCGCTGCGCACGCGGATGGCGGAGGTCGGCGACCGCTTCCCGGTCACGGTGGCCGACTTCGTGGATCACATCGACCACGCGGTCGGGGTCATGGGTCTCGACCATGTGGCCATTTCGTCCGACTTCGACGGCGGCGGCGGGGTGGACGGCTGGGACGACGCCTCGGAGACCCTGCAGGTGACGGTCGAGCTCGTCCGGCGGGGGTACACCGAGCCGCAGATCGCTCAGATCTGGAGCGGGAACACCCTGCGCATCCTTCGTGAGGCGGAGCGAGTCGCCGCCGAAATGCAGTCCGTCGGCTCGTGAACTCGCGGACCGCTTTCCAGCGGGGGGCGTCCGCCGAGTTCAACCAGGAGCTCGGGGTCTTCGAGCAGGTCACGAAGCTGCAGCGCTACCGCCTCGCCGAAGGCACCGACGAGGAATTCGATGAGGAATTCGACCTGAACCCCTGTGATCTGTCGCTGCTCCGCTCGCCCCGCGCCTCCGACCGGGAGCGGTTGGTGGGAGCGCTGGGCGAATCCCTGGAGGACACCGGGTTCGCCATCCTCACCGGCCACGGGGTGGACCCCGCGCTCTACGAGGAGGCGCACCGTCGAACCCGGGCGTTTTTCGAGAGCCACCCGCTCGGCGAGAAGCTGCGTTACCGGGCCCGGCGCTGCGGCTCGGTGAACCAGGGCTACTTTCCCATGCGGGAAACCACCGCGATCCACCCCGATCTGGTGGAGGGATGGGTGTTCTGCCGGCAGGCGTTCGACCTCGACGGGATCGCCGGCTGGAACGAGGCGTCCTTTTGGCCTTCCGCGGGATGGGAACCGTTTTTTCGGCGAGTGGTGCGCGCGCACGAGCCGCTGATTCAGCCGATCATGCGTGCGGTGCTCGCCTATCTGGGTGAAGCGCCGTCGCTCTACGACGAAAGGCTCGCCGGAACGAACTTCGGTTTCCGGCTGAACTACTACCCGCCGCTGCCCGCCGCCGATTCCGGGAGCGGCGCGCGGATGCTCGGCCACGAAGATGTGGATCTCTTCACGATTCTTCCGGCGTCGGAAGTGGAAGGGCTGCAACTGCTCCACCGCAAGACGATGCGTTGGGTACGGGTCATGGCGCCCCCAGGAACGATCATCCTGAATACCGGGGATTACATGCAGCGGATCACGAACGATCGGCTGCCCTCCACGACGCACCGGGTGAGCGCGCCGCGCGACCCCGAGGCGCGAAAGCGCCCCCGCACCTCCTTTCCGATGGCGGTCTATGTCTGGGAGGACGAAGTGCTGCGGGTATTGCCGAACCAGAGGGAGCCGCGCTACCCCCCGGTTCGGGCCGAGGATTTCCATACCCGGATCACGAGCAAGTACTACGGCGACAGCTACCACGAGACCGGCGAAGAAGGGGCGGTCTCCCGCCGCACCCCGGGAGTATCCGCAGTGGACGGCGGCGCCTGAACCGGCCGACGAGGGGTCGGCGCTCTCTCCACCAGCGAGTGAGAGTGTCGAGCGCGCCGCCAGCATCCATCGTCTCGGCCGGCGGCGCCCACCGCCTCCCCAGCGCAAGCGCCCGAAGTTCGCCCCGATGACTCGTTTTCTCGCCGCTTTTCAGGCCGAGTTGCGCCGCGTCGTTCCGGCCGGGTACTCGTTCTCCGACCTGGGCGCGGACCTGGGCGCCGGCCTCACGGTTTCGGTGGTGGCCTTGCCGCTCGGTCTGGTGGTGGCGATCGCCGCCGGCGCGAGCCCGGACAAGGGCCTCGTCGGCATCATCGTCGGCGGGCTGGTCATCGCGCTCGTCACTGCGAGCCGCTTCCAGATCGGCGGTCCCACCGAGGCATGCATCCTGATCGCGGTCATGGTGATCGAACGCTTCGGCTATCAAGGACTGCTCTCGGCGACGCTGCTGGCCGGAATCTTCCTCGCCGTCGTGGCGATCTCGAGGATCGGCCTTCTGATCGAGGCCATGCCGCAGGCGGTCATCACCGGATTCGTGACCGGGATGGGGCTCATCGTCTTCACTGGCCAGATCGTTCCTTTGCTGGGGCTGGCAAGAACCGTTCACGCCCACGACCCAGGCGGAGCGGACCACTCGCATTCCTTCCTCTTCATTCTCGAAGGAATCTGGAGCCGTCTGGATGCGTTCGACTCCACCACCTTCCTGGTGGGATGCGTTTCGCTCCTCGTCGTGCTGCTGACCCGACGATTTCTTCCCCGGCTCCCGTCCTATGTGATGGGTCTCGCCGTCGGTGCGGCGACCACTGGATTCCTGGAATTGCCGGTCGCCACCATCGGCAGCGTCTTCGGTGCGTTGCCCAACCGGTTGCCGCTCCCGCTCTTCCCTTCGCTCGAGCTCGCACTGACCCTCGCGCCCTACGCGGTTGCGATCGCCTTTCTGTCGAGCACCGAATCCCTGCTCGCCGCCTCCATGGCGAGCCGTTCGCGCGGGGTGCCCAGCCGTCCGAACCGCGAGTTCACCGCCCTCGGACTCGGGAACATCGCAACGGCCGTCTGGGGCGGATTTCCGGTGGGAGGCTGCGTGGCGCGGACGGCGACCTGCCTCGCCTCGGGAGCTCGTTCTCCGCTCGCCGGTGCTTTCCACGCCCTGTTCGTCGCTGTCTTCGTGCTCTTCTTCTCATGGGCTCTCGAATGGATCCCTTTCACCTCGCTCGCTGCGGTGCTGCTCGTGGTGGCGGGACGGATGATCGAGATCGAGCGAGTCGAAATCCTTTGGAGGGCCCCGATCGGGGATCGGGTCACTCTGGTCGGCACGCTGGCGACGACGCTGTTCTGGGACCTTCGCTATGTGCTGCCCGTCGGCATCGCCCTGGCAGTGATCTTCAACTGGCGGGTTTCCGGCGAGGCGGCGATGCGTTTCTGGGCTCGGAAGAACGGGCTCCGCCCGCGCCTCTTCCGACCGTGATGCCGGAGGGAGTCGAGAAGGCTGCTACTTTTGCGGATTCCGACCCGAAGTGGAGGAAGTCGTGCGCGCCACCGATTCCAACCGGGAGGAGGCGCCGCCTTCTACCCGAACGCCGCGAGCGCCGTTCCCGCAGCTGCTCGCCACGCTGCCGAGGTCCGCGCTTCGGCCTGAACCGAACGAAGGAGATCTCTCGATGGAGAGACGAATTTTTCTAGGCATGCTGGCCGCTTCCTTCGCCGCGCGCCCGTCGCTCGCGTCTCGCTTCCGGATCCCCGCCGGCAGCCGCCGTCAGGAGACCTCTGGTCGGAACCCGCCTCGAAATCCAGGGATCGATGCTCTCTACGACCGCTCGGTGGTGATCGATTCGCTGGCCGTCGGGCACGAATGGGACGAGGTGGAGTACGCCGCGGTCGAGCGGTCGGGCTACACCGGGATCCAGAGCACCCTGCCGAGCACGAATTTCCAGGTCGCAGCGCGGGCCCTCGCCGAATGGCGGCAGCGGATCCGGGAGAACCCGGACAAGCTGGTGCAGGCCACGAAAGCGGCGCACATCGAGCAGGCCAAGGCGGAGGGGAAGATGGCGGTCGTGTTCGGGTTCCAGAACGCCACCATGCTCGAGGGAGTGCTGCAGAACCTCGACCCGCTGTACGAACTCGGGGCCCGCTGTATCCAGCTCACCTACAACACGCAGAACCGCCTCGGCAGCGGCTGCACCGAGCGCGTGGACGGCGGCCTTTCCGATTTCGGGGTCGAAGTCGTCGGCCGGATGAACGAGCTGGGGATCATCGTGGACCTCTCCCACTGCGGCCGCCAGACATCTCTGGACGGAATCGAAGTCTCCAACCGGCCGGCGGCGTTCACTCACACCTTCTGCGAAACGCTCTATCCGAATCATCCGCGCGCCAAGACCGACGAACAGATCCGGCGGATCTCGGAAAAGGGCGGCATCACCGGCATCGCTAGCCTGGGCTACTTCGTCGGCCCCGACCCCGACACCTCGCTCGAGGATTATGTGGACCATGTGGTCCATGCGGTCCGCATCGGCGGCATCGAACATGTCGGCGTCTCGACGGATCACGCGATTCGCGGGCTGAAATCCTGGGCCACCCGGGAGAACTGGTACGAGCCTCGGCTCCGCAACTTCAAGCCCAGCTACCGCGTGCGCTGGCCTCCCTTCATCGAAGGCCTCGACGAACCGGAGCGGTTCCGCAATGTCGCGCACGCTCTCGACCGGCGGGGATACTCAGAGGGGGATATCACCCGAATCCTGGGAGGGAACTGGCTCCGCTACTTTCGCGACATCTTCGGAGGCTGACTTCTCCGACTGCTCGCCTCTCCGCTTTCCGCGTCGACTGCTATACGCGGGATCGGCGGCCTCGAACTCGGGGAGATCGCTCCGGTGAATCTCCTGACCGGGCCGAACGGCGTCGGCAAGACTTCCCTCTTGGAGGCGATGCGACTGTTCCAAGGTCGGTCCAACGCCGCGAACCTCTGGACCCAGAACATCCAGCGGTCAGGCTGCTAGGCGGCCAGTGTCTCCGGTGTGTCGTCTTTCGTCCGAAGGCGAAGTTCTCATTCTCGACGGCGGGCTCGCGACCGAACTGGAAGCGGATGGCTTCGATCTGAACCATCCGCTCTGGTCCGCCCGGATCCTGCTCGAGGCGCCGGAGGCCGTCCGCGCGGTGCATGCGCGCTTCCTCGAAGCGGGGGCCGACTGCATCATCGCCGCCACTTACCAGGCCAGCTTCCCCGGGCTTGCGCGGGCGGGGTTCACGGGCAGCGCGTCGGAGAGCGTGTTCCTCTCCGCGGTGCGCCTCGCGGTCGAGGAACGGGATCGGTTCTGGAGTGATCCGGCGAACCGGACTGGTCGCCGCCAGCCGCTGGTGGCGGCGAGCGTAGGCCCTTACGGAGCGTTCCTGGCTGACGGGTCGGAATACCGGGGCGGCTACCGGATGGACGACGCCGGTCTCGCGGAGTTCCACGAGCGGCGGCTCGCTGTGCTCGCCGGAGCCGGGGCCGATCTGCTCGCGGTGGAGACCATCCCCTCTGTCAGAGAGGTGCGCGTGCTCTCCCGCCTTCTCGAACGCCTCGAAACCGCGCCGCCGGCGTGGGTCTCGTTCTCCTGTCGGGACGGCGAGCGCCTGTGTGACGGTACGCCGGTGACCGGGGCCGCCGCCGATCTGGCGGGCTGCTCCCGGGTCTTCGCGGTGGGGATCAACTGCACCGCCCCGAAACACTTCGCCTCGCTGATCCCGAAGATCTACGCGGTGAGCGGAAAGCCCGTGGTGGCCTATCCCAATGGCGGAGGGACCTGGGACGCGGTCCGGAAGATGTGGACCGGCCCGACGGGGAATCCGGCCGATGCGCTCGACTTCGCTGCTCCCGCGCTCGAGTGGCGGCGGCTCGGCGCGGGCCTCGTCGGCGGCTGCTGCCGGACCGGCCCGGAGGACATCCGCGCCATCCGGCAGGCATTCGCCGGGGAGTTCGCTTGACTCGCGGTCCCGGCGTCCGAAGGATCCGCCCCGCTCTGGAAATCGGCGAGAATAGGAGACCATGACCGTTGCATCCGATCCGTCCGGCCGGCGCTCGATCCAGGTCGAAGTCGAAGTCCCGGGAACCCCCGAAGAAGTCTGGGAAGCTATCGCCACCGGCCCCGGGGTGTCTTCCTGGTTCTGCCCCACCGAGGTCGAAGGCCGGGTGGGAGGCGTCGTGAAGTGCCGGGCGCCGCATCACGAGGTTCCGAAGATGGAGGAAGTCGGCAGGGTGACCCGGTTCGACCCCCCGCGGCGCTTCGCAACCGAGAGCCCCTTCGGCCCGGACGCGCCGGCCCTGGCCGCCGAGTGGACCATCGAGCCGCAGGCCGGCGGTCGATGCCTGGTGCGCGTGGAGCACCATCTGTTCGCCGAAACCGACGCGTGGGACGGTCAGCTCGAGAACATCGAGATGGGCTGGCCCGCCTGGTTCACTGTCCTCGGGCTCTATCTCGCCCACTTTCGAAGGCGGCCTTCCGCGGCGGTCCAGACTCTGGTCCCGGTCGGAGGATCCGCCTCGGAAGCGTGGGACGCCTTGTCTCGGGCCCTCGACTGCGGCGGTCTTTCCTCCGGCGGGGGTCTCGACTTCGAACGGCCCGGCGCCCCCCGCCTCAGGGGTGTGGTCGAGAAGACGGTTTCCGAGCCCTGGCCTTACACCGTGTTCCGCCTCGACCGCCCGGCGCCCGGGCTCGCCATCGCTGCCGCTTTCGCCATGGGAGGCCAGGGAATGGCCCACCTCACGATCTTCCTCTTCGGCGGGGACGCCGCCTCCCTCGCCGCCCGCGACGAGCCCCGCTGGCGCGAATGGATCGGGCGGGTTCTCGGTTGATCTCCCTCGTTTGCGGCCTGTTGTTCGCCGTGACGGCGGCCTGGCAGGCTTTCGAGGCGGTGGACCTCGAGAATGCCTCTGAGACCAGCGCCGGTGCGAGCCTCGGCGACCTCGACGGCGACGGCGATCTCGACATCGTCCTGGCGAAGGGGCGGCACTGGCCTCTCGAAAATCTGGTGCTGTTCAACGACGGGCGCGGCGGCTTCGAAAGGCGTTCGCCGCTTCCGGGACCGGCGGACCGCACCTACACCGCCGCTCTCGCCGATCTCGACGGCGACGGCGACCTCGACCTCGTGGTCGGCAACGACCGCCCCGACGAAAAACGCATCCACCTCAACGACGGCGGGGGCGGGTTCCGGCTTGCCGGCGCTTTCGGCAGTCCCGACTGGCCGACGCGGAACATCACGGTGGCCGATCTGAACGGCGACGACCGGCCCGAGATCGTGGTCGCCAATCGCGGCGGGATCGAAAATCGGAGCTCCAACTACCTGTGCGTCAACGACGGTGCCGGCGGGTTTCCCTCATGCGAGGTGTTGTCCGGAGAATCTGCCACCACGATCGCCGCCGGCGATCTCACCGGTGACGATTTCGCCGATCTCTTCGTGCCCCACCGGGACGGAGGGCAGAGTTTCCTGTTCGTGAACGACGGCAGCGGCGGATTCGAAGAGCGCCGAGCGGTCGGGCCGTCACACTCGGCGGCCCGTGCGGTGGTTCTGGGCGATCTGAACGGTGACGGCCGACGCGACATCCTGGTTGGAAATCAGCGGGAAGGCGGGGTGCGGCTCTTCTTCGACCGCGGGGACGGGATCTTCGAAGCGCCCCAGGAGATCGGCGATGCCGACGACGATGTCTATGCGCTGGCGGTGGCTGATCTCGACGGCGACGGCGACCTGGATATCGTGATGGGGAACTCCGGTACCCCGGGTGCGCTGCTGATCAACGACGGAACCGGAGAGCGCTTCCGGCGGACTCCGTTCGGCGACGGCGAAGGCGCCGCCTACGGGCTCGCGATCGGCGATGTCGATGGAGATGGGATTCTCGACATCGTGGCCGGCCGTTCGAATGCCCCGAACACGCTCTATCGTGGCCGGGTCCGCCGTTGATCGCTCAATGCTGCGGCTGCCCGTTCCGGGATTCCCAGGCGCTCCGGCCGTAGAGCGTGATCTCGTCCACCTCGAACCAGAACGACCCGAGCCCCCCGGAGGAGACGCCCCGGCGCGACAGATAGAGCCCGGTGCATTCGGCCCCGTTCCAAGCGGCCGTCTCCGGCGCTCCCGCGAGCGGCACCATCTCTTCGGCGCCGATCTCGATTCGCCGCCACTCCTCGGAAACCTCGAGTTCCCTGCCGAATTCGCCCCCGGCACAGCGAATCGTCAGCTCGAAGGGGCGGCTGCCCCGGGCATGGAGGGCGACGCCGCCCAGCTCCCGGAGGTCGATCGGCAGCGCGCCCCGGTCGAACGGCTGGTACATCTGGGCCAGCGGGCCGCGAGCAGCTCCGGCGGCGAGTTCGCCGTCCACGCGGGCGGCGGCCCCGGGGGGGGTTCCGCCCCGGACGAGCCCGAGTTTCGCCGTGGAAACACCGTTGGTGAAGGTCTGCCAGCGCACGCCGGTATGCGCGAATAGATCTCCGTCCTCGAAGTCGTCGAACGGCAGCACCTGCGCGGTGCCGAAGACGGCGGGAAACGGCTCGTGGGAAATCGTGGCGGCCGCAGTGGCGGGAGCGATCCCTTCGACCGCTGCCACCAGGCGGTCCGTCGTACGGATGAGCAGCTGCCCCTCGGAGATCGCTGGGGTCGCCAGGCAGACTTCGCCCATGCTGTTTTCCGCGAGCAGTTCGTATTCGAGTCCGGCGCGGATCACGAAGACGTCGCCGTCTTCGCTCGTCAGGTAGATGCGGCCGTCGGCGGCCACCGGCGAGGCAGTGAACGCGCCGCCGCGCTCGGCGACCCGGCGCTTGTAGAGGCGCTCCCCGGTGACTGCGTCGAAAAGAGTCAGCACGCCGCCGGCCGAGACCACATAGAGGTGGCCGCGGTACACCAGCGGCGACGCCATGTAGGGGCCGTCGCGCGGTGAGCTCCAGGCGACCTGGGGGTTCGAACGGACACCCTCCGCGAGCGAGATGTTGCCGCTCGCTCCGGTGCGGACTGCGAAGATCGGTCGGGTGCGATAGCCGCTGGTGAGATAGATGAGCCCCTCGACCACCACCGGGGTCGGGGTGGTGTTGAACGAGCTGCCTGCCATCCGCCAGAGTTCCCGGCCGGTCGCCGGGTCGTACCCCTGCATGAGTCCGGCGCCGTTCGTGATCAGCTCGGTTCGCTCGCCGCCGGCATGCACCGTCGGTGTCGAGAACGAGGAGATCAGATCGCGCGGTGTCCGCCAGACCTCCTCGCCGGAGCGGATGTCGAAGGCGGCGAGGAACGAACTTCGTTGCTGGTCCGCCAGCACGATGGCCAGACCCCGCCAGATGATCGGCGAACTGGCGGCTGCCCACTGGTAGCTGTCGTCGTAGGACGCGCCGGCGTCCAGCGGTCCGAGATCCACCTGCCAGAGCAGCGAACCCTCGAAGTCGTAGGCCAGGAGTTCACCGGTGGCCAGGAGGATCACTACCTGTTCGCCGTCGGTCGCTGGAGTCGCCGAAGCGTAGCTGTTCTTCGGGTGCCGCTGGATCTGGGGCGTGCTTCGCGCCGCCTCGCGCACCCAGGCCACCTCTCCCCGGTCGCGGTCCACGGCATAGAGGAACCAGGCGTTTCGGGACCGGTCCGAGCGCCGATCGATGCGGCCGTCGGTCCCGTAGCGGAAGACGGGGTTCGGATCGTCACTCCGCGCGCTCGTCACGAAGATGCGGTCACCCCAGACCACCGGGCTCGAGTGCCCGAGCCCCGGCACCTCGAGGGTCCACTGGATGTTGTGCCCGGTCTCCGCGTCCCAGGAGGTCGGCGGGTTCTGTCCGTCGGCGATCCCGGAAGCCGAGGGACCGCGGAACGACGGCCAGGGAAAACGCTCCCCGGCGCTCTGCGCCCGGGAGGCTGGTACTCCGATGAGGAGCAATCCAGCACAACCGGAAAGAAATGCTATCGAAGGGTTCATCGGCCGAAGCCTCTCACGTTCTGCCCTGCTGATCGTATCTGTGTGCCGCGGCCCGTCAGCCGACACAGTACCGTTTCGTTCCTGGCCGCCGGATTTCTGGTGACGGGTTTCGTCGGCTGCCGCGTATATGGTTCGGCCGCGATGGCTGTCTGTCGGGAGTTCGCGCAGCGAACCCCCCAGCCTCCCTCGACCGGCCTCCCTCGACCAGCGCTCTCGACTTTTCGCGATCTCCGGTGGCGAGACACCGTGCCGGCACCTATGACCCGGGACGAACGAGGGTACCTGGAACGATGCGAATGACGGACCCGGCCTTCAAGTCCCGATACCTGAAGGCACTGCAGGACTCCTACGCCTTGTTCAAGGAACACGGTCCGCGATCTCCCAAAAAACTCGCACCGCTCCACGGCTGGGTACAGACGGAGCTGTCGCGCAATCTCCGGGATCCTGCCTATTTGCTCGTTGGCCAGAGCGAGACCTCGCGGGAAGAAGCTCAGGTTCATGGGGAGTACTACCCCAAAGCGGTCGATGTGCTTGTTCGAAGCGAAGCGGAGACTTTGGCGGTGATCAGCGTGAAGTTCGTGATGTCCAACTACCATCAGAACGCCGTCAACTATTTCGAACAGCAGCTCGGGGAAACTGCGAACCTCCGCCGCCAGAACCTGGTGTACGGGAATCTGTTCTTCGTGACGAATCCGATTCCCTACAAGGATCGACAGGGTCAATTGAAAAAGACCGAGCAGATTCGAGATCGGGATATCGAGCGCTACGCGAAACTCCGGCGGGACCACCGCCACGCGCATGCGCCGGATGAGATGGCAGTGGGGCTTTTGGATCTCGATCCCGAGTATCAGAAGATCGTCGGCAGCTCGACCCCGCAGACGCTGGAACTCGGCGAGCGCTCCTGGTGTCTGCTCGACCGCGAGCTGAGCGTTCTACGCTTTTTCGATCGCATGGCGCTTCGCATCCGCTTGCGCCACCTCTCTCCCTGACTTCCCCATGATCCCTTCCCGCCGCAAGCGGAATGGCGTGGTGTACACGCCCCGGCCGGTGGTCGTCCGCATCCTGGACGCCGCCGGTCTGGATCAGGCGGCCAGTCTCCGAAGCGCCGCGGTCTGCGACCCTGCCTGCGGCGACGGGGAGTTTCTGGTCGAAGTCGCGCGCCGGAGCCTGCGGCGGCTGCCTCGTACTGCAGCGCTCGGGACGCTGCGGCGCCTGGCCGGCTACGACATCGAAGGCTCCGCGCTCGCCGACTGTGGCCGTCGCCTCGACGCTGTGCTTCGGGAGCGCTATCCCCGGGCTCGGGTCCGCTGGCGGCTGGAGGAGCGCAACGCGCTCGACCGGTCCGGATTCGCCGACACCTCGGGCCGCTTCACCCATGTAATCGGGAATCCGCCCTATGTCCGGGTGCAGCACCTCGAACGCACCGGACGCGAGCGCGCCGGCGGCTGGTCACTCACGCACGGAGCGACCGATCTGTATGTGGTGTTTTTCGAGCTGGGGCTCGAACTGCTGCGGCGCGGAGGAAGCCTCGCCTACATCACCCCTTCGAGCTGGCTGCGGTCCCAGGCGGCGGGAGCGCTGCGGTCGCACCTTTCGACCGCGCACCGGGTTCGGCGGATCCTGGATTTCGGCGCCCATCAGGTATTCCCGCGGGTCACCACCTACACCGCGATCACCGTGATCGAACGAGACGGTGCGCCGCGGCCGATTCCGACATGGCGCTTCGAAGACGGCCGATTCGCCCCCGCCGGCACCGTCCGGGGGGATCCGGAGCGTCCGTCCGCGCCCTGGATCCCGGCGACCGCTGCCGAGTGGCGCACGATGCGCGAGCTCGCCGGGCGAGGGCCTCGGCTCGACGAGATCGCCGACATCCATGTCGGCGTCCAGACGCTCGCCGACCGGGTGTTCATCCTGTGCCGGCGGGAACCGGCCGTTGACCTGGGCGATGCCGATCTCGTGGACTGCTTCGTCGAAGGGCGCAGCGAGCGGCTCGAGAGCTGGGTGCTGCGTCCCATCGTGAAGGCCTCGGTGCTCCGCGGCGGCCGCGATCCGGCGCGCCGGGTCGTGGTCTTCCCCTACGACCGTGAAGGGCAGCTGCTGCCTGAGGCCGAGATCGCCGATCGAGCGCCGCGGGCCTACGCCTGGCTGCGGCGGAATCGAGCGCGGCTGCTGGCCCGCGACAAGGGGCGCACCGATCCGCGCCGTTGGTACGGATTCGGACGGCAGGTCTCCCTGGTGTCCGGTTTTGGCGACAAGTTGTTGACTTCGGGGATGAATCGAGTTCCGAACTTCCAGCGCTGCCCGGAACCGCAGGCGACCTTCTATTCCGGGTACTGCGTGAAACCTCGCGTTCCGCTCGACTGGAGCGCGCTTCTGGCGGCGCTCAACTCGGAAGCGATGGCGGCGTTCATTCGCACCACCAGCCGACCGTACCAGGGAGGCTGGTTCTCCTACGCCAAGTCCTTCATCCGAAGCTTTCCGGTGCCGCAGGCGGTGCTGGCGGCTTCTGCAGCGCGGTCCGCGCGCTTCGCATCCGCGAAAGGCGCCGGGTAGGGCGCGCTGCTCCGTCTGTCGGGCGGCGCGGTCAGCTCTGTGGGTCGAGCGCTTCCCGCGCCGCGCGGGCGACGATGTCCCGGGGGGAGGCCAGGCGCGCTGCCTCTTCGAGAACCGCGCGGACCTCGCCGGCAGGAGGGCCCGGGAGCTCACCGAGTGCGGCGACTGCCGCTGCTTGGACACGGTAACTGGAGTCGCTCCGAAAGCGTCGGATCGAGAACTCGGCGCCGGCGGAACCAGCCAGCCGGGTGAGCGCCGCGGCGCGGACCGCGGATCGGGCATCCTGCTCGGCGGCTCTTCGCAGCGCAAGAGCGTCCGCGGCATCGGTCGGGTCGAGCCCGCCGACGGCCGCTTCGCGGACCGCCCAGAAGCGGTCGGAGGCTGCCGCAGTCCGAAGCGCGGTGCGGGCTTCCTCACCGCCCATTCCCGCGAGCGCGGCCGCCGCCCGGCGGCGGCCGGCGCCGTCGTCGTCCGCGAGCTGTGCGACCCATTCCGCTGCCGGTTTCGTGATCCGCAGCTCCCCGAGCAGGACATCGTCGGCGTCGAAGCGCATATAGTGCGGCTCTCCGGCAGCTGGAAAGGTCAGGGTCTGTTCGCGGCCTTCGAGGGTGAAGCGGTGGATTTCGGAACCGGATCCGGTGACCACCCGCACCGCGAGCGGCGCTCGGTACTCCTCCGGGACGGTGCCCATGCTGGCGGCCGCGGTCTGGACCTGCCGGATTTGCATCACCGCGGCGCCGTCGCCGAAGCTGCTCTCGATCTCGAGGATCGGATGCCCGGGGCGGCGGAGCCAGAGGTCCACGAACCAGCGAATGTCCACCCCTGGGGTCTCGGCGAAAGCGGCGATGAAATCCTCGGTGTCCACCGGCTCGAAGGCGTGTTTTTCGAGAAAGTGCCGTATTCCGGCGCGGAACTCCGCGTCCCCCACGATGTGGCGGAGGAGGCGGAGGAGAGCGGCGCCCTTCGGGTAGGTGTGCGCGTCGAAGTTGTCGTTCGGGCGCCGCCACCGGTTCGAGACCACCGGGCGGAGGACGGTCCGCGCCTGGCGCAGGTAGGACTCTCGTTTTCGGCGCATGTTCTCGCCGGCCTCGTCGGCTCCGAGTTCGTGGGCGTGCCAGAGGTACTCGGAGTAGGTGGCGAAGCTCTCGCTGATCCAGGTTTCGCCCCAGTCGCGGTAGGACACCAGATCGCCCCACCAGTGGTGAGCGGCCTCATGGGCCACGAGCCCGTGGCTCGGAAAGTCCTGCTCGGCGCGCTCGTCGTGGATCGTGCTCTCGCCGAGTACGGTGGCGGTAGTGCTCTCCGCACCGCCTCCGATCCCGGGAATGGTGATCTGGTCGTACTTGTTCCACGGGTAAGGGACGCCGAATTCCTCCTCGAAGAAAGCGAGGATCGCCGGGGTCTTCTGGAAGCTGCGGTCGGCGTCCGGGACATCCCGGGGATAGACCCAGTAGTGCACCGGGATCGCTCCGTGCCGGTCGGCGATGACCTGGTAAGGCCCGGCGACCAGTACCGAGAGGTAGGTCGGATGGGGTTCGTCGAGGCGCCAGTGGTGGGTTCGGACGCCCGGGCGCGGTCCCTCACGGATTTCCACCAGGCGTCCATTAGAGAGGACGCGCCAATCCTCACGCACGGTGGCGAGCAGCTCGAAGGTGGCGCGGTCTGCCGGGTGATCCACCGAGGGATACCAGTGCCGCGCCCCCTCGGGGAAGGAGAGGGTGTTCACCAGCTCCGGGTTGCGGTCGGTCGCCGGCTTGAAGTCGAGACCCAGGTCGTAGCTCGCAGGCATTCCGAAGCGGGTGGCGTCCACATCCACGCCGGAGCCGCCGTAGGCGATCTCGAGCACGAGGGTCTCGCCCTCCGGGACGGATTTTCCGAGTTCGATGGCCAGGTTCCCGTCTTCGTGGATGAAATCGAGTTCTTCGTCCCCAGTGCGGACCGAGCGCACCTCGAAAGTCTCGGCATCGAAGCGCAGTTCCGAGATCGCGGCTTCCGTCCGGAGGTGGATCCGAGCGCTGCCTTCGAGGCTGCGGGTCGTCTCGTCGAGGTCGAGAGCGATCCGGTAGTGGAGGACATCGAAGGGCTCGTCGCGAAGCTCCTGCAGCGGCCAGTCGGAGCGGTCTTCGAGAGCGGGAGGCTCGGACGGTCCGGCGGTGCAAGCGAGCAGGAGCGCCGGGAAAGCGGCGAGAGCGCGCCAGCGAGGGCCGGTTACCGCGCATGCTGCGTGGGGTCACACATGCACTCCGACCAGGACGAGAGGGCGAAACCGAGGTGCTTCACGAACAGGTCGTGGGCCGCGAAAGCGGCCTTGTCGAACTGCGGTTTTCGGGGAGGCGAGGGGGAACTGTCGAAGGTGTTCCATCTGCTTGGAGAATCAGGAGCTCTGTTCAGCGGGACAGGTCGAAATCCACCCCCAGCTGGACCGCGCGGGGAGTGCCCAGGGTCTCGATGGGGGTGCGGGCCGAAACGATCTCGGCGTCCGTGAGATTTTCGCCGGCGACGAAGAGGCTCAAGCGCTCGTTCACCGGATAGGAGACCCGGAGCCCGAGCGAAACGAAGCCGTCCATCGGCAGCTCGTTGCGGTCGTCCTCGAACTGGCGGCCCAGGAAGCGGAGGTCGGCCCGGACGACCGCGGGCCCGCGCCAGGTGATGCCGAAGGCGCCCTGATGCAGCGGAACCTGGGGCAACCGCTTCCCGGTATCTTCGACGGAAGTCGAGGAGAGGAGGTAGGACGCGAAGATCTCCGTCCGACTGTCGGGGTAGAGGTACGCCTCGGCTTCGATCCCGCGGGCGCTCGCCCGGCCGATGTTCTGGCGCTGCCGGAAAACTCCCTGGTCGTTCACCTCGAGGGTGACATTCCCGACCGTATTCCGAAGGGAGTTCCAGTAGCCGTTCCCCCGGATCAGCAGGTTCCGCGAGGGATAGAGATCGACGCCCGCCTCCGCACCGTAGAGCGTTTCCTCGCCGAGACCGTCGTTCGCGGCGACCCGGACATTGCCGACCCGGAACGGACGGTACAGCTCGTTGAGCGAGGGAGCGCGGAAGCCTCGGTATCCCGAGGCGCGAAGCGTCGTATTCTGGGAGAAGTGGTAGCGAAGGCCGACGCGGGGATTGACGCTCGCTCGGGTGCCGGCGTTCTGCCACAGGTCGAGGCGGCCGTCGGCGAGCAGCTCGAGGTCCGGGTGCAACTCCATCCGCTTCTGGAGGAAGCCGCCGAAGCGGTTTTGGCTGTGGTCTCCCCACGCGGTCCGCATCCAGTCGGCGCCGGCGAGGAGTCCGGCGCCGAGCCGGGTGGTGACGACTCCACCGACTCCCGAGTACTCGTACCGCTGCTCGGAGGTCGGGATCTCGCGGTTCCGGCCGGGAAGGATGCGTGAGAAGTCGCTGTTCAGCCGGGAACTCTGCCCGAACACCCGCAGGTCCCAGGTCTCTTCGGTGATGCCGCCGGAGGCCAGCACCAGCCGCGAATCGTTTCTCTGGATCGGAGTGCCGTTTCGACGGTCTTCCGCGTAGTAGTTGATCGAGAAATGCACCGGCCCGGCTTCGGCCCGGCCCACGACCGAGCGGAAGTCCACCCCCGCCGGCTGATCCACCGAACCCCGCTCGGCCTCGCGGATGCGGTGATACCCGTCACTGCGGAACATCCGGGCGGCGCCGATGACGGCGATGCCTCCCGCTTCGTGCGAGGCGACCACTTCACCGTCCTGGATCCCGAGGTTGCCGAGGCGGCCTCGCGCTCGGAAAAGGCCGGCCTCGGGGCGGCGGGAAAGGAGCTGGACGGCGCCCCCGAGCGCCGAGCTGCCGTAGAGGGGGCTGCCCGCTCCGCGCGCCGCCTCGATGCGGTCGAGGTACAGCGTCGGCAGGCGGTTCCAGTACACCCAGTTGCCGAAGGGGTCGTTGATCGGCAACCCGTCCCAGAGCACCAGCGATCGGCTCGCGCCGCTCGGGCCGATCCCTCGCAGGGAAACCCCGGTGGTGGTGGGGTGCGCGATGAGGCTGGAGTTGCGGCGGAAGAGTCCGAATCCGGGAATCCGTCCCAGCGTCTCGTCCAGGAGCGCCGCCGGCGATTCCGCAAGGTTCTCCCGGTCCAGCACCGTGACCAGCGCCACCGAGTCCACGAGGGTTTCCTCGGCGCGGCTCGCGGTCACCACCACCGTCTCGGTGTGCGAACTCTGGAGAGGGGGAGTGGGCGCGGTCTCTTCTTCTTCCTCCTGCCCCGCCGTGGGACGAATTCCCTCCGGCGGCTCGCCGAAGGCGGGAGGAACCGCTGCCCCCAACAGGAGAACCAGCGCGAACAGGCGAGCCGTCAGGTCCATTACGGGGCGCGGATGATACCCGGCGGGGAGAGCTGTTCCCGGCCTGCCGGACGCACCATCTCGCCGGCGAACCGCCGCAGGAGGCTGGTCGCTCCGGGGGTTTTCGGGGTGATGACGCGGAGCTCTTCGAGAGAACGCGCCCCGGTCAGGGGCAGATAGGGCGGGTAGGCGGCGATGCGCTCGATGAGCCCCTCGCGGTCGAGTTCCGGATGGAACTGGGCGGCGTAGATGGGTTTTCCGCAGAAGGCGAAGGCCTCGTTGGGGATGGTCGCGCTCGAAGCGAGACAGGCCGCTCCGGGAGGCAGATCGGTGACGATGTCCTCGTGGCCGAGGATCGCCGGGAACCGGGTCCCGAGCGGACCGAAGACGGGATCCCGTTGACCGGCCGCAGTCAGTTCGAGAGATACGACGCCCACTTCGGCGCGCGTCCTGTCGGTCACCACCCGGCCGCCGAGCGCGCAGGCGAACGCCTGGAAGCCCCAGCACGAGGCGAACGCCGGCTTCGACCGCTCATAGAGCGTTTCCATCGCGCCGAGCGCGCCGGCGAGCCAGGGACCGCCCCGAACCACGGAATGGTCCCCGCTGCCGCCGATCAGCACGGCGTCGCTGGCATCGAGCACCGCCGCCGAAGGCCGCGCCGAAAGCAGATCGTGGACGCAGAGCTGATCCTCACCGATAGCGAGCGCCTTCCGGAAAGAGAG